>CAWDFP010000001.1:0-24426 GCA_963801605.1 uncultured candidate division Zixibacteria bacterium
TTTGATGGCGGTATTCACATCGATTGATTCTGGCCCGAGGCAAGGAGACGCCAGGGTCTCGATAATTTACGCGCCGTCGACCTTTGCATCGGCATTTATCGGCGGGATCCCGTTGGGAATAGTGGTTTCCATCGGCGGCTCGGGAACCTGGGCGGCGGCCGTTGGGCACGACATCCGCGACACCAAGAGGCAGAGCTGTGATTATCATTCTGGGGCGATTACTATTATTCTATCATTGCCGGGTCTTAGGGGCCGCAAAATGACAATCCCGTTGAAGACATATTCATTTTTGGTAATTCTGAGTTTTGTGGTGACATTCATAACATTTTCTCAATCCCGCACTCAATTTAAGCATGCTGGAAATTGAAAAACTGGCGGAAATCGCGATGGGCAGTACCGCTTGGCGCCACATATGCCGATTGCCGTTATGTAGAAATTAAAGAAGAGTTTGCTCTCATAGCACTGATGGCGCTCCCGAGGCGAAAGTGAGACTACCGATATCGGATTTGGAGTGCGCGTTGTGGCCGATGGCGCCTGGGGCTTTTTCGGCTCCTCGGTGCTAACAGAGAAGAGGCCAGGCGTGCCGCCGACATGGCGTGGTATCCACGAGCGGCTCCGCCATAGTAAACAAGTCACCGTTGGAACTTTCCCCGGTCTCCTCCTACGTCGACAGCTACTCATCTCCCTGCCAGAAGGATCCCTTTGGTATTCCCGCTGTCAGAAGGAACTTGGGTTATCTTGCCAATCTCGATTCACTTATGGCAGACAACAGCCGGAACATGCCTAAAGGTGCAATCCGCCATCTCGATTTCCGCAAAACCACATCATATTTTGCCTCAACCGCTGGTTCGAAAATTCATCAATCAATTATTCACAGTGGTTGGGAATTGAATTGGGAGTAAAAAAGTCTTGTCGCGAAAATTATGCGCGAAGTTTTCCTCAAAAAAACGGCGGCCAATAACGAGTCAAAAGGATATGAGCTATTAAGTGAAATTGTAATTTCGCCAACGAGATACCACGCTTGTCGGAGCAAGTGATTGCTCTTTCCACCGCCGCCGATTGTCCGCAAACGACATCATCGCTGGTGTTGGAAAGCTCTGTTGTAGGCCTGGTAATTCATGAACTCGTCGGCCATCCCTTAGAACTTGACCGAGTCTTCGGCTCGGAGCGAAACTTTTCCGGCACCAGTTTCGCAACAACGGACAAGTTAAGATAGCTATACGGTTCATCGATAGTAAATTTCGTTAATGATGCCACGCATCCATATGGCCTGGGGTCTTTCGGAACACCACGATGAAGGAGTTAAGGCATACAGGAGCGATCTCATAAGATGGTCTTTTGGTGGGATACCTCTCCTCGCGCGAAAAACGGAGAGCGCCAAAACGATTTCCGTGATTCGAAGTGTCGGGCGCCATGCGGGCTGATGGCTGGGAATATTCCGATCATTCGTATGACCAACACCAATATCATCCCCGTTCAAAAATCCCCGATTTTTCGGCGGCTGCGGCGACGGCAATCACGTGTCAACTATATCATCCCGGTCTCTATTGGATTATTTCGTCGAGTTTCGGATTGGTTGCGAGATTGCCTGGGAGATTAAAGGGAAAGCTGGGACAGGTTTACAAGAATCCCACTTTCTCAGCACGGACAGTCGATTTCTGGAATTCCGTTGCGCGATAGGGAATGTAGTTTACCTATAAGGTTTGGGGCACACCCAATTGCGGTAAGGGCCAGCCCGGGGAGCATAACGCACGCACCTGGGATGGGTGGAGCCGCACTTTTGGTTCTCAATGTAAAGGTGGGCTGCGCATGATTGACGATAAGATTATCGATTCTTTTCCGGACAGCGATAAAATCATCGCGCGCCTGATTAAACCGAGTTGTATGCGGAATCCGAGGAGTTTTACCTGACCCGCTTTGCCGAGAACCTCATTATGAGACAATGGCCGAGTTGCGATTCCGCTATCTGGTGCCGCGCGGTTGTTGGGAAAAAAGGTGGAGGTGGCGCGTTCCAACGATCCCACCAAGAATGGCATTAATTCCCTTCTTAAAAAGCGCGCTGGATGTAGCCAATACGAGTACTCAAGACCCCGATTTTTCCTCGCTTGTAAAATCGGACAAAGCCCCTGTTGGAAGGGCTTTTTCGAGAAGAGTTATAAATACCCGCCGGAATTGCGTGCCGATGCTATCGCCACAATTGTTGCCCGTGCGAAATCCGGCAATCTCAACTGCGCCGGGGATTACCACATTCGGAACCTCCCACGTGTGGTAAATTCACTTGGCACAGGCAAAGTGTTCGGAAAAGTATCCGATTATAGATTTTCCATCATCAACGCCCCGAACGGGCGTTCCGGATGGTCCGCAGGCTGCCGGACGAGATGTTCATAAATTCGATTATATGGCGGTTGCCCAGCGGGCGCTCGATAAAGCATCCTACCCGGGTGAGGCTACAACGCGGCAAGCGGGCCAGTACACTGTGATATTCGAACCGGAACCGCTGAAGCGCAATTTCCTTTATTTCTGGCATTTTTGGGGTTTGGAGGGAAAACCCTCTATCAAAAACGAAGGTAGATGAGCGAGAAGATTGGCCGAGCAAGTTGGCACCCATTATTACTATCACCGAAGACCCAATGAATCCTCAGATGGCATATACTCCTTTTGATTATGAAGGTGTTACCAGAAAAAAGGTTGTGATGGTAGAAAACGGTATCGCCCGCGACGGCGTTTCTGACAGCTATTTCGCCAATCTGGCTGGTAAAACCACATGCAATGCCCTTGCGCCCGACAACAATTTCGACCTAAAGCCATGGTACTTGGCGGAGGAGATAAAACGGTCGATGAGATGATCAAGCTTGACCCCATCCGGGATTTATATTACCTGTTTTCGGTATCTGAACTATCTAAATCCGATGAAAACCATGGTGACCGGTTACACTCGCGACGGCAGCTTCCTTATTGAGGAATCAGACGCTGCTCGCTTGAGATCATCTCGGCATTGGAGAACGCTTCCACCATCGATTGCTGCACACGCATATCAGCCATTGGCTTGGTGATCTTGCCATCCTCAATAAGGAAGGTGCCGTCGCGGGTGTAACCGGTCACCATGGTTTTCATCGGATTTAGAAAGTTGAGATACCAGAAACGGGTAATATAAATCCCAGATGGGGTCGACTTTATCATCTCATCGACCGTCTTATTTCCGCCGTCGAGTACCATGGCCTTGGGATAGGGTCCGTAATTGTTGTCGGGCGCAAGGGCATTGCCTGTGGAGGTTTTACCAGCCAGCTTGGCGAAATAGCTGTCGTAAACACCGTCGCGGGCGATACCGTTTTCTACCATGACAACCTTTTTTCTGGTAACACCCTCATAATCAAACGGCGTATATTGCATCTGAGGATTCATTGGGTCTTCGGTGATAGTGATAATAGGTGCCATAATTTGCTGGCCGATCTTGTCGCTCATATAGCTTCGTTTCTGATAGAGGGTCTTCCCTCCGAACCCCAGAAATGCCAGAAATAGCAGGAAATTAGCTACGGCGTCCGGTTCCAGTATCACAGTGTACTGGCCCGCTTGCAGCGTTGTGGCCTCGCCCGGATAGGATGCTTTATCGAGCGCCCGCTGGGCGACCGCGAAATCGAATTTTTCGATATCTCTTCCGGCGGCCTGAGACCATCCGGAACGGCCGTTAGCGGCCGCGGCTGTCAAGGAAAATCTATACTCGGATACTTTGCCGAACTGCTCAGTGCCGAGTGAATTTACCACGCATAGCGAGGTTCCCGATGTCTGATAAGTCCCGGCCAGTTGAGATTGCCGGATTTCGCACGGTCACCATTGTGGCGATAGCATCGGCACGCGATTCCGGCGGGTATTTATAACTCTTCTCGAAAAAGCCCTTTCCAACAGGGGCTTTATCCGATTTTGCAAGCCCGGAAAAATCGGGGTCTTCAGTACTCGTTTTGGCGACATCCAGAGCGCTTTTAAGAAGGGAATTGATCCCTCTTTGGTGGGATTGTTGGAACTCGCCACACCCACCTTTTTCCCAACAATCGCGCGGCACCAGATAGTGGAATCGCTTCGGCCCATATTCTGGTGAATGAGGTTCTCGGCAAAACGGGTCAGGTAAAACTCCTCGGATTCGCATACAAATTCGGTTTGATCGGCGCGCGATTTTTTTATCGCTGTTCGGAAGAGATCAATAATTTTATCGTCAATCATGCGCCGCCCACCTTGACATTGGAACCAAAAATGCGGCTCCACCCTGCCCGGTGCGGGCGTTCTGCCCGGGCTGGCCTTTACCGCAATTGGGTGTACCCCAGACCCTATAGGTAGACTCATCGCCTATCGCCGCAACCGAATTCCAGAAATCGACTGTCCGTCCTGAAAATGTGGGATTCTTGTAAACCTGTCCGAGCTTTCCGCCTTTAATCTCCCAGGCGATCTCGCAACCGAATTCGAAACTGGAGCGATCATCCGATGGCGACCAGGATGATATAGTTGACATGTAGATGCCGTCGTCGACGGCCGAGAAAAGCTCCTCAAGAGAACTTGACCGGGGATGATATTTGTATTGGTCATCCGCACTAACGGAATATTGCCCCAGCCATCGGCCCGCATCGCGCCCGATGAATCGCTCTCGATATCCTCGTCGCCGTTTCCCGCGAGGATAGATATCCCACCAGCATCCCATTTTTTATGAGATCGACACTGCGAGCCTTGACTCCTTCGTCATCATATCCGAAATGAGCCGAGGCCATAAGGATGCGTGGCATCCGAAACAAAATTTACTATCGATGAAGCGTATTGCAGCTTATCAAGCTGATCAGTGGTCGCGAAACTGGTGCCGGAGAAATTTCGCTCCGCGCCGAATACTCGATCAAGCTCCAGCGGATGTCCGACCAATTCATGAATCACCAGGCCGACAACCGAGCTTTCCAATACAAGCGTCGATGCCGATGGGCAATCTTCGGCGGTCGAGAGAGCAATGACTTCCTCCGTGAGACGTGGAATCTCGTCGCGAAATCAAATTCGCTTAGAAGCTCATATCCCTTAGACTCATATTGGCCGCCGTTTTGCGGATAGCTTCGCGCAAATCTTTCGCGACGAGACTTTTTTACTCCCAGATCAATCCCCACGCCGCTATGAATTATTGTCTGATGAATTTTCGAACCAGCGGTTGAGGCAAAATACGATATAGTTTTGCGGAAATCGAGATGGGCGTTACGACTGTTAATCTGGCTGTTGCCTGCCATAAGTGAATCGAGATTCGCCAGATAATCCAGCTTTTCTGTTAGTGGAATAGCAAAGGGATCCTTCTGGCAGGGAGATAAGTAGCTGTCGACATAGGAGGCAACCGGGGAAAGTTCCAACGGTGACTTGTTGACTCTGGCAGAGGCTCGTCGATTTTCACCGCCATCTCGGCCGCACGCCTGGCCTCTTTTTCTGATAGCACCGATGAGCCGAAAAAGCCCCAGGCGCCATCGGCGATAACGCGCACTCCAAATCCGATATCGGTTGTCTCGCTGATGGCCTCGGGAGCGCCATCGAGATATGAGTGCGATTCTCTTTGATTTCTACATAACGGCAATCGGCGTATGTCGCGCCAAGCGATTTCGCTTTCGCAATTGCGATTTCGGCTAATTTTTCGAATTTGCGTCATATCTTAAATTGAGTGCGGGATTAGAAATGTTATGAAAGTCACCACCAAACTCAGAATTACCAAAAATGAGTATGTCTTGGACGGGATATATCATTTTGCGACCCCGTAGACCCGGCAATGATAGAATAATGTAATCAGCCAGAATAATAATAGCAGCTCGGTCTTGGTATCGGTGATATCGGTGCCCAACGGCCAGCCGCCCCATCCCGAGCCGCCAAAGGTCTGTCTGAAAACCACTATTCCCAGCGGTATCCCTCCAATATATGCCGATGCAAAGGTCAATAGCACATAAAGTATCGAGAGCCTGGCGTCTCCTTTGCCTCGGGCCAGATCAATCGATGTGAATACTGCCATTAATCCGAAAAATATGGTGGCAAACATACATAAGATATGGGCTACAAGAACAACATGCGTGACATTCCCCTTGAATTTTATGACCTGGTCGCCTGCAGTCGGGAAAGTTGCTATTTTGATATTATTCTTATAGACTTCGATATGATAATACTGCTTGCTGCCCTTTTCTTTTGCGGGAAGAGTAACTTTGTAGACACCGTTTTCCGGAGTCATGTTAAGCTCCTGATAAGGACCGCCAGGTTGATCGGAGAAGCGGACAACCGCTACTTCCGTATCAGTCTTGGTTGCCTTTAACGCCACTTGAGCGCCGTCGCTAAAACCCTCAGTCGCTGTTTCGTGAGTGAACGTGATCCCGTGAGTTTCGGTCAGATACTCCAGGGAATGCCTCATCGACGTTCGACGGGCAATTCCCAGAAGCAGCACTGTTAAGAGCACCGCCAAGATTATGCGGATTTTCATTCCTTGACTCTTCTCCTCAAGTTGAAGTTGATACGATGCCTTTTTGGCCCCATCGATCAGTTGATCGAGATCGCCGTTTAGAACATCTTCCAGATTATATAGCGTCAAACCAAACCGGTGATCGGTAACGCTGATTTTGCGGATAATTATAAGTTCGGATTTTTTCGGAGCGATCGCCGGAGCCAACCTGAGTCTTTCGCTGACGGGCAATATCGGCCTGCTTGCTCCTGTATGGCGTGATCGAGCAAACGGGCCCGAAGCACCTTCAGGGCTTTATTTTTATTTTTAAGCTGCGATTTTTCGTCCTGACAGGTAACCACTGTTCCCGTAGGAATATGCGTAATACTAACCGCCGAATCGGTAGTATTGACCGATTGGCCGCCGGGACCGCTCGAACGGTAGACATCAACCTTGAAATCGTTGGGATCGATTTGTATATCGACATCCTCGGCCTCCGGCAGAACCGCCACGCTGGCCGCCGAGGTGTGAATTCGCCCTGATGCCTCAGTTTGCGGTACCCGCTGTACCCGGTGCACGCCTGATTCCAGCTTCAGATTCGCCGTAGGCCCCTTTGCCCTCGACTGCGAATATGATCTCCTTGAGGCCACCGATTCCAGTGTCATGAGTGTTCATGACATCGATCTTCCAGCCCTTTGTTTCGATATACTTGGCATACATGCGGTAAAGATTGGCGGCAAATAGCGCAGCCTCTTCTCCGCCTGTACCGGCGCGGATTTCGATAATCGCGCTTTTCTCATCTCCTGGATCTTTGGTATCAGCAGGATTTCAAGCTGCGATCTGCTAACTGGAAATCCGTGGTCTCAAGCTCGGTCGCTTCGATCTGCGCCATCTCGAGAAGCTCTTGATCGTCGGTGGAACCAGCAATTCACGGTTATCATCAAGTTCTTTCAGTACTTTGACGATACTGCTTGCCCCTTTTCCAGATCTCCGTTAAGTCGGCGTGCTCTTTGGATAACTCGCGATAACGGTTCTTATCCGTCATAGTCTTGGGATCGGACAGTAATTCCGTTACTTCGGCAAAGCGTTTTTCGGCCTGTTTCTAAAATTTTTATCAGATTCTGATGACATAATATTTTATGGCTTTTTTTATAATGCGTTAAGCGGGTTTGGATCGAGCGAGGTGCCCGGAAATGGAACACTTAAGGGCCGTCATGGCAACCTCAACCTGATCATCCGATGGCTCACGGGTAGTAATATGCTGTATCCAGAGACCCGGCGCTATCAGGAATTTGGTTAATGATATTGTTTCTGGTTTTGCCGGAGAGCTTCAACAGCTCAAATGATATTCCCGCCACAAACGGCAGGAATAAGAGATGCGTGGCAAATCGCTCGAACACTCCCGGCCCATGTCCGAATATTACTGCAAATAGCGAATCCGAAATCGAATATGTCAGTATCGCCAATAGCGCCACTATCAATATAAAGCTCGTACCGCAGCGAGGATGATGAATGTCGTGAAACGATGTGAGTCGATTCGATTACCAACGGCAAATCTGCCTCGAACGCGAATATCGATTTATGCTCGGCGCCGTGATACTCGAATAAGCTGCCTGAAATTCTTTGAACTGCGATAGCATCCAGACATAGCCGATGAAAATTATCACTCTGAATTGCCTCCGGCGACCAGATTAAATCCCATCGCCTTTTCTATTGATCGCCATCAGTTGTGTCAGCAAGAATCGGCAGAAAAAAGAAAATAGCCAGACCAGCGCCAAGAGACAGCCATTACGGCCGGCTATTGCTAAATTAGTTCTGAGTGGTTTTCTGATGTCTGACATCTTCCGGGATCGTGGATCGCTTAGTCGCCATTTCGGCGGAGTAATTCAGCGTTTTTATCCCCAACACCAGCATCTCAAAAAACGAAAATATGCCTCTTATAATCGGTTTTCCAAGATACTTGTATTTCTTGGTGAGCGAGATATACTCTTCTGTTTTGGTGACAATCTGGCCATTGGGCAACGGACCGATGTCGAGATCTTTTCGGGCGATTTCATCATCACGCCCTCGATTACCGCCTGACCGCCGACATTCTTATCGACTGCCCAGAACGGCCACAATAATCCGGCTGTTATTTTTTTCATGGCTTTTTTGACAATAAAAAAATAGGCCCAAACGGGCCATATTTTTTAAAATTGCCCCTATTACTTGCCTTTGTTTTTTCGATTCCGTATTTGCGACGGAAACGCTCAACACGACCAGCAGTATCGATAAGTTTCTGCTTCCCTGTAAAGAACGGGTGGCAGTTTGAACAAATTTCTACGCTGATATCTTTTACGGTGGAACGAGTATCTATAATATTGCCGCAAGCGCAGCGAATCTTAGTCTCGTAATATTTCGGATGAATACCTGCCTTCAAAACATAGCCTCCTTTCAATCGACATATAATAATTAATAATAAATCCGCAATCCCTATTTTTCATTTCGAAATCACTCTCTCTTACTTGATTAATAGCAGTTTTATAGTCTTATCGCGTTCTACAACTGCTTTCCGGTCAACCTCTAAGCGGGCAAAATATAAGCCACTTACGCAATTTGAGCCACTCCCATCCTTCCCTATTCCGAAATACCGTACTTATATCGCCCTCAGTTCCCAAATTAAGCCGTCTGACAACCCTACCCAGCATATCGTAAATAGCTACTTTTGCCGCCCCAGCTCCCCTGCGAACTCTGTACTTAATTAGGGTTTCGCTATTAAACGGATTGGGGTAATTCTCAAGAAGACCGAATTCGGTGGGATGCTCAGAATCCGCGTCAACGTTATTCACTCTATCATCAATGATAACCATTGCCTGAGGACCATCACCCATTCCATAAGTAGCGACAATCTGACCGGCGGAGTTAAGCTTGGTAAAGATATCGCTCCCATAATTGCAGGAGTAAAGAAACCCCAGCGAATCTACCGCGAGCGACCAGACTCGAAGACCGGATAATATTGGATTTGAGGGGCCATGAATGAATTCTGACCGGTCATAGCGTTATAAGAAAGATAGTCCCATGATCGCTCCATCCCCCCGCGGCCAGGTAGGCGATCCTGTCCGAGCCAACTACCCCCATCGACGGTTGACCTCCGATCAAAATGGAGTCTTTTATTGCATCCAACTGAGGATTATAGATATAGATGGTGCCGAAAATATCGGCGTAGTTTCCGGTGCAAACAATATGAAGATTGCCGTCAGGCGCGGCGAATATTGCCTGGGGATTTTTACCGACATTAATCTCCCCTTTTCAGAGCGAAACTGGTAAGATTGATTATCGCCATCCTCCCCTGGCCGTAGGAGAAATCACTCGAATTAAATCTGGTTTGGGCAACATACAGGTGGTTTCGTAGTACCAGCGGATATTTCTCCGGGCATCCGCCGATTACGATTTCGCCATGTGGCTGGCCGGTATTTTGATCAATTCGGTCAACCTCCCCGGATACCAGGCAACTGACATAGGCGTAATAACTGTCAAGTACCACTGAATAAGGATTTGATCCAACCTGCAGCGGGATATCAAAAACTTGTTGGAAGGTTTGGGGATCAATTTTTTGAAGATTAGCCGATATGGAGTTAAGCACATATATGAAACCGCCGCTGTAGGCAATATCGTTTGGGGTATCTCCCAGGACGGTGACATGGTTCTGGCACTTTCCCCGTAGCCAGGTTGATATGAGAAAGGGTCTCGCCAGATTGTTGATGACAAACGCCTGAGGTTGGGCATGGGTTGTGGTTCGCGCTATTAAAAGAACGATTAAGAGCAATGGGGCTATTGAAAAGAGCTTGTTATGATTATAGAAAAAATGGGCACAATAAATTGTGCCCCTACATAAAGAAATTAGCAATTGCCTGAAATATAAAAGCCGAAAATCTAACCTGATTAGTAGTAATTTTAAAAATGGTTTTATCATATTAATCCTCCAACGCGGAATATTTCAAGGCTAATTCTATATTCACGGGGCCTTTCCGGCTGGCGATCCAGGATTTCATATTTTTTATCGCCGAGATTTAATATTGAAAGGCCGGTTCTAATTGTAATTGATTTAATATCAAAATGGTAACCAAGATGAAGATCTGATAGATCAACCGGGGGCAGCGATTTAGTATTCTCTTCGGTGGTGTATCGTCGCCCCAGGTGGCGGCCGGATAGTTTGAGATCGATATTCCAGTTATCGAATTCAGCCCCGCCATTCTGCGTTCCTATTGGCCGGAAAGTGAGGTATTTATTATGATGAACAGGGCTCTCTTCTTTGTTCAAGGGACGGTTCAGGCTCGCATTCCCAAAAAGCGAAATAGGTCCGGCCAGGGGCCTATAGGAGAACGACATTTCCCAACCGTCAATTTCAGCTTTCGAGAGATTGACCGGCGTATATTTATCCCCCGCCCATTTGCGCCAGATGATAATATCGCTGTAGATGTTGTCATAGCGCGATACTTTCATATCGCAGGGGCCGAATCGATTTGAGTGGTAATTTAATCCGATTTCATAACCCTGTGATCTCTCGGGGCGAAGCTCCGGATTGGGTGTGGCAAATACATCCTCTTTCCAAAATAGATCGGTAAGATCGGGAAGCCGTCTGGTGCGGTAATATGAAAAGGTAATACCGAAATTGGCAGTGGCGACCCTTATCCGCCCGATGGTCCCCAGAAAATACCCCCACTGCCGCTCTCTCTTTTAAGTCCGAGATTAAGGGTAGTAATTTTTATGAATGATGCAAATCCGGGAATCGGAACTACTGTTCCCACCCCAACGGCATTTATCGATCTGGAATGTCGTCCAAAACTGGATGTTGGCCTGATATAATCATTGCCATCAAGCGTCTCATACCGCCGGGAAATATAAGCATCGATTAAATTACCATCGGTTAAGCCAAGCTTGATATCGCGTCCGCCCTCCTTAAATCTGGTTTTGTACGCGACAAAGTTAGTGGGCGTCTGTGGCGAATCATAGCTGATGTCTCGATCTGAAATTCCTCCGATGGCACTCAAAGCCCAACTCGCTCCAAGACTTTTTTCGAATATCGAATACAGCTCCCGTTCAATACCATCCGATTTGGCCAAGGGAGTAAGCTGGAATATCGGTCCGGGGATACCAGCTGATCGCTTAAAATATTTGCCTTTTAGCTCAAACCTGGCAGTTGTCAGCGGCAGGCTTACCCCACCGAACAGGCTGAGATCGTGCGAGGAGTTATTTAGTCGGGCCTGAAGCGAATCGCGAGGATCGCAGGAATTGGAAAGCACCCTTGACATAGCTTTCCTTAAGACCAAGGTTCATTTTCACTGGATAATTTTGCGTTAAATTAACCGAGTAGGTTTCAAGCCCAAAACTTCCACGCTCGGCCGCTGAACTCAAGCGTTCATCCTGTGCTTGGGAGGTTGTCAAAAAGTTAACGCATCCTGCCAGGCCGCTTGATTTGTAATCCCCTCCTTTTGTAATCTCAATTTTGGAAACATCATCCATCGGAATAGTTGAGATATCTCCCTGGGATGATAGAGTGGAATTCTGAATTCGACCATCAAGCATGATAGCTACAGCGTTGGTCTGCGAGCCGCGCAAACGAAGCAATTTTTGTGTGCCCGATTGAAGTAGTTCCAGTTCCGGCAGGCGCTCGATTAAGCGTTCGATTGAACCTAATTTCCCGGAGGGAGATTGACAATTGTCGTATTGCCGTTGGAAATAATGTTAAGTTCGCGCGATTTATTTGAGATGATTTCCTGATCTGGAAATGCTATCGGATTTGAAACGAGCGGAATGAGAATGCGGGTGGGATTGGATTGTTGGATCTCTATCTCATATGATATGGACTGCGCATATCCAATTCTTTTAGCGCCAATATGATACTGACCAACGGGGATATCGGTAAAATTAAAAGCACCAATTTCATCGGAGAATACATACTTGCCCGATTCCAGTAGATAAACTTGCGCGCCGGGCACAGGGCTGCCCGGTGGCTCGGTCCAAAACCTGGCCATAAAGTTTTATCTCCGACTGCGCTTCCGGTTTGGAGACGGCTATCAGGGAAATAATTATAATGCTGGCAATAAAAAACCGGCTTCGAGACGCCGGCACGGGCTGACTATTTCCCATCCTCTGACCTCGAAGGTTGAGAATTTGCGATGGTATCCTGACTTTCGCACCGCGCTTTCGGTGGCCGCGCCTTCCGCCCATTCGGGTGTGGCTTTGTGCGGCTCTTATGCGATCACAGTAGCGGGACTGTGGCGGAGTTTCACCGCCTTCCCATCGAGGCCTTGCGGCCTATTTTATCTGAGCGCAATTTAGTGAGAAATATAAGAGGCTGTCAAGGGAAATGCGGAAGAGCATTTCAATGCGTCGGGAAAGGATTCCCGACGCCGCGGGGAAAATTAAGACAAATAAAAAAGCCGCCCGGCTCATTTAAGCCAAGCGGCATAAGGATATCTCCTGTTGCCTCAGGAAGTCATCCGGATTTCTTCGGGACATTTTGAGGCATAAGAAATTCGCCTATTTCTCCAAGGTCATACGCTTGATCTGAGAGGCACCTTCTGTGGAGAGCTTGTAAAAATAAATACCCGATGGAAACTCGGCTGCCATCCCAGGTTACCGCATGACTACCGGCGCTTAAGGCTCCGTTAAGAGGGGTATACTGTCAGGCGGCCGAGAATATCGTAAATTTCAAGCCTTACCTGCCCTGCCGAGGGAAGCTCAAAGGCGATTTGAGTTGTTGGGTTAAATGGATTGGGGTAGTTTTGCGCCAGAGTGAATTTCCCGGGGAGAGGTGAAGGCGTATCAATAGCCGAAACCGGCTGATGCAAAAACGCGAGAGCCGCTGTCATAAAGTCGTTTAGATTATTGTATAAGTCGGGATACCTATCCGTTAGCGCCTCGATACCAAAGCCCACGGTCATGGCCGGGTAGTTTGCCACGGCTGTTATGGCGGCGGTTTCGCCGGTGCGGTAGGTCAATATTACCTCTCCGCCCGGAAGAGCGGTAAAGCTCATCCTGGGAGGATTGGTTAGAACCCCCGTCAAGCCCGGTTGAGAGAAATTTCAGGCTATCGAACAGTGTGCCGCCGAGCCCCAGTTCGTGGTGCTCGTTTGGAGCGAGCTATATCCGACTTTGAGGTACTGGTGCAGGAGAATTGTATCGTGAATAGAGCTTCGCTCGGAAAGCAGCTGCACAAAATCCTGGCTGGTTATTAGCAGCCGTCCGCCATTGCCGAGAAATCCAATCAAGCCGGCGACATCAGTTTCGGACATGGGAGTTGGACGAGTGTCACCGGTAAACCAAACGGCGTAATCGTAGTTTGCGAGTGCCGTTGCCGGCGAGCCCTGGGTTGAAACATCCCAGCGCTCGAAAGATTGCCCCACATCGGAAAGGGACTTGGCATAAAATGTATCGATATCAAGGCCGGTGTCGTCATCTACGAGAAGAAGCCGAGGAATACCAAGCATCTTCCGAAATACAAATTGCTCATGATATAATCCGCCGCGGGCCGTAAATGTTAATGTAAAATCGGCGAATTTGCTTTCGAACTCAGGGGGTATTGTAAATGTTATCAGATCGGATCGATTCGTTAAAGAATTGATTTATCGGCATCGATCCCAAGTTGAATACCGAATCGGTAAAAATGACGCCTGCGAATCGTTGCAGGATGCGGTTACTACCAGATCGTTACCCCCGCCCTGATATTCTGAGCGGAAAATATTAACTGGCAGGTTTCGCCCGGCTCGGGACGGCCGTTGGCGTTACCGGAGGAATCATTAAATATCATGTATGCTACTTCGTATAACGGATCGACATACATTACGCCAATATCCGCATACATAATGGAATCGGAGTCGCTGATATTGGCAACTGCAATTTCGGACGCGCTACCATTATATAAGTGAGCATTTGGAAGAGAAAAATCATCAAAACAAGTATGATTGGTAGCACCGGGCCAGGGGTCGCCTGCGTTACCGGCGCGATTATTTTCCAAATCAAACATACCGTCTGCCTGCTCCACCGCTACTTTGTAGTGAGTTTGATCGTCATTGTTGGGGGCCGTTTCATCGATATGATAGATCAATAGGCCGCTGGCCGGAATACTCCGATCAAAAAGCACCTGGTGCCTATTTTCAACCAGGAAATATTGCGGCCCGATGACACCAAATGGATATAACTGATAAATATCCTGGTTGTACTCCACGGCATCGATCTGTTCATGATCCAGGTTCAGGAACGGGACACTGGGCTGCAACCCAACCCAACTTATACTTGCACCAAGCGTCAAAATGAACCGGAATCGCCCCGCCGCCGCCCCAGGAACCTCCCGCCATCAGTGACCAGGCACCGACACCCTCCGAATCGTAATCATAATCATACAGATCGGGCAATCCCAGGACATGCCCGAATTCATGACAAAAAACTCCGATATTTATCATGCCACCGGATCCTGTTTCCTCCGGCTCCATAGAATAGCCGCGAACATGTACGTCATCAACATCCATTGTATAAGTGGTTTGCCAGGCATGCGAATGGATATAATTGAAATTCCCCGTGTCCTCATAACCCGGGCCGGCATGGACAATGAAGAGAGCATCCACCACACCATCGCCGTTGTTATCGTAAAGATCGAAATTAATATAAGGATCTGCAGCGATGACGGCATCTTCAGTCAGTTTCTGAGCATTATTGGGATAATTACCAAATCCACGCTGGCCATCAACATAATATGAATATGGATGCGGCATCCTGAGCCAGCTGGTCACCTGTCCGCTAAGAAAAGCCTGGCTATAAGATGTTTCCTTATAATAATCCGCCATGCTTCCGGGATGCCTCACACCCCTCGAAAAAAGAAGAGTGTCGAAATTTGGGGGTTCAGAATGATATCCTGATTCATGCGTCATATCGGAAAAATCAACTAAGATGATGAGGCAGTGCAGAGTATCAACATCGGTGGCTACTCCCAGATGATAGGGGGTGGTACTGGGCTGCCAGACTCCGCGGGCTCTGGCGCTGCTATCTGCTAAAACCACCGACTTGAGCTGCCCGGATTGCTTGAGTTGATGAACAATCTCAGGAGAGATGCTGACGCCGATGGCCAGTTGAGTTGTCAGTAATATTGCGGCGAGAACTACTCGAAATTTCATTTATTCCTCCGGGCGACGCTAAATTCGAAGATATAGACAAATGCAGCAATAATATTATAAGATTTTTGAGCGAAGTCAAGATGATCTTGAAATCATACTCAAACAGAGCGGTTTGAGGTATTGATTATTTTCGTGGTTGGCGAGGAAATTGGAATCTTAATGCCCCGAAGAACTGGTTTTAGCCTCCAGGGAGCACCACCAGCCTGGCGGCATCGTTGGTCGGCATATCGCAGGAGTAATTGCGGCAAACATAAGCGGTCGCTTTCCCTCCGATACTCGTCTGTGCCTTGAAAAAGTCAGCGAAATGGACTATGTCAGGCGAATCGTGTCCGGATGGTTTGACGATTACTATTTTATTCGGAATATACCGGGATCTGATCGCGCTGAGCATCTGCCTGGTGTCATCCGCCGATGGACGTCCGACAATTACGATCTCAAACCCGGGCCCCAGACCGTAATCATGGGCGCACAGTCTCATCGTGAAAGCCTGTGGCGCCTGCCTTATCTGCCCGGACGAAAGATTGATCGCCTTTTCCGCCTGCACCTCATAATCGATATTACCGGTGATCCGGCTCAGGCGGATGAGATTGAGTGCAGCTACAGAATTACCCGACGGCACCGCGCCATCAAGGAGTTCCTTCTGCCGGACCGGGAGCTTCTCCGCGTCATCGGCGGTAAAGAAAAAACCGCCTTCTTGTCCCAGAAATGATCGAGCATGTCGCCGTTGAGCTCGAGCGCATCGCGCAGATACCTGATATCGAAAGTGGCTTCGTAAAGGTTCAGCAGCCCCCAGATTAGAAACGAGTAATCATCGATCGTCGCCTGCATCGCAGCCTCATTGTCCCGGAACCGGTGTATCGTCGCCCGTCGGGACTCCGCATTTTCCCCATGATAAAGTGGTGGCAATCGCGCGGCCTCTCTATATAAATCGGCTCATCAAAAACCTGGCCGCCCAGCGCCAACGCCGCGATCATCAGTCCGTTCCAGTCTGCCAGAACCTTATCATCTTTATGCGGATGAATTCTCGGTTGGAGTTTCAAAAAGCTTAAGCCTGATCCTCTCCAATTCCTCAGCGAATTCAATAATTGGAATTTGAAGCTCGGCGGCGATCTCTGTGAGCGGCTCGAGATGCGAATATTTTGCCCTTTGCTCGATCGACCGCGGGATCCTCGAGTTTCCCGCTTCTGAATATTGAATATTTTGATGGCAAGCGCGGCGTCTTTCGCCCAGCGCCTCGCGGATTTCATCAACGCTCCAGGTGTAGAATTTGCCTTCCTTCCCTTCGCTGTCGGCGTCCTCGGCAGAGTGGAAACCCCCTGCCGGGTCGGTCAGGTCGCGCATTACGTAGGCCAAAAATTTCCGAGGCCACCTTCTTGTATTCGACATTACCTGTTGCCTGGTAAGCCTCGATATAGGCCAACGCCATCAACGCCTGGTCGTAAAGCATCTTTTCAAAATGCGGCGTCAGCCATTGGATATCGGTTGAGTAACGGTGGAATCCAAACCCGAAATGGTCATAGATGCCACCCAGCCGCATGGCGCCTGAGTGCCGTTCGACCATCTCCAGGCTAGTTTCGCTTGATCTTTTCCAGTATCGAAGAAGAAAATAGAAATTGTGCGGTGTCGGAAATTTGGGGGCATTACCGAATCCGCCGAATCTCTGGTCATAGCTATTTTCGAACTGCTCATAAGCCGATTTTAATATCGGCTCTCCAAGCTCGCTGTCGGACGCTGCCGATGACGACGCGGCTGTAGCGCCTTTGTTATCTGGTCCGCCGTGTGGACAATATCCTGCGACGGGCCGCCCAGATTTCCTTGATTCGGGGCCAGTTCGGAAAGTCCGACCATTCCGTGACGGCTGTCCCGTGGAATATAAGTCGCGACATAGAATGGCTTTTTGTCGGGAGTCATGATGACTCAAAGCGGCCAGCCGCCGCTTCCGGTGACCATCTGGCAGACAGTCATATAGATATTATCTATATCGGGCCGTTCTTCCCGATCGACCTTGATAGAAACAAAAGCGTCGTTCATTAGATTCGCAATGGCTGGTCCTGAAAGGATTCATTTTCCATGACATGGCACCAGTGACAGGTGGAATATCCGATCGATAAAAACACGGGCTTGTCTTCCTTGCGGGCTTTCTCGAAAGCCTCGTCTCCCCACGGATACCAGTCGACCGGATTGGCGGCATGCTGCAATAGATACGGGCTTTTTTCATTTATCAGTCGATTGTACTGCGATTTTTCTGCACTGGTTTTGGTTTTACTTGTCATAAGATAGACCGATTCTTTCAGGTCATTTTGTGATTAATACCTTACCGAGAAGCCACCAGACAAGGAAAAGAAATCGTGAAACCGAATCTTAACAATGACTGCTTTAAATCTCGTTTGACATACTTATGATGAAACCAATCACTGATAGCCAAAGGTTCCATAAGGACCTGTAAGGCCATTTTACGAATAGGATTACGAACTTTGTTGAATTTGCCCAAAGTGTAGAATATGCCCCAATATCTGAGTCCCCATCCGTTCTGAGGCTCGAAACGACGGATGCACTACTTCGAGATTTTCGGATGGATGTAGAAAAACCAAGCTTTTTTCAAAATTAAAGCGTCGTCTCGTCGGGGCACCAAGGGATATACAAGACCCGTCGATTTTTCATAAGATTTCGCTGATTCCGCTTTTAGCCTGGATTGGCCTGGGAGCCGATGGTTTGTCATCATCCTCTTACGGTCCTGAAGAAGCATTTAGAGGCTCGGTTGCATCATACCTATTTGGCCATATTTCTGGCACTCGCGACCGGGTTCACGGTCTTTGTCATCTCGTATGCTTACTCCCGGATCATTGAGCATTTTCCTCATGGCGGAGGCGGTTATATCGTAGCCACGCACATGATCGGAGAGAAGGCCGGCGTTATTTCGGGGAGCGCTCTTTTGGTCGACTACGTGTTGACTATCACGGTTTCGATGGCCGCCTGCTCGGATGCCATTTTTAGTTTTTTACCTCATGGATTCCGGATACAGGCTGCCTTTCGCAATGCTGCTGGTGATCGGGTTGATCTTACTAAATATCCGGGGCGTCAAGGAATCGATCACGGTTTTGGCGCCGATATTTGCCGTGTTTATCTTAAGCCATATCATCCTATTGGGGTCGGGAATCCTATCACATGCTTTCCGGATCGGACCCGTAATAAACGAGGTGCATACCGACCTCAGTACCGACCTTTCCAGCCTGGGAATGCTGGGAGTGCTGATCATATTTCTCCACGCTTACACGCTTGGAGGCGGGACTTATACCGGAATCGAGGCGGTTTCCAACGGGATGCAAATCATGCGCGAGCCAAAAGTACGTACCGGCAAACGTACCATGATATATATGGCCACCTCGCTGGCGGTTACGGCCGCTGGTATTTTTCTCTGCTATCTGCTCTGGGATGTTCACCCGGTTGAGGGCAAAACTCTGAATGCCGTCCTGGCGGAATCTGTTTTTTCTAACTGGAAGCTCGGTTCGGCGTTGGCGTTTATTACAATTCTGTCGGAGGGTGCCCTGTTAATGGTCGGCGCTCAAACGGGATTTATCGATGGCCCTCGCGTTATGTCGAATATGGCTGTCGACTATTGGTTACCGCGCCGTTTCGCAACGCTATCAGATCGCCTGACCATGCAAAACGGCGTGCTACTTATGGGAATTGCGGCGCTGGCGTTGCTTTTGTTAACGCACGGCTCAGTGTCTGCTTTGGTGGTAATGTATTCAATTAACGTATTTGTAACATTTTCCCTCTCCCAGTTTGGGATGTCCCGCTTTTATTTTACCAACCGTCATGTTGATCGCAGATGGAAACGCCATATCATGATCCATATTATAGGACTGGCCTTATGTCTTCTGATACTCATCGCTATGATCATCATTAAATTCAAAGAGGGCGGCTGGATCACCATTCTAATCACTTCGGTGGTAATCGGGTTTTGTATAATTATTAAGCGGCATTACCAGAGCGTCAGAAAAGAGCTGCAAGGGCTTGATGAAGCGCTCCTGAATATCCCAGGCGCAAGCCATTATAATGATAAGGTAGCCGAACCGGGAGAAATGACAGCCATTCAGCTTGTTAGCGGCTATAACGGTTTTGGGGTGCATACATTTTTATCTATCGTTAAGAATTTCCCCGGCACCTATAAAAATTTCATTTTCGTTTCTGTCGCGGTGGTGGATTCTGGTACATTCAAAGGCAGCATGGAGATCGAGAATTTAAAAAAATCTGTCAGGGAATCACTTGAAAAATATGTCGATCTGGCGCGTCGTTTTGGATTTGCCGCCGATTACCGCATGAATGTTGGCACTGACGTGGTGGAAAGCGCAGTGGAGTTGGTGGATGTTACCGCCAAAGAATTTCCGCGGTCGGTAGTATTTTTGGGTCAGCTAACCTTTAGCCTGGAAAAATTCTACCATAGATTCCTGCATAACGAAACAGCCTTTGCTATCCAGCGCCGCCTGCATTGGGCGGGCAAAACATCGGTTATCCTGCCGATCAGGGTGGGCATAAGACGGGCGTTATAGAACACTATTTAATCCTGATTACTACTGACGAGATACCCTATTTCGAAAATCCTACTTTACCAGCAGCATTTTTATAACCGCGGAATTGATCTTTTCAAGCCTGGCAAAATAAATTCCGGTGGAAACAGAATTTCCATTAAAATCGCTTCCATCCCACACCAGACTCTCTTGCGTGACCGGAAGTTTTTTTATCAGCCTGCCGGTAAGATCGAAAATTGACACAACGCTGCCATCATTGGTAATACCACTAATTTTTATCATGGTTGAGCTATTAAATGGATTAGGATAATTACCTGAAATCGTCGGTGATTCAGGACGATTCGGACGCTCCGTAACCGGGGTTGCCAATCCGAGACTGCTATATTAATATGCCGCTGTCCTGTCCAGCCATCAGCCGAGATGTTCAATTCGAATTCTAAATCGTCCCCCGGATTTAGATCGCTGGGCAATAGGATACTCCAGTTGTGAATCGCGGATGTATCACCGTGCGCCAGTTGACCGAAAGTAAAATCTCCGGAAAGGATTTCGACCCCGGGTTCAGTGCAAACAAGATTGGCCGAGGCGCCAAAAGCATCAGCCCCCAGGTTTTCAAGCGTAATGTTAAGATCAAATGTTTCTCCAGGTATGGCCAGGCCATCGCCTGAAATGCTGGAAGAAGCAATCTCAATAAACGGGTTTGGCGGTGTCGGCATAAAATATATCGCCCTTTTTATATCAATCATTCCCCAGCCATAATCGTTATCCTCGCCGGGCTGCCCTAAGTCGAGCGCGGAGTTCATAAGAGCCAGCTTAATCTCTGAGGGGGTTGCCTGAGGATTGAATTGGCGCAGTATCGCCACCGCCCCTGCCACATGCGGGGTGGCCATCGAAGTCCCTGACATAATTGTATATCCACCTGTGCGGCTGGTGGAGCGGATTCCAACGCCCGGCGCGGTTACCTCGGGTTTTATGGAGATATTATCGCATGCCGATGGCCCCCGGCTGGAGAAACTCGCGACCGGAAAATCTACGTTATGCCCGTCAACGGCCCCCACTGAAAACGAATTCAAGGTGGAGGCTATCCGATCGGCCGGAATTCGGATTGAACCGGCATTGGGGCCTTCATTCCCGGCCGCAAAAAGGCAAACCACGCCGGCGGCTTCGAGATCGTCAATGGCTTCCCAGAAAGTGGCTTCGCATGCCGGGTAATACCCCAAAGGAATTCCCCAGGAGTTATTGACGACATCCGGGACATCAGCGGTTGTGTTAGGGTCACCGTCAGGGTCCGCCGCCCATTCGAATGCGGATAAGATATCGGAAATTGTTTCATTGATCCCGCCTCCGCGATCGACCACCGCTGCGGCAATCCATTGTGCTCCCGGCGCAACTCCCACGGTATCGCTGCTATCCGAGCCTACCATCGTGCCCATGGTATGGGTGCCATGGCCGTTATTATCATTGGGATTAACGTTATTGCCGAAGGGATCAAACCAGCAAGCGCCGGGATTACCACCATTATTACCGCGATATTTTGAGGATAGGGCAACATGAGCACCTTCAACGCCTGTATCAAAATTGCAAACCAAACTACCGCTGCCATCCAATCCCATTGCCCAGGCCTGGGGGGCCTTGATTGCAATCAGGCTGCTATCAGGACCGGTAACCGACGTTACTTGTTCTCTCACCTCAACAGGAGCTATCAATTCAATTGGCAGGTCCTCTACTGCAGATTCAACGTCGGGCTGTTCGGATAAGGAGTGCAACACCGCCGAATCGCCAGTAACCTTAACAACATTGACGATCCAAAAGCTCTTGTAGCTTACAATTCCACTGGAAGCCTGAAGAACACTCATGAAATTCATACTTGGCTGAAATCGTTGACGCTGTCATCAGGTTTTGGACCACGTTGGTATGGCCGAGGATTTTATTTCCGGCAAGATTTGAGCTTATCTGGGGGACTTCGTTTCTCAGCTTAAATAATATGGTTTTATCTGACGCCAGGCATAGTGATGGGAAAATCGAGAGTATAGTGAGAATTGATATCAGATTTAGTTTGCTTTTCAACGGCCCTCCTTGATTTGCAATGATATAGGTCAAAAGCCGTGCCCGATACCAGGCTAATAACCAACGCCTATCAATCATTATAACCATATAATCATAAATCACTTACAGGAAGAGTCCGACAGCCAAATTGGAACCGATGTTTATTGATCGATCTTAGTGTGCAGGATTTTGCGGTAATACTGCTATGTTCGGTAAGTAAAAAAAAGCCCCCCGGCCGAGAAGGCCAGAGGGCATCTGATTTGATTTTATTTCAAATCTTACTTTACCAAGATCATTTTCTTGATATCAACATTTTTCCCAACGTTCATTCGATAGAAGTAGACACCTGAAGCCTTATCGGAGGCGTTCCAGGTTATGACGTTATCGCCGGCTGGATATGAGCCCTTAATCCTCTCAACCATTTGACCGGTGATCGAGTAGATATTAATGACCACATCGGATGCCTTTGAAAGGGAGAATCGGATGTTGGTTTGCGCGTTGAATGGATTGGGGTAGTTTTGAGACAGAGTGAATGACTTGGGCATGATCTCTTCTTCAATGCCCGCGGAACCGGCACTGGCGTTAACCTTGATCATGATGTTAACCGAGTCCCTATTGCGATCGGGAGCCAGACCACCAGTAAATTCCCAGCCTCTTTGGCTGAGCGGATTAGTTGGTGTCTGATCCATTCCGAACTCAAAGGTGCTTTGGGTTACATGAATTCCGACTACGTAAAACTTCTGGTTGGCCTGGAAATTCAAATTTTGTCCGACAAGACTTATCGTCTTCCATCCGGTGAAACCAGAATCGACGGAAACCGTGTCGCTAAAGAGGATATTGTTCAAATCCGGTTGACCGCTTGGGTTATCCTGTAAGACCCAAACAATAGCATCGCCCGTAAGGCCGGAGGCGTTTACGTTAAAGCTGGCGCTGGTAAGTAGTACCGGTACAGGTGGCTGGAATTCATTTCCAAATCCGGAAAAATCGCCGTTCCAGGCACGTCCGTTATCTGCTATACCGTCATCATACTTTAATTCCTGGGGAAGAGTGAAACCGTAGAGTCCGGCAGTCTTGGTATTATTAGTGGTATTTCCATCATGCGGCATGCCGGATGTAATTGTAACCTTGTAGGTTTTGATACTGTCAGGAACAAAGTCAGGAGTAAATTGAGCCCAGGTTTGCTCCAGGGAACCCAAGGTACCGATAGTGTCTGTATGGTTATATACAGTGGCATTACCCGGTAATTTCCTGATGGTACAATTTGCAGTTAAGCTATCTTCGGTTTGAGTGCCGGTGTTCCGCATCAAGGCTCTGACTGTATAGGGGATGTTAAGAGAAACGAAGTCTCCGCCCGATCCATCATGTAAAACATCAACTACGCCAAAATCGCTGAAATTGAAACTGGGGTTCGCGAACAGCGTGGAATTTTATGGCCAGTCCGTTGTGCCAGAGGCGTGAGGTCGGCGCATTGCTTCGTAGATATTGAAGCCCGACTCTGCCTACTACGTTTTCAATGCCGATCAAATCCGATAAGTTTCCGTTCTCGGCGAAATTACCATGATTTTCGCCATACTGGAATGTGAGCGAGGAGTCGCGACCCGAAAGAATGACCTGGAATGTGTGAGTGGAATCGGTCAGGTTGATGCCGGGAGGGCTCCAGAACTGCGGGACATGAATCCAGGATACAATGAACGTATCAACGTTGTTGGAATAGTAGTAGCAGGAAGGATCACTGCTACGTTTGTAAAATCCAGATCTCCGACAAGAACCGCCAGAAGATCGTTCGGTGCGCCTGAAAACGGGATATTCGCGAAAGGATGCGCGAAGTTGTAGTTGGACGAGAAGGACGCATAGCCGTTAGAACCGATCCAGATATGGTTAACCGGATACCAATAGTATTGGAAATTCCAGCCCAATTGGATCGGGCCGATGTTGTTATCATCGGCAAGCCCGATTACACGGGTACCAATAGTGGTAATATCAATCCAGTTATAGGGTGTGGGGCCGCCATTATCGTTATCGACCCACTGATACCCATAGCTATCGCGCGTGCTGGTATCGGCCGGAAGCAAAAACGGTGCTACAGCCTGCTCAAAGGCGGCCTGGCCCGCCATAGCTGCCTGAGTTCCGATCAACAACAACGCCATCACCAATAAAAATCTTTTCATTCATTCCTCCTTAATGTTTATCGAAAAAGCCTATTACATCAATTATTCCTGTTAAGATCTCACCTCCTTCGTAAAAAAATCGCCTTTGTAATTAACACAAATTT
>CAWDFP010000002.1:0-81147 GCA_963801605.1 uncultured candidate division Zixibacteria bacterium
CAGGGCGTGAAACCTTATGGTTTTATTTGATCAATTATTGGAACTCCTTTCTGTTAATTAATCTGTCAAATCTCCGAAGAGATTTGACCTACTATTTTTCAGTCCCCTTGCAGTATTGTAAGGGGAGGTCCCGGGACCGATAATCCCGCCAGAAAGACGGCGGGCAAACCCTTTACAAGATGGGACCTGTCCTGACCCGCCTCCAGTTTCTCCTTTCCCTGAGAAGTCAAACTGACCTTCTGTGGGAGTAGCGATCCTGGCTGCCGGTTGAATCGACGGCGATTCCGGGGGGCCCTTGTGGATCCCGAGAGGACAGCCACCTGTAGGGAAGGTCTTGTGGCCACAATTGTCCTTCCACTTATAAGCCTCCATAAATCAAAATGCACTTTGAACGCGTTTTGGAGGATTCTAAGAGCGTGGAGGAATATCTATAATTTTGCGTTCACGGAGAGAAAGGTCTTTTTCAAATTGTGGCAAAAAGTGCAAGATGGCACAAAGAATAGAGCTGATATTGTAAAGTAATAGATACAAAGTTCCGTCGGGTTTTAGTCCGCGAAGCGGGCGTGACCTGACGGATTTGCCAGAGAAATGCGACAGGTCAGGTCTCAAGGTATCTAAGACCTGCCGCAACGTTAAATCGATTTACCATAAAAAACCGGGGACCCTGCATGATCCCCGGCTATAAATCTTTATTGTTTGATACTATTCCGATTTCCCCGCCTGAAACCCAATATTCTTTTCCTCTATGCCCTGAAGCTTCACCTGCCCGAATTGTGCCTCAAACTTCTTGAGGTTATCCTCGAGCGCCTTAAGAAGCATCTTGGCATGAGCGGGAGTCATAATAATTCGAGCGTAGATTTTCGATTTTGGTACGTTCGGCATAACACGCGCAAAATCGAGTATAATCTCCTGCGGAGAATGTGTAATCAAAGCCAGATTGGAATAAATCCCTTCAGATTCCTTCTCTCCGATTTCAATATTAAGCTGCTGCGGTTTCTGTTGATTCATGTTATCTCCCATTTTTATATTTAATATTTTCTCTTTCCTTTTAAAGAATTGCATAATCCCATTTTCTATCTTTACTCATAACTCGCGACCCTAATATCTATTGCCTCATAAGCTCAATTTTAGTATAATCGATGGCCGTGTCAAGACTTTTAGAGGACAAATGAATAAAACAAAAATATCGAAACTGCTTACAAATTTCGCCAAATCGCGAATCATAGTATTGGGCGATATCATGCTTGACCGCTATTTGTGGGGCAATGTCGACCGCATTTCGCCTGAGGCCCCCGTTCCGGTCGTCAGCATAAATAAGGAAACGACCAATCTCGGCGGCGCCGCTAACGTGGCCGCCAACGTGCGCGCCCTGGGAGCCGATGTTACCCTGTTGGGAGTTGTCGGCGACGATATGATGGCTGAGATTCTCAAGACTAATCTGACCGAAAGCGATCTTAAAACATCCGGACTGCTCGTCGATAAGGATCGTCCCACCACAGTTAAGAGCCGAATCGTGGCCCATAACCAGCAGGTTGTGCGGATAGATAGGGAATCTACCGGCGAAATCCCGCCAATGTTAGTTGAGCAGCTAACCGCCAAATTCAGCAAGCTCATGAAGAATATCGATGGCATTATCATTTCGGATTACGGCAAAGGTGTTATCACCTACGATCTGCTTTCAACGCTCATCCCGATGGCCAAAAATGAGGGCGTGTTTATCGCAGTCGACCCCAAGGAAGTTCATTTCATGAACTACCGTGAGGTCTCAGTCATCACTCCCAACCATCACGAGGCCGGATTTATCTCAGGTAAAAAGATCACCAACGATACCATACTTGCCGATGTTGGCTGGAATCTCATGGACCTGCTCAATCTTGAATCGCTGCTTATCACCCGCGGTGAAAAGGGTATGGCGCTGTTTGAGCAGGACCGCAACCTGACACTGATTCCGGCGCAAGCCAAGACCGTTTATGATGTCACCGGCGCCGGAGATACTGTAATCGCTACTCTGGCAGTCGCCAGAACGGCGGGAGCCTCAATGCAGGAAGCGGCGATTTTTGCCAACGCCGCCGCCGGGCTGGCAGTAGCTCAATTTGGCACGGCGCGAATCACCCGAGATGAACTAAAATCAGGGATGTTTGAAAATCTATGAGATCCAAACTTGTATCGCTGTCTAAAGCCATAGAGTTAACCAGAAAGCTTCAAAAAAAGGGCAAGAAAGTCGTTTTCACTAATGGCTGTTTTGATATTATCCATGCCGGCCATGCCCTTTATCTCGAAAAATCAAAAAGCTTTGGCGATTGTCTGATAATAGGCCTCAACCGCGATGATTCGGTCCGCAGGCTAAAGGGGCGGGGACGGCCGATTATGCCTTTTTCTGAAAGAGCCCTGCTTCTCTCATTTTTAACTCCGATCGATCTCGTTGTCGGTTTCTCTGAGGATACTCCGGAAAAGCTTATTAATCGCCTTCGGCCAGATATCCTGGTCAAGGGAGCTGATTACAAACTCGATGAGATCGTGGGGGCAAGGGAGGTCATGAGCTGGGG
Organism: uncultured candidate division Zixibacteria bacterium; assembly: GCA_963801605.1. Lineage (GTDB taxonomy): Bacteria > Zixibacteria > MSB-5A5 > UBA10806 > UBA10806 > UBA10806. The sequence goes on from CAWDFP010000002.1 coordinate 2,547, forward strand.
CGGGGTCGTCAGACGGGTCCGTTTGGTCAAGGGAAAATCGTCAAGTCGCATAATAGCCAGCCTTCAGGCCGATGGTAGCTAAGTATCAATAATATAGTAACTTACGGCGAAATAGTCCGAAATCGGGATAAATTTAATTGACTTTACGGTCAATTGCTCGTATGTTTTTGGCCTTGAAATAGGTACGCGCTGAGGGAGCGCGGAATATTTGAAGCGGCAGACGATATTGGGGGGTAAAACGGTTGCCGATTAAACTTGAATAAAATTTGCAAAATAGATGATAAGAGACGATAAAAATTATTTATCACCTTTTGAAATTGACCAGTTGGGCAAATCAGGGGATTTGCGCGAGGCCTTAAATTTCGCTTTGCACGAAATTCGGGAAGGTTCGCGTGATGTCCAGCTTTATTTCCTGGCAGCGACCCTGGCTTATGATCTGGGAGATATCCAGAAGGCGGAGCAGCTCGCCAAGCTTCTCCTGGCGGCCGATCCGGAACATATCAATGGATGGCTGCTTTTTGGCAGAATCAACCGTCGCAAAGGTGACCAGGCGCGGTCTGCTTACGGCATCGGTAGAGCCGAGGAAATCTTTCCAGCGCTTATGGAGTATGACCTTCTAAATAATCTCAGAGAGCCAAAAGCGGAAAAGAAAAATGATTACTCGGCGACATCCGATCCCTCCAGCTTTGAAACCAGAACCTTCGCCGATATTTGCATTAAACAGGGATATTATAACAAAGCCCTGAAAATTTACAACGAGCTTAGTGAAAAAATGCCTGATGACCCTGAGATTGGCCAGAAGATCGAAGAAATAAAAAGGAAAATGGGCAAAAATGAATGACCAAAGGTTAAGAAAAGCCGCCGGCCTGCTGAAGAAAAATAACCTCAATGTTCTGATTGTTACCGAAATCAATCATGTCCGCTATCTTTCGGGATTTACCGGTTCCAATGGGATTGTCGTTATTGCTCCTCAGAAAGCTTTTTTTCTAACCGATTTCCGCTATACCGTCCAATCGCAAAAGGAAGTCAAAGACTGCAAGGTAATAATCGCCAGCCGTCAGTTGGTAACAGAACTTCCCAAATTGCCGGTATTTTCCAAAGGATGCCGCGTTGGTATTGAAGCCGATTTTGTCTCGGTTAATTTCCTCGCCAAGCTGAAAGAGCTGTTGCCCGATGTCGAGTTCAAGCCAACCACGCAATTGATAGAATCGCTTTCGATTGTCAAAGACAGCGAGGAGATAAGACGGGTAAAAAAAGCGGTTCGTATCGCAGATAAGGCCTTTAGCGATATCCTGGGTTCGATTAAACCCGGCGTGGCGGAATGCGATATCGCCCTGGAGCTCGAATACAATATGCGTAATCTTGGCGCCGAAAATGTATCGTTTGAAACGATTATAGCATCAGGGCAGAGATCGGCCATGCCCCACGGACGGGCCTCCGCGAAGAAGCTTCGCAAGGGTGATTTTGTGACTCTTGATTTCGGTTGCCTATACGAGGGCTACGCCTCGGATATCACCCGAACCGTGGTATTAGGTAAAGCCACCGAGAAACAGAAGAAGATTTACGAGATCGTTTTGGCGGCCCAGAAAACAGCCTGCAAAGCGGTCAAGCCGGGCATTCCCTGCAATCGCCTGGATGCTGTAGCTCGAGATATGATCATGAAAGCGGGCTATGGCGACAATTTTGGACATGGGCTTGGTCATGGCATCGGGATGCTTGTCCATGATCGGCCGGTAGTGAGCTCTCAATCCGCCGACGTTCTCGAGGCCGGTATGATCATAACGATCGAGCCGGGCATTTATATTTCCAACTGGGGCGGCGTAAGGATTGAGGATGATGTGTTGGTCACCTCCAACGGGGGACAGATTCTGAGCAAATCGCCCAAGAATCTGATGGAGCTTTAGGTGAAGTCTGACATGAAACGGAGAGTTTGATTATGAGACCGTCAAGAATACGAATGCTTATTAAGCTGGTTGAGGAATCTAACATTGGTGAATTAGAGGTCTCAAGCTGGGGGCAAAAAGTTTGCATAAGAAAAAAAGCGGGCTCCAACGGAGATAACCCTCATCATAACCCGGCGAATCTCGCCAATGTAATATTGCCATCGGCGCCAACTGCGTTGCGGGTTGACCAGCTGGAGATCGCCACCCAGCAGGGTCCGAAAACCCCCATGACCAAGACCGCTCTTATCGAAATAAAATCGCCCATGGTTGGCACATTCTATAAGGCCCCCGCGCCTGACGCCAAGCCGTATGTCGAAATTGGCCAGATTATCAAGGCCGGCCAGGTGGTGTGTATCGTTGAGGCTATGAAATTGATGAATGAGATCGAGGCTGAGACAGCCGGGCGAATCGTTGAAGTTCTGGTGGAAAATGCCAAACCCGTACAATTTGGCCAGCCGCTATTTTTAGTCGAACCGGCCTGATTTCCCCCCAAAGTTTCCCATAATTCTGCCGATACCTATTCTGGTGTGCATCGGAAGGTGCAGATATGCCTTTTCGAAACGATGTCTATCTCAGGTAGGAGTGTGCGATGACATTTAAGCAAATGATGCAGGAAATGCAAAACCGGCATTCTTCAGACATGCATTTAAGAGTCGGTTTAAGGCCAACGGTTAGAGTCGACGGCAGATTGGTTTATATCGACGACCAGATTCTGATGCCCGATGATATCGATAAGATACTGGCCCAAATTCTGAGCTCTGAACAGAAAGACCGCTTTCATCAGAAACGAGAAATGGACCTGGCGCTGTCGATCTCAAAAATGGGCCGATTCCGTATCAATCTGTATAAACAGCGCGGTACGGTTGGTATCGCTATCAGGCAGGTAAACACCAAGGTGCCCGGCTTTGCGGAATTGAATCTACCCGAGGTAATTAAAGATATTTCCGAGGCCAAGCGCGGATTGATCATTGTCACCGGTACCACCGGATCAGGCAAATCGACGTCCCTGGCCGCCATGGTAGAGCATATCAACAGCAACCGGGCGGAAAATATTCTGACCATTGAAGATCCCATTGAATATATCTATCGCGATAAAAAGTCGATCATCTCCCAGCGTGAGGTTGGCGGCGATACCGAAAGTTTCGCGGCCGCCCTGCGTCATGCGTTCCGTCAGGACCCCGATATTATCCTGATCGGTGAGATTCGCGACTCGGATACCATGGGAATCGCGCTGACTGCCGCCGACACCGGCCACCTGGTCCTGACCACTTTGCACACCTTAAATACGATCGAGACCATTTCGCGAATTATTTCATTTTTCCCGCCGCATCAGCATACGCAGATCAGGCTGCTATTAGCGGGCACACTCAAGGCTATCGTTTGTCAGAGACTGCTGCCGCGTATCGACGGTCCCGGCCGAATCCCGGCGGTCGAGGTTTTGGTTTCAACGGCGTCAATCCGCGAGGCGATCGTTGACCCCTCCAAGACAAATTCGATTATGGAGCTCGTGGAGCAGGGGGCTATTCAATACGGCATGCAGAGTTTCGATCAGTCGATCATGCGGCTGTATCGGTCCGGCTTTATCAGCTATGAGGAAGCCATGAGCCAATGCAGCAACCCTGACGATTTCGACCTGCGTGTCAAGGGGATTACCTCGGCCTCGGATCGCGGCTGGAACGAATTTGACGTTAAGAATAATCCCAAGCCTAAAGAAAAATTATCGTTTTAAGATCGCTGCCATCACATCCCTAAAATGCCCTGATGATTTTGCATCGGGGCATTTGCTTTTATGATTATATTAATGCAGTCAAGTTCAAGAACCTGACTGCTGTATGCAGGTATGGTTAGGATGATTCATAACGGGTTTTAGCGGGGTAGGAGGAGTATTATTAGGATTACCTATAGCAGTCTGCCAAAACAGTTGATGATTATGTTTATATCGGGTATATTAATCAGGCGCATTTTGCGGGCAAAAAATCAATTAAGTTTAGCGGGATTTAGCTATGAAAAGAGATTAAAGAGCTTCGCGAATTTGATCCGATTTTAAGCGAAAATCAAAATTTATAAAGGCAGGTATAAGTAGGCCAGGAAGATGCTCGCGGGGAGATATAAAATAGAACCTTTTGAAGGGATAGAACTCAGGATTAAAATCGCGAGGGTGGTTAATAGTGTTTGAGCTCCTGTTGTTAAAAATTGCCGCCAAACTTCAAAAGCTTAAGATCGACTACATGATTGTTGGGAGTCAGGCCGGGCTACTCGATGGAGAGCCAGGTTTGACCAAAAATATCGAAGTTACATTAGCCATTGAAAATGATCGTTTGCCCGAAATCCTTAATTTTTCGAAAGAACTTAAATTAAGGGTACTTGCAGATGATCCTGATGACTTTACTAAAAAAACAAAAGTTCTTACGATGACGGAAAATACAAGCGGAATTCGAATTGATTTTATTTTCTCCTCTTCAGAATATGAGAGAATTGCTATTTCTCGAGCGGTTTCCATAAATTTTGGCAAGGCGGCAGTAAGATTTGCATCGTTAGAAGATTTGGTAATTCACAAAATAATCGCAGGCAGGCCAAATGATGTTGAAGAGGTAAAATCAATTTTATCCAGGAATTTTGAGTATGATAAAAAGTATATAAAAAAATGGCTCGGCGAATTCGATAAGGCTCTCAATACATCTTATGTGGAATCATTCAAATCTGTAATAAGACAATTAACTGAAAGTTAATTTATTAACCTTGAGATGATAAAACCTCTCGTTCTAATACCAGCGCATAACTCATTTAATTTTCTCGGCAAACTGATCCCCGAGGTAAAAAAGTATAGTTCCGATATCCTCGTTGTCGATGATGGCTCAACCGATGCTACCTCGGAAATGGCGGAAAGCTCAGGCGTGCATATCCTGCGGCACTTTTCCAACCGAGGGAAAGGGGCGGCTCTCAAGACGGGATTTGAATATATGCTGCGAGAAGGTTTTGATGTGGTTTTAACTCTCGATTCCGATGGCCAGCATGACCCCCAATATATCCCCGAATTCCTGAAAGCTTATAACGATACGCAAGGTGACCTGATTATCGGGTCCCGTATTCACGATAAAGCCGATATGCCCTGGGACAGGCGCTTTTCAAATTGGACGACGTCGCATCTCATATCGCTTCTTTTAAGAGCGAAGATCGAGGATATTCAATCCGGATACCGTCTTTATTCGCGTCGGATTCTGGAAACAATCCATCTGGAATCGGATCGCTTCGAGCTTGAAACCGAAGTCGTCATCAAAGCGGTCCAATCCGGAATGACGCCTCATTTTATCCCGATAAAGGTGGAGTACGGCTATGGATTTCCCAGTCATATGAGCCGGTTCTCTGATACTTTTAGATGGTGCCGTCGGGTGCTGGAGCTTATTTGATTTTGCTTGCAGAAAAGTCTATCAAGCCCTTAATTCAACCATAATGCTAATTCTGATTTCCAACGATGATGGTTACATGGCTGACGGTATCAAGGCCCTGGCAGCCAGCCTTAAAAAGCTGGGACGGGTCGTTATTGTGGCGCCTCAATGGGAGCAGTCCGGAACCGGCCATTCGCTGACCCTCTATCGTCCTCTGCGCACCAAGAAGATTGCGCCTGATATCTACGCCGTATCCGGAACCCCCACCGATGCTGTCATGATCGCGGTTTATTGTCTCCTGAAAACCAAACCGGATATTCTGGTTTCAGGTATCAACCACGGGCCTAATATGGGGGATGATATTACCTATTCGGGTACCGTCGCCGCCGCCATGGAAGGCACCATGCTCGATATCCCATCGATAGCAGTTTCGCTGGCGGTATCTAATCATACCGAACCGATCAATCGCAAGCGATTTGCAAAGGCGGCAAATTTCAGCGCCCGACTGGTTAAGGCGGTCATTAAAAATGGTATCCCCAAGAACACTCTTCTGAATGTCAATGTACCCGATACAACTACGGTCAATCCGCGTCAGCATATGATCACCAAGCTTGGCAAACGCGAATACCGCGATGTAATCACCGAGAAAATAGATCCGCGAGGCGAACCGTATTTCTGGATCGGCGGGCATTACATCATAACGGATAAAGGACCCGAAACCGACTACGGCGCTATCCAAAATAATCTGATCTCGGTTACCCCGCTCGATGTCGATCTCACGGACACACGCATTCTTGGTGAGCTAAGAAAATGGAAGATATAGGGTTACGTCGCTACCCTAAACCGAAAAATCAGGGGACATTTTAAAGGAAACCTCGGTATTGTTATTTTCGTATTTATAAAGGGATAATTTACTGGGAGCGGATCCATGAAATATCGCAAAATTATTTTGATAGTATTCATCGTTCTGGTTGGGGTATCACTGATTTATGCCCTGATGGATCAGAGAACGGTGACAACGTCATCTGAGAAAGCATATCAGGCTTATCTTAGAGGCGAGGATTTGATATATAGATTTTATCAGCGGGAGGCTCTTCAGGAGTTTGAGAACGCCACCAAACTCGATCCGAATTTTGCGATGGCTTACGCCCGCATGGCCATGCTCTATAAGAATTTCGATCGTCAAAAGGATTACTTAGACGCTAAGACTCGGGCCTTATCTCTTTTAGACAGAGTTAAGGATAAGGAAAAGATTATTATTAATTTGGATTTTGCCCAGGCCGACGAAAGAAAGGCCGATATCGATAAATATACCAAGGAACTCGTCGATAAATTTCCCGACAGTTTTGATGCTCACGAGTTTCTTTCAACTAAATATCTCAGCGAACAGAATTACGATAAGGTTATCGAGGAGAATCTAATTCTCCTTAAGAAAAAGCCCAATTATATGCAATCATATAATCTTTTGGGTTACGCCTATTTTTATAAAGGCGATTACGATAAAGCTTTGGAGAATATCGGGAAATATTCCGATATGGCTCCCGATCAGGCCAACCCCCATGATTCCCACGGTGAGCTTTTGCTCAACATGGGGCGTTATGATGAGGCGTTAGCTCAATTCCGAACGGCCGACAGCATAAAGTCCGGGCTTTATTTCGTGGTAGCCCATCTTGGCGATACGTATGCCGCCAAGGGAATGTACCGAGATGCAATAGGCGCTTATTTAAAGGCGAGAGATCTCAGCCCCAATGATAGAATGAAAGCCCAAATGGATGCCAATGTCGCCATGTGTTATGTATATAGCAATCAGCCCGAAATGGCGATTGGTATTTTACAGGAAGCCCTGGCTAAAGTGCCGGATGATCTTAAATGCAACGCGATTTTGGGCGCAATTTACTCCCGTAACGGGAAAATGGATGATGCTCTGGTTCAATTAGGAGTCGTTAAAGGTATCGTGGCAAGGTTTAAGATACCGCCAAATACGACCGATAAAAACCTCCTGGCGACCTTAGGAGCGGAAAAATATCTGGCTGGCGCGATTGCTATGGATAAGGGAGAGTACACCACGGCGGCCACCAATTTTGATTGCGTTTACCAGACTGCAATGAGTTCTGATAAGATTCTTTTTTCGTCATTTTTGGGCAACGCACTATTGAAAGCGGGATTATCCGATAGCGCTATAACCGTTCTTACCAATGCCTTGAAATTAAATCCCAATTCGTCGTTTTGCCTGCATTCATTGGCCGCTGCCTACGGGGCGGTCGGTCAAAAAGCGGCTCAGCGTGACGTTCTGATGCGTTATTTATCGGTAATGAAAGACGCTGATGATGGCAATTCGAATGTCGATGAAGCATCCGCTCAGCTCGAGGAATTGAATCGCAAAAACCTGTAGATATAGTCTGTTGGCGTTAGAATAGCTATTTAATCAAAATCGATTTTCTATTTTAATTCTGTCTTTGGAAGATATTTTCAATATCTTTTGAGCGATAAGATCGATTTCAAAATTTGATTTAGAGCTACAATTTGAATTGACATCGGCAATTGCACGATTATATTTGGCATGCAGACGTCCCCATCGTCTAGCCCGGTCTAGGACATCGCCCTTTCACGGCGACGACAGGGGTTCAAATCCCCTTGGGGACGCTTTATTATTTCCGGACGTATCCTCGACAAATAGCAAATCGACAGTCGCTATTTATCACGACAAATCGTCTACGGCAGTAATGCCCCAATAATAGGCAACATTGCCACTTTTTGGGTTCGAAATCTTTTGCCAATTCGTTTTTAATGATTATTTCTGCTTAAGATTTTGGCTATATTTTCCTATTACCTTTTGTTCTGCAACTATAATAGGAAATTGAACTTGACAATGCCAATGGCGTCAATATATTTAATTTCGGGATGACGGGTAATAGGTTCCTGCCGAAAATTCGCGCGGGTTTTCCTATCCTTGCGAGAAATTAGCATAATACCTTCAATCGGATGCGCCGCGTTTTTTAGGAATCCATTCCCGTGTTGAGAGATCTGCAATTTCTACCTCAGGGTAAAATAATTAATTGACAAGTTAAGCAGAGGAGGTGATGGGGGAGAGCGCAATTGGTAACGAATCGTCACTAATATTTTGCGAAAATCTTAAAATCAACACAAGGAAATCAAACCGTTTTTGTTTGTCAGTATTATCTAAAAAATTATGGTTTAATTGGAGAGAAATATGAAGAAAACTCTTCTAATAATCCTGGCAGTCATACTGCTTGGTTGGAGTATGGCATCGGCGGGTGTTCCCACAGCGACAGGCAGAATTAAAGCCTCTGCAAAGGTCGAGAAAGCGGAACCAAAAGCCGAGGAGTCCTCCCGTAAGGTTGTGAAAGCCGAACAGCCGGCTATCGAAAACCGCACCGGCGCGGTGAGAAACGAGAAGGCCGAGAAAAAGGCGGAACCTGCCGAAAATACATCCACTGAACGAAAAGAAACAGTTCAGAAAAAGCAGGAAGTTAAGATCGATCAAGCTCTTTTAGAGGCGCAGGCTGAAGCGGCAAAGCTTCTGCAAGAGCAGGCGGTTGCGAAACAGGAAGCCGTTTTGCAGGCCAACGAGACCGCCGGCAAGAAGGACCTGATCCCGGAAGAGATACCGATGAAAAACGGTATCCCGCAAACCGCTAAATCGGACCCCGCCCAATTTATCACCACTCCCGCGGGGATAGTCAACGCCCCTGGTATTGGAGATAATCCACCGGTTATCACGGATATCTTCTTTACAGAGGATTTTGAAACCGGCGCCCTTCCAGATGGTTGGAGCGACGTTCCGGGAACCCTTCCCTGGCTTTATGACGGTGGCACAGACCACGGCCCCAATGCCCCACACGGAGGCAGCTATGCCGCATACTTCAATATTTATGATTATGCCGCCGGAACTATCGACTCCTTGATTACCCCCAGTATCGATCTCTCAGCACATAGCGGCAGCTATATGCTTTCCTACTGGAGCTGGCACAGTTCCGGTACCGATTCAATGGTCGTATTCTTATCGGAGGCCGGTGTAAATACTCGCATTCATAGAATGCCAAATACCGCATCCTGGAATCAGAATTTGATCATGTTCAATTCTTCGTCTGCCGATGCCAGAATACTTTTTGTTGGATACAGCAGATTCGGCTCATATAATATCTATATCGATGATATTGAAATCCGGGATGCTCCAACGCTCGGACGATGCTGCTACGGCGATCCCGTGACGCCAAGCTGCGATGATAATTCGTCAACGGATTGCGCGGCTCTGAACGGAACCTGGAATCCACTTCAAACCTGCGCCGGCGAGGCATGTCCAGCGGTTGTCCGCGGCGAAAACTGCGTTGCGCCGTTCATCATTGAATCTTTGCCCTATACCGATACTCAGAACACTGCCAATTGGCAGAACGATTACGGTCATAGCGGACGGGACGTAGTCTATGAACTTACGATTACTGAGCGTACACTGGTAGATATTACAACCTGCAATTCACCCGATCCAACATTCGACGACTACATCGGTGTCTGGGGCCCGGGTCAATGCGGGTCGACTACGTATTTAGCCTCCACCGATGGAGGGTGTGATACCCAGCTTGATCTGGCCCATATTTCGGATTTGATGCTAACCCCCGGTACCTACTACATACTTGTCGAAGCATATTTTTCGAGCTCCGATGGCGAGTATGTTCTGGAAATCACGGGTACGCTCCATACCGCCCACCAATCCCGGTGAAACATGCGAACTTCCGCTCGTAGTAAACATTCCGGCAGAAGCGCCATATACAAACACCAATACCACGTGCGGCATGTTTAACGATTATGCAAATACCTGCCTTGGCACGTATGATTTTGGCGAAGATATCATCTATCAGATTAATATAACTCAGGATGGATGCTATAATTTCACACTTGATCCTGGCGTAACCGCCAATACCGGATTCGCTCTTGACGATGCCTGCCCGATGGATCCGACAAGTTGTGTGGCCTCGCATACATCATCAACTGCTGCTCCTCATAGCTTCCGGGCATCGGTAAGCGCGGGCACTTACTACCTGATTATCGACAGCGGTTCTCCCACTACCTGTATCCCTGAGTACACCTTAACAATCGATGTTTGCCCGCCTCCACAACCGGGTGAAAATTGCCTTTCTCCGATTTTTGTCAACATTCCGGCCGAACTGCCTTATACAACCACGGGTACTACTTGCGGAATGTTTAATGACTATAGTAACTCCTGTCTGGGCAACTATGATGGCGGCGAGGATATTATCTATGAACTCACCGTCACTGAGGCCGGCTGCTACGATTTCGAGCTCGATCCCGGCAGCTCTACCTGGACTGGTATCGCGATTCAGAGCGCCTGCCCAACGGATACATTAAGCTGTGTCGCCAAACACACCCTGACCGGATCGGGAGTGCATGGTATATACGGCCAACCGTTGGAAGCCGGTACCTACTATATCATAATCGATACCTGGCCTTCACCTGATTGCATTCCGAGTTTCACTTTTTCGATCAGCGATTGCGCTCCTCCTCCAGCTAACGATGATTGCGTTAGTGCCGAGCAGATCGGAGACGTGACTGATTTACCATGGCAAACCCGCTCAGCCAGCCACGATGGCCCGGGCACCTATATCACCAGCAACAATATCTGGTATATATATACTCCTACCTGCACCGGAGTAGCCCACATCAGTCTGTGCGGCTCTTCGTTCGATACCAGATTGGCGGTTTATGACGGCGCCACCTGCGATCCGTTGCCTGCCGAACTTGCTACGGATGATGATGCTTGCGATCCCGGGATGCAGTCGTTTGTTGATGTTCCTGTAATTTCGGGAAGTCAATATCTCATCGAAATTGGCGGATATCAAAGTTATTCCGGTTCAGGCGTCCTCACCACTTCATGCCAGATTCCTCCGGCCAATGACGATTGTGCTAATGCGACTTTAATCGGTGATGTGACCGATGAGCCGTTTTCAACGCTCGCAGCCACGTTTGACGGTTACGGCACTTATATCACTACGCCGAACGTTTGGTTTATTTATACCGCTACCTGCACGGGAATGGCAAAAATCGACCTCTGCGGTTCGTCGTTTGATACCAAGCTCGCTGTTTACGACGGAGTTGATTGCAATTATCCGATTGAACTCGGAACTAATGACGATGGCTGCGGTACTTATGGGGGCCCGTCGTTGCTTTATGTTCCCGTAATTCAGGGTAATCAGTACTTGATTGAAATCGGCGGCTCCGGCACGGGCGATGTGGGAGAAGGTTTACTTGCTACATCCTGCTCTCCACCCCCGGCTAATGATAACTGCGCCCAGGCAATTGCAATTGGCGATGTAACCGATCTACCATGGTCAACGCTGGCAGCGTCATTCGACGGCGGCGGAACATATATTACATCACCCAATATCTGGTACTTGTACACGCCGCCGATGAGCGGTACTGCGATTATCAGCCTGTGCGGTTCGTCGTTCGATACCAAGCTGGTTGTTTATGATGGAGCTACCTGCGATCCGTTGCCCGCTGAATTGGCTCGCGATGACGATGATTGCGATCCCGGACTCCAATCTGTGATAATGGTCCCCGTAGTTGGAGGAAGCCAATATCTTATCGAAGTCGGCGGATACGGCTCAGCCATAGGTGAAGGTGTTATATCTACATCAACTCATATAGCTCCTCCCAATGACAATTGCGCGGAGACAACTCCACAAGCGCTAATCATCGATTCACCTCTAATTATAACGGGTGATAACAGCTATGCTTCTCAGGATTGTCCGCTGAATACTTATGCCGAAACCTGGATTGTCTTCAGCACAGCCGAGTGTATGGATGTGGCGATAACTTCCTGCGGGACGTCACCGGTTCTTGAAAATGCCGGTACCAGGATATATGAGGCTTGCCCATGCGATAACAATTACATATATCGCGCCAGCCTAAATTGGACCGATTGCACCGACGGCAACTGGACAGCATATTTCCAAAGCGTGCCCGCTGGAACACACTATTACGCCTTCATATCTGATCCGAGCAATGATCCCACCGGTCCTTACACTATTACTGTTACCGGTACGGCCTGCCCGCCGCCTCCAGTTCCCGATTTCACCGTTACCGCCCCTGGTTCCTGGGCTGACGGCAACACTTGCGGCGCCGGAGACGATAATCGTCTGCGCGCCGGCGAAGATCAGGTTTGGGCAATTACAATCCCGACCGACGGTCGTTGGATATTCTCATTGTGCGGCGGCAGCACTGTGTGGGATTCCTATATCTACCTTGGCACTCAAACCTATTTGGGTGATTTAGGCGCAATCGATGGCGGTTGCGGTGGTTCGATGCTTTCAAAATTAGTCGTTGAAGTAACGGCCGGCACATACTATCTGGATGTTGAGGGTTGGTACACGGATGATTGCGGTCCTTATACTCTCGACGTGTTGCCAGCTCCACCGCCTGCCGAAAATGACGAATGCGTTAATGCATTAGCAGTCGGTAATATTACTGAAGTACCGTTTACAACGGCCTACGCCACTCATGACGGCCCCGGCACATATATGACCGGGCCGAACATCTGGTATCTTTATACCGCTCCTGCGTCCGGCGATGTTGAAGTCAGCCTCTGCGGTTCAAGCTATGATACCAAAGTAGCCGTTTACGATGGACCCACCTGCGATCCGCTGGATCCGCTGCTTGCGAGCGACGACGATGCCTGCGATCCGGGACTCCAGTCGTTTGTTACGATTCCTGTGATTCAAGGCAATCAATATCTTATCGAGGTTGGTGGCTATTCCACTAATGTCGGCGATGGTGTTATTTCGATATCTCCGCCGCCTCCTCCGCCGGCGAATCAGTGCGAAAGCAGTACGCTTATTTATACTAATGGCGGACCTACCACGGACAATATCATGGCCAGCCAATGCGATCCAATCTACCCATTTGCGGGCGGCCTGGCCGACGATTTTGTTCTGCCCGGAAGCGGCGAAATCACAGCAGCCAACGTAGTAGCGTATCTCGGCTTCTGGAGCGATTTGACTCCGGCCACTCCTCTCGATTTGACGGCAATAGTTGTTACCATTTACGCTGATAACGCCGGTTCTCCCGGCGGACAACCGATCGATGGCGATCCGAACTGCGCTCACCAGGAGCTGATCGGCGGCGGCATAGTAACATCCCAAACCATATATCCGGAATCATATACTTATGATGAGTATATGACGGGCATCTGGCAGGTGGTGCTGCCAATATCGCCGACCAATTTAAGTGCCGGCACAACCTATTGGCTGGAGGTAGAACCTATTCTCGATTTCACCAATTTGGGTCAATGCGGAATGGTTACGACCGGTGCAATTACCGGTTCAGCCGCCATGCTGTATTTCCCGTTGGCCGGTATTAATTCCTGGCAAATACCTCCGGATCCCTGGGTGCCCGCCGATGCCGCGTTTTGTCTGCTAAGCGCTCAAGGTACCATCGATGGTATTGTTTATAACACCGATGGTATAACGCCATTGGCAGGCGTTCATGTTATTACCCATGATGCCAGCGAAACAGTAGTAGGCGACCAATACTCTTTGCCTAATGGCACCTGGACGCTCAATCTGCCACCCGGCACTTACCATGAACATCTCACCATGATGGGTTTTGTCGATTATACCATAAACAACATCGTGGTTACATCCAACGGAGTTACCAATCTCAGCGCCACAATGCAAATTGCCACCGGCGGCTGTCAGTATATAGTCGGCGATGCCAATACCAGCGGCGTCTTTAATGGGCTGGATGTTACCTACAGCGTGGGATACTTCAAGGGCGGACGTCCGCCTCAGTATCAGTGCGAGTGCACCCCCGGACATACCTGGTATGTGGCCGGTGATGTTAACGCCTCATGCTCATTCAACGGACTCGATGTTACGTACATGGTATCGTTCTTTAAGGGCGGTCCCATGGTACATGGATGCGCTGATTGTCTCCCGATCGGACTACTGGCTCCGCCAGATCCGGATGTAGCGCCTCGAATAATGCCGTTGATTAAGTCAAACGGCAATATTCAATCAACTGATTAGATTAGTCTAAAATTGGGGAGATGGGCCGCTCAGAAATGGGCGGCCCTTTATTTTAGCAGAACTTTATTTCCTCAATTAATTCATATGCGGAGTGTCCAATTCGAAATGATATACGAGATTTTTTTAATTATATCGAGGTAGATATCAATTTAATTATTCAGTCTTAACGCCCAATATAATTATGTCAATTTTGAGTATTTTTTGACGATAATTATTAAGGAGTACCATTTATGGTATTTATCTCGAATAATTCGAGAGTTTTTATTTATTTAGATAGTGAATAAATTTGCACATTTGGCTGGCCAGTGCTCATCGTTAACATACCAAACCAGATGGATTAAGGTATAATAAGGCCGCATTAAAAAATAGGTATTCCGCTATACCGCAGCAAGTTAGGTATAAAAAGAATTAACGCCATGCAAGTGATACTAATTTATTCAAGGTTGACACGACTTTCTAATTGAATTATATATTGATTCAAATGAGAGGTGTACCAATGTTTTTAAGAAGACAACCAAGGGAAAAGAAGCTATTGACGCGAATGCTCGGGATGATCTTGCCGGTCATTATGATTATGGCATTCGGTCAAAAATCGGAGGCGGCCAAACTAGATCATATCAGGACGGCCTGCATGAATTACGAAACAGGCGATTCGGCGACTGGTCACTGGATCGGCGAGCATTTCGACTATTCCAATGGAGGATATTCGACCAGGTTGAGAGGAATACGCGCGGCCAGTCTGCCGACAATGGTGCTGCAATATACAGCGTCGTCGTCATTTTACTGCGAACAGGGATATCATGACTGCGATTCTATTGCCGCATTTTGTGCCAGAAATGGTTATAACGTTGATTCAATGTATCTTCATTGCGCCCGGGATTCGGTCAACATCTTGGATTATGATGTAGCCGCATCGCCATGCGTTGTGGGCCATGTCAACAGGCACGGAGCGGGCGATCAGATTAGAATTTGCGAATTTAACACCTGGCGAGCCATGCCCAATTACGCCTACCGCGGCGTCTGGGCATATTTGAAAAAATACTACGGCGAAACGATGCGTACCCATAACGGCGTTATCGAGGATTATGCGGCGGAATGGAGCCGTCCGGCTTACCCGTATAGATGGGGGTACACGTCATATCCGTGGGGGACTCCTCAATGGCTGGATACCAGCCAGGTTCGCAATATCGCGGGTTGGACAGCAGGGGGATTGAATGGCCGGCAAATTGCCGATAGCCTTATACAGATAAAGCGGAACCACTGGTTGCCGATGATTCTCGACACGATCAGGACCGTAACCGGAGGAAATAACTATTTCACCAACGGATCGGGTTACGGCGATTTAGGCTGTGATTTATTCGAGGATTGTATCAGAACAGGCGCCAGTATGATCATCGGGGAATATGTTTGGATATCCAATGGCATCAACTGGCCGGGAGTCTGGGCAGAACCGTCGATGCCGTGGGCAATGATGGATTCGGTCCGTCAAGTTCATAACGGCGCCAAGATACAATTATGGGTAACCGTATTTCCGCAGGACTCCGTAATTCTGGGTTCCTGGGCGCGGTCTTATATGGAACGCTTATGCTTCTACTACATGGCCGCAGATACGGGACATACAATATTCTTATTCAGCAATTCGACGACATCAGCTCATGGCCCTAACCAATTTTATGCCAGCGATACTCTTTTATTGTGGCAGAAAGCCCTGGAACGCAATATCGGCCAACCGACGGCTGAAAGAACATCTCAGAATATAAGCGGAGCGACGGTCTATCGTCGGCCGTACAGCAGAGCTCTGGTATACTGGCGGCAGGCGTCCGGAGGGACAGGCGGCAATTACGGACCATCATCCGCTGTGACTTTCGACCTTGGCGGCACTTTTCGGGAGCTTTACGCCGATAATACACTTGGCCCGGCTACCACTACCGGCCAAATAAGAAATTGTGAAGGAAAGATTTATGTATCGGCATTAGGAGATTCAATATCCCCGTCCGGGATTCATGATCTGGGATCATCTCGAAATGAGCAAGGACAATCTATTCTGACATGGACCGCCCCCGGTGATGACGGAGATATTGGCACTGCAGATCATTATTCAATCAGATACTCCACGGATTTTATATCTGACAACAACTGGTCGTTGGCAACGATAATGCCGAATCCGCC
Organism: uncultured candidate division Zixibacteria bacterium; assembly: GCA_963801605.1. GTDB lineage: Bacteria > Zixibacteria > MSB-5A5 > UBA10806 > UBA10806 > UBA10806. Next base: position 19,107 of record CAWDFP010000002.1, read on the forward strand.
AATGCCGCTTCTTTCGGGTCAGCATCAGGAAGCTATTGTCAGCGATCTGAGCTACGGTGAGAAATATTATTTCGCGATAAAGGCATTCGATGAAGCGGGCAATGAATCATCACTCTCCAATGTTGATTCCCTGCTCGGCGGAATCAGCGCCCCGGTACCGTTATCAACTGTGATCGATACCTCGGGGGGACAGGTAACCTTGTATGCAGGAGCGGTTCATTCAAGTTTGCCCCTGTATTACGAATTTGCCCTGGATACCACGCTCACTTTGCCATCTCCCGAAATACAGATATCTATGGCGTCGGATACGGCTGTATCATCGACTTATGGAGACCTGGAACGTCAAAGGTCGTATGTCTGGCGCTGTCGTGCCAGATGTAGTTCGCCAAATGACTCCAGCCAATGGTCAGCGGCAACAAGTTTTTTTATGCCCCAATCGCCCGCCCCGCTGGCAGCGGTCGATTGTATTTATCCGCCAGCCGGAGCTACAATTAATACGGCGACTCCCGAGCTAATATCAAACGGGCACAGCGGTATAACTCAAATTTATTTTGAGATAGATACGACCTCGAATTTTTTATCGGGGCTGAATTCAGGCGCGATCTCGGTGGAATCATCGGGATCCGCCTCCTGGCAAGTCAGCTCGCTGCTGCAAAACGGAGCCAAATATTACTGGCGCGCCAGTTCCGATAATCAGTTATGGACGGCGCCCAGTCATTTTTTCGTGACACTTTCGATTCACGCCTTTCCCAATCCATTCAAAAGCTCGGATAATCACAGCGTTATTACATTCACGAATTTACCCCAAAATTCAAATATTACGATTGCCACAATTTCAGGGGCAATTATCAAACAGGCTCACAATGTCGGTCCCGGTGACTGGATATGGGACCTTAAAAATTCCGATGGTGATTATATATCATCCGGCGTATATTTAAATTCGGTTAATTACGCAACCGGATCGAGTTATGGAAAGATAGTTGTGATCCGGTGATCGCCCAAAACAACGAACTCGGGGGTGGTTGAGATGTGCAGGTCAGCGTTAAGCGCGTCAATTATTAAAATAATCGGTTTTTTACTGTTTATCATATTTATTTTTCAGGGTGCTTGCCCTGAAATTTTCGCTCAGCAAATTTCGCCTCCGATATTGGTAGCCTCTCCGCAAGTGGACGGTTCCACGCTGGGGATTCCCCGCTGGAAAGGATATATGTCCGAATCCGACCCCAATAGCTTCTGGCTGAGTTATGCGAACGCGACCAGCGCGGGCGGCAATATCAGCTATACTACCGATGGCGGAACGACCTGGAACAGTAATGTTATCCAGATAGATCAAACCGGCTGGATGGATTACCATTTATCTCTGTTTGGGAAAAATAATACACTCAACTATACCTGGCCGGGCGCCTCCAACGCGATTTGCTTTCGGAAATTTAACCCACCGGCTCACAGCAACAGTGATAGGGGTCCCACAATCTCTTTTTCGGGAACCAATAATACTTTCAGGTCAAATATATCAGTCCAGGATAATGGGCGAATATGGGTATTTACACGCGTAACCGGTGATGCCAGTCAGAATGTCCGCTATCAATATTCAGATGATAACGGCAGTACCTGGGTACCGGGCCAGGCCGTCGCAACGGGATCGACGTCGATAAGAATCGGCTCGATGCCTTATGTAAATGGCAGCACGGCGTTAATAGTATTATATATGAGCAATAATCGCGGCTTTGAATACTATCTCTGGAACGGGACCTCATTCGAGGCCAGAAACGATCACTCGATTTATCCCGTCAATATGAACGAGGAAAGAGCCTTTACCCATAATGTAGTGAATGATTCGTCACTGCACCTGATATTCAGCATTGGAGTGAATCTACATCATTGCTGGAAATATTTTAATGGCGGCAATGGCGCCTGGAATCATGAGATAATAGACAACTGCCCCAACAATCTCGAAAATGAGTACTACCCAATATCCACTGTTCAGGGTGATAATCTCTACGTATTTTATTGCAAGAAGTCCGATGCATCATTTGCTTCATCAAAAATATACTACAAGAAATGGTCGCAGAGCACCCAGACATGGACTCCGGCGGTTTTGGTTTCCGATGTCCTGCCGGGAAACAGAGATCCTAATACTTGTTTCAGAGTTCCGGCTCAGTCCAATTATATACCCGTGTTCTGGAATAATTATGACGGCAGTACGAGAAGGGTATATTTTTCGAAAATTATCAATCAAGTACAGCCGCGGGATACCATACCTCCAGGCAGAATTATGGATTTGGGTGGAGTTCCCGGCGCTGTCGGGCAGATAAATCTAACCTGGACTGCGCCTGGCGATGATGGAAACCAGGGAGGGGAAGTCGTTGCCTATGAAATAAGATATTCCCAAAGCGGACTTAATGAATCGTCATGGGGGCAAGCGGAACTTTTTCCGTATCCTCCCGTCCCGCAAGCACCGGGAATAACTCAATACTGCGCTGTAACCGGACTTGAAGCCGGCTTTTCATATTACCTGGGCGTAAAAAGCTATGATGATGCGGGAAATATATCCGATTTATCGAATATTGCCTTGTCATTTAGCGGAGGGAGAAGGCAGCGCGATGTGGTTCGATCATCGATATGGTCGCAGTTAATCAGATAATACCGGCAATTACACCCCCGTGAATAAATTTCATAGCCATAAAGTTGAGATCAGGGGTAACCCTGCCGAGTTTTTTTATGTCTGGCAAAACAGGAAATTTTACGTTATGTAATAAGAAAGATCAGCGGCAGGCGCGCTATCTGGAAATACCGGTTATGGTTTTATCAAATCTTTGGCGACAAGAGGACCAATCGTCAGTATAATGAAAAAGGCAGTTCTTTAATTACGATACCATGTTTTCTATGTATTTGAAATGAAAGAAAATCTCGAATTCCAAACATTCAATCGTGACATTGCCGGCGAAGGTTTTATCAAGTCCCGGCATATTGCATACGCGCTGTTTATACTGGCTACAATCGTTCTGGCGGCGGCCTTAGCGTTATTCAATGATATTATAATTATAGCCCTGATCGGGGCGGTCATAGTCACCCTGGTAATATTTATATATCCATCGTTCGGGCTGGCGCTTTTTATATTACTGAGCTTTCTTCGCCCCAGCGACCTGATACCGTCTCTCGAAGGATTGCCCCTGGCGAAAGTTGTGGGAGGCGCAACTTTATTCGCGATAATTATCAAGTATATTCGAAACAGGAACTATGTTTTTAACTACAGGCAAACCTATCTTTTGGCGGCATTTACCGGAGTGTTATTTATATCGATACCTTTATCCGTATGGGCAAGCGAATCCAGCACCGTCGCATTGGATTTTGTCAAAATGCTTCTGTTTTTCCTTATATTTATTAATATATGCCGGGATTTAAAGATGTTTCGCGTCATGACGCTTATAGCGCTGGTGTGCGCTATCGTTTTGTGCATATCGACAATCCAATCATATTTTGGAGACGTGGAACGCGCCGGAGCGACGATCGGAGCCAAATTGTTCGGCGATGCCAATGATGCGGCTCTGCTATTCGTAACAATTCTGCCATTTTCGGCACTATGGATGAGCGGCAAGAAGTTTCGATTCGGCAAACTATTCTACGGCCTCAGCATGGTAATCTTAATAGCGGGAGTTATTCTGACTCAGTCTCGCGGCGGATTTTTGGGACTGCTGACGGTTCTGTTTGTTATGTATTTTCGAGGCAGAAATAAGTTAAAGGCCGTAATAAGTCTGGCGGTGATTGCCCTGGCAATTCAATTACTATTACCATCGAAAATTAGCGAACGTTATAGCACGATTGGGACTTATCAGGAAGATGCCTCTGCCATGGGACGAATCGCAGCCTGGAAAGCAGGCGTAAAAATGATGGCTGCCAGGCCCCTGACGGGAGTTGGAATTGGCTGTTTTCGGGTAGCTTATGGAACTCAATTTGGCTCTGGGGGCCGATGGATGGCACCCCATAATACTTTTATCCAGGTTGGCGCTGAAACCGGATTAATAGGGCTGGCTATTTTTATACTTCTGCTGTCAACATCAATTACTCAACTGAGACGAATAAAGAGTCCTGATCCTGACCATGAAGATGATGAAATATTTAAGATCCGAGACATGATTATTGCAAGCATCTTAGGTTTCATCATGTGCGCCTTTTTCCTAACTCAAGCGCTGAATTTTATGCTCTATTATTTGATTGCGGCGTCAGTAAGTATAAGCTATATATTTTCCAAATACGAATTTTTCGTTGAGAAACAAAAGGAAAACTTGACTGATCTATGAGTGTTCCTATTGAGGATATAACCGGCGTAATCGAAAATATGCGTTTTGCCGTAAATATGGATGGTAGAATAATTACCGCAAAGGCACCGGCATGATGATGACTATTCCACCGGTAGGAACCCGAATCAGTTGGAGCTCTATATTTTCCGGAGGCGACAGTTCCGCCGTACCATTCGAAAAAGAACTAAAAGAATTATATAATTGTCAGGTCCGTTTGACCAATTCAGGCAAAGCCGCGATATATCTGCTCTTAAAAGCGGCTAAACTAATATATCCCCAAAAAACTGAAGTTATAATCCCCAATTATACATGCTGGTCGCTGCCATCGAGTATCGTTAAAGCCGGTTTGAAGGTGGCGATTGCGGATAATGATTTGGATACTTTCGGGATATTAAATTCATCTGTTATTAATGCAATTAGTCCCAGGACGTTGGCAGTGATTTGTCCTCACCTGTTTGGGATTCCGGGCAAAGTAAACGAACTCCAAACAATCTGCCGCGACAAAGATGTATTCCTCATTGACGATGCGGCCCAGGCGTTAGGGGCGTCGCTGGATGATAGGCCTGTCGGTTCGTTCGGAGACGCCGGAATTCTTAGCTTTGGTAGAGGTAAGAATATCACTACCAATTCGGGCGGGGCGGCGCTTATCGGAAACGATGAATTGAAGACCGCTGTGGAAGATATTTATAAATCCGAATTTACGCCGATGGGACAAAGCAAAACGAAAGATATAATCCAAATGACAGCTTATAAGCTGCTATTTCCGCGCTACCTTTATTGGATCCCGGATTCAATTCCGCAATTAAATATTGGTTCTACAATCTATAATCCGGAATTTAGTCTTCAGGGATTTTCGGAATATCGACAAGGATTGGGGTCGTCATTACTAAAAAACCTTAAAACAATTAATATTAATAGAAATAAAATAGCCTTCAGGTATCAGGAATTATTGCAGGAGGTTAAAGCCCTTAAGATTCCCGGTTGGCCGGATAGGGCAAAGCCCGCGTTCCTGAGATACCCAATTTTGCTCAAAAATCCGGATAAAAAGCGTCTGATACTCGATAAAGGTCATAACCTGGGGATATCCGGTATGTATCCCGATACAATCAATAATATTCCGGCTCTTAAGAATATATTGATTAAGGATAGTTCTAATTGTCCAAACTCGGAGCAAATATCCAAAAGATTGGTGACTCTTCCGACACATCATAGTGTAAAAGAAAAAGATATATTGAGGATTGTCGGATTAATAACTAAAATGGGCTGTTAATAATCATCTGATATTTTCGATAAATAATACAGGACGGGAAATATGCCAGAAATGATTCCAATAGTTGAGTATCGAAAGAGGCGACCGAAAATGCAGTCGGTGCTGAATCCGCTTAATAAGATATTGAATAAACTGACGCGAGATTGGGCGTTTGGATGGCGTTTGAGGCTAAAATTATATCGAATTATGGGCGTGCAGATCGCACAGGACGATCACGAGATATTTATAGGCCGCGAAAATTGGATAGACGATAATTTTCCGGAACTTGTCAGGTTTGATGAAGGAGTGGCGACTGGATGGCGGTGTGTGTTTCTGGTCCATAATGCCTGTATGATGCCGCCATCGGTGGGGCCCATTGTAATTGGGAAAAAGGCTATTCTGGGTGTCGGAGTAACCGTTATGCCGGGAGTAACGATAGGAGAGTATGCTCAGGTGGGAGCCTGCGCGCTAGTAACCAAGGACGTTGAACCGTATATGGTAGTGGCCGGTGTACCCGCGAAACCTATCAGGAAAATAAACGAAGACGAAATCGCGCTGCGTAATATTCCGGTTAAGGAATTAGGTGATTATCTAAAAAAGCGGCAAATTTTAAACGAAGACGGAACGTTTCAATAAATCGAATATTTTGAATAATTCAATCACTCGATCTCGCGATGTATAAGAGGCTTTTTCGATGAAGATTCTGTTCATTACTTTTTTCGTTCCATATCCGCCTACCGCCGGCCACACTCAGAGAGACTTCAATATTATCCGTCAACTGGCCAAAGATAATGAAATATTTCTCCTTTGTTTTAATCAAAAAATACTGATTCCCAATAAGGCCGAGCTTGATAATTCAATTAAGCATCTTAGCCAATACTGCTCCTATATAAAAGTTTTCAAAATACCCACAGATTATAGCGCTTTAAAGTGGTATTCATATCTGTTTTTCAACCTGTTTACGATAACGCCCTTCACTGTCTGGAAATTTGGCTCCAAAGAATTACGACGGGAATTAAAGGCGCTTCGGGCCAACAACTGTTTTGATCTTGTTCACATAGATACCGTCGAACTGGCGGGATATGCGAAATTGCTCGAAAATACGCCGAAGTTATTGAATCATCATAATGTTGAATCCAGATTGATATTCAGAAGAGGCGCCAACGCCGCCAATCCGCTGGCAAAATTATATCTTTATCTTCAAGGATTAAAGCTTCAGCTGTTCGAAAAAAGAATGCTCGATAAATTCGATATGAATGCCTGCGTTTCGGAAAACGACCAGGAATACCTTGCCGGCATTTCACCAAAAGCCAGGTTTACGCAGGTGCCTAATGGCACCGATATTGATTATTTCAAGCCGTCCGGCGAAAAGTTGCAGCAGAGTCTCGTCTTTGCGGGAAGCATGAGCTGGTATCCAAACGGCGATGCGATGATATATTTTTGCAGCGAGGTATTGCCCCTTATAAAAAAGGAATTTCCCGATATACGATGCGATATCATTGGCAGTCATCCGCCGTCACGGTTACAAACGTTGGCGGCCAGAGATAAATCGATTCAGCTTCATGGTTATGTCGATGACGTCAGAAAATATATTGCGAAAGCATCGGTTTATATCGTGCCAATCCGGGTTGGCGGGGGGACAAGATTAAAAATACTCGACGCTTTTGCGTCGGGAAAAGCGGTTGTTTCCACATCGATCGGCTGCGAAGGATTGGCGGTCACCAACGGCGAGAATATAATCATTGCGGATAAACCGGACGAATTCGCCAAGCAAGTTATGGAGTTATTGAAAAATGAGACGTTACGAAAGAAATTAGAAATCAACGGTCGAAAGTTAGTTGAAAAGCAATATTCGTGGGAAATAATTGTTAATAAATTAAATCATATTTACAGGCATCTGCGGGCATAAATTACGGCGCCTGGGGTATAAATATTTATTGGGAATAGAAGTCTGGTAGATTTGGGATCTGAAAAACAAGAGCCGACGGATAAGGGTAAGGGTATCACCAATTTGCCGTCGTCAAAAATAGTGGTGATGCATCTTATCGCCGCGATGGATATAGGCGGCGCCGAAAAGGTTGTTTTGAATCTCGTATCCCAAAAAAATAGTTCAAATTATGATATCAGAGTTGCCGGATTTGTGCGGGCATCCGATGGTTCCGGCAATGAATTCCTGAAGGCCGTGACAGAATTGGGCGCGGTTATCGACAAGATTCCGATCTATAAACGTTTCGATCCTGGCGATATTTGGAAATTAATCAGGATTATAAAATGTCATAATGTCACGATACTTCATACCCATGGTTATAAATCGGATATTGTAGGCGTCATTGCCGCAAAAATAACCGGGATAAGGGTGGTTGCCACGGCGCACGGATTTGTCAGCGTAGATTCCAAGCTTAGATTTAATGAAAAGCTAGGAATATATTTTCTGAGGTTCGCAAAGCGGGTTATATGCGTTTCCGAAAATATCCGGAGCAGGCTAATTGCCTCGGGCTTAAAAAGCGATAAGTTGATAATTATCCCCAATGCAGTGGATTTTGGGGGATTTGAGAAATCATCACAACGAGATTTTAGAAAGGAATGGAATGTAAGCCCGGAGGAGGTATTAATTGGTTCCGCAGGGCGGTTTTCACCGGAAAAGGGACATGTAAATTTGGTTAAGGCCGTTTCCAACTTTCCCGAAAATATGAAAAAACGGATCAAGATCGTGATTGCCGGTGATGGGCCGCAGAAAACGGCAATCGCCAATGAGGCCCAGGTCGCCGGACTACATGAAAGGCTGATTCTTCCCGGTTTCGTTGACGATATGAATTCATTTTACAAATCTCTCGATATCTTTTGCCTGCCATCGCTAACCGAGGGATTACCGCTGACAGTTTTGGAAGCGGCAGCATCGGAAAAGCCGATTGTAGCATCCGATGTGGGTTCAATCGGGAAATTAATACAGGACGGTGATGACGGCTTGATTGTTCCGCCGGGTGATATCGATAAGCTTTCGACCGCGCTGGCGATGTTAGTTGAATCGAAGCAGTTAAGGCAGGATTATGGCTGCAAGTTAAAAGCGAAACTTCGTAAATCGTATGATATAAAGGATTGGGCAAACAGTATTTTCAATATATATAAAGAGGCATTGGAATAAACCGGGTATTCTCGAATTCTAAAATAATTATATGATACTACTGATTCTATTTTGGATGGCATTGGGTCTTATATTCTGGACTTATTTTGGCTATTTTGCATTTCTGGTCGTATTAAGCCGGTTGCGCTCCAAAAAGACCGTCAAAAAGGAATATCGTCCTTTAGTAAGTATCGTGATAACCGCCTATAACGAGGAAAATAATATTAAAAATAAGATCGAAAATTGTCTGGCGCTGGATTACTCAAAGGATATGCTGGAAATTATTGTAGTGTCCGACGGTTCGTCTGATAAAACCGGAGATATCGTTCGATCCTTCGATGAGGGCAAAGTTCGGCTTTTAGAAGTTCCGGTAAGAAGGGGTAAGGATTATTGCCAGGGGCCAGGGAACAGCCTTAGCCAACGGTGATATTATCGTTTATACCGATGTTACAACCAGGCTCGATCGCATGGCCGTTCGCGAAATTGCTGATAATTTCGCCGATCCGCAAATTGGCTGCGTTTCGGGATACGATCAAGTGGAGGATTCATCGGCGGGCGGCGCCGGAGAGGGCGCTTATGTACGGTATGAGATGGCTCTAAGGGATATGGAAAGCTCAGTTAATACGCTGGTGGTTGTCAGCGGCTGTTTTTTTGCAATTAGAAAGAAGCTCTGCCAGAATTGGCATCCCGATCTTACCAGCGATTTCTATCTTCCAATAATCAGCTATATGAAGGGATATCGCGCGATAATCGACAAAAAGGCGATTGCGTCTTACAACGTTATTGACGACCCTCAAAAGGAGTTTCAACGCAAGGTCAGGACTGTCGTCAATGGCCTTTCCGTGTTGTTCAGATTTGCCGGGTCGATGAATATATTTCGCTATGGACTGTTTTCAATGCAGATAATCAGCCATAAGCTGATCAGATGGTTGGTTCCGTTTCTAATGCTGATAGCGCTAATTACAAATATGTTTATTATTAAATTTCGGGACAGTTCTATCTGGCGGTTATTATTTTACAGGCTATATTTTATATATGCGCTTTAAGCGCTTATTTATTAAAACCTTTAAGAAGCATGGTAATATTTAAGATTCCGCTGTTTTTCAGCCTCGTTAACCTCTCGATCCTGGTGGCCTGGATACGTTATTTCGCCGGGGAAAAACATACTATCTGGGAACCAACCAAACGGTAAAAGGGAGTATTTTGGGAAACAGGCTTTTTACTATTTCAAAATCAATACTCTCCGGACTATTCTTTCGGCCCCGGTATGTACAGCCAACCTGGCCTGACGGGCACTCATTTGCTTTTACCGTTATTGACGACACGGACCAGGCGACGGTTGAAAATATCAAGCCGATTTATGATTATCTTTGTAAGATAGGACTCAAGACGACCAAGACCGTATGGGTTCTACCCACCAATAATCCTGAGCATCTGCCTAATCAAGGTATGACGCTGCAAGACACATTCTACAGGGAATTCGTTTTGAATCTTAAATCGAATGGTTTTGAGATTGCATTGCATGGGGCGCGAGGGGGAAGCAGCAAGAGAAATGAGATATTGCAGGCGATTGAAACATATAAAGAAATTATAGGTGAATATCCGCGAATTCATATAAATCATTCAGCGAATAAAGATAACCTGTATTGGGGAATCCATAAGCTCAACTTTTCACCCATCAAGATGCTCTACAAGCTCCAGCAGCACGAAAGCGAATTTGAGGGACAATTGGAAGGCTCGGAGTATTTTTGGGGCGATATTGCGCAAAAGCATATTACTTATGTCGTTAATTTCAGCTTTTTCGAGACTAATATATTAAAGGTGTATTCCGGGTTTCCTTATCATGATAATAAGCGGCCGTATGTGAATCACTGGTTTCATTCATCCGATGGCGGCAACGTTAATTCATTCCTAGAGCTATTAAGCACGAAGAATCTGGACCGTCTGGAAAAGGAAGAAGGGCCTGTGTATCGTTTATACTCATTTTGGCAAGGGATTTTGTCAAAAATGGGGAAATAATCAGCGCGATCAGGGATCGTCTGGATGATGTCGCCTCCAGAAATGGCTGGTTTGTTCCCGCGAGCGAAATATTGGGCTATCTTCAAAAGCAAAATGACGCTACAATAGGAAATTGGGATAAAGCCTATCTCGATTTGCGATGGGCGTTGGAAAAAATCTTTTATGGCGCATCGTAATAAGGAAAACAAAGCGCTTTGAAAAAAATATCTGTCCTGCATATCGTACTTTCAACACTTACGGGCGGAATGGAAAACGCTATTTATAATTTGTGCGCCAATAGCGATCGCGGCAAGCTCGATATTCAGGTGGCCTGTATAGAGGAAATTGGGGCGCTTTCGGAAAAATTTAAAGCGCTGGGTATCGAAACCGTGCTGATTCCGAAAATGGTATCGGGTTTCTCGCTTTTATATCCTCGAGAGCTCATTCATTTTATCGAGCAGAGTAAATGCGATATAGTGCATACGCATTCCGGATGCTGGACAAAGGTAGCGTCAGCAATTGCTCATTTACCAAATGTGAAACTCGTTTATACGGAGCACGGCAGAACTTTTCCCGACCCGAAACTGGGGCTGGTGCTGGACAGAATTGCCGGCCTTGCCACCGATAGGGTCGTTGCGGTAGCCGATACGTTGAATCAATATTTAATCGAAAAAGTAGGCGTATCGCCTAAAAAGGTAATCACAATCAGGAATGGAATAGATACTGAACGCTTTAAGAGATCGGAAATAAGCAGAAGTGAAGTCAGAACCGAGTTAGGGTATTCCCCCGAAAATATTATTATCGGGATAGTTGCCCGTCTGGCGCCGGTGAAAAACCATGAATATCTATTTCGCACGGTTAAGATTGTATTCGATGAAAATCCGCAAAGTAGATTGCTTGTCATAGGTGATGGTGAATTGCGAGGATCGCTTGAAAGCTTAGCTCAATCTACAGGATTGGCAAATAAGATAAAGTTTATCGGAGATCGTCCTGATGTTTCGCGGCTGTTATCGGGAATTGATATTTTGACTTTAAGTTCGCTAAGCGAGGGGACCAGCTTGACTTTGCTTGAAGGAATGTCGTGTCAATTGCCCGTTGTAGCGACAAATATTGGCGGCAATCCAGGTGTAATTAAGAACGGGCAAACCGGCTTTTTGGTCGATTTAGATAAACCGGAACTTTATGCCGACAGTTTCAAATCCTTAATTAATTCGAAAGAGCTACGGCAAACTATGGGCGAGAAGGCTCGAAAGGATATCGAGCTGTACTGGTCTATTGCGGCCTGTGTTAAATCATATCAGGAATTATACGAAGAGTTAGTAAAATAACTCAGGACAATAACTTTCGTTTCAGATATTCTAAACCACAGATATATTGCTTGAACCAGATAATTCCGTCCGGAATGGCAAACCGGGGAATTCGAAACGGATCATTTTCACTCTTGGTATTATAAAATCCGGAAACCCCGATTACGGCGGCAATATAGCCGGCCGATTTTAATATCGATATAGTATCTTCGGTAAAATCGCCATAATCACCGTTGGGATAGCAAAAGATGTCTGCCTTCGATTTAAGTTTATTTTCGATAATGGCTTTAGCAGTTATCAATTCATCTTTTTGCTGCTCGACTGACGAATTCGACAGGATTGGATGAGTTTTGGTATGAGGGTGAAACTCAATTCCGTGCTCTTTCATTTCGCTGATTTCCGACCACGATAGCGGCGCATATATTCCATTCGGTTGGGCGCTGATATCGACGTTCAACAATCGAACCAACTGCTCAATCATCGAGAGCTTATCGGCGTTGGGCACCTTTTTAAGGCGCGCGATTGTTTGGGAGGCGTATTTTGTCTTATCATTTGAATTCGTTAACGTTATCTTATTCAAATCCAATTGCGGGAAATCGAGCATTTCGACTTTTGTTTCATTGAATATATACTCAACCGTATCCCACCAGAAAAATAGCTTATTTTCTATGAAATCACTGGTTAAAAATATAGCGGCAGAATATCCATATTTCTTAAATACCGGATAGGCATGAAGATAAAAATCCCTGTAACCATCATCAACTGTAAAAACAACCGCTTTGGATAAATCCTCATGATTTATTAAAACCTTTACGTAATCGGAAAGAGAAATGACATTATACCGGTGCTTTTTTAAATATCCCAAATACTGATCCAATATTGCTGTAGAAAGGGCGCCTGCTCTGCGATTAATGCCATCATCGATATGGTGCAGCATAAAGATAGTTGCCGTATTTTTGGTGAAAGCGTTAAAAAGCGGATAAAGCCGCAATAGATCGACAAATTTAAGTAATAACTCTTTCAAGCGATCCCCCTAAGGCAGTTGATTTCAATCGGTTCTAAGCGGACCCTCGCCGCTTTTGACCATAGCCGAATAGCCGCCTGTAATATAACCAGGGCCATTTTCGAGAAGAGCCAACATCTCCCCCATGGTTTCCGGATTCAAATATTGAAGGCTGTATTTCGAATAAGGAAACTGCGGTGAATTTTGCATTTTGTTACGATGCTTACCCAGATATTCGGACATGGTACAGATAACTTTGGCAGGGTTGCCCGCCGCCACCGAATCGGGCGGAATATCTTTAATAACGACCGAATTCGATCCCACAATAGAGCGAGGGCCGATAGTAACCCCCGGCATTATTATCGTTCGCATACCGAAATGGCAGGATTCGTGGATAGTCACTTTTCCAATTTGGGTGGCGTCGAGATATTCGTTGGGCATAGCGTCATGAGCGAGTATGGCGCAATCCTCACCAAAACCGCAATTATCGCCAATGGAAATGAGGAAACAGTGCGAGGTGTCGATCCAGGTTGACATGGGAAGATTAACACCTTTGCCGAGATGCATACCGAGTTCCCGCAGGTTTTTCCATCGCCTTTTTAATCGGTAGACCGAAATCTTGCCCTTAAGTTTCGATAATAATTTCAGGACGATCCCAAACATAAACATGCTACTTTCTTTTGTTGGTGATGGTGACTTCGAAAAGATCCGCCAATCTTTTCGTAAGCCGCCGACGATTGTATTGATTTATATAATCCCAATTGGGTTTATATGGAGTTCGTCCCCGGATTTTATCCTGGAGATATTCTTTTAGCGCTCTGGCAATATTATCCACGTCATTATAAATAATGAAATTTCCCAGGCCGCTTTGCTTTATTATGCCGGCGGATTCCCCATCCCAGCCGATCATAAGTATCGGCCGTCCGGAACGGATGTATTCGAAGGTTCTGCCGGCCACGATCTTATCGCTCATGCGCTCGTCTCCTTTAGGTATCAGAAGCAATAGCAGATCGGCTTTGGCCATACAGGCGACCGCCTCATTATGCGGCCTAAACCCGGCGATTGTTATAAAGGGTTTGAGATCGGGCCTGGAAAGCAATTCCCTACAATTATCCGACTGTTCGCCAAGTAATATCAATTTAGCTTTTTCGGCGAATGTTGAGTCTTTTAGGGCCAGGGAAAACCCCTCGATAAAATATTCAAAGGCGGTATCCGGATATATGAAACCGATACTGGCCATATTGAATTTCCCATTCTCGATGATGCGGCTTAGATCGGGGGAATCAGGGAGATTGAAATCGTCTTCATCATAACCGTTGAAAATTACATGATGCTTGTGTGCATCGATATTAAGAAAGGCATCTTTGACCAGCGCCGCGCGCCCCTCACCGGTGTGTATGATGATGTTCGCGCGGGCGAGCACCTGGCGTTCCAGTTTTTTCTCTTTTCGGGTTCTGAAAGCGTTCAATCCCTGCCTGGTGTAATGTGTAGTCCAGGGATCGCGGAAATCGGTAACCATCGGAAGACCGCTTAGTTTTGACAGCAACCGGGCTACCAGATGAACGGTTTCGGGAGGAGACGTTGACAATATGATATCTATTTTTTCTTTCCGGATGGCCCTTAAGCCAGTCCAGACCGCCAGCGGAATCCAGCCGATTTTTGTATCAGGGACGTGAATATAATTTTCGACAAATCGATGCAAAGGCAAAAATAGCATTCGTTTTATCAGCGATGGGGAAGAGGCCGTTTTAGCTTCCGCATTTGGAGCTGTTGACGGCATAGCCGCATCAGAACTGCTTCTGTTGTTATATAGTTTCTTAATAAGCCAATTTTCAAACCGCTCAAATTCGAAGGAATAAGCTCGATAAATCTTTATATCGCCCGGTAATTCGTTTAGCAGGGTGCTGTCGAGCGTTTCCCGAGGGTAATTTTTGACAGTTAAAATAACGGGTGTCCAACCGAATTCTGGCAGGTATTTGGCAAATTTGACCGGCCTGTAAACGCCGCCGGTTCTGGCCGGTGGAAAATCATAGGCTATTATTAAAGCTTTCTTCATTAAAGTATCTAATTCCTCAATTCGCCGAAAGAATCATCAACGCTTAAATACGGGAGGAGCATCTTTATCGATAAAATACCTGTTAAATAGCTCGAATGTCGTCAGGCTCGCTATGACGGCGAAACCGTTGGAGCCTCGGGACTCTTTTGTGAGCAGCGTTTTTACGGCCTCGGGATTGAAATATCCTCGATTCAAGGTCCTGGAATCAAGCAATATATTTTCAAAGAATCTTCTATTGGCGGGATATTGCCGGTACCATTGATCGGGCTGCGTATAGTTATGGTAATTATAAAGATTGATCTTTCCAAGGGATAAACGGCCAAGATAGTATCGCACTAGGTCTTTTTGGGATTTAATCCATTTCATTCGGGATGACGGTTCCCGGTAAAGATTCAGGCCGGTTTTCTGATATTCAATTTTGGCCATTTCAGGCATCAATTTATAAAACATATTTTTGTATACTGCCCGATTTACCTTCAGGTTCAGAGGCAGGGTTACGTATAATTTAAATAATTCATCATCGACCAATGCATAATGGTCATGGTAGAAATATCTGTTTAGATCGAATTGTGCCGAGAGGCGCAGGATGCGAGTTTCGAGCATGAAATGATCTAACTGGCTGATAAAATATCTTCCGGCATATTCATATTTGGAAAATTCAGCCAGCAAATGCGAATCGAACGACGCCTTTATTTTATCCTTATATTCACCGGAGAATAAATCAACATAGTCCTCGCCGAAATATTGGGCGCCGTAAATTTCCCTGAGGCGATTTAGTTTAGCCGCGGGCGACAGGTTATTCGTAACGTCGATCTGATCGCCAAAAAGGCATGCGAAATTCAGCGTTCCCGAAAAGATGGAATTTATAAATTCGAATTCAAGAGGATTTTCAGTATACGATTTTACTACCGATGGGAGATAGCATGGTCCCAGATCGATCATGCCATCGGTTAACCAGGTGGACCAGGCGCCCATATTAGCGTAACATTCAGGATCGCCGCGCAATTCACGAAATTTATCAGTGATTCCCAATTTGTCAGCCACAGTTTTGGCGATAAGAACATCAGCGCTTTTGGATTGACCATGAGCATAATAAACCACATTCTTACTGGTGCGAGAGATGAGGTGAGCCAGGCCTCGGGAATCCATTCCGCCGGATAAGCCTATGATAAAATTGTCGTGATCCCCCAACTGACGATCAAGCGTATCCCGGGCGCTTTCGTAAAGGGTCGATGCGAGCTTGTCGGCATCACCATTAAGCTCCTCATCGAAACTGTAGCTCCAATATCGTTTATTACTAATGTTGAAACTGCCATCGATTTCAATTTGAGTGGCGGGATATATATGTTTAATATTTTTAATGAGCGTTCGTCCGCAGATCAGGAAAGCATAATTGAAGAAATCCGCCATACCGTCGATATCGATTTCAGGACGGTAGCTGTCCAGCGCCATAAAGGCTTTTACTTCGGGGGCAAACGCAATATAATTATCATCTTCATAAAGGAATAAATTTCGATATCCCAACCGGTCCTTACTCAAATACAAATTATTGGTTTTATTATCGTAAATGGCCATAGAAAATGATCCATTAATCATCGCCGGAATATCCGATAGGGGAAAGTTGCTATCCAAAGGTATCGAAAGGGCAGGGTCAGGCGACATTGAACGATTCTGAAATCCCGAAATTCTCCAGCCGTAAATGTATCCATCGAATACGAAACCGCGTCCGGTTGATTCATCTTTTCTTGAAAAACCATAGCCGCGATAGGGGATTCCGATTCTGCCAATTGAAAATGTCGGGGTTAATATTTTATCGATTTTATAATAATCGAAATGACTCAGGAGTCTCGCCATAACGTCGAATTGAGCCGATAAAGATTCTTGTGAGGCGCGTTTTTTGGGTATAATTCCGAAAATTCCCGGCATATAACAATCCTTAAAGGGCAGTCGAATGAATTAATCAAAACTAAGCTTCCTGGTAGCGATTATCTGTTTGATTTTACTCATTTCACCTTCATCGAAAAAGCGCATAAAATAAAGGATAAAGGGATAACTTAAGCCAATCAGCGATTTTGCAATTATGTTTATTACAATAGACGAATTATTAATAAACATGCCCGAAAAATAGAGCACAAAGGCAGTAATGAAAAGAATTGAAATTCGAGTCCATTCCATGTGAATAGGATGCAGACGATTGGCAAAATATAGCGTTAATGAGACCTTGAATATCATACAAATCAGGGTGACGATCGCCGCTCCCCAGACCGAAAAATATCGAATTAGAAAATAGTTTAATACCAGGTTAATGACGCCGGTGACAATATTAACATAAGCAATATACTTGGTGGCATTTTTCATCATAATGCCGACATTGAAATGAAAATGAAATGAAAAGATTATATAGGAAAGAGTAATTATCGGTACAATTTTGTGTGCCGGCCAGAACGATTCCGCCGCCACCAGTTGAATCGCTTCTTTGGACAGGAGCGAGATGAACAATCCTCCGAATAAGCACAGGACGGTAAAATAGGTAAATATTCGAGCATAAATCTTTTCCGAATTTTCCTTCTGAAAATACTCAAACCGTCGCGGTCCCCAGATCTGGATAAAAGGGGAGGTCACAAACTGATTTATTAATGTCCCGAATTTATATCCCAGAGAGTAAAGACCGGTGGTCGTTAGATCGGCGTAACTATTGATAAAGTAACGATCTGATGCTTGAACAACGTAGGCGGATATATTGGATGGAATCAGAGGCAGCCCGAAACTAAGCATTTTGCCCAATATTTTAAGATCAATCTTTATACCGCAATTTTTAAGGATGTAATACGTCACAAATACCGTTACAGCGGCATTGGCAATTAAAGTAGATAATAATATGCCGGTAACGCCCTTATGCAGAAAGACTATTAAATAGATATTAAGACTTAAAGCCAGCACGGTTCTGGAAATGGATAGAATCAGCATTAGAAGCGATTTTAGCTGCGCCCTGATATACGAATAGGCTATTTGAATGAACATATCCAAGGCCATGGCTATTAGAGCGATAATAAAATAGTAAGTATATTCAGGTTTGCCCAGGATATAGGTTGCCATCAATTTCGAAAAAGGCAATACGACCAAAACACCCAAGACTATAACAGCGCCGTATCCAATGAATGCGGTACTAACCACCTTTTTACGGTTTTCATCATCGGAAAATTCGAAGTAATAACGACTTACGGCTGATTGTATTCCGATACCAATCACCATGCTTAATAAATTGGTGGTAGTAAAAATAAGCTCCATAACTCCGTAATCAGCCGGAGTCAGGAATCTCGTATAAATGGGGAGCATTAAAAAGCCGATGACGCGATCAAGTACGTTTGACAGGCCGTAAATCAAGGAATGCTTGGTTATGACTTTTACTTCTCCGCCTACTGATTGCGCCATGCGCCTATTTTACATTAAAATATGGATATTATCAATAGAGAAAGACTGCAGAATTCCGTCGAAAAATGAAGGGTAAGGGGCTTGATTTGATTCAGGCGTTCATGAAGGGATGAGCCGCCGTCGAAGCGCCAAAATTGATATGATTAAAGCGTTCCTGGCCGGTCATTTCCGGCTGTTCGGGGAAATCAAATAGCTTTCCAAGAGTGTATTGAACCCGGACATGATTCGGCATGAGATTAAGAACCTGAATATAAGCATTTTGAACCATTTCCGAATCGGCAATCCCATTAAGATGCACTCCCGGATTGTACAAAGTTTTTATTAAATCGGGCTGAATTTTTATGGCGGTTTTGAGAGATTCAGCCGCTTCGCGAACAAGCCCGAGCTTGATATAGATTTTGCCGAGATCAAAATAGGCGTCGGCGCATTTTGGCCGGGTTTCGATGGTTCGTTTTAGAAGAGTGACGGCATCATCATACCGTCCCACTTTTTCATACACTAAAGCCAGGTTACAGCTGGCCTCCGGGCAATCGGGGTATGTCTCGAGAAGTAAGGTAAAGCAGGCGGCGGCCTCATGCAATTCCCCAAGTTTGGTAAAGGCTATACCCAATCCTAAATGAGCTTTACCGTATTGATTATTTATACTAAGTGATTTTTGGAATGCGGTTACAGCATCGAGATAATGGCCGAGCTGGATATAGGATAAGCCCAAACTGCAATAAGCCTTAAAATGAATCGGGTTCAGGCGAATTGTTTTTCTGAAAGATGATATCGCCTCGAGTTGCAGGTTAAGCTGGCCGTAAGATAACCCCCGGTAATAATATGCCTCGGCATCAAACGGGTCCATGCGAATGATGATATCATACATCCTCACGGCATCGTTATGCCGCCTCAGTTTGGCATAGGTTACGCCGAGGTTGAAATAGGAGTTAATGTTGTCTGATTCGGAATCGATATCGTCAGTCAAATGTGGGATCTGCGTTTTCTCATCACCCATCTGTTTACCGGAAGTCTGTTTGATCGTCATGATCGTTCCCCTTTTTATTAAGGCCAAGCTTCCTCGACAAGAACCAATGAAATTCACAGATACTTATTAGTATCGATGTAATGCCATTTACAGATTGTAATTCGGCGACTCAATCTAAGTCGTCCGAGCTTTTCGATATTTGATCTATATGATTGAATAAAACGCTTCAAATATCGAACAATCGCCAATATTCGCGAAAATCATGGAATTAAAATTTTGGCACGATATACTATTGGTAGGGTAAAAATTTTACAGGAGCTTGTCAAGAGAATTCTATAATTGATATTGTAAACTGGAGAGAACTTCCTGTCTCAGTTTAATTTATGTGAATTTTAATGGGTGTATATAGGCGAAAACCAAAACAGGACTCTGGTCCTGCTCAATTTATTAATCGTAAATTATTAGTTATTTCAGGAGCGTCAGTTTGGCGCTGGCTATCTGATTTCGAGTTGGAGATTTGAATTCAAATATTCCTATATTTTCCATGTTTATCGAAAAAAATGCTTGAAAATCATCGCAAATATTCGATATTACGGGCGAAAATGATGAAAGCCCCTCGATAAACCTCCTCAAGGTAATAAGAGCCTTGATGAATCGAGGAACAGGAAAAATCGAAAGGAGTATCAATGAGAGTCACAATAGACAAAGATCTATGCACCGGAGATCAAATCTGCGTTGATCTTTGCCCCGAGGTGTTTGAGATGGATGGCGATACCGCTAAGGTTATCGTGGATGAAGTGCCGGCCGAGTTCGAGGATGTCTGCAAGGAAGCATCAGAAAGCTGCCCAGCCGAGTGCATTAAGATACACTAAAATAATGTAATTGCGCGGTTAAGAAAAATCGCGGAATATTAAGGCCCTGGAGATAACAGCCGGGGCCTTTTAATTTTTATGGCCCGGCTTGAAATGAACTGCTATAATCCTAAAATTATTCGGTAATCGTAGAGCAAACGAAACTGAATACCATGAATTGCAGTTAATATCATGATAAAAGCGTCCTAAGAATGACGTTTAACAGGAGTGGTGTGATGTACAGCGGCGAATATAAGAAGCTTTATAGAATCGACCTGGGCAGGACTCATTACCAGGATGCCTGGGATTTTCAGAAAAAACTGGTGACTTTACGATCCGAAAAAAAAATACCGGATTGCCTTGTTTTTACCGAACATGAACCCGTTATCACCATGGGGCGGGCATCATCTCCGAAGAATCTACTCTGTTCCGCTCAATATCTGGCAGAGCATCATATCGATTCGTTCGAGATCGAGCGCGGCGGCGATATCACCTTTCATGGTCCTGGGCAGTTGATCGCCTACCCGATTATCGATCTCAACTCGCACGGCCGCGATCTTCATCGCTACCTTCGTGATCTGGAAAATCTGGTCATTGTCACATTATCCGACCTGGGACTCGAAGCCGGTGTTAAGAAGGGGCTGACGGGTGTTTGGATCAAGGATACTAAGTTAGCGGCGATCGGAGTAGCCGTTTCGCGCTGGATAACATATCATGGGTTGGCGCTCAATGTGAATACCGATTTAGACTATTTTAAGCTGATCGTCCCCTGCGGTATCTCGAAATACGATGTCAGTTCGATTGCTAAACAACTTGGCAGAGAAACTGATCTGGCGATAGTCAACGATTTAATGGCTGCCAATTTTGCGCGAATATTTGGCTACGAAATTGAAGTTATTAAAGATATAGATTCAATAATCACCGAAATAGCAACTGTGGAATAACTGATAAATAAAGGTGCTTATGCAAATAACTGAGCCCCGGATTAACGAATATATCCATAGCCTGCTGCCGTCAAAGGACAAGGTACTGGCTCAAATGGAAGCTTTCGCCAGAAAGAATAATTTTCCGATAATCGGCCCGCTTGTCGGCCCTATTCTAAGGCAATTGGCGATAGTCTCGGGCGCGAAAAAAATCATCGAATTGGGTTCCGGTTACGGCTATTCGGCTTACTGGTTCGCCGGGGGCCTGATAAAAGGCGGCAAAATTATTTGTACGGATAACTCTGAGGAAAATCGCGTTAAGGCCCTGGCGTATCTAAAAAGAGGCGGTTTTGGTTCGATGATCGATTACAGGGTTGGAGACGCTCTCGAAATACTTTCCAATCTCAAGGGACCTTTCGATATCATCTTTAATGATATCGATAAAAAAGATTATCCGAAAGCGTTGGAACTGGCAATTCCTCGGCTCAGGCCGGGTGGACTTTTTATTACCGATAATGTCTTATGGTCAGGACGAGTAATCGGCACTAAACCCGACGCTACGACGAAAGCTATTCTGGAATTCAACCGTAAGCTATTCAAAAGCAAACATCTGCTATCATCAATTATCCCTATCCGTGACGGTCTGGCTGTCGCAGTGAAGCTATAGTATCCTGATAGCAAATTCGCAGGTAATGCGGCCGGGGTTCCGTTCTCGACCAAAGGTCGAGCAGAAATCCGATTGGGGCGAGTAACCATTATCAGAATGCCCCAATCGGATTTCTCCTTTGGTCCCCCAGGACCAAAGGGCGGAACCCCGGCCGAGCGCAATCAAGACCACAATTGAAAAGGGCGCTCCGGATGGAACGCCCATAAGATCGCTAATTTTGGCTATCGATCTATATAAACAGCGGCGCCAGCACCAATGTGATTGTCGAAAGAAGTTTGATTAGCACGTGAAGCGACGGCCCGGCGGTATCTTTGAACGGATCACCAACCGTATCGCCAACAACAGCGGCGCCATGAGTCGGGTTTTTATATTTTTTACCGTTGGCGTCAGTAAGATATTTTCCGCCATGAGCGCCAGTTTCGATATACTTTTTGGCGTTGTCCCAGGCGCCACCGCCGTTATTCAGCACCAGGGCCATCAGGATGCCGGCTATGGTCCCAACCATCAGGAAAGCGGCAACAGCCTCAGCAGCGATCAAGGGATCATCTGTGCTCCTGAAAACCTTAAAGATTATACCAACCGAAATCGGGGCCAGGACAACCAATAACCCGGGTAAGATCATCTGACGTAAGGCCGCCTTGGTAACGATGTCCACGGAGGTTCCATAGTCTGGTTCGAAATTGGCCGGGAACTGAATCATATCGTTTTCGCGGGGGAGAGGCGCATATTGGCGACGCACTTCCTGAATGATCGATTGGGCGGCCCGTCCCACGGCGCGGATTGCCAAAGAAGAAAAAAGAAAGACCAGCATGGCGCCCAAAAGCGCTCCCACAAATACCACCGGTTTCGAAAGATCCACTCTAAATAGATATTCCGGCGCCAGACCGGCGTACTGCTTGACCTCATCCATATAAGCCTGGAAAAGCAGAAATGCCGCCAGGGCAGCCGAGCCGATAGCGTAGCCTTTGGTCAGGGCTTTGGTAGTGTTGCCTACGGAATCGAGTCGGTCCGTCTTTTTACGAATATCCTCCGGCTGTTGAGACATTTCCACAATACCGCCGGCGTTATCCGTAATCGGTCCGAAAGTATCCATTGCCAGAATATAAGCGGCGGTAGCGAGCATTCCCATGGTGGCAACGGCAGTACCGAAC
The DNA here is from genome assembly GCA_963801605.1 of uncultured candidate division Zixibacteria bacterium. Taxonomy (GTDB): domain Bacteria; phylum Zixibacteria; class MSB-5A5; order UBA10806; family UBA10806; genus UBA10806. The sequence continues at coordinate 42,133 of CAWDFP010000002.1, forward strand.
AGCCCGCCAACGGGAAGACCGTTAACATCATTAATTCCACTGGCTCTGCCCAGGAAGAAAGAGGATAAAAGAGCCGCACCCATAACCAGAACCGGCAGGGCGGTGCATTCGAACGCCACCGAGATTCCGGAAATGATATTGGTAGCCGGGCCGGTTACTGATGCCTCGGCGATCGATTTTACCGGCCGATATTTATATTCGGTGTAGTATTGAGTGATATATACGAAAGCTACCGAAGTTAACACACCCACAATTCCGCATAAGAAGAAATGCCACCAGGCCTGAGGCGCCTGCGGGGTGTAAAGGAGCCAGCGCGTGGCCAATCCGAAGCCTATCATTGCCAGAATAACTGCCACATAATAGGCGCGGTTCAAGGCTGTCATAGGATCCATCTTTTCTTCTTTATCCAGCTTGACCGCCATTATCCCAATTATCGATGCAATAATACCGAAGGCACGCGCGATCAGGGGAAACATGATAACCCCGATAATTCCCATTGAAAACACCATGCCTGCTCGTTGAGCCACAGCCGCCAGAGTAGCGCCCAAAATCATCGCGCCGATATTTTCAGCAGCCGTTGATTCAAACAGGTCCGCTCCACGGCCGGCGCAGTCACCCACGTTATCACCCACCAGATCGGCAATCACCGCGGGATTACGCGGATCGTCCTCAGGTATGCCAGCCTCGACTTTGCCTACCAGGTCAGCGCCAACATCGGCGGCCTTGGTGTAAATACCTCCGCCAAGTTGAGCGAAAAGCGCCACAAACGAGGCTCCAAAGCCATAACCAACGATGAGCAGCGGAATACGCGAGGGATCGATTCCGCTAATGTAATGAACCAGAGTGTAGAGGCCCGCCACGCCGAGAAGGCTCATGGAAACTACCAGCAAGCCTGAGACAGCCCCGCCTCGAAGTGCAATGCGAAGGGCATCGTTGAGGCTGGAAATGGCCGCATGAGCGGTGCGGATATTACTTCTGATAGAAATCCACATCCCCACATACCCCGCGAAAACGGAGCATAGCGCGCCAAAAATGAATGAAACAGTAATCCAGGCCGCCAACTCCAGAGGATTATCCACCGGGTCAAAGCTATGATGAGACCTAAATACTCCGTAGCCCAAGAATAGGAAAGCCGCCAAAACCAGCGCCAGTAAAATAATCGTGCGGTTCTGCCGTCTCATGAAGGCCTCGGCGCCCGATTTGATGGCGTTGGATATTTTTTGCATCGCCTCACTTCCAACTCCGTGGCGCAGTACCCATCGGGAAAGATAAGCTGCAAATCCAAGCCCAAATAAGCTGATGGCGAGGACGATAATGATCAATTGAACTAACTCATTCATACCTGTTGGCTCCTCCGGTTAATTAAGGGCGATATGAGTGTTACTAACAAGTACGCCCTCTTGAAATAGGGCGACCTTTAAAAATCATATTTAGGACTTCGCGACAATGCCTGTCAATCGAATAATCGGGCAATTCCAGATTACGAATCCGGAAAAAAAGTCCCTTAGAAATACTCGGAATTATCCGAAAGAGTTTCTTAAATGCTTTCCAGTGACAGGACTTGTCCGGAAGTTATATTCCTTAATAATAATGCTTCTCGTTGTCGAAATGCAAGAAAAATCAGCCGGTCTCGCGGAATCTCATCAAGGCTTATATCCCCGATATAACGCCATTCCTGCTCTCGGCTCCAGTCGACATCGACTCGGCCCAAGCTTTGAAAGTAAGGCTTATCAATATCGGAAAGTGCTTTGTAATCCGCGTCATTCCCATAAATAACGGGCCTGATACCAAGTGAAATGGCGGTTTCTTTCTCGATAGCTATTCCATAAGGTTCGAAATTCCAATTTACATATTTCGGGCGCCAGCGCATCAGTTTTGTCAGGGCCTGTGATGGGTTAGCCTCGGTAAAACCGATTGCAAAACGTCCTTCGCGCATTTTATTTGACGACGATCTAATTTTGCCGTCCCTGATAATATTGCCAAGTGTGTCAAAGGCTTGATGAGGATAATTATCTCCGGAAGACAGCAATTTCTCGTAAAAATCAGCCTTGCTTTCACCCGGCCAGGGACCGTGGCAGGTTTTGGTCCAATGAGTCAGATAATTCCAATTTTCAAAATCCGAAATAATATTGAATTCATAATGTGCGGGGCCCGCCAACGGTTTTTGATATTCGATTTTAAAATCGTTTAAGCACTTTCGGCAAACCTCTTCAACTGAAATAATGGACTCCAATTTTCCACCGGGACGGATAGATACCGGCACCACTCGCGATGCCAGCTCAATGGCTGCCTGATCCCGTTTTTGCCAGGTATCTTTGGGATATCTGGCGTCTTCATCAGGCTTGATAAAAATCATGGCTGTTTTATGAGGTTCGAGACGGAACTCCGCCAGCGTTTCGGCAAATACAGTTTCGCCATTTTGATTATCATAAATCGGGCTGATGATTACTTGATTTCCGCCAGATTTATTCACTAAATGGATAGTCAATTCCCAGGTCGATAAACCCGCGCTGGTGATAATCGTATAGCCGGTTTTAACAAGTTCAGGAATAGTTTCTGACGTTTTTCTTACCCAGGAATCGTTGCCGCAGGGGGTTTTTGATTGGCTGCTATTCAGGACAACCGCAAGTTCATTCGATATTAAGTCTTTATTGCCCTGAATGATCATACAATGCTGAAACAATCAACTTCTGCCAAAACCTGCGTAGCGGAATCCGGCTTTGCGTGCCAACTCGGGTAAATGAATATTGCGCGGGTCCAGCAGAGCATCACCTTTCATAAGATTTTTTAAGGCGGGTAAATCAAGCTCGCGGAATTCATTCCATTCGGTCATAAAAATCACGATGTCGGCGTCCCGACAGGCATCGTATGAATTTTTGGCGTAATCAATTTGAGGGAAAAGTTTCTTGAAATTGTCCATAGCTACCGGATCGTAAGCCGAAACGATACCACCCTCCGCCAACAAGCGCTCAACAACGGACAAACTTGGTGAATTGCGGATATCATCCGTATTGCTCTTAAACGATAAGCCCAGGATGGCCAAACGCATTCCCTCGATTTTGCCAAGCAGATTATGAGCCTTAGTTATCACAAGTTCCCTTTGGCCATTATTTATGCACTGAACTGCCCTGGGGATTTTCGGTTCCAGCCCGCATTTTTCCTCCATGGAAATCAGGGCGGCAATATCCTTTACCAGGCAGGAACCACCATAACCTGGAGAGGGGTGCAAGAACTTGGGCCCGATTCTGCCATCCATGCCCATCGCCTTGGAAACGGTTACAACATCCGCGCCGACGAAATCGCAGATGCCGGCAATTTCATTGATGAAGGAAATCTTGGTTGCGAGAAAACAGTTGGAGGCATACTTGATAAGCTCGGCGGTAGTATTGTCCGTAACTACTGTAGGAGTTTCGATAAGATATAATCCCCGATAAACCTCGCGCATGACCTCCTCGGCTTTTTTCGAGGGAACTCCAAGTATTATCCTGTTGGGAAGAAGAAAATCCTGAACCGCCGAACCCTCACGAAGGAATTCCGGATTAGAAACAACATCGAATGGCCCTTTAGCGCTGATTTTGATTTTTTCATATACCTGTCGATGAGTCCCGACGGGCACAGTTGATTTTATGGCAATAACCTTATAATCGGTAATAAGCGCTCCCAGCTCCAGGCTGATATCAAACAGATCACTTAAATCCGGATCGCCATTGTCGCCTTCGGGTGTGCCTACTGCCAGAAATATGACTCGACTGGAATCAACAGCCTTTTTCAAATCCGAGGAAAAAGTCAGGCGCCCCTTAACGACGTTTCGTTTCATTATGTCCGAGAGGCCAATTTCATAGATAGGTATTCCGCCGTTATTGAGGATTTCGATTTTTTGGCGGTCTTTATCGTAGCAAACCACGTCGTTTCCCAAATCGGCCAAACCGGCTCCGGCTACCAGGCCGACATATCCGGTTCCGACGATACAAATTTTCACGCTTTAACCTCCTGGATTACCCGCCGATCCTTGCCGTTGGTGCGGGAAAACCCGGAACCAACGCCGCTAATGGCTATAAAAATAGCCCCTAATCCCGCGAGCATATAAAAAGTGATAAATCGCCAGGCGCCAATCAGAATAGGTAGGATCGGGGACGGTACTACGCCGCTGAAAACCAGTCCGAAAGTAATTTCGGCGCCACCTACTGCGCCCGGAGTTGGAATCAGGATCATGGCGCTGAAAACTACCCATTGCAAAAGAAAATACAAAGCGAAATCGGGCTGATAGCCCAAACCGAGCACCAGGGCGCTTACGGCCCCATAACGGCAGCACCATCCTAACCCCGAAAACAGGGTGCATATACCCAGCGTTAGCTTGCCGTTTCCCACGACAAATTTAAGGGCCGATATGAATTGCTGTCCAAAGTTTTTAAGCTGCTGATTTATTCGTTCGACGAAATTAAATCGTCCCAAATTTTCAGATGCTTTGTCTTTATCACGTCCCCATTTTCCGAATTTAATGATAAGATATACAATCACCAGAGCAGTTAAGATCGCAATGACAATCGGCCAGTGTGAAATCAGATGATCCAATGCGAACCTTACATATTTATTGCTCCAGGCCTGGCTTAATATTATTACCAGGGGAAGGGATATCGCAAAAAATATGGCATCCTCAATCGTACCCAAAAATGTCAGAAGAGCAGCTTCTCCCGGAGTGAAGCCATATCTAATTAAAAAACCGAGTTTAAAATATCCGCCGCCTGTCGAGGATGGTGTTACGGCGCTTCCAACGTCAGTTACCATAGCAGTCTTTAAGGCTTGAATTGGCTTCAAACCATGAGAAAATACTCTGCTCCAGAGAAGAAGCCTGACTGTATGAGTAAACCAGGGCACGATTGCCAGGAACACCGCCAGAATGAGATAGCCGGGATGGATATCAACTACATCCTTTAGAATGCGAAGTTTGCTTGTAGTCAGGATATAAATAATGTTGACGGCAATCGCAGAAGGTATGAGTATGGCTATCGGCTTAAATAACTTTTCCAGCCGGAACTCCCTTAGGGAGCCAGGACCATTTTTGGAGGGTTGTACCATAATCAGGACTAATCCACCTGCCTGGGTTTTTGATCTTGCAGTAGTCCATCAAAAAGTTTGCGGTAAAGTCCGAAAATGCGATCGGGCGCAAATCGGCGAAGAGTATATTCGGCGGCTCGTCCGCGAAGTGTTTCGAGCTTGAGATGATCATCGAGAAGCGCCATGATGATTCCGAGCATGCCGCCATTATCACCCTCGGGAACACAAAAACCATTTTGGCCATCGGATACCGCATCGAGAATACCCTCAATACCGGACGCCACCACAGGAACGCCGCGGACGGCGGCCTCCAATACAACCAATCCGAACCCTTCCATATCGCCTTCGACGGTGACGTTGGGCATAATGAACAGGTCTGCTGCCGCGTAGATATATTCCTTTAGTTCCTGAGAGACTCCGTTGAGATAGAAAATTCGAGGATGAGCGCTCAAGCGCACCAGATCATCATGCATGCTGTAAGAGCCAGCGGCCAATTGAAGGTATCGATGCAACTTCTCTCCCAAAAGCGGTCTGATAGATCCGAGCCAGACCGGCGTTTTGGGTTTGGGGCCGGCCACGATATAAATATAATCATCAGGCAAATGAGGGAAAACATCGGTGATAAACCGATCAAATCCCTTGCGTTTGACCGGTCTGCCGATACTTATCAATACTTTTTTTTGACGAAGGTCTATTCCGATCTCTCGCTGTAATCGGCCATACAGCGCCTCGTTTTTAGGGATATGGGTTGGAGCTTTTTCAGCCGCGGGAGGAATGATCTCAATTTTGGAGGGATGGATTCCCCGTCGCTTAACCTGCTCCGCGGTAGCCCGGCTGATTGTGGTGATTTTATCGAGTTTTTCTAAAGCGCTGCAAAGCTGTTCCTGATACCAGGGGATCGGCAGGATCAAATCCAGACCATGAACCGCGCCGACAACTTTTTTATCCGATGTAGATCGAATTCTCCCGCCTGTCAAGCAGGTGAAAGCATCGTCACAATGCACCAGGGCGGCATCGCTCCGACTTGTTTTATAGTTGAAAAGCGGAATTGAAAGCGGCATCGCCCAATCAGGGCCTTTCCAAATTATCTTTCGGATATCGTAGTACCGGGAAAGCCCGTCGATTAATATGGTGCTGAGACGCTGGACGCCTCCGACCCCTGCCGGATTTTGACGAAGTAAAAAAATTACTTTGGGATTGAGCAGATCAGTCGGGGGTGCGGTTGGAGACTCTGTTACAACTCTATAATTATCGATTAAGATTTTATGCGGCAAAATAAACCCTCGTCTCTACCAAAGAATAATCAAAAATATTATAACCGTCGCGCCTTAATAATATTCGGTTCAAATATCGAATCCAAAACCGATTCCGTACCATTATTGGATTTACCGTCGGCGATAAGTTCCTCATAGCCGCGGAAGAGCGCTCGGTTAACCTCCCGCCAGCTCCGGCGTGACGCATATTCCTGGGCTTTAACGGAAAGAGAGTTTCGTAAAAATTCGTTGGTCAGCAATAGTCCCATTTTTGACGCCAGATCCTCGGCATCTTTAGGAATGGTTTGGAAGCCGGTTTCGCCATCCTGCACCAAATCCATGACTCCGCCCTCGGCGGCTACCACGCAGGGAAGGCCCGAGGCAGCAGCTTCCAGGACCACATTGCCGAAAGATTCGGTTGTCGATGGGAATACGAAGATATCGGCTGAGGCATAGGCTCGCGAAAGCTCCTCGCCGCGCATAAAACCGGCCAGGATCGCCTCCGGCAAAACCCTGGCAAGTTCATTTCTGAGAGGTCCATCACCGACAAACACAAGTTTGAAATCAATTTCTTTTTCTTTTAAGATTCCAAAAGCCTTGATGAGTGTCTCAATATCCTTTTCCTTAACCAGCCTTCCGGTATAAAGCGCCACCGGGCTACCATCGGGAGACCACTTTTTATGCAATGATGCATCGGCGAAAAGGGGCGAAAAGGATTTCGTATCTATGCCGCGTTGCCAGAGGGCTAATCGTTCAAAGCCATGACTTTTCAATTCCTCGATAGTTGCGTTGGATGGTACGAATGTCATCGCCCCTTTGTTATAAAACCAGCGTAAGTAATCCCATCCGAACCATTCTATTTTCCCAAAGCCATAATATTTCAAATATGATACGAATCTGGTATGATATGAGTTGACAGCCGGAATGCCCCGTTCTCTGGCATAGTTGTAAGCGGCCATCCCCATGAAAAAGGGGCTGACGATGTGAACGATATCGGGTTTGAATTTATCCAGTGCAGTTCTAATATCGTGAAAAACCGGCAAGCCCACGCGGTATTTGGTGTAAAACGGAAAGGGAACCGAAATAACCTCAACTACTTTGCCGCGCCAGCCATCAACACCGGGTGTGATGGGGGAGAGGAAGAGAAAATCGTGACCTTCATCGGTGAGGGACGCTTTAAGATGCGACAGGGTATGCGTTACGCCATCGATAAAAGGCGGTAATACTTCCGTAAAGTAAGCGATTCTCAATGAAGATTCTCCGTACTAAATCGTTCAAGAATATTCCAGGATATTACCAAATCCCCTGGCAAATGAACCAGCCAATCCGAATAGAGTAGCGCTTATCCTTTCCTTTTTTCAATGCGTTGCAGGACACCCTTTATAAGAAACGCCAATACCGAGGTGGCATCGTCTCTGACTTCGGCATACTGTCCACCCTCGGATTCCGGTACGAATTTGGCCCATGATACGCCCTCGCGATAAGAACATCCGGACAGGCCACCCCAGTGATCCGGTTCGGGACAGATTCGAACGCCGCGCGAATATTTTTTTGGCTTTACGGGCAATCCCTCAAGATACATGATATCGAAAAATGGCGTAATCTGCTGGCCCCAATTGCGAGGAACTCCGCCGCCAATGGTAAAGATGCTCAAAGAGCCTTGATGATTATAGACGCGCCTGGCGAAATCAAAAACATCGACAAAGGTATTAAATGGCGGCACGACCGTTTGCGCAAATGGTTTTTCAAGAAAGGACTTGCTGCTTCGAAGCGCTTTCATCAGGATATCGAGGCTTAATTCGCTATCGGTAAAGGCCGGCACATAGACCGGTACGCCCGCTTTGAAAGCCGACGATAGCATGCCCCGCTGATCCGGATAAAGCTCGGTGAGCAGTTCACCCAATCGTCGGAAAAACTCAGCCGACCCGGTAACCGGCGATTTGCCGTCGAGAGCGGGTATCAAACGGTCATAGTATTTGGCGATAGTTTTTGAAGTATGCTCAAATGAAACTTCGAGTTCGATAGTATCATAAACACGACACATACCTTCCTCATATAGAATAGCATCATCCTTTGAGGGGGCCTTGAAATGCGCCCCTTTCATACCCTCAGTAAGGCCGTGAGTGACCAGGGCACCCGTTGATACGATAGCATCCACATAACCACGGTCGATAAGTTCGCATATAATTAGGCCCTGTTTGGCGACACTCATGGCGCCGCTTAAGGTCAGGACCGTAAAATCATTGGGATCGGTAAAAACATCGGTCAGGATTCTGGCAGCCTCTCCGAGCTGCCGTCCGCTAAACGATGTTTTTTCCATGGCCGCCAGAGCATCGTCGAAATCGTCGATTTTATTGAGATCGATCGGTTCCAGCGGCTCCAGCCCCTCACCTTTGGTAAAGGCTGTTTTTTCTCTCTTTAATTCCATTATCAATCCATCATTAAAACATTAATAACTTCAAAAAACGCTCAATCGGTTTTCCGTAAATCGAAAATTTACAAGGTAATTATATTAAACGAATGTGTTACTATTATCAAGCAAAAAAGGGCTGCGTTTTGCCCCTCGGAATCTTTTAGGCGAAAATCGAGATATTAGGCCCCTTCTCCCATACCGTATTCCTGAAGCTTGTTGCGCAGAGTACGAGTGGTAATACCAAGCAGCTCGGCGGTTTTGGTGCGGTTGCCGGCATTGGCTTTGAGCGTTTTGATTATCAGCATTTTCTCGGCATTGCCGATTGTGGTGCCAACATCGAGACCGCCTTTGCTTAGCTCCGCTATACCGGTTGAGATATCGGGCGGGAAATCCGATATCACAAGCTCCTGGTTTCTCGAAATAACCGTGGTGCGTTCGATAATATTTTCAAGCTCCCGAACATTTCCCGGCCAGGGATAAGTCATCAAGGCCGCAAGAGCCTTCTCAGAGAGAATCTTTGGCGGGATACCCATCTTTTGCGCAAACTTGCTCAGGAAATATTCGCATAGGAGCGGGATATCCTCCTGCCTCTGCCTCAGGGGAGGAAGCTCTATTGGAATAACGTTGAGGCGATAGAAGAGATCGTCGCGGAAATTCCCTTTGGCGACCTCATCTTTCAAATCTCTATTTGAGGTGGCAATTACACGCACGTTAGTTTTAATGCTCTGTCCCGACCCGATTCGTTCAAACTCACGCTCCTGTAAGACTCGAAGCAGCTTAGCCTGAAGACCCTGACGAATTTCCGAAATTTCATCAAGCAGAAGAGTACCGCCGTCGGCAAGTTCGAACCTGCCCCGAGTGGAACGGATAGCGCCCGTAAAGGCGCCCTTTTCGTGGCCGAACAATTCGGATTCAATCAGCCCTTCGGGCAATGCGGCGCAATTCATCTTGATAAACGGCCCGCCGGCCCGTGACGAGTTATAATGAATGGCTTTGGCTACAAGCTCCTTGCCGGTGCCGGATTCACCACTGATGAGGATAGTTGAATCGGCAGGGCTGGCCCGCTGAATGAGATCGAAAACCATCCTCATGGGGGCGGCTTTACCGATGATATTTTCGTACGAATATTTTTCGCTGATTTCGCGGCGCAGGATTCGGTTTTCAAGCTTGAGAGATTGATACTCTAAGGCTTTAGAAACCACCAACTCGATTTGATCCGGGCTCATTGGTTTGGTCAGGTAGTCATGGGCGCCGAGTTTCATAGCTCCGACCGCATGCTCGATAGTGCCAAAGGCCGTAATGATGATGACACGGCAATCGGGCCAGAGGCGAGTGGCTTCTTTGAGAACATCCAAACCGGAGATACCGGGCATCTTGTAGTCGGTGATGACCAGATCATATTCGCCGCGTTCCAGATATTCCAAGGCCTTCTCGCCGCTCTCGACAGTTAGCGGGGCGTGGCCCATACGGATTAGAACCTCGGAAACAAAATCGCGAACGATCGCTTCATCATCGACTATCAGTATCTTATGTTTCACGCAAATCCCCAACTGTCCTATCCGGTATTTCGATAACGAAGCGCGCTCCACCCTCGGCCTTGTTTTGAGCGGAAACTTTGCCTCCGTGGAGTTCGATCAGTTTTTTAACAGTAGCTAAGCCTAAGCCCGTGCCGTCGGCCCTGGTAGTGTAAAAAGGAGTGAAGATTTTGTCAATGGCATCTTTAGGGATACCGGGACCGTCATCGTCCACAATAAGATTTAATTCGCCGGAATTAGAACGCTTGATTGTCAATTTAATATCGCCCGCCATTGGGATTAGCCTGCATGGCGTTTTTGACAAGATTAAATACCACCATCCGGAAAAGCTGGGGATCGAGATTGGCCTGTAAGATGCCTCGAGCTGGATTCAACCTTGATTGAATGCGAATGGACTTTCTCCGCAGCCTGCAGATCGGTGACAGCGTCAGAGATCACGGAAACGGCATCAACCTCGGCAATGGATGGCGTAACGCTTCGAGTATAATCAAGCAGGCTGGCAACGATGCTGTTTAAGGACGTCACACCCTGGTTGATCTTTTCCACCAGCCTACGGTCCGGGCTGTCTTTATCGAGATCTCGAAGAAGGAGCGCGGTAAATCCTGCGATTCCCGAAAGAGGATTACGGATTTCATGCGCCACGGTGGCCGCCATTTCGCCCAGCGCGGCCAGAGTGGAGACCTGTTTGAGATTATCCTCAAGCCTTTTAATTTCGGATAGATTATAGAGGATTATCACCAGCCCCGATTGATCTTCGGAGCTTTCCTGCCGAAGCCTGGTTATCGAATAGGCCAGAGGCGGTTTGGGGTTATCGGTCGCCAAGAGATTCAATTCGCCGGTGGCGGCTCCATTTTCGCTAATCAGAAGCTCCAACGCCCGAAGAGAATTGCCCAGATTGAGAATGCTATCGAGCTTTTGGCCTAGGGCCGATTCGGCCTTTACGCCGGTATATTTTTCGGCGGCGGAGTTGAATACGTTGATAGTGCCGGCCTGATCGGTAACAATGACCGCGGAATCGAGGCTTTCGAGAATATTGTTGAGGTAATGGGTCAGACGGTTGCGCTCACAGAGCGAACTTCGCAAAAGTTCATTGACCCGCGCCAACCGGGAATTGATATCCTCGTATTGCGCCTCGAGCCTGGTGTAGGAATCGCGCAGTACCTGGGTAAAATTTCCCATAGTGGAAAAAGATTCTGCGATTTTTTCTAAAATTTCGAGTTCATCGTCTTTGATGCTCATAATATCCAATTGTAATACAAGATCACTATCTTTTTCAACTTAAATCTTGGATAAAGGGATGAATGATTAAAATTAGTACAAATTATTATGATATATAAAGAGTTATAGAATACAATAATTGCAAGGTCCATTTGAACATGATCGTCTTGCTTTCAACGGACCAATAAACCAGCGCCAACTATTTATTTCGCACGGCGGCCAGCCAGTCTTTAATCGACCTGGAAATCTCGTCGGGGGATTTACATCTATACTTTGTTCCGCCGACTGAGTTAAGGAAGGTTCGTCCGAAGCCGCTGGTTTCGACTCGGCTATCGAGCAGCACGACGCAGCCGCGGTCTTTGGAGGTGCGTATCAACCGTCCGAACCCCTGACGAAACTTCACTACAGCCTCCGGAAGCGATAATTTGGCAAAGGAACTTTCGCCGTTTTTTTCGATGCGCTCCAGGTTAGCCTTGAACCATGGCCTGTCAGGCACCGTAAAGGGGAGCTTGAAGAGAATCAGAAGCTCCAGAAGCTCACCGGGCAGGTCGACACCCTCCCAGAATGTATCGGTGCCGAAAAGTACCGCTCGCCGGGCGGCCTTGAATCTTCGGAAAATTCTATCGGAGCTATGAGAACCATCCTGAAAAAATAACTCGATTCCGGCATTCTCCAGAAGACTCCTGAGGCTCTCCGCCGAGTTACGGAGCGACCTGTACGATGTAAACAGCACCATCGATTTTTTGGCCCCGGAGAGGAGAATTGTCTCCAGCGAAAGATTGGCGGCAGTCTCGAATTCCGCTACTTTCGGCGATGGCAGGAATCCTGCCGAAATCACCGCCACCTGCGAATTGATGTCGAAGGGCGAATCGAGGCAGACTGTCATGATCCGCTCTTTGGAGCCGCTATCAAGGCCCAGCCGACGGATAATATATTCGAAACTTTTTTCGATTGTCAGAGTTGCCGATGTGAAAACCGCCGCTTTGAGGTGATCATAGAAATTTTTATCGAGAAGCTTGCCGACATCGAGAGGGGCTGAAATAAAGCGGGAGGCATGTCGGGGTGAGGATGATTTTTCCGCCCAGTAAATAAATTCATCATCGGATGCGAACAGGACATCGCTGGCGACCCTCTTAAAATCTGCGAGGTCGGCGGCAAAGGCCTCCAAACGCACGATGGATTCGCGCCGTTTTGGGAGGCTTTCCCTGTCGCGAACCGCCTCTGCAAGCTCCTCCAACCTATCTAAAAGGATTCCCAATGATTCAATCAAATCCTCGCGCTCAGCAATATCGCAGGGATTGTTTTCTGCTGTATACGGAATTTCGCGAGCGTCATTATTTGCCGAACTGATCCTGACTGTCGCAAAAAACTGATTCGAAGCTAAATTCACCTTGATAACACCATCGATAGCAGATTCAACCAACGGCAAAAGTTCATCGTCATTGGCGCGATACATCAGGACGGCCCGTAGATTTGGCAGAAATCCCGATTGGGTTGGACGGGAGGTGTAGATATCGGAAAGGATGCCATCGAGATTGCGCTTATCGACTGCGCTTCCCAAATAAGACGCTGCGATCTTTTCGAGATTATGAGCCTCATCGAAAATGATATTGCCCGCGCTCAGAGCCAACTCTCCTCCGGAGGAGAAATCGGCAAAAGTGAGATGATGGTTGGTCACGACAATTTGCGCGGCCTGGGCCTCACGTCTGATTTTGAGCAGGAAACATTTATCGGCAAAACGGCAGCCCTGCCCCAGGCAAAAGCTGCCCTCGCATGAAATTCTGCTCCAGAGATAATGGTTATGCGAGGGATTGAATCCGTTACATTCGGAGATATCGCCGGTTTTAGTATTATCCACCCAGAGCGATAGAGCGGCCAGGGCTTCCCTGTCGCGCCTCTCGAATGAAATTTCAGCCTCAGGCAGAAGCTCCATATATTTATGAAGACAGATATAATTTCCTTTGCCCTTCAGTAATACCGCCTGGAATTTATATCCGACCGCCTGTTGAATTTGAGGCAAATCCTTGTAGAAAAGTTGTGATTGCAGGCTTTTAGTTTGAGTCGAAATCATCACGCGTTCGTGGTTTTGCGATGCCCACCAACTGGCGGGCAGGAGATAAGCCAGTGATTTTCCAACGCCGGTCGGCGCCTCGCATAAAAGGAACTCCGAACGATTGAAAGTTTCTGCCACCCTGACAGCCATCGTCGCCTGCTGGGTGCGATATTCAAAGAAAGGGATCTGCTTTGAGATCAAACCGCCCTTTTTGAAACAGTTTTCGACCGCGGCGATATCAACGGGAATGTAATCCTCATACTTTGTTTCCGGCAGTTCTCCAACGACATTGTCGGGATAGAAGTTGGCCTCGATCTCCTGTTGAGGAGTGGGGGAGACGGTTGGCGGTATTTGAATAGTCTTAATTGCCTTTATCGATTGCCGGAAATAATCGAGATTGTCCGCTCCAAGGAGGAGCCGTCCGATAGATTCCCTGTCACCGAGGTCAAGCGATGCCAGATGTGTGAGGAGACGCAGATAGATTTCGGCGGTGGCCAGGCAATCGTCAAGCGCCCGATGCGCCCTCTTGCGGGAAATCTGAAAATGACCGGCCAGCGATGCCAGGCTGTAACGCGCCAGCCGCGGGAAAAGAATTCTCGAAAGCGAGCCGGTGTCCATGACCCGCGGTTCGAAAAGCGCAAATTTGCTTTTGGGCATCTGCGGTTTGATAAAACCAAGATCGAATGAAACGTTGTGCCCAACAATCCAGGGGGAGCTTTCCAGTATTTTTTGATATTTATCGAAAATGAGACTTATGGGCGGAGATGTTTGAACCATCTCGTTATCGATACCGGTCAGAGCCGTTATTTCGGAAGGGATGGGTTCGCTCGGGTTTAACCAGTTCGGAGAATTGTTCGACAAGCTCTCCGTTAACAAAACGTACTGCTCCCAATTCGATGATCTCACAGGAGACGGGATCGAGGCCGGTTGTCTCGAGATCAATAGCGACAAATGAATCGAAACCGCTCATCGCTCTATGGCGATCATCCTGATGTCGGTCATTTCTTCGATGGCATATTTGACGCCTTCCCGTCCGAGGCCCGACATCTTGACGCCACCGTAAGGCATATTATCGGCCCGATAGGTAGGCACGTCGTTTATGATTACTCCACCCACCTTCAGACTGTAGATGGCCCTATTAATATTGTCGATATTCTTGGAAAAAACGCCGGCTTGCAGGCCGTAAACCGAATCGTTCACCATATTGATAGCATCCCCAAACTCTCGGAAGGGAACCACGCAGACGATCGGCCCAAACGCTTCCCGATTCATTACTTTCATTTCAGGAGTGGTATTTGTCAAGATTGTCGGCCAGTAATAAGGGCCCTGCCGGTTTCCACCTACCAGGACCTTGGCTCCAGCCGATAGGGCTTCGTTTACCCACGATTCTATTCGTTTGGCATCGGTTTCTGAAATCATAGGACCAACATCGGTTTTCTCGTCAAGCGGACTGCCTGAAACCAGAGTTTTGACCTGCCCGACGAATGCCCGCAGGAATTCCTCGAAAATTTCCTGTGCGACGAAGATCCGCTGCACCGAAATACAGACTTGTCCGGCATAGGCAAATGCCCCGGTAGCCAGGCGGGGAATGGCGCCAATGAGATCGGCTGTTTTATCGACGATGACGGCTGAATTTGAGCCGAGTTCCAGAATCAGGCGTTTGATTCCAGCGTTGCGGGAAATTTCGAGACCAACCTCGGGCGAGCCTGTAAATGTTATGGTTCTGATATCATTGGATTCAACCAAAGGCATACCGACTTTATCGCCAGCACCATAGATCAAATTAAATCCGCCCGATGGCAGCTCAGTTTTGGCAATTATTTCAGCCAGGAGAAAAGCCGTTAGCGGCGTGTATGATGCCGGTTTGAGAATTACCGGGCAGCCCGCCGCGATAGCCGGGGCGACTTTATGAGCCACCAAATTCAAGGGAAAATTGAACGGCGATATGGCGGCTACGATACCGGCCGGGACTCTCATAAAAAAGCCATATTTCGATTCCGAACCGATGGCGGCGTCGAGAGGAATGGAGGAGCCTTCGATATCGAGGGCACAGGAAGCGGCAAATTTGAAGGTCTGCTGAGCGCGTCTGACCTCGGCCAACGATTGTTTGATCGGCTTACCGGCTTCGAGCGTGATTGTTTCGGCCAGTTTTTTCTCATCATCGATAAGGAGATTTGATATTTTTTCAAGAATCGCGGCTCGCTTGTGCGCCGGTAAGGCCTCCATGGGCTCAAGCGCTTCTTTTCCGACGGTGATAGCCATACTGATCAATTCCTCGTCGGCCAGGGGATAGGTGCCAAGCGCCGCATTGGAATGTTTATTGACCACTTGAAGTTGTGATTCGCCGTCCAGGAAGTGCCCGCCGATATAAAATTTAGCATTAATCATAATATTATCCTCCACCAGCGATTATATAACGCATTCAGCCGCTCTGCAAGAGATATAAACTTCGCTCGCTTGAATGGCCGAAATTATTTTCAAAATTTGTTGAAATAAAAAGGCGTCAGGAATTTCTGCCCGACGCCTGAATATAACCGAAATAGCGATATTACTTTTTATCGCCTTTTTCCTTTTCGCGCTCGGCTTTACGCTCCTCGGCCTTCTTCTCGGCGATAACTTCGGGCTCGGCAGGGCCTTCCTCACCGGGAGCAGCAGCGGCGGCAGCGGCGGCGGCTTCGCCTTCAGCGGCTGTCGGAGTAGCTTCCTTGATGATAGTAGGCGGCACCACCGAGATAATGGTTTCCTCGGGGCTTTCCAGGATTTCGATGTTTTCAACCTTGATATCCCGAACGTGCAATGACTCATGGATTTTCAAAAGGGAAATATCCAGCACGAACCGATCGGGGATATTGGCCGGCAAACAGGAAATCTCCACGTCGCGCACCATCCAGTTGACGATTCCGCCGAAATTTTTCACGCCATCGGGAACACCTTCCAATACAATCGGTATGTGCACTCGAATGTTTTCGGTCAGAGAGATATGCTGAAAATCGATATGAATCAGAGTTCCCTCAACCGGGTCCCTTTGCACGTCGCGAATCAGCGCCAATTTTTCGGATTTTACGCCATCGATGTTAAGATTGACCAGCAAATTTTCGCTGGAAGCTTTGCGCATAACGTTGTGGAAATGGCTGTGGTCAAGCTCAATGGCTACCGGCTCTTCGCCCTTGCCGTAAACCACGCCAGGTATCTTTCCGGCAGCCCTCATTTTTCTGGCAACGCCCTTGCCGGAATCCAGACGGCGCTTTACATCAATCGTTACTTCCTTCATGTTTACTCCTATTGTTAAATTATCATATTCTTCAAATTTTTACCGTAATCACTCCGTATTATTATCCTTCAAAAAGGCTCGAGAGCGATTTTTCTTCGTGAATTCGAAGTATGGCGTCAGCGAATAATCTGGAAACCGATAGCACCTCTATCTTGGGACTCGTCTTTTCCGCCGGATTATAAATCGTATCCGATACGAACAGCTTTTCGATTGGCGATTTGTTTAATTTTTCCAGAGCCTGTCCGGAAAGCACGGCATGAGTGCAGGCCGCAATGATTCTTTTAGCACCCCGGTCCCTGAGGACATGGGCGGCCTCGCACAAAGTACCGGCCGTATCGACCATGTCATCGCGGATAACCACGTTCTTGCCGTCGATATCGCCGATGATATTCATAACTTCAGCTTTATTAATATCGGGACGCCGCTTATCGATAATGGCGATACTGAAATCAAGGTCTTTGGCAAAAGCACGGACCAGCTTGATCGAGCCAACATCAGGCGTAACCGCCACGGCGCGGCCGAGGTCGAGTTTCCTGATATGCTCGTTGAATACTTTCGACGAATAAAGGTGGTCGGACGGACAATCGAAAAAGCCCTGAATCTGGGAGGCATGCAAATCCATCAGCATGACGCGATCAACTCCGGCGGTGGTTATCAGGTTGGCCATCAACTTGGCTGTAATGGCTACCCTCGGCTGGTCTTTGCGATCCTGGCGGGCATAACCGTAATAGGGGATAACCGCCGTGATACGTTTGGCTGAAGCCCGACGGCAGGCATCGATCATGATAAACAGTTCCATCAGATTTTCGGCCGGCGGATTGGTGGATTGCAGTATAAAAACATCCATGCCGCGAATATTTTCGTTTATCTGGAAAAATATCTCACCGTCCGAAAAATGCTTTAACGTACACTGGGAGACTTCCTTGCCGAGATGTCTGGCGACTTGTGCCGCCAGAGGCTGGTTGGAACTCCCTGCAAATAATTTAAATTCGTCTACCATTCCCTTACCCTGAACCCAGTTTTAGTCTGTTCGGATACTCCATGATATGCCAATACAAAAAACTGGGGCGCCAGGATTCGAACCTGGGATTGCCAGCTCCAAAGGCTGGTGACTTACCGCTTGTCGACGCCCCAAGGCTTAGCCTTATATAATATTGAAATTTAACCGATTGTCAAGTATGGTATTGATATTAATTTCCAAAACAGTCTCCCTTTTTGGAGGCGTATGCCCTGATTTTCCCGGTATCCGATAAAGAAGAGGTTGTAGAATTTCCGAAAATAACTTATATAATCATTCATGAAAAATTCGACTTTTGAGCCTGTCGAAGCAGGCATTGTAGATATCGCAAAGGCGCCTAAACGACGTTTGCCCTGGCTGGATTGGATATTCAGGCTGAGAATTGAGGAGTTTCTGGCCCTGATGGCATCCGGGCCAATGGTTTACTACACTTTCAAAGCTTATTTTTACTTCAAGGCTCAGGGGCACATCCCCAGACTATTTATGGGCGATATCCAGCGCGTAATTGGGATCGTTATCGTTGTAGCCATAGCGCTTTTAATAGTCAAATTTAAGCCGCAGTGGCGATTTCTGCGATCGAGCCTGCCGTTTGCTTATTGCCTGGCGATCTATACTAATCTTCACGATACAATTCATTTCGTGAATCCCAATGATATTCACTTTGCATTAATAAAGATCGATCAATGGATTTTTGGAGTTCAGGCCTCGGTTTGGGCTCAACAGTTTATTCATCCCTGGTTAACCGAGGTGTTCTCATTCTGTTATTGGATCTATTTTATCTTGATTCCGCTGGTGGCCGTGATTCTTTATATCCAGAAAAGATATCCACAGTTTCGCGAGGCGCTGATTTCAACTATTCTGTGCTTCTATGCCGGATATGTCCTCTATCTAATATTTCCGGCGGTGTCACCCAGCGTCATTTTAAAGGATATGTATACTGTTAAGCTTAACGGTACACCGTTGACCGATGCTACCATGGGAATTGCCAACTCGCTGCCGTCTGATGTCAGAGACGCATTTCCGTCGCTTCATGCCGCTATCGCGATTCTTTCCCTTCTATTTGCCTGGAAATATATCCGTTTACTATTTTGGATTCTTCTGCCGGTCTGTACCGGTTTGGTGCTTTCCACAATCTACCTCAGGCATCATTATGTAATCGATTTGCCCGCCGGATTCTTGCTGGGATATCTGGCTTTTAAATATGGCGGTAAAATCGATGCCTGGTGGTGTTCGAAACACCCGGATTTTAACTCCTAAAATGACCAGAATTGCTTTTGTTTCGGTAGGCTGTAAGCTCAACCGATACGAAATTCAATTGATGTCGGAGGCGCTGGCTCCATACGGCATTATAACAGTGCCCTTTTCTCAGCAGGCCGATTGCTATGTTATCAATACATGCAGTGTCACCAGTGACGCCGATCTCTCATCGCGGCAGCTAATCAGGCGAGCCAGGCGGCAGAATCCTACCGCAAAGGTTATCGCCACCGGTTGCTATGCGCAGCTTCGCCCTGACGAGATGAAGGAGCTTGAGCTTGACGCTGTCATCTCAAATCAGGAAAAGGAAAACCTGCCCGAAGTTGTGCTGCAACTGTTTGGCATCGTTGATAAATCGATAATTAAGACCGATGATCTGACGATTTCGGGAATGAATGGGATGACGAGAGCCTTCGTAAAGATCGAGGACGGTTGCGATGAGGAATGCGCCTTTTGTACGATCTGGATAGCACGCGGGCCGGTGCGCTCAAGAAAAGCCGGTACCATTATCGAAGAGGTAAATAAGCTTTCGGCCAACGGATTCAAAGAGGCAGCGCTAACCGGAGTGCATATAGGAAAATATTCATCGGACGCCCTTGATTTTATTGGCTTGCTCAGAGAATTGTTAAAGAAAACCTCGATTCCCCGTATCAGGTTATCATCATTAAATCCTCTCGAAATAACGGATGAGCTGATATCTCTGATGGCGATTGAGCCGCGGCTTTGTCCCCATATTCATCTTTCGATCCAATCGGGCGATGATGATATCCTTCGAATGATGGGTAGAAAGTACAGCCGTTCCGATATAATTTCGGTCACGAGGCGTCTTACAAACGCTATCCCCGAGATAACAATCGGAGCTGATATTATCGCGGGCTTTCCGGGCGAATCTATCGAATCGTTCGAAAATACCAGGAATCTTATCGATGAATGCGCCCTGAATCATCTTCATATCTTCCCATATTCAGATCGTCCCGGCACCAAATCGTCAACTATGAGCGGCAAGGTCCCGATAGAGGAGAGGCATCGGCGAACGGCTATACTTCGCGACATCGGCCGCCTCAAAAAGGCGAAACATCTTGAAAAGTTCGTTGGTAAGAGTTTGCAGGTGCTGTTTGAAAACAGGGAACTCAGTAATAAGATGACCGGACTCTCGGGAAATTATCTAAGGGTGGATGCTCCTCTCGACAAGCGTTGCCTGGGTGAAATCGTAGAGGTAAAGCTCGCTATGGTCCGAGGCGAAAAATTGATAACAAAATTCAATACCGAGATATCTCCGGCAAAAAAGGGTTGACATTCAGCCGGGGGGCGGATATTATTTACGAACCTCCGGTGGAGGTTAAGTCTCTGAAGTATTTGGTAGATAAGCTCTGTGAGGAGCTTATAATCGGAAATGGAATTGTGAAAAATATCACGCGACTTGAGGCAATAAATGTTTGAAATATATTTCCCGATCGCTCTGCTGTTTTTCTTCGCGCTGGCAGTGGTTCTGATTATGATCTATCTGCCTAAACTATTGGCGCCCAAGACAAAGGGGCGGCGAATACTATCGCCTTATGAATGCGGTATTATACCGGAAACGGACGCTCGCGCCAAGTTTCCCATCAAGTTCTATATGATAGCAATTCTTTTTATCATATTCGATCTGGAGATTGTTTTTCTATATCCCTGGGCTTTGATTTTACGTCAGCTTAAGATGTTCGCCTTTGTCGAAATGCTGATATTTGTCGGGATTCTGCTTCTCGGTTACCTTTATATCATTAAAAAGGGAGCCTTGAAATGGGAATAGAAAAATATATACCCGACGGCATATTACTGACCACGGTCGAAAAGGCAGTTAACTGGTCGCGGCGCTCCTCGCTCTGGCCGTTGGGATTCGGCCTGGCCTGCTGCGCGATAGAGATGATGTCAACATTTGCCTCGCGTTACGATTTAGCGCGATTCGGAATGGAGGTCATGCGTTCCTCCCCAAGGCAGGCAGACCTGATGATTGTGGCTGGACGAGTGTCGGTCAGAATGGCGCCGGTAATCAGGCAGCTATATGATCAAATGCCCAGTCCCAAATATGTAATTTCGATGGGCGCTTGCGCCTCCACAGGCGGCGTGTTCAACAACTATGCGGTCGTGCAAGGCGTCGATAGAATCCTGCCGGTTGATGTTTATGTGCCGGGATGTCCGCCCAGGCCGGAACAATTGATCGAAGGAATTTTGAAGCTAATGGACAAAATCGAGCATCATAAGCTCGGCAGTGAAAACTAAAGATGTCTATTACCGAAGAAAAGCTGAAAAAAGAATATTCCGACAGAGTTTTGGAGATATATACTTACAGAGGCGATCTGAACGTTGTCCTGAAGCCTCAGGATATTCCTGAAATCTGCCGCTTCTTGAAAACCGATCCCGATCTCAAATATAACTTTCTCTCCTGCATTACCGCGGTGGATTACCTGGGAATTAAAGAAAAACGTTTTGAAGTTGTCTATATCCTTTTCTCGATTGCAAATAAATATCGTTTGATTCTTAAAACCCGCGTGGACGAAAACGAGGAGATTCCATCGCTTACGTCACTATGGGGCACCGCCAACTGGCAGGAACGGGAAGTATTCGATATGTTCGGACTCAAGTTTGCGGGTCATCCCAATCTTACTCGGATTCTAATGGATGAGAATTGGATCGGGTATCCGCAGCGCAAGGATTTCCCGTTAACTTACGAAGTCCCCAACTTCAGTTATAATAAAGACGAGGTTGATACTCGAAAGAAGTCGCCCTGGAGAGGAGACGAGTGGCCGCCAGAGAAACAATGATGCTCAACATGGGCCCTCAGCATCCTGCCACCCACGGCGTGCTGAGGATAGAGCTTGAGCTTGACGGCGAAACCGTTGTCGAGGCCAGGCCGGTAATCGGCTATCTCCATACCGGTATCGAAAAGAACATGGAGGACAAGACTTATCTCCAGGCCCTCACCATGACCGACCGCATGGACTACCTGGCGCCGCTATCGAACAATCTCGTTTATATCGGCGCGCTGGAAAAGCTCATGGAAATCGAGGTGCCGCCAAGAGCCGAATATATTCGAGTCATTCTAACCGAGCTTACCCGGATAAATTCGCATCTGGTTTGGGTTGGTACACATGCTATAGATATCGGGGCCATGTCGATGCTTCTCTATGCTTTCAGGGAGCGCGAGAAAATCACCCAAATGTATGAGTTTGTGTCCGGAGTACGCATGATGGCCTCATATTTCCGGTTGGGCGGCCTCACTCAGGATGTACCATCCGGATTCGAGGAACGAGTTCGGGATATTCTCGATACATTGCCCGCTAAAATCGATGAATATGAAGGACTGCTAACTGAAAATAAGATCTGGCGCAATCGCACGATTGGTGTGGGCGTAATTTCCGCTGATGATGCTGTCGATGCCGGCCTATCGGGCCCCAGTCTTCGGGGAAGCGGCTTAGCCTGGGATATTCGCAAATCTAATCCTTATTCATATTACGATAAATTCGAATTCGATATTGCGGTCGGCAAAAACGGCGATTGCTATGACCGTTATCTGGTCAGGCTCGAGGAGATGCGTCAGTCGCTTCGCATTATCAGGCAGGCAATCGACGGTCTTCCCGGCGGACCGGTGCGCGTGGAGAATGGCAAAGTTACGCCGCCGCCTAAAATCGAGGTTCTGACCGGGATGGAGCAGCTTATTCACCACTTCAAGTTGGTGGTTCACGGCATATTGCCGCCGGTCGGCGATGTTTATTTCGCGATTGAATCCCCCAAGGGAGAGATTGGCTGCTACCTGGTATCTGATGGTTCGAAAAAACCGTACAGGGTGCATTTCAGGCCGCCGTCATTTGTTAATATATCGGCATTCAACAAGTTAGTGGCAGGCCGAATGATAGCCGATGTTATCGCCTGTATCGGTTCGCTCGATATCGTGCTTGGAGAGATCGATAGGTAATCGGGAGCTATAGGTTGGAAAAGACAGGAAAACTTTCGGATTCATCGATAAAGGAGATTCAGCGGCTCAAGGGGCTTTATCCCCGGCGCAATTCTGCCATATTGATGGTGCTGCATGCTGTTCATCGTCAATTTGGTTATTTAGATCGCGTGGCATTGAAAGAAGCCTCCGAAATAATGGAACTCCCTTATATAGATTTTGAGCAAGCCGCCAGTTTTTATACTCTGTTTCCCAATAAGCCCGTCGGGAAATATCATATTCAGGTTTGCCGAACTCTTTCCTGTCAACTTCGCGGAGCGGAGGAGTTAACAGCGATGCTAAAGGAAAAGCTTGGCATCGGAATTGGTGGAGTAACAGAAGACGGATTATTTTCGCTGGCCGAAGTGGAATGCCTGGGTTCCTGTGGTACTGCGCCCATGATGCAGATCAATGAAACGTATTATGAAAATCTGACCCGCGAACGCGTCAATCAAATTCTGGATGAACTTAGGAAAAAAGCACAGCATGGCTGAGTTCGAGAAGATACTATTCAAAAATATTAATTTTCCCGGCCAGGACCGAATTGATACTTATATCCAAAACGGAGGGTATCAGGCGCTTGAAAAGGCTGTCACCGGGATGAAGCCAGAGGAAGTGATTGACGAAGTAATCAAATCTGGCCTTCGCGGACGGGGAGGCGCCGGATTTCCCACCGGCCGCAAGTGGTCGTTTTTACCCAAAGGAGTCAATAAACCGGTTTACTTAACAGTCAACGCCGATGAATCTGAGCCGGGGACATTCAAAGATCGTCAACTCATGGAATTTGAGCCGCACCTGATACTCGAAGGTGTCCTGATTTCGGCCTATGCCATTAATTGCAAAATTGCATTTATATATATCAGAGGGGAATTTGCCTACGCCGCGGCGCAGCTTAACCGTGCGATTGAAGAAGCCCGCGCTAAAGGATTCTTAGGCAAAAATATTTTCGGAAAAGGTATAGATATCGAAGTGGTTGTTCATCGCGGCGGCGGGGCGTATATCTGCGGCGAGGAAACGGCCCTTTTGACATCGCTTGAAGGCGGCATGGGATATCCCAGAATCAAACCACCATTTCCTGCGATCGCCGGGCTTTACGGCTGCCCAACGATTATCAATAATATCGAGACTCTGGCCAATGTCCCCCATATCATTAATCGCGGGGCACAGTGGTTTGCATCGATAGGTACGCCCAAATCGACCGGCAGCAAGATTTTTTGCATGTCGGGGCATGTCAATAAGCCGGGAAATTACGAGCTTCCGATGGGCGTTTCGCTCAGAGAATTAATATATGAACATGCCGGTGGAATTAAGGACGGACGCAATCTTAAGGCTGTCATTCCGGGCGGTTCCTCAGTGCCAGTTCTGACTGCGGATAAGATCGATGTTCACATGGATTTCGAATCGTTAGCCGAGGCTGGAACGATGTTAGGATCGGCAGGCGTGATAGTGATAGACGAAGCGACTTGTATTGTGCGAACCGCCTACAATCTGGCTCATTTCTATCAACATGAATCATGCGGGCAATGCACACCCTGTCGTCAAGGTACTTATTGGATGCTGGCAATTCTGCATCGAATCGAACATGGCGAGGGCACCATGGAGGATCTCGAGACGCTATTAGATGCCTGCGATAATATCGAAGGAAATACAATCTGTCCGTTGGGCGATGCGGCAGTACCTTCGGTGCGTTCAACTATCAGGCAGTTCCGCAGTGAGTACGAATATCATATTACTCACAAAAGCTGTTTGCCGGATACCGGTCCATCGAGGTTTGAGTAAAATATATGGCTGATAATATCACATTAACTATAGACGGAAGAAGCGTTGAGGTACCTCCGGGAACTCTCATCCTTCAAGCGGCCAAACAGCTGGGTATAGTTATACCGACTTTCTGCTATGATGATCGTTTGCGTTCCGTGGGAGCATGCAGAATGTGCCTGGTTGAAGTTGAGAAATCGCCAAAGCTGATTGCATCCTGCGCTACTCCGGTCGCTCCCGGGATGGTGGTGCACACTGCATCGCCGAGAGTGATCAAAGCCAGAAAAGGAGTTCTGGAGTTCCTTCTGATAAATCATCCGCTCGATTGCCCAACCTGCGACAAAGGCGGCGAATGTCCTCTTCAGAATTTAACTTATGATTACGGTCCGGCAGCTTCGACGCTATAGAGAACACAAAATCAGGTTTATCGAGGATATCAATCAGAAATTCGATGAAATTCCGCTTGGCCCGGAAATACTTATCTGCCGAAACCGCTGTATCATGTGTTACAAATGCGTTCGAATCGTACGGGAGTTGGCGGGCGAGGCTGACCTGGGCGTTTTCCGTCGGGGAGCATTTGCCAATATTAACGCCTTGGATGAAGTTGCCTTTGCCGACGAATTTTCCGGCAACACTGTCGAATATTGCCCGGTGGGAGCGTTGCTATCGCGTTCGTTCAAATACAAGATTCGCGATTGGCTCTTAAAGCACTGCCTCATCTGTCTGCAATCTTTGCCCGGTTGGATGCAATATGACTATCGACTGGTCCGGCGGTAAGGTTTATCGGCACATGTCTCGTCGCAACGATGAGGTTGAACAGGGTTGGCTGTGCGATAGGGGCCGCTATAGCTTTGATATTTCCAGGTCCGAGGACAGGATTCTAATATCCCAAATAAAGAGGGGCGCCTCGCTGGAGCCATGCAGTTTCGACGAGGCCGCTATGGTGGTTGCCAAACATCTCCGGAAAATCATTACCGAAAATCGCGGGTCCGAGGTAGCGGCGGTTGGCTCGGCTAATCTTTCGAACGAGGAAGCTTACGCCATCAGGCGCTTTTTTAACGATGCCATCAAAACCAACGCTATCGATTTCCAGACCGACTCAATTCAGCCATTAGAAGCCGAACAGATTGATTTGGTGGGTCTTTCCGGCACGCTTCAGGAGCTTGAAAAGGAACCGCTGTTTCTGTTTGTAGGATGCGATCCCGCGGTCGAACAGCCGGTGGCCGCTCTTCGAATCAAGAAGGGCATCTCCCAAAACGGGACGATGGCGATGTTCCTGGGTTCATACGATAAGCGTTTGGGAAATTTCCCGGTTACCAATATCAGAATTCCGTTTGGCCTTGAACCGGAGGCGCTGGAGCTAATTGCCTCGAAGCTTACAGGGAACAGTATTTCGGGTAATCCCAGGTTGAGTGTCGACGGCCTTTCTGAGTTAGCTGATCTTATCAAGAGTTCAAAAGGTATTCATATCGTTACCGGCCGCGGCTTTTTTAGTCATCCCGACCGAACTCGTTTCCTGGCCGCTCTCTTGAAACTCAAAAAGGTTTCCGGCGGTAAGCTATCGATTCTACCGTCCCAGGGGAATTTTATCGGCGTCTCGCATTTCGGACTATTCGGAGAGCCGGAGCATTCATTCGGCAAAATTCTGGAACGAATCGACGCCGGTGAGATTAAGACTCTGTTCGTTTTCGGGGCTAATCCCGTAGATGAGTATCCGGATCGCAAATATGTTCAGGAAATCTTGAAGAAGCTTGAGCTTTTGGTTGTTTCAGCGCCTTTTATCCATGCTACGGCCGCTCTGGCGAGCGTGGTTTTTCCTCAAGCGATGCTGCCTGATTATGGGGGGACTTTCGTTAATATCGAGGGCCGTATTCAATTGTTTAACCCTATGGCCGAGGCTCCTAAATCCGAAGTTAAGCCTGCCTGGGGTATAATCAGCGAGCTATCAAGCATTATGGATTTGGGGCATGTTTGGTATTCCGACAGACAGATTCGGGAAGATATCTCGACAAAATTAAACGGCATGGAAAATTTAATTTCGATTCCGCCCCAGGGACTGGTATTCCCGTTTATTAGCCAGGACGGCTATATTCCGGAGACGAAAGCGGCATTATCTATTCCCCAGCCGACTACCGAACATCCCTATATTATGCAATGGGCGCCATCGGTTCATCACAACGGGTGGCTCACCGAAAAATCCGAAAACCTGATGAGGATTTCGGGCGACCAGTATGCCATAGTGCATCCACTCGATGCCGCCAAAGAGGGTTGCGATGAAGGCCAGGTAGTACGAATTGCCTCCGATGGCTTCGCACTGAATATTCCCATTAATATCAGCGAGCATGTTAATCAGGGAGAGATTCTAATAATAAATTCATTCTCCAAAAATCCGGTTAACAAGCTCATGAAAAAAGATATGCCGGTTACATTCGTTTCCTTGAGGAAAATCTGATGCTCCTTGCGGCCATATTTATCGTTGTAAAGGTGATCGTAATATTCGCCGGTCTTATGACGGCCATCGCCTATACGACTTATTTTGAACGCAAGGTGGTGGCTCATATTCAAAATCGCATTGGTCCGAATCGTACCGGACCATTTGGCTTACTGCAGCCAATTGCCGACGCCATCAAGCTGCTTTTCAAGGAAGAGATTGAACCGTCGACCGCCAACCGCTTTCTCTATATCTTAGCGCCGATTCTCTCCTTTGTCGCCGCCATAACTGCATTTGCGGTCATCCCGGTTGGAAATTTAATTAATGTTGCCGGACATCCCGTAGAACTAATCGTTTCTAATTTGGGAATCGGTATTCTATTTATTCTGGCAGTTTCATCGCTGGGAATTTACGGAGTGGTCATGGCCGGATGGTCGTCCAATTCCAAATATTCTCTGCTTGGAGGGATCAGATCAACCGCCCAGCTAATCAGCTATGAGGTTTCGATTGGCCTGGGTATAATCGGCGTATTGATGTTAAGCCAGACGCTTTCGATAAATGAGATCGTCCATCAGCAATCGGGTTCGATATTTAACTGGTATTTTTTCCGTCAGCCGGTAGCCTTTTTCATATATTTCATCTCCGCGATAGCCGAAACCAACCGCAGTCCGTTCGATCTGCCGGAGGCTGAATCCGAACTCGTGGCCGGGTATCATACCGAATATTCGGGAATGAGGTTTGGTATTTTCTATCTGGGCGAGTATGCCAATATGATTACGGTCAGCGCCATTGCCGCCAGTCTATTTTTCGGCGGCTGGAACGGCCCGTTTTTGCCGCCGGTAATCTGGTTTTTAATAAAGGTGATCGGATTTCTTTTCATCTATGTCTGGGTGCGCGGCACTCTTCCCAGGCTCCGTTACGATCAACTGATGCGCTTTGGATGGATGGTCCTCTTTCCGCTGGGATTGCTTAATGTTTTGATCACAGCGTTTATTGTGGTAATGAGGAGTTAGTAATATCATGAAAATGTGGGATCCATTTAAGACGGTAATACTGGCTATCCCCAAGGGACTATCCATAACGTTTCGTTATCTGTTTAGAAAGCCGGTTACGGAACAGTATCCCGATGTGAAACCGAAATTCGAGGCTCGTTACCGCGGCCTGCATTATCTGACTCGTTATCCCAATGGGACTGAGCGATGCGTTTGCTGCGGACTATGCGCTGCCGCGTGTCCGGCGGATTGTATCTACATGGAACCGGCCGAAACGCCGGAAGGCGTTCGTTACGCCAAAATCTATGAGATCAACGAGCTTCGCTGTATCTTCTGCGGAATGTGCGAGGAAGCTTGTCCGGAGGAAGCCATCTTTTTAGGACAGGAGTTCGAATTCTCCTCATACGACCGCGATGATTTCATCTGGACCAAAGAGATGCTTTTGGAAAACTACGATAAGATCGAGAAGTTCCGTGTTGCCAGGGACATCAAGCCGCTGGTTCGGCAGGAGAGACGTCAGTTTATGGCGCCTGCTCCTCCGATTGAGGATTAGGGCCGGCATTTTATGATCGATGCAAATACGCGGATGATTTGGATATCAGAGGATGAATGGTTAGCCAGATAATATTTTTTATTCTCGCGGCGGTGGCTGTTACGGCCGCTATCGTTGTGGTCAATGTCAAAAGTCCGGTATCGTCGGCGCTGTTTCTAATCCTGACGATGTGCGCTCTGGCGGGGCTCTTTGTATTGCTGGGCGCCATATTTTTAGCCGCGCTCCAGGTGATAGTCTATGCCGGCGCGATCATGGTGCTGTTCCTGTTTGTAATCATGCTCTTAAATTTAAGACGCGATGAGTACGGCCATGACCCCCACAGAATCCAGAAATATCTGGGATTTATCCTGGTGGCGATAATACTGGTGCAGGGGATTCTCATTTCCAACTGGGCCATGAAAGATTTCGCGGCGAGCTCCAAAGCAGTAATTCAATCTGAAATACCTGTAGCTCCTGCCGATTCCATTGCTCAGGCAATCGATTACAA
The DNA here is from genome assembly GCA_963801605.1 of uncultured candidate division Zixibacteria bacterium. Taxonomy (GTDB): domain Bacteria; phylum Zixibacteria; class MSB-5A5; order UBA10806; family UBA10806; genus UBA10806. The sequence continues at coordinate 71,394 of CAWDFP010000002.1, forward strand.
CAGCGCCCAATGGGTCGCCAGAGTGCTTTTTACGAAATATGCTTACCCGTTCGAGGTAACCTCGATACTGCTTTTAGCGGCAATCATCGGTGCGGTTGTTATCGCCAAACGGCACACTGAATCAGAAAGCGAGGAGAAGTGATGGTTCCTCTGGGATATTATATTGTTCTCTCGGCCATCCTTTTCAGCATCGGAGTATGGGGCGTCTTGAAATCGCGAAACGCCATTGTTATTTTTATGGGTATCGAACTAATGCTCAACGCGGTTAACCTGGCTATCATCGCATTTTCGAGTAATATGAAACAAATTATCTCGCGGCTTTTGCAGAATGTCCCCACTGAAAAGGCCGCGGATTACGTTGGCAGCGCTATCGCCTCCGGACAGGTAATGGTTTTTCTGGTTATGACTGTCGCGGCCGCCGAGGCCGCCGTCGGGTTGGCAATCATCATCTCGATTTATCGCCTGAAAGATTCGGTTAACGTCGATGAAGTCGACATAATGAAATGGTGAGAATTGAATAACGCTATCGCTCTAGATCTCGAATATATTGTGCGGCTGGTGCCGCTTTTTCCGCTTTTGGGATTTATCATAAATGGCCTTTTCAATAAAAAGCTTCCTGAAAAAGCTGTCGGTTGGATTGGTTCGTTAAGCGTTTTTATTTCGTTCCTGCTTTCGACCTGGGCCTTCTTTCTTCTGGTTAGTTTACCGCCTGAAGCTCGAGTAATTCAATCCACCTGGTTTACCTGGATCGCTTCCGGATCGTTTACCAGTTCGATTTCATTCCTCTACGACCCGCTGACCGCTGTAATGATGCTGGTCGTATCCGGGGTAGGTTTCCTGATTCATGTTTATTCGATGGGGTACATGCACAAGGATGGCGGAGTATCGCGCTATTTTGCATTCCTCAACCTATTTACTTTCTCGATGCTTGTCTTGATAATGGCCAATAATCTCATCCTGCTTTATCTCGGATGGGAGGGAGTTGGCCTGTGCAGCTACCTGCTGATCGGCTTCTGGTTCGAGAAAAAGTCGGCGTCCGATGCCGGCAAGAAAGCATTTATCGTAAATCGAATCGGAGATTTCGGTTTTTCGCTCGGTATAATGTTAATTTTCTGGACATTCTATACTGCCGGGCACCCGACCGTTAATTTACACGAAATTACTCTAATGGCTCCGCAAATACTTGCCGGCACCGGTATCGTAACAGCTATTACGCTCCTCCTTTTCCTGGGAGCTACCGGCAAATCAGCTCAGATTCCTCTTTATGTCTGGCTTCCCGACGCTATGGAAGGCCCAACACCTGTTTCCGCTTTAATCCATGCCGCTACTATGGTCACGGCGGGCGTTTACATGGTTTGCCGTCTTTCGGCGCTCTATATGCTGGCTCCCGTCTCTATGATGGTGGTTGCTATTATCGGCGCCGCCACGGCTTTGTTTGCGGCTACTATCGGTATGGTTCAAAACGATATCAAAAGGGTTTTGGCTTATTCTACTATCAGCCAGCTCGGATATATGTTCTTAGCGTGCGGCGTCGGCGCATTTGCCTCCGGAATATTTCATCTGATGACACACGCTTTCTTCAAGGCATTGCTTTTCATGGGCGCAGGCTCGGTCATGCACGCCCTGGCGGGCGAGCTTAATATGCAGAAGATGGGCGGGCTTCGAAAATATATGCCGGTTACCTTTGCCACCATGTTTATAGGAACTCTGGCGATTTCGGGTGTTCCTTTCTTTTCGGGCTTTTTCTCAAAAGACGAAATCTTATTCAAAACCTTTACATCGCCTCAGGGAAGCCCGATCCTCTGGGTAGTGGCGATGCTAACGGCCATCCTGACGGCATTTTATATGTTCCGCTTGATTTTCCTGACATTTTATGGGCAATCCCGGATGGACCCGGATGTTGAAAAGCATGCCCATGAGTCGCCGAGAGTAATGACAACGCCGCTTATTATTTTGGCGGTATTAGCTTTTATTGGCGGGTATATCGGTTTGCCAAAAGCTCTGGGCGGCGGTAATTGGTTCGAGAAGTTTTTGGAGCCTGTTTTTGCCGGTGAGCATATTAAAATTACGGAGACGATTTCGTCAGGCCACTCAACAGAGTATTTGCTTCTATTGGCATCAGTCATTGCCGCCGCAATTGGAATCTGGGTAGCATACAGTTTCTATATAGCTAATCCGGACAAGCCCAAGAAGCTCGCGATGAGGTTTAACGGTTTATACAATACGGTTCTGAATAAATATTACATCGATGAATTCTACAATATGGTTATAGTCCAGCCATTGATTTCGCTGGCGCTATTTTTCTGGAAAATTACCGATGTTCGCATTATCGATGGCCTGGCCAACGGCATTGCCGGTTTCATTGGATGGTTTTCATCGAAATTCCGTTTTATCCAGACCGGCCTGGTGCGTAACTATGCTCTGTTTTTTGTGATCGGTGTAATTCTCTTAATAGGATTTATCATTTTAAGGTAATGGGCAGGGATTCCGGCTCTATGGAAAAGCATCTTCAAAATCATATCGAACACTACCGTTGCGACGGCGAGGCGTTTGATTATTTCTCGGTGGAAAACCCTACTGTTCGCGAGGAAGAACACCGTCGGATCGAGCTGTTAAGGCGTGCCATGAAGCTTAAAAGGGGAGAGGCCTTACTCGATGCCGGTTCGGGAGGCGGTTGGGTAAGCCAGGCGCTTCTACCGAAGGGTATTTTTGTTTGCGCAGTTGATCTCTCAAAGAAAAATCTCGCTGGAATTCGAGATAGATTCGATTCCCAAAAGGACGGCGGTTATATTGTAGCTGATTTATATCATCTGCCGTTCAAGCTAGGCTCATTTAACGCTGCCACATCGAACGATGTCTATGAGCATCTGGAATTCCTTGACCAGGCAGCGGCAGAATTGCGAAGCGTTCTCAAAGATGGCGCTCAGGCGTTCATTTCGGTACCTTATAAAGAGAATATTATTTATTACCTTTGTATTCATTGCAATCAACTTACTCCCATCAATGCCCACTTGCATTCGTTTGATGAAAATAATCTCGGTAGTTTATTCGCGAAGAATAAATTCGAAATCAAAAAAGTCACCAGGTTCATGAATAAGGGCCTGGCTTTGCTGCAGGTTTACAGGTTCAGCCGCTGGATGCCATATAGCGTCTGGCGAATGATTGATATTTTGGCCAACACCGTAATCAGGAAGCCTGGCAGGATGGCCATGATGCTTCAGGCGCAGGAGAAGTAATCTATGCCGCTTCTTTCCTGGATAGTTTTTCTACCCCTTCTGGGCGTGCTGTTTTTGCTTTTCATAAATAAGAATCAAATCAACGCTATCAAGTGGACCGCGCTTATTTTTACGATTGCCGATTTTATCCTGACTGTAATCCTATTTACGCATTTTGACGGCAACAATGTCGGAATGCAATTCCGCGACGGCCCCATGCCATGGATAAAATCGATGGGGATTACATTTAGTCTCGGTGTTGATGGTATTTCGATTCTTCTGGTTGTCCTGACACCGTTTTTGAGCGCCATTGCTATCGCCTCGGCCTGGAACGCTATCCATGATAAAGTAAAGGGCTTTTTTATCTCGATGCTGATGCTGGAAACCGGGATGCTTGGCGTTTTCTGCGCCACCGATCTATTTCTTTTCTACCTATTCTGGGAAACGATGCTATTCCCGATGTATTTCCTGATCGGAATTTGGGGCGGCCCGCGAAAAATATATGCGGCAATTAAGTTTGTACTCTTTACGATGTTCGGCTCGCTTTTGATGCTGATTGGAGTAATTAAGCTTTACCTGATGACATCACCTGAGCCGGGGGGGCGCACTACCGATCTACTGGCTATCCTCAATCTTCAGGTGCCGGCGGGAATGCAAATTTGGCTATTTCTGGTCTTTGCCATAGCATTTGCCATTAAGGTACCGCTATTTCCATTCCACACCTGGCTTCCCGATGCCCACGTGGAGGCGCCGACCGCAGGCTCAATCATTTTAGCCGGTGTGCTTCTAAAAATGGGGACTTACGGATTCCTGCGTTTCTGCATACCGCTTTTCCCTTACGCCACCGCCCAGTTTACACCGATAATATCTATTTTAGCTTTGATTGGCATTATTTACGGCGCCTTTGTGGCTATGGTGCAAAAGGATGTCAAATCACTGGTAGCCTACTCCTCGGTAGCCCACCTGGGATTTGTAATGCTGGGGATGTTCGCCCTTACATCGCAGGGAGTAAGCGGTTCGATTATTCAGATGATAAACCACGGCATAACCACGGGCGCACTATTTCTTTTGGTTGGTATGATCTATGAGCGACGACACACCCGGCTGATAGCCGATTTTGGCGGCATAGCGCATATCATGCCGGTATTCACAACGATCTTTTTAATCGTTACGCTGGCGTCGATTGGCCTTCCGGGTACCAATGGTTTCGTAGGCGAATTTTTAATCCTCCTGGGGACATTCAAGACTAATATGACTTACGCCGTAATCGCGACTTTCGGTATTGTTCTGGCGGCGGTTTATATGCTCTGGATGGTGCAACGAGTATTCTACGGCGCTCTCGATAAAGATGAAAATCGCGGGCTTAAGGATATAAACTGGCGTGAAAAGTTGATTGCCATTCCGCTGATTATCATGATATTCTGGATTGGAATCTATCCTCAAACCTTTCTATCCAAAATCGAGCCGACTGTAAAACATCTTATCAGCAGGGTTGCGCCGGCCAATCGAGAGACGATGCTGCAGCCCATAGAGCCTCCTGCGCAAGCGGCCAATAGTCCCGATATCGATAAAATCAAAAAGGGTGAAATTGAATGGGTTACGACTGGAAAATAGTATCACCTGAAATTGCAATTTTGCTCACGGCATTTACGCTTTTGGTCGTCGATCTTTTCATTAAAAAGGGACGCAACGCGATTTTAACCGCGATCAGTTTTGTCGGCGTCATGGCGGCCCTGTTATTCACATTCGGCAATTTCCAGTCGATGAATTTCGGTTTCGGCAATTTCGTTGTAAATGATTATATCAGTTTCTATTTCCGGATTATTTTCTGTCTGGGGACTCTGCTTACAATTTTCGTTTCGTCTACCTACGTAAAACGGGAGATGAAAGGGATCGGCGAATACTATCTGCTTATTTTCATCTCCACCTTCGGAATGATGGTAATGGCGTCATCAACCGATCTCATAACGATCTTTCTGGGTCTCGAGGTTATGAGTATACCGCTCTATGTCCTGGCGGGAATAGACCGTACCAGGCCGCGTTCGCGCGAAGCCTCAATGAAATATTTCCTGATGGGCGCCTTTGCCTCGGGCTTTTTACTCTACGGTATCGCTTTAATGTTTGGCGCTTACGGGACAACCAATTTGATCGAAATTTCCAAACGCCTTAATTTCGGCGCCAACTATAGCCAGGTGCTTTCGAGCGCCGGACTGGCGCTGATCCTGATTGGATTGGGCTTTAAGGCCGCCCTGGCGCCATTCCACATGTGGGTTCCTGATGTTTACGAGGGTTCGGTAGCACCGGTTACGGCCTTTATGTCGGCCGGCCCCAAGGCGGCGGCATTTGCGGCGCTATTTAGAATTTTCGCATTATTTGCGCCGGTTATCTCCGATAATTTTACGACAGTCCTCTGGGTTTTGGCCGTGATTACGATGACCTGGGGCAACATTCTCGCGATTTCCCAAAAGAATATCAAACGTATGCTGGCGTATTCATCGATTGCCCACGCGGGATATGTCATGATTGCCTTAACGGTCGGAGGAGAGACGGGATTATCCGCGGGAGTATTTTATCTTCTTGCCTATACGATCATGAATATCGGCGCATTCGCAGTTATTGTGCTATTCTCCGGAAAAGGGGAGAAGCTCGAAAATATAAAAGATTACTCCGGGTTCGGAATCAAATACCCGTTTGCGGGAATCGCCATGACGATTTTTATGCTTTCGCTGGCGGGAATACCTGCGACTGCCGGCTTCATGGGAAAATATAGAATCTTTATGGCCGCGGTAAATTCCGGCTATATCTGGCTGGTGGTAATCGGAGTGCTTAATAGTTTGATATCAGTATGGTATTATTTGGGTGTGGTAGTTACTATGTTCATGAGACCTGAAAGCGAACCAAAAACGGAATACAATCTTTCAACAACGCTGATGGTAGCGATTCTCATCGCGCTTTTCGGAACAGTGCAATTAGGCCTATTCCCAAACAGTTGGCTGGAATTAGCCAGCCGGGCCGGGGCAAGTTTCAATTGGCTTCGATAATTGTTATCCATATTTAACTTATTGTATAGTAATCAGTTATAAATTTTATTATTGATGTTGGGAGATAATCTCAATAAAATTAGCAATTTTTATCATTTTTAGCTTGACATTTTTTTCACAATCTTTTATAATGGAGCGTGCTGGAGACGATATTTTTGAAGGGTGGTGGAGTTATGAAAGGCACAACTAAAGTACTTAATCAAAAGATCAAGCAACAAGGTTATAGGATGACTCGTCAGAGAGCCATTGTGCTTGAGGAATTGTCGCGTACCAAAGAGCACCCTAAAGCCGATGAGATCTATCAGATGGTCAGGAAAAGACTACCGCACATTTCATTCGGTACAGTCTATCGCTGCCTGAAGCTTTTGCAGGAACTGGGATTTGTCCGTGAACTGAATTACGGCAAGTGCTTTTCGCGGTTCGATGCCAGGGCTGAGAACCATCAGCACTTTACCTGCAGTAATTGTTGCAAGGTCATGGATGTCGACGAGCCACTGGCGGTGACGACAGCGGGCGTGCAGGTCGATGGCAAAAAAATGAAGGTTATCGATTACCGGCTGGAGTTCTACGGTCTTTGCCGCGAATGTCAATGACGGTGTTAGGATTTCTGTCGCTGTAAGCGGACCATCATACTCTAAAGAATTGACTTGACTTAAAGTTGATCCAAAGTATATTCTCGTGGTTTTTCGATTCCGGCGGGGTTACTCTCGACGGAATCGTGTTAATAAGGCGGCAAAGTTTTGGCGGCCATCGTTCTTTGATAGTACCAGTCATCAATTCCTATTTTAGGAGTGAAGATAAATTGGGGATGTAGTTCAGTTGGGAGAACGCTTGAATGGCATTCAAGAGGTCGCGGGTTCGACTCCCGCCATCTCCACTTAGATTAACCGGGTAACGCAAGTTATCCGGTTTTTTTTGATATGATATATTATGTATATATCCCCAATGGCGAGTCTTTAAATCGCTCTTGTATAGTATCGTATAAGAGGGGCTTTTTTCATTTTGAGGAATATCGATAGCCTACTTATTACTTGACATCACTTGATTACAAACGCATATATTATTCGTTAGATTTCGAACTCAAAAAGCATAATTATTTCCGGCAAAAGGGTGCTTTCTTACCGCCGGGCAGATTTCGAAAAGGGGAGGAATCAAATGTCAATTCGACCAATCAAACGGCTTGTCAAAGCCAAACCGACTATAGAGGGCGCCGGGGTGCATTTGCGGCGCGCCTTTGGTTTCGGTAACACCTCCGATTTTGATCCGTTTCTTCTTCTTGACGATTTCCGCAACGATCTACCTGAAAATTATCTGGCCGGTTTCCCCTGGCATCCCCATCGCGGAATCGAAACCATTACATATATGCTGGAGGGTACAGTCGAGCATGGTGACAGCATGGGCAACAGCGGTACCATTGGGCGGGGTGATGTCCAATGGATGACCGCTGGAAGCGGCATCATTCATCAGGAAATGCCAAAGGGCGACTTAGAAGGCAAAATGCATGGTTTCCAACTCTGGGCGAACCTGCCGTCGAAATTAAAAATGACCGCGCCACGTTATCAGGAAGTGAAGGCAGCAAATATTCCTCTGATAACTGACAGCGATGGCGCCAAAGTTCGCGTTGTATGCGGCGATTATCGGGGCACTGCGGGCCCTGTCGAGGGTATCGCTGCCGGACCGATTTACCTCGATATCGCAGTGCCGGCCGGAATCAGGAAGACCATACCGGTTGAGTCATCTCGTCACGCCTTTGCTTACGTGATTCATGGCACAGGCAAGTTTTGCAACGCCTCGGGGCCTCTGACAGTGCCATCCGAGGGTACCGGATGGTGGGATACGTCGCCGCCGATTGAGGCCGATAACCGTTCGCTGGTATTATTCGATTGCGGTGATGAAATTACGGTTCAGGCCGGTGATAGATGGAATCCGATTCTTGTTGATATCCGGCAAACCACTAAAGGAGCCGGTAGCCTGGTATGGCCCTATCGTGATGAATACTCAAGAGGAGCTTCGGCAGGCATTCGAAGAATTGCAGTTAGGGACGTTCTTAAAATCGGGGGCCAGGAAATAAAACGTTCGATCTTGTTTGCGGCGTTGTTCAGAAGATAAATTCGATAATCTATCTTGATTCAAATTGCCTTTCGACTTATCTATATGCATCGGACTTTGGCAGTGCTAAATCCGACGCAATAGGTATAAAATAGCATGGCTAACAATATCCAAAGCAAACTCGGTTTCTCGCCCGTCAAATGGGATGACGGCGCGCTTATCATCCTTGATCAGCGCCTCTTGCCCGAAAAGGAAGTCTATTGTCAGCTACGTTCTGTGGATGATGTCGGAGAATCGATTGGCAATCTCTCGGTACGCGGCGCGCCATTAATTGGAGTGGTGGCCGCCTATGGATTATGTTTGGTATCCGATTTGAAAAATGAACAGGCTTTTATCGCCGCCTGCAATCTTCTTAAAAGCACCCGTCCTACAGCGGTCAATCTTGCCTGGGCAATCGATCGCATGAACGCAATCAGAATTCAATGCCAGGGGAATTCCGATCTTCGCGAACGGCTGATAAAAGAGGCGATCAAGATTCATCAAGAGGACGCCGAGATGTGCGCTCGAATAGGAGAGATCGGCGCCACAATACTGCCGGAGAGTTGCCGCGTTCTCACCCATTGTAATGCCGGCGCGCTGGCCACGGGCGGTATCGGAACGGCGTTGGGTGTTATTTACACCGCTCATTTTTCCGGCAAGCATATCGAGGTTTGGGTTGATGAAACCCGACCGATTTTGCAGGGGGCGCGGTTGACCGCCTGGGAGCTATCCAAGGCCGGAGTGCCGTATACATTGATATCCGACAGCATGGCGGGCTATCTGATGGCGCAGGGGAAAGTCGATATCGTCATCACCGGCGCAGACCGGGTAGCAGCCAATCTCGATTTCGCTAACAAGATCGGTACTTACAGCCTGGCGGTTCTGGCGCATTATCATAAGATTCCATTTTATGCCGCGGCGCCATCATCGACGTTCGATCCCAACTGCCCTGACGGCGATTGCATTGTTATCGAAAACCGTTCTGCGGACGAGATTCGAGCTGTTGGCAAGCAGATCATCGCACCCGGCGGCGCGCCTGTATATAATCCGGCGTTCGATGTCACGCCGCATAATCTGGTGACGGGAATAATTACGGAGAAGGGGATATTAAGATAATGGTGAGTTGTGAGTTTCGGGGAGATGGCAAGGTGATATGAAATGAAAGAAGCGATTCTAAAAGAAGTTAAGGTGATGTTTATCACTGCCGAGAGCATGGATAAAATTAAAGATACTTTCAGCAAACTTGAGGCGAGCCTGCCTACAATAAAGGGCCGGAAATTTTACGGGACCTTTCATAGGGGCGTTTACAAAGCCTGCGTAGCTTTTCAGGATGGCGATAACCCGGCCGCGCTGGGGCTGGAATCAGAGATTATTCCGGGGGGCAAGTTTGTCGGTGGGAAATTAGACACC
>CAWDFP010000003.1:0-4314 GCA_963801605.1 uncultured candidate division Zixibacteria bacterium
AACCTGAGCTTGTAAGGGTTGAGTAGCCAGTCTCATGATTGCGTTCGGCGATCTGCTTCGCCGTATTCCGCCAGAGACGCTTTACGAGATTCGTCCCCAGGAAATTACGGTTGAGATGCGTAAGATCCATATTTATTCGCTGTTGGAATTCCGAAGCTCGCTGGAGTTTGGAGAGCTATTTTGTGACGATCAAAGAAAAATTGTGATGGTTGTTACGTTCATTGCAATATTGGAGTTAATAAAATCCGGAATTTTAAGGGTTGAACAGGCTACTTGTTTTTCTCCGATCAGGCTATTCAAAGAAGTGGCTCATTCCATTGTAGTCGCGGAGAGCATGTGAAACGTCTCTGCTTAGTTGTCGCTTTATTGCTTCTACCGGTTGGACAGACCTGGGCTTGTAATACTGCCGATCTAATCGAGGGACTCAATGCCACGGGGGGCGAGCAAAGCCTTACCCAGACCGGCAGGCCATATACACGATGTAATTGGGTTACGCCTGATTCCCGATTTATCATTCATTTCGATACAACAGGCAGTTTCGCAGTTTATCATCCCAATGAAGATATTAATCCCGCCGATGGAATACCCGATTATGTCAATCGCACTGCGGAGTATTTTGAATCGGCCTATGATTCTTTGGTTTTGGGATTAGGATTTGATCCTCCTCCATCCGATGGCTCAGCAGGGCGGCGATTATCGTTATGATATTTATCTTACTGATAATGTCGGTTTGACCACTCCGGAAGACCCGTCTTTCCAATATCCCGGGCGTCCCGCGTATACGTCGTTTATTCAACTTGGGCATGATATGCGTTATCCATCCCGGTATGGCGATAATCCCTATCCATTTCTAAAGGCCTCTATAGCTCATGAATTTTTTCATGCAATCGAATTTGCCTACCGTGTTTTTTCCACTGATTATACATTTTGGTGGTTCGAATCCTGCGCCAATTGGGCAGAGGAACGGGTTTTCACCGACGTTAACGATGTTTATTACAGCTTACCGGCATACCTTTCAAATCCGCATCACTCTCTGTATCGCACCTATGGACAGTTTACCTATGGCGCCTGGTTATTTCCCGAATTTATCGACGAACGCTTTGGGAGCGACTTAATTATAGCTTGTTGGGAAAAATTCGCCCATTTTGATTATTCGATTAGTGCTATTGCATATACGTTTCAAGATGCGGGCCTAAATATCAATACGGAATATTGCCTGCATGTTATTTGGAATTATTTTATCGGAAGTAATCAGGGCAATAATTTCTATCGCGAGGGCGCTTATTTCAATAGTTCAGTATTCCAGGCGCGCTTGCACACCGGTTACCCCGTGGATTGGGCTCAGGCTCCCGTGCCTTTGGAAAATATGTCATCTTCATATATTGTATTTGAGAGAAATGATGAAGGTAAAAGTACCCTGTTTATCGAATACTATAACGCCACCACCGACCAGCAGGCTGTCTGCTTGGCGATAATTAAGCCGGGGATGCCTGCGCAGTACAGCATCCATGATGTCAATATAGGAATTCCCGGAATATTTTCGGTGGACAACTTCAGCAGGGGAGATAAAGTTGTTTTAATGCCGGTCTGGCTCTTTGAAAGTCGCCCTAAAGAGGATTATTCAACTTATCAATATCGTGCTTATCTCACGGATACTCTAAGCACCGCTGTGGACGACGAGGATTCACCTATAAATCAATACTCCCTGGATAGCGTTTATCCCAACCCCTTTAACGGAGCAGTGTCCATTTCATTTAATGCCCCGGCCTCATCGTCGTATGCCATTCGAATTTATGATATCATGGGAAGAGCGATAATGGCTCGCGATGGTGTATCCCATGAGGGACTTAATAATGTTACATGGCAAGCCCCGGCCGATCTTGCCAGCGGGGTCCTTTTCTATGTGTTAGATTTTGGCCAGAAAAAGCTTAACGGCAAAATGTCGTTATTGAAATAGGAGCAGTTTTGGACGGCAATATAGAAGAATCAATAAAGATTGAAGCAACTGAATCGCGCGTTTTAGATAAGATAGATCCAAAAACCGACACTGCAGTTGAGGCGCTTTTATTCGCCTCGCCCGCTCCCCTTACCGATGCCCAACTGGCTCGTCTTATCGGCCGCGATAAACGTCAAATACCGCTAATTATCGACAGGTTGAATTTTAGCTATCTGGAATGGGGCCGATCCTTTAGAATCGAAAGATTTGGAGACAGTTACAGGCTTTATTCTCTGCCCGAATACGATAAGTATATCAGCCGGCTGGCAGAAATTCCAAGACCGGCCAGATTGTCAAGGGCGGCGCTCGAAGTGCTTGCCATTATCGCTTACAGGCAGCCGATTGTGAAATCGGAGATCGAGAAGATTCGCGGAATAGAATCTGACGGAGTTATCAGAACGCTTCTCGAGCGTGGTTTGATTGAAGTATCGGGCAAATCGGATGCGCCGGGACGACCCCTGCTTTATAAAACCACGCAGGATTTCCTTGAGTTTTTCGGAATCTCAGATCTTACCTTGCTTCCCGAAGTTACTGCTCCGGAAGTTGAATCTCCCAGGGCAATTACTCTTATCAGACCCCCGGAAGAACCAAAAAGCGCCGATGAGGCTGAATAAATTTCTCGCTAAAGCTGGTATAGCCTCGCGCAGGCACGCGGACACGCTCATTGAAGAGGGGCATGTGTCTATCAACGGTCAGGTTGTAACTAATCTTGGCACCCAGGTCGATGAGGCAAACGATATTGTTTCCGTCGATGGCAAACCGGCGAAGGTCTCCGATGATTTTGTATATATAATGCTCCACAAACCAATATCATATCTTGTGACCCGGATGGATGAGTTCGGGAGACCGACAGTTATGGGATTGGTGGGCAAATTTCGCAATGTGGTAAAGCCTGTGGGACGGCTCGATCTTAACTCCTCCGGACTTCTTCTGCTGACAAATGAAGGCGAATTGGCGTTTCGGTTAACTCATCCGCGTTTTAAGATCGATAAAACCTACAGAGTGAAATGCGAAGGGTATCTTACTGCGGAAGAAGCAGAACGGCTCGAAAAGGGAGTTGCTATCGAGGGCGGGATAACGGCGCCGGCTAATGTAAAGATTACATCGCAGGGACAAGATTTTAGCCGCTTTGAGATTACGATCCACGAGGGGAAAAAGCGTCAGGTAAGATTGATGTGTCAGGCAGTGAAACATGAGGTCATTGCCTTGAAGCGACTCTCATTTGGAAATCTACATCTGGGAGATCTTAAAGAAGGGAAATACAGGCTTCTTACTGATGAAGAGGTGAAATCGCTAAAGGGTTTGGTGGGATTGTGAGTAAATTCAAAGTGATCGCCATCGACGGCCCGGCGGGTTCAGGCAAAAGCACAACTGCCAGATTATTGGCTGAAAAGTTGGGTTTCACTTATCTTGATACCGGGGCCATGTATCGGTGTGTAACATTGGCCGCATTAGAGCGCAAAATTGATTTACGAGATATCGATGAGGTCGGGCGGCTGGCGGGCTCTCTTGAAATCGATCTGGTACCCAATCAAGAATTTGGCAATAAGGTTTATGTTGATGGACGAGAGGTCACCGCGGCCATACGCACGCCGCTTGTAGATGCCAATGTCTCGTTGGTCTCGTCGTATAAGGGGGTCAGGGAGAAGATGGTGGCGCTGCAAAGGAAATTTGCGCTAAAGGGGAATGTAGTCGCTGAAGGAAGAGATATCGCCACGGTTGTTTTTCCCGATGCTAATCTGAAAATATATCTTATCGCCGATCTTGCCACTAGAGCATCAAGACGATGCCGACAGATTGAGGATATGGGTTTAAAAAGCTCGGTAGAGGAACAGATGAAAGCCCTGTCAACGCGAGATCTATTGGATAGCGGGCGGGCAATCTCGCCGCTGAGAAAAGACCCGGAGGCTGTGGAACTTGATACCTCCGGCCTCTCTATTCCCGAGCAGATCGAGCGAGTCTATCAACTTGCCCGCGAGCGGCTTACATCAAGCAATGAAACTAATATATAAAGCCTGTTGGTTGATACTTCGCATTTATCTGCGCTGTTTTTGTAAGCTAAAGATCGAAGGCGTCGAGAATGTTCCCCCGACAGGGGCAGTGATTATCGCAGCCAATCATGTGAGTGCCGGGGATCTTCCGTTTATTGGCAGTTGTGTCAATCGCGAGCTTCATTATTTAGCCAAAAAGGAATTGTTTAAAAACTTCTTCATAGGAGCGTTTCTCAGGCATGTAAACGCCATTCCTGTCAATCGAAGCATACTGGATCAACATGCATTGCAAACCGCTGAAGGGGCATTAAGGCATGGGGACGGCCT
>CAWDFP010000004.1:0-39642 GCA_963801605.1 uncultured candidate division Zixibacteria bacterium
GTGTTATGCCTGACCTTGAGCCGAGTACGTATTGTTTTTGAGTTCAATCATATCGCATGGCGTGAAATTTTTAACCACCCAATCGCGATTCATGAAGATGCAGCAGCAATTTGCCGCCAGGCTTTAGCGCCTTATAAAGTTGTTAAGTACCGTTTGATTATCCGATTCCTTCTCGAAATATCCAAATGAGGTCCAGATATTACCGGCGGCTTCGAATTGGGAATCGAAATTGATCGGATCGCATATCGGCCTGAATGGTCGTAATCGGAAGTTTTATGCTTTTTACTTTTTTGAGTCCAACTCAGCGAGATACTGGCCTGTGATATCCACTCCTGTAACCTTTATACCCTTTCCTAGCCAGCGGAATGGAAATCCGTCCAATACCACAAGGGCAATCGAGGAAACTCATTGCCTGGCTTGAGACCGAGCTTACGAATGATATAAGCAGACTTCGCGATTAGTAGCTCTCCCGGAATTATTCCGAAAAGAGGCCGAAATGCCGGGAAGAAATCAATCCACCAGTCTTTCGATTTTGTATTCATTTTTCTCATCCTGTTTTCCTGCAGTTAGCAATAACTGAAAATAATGCTGCAATTGGGGATTAGCCTTTCTCCCCGATTACAAACATCATCCTGTTATTTGACCCAATTGGGTCATCTTTAGTTGAACCATAACCTTGAATATTTTTGAATCCAGCAGTGATCATCATATTATAAAGCTCATGATAATGAGTAAATCCTCAACCGTAATCGTAATCTCACGTTCTTTGCCATCTTTTAAAAACTGCCAACTGGGAAATATGAGTTGATGGTCTTATAATCGATTTCACGGCTTTGAAATACCCTGATATTTTCCACTTCTATCCAGTCTCGGGGAACGAAATTCTTGATTATCCAGTCGCGGTTAATCGTATGAATCAGCGCTCTTGCCTCCCGGCTTGAGCGCCTTATAAAGCTTTCTCATCACCAGCATATTATCGGATTCACGCGCGAAATATCCAAATGATGTCGATATGTTACCGGCGGCATCGAATTCGTTTTGAAAATCTATGCGGCGCATATCACATTCTCTAATGTTTACTGGGAGTTTTAACCGCTTCGATTTTACCTCCAGTTCATCGAGATATTCCCCAATAATATCCACTCCGGTTACCTTTATTCCTTTTCTTGGCAAGCGGAATGGAGATCCGTCCAATACCGCAAGGGCAATCGAGAAAGCTCATCCCCGGTTTGAGACCGAGTTTGCGAATAATAAAAGCAACCTCGCTATTGGTAACTTTTGCGGGCATTCCGGCCAAAATCGGTCGAAATGCCGGGAAGAAATCAAACCACCAGTCGGATTTCTGAGTGGCCATACACCTCCTGCTATGCTTGGATACCTTTAGCGCCTCGAGGTTAGATTACTACGACATCAATTAGCCCGGCAAGCGAAAAGTACGGTGATTATACAATCAGAGCCTAACACTATTCCTCGTATCGATAAGGGCAGATACTTGTAAGCGACGGCAGCCGGCCGCGCCGCCAGCGGGGCATGCTTTTCCGACAAAGTCGGAATAGGCATGTTCTCGAAAGAGAACATGCCGACCGCGACTCCGTCGCGGAAAGCATGCACCGTCGGCTGCTACGCCGGCCCGGGCAGCAAAAAGGGGCGAGATAATCTCGCCCCCGCTAAACCATATCGTCACTGGTATTAAGATTTCAGTACGAATCTGGCATCGACAGCCATCGAGATACGCCCATCGGGCATAACGATGAAGGGGTTCACATCAAACGATTCGAATTCCGGGAAATCGCCGGCCAATTGCGACGAGACGGAGTATCGTTTCCTCGAGCGCTTTGATATTTACTGGAGCTGAGCCCCTGAAACCGGTCAGGAGCTTATATCCTTTGACAGACCTTGACTATTTCGGAAGCATCGCGCTCAGTAAGCGGCTATACCTTGAACGCCACATCTTTCATCAATTCGACATTGATACCGCCAAGGCCGAACATCATGAGAGTTCCTACCGATGGGTCCTGGCTCATACCGATAATGGTCTCGACACCGCCCGTAACCATCTCCTGCAGCATAACACCGGCGAAAATATTATCTATCGTAAATTTGCGTTTCATCTCGGCAAACGCCGCCATTACTTCATCGCGCGTTTTAAGATTCAGCGCTGACACCACCGGTATCGGTTTTGTGAACCACCCGGGTATCATCGATTTTCATCACTACAGGTAAATTCAATGTTTCCCAAGGTGCGATCTCATGTCGGCCTCACTCACCGCTCGCATGCGCCCAGGGACTTTGATGCCATAAGCAATCAGAATATCAAGCGCATCCTGGCCGAGGATTACTTTTTGTCCTTTAAGTCTATCGATAATATTGCGGACTTTCGCGTTTATCGACTGAGAATATAGGTGTCTTTCGCCTGCGGTCTCTCCTTTATGGCGCGATATTGTACCATCGCCGCCATTCCCCTGGCCGCGCCCTCGGGGAACGCGTAGACTGGGATACCATTGGCGATAAAATCCTCGGTTCCGGCAATACCGCTCGGCGATCCCATCAGGCAAGCGAACACGGTTTTGCCATTCTGGATATTTCTTTACGCGCTCAATTACAGTGTTGATAACGGCCTTATGATCCACCAGGATCGGCGGCACGAAGATAACAATGACAGCATCGACATTGGGGTCTCTTAGCGATGCCTCCACAGCGGCGCCGTAAGCCTCGGGGCCACCCGATGCTATAACATCGATAGGATTATTCA
Organism: uncultured candidate division Zixibacteria bacterium; assembly: GCA_963801605.1. Classification (GTDB taxonomy): domain Bacteria; phylum Zixibacteria; class MSB-5A5; order UBA10806; family UBA10806; genus UBA10806. The sequence continues at coordinate 2,753 of CAWDFP010000004.1, forward strand.
CCGCCGCCATTGGCAGGAGATTGGCACGCAAATAGGCAATGGTCTCCGGCTCGAAACGGGCCATCTTCAGACCCAGCGTCTCCAGCGCATCGGTGGCCATGACGCCGGGGCCGCCGGCGTTGGTGATCACAGCAACTCTATTGCCATTGGGCAATGGTTGATTCGATAGCCCCATTGCCATATCGAAAATCTCATCTATTGAGGTCGCCCTGTATTATCCCGCATTTATCAAAAAAGGCGTTGGTGCCGACATCGCCGCCCGCCAAGACTCCCGTATGGGAGCTGATAGCCTTGGCGCCAGATTCGGTCCGGCCAGCCTTGACCGCCAAGATCGGTTTATGGGGAGTAATTTCCCTGGCGACCTCCAAAAATTTCCTGGAATTTTCGAATATTTTCGAGATAAAGCAGGATCACCTCGGTATTGGGATCATCTTGCCAGTAACGGAGAACATCGATATCGGAAATATCGGCCTTATTACCGACAGAAATAAACATCGACAGGCCGAGATTAAGCCTGTTGGTGTAGTCAATCACTACCTCACCCAACGCCCCCGACTGCGACATGAAGGCAATCTTGCCACGCAGAGGATTGAGCTTGGAGAAGGTACCGTTAAGAGAATTGGCGGGATCGGTGTTTAGCTGGCCATAACAATTGGGGCCAACCATCCGCATTCCGTAGCGTTTGACAATCTCAATCAGTTCGCCTTCTTTGAATATTCCCTCGCCACCGATCTCTTTAAATCCGGCGGTAATGGTGACTATGCCTTTTATGCCTTTCTGGCCGCATTCCTCGAGCGATGGTTTCACAAGATCGCGCGAAACCACAATAATCGCCAGGTCGATTTTTTCCGGCAGGGCGGTGACATTGGGATAGCATTTGAGCCCGAGGATCGTATCCGCTTTGGGATTGACTGGATAAATCTGCCCCTTGAAATTAAAACGCAGCAGGTTATTCAGGATAACATAGCCGATTGTCCCCTCTTTGGTGGAGGCCCCGACAACCGCTATGGTTTTCGGTTTGAAAATATTATCGAGCAGATTTGTCATCGTTTTTCTCCTTTTTCATTATCGTGAAATTAGTCACAAATCGATAAATGAGCAAGGAAAAAGCCGATGAGGTTATCAATAGGTATGGATCCTATTTCGAGACAAATATCGGAAAATAGAAAGGCCCTATGCAATAGGGCAAGCGATGATTAAACGAAAATAGGCCCGCCGAAAATACGCCGACCCGGGAAATGGCAGAAGCTAACGCTTCTACGCGCCCAGATTACATCGTATTTGAATTCCTCTTTGATGATGCCATCTGGGAAGAATGGCCCGATACCGTTTTCGACCTGCTGCAGAAAATTTTCGAGAATATCAGGCTCCATGGCATCGCCGATGAAGGATTTAGAGCGTTGCCAGCGAATATAAGTTTCCAGGTCATATGTTTTCGAATGATAAAACCGTTTCTGGCCGATATCGTGGAAACGGCCATCGTTGAGAAGCATACCTATATAGTCGGCGTCCATGAATTTGGGGTCGTAATTGGGGTTGTACTTATAAGTCAACTCTTCAATAAAAGCTTGATGCGGCTCTTTGAGATCTTTCCGTCGATACCAAAGCAAGACGATTCCGCCACCCGGCTTGAGGACCCGTACCATTTCAGAGAGGGAACGCTGACGGTGCATCCAATGGAAGCCCTGGGCGACAGAAATTATATCGCATGATTCCGTTTTGATCGGAATAATTTCGCCACAACCGCAAACAGGCTGAAAACATAAGTCTTTATAAAAATTTGTCCCGGCGCGGAGCAAAACCGATGAGCGGTCGATCCCGGCTACCAGTCCTGCTTCTCGCCCGCAAGCTAAAAGCTGAGTGAACAAACCCGAGCCGCAGGCGATATCGACTATGACAGATTGTTGATCGATTGAAAATAATTCGAATAGAAAACTTTTGATATCAATAGGATACCCGGGCCTGGAGCAGGCGTAATCATCGGCGTATTTCTCGAACAGCGGTTTATCCATACCTCACCCTTCCGTGCCAGAAGACATAGACAAACCCGATATCCCACGCTTAAGATAGAAGTCTTAAACGGTTTGTAAAGAGATATTTTTGACGATGATTAACTTTTTCGCGGTACATATCGGTGTCATGGATAATTATCTCACTCTATCTCAACATTTAACTTTATAATATTGAAGACGTTATCGTATAATTCAAGGGAAAAGCGAAAAGATTAATATTTCTGGAATTGAGGTAGATTTATGAAAAATAGGGTATCTGAAATGGCCGAATGCCAGATATGTCACTCCAAGTTTAGCCCCGATGAGCTCTTGCCGGCAACTTTCGTACACGGCGGAGTTTTGGAGATAATCAAAGGGAAATTTCCGGGCTGGTCCGATACGGGGCATATCTGTTTTAAAGACCTCAATAAGTACCGGGCAGAATATGTACAGGACGCCATGAAACAGGAAAAGGGGGATTTGACGGAGCTTGATAAAGAGGTCCTTCAAAGCCTGAATCAGGATGATCTGATATCAAAAAACTTGGGCACTGAACGAATAGAAAAAGTTACCCTCGGCGCTCGGCTGGCCGATTTGATAGCATCATTTGGCGGCAGTTGGAGATTTATTATTCTATTCGGGGTACTATTAATGGGTTGGATCATCCTAAATACCGTCTTTTTGATGCAAAAGCCATTTGATCCTTTTCCATTTATTTTGCTAAATCTGATCCTATCCTGTCTGGCGGCTATTCAGGCGCCGGTAATAATGATGAGCCAGAACCGCCAGGAGCAAAAAGACAGGTTGCGGTCGCAGAACGATTACAAGATTAATTTGAAGGCCGAGATAGAGATCAGGAACCTTAACGCCAAGATTGATCTGCTCCTGACACATCAATGGCAGAGACTGCTCGAAATCCAGCAAATCCAGATGGAACTGATGGAGGAGATGACAAGGAAGGGGAAGTGAAGGTATCTATATATTGGATGATGAATTATGGTGACATTACAATTCTAATGTGATTGTTTTTCTTTGTCATTCCCGCAATCTTTAAGCGGGAATCTAATCTTTCAATAAATCGTCGTACAAATCTTTCCATTCAGGATTCATCTTCTCAATCAATTCTATTTTCCAGCGCCTATTCCATTTTTTCAACTGCTTTTCTCTTGATATTGCCGATAAGGAATTTTCAGTTTGTTCAAAATAAACAAGTTTATGGACTTTATATCTTTTTGAGAATCCATCAACCAAATCATTTTTGTGTTCGTATACTCGTTTGATTAAGTTACTTGTGACACCAATGTAAAGAACGCCGTCACGCCTGCTTGCCAGAATATAAACATAGTATGATTTCATAATAATTAATGACTAAAATTCCCTGAACTTAGATTCCCGCTTAAAGATTGCGGGAATGACAGGAAGGAGAGGAGGAGAATGGTGGGGAGTAGCAAGAGCGTCTGATGACACATTATTTCACCAAAACCAGCTTTACTAACGCTTGCCCCTCCGCTGCTACGCGCGCGAAATAAATGCCGGACGAAACCCCGCTGGCATCCCAGAGCGCTCGGCCGTGGGGGGCATGGAGTGAAGTGATAATTCTTCCAGTGATATCGTAAATCTCAATCTCAGCATTTTCGTTTCCTGAAAGCGTTATCGTAGTGGCGGAATTGAAGGGGTTAGGATAAGCGGACATTGAGATTTCTTTTGGCAATTGCTCCTCATTTCCTTCTATCGCGGAATATCCAGGAAGATAAGTGAAGGAAAATACGGAATCAGGCGCGTTTGATGGTGAATTGGAAATGTTTTGCCATTTGTCAGTAATACTATAATAGTAGTAAATCGTCTCTCCGCTATCTACCTCAGGAATAATTCCATAATAGGTATAGGCTCCCGTATAATGCATGGAATCCGAGTTAAATGAAGTACCATTTGTAGAATAATGAATATGGCAGGAAAGTTCATAAGGAGAAGCGATGCCGTCTTTGGCTATGAGCCTAACCGAATATGGTCCCCTCAATGTATCAATAATCGGAAATATATAGTGATTTATCAAATAAGGTGGAATGGAGTCTGGCAAATTAAGCGTATTAATAAAAATTGAATTCTTACAAATCCCTGCACCAACCCGAAACGCATCCTCATCTCCATCCCCGTCAAAATCACCTACCGCAATACTCCTAGTATCGCCCGATTGGCTCGGCAACCTTAATTCAGTTTGATCGCTAAAATGCCCAGTCCCGTCATTAATAAATAGGAAATCAGGATGATCGTTAATCGTACCTAAAATTAGGTCATCATCTCCGTCATTATCAAAATCAGACGCCTTTATATCGTACGGCAAACCATTTCCGGTTGGAAAAAATGGTCCCCTTGCTTCGGATTCATCGCTAAAATGCCCTGCTCCGTCATTTATATAGAAGCCTAATCTATAGGCAAATGATTCTACAATATCGAAATCACCGTCATTATCAATATCCGAAAAATTAATAGATGGCGAATATAGGGTTGATTGGGGCAACCCGGCTGAAGTCTCGTCAATAAAATAGCCTGTACCATCATTAATGAAGAGCCTACGGCCACTGCGGCCGTTATTATCATATGAAGCTAAAATGTCGGGATCAAGGTCGCCGTCGACATCTGCCATTTTTATGCAGCGATATAATGTGTCGATAACAGGTAGCCTATAAATCTCGTCATTAAAGTAACCCAATCCATTATTTATCCATAATCTATGCGATCTTGGCGCTACTATGTTGCCTAGAAGGCAGATATCAATATCGCCATCTCCACCAATATCGGCATAGTCTCCTGTTAGAGAATTGGATGTGTCACGTGGTAATCTCCCCCAATCAATACTAAAAATACCATTCCCGTTATTAATAGCAATATAATCTGTCTTATAATTATAATTCACCTTAAAAGCATCAAGGTCACCATCGCTATCAATATCAAAAAGTAGGTCGACAGACGTTTCATCATTTCTTTGGGGGAAATACGCCTGGAATCGGTAAGTATGAAATAACCGTCTCCGTTATTTATAAAAAGCTGTGCGTTGCCCGGGAGACCTGTAATATCCGGAAATTGCCCCACCAATAGGTCTGGGGTACCGTCGGCATTTACATCTCCTTCGGCGACCGACAATGAGACTGATACGGTATCGGAAAGCCTAGCCACAGACTCGTCTATCAATTGCCATTCTTCCTGCGCAAATGAAGACAAATATAGTAAAGCTATAAAAGCAAATACTGCCGGAATACAAATATAAAGTTTTCTATCATTCCCTGATTGCACAGTAACCTGCTTTGCGGAATGATTTGAATGGTTATATCCAAACTACCTTACCCGCTCATGCTTTCGAGGAACTTGGCGTTGGTCTTGGTCTTCATCATGCGCTCGAGCAGGAATTCCATGGCCTCCACCGGGTTCATCTCGGTGAGGAATTTTCTCATTATCCAGACCCGGTTTAGTTCATCGGCGGTCATGAGTAGTTCTTCTTTACGAGTACCGGAACGGTTGATATCCATGGCCGGGAAGATACGACGGTCGGCAAGCCTGCGGTCGAGCACGATTTCCATGTTGCCGGTGCCTTTGAACTCCTCGAAAATAACGTCATCCATGCGGGAGCCGGTTTCAACCAGCGCCGTGGCGATAATGGTCAGCGATCCGCCTTCTTCGACATTTCTGGCGGCACCGAAGAAACGTTTCGGTTTCTGCAAGGCGTTGGAATCGACACCGCCCGAGAGAATCTTGCCGGAATGCGGCACGACAGCGTTGTAGGCGCGCGCTAAGCGGGTGATGGAATCAAGCAGAATGACTACATGATTCTGATGTTCAACCAGACGCTTGGCTTTGTCGATCACCATCTCGGCTACCGTAACGTGACGGTCGGCAGGCTCATCGAAAGTCGAGGAGACGACCTCGGCCCTGACCGAGCGCTTCATATCGGTAACCTCTTCCGGGCGCTCATCGATGAGGAGCACGATCAGTTTCATATCGGGATGATTGGTGGTGATAGCGTTGGCGATTTTCTGCAGGATAATTGTCTTGCCGGCTTTCGGCGGCGAGGTAATAAGACCGCGCTGGCCGCGGCCGATAGGTGTCAGCAAATCCATGATGCGGGTAGTGGTGTCCTTGGAGTCGTGCTCCAGGCGGATTTTATCCTGCGGATAGAGCGGAGTCAGGTTATCGAAAAGCACCTTGTGCTTGGCGATTTCCGGATTCTCAAAATTGACGGCCTCGATTTTCAGGAGCGCGAAATATCGTTCGCTTTCCTTTGGGGGACGAACCTGCCCGGAGACCGTGTCGCCGTTACGCAGGTCAAAACGCTTGATCTGTGATGGGCTGACATAGATGTCATCGGGACCGGGAAGATAGTTATAATCGGGGCTGCGCAGGAATCCGTAACCCTCGGGCAGGATTTCGAGCACGCCCTCGGCGAAGATCAGACCGTCCTGCTCGGTTTTGCCCTCGAGGATTTTGAAGATTAGCTCCGATTTTCGAAGGCCGGAGATTCCGGGAATTTTGAGTTCCTCGGCGAGTTCAGTCAACTCTGCGATTGTTTTCGATTTCAGTTCGACAATGTCCATGATAGTATTCCTCGTTAATATGAAAAAGCAGGCAAAGATAGAAGTCTATGTCGCGGGATGATTATTCTATGGTTTCGATGGGAGCATCGCCCCAGAGCTTTTCGAGCGCATATCGTTCTCGCACCTCGGGACGGAAGATATGAACCACCACGCTGACATAATCGAGAAGCACCCAATTGAGCGCCTGATACCCCTCCTTATGCCAAACCTTTACTCCTTTATCTCTTAGTTTATCAACAATGTTATCGGCGATTGCCTTGACGTGAACGTCGACAGATCCTGTGCAGATAACGAAATAATCAGCTACATCGGATGCTTTGCGCAGATCGATAATTTTGATATCGATTCCGCTTTTATCCAGAGCAGACTTGCTTACCGCCCTGGCGATACTCTTGGGGGTCAAATTAAAGCGACGCCTCCTTTGTTCCTTTAAGTTTGGCTACATATATGCCGTAATCCTTGCCGGCGATAACTGTGACATCGATATTCAATAAGTTTTCTTCGAGCCTTAATACGATAACATCTTTTTCCAATATGCCCAGCCTGTTGGCCACTCCACGGGCTTCATCGGATATTTTGGATGTGCCCTTAGTCGAACCGCGTCGATCCACGACAGTGGTCTTCTCGAATGTGGCCAGTGGAGTATCGCCTTTTTCGATTATATCGTAAACCTGGGTACTATCCCCCGGCATGAGAGCATCGGCCAGCTTTTGGGCAGCGCCGCTGTCGCCGCAGCCATTGAGTACCTGCAATGTCACACTCGTCGGCGGCTTGATACTTTGATGCACGCTTTTCGCCGGACTCCAGAAGAGCGATCCGATGAATACTACTATAACCAGTAGCAGGAAAACTATTATCCATCCTGCGAAACCGGAAAAAAACGACCTATTAGGCCTGGCCCTGAGATTATTATGTTTTTTCATTCAATAGATTGATTGGGGTTGAGGAGGGTACACCCCGCGGGAAATGATTTTGTTTAGTGATAATCCTCCCAGAATCCCGGGTTATAGTAACCGTTGTAGCCTCCGTAATTGGTGAAAGGTACCTGACGGACATCGAGCCGGAAATTGAAATTCGGCGATGGTCTCCAGTCGACAGAGACGCCGGGGATAAATGTCCCGGATTTGGATACTCCCGAACGGCTGGAAAGCATGGCGCCGGGATTATGCAAAAATCCCAGATCGAGCCTGACTTTCAATGGACTGGCTATCGTGTATTCAATTGAATTGAGATAGTATCCCACACTGCTGCTGCCGCCCCGTCCCGAATAATAGCCTAACGTATAGCTCTGGCTCATTTTTAATTTAGAGGGATCGAAAAGAGAGAAACTCTTTTTAGATAAGTAGCTTGTATCCTTCAGGTCAGTACGGCTCTGCGCAAACACAGTTGCCGCCGTAAACAGCAACACCAAACAGAAAACCATTTTTTTCATAATTTCACCATCGGAATTATATTTTCAAAAGACCCTCTTGTCAAATGATATTACAGTCAAGGGGTCGTTCTTGTTCCCCTATTTATGAGGTTCTCGACCATCGCCAGTTCATCGACTGAGTTTATCCCGAACCCTTCCATGGGGTCATCGGCGACTAAAGCTCCTACTTTTTGCCCCTGATTCACCAAAATCGCGATGGAATCGGTCAGATAGTACTCCTTTTGGTCATTATCGGCACTTAAGCGTCCTAAAACCGGCTTTAGCTGCTCCCAATCGAAACAATAAGCGCCGGTATTGACTTCGTTTATCCGACGGGTTGCCTCATCGGCATCGCGAAACTCCACAATCGCCTTGAGCAGTCCATGTTGATCTCGGACAATCCGTCCATAGCTGCCGGGGTCATCAAGCTTGACTGTCAGGACCACAGCGGCGGCGCCAAGCTTATGTCGTTCCGCCACCAGGTTCTCGATAGTCTCGGCCTTGACCAGCGGCATGTCGCCGCAGAGAACCACCAGATCGCCCATGAAACCATCAAGGAGCGGTTCGGCCATCATGATGGCGTGCCCAGTGCCAAGCAGTTCGGCCTGCAAAGCAAACTCGACCCGGGCCTCTTTCAGGGACTCGCTGAACCATTTCGGCCTGATGGCCGATAACGAGAATCTGACGGTTCAGCCCCGCCTGTCTGGCGGCATCTATGACATATTGGACAATAAAACGGCCGGAAAGTTTATGCAAAACTTTCGGCAGGTCGGATTTCATCCGTTTTCCTTTGCCGGCGGCCAGAATAAGGGCAATTTTATCGTGGTTCAAGCTATAGTCCTCTAATAAATGATTTCGGAGGTGAATACTGACTACTTGAGGTCAGACTTGCTTGTTTTTGGAATCGACCTTGACGACGACCGGTTTGTGCTTATCGGCTTCCTCGGGTGTCATCTGGCTGTAGCTGATGATGATAATGAGGTCGCCGGGCTGGCCCAGACGGGCGGCGGCGCCGTTAAGCTCGATTTTCCCGGAGCCGGCCGGGGCCTCGATAGCGTAGGTTTCGAAACGATGCGCCATTATTGATATTGACCACATGGACCAGCTCATACTGACGGATATTGGCCGCCTTGAGCAGGACCTGATCGATAGAGATAGAGCCCTCGTAATTGAGGTTGGCGCCTGTAATGGTGGCGCGGTGGATTTTCGATTTCATCATATTTATCAACATATCAGTCCGTTAATCTAATAGTATTAAACGTTTTGGCAAGCAGAAAAGCGAGGCTCGCCGTACAAGGTTTCCTAATAAGGGATTAACTATGGTACGTTTGCGCGGGTTCCGGGGCTTTAATTCCGATGGGGCAGCCGATAGTGCACATAATATTTACAAGTTGCGCGCCTCGTCTTTTATATTTAGCCTTTCCAAAGCAACGGACAAGTGTTTATCATAATCAAGGAATCCCAGATACTCCGGTTGAGTTCTATTGGGATAACACGCTATCCAAAATGCTTGCGAAATTTCGATACAAAGCTGTGACGTTGTTTTAACGATATTAATCCAATCGTCGGGTTTTCTCGTTATCATTTCTTTTCCAGGCGAATAATGCGTTGCTGAATCCCTTAATAATTTCCTTTCTTCAAAAAAGACTTTAAAAGGATTCTTACGCTGTTTAATATCCGATAGAACAATTGGGGATGCCTTATCACTACGTATTATAGACGGATACTTTTCTATTTTAGATTCAATTGAAAGATATCTTCCCTTTTTCATACCACTTAGTATTTCTAAGTCATTTGAAGTTAGTATTTCCTTATTTTTTTTAAATAGTCATAACCTATACTGTTTACAAACGCTTCTAAAAACGAATAATAGCCTTGTAGGGCTATTCTGGATAATAGGGCAACATTTTGATTTAATGAATATAACTTATATATTATATCCTTAATTCTAATTTCATCATCTATATTTGAATGTAGCTTATGAAATTTATGCATATCATTATATGCTTGCTCGGTTAGCGCGAGTAAATAAAATGCGTCTCTTAACAAAAATTCTTCTTCAACATTGGCTGAACCAGCGTGATGGCCAATACCAATTTTGGTATGATAAGGTAAATCGTCAGGGAATCCAAAATTGGAACAATCCATAACGCCTTGTAACCAACCATACTCTAAGCCAAATGAATACAGTTCTTTGCTATTTTTGAAGAATGAATTAAATTCATGATTAATCTGGTTCATATCAACTTTTAGTTTGGCAAAATCCATATAATAATTAACAACCTTTTCCAATAAAGATAATGTCATCGGCCCCTTTTTGATTAAATCTGTTTCATCGGCGTGTTTTAAAAATTCCCAAGCTTCAATTAGCGAATTCTTTATTTCAATATTCCCAATTCCGGCTTTTGTTGGATTTAGCGAAGTCATAAGCTGTAAATATGGCAAATATAATGCTAATTTAATTTTAATCTGCTTTGTATCCATAATTTCTATTCAAGTTGAACGGGCGGATTTGACGGAACGGGATCATACAATTAATTTTTTGAAATCGCATTACATTTGGCCTCCGAGTAAGGGAATACCCTATTTCAAAATAGCTCCCAACGTGAAATGTTTCTATATTAATATTATTACTTGACTTAAGTCAATGCCTATCGTCTCGATTTTAGTATATTATTCGCAGTTAATGATACCACGCTCTGAAAGGATATGCTAATGCTACGGAAAATAGTCTTAATCGATGAAGAGAAATGCGATGGCTGCGGCGATTGTGTGCCATCGTGCGCCGAGGGGGCCATTCGCATTATCAACGGCAAAGCCAAACTAATCAATGATGCGCTCTGCGATGGTATCGGCGCCTGTCTCGGATATTGCCCGCAGGGGGCCATTACAATAGTTGAGCGAGAGGCGTTAGCGTTCGATGAGGAATTTGCCGATCAAAATGTTCAAGCTGAATTTGAAAAAACTCTCTCGGAACCGATCTCATACCCGGCTTGCCCGGCAGCCTGGCGCGGATGTTAAAAGCTGAGAAAACGGATGTTAGCCCAATTCCCGATACCGCGCGCAAGTCGCATCTGGAAAACTGGCCCATACAGCTTAAGCTGGTGCCGCCATCGGCGCCATATCTCAAACGAGCCAGTCTCTTAATCTGCGCTGATTGTGTCCCGTTTGCCTTAGCCGATTTTCACGAGCGGTATCTCGATGGCCGCGTCCTTATGGTCGGCTGCCCCAAGCTCGATGATCTGGAATTCTATTTTGAAAAGCTCAAGGCCATATTCGCGAACGCATTTCCGAAAGATATCACGGTGTTGCGGATGGAGGTTCCCTGCTGTTATGGTATTGTGCGGGCGGTTGAAGAGGCCCGCGACGCCGCAGCGCCGGGGACACCGGTGAATGTTATTACGATATCTGTGAATGGGGAGATTGTTGCGTAGTTAATAAAGGGGCGGCTGTAGAACTATGATGCCTGCTTTTTACAGGCAGATCACGGAAGCCAAAAGCTGCCACCGGAAGCTTAAGACTAAAATAATGCCCTTGGCCATATAATTATCAAAACCATGTCATCAGTGGCTGGATCAGGTCACCTTTTCGAAATTCAAACGGGGAACTACGGGTCCGGGTGAATCCGTAGAGGATTTCCCACTTCAACCAGTACTAAAAATAGATTTGCGTCGCGATTAATCGCATATTATAATTAAATCATCATAAACATTAACCTGGAGGAGCCATGAATCCAAAAAAGTTGCTGCTTGTTGCGATACTATTTGCCGCTCTGACATTATCAGGGAAATGCAGCCTGATCAATGTCTCCGGAGATGTCAGCGGAGTCTGGAATGTCGACTCAGTCATGGTGGTGGGGCCAATCATGGTACCATCGGGCGATACCTTGCTTATTCATGCGGGCACAACTGTCTATGTACAATGCTCCAGCATGAGTTATGTTTTCAGAGTAGAGGGCACGTTGATAGCAACTGGCAGGCCGGAAAACCCAGTAGTATTCACCAGGGGGGATCAATGGCTGTTCTGGCATATCGATTTTCATAATAACGCTTATGGGAATTTTACATATTGTGAATTTTTATACGGCCGCTGGGGATATAACAATGGAGGCGCCATAGCCGCGGATTCATCGAATATTAAACTGGATCATTGCCAAATCGTAAGCTGCGGGGCACTTTATTCTGGCGGAGCCATTTATTGCAGCTATTCCAACCTGCGGGTATCAAATAGTTTAATCTCGAATAATTATCTGGGGGACTACCCGGAAAATCCCGATGCATGCGGAGGCGGCATATACTGCAATTACTGCGACACTGTAGCCATAGTCAATAATCAAATTATCGGCAATATCATTATAGGATTCGGATTTAATTTATCAAACGCCAAAGGCGGCGGCATGTATCTCGCAAACAGCCAGCAACCGGCCATATTACCGGCAATCTTATGCTGGGTAATGTCGCGTCAAGCGACGCCGGCTATGTTGGATTGGCAGTTGGCGGCGGAATATACTGCGATTGGGCGACCATTGAGAATAATACAATCGTGGGCAATCTGGCACGCTGTTTGGGTTCTTCCTATTTGATCAGCGGCGGAGGGTTAGCTGCCGGCCCGGATAATACGGTACTTAACAATATCATCTGGGATAATTGGGCCGATTCCTCAGCCCAGATTTATGGCCAGCCGCAGGTTACCTATTCCTGCATAGCCGGCGGATGGTCCGGCATTGGCAGTTTCGATTTAGATCCCCAGTTTTGCGGCCCACTTTACGGCGATTACCATATTTCAGCGCAATCGCCCTGCGTCTCCGGCGGGTACAATGGAACCCGGGTTGGAGCGTTTGAGGTGGGATGCGATAATGAAGCCGTAATATCTGATCCTGTTACACCGAACGATTTTCGCCTATACGGCTGCTATCCCAATCCCTTCAATATGGCAACCACTATCAGCTTTGATTTATTTACGACGGGCCATGTCCGGATTACAGTCTATGATTTGACAGGAAGCCTGGTTGAAACGGTAGTGGAGGCAGGCATACAAGCCGGGTATCACGAGATAACCTGGTCGCCTAAAGATATTTCATCGGGCATTTATTTCTGCAACATTTCAACCGGCAATTTTTCCCAAACTCAAAAGATGTTACTGGTAAAGTAGATTTCTTATTTTATGCTTGTATGGTGTCAAATCTCGGCAATTGATGCCACCGCAGTGGTTTGATTCGGGCCCGGTCGCCTTTAGGCGGATCGCCACGTCGTTCAAATGGACTCCCCGCGATGACAAAATAATAAAAAGCCGGGAACCGCATGGTTCCCCGGCTACTTGAACTGGAGCAACATCAGGACGGCCGCCACCAAGTGAATTTTATGCCCCTTTGCCGTGGCATTGTTTGTATTTCTTACCGCTGCCGCAGGGACAGGGGTCATTCCGTCCCGGAGTCTTATCGACTCGTATCGGTTTTTTCTTCTCCTCGCCACGCTCGGCGGCCTCTGCCATCGGACCGCTGTACTCCTCACCGCCGCCGGCGCGAATTCCCATCCCAATCGCCGATTGCTTGGCGGCCACCATCTGGCTATGAGGCATGCGGGTCGGCTCGGTAGGCGGGCTTCATCTTGTAGATCATCCCCAGCACTTCCTCATCGATTTTCCCCATCATCTCCTCGAACGCCTTGAAAGCCTCCTTCTTGTATTCGATTACAGGGTCGCGTTGGCCGTAAGCGCGCAAGCCGATACCGGTCTTGAGCTGATCCATCTCATAGAGATGCTCTTTCCACTGGGTATCGTATACTGAGAGGAAGGCGAACCGCTCCAGGCGGCGCATCATCTCCTCGCCTATGATATGCTCTTTCTCATCGTATATCTTGATAGCGGCATCGATAATATGCTCGATCAGCTTATGCTGGTTGAGCTTGCCGAATCTCCTCATCGGAGTAGCGGATATCGAGCAGGAATATCTTGCGCAGTTCCTCGCGCAGTCCCATGAAATTCCAGGACTCGGCATACGATTTCTCGGGGCAATGCTCCCAAACCTTATGTTCGACAATCTCGCGCACCATCGCCTGGGCCTCTTCTTTGAGGTTTTTGCCCTTGCAGGAAATCGTTGCGACGGCCATAGATGACCTCGCGCTGGGAGTTCATGACATTATCATATTCCACCAGGTTCTTTCCTGATGGAGAAATTGTTATATTCGACCTGTTTTCTGGCCCGCTCGATAGCCTTTGTCACCATAGCGTGATTGATCGCCTCTCCCTCTTTCCAGCCGAGCGTATCCATAACACGCTCAATCCGTCCGCCGCCGAAGATGCGCATCATGTCGTCTTCCAGCGAGAGGTAGAAAGACGGAGCCGCCGGGGTCGCCCTGACGACCGGCACGGCCTCGCAACTGACGGTCGATCCGTCGGGATTCGTGCAGGTCGGTGCCGATAATATGCAGTCCGCAGGGGACATCATCATCGCATTTCAGTTCTTTATAGAAGGGGCATTCCTGACCGTCTTTCATTCGCGATATCAAGCATGCAGATAATTCGATTTCACAACTTCCGGCGAGAGCTTGATATCGGTACCGCGGCCCGCCATGTTAGTGGCGATTGTAACAGCGCCCGGCGTTCCGGCCTTGGCGACAATCTCGGCCTCCTGCTGATGGAACTTGGCGTTGAGGACTGAGTGGCCTATCCCCTGACGTTTCAGCATGCGGGATAACGTTTCGGAGACCTCGACAGATATAGTGCCGACCAGAATCGGGATATTCTTTGTTGTGGAGACGGACGATCTCCTCGATGATGGCGTTATATTTCTCGCGACGGGTGCGGTAGATGGTATCATCGAAATCGATTCGGCGCACCGGCTGGTTGGTCGGGATAACCACGACATCGAGTTTGTATATCTCCCAGAACTCGGCGGCCTCGGTCTCGGCGGTACCGGTCATACCCGAGAGCTTCTTATACATCCTGAAAAAGTTCTGGAGCGTGATGGTCGCCAGTGTCTGAGTTTCACCCTCGATCGTGACGCCTTCCTTGGCCTCGATCGCCTGGTGCAGACCATCGGAGTAACGCCGGCCGGGCATGAGGCGTCCGGTGAACTCATCGACAATGAGGACTTTGCCTTCCTGCACTACGTATTCGACATCCTTCTCGAACAGCTGAAAGGCGCGCAGAAGCTGGTTGATAGCGTGATTCTTCTCCGATTTCTCGGAATGCAGTTGATATAAATCCTCTTTCTTCTTGGCTTTCTGTTCAGGTGTCAGCGAATCGATCTTCGTCGATCTGATGCAAGCCATCGGTGATATCCGGCACCTCGAACAGACGCTGGTCCTCGGCGGATAGCATCTTGAGGCCTGGTTCGTTCAGATAGACTGTATGTTCGCGCTCATCGATTGTGAAATAGAGATGCTCATCGACCTCGTGCAGAATCTTATCGCGACGGTAGGCCAGTTCGCGTTCTTCTGACCAGGTGGCGAACGCCCTTCTCCTTGTAGAGCTTCATCAAGCGCTTATTCTTGGGGGCGCCGCGATGCGCTCATCAGCAATTTCTCCGAGGCCTCGACTCTTTGCCCTCATCGAGCAGCTTTTCGGCTTCATCGATCAGGCTTATGAGCAGCTGGTTTTGACGCTTGACCACGTTGGCAACCAGCGGCCGCATCTCATTGAAACGGAAATTGAGTGTCGATTCCACCGGGCCGGAGATGATGAGCGGCGTCCGGGCTTCATCGATCAAGACAGAGTCAACCTCGTCGATGATGGCGTAGGCGAAGCCGCGCTGCACCTGATCCTCGGTACGGATCGACATATTATCGCGCAGGTAATCGAAACCGAATTCGTTGTTGGTGCCGTAGGTGATATCGCAATTGTACTGCTCGCGACGTTCCGTCGTTGTTCATCTCGTTCTGGATACAGCCGACAGTCAGGCCGAGGAACTCGATAGATCTTCCCCATCCATTGCGAGTCGCGCCGGGCCAGGTAATCGTTGACAGTGACCAGATGGGCGCCCTGCCCGGTGAGGGCGTTGAGATAGAGCGGCATGGTGGCGACAAGGGTTTTGCCCTCGCCGGTGGCCATCTCCGCGATCTTCCCCTGATGCAGCACGATACCGCCGATAAGCTGGACATCGTACGGGACCATCTCCCATTTGAGCTGCAGGCCGGAGACATCCCACGATTGGCCTACATGCCGACGACAGGCCTCTTTGACCATGGCGAATGCTTCGGGCAGTATTTCCTCGAACTTCTCCTCCAGCCGTTCGCGATGCGCTTTGCGGTATAGCTCCGGCTCCATGGCCGAGCGGTCGAGTTCCTGATCGAGTATGTCGAGATGGGCCTTGAGTTCGGCTCGGAACTCGGCGGTTCGTTTGGGGAACCAGTCATCGGGTTTATCTTTGAGGGTATCGAATATCTCGTTGATTTCGTCGACAAGGGGGCGCAGTTTTTTGACATCGCGGTCCGACTTGTTGCCGAAAGATCTTCTGTATCGCTTTCATTACCATTATCTTAGTCCTTTTGCAATCGTCTCTACTACCATAGGCGCATTTATAGCCATGCCATTAGGCAGTATATAGGGATATATATGGTCATTCAAGCGAAAAGTTGCAGGGGGGAGAGGGGTATGCCGGCCGTATGCATTCTAACTGATGGCGTCAGATAGGGGGCCCACGCTAAAAGCGCCCTTCAAATTCAAAGCTCCAGGCGTTGTTGCGGAGAAGGGACGGTGAAAGCGATTGAAATTTAGTCTATAATATTCTACTTCATCCCGTTGCTAATGATATGGGGGGTCAATGCAGCTTTCTGGCATTTTGCACAAAAATGGTGCGGGTTAGAATAGTGTGTCAAAATGGCAGAAATATGTAATACCGTCAAAGCGTAGGGGGTTAATGCAGTGTCGAATTTCTAGAATTTAATAGATTAAGAAAATAGTCATTGAATATTTATAATAATATCTATAAATTGTAGTAAATACTTAACAAAATAAATTCTGGGGAATATTGATAATTTCAATTTAAAATTAAGGAAAACGAATATGGCAGATATAAGCTGGCAGGGAAAACAAACACTAAAATCATATTCTTACAACTGTGGCTATTGTGGTAAATCCTTGGCATCTGAAAAAGGATACGAGGGTAGTAATAGCAGGGGGGAAAGAGCATATATTTACATTTGTCATAATTGTAATAAACCTACGTTAATAGATTGCGAAAAAATACAAACTCCGGCGCCCTTGCATGGAAACAATGTAGAAAATATTTCTGATGAAGGAGTTAGAGTTTTATATGAGGAATCAAGAAAATCGATAGGTAATGGAAGCTATACTGCATCCGTACTTTGTTGCAGAAAAATACTAATGGCTATAGCAGTCTCGAAGGGAGCGAAAACGGGAGAAAGCTTTAAATCATATGTTCAATTTATATGCGATAATAATTATGTTCCTCCGGATGCGAAAGAATGGGTAGACAAAATCAGGGAAAAAGGTAATGAGGCAAATCATGAAATTGCAATTATGAGCGAAAAAGACGCGAAAGAAATTATTGATTTTGTAGAAATGATCCTAAAACTAGTCTATGAATTTCCAGCACGATCGAGAAAATAATATTTAAACAGTAATTAGTTTAAAATTAAGATATGAATAAGATTTACGGGGGTGATATTTAGAATATTAAAAATGCAATAAGTATTTTTTTATATTAGGGGGTATTTTTGGCGATAGGTTGGCAAATTCAATGGCTTGATCAATATTTATTATGGCGTTTTGCAGCTGACGCGATAGGATTTATAACGATTCCGTTATTTCCAATATATGTTATTATTGAATGGTTATGGCATGGATGGCCTAAAGATATTACCTTTGCATTTTGTTTAGGATTATTGGGAATGTCAATTGGGATAATAGCTTATTTTATTAAAAAATGATAATTATTAAAGAAAGATTAGATTATCTTACAAAAGAATTTTAATTATCAAACAGGCAATTAATTTAAAAGATTATAAGGCTAAGTTAAAAGAGGAAAAAATTTTTCGGCATTTGCCTGGTCTAAAATTGCTTTTATCGTTGCCCGCCATAAGCATAAATGCATATCGTCCCATTGAGACTGTTTTAATCCTACAAATAAATTCTTTGTCGGAATGCTCTTGTTCATTAGTGTACAATCTGACGCAGAAAATGTGTCAATTTTGCAGGGAGTGTTAGAAATAAGAGTAGTTCCAGGTGTTGAAAGCATGAAGTCTAATGATCCTTTAAGTCTGCGGTCAATTGGTACGTTTTCTATTTCTTTGGGATAAGTTGAGAATGATATGTATAAATAGAACCTTCATTATCATAAGAACAAGAATATGATTTTTGGGTTATTCCAATATTTGTGCGGGAATTTTCAGATTCTGTGTCTTGAAAAAAATCTGGTTTCATTTGGAAATGAAGCACTAAAATGTGATTCTGGATATGAAAATAATTTCCATTGGGGCGTTGAATTGCAAAATAAAAATGATAAGGAAAACAAGAATAAGAGAATAATACTTAGTTTGAAATATTTCATGTTTAGATAGTATTATATAAATGTTAAAATGTCAAACAATATAAAAGATAAATACTTAGGTGAAACCTTATAAAAATAAGCTTAAGCTATAAACGCCTTAAGTTAAAGGAAATCGTTCGCAACCCGATTAGTCCGGGAGCTTTGAAAAACCAAGCCCTCCATTGTATTCCCGGTGGCGTCGGGTTCGGGAACCCAACGCCACGGGAACGGCATGATATATCCACCAATGCGTATTAGCAGTGCCTCTACGGAATAATAAAAAAGCCCCGGCGCATCATGCGCCGGGGCTTCCATGCAATGTCTCAAGGAGACAGTTATATAAGCTTACGCAAAATATCCGAGATATCACGGGCGCGCTGGAAACGCAAATCGGGGTCTTTCACCAGACCCTTACCGATAATCTTATCGAAGATGCGCGGGATATCGAGATTTATCTCCGATGGGCGCGGCGGCTCGGTGTGCAGTATCGAATAGATCAGGGCCGAGATGGTGTCGCCCTTGAATGGCTTTTCGTGGGTCAGGACCTCGTAGAATACGACTCCAAGCGAGAAGATATCGCTGCGACGGTCTACCGGCTGGCCGCGTAGCTGCTCCGGCGAGATATAGTTGGGAGTGCCCAAGCGCGGTCCCGGTCTGGGTCATCGAGGCCGATTTATCCAGACGCGCGATACCGAAATCCATGACCTTGACCTTGTTGCCTTCGAGTATCATAATATTGGCCGGCTTAATATCGCGATGCACGATACCGTTCTCATGCGCGTAATCGAGCGCCTCGCAGGCTTGAATCATGACCCGCGAGATAGTGCGGTAGTCCCAATCGACATCCGCTTTTGAGGATGTTCTCGAGAGTGTTGCCCTCGAGATACTCCATGGCGATATACTGCATGGAGCCTTCCTCGCCAACATCGTAAATGGTTACAATATTGGGATGCGAGATTTTACCGGCGGCCTTGGCCTCGCGGATAAGTCTCTCCTTAAGCTCCATAGTCTCCATCTCATCGGCGCCCTGATCAATCCTGATGGTCTTTAGCGCCACCGGCCTGTCGATAGCGGGATCGAGACCATGATAAACCATCCCCATAGCGCCCTTGCCAATTGGACGAATAATCTTGTAACGTCCAAAATGGTCCGCCATCGGCTGGTTATCGACCATCGAAACATAGGTATTTCTGAGTTGTGACGAACTGACGCGGTACTCTGAGAGGCATAGAGGGTCTCGGCCGAGCTGCCGGAATGCCCTGAGCGGCCGGTAAAGCCGGTTTCGGCGGCAGGGGCATATTGCGGCGTGGGAGCCGGGCGAGCAGGCTGATCTATCCAACTGGTGGTGGGAAGCGATTGGCCGGATGACAGAAGCGACTCGTAATCGACTTCCTCGTCCTCGGTCTGCTCCTTCTCTTTCGCTTCCTCGGTCATTTTGACTATTGGAGCGGCAATCAGAAAGAATATAATCTCCAGCACCGGATAGAGCGTCTTGGCTATCAAATTGAAAGATGAAAATAGTATATAATTAATATTCAATAGAACAATCAGGAACAACCCCAGAACCGCCATTCTGTTAATCAGCGAAACTTGCGGCAATACCAGGGCGGTGAAAACGCCTATAACGATTAGAATGAGGAGATTGAAGTTTAGCTTGCCCGCGGCGCCTTTCAATGCGGAATCGTTAATAATATTTTCGATAACGTTGGCATCGAGTTCCAAGCCTGAGAGGTTTTTACTAACCGGTGTGGTGTAGACATTGGGAGCGCCGTAACCGTTATAGCCGAGAATTACCAGCTTACCGCTCAATTCCGCCGGCGCGGTTTGCTTGTTCATGATATCGGATGCGGAGTATGTCTTGAATGTCCCCGCAGGGCCGTTATAGTTGATATTCATCTGGCCGCGACTGTCTGTGGGCACCTTGCGCCCGCCCAGCGTGATACCACTGCCAACTGCGATTCCAAATTGGCTGGGATCAACTCCCATGAAATGGGCGGCGGCTGCCACCTGGATCGAGGGGAAGAACTCACCCCTGAATCCCACGATGAGCGGCTGCCATCTAATCTTGCGGTCGCGGTCGATTGAGACATTGACAAAGCCAAAGCGCTTGACCGAATCTGCGAGGGATAGCGGTGGTGAGTAAAATTTCATAGCCACCAGCGGCGGATACTTTGCGAACAAGGCGGCGTCATCGAATCGCCGGTAAGCGCTGTTGATGAATCCCGATGGCAAAAAAGCGCCAGGAGTGGCATCGGATTGGGAATAAGAGTATCCCATGATGACGTTGCCAGCGCGCGCGATAGCGCGGCTCGTGAGTCATCGAATCCGGCTGCCTTCTGATAATCATCGGCCACAAAATTCATATCGAGTGCGATAGTCTGCGGTTTCTGGGCCGAGATGCCATCGATCAGCCGGGCGATCTTGTCGCGGTTCCAAGGCCATTTGCCCCCGGAGCGAAGACTGAGATCATCAATACCCACGATGACGATATCCTGTGTTACATCCTTCTTGCCGCGAAATTTGAGCATAGTGTCCTGAATGGACATTTCGATTTTTTCAAGGCTTTCATGGCGATCAAGATAGAGACTTATCACCAAGAGAGAGATGAGAATGTACAGGATAGATCCTGAGAATTTTTTGAGCATGACTTTAAGTCCTCTACGACCTGTTTAGAATTTCCGCAGGAACCCGGATGGGGTTCTATCATTATATCTGTAATACTAAAATCGGCATTTTTCATGAAACGTTTAGAGGGAATGACGGGGATTTTAGACTATTAGCAGGAATTAGTGGGAAGTCAGAACAATATTGAAACAGGAGCGAAATCAACGGGGCAAGATTGAGCGATTTCGGAGAAAAGGCCGAGGAATACAATCATAAACGCTAATAGAAGCGCAAAGAGAAAAAGCCTCTTGACTAACAAATCCGCCTCCGGATTATATAAAATCTACCTACCGACAGCCAGACGTTCTATCAAATATTCGGGAAGCCCGATTTTAGCCATATCCTTTTGGGTAGCCTTGATATTGTATGAGACCCGTTTATGCCTGACAGTTTTATTTTCGACATCATAAATGAGGTAGCAGCTGCGGGGATCGCCATCGCGGGGCTGTCCCACCGAACCGATATTGACCAGATAGCGCCGCTCTTCGGTTAATATCTCCTCGGTCTGCTTCGAAAGTATGATCTCGCCGGTTTTTTCCTGATAGACGATATAGGGCCGATGTGTATGACCAAGCATACAGATGCGTTGACTGTAATATTCGAAGCTGTCGGCGGCATCATCCATATCGAGTATGTAATGCCAGAGCTCCGGTTCTTTAGGTGATGAATGCACCAGTAAAATATCGTCGAATTCATGCTTGAGCTCAAAATCGGACATTATTCGGATGGTTTTTCGGGAGATGGAATTCTTGGTCCAACCCATCGATTCGGCGGCATACTGATTGAAGAAATCGGTCTCCATCAGGCCCAGAGCGGCATAATCATGATTACCCATCAGCTTGATAGAGGCCACATCGTTGATAAGCTTAACACTTTCGTCGGGGAACGGGCCATAACCCACGGCATCGCCCATAAAGAAGACTTTATCGAGTTTTTCCGATCTAAAATCGATAACACAGGCTTTCAAAGCCTCTAAATTAGCATGGACATCGGAGAAAAATCCGTATTTCATCTGCTCTCTACGAAGCGGTAAACAGTCTTTCCTACCTGGATGATGTCATCATTTTTAAGAAGATAACGCTCCACTTCCTCACCATTGATTTTGGTTTTGCCCTTTTTGCCGAGATTGACAATCCAGAAACCCTCAGGTTCATTGACAATCTTGGCCTGGATGCCGGATAGGAACAATCCCTTGGCTTTGATATTGGCCAAGGATGATCTGCCGATTGTAATTACAGTTCTGTCTATGGAGAATTGCTCGAAATCGGCGCCAGCCTCACCCAACAGAAGCGAACCGCCGGCTTCCGAGGTAAGTTTCTTATTTCTTTGATCTTTGGCAAGAAGATCGCGCTGCTTTCTGGTTTGCAATACCATGGTGCCATCCATCTCGAAAGGAGAGGTGCTCTTATCGGCTGCCGGATGAAAAACCAGCGTGAATTTACCGATATTGATGGCATCGTTATCCTTTAATACTTCTTCAGAGACCCGCCGAGAATTAACGAATGTACCGTTAAGGCTTTCATTGTCGATAATCAACGCCTGATTCTCGTTGAACTCGATCTGGGCGTGACGACGGGAGACCCCGCGATTATCGAGCACGATATCGTTATCAGGGGTTCGGCCGATAGTGATCCGTTTCTTTTCGGTAATGAATTTTTCAATAACCTTGTCTTCGAATTTTACTATTATTTCCGGCATAACTCCCTCCCTCAACGGGTCTCGCCACAATTTGGAATACGAGAATTAAAATGTCAATCGATAGTTGCGTCATAATGACGCCATGATAGCCAGAATGACCTTGCGACCCCTCTTGGCTTCTTTTATATTGTCGGAACGATGTGGCTAAACTTTACGGGTTCAAAAGCGATCATATTCGCGCCCATGGCCGGAGTCAGCGATTCCCCAGCCAGAAAAATTGCCAAGGAGTTTGATACTGATATTGTTGTTTCGGAGTTGATCTCGGCGGAGGGGATAATCAGAGACTGCCATCGCACTTGGGAGCTAGCCCGATTCGATAACCCGGAACGTCCCATAGGCTTACAGATTTTCGGCGCCAGGCCAGAATCGATGGCCGCCGCCGCCGCGAAACTGGAATCGCTATCTCCGGAATTTGTCGATATCAATTTCGGTTGTCCGGCGCCAAAGATTGTCGGCAAAAACGGCGGCAGTTCGATTTTGAAAAATCTCGGTTTATTGAAAACTATCGTTCATGATGTCGTCAAGGCTGTCTCGCTCCCCGTCACTGTAAAAATGCGAGCCGGCTGGGATTTGAGCGACCTCACATATATAGAAGCGGGAAAAATTATCGAGGATTGTGGAGCCACCGCAATAACACTTCATCCACGTACCAAGGTTCAGGGATTTTCCGGCAAGTCCGAGTGGAGTATGATTACTGAGCTTAAGCAAGCTGTCAAAATACCCGTAATTGGCAATGGCGATATCCTTGAGCCTGAAGATGCCGCCAGGATGTTCGATGAAACCGGTTGCGATGCTGTCATGATCGGTCGGGCGGCTATGGGAAACCCATGGATATTTTCCAGAACAAAACATTATCTCTCGACCGGTCAAATTCTGCCGGAACCGAGTACGACGGATAAAATCGATCTGGCAATAAGACATTACGATATGATGATCGATTATTACGGGCTGCCGGCGGCGGTATATAAGATGAGATCACAAATCTGCTATTATCTGCGCGGACTGCCCGGCAATGCCGAGATAAAGCCGGTCATTATGAGACTTCTCGCGCCGGATGATATAAAGGATGCCCTTCGTCGATATCGCGATTCGCTGGAAAGCATAAACCCCGATATCCGAATCCCTGCCCAAGAGAGATATATTATATGAAAGCCAACGATATAAGAGCGATACTTGATGAGGTCTCAAAGGGCAGATTATCGGTTGATGCCGCCAGCAAACAACTTAGCAATCAATCCTTCGAGGATCTCGATTTCGCCAAACTCGATCATCAAAGAACTATCAGAACAGGCATGCCAGAGGTTATTTTCGCGCCCGGTAAAACCGATGATCAGGTGGTCAAGATATTTAGCAGAATGGCTAAGGCCGGCTCTGATGTTTTAGTGACACGAGCCGAAAAGCGAGTGTTCGATAAAATCAAGCGTCGATACAAAAAGGCACAGTACAGCGATCTCGCTAAGACGATCTTCCTTTGCAAGATTAAAAAAGCAATAAGCGACGGCAAAATAGCTGTGGTTTCGGCCGGTACATCGGATATACCGGTGGCGGAGGAAGCGGCGATAACCGCCGAGGTCTTCGGAGCGGTTGTGGAACGTATTTACGATGTGGGAGTAGCCGGCATTCACAGGCTTCTGTCGCATTCTGAACAACTTCGTGAGGCAAAGGTGATAATCGTGGTGGCCGGTATGGAGGGAGCATTGGCCTCTGTGGTTGGCGGGCTAGTAGCCTCGCCGGTGATCGCGGTGCCGACCTCGATAGGGTATGGGGCGTCGTTTGGCGGCGTGGCAGCGCTATTAGCTATGCTCAATAGCTGTGCGCCGGGGGTCACGGTGGTAAATATAGATAACGGCTTCGGAGCTGCCATGGCGGCGCTGAAGATGATAAAGGTTAAGTCATAATTTTCCGAGAGATAATATAATGTCACTAATCTATTTCGACTGCTTCTCCGGTGTAGCCGGAGATATGATTATCGGGGCGCTAATCGACGCCGGGCTGCCGCTTGGCGATCTCAAAGCCGAAATCGCCAAACTCGGCCTTTCCGGTTATGAGCTTACTACTCGAAAAGTCGTAAAAAATAAAATCTCAGGCACCAAATTTTCAGTCGAGGTCCGCGAAAAGCAGCCGGAACGTCACTTAAAAGAGATAAACAAGATTATAATTGGCTCAAAGCTCGATAACGATATAAAAGAGCGGGCCATGAAAATATTTTCTCGTCTCGGCGAGGCCGAGGCGGCTGTTCATGGCGAGCCAGTGGAAAAGGTGCATTTCCACGAGGTAGGCGCTATCGATGCCATAATCGATATCTGTGGTGCTGTCATCGGGCTGAAGATGCTGGGAGTCGATACGGTTTATTCGTCATCTTTGCCCCTTGGTAAGGGGAGTATCAATTCATCGCACGGGCAGATACCGGTGCCCGCCCCGGCGACAGCGGCCTTGCTGAAAGGCGTTCCAGTTCGCATCACCAATATCGATTCGGAGCTTACTACTCCTACCGGAGCGGCTATACTTACAACCCTTGCAAGCTTTGCCGATCCCGGTCAGTTTACGCCTCGTCTGGTAGGATATGGCGCTGGAAGCAAATTGCTGACAGGGTTACCCAATCTACTGCGTATCATGATCGGCGAGCCATCAACGGTGTTTGACTCAGACACCATAACGACTCTGGAGACAAATTTAGACCGGATATCATCGGAAAACCTCGGCGGCCTACTCGATAATCTCATGGCCTCTGGTGCGCTCGATGTTTTGTGGCGCCTATTACAATGAAGAAGAACCGTCCCGGGCACCTGCTTTCGGTCTTGTGCGAACCTGATAAAAAGGATAAATTGGCGAAAATCATATTCGGGAGCGGCAACACTCTGGGGATCAGGATTGGATCGAGTACCCGAATGAAGCTTCCCCGGAGGCAGATCACGGTACCGACCTCCGGCGGCGATATCTCGGTGAAGGTGGCGGAACTCGATGGCCGCAAGCTGATATTCCCGGAGCATGATGACATGATAAAGGCAATGAAGAAAGCGGCGCAAAGCTACGATGATATCTATTTTGAGATTCAGCGCGCGATAAGAAAGGAGTAATGATGGCAGGCATGGGAATCCTAACCTTTGCGGAGATAAAAGAGGGCAAACTTGCCGCTATAGCCAAAGAGACAGTAGGCACGGCCCGACGGTTAGCGGACTTTGAAATCGTGGAAAGTAACGGCGGTACTTATTGGGGACAGTATTTCCAATCTGGCCGATGAATTGATTAAATATCGGCGCCGATAAAGTAATCATCTGTGAATCGCCAAAATTGGCGCAGTTTATAGATGAGTCCTACGCAAAATTTTAGTCGATATAGCCAAAGAGCGAGAACCCGGCTGTTATCCTTGGTGGCGCCACATTCGAGGGGAAATTCCTGTTTGCCAGACTGGCGGCAGCACTATCATCGGGGCTGGCCGCGGATATTACGGCGTTGGAGTGGGACGGTGATAACATCCTGGCAACCCGTCCCGCGTACGGTGGTAAGGCGATTCTGAAGGTCTCCCCTGCCGGCCCCGGGCCTCAAATGGCAACACTTCGCCCCAAGGCGTTTGGCTGATCCGGCAATTGATGATGGTCGTAGCGGCGAGAAAATCCAGTTTGTATTCGACGAAGCCAAGCACGGTTCGCGAGCGAAGGTGCTGGAGCATGTTTCGGAAGGCGGGCAGGAGATCAGCCTGACCGATGCCGATATTATTGTCTCTGGCGGACGGGGCATTCGCGCACCGGAAAATTATAACATGATACGCGACTTGGCAGCATCGTTGGGCGCGGCTGTAGGCGCCTCGCGCGCTATTGTCGATGCCGGTTGGATACCGTACGCCTATCAGGTCGGACAAACCGGCAAGACTGTCAACCCCAAGCTTTATATCGCTTGTGGAATATCGGGAGCGATTCAGCACTTAGTAGGCATGCAGTCATCGAAAACGATTGTAGCTATCAACCGCGATGCCGAGGCTCCTATATTTAAGGTGGCGACTTACGGTGTAGTCGGGGATATCTTTGAGATAATCCCGAAATTGACGGCGAGAATAAATCAGTTGAAGGGGTAGATTTTCACAATAAGGGTTATGAAAGGGCGACTCTAGTCGCCTTTTCTTTTTTGTCTTGAAAATCATTGTTAAAGATACTGTATATAATGATGTCTATGAAAGGAGATTTATGAAGATATCGCGAATAGTAATTGTGACTGTGATAACTTTGCTGCTTCGAATGCCGCCGGTAACACCTCAACCCTGCCTAACCGCTTTGACCCTCTTCTGAAAACCAACTGGTATGGGATTTATATGCAGGGGATGAAAATGGGGTATGCAGAAATAGCGCTCGAAAAGATTGACACTCCAGTCCCGGGATGGCGCTACTCCAATATAATGACAATCATTATGAAAGCTGGTGGAGTGGAGTCAAAAATGCTCACCGAAGACTCTAAGATCTTTAAATCTCCAACAGGTGAATTATACTGTAATAACCTGATTATCACAAGCCCCACAGGAAATATTCGAGTGAGTGGTCAAATCGATGGCAGCCAGTATGTAGTAGAATCCGATATCGGAGGCCAGAAGAACACAAAGTTATTTGACTATCCTCTTGATTATCTCGATAGCGTCTTGGTTGTCGAAATGCGAATTATCTCGGGTAAGGCGGCTGTCGGGAGATTCATTTACCAGCTCATCGTTCGAGGCTACTCCCCCGCTGACAGGAATTATTCACCAGTTGATAAAATTCAAATCAAAGCGGGATTATATATTCAACGGGCTGGCGACCTCGGCATTTGCTATCGAAGGTACAATACAAGAAGCAAACATGCTTATTGAGGTGTTAACCGATTCCTACGGCAATAGCCTTGAGATGAACTTGGGAAATGTCATGATTCTAAAACTCGAAGATGAGGCCACCGCCAAAGACCTAAGTGCCACGTTCGATATGCTAATTGATAACCTGGTAATTCCAGATAAAAGACTGGACAATTCCCAGAACCTTAAATCGCTCAGGCTTAAAATAACCGGGATAGATACATCTGGATTACTTCAAACTGATATGCAGACAATCAAACCTCTTGCGGATGGTCTCGAATTAGATATCGTAGCCCAGGCTGTGCCCCCAAACCCTCCGACTCGCCCAATCACGCTAACCGAAGTTGCCGAGTACCTGAAAAGCGATCCATTCGAGCAATCTGATGACCCGCAAATTATTGAACTTGCGGATAAAATTGTTGCGGGAGAAAAAAACTCCTGGGAGGCGGCCAAGAAAATCAATTCCTGGGTTTATCCAATATCGAAAAGAAATTCACTCCCGATTTATCCAACGCTTTGCAGACATTAAAATCTCGACAAGGCGATTGCGGCGAACATACGGCGTTGGCTGTGGCTCTACTTCGAGCCGCGGGAATTCCAGCCCGTCCGATGGTCGGATTGATGTATTGGGAGCCGGGCGGCGGATTCGGGTATCATGCCTGGGTCGAAGCTTACGTAGGTCAGTGGATACAGATGGACCCCACCTGGAACCAGGAGCTGGCCAGCCCTGCGCATATTGCATTAACACGCGGAGATATTATTTCGCAAGTAAGCGTCTTAATGAAGGTAATGGGGAAGGTGAAGATTGAGGTACTCGAAGCGAAATAGCTTAGATTTCTGTGCAATAGGACTCCGGAGCCCTACAGCACGATGAATTTACATCATATAGTGACTTTATGATGAAATACTTTTCTTAAGAATAGGGGCGCATAGGAATGCGCCCCCACTTTCCTTCGGTCTACATTTCGTCAAGCGACTTGATTGTAACCTTGCCGATTGTCTTCAAGCTGTCCTGGACAGCCGCGGCATTCGAAACTATGCTAAAGACCAGATTTTCCATATCGATGTGATTTTTAGCAGCATTGAGTATATCGGCCTTACTCACCTTCTGGATATTCTTCGTAAAATCCTTGATATACGAAACCGGTAAGCCATACAGCTTAACCTTAATGATTTCATCTGTAACCTGCATGGGGGTTTCGAGAGTCATCGGATAAAAGCCGGAATAGAAGTTGATGGCATCGGTGTACTCGGCGTCGCTGACTTCGATCTCCTGCATCCCCTTGATAACCCTAATCGATGCCCTGATGGCGCTCATGGTGGAGTCGTTTTCGGTGAAGGTATTACAGTAATAGGCGCCGGGCATGATATTCCACTCATTGGCAGTGCGGATATCATAGGTCATACCGCCCTTTACGCGAACCTCTTCATTGAGCCGGGAAACGAAACTTGAACCGAGAATATAATTCATGAGGGTCATGGCGTAGTAATCGGGGTTTTCGCGAGTGATGCCGAAATGGCCAAAACGGATATTGGTTTGGGTAGCGTCCGATTTGTCTATTAGTAGAATCTTATAACCCTCGGGAGATGCCGGTGTAGAAATATTCAGAATCGGGATGCTACCTTTCTTCCAATTCTTAAAGGCAGATTCCATCTTCGTGAAAATTTCCGACGGCTTTAATATCGCCTGCTATTACCAAAAAGGCGTTATTGGGACGGAAGTAATCGTTGTAGAATTTTACGATGTCATTTCTGGTGATTCCGGTTACTGATTTTTCAGTACCCTCGGTTGGATGCCCGTAAGGATGATTGCCGAATAGCGCAGAGTTAAAACCTTTTACGCAAAGACTATTGGCGTCGTCTTTAGATTGCACGATACCGCTGAGAGTTTGATTTCTAAGGCGTTCGACCTCGCTGGTATCGAAAACCGGATTGAGGACAATATCGGTCAGCAGATTTATCCCACATCGAGATGCTTGGACAGGACGCCATCGAATATGATGATAGCATCGCGGTTGGCCGATGCATCAAGCGAGCCGCCCACGAAATCGATCTCCTCTGCGATCTGGGGAGCAGTGCGGGTCTTGGTCCCTTGACGGAGCAGGCCGGCGGTGAAATTGGCCAGCCCAGCCTTATCGACTGGGGTCATAAGCCGAACCTGCCCTGATAACCATCTTCAATGTGATTGTAGGCAACTCGTGGTTTTCTATTGCAACTACCACCAGGCCGTTGCTGAGAGTGTCCTCGGTGATCGGGGGCAGCTTGACCTCATTAGCGCCGGCCAGTGTAAAGGAGAAGATCACCAACATTATAGCGATGTATTTTTTCATAGTCACCTTCCTACTGCGCATCACTGGCGGCGCCGGCGGCTTTAGGCTGCTCGGGAATTAGAGTTATAACGGTCCTCTTGGTATCCACCAGATATTTATTTACAACTCGCATGATATCCTCGGCGGTAACGGCCTGAACTTTGTCGGGGTAGCTGTAGATATTCATATAATCATCGGTATCGATTTCGAAGCTTCCCACCTGGCTGGCACGATCCTCATTGGATACTAAACCATTGATAAATTCGGCTTCCATCTGGTTTTTTGCCTTTTGCAATTCTTTGGCGGAAACAGGCTACCGTTTTGAGCTTGTCGATCTCCTCATAGATAGCTTTTTCAACATCTTTGATTTCGACTCCGGGAACAGCCTGCGCTCCCACAAAAAACAGTGAGGGGTTATTGTTAACCATAGCCTCACCCTCGATAAATAGGGCTTTCTGCTCGGTGTAGACGAGACGGTTATAAAGGCGCGATGATTCGCCGTTGAATAGGATATTTCCCGCAACCTTCAAGGGAACGATATCGGGGTCTTTGCCGGCGGGGATTTTATATCCCGCAAATAGTGCCGGTAATTGAGCTATACGATGAAAGTCGATTCTCTTTTCTCCAAGTTGTTCCGGCTCGATAGTCTTTACCGGTGGAGGAGTTAATTCGGCCTTTAGAGGTTTGTAGTACTTTTCCACCAACTTCATCGCATCCTTGGGATCGAAATCACCTGCAATAACCAGGAAGCTATTGTTGGGGGAATAATGAATGTGGTAATAGTCAAGGCAATCCTCAAGCGTAATGGCATCGATATCGGACCGGAATCCTATCGGCAGCCAGCGGTAAGGATGTGCTATAAAAGCGTTATTGAAAAGCTGTTCATATAGGGCGCCGAATGGCGAATTATCGAAACGCCAGAGGCGTTCATTGATGACCACATTACGCTCGGAATTGAGATTTTCCTCGTTGATTTTGAGGTGCCGTGAGCGGTCGGCCTCCAATGCCACTACGATATCCAGCTTATCTGATGGGATCACCTCATAGTAGGTGGTGTTGTCGAACGCGGTCCAGGCGTTATTGATGCCGCCGTTACCATATATCAACCGGTCAAATTTATCCTTGGGATAATTATCCGTACCTTTGAACATCAGATGCTCGAACAGGTGCGAGATGCCGGTAATACCGGGACGTTCGTTTCTGCTGCCAGTCTTGTACCAGGCCTGCAATGTCACCGTAGCCGCCGAATGGTCCGGAATTAGAAGAACCATAAGCCCGTTATCGAGCGTATGTTTTTCAATCGGGAAAGCCAGTTCGGCTGCCGGTGAGACAGAGGTCAGGACAAGCAAAATTAGGGCGATAAATCTCACAATCATGCTTTCCTCCTATTTTATTTCCAAGTCAAACGGCGCTTTATAATAAAATCCCCCATTTCCTGCATCTTTCAGAAGTTCGCTAAATTGCGATTCCAAACTCTGCACACCAAATGAGGGAAGTATGGACATGGCATAAATCGGAAATGATTCTATCTGCAATTCATCTTCGGGATCAATCTCGGCTTTCAAGCGAGCCTGTTCGATCGCCTCCCAGATGCCGCCATAGGTATCTATAAGACCGCATTGAAGCGCTTGCCGTCCGGTCCAAACCCGCCCTTGCCCAATAGCATCGATAGAATCGGCCTCGAGTTTTCTCCAAGTGCTGACCTTATTGACAAAATCATTATAGTAATCCCAGAGCATGGTATCGATAAGCGCCATTTCATCGTCGGAGGCGGGGCGATTGGTAGTCCTGATATCGGCATGCGCTCCTCTCTTTATCGTCTCATTTCTAACGCCGATCTTATCGTAAAAACCGGAGAGATCAGGCTTGCCCATCACCACACCGATTGAGCCGGTGATAGTCCCAGGAGAGGCTAATATCTCATCGCCGGGACAGGCGATATAGTAACCACCAGAGGCTGCCACGCCTCCCATAGAAACTACGAGCGGCTTTTTGCCTTTAAGCAATTCCAATTGGCGATAAATTTTCTCTGATGCAAAAACATCGCCGCCGGGCGAGTTCACTCTAAATACAACTGCTTTAATGGAACGGTCGTAGCGAATCTTTTTCAAGGTATGAACCAGTGTTTCATCGCCAACAGTTTTTCCCTCGATAAGGCTACTCCCATTTTGACCCTGCATTATGGCGCCGTTGGCATAAACCACCGCAATCTTTTTAGGTTCGCTCCAGCGGGGATTATAATCCTTGATCGCGTAAAATTCGAGTAAATTAACCTGATTAAGATTCATATCCTCGGCATTATCTCCGGCAATCTCATCGAAATGTTTGAGGCCATCGATAAGACCCGCCCGATAGGCCCTTTCTGATGTATAGGGCCCGGAATCTATCAGGCTCCTGACTTTCTCAGGCAAAACTCCTACCGGCGGAGATGCCATCGACAAACTGCGCATAGAGATCATCGAGCAGCCAATCGATCTGCTCTCGCGCAGCGGGGGTTAGGGTTGTATCGGTGTAGGCGTCGCCATAAGTTTTATGCGGACCGGTGTGGACAAATTGCGCTCTGATTCCCAGCTTGTCCATGGTTCCCTTGTAGAATCTGGCATTAGCCGCTAATCCCTTTAGTTCCAAGAAGGCCGGTCGGATCCATGTAAATTTCATCGGCGGCGGATGCCAAATAGTAATCCGAGTTGCCCGCCACGCTCATAAAGACCGTTACTTTCTTACCATTGGCTCGAAATGCGGAGATAGCACTTCGGAGTTCCTGAGCCGATGCAAAATCAAGCTTGATTCCGTCGAACTTTATGAGTAGGCCTTTGATTCTGGCATCTGTGGCGCCCCTGTGGAGGGCATTGATTACTGAATAAAAAGATTGCTTGCGGCCCCCGAAAGAGGAGCCTATTCCTGGGCTCTTCGGATATATTGTCACCCAGCTATATCTCCCCCGTTCTGTTTGGACCGGGACAGTCTCGCCGAAACGGACCATACCGACTTCCATCGAGTAGGTACCACCAGCCCAATCTTTTTCATTACGCAGCTTTCCCTGGCCGCCGATTCTGGTCGTTTCAAAATCTAAAGTCATACCCATGCGCCATTGACCCTCGGAACGATATTCTCCTGAGAAGGAAACGCCGTGAAATGGGCCGGCCCCGACACGAACGCTGCTTTTCAGCTTTGAGAGTTCATCTCCTTCGAGCCAGCGAGCATCGGAGGAGATGGTAAACTTATCGCCGATCGGCCGCAGGGCCACGCCGGGCATGTAGAGACGTTTTTGTTTTATTCCGGCAAATTTCGGTTCATTGATTCTATCGAAAACCAACCCCATCGAAACAATTGGGCGAGGCCGAAACATCATACCGAATTTCCAATCTCTTTTCTTATGATAGATTGGGCTGCCGCTCGAAAACCAGCTATAGGATAGGCCAACGTAGAAATTGGACAATACGCTATCGCCCATAGCCAGCGTATATTTCCGCCTGAAAATACCGCTGGAATGATTCAACCATTCGATACCGAAGAAGCTTCCTTTTGAGGAAATCATGGCGCCATCATCGCCTTTGTAGCTTGAATCGGTAAAGGTATGGGCATAGAGGAGACCCATAGAACTCCAGTATCCAAGACCCGCCGGATTTAGCATTCCTGACAGGCTGCGATCTACGGTCGCCACGGATTCAGAAAGATAATCGGCGCCCTCAACCATCTGCGCCGACACTTGTACGCTGAAAATACTTAAAATAATAAAAACAGCGAGAAAGGCGTATTTCATCTCCACTCCTTGAAAAATTCCCTATAGATAATAGCAGGCATGAATTGTCGTGGCAAGAAATTTATCTGCCTTCTAACTCGATTACGCCGATACCGCTTATCTTAAGTTCAATCCGGCTACGGCCATCGCCGACAAAACCCTCAAGGTGATTGGAATCGATATGCGTCGGCTTGAGAGTCATATCGGAAGCATGGATACGGCCGCCGTTATCGACAATAGCCACAATCTGCGACGATAAAGACCGCGGCAATGTCACGTTAATATTATTATAATTATTGTAAATAAAAAGCTGGCTGTCTTCGATAAGGCTAAAATCCGCTTTTATCGGAGAATAGCTGGTTTCGATTTTAGATTGTCCGTGAGTCAGGGAACAATCGCTGATTGTAATCGGGCTGAAGGTAGTTTCGCAAATCAGCTCGCCCGAGACATTTTCGACTTTGATTGGTGAATAGCTTGTCCTAAAGACTATGCTCCCATCGCTCGCCGTGATATCGTTGGCGC
Source organism: uncultured candidate division Zixibacteria bacterium (assembly GCA_963801605.1). Lineage (GTDB taxonomy): Bacteria > Zixibacteria > MSB-5A5 > UBA10806 > UBA10806 > UBA10806. The sequence continues at coordinate 36,978 of CAWDFP010000004.1, forward strand.
TGATTTGCGAATAGGTTGTATACGCTTCCACGGGGCCTTTTATATTCGAAAGAGATATTGCCCCGCCAGTATTTTGGAAAATTGCGCTTCCCGTAGAGACCGTGATATCTGCGCCGCTAATAGCGCCATAACGATTTTCCGCCTTGATACTGCCTTCGATATCGGATAATTCCAACGCCGCGAATGAAGTCGTAATGTCGATAGGACCTTCGACATCCGTAATGCTAATCGCAGAAAATGCCGCTTTTAGTACAACTCCCGCAAGCGGCCCGTTAGCCTCCAAACGCATAAATTGAATATCTCCCTCGATTCTCATTTTCTCCGGAATTTCGATCAAGATGTCAAGTGCGACCTGGTTGTTGGTTCCCTGCCAGGGAGCATCGAGCGGAGTGAGAATGCTAAGAACGGCCCTGTTATCGCCGTGGTTCTGCAATTTCATGGATATCAAGTCGAGGAAGCGCATCGCCTGGGAATCGCTTCCCGCCCTGGCGGTTTTTTTATAGTTGACCGTAATAGCGCCGTCATCATGAGTTACTATGCCTATAGAGCCAGCAAGATTTTTGCACCCGTCAATTTCCAGCACATCCAACCCATCTGTAGAAATAAGCATATTACCTGTCTGGATAACAGGCTCAGAAGCCCCTGCGAAGGCCAGGCAAGTCAGAACTGAAAGCAATGTCAGTGCAATAATTCTCATTTTTCGCGACATAGTCTCGAATCTCCTGCTTAATATACGATAACCTGGGGGGGCTGTTGCAACTAAAACTTATTAATTCTTGGGTCGTATATGGCGGCTGAAATGAGGTCGCCGATAGTTTTTAGCGATGCCGGAGAGCATTTATCGGGCGTATCCTCTTGGGTGTGCCAATAAGGATAGTCGAAATCAATAATGTCGATTGCTTTTATACGATTTGAGAGCAACGGAATATGATCATCCGAAATAGCGTGTTTTACCGAATCGTTGAAGGCCGTAATGCCTTTCTCTTTGGCGATTTGCCAGATATAATCATTAACGTCCTTAGCGTACTTTTCCGAGTAAGCCTCGCGGTAGATACCGAGATTGCTATCCCCTACCATATCAAGCAGGATGGCCGCCCGTGGCCTGTAGCCGCCGAGGTTCCTGGCAAAATAATAGGAGCCTAAAAACCAACCATCTTCACGCCCATTCAAGCCGTAATCTTCACCGTCGAAAAGCACTATATCAACTCCTACAGGTGGCGGGTTGGCCTTAAAGATTCGCCCCAACTCCAGCAAAACGGCGGTTCCGGATGCTCCGTCATTAGCGCCGATTATGGGCTCATTTCTTCTAAGTGAATCCGGTTCTTGCTCGGCTCGTGGTCGACTATCCCAATGAGCACATAGTAAAATTCTGCGTTTATTTTCTTTGTTGTAGGAGGCAATAATATTAACAAGATTTAGGGTGCTACCGGTCAGTGAATCATAATATGTAAACGGTTGCCGACGGCATATATCTGTTGTAGAAGACAGCGACTGGAAAAGAAAGTCGGCGGTCTTGTCATGGGCCGGAGAATTGGGGGCGCGCGAACCGAACTGGCATTGCGCTATCAGATCACCATACGCCCTGTTGCCATCGAACAATGGCGCCTGTTTCGCTGAACAGGCACAAATCAGCAGCATAACGGGCAGGAGCTGTCTCAAAATCTAATCTCCGCAGTTATTCCAAGCTCTCTGATATGGTGCTTACGTTTTTGTATTGTATCGTTAGAATCATCCCAACGCGCCCTGATGCCGCCAGAGATAGAGCGAGAGAACTGATAATTCATACGCGGTTCGACGACCAGATTGCTTTTTTGGGAATCAATGGATTTAATTCCTTCTGAAATTGATTCTGAACGCGTTTTCTTAACAGTAATATCGAGGTTCATGGAAAGCTGGCTGTTGAACTTGACCCTCTTCAATATCGGTAATTTCATGCCCTTGGGAGCAGCAAAACTATAGCTCAGCGAAAGCTTTAGCGTATTCTCAAAACCATAGGTATCGCGATTGGTTTGGCCTATACCGCGCAGATTCAGCGAAATAGTGTTGCTTTTATCATATCGCAAGGACACTTTAACGCTGTTTTTTAGCGTGATATTAATAGCTGCCAGCGGAGTCCAAAGCTTCGAGGTATCTCTTTTATATTTGATGCCGGTATCGGCTTCGCCATTTTCGTCGACCTTTCTGGTGTATGTCGATTGCAGGCCTACGGATGTTGAAAACTTCTTGAAGATGATAAGTTTTTCAAGCCCCGAAAGGGTCAGCGAAATATCGGGAAATGTGGTAGATTTGGCGGCAATTGGCTCTGTCGAGCTTCTGGTGACACTTTTGCGAAGAGTGTAGCCGGTATTTATATCAATTCCATGACCGGGCTGAAAGCCGGAATCCAGTTCATAGGTATCTGTGAAAACAGATTGGTTAAGGGCTCCGAGCGAGGTAGTAGATTTAACTCTCGAGTTATGCCTTTCAGATAATCCGAACATATACTCCCAGCGCGGACGATCGAGTAAGCCCTGCACTCCCAGTCTCTTATCTTTAAGATATGAGCCTCGAACCGGTTTAATACTCCTAAAAAATCCGGTAAATTTATGATAGACCCAGGCCGGGGAACCAATACCAGGGCCTCCCGGAGATGCTTTCTCCTCTTTATCTTCTCCCTTCGTCTTTC
>CAWDFP010000005.1:0-87777 GCA_963801605.1 uncultured candidate division Zixibacteria bacterium
GATTGCCGTCGCCAGGGCTAATCGGATGAAGATCATGATCGGCTGCATGGTGGAAACCTCAGTGGGGATAACCGCGGCGGCCCATTTGGCAATGTTAGTTGATTATGCCGATCTTGACGGCAATGTGCTGATTTCCGATGATCCTTATAAAGGTGTAACGATTAAGGACGGATGCCTGAGATTGCCTTCTGGTCCGGGGTTAGGGGTGGTAGCGATCAAATGAAAAAAATAGCGTTAATCTGCCTGCTTCTATTTTCCAGCGCTTACGCCAAACTCGATATTAATGTTGTCTATCCCAGGGCCAATCAGCTGGTGGCCTTGGTCGATTCCACATTTATTTTCGGAAATGTGCCGATTGGGGCAAAGGTTGTTATAAACGGGGTTTCAGTCCCGGTTTATAAGGATGGCGCCTGGCTGGCGTTTCTGAAAGTTTCTCCGGGGCCGTTTGTGTTTCATATAGTCGCCAAAAAAGACAAGGATTCCACCGCGCTCGATTGGAAAGTAAGCGTCGGCCCGCCCGAGGCCGCCATACCGATGGCCAAGTTCATCCCGAGGGCGCCATATCCAAGCACCAAAGCGATCTTCTTTGTGGGGGATACCCTGGAGTTCTCTTTCGAGGCGCCGTCAGGAGGGACCGGGCAGTTCAATCTCGATAATAAAAAGCCGATTGCCATGTATCAGTCAATTTCGAGAGAATTGCAGCCCGAAAGCGTCTTTGGATCGATCAGCGCGTTTCCCAAAGCGGAGTCTCTGGCCCAGAAATATATCGGGTATTACCGCCTAACGCAGGATGATACGGGCCTTCACAGTATCTGCTATGAATATGCCAATCCCGAGGATTCGACTATCGGCGATGTGGCCTCCAAAAAATTCTGTTTGGATACGATAATTACCGTTATGCCGGAATTCCCTCCAATGATGGGAGTTCTTTCAGGGCAGAGCCATATTATCCGAACCGCGCCGGGAAAGGGATACAAGCTTCTTTACCAGCCGCCGGGGATTTATGTCCGGATAATCGGGATGCGCGACACGTTCTACAAAATTGCTCTCGCTCCCGGCGTTTCGGGATATGTCAATGCCGACAGTGTCCAGGTATTGCCGCCGGGAACCGCCATGCCCGAGGGAGCCATATCGTTTATTCAAGTCGATTCGGTGGCGGGCGGCGCAGAAATTTCAGCCGATCTCGGCGCCAAAGTTCCCTATGAGATCGAGGAGAACCTTGAACCTGCGGAGCTAAACATCGATTTTTTCGGTGTAACCGGCAGCGTCGATTGGATTCGATATATCAATAAAAGCTCCCTGATTAAAATCGTCAAATGGTCGCAGCCCCAGGATCGGGTTTTCCGGATGACTATAGAAATCGGAAAGGGTCGTCTCTGGGGATATAAAGCGTCATACGACGGCAATAAGTTTATCCTTAAAATTAATACTGAGCCTAAGGCCAGCGCCAGTCTCAAAGGCATGAAAATAATGCTCGATCCCGGTCATTCTAAAGACCCGGGAGCTATCGGCCCCACCGGCCTGATGGAAAAAGACGCCAATCTCTGGATAGCCCAGAGGCTCAGGAAAATGCTGGAGGGCAAAGGGGCTAAGGTCATGATGACCCGCACCGGTCCGGAGGACGTGACCTTGTATGACAGACCCCTTAAGGCCGAAAAATGGGGCGCCGACCTTTTAGTTTCGATTCACAATAATGCCCTCCCTGATGGCATTAATCCCTTTTATAATAATGGGACATCAGTTTATTATTATTTCCCCCATTCAATGCCATTAGCCGAGGCCGTTCATAAGGAATTGCTGGCTGCAACCGGGCTTCCCGACCATGGCCTGTATTACGGCAATCTGGTCCTGACGCGATACAGTTCGGTGCCGTCTATATTAGTGGAATGCACTTTCATAATCTTACCGGATCAAGAAGCCAAATTAAAGACCGCCAAATTCCAGAAAACCCTCGCTTCTGCCATCATGGCCGGTATCAGAGATTTTGTTACAAACAAAGAATGACCTGATTCTTAAATCCGGTGTTATTGAGTGGTTTTGAAACACAGGTCACCGGCCTGCGGTTCTAAATTCCAAAGACATAAGATATTGTCAGGTAACAATTAGTATTTGGAGTGATATTTAAGATTTCCACATTGGTGGATAATTAATTGTAGTTTTCAGTTGCATAAACTCTTGACGACCTGTTTCTTTAATGCGGAAGATGATTTCTTCCGGGAGCAGGTTATATAAATATCTAATTATGTTTGTTACTTAACCACGCTTGACAAAGCAGGTGGCAATGTCTGTCAAAGGGAAAAATATTCTTCTTGGAGTCAGCGGCGGAATCGGCGCCTACAAGGCTTGCGAACTGCTGCGGCTTTTCGTTAAGGCCGAGGCCCGGGTGCGAGTGATAATGACCGAGTCAGCCCAGGAGTTTGTAACGCCGCTTACATTTCAATCGCTCGGAGCGGAACAAGTCTCTACCAATGTGTTCGAACCCAAACTTTATTCACTTGAGCATGTCAACTGGGCCGATTGGGGCAATATTCTAATCATCGCGCCGGCCACCGCGAATATAATCGGCAAGATGGCGGGCGGTATCGCCGACGAGGTTCTCTCTACTCAGGCGATCGCTTACTCCGGCCCAATACTTCTGGCCCCGGCTATGAATGTTAAGATGTATAATAACAAGGCCGTTCAGAAAAATATTGGATATCTAAAATCGATTGGGGTCAATTTTATCGGTCCTGATGTCGGCCATCTGGCATCGCTGATTACCGCTACAGGACGGATGAGCGATCCGACTGTGATATTTTCCAGAGCACGCCAAATTCTGCTCGCCAGAAATGAACTGAAAGGCAAAAGGGTCGTAGTCAGCGCCGGGCCGACCCGCGAGCCGCTCGATCCGGTCAGATATATCTCCAACTATTCATCGGGGAAGATGGGTTATGCTCTGGCCGACGCTGCCAGCGGCTTTGGCGCCGATGTCACACTCATTTCGGGTCCAACGAATCTTCCCGCGCCGCCCGGTGTCAATCTCATTATGGTTGAAACCGCGTCGCAAATGCAAAGCGAACTGGAACGATTTTGTATCGGAGCTGATCTGCTTTTCATGGCTGCGGCCGTAGCCGATTTCAGGCCGGCCAGCTATCAGAAACAGAAAATCAAAAGAACCCATGAATCTCTGAAACTGACTTTACAGCCGAACCCCGATATATTAAAATCGCTGGGTAAAAATCGTCCCAAAATTGTAGTCGGTTTTGCCCTGGAGCTGGAAAATCTCGAGGCACGCGCCAGTGAGAAGCTTCGCGAAAAGGGTTTGGATATGATTATCGGCAATAATCCCTCGGAAGAAGGCGTTGGTTTCGGCTCGGATTATAACCGTGTTACTATAATCACGCGGCAGGGCAAGCCGCAGAGACTCGAAAAGCTTCCCAAATTCGATCTGGCGGTTAGAATTATCGAGGAGTCGCTGAATTTAAGAAAAAGGGAAGTTCAAAGAGGGAAGAGATAGGCGTCAGCTCGCCGGCGCCGGAATCGAAGAAAATGGATGGGGAAACGTTTGAAAAATGATTTCGAAAAGTATATTCAACAGCAAATAGACCTTGGATATAAGGAGATTTATCTGCCGCTCAAATCCCGCGAAACAAAGCCGGCCAGCGCTAAAGCGCTTTCGATAGAACGGTTTTCAGAATCAAAAAGCCTGGAGCAACTTGAAAAGACTCTTACTAATTGTCAGCGCTGCTCGCTCTGGAAAGATGCCAACAAGCTTGTTTTCGGCGTCGGAAATCCTGACGCTGAAATTATGTTTGTGGGTGAGGGGCCGGGCGCTGACGAGGATATGCAGGGTAAGCCGTTTGTGGGACGGGCCGGCAAGTTGCTCGATAAAATGCTTATCGATGCCGGTATCAGTCGCGATGAGGTTTATATAGCCAATGTCGTCAAGCATCGTCCGCCCGGAAACCGAGACCCGCTGCCCGATGAGGTTGAGGCTTGCGAACCTTATTTGCATCTCCAGATAAAATTTATCAAACCCAAAATAATTTGCGCGTTAGGCCGAATCGCCGCGCAAACTCTTCTTCAAACCAAAATGAATTTGGGCGAGATGCGAAAACGTTGGTTCGATTACCAGGATACCAAGCTCATGGTCACCTATCATCCCGCGGCGATTTTGCGATCCATGAGCTATCTCGAACCGTCAATGGAGGACCTGCGCAAAATGCTCGCCGAACTTGAGAAAATGCAGGATCAAGGAAAATGATCGATGGCTGAGATAAGAGAACGAATTCCCCCTCAGGCGATTGAAGCCGAGCAATCGGTTCTGGGATCAATCCTACAGAATAGTGAGGCGCTGAATGTCGCCATAGAAATGATCAATGAAGAATATTTCTATCTTCCCAAACACCGCAGGATTTTTGCCGTCGTCAAAAAACTGTATGAATCGTCAAGCGCGGTTGATCTCATCACCGTTTCCGCAGAGATGTCGAATCAGGGTATCCTCGATGAAATCGGCGGACGCCGCTATCTCATGGATTTGACCGATTCGGTGGTGACATTCTCCAATATCGAGGATCACTGCCGATTGGTAATTGAGGCTGCTGTCAAAAATCAGCTAATCAATAACTGCAGCGAGATCATAAATAAAAGCTACGATACAACAATCGAGGCCGATAATCTTTTGGATTACGCCGAATCGCGAATATTCAATATCAAAGAGGGATCTCTTAAAGGCGAAATCTTTCATCTTAAGCCGATCCTCGAAACCGCCTTACGTCAGATTGAGGAATATTCCAACCGTTCGGGCTATCTCACCGGGGTGCCCAGCGGTTACCCCAATCTCGATGAGATGACATCGGGATTTCAGCCATCGGAGCTGATCATCATTGCGGCCCGGCCCTCAATGGGCAAAACCGCATTTGCATTGAATATCGCCGATTATGTGGCAATCGAAAAAGGAATTCCCGTTTGTATATTTTCTCTGGAAATGGCTAAGGAGGCCCTGGCGCAGAGGCTGTTATGCAGCCGCGCCAGAATATCGGCACATCACATGAAAACTGGACGGCTTGCCGATCATCAATGGACCAATCTTTCGATCGCGGCTGGTCCTCTTTCCGAGGCCCCGATCTATCTGGATGACAGCGCCAGCCTGAGCGTCCTTGAAATTCGGGCCAAGGCGCGGCGAATGAAGCATCGTTACAACATCGGGCTGATAATTGTCGATTATCTCCAGCTCGTCAAAGGCCAGAAAAACATTGAAAGCAGGCAGCAGGAGATTTCCTACATCTCGCAATCGCTTAAATCGCTGGCCAGAGAATTAAAAATACCGGTTATCGCGCTTTCGCAGCTTTCGAGGCAGATCGAGATGCGCGGCCCAGACGCCCGTCCGAAACTTTCCGATCTTCGCGAGTCCGGCGCCATCGAACAGGATGCCGATATGGTGATATTTATTCATCGGCCCCCTACCAAAAACGAGGAAGACAAGGAATTTACCCCGGATAACCTGCCGGGCAGCATCGCGGAAATCATAATCGGCAAACAAAGGAACGGCCCGACCGGAATGATCAGCCTGGCATTCGTTAAGGATTTCGCCCGTTTCGATTTGCTCGATCTCCACCACGGTTCGCCGTATTAACTGCAAGACGGGAGACCGTCTCAAAATGACTGCGAACAACAATACACATAGTTCAATGCGTAAATACTTGTAATACAATCAAAATCAGCCTAAAAAAAGGTTGTTATTTTCATTGACTGATACTATCATTATAAAATGGAAATAAGTGGATTCATTAGTCTTGAATAATCGAGACTTATACGATAAAATTGTTTCGATAATTATTTGATAAGAAAGGTGAATATCAGATAACATGCCTTGGATGGGATTTCTCACCAATGATATTGCCATAGATTTAGGTACTGCAAATACATTGGTCTACGTTAAAGGACAAGGTATTGTTCTTAATGAGCCGTCAGTTGTTGCGGTTGATAAGCGTACCAACAAAGTTCTCGCCATCGGGATCGCCGCCAAGGAAATGCTTGGCCGAACCCCCTACGAAATATCAGCGATCCGTCCGCTCAAAGATGGCGTTATCGCTGATTTCGAGGTCAGCGAAAAGATGCTGGCCGATTTCATCAGGCGCGTTGTCAAACATCGCTACCTCATGAAACCGCGTATCATCATCTCGGTGCCGTCGGGAATTACCGAGGTTGAAAAGCGCGCCGTGCGCGACAGCGCCGAAAACGCCGGAGCCAGAGAGGTCTTTCTCCTGGCCGAACCGATGGCCGCCGCTATCGGCGTCGGTTTGCCGGTGGATCAGCCGTCCGGTTCGATGATTATCGATGTTGGCGGCGGTACCACTGAAATCGCGGTTATTGCTCTGAACGGCATCGTCAACAATACCTCGATCCGCATCGCAGGCGACGAACTTGATGATTCCATCATTATTTATCTCAAGAAAAATTACAATCTTCTCATCGGCGAACGTACCGCTGAAGAGATCAAATGCAAGATCGGATCGGCTTATCCTCTCGAAAAAGAGGATACTATGGAAATCAAGGGACGCGACCTGATGGCCGGTGTTCCCAAGACGATGAAAATCTCGTCAGCCCAGATCCGTGAGGCCGTCTCCGAGCCCGTTACCAAGATCGTTGAGGCCGTCCGTCAGGCGCTGGAACAGACTCCGCCGGAACTGGCTTCCGATATCCTCGACCGCGGTATCATCATGACCGGCGGCGGTGCTCTCTTACGCGGTCTGGATAAACGTCTCAGGCAGGAAACCAATCTACCGGTTATCGTTGCCGACGATCCCCTAACCTGCGTGGTCAGGGGCGCTGGCAGATGTCTGGAAAACCTGCCCCAGTATTCCAAAGTATTATCTAAGTCTCGGCGCGACTAAGGCTTAGCCGCTCTCCCGCGGAATCCGTTAAACCTATGTTTGGCATTGGGGTCAAAGGTAGTGGAGGCAATGAATAACGAGATTTCGAAGGGGAGAGTCGACGATGTGATCGTTTAATCGGGCCATCCTGGAATATAGAGAAAGGATTTTCCTGGTGATTCTCAGGTTTGTCAGAAACAGAGAGGATGCCAGGGACCTGACGCAGGAAGCCTTTATCAGGGCTTATCGCTCTATAGATTCCTTTCGTGGCGAATCAGGCATTTATACCTGGCTCTATAAAATCGCGATAAATCTGGCTATAAATTTTAAGGCACGTAACCGTTTATCGACCTTAACATCCATGGAAGATAATTTGGAAATTCCGGGAAACTATAACTCGTCCGATATGGTACTGAACGCTGAACTTGGACAAAAAATTGATTCGGCTATCGCCACTCTTCCAAAACGGCAAAAGGCTGTTTTTATTCTTCATTATTATGAGGAAAAACCGCACGCTGAGATCGCTGAGCTCCTCGGTATTACCGAGGGTGCAGTCAAGGCCCATTATCATCAGGCTATCATGAAATTGCGGGGCGAATTGATGGGTTATCTCAAGGCAGGTGTATCATGAATTGTAAAGAATTTCGCAAGCAGGCAGATATCCTTTTCGGACAAAAGGAAGACATTGGCTCTCCTCTAATGAAAGAGCACGCTGCTTCATGCCCGGATTGTGCGTCCTATTGGAATGAGCTTTCGGCGTTGCGAGGGGCCTTAAACGAATTAAAGGCTGAGGTTCATCCGGGTGAACTCGATGATATTGCATTTGATCGCATAGCCAGGCTCTCATCTGCTACAACCGGTAATTTTTCAGCCATAAAGGTCGTCTGGTCTTTCAAATGGATTTTGGCTCCCCTGACAGTAGCCGTCGCCGCGGTACTAATATTTATGCTTGCAAAGCCGGTTAAGAAATCGGATAATTCTTTTACTGGTATTGTCCCTTATTCTACTCAGGAGGTTGAGAGCGCCATCCTCTCCTCGGATACTCTGGGGACCGAGCTTCTTTCTACGTTAGCGGGAAATGACGCCGAATTGGATCGCGCCGCCGATGAGCTTATCGGCGATTCCGATATTGACGATATATTGAGCAGTATGTCAGCCGATGAACTAAAGGCTGTTTATGATAAGATTGACAATCTTAAAGGATAAAAAATGAAAACGGTTAAATATCTGTTGGCAGTGCTTATTCTTCTAACGGCAATCCCTTCGCTGGCTCAGCCGCCGATGCCTCCTCCGATGGGAGGACCGGGTGGCAGTCCCATGCGCGAGAAAGTACGGGAACGGATTCGCACTATGAAGATCTGGAAATTGACCGAAGATGTGGGGCTAACCTCCCAGCAATCGGAGCAGTTTTTCCCGATCTATAATAAGTATCAAAAAGCTTTGGATGATATTGAAACTAAACGCGCCGATCTTATCGATCGCCTGGAAACGCTTGCGAATAATCCCGGATCATCTGATAAGGAAATCAACGAGGCCATGGCCGCTCTTAATGATATTCCTCGTCAAATGATTGCTGAACGGGATAAATTTCTCAAGGATATTTCCGGTATTTTGCCTCTTCAGCAGCAGGCAAAGCTGGCGGTATTCGAAGAAAGATTCAAACAGCAACTCCAGGAGTTCATCCGCGATATCCGTCGCGGAAACGAAAGAGGCGCAGGAATGGGTAATCAACATGATTAACTGGAGGACCAAATTGAATAGAATAGCATTATTCGCGGCTGTTTTGATGCTGCTCGCGGTTCCGGCATTGAATGCTCAGCCGATGGGCAAGGGCATGGGGCCCGAGATGATGGGCCGAATGGCAGAACAACTCAAGCTGACTAATCAGCAGATCGAGCAGTTACAGAATCTACGGTTCCAATTGGAGAAGGATTTAATCAAGCCCGAGAGCGATCTCAAGCTTGCTAAACTCGAAATGAAACAGATTATGATGCAGCCTAAAATCGATGAGAATGCGGCTTTGAGCAAACAGGCTGACATCGCGGCCATCAAGGGTAACATCGGTAAGTTGAAACTGCAGCATATAATCGCGGCTGGCAAGATTTTGACTGCCGATCAGCTTGCGCAGCGGAAAAAGATGCATCGCGGAATGGGGCCGATGGGCCGCAAGGGCGAAGGCCGCGGAGGACCGTGCTGCGATAAGATGATGATGGGTGGCGGACCAGGCTGCAAAATGATGGGCGACATGGGCGGCCCGATGGGACAGTGCGGCATGGGTCAGGGCATGATGGATAAACAGATGAAAATGGAACAAAAAGGCCAGGACCAAAAACACGACAAGTAACAGCCGGGCCATCCATCAAAATCCCTTAAGGCGACATCGTAAGATGCCGCCTTTTTGGTTAAAATAAAATCCCTGAATATTATCCTCGTTATTCCCATATTTCCCTGTGAGAAATGAATATTTTGACCTTTTCATTCGTAGAAGCTAAAGATGCGGTCCCGGCCAGGGCGTCAGGGGCAAATAAGCTTGACGCAACTTTGCCTTTTACTTACAATAGTTTGCGAAATATCATCCCTGCGGATTCGAAGGATAAGGAGGAGCATTTGCAGCCAATTAATAGAAGCTTGTGGAACGATATAGCGTCGATGACCTTGTTTTCCAAGGGCATCATGATAATCCTGCTTTTTATGTCGGTGGTTTCATGGGCTACCATGTTTTATAAATATTACCGAACCAAAAAGGTTTTTGCCGAAGCCGACCGATTCCTTAGGGAATTCCGACGCCGGAGAAGCCTTGATGATTCCTACGCCGAGGCCGCCAGATACAAAATGGCTCCTTTTGCGGGCATGTTGCATTCGGCTTACGATGAGATCAAATCTCTTACTGACAAGCTTCATTTTTCGTCTGGTAATCCCGGCAGACGGCCAATCATTGGTGATGGACAGCTTGATTTGCTTTCCGATGCGATCGATCGCGCTGGCGCGGAGGAAGTTGCTCGCCTCGACACGGGTATCATCTTCCTGGCTACAACTGCCAACGCCTCACCATTTCTGGGTCTGCTGGGTACTGTGGTAGGCATTTACGTGGCATTCAAAGATATAGGCACCAAGGGGACGGCTACTTTGGGCGTGGTCGCTCCCGCCATTGCCGAGGCTCTCGTTGCCACCGCCGCCGGCCTGGCAGCCGCTATTCCCGCTCTGATCGGATATAACTATTTTGTGAGTCGAAACCGTCAAATGGCGGACCGCGTTGATAATTTCAAATCGGAGTTATTCTCTGCTTTTAAAAAGGAGATTATGACAAATGAGGAGATTTAAGCGCGAATACAAGCCGATGGCTGACATCAATATCACTAATTTGGTTGATGTCATGCTGGTTCTTTTGATTGTATTTATGATCTCCGCTCCCATGATTCAGGCGGGGATCGATATCGCTTTGCCCAAGGCTTCGGAATCGCCTCAGGATGTCTCCGGCGGCATCATCGTTTCGATTGATAAAAAGCAAACGATTTATATCGATAACTACAAGGTTACCCAAAACGATTTTGAATCGCGGCTGAAGACTATCCGCGAGGTGAAAAAATTCCGTCCTATCTACATCAGAGCCGATAAGAGCGTCCCCTATGGTATCGTAATTGAACTAATGGGCCATATCAAAAAGATGGGAATCGAAAACGTCGGACTCATCACGGAGCCGGAAACCAGGCTATGAGACGGGCAATTGTAATTTCTATCATAATTCATTGTCTGGCCCTGCTGCTGGTATTCAAAAACGGTCTCGAGAAAGAGAAAGGCTATCCTCCGGTCATGATGGTACATCTATCATCCCCGCCGCCGGCCTTGGGCATTCCCAATCCTCCGGCCGCCAAAGCCGAGACAGCCGTCACTCCGCCCAAGAAAGCTAAAACTCCCGAACCATTGCCCAAAGATGCCCGGACTGCGGAGATAAATGCCAAGAAAAAGCCCAAGCCTCAACAAAAACCGAAACAGAATACCAGCGATGAAATACCGGCCAAGCAGGATTTACCGGAATCCAAATCGAAAGGGCTTCCCGATGGAGTCCAGCTTGGTTCGGAGTTCGGGTCGGCGCGTCTCGATGCCACCGGGTTTGATTCCCCTTATTATCTCAACATCCTCTTTAACAAAATTCGCAATCAGTGGGAAAACCCCTATGATGGCTCCAACGGAATTTCCTGCACTATCTATTTCGTAGTGGACCGTAATGGTGATATCACTGATTCCGCCATTGAGAAATCATCGGGCGTGCCGGTATACGATCAATCGGCACTAAGAGCTGTGCTGAACGCCAAAGCGCCTCCGCTCCCCAACCAATTTGGCGCCGATCAACTTGGCATCCACCTCGAATTCCAATTTATTCCCAATCAGTAATAATCACATGGTTTTCCGCTATAGATTGACATCAATAAGCCTAAAGGATATATTCTCGTCATGATTAAAAAACTGAATTTTCTATTGGTAATTTTTTCAATTTTGGCTCTGTCAAACACTGGATTTTCACAGCAGAGACCTGAGTTCCAGGGCAAAATTGTTGAGGGTCCCACTGTACAGCTTCTGACGGTGGCCGTGGAAAATTTCCGGATGCCTAACGGATTTGCCACAATCGAGGATAGCCTCCTGGCGGTTCAAATGCAGAAGGTCCTTAAGGACGATTTGGGATTTTCCCTTTATTTTAACGTCGTACAGCCGGATTCGGCATTTCTGGCTGATTTCGCCAAGGGGAAAATGAACCTTGATGATTGGATCTACCTCGGCGCTCAAATGCTGATCTCTGGGCGAATCGAGCGCGAAGCGACCGGCATTCTCTTTACCGCCGACGTGACCGACACTTATCGCAATAAAAATGTTTACAGCCATGATTTCGTTGGTGAACCGCAGAATGCCAGATATATAATGCATCGAGCCGCCAATGATATCCTCTACAATCTCACCGGCGAAGAAGGGCCGTACTTTTCGAAAATTGCATTTTCCTGCGATGCCTCCGGCCACCAGGAAATTTGGACATGCGATTTTGACGGTTTTGCCCCAACTCAACTGACTCATGACAACAATATCGATATCATCCCCGACTGGTCGAACGATTGTCAGAAAATATTCTATACCAGTTATAAGAAAGACAACCCCGATCTTTATTACTTAGACATAGCGCAGGGGAAAAGCACCTCATTTTCGGCGCGAACGGGTATCAATACCGGCGGGGTTCAAAGCCCCGATGGCCAGTATATCGCCGCAACTCTTTCCGTGGGCGGGGATGCCGAAATCTATTTGCTCGATTCCCTGGGCCGCATTGTCAAACGTCTCACATTCTCCAAGATGATCGATACGGCGCCGTCCTGGTCGCCGACCTCGCACGAACTCGCCTTCACATCGGACCGCACCGGCCTGCCGCAGATCTACATCACCGATACCGACGGCCTTAATACCCGTCGTCTCACATTCCAGGGCGATTACAACGATCAGCCTGCCTGGTCGCCCAAGGGTGACTTGGTGGCCTATTCATCTCGTGAACGCGATGGTTTCCAGATATACACTGTTAATGTTGTAGATCAAACCACTCGCAAGCTGACCGATGTTGCCTCCAACGAGGGGCCGTCCTGGTCGCCGGATGGTTTGCATATTATTTATGCCTCCGATGCCTCCGGTGATTATAAGCTCATGCAGATGGATTACAACGGCATGAATAAGCGGCAGCTCGATACACCCGGCAATTGTAAAACCCCGGAGTGGTCGAAAAATTTAAAGCCGAATCAAAATTAGTTTATATAGCGGATTCACTCTCTTGAACTAAATAATACTATTATTTTGGGGATGGTAATTAGCAGGGCAATAGCGAATTTCGGCTTGCCATCCACTTTATATACAATGAGTTGGCGCATTTGGCGGATTTGAATTTTAAGCTATTGATAATTTTATCCCCCAAAAAAAGTTCTGAATTGGGGTTGATTTTCGCAAAAGCAACTCCTATAATGGTAATAGCTGAAAGTAATTAATTGATGTTCATCGAGAGGGAGGGGGAACCCCTCATGAGGGACACGCGGATAGTTATCTATGGTTTTAACATAAATAGATCCGAGAGATAATAAATTAAACTTAAAATCCCAAGGAGGTACCCGTGAAATTAAAACATTTAGTCCTGCTTATTATTCTAGCTTCATTTATTGCCGCCATCGGATGCGGTAAAAAGCCGCCGCCGCCGCCACCGGCCCCGCCGCCGGTAGTCGTTGCGCCCGACACTACAACTCCTCCACCTCCGCCGCCTCCACCTCCGCCGCCACCGCCGCCGTTGCAGCTGACAGCCATCTACTTCGATTATGATAAGGCTGAAATTCGGGCTGACGCTCGCGATATTCTGTCCCAAAACGGTAAATCGCTCACCGATCATCCTGCGTCAACTATACGGATCGAAGGCAATTGCGATGAGAGAGGCACCGAACAGTACAACTTGGCCCTCGGCGAGAGAAGGGCTAACGCCGCCAGAGATTACCTGGTAAATTATGGTATCAGTGCTTCGCGGATAACCACAATTTCCTATGGTAAGGAACGTCCGGTTGCCAAGGGACATAACGAGGAAGCCTGGTCAAAGAACAGGCGGGATGATTTCGCCATTCAATCTGAATAGCCGAAATCGTAATTTTAGGTTTTATCCGGGCTTCTATCGAGGCCCGGTTTTTTTTATGCTTAAATTTACCCCCTTACATGCTCCGAAAAAATCCGTATTTCGAGTAAATTCGCTTCCCATACTGCCGATTAGAATTATGTAAGGCCGCCCGATCGGGCGCGATGTAAACTGGCTTCCAAGTCCGGATCGCTTGTATCCGAGTTTTTGAGGAATATGCAGAAAAAATCGGTACTGGTCGTTGACGATGATCCGCAGATCGTAAAAGCGTTAGGCGAATGCCTTAATAATTTCGATTATGGTATGAAAGTCGCCACTACCGGGGCAGAGGCTCTACTGAAGATGGCCGATCCGGAGTTATCGCTTGTTATCCTCGATGTTAACCTGCCAGATTATTCCGGACTTGATATCCTCAATAAAATAAAAGAAACCAATTCCAATTTGCCCGTCATTATTATAACCGGATTTATTTCGACCGAGGCCGCAATCGACGCCATGAAAATGGGCGCTTATGAGTTTGTAACCAAGCCCTTCAATCTCGATCGAATCTCCACGCTCGTAAATCGCGTCATGAAAAAATCCAGCCACCTGCGCGGATTGGAAACATTTTCCCGCGAGCCAAACCTGATCCCCGGCGAGATAATCGGACGATCATCCGAATTGATGGAGATTGCCAAAATTATCGGTCAGGTTGCGGCTACTGACGCCTCAGTTCTTATTATGGGTGAATCGGGTACCGGCAAGGAATTGGTGGCCAAATCTATCTACCGCAATTCACTGCGCAAAGATAAACCGTTTCTCTCTGTCAATTGCGCCGCCTTGCCCGAAACGCTATTGGAATCGGAATTATTCGGTCATGAAAAAGGCTCGTTTACGGGTGCTTATACCCGTAAGCTGGGCAAGTTCGAGGTCTGCAACGGCGGCACCCTGCTGCTCGATGAAATTGCCGATATGAGCGCCCTGACTCAATCTAAAGTCCTGCGCGTTTTGCAGGAGCAGGAATTTGAACGGGTCGGCGGAACAGAAACCATCAAAGTCGATGTGCGCATCATTGCGGCCACCAATAAATCGCTGGTAAATCTCATTAAGGAAAATAAGTTCAGGGTCGACCTATTCTATCGTCTCAAAGTAGTTTCGATATATCTGCCGCCGCTTCGCGAACGGCGTTCCGATATTCCGATCCTGTGCGATCATTTTATCAGTATTTATTCGAGAGAAACCGGTAAGGAAGTTCGCGGTATCTCCAAAACCGCTATGGACGGTTTAATGCGCTACTCCTGGCCGGGCAACGTTCGTGAACTGGAAAACAATATTCATACCGCAGTTGTAATGGCAAAGGGCGATATCCTGTTGCCCGAAGACTTCCCGATTCTATCGGAGCATCGCGAGACGATCAGGATCGACTTGGAGCAGATCGAGGCCGATTATGCCAAAATGTTTTCGGATATTCTGACTCCCAATTTCGAGAAAATAGTCAGCATCTCGGGCAATCATCTTTATCATCACCTGCAATCCGGATTCGAAAAAGCTTTGATGTCGGCGGTTTTGAAATTCACCGGATCAAATCAGGTAAAAGCATCCGAATTGTTAGGCATTTCGCGCAATACCCTCCGAGATCGTATCAGTAAATACGGATTGTATTAGCGTAATTTTCAGTTTCCCTATTACCCTTCCCAAAATTAGAACCATACCATCCGTTGCTTATGCTTGCATTTCTGTTACCATTTTCTTTAAGTTAGTAAGCATCACAACTGCGTAACTCACAACTCACAACAAAAAAAGAACCGGGGCTCAATGATGAACCCCGGTAAAATTAGAAAGATATATTCTTGGCTATTCCGATGAGCCCAGTCCTTCCCGTTCAACCGAAATTGGCGTGGGATTAATACGAGGCATCGAAAGGATTCCGGTGCTGGGGCAATCGGCACAGGAGTTTGGCGTCGGGCCTCCCTTGAAATAGGATACCATAAACGTAATATCGAGGCCGTTGAAACTGCAGCTTGCGTTGACATCGCCTGCCACATACCAGATTTGGCCCGTTGTGCATTCGCAGGAGTAGGGAGGAATTGCGCCGCCCTTGAAATAAGCCACACCGTAGGTCACATCCAACCCGTTAAATACGCCTGATGCGTTGACGTCACCCATAGCGTACTGACAGCCCGGATTGACGGGATCTACCTGGATATTAACCGGAAGTGAAATCAATGGCTGATCGGTATCGTTGGAGTTGAGCGTTATTTGACCGGGATAAGTGCCTGGGGCTAGTGACGTGGCATCGAACAGCACTACTATCGTATCTCTTGCCGCCGCCGGAACGTTGCCGGTATCGGGCGTAACGCTAATCCAGGTCTGGTTGTCATGGAGGCCGTAGTATAGAAGCCCCGAGCCAACATTGGCAATGAAGAAGGTATCGCGCATGCTGCCGCCGGTTAGGATTGTTTCGTTAAACGATGCTACCGAAACGTTTATATCGGGGGTAGGCGCCGCCGTCACTCGAAGCTGAATTGGAAGCGTGACCTGCGCATGCGCCGGATCATTGGAATTGGTCAGCACCGAGCTGTTATATGTCGATGGTGCCAATCCTGTAGCGTTGAGCGTAACCGCATGAATGAGGCTATCGCCGGGGGCAATATTGTATGGCCCCAGCCCCGTTGAAATCCAGGCCGCCTGAGGAGCAAATGCCACCGTAAGTGTGGCGCTTCCGGTATTCTTCACTTTCATATTAAATGGCGCCGATTGACCGGCTTGCAACGTATCTGTGAAGTTCGCTGGCGTCTGCACGATATTGGGCGTGCCTGTGCTGCCGACCGTGAAACTTACCGGTATGACCACCGCGCCTTGATCAGGATCATTGGAAAGGAGATCGAGATGGCCCGTGTAGTTGCCGTCAATCAGATGGGTCGCGTCGAATGTAACTATGGCCGCTGAGTCGAACCCGGCATTTACAGTACCGCTGTGCACATTAACCGATAACCAGTTCAAAGGCGGCGCAAACTTAATCGCCATATTGCTGTGCAGATAATCGGCGTTATAAACCACTTCCAATCCGTCTGAGCCGTCCTGGTTTTCCATTCCAACGGTCAGAGAGTTTAGGCCTCTGGTGCCTCCGTTCACTGTTCCGTATTGCAGAATTATCCTGCCGGTGGGATAGAGGATAAATTCAAAATAGAGATCCCCACCGCCGGAAAAGAACGGCACATTGCTAAAGCTCACAATAAAACGATTGTTAACCGTATCGTTATAGTAGTACACGGTGCCGCGGTTCTGAGGGCTTAAGTCATCCCAGAGTCCGGCAATAAAATTATTGGGTATGGCAGCCGTCGGAATCGTTCTATTACCGTACGCCGCAGTATCGGCGTCGAATGATAGAAAACCGTTGGAGCAAACATATATCGAGGTATGATTGTCTCCGTAGAATGGGAATGTAATCCCCATGGGGAATGGTCCCAGGAACTGGTCGTCTATGGTAAAGGTTACCGGAGTTCCAACCCCGCTGATATCAACCCAGCTAAAAGCTGGTCCGCCGGGATCGTCGGAATCGATCCAAGTATAACCATACGTATCGGGCCCGCCGTTACCGCTAATGACCGGTGGATAGATCGGCTGATGTTCGTCTCCCGTTTTGGCTCCCGAAATATCGGAATAACCGATTGGACTGGCCGCAGGTTTGTCGGCGATATTGCCGTTACCGCCGCCATTGCCCAGAATAAGCCCCGTGGTATCCATTGTTTCATTGAGAGTAAAATACAATGGACCACCGCTTAAATTTGAGATATTCAGCGTTTCGCGCACCGTGTTTCCCACGGGAGCCGATACGATGAACGTCGACGGATCATAGGCGAGATCGGGAGGAGGTGTGGGAGTCAGGAGAAAATCCTGTGATACGGTATCGTTGGCCACAACCGCTACGGTGTGATCAAGAGTATAATATCCCAGATATGATGCTCTGAGAGTGTAAGAGGTATCGGCGCGCAGCGCTAAGAAGTAGTGTCCTTCGCTATTGGCTACTGTTGAGGCCGATCCGTTGATAACTGTGATAGTTGCCGGAACGGGAGCGTTCGTATTGGCGTTGCGAACATAGCCATCGATAAAGCCGAAGCCTGCCATCGCCAATTGCACTGCATTCCGCAGATCGAGATAACCGTGACCGTAGGTATTATCTTCGCCGGTTGGCCCCAGGTCAACGCAGGATTGTAATATGATATTCTTAATTGTATTGACGTCTAAGTTTGGATTTACCTGGCGCAATATTGCCACTGAGCCTGTAATGTGCGGCGAGGCCATTGACGTTCCGCTCCAGGTGCCGTCATAACCGCCGCCCGGTATTGAGCTATAAACATTGTAACCGGGTGCGACGAGTTCGGGCTTGATAGCCATATCACCGGATGCGCAGGAGCAGGGACCAAGCGATGAAAAGTAAGCTATCGGATATCCCGGAGTATGGCCGTCGATAGCTCCCACGGAAAATGCATTGAAATATGTGGTAGCGCGGTCAGCCGGAGTCCGCAGCGAATTAGCGCCGTAGGAACCCTCGTTACCCGCTGAAAATACAACTACCACGCCGGCGTTCTCGCAACCATCCATAACGGCCCAGAAGGTGTTATCGCAATGGGGCACGCCGTGAAGCTGAGGAGACCATCCCCAGGAGTTGCCCACGCAATCGGGCACGTCGCTAATAGTACCGGGGTTGCCATCGGGATCAGTGATAAACTGAAATGAGGCGATAATATCGGATGTTGTTCCGCCGTAATCCACTGAACCGGCGGCGATCCATTGAGCATTAATAGCGACACCAACTGTATCACCGGTGGTGGTGCTTCGACCGCAGATCGTACCCATGGTATGCGTGCCATGCTGGCCGTGATCGGTGGGTGTGGTTGTGCCCTCAACCGGATCGAACCAGCATTGGCTGGCCGGATGGCCATTGTTGCCTCTCCAGCGGGCTGTAAGAGCCGGATGAGTCCCGTCAACGCCGGTATCGATATTGGAAACTAAGCGGCCGGCTCCGGTAAAGCCCATCGCCCATACCTCGGGGACATGCATCACATCGAGACCATCGGGGTGGCTGGCGATAACGGGCGGCGGAGGTTCATCTGATTTTATAGGCTGGATTGATTCGACCGGATAGTCGAAAATAACTTTTTCAATGCTGCTTGATGCGGCAATTTCCTGAATAGCTTCTGATGTGCCCTTAAAACTCACCATATTGGCGATCCAGAAATTGCGCACTTTTTCGACCTGCCCCGCGGCTTCCATGCTGTTTAGCTGGGATAGTAATCCGCTTTGGGTTTGGGTCGCCTTGCTTTGCAAAGCGGTAACAACCTCGTAATGTCTCTCGGCCAGCGTAGCCTGCCTGGCGTGAAGGGCAATATCCATGCTGGCGTTATCAACTTTGTCTGCCATTATCGCAATTACTGCGATTTTTTCGCCCGGCTTGGCGTTGGCGATCATCTCATCGAGTGGAGCTTGAATTGTTCCCGCCTGCGCTACGGATGCGAGGAGGAAAGTCAAGGCTAACAAAACGAAAACGCAATACTTCATAAGTTCTCCTTATAGGATTTAGTAGCGCCCGTTATGATACTTATTAAGTTTTTCCAAAGTACCCTCAGTTGTATTTTGCGCGCATAAAAAGAAGCGTCAAATCTAATTATATTACAAATCATCCAAAAATCAAGGGATAATGCCCCAATTTTGCAGATAAAATTGTTGGCTCCAATTACATTTTCTATCCCGAGAAGTTCATTTTTCGATCATTTTTGTTTAACTGGAGGAAAAAAATGAACAGCCCCTGGGAAGTTTCTTCCGCTCCTATTTTAAGATAGACCGCGCTCCGACCTTAGGTTCGTCTTCTAACGCCTTAAATACCAATAAGATATAGGATAGGTTTTACAACCTGAAACAACGGCATAAACCTTGCTTTAACACATTGCGAATGGGCAAGTTGGATCAAATACAAAACAGGATGAGCCGAGGAGGCCGATGTGATAGTTAAAACTTACACAGCCCCTGATCTCGAAAAGGCTCTCTGGCTTTTGAGTGAAGATTTGGGACCTGCCGCTACTATTCTTAGAACGCGTTTCGCTAACGCTGCATCGAATCCCAATCATCCAATCAAATTTGTCGAAATAATTGCCGCCCTCGAATCGTCGCTTCACGGCCGGCAAGACCTGCAATGTCAGCCCCAAAAATCGATCAAATCATCAAATAGGATAAAGCGCGCCAAAAAAGCGGGCGTCTCCAAAAGAGAAACAAGCCCTGAAAATTATCCTGATTTCTTCGAGGTGGTGGGATGGTAACTCCGATAAAGGCAATCGCGTTTGTAGCTGGTTCCGGCGGCACCGGACGAACTACAGTTGCTGCCAACCTGGCACATCTTCTTGCTCAGGACGGTCAAAAAGTGCTTCTGTCAGATCTCTGTTTTGGATGGGGCGGCCTCAATAGTTTCGCGTCCAGGCTGCCTTCATTCGAGAATCTCCTGGAATCTGACGGTAATCCTGAATCGATCATCTCACACTCCGATGACGGATTCGACTTAATGACCTGTGTCCCTCCTGAATTTGTTGATCTGGAAAATGATGATTTCAAAAAACTCGCCTGGGTATTGGATAGAGTTGGAACCGCCTATGATCTGGTCATCTATGATGCCCCCTCTGGTGGCCATCCGTTATCGCTTCTGGCAGCCGGGATGAGCAATCGAGTTTTCCTGTTTGCCCGCCCTGACGCCGCTTCGTTTGGCTCAGCCTTCACGCTTTTGAAATCACTTAATCAGGAAGGCATTAATTCCCGAATTAGATTTATATGCAATTTCGCGGAATCCGAGGATCACGCTGCTTCCATAAAAACCCGTTTCGATCTGGTCAGTGACCGCTACCTCGGTTTCAAGACCATCTCCGGCGGATATATTCTGCGTTGCCCCGAGCTTTTCGACGGCGATTTTCAGACCGGCGAGACCAATCGCGTTTCACAAACCCTGCTTGAGCATCTGGATTTAGCAGGCATTGTCTCGTTTCAAGATGAAACAACGGACAATTCAAGTTTGAACACCTTTCCAGACAGGATTTTTCAAAGACGATAATAAAATGGATATCAATATTTAAGAAGGGCTGGAGTATGGCAAATTTAGCAACATGGACACGTTTCAGGCAGACTAATGACGAACAGATGCGCACTAAGCTTCTGGCGGATTATCTGCCGCTGGTTAAAAATGTCGCCGGACGCCTGGCCGTGGGATTCCCCAAATCAGTCGAAATAAACGACCTTGTCAACACCGGCGTTATCGGTCTCATCGAGGCCTTCAATAATTTTGATCCCGAACGCGGCGTGAAATTTGAAACTTTCGCGGTTCCTCGTATCAGGGGCGCCATCCTTGACGAATTACGGGCCCTCGATTGGGTGCCGCGTTCCACCAGGGCCAAAGCCCGCAGTATGGATAAAGCCACCACTAAGCTCGAAAACGAACTCGGACGGGGGCCATCCGAAACGGAACTTGCCAGGGTGCTTAATGTCTCTATGGAAGAATTGCATTACACCAAAAAGGACGTCAGCGTTACGTGCCTGCTCTCGCTCGATGAACTTATTTGCCGCGAAGATGATAACCGTCAGGTGCCGCGTATCGAGACCGTCGAAAACTCTACTACCGTCGATGTTCTCCAGGACATGGAAAAAACTGAACTTCGCGTCTTCCTGATTCATGCTATCAGCAATTTATCTGAACAGGAACGCTTGGTGGTCTCCCTTTATTATTACGAGGAGTTGACCCTAAAGGAAATCGGCGAAATTATGCTCATCTCCGAATCGAGAGTTTCCCAGATTCACACTCGTGCGGTCAACCGTCTTAGAGCCATGATAAAAGACAAATTCGCAATTTAAAGGATAGCGCTTAATAAGCTTTGGAGAATTAAAGGGGATATTATGAATAACGGCTTGATCATCATCACAATGCTAACGCTCTGCAACTTCCTGATTTTTATAGCGCTTGTCGCCATCATTATCAAAGCCGGAGCCAGGGAACGGAAATCCTCTTTTCGCCAGATTAATTCCACAACCAAAACGCCGGATTCATTACAAACTGCGGTAATAGACAAAATACAAATAAAGACTGCAATTGCAGGTGACAAAGTCTCATCTGATTACTTTGACGAATATGTGCCAAAATCCGCTAATAATCGGGAGGAGGCATTGGTTCGGTAACCGGATCGATGCAGAAAAATCGCTTTCTGCCGATAGAGTGGACGATGATCGGAAAAGCTTTCGAGGAATAGATAAATTTAATGAATAGAAAACGGATCACATCACAACAAATCCGGCTGGGATTATGGGAACGAGTCAGCCTGAATATCCAAAAGGATGGCAAATATTCCGAGTTTGCCTCACGTATCGAAGATATCAGACCGCAATCATATATCCTCGAAATGCCGATCAGGCAAAGCGGAGAATTAGCGCTTAGCAAGGGAGATAATGTGGAAGTTACATATAACAAAACCGATTCGATTTATTCTTTCAAAGCCAGCATCCTCGATTTTTTTGAGGAGGATGGGGCCGTTGAAATCCAGCAGAAATCAGAGCCTGCCCGTCTGCAGCGCCGCAAATTCATCAGAATAAATATCTCCGGCAAAATGAACCTGCGAACCCTCGATAATGATTCGGTTAAGGAAAAAGGACTGGGCCCGGATATACCGGGAACGTTACTCAATATCTCCGCCGGCGGGCTTCTCTTTGAGTGCGGGACAAAACTGACGGAAAATTCGCTGGTTCTGCTTAGCTTCTCTCTAAAGAGTCAGCATTCTCTTAAAAATATCCTGGCTATTATCAAACGCTGCGAGGGCTCCAAAAACAAGGGTTATCTGATCGGAGCCGAATTTATCACCCGCGATAATTTTAAGGAACACGGGATGGAAAAACTCGATCAATTCCTTCCTCCCGGATGCGGTACATTCGACGAAAATCTGCAGAAACTGGTTCTGCGCTTTATTTATGATCAGCAAATCAACGCTAAGGCTAAGGGCCAGGCATGAAAATCCTTAATTTTTATTATTCAGATGGGTTGCGAAATATCGGGGATGGAAAATGATTGAACAACCCCGCCAGGAAAGCCCGCCGAAAATGGATGATTTTACGGGAAAGAAAATACTGGTGGTGGATGATAACGAATATGTTTGTGATATGATTTCGAAGACGCTGGAAAAATATTTGGGGCTGGAGGTTGTTAAGATCAACTGCGGAAGTCAGGCTATAGCGGCGGCTCTCACGGGCCGTTATGACGGTGCTATTATCGATCTGGCGTTGCAGGGGACTTCAGGCAGCAAGGTGGTCCGTACTATCAAGACCATGTTGCCGGCCTTGCCGATTTTATCAATATGCGCTCAGCCTACCGATGAGATGCTCTCATCTCTCAAGCGCTATGGTATCAACCGCGTTCTGCGAAAGCCTTTTAAGATGACAATACTCATTGATGAGATAACAGAGATGCTGAGAGTCAACAAGACTGTGACTTCTCGGGAATTACGATAAACTATGGAGGAGCGAGTGCCCGAAGCTATCAAAAAATCGGCTGCAATTAATGCGGAGCAGGAGATCAAGGTGTTGGGGGAAATTTCTGTAATGGTGCAGGGTTCGCCTGTTGAAAAAAGCTCATTTGAAGAAATACTCAATCATCTCGGAAAGATCGTAGATTTTCGCTCAGCATCATTATTTTTATCGCCTAAAAAGGGCGGTCAGGTGGAGGAAGTCTGTACCGTCGGACGGCGCGTGGACCTGATCGATTTCGTCAACTTCGATATGGGAAGCGGTATCTCGGCCTGGGTTGCCAAACATGGCCGCGCGATTGTCCTTAACAATCTTAGAAAATCCAAAGGTGGTACGCATACCAAGTCATTTATCTCCGTTCCTATGGTTTTTGCCAAAGAGATTATCGGAGTCATCAACCTCGCCCATGACGAGCCCGACTCCTTCAGCAAACGCGATATCGAAATCGTTTCCATCGCTGCTTCAATTATTGCTCTCCTGGCCGAGCGTCTCGCTCATGAGCGATTCCTGGCCGAAAAAGCCGCCGAGGTTGCCGCGCTTGAGCAGAAACTTGAGACTGCCAGGCAGACAAAAATCGAATCTGAGAAGGCGCCAATTATGGGAAATCCCGGAGCTTCCCTCTCTCAAAAGCTATCTAATCCGCTGGCTATCATTTCCGGTAACGCGCAATTCCTGATGATGACACTCAAAACCGCCAATCCCTCAATCATCAAGCGGCTTAAGGCTATCGATAAGGAGGCCGGAAATATAGCAGATTTATCACGCAATAATCTAGATGCTCCATCCGATTCCCGAATCGACCATCTTTTTAAGTCCCGGATGGAAGAAGCGCAAATCGGCTCGTAATGAGCAAATTGCCTTGTCGAAATGCCTGTTACTGTCGAAATAACGCCCGATAAAAAAGCCCTGGGAAGCCCCGCTCTCCTCTTCAGGCTTGATTCTAATCGTAAAGTTTCAGCCCGTCACGGAGACGAATTCGCCGGAATCGCCATTTCTGATTCCAATTCATTTTTCTCCGATATCCTTCCTTTAAATAATGTCGAAATTGATAGGGCTATATCGAGCGCCTTTGATGGTTATCCGAGCACGGCCAATTATCAAGTCGAAACAGAGGGGCAGACGATTTTCTGCGAATTGCATTGTATTCCTCATAAAAGCGGCAATCAAACTAATATCGCCTGTGTGCTGATAAACAGAACTGATGACCAGGCCAGGGCCGCTCGCCTCGAATCGGACGTTTACCTTCTCGATATCATCGGTCAGGCCGTCCGGGCATTTGCCGAAACCAGGAATCTTTCGGAAATCTTACGCATAATTCTTCTGGGAGTCACTGCCGGGCCGGGACTCGGTTTCAATAGAGGCTTTGTCCTGCTCTGTAACGAAGCCCGTACATATCTTTGGGGATGCTTAGCCACTGGACCTTCGACACCCGAAGAAGCCGGGGCCATCTGGCAGGAACTTACCAGCCGCTCGCTGACACTCGAGGAAATTCTCAGGCTGTATAAATCTTCAAACCAGAGCGCTGCCGATATTCATGTCAATAAGCTCGTAGCCACTTTGAAAATTCCGCTTTCTAACGAATCAAATTTTATTATCAGGGCGGTGAAATCGGGACGCTCCCTGATTACCGGCCCGGACTTAACTGATGACCGGGGAAACTTGCTGCTCAAGGAAGAGTTCGGGACCGACCGCATGGCGATTGTGCCCCTGATCTCCCGCGAGGGCCTGCAGGGTGTTTTGTTGGCGGATAATCTCATCACCCAGAAGCCAATCACTGAGGCCGAACTTAAGATTCTGGAGATTTTTGCGCGCTATGCTTCCGACGCCATTGAAAATTCCCGCCTGTATGGACGACTTGAGCAGCAGATTTGCCGCCTGAAAGAGGCTAATGCCAAAATTATCCAATCTCGAGAAAATTTAATCAGGGCCGAGAAGCTTTCGAGCGTTGCCAAAATTGCGCTCGATGTTGCACATGAAATCCGCAATCCCTTGACCGTTATCGGTGGTTATGCCAATTCATGTTTACATAAGCTTTCTCCTGATGATCCCTCATACCGCTTTTTCGATATCATTTCGAGGCAGTCCACCCGTATAGAAAACGCTCTGGATCGCTTTTCCAGCGTGGTTACTCTAAGCGAAAAGCGTGAGGGACGATACCGTCTGGTAAACCTGGTACGCGAGTCCCTGGCCATTCTTTCGAATGATACCAATCCCGATTTACCGCTTCTGGTCGCTGACCAGGAGGCCGCAAATCTTGATGTATATTTGGATCAGGGGCTGTTTTATCAAACAATGATGGTCATCCTGCGGAAATCATCCGAGATAGCCGGCGGCATGGCCAATATTTCGGTAAAAGTAACCCGCAAGGGCGAAACCGGAGTAATCTATATTCTGGGCAGTGATAATTGTCCAGGATTTGCCGAAAATTTCTATAGAGGTCTTAGAGACAGCAGTGGTGAACTTAAAAATCAGGAAATGGCGGTGGCGCTTGAAATCCTGCAGCATTATGGCGGCGGGATTGGAATCGTATCCGAAAACAAAGGTCCCATGCGCTTATATGTGGAATTTCCCTTGTATAAGGAGGACGTGTGAAGAATATTTTGATTGTTGATGATGAAGATGATATCCGCGCTCTATATGAAATCGAATTGAGCGGCGAGGGATTCAAAACGCATTCCGTTTCCACCGGTGAGGAAGCTTTACAGTATGTAGCGGCCAATCCCGATGTCGACCTGGTAATTCTCGATATCAAGCTCGGCCAAATGGATGGGCTTAAGGTTCTGGAGGAACTTCGTAATAAGAAAACTACCATGCCGGTAATCCTGAATTCGGCATATTCCACCTACAAAAGCAATTTCAACTCCTGGCTGGCTGACGCTTACCTGGTAAAATCGTCCAATCTTTCCGAACTTAAAAATCAGGTCAAGGAGCTGCTGGCGTTTTGATCTCTTCGGGAGAAAATGGTACCGACAAAATCCTGACCCGTCTGGAAGGGGTTTCAGGCGAGATTCAGCTTCTGGCGCTTAATATCGCTGTGGCGGCGGCTAAGATCGCCCACAAGCAGGATTTGGGGCTGGAGGTAAACCAGCGTCTTTCGCAATTGGTTAATCAAGCCACCCAGGCTGTCAAGCAGATGAATCAAATCCTGACTCTGGCAGGCTCCAATAGCAGTCAGTATGCCGGCGCTGATGATAAAAAGGGATTAGATCATGAGTCCATCGAAGGCATAGAAAATTCGATGGAATCTATTATCTCGGACTCGGAGAAGATCACTCGGATCCTCTCTAATATCAAAAAAAGAGAGCCTTAAAATGTCTAAAGGCACGATTCTCATCGTCGAAGATGAATTGGATATTGCTGATATCCTGGGGGAGATGCTCCAGCTTTTTGGCTATAATACCATCGCTGTCTCCGATGGTATTGACGCCTGGTGTCAGGTATCCGCCAAAGAGTTCGATTTGGTGCTCACCGATCTGCGCCTTCCGGGCATGGATGGCATTGAACTTCTGACCAAGATGCGCTTGCATGATATTAAAACGCCGGTTCTTTTGATTTCCGGCGTCGATCTGCAGGGACGTCTTTCCATCTCGGGTAACATGGGATTGATCGATACTATTCAAAAGCCGTTTAAGATAGATGATCTTAAGGAAAAGATTATCGCTCTTCTCAAAAATTCCAAACCTCATCAAAATAAAACTAAACACAAATAGCTGATTTTCCCGTCTCCTTTTGATTCCTATTAAAGCCCTTTCATAACGATATTTATGGTATCGAGGCGCCGTGGCTTACTGTTCACAAGTGAAAAACTATTGATAATAATGCCCGATTTACAACCGATAAATATATTAATGATAGACAAAATCCAGAACTTGATTTCCATTTTAGTCCGGGAGGAGGAGCTTTTCAGGGAATTCTCCCGCCTGCTTGCCTCCAATTGCGATGGCGCCGATAAGGCGGAAATCACAAGTGAGATGGCAGATCGTTTGGAGAACCTATCCATGTTTGCCCTGGGGCTTGAATCCTTAACCCAAAATCTGACTGACATTTGCCCAAACTCCGTCGGTCCGGCATCCCGGAAAAGTATTGGACAGCTTATCGATAAGACTACCTCGCAGGCATTAAGCAACTTGGCTAACCTGGGCGAAATTATTAATAGATCAAATTACAAAGCGCAGGAACGCAGCAAACAGACTGAACAATTAATTGATAAATCCAGCCAAATACTATCAGAAACTTCAGTATCGATTGGTAATAATCTGATGAGCATTCGGCACATTCCAAAAGGGGAACTGGTGTGCTGATTCTAACGCGCAAAGCCGGCGAAGCCGTGACGATTGGCGATGATATTAAAATCACCGTTCTGAGCATTCAGGGCAAACAGGTGAAGCTTGGTATCGCGGCTCCGGAAAAAGTAAGCGTCTACCGCGATGAAATCTTTAAGCGGATACAACTCGAGAATGTCAAAGCCTCACTTTCGCTCAAAGAGGACCTTCAGGAACTGGCCCGTCTGATTAAGGCCAGGAAAAAAGATTCAAACTAAACAGATCGAGAATAATCTCGCTGTAACGGAGTGAATCGGTGATACTGGAAACAAGCAGATTTGGAAAGTTAAATTATAAAAAAGGCGATATCGTCCTGATGGCCAAAGGGCTATTGGGTTTCGAGGAGCATAAGCAGTTCATCATTGTCTCTCCCGAGGATCAGGATCCATTCAAGTGGCTTCAATCTGTTGATGACCCCTCGCTGGCCTTTCTGGTAATCGATCCATCCATCGTGAAAAGCGATTATAAAATCGAAATCAGTCCAAAGGACATGGCTCTTTTAGAAGCTAAAAATGTCAAAGACTTGCACACCTATCTTCTGGTAGCTATCCCCAGCGGTCAAATCAATAAGATCACAGCCAATTTGCAGGCTCCCATTATTATCAATCAATCCAATCTGAAGGCGCTTCAACTGATTATCAGTGAAAGCGGCTATTTCCCGCAATATCCCATATTCGACCTGCTTGGGAAAATACTTCCTGACAAAATTTAACCGTCTTTTCGTTCACTATTGACTCAACTTCCAAATTAGTATCTAAAGAATTTTGCGCTTTTTGTCGATTAATACTATAGAAGTCATGATTTTTACTTCTAAGTTTAATTTCTCTTTTAGGGGGATTTCTGAGCCAGCAGGAAAATAGACAAGATAGCGATCGATTGGAGTTGGTGAGAACACATGTCGCCAGCGGCTTTTACAATCGACGGGATATAGTCGAGGCTACTGCCAGCGCCATAATCCGCAGCCAGGCCCTGCATATTATCCTGGATCGCTATGAGTTGGAGCATTCCCTGAAATTCGGACAAAAGTCGCCTGAAGACCCCAAAATTACTGAAATTCGACGAAAAATCGATGATGGCTTCTATGACGATCCCAACAATCTGGCTGAGTTGGTCGAAAAACTGATAAAAAAGTTCGGAATAGAATAAATCCCCGACCCCTAAATACTTCAATATTCTTATATTTCCTGCGCGCCGAATTGCTTATTAATACCGCACCTTTTATATTTATCGGGAAATAATTAGTACATTTTTTTGTTATTATCGTAGATGCAAATAGGCAAAACTATTTTGACAGGCTTCCGTAATTGAATAGAAAGGGAGACTATGACAATATCTGACCTGGAGCATTTTAAGAGCCTGCTGGAAGAACGCGAGCATAACCTGCTCGAATGGCTACAGCTTCCCGATCCCGCTGCTTCCGATGATATATCCAAGACGCGCGCCCTTTTAGGCGAAATCAAAGAAGCCTTAAAACGGATCGAGGATCATTCTTATGGCGCCTGTAATGTTTGTAAAGGCAGTATCGAGTTGTACCGTCTCGAAATTCAGCCTGTTACCGAGGTTTGCCTGAGTTGTATCAGCGATCATGATCGCGTCCAGCTTGAGGAGGAACTCTTTCTGGCCAGCAAAATCCATCGGGCTTTGCTGCCGCAGGCAGTTGAGAAAATCGATGGTTTCGATATCGCTGTAAGATCGATGGCTTCGCGTATTGTGGGAGGCGATTATTATGATTTTCTGAGATCATCGAATTCAAATCTGATCAGAATAATTATCGCCGATACTATGGGCAAAGGCCTGCCCGCCGGCCTTCTGATGTCTAATGTTCAGGGAGCGCTTCGGGTACTCGCCGAGGAGTTGACATCGCCCAAAGATTTAATTTCCAGGCTCAACCAGTGGCTATGCCGCAACGTGCCTGTTACCAAATTTATATCCCTAATTTGCGTCGGGTTGGAAACGAACCATGGATCGAGCCTGACTTATACCAATGCCGGTCATTGTCCCGCTATCCTTGTCAGACAAAATGGAAAAATCGAAAGGCTTAATCCTACCGGCGGAGTTATCGGTGTTCACCAGGGCTTTATCTATGAGGAAAAAAACCTGCCAATTTCATCCGGAGATTTGCTGCTTGCTCTATACGGACGGCATCGTTGAATCTCAATGCGTGGATGGTGAGATGTTCGGCGATGAGCGCTTGATCGAATATGTCTGCGATCATAAAAACGCCGATGTTAATGAGCTTATCGATGGCCTTATAGGCAATGTCAAAGTTTTTTCCGCCAATTCCACGTTTGAAGACGATTTAACGGTAATGGCTGTTCGTAAGACTACAATCTAAAGTAACTTTCGCTGTTGCTGCCTGTGGATGATCGTCTGCTACAGGGATTCCCGGATATCCCCTTTCATGCTTGATTTTTCCCTTGCCAGCTAAATAGGGGAGGGGTATATTAGCACCGGCCAGAAATGGCCGTTTAGTAGGCTTATAATTGATTGAAAATGGTGGAATTGGTATCCACGTCCAAGTGTCTTAAACGTAATTGATAGCACCTCATTTTCAAGAGATTATAACCGACTAACGTAAGGTAAGGGCGATTAGCTCAGTTGGTTAGAGTGCTTGCTTGACATGCAAGAGGTCACTGGTTCAATTCCAGTATCGCCCACCATTAATTTGGAAGGAGATAGATTTTTAATTTATTCTTTTAATTGTGCGGCTACTCCTTCCGGGTAGTCCGCTTTTTTTATTTATTATGGCAACTGTGAAAATAAAATTTCCCGATGGCTCCGTAAAGGATTACGAGAGCCCGATAACTCCCGCCCAGATCGCGGCCTCTATATCTCGTTCGCTGGCTGCGAAAGCGTTGGCGGCCTCGGTCAACGGCAAGGTGGTCGACCTGTCATTTCCCATTACGAATGACGGCGAGATTCGCATTCTGACTTTTGATGATCCCGAAGGCCGTGAAGTATTCTGGCACTCGTCTGCTCACCTGATGGCCTCCGCTATCATGGAACTGATTCCGGAAACCAGGTTGGCCATTGGGCCATCCATACCCGACGATTTCTCGGCTCGATTCTATTATGATCTCGATATTCCCCGCAAGCTGACCGATGCCGATCTTGAGAAGATTGAAAAAAAGATGCTCGAGATTGCCGCCAAAGATTTTCCCTTTCAAAGGCGTGAGGCCAATCGGTTGGACGCTCTAAAAGAGTTCCGGAGCGAGGGCGATATCTATAAGGCCGAGATGGCCTCCGAAATGACCGATGACACCGTCAGTTTCTATACTCACGGCAATTTTACCGATATGTGTCGCGGCCCGCACCTGCCATCGACTGCCCCAATTAAAGCCGTCAAGCTGCTCTCTGTGGCCGGCGCTTATTGGCGCGGTGACGAGCGCAATAAAATGCTTCAGCGTATCTACGGAATCACTTTCCCCGATAAAAAGATGCTGGACGAGCACCTGCATAAAATCGAGGAAGCTAAGAAACGCGATCACCGCTTTTTGGGACGGGACCTCGATCTATTCTCTATCGTTGACGAAGTCGGCGCCGGACTGGTGCTCTGGCATCCGCGTGGCGCCTTAATAAGGCATCTCATCGAAAGGTTCTGGAAAGATGAGCACTTCAAAAACGGCTACGATCTCGTTTACTCACCTCACGTAGCCAAGCTCGATCTCTGGAATACCTCAGGCCATACCGGATTCTATTCGGAAAATATGTATCAACCGATGCCGGTAGAAAATGTTGAATACGAAATTAAGCCGATGAACTGCCCGTTCCATATTCAGATGTACAAAGCGCATACCAGAAGCTATCGCGATTTGCCGTTTCGCTGGGCCGAGCTTGGCACCGTCTACCGCTATGAGCGCTCAGGAGTTTTGCACGGCTTGATGAGAGTCCGTGGCTTTACTCAGGATGATGCTCATATCTTTTGCCGTCCGGATCAATTAACCGATGAGCTTGTCAGGACCATCAATTTTAATCTCTTCTTCCTGAAAACTTTCGGTTTTAAGGATTACGACGTATTCCTTTCCACTCGGCCGGATAAATTCGTAGGTACTCCCGAGGGTTGGGAGATTGCCACCGCCGCTTTGAAAACTGCCCTTGAAACCGCCAAACTCGAATACCAGGTCGATCCCGGCGAAGGCGTTTTTTACGGACCTAAAATCGATATTAAAATTAAGGATAATCTGGGACGTTCCTGGCAATGCACTACTATCCAGGTGGACTTCAATCTTCCGGAACGGTTCGACATGGAATACAGCGCCGAGGATGGTACCCGGCAGCAGCCGATTATGATTCATCGGGCCTTGCTTGGCTCTATGGAACGCTTTTTCGGAATCCTGATAGAACAATACGCCGGTAATTTCCCGGTTTGGCTGGCGCCGGAACAAATTCGTATTCTGCCGGTCACCGATGACTGGAATGCTTATGCCAAAGAGCTAAGTGCCAAATTTCTGGCCGCTGACCTGAGAGTTAGCGTGGATGAATCGAGCGAGAAAATCGGCAAAAAGATTCGCAACGCCGAAAATATGAAAGTTCCTTACATGGCTGTTGTCGGAAAGGCCGAGGCTGAAACCGGCGAACTCTCGCTTCGCAAGCACAAGATCGGTGATTTGGGCAAAATGCCGGCGGCGGCGGTAATCGAACGTCTTAAAGCCGAGGAAACTCAAAAGGCGCTTGATTGAGTTACTTTCAACGATTGCTTATGATCTTTTAAATAATATGATTTAGGATTACTCGATTATTTTGGAGTAATTAACTTTTTTTAATGGAGGTATTCACATAGCTTACGAACCCAGCGTCAGAACAAATCGCGGGATCAGGGTACCTGAGGTCAGGCTGATCGACGAAACCGGCTCGCAGATTGGAGTTGTTCCAACCCAGCAAGCCCTTGAAATTGCCGCCAGCAGAGGTTTGGATCTCGTGGAAGTTGCTGCCAACGTCAGGCCGCCTGTCTGTCGCATCATGGATTACGGGAAATATCTGTACGAGCAGTCTAAGAAGGACAAAGCGGCCAAGAAAAAACAGCACACCGTGCAGTTGAAAGAAATCCGCTTCCGGCCCAAGACCGAGGAACATGACTACCAGTTTAAGCTCAAGCATATCAGGGGCTTTCTGGGAGAGGGTTTCCGGGTAAAGACCTCGGTTGTTTTCCGCGGACGGGAACTGGTTCACAAGGAACTTGGCCACAAGATTATCGACCGCCTGGTAATCGACCTGGCCGATATGGCCGAACTGGAAAGCCCCTCCAAGCTCGAGGGACGCAATCTGTCGGCCATGTTTCTCTTGAAAAAGAAATAGCCCTTCCCGGACAGCCCGGTAACCGTTAAGAGAACGTTTAATGAATTGACATAAATTTCTGTTGTCATTATATTTATTTAGAATTATATTAGGCGACTAAAGGAGATTTAATGCCTAAGATAAAAACAAATCGCTCAGCTGCCAAAAGGTTCAGGAAAACTGGCACCGGCAAAATCAAAAGAATGAAACCCAACGCCAGCCACATTCTGACCAAAAAGACGACCAAGCGAAAAAGACACCTTCGCAAGTCCATCCTGGTTAATCCCAGCGATGTGAAACGTGTGGAGAAGATGCTACCCTATTAGCTTAATCGAATTGATGGAGTAAAAAATGCCAAGGGCAACAAACAACGTAGCGGCGCATCGCAGACATAAAAAGGTACTCAAGGCTGCCGAGGGTAATTTCGGCGGACGAAGCAAACTGTACCGCACTGCCAAAGAGACGGTCCAGAAGGGCCTCATGTATTCCTGGATCGACCGTCGCCGCAAAAAAAGAGATTTCCGACGACTGTGGATTGCCCGCATCAACGCCGCCGCCCGTCTCAATGGCCTCAGCTATTCGAGATTTATCGACGGTTTGAATAAAGCGGGAATTATCTTTAACAGGAAATATTTGGCTGATATAGCCGTCACTGATAGCGCCGCATTCACCAAACTGGCCGAGCTGGCCAGGAGCGGGTGATTTCGCGTATTGTGCGGCGTGAAACACCTATAAAATACCTGGCGGGCTTTTGGTTCAAGAAGCCCGTCTTTAAATTATGAGCGAATTTCTTAGATCAATCTTGATAATCTCTATGAATGAAGCCGCCTCGGCTGCTAACGAAGCGCTCCGGATAACGGCTACTCTTGAGGCTATCACTAATACCTATTTGGGACGTAAGGGAAAATTGGCCGAGTTATCCCGTCAAATGGGCAGCCTCGATAACGATACCCGACCGAAGGCCGGGGCGCCGGCTGAATGAAATCAGAAAAAATCTGACTGAAATAATCGAAAGCAAAACCGCCTCTTTCGCCCAAAATTGTAAATGCGGCCCATTCGTTTGATTACACTCTGCCCGGCCGTCGTTCCTATGTGGGACGAAAACATCCGCTGCTGCAGACCGTCGATCTGATTGTCAGCATTTTCCGGGGGATGGGCTTTGCGGTGGCCAGCGGACCGGATATCGAAACTGATTTTTATAATTTTGATGCCTTAAATACGCCCGATGATCATCCGGCGCGCGATCTTTCAGATACCTTCTATATCGACAAGGGAATTCTCCTTCGCACCCACACTTCGCCGGTGCAGATTCGTACCATGCAATCCCAAAAGCCGCCGGTGCGGATTATCGCCCCCGGCCGATGCTACCGTTCCGATGCCCCTGATGCCTCGCATTCGCCGGTCTTCTACCAGTGCGAGGGGCTTTATGTCGATGAGACATGTCACCTTCGCCGATCTAAAAGGGGTCATTACTGCTTTTGCGCAGAGAGCTGTTCGGCTCCGATATCAAAGTTCGTTTCCGTCCGCATTTTTTTCCTTTCACTGAACCATCGGCGGAATATGATTTCTCCTGTGTTCTCTGCGGCGGAAAGGGATGTCGGGTCTGCAAATATTCCGGCTGGCTGGAAATCTCCGGGGCCGGTATGGTTGATCCCGAAGTTTTCAAAGCTGTCGGTTACGATTCCGAAAAATATACCGGCTACGCTTTCGGAATGGGTGTGGATAGAATCACTATGCTTCGTTATGGCATAAATGATATCAGACTTCTTTATGATAACGACGTTCGCTTCTTAAGGCAATTCTAATGAAAATATCGCTTAACCTGCTGCGAACATTAATAGATTGCGATTGGTCGGCCGAAAAGATTGCCGAACGCTTGACATTATCCGGCAGCGAGGTCGAAGCGATTGAAGCAAAGGCGCCGAGATATTCGGGAGTCATATCGGCTAAGGTTCTTTCGGTCGATAGCGTTAAGGGCTCCGATAAGCTTTCAGTCTGCCAGATTGATACCGGTAGCGAGCATGCTTCAGGTAATCTGCGGCGCTCCCAATGTGGCGCCAGGGCAGGCAGTTCTATTTGCGCCAGTCGGCGCTAAACTTCCCGGTGGAGTGAAAATCGAGAAAGCTACAATTCACGGAGTGGAATCTTACGGCATGATTCTCTCCGAAGCCGAGCTTGAACTGACCCCGGAAGCCGATATCATTTCAGTCCTGTCGTCAGATATCAAGCCAGGCACTCCTCTTGAAAAAATTGTAAATTATAAAGATACAATCTTTGAACTTGAAATTACTCCCAATCGTCCTGACTGTCTTTCGCATCTCGGAATTGCCCGCGAGTTACAGGCCCTGGGCGGCGGACGATACCATTCGCCTGATGTTAAGCTTTCTGAAATCTCTGAGTTGGCCTCTAATGCTGTTAAGATAGAGATCGCCGATCCTCAAGGTTGCCCGCGATATACCGGACGGGTATTGCATAATGTCAAAATCGGGCCATCACCGCTCTGGCTTAAGATGATGGTTTCATATCTCGGCATGCGGCCTATAAATAATGTAGTTGATATTACCAATTTTGTCATGATGGAACTTGGGCAGCCACTGCATGCTTTCGATTTCGATTTATTTCAAAAACCGGAGGTTCTGGTTCGTCGTGCCAGGAGGGCGAGAGCTTTACTACCCTCGATAATGCTAAGCGAACCCTTAACGATAAGCATCTGCTAATTACCGATGGCGTCGAACCGGTCGCTATCGCCGGTATTATGGGCGGACTCAAATCCGAGGTTTCTGAGAAAACCTCAAAAGTGCTTTTGGAATCGGCTTATTTCGATCCCATCGCTATTCGCCGCGGCTCCAAAGCACTGGGACTTTCGACTGAATCATCGCGACGTTTTGAGCGTGGGGCCGACCCAAATATCGCCCCGGTCGCCAACGACCGCGCCTGCCAAGCTTATTTCCGAAATTGCAGGAGGCTCAATTCTTAAAGGAATGGTTGATGCTCATCCCAAGCCCTTTGTGCCGGTGCAAAATCGAGCTTCGGCCTTCGCGGGTGGAGCATCTACTTGGCGCCAAAATTGATAAAAGCAAAATCTGTCAAATTTTGGGTGATTTGGAAATCTGGCATACAGCCGATGGTAATATTATCGCCGACCAGCCCAGTTTCCGCCCCGATCTGGTGCGCGAAGTCGATCTCATAGAAGAAATCGCCCGCGTGTATGGATTTGATAATATCCCTCCGATTTTCCAGCCCGGAGGCACTCTGGCTACTCCCATGACCCGTCAGGAGAGGCTTACGCGACAAAATCCGCTCATTTTTGGTCGGTGCGGGCGCCAACGAGATATTCCCCTTAACTCTGGGAGACTTAAAGTTGGCCGAAAAGCTGGGTATCCTTGGATGAATCCGTCAAACTCCTTAACCCCATTTCAGAGGAGATGGGGGTGGCCCGTCCCAATCTGATATTGACCTTGCTGTCCTGTTATTCGCCGCAATCTGGGATTCAGGGAGACAAATCTTACTCTGTTTGAGATCGGAAATGTCTTTCATTCGACCGGTTAGGGGAAATTGCCGACCCAATCAACCCATCTGATTCTAGCTATCACGGGCATGGAACTCCCTGTTTATTGGGGTGAGCGTTGGCGCAAAGCCAGGGACCTCTTTTCGCTAAAGGGGATGCTGGAGGACCTCGCCGATTACTTGCAGGTCAGGGCCCCTAACAATAAATCCTGCCCCACATTTCGCATTTGATAAAGAGTACTCTTTTGAAGTATATTTCGGTAAGACGAAGCTGGGATATATGGGCAAGCTATCCGATCAAGCCTCGGACATTGCCGATATTAAGTTGCCCGTATTTATCGCCGAGCTAAATTTTGAGGAGTTGATGGTAAGCCGTGCCGAAGGCGATTGCCGCCAAAGAGCTGGCCAGATTTCCATCGGCTGACAGAGATATCGCGATTGTGGTTGATGATGCTGTCATGGCCCGCGATATCGAAGAGGAGATTAAAAAGGCAGGATCCGGATTGGTGGATGAGGTTTGGATTTTCGATCTCTTCCGCGGTAAAAATATACCATCCGGCAAGAAGAGCCTGGCTTTTGGTATAAAGTACAGGCTTCCCGATCGGACTCTAACCGATGAGGAAGTCAATCAGGCCCAGGCCGGAATAATAACGGCCCTTGAAAATCGATTCGGGGCGCAGTTGAGAAAATAATGGATTCCGAAATAATTAAAGACTTAGAGAAAAACATCAGGCACGCCGTTAAAGTAATTGCGAGCCTGAAAGATGAAAAGTTAAATATTGAAAGGGAGAACGAATCTTTGAGACACCAGGTCGAGTTGCTTCGGAAGCAGGTTGAGGAGCAGCAAAAAGCCCTCGCCAAAGCCGAAGCGTCCCATCATCGGAACATCGACAACCAGGAGATCAAGGTTCGCCTTGAAAAGCTGGTTGGAAAACTGGCCGCTCTCGAAGACAGTTGGAATTAAATATATAGCGGACGCTAAAGATGGAGAAAAATCGAGTAATAGTAACGATTTTTGGCAAGGAATACAGCCTTGTTTCAGAAGTCGATCCTGAACTATATAATGAAGACCGCCAGTTACCTGGACTCCAAGATGAGGGAGGTTTCCGAAAACTATCCCACATATCCCGGAGGCCCGAGTGGCTGTTTTGGCGGCTCTGAATATCGTTGATGAATTGTTTCACAACCGGGACTCCATGGCGAGTCTGCCCGAGCAGGAACAATGCCTCCGCGATCTTACTCGAATGCTCTCCGAAGTTCTGTAATTTTTAATAAAAGCGTCCGCCCCAATCGGAGGAACTATGCAACCAACTCTGTACTATGTAATTGGGGCAGGCCTGATTCTTATCGCGCTGGCATTCGTGGTAGGCCTCCTCATTTCCCGAAAATCGGGAGAAGGTAGAATCGCCAAGGCCGAAGCGCTTTCTACAAAAATCATCGCCGAAGCCGAAAAATCAGCCGAAATCAAGAAAAAAGAAGCGCTCCTGGAGGCCAAAGACGAATGGTTCAAGGCCAAACAGAAGTTCGATCGGGAAGCGCAGCAAAAGAAAGCTGAGATTGCCAAGCTCGAACAGGCGCTGGCTGTAAAAGAAAGTAACTTAAATCGCAAAGTCGATGTCCTAAACAAAAAAGAAGCCGAGATTGGTCATCGCGAAAAGGGTCTGGCTGTCAAAGAGAAGGTCACCGAGACCAAGGAAAAGGATCTCGATCGCCTGATCGCCGAACACAATACCCAGCTTGAAAAAATCGCGGGCATGACATCCGATGAAGCCAAGAAGCTCCTGATGTCAAACCTCGAAGCCGAAGCCCGTCGCGATGCCGCCGCCATGATCAAGGAAATCAAAGAGGAAGCCGAACGGAACGCCGAGAAAGAAGCCAGGAACGTCATTATCCAGGCTATCCAACGCTGTGCCGCCGACTACTCCGCCGAATCATGCGTTTCAGTGGTCAATCTGCCTTCCGACGAGATGAAGGGACGCATCATTGGCCGTGAGGGGCGCAATATCCGCTCCTTTGAAACTGCCACAGGAATCGATGTCATCGTGGATGATACCCCCGAAGCAGTGATCCTCTCAGGCTACGATCCCGTCCGCCGCGAGGTAGCCCGTATGGCTCTGGAAAAACTTATCGTCGATGGCCGTATTCACCCCTCGAGAATCGAAGAAGTTGTCACCAAGGCCGAAAAGGAGATGGAGGTCATCGTCAGGGAAACCGGCGAGCAGGCTTGTTTCGATGTCGGTGTCCACGGTGTCCACCCGGAAATAATCAAACTGCTGGGTAAACTCAATTTCCGAACCAGCTACGGCCAGAATGTTTTACAGCACTCCAAAGAAGTTGCGATGATCTGCGGTATCATGGCAGCCGAACTTACTCTCGATGGTACTCTCGCCAAGAGAGCCGGCTTATTGCATGATATCGGCAAGGCTATAGACCGCGAAACCGAGGGAACTCACACTCAGATCGGTCTTGAATTTGCAACCAAATTCAATGAAAATCAGATTATCTTAAACGCCATCGCCAGCCACCATGAAGACGTGGCTATGGAAAGCCCTTATTCTGTTTTGGTGCAGGCTGCTGACGCCATCTCAGGCGCCAGACCGGGTGCCAGAAGAGAATCGCTCGAGGGTTATATCAAGCGGCTTGAAAAACTTGAAGAGATGGCCGATGGCTTTAAGGGCGTAGCCAAAGCTTATGCCATCCAGGCCGGACGCGAAATTCGTGTTATCGTGGAAGCCGAGCAGATTGACGATATCGGGAGTTCCAACCTAGCCAGCGAAATCGCCCGCAAGATCGAATCCGAGATGGAATATCCCGGTCAGATCAAAGTCACCGTTATCCGCGAGGTAAGGACTGTAGATTATGCCAAGTGAGCGTGTCGGGCACTTTTACGAGTGTGAAAGTTTCGCTATTATCGGGATGTCGAGGACCAAGAAGAATTTTGCCTGGACAATTTTCGAGCAATTATCGCAACTCGGCAAAAGGGTTTATCCCATTAATAGTAAAGGGGGAAGCAATCAGGGAATTCAATTTTTTAGCTCGCTTGCGGAGCTTCCCGAAACTCCCGAAGCCATTATTTTAAGCGTCGATCCGGCCGCCGCCAAGGGAATGCTTGAAGAGCTTAAGGATTCCGGGGCTAAATATATCTGGTTTCAACAGGGCTCATTTGATGATGAAGTCCTCTCCGAAGGAACCCGGATGGGTCTTGATCCCATCAAGGGTTGTGTCCTTATGAATATGCCCGAGGCGGCCTTTATTCATCGCTTTCATAGAACGATCAATGAGTTCTTTGGGAAGGGGTATAAGTGAGATTTCTGTTCGTTGGCGATATCGTCGGGCGGCCGGGACGGATTTGTCTGGGTGCATATCTTTCCGACTGCCGCAAGAAAAATATCAACTTCGATTTTGTAATCGCCAATGTTGAGAACGCCGCCGGCGGATTTGGACTGACCAAGGAAATTTCCCAAAAAATATCATCTTACGGTGTTGATGTTCAAACCTCGGGAAATCATATCTGGGATCGCAAGGAAATTCATTCGTATTTCGAGGCCGAGCCTCGGCTGCTCCGGCCTGCCAATTACCCTGCCGGCGCGCCGGGATTGGGATACAATATTTTCGCCTCGAAAAATGGAGAGACTGTGGCAGTCATCAATCTCCAGGGACGAATCTTCATGCCCAGTATCGATTGCCCCTTCCGCACCGCTGATAAAATTTTGGGTGAGATTTCCGATCAGGCCAAATTGATATTCGTTGATTTCCACGCCGAGGCCACCTCGGAAAAGCAGGCGCTGGGACGTTATCTCGATGGCCGCATATCAGGTTTGTTTGGAACGCATACCCATGTCCAGACCGCAGATGAGTGTATTCTGTCGGGCGGCACGGCCTATATCACCGACGCCGGTATGACAGGCCCTTATGCCTCCGTAATTGGCGTTGAGACCAAGGATGCCCTTTACCGGATTATTACCGGCCTTCCTAATAGATTTAATATCGCCGAACGCGATATTCGCATGGCAGCGGTTGTTGTTGACGCTGATCCTGCAACCGGAAAAGCCAGCTCTATCGAAAGAGTAATGTATAATCTTTCACCTCAGGATGAGGCTACTGAAAACCAGCAGAAAAGATTCTAATGCCTGCCAGGATAATCGACGGCAAAAAAATCTCTGATGAGATTAAAACCGAGGTTAAGCGTGAGGTTGAGGAGCTTCGCAAAAAAGGCGTAGTTCCCGGTTTGGCCGCGGTCATTGTGGGCGATAATCCGGCCTCGGCTCTCTACGTGAAGATGAAAGCCGCCGCCTGCGAAAAGGTAGGCATCTACTCCGAGGTTATTACCAGGGATAAAACCAGCAGGCATCAGGATATTCTCGATCTGGTATTCGAGCTTAACAAGCGAGACGATATCGATGGTATCCTGATCCAATCGCCGCTTCCTGCACAGATTGATGAGCCTGCGATTACTCTGGCAATCGATCCATCCAAAGACGTTGACGGTTTCCATCCTTTAAATCAGGGTCTATTACTGGCAGGACGGCCAATCTTTGAACCTGCTACTCCGCTCGGTATTGTCGAACTGCTTAACCGTTCCGGAAATAATCCATCCGGAAAAGACGTTGTTATCCTTGGACGCGGTTTTCTGGTGGGGAAGCCATTGGCGGCCATGCTCTCGAATAAAGCGCCATACCTCAATGCCACCGTAACTGTCTGCCACACCGGCACGAGCAATATTTCGTCGCACACCAGACGAGCGGACATCATTATCGCCGCCATGGGGAAAGCGCGCTTTCTGACTGCCGAGATGGTCAAACCCGGCGCTGTGGTCATCGATGTCGGCACCAATGAAATTGACGACCCCACTCATCCCAAGGGAAAGCGTTTGGTTGGTGACGTGGATTTCCAATCGGTCAGCGAAATAGCCGGGGCCATTACTCCGGTTCCCGGTGGAGTAGGCCCGATGACTAT
The DNA here is from genome assembly GCA_963801605.1 of uncultured candidate division Zixibacteria bacterium. GTDB lineage: Bacteria > Zixibacteria > MSB-5A5 > UBA10806 > UBA10806 > UBA10806. Next base: position 41,076 of record CAWDFP010000005.1, read on the forward strand.
CGCTGCTCTACTCAAAAATACGCTCAAAGCCGCCCGGATGCGGCATAATATATCTTAGTAATTATGGCCGAAAAAATTTACACTATCACCCAACTTACCAAAGAGCTTAAGGATCTCCTGGAATCCTCATTTTCGAAAATCTGGGTCGAGGGTGAAATTTCAAATTATCTAAAACATTCATCGGGCCATAGATACTTTACGCTTAAAGATCAGGGCGCTCAAATCAAATGTGTTCTCTGGCGCTGGCAGGGTAATAATCTTTTATTCGAGCCTCAGGACGGTATGAAAGTAAAGGCTGCCGGCCAGATTACAATCTATGAAAAATCAGGACAATATCAACTTGTCGTATCGTCGCTTCAACCTTCCGGGATCGGTGAGCTTGAACTGGCCTTTCAGCAGCTTAAGAAAAAACTCGCTGGTGAAGGCTTATTCGACCCTGCTCATAAAGTGGCAATCCCTCAATTTCCAGAGCGCATCGGAGTGGTTACGTCGCCGACCGGCGCCGCTATCCGGGATATTCTCAATATCACCAAGCGTCGCGCTCCTCATATCGAAATTATCCTCTGGCCGGTAGCTGTGCAAGGGGAGGGCGCCTCCGCTCAGATTGCTCATGCCATCAGAGGCTTCAATAAATTAAAATTGGTTGATGTCTTAATTGTTGGCCGTGGCGGCGGATCGCTCGAGGACCTCTGGGCTTTTAACGAGGAGGCAGTGGCTCGGGCGATATATGAATCAAAATTGCCGGTGATTTCGGCGGTCGGGCATGAGATTGATTTTTCAATCGCTGATTTTGTCGCCGACTTGCGCGCTCCAACGCCATCGGCGGCTGCTGAGATGGCGGTGCCCGACGCGATACAATTATCCGAGAGAATTGATGAGATTCAACAGGGCCTTGTCTACGAAATCAGCCAATCTGCTCAAGCGAGGCAACAGACGACTCCGGGAGCTTAATTCTCGATACGGTCTCAAAAGGCCAATGGAGATCATCACGCAACGCGCCCAACGACGTGATGAGTTGAACCGTCTCATCAGCCTTCATTTTGCTCATCGGATGGAATCTCTTTCAAATAAATCCCGCTCGATATTTGAAAAGCTTGAGATCGTCTCGCCCCGGGGAATTCTTGAAGAGGGGATATTCTTATGTCCGGGATGAGAAGGGACGAAGTGTTCGCAGTTTTAAGCAGGTTGCTATTGATGATAAACTTGAAATTATATTCTACGAAGGGGGAGCAGAGTCGCGGGTGACGCGTATTAAGCCCGACACTTTGAAAGGTATCCGCAATGACGAAAACCGCAGCTAAGGGCCTTCAGGGCAAGATGTATTATTCGATCTCCGAGGTAGCCGAGATGATCGATGTGGTGCCTTATGTTTTGCGTTTCTGGGAAAAGGAGTTTCCGCATCTCAAGCCGCGAAAAAACCGCGCCGGAAACCGGACCTATCAGGCCAAGGATATCCAGCGCATCATGCAGATCAAGCGGCTTCTCTATGATGAGGGTTACACAATTGATGGCGCCCGCAACTTTCTAAAAAAAGAAGGTAAACAGGCGGCCTCGGACCCGGCAGTCGAGAGAACCAGGGAACTTTTGCACGAGATTCGTCTCGATCTTGAAGATCTGCTCAAACTTTTCCCTTGATTTAACGCTGATATAAATTATTATGGCTCTTGGATCGGGGCGTAGCGCAGCCTGGTAGCGCACTTGCTTGGGGTGCAAGTGGTCGGCCGTTCAAATCGGCTCGCCCCGACCAGTAATTTAAAATCACCGATTTAATTTCCGATATTTCGGAATTACCTTTTACATGAACTATACTATTCATAATCAAATAACTTATTGCCGCTAACCAAAATTAAACTATATTTAGCTGGTTCTTGTCTAATCAAGGGCTTTAGTCTTTTGTACTACGCTTAATTTTGGTTCTTAAAAAATAATTCTCAGTTAATGATTGATACCTGGAGTTTGCCATGAAATCGCTCATTTTTTTCCTGTTCAAAGCTTCGTTGTTTTTGCTGCTTCTTTTTTCCGTGTCAACAGCTAACCCGATCGAAATTCATTGGGCTCTTATCGATTCCACCGTCCCCCCGAGGCAGGATTTTAAGGCTATTTATAATTCCGAACGCAACAGCATCATGCTTTTCGGTGGCTCCGATACAAGCGGATCATTTCCTCGTGATACCTGGGAATGGAACGGCGAGTGGTGGCTGCAGGTCGATACCTCCGGGCCATCGGGACGGACTAATTTTGGCATGGTTTATGATGAAGCACTCAACAAAATTATCCTTTTCGGCGGTTGGAATCTCACCGATGGATTTCTCGGTGATACCTGGATTTGGAGCGATTCGTTCTGGGTTAACCTGAACATCCCCGGTCCTCCGGCCAGAGCTAATTTTGCAATGTCCTACGATCAAACCAATCAAACCGTTCTGCTGTTCGGCGGTTCTGATGGTGATAGTATTTACGGTGATACCTGGCAGTGGGACGAAACCGGATGGAGCCTCATCGATAGCGTTGGTCCTGCCCCCAGAATCTTTTCCCAGATGGTAGGTGTTCCCGAGTACCAGGGTTGTGTTCTTTTTGGGGGACAGGCCGATTTTAGCGGGCAATCTTTCGACGATTCCTGGGTCTGGCTCGGCTCATACTGGTTCGATATCACCGGTGATAATCCGGCAGCGCGGGTGGGTCACATGATGGCCTATAACCCTACCTGGGGCGATCCCTGGTCGATTCTCATGTTCGGTGGTCAGGACGCTATGATTCCCAATGCTTATTTTGACGATACCTGGGAATTTGATGGCTGGGGATGGAATCTTATAGGTGCGGGCGAACCATCGCCACGCTCATTTGGCCAAATGATCTACCATGCCGGATTGGATAAAGTTATTCTGATCGGTGGTCTTAATGGCTCTGAGGTTTACCCCGAAATGTGGGCTTTTCCAACATATAGCGGTTCCTGTACGTATGTTTTGGGGGATGTTAATAATAACGGCAGTTTTAACGGTCTCGATGTTACCTATGGCGTAGGTTATTTTAAGGGAGGCTATCCTCCTCCTTATGAATGCGAATGCCCCGCCGGCGGTGGTCAAGTCTGGTATGTAGCAGGCGATGTCAATGGCAGCTGTTCATTCAACGGCCTTGATGTCACCTATATGGTTTCCTATTTCAAGGGCGGCCCTACGCCCTTTCCCTGTCCTTATTGCCCTCCGGGAAGATAAGGATATGGTTGGCAGATTTAAGGTTCTTGAATGTATCGCAACATAGATATATAGTATTTCTTCCGCAAATAAATCGAACTGCTTCCTAAATTATCGTTGTCTATTCCATGTTGCCATTACATCGGATTTAATAAGCTTGATATCCGAAAAATTAAGTTGTTGATGATAATCCTTATGCTTATCATATCCTATCATAACCCAAAAATGGAACATAAAGGGGCTATGATTCTATAACAACTTGACGATATTAAATAAAGGATCGTTAAGATGAGAACCTCAATTATTCTGATAACTATTTTGGTGATGGCTATACTGGCGCCCGCTGCTATGGCGTCCAAGATATTGATACCCATGGACATGTCGCAAACGGATCATCTCAAGGCTTATGGCGTGGCCTATTGGTGTCTTAAATATGGCACCAAGGTGGAATGGCTTTTAAATTACCGCGGCGGTTCATTTTTAACTGATGACTTGCCTCAAATTTCCGAGGTATGCCGCTTAAAGGGAGTATCGTACGAGACAATCTCAGGCGCCGATGAAGCCGGCATTAAAAAGACCGTCGAAGATGGCAATATGGAATCGGTAATTCTGGAAAAAGCCCCAAAGATTGCCATTTATGCTCCTCCTAATCGAAAAGAAGAGCCGTGGGATGATGCCGTTAATCTGGCTTTGACCTATGCTGAAATTCCATTCGATGTAGTCTGGGACCCCGATATCCTTTCCGGGAAACTCGCCGAGTACGATTGGCTGCATCTGCACCATGAGGATTTTACCGGCCAATACGGGAAAGTTTTACGCCGCCTATCGCAATACAATGTGGTACAAACAGGACAAAGCTTTCAACGAAAAAACCGCTCGCGATCTGGGCTTTGCCAAAGTATCAAAACTTAAATTAGCGGTTGCTGATGCCATTGAAAAATATGTCAGCGATGGCGGCTTTCTTTTTGCCATGTGCTCCGCTACCGATACTTACGATATCGCCCGGGCCGCCTGGAAAACCGATATCGTCCCGGCGGAATCCGACGGCGATGCCGCCGATCCCGACTGCAATAAGAATCTCGATTTCTCGCGCTGTTTTGCTTTTGAAAATTTCGAGGTTATCACCAACCCTTTGATTTATGAGCATTCCAATATCGATACGTCACCGACTCGCGGCACTCCCGGCCTGACTCCCCAAACCGATTATTTCACGCTATTTGATTTTTCCGCCAAATGGGACCCTGTGCCAACCATGCTGATCCAGGATCATACTCAGATCGTCGATGGTTTCTGGGGACAAACCACCGGTTTCAACAAACAATACATTAAAAAGACTGTCACGATTTTAGCTGAGACCGAAGGCAAAAACGAGGCCAAATATATTCATGGCAATATTGGCAAGGGCTCATTTACTTTTCTCGGAGGACATGATCCGGAAGATTATCAGCACATGGTAGGGGACCCTCCAAGCGATCTGTCATTGCATAAGCATTCGCCCGGTTACAGGCTGATATTAAATAATGTTTTATTTCCCGCTGCTCAGAAAAAGGAGCGTAAAACCTGATCTCAAGTTATTCTGGCGCCGTTAAGGGACGGCTTGGATTCGCGGATTTGGGAGGCGGCTTTTCGAACCTCGCAATCTTTTCGCAGGAGTATGGGTTCGGGCTGATTCAAATCAGTCTCGATAATCCCCGCAATTTCCCCGAGCATCTTTCCAAAAGCGAACGGGCCGATATTCGGGCCCGTTATACTGAACTGGGTATCGGTCTCTGTTTTCACAGCCCGTCCGATATTCCGCTGATGAATCGTCATGAGAATGTCCGCCGGGCCGCGCTGGAACGCTCATTCGAAATGATCGATTTGGCAATTGATCTGGGAGGCGAATATTTCATCTTTCATCCCGGACGGTTAGCTTTCTACTCTCTTTCGACCAAAAAAATCTTCTTTATGGAGCAGAGATATCCCGATAGAATCAGCGAACTCTTTTCGGATTCTTTGAGCCGTCTTCTGGCGCATTGCGCCGGACGAATTGAATTATGTATCGAAAATACTCATGCTATATCCGCTCCCTTTTTGAATATCATAGGCAATCTGGCTTCTCACGAGGGGCTGGGGCTGGTTTGGGATGCCGGTCATACCGAACAGCTTGTTGGTCCCAAAAGGGCGCAGGTTATCAAATTTTTCCAGGATCATATCAAGCATGTCAGACTGGCGCATCTTCATGATATTGTCGATGGCGCCGATCACAAAGCGCTTGGCGCCGGGCAGCTCGATGTTGTCGGATATCTCGAAATTTTCAACGCCTTATCAATCGACGTTATCCTCGAAATCTTTCCCAAAGAGGCTCTGATTCAATCGGTCGAATACCTCAGTAAATTAACGGTTGCCGATAAATTAAAATAACCGGTTTAGAGTTTTGAAAAACAAACTTTCAGTATTAATAATATTGTCGATCGTATTCATGTTGCTTGGCGGTATCGTATCGGCCGAGCTTCGTTGTAGTTTATGCGCTAAGAGCATTTCCGGCACTTATTATAAATCCAATGGAGCCGTTTATTGCGAATCGTGCTGGTCGTCGCATACCATTTGCTCCCAATGCGGTAAGCTGGTGCAGTCGGTAATCAATGTTGACGGCCTCAAACTCTGTAACGAGTGTTACGCTCGGCTCGATCGTTGCGGCATCTGCGGCCAGCCTCTAACGGGAAATTACACCCAATATCCCAAACTGGGGCTTAAGGTTTGCTCGCAATGCGAGCGCGACAAACCGCATTGCCAGAAATGCGGCGTGCCACTGGCTGAATCCAACAACGTTGGCGGCGTCAATCTTTGCCAGCGATGTGCCGGCAAGACCGAACGCTGTCACTGCTGCGGTCAGGCGTTGCTGGAGAATTTTACTTTTTTCGACGGCAACTCGGACGCTAAATATTGCGATAAGTGTGTTGCGAAATATCCTCGCTGCGAGGATTGCGGAGCGCCGTCCGGCCCTGACGCTACCAAGCTAAACGATGGCCGCTTTCTCTGTCCCGACTGTCGCCGAGTGGCTTATTTCGATGTCGGTCTGGTATCATCGATAAAAACTAAAGTGCAGTCGTTTGTGTTTGGCAATATGGGCATGGCTGTAAAGCATCAGGTCAGCTTTGCTCTTGAGGGCCAGGATTTCATCAAGCGGAAGGCTAAGAATATTCACGGTGATATCAATGGCCTCTTCTATTGTAAAGGTGATGAGTACGATATTTACGTGCTATATGGTTTACGCGAAAAGGATCTTATCAGCGTTATCACGCATGAGCTCAGCCATGCCTGGGAGGCCGAAAACTGCTCCGATGATCTGTCTCTCGAAGATCGCGAGGGCTTTGCTCAATGGGTGGCTTATAAGGCGCTCGTATTCTTCGGTCATAGCGATTTCGCCAAGTTAACAACCGAGGGAAATGATATGTATGCCCATGGCCTGACGAGAATGTTGAAAATCGAATCACGCGGCGGTCAAAAAGCCGTTTTTGACGCCATCAAAGGTATCGTTCAACCGGATTGACATGTGGATACGTAGCTCGGATTCCAGGTCCCCGGTACGAGAAACCCAACGCTGATTTGCCGTGGTGTCGCATTTTAACTCGCCCTTTACCTGTCAAAAACCCGCCAACCTTACTGCTTAATTCCCCAAGCCATATTAACTAATAGGGGTTGACTTTAGTCCCTTAAATTTATAAATTTGTAAAAAGGCGCCCATGGGGTGCTTTTTTCAAATTATGAGCAACGATAGACTGCAAACCGAAATCGAGGCCTTTGACGATACCCAGGCTTACCTGGAGCTCATGGCCCGCCCCTATACCCGACGTCTCAAAGCCGAGGTTGACACTTATATGGCCTCCCAAAACATCAAGGGAGCCACCATCCTGGAGCTCGGATGCGGCATTTCCGAACACGCCCACCGCTTCAACCACAATAATCTCATGGTTGTCACCGATATCACTAAATCCCTGGTTGAGAAAAACGATCCACCATCGGCCCGCGCCATTTGCGACGCCCAAATCTTGCCTTTCAAAGATAAAAGCATCGATTTCATAATATTCGTTGGCATCTTACATCATTTGCCCAGCCAGAAGCTTGCGCTTCTTGAAGCCGCCCGGGTTTGCCGGCCAAATGGACGGATTTTTATCTGCGAACCACATCGCAGAAGCATCAATTTTGTCTATTATAATCTGCGGCTTCTGGTCATGAGGATTTTAGGCGTAAAATTCGTTAAAAAGCTGATTGGCTGTTTCTCACCGGATGAATCCCAGCTCGACGTCAATGCCGTAGAAAGCATCTTCGACGGTGACTTTGATCGTAAAAAATGGACCATACTTTCATTTCGGCTGCCTCCCCTGCGGCTTTTCAAGGATTCAAAGCTCGATGTTATTTTCTCTAACTTTTTCGATAAGCTCCCCATCTTTCGGCATGTCGGAACGACAATCCTCTATGATATCAGGCGGCATAAGTAATATTGATGTGTGGGAATCAGATAATTATGAAAGGCGTTATTGGCTGCGAGCGGCTTATTATTTTAGCTTTCCTTGCCAGATATGAACACGTCGGATGAAGCTTTATAAAGATAAATTATATCTAAGGCTGTCGCTGTTATCATTTTTGGTTAGCCTGGTTATTTATTACATTACCAGCGCCCCCACTGTCTCATTCTGGGATTGCGGCGAGTTCATTGCCACCTCATATATCATGGGCATTCCCCACCCACCTGGAAATCCTTTGTTTATTATCATCGGCCGCTTCTTTTCGATGTTGCCTATCGCCGGCAATATCAGTGTTCGCATAAACTTGATTTCGGTTCTCAGCTCTGCCGCCTCGGTATTCGTCGCTTATTGGCTTATCCTGAGATTGACAATTGGCAATCGTGATGAGATGCCTGAGGGTAATGCCCGAATCGGTTTGGCGGTAGGCGCCTTGGCCGGCTCGCTTATCATGGGGTTCGCCTATACCTTCTGGAGCAACGCCATTGAGGCTGAAGTCTATGGCCTCGCCATGCTCTTGATGCTGATTATCACCTATTTATCCCTTCTCTGGTCTCAAAACATCGGCAAGCCCGGAAATGATCGTCTCCTTATTCTTATTTCATACCTGCTTTGGATTTCGCTTGGGATTCATTTGACAACTTTCCTGCTGACTATTCCCCTGGCCTTATATTTGGCTTATATCGATTATAAAAAAAGCAATTTTGAACATTGGCCGATATGGCTTGTATTAATTCTATTCGTGCTTTATGTCGTTCCTATCCAAACTCAAATTCTCTCGATAGTCGGTATTAATAATAGTCCTTTTGAACTGGAATCGTTCTTCATTATCATGGGGGCCGCTTTTATTGCTTCCTTGGTGATGTTTATCCTGACCTGGCAAAAGGGTGCCCGGAGCGCTCGAATTTGGGGTCTGACACTCTTAATCCTGATCTTTGGAGGATTGGGATATTCGAATCAGGCTTATATCCCGGTTAGGGCCGCCGAAAAACCGGCTATTAACGAAAATGATCCATCAAATTGGCCGCGATTTAAAGCCTTTCTCGAACGTAAGCAATATGGCCAGGAATCGATGATAACCCGCATGTTTCATCGCCGAGCCAGTTGGCAAAACCAATTCATTTCGGATCCGGATTTTGGGCTGTTTCGCCAGTTGACTGAGCAGTTCGCGTCACCCAATAGCAAACTTACCTTATACAGTAGACAGGGCGAGGGCGATTCTCAAGGCGTTGATTTCGGTCTCAATTTATGGTTGATTTATGTTGTTCTGTTGGGAATTGGCGGCATGATGGAGGCCGTCAAGCGCTCCCGGCCCGATGGCTTATATATCACCCTCACTATGCTCTTATGCACAGTTGGGCTGGTATTCTATCTTAATTTCTCTGATGGCAGCCGCGCCATCGCGCCTTTGGCCGAGGTTAGAGCCAGAGATTATTTCTATACTCCCGGCTTTATGTATTTTGGGATTCTTGTCGGCGTTGGCCTTTCGGCATTCTTGGAGTGGCTGGGAAAGCGCTCTGCCCTGGCTTTTGGCATCGGACACCGTTGGCAAAAACTTCTTTTCCCGGTGGCCCTGGTTATGGCCATAGCTCTTCCCATTAATACGATCCGCGCCAATTTTGCGCATAACGACCGCCGGGGTAATTATCTTCCCTGGGATTACGCCAACAACATTCTGCAGTCCTGCGATCAGAATGGCATCGTTTTCACCAACGGCGATAACGATACCTTTCCTCTTTGGTGTATTCAGCAGGTCGACAAAGTCAGGACCGATGTTCGAGTTGTCAACTTAAGTCTTTTGAATACGCCCTGGTATATTCATCAGCTTAAAGATCAGATGCATGTCCCTATTAATTTAAGCTATGACGAGATCGAGAATCTTCATGCCGCGCGCATCGAGGGCACCAACGGCATCTGGCGCGTTCAGGATGAGATGGTTAAAGAGATAATCACTAATTCTCAGGCTAACGGATGGAACCCGCCTGTCTATTTCGCCATGACGGTTTCTAATGATAACAGGCTGGGACTTAATGATCATTTTATCTCTGAGGGTATGGTTTACCGAGTGGTAGAAACTGCCGGGCCTGATCGCATGAATACTGCCGTGGGCCAGCGGATATTCGGCAACCCCGCCCATTTCCGAGGCCTTGGTGATCCCAAAGTCAAAAAGGATGATAATGACATCAGGCTCACCTCCAACTATATTTCCGGAATGTTTCAATTGGTTGAAGCCTATCAGAAACAGGGAAAAATTGATTCCGCTCTGGCTATGGCTGAGGCGGCGGTCAGGCTTCGTCCTCCGGAGACATTATGGCAAGCCGAGGGTTATCTCGCTAAGATGTATGCCAGTGCCGGCAAATATCAAAAAGTCGATTCTCTTTTGGGCGCGACTGATAAAGAAACTGGCGAAAAGATCGGTCTGGCTGTAGCCCAGGATTTTCTTGCAAATAAAAATTACGATCCAGCCGAACAGACCTTAAAAATCACTTTGTCGCGATACCCCTGGTCTTTTACCGCATTGAACAATCTGGTCATGGTCTATTATCAAAAGGGAGATACATTAGAGGCCAATGCTTTGATTTCCAATTTTCGAAATGCCTACTCTAATGATAAAGCGCTAATGGCCGCCGTTGATGATATGGTCCAACGTATAAAACATGCCCCAATTCCGCAGTCGACAATGGAGTCCAAATGAGAATTCTGGCGCTAAATTGGCAGGATCTTAAGAATCCTCAGGCGGGCGGCGCCGAGGTTCATCTCGAGGAGATTCTCAAACGTTTGGTACAATATGGACATCAGGTCGATCTGCTTTGCTCCAATTTCCCCGGCGGCGGCAAAACTGATATAACGGACGGTATAAATATTATCAGAAGCGGCTCGCGGTTGAATTTTAACTGGGTGGCTCCTTTTGCGCTGCGCAAACTGATCAGCGCCAATCGCTATGATGTTGTCATCGAGGATATTAATAAAATCCCCTTTTATAGTTCCTTATATCATAAACTGCCGACCTTGATTGTCATTCCTCATCTTTTCGCCGATACCATTTTCCAGGAGATCAACTTCATACTGGGATCATACATTTTCCTCTTCGAAAAACCGGTTCCGCTGATGTATAAAACTCGGCAATTCATGGTTATTTCCAAATCTACTGCCGACGAAGTTGAAAAACGAGGTATCCCCAGAGAGAATATTCACGTGGTCGAATGCGGAATCGACAAGGAAATTTACAGATTCGATCCCTCCATTCCTAAATTTGATATTCCTACTTTGATCTATATCGGGCGCCTTAAAAAATATAAAAATGTTGAGACCGCAATCACGGCCTTACCTCTCATCCGTAAAACTGTGCCAAACGCCAGATTGGTTATTATCGGCTCCGGAGATCATCAGCCGGATCTTCAAAGGCTTACCGAAGCTATGGGTCTCACCGACGCTGTGGAGTTTAAGGGTTTTATCCCCCAAGCCGAAAAAATTACTTATCTCCGACGGGCCCATATTTCGGTCTATCCGTCGCTCAAAGAGGGCTGGGGATTAACCAACATCGAGGCTAATGCTTGTGGTACTGCGGTCCTGGCTGCCCGTGTGGCTGGCTTACAGGATTCCGTTGACGAGGGAAACTCAGGATTGCTCTTTGAGTTTGGCAATATCGAGGCTTTTGCCTCCCTGGCTGTTAAAATGATTTGCGATGATTCATTCAGAAAAGGTCTTGAAATGGGAGGCTTGCGTTGGGCTGCCAATTTCTCCTGGGATAAAGCCGCCAAAGCCACCGAGGACATTATTAAAAGGATCGTTGCACCCCAGTGAAAAAAAAGCTTAATTTGATCCTTGGACTGATAATTAGCGCCATATTTATTTATCTTGCCTTTCGACGGGTGCGGTTGGGGGAGATCTATTTTTCGCTGAAACACGCCGATTATCTTCTCATTCTTCCCAATATGGCGATTGTAATTGTATGCATGGTTATCAGGGCGGAACGTTGGAAATATCTTTTGAAACCTATCGGGGATTTTAAGCAGAAGCAGCTTTTCCCATCGGTAATGATCGGTTTTATGGCAAATAATATTCTGCCTGCTCGTCTCGGTGAGGTGGTAAGAGCTTACTCCCTTGGCGCCAAAACCGGGCAATCGCGCGCTTCCATTTTCGCATCGGTGGTTTTGGAACGGCTTTGTGACAGCCTGTCCCTTTTAGCTATGTTTTGGCTGGTCATTCTTTTTATCCCTTTTCCCGCATATATTAAAAAATTCGGGATTATAACTTTAATTATAAACATTGGACTTATACTGGCGCTATTGCTTCTCAAACGTCATACTGCGCCCCTTGTTAAAATCGTACTAAAAACCCTCTTTTTTCTGCCCAGAAGTTTATCAGAGAAGCTGGAATATATCATGCATAGGTTCGCCGAGGGGCTTAATGTATTCAAGCATGCCAAACCTTTGTTTATGGTGGCTTTTTGGTCGATTATCCTTTGGATAATAACCGCGTTATCGAATTATTTTGTTTTCATGGCCTTTGGACTATACCCGAATCCGGCGGCCTCGTTTATCCTGCTATTGTTCGTGGCGGCCGGCGTCATGCTGCCGTCAGCGCCCGGATTCGTGGGCGTATTTCAGGCGGCGACTATTGGTGCTTTCGCTCTCTTGAATGAATTAAATTTGCTGGGAAACCACATGACCTGGCTTAAGGCCAAGACAGTGGCCCTTATATCTCCGGCGTTCACCGGAGTCTCGGCCGCCGCCATCGCGCCCCTTTGCGATTCTCTGGGGCTATTCGGGATATCTAAAGGGGAGGCTTTGTCTTTTTCTATTGTGCTTTGGCTTTGTCAATATTTGCCTGTTACGCTTTTGGGATTATATTACCTGAAACGCGAGCATTTTTCGCTTAAGACCGTTGAGGCTTGATGAAGTTATCTATTATTATTCCTGTCTACAACGAGGAACGTACCATTGCCGAACTGCTCTCACGCGTCAGGGCGGTTGAGCTTGAAAAGGAAATCATTGTCGTTAACGATGGTTCAACCGATGGCACCAAAGGCATACTTGACACAATTGATGGTATTGTTGTAGTAAATAAGAAAAACGGCGGAAAGGGCAGCGCTATTAGGGAGGGTCTTAAGGTCGCAACAGGCGATGTGATTGTCATCCAGGATGCTGATCTCGAATACGATCCTAATGATTTTGTTAAGATGCTCGATGTTATGAAAAGGGAGGGAGCGGACGTTGTATATGGTTCGCGGATATTGCATTCTGATTATCGTATATCCTACAGACGATATTTTTGGGGTGGAAAGCTCGTGACTATAGTCGCCAATATGCTCTATGGGTTATCGATTACTGATGAACCGACCTGTTATAAGATGATCAAGACGGATTTGTTGAAATCGCTTGACTTACAGTGCTCTAGATTTGAATTTTGTCCTGAGGTAACCGCCAAGCTGGCCAGGCGTAGAATTAGGATAGTGGAGGTACCGATAAGTTACTTTCCTCGAAGCATCGAGGAGGGCAAAAAGATCAACGCAATTGATGGCCTCGAAGCCATCTGGACACTTTTAAGGTATATATTCGTGAAATGAAATCAGAACTCGAAAATATTGCTTGTAACATTTGTGGTAAAGACATTCCTCGCCATTTATATATTAAAAACAATTTCCATATTGTCCAATGCCAAAACTGCGGGCTTGTTTATACTAACCCTCGAGTGAAATCCGATTATGCCAAAAGCATTTATAGTTCAGCTTATTTTAAATCTCAGAACTCAGTTACCACCGGTTATGAGGATTATCTTAAGGAGCGGTTGACCATTGAAGCTACTTTCAAGCGCAGGATTAATTTTATAGTTCGCAATGCGCGCTTTCTTGAGAATGCTAAGAATCCACGCATTCTCGATATTGGATGCGCAATGGGTTTCTTACTCAATTTGTTTAGGGAGTTGGGATGGCAAACTGAAGGCGTCGAACTGTCGGATTTTGCTTCATCGTATGCTAGGGATGAAATGAAATTGGCGGTAAGGCAAGGAACTTTGAATAACCTCGAATTTTCAGCCGACTATTATGATCTTCTAACCTCTTGGGACGTAATTGAGCATTCATATAATCCTAAAGAAGATTTAATAATGATGCACCGGCTTATCAAAAAGGGTGGCTACGTCGCTATCATAACTCCCAATAGGGCAAGCCTTCATGCCCGTGTAGTCGGCCAAAAGTGGGTGGAATATGAAAAGCCTGAGGAGCATCTCTATTTCTTTGAAAAAAATATCTTAATAAAAATTTTAAACGATATTGGTTTTGAAACTGTAGCTGCGACAACAGCCGGAAAATATGTTTCCTTAGAGTTTGCATTGAATCGCTTAAAATCCTATTCGGTTGTCTTTGGTGGCTTGGCGAAAATTATAGGAAAGAATTTGTCTGGTCGTTATATTTATATTAACCCGTTTGATAAAATGTTTATACTTGCTAGAAAAAAATGAATAGGAAGATTTCCGGGTCAAAACTCTTTATTGAACAGTTTACATCATTATGGGTGTTTTATGCCATAATGGCCGTTTGCGCATTCCTCCGCTTGGTGGCGCTTCGCTCTGACCCCCCTTTGGATTTGGCAAAAGGGCAGTCGCTATGGACCGATCCTTCACAATATGTATTTTTTGCCCGAAACTTGGTTGAATTCGGCAAAATGGAATGTTTTGATCCTTCAGGATTAATATTTTTAAATATTCCTTTATATCATTTCTAAGCATCCCCCTATTCTATATTTTAAGTCCCGGTTTCTGGCAATCTAACCTTGTTTCCTCCATAATATCAATTGTGACAGTTGTCGTATTTGGGTTAGTAGTTAAAAGGAGTATGGGGGATTTTGCCGGTTGCGTCGCATTCTTATTTTCCTCTGTTTCATATATTTTTGTCATGCACAACAGAGTGCCTTATCTGGAAAATGCGTCGTTAATGTTTCTTTCTTTTTCATCATATTTTTTCATTTTAAAATATGAAGACAAATACGGACTTTATTTAAGCGGATTTTTCCTGGCCTGTTCATTATTAATCGGAAAGACTTTAGCGGTATTGACGATCCCCGCATTTGTACTTAGCATTGTATTATTGGAACGCGGAGTAAAGACCTCCATTAAAAATTATTTAAAAAGGATTGTTAAATTTTCAACAGGATTTGCAGTTTTTTCTTCTTTTGCATTGATTCTGTTTATTATACCCAATTATTTGGCATCCCGCGATTATTTGGCGGAAAATGTGATAAATTACTATGGTTTTCCAGATGGATTAAGAAGCTTTGGTGGATTAATACAATCCTTATATACCTTCGATCTTGTTAATTTCGAAAATGCTTTCTTCGATCGGCTTCCGGTTATTGCCGTTTGCGTCGCATTATTTCTTCCGGTCATACGGTTAACGAAACGTCGAATCGAGGAACGCAGAGCCCTCCTGCTTTTTGCCCTTTGGTTTGGCATCGGGTATTTGTTTCTTTCACCTTGGAACTATCGCCCCATAAGATATGAAATGTACCTTGTCTTGCCTATGATGGCCTTAGCGGCTTTGTTTCTGCGAGACATAGCTTATGGCGAGATTGAAATGTCATCTAATAGAATCCTTTTTGCTGTTATCCCGATGAGCTTAATTGGCTTTCATGTTCTATTTAACGTTACCCATGCCGGCCAAAATCGGGTATTACCATTTTGGCAATTATTCATATATGCTTTTGTAATAGGAGTGCTTATTAGTGCAGCCTTTTTTTATATTTTAAAGGTTATAAAAAAACTAGATTCAAAGATAAGAATAATTGGAGTATTAATAATAATAGCGTTATCCTTAAGCTTTGATGTCAGCTATTTTGTAAACTGGGCGCAAAAACTAACTTATGCGATCGATTATACAAATAGAAATATCGATGATCAATTGGGAGACCAAGCAGTTCTTATGGGGCCTTACGCGCAAACCCTGACTCTGAATACGTCGAAAAAAGCCGAAATATTTTACTTCGGGGCTTATCCCAAAAACGATTCTTTATTCGCTCGTATTCCCGCAACGCATGTTTTG
This sequence comes from uncultured candidate division Zixibacteria bacterium, assembly GCA_963801605.1. Taxonomy (GTDB): domain Bacteria; phylum Zixibacteria; class MSB-5A5; order UBA10806; family UBA10806; genus UBA10806. The sequence continues at coordinate 56,807 of CAWDFP010000005.1, forward strand.
TATGAAGTAGGTGCTGGTGGAAACAAAAGCGGTAACGAAGCCAAATTTGCGGAATATTATTCAAAGGTTAACGCCGGTTCGATCCAGATTGATTCTTATCTCATAGGCCGCTATTATGTTAGCCTATTTAATGTATCTGGCGGCACCGATAATCCAACCGCCCAAAATTATAAAATGACCGATTTCGAAAGAGGAATGTATTATTATGGCAAAAATGATTTTGATTCAGCACTGATATATCTTAATCTGGCCGAGACTAGGGGCAATTTGAAAAGAGCCTCCCTTTATAAGGGTAATGTTTATTATAGGCAGGGGCAATACGCATTTGCAAAAACCGAATATGCAAAGGGCCTTACTGATGATTGCTACGATCCAAAGTTTTGGGCGCTTTATAGTATTTCAGCAAAACAAATGGGTGAAAACGAAATTGCCGAAATGGCTAAGAATAAGGCAATAAGGTATGCGCCTTTTCCAGGATTTTTTCAAAACCTAATTTTATAAGGATTAACTTGCCCATGAACACTCCCGATAACCAGTACGGTCGCAAAAGAGTTAAAAAAACAAAGATCCTGATTACGCCTCCGCAAGCAGAATCCGTTCCCGTTCCCAATGAGAAGCCGGTGCTAAATGTGCCTGCTAAAGAAGAGGCCCAGCTTCCGATGGAACTTCCGGTGCCGGAAATTAAGCCCGTCGCTCCAATTGAGGAGTACGTAGCACCGCAGCCGGTCGAACCAAAGCCTGAAATTGAATTAGCGCCGGAATCCAAATCAAATCCTGAACCCAAATTCGAACCCAAAGCGGAATCGAAACCTGAAACAAAACCCGAGATGAGAAGAGAAGTTTCGCCTGATAGACCCCGACGAGACAACCGAAAACCCGACCACGGCTCCCGACCTGATCGTTCCGAAAGATTTCGGCCTCAGCAACAGCAACAGCACAAGTTCCTCAGGAAAAGAGACGGGAGCTCCAGCCGCTGCAATCATCTCAACAGGCAAAATCAAAAGAACGTCCGCAATCCCGACGGTTTGGTTTCGAGCGAGGTAAGGTACGGGTGAGCATTATTATTCCCGCTTATAATGAAGAGGGTAATATCAAGCCTCTGATGGATCAATTCCATGAGGTTATTGTGCGAGCCGGACACGATTGGGAAGTTATTTTAGTTGATGATGGCTCGACCGATAAGACCGCTGAACGTGCCCGGGATGCTTCAATCCATTATCATTGGCTTCGTGTTGTAAGCTATCCTCACAACCGCGGCTTGACCGCTGCCCTTGATACCGGCTTTCAAAATGCTCGCGGTGCGATTTATGTATTTTATCCGGCTGACATGCAGTATCACCCTCAGGATATTCCCAAAATGATTGCCCGCATCGATCGCGGAGCAGATATCGTCACCGGATGGAAACAAGGCAAATACAACAAGCGCTTCGTATCCACTATTTATAATTTCCTGTGCCGCGCCTTATTTCATATAAAAGTGCATGATCTTAATTCGGTTAAAGCTTTCAAAAAAGAGGTCCTTGAAAAGATCATGCTTCGCCAGGATTGGCACCGCTACATGGTAGTGTTGGCTGCCGAGGAGGGCTATTCTGTCGATGAGGTCAAGGTCAATGTCTTTCCCCGCTATTCCGGCAAAAGCAAATTTGGCACCGGTCGAATCCTTGGTGGAGTACTGGATTTGCTTTCGGTTAAATTCCAAATCTCATTCACAAAAAAACCGTTGCGCTTCTTCGGCACCTGGGGGCTGGTTTCTATACTGCTGGGAATTCTAACCGGTTTGATTGCGATTTATCTGAGAATTTTTACTATCCACGGTTCCAGAACCTGGCTTTACCTTGTTATACTATTCATACTTTCGGGTTTAATGCTGTTTTCGCTTGGGTTTTTGGCCGAGGTTATCGTTTCAATTCGGGAAGAAATCGAATCGCTTAAAGGTAAAAAATAGGTGATATTAAATTGCCTTTGGTTTTTTGCCATTGAGCATTCCGGGACGCAGGGGAGTGATGTCGCATTTTTTCCGCTCATCATCGTATTCGATCATAAATCGACAATGCTTTTTCGGTATAAACTGCCTTCGGGCTGAACGGGTGATTTAATGGATATTAAAAAATTACTTAAAGAACATTGGCCTTATATTTATTTTCTAGCCTTGACCATCGTGGTTTTCGCCGGATTTATTTTCTCAAGCAAAATGCTTTTTGGGTCGGATACCATGGAAGCCGGTATTTTCTTCCGTGGCTTTTACGCCGATTTTGTAAAAACATATCATCGCATACCGCTTTGGAATCCCTATATCTATGGCGGCCTGCCTTTTGTCGATGCTATGCATGGCGATACCTTTTATCCATTAGCAGCTCTTCAATTCATAATGCCGATTTTCAAAGCTCTTGGTTACAAATTGATTGTCACCGTATTTTTGGCGGGAGTATTCGCATATCTATATCTGAAAAAAATGGGGATGACTCGCTGGGCATCGGTATTCGGAGGGACCGTTTACATGCTCTCCGGTTTTCTGGTCTCTCTGGTTTACGCCGGCCAGGACGGTCGAATGTATGTCACCAGCCTCTTGCCTCTTCTGTTTTATACTATGGAGATAGGTTTCGAGCGGCGAAACTTGCTTTGGTGGTGGCCTTTTGCCGTAACATTCGGATTACTCGTAATGGCTAATCATCCTCAGTTCGCATACTTTGCTATGTGGTGCACCGGGGCATATTTCATTTTCCGCATGATTTTTAATCTAAGAGAAAATAAACTCGGCTCGGTCCGCTGGCTCCCGATTCCCGGATTTATCATAGCTATGATAGTGGGGCTTTGTCTTTCTCTTGTCGCGATCTGGCCAAATCAGGATTATGTCAGGAAATACTCTCCGCGTGCCGAGGGTGGCAAGGGATACGAATATGCCGCCTCCTGGTCACTACACGCCGAGGAGGCCCTCAGCCAGATCATTCCCGGGTTTTCGGGTTATAGCTCTATGCAAGGCCATCCCGGTCTCAACACCGAACCTACTTATTGGGGCAAAAATTATTTCAAGATCAATACCGAAACTGCCGGGCTTATGGCGCTTATCCTGGCGATCCTGAGTTTCTTTATTTATCGGGATAGATATTCCTGGTTTTTCCTGGGGACAGCTCTTTTTGCGCTTCTCTATGCGCTTGGTGATTCGGGGCTGATCTTTAAACTTGTCTATTACACTGTGCCGTTTGTCAGCAAATTCAGAGCGCCCTCTACAATCATGTTTCTATTCTGTTTTGCGATAACATTTTTGGCGGCGCGGACTATCGACCAATTGGAAAAAGCCAAAAAGATTATCAACAGCAAAAAACTTATAACCGGCCTTCTGATTGCGGCCGGCGCCTATCTGCTCGGAGCCATCCTCGTTGCTGTCGGCGGTTTGAGTGTCATGAAAATTTACACCTCCATATTTTTTTCGAATATCGAACCCGGTCAAACCTCCATGCTCGAATCTAACCTGCCTCATATTGCCGGCGGGCTTTTCGAGGGTGCTCTTTATCTTTGTGTCAGCGCGCTCCTCTTATGGGCTATAGTCCAGCATAAAATCTCATTTAAGGGAGCCGCCATTGCATTTTTAACTTTAGCTATTTTCGATTCCTGGATTCTTACCGATATGAGATTTATTCAACCTGTCGATCCCGCCCCTTATTTCGCCAAACCGCCGATTGTTAGTATTCTTAACAAAGACACCCAACCCTACCGCGTTTTCGCTATGCCTCAAACGCTAAGTAATCAGAATCTTCTCGCCCAATTTGGTATTGACGAGGTCACCGGCTACCACGGCAACCAGCTTCGCTGGTATGATAATTTTATCGGTGGCAATGAGATGTCGAGTTTATTTACGTATCGCAATGGAAGGGCAGAGGGCTTCTCGCCAAATCTTATGAAAGTCATGGGGCTTACAAACGCCAAGTATTTCCTTTGGAGTCAAAAATTCACTCCTCCGGGCTTCGAGGTCCTGGGCGCTTCTCCCGATGGTATCAATATTTATCATAACACCGCCAATCTCAGCAGAGTCAGGGTCGTTTATAATTATGATGTTATCTCAAATCCCGATTCCGCTCTCGCAGCCCTGATGGTGCCGTCCTACGATTACATGAATCGAATTATCGTTGATCACGCTCCTAAATCCCAGATTATTCCTCCGGCTGCTCTCAGCGGAGATACCGCCATCATCCTGGATTCTCCCGCGGATAGAATTAGATTCAAGGCTTTTCTCTCCGCTCCTGGCTTCGTGGCGCTGCAGGAAAATTGGTATCCTTATTGGAAAGCTTATGAGGGCAAAACTGAAATTCCAGTCTTTCGCACCGATTACACCTTTATGGCGCTCGAACTTCCTCCGGGAACCCATGAAATTGAACTCCGAGTGGAAAACCCTAAATATATCCTTGGCAAAAATGTGTCTCTGGCATCCTGGCTGCTTCTATTCGTGGGATTGGGAACGGGGGCGGTTATCTCAAAGCGAAGGAAAAAACCGGCTTGATAAAACAAGCTCTTCCCAGCTATATTTTTCGATAAAGGCATTTTGTCGGATGGTTTAAAATTCGAGGTATAGGGCATTTTGACTACGTTAATTAAAGGAATTGTGAATTATTTTTTAAGAAACTCTATTAATTTAGTGTGTAGGGGCACAATTCATTGTGCGCAGCTTTGTAAAAAATAAAATGTGCATTTTGCAATAAAGACCAAAGCTAAAAAAATGCCTCTCACTTGCGATATCTCAATTATTATTGTTAGCTATAATTGTCTCGATTCGCTTAAAGCATGCCTTAAATCTATCGAGGAACAGGCAGGCGCAACTACTGAAACTATCGTTATCGATAACAATTCCAAAGATAAAACCCCCGAGTTTATAACAAGTCAGAAAATCCAATCCATCCTGCTTGCTCACAATATCGGTTTTGGAGCTGCCGCCAATCTTGCTGCCGAAAAAGCAACCGGCAAACATCTTCTTATCCTAAACCCCGATACCGTCCTTACACCTGATTGCCTTAAATCATTTTTGGAGTTTGCCTCCGCCAGGCCGGATTTTGGACTGGCCTCAGCCCACCTGGTTTATCCCGACGGCCAAACCCAAATCTCCGCCCGACGATTTCCCCGGCGACGAGATATCCTTTTCGGACGAGGCTCTCCGCTTTATAAGTTGGGATTAGTTAAAGAAGTAAATGCCGGCTATTTCCTGGATTTAGGGGAGAGGCCGCTCGAGGTCCCGGCAGTTTCTGCCACCGCCCTATTTATTCGAACAGAACTATTCCGCGAGCTTGGAGGCTTCGATCCGCGCTTCTTTATGTATCTCGAAGACCTTGATCTTTGCAAGCGCGTTCAGGAACGTTCCCTTTCGGTATGGATATTACCCCATGCAAAAATAATCCACGCCTGGCGGCAATCCTCCGCGACCAGGCCCTATTTTGCCGCCTGGTGCCATTATCTTTCGGTTTACAAATACTTCCAAAAGCATTACTCTTCCCAGTGGTATAAAAATTTAGTCCTGGCCGTGGCGCTTGCGGCAGGTTTTGCGCTTACCTCCGGCCTGATCGCATTGCACAAAAAGGATTAAGAGTTGAATCTGAAAATTCCCGGATATATCCTGGTCGTGCTGGTCGCGGGTTATTTGACTTTTATCCTCATTCCCATAATAAAAAACTATTGCCTGAAACGAGGCCTCCTGGATCAACCGAGTCCTCGAAAGATTCATCAAAAACCAACTCCTCGTATGGGGGGAGTAGCGTTCGTTATTTCATATTCGCTTGCCATTTGGCTCGGTTTCGTGGGCAATCCCGAACTCTGGCGTAACAACTGGCTGGGCATCGTTGGTGTGGTTGCCGGGGGTGTCATTATCTTCTTGCTCGGCCTCTACGATGATTTGAAGGGGATAGGTCCCATTCCCAAATTCCTCTGGCAGATGCTGGCGGCCTTGCTTCCTGTTATCTGCGGTGTTAGAGCTGATGTTATCAACGTGCCCTTCTACAAATTGGTGGTGTTGGGTTACTGGGCTATACCGCTGAGTATCCTCTGGATTGTCACCATCACCAATACCTTCAATCTTCTCGATGGCCTCGATGGTCTGGCCGCTGGCATCGCCGCTATTTCAGCCTCGACATTTTTGGTTCTGAGTTTGGTTCTTAATCTGCCCTTGGCCACGCTCTTAATAGCCGGCATATTGGGCATCTCAATTTCCTTCTTGAGATACAACTATCATCCTGCGCAAATCTTTATGGGTGATTCCGGATCGCTTTTTATCGGTTATGTTTTCGGGGTAACATCCCTCTATTGGCCCAAAAGCTATGCCTCAATTGTTATGCTGGTGCCGATGTTGGCCCTGGGGGTACCTGTGCTGGAGGTCCTGACAACCACTATCCGCCGCACCCTCACCGGTCAAAAGATTTATCTGGCGGATAGACGCCATCTTTTTCACTACCTCCTGGAAATGGGTTTTTCTCAGCAGGGCGTGGTCTGGTTTTTCTATCTTTTAAGCATCCAGTTTTCCGTGATGGCCGTGGGTTTCGTAGTTGGTAAAGTCAATATAGTCCTTGTCCTCGAGGCTGTTTTTGTTATATTTATCGGAATAATTCTGTCCCGAAAGTTAAAATCGGGAGGTGGAAATGGACGATAAATATTATCTTGAATTTGAAAAACCGATTGTTGAGTTGGATCGCAAGATCCGCGAAATAAGAGAACTATCGCCTGCGGATAATAACTGGCTGGATGATGAAATCAACCAGTTGGAAAATAAACGCGACCAGCTTCAATCCGAGGTTTATTCTAAGCTGACCCGTTGGCAAAAAGTCCAGTTGGCTCGCCATCCGCTCCGGCCTTATACGCTCGATTATATCCCGCTTGTTTTTACCGATTTTATCGAGATTCATGGCGACCGCTACTTCGCCGAGGATAGGGCTCTGGTGGGCGGGTTTGCCAGGCTTGACGGCCAGGCGGTCATGGTGGTTGGCCAGCAGAAGGGCCGTGATGTCAAACAACGGCAATACCGCAATTTCGGTATGTGCCACCCTGAGGGTTATCGCAAGGCCCTCCGATTATTCAGAATCGCCGAAAAGTTCAATCTACCGATTATCATCTTTATTGATACCCCCGGCGCTTATCCCGGAGTTGGCGCCGAGGAGCGCGGACAGGCTGAGGCTATCGCCCGAAATATCCGCGAAATGTCTGCTATCGAGGTCCCCATTCTGATTGCCATTATCGGCGAGGGCGCCTCCGGCGGTGCCTTAGGCATAGGTGTTGGCGATGTTGTCCTCATGATGGAAAATTCCTGGTATTCGGTTATTTCTCCTGAGGGTTGCTCCGCTATCCTTTGGAAAGCTGTCGATGATCCGAAACAGGCCGAGGCCAACCGTATTCAGGCCGCCGACGCTCTCAAGGTTACATCCGATGACCTCATTGAGCTTAAAATTATCGATGGTATCATTCCCGAACCATTGGGCGGCGCTCATCGCGACTACAACACTGCCGCCGCCAGCCTAAAACAAAGCTTGATTGAAAACCTGAAACCCCTGATAGTAAAGGATAAAACTACTCTCCTGTCCGATCGCTTGCGGAAATATCGGGTCATGGGAGTATTCGCGGAGTCATAGAGGAAGGGACCTATGTTAACGGATAAACTCCTGGCTATTTTAGCTTGCCCGCAATGCAAGGGTGATTTGGAATATGATCGCGCCAACAATAAGTTGATTTGCCAAAAATGTCATCTGCGCTATTCAGTGGAAGATGATATTCCTATTATGCTCATCAACGAAGCAGAGAAATTTTAAATGGAGGCTCAATGATAAAGCTCTCACGTTTTTGTGAAGATGATGTTATTTCGTTCAACTTAAAAGGACAAACTAAAGACGCCATAATAACCGAACTGGTTGATTTGGCGGCTAACTCTCAAATGGTGAAAAACAAGGAAGAGCTTCTCAAGGCCGTTCTGGAGCGCGAAAAGCTGGTCACCACCGGCGTAGGCTATGGTGTGGCCTTTCCGCATGCCAAGACTCGTGCCGTTAAGGGAATCGTCATCGCATTTGGCCGCAGCAATGAAGGCCTGGATTTTGACGCTATGGATCGCAGGCCGGTCCATCTGTTTTTCCTGATTGCCGCGCCGGAGGATGCCATTGGCGCTCACCTCAATGTCATGGCGAAGCTCTCCTATCTGATGAAAAGCGATAAGAATCGGCAGAAACTCATGAAGGCTAAGTATAAAGAAGATTTGATTGAGGTTCTCGATTCCAACGACTAAATGAAATATCTCGGCAAGGGGATTTTTAAGAATCCCCAGGTATTACCTCTTATCATCGTGGCGATCATTTCGATCGTCATGATCATTTTGCCCCTGGATATCAGGACCAGTGTTTCGAGAATAGGTACGCTGTCGCTCTTGTATCCTTTCAGCAAGCTGGATCGCTATTTGGATAAAATCGATACAACCTTCGAGATCAATCGTAATCTCAATCGCCGGCTCGATTCATTGACTGTGCTCGCCTCCCGACTTATCGAAAATAAATATGAAAATGATCGCCTGAGACGAATGCTCGATTTTGATCCTCATCACACCTTAAGCCTGGTGCCCGCCGAGGTTGTTTCCGTTACATTCGGTTACCCTTATAAATCGATGGTCATAAATGTCGGCAGCGAGAAAAATATTACCTCGAATATGCCGGTAATTTCCCCCGATGGTGTCATCGGGAAGACGATCGCTGTAGGCGTTCATTCTTCCACTGTCCAGCTCCTGTACGACCCGGCCTGCAGGGTCGCGGCGATTGTGCAGGCCAGCCGCGCTCAGGGGCTTGTTACCTATTCAGGAGGCAATTACCTGACTCTTCGAGATGTTCCTATCGAGGAGTCGGCGCTTCCGGGTGACAGCGTGGTGACATCCGGCCTGGGCGGTGTTTTCCCTGAAGGCTTGTTCATTGGTACCATCATGAGATCGGGAGAGATGGACGGAGGACTTTTCCACGATATTCGCATTTTTCCGGGAGCCAGGTTTGACGCTATAGATGAGGTTTTTGTGATTACCTCTTCTTTTAGAAGATAATTATGCCGATACTGAACTACTTTTTAGCATGGCTTGTTGTCACATTTGCCCAGGTGGTCCTGGCCCCTCGTCTGGTTATCCTGGGGATATATCCCGATATTCTGACTGCGGTAGTGGTTATAGTTGCTCTGCGCCTCGAAAGAGATACATCTGTCTGGTTTGCTTTTGCTCTTGCTGTCTCGGTTGATCTTTTAGATCCTCAAAAAATGGGTTGGATGACTCTTCTTATCTCCGTTTTGGCCTATTGTGTAGGAATTATCCGCGACACCATATATATCGATAATCCCTGGTTTGAAGCCACCATGATTCTGCTGGGGACATTTCTATATCAGCTGGCTTATCGTTTTCTCCCCGAACCTCAATTTTTTCTCGATAACTTTCCTAAAATGCTGGCCGTATCACTCTCTATAGCGATCTATACCGTCGCTGTAGCCGGTTTGGGCGTTTGGATCCTCCGGCAGCGTTTTAATGCTCGAGAAGTGCTGTGACCGAAAATATTTTCGAAAGACGTAAAATCAACTATCGTATTTTGATGGCGATAATTTTCATCTCGCTTTTGCTGATATTTGCCCGCCTGTTTTATATGCAGATCCTCTCCGCCGATTTTTATCGAAAAGCATCCGAGGAAAACGGCATCCGCATGGTTCCTATACTCGCTCCTCGAGGTTTAATCGTCGATCGCCACGGCGAAACGCTCGTGAAAAGCCGCGCCTCCTACTCGATGTTTATCGTGCCATACGAGGTTAAAAATCTTGATTATGTCATTACTCTATTAGCGGGTGTCCTGCAAATAGATCCCGAAGATCTTCGCACCAAAATCAAATTAGGTTGGCAGGGCAAGTTTCAGCCTATTCGTCTCAGCCGTGATGTTGATTTTAAGACCGTTGCTTATATTGAAGAACACGCTCTCGATTTTCCCGGAATCACTTTTCAGGTCGAATCGATCCGCCAATATCCCGCGGATAATATGGGATCGCATATCTGGGGTTATGTCGGCGAAATAACCGAGTCTGAAATGGCCAAACCCAAATACTCCGCCTACAATATCGGTGATGTCATCGGGAAAGAGGGGCTTGAAAAACAATATGAGGAAGAACTCCGCGGTCTGAACGGGTTCCGCTATCTTGAGGTGACCGCTGCCGGCAAAATTATCGGGCGAATATCCCGGCAAACCCAAGCTCAACCCGGTACGCGGATCTATTTTAAATCTCGAGATTGATTGGGGCGTCCAGCAGGTTGCCGAACGCGAGCTGGCCGCTCAAGGTTCGGGCGCCATCGTGGCTATCGATCCCCGCACCGGCGGCGTAATCGCCCTGGCATCGGTGCCGGAGTTTGACGCCAATGCTTTTTCGGGAGTTATTACTCCCCAGCAATGGAAAGCGGTCTCCGAGGATTCTCTTCATCCTTTGTTCAATCGGGCCATAAAAGGGACTTTTCCTCCGGGCTCAACTTATAAGCCGTTTACGGCCGCGGCCGGGCTTGAGTACGGCAATGTCACTCCCTTAACCCATTTCAATGCTTGTCGCGGCGCTATGGCATTTGGTAATCGGGTTTTCAAGTGCTGGGAAAAACGCGGGCATGGAGCGCTTGGCATGGTCGATGCGATCATCAGGTCCTGCGATGTTTATTTTTATCAGCTCGGCGTGCGCGAGGGCCTGACTGCCTGGAGCCGGATGGCCGCTGAATGCCATTTCGGCGAGAAAACCGGCGTTGATTTGCCTGGCGAGCTTTCTGGTCTTGCTCCCAGTCAGCAATATTTCAACAAACGTTATGGTAACGCCGGCTGGACAAAATATCTGGTGGTTAATCTTTCCATTGGGCAGGGCGAGGTTTTGGTGACACCGCTTCAAATGGCCATGCTCTATGGCGCCATCGCCAACGGCGGAGATATTTACAAACCGAGGCTGGTTTCTAAAATTGTGACTCCTGCCGGAGATTCAACTATATACCCCCTGGAGAAGATCGGCCGGCTTCCCATGTCACAATCGACAATTGATTTGCTGCATCAAGCTCTATTTGGCGTTGTCAATCTCCCCGGTGGAACTGCTCACCAGGCTCAGGTTAAGGGTTTTACGGTAGCGGGCAAAACCGGTACGGCTCAAAATCCTCATGGCGGCGACCATGCCTGGTTTGTCGGCTATGCTCCTGTTGATTCCCCCACGATTGCCATTGCGGTGCTGGTTGAAAACGCCGGTCATGGCGGCTCTATCGCTGCTCCTGTCGCCAGAAAAGTTTTGGAGAAATATTTCGGGGTTGCCAGCGATTCGGTCGTAGCCTATAATCCGCCTCAATGAGGCTTATGAATAAATCATTTGGTCTGGGCATCTTTCTTCCGGCTTTGGCGCTAAGCTTGATTGGCGTGGTGCTCGTTTACAGCGCCACCTATTACTCCACCACTGCCGCCGAACACGATCTTTACTCCAGGCAGCTTGTTTGGCTGATGATCGGTATTATCCTGGCCATCTTTATTTATTATTTGCCGTTGCGCTTGCATGAAGTTTTTTCTGCCTTTTACTATCGTTGCCGCTATACTATTCCTGATGGCCTTGCTGGCCGTCTCCAGTGAATCCGCTCAGCGCTGGTATCGATTCGGAGGTCTGAGCATCCAGCCCGCTGAGATGGCCAAGTTGGCCGTTGTGCTGGCTATGGCTCGATATCTTGCATTTCGAAAGCTTAATTATGAAAACTTCTCCTGGGTTTTCGTATTGTTTGTGCTGGTGGCTGTTCCCGCCGGCTTGGTATTAATTCAGCCTGATCTCGGCAGTTCTCTGGTTTTTTTCGCCCTTTTCTTCGGAATCCTCATCTGGACCGGATTACCTCTTAATCGGGTTCTCCTGATAATCACTCCGATTCTGAGCATGCTGGCCGCCATCCATTGGATTTCCTGGGCATATCTTTTTCCTCTTGCTGCTCCTGCTTCTCTCCCTATCCAAACTACGCATCTTGCAGGGCTTTCTATTTTTTATGCTCAATTTGGGATTTGGCATGATGACCCCTCTTCTCTGGAATAAGCTTCATGGTTACCAGAAAATGAGGATCATTATTTTCCTCGATCCCGGACAGGATCCCAGAGGCGCCGGTTATCAGATCATCCAATCCAAAATCGCGGTCGGGGCCGGAGGGCTTTTCGGGCAGGGCTTCCTCAAAGGATCTCAGACCAAGCTCAATTTCCTTCCCGAACAGCATACCGACTTCATATTCTCGGTCTTGTCGGAACAATTCGGCTTGATCGGTGATTTAGTAGTTCTGGTGCTTTTTGGATGGTTATTTTATAAAGGATTTTCATTGGCCTACAAAGCCCGCAACCAGTTTTTTAGTTACATTGCCTGTGGTTTTAGCACTATACTTGTATTTCAGGTGCTTTTGAATATCGGGATGACTGTGGGTCTCATGCCTGTAACTGGATTGCCGTTACCGTTTCTAAGTTACGGCGGCTCGTCGCTTCTGTTTTTCTGGGCGATTATCGGATTTCTATTGGCAATTAACCGCGATTGGCAGGAGTATTAATGTATCCGGAACCTCTGCGATTTTTAGGTATTACTTTTATTCGTTCTTACGGATTGCTTTTGGCGCTCTCGTTTCTCCTCGGAGTTATCCTGGCTATCAGGCGCGCCAAAAAAGCGGGCTTGGACCCCAACTTGATTATCGATCTCTCCTTTGTGGTGCTGGTCTCGGCCATTGTCGGTTCGCGCTTTTTTTATGTTATCTACCACCTCGATGAATTTTCCAACAATCTTCTCGATATTATTAATCCTTTCCACTCCGGCTATGTGGGCATCGCGGGGTTATCCATGATGGGTGGGGTTGTCCTGGCGATACTTTCGGCTTTTTTGTTTTTCGTCATCAAACGAAAAAGCCCCTGGCCGACATTCGATGTTATGATGCCGATTTTTATGCTTGGCGTCGGAATTACCCGTATCGGATGCTTCCTCAATGGCTGTTGCTTTGGTCTGCCAACTCACAGCCAATGCGGAGTGGTTTTCCCGTCCGAATCTCAGGCTGGATATGTCTTTCCCAATACGCCGCTTATTCCCACCCAGCTAATCGAGTCGCTGGCCGGTTTTGTTATGCTGGGGATTATCCTCTGGAGCGAACGATATAAAAAATTCAACGGTCATTCATTTTGGGTGACTGTCGGTCTCTATGCCATCTGGCGTTTTATAATTGATTTCTTCCGCTATTACGAAAACTCCATGATATTTACCACTATCGGTGGCCAGGATTTTTCGCGCAATCAGTTTCTTTCGATGTTGCTTTTTGTCGGTTCCGTTATCGCTTATATTGTAATGTATGCCAGAAACAAAAAGTCAACCGCCAGCCCCGCTGCTCAGCCGGACATTCAATAAAACAGCGGAGTGGGCTAAATCTCTGTATGACGATTTCAGGGAGTTTCTTTCGCCGTCAGCCTGCCTTTGTTGCGGACGAGGCAGGGATTTTGACGATCCCCTTTTATGTCCCGAATGCCTTAAAAACCTGACATCGAAAAATTGCGGCGGCGGGCCAATTTGCCCATTTTGCGGCCGACCGATAGGCGCCAAATCATCCTGCAAACTTTGCAGCGGCCCCCATGCCCTGGATCTCTTCTACTGGGGTTTCTATGATGATGAGCTAAAAGAGTGCCTCCTGCAATTCAAATTTCACGGTGCTGTCGATCTTGGCAAACGCCTTTCGGAAATGGCAATTGCCTCAATGGGGGAGAGGCTTACGGAAAACAATTACGATTACATTATCCCTATACCGCTTCACAAAGACCGCCAGAAAGAAAGGCACTATAACCAATCCGAAATAATTGCTGAAAGTCTCGCCAAACATCTTGAAATCAAGTTTCTACCCGAGACTCTCGGACGAATCAGGGCTACCCATCAGCAGGCCAAAGCTCGCCGAGCAGGATCGCTGGAACAATGTTAAAGACGCTTTCGTAATTTCTTTTGATTGCCGGGATGAATTAAAAGGCAAAAGTATTCTGCTTGTTGATGATATCGTGACTACCGGCGCAACAGTTTACGAGGCCTCCCGGCCGCTTTTGGATGCCCGGGTTAAGCGACTCGATATATTTGCTATAGCGTATGCAAAATGAAATTCGGAAGTTTGACATTCAACGTTATCGAAAATCACACCTCGGGCGATTTTCTCTTCGATGCCTATGGTAACACCTTAAATGAACTGTTCGCCTCTTGTGCCGCCGCCTGCTTTTATGCCATGACCGATCTCGAAAAGATACATCCGGCCGGAAATTATACCTTCGAAATAAAAGGGGAGAGCCTCGAGGACCTCTTATATAACTTCATTTCGGAACTCATCTACCTGAAAGACGTCGAAAAAGTATTCCTTTCCGCTTTTAATATCGAAATCGCTCCCGATTGCAAATCACTGAGCGCGTTAGTGATGGGGGAGACAATCGATTATAAAAAGCATACCATTAAAACCGATGTCAAAGCGGCTACTTATCACAATCTAAAAGTTCAAAAGCTCGATAACGGCTATGCAGCTCGGATGATGCTTGATCTTTAAGGGGGATATATAATGAAAACGAACAAAATTGAAAATTACATTTGGGAAATTCCGCCCGATCAAAAACCGGGTATGAAAGTTCCTGCCCGTATTGTCGCGAGCGAAACCCTGATGAAACAGATGGATGAAGGCGTCTTCAACCAGATTACCAACGTGGCTTGTCTTCCCGGAATTCGGGAATACGCCTGGTGTATGCCCGATGGTCACTGGGGATACGGCTTTCCTATCGGAGGCGTTGCCGCTTTCGATATGAATGATGGCGTAATTTCGCCCGGAGGTATCGGTTTTGATATCAATTGCGGCGTCCGTCTCATTAAAACCGATCTCACCGAAAACGATATTAAACCTCATGTCAAAGAGCTTCTCAATTCCCTATTCAATATCATCCCCGCCGGCGTAGGCAAAAGCGGTTTTGTAAATCTGAATCATTCGGAATTCGAAAAGGTGATCACAGGCGGCGCCGAATGGTGTCACCAAAACGGCTACGCCTGGGACTCCGATCTCGACCGTATCGAACAACGCGGCCATCTTCCCGGCGCCAACCCATCGGCGGTGTCCGATAAAGCTGTTAAGCGCGGATTGGATCAGATCGGCACCCTTGGCTCCGGTAACCACTATCTTGAAATTCAAACCGTCCGATTCGACAACGAATGCGACCGGGAAACGGCCGCCTTATTGGGCATCGAAACCGAGGGCCAGATTGTGATTATGGTCCATTGCGGCTCGCGCGGTTTTGGCCATCAGATCGGGACAGATTATCTTCAATCGTTCGGCGCGGCTATGAAGAAATATGGCATCGTCACCAACGACCGCGAGCTGGCCTGTGCCCCTATAAACTCCCCCGAGGGCAAAAACTATTACGGCGCCATGTGCTGCGCCGCCAACGCCGCCTTCGCCAATCGGCAGGTAATTACCAATGGTATCAGAAACGCTTTTGCCAAAATATTCGGGAAGAAAGCCGAGGCACTGGGGATGGAACTCGTCTATGATGTTGCTCACAATATCGCTAAGGTTGAAACTTACAATATCAACGGCAAGCCAACTCAATTGTTGATTCATCGCAAAGGCGCTACTCGCGCTTATGGACCCGGCAATCCCGGCATTGCACCGCAGTTTCAGAAGACCGGTCAGCCCGTTCTTGTGGGTGGTTCCATGCAAACCGGATCCTTCCTGCTGGTTGGCACTAAGAAAGCCGAGGAGCTAACATTCGGTTCAACCCTTCATGGCGCTGGACGGCTCATGTCACGGTCGGCGGCCAAAAGAAAGATTCGTGGAAGCGACCTGCAAAATGAAATGGAAAAAGAGGGGATACTGGTGCGTACCGCCTCATTTTCCGGTTTGGCCGAGGAAGCCGGTTTTGCCTACAAAAATATATCCGATGTTGTTAATGTGGTCCACAAGCTGGGTATCTCTAAAAAGGTGGCCCGCCTGCTGCCCCTGGCTAATATTAAAGGTTAAAATCAAATGTAATACTGTCTTATGGAAAAAATTGCCGCTTCAAACTTGATCTTTAAAAATAATACTTGACAATGTCATTGACATAGTCAATAATATAGGCATGAAAGCGAAAAAAAATCTTGAGAAGTGTTTCGATTTCGATTGTTCCGGCGACCAAATTCATTTGTTGCATGAAATAATGAAGGTTCACCAGGCTCTGCTTAGCGTTTTTAGCCGCGTAGTTGGCATGCCGTCATCGAGATTGGCGCTGTTGCGCCTTTTGGTCATCAGCTACCCCGATGGGATTGGCATTATGGACCTCGCCAAACGTTTGGGTATCAATGCCGCCGCCGTGACGCGCCAGGTTAAAGAGATCGAGGCTGAACGCCTGATCAGCCGCTACCCTGATTCCAACGATGGCCGTCGAAATTACGTAAAGCTTACTCCTGAAGGCGTTCAAAAGCTTTTAAAATTCCATAAGCGGGGCCAGGAGTTCGAAACCCAACTTTGCAAAGCAATCGACCCGAACGATATGACGGCAACGATTCGTGTCCTGGCACAGGTGCGGAGCGCTATTGAAGAGCAATAATATGATGAAATCTACTTTGAAATTAAAAAAGCAATTTAATATTATTCCGAATATTTTAATGCCTCTTCTTCGCGTCCGAATTACGGCGTCCGGTAGGTCGTTTTTATCATCCATCAAACAGTTGACTTTTAATAGCCATGTTTTATATATATGGCCTGAATAGGAGACCTTAAAGGGTGATGGATATGGATGTAATAAATATCATTAGAACAGGCTTTTACGCTATCGATTTTACCTTAACCGATACCCAGGGTAATATTTTCCATCTCAACGAAAATCTGGATGGCCAATTTACCGCTCTGGTATTCTTTTCCGATGGCGATAACGAAAAAATAGCCGGCTATCTTAAAAGCCTTGGCCAGGGATTACCAAATACCTCCTCAGGACTTACGGTCCAGATCATCGCTATCGGTCCCGAAAAAGTGAGTCATCTCAAGAATCTGAAAGATAAACTTAAACTCGCTTACACAGTTCTCGCCGATCCCCAGCTATTGGTCGCCGGCAAGTATTCCGTTATCAATAGCTCCAGCGCTAAACCATCGGTTCATTTTAGCGTCTTTATCATAGATGATATGGGCATTGTGCGCCACCGCGTTAGTGAAGTGCCGGGTTTATCGAAGTATTCTCTGGAGGAATTAAAATCGGCTATTTCACAGCAGATCTAAAAATATTTGAATACTTTTCTAATTAATTTCGTAAGGTAATGATGTTCGGGCCAATGCCTGTTTTTTTGTAACTGGATGAGGAATATGACGAAATACCTTAAAAAGAAACTCACTCTCCCCCTTGGATGCATATTACTTATTTTTATTTCCGGAGCGATTGCCGCATCCGCGCAGGAGCCGATCACTATCGATCTCAAGGGCGCTATCAGTATGGCGCTTGAAAAAAACGAGAACTACCAGATTGCCTTAAAGCAAGTCGATAAAGCTGATGCTCAAATCAAGGAAGCTGTCTCCGGGGCTTTGCCGCAGGTAACCGCCGGCGTTGATTATTTGCGCAATTGGGAGGTTCCCACTACGGTTATCCAATTTGGGGATCAGGTTCAGACCCTGAAAATCGGAGCCGCTAACAACTATACCGCCGCGTTGACCGTTACCCAGCCGATTTACTCTGGCGGACGAACCGGCACCGCCTTGCGAATCGCCGGAATTGCCAGGCATCTTTCCAGAGAATCGCTCGTTCAGTCGAGACAGGAACTCAAGGTGCAGGTCTTCAACGGCTTTTATGGCGCTCTCCTCGCTCAGCAGGTCCTGAACGTAAATGAAGAAGCTCAAAAACTGGCTCAGGATAATCTCGATCTGGTACAAAAAATGTACGATCAGGGAATGACTTCCGAATATGATCTTTTACGCGCCAAAGTGGCTGTAGCTAATTTGCAGCCGTCGGTGCTAAAGGCTCGCAACGATTCCGAGGTTGCCGCCACCGCTCTCAAGAATTTATTGGGCATGCCGCTGGATAGCCGCATTAATATCCAATCTAATTTGGATTCCACTACATTTGTTTTGCCGCCCATCGATCCTGAGGCCGCCAAAAGCGAAGTGCTTGAAAATCGGCCCGAGATTAAAATGAGCGATTACAACAGCAATATTACCAAACAGCTTATCACGATTGCCAAAGCCGGATACAAACCATCGCTCTATTTTTCAACTTCGCTTCAATACCAAAGACAATATGAAACCGGCGGTCCCTTTAAACATAGTTGGGCTCGAAGCTTGTTCACTGGTATTTCGCTCAACGTTCCGATCTTCGATTCCTGGAGAACGCCCAGTCAAGTCAAGCAGGCCCGAATTAATTACGAGGATGATCTCTTGCGCGATCAGGCGGTCCATAAGGGTTTGCTCCTCGATTTCCAACAGAGCCTTGGCTCCTATCTCGAGGCTCGCAATCGCCTCTCGACACAGGGCGATGCCGTCGAGTTGGCCCGCCGCGGACTCGATATCGCCAACGTCAGATTTGAAAATGGTGTCGGTACTCAGCTTGAAATTTCCGACGCCAGGCTTTCGCTTTCACAGGCGGAAATAAATAGAGCAGTCGCATTTCATGATTTGGCCGTTGGCTACGCGGCCCTGTTAAGGTCATTGGGACGAGAGATAAATCCGTAATTATAGATAGATGAGGATTATGATGAAAAAGCATAGCATGATATTAACCGGTATTTTGTTGGTGACGATTCTAATTTCCTGCGGCGGCAGGAAAAAGGATCCTGTCGTTGCCGAAAAACCGATTGCCGTAACTGTAGCGCCCGCCACCAACGGCAATCTCGCCATCAGCAAAACATATACCGGTACTCTCGAGGGTTTCAAGCAGGCCAAGATTTACTCCTCGATACCGGAGGCCGTTGTCGAGCTTCCTGTTTCCGAGGGTAGTTCTGTGCAGGCCGGGCAAGCCATAATCGTACTTGATAAAGATGGTCCCTCATCCCGTTATAAACAGGCCGAGGCGGCCTATCTGGATGCCAAGGACAATTCTGAGAAGATGGGCAATCTCTTCAAACAGGGCGCCATCTCCGAACAGACCTATAACGCCATTAAAACCAACTTCGAAATATCGAAAGCAAATTTTACTGCCGCCAAACAGCAAGTTGAGTTGACCAGCCCGATCTCCGGAATTCTGACCGATCTTTCTGTAAATATCGGACAGTATGCTCCCCTTGGTTTGCCGCTGGCAACCGTTGCTCAAATCGATAAGATGAGGCTGCCTATTTATGTTGATGGCCGCAGCGCGACTTATATCAAGAGCGGGCAAAAAGCAAAAGTTACTATCGATGCCGCCGATGCCTCTACCTCCGAGTTTGAGGGGACTGTTAATGAAGTTGCCAAATCGGCCGATCCGGATACCCGTCAGTTCCGGGTGGAGCTGCAAATAGATAATAAAGACGGTTTGCTTCGAGCCGGAATGTACGCCCGCGCTGTCATCATTGTATCCGAGCTTAACAATATCCTCACGATACCTAAAGACGCGGTCTTTATGATAGAAGGGGTCAGCAAAGTTTACACGCTCTCCAGCGACAACCGCGCCAAAGAAAGAACTGTAGTTGTCGGCGAAAATACGCTTGATGCCAGCCAGATTCTTTCGGGTCTCTCCGAGGGTGAAAATGTCATCGTACTGGGTAGGAACCAGGTTGAGGATGGCACTCTGGTTAAAATCATGGATACTCTCCAAACCTCTCAACCGTCAGATCCATCGAAAGAAAGTTAATTTATGTATCTTTCCAATACCGCAATTAAGCGCCCCGTTTTTGCTACCATGGTCATGCTGGCTTTGGTAGTCTTGGGTCTTGCATCTTATGCCCTGATGAACGTCGATCTCTTTCCTGATATCGATTTTCCCTATGTGGTGGTGACGACAGTTTATCCCGGCGCCGGCCCCGAGGCTGTTTCTACCGACGTCACCCAAAAGATTGAGGATGCTGTCAACCCGATTGCCGGCGTTGAGCATATTCAATCCACTTCTCAGGAGGGAGTTTCGCAGGTCATTATCCAGTTTACCCTGGAGACCAAAGCCTTGCAGGCTGCTCAGGACGTGCGTGAGAAGGTCGCCACCATTAGAGGCGATTTGCCGCAGGATATTGATGCTCCCATCATTCAGCGCTTCGATCCGGCCAGCGAGCCGATTGTCTCGCTGGTTATCTCGGGGCAGAGATCGCCTAAAGAACTTACCACCATTGCCAAAAATAACGTCCAGAAAAAGCTCGAATCAATTGAAGGTATCGGCTCGGTTGAAATCATCGGCGGCAGCGAGCGCGCCTTTCAGGTGTCGCTTGATCTCGATGCTATGAACGCCCGCACCCTGACCTTCAATGATGTCTCCAACGCTATTGCGGGCTCAAATTTCGAGCTTCCCGCCGGCAGCTTAAACCAGGGGCCCAATCAGCTTTTGGTGCGTACTATGGGACGGTTTGAATCGCTTGATGATATCAAAAATGTCATCGTTAAAAATACTAACGGCAAAGTCATCCACCTGAGTGATATCGCTTCAGTTGCCGATACCATCAAAGAGCGCCAATCCCTGTCGCGATTCAATGGCGTTGATGCCATCACCATTCAAATCACCAAGCAGTCCGGTTCCAATACCGTCAAAGTAGCCGAGACCATTAAAAAAAGCTTGTCCGATATCCAAAAGCTGCTTCCTGCGGATGTCAAAGTCGATATCGTGCAGGATAATTCGGTCTTCATTCGCGAATCTGTGGATGATGTTCAAACCACCATTATTTATGGCTGTCTTCTGGCCGCTCTGGTTATTTTCCTGTTTTTGAAAAATATCCCATCCACTTTAATATCGCTGATAGCCGTTCCCACTTCTATTATTGCCAGCTTCACTTTCATGAGGATGCTGGGGTTCACCATCAACCTGATGACCCTGATCGGACTCTCGCTGGCTGTGGGACTGCTCATTGACGATGCCGTCGTTGTCATCGAGAATATTTACAGGCACATGACAAGGGGGGAATCCCCCTGGGAGGCTGCCAAAAACGGCACCTCGGAAATTGGTCTGGCAGTTATGGCCACTACTTTTTCGATTGTCGTGGTATTTGTGCCGGTGGCCTTCATGTCGGGCATTATGGGACGGTTCTTCTATCAGTTCGGTCTGACCGTAGCCATTTCGGTACTTGGTTTCGCTCTTCGTGGCGTTTACGCTGACCCCGATGCTTTCTTCCCGATATTTGACCAAGGAAAAGGAAATTGAGAAGGGTTCTAAGAATCCCATCAAAATTATTCTGAACGGCTGGAACGGCGCCTTCGATCGTTTCGGCAATATTTATCGGAGCAGTTTGCGATGGTCGCTTAAACATCGCGCTGTCACTCTAACTGCATCGCTGGCAAGCTTTATCATCTTCATGTATTTGGGATATACATTATTGGGAAGCGAGTTTATTCCGGCGCAGGATAGAGCGGAATTATACGTCAGTTTCAAAACCGCATCCGGGACCAGTCTTGAAAGAACCGCCGAAATTGCTGCTCAAATGGAAAAAATAATCGCATCCAACAAAGATATATTCCGTTACCAGCTTCTAACTCTCGGTGGAACCTACACTCCCGTTAACGAGGGGTCAATTTATGTCAAGCTGGTCGATAAGAATGAGCGCAAAAAATCGGTTTTCGCCATCTCCTCTGATTTTAGAAATCAGCTTTCCGTGGTACCGGGCGTTAAAACCTCGGTGGCTCTGGAGTTGGGACATGGCGGTGGCGGCCAGGCCGTGGAGTATTCCGTTCGCGGTCCCGATTTTGTCAAGCTCAAAGCCCTTGCTGCCCGGGTTGAAAATACTGTTAAAAAAGCTCCGGGCGCCGTTGACGTTGAAAACAGCGAAAAGCAGGCCCGGCCTGAGCTTCGCGTTGCCATTGATCGCCAGGTAGCAGACGACCTTGGCTTGAATCTCGCCATTATCGGTACGGCGGTTCGCAGCCTTGTTGACGGCGCTGATATCAGCCGTTTCAGAGACGGCGATGAAGAATATGATATTAACGTTCGTCTGGCGCCGCAATATCGTACCGATGTCGAGGATATAAACAGCATATATGTGCCCTCATTCAAGAAAGTACGCGGGAACGATTTTTCGGTGCCGCTCCGTCAGGTTGCCAGTATTTATCAATCCGCAGCCCCAACTGAGGTCCGTCGTTACGACAAACAGCGTGAAATCAGGGTCGGAAGCAACCTGGCCGCCGGCTATATCATGAGTGACGTTATGAAACAGGTCGAGGTCAACCGCGATGCTCTCCAAATCCCGCCCGGTTATATCGTAGCGCCGGTGGGCGAATCGGAAATCATGCAGGAGTCTTTCCGAAACATCATGTTTGCCCTCTTGTTGGCGGTCATTTTCATCTACCTGTTACTGGCATCTCAGTTTGAATCGTTCCTCGATCCTTTCTCGATGGGCATGTCGCTGCTCATGGCGCCGATGGGAGCCATCCTGGCTCTGTTGATCTTCGGCTCGCCGATCTCGGTTATGTCTCTCATTGGAATTGTGCTTCTTATGGGTCTGGTAACTAAGAATGCTATTTTGCTCGTTGATTTTATCAAGCAGGCCAGAGCGCGTGGCATGGAACGCACCGAGGCAATTTTGCAGGCCGGTCCCATCAGGCTTCGCCCCATCATGATGACCTCTCTGGCCATGATCTTCGCCATGTTGCCTCTGGCATTCGCTATTGGCCCAGGCGCGGAGTTTCGCGCTCCCATGGCCCAGGCCGTTATCGGCGGTTTGGTATCGTCAACGCTCCTGACCCTTATCATCGTTCCGATTGTATATACGCTCCTCGATGATCTTGTTACGATTCGTTCCCGTAGACGCGAAAAGACCCGTCAAAGAGCCGGAACCGGTGATACGTCCGCGGCGGTTAATGGGTAATAATGTATGCGATAGAATTCACAAAGCTGGCCGGCACTACGAAGTTATTCCTCGATTACCTTAGCTTTAATGATCCGGCCTGCCGATACTTCCGCTATGATTTCCGGCAATCTGATTCTTATCGGCAAGCGGCTGAACAAATAGATAAAATTACATATCCCCGTGAGAAACTGGCTTCGGTTATAACCGAGGCCACTTCTCATTTGGAGCTCTCTCCGGCAACCAGAGAAAATATCAAACGTCTCGGTCAAAGCGATTCCCTGTGTGTATTCGCGGGTCAGCAGGTTGGGCTGCTCCTGGGACCAATGTATTCAATTCTTAAAGCCTTGACCGCTTACAAGCTCGCCAAACGTCTGGAAATAGAGCTTAAGCGTCCCGTCATTCCTTGCTTTTGGATGGCGACCGACGACCACGATTTCGATGAGATTAAATCGGTGAATCTGCTTGATCGTGACGGCCAATGCCGCTCCGTTGCCTACGAACCCGGCCAAAAGCCTGACGGCCAGCCGATGTCGAAAGTTAAATTTGATTCCGAAATCGAAAAATTTATCTCTTCGGTAAACGATCTTCTTATAGATACGGAATTTTCGGATACTATCAGAGGATTGCTGAAGAAGATTTACCAGCCGGGGAAATCGCTTTCATATTCTTTTACAGAGCTTTTTGAAACCTTCCTTGGCGATTTTGGAATCGTTCCCGTTGATCCCAATTACCCCGGGATGAAAGTATTTTTCGAACCGATATTTCGCCGCGATATCGAAAATCATACTTCCAGCTTCGAAATATTTGAAAATCGCTCGCTGGAGATAATTGGCGCCGGCTATCATCGTCAGGTGCATAAACCCGCGTCCAATCTTAATCTATTTTTTGATAATGGCGTCAGGCGCAATATCATCGTTGATGGTGACACTTATCGCTATGACGGACACGATAAGCGGTTCAGCCGCGGCGATATTCTGAATCAGCTAAAAACCGAACCTGAAAGATTTTCGCCCAACGTTACTTTGCGGCCGGTTGCTCAGTGCTTCGCGTTCCCTACAGTCAGCCAGATTGTCGGGCCATCGGAGGCGGCCTATTTTGCGCAGATAACTCCGCTTTTCGATTTTCATGGCGTTCCCTGGCCGGTTATTCGTCCCCGGCTTTTTGCGACGCTGATCGAGCCGCAGATCGCCAAAATAATGCATAAACTTTCAATTGATTTTGCCGGCCTCGATCGGGATATCGAATTTGAAATCGGACGAGTCATCAGCGAAAATTATCCCCCCGAGATACAAAACCAGGCCGAACAGCTCCGGTCTCAAATTGAAAATCCGCTCTCGTCATTGGCCGAATCTGTCAAAGCGCAGGACCTGGAAAGCTATCAGGCTTTGGAGTACACCCGACGCAAGATCGATCATGAACTCAATCATCTTTCCAAAAAGCTTATAATGGCTCATAAAAAAAGACATGATGAAGTCCGCCGCAAAGTCCTGAAAGTTGCCGCCTTTCTCTTACCTTCGGATAAATTCCAGGAACGCGTCTTGACTCCTGTCTATTTTGCTGATAAATTTGGCCCGGGAATTTTTAAGCAGCTTGAAAATAAATTGGATCTCGATTCGGTCGCGCATCAACTTGTGGAGATTGACCCATGAAAGTTGGCATCGTTTGCTACCCGGTTAAAGGCGGATCAGGGGTTGTTGCCTCCGAACTCGGATTGGCGCTGATCGGAATGGGGGTGGAGGTTCACTTTTTCTCTTACGCCCTGCCATTCCGGCTGACCGGTTTTGAGGCCAATTTCATTTTCCACCAGGTGGAGATTTCCGATTATCCTCTATTCCAGCATTCGCCATATACCTTAACATTGGCCACGCGCCTGGCTGAGGAATCGCGCCGGGTAGGCCTCGATATCATCCACGCGCACTACGCCATCCCGCATGCCATAAGCGGCTACCTTGCCAAACAGATTCTCGGCACTGTCCGACCCAAGCTGATTACTACCTTACACGGTACGGACATCACACTGGTTGGAGCTGACCCCTCGTTTTATTCGGTAACCAAATTTTCTATGGAAGTCAGCGATGGTTTGAGCACCGTAAGTCAATATATCTACGATAAAACTTATGCCGATTTCGGTATTAAAAAACCGATTAAAGTGATTCCCAATTTTGTTGATAATTCGCGTTTTCGTCCCGATCAGAGCGGCTGTGATCGTGCCATCTTCGCCCGCCCCGATGAGAAGATCATCATGCATCTGTCAAATTACCGTCCGGTTAAAAATGCTCCCGACGTCGTTAGAATATTTAAGTTGATAAATGACCAAATGCCTTCCAGACTCGTACTCGTTGGTGATGGCCCTGATGCGCCTTACGTATTGCGTCTGGCTGATGAGCTCGGCTTAAAAAACCGCGTTATCTTTTTAGGCGCCCAGGATTCGGTGGAAACAATCCTCTGCAAAGCCGAT
This sequence comes from uncultured candidate division Zixibacteria bacterium, assembly GCA_963801605.1. Lineage (GTDB taxonomy): Bacteria > Zixibacteria > MSB-5A5 > UBA10806 > UBA10806 > UBA10806. The sequence goes on from CAWDFP010000005.1 coordinate 82,167, forward strand.
CTATTTCTCTTGCCATCCGCTTCCGAATCATTTGGGTTGGCCGCATTGGAGGCTCTGGCCTGCGGAGTGCCGGTAGTGGCTTCGATCGTGGGTGGAGTACCGGAGCTTATCAAGGATGGCGAGGTGGGCTATCTGGCGCCTATCGGCGATGTCAACGCCATGGCCGCCCGGTCGCTTGAAATTCTTTCCGATAAAAAACTTTACAGCCGTATGTCCGAAAACGCTCGAAAATTGACCGTAGAAAAATACGACACCAAAGATATCGTCAAACAATACTACCAATTCTACCAGGAGGTGTTGGCAAGTGAATCCTGAAGATGTTAAACTTGACGCTCTGGCTATTGCCGCTCATCGCGATGATACCGAAATTGTATCCGGCGGCACTCTTATTAAGCTTGTCGATCTTGGTTATTCTGTAGGCATACTCGATCTCACGGCAGGGGAATCAGGTACCCGCGGTGATGCTTCATCACGCGCCAAAGAGGCCGCCTGCGCCGCCGAGGTCATGGGATTGAAATACCGTCACAATCTCGAGCTTCCCGACGCCGGTCTTTACGATACCCAGGAAAACGCTTTGAAAGTGGCCGAGATCATTCGGCGCACCAAACCCGAACTGGTCTTTTTGCCCTACTGGATTCAACGTCATCCCGACCATGCGGCGGCTTCTTTAATCGGTTATCGGGGCTGCTTCCTGGCCGGGCTGATAAAAATGCCGCTTTCCGGAAAAGCCTACCGTCCCCGCAAAATCCTCTATTCGACATCTTTTCAGGATATCGATCATAGCCTGATAGTTGATATCAGTAAGCAGTTCGAGCGTAAAAGTAAAGCTGTTGCCTGTTATAAAACGCAGTTCGAGGAAAAGCCGGGCATGCGCGAGGTTTACCCTCCGGCCAGAAATATTTTCGATTATATGGAAATCCGCGCCCGGCAATATGGTTATATGATTGGCGTTCAGTATGCCGAATGCTTTTTGCAGAAAGAAAGGTTCTCTATTGATGATCCTATCAAGCTGCCCGGCGTATCAATATAGGATGTCAAATCCGCCAAAAACTGTTCGGGAAATTCCAATGGATAGCCCAAGCGTGCTTGCTGATAAACCTGGCAATTCTTTGCTTGACCGGGCGATATGAAATGACTTATATATGATTAAGATTGTTTCGGATGGGATACTACAACCACTATAAAGGAGAGCCAATGGAAGAAATTGTCAATCCTTACTTGCACCAGACGATCCTCGAGATTGTTGACAAACAAATCGAAGAGTTAGCTCCTCCTGAAACCTCTAATACTCTCAATCGCCTGATTGACGAGGGGTTTTCGCAGGAAGAGGCTAAACGGCTTATCGGTTGTATCGTATCCTCGGAAATTTTCCGGGTTCTCAAAGACAAAAAGCCGTTCAACCTCGAAAGATTCGTTGAGGGCCTCAACGGCTTGCCCGATATGCCATCCGACTGGGCGCTTGAATACGATACTTAAGGAATTTGAGGCAGGGCCGTCAATATCCTATATTATTCCTTTAATACTCGATTTATAAGTGTATTTGGACTTTTCATGATTATTCAGCTATTTGCGGATTTCACGAAATCAAAATGAGCTTCGGCGTTTAATATTATCGATACAAATATAATGCCCATTGATTTTCCGCCCATTTTCCTTGACAAATTAGATTATTTTAGCTATCAGAATAAGGGGTAAAACTATAAGGAATATGATAGGCAATATTATGAAAAAAATCTCTATTCTGCTTTTATTCGCCGCCTCTTTAGCTTTATTCGGAGGCTGTGCCACCAGACGGCAAGCAATTGAAATCCAAATGCAGGTTGACGCTATCAGGGCCGATCAAATTGCGATTCGCGCCGAGAACGCCCGGCTCGATTCCCTGTTCAGAGCCAACATCGAACAGTCGCGCAAGCTGAGCGCCGATTTCTCGGATTACGTTAATACCCTTGACCAGCGCATGCAAATGGTAGAATCGCGTTTGGAAGACGCTATCACCCTCGTTAATAGAGCCGCTGGAGCGATGGAGTCTACCCCTGGCAGACGGCAGCCTACCTCATCCGATTCAACCAAAACCGATACAACCCGTCAGGCCGGCGGAATAGATTGCCAGAAAATGTACAATACCGCGTATGGGGATTTCGTTCAGGAACGGTTCGAAATGGCAATAAACGGCTTCAAGGGCTATATCCAAAATTGTCCCAATACCGCGCTTGACGATAACGCCCAGTACTGGATAGGGGAGAGCTACCTTTCGATGAAACAGTATGACAAAGCTCAAAAAGCTTTTGAAACCATGCTCGATACCTATCCCAGTTCCGAGCGAATTGCCGGCGCTAAACTGAAGCTCGGTAGAGCGCTTTATGAGCAGCGTCAAAAAACCAAAGCCCGCCAGTATTTCGAGGATGTCGCCAAAAACTATCCCGGCACCGACGAGGCCCAGGAAGCCGCTCAGATGCTGCAGCGCTATAGATAATGTCTTTTCAAACTAATCAGGGCGGCGCCATCTTCCTGATTCATCAATTAAAGTATGATCTTGGTCTATGGAATTTCTCTTGACATTGGCCGTCTCAGATTTTATCTATCCACGGCCCGATAACTGAGGCGTTAGAATGATCGCAAATGGATTAAATCGCTAATAAAAAACCGCCTCCTCGGCGGATTTTTTATAACGGGCAAAATCGCATTAATTTGGAGGACTCATGCCAAAAGATTCGACCGTGAGGATTATGAACGAGAAATCGATTTCCCTTGCGCTCAACCGTGTCGCTCATGAAATCATCGAGCGAAACAAGGGCACCGAGCATATCGTCATAATCGGTATCCGCACCCGAGGCGCCATACTCGCCGAACGGCTGGCCGAAATTTTGAGCAAAATCGGAAAATTAGCGTTGCCGGTGGGCGTGATCGATATCACCCTGTACCGCGACGATGTCGCCGATAAGCTCGATCAGCCGGTGGTGCAGAAAACCGATGTGCTCTTCGATATCGTCGATAAAGTCGTAATTCTGGTTGATGATGTTCTCTATACCGGACGAACCATCCGGGCCGCGCTCGACGAGATCATCGATTTCGGTCGGCCCCGCTCGATCCAACTGGCGGTTCTGGTGGATCGCGGGCATCGGGAGCTTCCCATCGGACCGGACTATATCGGCAAAGTTGTCCCCACTTCGCACAACGAACGGGTTGAGGTTCACCTGGCGGAGCAGGATGGCGTCGATGAAGTTATAATCGACAGAAGCGGCAGGGGCGGCGTATGACCCTGCGCTCTCGCCATCTCCTGGGCTTAGAGGGGATGCCGGCAGATGATCTTAATCTTTACCTCGATACCGCTATCTCATTTAAAGAAGTTTTAGCCAGAAAAATTCCCAAAGGTGCCAACCTTGCGAGGCGTGACTGTTGTAAATCTCTTCTACGAACCCTCAACCCGCACCCGCATATCTTTTGAACTGGCAGAAAAAAGGCTTTCGGCCGATACGATTAATTTCTCGGCTTCCGGATCATCGGTGGCTAAGGGAGAAAGCCTCAAAGATACCGTCCAGAATATCGAGGCAATGAAGATTGATATGGTGGTCATTCGCCATCAGGCATCCGGAGCGCCGCATTATCTAACTACCTGCTGTCAATCGGTTGTTATCAATGCCGGTGATGGCGCTCACGAACATCCTACCCAGGGACTTCTCGATATCTTCACCATGCGCGAAAAATATCGGCAAGATTCGCGGACTTAAAGTTGTAATCGTCGGCGATATCAAACATTCCCGCGTGGCGCGCTCCAATATCTGGGGACTTGCTGACGCTAGGAGCGAAAGTCAGGGTTTGCGCGCCTGCAGACGCTTCTACCGGTTGACGTGGATAAATTCGGGGTCGAGGTTTACGATAATCTTGACGAGGCTCTTGATGGAGCTGATGTAGTTAACGTCATGCGATTGCAAAAGGAACGTCAGCAGGGCGGCCTGTTGCCATCGTTGCGAGAATACAACCGCTATTTTGGGATTACCAAAGAACGTCTCAAAAAGCTGAATGAAAATTTCACCATAATGCATCCCGGCCCGATGAACAGGGGAGTGGAAATCTCCTCGGAGGTTGCCGAAGGTCCTTACTCGGTAATCCTGCCCCAGGTGACTAACGGCGTCGCCGTCAGGATGGCTGTATTATATCTGCTCTCAGGCGGAAGAGGTAAAGTCGATGAATAACGATATGATATTAACCGGCGCCAAAATTATCGATCCGCTATCCGGATATTTCGGCCCCGCAGAAATTGTTGTCTCCGATGGCAAAATCAAAAAGGTCGATAAGCGCAAGAAACGCCCCTCGCGGGGAAACGGAACTATCGATCTTAAGGGGCTTTATCTCTGTCCCGGATTTATCGATATGCATGTGCATCTGCGCGAACCGGGCCGCGAGGATGAGGAGACCATTATCTCCGGCGCCGAGGCTGCCGCTGCCGGAGGCTTTACCGCTGTAGCCTGCATGCCCAACACCGAACCCGCTCTCGATAACGCCGAATCGATCAAGTATGTCATCGATCGGGCGATGGTGGCCAAGGTCAAGGTCTATCCGGTTGGCGCCATTACTATCGGGCGAAAAGGCGAAGCTCTGACCGGAATGCTGGAGATGGCGGATACAGGCGCTGTGGCTTTTTCAGATGATGGTAACGGGCTTCAGAACAACCATTTGATGCGTCGGGCGCTGGAGTATAGTAAAACCTGCGGTGTTCCCATTATCTCGCATTGTGAATATGACGATCTCACATCGGGCGGGGTGATGAATGAAAGTATCGTTTCGACTGTTCTGGGCCTTAAGGGGAATCCGCCGGTTTCCGAGGAACTGATGGTGGCTCGGGATATCATGCTGGCTGAATATACCGGAGGACGAGTTCATATCGCTCATGTATCAACTGCCGGTTCCGTGGAGCTTATCAGGCGAGCCAAGAAGGCGAAAATGAATGTCACTGCCGAGGCGACCCCTCATCATTTCACTCTTTCTGATGATCTGGTTAAGAGTTTCGATACCAATCTTAAGGTCAATCCGCCGCTGCGCACTAAGGCCGATATCGAGGCGGTAAAAAAGGGGCTTGCGGACGGTACTATCGATGCGATTGCCAGCGATCATGCCCCGCATTCGATAGAGGAGAAGGAGTTGGAGTTCGATTACGCTCCCTCGGGGATGATTGGACTGGAAACGACCCTGGGCCTGGCAGTCACCGAGCTTATCAAAAAGCGCGTTTTAACATGGCCGGAAATGGTCGCGAAGATGACCCTAAATCCCTCCAGAATCTTAAATATTCCCGGCGGTAGTTTCAAGATCGGCGGTCCGGCTGATTTCACAGTAATCGACCCCGCGCTTGAATGGATCGTAAGAAAAGAGGATCTCAAATCGTTATCATGGAATACGCCTTTTGCCGATCGCAAGCTTACCGGCAAAGCGGTAATGACGATTGTCGATGGCAAGATCGTGCATTCGTTGATTTAGATTTCTCACATTAATTTATGGCGTCAACTCCCCAAAGTTGGCGCTTTATTTTTTGGAAATAAATAAAAGGCCAGGCTCAGATTAATTGTAACATGGTGCGCGAAGCGTGTTCTAAGCGGTTTTCGATGTAAATTATTTA
>CAWDFP010000006.1:0-1919958 GCA_963801605.1 uncultured candidate division Zixibacteria bacterium
CCTTCCCCAAAATTAAGGCATAGAAAACCAACAAACGGCATGAACGCAGTGAAAGGATAGGATAGAGCAGTGGAGCACGAGCGCAGGGGGGTTTTTAACGCCACAACAATATTCTTAGTAGCTTGCGTCACGACCCCGGCAGCGTGCGTATCATGAACGGGGCAGGCAGCTTCCAGAGGCTTCGACAAAGGGGAATGCAATGGGGTCTGGCAGGAGAGAATTCGCAAGGCACCTAGCTGTTCCACGAAGATCGAGCGGGTTGTGTTGTGGCTAAAAAACCCCCGTGCGCTCTAGTAATGACAGCTATATAAAATTTTGGGGGAAGCCCTGATATAAATACCTTGACCTCTCCGCTCAAGCTGAGGTACCTCTTTTCAATGGGAAACGATAGCGCTATAATATGTTCTGACGCACGACGGGGATTTTGGTGCAGCGCGTCAGAACAGGAATACAGGAGTATGCGGCGGTGAAGTACGAAAATGAGCTAATTAAAATTAAAAACAAGCTGTTGTCTGATATGAGCACGCGGGTATTTTCTATGGTCATGATACTTGCCGTGATTTCTTTGGTCGCGTCAGGATGCAGCACGGAAAATGTAAAAACAGGGCCGCCGGGAAAAATCTCGGCACAGCGGGCAGAGCCGCACACTGAAGAGGGGCCCAAATCATTTGTGTATGCCATAAAATCAGCGGTCAATTTGCGGTCAGGCCCGGGCACCCGCTGCCTCACACTGGAACAACTTGACCAAAACCAGACACTGGGTGTTCAGGCCAAAGAAGGTGACTGGCTGCGCGTTAAAACTGCAGCCGGCACTAAAGGGTATGTGCAGCGGGACATGGTATCTGATACATGGATAAAGGTGCATAAGAAGGAACGTAAGTTATACCTGCTCAAACAGGATACGGTTTTAAAAACCTACCGCATCGGCCTGTGCCCGGATAACCCGCTCAGCGATAAATGCCGGATGGGAGACGGCGGTACACCCGAGGGCAGATTTTACATCTGCAGCATGGACGGCGATCCTGCAAAGCTTAAATACGGGCCGCGTTCAATGCTTCTCAGCTACCCTAATAAAGAAGATGCCCGGCGCGGCTTTCAGGAAGGTTTAATAGATTATCAAACCTATCCTGATATTTTGCAGGCCTTGAAAGATGGCCGCGCACCAAGCCAGAAGACCCGCCTGGGAGGCCAGATCCGCATTCACGGCAGCGGCGGCAAATTTGACTGGACGAAAGGATGCGTGGGCCTTGAAGATAAAGATATCATTGATCTCTACCGGATGGTTTCCCGGGGGACCAGGGTTGAGATCTACAAATCCGCGCAGCAGGACCGTGAATTGAACAGCCCGACATATCTCAGCCGGAAAATCCTTGCAGGAGCAAAAAAACAGGTTACCGGACCGGCGCGCTATGCTTTTCAGCCCTCTGCGCTCATTCAGTCTGATTATCCTGCGGGAGGCAGCATCGTCAGCCCGCCGGCAACTGCTGATGCACTGCTGCGGGTACTGCGCTCCGCAGGGATTGACCTGCAGGCGCTGATTAATGAAGAACTGGCTCTCTATCCCTGGCGCTATCATTCATGCAGTAACAACAAGCAGAAGAACAGACTCCAGCCGTGCCATATCAACAGCTATCTTTATCATCATGCACAGGTGATACCCAATGCCGCGGGTGCTAAAGACGCTCACTATCTGCAGCCCGGTGATATTGTGATCACCGGCAGCGCTGCTAACACCGTCGCCTATGGCGACCGCATCGGTATTGTTGATGATACCAATAGCAGTAACGGGATGCCCCGGCTCATCACCCTGTGGCAGCAGGACGGTAAGATTACGGTAATGGACCTGTCCGGCAGCAATCTTTCGTCCGTGCTGTATTGTTTCAGGATGACGCACCCGTTTGATTATCAGTAAGTAAAGCTGTCAGCCGGCAGCTAGCAGCAATAAGCAACCACAGAGGGCACAGAGTTTTTCTCTGTGATCTCTCATGGAATTCATTGAGCGGCATACTCAAAAAATCAGGAACTTTATTATCTTTTTGAGTTCGTGAGCCAAAAAAATAGTTGTAATGGTGGCGTTTGCGGCTGCATGTTTTTTCAACTGAGAGTGTATGAAAACGAGAATAATGCTTTAGAGGACACAGAGCAACGGCAACAAAAAAACAGCGAGGACTTTTGAACATCATTATTTTTCTCCGTGCTCTGTGGTTAACTCTTGGTTAGAGGAGATGAAGATGAAAGTTGTGGCATTTAACGGCAGCCCGCGGAAAGGCGGCAACACGGAACAGGCAATCGAAACCATATTCAGGGAATTGCAGGCCGAAGGCATTGCTACCGAATTGATCCAGATCGGCGGGCAGCCCCTCCATGGCTGTACTGCCTGCTACCAGTGCTTTGCCAGCAAAGATAAGCAGTGCGTTATTAAAAATGATGAACTCAACAGCTATGTCGCCAAAATGATCGAGGCTGACGGCATTATCATCGGTTCGCCCGTCTATTTCAGCAACGTCACCACAGAGGTAAAAGCCCTCATTGACCGTGCCGGGCTGGTCGGCCGGGCAAACGATAATCTGTGGAAAAGAAAAATCGGCGCAGCAGCTGTGGCCGTGAGACGGGCAGGGGGCACGTTCACCTTCTCGGCAATTAATTTCTTCTTTTTCATCAGCGAGATGATTGTGCCCGGGTCAAATTACTGGAATTTGGGCATCGGACGTGATCCCGGGGAAATTCAAAACGATGAGGAGGGCATCGCTACCTTTAAGCGGTTAGGCCAGAATATGGCCTGGCTGCTCAAAAAGATTCACGCTATCCCGTGACCCGCTTCCGCCACGATACGATGGCAGTGATGTGCGGGAGAATTATGGGGAAAAAATATTGGATGATTTTGGTAAATTGTGGTACAAAGAATGGGAGTTTAAACATTATTTTATTGCAAACAGGAAAAGGAGGTTAGGTTACATGAGGCATAATAAAAACATTCTTTTTTTTCTGGTGCTGCTGCTGGCGGCCGCCTGTTTTATTGTGGGGCGGGCTGAAGCTCAGCAGGCGCAGCCACCGGCACCTGCAAAACCGGCACAAAAGCCCGGTGAAGCATCGAAGATAAAATTTACTGAAGTGAGCCATGATTTTGGCAAAGTGGAACAGAATGCCAGCCTGAAATATTCGTTTGTCTTTAAAAACGAAGGCAAGGGGACGCTCATCATTGAAAATGTGAAAGCGTCTTGAGGGTGCACGGCAGCTCTGGCGTCTGCCAGAGAGATTCCCCCGGGCGGGGAAGGAAAAATTGATGCAACCCTGAAGACCAGTACCCGTGGCGGCAAGGTGACCAAAGTCGTTACGGTGACAACCAATGACGCTTCACAGCAGACTATAAAGCTCAACCTGATTGCAGACGTGCAGGTGATGTTTGCCCTGGAGCCATTCATCATTAACTTTGGCCGTTACAAGAAAGGTGAGGCCCAGGTACGCTATGTAACCGTGATGGGTGAGGAAAAAGATAAGACAAAAATCCTCTCGGCAACAGCACGGGGTAAAGAGATAAAGGTGGAGACCAGTCCCGACGGATATGACAACAGCAAGGACAAACGAATCAAGGTTTCCGTGCTCCCTGATGTGAAGGTGGGACAGTTCAGGGATGTTATTACGGTTACCACCGATCATAAGACCATTAAAAATATGACCATCAGTGTGTTCGGCGAGGTGGCCGGTGACATCACCGTCACGCCGCGTTCCTTTTCCTTCGGCTTTTTTGAGAAGGGTAAAGCTGTAGAGAAAGTAGTGTCGCTAAAAGCCAATCCGCCGGCGACCTTTAAAGTTCTAAAGGCAGAATCAACCTCGCCTGATGTGCAGCTTGATGTGGTTCCTGTTGCGGAAGGGAAAGAATATCAGGTCAAGGCCCGGGTCAAGGACACGTTTGACCAGGATTCCCTGCGGGGTAACATTGTCATTACCACTGATAATAAAGAACAACCCTCTGTTGAAGTGATGTTTTTCGGCAGGCTGCAAAAGGGGCCCATGACGGCGCCCGGCCAGCGGCCTCCGCAAGCAGTTCCGATGGTTCCGGCTCCTGCTGCAAAATAGCGATGAGCACTGCCAGTACACGGGTAACCATACTGCACCCCTTTTCTCTTGTTATTGGGAAAAGGGGTGTGTTTTTTAGAGGTGTAACAATGGCTTTTCAGGACCTCAGGGAATATATTGCTGCGCTTGAGTCTCAGCGTGATTTGAAACGAATAGCGGTGCCCGCAGATCCGGTACTTGAAATTACCGAAATAGCTGATCGCGCCGTTAAGGCGGGGGGACCCGCACTCCTGTTTGAACAGGTAACAGGCTCTCCCTATCCGGTGGCGATTAATTTATTCGGTACTTTGAAGCGCGCCTGCTGCGCTTTAGGTGTAACGAGCTTTGACGAGATAGCGGAGAGAATAGTTTCCTTTATTCCCCAGACGCCGCCCGATTCCCTTATGGACAAGGTAAAGTTCCTCTTTAAATTAAAAGAGATCGGCGGCTTTCAGCCAAAAAAAGTAAGCTCAGGCCCGGTCCAGGACGTTATCGAACGTACCCCCGACCTCTTCACGCTCCCGGTCCTCAAGTGCTGGCCGCAGGATGCCGGCCGCTTCATAACGCTGCCGCTGGTTATCACCGGAAATCCCCATACCGGACAGCAGAACGTGGGGATGTACCGCATTCAAATCCTCAGTGAAGATAAAGCCATCATGCACTGGCATGTGCATCATGACGGAGCAAACAATTTCCGCATGCATAAAGAAATGGGAAGGGACATGGAGGTTGCGATTGCCCTGGGAGGAGACCCGGCCACCATCTATGCGGCAACTGCGCCGCTGCCTCCGGGGCTTGAAAATCTAGTTAATGGCATTGATCCGGGATTTGGATATGCTGTTCTAGCACAACTGATCTCACATGAAAAATATGGAAGGCATTGTAATGTAATTTTGACCACTAATTTCGATGATCTTGTGGCGGATGCATTATATTTATTTACGAATAAAAAACCCCTTATTATTTCTCATGAATCCCTTATTAGTTTTGCGAAAATTAGTAGAACTCGTCCAATGGTAATTAAGCTTCATGGCGACGCAAGGATTTCCCCAAAAAATACCGAAGAAGAAACCACTAAACTTGATCAAACCGTAAAGTCGGTAACTAAGAGCTTCCTATGCGAAACAGGCATAATTTTTATTGGTTACGGAGGAAATGATAAAAGTATAACCGACCTTTTTAATAATTTTCCCCAAAAACCCTTTCCTTGGGGAATCTATTGGGTGGGTGATTATCTACCAGATAATGCTTTTGGAAAGCTCTTAATTGATCATGAAATAATATGGGTAAAGCATTTTGATTTTGATGAATTGATGCTTCTGATCCGAGAGGAATTTAAATTTGAGCACCCTAATGATAAGAGATTTGACAAGATAATGGATTCTTACAATGAAACATTCGGTAAATTGAAAAATAAAATTGAGGGAAAAGCGGAATCTCCCGAAAAAGTGTTGTTAGAACAAGCCGCTAATAAAGCGGCAAAAGAATTTGCCAATTGGTTATCCGTTGAATTGGAAGCTAGGAAATATAAACTAATCGACAAAGAAAAAGCTGAAAAGATTTATCAAAATGGTATTATACTATTTCCAAAAAGTCGCCAATTATTAAATAATTATGGAAATTTCCTAAATGATATCCGTAAGGATTATGATAAGGCAGAGGAATATTATAAGAAAGCCATAGAAGTCGATCCTAAATATGCACGGGCCATGAGTAATTTCGCCGTATTCCTGAAGGATACCCGTAAGAATTACGATAAAGCAGAGGAATATTTTATAAAGGCTGTTGAAGCTGACAACAATTATGCACCCGCTATGGGTAATTATGCAATATTCCTAAAAGAAATCCGCAAGGATAACAATAAAGCTGAAGAATATTTTAAAAAGGCCGTAGAAGCCGACCCCGATTATGCGCCCGTTTTTGGCAATTATGCAATATTCCTAAAGGAAATTCGCAAGGATTACGATAAGGCGGAGGAATATTATAAAAAAGCCATTGAAGTCGATCCTAAATATGCTCGGGTTATGAGTAATTACGCTATATTCCTAAAGGATATACGCAAGGATTACGATAAGGCAGAGGAATATTTTAAAAGGGCTGTAGGGGTTGATCCTCAGATAGCTCAGGCATTAGGCAATTATGCATTGTTTCTAAAGGAAATTCGTAAAGATTACGATAAGGCGGAGGAATATTATAAAAAAGCCATTGAAGTCGATCCTAAATATACCCGGGCCTTGAGCAATTACGCCATATTCTTGTATGATATACGCAATGATAACAATAAGGCAGAGGATTATTTTAGGAGGGCTCTTGAAGTTGAACCTAAGGATGCTCGTGCTATGAGTAGTTATGCCTCATTTCTACGCGATGTCTTAAAAGATTACGATAAGGCGGAAGATTATTATAAAAAAGCCATTGAGGCCGATCCAAATTTCTCAATTATCCTAAACAGTTATAGCACTTTCCTGGGTGACATTCGTAAGGATTACGTTAAGGCTGAGGAATATTTAAAAAAGGCTATTGGGGCAGATCCCAATAACAATGTTGCCTTGTCAAATTACTGCGAATTATTATTCATTTTGGGAAGGCAGGAGGAAGCGATTGAAATTTTGCATAAGGTCCTTAGTATCTCGCCAGAAGGCGCGGCCATTCTTGATTGCTGGTTTTATTCTTACGCCCATTTACAAGAAGAAAAGGAACGCACTAAAGCCTTATCAAATATTAATAAATTAATATCTAAGGACTTGAGAGCACCCAATGCAGATTTTGATAATAGTATTCAGTGCGCGATTCATAATGGCCACCCCGAACCCGAATTTCTCAAAGTCCTCGCTGATGTGATAACGGATAAGGCTAAGGCCGAGGAATTAGATAAATTTCCGGTTTGGAAGAACATTAGCGCTTAATGTTAAAACCGCCAAGGGGTTTTGACCTACAATATAGACTCCGTAGCGGGCATTCAATAGCATACCTCTCCCCTGGCAGCATCTTCTAAAGCATAAAATTTTGATTTTGGGGCAGGTGCTATTAAAGCGTCAGGTCTCGTCCCGATAAAATAGGGATACGACCTGACGCAACCTCAATAAGCTGCATTTTTCCCGGCTAAGGTCGGATAATACATGCTTACCTCGTTCTGAGGGACTCGGAAAGCATGCCACCCAGGTATGTTTTAAAGTGGCAGGTTCAAAGACCTAGCACCACAGACTTTTGAGGTTCAAAAGGTAATTTGTCTAATTTCCCCGCCGTTCCATTTATAAGTATACAGCCTTCCATAACCTTTGCGAGTATCAGTAAAAACAACTTTTTCGCCGTCGGGTGAAAAACAGGATAAATCGGCAAAGGAGCGCATCGGACGAGCCAAACTGCGTCCCGGGTCAACCGCCCAGATACTCTCAGACTCTCCAGGCTGAACGGCGCAAAACGCGATTCGCTTGGTTCGAATATATTTTCATTCCATAATAAGTAACAATGTTATTTTGCGGCGGCATTACTACTCGTCCGAAATAGCCGAGCGTATCCGATATGCAGATTGACTGCACCGGGAAATTTCTATCTTGATTTACATAAAGAAGCGAATCGCCGGTAATCCAATTGGGAAAATCACAATAGGGGACAGCCCTTCTTATAAAGCCGCTTTCCAAATTCATAATATAAATTCCCATTCTAAGGCTCGTGCGAACCGAATAGGCGATAAATCTTCCATCAGGAGACCAGACAGGATTCCAGCATTCTCCCTCAACCGGTAACGTATCCGCCTGGCCGGAAGGGTATGAAATTCTAACCAGCCTCCCATTGGAATTAGCGATTATATAATTGCCGTAGGGTGACCAATCGGGATCTGAGATATACCAGCCTTGATAAAGGAGATTTTTGCCGCTGCCATCGGGATTAATAATATAGATACCGTTTGAGTCCGGATCGTCCGAGTCGACATATCTCTTATGAACATAGGCAATAATATCGTTTGCTGCGGACCAGGCAGCATAAGAATCTAATGTAGTTGTGGGCAGAATTCGATCAGGGCCTGTTGATTTATTTTCACACCCAGCATCGACGAGAATAAGGGTAAGAAGCAAGAAACTGATAAGCTTGATTGAAAAATACTTCAAAGCATATTCCTTTTCGGCCCCCTTAAATTGGAAAAAAATCAAATCAGGTCTGGAAAAATTAATTCTTGGATATGTGTATATATTATTCGGTAAAATATCAAGAAAAAAATAAATATTTATTGATCGAGGAATTTAGTCAGGCCGCAGGTCCCCCCGATAAGATACATCGGGGCAGGCAGGGGGCGACCTGAGCTACAAACACCAGTAAATTCCCCAAACAACATAATCATGCTTATCCCGTCTTCGACGGGACAAGCATGCCACCCAAATAGGCCCTGATAGCGCCAGGTTCGGGGACCTGGCGCCACGGGACATTAAATGCGTCAGGTCTCGGAAGCCTAAGACCTGACGCAACCTGTGGGAAGGCCTCCCAATTCCGCTTGAAAAGTAGATAATTATCTCATATCTTCTTGTTCGGTCAAGCTACGACTGAAACTATCGCAGGCGGCATTTCGTAGTTAAGAAGGAGCAGAATTGGAATCGGAACAGGCGCTGGTAAATCTGGCCCTCGGAGGCGACCAAAAAGCTTATAAGGCGCTTTTCGAGATGCACCGGCAGGCGATCTTCCATATCACGGTCAAGATCGTCCGCAATCCGGATGAAGCCAACGACCTGGTCCAGGAGACCTTCATCAAGGCCTTCGGCTCTTTGAAAACCTACGACCATAATTACCGCTTCTCCACCTGGCTCTACAAAATCGCGGCCAATTCCTCGATCGATTTCCTGCGCAAACGCAAGATCGACTCCCTCTCGCTCGATAAGCCTATCGCCACCGCGGACGGCGACGTGCAGATGGAAATCCCCGACAACACCTACAACCCGGAACAAGATTTGCACAACAGGGAACGCAGCGGGGGAATCGAGGATGCCATCGAGTCGCTTCCGGAGAAGTACAAAGAGGTAATTGTTCTTCGCCACAAAGAGGACAGGTCGTATGAGGAGATCGCGAGCATGCTGAAGGTACCGGTGGGGACGGTCAAGGCCAGGATATTCCGGGCCAGGGAGCTCCTGAAGAAGAAGCTAAAATCGTTGAGGTAGTCGAACCAGAGTCGACCAAGGAGGCCGCCATGTTGAAGTACGCAATTGCAACAGCCATTATCGCCGCGATCCCCATAATTGCACGAGCTGAACGTGAGTATGAATTCCGCAATTCGAATAATTTTAATGGCTCCGCCATAGCAGCCATTAAAATAGATATGGATTACGGCGAGATCAGCGTTGTAAAGTCAAGCGGCTCCGAGGTCCTGGTGGATTACAAGAACACGGTCTATGCGAAAAGCGAATCCGACGCCAATAAAATAAACGATGAATGCAAATATAAAGCTGAGATGGCCGGCGACAGGCTCGTCATTAAGGTTGAACCGACTCACAATCGTCAAAGCACCAAAGGCATAATCACTCGCATCATCAACGGCGATTGGCATGATGATATATATCCGATAATCAGAGTGAGCATTCCCGATAAAAAGGCAATTCAGATAAACTCAGCATCGGCCGATATTCAGGCCTCGGATGTTAGCTGCGATCTGACCGTCCAATCGGCGTCATCAGATGTCAGCCTTGAAAATACCACGGGCGACGTTGAGTGCAATATCTCCTCCGGGGATGTTGATGTCACGGGTCATCGGGGGCATTTGTCTATAAATGGCAACTCCTCGGATTTGAGATTTGCCGATATCGAAGGCGATATCGACGGCCATACGTCATCGGGGGATATCAATATAGATAAAGTCAAAGGCGCGATACAGGTATCAACATCCTCCGGAGACAGCCGGATATATGATGTTGATGGCAATCTCGATATATCCAGTTCGTCAGGCGAGATAGATGCCTCCGGCATTACCGGGTCAGTTCGGGCTGAGGCCATCTCCGGTGATGTCAAGTTAGCCGCACTTTCCGCCGCTCAGGGTGACTTTAATGTCGAATCGGTTTCGGGCGACGTCCAGGTTGAGATCAGCCGTGAATATGCCGGGCAGGTGCAGGCCAGATCGGTTTCCGGCACGGTAAACTCGCATCTAACAGGAGATCTCGAGAGCCATTCAGATTCGCAGATTCGCGGCAGCATTGGAAATGGCGAGGGGCGCCTTAATGTCTCGACAACATCGGGCGATATAATCATTGACAGGTTCTAAGGAATGAAAAGTATCCTGACCATACTTCTTCTGATTTTTCTGGCAGTTGCGGGAATTGCCGGACCGCCGGAGCCGCCCGAGGCGCCAGAGCCTCCGGAAGCGCCGACCGTCAGGCTTCCCAATATCAAAATAAATATCGATACGCTAAAAATAGCCGAGGCGACGAAGAATCTCGACAATATCGACAACAAATTGGCCAGGCTCGAAAAGTTGATGCAAGAATTTTCAGACAGCATCACGATAAAAAACATGGCGATCGGCGGCGACAGCATTGTAATCGTCCTGAGTAACGACAGCATGTTAATCCTTCAAACCAAATCCGACTCCGCTACACTGGCTCGGCATGATAACAGTTTTGTAAATGTTGGCTCCAAGTATACCGTAGACGAGGGTAAGACTATCAATGGCAATATTGTAAATGTCGGTAATGACGTGATTGTTAAGGGGACTGTTAATGGCAGCGTCTGGACATTGGGGGGCAATATTTATGTGGCATCCACAGGCTTTGTGCGTGACGGCGCGGTTGCAGTCTCCGGAAAACTAAAGGTTGAACCTGGCGGGCGGGTTTCGAGTTTGAAGTTTGCGTTCAATGAATCCCGTCACAATTTAGGGGAAACCGAGGGCAATATCTACCGGGTAATGTCAGTTGTATTTCTGATCATTTATATCATCTGGCTGGTCCTGGGGGCGACATTTACATCATTTATGAAAGACAATGTTGAGCGAGTGTCAAATCTTGTAAAGATCAAGCCCCTAAAATCGTTTATCCTTGGATATTTAGCGTATGTCCTGGCATTTGGAGCCTTTATAGTTCTGTGTATCAGTATTTTAGGAATCCCTCTCGCGCTGGTGGGGGTACCCGTGGCAGTTTTTGCCGGCATGGTTATGGCGGTTACATCTCTGAGCAATCTGATCGGGCAAAAGCTTAGGGGAAATACTGAGATTTCGTTTAATAATTTCCTATATGGGAGCCTGGTATTGGCAGGCTTGCCGGGCTTATTTTTTGTGATTCAGTTTATAACAGGCTCGCTGGTAATCATGATTTTCAGTTGGTTGTTTATAGCCTTACTGCTATTCGTTATCGCGCCGCTGGGATTAGGAGCAGTACTTAAGACTCGATTTGGGACCAGGACCGGCGTAGAGGCGCCATCGCCGAATCCGCCGCTGCCTCCTGCGCCTCCGGTAGATATACGGTCGGCTCCCTCGATCTAATTCCAATTGACTCATAGCCCTAAGATTTGACTTGATTTTATCTTCATTGCCGATATACTAAACGCGGATTACATTTCAGGCGAGGTTAGCCTGAGAGAAGATTTCGATGCCACGGTAGCTCAGTTGGTAGAGCAGCTGATTCGTAATCAGCAGGTCGACGGTTCAAACCCGCCCCGTGGCTTTGTTAATTGGGGCAAGGACTTAGGAAGTTGGCAGCTCGCACAATTAGAAAATACTTGCCATTCGATAAAATCTCCCATACTATTATAATATAAGTGTTCAATTTCATTTGAAGAGGCCTGTTTATCGATTTATAGATGAGTCGAAAAGCGTTAGGCGCCAGCGATGAAGGGATGAATTATGGACGAAATCTTTGCAACCGTCGGTATTTGTCTCTCGTCGATTATCGTACTGACCGGCTGGGTCAAGGTTTATAAGGCCTTCAGAACAGGCGTACGAAGTTTGTTGGACCCCGAATTCGCAAGATCAGTTGAAACGCGAGCTTTTCATACTCTAATAATCGCCGTTGTCGTGGGGGTAGGGTTGACAATAGCCTCGTTCTACATTGGAGTTTGGATAAACAAAGCCTGGCTAAGTTAGCGCTGCTGAGCGTTAACTACAAGAAAATAGAAATTCCGCTTATAAATTTCCCAAATTCCGAACTTTCGCTTTTGTAAGCAGCGTCCTATTTCTATATTGATTTTGAAAATCCGGGTCTGGTTTTTCCGTCCTCGCAGTCATAGATATTAAAACCTCCCTTATTAACTTGCTGTACATCGGGGCATCCACGACATCAGAGGATGTTAACAGGTATTTAAATTGAAGGTCCGTTATATTTTCCGCTAATATTTGAGGCGCCTCGCTATTCATTTGACGCATCAGGTTCGGGTGAGTGGAATCAGACTTATCAATATAATACTTAAATTTTACGATTTTAATTATCCTGCTTCCGGCCGGGTACGAATGAGTGAGAGCCGCCGTATTATGCCGAATAATGGAATTTGAATAATCGATCGTGGTGGCCAATAGGTATTCCCCCGTTAATATAACGGGATCGGCTATATAAACAGATTCATTTTCCATGAGATTCGAAAGATCATGACCATCGCATTGCAGTGCAGCGGATGGGTCCGGCATATCTTGCTCTGTTTTCACATCGCCAAAATCGTGAGATGCATAGGCTAATAAGATGGTGTCAGGATTTGTATCATAGGCTTGAATCGCAGGCAATTCTATTATTGCCTCTGGGAAATCATAACCAGCCAATCGAATTTTGGTAGCAAGTTCGGCAGTTGCAACCCTAAGACTCGATTGCATATCGTTAATCTCTTCCTGAACATTATACATCTTGTGTTGATTAAGATATAATGAAAACGACGCTGATAAAATTACTCCAGCCATCAATATGGCTATCGCCAGCTCAATTAATGTCATTCCTTTATTATTACTGGATCATGGCATATCAGCCCCCCGTCAAGCTCCAATCGAGCTTCTTTGCTACTCATAGTTTCAAAATCAGAAATAGTCATTCGGAACCATTTCAATGAGATACGTTTAGAGATTGAACGGTTTCACTCTTTTGATTATGTGCTTGTTGGCAGAGTTCCTGGACTCTTTGTTCCAGCTCCATATTTCTTTCGATCAACTTTTCAGTTTTTCTCAAGTTTTTCTTTACCCATAGGCGCATTAACAGACCCAATGATAACATGATAAGAATACCGGAGTTTATCATCCGCATCAACTCGCCAAAACCATAAAGCGAATCAAAAAAACCTAAAATACCGCAGGCGCCAACGGCCAAAAGCATTAATGTCCAAATCATATAATTCCTCCATTTTAATAATGATATCGACATTCTTTTTTAATATTATCTATTTGTTCAAATGTAGCGCCAAAACTGTTTCATTTTGTAACAGACCATAATTTTATGATAATGAATAGTAACCCGGTTGATGGCAGAATATTATAGCGCCCGATTGTTCAATAAGCAGGTCAATTTAAGCCCGGCCAACAATAAAAAAGGGCTGCCCGCCGACAGCCCTGTTCTGGTTTAGAAACCATTCTCTTGTCCGGGGACAAAGAGAAAGCAAGATTTCTTAAGCAAGTGATATTTTGATATTGACGAGTTTCTATTTGTCCGGCGTTCGCAGCCTCTCCCTTATCTGCCTTAATAACAGCACGATCACAAAAATCATCAACATCACAGAAAATTCAAACATTCTGGCGGCCCCGTAAGGCATCCAGCTCCAGGTCATGCCGAAGATATTCAGGAGCTTATCGGAAACCGCAATCAGGAAGAGAATAAAAGCCAGCGCCAGGAATATCCTCGACAAAATGCTTGTTAATTTATCGATCATTTTCTTAACCTCCAGATGAGCATTTAGTTTCTTGTAATGGTTCTGATGTCGCTGAGCATCTGATTTTCAGTGAAACTGACTCTTATGATCCTGATTGTCCCTGTATTATCCTGGAACCACATTTGGACCCAATCCGGATAGGTCGGGATTGTGGTAACCGATATGAGATTGCCGTAAGACGCGGGAATCGCTTTGAGATCGACTCGATCCAAGCCGGCAGGTTGGGGATTGAGACGCTGACAAGACAAAACAAATAGACACAGGATAAGAGCAAGACCAATAATCACGAATCTCTTGGGCATGATAAGCTCCTTTGTAACTACTGGTTAAAGGTTTGCTAAAAACTTAATCCCTGAAATACAAATCAGACCGTTCATCTTAGAATCGATGCCGGTATTTCTTTGGATATGGCGAAAAGCTCTCAATACGATAAGAGCCAAATATTCAAATCGATGAAATCTCAAGGATGAATTTTAGTAAACCAACAGATAATAATATCTCTATTTGGGTGCAAATTGTCAAGTAAAATAACGAGCATTTGCCTGCCGCCGCAGGATGGTTTTGCTTCAACTACTTATTAGCAATCAACGTACGAGGCCTAAGTATAATCGGCGGTTTGCGGGGACCTTGGAACCTATTAAAATTGCTTGCGTTCTTAGTAATAATTATCGATAATATTCAAATTCCAGGGTTGCGGGGGTTGGGTAACTTAATTTAGCAGGTGATTTTATGAATGCTAATGTCATTTCCACCGTCGATATAGACGATGTCATGAATAAAGCTCTCGAAGCCGCCGCGGAATTTCGGAAGCTAAACCAGGAAGAGACAGATCGAATCGTTGAGGCTGTCTATAAGGCCGGTTTTAATAACCGGGTCCGGTTGGCCAACTTAGCATACAGAGAAACCAAGCTTGGTGTCCTCAAAGATAAGATTCTAAAAAACGTAATCGCCACCAGATATGTATATGAGGATATCAAAAATCAAAAAACCGCCGGCGTCATCTCCGAGGACCCGGAAAAAGGGATAATCGAAATTGCTCAGCCGTTAGGGCCGATCTTTGCCATAACTCCGATAACGAATCCGACATCGACAGTGATGTTTAAGATCCTGATCGCGCTAAAATCGCGTAATCCGATTATCATCCGTCCCCACGGCTCGGCCAAAAAATGCTCCTGCGAGGCGGTCCGAGTTTGTCGTGATGCGGCGTTGGCGGCGGGAGCGCCGGAAAATAGCGTGCAATGCGTAAAGAACTCTACCGAGGAAGAGACGTTGAGATTCATGAGCCACAAGGCGACAGCCATGATTCTCGCCACCGGTTCGACGTCGCTGGTGAGGGCCGCCTACCGTTCGGGAAATCCGGCCATCGGGGTTGGCCCCGGTAACGTGCCGGTGTTTATCGGGAGAACGGCCGATGTGCCATTCGCGGTGGAACAGATATTTAATTCGAAAACATTCGATAATGGAACGGTTTGCGCCAGCGAGCAAGCGCTGGTCGTGAGAAGCTGTCACGTGGAAGAAGTTATCCGGCAATTTAAGATGCGAAAAGCCTATTTCCTTTCGCCCGACGAAATCAAGCAGTTGGAGCCGGTTGTATATAACACCCATTCAAGATCGATGAGGACCGAAGTTATAGGCCAGCCGGCGGCAGATATCGCCAAAATGGCCAATATCGACGTTCCTCCGGATACGACACTACTTATCGCTCAGCTCGATGAGGTTGGAATTCAATCCCCGCTTTCGATGGAGATACTGGCGCCGATTCTGGCATTTTATATAGCCCACGATTTCGAAGAGGCGGCGACATTGTGCCGGAAGATTAATGTCAATGGCGGGTTGGGACATACGATCAGCATGTTCTCCAACAGCGAAGAGCGAATAATGCATTTCGCATCGGTGATGGATGCCGGGCGAATCCTGATCAACACGCCGGCATCTCAAGGCGCCATAGGCGGAACCTACAATGCCTTACGGCCGTCGCTGACATTAGCCTGCGGGTCGGGCGGCAAGAATTTCACCACCGACAATATCAGCGCCAAACATCTGCTTAATATCCAGCGGGTAGCCCGTCGTAAAGAGAGCCCGTGTATATCGTCGGATGTATTCAAGCTGTTATTCGATGAATCGGTGGATGCCGATTCATTCGAGGAGCACTGCCGTTCTCATCCGTTGCAGGAAGCCGTTAAGACGGCTTAGACCGTCAGTTTTTAACCTCAATCCCACCCAAAATCGCCATGCCGGTGATAATAATCTTTTTGGGTTTGGCAGCAGCGGTATCTCCGCCGCGATAGGATGATTTATTATCCATTCCGCCCAAGATCGGAGTGCCGCGCATAATAGTTTGCCAGGTCGCCGGCACCCAAAGTTCGATACCGCCCATAAACGCAAAGATGTCGACGGTGATTTCATCGGCAACCATATTTGCATCCCGCAGATCGATTGTACCGCCTCCTAAGATAGCGGTAATCTTGCCGCCTCGAAGGTCCTTGGAATCGAATTTGAACTCGCCGCCGCCAAGTACCATAGAAAGATCGAGTTGATCGGCTCCCGGCGCTAATTTGGTGTGCCGTCGAATGTGCCCGGTAATTATCATTAAGCCAACTACGATCAACAACAGCGGCCAAACAATTCTCCATCCAAAATTAATAACTTCTAAATTATGCAGCAGTAATAAAGCGCCAACTACGACCAGGATTCCCCCGGTTGTGATTCGATGTTGTTCTCGGGGATGGGCCAATATTCCTATTCCGAAGATGATCAGGATAGCGGGCCAGTAGCTCCAAAGGCTCATACCGATATCGTATCCCAGATTCCGAAGAAATAGTAGAACTCCGAAAAGCAAAACCAACAGTCCAAACATAACCCTCAAATCAAAAAATGAAGCACGGTCATCAGACATAATTTATCCTCCTGGCGCTAACGGTTATTCTTTCTAATCTATACGATAAAAATTCAATAATGGACAGGATAAATTGACAGCTTTGGCTTGAAATCAGCAGGCAATTGGGAAGCCTATCAATCTGAATTAAATTCGGAGGGCTGCCATCAGAATACCGGATGGCAGCCCCTAACATCTTTAGATGCGGTTTCTCTGGAAATGCTTTTTATAATCGAGCTTTCCCAGATTCATATCGGAAAGGTTTGTTTTCAGATACTTTTGCAGGCCTTCCCAATAGGAGAATGCCGGGCAACATTCTTTGGTATCGCAAATGTTAATTTTGAACGGCCCCTGGGCGGTTTCAAGGATATCGAGGAATGAGATTTTGTCAGCGGATTTGGCCAGACGATAGCCGCCGGTTATTCCTCTGGAGCTGATCAAATAGCGTTTGTCGGTAAGGTGCTTGAGAACTTTAGCAAGGTATTCCCGAGGTATGCCCATATTCTCCGAAATCTCATTAATGCTTGCCGTCCGCGCTCCCTCGATGGAGGCGATGTAGATCATGGCATGAAGCGAATACTCAGCTTTCTTAGAGATTTGCATAATTCACCCCTGGTTAAAGATTAGTAGTTTTCGATAATTTAATTTTAACGGAATTGATACTTTCGACCCCCGCACTTCATCGTTAGGCATTAATACTTATCCAAATCTTTAGCGGGCATTACCAAAAAATGCTTTGCGGTACAACAATGGTTATAAATGCCCAGTCGAGTATTGATGAGTCTTATTCGGCCCCAAAATGGTAATGTTTGGGCCGTTTATATTAATTCAATATAGACTTAGACTATTTTCTTTGTCAACATAAAACTAAAAACAGAAATCGATCAAATTATCGGGCTATTATCAATAAATTCGCGCTTAGTAAGATAATTCGTAACTTAGGCGATGATGGGAAACAGGCATTTACTAACGGAATTGAATATGCAGTAGCAGCAATATTCCAATTCTGGAAAGCGGGGCATTTCTCCCCGGTGGTTCAAATATCATCGATTTTATCCATATAATCGCTTTCTTGGAGCGATTTAGTCCAATATAATTAATTTGAGATTTTCAATTAATCTAACTCATTATCATTATTGTAATTATATATCTACTCCAATCATGGCTGGGGAAATTTTACCCGCAAAGAGCCTATTGGCACGCCAGTTGCCCTTAGTGATTGTGGCCAACCCTCAATTACCGGCCAAATAGGAGCCGGCATGAAGGTTTAGAGGTTACAGAACCCAAGGAGGAAGGCAATGACACGTTTTACAGCGCCAAAGAATAAGGCGGAAAAGACAGCGAAAAAGGCGGGCCTCAAGGTTGAGGTCACCAGGAAGAAACAAGATTCGGTATCGGAAGAGCCGGCTCAGTACCTGGGACTTTGCATGACCTGCATCCACACCAAGGACTGCGGATTCAGGAGAGATGTCTCCCAGGCCGTACTGGAATGTGATGAGTTTGATATTGGACAGACGCCTGAGACCGCTGTGATAGAGCAGCCGGCCGCCCAGCAAATCGCGCCGTCGACAGAATTCAAGGGACTTTGCATCAACTGCGATCTTCGGCAGGAATGCAAATTTCCGAAGCCGGCAGAAGGAGTCTGGCACTGCGAAGAATACGTTTGATCGTCATAATATAAGCCCCGCCGTTAGACCAGCAACCGATTTTTTGTGAAAGGCAAGTGATGAAAGCGGATGACATCGTGGGCATTCTGGAAAAGCATGACGGGGAGAGCGGCGGGCTGATCTCGATACTGGAAGCAATCCAGGCGAAATACAGCTACCTTCCCGAAGAGGCTCTCAAATTAGTGGCGAAAGAAACAGGTCGTCCTCTCGTAGATATCTACGGGGTGGCGACCTTTTATCGTTCGTTCAGCCTCAAGCCGCGCGGCAAGCATCTCCTGTCAGTCTGCCTGGGGACTGCCTGCCATGTCAGAAATGCCCCATCCATAGCAAAGGAAGTACAAAAGCAGCTTGGCGTCAAGCCGGGCGAGACTACTCCGGACAAGGAGTTTACCTTTGAGACCGTCAATTGCCTGGGCGCCTGTGCGCTGGGGCCGATTGTAGTCATTGACGGCCATTACTTCTCCAATGTCAAAGCCTCGATGGTAAAGGATATTTTGGAGAAAGCTCAGCAAGGCCTCGACAACATCGGCGGAAAAGCCGGTGCGGGGGCTTTCCCGATTGAAGTTGGTTGCCCTCATTGCAATCATACTCTCATGGACGAGACTCATTATATCGATGGTTATCCATCGGTGCGGGTCACGGTATCATTTGGACGGCTGCACGGATGGCTGAGGCTATCCTGTCTTTACGGCCGAACTCCCGTGACTTATGAGCATCTCATCCCCAAAGATGCGGTCGTGAATTTTTTCTGTCCGCATTGCCATAGCGAGCTCAACGGCGCATCGCATTGCGCCGACTGCGGCGCCCCCATGGTGCCGATGATCGTGCGCCAGGGAGGGATTGTGCAGATCTGTTCCCGGCGTGGATGTAAGGGACACATTCTCGATCTGACCGGCGTGAATATTTAGGAGAGGGAGAAACAATGGCACAACTCAGATCGATAGATAATTTTAGAGCTCTTCGCGACCGCCTGATGTCTGTGATCGATCCCGAAATCCCCACCATTGTTATTTCGGCGGGGACTTGCGGACAGGCCAGCGGCGCAAACGATCTTATTAGAATCGCGAAGCGCGAAATATTGACTAAGAAATTAAACGGAAAAGTCCATCTGCGTATCACCGGCTGTCATGGATTCTGCGAAATGGAACCATCAGTCTTAATCGAACCCAGCGGCGTATTCTACCCTGAGGTTGGCCTTGAGAATATGGCGCGGATCGTTGAAGCGGTGGCGAAAGATGTGGTCCTCGAAGACTTGCCCTTTGTGGACCCCCAGACCGGACGGCCGGTGATAAGGCAGGTGGATATTCCGTTCTTTAAGAAGCAACTTCGCACCATCCTGTCACGAAACGAGAAAGTCGATCCCATCAGGATTTACAACTATATCGAAAACGGCGGTTATGCATCGCTGGCGGCAGTACTCGATATGGGCGATCCTGAATGGGTGACGTCAGAGGTTAAAGACCTCCGGCCTTCGCGGACGGGGCGGCGCGGGATTCCCGACCGGCCTTAAATGGGAGTTATTAGCCAAACAAAACGGCAAGAACGGCAAATATTTAGTGTGCAATGCCGACGAGGGCGACCCCGGCGCGTATATGGACCGCAGCGTTCTTGAGGGCAATCCTCACAGCATTATCGAAGGGATGCTAATCGGAGCCTACGGCACCGGCGCCACGGAAGGCGTTATCTATGTGCGAGCCGAATATCCGTTAGCTATCAAGCATCTCATCATCGCTCTTCGGCAGGCGCGTGAACTTGGTCTTCTGGGCAAAAATATCCTCGGTACCGATTTTTCGTTTGATATCAGGCTGGTCAAAGGCGCCGGAGCTTTTGTATGCGGCGAAGAGACAGCATTGATTCGATCAATTGAGGGTAAAGTCGGCGAACCGAAGCAGCGTCCACCCTACCCGGTGCAGAAGGGTATTAATGGCAGGCCGACGGCGATTAACAACGTAGAGACCTGGGCGAATATCTCAGTCATTTTCGAGATGGGAGCTGAGGAGTTTGCCAAAATCGGCACCAAGAATAATTCCGGCACCAAAATTTTCAGCTTGGTCGGTAAAGTCAAATACACCGGTTTGGTTGAAGTACCGATGGGCACCACGATCGAGACGATTGTAAATGAGATCGGCGGCGGACCATCGGGTAATGCCCGGATTAAGGCCGTTCAAACGGGCGGTCCATCCGGCGGCGCTATTCCAGCAGCGATGTTCAATCTACCAATTGACTATGATAGTCTTGCCAAAGCGGGATCGATCATGGGTTCAGGCGGTATGATCGTCATGGATGAGAACACCTGCATGGTCGATATCGCCAAATATTACATGAATTTCCTGAAAGATGAATCGTGCGGGAAGTGTTTCACCTGCCGCAAGGGCACTCAGCGGATGTTTGAAATATTGGACGATGTCACCAAAGGCAAAGCCAATATGGCCAGCTTGGATCTCTTAGAAGAATTGGCCGTAGTCGTTAAAGACACCACTATGTGCGGTCTGGGAAATACGGCGTCCAATCCGATTCTATCCACGCTGAAATATTTCAAGCATGAATACGAGAAACATATC
The DNA here is from genome assembly GCA_963801605.1 of uncultured candidate division Zixibacteria bacterium. Taxonomy (GTDB): domain Bacteria; phylum Zixibacteria; class MSB-5A5; order UBA10806; family UBA10806; genus UBA10806. Next base: position 20,970 of record CAWDFP010000006.1, read on the forward strand.
TGGGATCAAAAGTGCGACGCGTTCGTCTGCAAAGACTTAGTTGGAGCCAATTGCCAATCGGCTTGCCCGATAGGGACCGAGGCCTGGCGTTATGTGGCTCATTTGGCTAAAGGCGAATATCAGGAAGCATACGAAGCGATTCGCGAAACCAATCCCTTCCCATCGGTCTGCGCCAGAGTTTGCGATCACCGGTGCGAGAGACGCTGCAAGCTGGGAACCACCGGGCAGGACCCGGTCGCTATCCGGGCGCTCAAGCGTTTCATCACGGACCGGATCGATCCTCTATCTTATAAGCCTGTCAGGGAATCAAACTTTAACGGTGACGCTCCTCATGTAGCGATCATCGGTTCCGGCCCGGCAGGCCTGACCGCGGCGCATTATCTTTCGCTCAAGGGATACAAGGTTACGGTTTTCGAGGCTGAAAGCGAACCGGGCGGAATGCTTACCTGCGGTATACCATCTTATAGATTGCCGCGCGAAATCCTGAGGAAAGAGATCGAATCGTTAATCGATGAGAATGTCACTGTCAAATGCAACAGCGTTCTCGGACGCGATATCACAATCGACGGTCTCTTCAAAAAGGGTTTTAAGGCGGTCTTCTTAGCCCTGGGCGCTCACAAGAGCCGCAAGTTGGGAGTCGAAGGCGAGGATATCAAGGGAGTCTACCCGGCCATTCAATTCCTCAAGGATTTTAACCTGAGAGGAAAACGGACGGCCAAGGGACATGTCGGTGTTATCGGCGGCGGCGATTCCGCTATCGATGCCGCTCGAGTGGCGCTTCGCCAAGAGGGCGTTAAGAGCGTTACGATACTCTATCGCCGAACCCGCTCCGAGATGCCGGCACTATCCGAGGAAATCGAAGCCGCCGTTCAAGAGGGTATCAAACTTGAAACTCTGGTCTCCCCTCTTAAGATCGAAGCCAAAGAGGGCAAGCTGACCGGAATCAGCTGTATCAAAAACAAGCTTGGTGAACTCGATGCCAGCGGCAGACGCAATCCTGTGGCGATTCCCGGAACGGAATATAAAGTGCCGCTCGATACGCTCATTATCACCATTGGCGACGTGCCCGATATCGATTTCATCTCCCAAATGGGAATTGAGATCACCGATAAGGGCACAGTCAAATACGACCGCGAGACGCTTTTGACCAGCAAGCCCGGAGTATTCGCAGGCGGCGATGTCACCACCGGACCTAATACCGTGGTTCAGGCAATCGCAGCCGGCAAGAAAGCGGCTAAGATGATCGAGCGCTTCATCGCGGGTGAAACTCTGCGGCAGCCATCGTTAGCTTATCTTCCCGCCCACTATGTAGAACCGTTTACACTCAGCGAGGAAGAGGCAAAGGACGCCAAACGCGCTGTCCCACCCAGCATGCCGATAAAAGACAGACGGTCGAGTTTCTCTGAGGTAGAGATGACTCTATCGGAGGACGAAGCTGTTTTCGAGGCTCGGCGTTGCCTGCGGTGCGACCTGGAGTTCACACAAAATCAGGATACTGAAAGCGTCGGAGGCAAGGTAGCGTGATAAACTTAAGAATAAATGGATTAAAGGTCGCAGTCGAGGAAGGCTCGACCATATTAGAAGCCGCACGCTTTCTGGGATTCCCGATTCCTACCTTATGCCACATGGACGGCCTGACGCCATACGGCGCTTGCCGGCTGTGCGTGGTTGAGATTGGAGTCGGCCCCAAGGCGAAACTGGTATCATCATGCACCTATCCGGCCGAGGAGGGTATGGTTGTCCGGACTGCCTCGAACCGGGTAATAAGAGCGCGCAAAATGGTGATTGAGCTTCTCCTGGCCACTTGCCCGCAATCGAAAGTGATTCAGGACATAGCCTCATCGCTTGAGGTTCGCCAGCAGCGTTTCAAACAGGAGCATGAGGACTGCATTCTATGCGGTCTCTGTGTGCGGATGTGTTCGGAGCAGATGATGGCGAAAGCGATCGGTTTCCGCGGGCGTGGGGAAAAGCGCAGCCTGGGAACACCGTTTGATGCTAAATCGGAAGTCTGCAGACTGTGCGGCGGCTGTATTTATGTTTGCCCGGCCTGCCAATTGAGATGCACCTATACCGAAAAAGACAGCGCGATCTGCGGAGGCTGCGCCAATATCAGTCCGCCATGCATTGAAAAAGAAAAGTTCGACGACATGATGTGTTATATGAAGCCTTGTGTTGCCTGTGAAATTAAAAAGGATTAGAGGAGGATATTAAATGTCACTTTCCCGGATTAACGCCTCAGCCGCAACCTTGACCAAAAACAGAACTGAGGGGTCCGTAGTCCCTGCTTCGGGCATGTGCGTGACATGCGTGGACGGTTGCATCGGAATGTGCGAGATAGGCAAATCGGCCTACAGGGGACACGAGGTCATCTACCCTCAGCCGTTTGGGGTCATCACGACCGCGGCCGAGAAACTTTACCCAGTCGATTATTCCCATTTTAACATTATGGGTACCGCCGTAGGGGCGCATGGTATTGCCGCCGACAGCGATAAAGCAATTTTCCCGGCTGTCAATCTTCAGGTTATTATGGGACACGATAAGGGACTCAAGTTTCGTTACCCCTGGATCATCCCCGGTATCGGTTCAACAGATATTGCCAAGAACAACTGGGAAGGCTTAGCCATCGGCTCGGCTCTGTCCGGCACCGGCCTGACTATCGGCGAAAATGTGGCCGGCATGGATCCCGAAACGATCATGAAGAACGGCCGTGTTGTCGATACCGCCGATCTTAAGCGGCGCGTGAAGCTTTACAAAGATTATCAGCATCACGGCTATGGCGCCATCATCGTCCAGGCCAATGTTGAGGACACCCGGTTAGCGGCGCAGGAATACGCCATCGAAAAGCTGGGCGTCGAAGTTGTAGAAATGAAGTGGGGCCAGGGCGCCAAGGATATCGGCGGCGAAGTAAAGATTAAGAGCCTCAAGAAAGCTCAGATGCTTTATGAGCGCGGCTATATCGTTCTGCCGAATCCGACAGATCCAAATGTCATCGCGGCTTTTGAGCGCGGCGCATTTAAGGAGTTCGAGCGTCACTCCCGCGTTGGGATGGTATCGGAGGAATCGTTTGCCGAGCGAGTAGACCAGCTTCGCAAAGCCGGCGCCAAGTATGTGTTCCTGAAGACCGGCGCGTATCGTCCGGCGGACTTAGCTCGCGCAGTAGCTTTTTCATCGAAATATAAAATTGATCTGCTCACGGTCGATGGCGCCGGCGGCGGCACCGGTATGAGCCCCTGGCGCATGATGAATGAGTGGGGCGTTCCACCGGTTGAGCTTCACACCCTGTTATATCAATATGTCAAACAGCTTAGCGACAAGGGTAAATATGTACCAGCGATCGCCGTGGCCGGCGGCTTTACATTCGAAGATCAAATCTTCAAAGGCCTGGCGATGGGCGCGCCGTTTGTTAAGATGGTCGGTATGGCTCGTGCTCCGATTGCCGCCGCTATGGTTGGTAAGACAATCGGTCAGGCAATTGAAGCCGGTGAGCTTCCTGTTTACGTGGAACGTTTCGGCGGCAATAAGGACGAAATTTTCGTGACAGCCAGCGAACTTCGCAAAGAACTTGGCGAGAAAGAATTCGACAAGATTCCGTGCGGCGCACTCGGTCTTTACACTTACTACGAGAGACTGGCCCAGGGACTTCGGCAGCTCATGGCCGGCAGCCGTAAATTCTCGACGGAGTACATTTCGCGCGACGATATTGCGGCGCTGACTCACGAAGCATCCGATCTTAGCGGCATTCAATATATTATGGATGTCGACAAAGAAGAAGCAGAGAAAATTCTCAGCGCGAACGGGCATCGTACGGCAGTCAAACAGATCGGCAGTGCGAAGAAGCGCGTGACGCGCACGAGATAATTATTGCATGAGTATTTCTGGATAATCAACACTCTAGCGACGTTAATTATCCTTGCCATAGGGGCGTTCGAAAGAATGCCCCTATTTATTATTAGAAGAAAAGTTATAATAGTGTCGGGTTGATCATTTACGAGAGTTGGAAGCCGAGTTATTGAAAATCGGAATAATTTAATTAAGCAGGGCACATCGAGATGTGCCTCTACGATTGAACAGATAGAATTTATACAAAAATATTGTTTATTGCAGGCTTAGATTTCTCGATGTTTATAGGGTTAAGCGTTGGTGGACAAGTGTTCTGCAAAGTTCCTATTACGCCTTTATTGGTACCTTCTCCAATCGCGAAAGGATAGCATCGGTAAATTCCGTGGTGGTGGCAGTGCCGCCCAGATCACGGGTGCGAATCTTACCGTCCTCGAGAATACCGGCAATCGCTCTTGAAATGTTAGCCGCGATATCCGGCATACCCAGATGCTCCAGCATCATGAAGACCTGAGAATATGAAGGCTATCGGGTTCGCGATATTTTTGCCAGCGATATCGGGCGCGGAGCCGTGCACGGCCTCGAAGATGGCGTAATCATCACCAAGATTGGCCCCCGGCACCACTCCCAGGCCACCCACCAGACCGGCGCAGAGATCGGAAATTATATCACCGTAAAGATTGGTCAGCACCAGAACCTCGAACTGGCTGGGATTGAGCACCAATTGCATGGCGCAGTTATCAACGATGACTTCACGGTATTCGATATCGGGATAGTTCTTGGCTACTTCCTTGGTAGCGTCAAGAAACATGCCATCGGTAAGTTTCATAATATTAGCTTTATGTACCGCGGCAACCTTGGTACGGCCATTTTTTCTGGCGTTTTCGAATGCGAATTTGGCGATCCGACTGGAAGCCAAATAGGTGATAACTTTTATCGATTCTGTCACACCAGGCGCAATCAGATGTTCGATTCCAGAGTAAAGGTCCTCGGTATTTTCGCGGACGATTATCAAATCGACATTATTGTAATGAGTAGGGATACCCTTAATCGAGCGCACCGGACGGAGATTAGCGTAAAGCTGAAGCTCTTTTCGGAGTGTTACGTTGGCGGATGAAAAACCCTTGCCCACAAACGTGGTTAGAGGCCCTTTATAGGCGACCTTGTTTCGCCGAATCGATTCTAACAATACGGGAGGCACCGGGACACCGTAATCTTTCATGGCCTCCAAACCTGCCGGCATAGTCTCCCATTCGATTAGAGCTCCAGCCGCCTCAAATATGCGGAGCGCTGAGGCGGTTATTTCGGGGCCTATGCCATCGCCCGGTATCAATGTCACTTTTTTTTTCATAGCCATTGCCTATATTTGTCCTTTAATAATATGGTTCATTAATATAAGAACTTTCGGAATAGGCTTAAGGTTGCCCGGTTATAATAATCGAGTATACAAAGCAAGGACGGCATGATATAAATATCGTAAATAACGGGAGATCGATATGAGAGTTATCGTAGCCGGGGGAACAGGCTTTGTGGGCAAGCCTCTAATATCCGAGCTTATTTCGAATGGACACCAGGTTGTCCTGCTGAAAAGGCCATCGTCGAAAAATAAAGCCCTCGAAACATCGGGGATCGAGGTTCACGAAGTTGATATTGAAAAGCCAATAGTCTCAACTAATCTTGATGGCGATGCGGTCATAAATCTGGTTGGAATTATCAGGGAGTTCCCGTCGAAAGGCATTACTTTTAATAAATCCAATTATCTCGTTACAAAACATCTGGTCGATATGGCTCGCCAGAACGGCATCAAGCGATTTTTACAGATGTCGGCTTTGGGGGTCAAACCTGAGGGACAGACCGGTTACATGCAATCCAAGTTTGCCGCTGAACGCTACCTTCGAGAATCCGGACTCGATTGGACCATCTTTCGGCCATCGATTATCGTCGGGCCTGATGGAGGGCTCATTCAAATATTGTCTGGTATGATTTCGCGGTTGCCGGTCGTTCCAGTTATAGGAGATGGCCGATATAAGGTTCAGCCAGTTTATTTGAAGGATGTCATCAAGGGATTTGTCAGGTCGCTGGGAAATGAAAAAGCAATCGGGCGTATTTTCGAATTCGGCGGCCCGGAGATTATGACGTTCAATCAGATGATCGATATTCTCGGAGATGCAATAGGCAAAAGCCGACCTGGCAAATTTCATCAACCGATCCGGATAATTCGTCCGCTGGCGGCACTGTTCGGGCGCTTCTCTTGGTTTCCGGTTACAAAGGATCAAATAGTTATGCTGCTCGAAGAAAATTTCACGGAAGATAAATCTTATTTCGAGTTTTTCGGGATTACACCAACGTCGCTAAAACAAGCCCTGAAAGAATTTAGCTGATTCGGAGGCCCTTGCCTGCGGAGAAGGCAGCTTAGCGTATTCTATTTATCGAAACCCGGCATATCCAATTTAAGTTTGTATAGAGTTGATGATTACGATTAATAATCTTTAGAGGAGGAATTATGATAGAAGTCGGTATAAAGGCTCCAGATTTTACGCTGCCGGATCAGGACGGGAAAATGCATAAGCTTTCGGATTATCGAGGTAAGCCGGTGGTTTTATATTTTTATCCCAAGGACGATACGCCCGGATGCACCAAGGAAGCTTGCAGTTTCCGCGATAATTTCATCCAGTTCAAGAGAGCCGGTATCGAGGTTTTGGGCGTTTCGGTTGATGATTCAAAATCACATTTGAAATTCAAAGAAAAATATGAATTACCGTTTACGCTGCTCGCCGATACCGAAAAGAAGGTCGTAAAGGAATATGGAGTCTGGACTGAGAAAATGAATTATGGCAAAAAATACTGGGGCACGGCCAGAACCACATTTCTTATAGATAAGAATGGCAATATCATTCATGTTTTCGAGCGAGTAAAGCCGGAGGATCATGCGGCAGAGGTGTTCGAGAAATTATCTGAATGATTCAGCAAAAATATAACAATATCGGATGTATCAAAGCCCGCTATGCGAACAGCGGGCTTTTTGTATAGAAGCACAAATCATTATTTTACAAGGGACATTCTGCCGCTATCGGTATTTTTATCCGCCCTGATTTGATAATAATAGATTCCGGAGGCGCATTTGGATTCGTTCAAAATCCCTTGATAATAAACAGGTTGTCCGATAAATTGTATGACTTGAGAATAATTCGAATTGAAAGTAAAGAAAGGTTCTGAAATCGCAAGTTGACAATCCTTGAATTTACAATTCTGGTGTTCCTGATAGCCGCGCTGGCCGGATTTTTAGGATCGCTTACAGGATTGGGCGGCGGAGTGGTTATCATTCCAGCATTAACCCTGCTATTTCACGTTGATATCCACTACGCTATTGGAGCGTCGTTGGTATCCGTAATTGCGACATCATCAGGGGCGGCGGCGGCCTATGTAAAGGAGGGTTATTCCAATATCAGGATTGGGATGTTTCTTGAAATCGCCACGGTTACCGGAGCGCTGCTTGGGGCGGTACTGGCTACAATAGTAGCGCCATCGGCAATTGCAGTGATTTTCGGCCTAGTGTTGATTTATTCCGCCATACAATCAGCGCGACCCCGTCACGAACATCCGCTCGATAAGCAACCTGATAAGTTCGCCACCAAACTTCGGATGAATTCCACATATCCCACTCCCGAAGGCAAGCAGGCATATTATGTCCGTCGGGTCCCAACAGGCCTGGGGGTAATGTTTGCGGCCGGATCGCTTTCCGGTCTTTTGGGAATAGGCTCAGGCGCTTTTAAGGTTCTGGCAATGGATCAGATAATGCGAGTTCCATTCAAGGTATCAACCACTACCAGCAATTTTATGATCGGGGTGACGGCGGCGGCCAGCGCTGGAATTTATCTGAATCGAGGCTATATCGATCCCGGTCTGGCGATGCCAGTGATGCTGGGTGTTCTGGCCGGCTCTTTGAGCGGAGCGCGAGTCCTGATGGGAGCCAAATCAAAAACGCTTCGTCTGGTATTTGGGGCAGTCATATTTGTCTTAGCTGTTCAAATGATTTATAAGGGATTGATAGGAAAGATATAAATGATCGTTACCGAATAAAACCCTAATCGAAGAGCGGATGGATAGATTTATAGGCAACCTTCTCCGTACGGGGGTAATAATCGCCGGAATTATCGTACTGATCGGAGGGGCATTTTATTTAATTCGTCATGGAGGGGAAATCCCAAATTACCAGACCTTTCGGAGTGAACCTGACGATTTACGAACATTAGGCGGAATATTTAATAGTGTGATAGCCTTAAAAGCGTCAGCTATTATTCAAATTGGCATAATTCTTTTAATCGCCACTCCGATTGCCAGGGTCGCGTTCTCAGTTTATGCCTTTATTATCCAGAAAGACCGGGTATATATAGGTATTACAATATTAGTTCTGGCACTTTTGATTTTCAGCCTTACAGGCGGGCATCTGTAGAAAATATTTATTGAAAACAGCGACGCCTTTCGCTACGATTTGCTTTAGGAGTTTTACTTATACGGAGTGTTTAGCGGCTGGAAAGGCGATTGAAAATTTCGTCCCTTGATCCTCGACCGTATCAATTTCGATCCGTCCGCCATGCTCGGTGATGATGCTTTTTGCTATAGCTAACCCGAGCCCGGTACCATCGCTTTTAGTTGAAAAAAAAGGCTGAAATATTTTTGGCAAAACATCCTTTTTAATACCCGGCCCGGTATCCGAAATTTCAACCACAACACTACGGCTCGAATTATTCTCCGAGCGATAGCAATTGAGATCAAGCCGACCACCCTGGGGCATAGCCTGCATGGCATTGATAAGGATATTTGAAAAAGCCTGGTAAAGCTTGCTATTATCCCCTTTTATCGGAGGGACCTCGACGCTTCTAACTGTCAAGCGAATTCCCTGATTGATACATTGCAGGCCGAGATGCTTGTTGAGGGCGTTTAGAGTTTCTCGAACATCTATCTCTTCAAGCTGCGGCGGAGTGGGTCGAGGATAGGTCAGGAGGATTCGAACAGCGCCATCCAAGCGCTGAGCCTCATTTTCGATCACCGTCACATATTCGTCTTTCTGTTTATCGGAAAGCGATTTATCCCGCAGAATTTTGCTGGCGCCCATAATTGAGATTAGAGGATTTTTGAAATCATGCACGATAGAGGCTACCATTTGCCCTATAATCGAAAGCCGCTCCGCCTGATATAGATTTTTCTGGGTTTCAGCCAGCACCTTTCTTAATCGACGATCTCGATCCAGGACCATTCCGGAAACAGCTCCGACCAGATAAAAAAGGATTATCTCAATATAGTCGCCGATGATATCACGAGGATTTAACGGCGGATTTGAAATCAGAAAAAGAAGTGAAAAAGCGGCAATACATGTAGTGGTAATAACAGCGCCTCGAAGCCCAAACCAGATGGCGGCCAGAACGATGGGGATATAACAGAGATCGGCCAACACGTGACGCATGAGATTAGACTGCGCCGTAGTCGTTACCAATATTTCGCTATAGAAATGAAGAAAAAGGGTGACCGGCACCATGGCCGCCAAAATGATAACATATTTTTTGCGGCTTTCCACAAAGGAAAATCTAACAATATTAAATTAAAAATCAAGGTTAATGCAGATAATGATTAGATATTCGGTATTATACCGGCGATAAACTTCATAAACGTAGAGCTATGATACTGCATAACGGCCAAACCTATTTCGATAATAGAATATAAATACATTCCCGATCCAGAGAATCGGATTATAAAATAGAGCGTATAAACGGTATGTGGATAGTCGCGGGGGTAAGGATGAAAAAGATAGTTTTAGTAGACGACGATGTAAACCTTATGAAGGTATACAAGTTCTTTCTAAGTAAAGAAGGATATGACGTAGACACTTATTCCAACGGGCATGAAGCTTTGCAGTTCGTATCATCCGGGCAACCGGCTGATTTATTTATCCTCGATGTCGAATTGCCGGATATGAGCGGGCTAAATTTGATGGAAAAAATCAAAGAAAATGCCATATATTCCCAGACTCCGATAATAATCAGTTCCGCATACGAGCAATACAGGAATGATTTTACTTCGTGGCTGGCCAGCGATTATCTTGTTAAGCAGCCAGACCTTGGCGAGCTTGAAGCCAAGGTACGAAACCTTCTGCATTAAGCAGGTAATGCTAAATATCCTAAAAATAGAGAATCCAATTAGAAAGGGAGCCTGGATCAGGCTCCCTTTTGACTTAGTAGTATCAAGAATTGGATCATTATTATTTAATCAGAAGCATTCTTCTGGTTTCTACGAAATTTCCAGCGGTGATGCGGTAGAAGTAAACGCCCGAGGGACGATCCCCGGCGTTCCAGGTAATCTGGTAATAACCGGACTGCTGCTCTTCATTCAACAAGGTTACGATTTTCCGTCCCAACAGATCGAAGATCTCGATGGTCGTCAGCGCTTCCTGCGGAAGGCCATAACCGATAGTAGTTTGGGCGTTGAACGGATTCGGATAGTTCTGAAGCAAGGTGAATTTAGACGGAATCGATTGGTTTGGGTCTGCGATACCGCTTGGATCTACGTAAATAAAATTAACGACCCTGGCGCTATCGGGCATTTCTGAGATAGTCACGGTCTGGGGCTGGGGCTGAAGAAGACCGGGAATATACGGCGTATCAAGAGTCCAATCACCGTCACAAAGCCATAGCGAGTAAGTACCGGTTATAGAATCGACATTAGTCCAGTTGGTGTAACCGTTGTTATTATTTTCAGTATGGGCGTTAACGAAAGGAGAATACGGAAGCGGCAACGGGACGTTGATCAGGGTTCCTGTTACATTACAATGTGACCAATTTAGAACAAACCCAAGGCCTCCGGTGGTATCATCGGTAACATGCACATTTCGGAATTGCGGTTTGGACTGATAGCCCTGATAATAGGTACCCAGAGAATAGTATCCGGTATCGGCATAGATTGTAAAAACGCCATTATTATCGCATTGAGTATTAAATCCGGAACCCTCGCGGTACAAGTTAACCCCGACGTTATTCCAGAACACGGGAGGGTCACCGGGGTCAATGGTGACGGTATCCCGAATCATTTTTCCGTAAATGAAATTGAGATTGATGGTGTCTCCCGGATGGCGATTCCAATATTGACCAAGGCCATCAAGCACATATCCGGGCGGGATCGGATAACGGTCGTCCCAATTTGAGATACTAACATTCCATCCCGTTGGATCCATCGAGGAAATATATAGTGTTACCAGATTGGCAAGTCCCATGTCCGCTGATAGAATTTGTCCCGCATTGAAGACTATTTGATTGGGCCTGAACCATGTACTCGTGACTGGGGTTATTACCATTTTCGGTCACCCTGGCATAAATTACGGTATCGCTGGAGTAACAAACGAAATCATGACGAAGGCTATGAATCACGGTATTATCGAACTCATAGCTATTCGGATACAGGTAGTCAGGATTTAGATCGCCCGGATTAATTCCGATATTCCATATTCCGTATTGCGAGGGTCCAACATAAAACTTGTAAGTACCATCGAGTATTTGAATTTCCCTGCCATTGCCGCCATTTCTGGGATAGCAGTAAACATACATAGGTCTGATGAGCAGGGCGTCATTCTGATCCCTGATTTCGCCGTATATGCTGTCTGTCGGGGCGGAATAGGCAAAATTGACACCGTCAATGATACCGTTAGCGGTTCTCATTTGATCGGCGGGCGTTACATAACCCGGAATATCAGAGGGTTTAATCTGGAACAGAAGTCCAGTGCCAGCATCACCAATATTCATCTGATAGAATCCGCTGTCATTGGTAAGAGCGCCCCATAACTGGGATTCGTCGCCCTGAGGCTTGCCTTCGATCCAAACATTGTGCAGAACCGGGTCGGGGGCAGGATGCCCCGTAACGGTTATCTGGCCGCGAAACATATTGGGGGGTGACAATAGCGGATTGCAATACAAGGCTCTTTGTGCCGAGGTGGCATCGGATTGGTCGGTGGCCTTGAATACGTAATTTCCCGGAGCAACTCCAAGCAGCATAGGCGGAGAAACGTACCAGCCATCCGGAACAGGATTGATGTCCGGCGGAGGGCCGTTTGAAAGAGTATCGCCATCAGCAATATTAAACGTAGCCAGCATCCTATCGGAGGAAGGTTCGATTATCGAATTGCCGTTCAGATCGATCCATATCTCCCAGGTTATCGTGGCGCCAACGGCGCAATTTGACCCCCAGCTTACCAATTCACCCTGCGTCATAGAGGTTCTCGAAGAATCTCCGTTGACGGAGAAGAAGATATAATTCGTAAGTGCCATCGCCGGTCGGAATGACAACAACACAAATAATAAAAGACCGATCGCAATCCAGGATTGCAGGCCTTTAGACTTAAGATTGGTAACAGTTTTCATACTCCTCCATGTTTGTCTTTAATTATTGAATGTTACAATTAAGATTTTCGATCTTAAATTCCCTCAACTCCCAATACAGAAGGGGATTTACTTAGAAGGATTTTTCCTGTGTTATATATCGGCAGAATAATGGTAATTATAAGTATCGGATAGAATTATGGACCGTCATTATCGGCGGCCAGATGAGACTCATGTAACACCAGGGGTTACCCGGTTCCTTTTAGCGAAACTTGTTATTATGATATAGAGCATCATGTTCAAGTAATCGAAGCGAAAACAAGGAACTTGAAGGGCGGGCGCCGACAGCAGCCGAGTTTTGGAGATTATATCGGATACAGGCTTTCTTTGGATTTTAGCATATTTCAGATAACATAAATATGGTATCAAGATTGAGGGAACCATGGATCCCGGCCAAATGAAATGCTTAACGCAGAAATTAGCTATACCAGGGAACTTTACTTGGGCATAATTCAGTTTTTTTCAAGAGAGGTTTCGTAAGGGAAACTTCGGTAATGGTAGTTTCGGGAGGGGTTTTTAATATTTAAGGCGAAAAGCTTGAGAAAGAGTGGGATTTGCGGATAATTACTATATGGCAGCCCGGCTCATAAACCCCTCTTGTTCATTAACATAACAACAGTTCACAGTGAGGTAAATCGCTTACCGCATATAGGGTAAAAACATAACGTAAAATAAATCCAGGTTTTTGGTATTTGATAATGAATAGCAATATCAATTAGGGTTAAGGAGTACAATCCATGATAAAGAGAATGATCATAATGCTGATATGTGTCCTGGTTTTTATAGGCGCATTAGGATTCACGAAATATCACCAGATCAAAACCGCAATCGCCCAAAATTCATCATACAAACCTCCGCCGGAAGCCGTAACCACAGTGGTAGCGGCCCAAAATGAGTGGCAGACGATGTTGAAGTCAATCGGAACTGTGACGGCGGCGCAGGGCGTGGTTGTCAGCGCCGATCTGCCGGGTATTGTAGCGGCAATAAATTTCGAATCCGGCAAGCGGGTAAAAACGGGCGACGTGCTCGTACATCTCGATACCAAGCAGGAAGAAGCGCAACTGGCCGGAGCGGTGGCCCAACAGAAACTGATGCATTTGAATCTCGACCGAGCGAACGGGCTTCGGGACAAAAATTTAATTGCCCAGGCGGATGTGGATCAGGTCAAGGCTGAAACCGAACAGGCCGATGCCGGCGTAAATGAGATTCAGGCTACTATCGAACGCAAGACGATTCGGGCGCCGTTCGATGGAATACTTGGTATACGTCAGATAAATCTGGGTCAATATGTAACTGCCGGCCAGGCGATTGTGCCGTTGCAGGCATTGGACCCGGTATATGTCGATTTCGCGATACCTCAACAAGAGATGGCGGACGTGCATGTGGGCGATCAACTGGAGGTTGCTCTTGAGGGCACATCCGGGATAGCAGCAAAAGGGCAAATTACGGCGATCAATTCAGTCGTCGATCAATCAACGCGCAATATTAATATTCGGGCAACTCTTCCCAACCACGATGGCAAGCTGTTCCCCGGAATGTTTGTGAAGGCGAGCGTGCTGGTAGGCAAAAGCAATCCCGTGATAGCGGTGCCGGCATCATCGATCGCTTACACCCCATACGGGGATTTCGTTTATATCGTTGATGATTTAAAAGCGCCAAACGGCGAGACATATAAAGGAGTCAAGCAGCAGTTGGTCAGGCTCGGCAGCGCGCGAGGCGATCAAGTGTCAATTGAAAATGGAGTTAGAATTGGTGAAGAGGTGGTAACCTCCGGCGTATTCAGGCTTCGCAGCGGAGCGGCTGTTGTAGTCAATAATGAAATTCAACCGTCCAATAATCCCACGCCAAAACCCGAGGAGAACTAATGAAACTTACGGATCTTTTCATTCGTCGCCCGGTCCTGGCCATAGTCATTAATCTGATTATACTGATCGCCGGGCTCCAGGCGATTCGATCTCTTAATGTACGGCAATACCCCAAAAGCGATTTAGCGGTCATTACGGTAACGACGACTTACGTTGGCGCTAACGCTGATCTGGTGCGCGGATTTATCACTACGCCGCTGGAGAGAGTGATCGCGAACATGGATGGAATCGATTACATGGAATCGTCCAGCTCACAGAGCATGAGCACTATAACGGTCCATCTAAAACTTAATTATGATACCAATGCGGCACTGACCCAAATTCAAGCTAAGGTAGCACAAGTCCGAAATGATCTCCCCCCGGACGCTCAAGCATCAATTATTGAGCTTGAAACGGCCGAACATCAATTTGCGGCCATGTATATCGGATTTGCGTCACAAACGTTCGATCAAAATCAGATTACGGAATACCTAACGCGCGTGGTGCAGCCAAAACTCTCGGCGGTTAGCGGCGTGCAGAGAGCCGATATTCTGGGCGGCCGCACATTTGCGATGCGTGTATGGCTCAAGCCGGATAGGATGGCGGCCCTGAATATATCACCGTCACAGGTGCAGGATGCCTTGGCCAAAAACAATTACCTTTCGGCACTGGGATCCACCAAGGGATCAATGGTGTCCGTAAATCTCGTGGCCAACACCGATATCCAAACACCTGAAGAGTTTCGTCAAATGGTGGTCAAGGAGGATAACGGAGTAGTAGTGCGACTCGGGGAAATTGCGGATGTCGTATTAGGCGCCGAAGATTACAACCAGGATGTACGTTTCAACGGACAAGGCGCGACGTTTATGGGCATCTGGGTACTTCCGACAGCAAATACGCTCGATGTTATCAAGCGTGTGCGTGAGGTCATTCCGGAAATCCAGTCTCAACTGCCGAACGGCATGACTGTAGGTATCCCCTATGATTCGACCGAGTACATCAAAGACGCCATCGGAGAGGTACTCAAAACGCTATCGGAAACATTGCTTATCGTAATCATTGTAATCTTCCTATTCCTGGGCTCTATCAGGGGAATGATAATTCCGGTGATAGCAATCCCGGTTTCTCTGATAGGGGCCGTGTTCTTAATGTTTATCGCCGGATTTACCATTAACCTGCTCACACTTCTCGCTATAGTGCTGTCGGTGGGGTTGGTTGTAGATGACGCTATAGTGATGGTTGAAAATATCGAACGGCATATACATCTGGGACAACGTCCGGTTCAGGCTGCAGTTCTGGCGGCCCGGGAGCTGGTGGGCCCGATAATCGCGATGACTATCACGCTAGCGGCGGTGTATATGCCAATAGGAATTCAAGGCGGATTAACCGGTTCGCTCTTTCGGGAGTTCGCGTTTACGTTGGCAGGAGCAGTGATAATATCGGGTGTCGTAGCTCTGACGCTCTCCCCTATGATGGGCTCAAGGTTTCTTCGAGCGGGAGACACCGAGCGCGGTTTTGCGGGCATGATCAACAGGCATTTTGAGGCAGTTCGCAGCCTGTATATGCGAGTACTAACCCGCATTCTGGCGTACCGTCCGGTGGTTTATGTCCTTTGGGGTATTGTGGCTTTATTAATGATACCGTTTTATATGTTTGCTCAGCGCGAGTTGGCGCCTGCTGAAGATCAAAGCGTGGTGTTCGGTATCGTGCAGGCATCGCCGAATTCAACGCTGGATCAGACCAGGCTTTTCACTGATAAAGTAAATCAGGTTTATCAATCGCTGCCCGAATATAAAAATACATTCCAGGTGACATTTCCCACCGGCGGCTTTAATGGGCTGGTCACCAAGCCTTGGAGCGAACGGACTAAATCTACAAAACAGATACAACTGGACGTGGCCAGAGGTGTTTCGAAAATTGCGGGTGTTCGGGTGATCTCGTTGATTCCCCCGGCGCTTCCGGGCGGTGGAGATTTCCCGATAGACCTGGTAATAGCGTCTACGGCTGAACCCGAACAGCTTATTCAGTTCGCGAATCAGTTGGTGATGAAAGCATACGGCAGCGGCATGTTCATGTATGCTGACGCCGACCTTAAATTCGATCAGCCACAAGCAGAGGTGATATTCGATCGTGACAAGATGCGCTCCCTGGGAGTGGATATGAGTCAGGCGGGCCGCGATCTTTCCACGCTCTTAAGCGGGAATTATGTAAATCGGTTTAGTTTCCAGGGCCGGAGTTATAAGGTTATACCTCAGGTTGAGCGAAGCCAGCGTTTAACACCTGATCAACTCGAGGGGATTTATGTGACGGGGCCGGCGGGACATCTGGTGCCGCTGTCTACTTTCGCCACTCTGCAATCCTCGACTCAGCCTCGCGAACTGAAGCGATTTCAGCAGCTAAACGCGGTGCGTATCCAGGGGGTGATTCCTCCGGGGGTTTCGCTCGATAAAGCGTTGAGCTTTCTTGAAGATCAGGCAAAGCAGATACTTCCACGCGGTTACACTATCGATTATGCGGGGGAATCGCGGCAACTGCGTGTTGAGGGCAGTAAGTTTCTCGGCATTTTCCTGCTTTCGGCTATTCTGATATTCCTCGTGCTGGCGGCACAATTCGAGAGTTTTCGCGATCCGTTCGTGATTCTGGCGGGATCGGTTCCGTTGGCGATATCCGGCGCTATGATGTTTATGTTCCTCGGATTTACTACTCTTAACATTTATAGCCAGGTCGGACTGATAACGCTGGTTGGGCTGGTATCGAAAAATGGAATATTAATAGTCCAGTTTGCCAATCAACTTCAGGCCACGGGCAGAAATAAAATTCAGGCAGTCATTGAAGCAGCCGGAACAAGATTGCGTCCGATTCTGATGACCACGGCAGCTACAGTGGTCGGCCATTTACCGTTGGTCTTTGCACATGGTCCCGGCGCCGGGGCGCGAAATAGTATCGGTATTACGCTGGTAAGCGGAATGATTATCGGCACGGCATTTACATTATTCGTAGTTCCTGCGATTTACATGCTTGTGGCGGGCGTTCACAGGCCGGAGATTTCTATCGAGACAGAGCAGGAATTTGTGTCGGCCAAAGCCCTGGTAGCAGTACCGCAATAGATAGACGGCTGAGATTATTTGGGGGCTGAATTACGTTAAACTCCGGGCATTGACGCTCTTTAGGAAAGCATCATTTGCCCGGGGTGTGATTAGCGATGCGAGACAAATTGCGATGAGAAAAGTAATATTTGAAATGCTTATATCTCTCGATGGCTTTTTCGAGGGGCCAAACGGAGAGATTGACTGGCATAATGTAGATGCCGAGTTTAATGATTTTGCGATTGAATTTCTGGACTCGGTAGACATGCTTTTATTTGGCAGGGTAACATACCAGCTAATGGCGGCCTACTGGCCAACTTCGGAAGCGATAAAGGACGATCCTATCGTGGCTGGCAAAATGAATAAATTGCCTAAGATCGTATTTTCAAAAACACTGAATAAGGCCGATTGGAATAATACCACGTTAGTGAAGGATAATATTGCGGAGGAGATTTCAAAACTGAAACGACAAGCGGGCAAAGACCTGGTAATATTTGGAAGCTCGAATTTTGCATTGACACTGATTCAAGACGGTTTGATAGACGAGTTTCGAATAATGGTAAATCCGGTGGTATTGGGTAAAGGCAATCCGCTGTTTAGCGGAATAAACGGCCCGCTTAAATTAAAGCTAATCAAAACCAGGACGTTTCGTTCGGGAAATGTAATGCTCTATTATGAACCGATCAGAGAGAAAGCATAAACGGGCTTATTTAAAATTGTAAAAAATCTATCTGGATAATTATAATAGGCTTTTTCGCCATAAAAGCTGAATTTCGTAAGGCAAATCCGGGTAGGCGTCAGGCCGAACAAACGCTAATTCATAGCCATGATTAGCATAGAACCTGCATGCCGGTACGTTGGTATTTTGAGTTTCGATTATTATAGCGATATTATTTTTTGCTTTAGCCCATTGTTCACATTTATCGAGAAGAATTGACCCAATACCTTTTCCCCGCCATTCCGGCGAGATTCGGATATCCCATACGACAGCCTGATTAGCGGGCTTGTCGAGAATAATGAGGTCATCCGCTTTAAGAGGCAATCGCCGCTGCCCCAACGGCCTTATTTCCGATCCGCACTGAAAATAATAACCACTCTGTCATGTCAAATCTTTTAGGCCAATCGGACGGGCTATTTCCCGGTAATTGATCGTAGTTTTTGAGATATGAGGTTTCCAATTTGCGTTCACTTTGCAGCAGGCTGCTCAAATTACAATCCGCATTGGGGGGAAATAAAATACTCGAAACATTGAAGGCAATTGATATCTGACAATACATATCGAGGAATGATAAGGATTCTTCACGTATTTCGAGCGGCGATGAGAGTGCTCTGCCATTACGAGGCATTTTATGGTTCATAAGGATAAATTAATATCCTGATTATTTCACTGCAATCGATTTTGCGCATTAGAAGGCCGGAGTTCTCGGCCAGGTTCAAGGCATTTTTGAAAGTCCGGGCGCTCAGGGCATCAAGATGCTGCAACTGATAAGATTTCAGGATCGATTTGCGCCGGCGAACATGGCGGCAAACGGCCGACCATCGAATGCCGACTCGACGTGCACGATCTTGCCGTTATTTATCTGATGCCATTCAGCAACCAGCGTGGTTGCCTCCGCCGGGGCCTTGGTTACCAACTCGAAAAAGACAGCCGCATTATTGCCCTCGGCAATTATTACTTTAATATCCAGCCGCGTGGTGACTGATAACAGGCCTGTTAGGGCTGTGAGATATTGATCGGCGTTACGATATGTTTCAAAAAGGCCAACAAATATAAGATCGTCGCTTAAGTATCTGCGGGCAGTAGTGAGATCCCTATTTATAACGGCCGCGTAAAAATTCTTTAAGGTATCCCCTGCGTTTGTCATAATCATGCTCCCCTTTTTATTATTTTATTAATATTGTCAATCGTATTCCAGCGCCTCCCCAGATTCCAACAGGCTTTTCATGCTGTTCAGGAGCTGCGGCCAACCCTCGCCAACATCCTCAAGGGCGTTAGCGCTGAGGTTTTCATGAGTGACAGTTAGCCTTACTACGAATTTCCCGGCTGGCGCGATTTCCATAGTTACAATCGAAGGGGCATCTTTCGATATAGCCGGCTTTCCTTCCAAGTGAAATGTATAGGAAAGTTTCGTAAGGGGCTGATATATTAGCACTTTGCCCAGCCAATCGATTTTATTTCCGTCGTAGAGCGCTTTAATTTCCGAGCCAACTTTCCAATCCGTTGCCAAGCGACGGCCCCACCAATATTTTTCGGTGAATTCCGGGTCGGTCAGTGCCTTCCAGAGTTTCTCCGAAGTTGTTTTGATATAGATTGCGTAAAAAAAGCGATCCATTTTTAGTCTCCATTTTACGAAAGGGGTGGATAGTTCCACCCCAATTATCGCCACTTATCCATTATCAAGGATATGTACACATTTTGGTTGATTGCCATTATTTAACCAAAGTCATCCGTTTTGTTTCTGAGAAATCCCCGGCTCTAATATTATAGAAGTACACACCTGATGGTTTGTCGGCGGCGTTCCAAATCACAATGTGATTGCCGGCCGACTGGTTATCGTCTACGAGAGTTTCAATTCTTCGCCCCTGGATATCATATACGGTCAAATTGACGTCGGAGTTTATCGGTAGGTTGTATTGGATTGCCGTAGTTGGGTTGAATGGATTGGGGTAGTTTTGGGCTATGCTGAAATCGTTTGGCAAAGAGCCATTTTCAGCCACCGGGGTTTGCTGGCCCAGGAATTCGGCCGAGGCATCACTGCTATAGTTTACCGTATTAGAAGACACTTCCTTAGATACGCCAACCAGCGTATTAAAGCCCGCTCCAATGAAATTTGCCGTATAATTATCGGATGTAGATGAAAAAAGCAGATTGTTCAGGCTGTCGTAGGTATTGAAAGTCATCCTTTCGTGAGACATAACGCGCAGGCATGAAACCGAATTGGTATTGTAGCGCGCAGTTCCCCAGGCGTTAGCGGAATAATAGGTCGTATCGAGAATATTGGTATGAAATAGTCCGCTATGCAGAGTCCAATGATGATATCCGGTCCACGAATTGCCGTAAGCGATGGGGAAAGTCCAATCGGGGGCGTTGTTTCTATAGACTACGATGGACCCTCCGTTTGGCGCACGGCTGACATTTCCCTCGCCGGTATATACGCTTGAATTGGATTGGTAGAATATCCAACTGGTATCCGTTCCTAAAATTGCCTTAAATACAAGATTGGCGTTCGGAAAACTATCGAGGGATGGTGAAGTACTGAGTTCAATTACAGTCACAGCGAAATTCCCTCCATATACCCGATTCGAAAAGTCCCAAGTCAAAGGCCCGCCGTTACCGTTGGAGGCGAAATAAAAAAGCGCACTATCGGCTTGAGCATCGCCACGGCTCTGAAGAACCGTGCCGGGTACCGGCTGAAAATTATTATTGATAGTGATCTGCGCCAGCGCCGCTTGTTGAAGAAACGGCCAACATCGTTAGTGCAGTTAAAAGCATTTTACGCATAAGTCTCCCCCCTATTTATTAATAAGACGCGTTGCTCGTCGGATTGCACTTAAAGGTTTAGCCCGTAAATGCTCCTATAATTGATATATTTGATTTTAAACAACACTCCTGCGAAAAAGCATCGAATAATCATTGTAACCATAAATAATTTGTTTACCTTAACGGCGACAAGTAATTTGGAGTTCCCTTCCGGTGGAAATATATCTGAAGATGAATAGGGGCAGACAACATTTTTGCGGCCAAATCGATTGTGAACAGAGTAGTTATTTAGATTGATATAATTGATACTGAAGAATGACAAAGTATTAAGAGATACCCGATATCGGGTTATTTTATGCTGAATTGGTAGGGATAAGAAGGCAATTTTTATCGTCCAACGGCGATATTGATGGCGGATCATAGCTGGCGTTAAATATGTTCCGCACCTTATCAGTCGCGATCGAAATGCGGCAGTTGATCGGGGATCGGAATTGAAATTTCCACATAACCCTGAAACTTCCCCGTTTCGAACAGCGGTATTTGATGGATGATTTTCTTTTGTCCGTTTTTCCTAATCGTATAATGATTTGGCTGGCGCGATTTATACATCGAGGCCAATTTAGACCGGGATGGTTCGGGATGGCAGACCAGGACATCGCTGCCGATCAAGGCGCTGCCGCCGTCAGCCGCGAAAGTAGAGACCGAGGCGGGATTCATTTCGGTAATTATGCCATTAGCATCGGTGACCGTGATTGCGATGGCGGCGTGATTGTTCCAGTTATCGGTAGTCATTGAGTTTCTCCTACATAAATCTGTTTGCAGGGAAATATACGAGAATTTGCCATATGGCGCGATGGAAAATGAGGGAATAATCATTCACATTTTGGTGAATTTTGGTGGAGGCGGGCGGAATTGAATCTCATTTTCAGCATACGGGACATAGACTTATTGACGGGGGAACGAAAGTGGGATGAATTTCAGCCCATTTTTAATAAAAACAATGTTGGTGACCATCGGGTCCCAAACCCGAATATTGATCGCAAGGATAAATTATTGTTTGATGATGTCATCAATGTCGCGTGAGCAATGGAAGCGTTTCTGTCACAAAGGATTATCCGCAGAAGCACCATCTGAATCATGCTCGGATGAGCGCTATTATCGCTTTCCTTATTTAGATAATTTCTTCAAAATATGTCCGTTGAAGTTCTGCATATTTAATATTTACGGCTCAATTATTTATTATTAAAAAATCTATGCCGTAACATATTAAAATAGTTTCGGATTATCGCCCTTAATTTCACAATAAAAGATCCTTATTAAGAATTCATTTTCAATTAATATCATTATTCTAAAAATATAGTTGCAAGTGCAACTAAATGTATTATATTGCGTTTAAATTTGAAGCTGGAAAACGAACGGAAGGAATTTGAGAATGACTAAAAAGCCAAACCCGGAAGCACTGCGAGTGATGGTTCAGGCTTTTATCCATCGATTCGGATTGCTTGATCAGACGCGTACTCCCTGCGGTTTGGCAATCAGCGTATCTGACGCCCATGCACTTATGGAGCTATTGAACAATCCCAATATCGATCAAATGGACCTGTCCCGGCGGCTTGGTCTTTCCAAGAGCGCGACAACAAGATTGGTGCAAAGGCTAAAAAGACGCGGGCAAATTAATCGAACTCGAAGTCAGGCCGACGGTCGGGCTTACAATCTCCAATTGACGGAAAAAGGCAAGCGTCAGGCTCAAATGATTAACCGTGAGAGCCTGTCGACTTTCAGTTCAATCATTTCTGAGCTATCAGTAGAAACGGCTGATAAATTATTGGAATGTCTGCCGTATCTAATCGAGGCGCTGCCTAAAACGCATGGCGATAAAAATTCCCGTGATCTTGAACATAACGATAATGGTATTAAAGGAAAAATAAATGATTAATTTAGGGATTCCAATCAAATATCGAAAGCCCTTGATTTGGCTTGCGGCGATAGCGGGATTGATGATAATTCTCAACCTCACCATTATGGCCCCGTTGAGCATCCAATCAACAAATGTTATAAAAAGGGATTTGGTCGCCCAGGTATACGGCAATGGCACTGTCGAGGCCAAGGTGGTCGTGCCGGTCTCAAGTAAGGTTACCGGCCGAATTGAAATGCTTTTTGCCGATCAAGGCGATACCGTCAAAAGCGAACAAATCCTGGCACAACTTGAGGCTGAAGATTATCGGCAACAGGTTTTGGAAGCCGACGCCGGTGTTAAGAAAGCAGAAGCAGTTCTTGTGGTCGGAAATGCTGATAATCAAAAGGCGCAGGCTAATCTGGAATTGGCGGAAAAGAATTATGCTCGGATCAAAGCAATGGGAGATAAAAACCTTATTTCCCAGCAAGCTGTAGATGAGCAGGCGGCATTATTGGCAGTGGCTCAAAAGGAAGTTGAACGATCCGCTGCCGCTATTGATGTCGCCGGTAAAGACCAACAGGCATCGTTGGCCAACCTGTCATTTGCCGAAACCCGTAAAAATGACATGATAGTTGCAGCACCTGTTGATGGGATTGTCATCTCTAGAAACCTGGAAAAAGGTGCTACAGTGGCTCCCGGTCTTCCAATTTTTCGAATCGCCGATCCCTCCTTAGTCTGGGTCACGGCATTTATCGATGAATCTCAGTGCCGGGACTTGGCGCTAGGACAACCCGCGGCTATATATCTCCGTTCTTCACCGAAAAAGATGTTTAAGGGTCATGTAGCCAGGATTGGACTTGAAAGCGACAGAGTAACTGAAGAGCTTGAGGTGGATGTTGCCTTTGATCCTCCCTTACCCCCATTTCGAATTGGAGAACAGGCTGAGGCCTATATCACCACGGTTACGAAAAAAGATGTAACGGCACTGCCTGCGGGGGTGGTGGTATCCAAGGGCAAGCAACGAAATGTTTGGATTATTAAGGACGGTAAACTCAAGACCACAGACATTGTCGCGGGAATTGAGGATCGGACCGGTTTTGTCGAGGTTGTATCTGGAATAGACGATAAGTCATCTGTTGCTCTCGCTCCTTCCCCGATTATGGCCACGTTTAAGGATGGCATGCGAGTGAAGGTGAAAAAATGAATTTGGCCATTCGAGATATACTTTATCATAAAGGGCGCTTTATACAGACCAGTTTCGGCCTCGGACTTCTCATTGCGGTTGTCATGAGTATGGGAGGGATTTATCGCGGCCTTATAGCCGATGCAACCGTTGCCTTAAAATCCACTGGTGCAGACCTCTGGGTAGTTCAAGAGAACACCGAAGGCCCGTTTGCGGCGGCATCTCGTCTTCCCGAAGATGCCGAATACCGAATTGCGGCGGTCCCTGGAATCGCCCAAGCCTCGGGATTGTCATTTCAAAATATGCAGATCACCCGATTTGGAAAGCCATTGCGATTTTTCCTGGTTGGCTACAAGCTGGACGGGCTTGGTGGCCCGCCCCTGATTATTGCCGGACGCAATATTAATCAGAAGCATTACGAAATGGTTGTTGATAAGAGCATGAAGATGCCCCTTGGCGAAACGATCAGGCTCGGATTAAATGACTACACCGTAGTGGGAATCACCAAGGGAATGAATTCTGTTTCCGGGGACCCCTATGCTTATGTAAGCCTGGCTGACGCCCAGGACATCCAGTTCAAAGACGATAACAATGCCATTCGAAACAATAGAGACAGAATTGCAGATAAAATATCCAAAGTCAGCGTTCTTTCGCCAGCCCAGATAGTCCAATTTGTTCCGCTTGTGACTGAGATTGCCGGATCGACACATATTGTCAATACGGTGGCAGCCAAATTGGCGCCCGGAGCTGATATAAAACACGTGCAAGAGACCATTCATCGTTGGAATCATTACCGTGCCATCTCAACCGCTGAGCAGGAAAAGATACTCACCGCTGGCATGATTCAAAAATCCAAAATGCAATTATCACTATTTCGGAGCATCCTTCTGATTATCTCGGCCGTTATCATTACCTTGATAATTTACACCATGACAATGGAAAAAATACGGGTGATCGCTACACTTAAGTTAATCGGTTCGCCCAATAGAGTGGTCGCCGGCCTCGTACTTCAGCAATCCTTATTGATCGGGCTGATTGCTTATATTATAGGATACGTAATCATCAGCCTTACATACGATAAATTCCCTCGGCGAGTGGAATTGGTCACTTTCGATCTGGCCGCTCTTTTTGTCATTATCATGGTTATCTGTGTACTTTCAAGCCTGCTCGGGGTTCGAAAGGCCATGAAAGTTGATTCATCTCATGCTTTGGGAGGATGAGGTCAATGTATGCTATCCAGGTAGAAAACCTTACAAAGAAATACGGTAAAGGGCATACGGAAGTGACAGCACTCTCGGATGCGACTTTGAGCGTGTCGCCGGGTGAGTTGGCGGCGGTAATCGGCCCATCGGGATCAGGAAAGACGACCATGCTCACAACGATAGGATTGATCAATGAACCTTCAAAAGGAAAGGTGATCATCGACGGTATGACGGTGGCTAGCGATGGCTGGATTCCGGGCATTGACATGAAACGAATACGCCGGGAAAAACTGGGATTTATTTTCCAAGCCTACAATCTAATACCATTTCTGACTGCTATGGAAAATGTGATGATTTCACTTAGCTTAAACGGCGTTAAGGGTAAAGAAGCGCGCAATAGAGCGGCTGAGTTGCTTGAAAAACTCTTGCTGGGGCGTGTCAAGAACAGCTACCCATCCGAACTTTCAGGTGGCGAGGCTCAGCGAGTAGCCATAGCAAGGGCTCTGGCAAACCGGCCAAAGGTAATACTCGCTGACGAACCCACCGCAGCTCTTGATACCGCCAATGGGAAAAACGTAATGGATTTGCTAAAGAAGCTGGCTCAGGAAAATAATTCCGCCATTATGGTTGTCACGCACGATTCCAGAATGATCGAGGGGTTTGATAGAATTTATGAGATCCACGACGGGCAATTAGTGCAAGAAGGAAATCATTCTTAGAATTATTTCTTTGATCAAGTTTTTTTGAATCGCCAATGGATTTATCACATAACAATGCGATGGGAGAAGTGATGAAGATACTGGTAATAATGAACGATCCACCATACGGGACTAAACGATCATATAATGGTCTTAGGCTGACAATATCGATGTCAAAGCAGGCGGAGTGCGAAGTGAAAGTATTCCTAATGGCCGACGCAGCATCGTGCGGAAAATCATGGCAGAACGCTTGGATGCTACCAGGTTTCAACTTTTGAATATTTACGGTAAATAAAGCTCTTTCATTTCAAGGTTAGTAGGAATGAGTACCTAAAACTATCTGGATATTAAATTTCTTCTCTATAGTAATTTTTAAATCCTCATACTCAATGGGACATTGAGCCGAATCCATAGCAAGTTTGATGCATGTCCCCAAATAAAGAACCTCCAATGGTCTATTCAAGCCGCCAGTTATTTCTGTTAAAAGTTTAACTCTGGGGACTACCAGGCCAGGGCAATCGCCGCAGTCCGTCATGGCCACCAGTTCAATCGTTTCATAGCGGGAGAATTCGCCGTTTTTCTCCTGGATACCCTTGAAGCATTTCGCGCAGGCGATGCACTATTGATCCTTTATTTTCTTGCAGTAAAGAATTGCTGCTTTAGCCATTAATGCTCCTTAGTTCTGTAGATCGTGCAGTATGCGCTATCTTTTGCGTATTTAGCTTTCATCTATGCCTCGCAGTCTAAAATGTAATAACCTTATCTGCCCATATTGTCCAATCGGTCAATTCGTCCATATTACTTTTATGTACGCCTTCAAAAAGGTCCTCGGGCTTTAAGCCCCTGGCATCCATACATGAGCCGCAAGCGCTGATGGAGATATTTTTAGAGGTTAGCGATTTTAACATTCTTGCAAGATTATAATAGCCAGACGGGGTCTCTTGCCCCGACTTGGCGCAAGAGACAGCGTCGGCCATAAGGAAGACACGAAGCTCAGTATTGGGCCTATTTGAAAAGGAAATCGCAAGCCTTAGCGCATTGTATGGTTTCTCGCTGCCATATGGCTGGTCGTTGATAATGATAGTATACTTCACTCTCCTCCGAAAAATTACCTAAAATTCTATGCTAATGGGAACAGCACGACGACTCGCCGGATGAATCCAATTGGCCACGAGCATACATGGCGGCGGCTTCCTGTGCAGAAATGTCAGCGCTTATGATTGCTGGTTTGATTCCATTTGCCGCCAAATCAATCACTGCCCTTCTTCCCATACCGCGGCAAATGATAACCTGGCAGTCACTCAGAGCCCCGATAAACCCATCGTGGCTATGGTGACCCTCTCCATGCTGATGTTGACCTTCTTCATGCTCATGATTATGTTGACCATGTTGATGATGCCCAAAACTATTGGTTCGGTATTCAAGTTTTCTCACGCCATCGTTTTCTTTTTCAAAAATAATAAACCCCCCGCATCTTCCGAAATGCGAAGCTATGGAAATTTCATCATCTGAAGCTACTGCTATTTTCATGTTGTCTCCTTTTTTGATATTGCAGATCTACCCTGACGCCTTCGGCAACCCATACCACGACTACCGCCGCCAGCATCCTGACATCCTCGATCAGCATCGGATCGGTGCAGATTGGCGCTTCCACATTTCGGACAAGCCTCAGGTCTGCCAGTTCCAAAAGGCTCTTCCCAATTATGCTCGCAATCGGAACAGACAAAAACCCTCTTGTTTGGCATTTTAAATACACCTCCTTCTATTTTAATCGCCTTGCCATTTATGAGCGCGTCAGCGACTTTCTTGTGAGCCGATTCGATTATCCGTCCAAATGTTGGACGAGAAATTTTCATTTTGGAGGCAGCCTCCTCCTGATATAAACCTTCAAGGTCAGCCAACCGGATGGACTCGAATTCATCAAAAGTCAGGGCCACTTCCTCCAACTCTGATAGAGGAATTGCGCGCGGTTTGAAGTATTTAGTGCTGGGAAAACCCTGTATCAATCTGGGGCATTTTGGTCTTGTCATGTATTACCTCTGCAATTATTATAAGCATATGCTCATAACTTATCAAGCGAAAATTCATTTTAACCTCAATATTTGTCATTTTTAAACAAAGGATTTTACTATTTGCTATTAATTTTCTAACATAAAACGCGTAATACGGGACAATACCGGAAAAAACGACAAGGCGTAAGTGTTTGCCCTTGTTGTACTATATTGTTTGGTATTGTCCCGGGTTAGGGGGTTACATCCGGCTCATAACCCGAAGCACACCTCTTGAGAAAAAAAAGAGTATAGCACTGCGGGGGAAATTTATAAGCTGTGACCAAACGCCACCTAAGTATTTTGACTTAATTTTCTGTAGCAAATATGTGGCACGTCCTGTAAAGGCTTGATACATAAGGGGCATTACAGGGTTCAAATCCCGGTCTCTTCGCCTGAGTCAATACCCTACAAATAGTTACATAATTTTTAATCGGCTTGAAACCATAAACATTCGGATGCCTGGAGCTGAAGAATCTATAATGAACTGAACTTGTGACATTGGCCACAAGACCGATTTGTTTTTCGGTTCCTGTTGCAGCATCCTTGATCTTAATCTTCTCATGGCATATCAAGCATGTAGATTGATCTTCATAGGCCATGATACCGGCTATCCGGAAACGTTCGATTTGATCGAATTGAGCGTTATAGGATTTGTTAAGATCATCAGCTATTAAAGAAAACACTTCCTGGCTTACTAGCTCGACGGGAAAAGAGATATTGCCAGGCCTGCTGTCCGGCGGCAGAATGAGGTTTATCATCCGAGGCTAAAAGGCGATTGCAGCCAAAGCCAATATTCTTCGCATCTTCATAAAATTCTCCGCTTTTTTATAATTAGTATTGATTTAGATAATTATTGACATCAATTAGCTATGTGGCTATATTGCCACATAGGAAGGTGATATTATGACCAAAGATTACGAATTAGCTGAACTCAAAGCCGATGTTTTAAAAGCCATGGCCCATCCTACCAGGCTCTATATGCTGGAGATGCTTGCAGGGGGCGAGCGCTGCGTGTGCGAGCTAAATGAAATGGTCGATGCCGATCATTCGACTATCTCCAAGCATTTGTCTATTTTAAAGCAATCGGGACTGGTTTCCGATCGCAAGGATGGCCTCAAGGTCTATTACAAGCTTGAGGTGCCCTGTGTACTCGATTTCGTGAAATGTGTTACCAAAGTTATCGCCAAGAGGACTCAAAAACAGCTGACGGCATTAAGGGAAAGCTAATCCTATGGCACAGGAATCGCTTATCGAATCTGAACCTAAAATTAAAAAGGAAAGCGCAGACGAAAGAAAGCCGCAAACACTGGGGCTTATTTCCAAACTCGCTTTAGGGGCAGTTGTTTGGGTCATCCTGTATTATTATCTGCAGCCTCTGACCGCTTGGCTATCAGTTTCCGTTCTGGGCCTATCACCCGAAAATCGACTGGGAAGCGCCTTCATTTTCTTTGTCTACGAAGCTCCGAAAGTGTTAATGCTTTTGGCTGGTGTGGTATTTATAGTTGGCGTCGTCCGTTCATTTTTTACCCCTGAGCGTACCCGCCAGATGCTCGTCGGACGGCGGGAGCTGGCAGGCAATTTCATGGCCTCTGCTTTGGGTATAGTCACCCCCTTTTGCTCCTGCTCGGCTGTTCCGCTCTTTATCGGCTTTGTAGAAACAGGCGTTCCTCTTGGAGTCACCTTATCGTTTTTGATTGCCGCTCCCATGATAAATGAAGTTGCTTTGGTGATGCTACTGGGTATGTTCGGCCTAAAGGTTGCGGCCATTTATGTATCCACCGGCCTGGTTATTGCCATCATATCCGGGTTTGTCATTGGACGGCTACGCCTTGAACGCTATGTTGAGGAATGGGTGCATACGGTAAAGCTGGGGGATAGCCATTCGGACGAAATCAAATACACATGGCGGGACCGAATTGAAATCGGCACTATCGCCACCAAGGAAATCGTCGGCAAGGTCTGGCCTTATGTATTGGGCGGTATAGCCGTTGGCGCTTTCATTCACGGCTACGTACCTGAAAACCTGATGGCATCATTTATGACTAAAGGCTCCTGGTGGACCGTACCCCTGGCAGTCTTATTGGGCGTTCCAATGTATTCTAATGCCGCCGGAATTATCCCCATCATGCAGGCATTGTTAGAAAAAGGGGTACCGCTTGGCACCACGCTTGCTTTTATGATGGCGGTCATCGGACTCTCATTGCCCGAGACGATTATTCTTCGGAAAGTGCTTAAGATTCAGCTTATCCTGATATTTGTTGGAATTGTGGCAGTAGGAATAACAATAGTAGGCTATCTTTTTAATTTAATATTGTAAGATACGTGAAATAGGAAGATGTATGAAAAATGCGTTTGGCAGTATCTGGTTAATAATTTTATCCTCGTTGTTTATAAACAGTGGATTAGGGCATAGCGCTTTGGCAGGTGGGGCTGATAACCCTGATAGCACGGCTGCTTTAGATTCAATGAAAATACATTTACAAACTGAGAACCTTCATCGCCTGCAGGCAGATCTGAAATCGGGCAAGCCGACTCTGGCCTTCTTTTACTACTCTGTAGCCTGCTCCTGCACGGCAGCCAGATGCCAGATTGCGGCAGCGGTCATTGACAGCATCCCAGAGCTTCATGGTAAAAATGATTCTTTAAATTATGGAGCGCTTGACGCCTACCTGGTGCCCGAAGCGGAAAGCCTTTATAATCTCATGATTATGCCGGCTGTAGTGTATTTCGATAAAAATGGTAAAGAGGTAAACCGCCTGGAGTGGGGCACCAGCCGAGATGCCATTAAAATGCTCATCGTGCATCCTGATATAAAACAAGTTCCCGTAGATTAAATTAGAAGGAGATAAAGATATGAAAATCCAGGTCCTTGGCACGGGCTGTCCAAACTGCAAAAAAACGGCCCAGATTATTAAAGATGCCGCGAAAAATCTCGGTCTGACTGAGGGGTCAGACTATTCGTTCGAGAAGGTTGAAACCATGGCCGAAATCATGAAATTCGGGATACTCATGATGCCGGGTATTGTTATCGACGGCAAAGTCATTTCATCCGGCAAGGTGCCGTCATTGGCAGAGGCTACAACCATAATCACCAACCGACTGGCGCAGGAGGGATGATGAAAAGGAGTATTCTCATTTCTCTAACAACAACTGCAGTCGTAGTATGCTTGGCATCTTTCGGTTATTCGGAGAAAACCGACAAGGCATCAAAAAAATCTTCGCCGGTCGCTATCAAGGCCCAAAGCGTATCCACAGCCAAACTTCCTCAGATCCTCGATCTCGGCAGCAAAAGCTGCATTCCCTGTAAGGCGATGGCTCCAATACTCGACAGCCTGCGTCAGGAATTTAAGGGCAAGGCTGAAGTTTCTTTTATTGATATCAAAGAAGACCGGGCCGCTGCGACCAAGCATAAAATTACCCTGATACCGACTCAAATATTCTTTGACTCATCGGGGACCGAAGTGTTTCGTCATATCGGCTTTTTCCCGGCTGACTCTATTACCATCCATTTGAAACAAGCGGGGGCAAAGCTTTAGTGGATTCCCTGGCGCTCTTTATCCAGAACAATCCGGCTTTCGCCATTGTCGCCGTCTTTGCTGGTGGCCTAGTCTCGGCCGCTTCGCCCTGCGTCCTGGCAGTAATCCCGCTGGTAATTGGCTATGTCGGTGGCTATTCCCAAGGGGATAAGAAGAAAGCCTTTCGCTATGCTTTGGTATTTGCGTTGGGCCTTGCAATTACATTTACATTAATGGGAGCCGCTGCCGGTCTTATTGGCTCTTTTCTGGGACTAACCGGCAAATATTTTTTCTGGGCCATTGCAGCAATTGCCGTTATAATGGGGCTATCGCTAATAGGCCTATTTGAAATCCGGATCCCATTTAAGGACAAACTTAAAGTAAAAACGGGCGGCTTGCTCGGGGCTTTTTTAATGGGGCTGCTATTCGGGCTTGCATCCACGCCTTGTGCAACACCTGTATTAGTGGTGCTATTAGCTCTTGTCGCCACCAAAGGGCGAATACTATATGGCACATTTCTGCTATTCGTATATGCTATTGCTCACTGCGCCCTAATAGTATTGGCCGGAACAATAACCGGTTTTGTGGAATCTTTCGCCAAGTCGCGCGGAGCTACCAATTTTTCGATCTGGTCTAAACGAATATCGGGAGCAATAATTATCTTGGTTGGCGGTTATATCTTCTATTTATATATATAATGAATCGCTACATTTTTCTCAGTAATAGAGGTCTGCTTCTAACAATTATATGGAAGCGATTTAAAAAAGACCGCTGTTTTATTAACGTATTTAATTTTAAAAAATGTTGGATCAGGTTTTATCTGCCGTAGATATCCAATAGCTGAAGCCTGGTGGCGTCGAGGCGTTCTGCCATGATTTCCGTGAATATCTGCATCATTTTAAATCCAAGTCCGTTATCCTTCTCGCATTTTGTACGAAGGCATTTACCGTCAAGAGCGATGACCCGGGTTTGCTCAGTTGCCTTAGCGTCAAAACGCCATTTATATGGTGGAATAAGCCACGACCAGCCAACGACGTCACCCTCGGTGCAAGTTTGAATGCAAATAGACCCTTGCCATGGGGAGAAAACTTCCACAATCACACGACCATGTCGGATGACATAGAAAGTGTTAGCCTCCTCACCCTCTTTGAAAATATATTGATCAGAATTAAAGACAACATTGGAGGCGCATCCCACCATGAGTTTGATTTCGGCATCATTGAAGCTTTTAAAAAATGGATGAGATATTAGCAAAGGTTCAATTGTTTCCATTTTTTTGCTCCTTATCATTGACTTTTTGCCTGATTGCCAGGCTATTCCCACCATTAAAACCGATCCAGTTTAGGATTCGATTTATGGCTGGTTCCAATGCTGCCTCTACCAGAGGGGTCAATTTCTCACTTAATGTCTGGATATCCATTGCTTCTATAGCAAGGACGTCAATCCTATCCGGCATGCTAATTCCCATTTCGCGACCAAATTTCAAAGCCGTCGGAAGGTTAATCTGATGACTGCAGGTCAAATTCTTTGAGGGTACAAAATGGCCCATTTCAGTAAAATGAAGAGTGCCCGGAACCGCTTCATCGGTTATGATAGTATCAACAATTAGCGCCCGTTCTCTGTCTTTCAATAAGTCAATGAGATTTAGCCCGCCCAAGGGCGAGAATTCAATATCTACTCCTCCATTAAAATCGTATTGCTCTATAAGATTGCGGGCAATTTTATAGCCGAATGAATCGTCTGACAAAATCTCATTCCCCAGGCATAATACAAGCGCTGGTTTCATTAGTTCCTCTTGATAACCTTGATTTTCTCGCCGCTGGCAGCATCATGAATAATTAATTCAAGAGGCATTTGCCCCGGCAATGAGTGAGTTGCGCAACCAAAGCAGGGGTCATAAGCTCGGAAAGCCATCTCGATTCTATTGAGCATGCCGTCAGTAATTTCGCACCCCTTTTTAATCATACCCTCAGCGGCGCGCTTGATTGACATGGTAATCGCGGCGTTATTGTTCGTCGTCCCGACAATAAGATTAGCCTCGGTGATAATGCCGTTTTTATCCGTCCGATAGTGATGAGTTAAAGTCCCTCGAGGCGCTTCTACTATTCCAACTCCTTCACCAACAATGCTTGTGGGAGGATCAAGAATATGATCTGACGTGATCTCATCATCCTGCGCCTGTAAGAGAACCGACTCGCAAGCGAACATAAGCTCCACAACTCGCGCCCAGTGAGTCGCCAGAGTGGAATTTACCGGTATTTTGCCGGAACGATCCCCGGTCAGCGTTTCATAAAATCTTTCATATTCCGCTTGAGCCAGCGGTGTAGCCATGCCATCGGATACATTAAGACGCGAAAGGGGAGTTGCTTTATACACACCCGAATCCATACCGTCGATAAATCCCTTCCAACCGATCTTTTTTAGGAATGGATATTTCAAGTAACTGTATGGCTCAACATGCTCGGCGACATATTCAAGATATTGTTTCGGTTCATATTTGGCGTGTTCTGTGCCGTCAGGCGCTGTTACGCGAACCATTCCGTCATAGAAATGAACCTTGTTGTTTGAATCTACCAGCCCCATATTATAAGTCTTATGGGCATATGAATCTGAGAGGATAAGATCGATATACGCCTTATTTGCCAGGACGACATCATTCAAAACTTTAATGGTAAATTTGGCAAATTCAACCATCTCCTGCCCAATCTTAATCATTTCCTGCTGTTCTTCTTTGGTCACCCGTTTCGACATCCCGCCGGGAAGGGCGGTAACGGGATGAACCTTCTTGCCGCCGATTATTTCGATGACCCTCTGGCCGCGGGCTCTTTGGGCAATGACTTTCCTGCCGGCATCAAGGCCAACTTTGGCGATTACACCCAGGATATTACGCTCGGCAGGGAGGAGCATCTGGGCCACAGACAAAATCAGGGCCGCCGAGGGCATAAAAATGCGTCGTATGGTCGCCGGCATAGAAACCGTTATATACCAATTCTCTCAGCTTAAAGGCCGCCGATGGGATTTTTGCTCCATAGACTGCATCGGCGGCCTTGGCTGCTGCCATGTGGTGTGCATCCGGGCAAACGCCACAGATGCGGGTTGTGATGCGACACATTTCTTCAACGGGACGGCCCACGCAAAATTTTTCAAAACCTCGAAGTTCAGGTACCTGGAAGTAGGCATTGGCGAGATCTCCATCGTCATTAATAAACAAATGTATTTTACCGTGGCCTTCGAGGCGGGTTATCGGATCGATTACTATCTCTTTCATCTTTGTGCTCTCCTCAACATTGAATCGGGAAGGCTAAAGCGATAAAATGTGCCGATGGGATCGGGAATCGTATCGATTATTGACTCTATTTCCTCCGGATTGGTTGAATCGATGATGCTGGCAATCGCGGAGGCCATTTTGGCTCCCTGGTCGCGCACATTGGAAGGCATCCCGTAACAGCCGCGGCAGGGGACTCCAGCCTTAACGCATTTGGCGCCGCATCCGCTTCTGGTAGCCGGTCCCATGCAAACTATGCCCTGCTCCATCAGACATAAATTTGGATCTGTCACCTTTTCAAACGGCCTGATAAACTTCTTTATCTTTCTTGATATTCCTCTCTCGCGGACATTCATCACAGCAACTTTTTTCGCTCGCGCCCAAGACAGTCCCTTTGGGCGGAAGTGGCTTTCCGTTCTTTCAGGATATCGATAACCGCTCCAACCACCGCTGCGATCTGATCGGATTGCGGCGGGCAACCGGGAATGATGTAATCAACTTCCACAGTTTGCCCCAAAGTGCGCACCGTATTCCACAAATCGGGAATTCTGTATTTCACCCTCAGGGAGCGTTATAGATCGGTTGAGGTATCGTTTTTGTTGGATTATCTACAGAAGGCGAATTTAGATAGACGTAGTCAAATATTGCCTGCTTGCTATAAAGATTGGCCAGACCGGGAATGCAACCTTCGGCAGCGCAACTTCCAAAGGCACAAAGGACCACCGATTTCTGCCGCAGGAGCTTGGCGATTTCATAGTTTTCATCGCTGCGAATTGCGCCGTTGAATAGTGTCAGCGTAATTGATTTATCGGGCATTTTTCTAACATCGTCGTACTTAAAATCAAGGGCACAAGGCCAGAATATGGGATCAAAAAAGTCTACCACGCCAAGTATCTTCTCTTCAATATCAAGTATGGCGATATCGCATCCCCCACAAGAAGCAGCCCAATATATTGCTAACTTTGGTTTTGCCATAACATTTCTCCCAACGCCTTAAAGTCAACAGTCTCTTCTTTTTCCGGCGTAAAATTCAGTTCTTTCAACTGAAGCGGCCCCAATGCGCGGATATGCTCGGTAAATTCAGTAACGATCTTCTGAAAACGCCCTCCCTCTGATGCCGAGACCCATTCCAGGCGCAGCCGCTCCGATTCGATACCCATGCTTTGGAGAATCCTTTTCGTAAGAGGCATCCGGCGCATGCATTTGTAATTCCCTTCCACATAGTGGCAATCGCCGGGATGGCAACCGCAGACAAGTATCCCATCGGCGCCTTTGCTGAAAGCGTGCAATATGAAGCCGGGATCGATTCGCCCGCTGCACATAACCCTGATACTTGTCATGTTTGGAGGATACTTCATACGGGCGGTACCGGCCAGATCGGCGCCAGTGTAGCTGCACCAGTTGCACAAGAAGCCAACTATTTTGGGTTCAAAGCTCATGATAGTATTCCTTCTATTTGAGCGTAAATCTGATCGTCGGTGAAGTGCTTGGCAACTATCGCGCCCGACGGACATGCTGCTACACATGTACCGCAGGCTTTGCACATAGCCGAGTTGACCGAGCTTTTCTTTTTCTCGCTATCAAATTCAATAGCATTATATGAACAAAGATCATTACAGATTCGGCATCCACTACATAAATCTTCAGTGACCACCGGCAAAGGCGGCATCCATCAATATCTCTTTCTGACAAAGAAGTTTTAAGGCGTGAGACGCCGCCGCCCCGCCTTGCGCTACAGTATCGGGGATATCCTTTGGCCCCTGGCAGGTGCCGGCGAGATAGATGCCATCTGTTGTAGTCGAAACCGGTCCGAGCTTGGGGTGAGCCTCAATAAACCAGCCATCAGCTCCTGTGGAAATGTTGAATTTGCGGCCAACCTCCTTGGCATCTTTTCGGGCTTCAAGGGCAGTGCAGAGGATTACCATATCGACGGGGATCTCGCGGAATTTCCCGACCAGCGTATCTTCGCAACGAACTAGAAGATATCCTTCCGATCCGCGATGGCTCGAAGATGGGACAATCTCAGCCCCTTTGCCGCGAATGATATTTACATTCTCTTCCAGTATCCGCTGATAGAACTCCTCATAACCTTTGCCGAAACTTCTGACATCGATATAGAGCTGATAGACCTCAGCGCTGGTTTTCTCCTTAACAAGGTGCGAGAACTTGAAAGCGTACATACAACAGACGCGGCTGCAATACTTATGATAATTTTGATCGCGACTTCCGATGCAGTGAAGAATGGCGATTGCGCGCGGTTCCTCACCATTCTCAAGAACGATTTTACCACCGGTCGGTCCCGCGGCGTTGTTCATCACTTCAAATTCCTCTGACGTGATAACATTGGGGTACTTACCATAACCATATTGTTTCATAGGAGAAGGATCAAAATTATCAAAGCCGGTGGCCATAATGACCACGCCAACATCCACTTCCTCAAATTGCTCGGTATCATCGTAATGAATGCAATCCTTGGGGCATACCTTGGAGCAGACTTTGCATGCCCCGGTCTTAAAATGAATGCAGAATTCGGGGCTAATTCGTGGCACGTTGGGGACTGCTTGCCTGAATGGAAGCGAAATTGCAGAATTGGGCCCCAGCGCCACCTCGTGATGAATTATCTCGCGACCGTCAATGTCCTCTAATCTGATATGTCCCGTAGGACAGACTTTGGCGCAGGCACCGCAAAGAATACAGTCCTCGCTGGCATCATCGAATGGAGTTGAGACCTTTCTATACACTCCCCGGTCGCTGAAGGCCAGAGCATGAGCGCCAACAATTTCATCGCAGACACGTACACACAGTCCGCACAGAATGCAAGTATCGTCGCCCGTACCCCAGCGCGGCTTTTCTATCCCGAACTGTTGGGCCAACTGCTGCAGAACCGGAGCTGGAGCGCAGCGGCTTAACAGCATTTCCAAATTAACCCTGCGAGCATTCTGGACACGAGGCGTATCGGTGAATATTTTCAAACCCTTCCAGACCGGATAATTACAGGATGTAACTATCTTCGACCAGTCCTTATCATCACGTGCCTCAACCACGCAAATACGGCAGGCGGCATAGGGCGTCATGTAGGGATAGTAGCAAAGGGTTGGGATATTCACGCCCAGTGTCCTGGCGGCCTCAAGAACAAACGTTCCCTCTTCAACTTCAATCGGATGCCTGTCTATTTCTATTTTTATCATGCTCATAGATTTCTCCTATGCCACCGCCGATTGCTTTGATACTTTTACCGGTGGACGCCAGTCTACGCCGGCGATATTTTGGACACCTTCGCCCTCACCCCGTTTGGCTCTGGTTATGCCATCATATTTACAAATCTGATAACAGGCGCCACACTGAATGCACTTTTACCTGATCTATCTTATGCAAATTTTTTAATTCGCCTGTGATCGCCTTACTGGAGCACGCTTTGACGCAGGCATGACATCCCGTGCATTTAGCATTGATAGCGTGCGAAACCAGATCCTTACAGACTCCTGCCGGGCAGCGCTTATCCTTGATATGCGCCAGGTATTCCTGACGAAAATATCTTAGGGTGGATAGATACGGATTGGGCGCGGAACCGCCGAGTTGACAAAGGCTGGTATCGATCATAACCTGCGAAAGTTCTTCCAACAATGACAGATCTTCCATTTTACCCTGACCCTCTGGTAATCCGATCAAGAATTTCAAGCATCGTCCGCAGCCCCTCTCGGCAGGGCAGACACTTGCCGCAGCTTTCCTCCCTTAAGAAATTGAGGAAATAACGGGCAACATCAACCATGCAGGAGTCCTCATCCATGACAATCATGCCGCCTGATCCCATCATCGAACCTGCCCTGGTCAAGCTCATCGAAATCGACAGGAAGATCGAGGAGACTGACGACTTCTTCATTGTCATGGATATCGCCGTGCGCTACGAGACTGTCATGAATTTTCTTCTCGCCGGTTTCGACTATCAAGGTTCCGCCTGATGGTCCCCCGGTTTGCACGGCCTTAAATTTTTTGTGGCCGCGCACTCCACCACCGATATCATAGAGAATCTCCCGCAAGGTGATCCCCATGGGAACCTCTACCAAACCAGTATTATTGACCTTTCCTGTCAGACGCGAAAACCTTGGTGCCTTTGGAGCCTTCGGTCCCAATACCGGCATACCAATCGGCCCCCTTTTCAATAATGATTGGGACATTAGCCCAGGTCTCTACATTATTTAGAGTTGGATGGCTTTTCCCAGAGTCCAGCATCAACGGTATGAATATATTTGGCTCGCGGTTCGCCCGTTTTACCCTCTAACGATGCCATAAGCGCTGTTGATTCGCCGCAGACAAAAGCACCACCGCCCGCGACTAACCTCAATTGTAAAATCAAAACCGCTTCCCAAGATATTCTTTCCCAACAGGCCATATTCGGTAGCGGCATTTATAGCGATCGAGAGATTTTTTACTGCTAACGGATATTCGTTTCTGACATATACAAATCCCTGGTCGCTGCCAATGGCGTAAGCCCCGATTATCATCCCCTCAACTACCGAGTGAGGATTGCCCTCCAGAAGCGAGCGATCCATGAATGCTCCTGGATCACCCTCATCGGCATTGCAGATCACATATTTCGGGATTCCCCTTGGCTTTACGACAGGACGCCCATTTTTTGCCGGTGGGATATCCTCCGCCTCCTCTTCCACGAAGCCCCGATTTTTTTATCTCCTCGATAATTGCTTCAGGCACCATCTGGCCTAATGCCTTGGCTACTGATTTATATCCGCTCAAGGCGATGTAATCATCGATCGAAGTCGGATCCATAAAACCGTTTTTGCCGAAGATGAGTCGCATCTGCTTTTTATAGAAGGGAATATCGGCTTCATGGGTGATTGCTTGCTTGGTTTGGGGATCTTGATACAGAAGACGCTTAATGATCTGATTGCCTTTTATGGTCTGATCAATTATTAGTCTGACATCCGATGGTCTGAACCTTTTGATAAAAAATCCCTCCAGGTTGAATAACAACAAGTGGTCCTCGCTCACAAAAACCGTGACAACCTGTTGTTTTAAGCTCGACAGCTTCCTGAAGATTGTCTTGAATCAAGTTCTCTTTGAACGCAGTTGCAACCGCCTCACAGCCGCAGGCCAGACAACCGGTCCCGGCGCAAAGGGCTATAGTGGTTTTATTTTCCTTACGCTTTCTGAGAAGTTCCTGGCGAAGCTCGCTCCAGATCTGCTGGCGATGATATAAATTTCATTCTTCTTCCTCCTCATCGCCAGCCGCTTCCTTGCCGCCAAGCTTTTCAATCATCCGCTCGACTTTGGACGCAGTCATGTTACCGTAGTAGATATCATTGGCAGTAACAAGCGGCCCCAGCGCACAAGCGCCAAGGCAGTTTACCGTTTCCAGACTGAAACTCTGGTCTTTGCTCGTCTCGCCGGCTTGGATACCAAGCGTGGTTTCAAGTCTATTAACAATAACATTCGCTTGCCTGACATGACAGGCAGTACCGGTACAAACACAGATATGATTTTTCCCTTTAGGCTTTAGGCTGAATGTGCGGTAAAAAGTAGCCACACCGTAGATTTGTGCTATTGGAAGCCCCATCTTCTGCGCCACCAGTTTTAATGCTTCTTTGGGAAGGTAGCGATAATGCTTTTGAATATCTTGCAAGACCATGATTAGGGCCGTTGGCTTGGCCTGATAGTGATCCACAATATTGTGAATGGCTTGTTCGAGATCATAGTTATCATTGATTGCCAGGCTCATTTGGTACCTCCTCTCACCGGAATTGCGACTGGTTCCGGCATCGGCTGCGCCCCGGTAAGAACTGTGAGATCATGCTCCGGCCCCATGATACCCGGATGCTTGATATCCAAAGCCGCACCCTCCTTGAAAACATTTTTGCCGAACATCAATCGCCGGTGCGATGGATACTGACGACTGGGGCAAGCTTCATAGCAAGTTCCGCAACTATTGCATAGGGTTGTATCGACATAGCGGGCTTTATGCCTGATTTTGACAGTGAAATTCCCGATGTAGCCCTTAACATTCTCGATTTCTGCCCATGTAATGAGTTTGATATTGGGGTGCTTCCCCACAGAGACCATCTTCGGAGTCAGGATACAAGCAGCGCAATCAAGGGTTGGAAATGTTTTGTCGAATCGCGACATGTGGCCACCGATCGAGGAATCTCTTTCGACTAAAACCACTTCAAAACCGGCGTCGGCTATTTGAAGGGCCGCTTCGATACCGGCAATTCCGCCGCCGACTATAAGGACTCTATCCTTGATTGGTACTTTTCGCATTTCAAGAGGCTCATGAAATCTCACTCTGGCTATAGCCCCTTTTATAAGAGCGATTGCCTTGGTTGTGGCTAACTGCGGATTCAACGTAACCCAGCTGACCTGCTCTCTAATATTGGCCATCTCAAAGAAATAGCGATTGAGGCCGCCCGTCTCCACTGCCTTACGAAATGTTTGCTCATGCATCAGAGGGCTGCAGGCAGCCACGACAATTCTATTGAGACCAAGCTCTCGAATATCTTTTTGAATCAAGTTCCTGACCGGGATCGGAACACATGAAACGGTAATGACGCGAGATCGACAACTCCCGGCTGATCCTGAACCGCTTCGGCGACTTTGACCACATCCACCGTTTTAGCAATATTAGTTCCGCAATGGCAGACATAGACGCCAATGCGGATCTCCTTGCCGTTATCTGAATGGGTATTATTCATGCTCTGGCCTCCTTTAGGCCGACATAAAGTTCCTCCGGCTTAATTAATAGCTGGTCCATTCCCATTTCTTTCGGAGAAATACCAAGCGCTATTCCTATCAGATGACTGAAATAGACTATTGGCATTTTGAAATTTCGTCCGTAGACTCGATTAATCTTCCGCTGGTAGGCCTCGAGGTTCATCTGGCAAAGCGGGCAGGCTGTTGCGATCATATCGGCTCCGTTGTCAAGTGCGCCATCCAGAAGCTTGAGATTCAGCTCCAGGGCAATCTCCTCAGCGGTGGTCATAAGCATCCCGCCACAACAGCGAACTTTGTAGGGATAATCAATCGGTTCAGCTCCCAGAGCGGCCAGCAGCTTATCCATCGTTACGGGTTGATCGACATCATCGAATTGCCCATGCGGACGGACTATCTGACATCCGTAGTAAGGAGCTACCTTTATTCCCTTTAAATTATTACTGACTTTTTTGGTAAGCGCTTCAAGGCCTAAATCGTTAACAAGAATATCCAGCGGATGACGCACCTCAACCAGGGTATCATAAGATAGATTGGCTGCAGCAAGTGCCTGGTTAATTTTATCTCTTTCCTTGGGATCCCAGGCGATATGACGGTTGGCCTTGCGAAGGATCGTATAGCAACTGCTGCATGGCGCGCAAATTTGCATCCCCATGTTTTGAGCAAGAGCCAGATTGCGAGCGCTGATCGAATATCCTACGATTTTTTTGACTGACATATACATCGTGGCGCCGCAGCAATTCCAATCCTCAATCTCATGCAGGCCGATCCCCAGAGCCTTAAATACTGCCCTTATCGATTTATCATAAGGGCCGGCAGTGTGCTCCAAACTGCATCCGGGATAATAGGCGTATTCCAGCATCATCCTTCTCCAAACTGATTGGCTTTATTAATAA
The DNA here is from genome assembly GCA_963801605.1 of uncultured candidate division Zixibacteria bacterium. GTDB lineage: Bacteria > Zixibacteria > MSB-5A5 > UBA10806 > UBA10806 > UBA10806. The sequence continues at coordinate 63,068 of CAWDFP010000006.1, forward strand.
TGGCGCGAATCTCTTTAATCCGCTTCAAGCTCTTTGGCAGAAGCCCGAGGCGACGATTCTTGATCATGGTCAATCCAAAGCGAAAATTTGGGAATAATTTCACAATATTGGTGCTTAAAATATACTTCAAGCCGAGTCCCAATTCGTAATTTCTGCCGTATTTATAAACGTTATCCGTAAATGTTTTTGATAGAGTATGAACCGGGAAACGCAATGGATATATCTGCTTTTCCATGGCGATTCGTTTGAGGGCATATAACGTATCGGTTATCTTAATCCCCACGGGACATCGTACCGTGCACGAATAGCATGAGGCGCATAGCCAGATCGCTCGACTCCGAAGGATATCTTCCATCATACCAGCCCTAAACAATGCCACAATTTGTCGAGGAGTAATATCCATTGCATACGAGACCGGGCACGAGCCCGTACAGGTACCACACTGAAGACAAAGCTTGATTTTGTCTCCTTCAGGGAAACTTCCGACCTGGTTCCAAAAGGCGGCACGCAGATCAGCTTCTTTTTTGGGGAAAGGCATTATAGCATCTTTCATACTACCCCGCTTGAACGCTTATAAATTTTCAATTTTCGGCCAGAATCTTCTGGCGGAAAGAGCCAGGATTTACAAATTCTGATATATCAGTAATTTCGTTTAGTAAAGTTGTCAAGAGGTTTGTTTTTTTCGCAAGCCATCTTGTCACCATCGACCGCCATAATGGCAGGACATATTCAATAAAGTGAAATTGATAATTTTTTCACATAAAATCATATTTTAAAAAAGTTCGCTTTTTATTTCAATATCTCATAACTTATTAAGGATTTTATAGATAAGTCATAAGATTCCATCTCCACTCTAATTATTAATAAGTATTACTAATACGAATATAGTACATAGTCACCATGCGGTGACACATATTTCTGCCTATCACTACATGGTGACATAAAGTCTCCAAGCTGATTTAACCATAGTTCGAGGGATTTTTAATAATCATCGATTTGTAATTTTCGCCATTACTTATTTTATGGTACCTTGGTAATTTTTTCTGGTAAATCTATTACCTCTTGGCCTATACTTATTGAAGATTATTGCTTTTAATAGAATTAAACAGGTGGTAATTAAAAACGAAGAGGCCCCTATCTTATGCACAAAGATAAATCCATAACCAGGGAAAAGATCATTTCCGCGGTAGGCAAGGTCTTAATAAATTCGGGAATGCGTGAAATTGGGATAAATTCGATTGCCAGGCAAGCGGGGGTAGATAAGGTTCTTATCTACAGGTATTTTGGAAGCCTCGAAGAGTTACTGCGCGCATTTGTTCAGGAAACCAATCTTTGGCCAACTTCAGCCGAACTTTTAGGCGAAAAAGCTGTTATTCGACGCACCAGTGACATTAGGGATGTAATAAGTAGTCTTTTAATTAATCAATTGGCTGAAATCAGACGTCGTAAGCCCACCCAAGAAATTCTTCGGTGGGAGACAATTGAGGAGAACGAGCTTACTCAGTCGCTGGCTGCTGCCAGGGCAAAACAGGCTTCGGATATTGTCAGCGGTTTTTACCTGACCCAACAACCATCAAAGGATATTGAAGCATTGCTGGCGCTCATTAATGCTGGAATCACCTACTTAGTGCTACGATCGAAAATAACGGATAAACACCTGGGAATCGACCTGCATTCAAACTATGGCTGGCAACGACTTTCAAAACTTATTAATGAGCTCGTGGCCGATTATTTGAAAACCGCTGACGGAAGTGCTACAAAGTAAAATTATGCCGCATATTTATTTTCGCTGAATTGTCGAAACCTTCGAATTTCTTAGCTAATGTATCAAATTACGGCTTATTCTATGTATAAAGGCTTTCACTTTCAATAAGCTCAATAAAACTCGAATATATTGAATCAACTCTCCATCGATGTTTTTCTAACATTTTTTTAACATAACACGCCGTAATACGGGACAAAATGGGACAATATCGGAAAAGACGACATGGTGTAAGTCTTTGCCCTTGTCGTCTTTTATTGTTCGGTATTGTCCCGTGATAGGGGGCTGCATCTAACTTATAACCCGAAGGTCCAAAATATATTGATGTGGGCACGAAAAAACTGGCGAGCGTCTCAAAATATAACCCCACTTCCTTAATATTGAATGATTTTTATGGTGCCCAAAATGTGACCCAAAAAGTTCAGCGTTATTCTATATTATTCAAGGATATAGCAGTTTAACCATTGGGACGGGGAGAACAATACCCCAACCCCAACGATAACTTATTGTCAGGTAATTACTTATAAATCTGGAGGCGGGGGGAATCGAACCCCCGTCCGAAGATACCTCGGAAAAACCATCTACGCGCATAGGTTGTCTATTTGAGTCTCGGTCGTCAGTGTCGCCGATAACCAGGCTATCCGACAACCTATCCTTCTATTATTTCGCGACCCAACCGAAGGCGTGAAGGGCCGCTATCTTATCTGAGTCGACGCTCTATTCCGAAGCCGATAAGCAGGCTCAGATAGAACGAGCCACCAGTGTCTTAGGCGGCCAGTGCGTACGAATAATCGTTGGCACTTAAAGTGTTCCCAGTTGATTAACGAGGCAAACTGGAACCTCGGCGCGCAAGTTTAACGTCAGCCATCCCGTCGAAACCTGTCGCCCCCATGAAATTTTCAAAGAACCAAGAGAAGTAATATAATCATTGTGAAACTTTATCGCAATTGCTCGCTAATAATATATTACTCTTTTGCCCATAATAGTGTTCCCCCCTATCGGCAATCATAGACAATTTCAATGCTTTACAGCCGTCTATTATACTCCCCCGGATATTTCTTCTTGATAATGTCATGACGGGAGTATATGCTTAATCAGTAATTTTGCGAAAGGGCTCGGATATGGCATTGGATGATTCTGTCTTAAATTGGCTATTAGAAGATGAGAATCCGTCGGTTAAGTATTTAACAATGACTACAATTTTGGAAGAACCCGAAGATTCTAAATTCGCGAAAAAAACGAGAGCGCTGATAGCCAAATCACCATTCATTCTCGCTTTGTTCAACGGGCAGCAAAGGGATGGCAATTTCGGCTGTAATGTTTACGACAAATGGATGGGCGCTCATTGGCGGCTTCGATCCATTGTGGATTTAGCCATTCCCGAAGGCGACAAGCGGGCCATTAAGGCCGCTGATCAGGTTCTTCGTTGGCTCGAAAGCCCGGAGCATAAAAAGTATATCAGGCTTATCAATGGCCTGACTCGGCGGTGTGCCTCGCAGGAAGGGAACGCCCTGGTGGCATGTTGCCGGCTCGGTATGGCGGACGACCCGCGCGTTCGAAATCTGGCTAAATCTTTAATATCATGGCAATGGCCCGATGGCGGCTGGAATTGTGATAAGGAGATTACGGCGCACCACTCATCGTTTTATGAAAGCGTGATACCGATGTGGGGGCTTATGGAGTATCACCGTACAACGGGTGATAGGGCGGCGCTTTCTGCCGCAAATAGAACCGGAGATTTCATTCTACGTCATCGCCTTTTCCGTTCGGAAAAAACGGGAGAGATAATAAATTCAAACTGGCTTCGGTTACGCTACCCTCATTACTGGCATTATAATATTTTGCAGGGGTTATCGGCGCTCGCGATGCTCGGCAAGGTTAAAGATTCGCGCTGCTGCGAAGCGGTTGATATCATAGAGAAGAAACGTCGACCGGATGGCCGTTGGAAAGCAGACGGTTATCATTGGAAATATCCAATAGAGGGCGAAAGATATGGCTCGCCTGTCGATTGGTGGCGCGGCCAACCCAACAAGATGCTGACACTAAATGCACTTAGAGCCTTGAAGGCGGCGGGAAGACAGTTATGATTGAAGAGATGCGCAAAATAAATATCAATGTAGCTGATATAAGAAACAAGCCCAGATTCAAATCCGAAAGGATAACGCAGGCCCTCTATAACGAATCGGTTGAAATTCTCAAAAGGGGCGAAGACTATTACCATGTAAAACTTCAAGACGGCTACAAAGGATATGTTAAAAAACTCTTCCTTTCAAAAGATGATGCGGAAAGCGGACAAAATTTTATAATCAAATCCCCGTTGGCCGCGGTTTACGCCAAACCCGATGAGCACTCCTCAGTATTGACCATGCTTCCATTCGCGGCTGAACTCAAGGCTCAAAGCGAAAATGAACATTTCATGTCCGCGCATTCTCATCGTTATGGCGATATCTTCATAAAAAGCCCGGATCTTCTCCCAATCGCTAAGAGGCCCAGACTGACCAAAGAAAATATCCCGCTAATGCTTGATATAGCGCGCCAATTTATGGGAGTCCCTTATCTCTGGGGCGGTAGATCGTATTTTGGGGTCGATTGCTCGGGTTATGTGAATGTGATCCTGAAGTATTTCGGAATCATGATGCCCAGAAAAACGAAGGATCAGGTCAAGTTCGGGAAGAAAGTCCCTTATGGAGAGATCGAGGTTGGCGATCTGCTTTTTTTTAGAATTCATGTCGGGATTGCTCTTAATAAGACCGATTATATCCACTCCAGCCTTTCACAGGGCGGCGTGCACATAAATTCTCTTGATCCGGAATCGAATAAATACCTTCGCTTTCGAGACCTGAGCCTAAGAGCAGTTAGGCGATTTACGACTGATTAGAATATTTGCAATTTGTTGTCCAATTGCCCGCAAAATAATATTATTTTTAAGCAACTAAAACCGAAACCGGACAGGCGTTATCATAGTTTCATAGGAGTAGCATTGTTGCGGGTTTGATTATTGGATTTAATTAAATAAAGAAATGAGGAAGGAATAAATGATTCAGATTGGAAAAACGATTCCGAATTTTGAGATCGAGGCTTATCACGATGATGAAATCAAGAAAATTGAACTTTCTGATTATCGAGGCAGATGGCTGGTGATGCTGTTCTATCCGGCTGATTTTACTTTTATCTGCCCAACAGAACTCGAGGAAGCCGCCTTACTATATGACCGTTTTAAGTTAGAAGGCGCCGAGATTATAAGTGTCAGTACCGATACCGTATTCACCCATAAAGCCTGGCATGATTCGTCAAAATCTATAGGTAAAATCAAGTATCCGATGGCTGCCGACCCGACTGGAAGGCTCTGCCGTACGCTGGGTACTTATATCGAATCTGAGGGAGTTTCTCTTCGGGCCAGCTTAATAATTGATCCCGATGGCGTATTGAAGGCTGTCGATATTCATGATAACAGCATCGGGCGGAACGCTAATGAGATTCTTGCGTAAACTTCAAGCTGCCAGATTCGTGCGCGAAAACGAAGGATTAGTCTGCCCGGCCAGTTGGTCCCCCGGTAAAGATACCATGCGTCCCGGATTAGGATTGGTGGGGAAAATTTAAGATCTCCGATTAATTATCATATAAATGCCCGCAATCATAGATGTTTGCGGGCATTCTTATATTGGGGAGATGATTTAGAAAGCCGGGCACAGGAGTTGAATTCCAGTATAATAGTCCATAACCGGTAACTACTTTTCAATATCGGCTTTTGCCTGGCGGGCCAGTTGTAGAATTTCCCAATACGGCGGACGGTACCCTTGGTTCGATTGAAAATCCACAGCAAGTTCCAGCGTCTTATCTCTTATTTTATCATGTCTGGCAGTATAGCTTTTATTTCTCAGGGCGCCCTCTGCACTCATACCCTCAGGGACCGGCCCCACCGCTCCGAAGCGATTAATAATCCAACTATAAAGCTTGGCAATCCTCGCCAGCGGCAACATGAAGATATTGTAGGATAAATCGTCACCCCTCTCAGCACCTTCGAGCATAGCGTCAGTGACGGCATTATCGATGTGATCTTTGTAAAGCGTTTCGATATCGCGCCACTCCGCCACAACCGTAAGCTTCGGATCATATTCCAGATCGGATGGCTCCTGTGTTTCGAAGTGGGTGACTCCAAAATATGAGAGCCAGCGAACCACGCCCGGCGATGAGATAGACGATTTCTTTGCCCAGAGCTGAACACCAGCCCCGGCATAAGGATCAAGTACAACCTCGGAGCAGAACTGGCGCGAATTATCTTGCGAATCCATCTCAAAATCGTAAGCAATGTGCCGACTTTTAGCCTCGTCCAAAGCCGCTTTTGCTACTCTGTGTGGAAGCATGGGATCGGCGACCATCTGCGGCAGGTCATGGCGAAGCCGCAATATCATCACTCGAAGCTTTTTATCTTTAAGGTAGCTTTCAAGCGATGATATGGTTACTCCTCGTTCGATATGAGATTCTATAATCGAAGCCAGGTTAGTCTGGGGATCGACATAGACCAGCGCCGCATGAGAGAAGTTGCCCTGATAATTGCTGCCCCGAGCTATCAACGCTGATGTGGCCGCTCCTCCTCGCGATATAAGGATATCGCCACTGTGTATGGTGGCGCCCAAAATTCTCGTGAAGGGAGTCGACGAAGGCTCCTCATTGCAGGCAAGGAGTGGCGTGAGGGTGTCCGATGCAACCTGCAGCATGATCTCCTCGAGCGCCCCCCTGGCTCCATAAAGCAGACGATAAGTGGTTTCCTGCGCGAGATCGCTGCTTATATCCCAATTAATTGACTGCTTCTTAATTGAATTCCTGAGTTTGACGGTAAGCGTTTGGAAATCGCCCAGGTAATTGGGGCAGATCGCTACCATTATGGCCAGGTTGAACAGGTTATTTTCGAGGTGATGGTAAATCGGAGAATCGGGATTATATTCTGTTAAGGAGAGCAGATCAAGCAAACTATCTTCACTATGAAAATCGTCGGTAATTCGGGGCAAAAGGCTGGGGCATCCTACAGCTCTGGCTTGTTTGAAATTTCGTTCGAGCAGTAACCAGTGATCGTCCTGGCTCCAGGCAAATGGCTTTTTATAATCGTTTTGAACTTTGGGAGTTGAATCGGGAATTAGAAGCAGGGCATAGAATAAAGTCAATAAAATCAAAGCGATAAAGGCTCTTTTCTTAGTCATTATTTTAACTCCACTTAACGATGCCCTGAACCATAACAAGCTCTAATTAAGGCGTAGCGATGATTAAAGCAATCAATTTCGGGCCAAAATCTGTTTTGAGGTTTCAAAATTATAATATTATTACACTTGATAATTTTATTCGATTATACCATCATAATATAAGTAAAACAATCGAACAGGTTTAAATAGCATCGGGGCGGGAATTATGGATATCTACAAGGAAATTGCGGAGCGTCTTGAACAGGGCAAGCCATTTGTGCTGGCAACTCTTATCCACACTTCAGGGTCAGTGCCAAGGGATCCGGGCGCCAAAATGCTGGTTTTTCCGGATGGCACCATTTCGGGCACAATTGGCGGTGGCAAATTCGAAAAAATGATTATAGATGATTGCTTAGCCATGTTTGCCGATAATTCAACAAACCAGCTAAAAAGTTATCTTCTGCAGGACTCCGGACCAGATGCCATAGGCATGTATTGCGGCGGCAAAGCCGAGGTTTTCCTTGAAAGGTTTTCCCGTCCCGAGACACTGTATATTTTCGGAGGGGGACATATCGGGCGAGACCTGGCAAAAATTGCTCTCGGTTTGAATTTTAGAATCATTGTAATCGATGACAGGCAGGACATACTATCGCAATATCAGAGCCCGGTTGAGACTATCCTTACAGATACCAGTTTCGATCTGGATTTCCCTCAGATAAGTGACGACAGTTATGTGGTTATCGTGACACATGGGCATAAAGGCGATCGCGACGTGCTTTCGAAAGTGATAAATACCAGCTGCGCTTATATCGGAATGATCGGTTCAAAAACCAAGATTGCCAAGACTTTTGCATCGCTGGAGGAAGCTGGAATTGATCGAGAAAAATTATCTCGGGTGCATAGTCCCATCGGCCTCGATATTGGCGCCGAGGGGCCGTACGAGATTGCAGTGGCAATAGCGGCTGAAATAATTGCGGCCAAACGGAAACAAGCAGCCAAAAAATAACAGATATTTATTGGGGTCATAACAAATTATGACATCCAATTAGATTTTTGTTGGGTTTCTCGTCCGGGAAATCGCAATACGCCTACACCAAAGAAATATGATAATATATATGATTGAGCAACTGCCTTTATCAACATCCCCTGAATTGTGTCGCTACGGAATTTAATAAACGAATCCTACACCAAAGAAAGGATGTGGTCACATTTAATTGTGACACACATCCTTGGCTACTTAGTATTAAAATTATTCTATGATTTCCCAGTTTGGCTGGTATTTATCGAGTTCGATTCGGGTACGCTCGTCCAGGGGATGAGGACGCTCGGGTATTTCGACATGCTTATCGACTCCACACAGCGGAGTAGAAAAATAACGCTGGCCGGTATCGTTAATCATGGTAACGATCCGTTTCAGTTGCGGATGTTTCTTGGCGAGCTTGATGGCCGCGGCGATATTAGAGCCCGATGATATTCCGCAGAATATGCCCTCCATACGAGCCATCTTTCTGGCCATCTCTAAGGCTTCGGATGTGGTGGTAGTGATAATGCCATGCAGAAGTGAAACATCGAGATTGATCGGTACAAAGCCATCGCCGATACCCTCGATACCGTGCGGACCCCAGGCTCGCTTTGAAAGGAGCGGGCACTCCGCGGGTTCGATCGCATAAAGTTTGGTTTTCCCTTTTTGTTTGCGGATATATTTTCCAACGCCGGTTAAGGTGCCACCGGTGCCCTGCGTGGCGATGAAAGCGTCGAGCCTGCCACCAGTCTGCTCCCAAATTTCGGGGCCGGTGGTCTTGAAATGAGCGGCCACGTTATCGGCGTTATCAAACTGCGCCGGCACCCAATATTTCTTTGGATTTTGAGAGCGGATTAGCGCAAGCTTCTCAAGCGCCAAATCAACGTCGCTCTCCCCGCCCGGCGTATAGACCATTTGAGTGCCATAGGCGATATCGAGCATCTTACGTTCCTCGGACATGCCCTCAGGCATAACAATAATGCAGGGATATCCCTTAACTGCGGCGACAAATGAACAACCAATACCGGCGTTGCCGGTGGAACATTCCAAAACAGTCATGCCGGGTTTAAGCTCGCCTCGCTTTTCGGCCAGATTGAACATATTGAGGTAGATGCGATCTTTAAGGCTGCCCGACGGCGAAAAATATTCGACCTTGCCCAATATCTCGCATTCTACGCCCATCGATTTCGGAATTTTATTCAATTTAACAAGCGGCGTTCTGCCGATAGTATCGAAAATGTTTTTGGAAATACGTTTGTTGCTGTCCCATTTGACTGGCATGTTAGTCTCTCCTATTTGAAAAGCTTTCTTATTCTCCGTTCGATTGCACCGATATCGGGATCAACCAGTTCGATATCAGATGAGATATTCGTCGCGGCGGCCTCGATATCCTTTAAGCCGTGCCCGGTAAAAAGAACTACGGTTGTTTCATCCCTATCTATCTGGCCAGATTCCACGAGATTTAGAAGTCCGGCGTATGAGGCGGCGGCCGCAGGCTCAACGAAAATTCCTCCCTGCCGGGCGATTATCTTTTGCGCCGAGAGAATCTCATCCTCGCCAACTGCGATCATGGCACCCTGAGTGGTCCTCACGGCTCGAAGCGCCTTAAAGCTATCCCTGGGGTAACCGACCGAGATTGAATCGGCAATGGTTTCGGTGGCACTTAAGAGGATCGGCTCGCCATCCATCATAAAAGCTGAAACCAGCGGGCTGGCCCCTTTGGCCTGGATTCCATAAAGGCGCGGCATTTTATCTATCAAGCCCAAACCCAACAAATCGGAAAAACCTTTGTAAAGTCCGCCAATAATGCAGCCATCGCCGACCGGACAGATGACAGAATCAGGCGCTTTACCGAGGTCTCGCGCCATTTCAAGCGCGGCGCTTTTTTTGCCCTCTCCCGTGTAGGGATTAACTGCGGTATTACGATTGTACCATCCGAATTTTTGGCAAGCCTCCTGGCAAAAATCGAAAGCGTGATCGTAGTCGCAGTCAAGTTTGATGATATGCGCACCGTGTATTGCGATTTGCACCATTTTGGGACGAGGAGCGTTTTTCGGGACAAAGACTATAGTCTCAAGCGATGTCGCAGCGGCCAGCGTGGCCAATGATGAAGCGGCATTTCCGGTGGACGCAGTTGCGATCACCTTAGCCCCCGCTTCCTGCGCCATGGCAATTGCCACGGCCGAGGCACGATCTTTGAATGACGCCGATGGGTTTCTACCATCGTCTTTAACCCAGAGTTCTTTCATTTTAGCTGCTTTAGCCAATTTAATGGATTTGAACTGTGGGGTCTGGCCAACCGGTATCGGAGGCAGGTTTTCTCTGGATTTAAATGGGAAAATATCCTCAAGGGATTCAAATACCGGCTTGCAACGATGCAGAAGCTGAAGCGCTTTGTATTTGCTTTTTAGTTTCTCTAAGGGATAGATAACATCGAGGGTGCCGCGAAAGGGGCTACAGTTGGGACAGGTATATACATCGGAATCTTCCGCAAATTCGCGTTCGCAATTAACACATCTAAGCTTAAATTTCAAATTCTCTCCCATAACGATTTAGCTAATTTTCCGGCTTCAGACAGCATGCCGTCATAATCGAATCTTTCAAATTTGCCGCCGGATAATATTTTAGAACCCCCGATCCAAACTGAATCGGCAGACAGATCGCAAAGGCCATAGAGATAATGCCCGATAATATTGGCGGCGTTAAGCGGTGTGGGCGGATTGTATCGCCAGAGGACCAGATCGGCGGGATAGCCCGGCGCAATCCGACCGACTCTCATTCCGGTGATCTTTTCAAAGATGGATGGATTTCGCTCGAGCAGCATTTCTCCAATTTGACCGAAACCGAAATCGGGGTCTTCCTTTTCATGCCTCGATAAATAGAGAGCCGCTTTAGCCTCATGTAGCATATCGGAGGCGATACCATCCGTGCCCAAGCCGATGGAAAGACGATCATAATCCCACCAAGGTGCGAATCCGACAGCATTATTCTGATTGGATCGAGCGCACAACGCCAGGTTGGTTTTAGTTGAACTTAATTTTGAAATTTCATTTGTATCGAGATGGACTCCGTGCACAGCCAGGCTGCGTTCATTAAGCAAACCATAGTTGGCGAAACGTTCAGCGGCTTTGTGTCCATATTTTTCAAGCGATATTTTTTGATCGATCCGATCCTCAGCCAAATGAAAATGGTAACCCGAAGAATATTGTTTGGTGGTATCGGCAATAGCTTTTAGATTTTCATTCGATAGAGTCATCGAGGCGTGCAGGCCAACCATTGCAGTTAGATTGCTTTTCACGCCACCATAGGGCCATTTGCTGAGCGCATCAACTGACTCATTAATTCCGAGGTTGAAAGCTTTTTCCCCGGCGCGATTAGACAGTTCAAAGCATAGCGAGCCGCGCAAGCCGATAGTTTCGAATGCAAGGGCGATTTTATCCAGAGAGCCTTTAATCGTACGCTGGCTGGAATGGTGATCGACGACCGATGTCACACCCGAAAGAATAGACCGGCTGAGGCCAACGAGGGCGGAATAGTAGATATCATCAAGATTAAGACCTTCATCAAGGGGCCACCAGATGCGCTCCAGGATTTCCTTGAAATTAGATGGGGGTAATGATTTCGGAATCCAGCCGCGCGCAAATGATGAGTAAAGGTGATGGTGAAGATTAACCAGCCCCGGTGCAAGTAATCCCTGACCAATATTCTCAAGGGGAACTTTGGGATTGTCATGTTTGATCTTTTCTACAGGACCAATCTCGCGAATAATCCCGTCTTCAATAAGAACCGCGCCTTTTTCGAAGAAAGCGTCAGGCTTATCATTGCTGAAAATTGAAGAACCGGTTAAGATTGTTTTCATAGTCTAAACTTGACGAAGCTCCAGGCATCCGGATACAGGTTGAGTCAGAAGGCACAATCCGCACCCGACACATTTATCATGAGAAATAGACGGTTTTCTTTTTGCAGAATCCCATTCAATCGCTTCGTGGCCGCCATCGCGACAGGCGACATAGCATCGTCCACACCCGATACATTTCTCATCGACCACATTGCTTCGAACCTGTTGACGAGGAAGAGCGTCATGATCGACCAGATGCGGCAGGGCACGGCCGACCAAATCGGTTACGGAATTGAAATTTTTATCTGCCAAGTATCTATCGAGACCGCTGGTCAGGTCCTGGATAATATCAAACCCATAAAGCATAACAGCGGTACATATCTGCACGTTGGATGCTCCTACTGCGAGAAGCTCCACGGAATCTCGCCAGTTGGAAATGCCGCCGTTGCCGGAAATAGTTATATCGGGGATGTGACGAGCAATTTCAGCTACGGTTCGCAGCGTAATCGGTTTGATGGCCGGGCCGGTTAAGCCGGAATAGGTAGAATAGTTTGCTACGCCCGGAACGGGAGTAAGCGTATCGATATCGATTCCCATAAGGGCGGGAACCGAGTTTGAGGCGGTAACGCCATCGCAACCGGCACGCTGGATTGCCTTGACAATTGTGACAATATCCGTGACCTGCGGAGTAATCTTGATGAGCACCGGAAGCGATCCGGCGGCTTCCTTGACCCAACTGGCCGCTCTTTCGGTAGCCGTTTCGCTTTGAGCCAGCATTTTACCGGGGTCCTCTCCGATATTCCCTTGTGGGCAGGAGAAACTGCATTCGATTAGATCAACTCCGGCATCTTTAAGCGCTTTCACCAGCGTTTGCCACCCCTCTTTTGAGCCTGACATGATCGAGGCGGCAATCATCTTTGAAGGGAATTCTTTTTTAAGGGTAGAAACACGCTTTGATATTTCGTCAATATGGTATGCGCTGATAAGATCGATATTCCCCATTCCGATGGTTTTATCATCGCTTACGATTGAGCTCATCATGGGATAAGCAAGATCGACTTTGGTGTCGAGCGCCGAGGTAGTCTTCAGTATCAAGCCAGCCCAGCCGGCTTCGAGTCCTCTCCTCGCAATCGAAAGCTCATCTGTAGAGGGGGCCGCCGAAAGGATGAACGGATTTTCAAGGCGGATTCCGAGGAAATCGTAACTTAATCTGGATGATGTCAAAGTCATTTTGCCTCCAGATAGCTGATAATCGCGGCAGCCACAGACTTACCGTCCCGAACAGCTTCAACGATTGTTCCCTCGCCTCTGGCCCAATCGCCGGCGGCGAATATTCCGGGAATCGAGGTTGTAAGATCGGGATTGATTTCTATATCCCTCATATATTCCGACGCTAAACCGACGGCGGTGATTACCATCTCGGTCATCATCATAAATTCGCTTCCCCTGATCTGGCGCGGAATTCGTCTGCCGGAGGCATCACACTTATCATCAAGCTGAATTCTGGTACAATTGACAGCTTCGATATTCCCACCTTCACCCATTATCTCGACCGGCGCAATAAGATATTCGATAATTATTCCCCTCTTTTGCGCTTCCCGCAGCTCCGAGCGCCAGACTTTCATCTCAGCGGGGCCTCGGCGATAAAGCAAACGAACTTCCGAAGCGCCGAGACTGGCGGCAGTGGAAGCCACGTCAAGGGAGACATTTCCTCCGCCAACCACAACAACCTTTTTGCCTGCGATATCGTTAATTTTGCCCAAACGCGCTTTCCGGAGAAAGCTGATGGCGTCTATAACGTCGGGGAGGTGTTCACCGGGAATTTCGAGACGTTTTCCGGTTTCGAGACCTGAGGCAATCAGGACCGCGCTAAATTCTTTCAGCAAGCTTTGCGGATCATCTATTTCCTGATTTAACTTAAATTCTATTCCAAAGCTTTTGGCATAATTAAGATCAAGATTAATTTCATCATCGGACAATCTAAAGCCGGGAATACTGACGGCGGGGACTCCGCCGGTTTGGGAGTCTTTATCGAAAATCGTGATACGATATCCGGCCTTGGATAGTTTTATCGCCGCGCTTAAGCCCGCGGGACCAGCGCCGATAATCGCGACTTTGCCTGTTTGAGCCGGCGCCGTAATTTCGGTTTTACTCTCTTTATGCGATGCGAAGCTATGAAGATTCCTGATTTTAATCGGCTGGTCGATTTTACCCCTGGTGCAGGCGCTCTGACAGAAAACCTCCTGAGGACAAACGGAGCCGCAAATTGCCGCCATCGGGTTGGCCTCACGGACCAATAATGAGGCTCTATAAAGATTACCGCTATTAATCGATCTTATAAATTCGGGAATGGGAATTCCGGCAGGGCACGCTTTTTGACAGGGAGGATCGAAACACGACAAACAACGCTGTGCCTCGGTCTTTACCCATTCATCTTTATTAGATTTTACATCCGATGGAATTAAAACGGGCATTGATAAAACCTCTAAACAATAAATTTCTTCAAATCGTTTTCCGTTATTATTAGTGCCGCCTTCCTGACAGCATCGAGTATTTGAATATAGCCGGTACATCGGCAAAGATTGCCCGCAAGGGCCTGTTTGATTTTGACATCATCGGGATTATGGTCTTTCAAAAATAGCGCAATCGTAGACATGATCATTCCGGGCGAGCAGAAACCGCAATGGACTGCATCGCAATCCACATACGCCTTTTGTATCGGATGAAGATCAGCGGCCCCCGACGATGCTACTCCTTCTATTGTCCAGATACTGGCTCCATCTATCTGCGGCGCTAACAGCAGACAGGCGTTGACGGCATTACCGTTGAAGAGCACCGTGCACGCCCCGCATTCACCAACCTCGCAGCCGCACTTGACACCGAGATACCCCAAACCGTCGCGGAGAAACCGAAGCAGGGTCCATCCAACAGGAGCATCCTTGTTAAAAGGAATACCGTTCAGCCGAAAACTGATTTCAACAGTCGGTTCGCCGATGCCAAAGCCTAACGAATTCATTTTAAATAACGCTCATCCCGGACGCTTCGTGAAGCGCTCTTTTCATCAGTCCGATTAATACAGGTTTTTTGTAAGGGGTTGACCACCTGTAGCCGCTTTCCTTTAACATTAATTCCGCAGCAAAATTGGCCGCATCTTCAAACAGTTTCTCGGATATTTTCTGGCCATTCAATAACTTTTCCAAATCATTCATTCGTGAAGGCGCCGGGAAGATTGATCCTCCCGCGATGATGGCGTTTTTAATGATTCCCTTATCATCCCGCATTATCGTGGCGGCCAGAGTCATTCTGGAGATGTTTACTGCCTGACGTCGTCCAAGCTTGATATAGGATGACCCGGAGGGGCCGACGGCTTTATGGCATCTGATCGAATAAAGCAGTTCATCGGGATTAATCAGCGTTTTATATGGGCCGATTACAAATTGGCCGAGGCTTATAGTTCTTTTTCCCTTACGAGAAAGCAATGTCAGTTCGGCGTCATAATTAAGCAAGGCCGGCACGGAATCGGCACATGGCGAGGCGTTTATAATATTTCCACCAACGGTACCGCGATTTCTTATTTGCCAGGAGCCAACCAAACTGGTAGCACGGCTTACCAGCGGCAAATTTTCCTTAATCATATTATTCGTTGATAAGATTGTATGAGTGCAAGCAGCACCAATTTCTATAAAGTTGTTATCATCATTAATAAATGACATTCCTAAACGAGATATATCAAGTAACTGGCTTGGTTTTCCGCCGCGCAGTTGAGGAATCAAGTCTGTTCCGCCGGCAATAGGGATAAATTCGCCTGAGGATAGCAGGTCAAGCGCTTCGTTAGGCGTTTCCGGTTTGCGATATGAAGTAACGCTAATCAATTTCGCTGGCTCCTCGAAGCGGTTGAGCCACGCTTTTCGCCGCGAACCAGAGTCTTGCCCAGTAATACTCGTTCCAGCGTCAAGGGCAAGTCTCTCACACGCTTGCCAATTGCGTTAGCCACCGCGTTGACAATCGCCGGTGCGGCCAGTTCGCAAGCCGGTTCGCCAAGCGATTTGGCCCCAAAGGGACCGATGCTATCCGGATTTTCGATAAAGGTAACGTCAACTTCAGGTAGATCGCAAATAGTCGGAAGCAAGTACTCGTCGAAATTTTGGAGTGACGGCAAACCGTTTTCTTCGGAATAATCTTCAAGCAGAGCATATCCCAAACCCATCGCCACACCGCCGTAGACTTGTCCCTTGGCTCCGTTCAGATTAAGAGTGCGACCGATGTCATGCGAGCTCGCAAACTTCACTACCTTCACCTGCCCGGTAACAATATCAACTTCCACTTCCGCTAAATTGGCTCCGTAAACATAAGTGAAGTAAGCATCACCCTGGCCGGTATGCTCATCCCAGGTAGTGGATGGCGCTTTATACCAACCGTGAGCAAATAAAGAAATACCTTTGCGGAAACACTCGGCTGCCAATTCGCCGAAACTTAGCGTCTTATTAATCTCTACCGTAGAACAGATTTGATTATCCTTAAAAATCAAAGATGGTTCCGGACAACCAAGCATTTCCGCCGCTACAGGCTTAATCCTTTTAAGTAGCTCAGCGGCGCCAATCCTGGCGGCGTTACCGGCCATGAGGCTGGTTCTCGATGCAACGGTTGGCCCGGAATCAGGGATACTGGTTGTGTCAGCATTGAGGAACCTGATACGGTCAACAGTGACGCCAAGCTCTTCGGCCGCAACTATCGAGATCGTTGTTCCCGCTCCCTGGCCCATATCAACCAAGCCGCAAGAAAGTACAATTGAGCCATCGGTTTGTATCGAGATCCCGACGCCGGCGGCGTCAGTACCCTCGGCCCCCAGCGAAACGCCGCGGTAGCTGCAGGAGATTCCGATTCCCTTCATTATGCCATTCCTGCACTGCTGAGCGCGATTCGCTTTCCATATAGCGCCGAAATCGATTCCCTTAGTAACATTCGATAAGGCCTCGCCAACACTAACCTTGTGCTGCAAGGTCTGACCGGTTGCGGTCACACAGTTATCCTTCAGGATATTTTTCAAGCGCAGTTCCAGACGGATCGATACTGAGCGTCTCGGCTATTTCATCCATCAGGGATTCGGCTGCAAAACAGATCTGGGGCGATCCGAAGCCGCGCATGGCGCTGGTGTAGCAATTGTTGGTGTAAGCAGCAAAGACATCGGTTTTGACATTGGGGACGATATAAGGTCCGGTGGCCTGCACAACAGATCGCCAGGTAACGAACGGCGACATGGCGGAATAAGCGCCGGCATCAGCGTGGATAGCGATTTCCATTGCCTGCAATAATCCGGTTTTGGTAACGCCGACTTTATATTTCAATTTATAAGGATGACGCTTGTAAGATTCGCGCATGGAGTCTTCGCGGCTATTTACCATTTTGACCGGCCTGCCGGCAGCAAGCGCCAGGAGCGCCGCCCGGCAACAAATAGAGCTCATAACTTCATCTTTACCGCCGAATGAACCGCCAAGAGTAGCTTGAATGAGATGGATTCGATTTAATGGCAACTGGGTGACACGCGATATGGCCCGTCTGATATTGTAAAGATTTTGCAAAGTGCCTGTGATGGTCACTCCGCCATTCTCACCAGGCTCAGCAAGAACCGCTTCAGGTTCAATATAGGAATGCTCAATTCGCTGGGTGGAGTATTCACGTTCCAGAACAATTTCGGACTGGGCAAATCCGGTTTCAATATCGCCTTTTCGAACCTTATGATGGATGCACAAGTTGCCGTTGTCATGAACGAGGGGCGAATCAGGAGATAACGCCTCGATTGGATCTGTCACCACGGGAAGCGGTTTATAATCGATTTCAATAAGATTAACCGCACGCTCGGCAATTTCGGGTGTTTCCGCGGCCACGATAGCAACAACATCACCGTAAAAACGGACCTTATCGGAACAGAGAACCATCTGATGAGTCTGGATCGCCCCAAATCCCTTTTCGCCGGGGATATCGACATGAGTCAAAACGGCGCGAACGCCGTTCAGGGCCTTCGCTTTGGTTGTGTCGATTCGGATAATTTTCGCATGAGGATATTCAGCATATTTGGATGCTCCGAAAAGCTGCCCGGCACAATTAAAATCGGCTCCATATTTAGCGCGACCGGTAACTTTGTCGATCGCGTCGACACGCGGTACCGCGGTGCCAATCAGATTGAATTTATTTTCACCCGGATTTTGTTCAGGCATTATAATTCCATAATTCCGGTAAGCCCGCGCTTTAAGAGGACTCCCACCATCTCTTTTCTATAGAGAGCATTGGAACGGATATCATCGATTGGCCGGGCTTCTTCTTTTACAATATTGGCAGCTTCGGCGATAAGCTTCCGGGTTAGTACGTTTCCGAGCAAGTATTCTTCGGTTTTAATGGCTCTGATAACCGTAGGCGCCACAGCCCCAAGGGCAATTTTAACTGAATCAATCTTACCATTATTAATATTCAAACTGGCAGCCACCGAAAGTTTGCTGATGGCCAATGCCTTGCGCGTTAGCCAGACGCAGGAAAAATCCATGATTAGTTAACCTGGGCAATTTAATAGCAGTTATCAATTCGTTCGATTTCAAGATCGTTGCGCCCGGACCCTTAAAAAAGATATCAATAGGAACAGATCGTTTCACGTTACTTGATTCCAGCGCCAGCGTCGCGCCAAGAGCGTAAAGCGGAGGAATGAGATCGCCCGCGGGGGAGCCATTGGCGATATTGCCTCCGATAGTGGCTCGATTTCGAATCTGCACTGAACCTGCCAGCGAAGCCGCCTCCACAAGCTGAGGAGCATGAGTTCGTAAAAGCTCTGATTCCTCGATCTCAGCGAATGTCACCAGCGGCCCGATTGAAATCTCTTTGGGGGTAATTGTAATCTTGTGAAGCGCTTTAATATGATCCAGAACGAGAAGCTTGGGCCAGGGCTGACGGTCATGCAACTTGACCAGGATATCAGTTCCTCCGGCCACAGCTACAACGCTGGGACGAGCCATTGCTTTCAAAGCCTCGGACAGTGATGATGGAATTATGGTTTCGGCCGCGTTCATTTTCTTTTCGATACCGAATTTTTCGAGGCCAACTCAACTGCCTCAATTATTTTCTCATATCCGGTGCAGCGGCAGAGATTACCCGACAAAGCGTGTTTTATCTCTTCTCTCGATGGCCTTTTATTTTTGGCAAGAAGCGCTGTAGCCGAAAGGATCGCACCCGGCGAACAAAAACCACATTGCACCGCCCCCGTGGCTGTAAAGGCTTCCTGCACTTGACTGCCCATAACTCCCTCGATAGTGGTTACCTCTCGTCCAACAAGCTGGGCGGAAATCATCAGGCAAGACGAAACTGGACGACCGTCAAGCAGAATGGTGCAAGCCCCGCATTCTCCTTTGCCACATCCCTCTTTGGTGCCGACGAGCTCCAGAGTATCGCGCAAAAGATCGATGACACGTTCGCTTCCGGCGACATCAAGCGATACATCTTTGCCATTAAGCTTAAATTTGATCTTCATTTGTTAAGCCCCGCCCAAACTTTTTCAGGAGTTATAGGAAGCTCTCTGACTCGAACGCCACAGGCGTTATAAACAGCGTTAGCTATCGCCGGAGCCAGCCCCATAAGCGGCTGTTCCCCGAATCCCTTGGCTCCGTGCGGTCCCCAGGGATAGGGATGCTCGACGATGATCGGTACGATTTCGGGTTGATCCTCGGCAGTTGGAATAATATATGTCGAAAATTCGGAGTTTCTAATGGCGCCATTCTTATCGGCGGTCATATCTTCCATTAAGGCATAGCCGATTCCCTGCAGAGTGCCACCCTCGATCTGGCCCTCGGCAGATGCCGGATTGATGGCTTTGCCGATATCATGCGCGGTCCAGACTTTGAGAACCGTAACCTCGCCAGTCTCTTTATCGACTTTCACTTTCACCAGATTGCTGGCCCAGGCATAGACGATATAAGCATCACCCTGTCCGGTGCTATCATCCCAGCTTGTAGGAGGTGAAATTACCCAACCCTCGGCGGATAGAGGCTTTCGTTTATAGCTACATGATTTAATGACATCCATTAATGGAATTGTCTTATCGCCAGTAATGACTTTGCCATCGTCGAAATTAATATCGGATATCGGCAAACCAAGCATCTCGCCGGCTTCTTCAAGGAGAACGCTCTTAATTTTAAGGCAGGCATCCATAAGAGCGTTACCGGACATAAGAGTAGATCGCGAAGCCACGGTTGGCCCGGAATCCGGAACACGGCTGGTATCGGGCGGAAGCATTCCCACCGCTTCAAGCGGCAAACCAAGCTCATCGGCCACGATTTGTGAAAGGACCGTAGTCATCCCCTGCCCGATCTCCGTTGTGCCCACAGAAAATATAACCGAGCCATCGGCATGAAGGATCACCCTGGCACCGGTGCGAGCCAGCAATTTGCCGCCCGCGCCAAGTCCGACTCCGTAGAAAATGGTCGATAGTCCGAAGCCTACACCGTCTTCTTTGGGTGCTTGGGGCGACCAGCCGGAAACCTGCACCACTTTATCAAGTGTTTCTGCCAAACCGACGCTGTTTTCAAGTTTCTGGCCGGTGGTGGTCGTATCGCCAAGCTTTAGAATATTTTTCTTTCGAAATTCAAGAGAATTCATTCCAATTTTTTCCGCCAATTGATCGATCTGGGATTCAACAGCGAATAAAATTTGCGGTGAACCGAATCCTCTGAAAGCGCCGGTGGGGACTTTGTTGGTGGCAACAGCATAACTTTCGACTTTAACATTTTCGCAGCGATACGGACCGACCGAATGAGCGGTACCTCTAAAAAGCACGACCGCCGATAACGTGGCATAAGCACCGCCATCGATCACATATTCGGCTTTAACCGCTCGAAGGATTCCATCTTTGGTGGCGCCGGATTTATAGTATACCCAGGCCGGGTGGCGTTTGGAGGTAACGATCATATCTTCGTTGCGGTCATAGACGAGTTTGATCGGTCGCTTAAGTTTCCACGCAGGCAGGGCAACCTGGCAGGCCAACAGCGAAGGCACATCCTCTTTGCCGCCGAAGGCGCCGCCGGTGGCACATTGAATAACCCGCACTTTACTCTCGGGTAGGCCCAATATTGTAGTGATAGCTTTTCTAACATAAAATGGGCATTGCATCGAACCGCGAATTTCGATACTGCCATCAGGGTAAGGAATGGCGATCATCGCCTGTGGTTCGATATAGGCATGTTCCTGATAGGGAGTGCGGTATTCGTTTTCGACGATGGCATCGCAACCGGCAAACGCTTTATCGGCATCACCCCTGATAACTCTCATCTTCTTAAAAATATTATCATTTCCGAAAAGATGAATGTCGGGATGATTACGGGCTTCAAGTGGATCCAACAGCGGTGTCAGCGGTTTGATTTTAAGCTCGATCTTTTTGGCGGCTGCACGGGCGGTTTGACGATCATCGGCGATAACCACCGCAATCGGTTCGCCGATATAATTGACGAATTTTTCTGCAAGGAAAGGTTGGTCGTCGATTACGATCGGGATGCAGTTTTTGCCGGGGATATCCTTACAAGTGAAAACGCCTTTGACGCCAATTTGCCTCGAAACGTTTTCAGTTTCGATTTTTTTAATTTCGCCTCTGGCAATCGGGGAGCGCACTACGGCGGCGTGAAGCATTCCATGATATTTATAATCGTCGGTGAACAGGCCGGCGCCCTTCACCCTATCGGCTGCCTCGGAACGGATCACTCTTTTTCCGACGACGCTCATTCTTTTCGAGCCCTCTCCAGATCATCCCTGGTATCGATATCTTTAAGTACTCCGGGGTCTTCGCAGCGGAATTGTATAACCATCGATTCATGATTTTTTATTATGTCGCGGAGAGTGGTTTCTTCTGACGATTCAATTATCTGCCTGATGATTTCCGCGGGGATTAATATGGGATGACCCCGTTTGTAATTGTAAACGGGAATAATAATTCTTTTGGGAAATTTAGCGAAAGCCTCTTTCATCAGTCGATAGGTTTCGGGGGCCACAAAGGGGTGATCGACCAGCGTGATAAATGTACCGCAGATATCGCTTTTAACATTCGACAATCCGGCTTTAAGCGATGAAAACTGGCCCTTTTTCCAATCGGTATTAATCGCATAATTTATTTGAAGCCTGGTTGCTTCCCCGATGATAGCATCCGCGTCACGCCCCCCGACAACAATAACAGGTTCACAATCGATAGCTTTCAAGCGTCCGGTGATTACCTCAAGAAAGGTTTCGCCGTCGAGCTTAGCCATCGCCTTGCACTCTCCGAAGCGTCGCCCCTCGCCTGCCGCCAGAATGACAGCGGCAATTCTTTCACAGGGGGTCGTCTTCATTGCCTTAGATACCACCCATCGTCATCGCCATGATAGCTTTGCAGGTATGAAGCCTGTTTTCAGCCTCTTGATACACCACCGATTGCGGGCCATCGATAACTTCATCGGTTACTTCGTTACCGCGATCAGCTGGCAGGCAATGCATATAGATTGCATCCTTTTTAGCATGAGCCATCATCTTTTTATCGCAAATCCAGTTTTTGTAATTAGCAGCCAGCTTCAGGGCTTCATCGGGTTTGCCGAATAGCTCCAGAATACCCCAGCTCTTGGGATACACCACATCGGCGCCCTCGAATGCTTCCTCCATAGAATTAGCGATTTCAAATTTTCCGCCACCGGAGGCTGCATTCTTTTTGGCGAGCTCAATCTGATCCGGCATCAACTTAAATTCCGGGGGATGAGCCAAGGTTACATCCATACCATATCTGGTCATAAGGGTGATCAGGCCCTGCGGCACAGATAGAGGTTTGGCATAACTGGGCGCATAAGCCCAACTGACGGCTATTTTCTTACCGCGTAGATCATTGCCAAATTTTTCGCGGATAGTCATCAGATCGGCAAGCGTTTGGAAGGGGTGATCGATATCGCATTGCATGTTGAATACCGGCACGCTGGCATATTGGGCAACTTCGCGCATGTAACTGTTCCCTTCGCCGGGGACAAGGTCGTGCCTGATTGCGATACCCTCGCCATAGGTTGAAAGGATAATCCCCATATCCTTGGGGCTTTCGCCGTGGGCTATCTGAGACGTTGAAGCATCGATAAAGTGGGCATGCCCTCCAAGCTGGGTGATGCCGGCCTCGAAGGAGTTGCGAGTTCGGGTTGATTTATCGAAGAAGAATAAAAATACGGTTTTATCGACTAAAAGCCTGTGGGGAATCCCCTTATGCTTCTTATCTTTGAGTTCAGATGAAAGGCGCAGGGCCTGTTCAAGTTCATCTTTGGACCATTCCTGAGTGGTGATATAATCTCGTCCCAAAAAGTTGTTCGACATCTGAAACTATTATCCTTTCTTTAAGGCGCCTTTATAAGGCCTACATTCGTTACAATATATAAAATAATACTTGAATTTGCTACCTAATGGCAAGGCAATTTAGCCCTTACAAGCGCAACTCTAAAATCCTAAACGAAGTAATCAATCAGTCCGGTTTGATACTTTTTCCCCTTTTCAGAAACCTGCCATGCCCCGCCTTGGCGACAAATTTTCCATTTTCAGCTACAATCTCACCGCGGCTTATTGTCAATACCGGATATCCCTGCAATTTGAATCCCTCATAAGGTGACCAGTCGCATTTTGTTTGAAGGCGTCGATGCGAAATCGTCACCCTCTGATTGTGGATTGAATATTACCAGGTCAGCATCGGAGCCAAGAGAGATTGTTCCTTTTTGAGGATAAAGACCGAAAAGCCTGGCGGGATTGACGCAGAGGAGTTCAATCATTTTCGATGAGGAAAGCCTCCCCTTACCTACGCCATAAGTGTATAGCAGCGGAAGCAGCGTCTCAACGCCGGGCAGACCATAGGGTATCTTTGTGAAATCGCCGCCCCAGCGCGCTTTTTGTTTGCTTCGAAAATGTGCAGTTATCGGTGGCTACGACAGAGATAGTGCCATCCGACAGCCCATTCCAAAGCGCTATAGAATCGGCTTTTTTCTTTATTTGGGGACAGGTGGCATAGAGATAGCCATTAGGTTTCTTAAAAACTGAATCGTCAAATAATAGATAATGCGGGCAAGTCTCAGCATAAACATTTACGCCGCGCCGCTTGGCCTGCCTGACGATTTCAACTCCCTCCTGCGTGGAAAGATGAACGATATAAAGCCTGCCTCCCGTGGCCTCAGCCCAGGTGACTGCTCGTTGGACCGCTTCGGCCTCGATGAAATTGGGACGAGATAGCACGTGGCAGTAAGCGCCGAACCGCTTCATATCCTCTTTATTGTGATAGCGGTCAACTAGTAAATCCAGTACTCCGGCCGATTCGGCGTGGACTGTCACCATGCCACCGTATTTGGATGATTCCTCAAGAGCGGAGAATATGGCGGAATCACTGCTCATCAGCCCGGCTTTGGCATAGATCATATACATTTTGAATGATGTAACACCGTTAGCAGCGATCTTTCCCATTTCGATTTTAGTTTTATCATTCCAGTCAGTTGGCACGGCATGAAGAGCATAATCGATTGCGACTTGGCTATCGGCTTCTTGGCGCCTATCGCGAATTGCCTGTGATAGCGTTTTCCCTTTTTCCTGGATGGCAAAATCGATCACTGTCGTTACGCCGCCACAGGCTGCCGCCCGCGTACCGCTGGCAAAATCCTCGGCTGTTATCGTTCCACCTGCCGGAAGCTGGAAATGAACATGGGCATCGATTATGCCCGGGAAAATGAGCATCCCTTTAGCATCGATGATGGTCCTGGCATCGACTTGCAGATTACGTTTAATCGCCTTAATAATGCCCTTATCAATGGCGATATTGGCGACAAAAGACTTATTAGCCGTGACGATTTTGCCGTTTTGAATTAAGAGATCCATAAATTTTTAATCATCATTGCGAATCGGTTGTATCGCTCGACGAAGCAATCTAAATGCCTTTATAGGAAAGTATTCTTGCGCATAGATTCAGATTGCTTCGCCCCGATGAATCATCGGGACTCGCAATGACTACGCTCACTTACCTTCCTTCTTTTTGATCTCGCCTAGCGCCAGGGCGATTTTTTCCGCGGTTATAGGCATCGATTTTATCCTGAGGCCTAGAGCATCTTCAACCGCGTTAGCGACAATCGGCGCGGCGGGAATCATCGTATGTTCGCCCATTCCTCGCGCCCCAAATGGGCCATCCGGCTGAGCGACCTCGACTAAAATCGGGACCACTTCATCGGGGATATCCATTGCTGTGGGAATTTTGTAGTCGGTGAAATTGGCATTGAGGATTTTGCCCTTATCGTTAAATTTCATATCCTCGAAAAGCACGGTCGCTATTCCCTGCAAGAGGCCCCCGGCAATCTGCCCTTTAACCAAATCGGGATTAATTGCTTTCCCCAGATCAACCGCCAAGGCAACTTTAGGGATATGCATTTTGCCGGTTTCCTTATCAATTTCAAGGATAATTCCTGCCGCGCCTACCGTGTAATGTACATTGGGGTGACCACCCTGGCTTGTTTCGGGATCGCTAAGCGCCGATGCGAACTCCGGCATGAACATCCCTCGTCCGACAATCGGGCCGCCACGGAAAGTGCCATCGGGTTGAGGAATTCCGCCGATGACAATATCCTTGAGCGGAATCGAAAAGCCCGGCTCGACCTGCGATTTCACCTGCTCATCCTCAAGATATAGCGAGGCCCGATCCTTGCACAAGCCGCGTTCAACAACATCGAATATCTGTTCTCTGGCGTCAGTAGCCGCCCGTTCAACAGCGGTGCCACATCCCCAAGTAATATGGGAGGCCACGGTCTGCCACTCGTAGGGATTGCGATCTGTATCGGGAAGCTCCACTCTGATTTTCTCCGGCGGAACCGTTAAAACCTCAGCGGCAATCTGTGCCATGACAGTCAGAAATCCCTGCCCGATTTCCATCGCGGAAACCATGATATTGAGACTGCCATCCTCGTTGAATTTGAGAAACGCAGTCGAGGCCGCGTTGGGCGGCATGGCCGGAGCTTTCCAGAATAAGGCAAAACCCTTTGCCAATTGCCTTTTTGGGATTATTGGATTTTACTTTTTTGCCCCATTCAATTTCATGTGACACTTTATCAATGGCCTCGAATTAATCCGTTGGGATTCATTTCAGCCCCATAAGCCAGGGAGTCGCCTCTCGCGAATGGCGTTTTTCCGGCGGAACTCCACCGGATCGATACCCAGCTTCTTGGAGACCTCGTTGATATGAGATTCCAATCCGAATAGAAATTCGGAATATCCAAACCCGCGATAAGGACCTCCGGGAGGAAGATTGGTATATACACAAACAGAATCAATGACTACATTCGGCACGCGATATGGTCCTGTGGCGGAAAGCCCCGCGGCGTTGACCACGTTAGCGCCGTACTCGACATAAGCGCCGGCATCCCAATGAAGAATCTGCTCCAACGCGGTGATGGTGCCGTCACGTTTGACGCCGATTTTTATTCTGGCATCTAGTCCCTGTCGTTGATAGGTATTATAAAACTCCTGAGAGCGCGACCAAAGAATCTTGACCGGATTTCCGCGAACAGCGGTCGCCAACGCAGCAGCCAGGATTTCCATCGAAACTCCGGCCTTGCCGCCGAAACCGCCGCCAACATAAGGCGAGATCACTCGGATATCTTTATGAGTCAATCCCAGCGGTTCGAGAGCCTGGGCAAAGAGATGCCGTTGCGTAAACGGTGATTGCGAGGCGGTGTAGACTGTCAACCGACCGGAATAATCGTAATGACCCGACCGCGCCGTGAGTCTCGATTGCGCAATGGGCGTAACGCGGGACAGTATAGTTATCCTCCAGAACGAGATCGGCTTCGGCAAATCCGCGCTCGATATCCCCTTTGCGCACTTTTCGCCAGTGGGCGATATTGGTACCCGCCTTGGGGAAAAACCAGGGGACATGAGAATAGCTGCCAAGATCCGGATGAATAAGCGTCGGATTTTTGCCAAGCGCAGTCTTGGACGGATAAGTACCGGCGGCAGCGGCTCATAATCAATTTTCACCAGTTGAGCAGCGCTTCTTAGCAGTTCGAGCATCGCGCGCGATTACCGCCGCCACCTGTTCGCCGACAAAGCGGACTCGATCCTGGGCGAAAATATAGCGGTCGTGCATATAGAGGCCGAATCTATAGGGAAAATCTTTGCCGGTTACAACTTTGACTACACCCGGTACTTTTTCCGCTTTGGATTTATCGATTTTTTTAATTAACGCGTGCGGATGAGGGCTTTCGACAATTTCGGCGTAAAGCAGATTTGCGGCCAAAATCGAGATCATCGATAAACTGCGCCGCGCCGGTGATCTTGACTTTGCCGTCGATACCGGGCACTGGATTGGCCAACATATTTTAGATTCGTTCATCGATTTTCTCCCCCTGTCCAGGCTCGGTGATGGCATCGATAATGGGACGAATACCCGGTACAGCGGCAGAGATTGCCGGAAAGCGCCTCTTGATTCTCGCTGTATTCGGCGGGCGGTTTTTCTCTCAAGAAGTTCGGTCGCCGAAAGAATCATTCCCGGCGCGCAAAAACCGCACTGGAATGAATTTCTGCGCCAGAAATGATTCCTGAAGCGGTGTCAGATTGCCATCCTCCATCAATCCCTTCAATGGTGGTAATCTCAGCGCCGTCGATCTCGATTGCCAGTATCAGGCAACTGCGCACGGTTTTACCATCGAGCATGAACAGTGCAGGTGCCGCAATCTCCGCGATTGCAGCCGCATTTGGGGCTATTTCACTCCCAGCCGGTCGCGAAGCATTTCGAGTAAGGATTTCGTACGGCTCAACATCGAGAGAATATTGCTCTGGCCGTTGAGCTTGAAATTATTATCTTTCAATGCTACACCTCCGATAGTCTCAACAACATTTTCGCCATACTCCGGACCATTCCGTCTAAGACGAGCGCCGCGCGCTTACGAGAGCCGCGTTCGAACATTACCTGACACATGTGCAAACGGTATTCCTTCGATGGCTCTGATATCGGTAATCGGGAATGACAATTCCGGGTATCAGCGCATTGGGCATGCTCGATAAGCAGATCATCCGGTTCTTGCCGTAAAGCAACTTCTCGATATTTCATAAGCGCGAATGGGAATAGGCCCTACTGAACCGAAGGCAATTCGATAAGCTGCGATCAGCGCAATGCCAGATCACTAGAACACTGGCCTGCGCCAGGTCTTCGCCGGAGTATCTGCCAAGCTTGGCGTAACAACCGCCATGCTTTTTCTTCGGAATTGGAATTTCGATTGCCGTTACAATCTCGCCCTTTTTCAGAGACGGTATTCCGGGGACCACGAAACCAATCAGCTATCGGGATTTTTCTTTTGACCTTTGAGACCCTGAACCATGACGATAGCCTCATAGGAGCAGAGCAGCGGCCCGCGAATCCATACAGGGTACTGCAGAACAGATATTGCCGACCATGGTTGCCCTGTTTCGAATGCCAACCGAGCCAACTGTTCTGGCAACTTCAATAAATAGAGGCAGGCGCTTTTTGATGACGGCGGATTCTATGATATCAGAAAAAGTAACCAAAGAGCCAAGTGTTAGCTTACCGTTTTTTACTTCTATCTTTTTAAGGGATGACAAACCTTTGATATCGATAAGCGCCGATGGTTTGGCCGCACCTTCTTTTATTTCGTTGATGATATCGGTTCCGCCCGCAAGAATAGCGGCATTCCTTTGTTTCGAAAGAAGCTTGAGCGCCTCGGACAAGGTTGCAGGCTTAAAATATTCGAAATCATGCACAATCGGCATAAAATCCCCCTTACTTTCCGGGCGGCATAAAGGCCACGATTCGGCACATCGACGATTCCAGTTCGATTCCGCTTGAGCGGGAAACAACCGATCCAGGCCCGCTTGTTGGACAGCTTGTCTATATCTCCGCCAAGATTTTCAGCATGGACAATTTTTTTCGGGAAAAGATTCAAATGCATCACCTGGTAGTACTCGTCCGGAGGGAAACATCTCGTCCCAGGACCTGGCCATATTTGATCTGAAGTTTTTCCTCGGCTTCGATAAAAAGATCGGGATGCCATTTGCGAATGATCGTGTTCATGGGATGGTCGGCGCTGCCGCAATCGACACCAATCCATTTGATTTTCATCTTGGCTACCCACTTGTGAAAGCCCGGCCCCGGTCCCGGATGCTTGACAAAATAGCGCATTTCGTCGGATTTTTTCTGATCCCAGGCATATTTGTGATAACCGGTGTTGATAATCAGGATATCGCCTTTTTGGATATCGACTCTTTCGGTCAGCATTTCGGGAGTGTAAAGATCGTAATCATCGACTGCAGTCCGAAATATCGACTACTGCGCCCGGGCCGATCCATTCCTCTATCGGTACCTGGCCTATGGATCGTCCTGAGGCATGGAAATGAATTTCGCCATCCATGTGGGTACCGACGTGATTACTGGTAGTGATAATCTGGCCGTTAGCTCCCTGTCCCATGTGCGCCCCGGCGATTCGCTTGAAATACTGTATCCCGAGCGGCGCGTAGCTTGGCCAGGGAGGCGTATGGATACTGAGCCGCTGTGTCAGGTCATAGACCTTGATTTCATCCATGAATTTGAGGAACTGATTAATTTTCATCTTCCAGGCTCCTTCATATTTTCCAAAATTTTTGCCAACCCATCATAAGCCCGACCGAACGGTTCGCCCGGCGCGTTTAGCACTCCGGCTCCGATCTGACCGACACCGGCATCTTTGTGCGCTACGCCGGTATCGATAAAGGGCAACACGTTATTTTCGACAACCTTGATGACATCGATCCCTGTCGGGGTTCCGCGGAAATCAAGATATGGTATCTGATACGCTTTATTCTCCGAGGACGTTATCTCGTACATTTCCAGAGTATAGTTTTGGGCATCCTTAGCGCTGCCACCCACAAAACCCACAATAGCGGGCGCGGAGGCAATCGCAAATCCGCCCAGCCCATAAGTTTCAGTGATAGCGCTATCGCCGATATCGGGGTTGGCATCGTTTTTAGAGAAACCCGCAAAATATAGGGCGTCAGGAATTGGCGCGGGGCCGGTGAACCACTGATTTCCGGTACCGGCCAGCTGTACTCCGAAATCAACACCATTTCGGGCCATCGTCACAACCACGCTGCTAAGCTCAATGTTTCTGGCAGCGTCAAGCGAAACTTTAGCGGCCGCCATCGATAGGTTCAGGAAGAAATGATCGTTGGAATTGATGAACTCCATCACCCTGGCTGCTGTCTCACTATCGGAACAAGTCCTCATAATGGCGGGGGCAATAATCCTAAAGAGAAGCGATGTTGCCGCACGATTCCTGTTATGAAGCTCGTCGCCCATGTGAAGTGCCTGAGCGATGATACTCTTGAGATCGATCTGGCCGATTTTCTCAATCGCGCTTTGAAGAACAGGATATAGCGTATCATTCATCCACTTGAGGCGCACTATAACATCATCGCTATAAGCGCCATAACGAAGGACCTTACCTAAACCTTCATTCATCGTAGTAAACGCGAGATTGCCAAAGGTCTCGTTCTTAATGATAAAGACCGGCATTGACGGTGATATGATACCGGCCATCGGACCTACCGAGGCGTGTTCGTGGCAAGGGGAATATTCAATTTTCGGAGCCAGTTGCTCGGCCTCGGTGCGATTTGACGCCATCCCCTCATATATCAGCGCGCCGATTACGGCTCCCTTCATGGGGCCGCACATTCTATTCCAGGTGATAGGCGGACCGGCATGAAGGATCATGTTATTCTTCATATCCGGGATTACATCAATCGCTTTGGCCAGGCCGATTAGAACAGGCTTACCGTCAATAATCTTTTTTACGGCATTTTGATTGGCTGATTCGATTATCCGGCGATTGGATTTAATTATCTGACGTGAATTTTCAGCAACAATGATTGGCGGGCGCCAATCGAGTTGAATCGATTCGATATTATTGATATCCAGGGGCTGCTTGAAACTCTCCAAACCCATATTTATGATTTTTAGCTCTTTTCCGAATAGCTCTTTCATGAGAGTTCCTTCGCAATGAAACCAGCCAGACGGCTGGCAGCGGCGTTTGATTCCTTGACGATAACGCCAATTTTACTCAATCCCTCGACAACCATAGATCGATTTTGAGGGTCTTTATCGGTGCCGGTCACAGAACAGATAAAAGAAAGCTGCCGTCCAGATTTTTGGGCGATTGACATAGCTTCCTCAATAGCAGGAGCGATCTCCTCAAGCGGATTCATATTGGCGCCGAATCCCAGGACGATATCAAATAGGATTACGGCCGTTTCGGGATCATCAGATTCTTGAATGATTCGTTTTTTTCTGAGCGTGAAATCTATCATCGGGTGAAGCCGTCCGAGAGTAAACTCGTCAGCGCCCATATCGATAAAGGTATGCTTTTCGCTTTTGAGAACATCGTTTAAATCATTGTTATCCTTGATCGGAGAATTGGAATAAATATTATTCAACATGCCTTTTAACAATACCTGTGTCTCATAGCAGTACGTACCGCCACTGAAAAGTCCCCTTATATATTTTTGGCCAGGCGCCATACCGGTGGTTTGGGTTTTGGCAAGTTCGATAAGCTTGGCATCAGAACCTATAAATTGATTTGGCTTTTCGCCTTTCGATAAGGCAACCGCAGCCAGGGCACCTTCCTCAAGTGATTTTGCATAATAGATACGGCTGTTTGATTTTAAGTTTTCAGCGCCGAGAAATATCGCCACCAGCGGTTTGGTTACATCTTTCAAAACCGATTCAATCTTCTCAAGTGTCTCCGGCGCCGGTGGCTTGGAAACAAGAAGAATAACCTTGGTATTATCATCCGCCGCAAGCGCCTTGAGGCTTTGGATAAACATCATCCCGCGCAGATCGCGCCCGATATCACGGCTTCCGGTGCCGATTGCCTGTGAGATACCATATCCGGCATTAGAAATAATACAGCTAACCTCCTGCAGGCCGGTCCCGGATGCAGCCACAATTCCGATATCCCCGTGGTTGACGGCATTGGCAAATCCAAGGGGAATACCATTTATAATCGCCGTACCACAATCGGGACCCATTACCAGCAAACCCTGTGATGCCGCATAATGCTTAAGTTCAATCTCCTTTTCGAGCGGGACATTATCGGAAAAAAGCATCACGTGGAGTCCTGATTTGAGAGCGCGCATAGCCTCATCACCGGCAAAACGGCCCGCCACCGAAATAATGACGAGATTAGCGTCAGGCATTACATTTAAAGCGGAGTCTATCGTCCGGGGAACGCCTACCGATCCCTTTTTATCCGTGGCTTTTAAGGATGATAATAATTTATCGATTTCATTGGGTAATCGTTTAGCGAGGTCTTCGTTTTCGGTTTTAAGAACAATCAGAAGATCGTTATCGCAGGAATCTCGAAGCTTGTCGTTCATCATACCCGCCGACTCCAGTATCGCTTTGTTGCTGTCGCTTCCCATAATGGCGGCGGAATCAAGCACGCCGGGAAGCTCTCCGAGCTTCTGAGCCAGACGCATCAACGTTACAGAATCGTAATATTCGCCCTTGCGAACAACTCCATTTATAAAATGACTGTTCATCTCAGACTTAAATTCGATTAAATGTTAAAAACACACCAACTCCCCAATCGGCGCCGGATGTTTCGCCTATTTGGCATAATTGCTTGGTACAAGAATCGATTTTATCATTCGACTCAAAAATGAGAGCCATGAGTAGCGCCTTTTGATGTTCGGTATAGCAGCCATCCCTGGCACATTTAAGAAAGGCGTTACTCAGAAGATTCTTTCCGATGGCATTGGCATAAATATCATTAACCAGACCCGAATAATCCCGTCCGAAAACTTTCTCGGCGGCTTTGTAGGCGGCTATCATACCTGTGTTGAAATCGTCTCCGCTGGGAGTCAAGCCGATCCCCAGCCCGCGCATCATACGCACACCGATTATGGTTTGTCCCTGTTGCATATACCTTGAGGCGCTTTTGGACTGCGCAAACATCATTATTTCCCGGGCTCCCCGGAGATCAGTAAGGTATCCTGGTTCGATCAATACGGCCAGGCTCTTGGGAGGGGAATAAGCAATTAGAGCATCTTTAAAAGTTTGAAGATTAGAAAATAATACTAAAGGTTCAGGTTCTTCAAAAAAGACCAGTTCCGAATGAAAGCGCGTTCGACCATCACAGGGAAATTCGTTATCATCTATAAACAAGCGGCATTCATCAATTTCAAGAGCTTGCACCGCATCGAAATTAATCCCTCGCGCTACCAGATTGATTGGGCCCGAGCCGACATCCTCCGTCACGACGGCGATCAACTCGCCATTACACTCAAAGTTTGCGGCTTTCGAGAACCTCGAATGAACCCGGTATCGCCCGGGAACTAATTTATCTCCGATGCTCAGGACTTCAATCATGCCTTAAAGAATACCATCCCCATATATTCGTTGTACTCATCCCGACGGACAACCTGCACTTTGCCGCGGACTTTCATCCCCATTTGAGGATTTTCGATATCGAGCTGCCCGGTAATACGGTTGCCATCGGAAAGTTCGACGATCCCTAAACCGAGTGTTACAGTTTCAAAATCCGGAGGCAAAGTATAGAGAGTGGTATAAGTAAGAAGCTTCCCCTCTTTAGGAAGCGGCACGATGTCGAATTCGTTGTGGTCGTTCTTATGACAGTTGCAGCAGATAGTTCGATACGGATATTGCACATGGCCGCACTTTTTGCATTTGTAAGCGTATATGTTCATTTCCATAAACTAATTCTCCCTGACAAATGTGAGACAAACCACATTGTTGCCGAAACCGCCGAAATTGCAGGTAAATCCTACTCTGGCATTTTTAACCTGACGCTTGTCGGCCTCACCGCGAAGCTGCTGTACAATTTCATGCGCCTGCCCCACTCCGGTCGCTCCGACCGGATGACCCTTGGCTTTGAGGCCGCCGGAAGTGTTAATCGGAAGCTTACCGCCAAGTTTAGTTACTCCTTTTTCCAGCGCGATATGGCCTTGACCTTTGGGGAAAAATCCTACCTCTTCGCTTTCGGCGATTTCGAGGATCGTAAAGGCATCATGCAACTCGGCAACATTGACATCCTGAGGCGTTAGTTTCGCCATGGCGAATGATTGCCGGGCGGCTTCCCGGACCGCTAATAGCTCAGTTGGATCTTTACGATCATGCACAGAATGCGTATCGGTGGCCTGGCCTACTCCTGCCAAACGAACCAAAGGTTTGCCAGTCTTTTTGGCAACATCGGCGCTTGTTAAGATCAGGCAGGCGGCGCCATCAGACACCGGGCAACAATCGAAAAATCTGAGCGGATCGGCAACATAAGGATTGTTGGTGGAAGCCTCTGGCGAGTCGAGTATGCCCTCGATAGTAATCGGTTCGTGCAAATGCGCAAACGGATTTAGCATGGCGTTGGTATGATTTTTAACGGCCACCATCGCCAGATGCCTGGATGTAACTCCATATTTATTCATATACAGCCGAGCGAACATTCCTGCGAGCGATGGCAGCGTTACGCCATAAATATATTCCGCTAATGGATGAGTGAGCGTAGCCACAAATTCAGTAGCCTCAAGATTGTTTACCTCGCGCATCTTTTCGGCACCAACCACCATGACGACATCATGCATACCGGAGGCGACCGCCAGGAATCCCTGCTTGATCGCCGAGGCTCCGGATGCCGGTCCGTTTTCGATTCCATCGGCGCCGGCAGGTGTCAGGCTAAGATTATCGATTACGGCGCTGGCCAGCCCGGTTTGATGGTTGAGTCTGGCTGCGCCCATGTTGGCCACATAGAGATGATCGATTTTATCCAAGCCCGAATCTCGAAGAGCCATTAGAGCCGGATAAGCGGCGATTTCAATTAAAGGATATTCCAGGCGAGTGAAGCTTGTTATGCCAATCCCAGCTACATAAACCTCTCGCATTTTAATTCCCTCCCAACCTGCGGCGCTGTTCAATCAGAGCGGTGGCAGTAGAATCGTATAGCGAACGGGTAGCAGCCAAAAGATCGATGGGGGGCGTGGGCGGATCGCTTGGAGGCATTATCGCCTCTTTAGCTTTGATCAGAAGATGTCCCGGTACGGGACGGCGTCCCACCACCAGGCTAGTGCGGGCTTTTTCGAAAATCTCCTTTGTAAGAGACCAGGACGGCACGCCGCCAAGTTCGTGGGGGATATCAAATCGTTTTTCCAGCTTATATTCAATCATCCAGCGACGGAACCCGATTGGTGATTCGGCCACAATCAGCACTTCCTTTTGCCCCAGGATATCCAGATGATACTCCATCTTGGCGGCGAAGGCATGCGCCCCAATCCGGAGCCCTCGTCTGAGAGCCAGCGTATGATACGACATGCCAATATCGGCGCTCACTCTTCTGCCGTTAACGATGGCGGCCAGTTCACCGTCGATCTGGGCGGCAAGGACGTACTCATCCTGAACCCGGTAGGTATAGTAACCCAGCAGTTCGGCGTAAACCCGAGCGGCAACAATATGGTAATAATCGCGCTCGACATGCATCAGCTTTTCGACATGCGGCAGGATATCGGGAATCTCATCGCGGCTTACCTGCCTGATAATCATCTCCTCGCCGCCCGCAAGAGTCATAAGTTTGGGCGGAAACTCGGGCATCGGCGTATCCACAGGGCGAAGAATCTTCTCCAGGTCAACGGCCATTTTACCTCCTAAAACAATTATTAACTTTAACGATAATTTCTAAAGAACAGCGTTAATAAATACTCCCGACCGTTTCCGAATATTAAACAGTCACGATGTTACAATATATATTATTGGACCGATTATTTTCAATCGATATTGTAGCCCGTCTGATAAGATGGCCGACAGGGTTAAAAAAGGCTAAAGCTCTTCCAGGACCGTAAGGACATAGTCAGTTTGCGGGGGCTTTTGTCCCTGCTCCCGGATAAGGCGATTGATTTGCGCCCGATGGCCAATGGAGTGGTAGTTTATCTGAAGAATTATATCGCGGAGTTTGATCCTCATGCTTTTGCTATCGGATGGCCTCTTAAATACGATATAATTTTCAAGGATGGCCTCATCGCTTTCATTCAAAAACCTGAGCCACTTGGTGACGCTTGAGTCCCATCGAGTTTCAAGCTCTTCCATGGGGATTGTTGGGCCCGTCCAGGAGTGAGCACCATCGTCAGCCTCTTTGGTAACCCGATTTAGCCATCTGTCTTGCGCTGCTATTAGATGGCCAAGAAGTCTCACTACCTCGTCTTTTTCAGGCAGCGTCACAATCGATTTAAGCAATTGGCGAAAGGCCCAATCGTTGTAGCGGAAAAAATCTAGAAAATATTGTTTCATATTATAAGTATAGCATTATTAACGGTGAAATTGGTAGAAAATTTTTAGTTTTAATTGTCGGGTTTCTCATTCGCAGGGCTCACTCGGAACCCGACCTAGGCTTTCAGGCTTTGGTGTCATAATAAATTATGACACCCGAGGTTAAGCGCTATCTACTTCAATAAAAGCATTTTTATGGAGGAGGCGTTATCGCCTGAAAGCCTGGCGAAATAGATGCCGGCAGAAACGGGAATGCCTTTTAAGTCGGTGCCGTCCCAAACGGGATTATTACCGTTGGCATGAAGCTTTTTAACAAGTCTGCCGGTAGTATCATAAATAAGAATGATACTGTTTTGATGCAGTTGGCCATCGAGTTGAATTATGGTTGAGCTATTAAATGGGTTGGGGTAGTTGGCTTTTATCGATAGAACCTGAGGTAAAACGGGAGAATCAACCGCTCCGGTAGTTTGATCACCTAAGACGACAATGATATGTCTGTGCGCAGACCAGCCATCGGCGGCAAGTTCGATATTAAATATTACGGTATCGCCGGAATTCAGTTCATTCGAAAAATGAACGGTCCATCCCATAACGGCGGAGGTATCGTCATGAGCCAGAGGACCGAAGGCGATATCGCCGGAGAGAATCTGAACATTGGGATTTGTAGATGTCAGGTGGGCTGAGGCGTTTGCCGCGGCTGCACCGAGATTATTAATCACGATATTAAAATCAAGTGTAGCACCGGGAAATATAATGGGATCGGAAGAGTTCTCGGAAACTATCGTTATAAACGGATTGTCGGGAGTCGGCATATAATCGATTGCTCTTAAAATATTGATCAGACCCCAGCCGTAATTATTATCCTCGCCGGGCGTTCCCAGATCGAGAGCAGAATTCATCAGCGCTTGCTTGATCTCTGATGGAGTGGCCTCTGGATTGTATTGCCTCAGTATGGCAACAGCTCCAGCGACATGAGGGGCGGCCATCGAGGTACCCGACATAACAGCATAGCCGCCGGTTCGGCTGGTGGAACGGATCCCGACTCCGGGTGCAGTAACCTCGGGCTTGATGCTGACATTATCGCAGGCCGATGGGCCGCGGCTGGAGAAATCAGCGACCTGAAAATCGGGAGTGCCGGCATTAATAGCGCCAACCGAAAAGGAATTAAAATTGGTCGTAACGCGATCTGCCGGGATACGGATTGTGCTGGGGTTGGAACCCTCATTTCCAGCGGCGAAAATGCAAACCACTCCGGCGGCTTCGAGATTATCTATGGCCTCCCAGAAAGTGGCCTCACAGGCGGGATAATATCCCAACGGAATTCCCCAGGAGTTGTTGACAACGTCGGGGACATCATCAGTAGTAGCGGGGTCACCATCGGGATCGGCCGCCCACTGGAATGCGGCCAGGATGTCGGAGATAGTCCTTTGAATGCCGGCTCCCCTATCAACCACTGCGGCTGCGATCCACTGCGCGCCAGGAGCGACGCCGACCGTGTCATTTCCCTCGGAGCCGACCATGGTCCCCATAGTGTGAGTGCCATGGCCGTTGTTATCGAAAGGAGTCTGGGTGTTCGTATAAGAGTCGAACCAACAGGCATCAGGCGTACCGCCGTTGTTGCCTCGGTATTTAGATGCTAACGCTCCATGAGCGCCATATACGCCAGTATCGAAATTGCAAACCAGGCTACCGGAACCATCAAGACCGATTCTCCAGGCATCAGGAGCTTTGATCGCAAAGAGACTGCTGTCGGGACCGTTGCTCAGGATGGTTGTTTCATGCTGCTCAACTGGAGCAATCAATTCGATGGGGTAATCTTCGGATATTGATTGGACATCGGGACGGGCAGCCAGTGCCTCGAGAGCGGCGGAATCGCCGGTGACCTTAACGATATTGGCAATCCAAAAACGCTCGTAGCTTACAATTTTTCCGGATTCGACTGCATTGAGAGCGCCGACGAAATCGCTTTGAGATACGGTTGAAGTCGTTCTCAGATTTTCAACTATGGACTTATGACCAAGCTTTTTATTTCCCGCAAAATTGGCAGCGATTGATGGAGGGGTGTCATTTATAATTTGGAAAAGAATGGTCCTTTCGGAAGCCAGACACAGACTGGGGAAGATCGATAAGATTGATATAATTGAAAGCAGATTTCGGTATTTTCTCAAAGTCCCTCCTTGTTGGCTAAGAATAGGTCAAATGCCATGCCACGAGATGCATATAGTTGGGACTGACGATGCCTACATAACTTATTCAATATTAATATGTTAAGGCGCGGTTTCAGGCTTTATCAAAAACAACCAGATACCATATTAAGCGTTATGTGCAGGATAATGCAGATATACTGTAAATGAGGGGCTTGAATTAAAAAAAGCCTCCAGGCCGTTGAAAGCCTGGAGGCTAAGGATTTTGAGTAATCCTAAATCTTACTTAAGCAGAAGCATCTTCTTGGTTTCGACCGAATTGCCGACGCTTAAGCGATAGAAATAGACACCTGAGGCCTTGTCGGAGGCGTTCCAGGTGATGACGTTGCTACCGGCAGGATAGTTACCGGAGATCTTTTCGACCAACTGCCCGGTGATTGAGTAGATGCTGATGTTAACATCGGATGGTTTTGTCAGCGAGAAGCGGATATTAGTTTGGGCGTTGAACGGATTAGGATAATTCTGTGAAAGGCTGAAGGCTTTTGGTGTAGCGCCTTCGTCAACCGACTGAACACCCTGAATAGCATTGAGCCTAAACATGATGTTGGAAACTGAGCGGTTACGATCGGGAGCCATACCGCCAGTATATTCCCAGCCTCTATTGGATAGCGGAACTGTGTTATCCATACCAAACGCAACTGTATTTTGGAGGGCATGGAGAGCCACAAAATAGAATCTCTCGTCGGCCTGGAAGTTGAGATGCGCATAGGTGAAATCGACGTTGACCCAACCCGTATCGGATACCTGGACGGTATCACCAGCCAGTGGGGTAGCCAGATTCGGGTGACCGGTACCATCATCGCCGAATATCCAGGCCCAAACAGCTCCGGGAGCGGTTACGCTATAAACAAAGAATCGTCCGGTAGTAATGCCGACCGCTTCTGGAAGCTGGAATTCCTGACCAAACCCGGAGGAATCGCCTGTCCAGCTACGGCCATCATCAACTAATCCATCATCATATTTCAATTCCTGAGGGAATCTGTAGGAAACGATCTGAGATGTAATGCTGTTGTTGCCGGGAACAGCGTCGCGAAGCATAGTGCTGGACCAGGTTGCTTTGAAAATGGTGCGATTTGAATCGCAGGTGAATGAACCCGGGAAATCAATCCACTGCTGGAGGCCGGGATCCAAAAATTCGATGGTATCGGCCTGATTGTAAAGCGATGTCGAACCGCGTCTGATCTGAGCACGTCCAACGATATTGGTATCCGGTCGATTTCCAAAATTCTTGAAGAGAGCACGGGGAGTGATCGAGCTGGAAGTTGGAATAAAGATTGCCTGGGAACCTTCGTTAAATGCCTGAACAACGCCGGCATCCTTAACCGCATAGTTGGGGTTCGGGATGGGATGGAAGCGGATAGCGAGGCCATCATGCCACATATGGTTAGCTGGCAGGTTGCGGCGCAGGTACTGCAGGCCTACTGTTCCAGTTACATTCTCAATTCCGATGACAGTCATGGTGCTGTCTGAGGAATCAAGGAAACGGCCATGATTTGCCCCGTACTGATATGTGATGGATGAGTCGGCCGCATTGAGGATTAACTGGAAGGTATGAGTTGAATCGATGAAGCCATATTCACCGACGTTAATCCAGGAGACGACAAACGAATCGGCATGAGAATAATAGTAGCAGGATGCGTTACCGCGGGAAAAATCAAGGTCGCCGGTAAGGCAGGACATGTAATTGTTCGGCGGAGCAGCAGCCGGGATATCAGCAAAAGGATGGGCAAAGTTGTAATTATTGTCAAATTCGATATAGCCGTTGGAGCCGACCCAGCAACGGTTAACTGTATACCAATAGTAAGGGAAGTTGAAACCGATCGGTATCGGGCCGATGTTGTTATCGTCCGTTAATCCGAGGACACGAGTTCCAATGGTTGAGATATCAACCCAGTTGTAAGGAACGGGACCACCGTTATCGTTGTCAACCCAGTTATAACCGTAAGCATCACGGGTGGTGCTGCTATCGAACGGAATCGGGGGCTCAAAGTTCGCAGGATTGAAACCGTTATTGGCAGCAAAGGCCAACTGGGCACTCAACAACAACAAAACCAACATCAATAGTAATCTTTTCATTCATTCCTCCTTAAAGTTTATCGAAAATCTACGATCAGATTAATTCTACTAAAATTTCACCTCCTTGGCAATGAATCATTTCTTTTCTTTAATAGTGAATTTGAATTTATTTTAATAAAATCATCCTCTTAGTTGAAACGGCTCCGGATGTTTCCAGCCTATAGAAGTACAGCCCCGATGTTACAGTTTTGCCCAGATCATCAACGCCATTCCAGGTAATTTGATGTATCCCGGCGCCAAGGATTCCGTTTGCTCAATAACTTGATTCGCCGTCCCAATAGATCGTAAACAGCGAGATTAACATCCTGATCGGAAGGAAGTGAAAAAGAGATAACTGTACTGGCGTTGAATGGATTGGGATAGTTCTGGGAAAGCTCGAAGGTGTTCGGTAGATCACCCTTATCGTTAATTCCCGTATCGAAGTGACCATAATAACCGGTGCGAGCCAAATCTTTTCCGAAAACCGGCCAGGGGAAAATCTGGTTGGGCAGATCGGTCCTGTAATCTATGACGTCGAGATTATTGCCCGAGGTCTTAACGCCGACGACGATTTCGCAATGGTTATCACCATCAAAATCGCTTAGCGCGGCGGCAGCAGAAATCGGTCCGCCAATACTGGCAGCCATCGGAAAGTTGCGTAACATCTGTCCGTGATGATTGACCGCATAAATGACGCCATCATAAGCACCAAAGACGATATCGGGGAAACCGTCACCGTCAACGTCACCCTCAACAGGTGAGGCGGTGATCATAGCTCCAGCCTGAACAGGGAAACCTTCCTGCGGTTGGCCGTTGGCGCGAAAAACGTAAAGACGGGAATCGTTACATCCGACGGCTATTTCGAGATGCCCGTCATTGTCGATATCGCATAGAGACGGCGATGATGCCAGGGCTCCTCCCGCCATTGCCGGCCATCCGGGCATGGTCGCGCCATTGTAGTCGAGGGCGTAGAGGCTTCCGGCAGTCGTGCCAACGATCACATTGAGATGGCCATCACCATCGATATCAGCCACACACGGGGTGGTTTTAATTTGCCCGCCAATCCTTCTGGGAAATCCTGCGACCTCGCTCTTGTCAGCGTTCAAGGCGTGAACTGTTGAATCCATATCGCCGTAGATAACTTCGGGCAGGCCGTCAGCATCGAGATCTGCCAAAGCCACTGAACCCATAATATTGCCAGTACCCTGGAATGGCCAGGTTTCAAGATCGGCGCCGGTATTGGTTATGACGTAAATCCGCCTGGTGGCAAACATGCCAACCACGATCTCCAGCAGCGAATCGCCATTGATATCTCCAAGGACAGGAGTCGAAAAGGTGAGGGTACCGCAATTGCGCGGGAAATTTGGCAGGGTGTTACCATCGGGGCCCCAGGCATAAATATTGCCGTCACGGGACATCCCAACGATATCGAGATTGCCGTTATGGCCTAAATCGCCTGCGGCCGCGCCGCCGGGCGTTTCGCTGGTAACCGCCCTGGGCCATCCAGGTGTGATTGAACCGTTGGCTTCGAAGGAATAATAGTTGGCATTGCTGGCACTTATCAAAATTTCCCTGGCGCCATCAGCGTCGGTATCAACAATAAGCGGAGGGGAATCAATATTGCCGGGAGTATTAGCGGGGAATCCAGCTTGTTCCAAGGTTACGTCAACATTCAAAGTAATAGTGGTATGATAACTGGTGTTGGACGTAAGATAGAGCGTAAAAGTATGGCTGCCCATACTGACATCGGAATTAACTCTGACGTCAAAAGGATTGGATGTATTATTACCGGTGCCTGTCGGGCCGGAGATATTGCCAAAATCGGCAATTGAATCGAGGACGGTAAATTGGCCGTCAGAACGAAGCGTACCGACTACGTTCGTAGCATTTGACCATATATTGGCCAGATCAACTACCAGCGAAAATCTTTCATTGGGATTGAGCCTGCCATCGCCGTCATCCTCGGTCAAAGTCAAAGTGCTATCGATCATTTTAAGACGGGGATAAATGTATCGTCCCACGGCGGCGGCGGCATTAACTCTGCCAGCGCCCATCATACCGCGTCGAGTTGGGTTGAGGTAATCGATTGTATCGGCAGTGGCGGTTAATCTGGTACGAACCTGATCTACCGTAAATGTTGGATTAGCGGCCCGAATAAGGCAGACGACGCCTGCGGTTATAGGAGATGCCATGGAAGTGCCGTCAAGCGCAGTATAGCTATTATGATCCCAGGTGGAATTGACGCCCTCGCCGGGCGCCGAAACGGTGATCCAGTTTCCATAGTTGGAAAATGATGCCAATTGGTCGGTGGAGCCAACGGCGGCTACCGCTATAACGTGGGCATAACCGGCCGGGTAAAATCTCGTCGATACTCCGTCATTACCGGCGGCTCCGACTATTACCACTCCGGCATTATAAGCAGCCGTAATAATATTCTGTTCATATTGAGAAAAGTAGCTGCTTCCCCAGCTTAAATTTATGACCGTGGCGCCGTTGTCGGCAGCGTAGGTGATGCCGACAAATCCGTTATAAATATGTTCGGGGTCGTTATCCCTGGCGACTTTAACCGCCATAAGCCTCGCGCCCCAGGCAACAGCAGCTCCCCCCTGGCCATTATCGCAAGCCATACTGGCGCATCCGGCCACATGGGTCCCGTGAGTGGGAACCGGCTCGAATGGAATAGGATCGTTTTGAGCGATATCATATCCGACAACGTCATCAATATAATCGTTACCGTCATCGTCAATGCCATTAATGTCGGTTCTGTGTAAATCGTCCGTCGCCGTCGATATCCTCACCGCGATTGATCCACATATTGGGCTCAAGGTCAGGGTGATCGTAATATACACCGGAATCCACGATACCCAGGACCGGACGGCTGGTGGAATCGCCTCGAATAAAATCCCAAGCCAGGTAAGCCTCAGTGGTTCTCAATTGATACCAGGAGCCGATGAGCGGATCGTTAGGAACATAAGTCAAATGCTGCATGCGATAAGGCTCTGAGGTTTCGATATGGGAATCGCCGGCAAAAGCGGTAATTGCCGAACTCAGATTACCGCCGTTACCCACGGTGACTACATAAAGACGCTTGAC
This sequence comes from uncultured candidate division Zixibacteria bacterium, assembly GCA_963801605.1. Classification (GTDB taxonomy): domain Bacteria; phylum Zixibacteria; class MSB-5A5; order UBA10806; family UBA10806; genus UBA10806. The sequence continues at coordinate 106,522 of CAWDFP010000006.1, forward strand.
GACGTCGCGCAGGATTTCGTTTTTTATCCGAGCAGGGTAAAATTCTTCGACGGCCGTAATATTTTCTCTCGAAATAATCTGATCTATAGTGGCATAGCCGGTGGTGGTGTTAATTTGCCTGGCATTGTCAAATGGAGTCAATACGACGCCCTTTTGAACAGAGATAACAAATTGATCGACTCGGTAATCGACTCCGGGGACTCCCTCCAATGCCGAAGCACAGGGGGCGAGGATCGCCAGCGTCAACAGAGAAATAAATAGGGAATACAACTTCATACCGTTTCTCCCTGATAATTCCAATTAATTAAAAACTAAAGACATATAATCTTAGCGCGATCTTTGGTGTAACAAGATCTGGGTCCACATCTCATTTCCCGGCATTGATTGCCCGCACACCTAAGATTAAGAAAGTATGAGGTTAATTGTCAAGCAAAATACGACTTTTTACCCCTCTTAAAAAAAGCCAAAAAGACTATGATGGGCCAGCTAAAAGACTTTCGTTTTTCGCACAAAAAAAACCGCCCGAGAATTGGGACTCGGGCGGGAATAAATCTGTTAACCAAGTGTATAATCCTACTTAAGCATAACCATACGCTTAATAAGAGTACCCTCACCACTATCCAGACGGTAGAAGTAAACGCCCGATGTGACCGTAGCGCCTGATTCATCGGTGCCGTTCCACGTAAAGGTATGCTCACCAGCGGATATCCGTCCAGACTGAAGGAGCTTGACTCTCCGGCCAAGGATATCGAATATCGTTAAGTTGGCTTCGCCATCATTCTGCAGCGCAAAGCTGATGTTAGTGGAGGCATTGAACGGGTTCGGGTAGTTTTGCTGAAGATCGAAGGCAACGGGCATGGCAGGTTGTTCGGAAACACCCACTAATGCGGTCTGGGCGTTATTAGTGCGATACCAATCACGTCCGAAATTCGGCCATTTGAGGTCTCCCACTAAAGCTTGTACTCTATAATCGTAGACTACGAGGTTGGCGCCGGTAGCCTTGATTGGCACTACAATCTCCATACGGCCGTCGTGATCGAGATCGCCTAAAGCGACGGTGCCGGCAATTTGACGTGAGCTTGAGCCGAGAATCGGGAAATTACCAAGCGTCGCGCCAGTTCTATCGACACCATAGAGATTACCGCCAGTGGTGCCCACGACGATATCGGGTAAGCGATCCCCGGTAATATCGCCGACTACGGGGGTCCCAAAGACGCTATTTCCGACTGCGACTGGGAATCCGGTTAGATCGGTTCCATCGATTTTGAGGGCCCGCAAATTGCCGTCGGAAGTGCCGAAAATAATCTCAAGATTGTTATCATTATTGAGATCGACCAATGCTGGGGTCGAACGCAACGAAGTGGAATAGCTCACGGGGAAACCGGTCATTATCTGACCGAGGTGATCTATGAGATAAACTTTACCCGGCGAATAAGTCGCTACAACGATTTCCAGGTGAGTATCGTTGTTAAGATCACCCACGGACGGTGCACACCAAACCTGCCCGGCCAGACGCACCGGGAAGCCTGCTACTTCGCTGCCATCAGCATTCCAAACATGAAGAGTGGAATCAAAACCTGCATAAATTATTTCGGGAAGTCCGTCTTCATCGATATCACCGGCGGAGGCGGAACCATACCATTTATTTATCGCAGCAGAAGGCCAACCAGCCAAGTCGCTGCCATCGGATTTAACGACATAAACCTTATTATCCGAGAATGAACCGGCGATAATTTCCAGATTCTGATCGCCATTAATGTCGGCTAAAAGCGCTCCGGAATAGAATGTGCCGTTTTTACTCACGGGGAAATTGGTAACGGCGGCTCCGTTGGCATGCCAGGCGTAAAATTTACCATCTTTGCTGACTTCGACAATTTCGTTTGAGCCATCATGATCGATATCGCCAATGGCCGGACCGGTGATAGGATCTCCGGTAACGGCTTGAGGCCAGCCGGCGCTATTTGTGCCATTTGGCTCGATGGCATAGACGTTACGGTCGTTAGCCGAGAACACGAGTTCGTTGTCTCCATCACGATCAAAATCGAAGATGATCGGGCTTGATTCGATATTTCCGGGAATATCCATCGGAAAACCGATCTGATCCATAGAGACGGTAACGGTAATGGTATCATCCTTGGAATAAGTTGAATCGGCGGCGATGTGTATCATTATGGGCTGGATGCCGGGAACTAAATCCCGGTGCGCGGTGAGAAGAAGGGGATCGCCGGTATTAGTAGACTGCTGATTATGCAGAATATTGCCAAACGAAGCTGTGGAATCGGTGATATCGAATCCGGCGCTCCTGATGGTAACGTTAACGTTATTAGCATCGGCCCACATATTGCCAAGAGTAAGAGTCAGATTGAAAGATTCACCGGGATTGATCTTGCCATCGCCATCATCATTGGTGATAGTCGCCCAGCTTGAATCGACTGTAATGTTCGGGAAGGAGGACGAACCAAGGGCGGTGAATGCGTTTATGCGGCCGCTGCCAAGCTGTCCAACATAGGATGGATTGAGGGCGTCGATATTATCGGTGGTGTTGACAATGCAATCGACGATATCCTGATTGGTCCAGCCGGGATGAGCAGCTCTGAGCAGAGCGGCGAGGCCGGCGGTTATGGGGGAAGCCATCGAGGTGCCATCGAGGCTCATCATGGCATTCGAGCTCCAGGTTGAATAAACGCCCACGCCCGGCGCGCTGACATCAACCCAGGTTCCATAACTGGAGAAATCCGGTTTATGATCGGTGCTATTTAGAGCCGCCACGGAAAGCACATTATTGTATGCGCCGGGATAGATACGCGTACTATTATAGTTGTTGCCGGCGGCAGCGACTATAACCACGCCAGAACCCCAAATGGTGTTGACGATATTTTGATAGCCCTGGTTGAAGGTCGTTGATCCCCAGGAACAATTAATGATATTGGTATAATTATCGGCGGCGTAGGTCATGCCCTGGTAAACTGTCGTAAGGGTGTCATGCCTGGCGCCTTTGACTGCCATGATACGGGCCTTGAAACCAATTCCAGCGCCGTTAAGGTTGTTATCGGTTGCTTCGGATGCGCATCCGGAAACGTGAGTGCCATGAATCGGGGCATCTTCCCTGGGATCACGATCATTGAATCCAAGGTCCCAACCAATGACATCGTCTATATAACCGTTGCCATCGTCATCAACGCCGTTGATATCGCCGGTATCCATAGTACCGTTAGCATTGATATCCTCCGCCTCGTTAACCCACATATTGGGAGCTAAATCGGGATGGGCCCAATACACACCGGTATCGACTATACTGACAATGGCAGTGCGGGTGGTATCGCCGCGAAATAGATCCCAGGCCTCATAAGCATGGATTCTGGTGAGGTGCCATTGACTGGTACGCTGAGGATCGTTGGGAAAATAGAAAAGCTGAGGAATGTCGTAGCTATCGGAGCATTCGACATCGGGGCTGGTTCTGAAGGCGTCACGGGCAGCCAGCACATCGGTGCCAGGCGCTACATGGAAGATATACATCCTTGTAACCAGGTCCCGTAGTGCCTCGTTTCTAACAGGCGCCGGATACCAGGGTTCAATTTGGGTAACGTTTTGCAGATAGCAAAGATTATCTATCGAAGGGATTCCTGAAAGCGCCCGGCCCGAGGAAGCTTTGCCAATCTCCAATGGCGCCACTCCAGTATAGGTCGTGACGATAAAGCAATCAGCAAGGTACTGACTGCCGTCAGGCCTGGAGGCGATTTGCAAATCGGCCGCCATGAGAGATGCCGGAATCAAGCATAATACCGCCAAAACTATTAATTTTTTCATCAAGGGCTCCTCTTTAGTTCTATTTTAAGATTAACTTTAAACGGCTTTCCGGGTCAATAAGCATAATGGGAAATAATTAATACACATTCCATGTTAAAATCAAGTAAAAATACTTTTTAATCAATTTATAGATAGGCATTACTGCTTTCACGATCAGACGATAGAGATAAGGCCATAAATACAAACATCTTGCACAATCGCCTCATCTGTTTTATCATCTTAAGAATGAAACGCTTGAATTCCAAAGAGATCTGGGCTATAGGGATCTTCTGCCTGGCGTTATTGGTGCGGTTGATTTACTTCTTTCAGGTAAAAGCAAATTTCCCCGGATGGGATACCCCAACCATCGACCCGCTCTATCATGATCTCTGGGCCAAACAGATTGCCGGGGGAGATTTACTCGGCTCCGGTCCCTTCTTTAGAGCGCCATTTTATGCCTATTTTTTGGGACTGATATACGCTATTTTTGGGCCATCGCTTACAATTGCAAAAATTATCCAGCATATAATCGGCGCGGCTGGATGCTCGCTCCTTTTTCTTTTCGCCGATAAATATTTTAACCGTAAAATTGCCGTTACCGCCGGATTAATTGCGGCACTTAACTGGGTATTCATTTACCACGAAGATGAACTTCTGCTCGATTCGCTGTTGGTGGTTTTTGGGGTAATCCTGGTTTGGTCGCTTTTCAGAGCCGCCGAGAAACCATCCAATAAAAACTTTTTATATTCGGGCCTGATATTGGGGCTAACATGTATTACTCGTCCCAATTACTTAGCATTTTTACCGGTGATACTTCTATGGCTTGTTATGATTTTCAAAGGCGAAGCACTGCGAGCAGCCAAGAGCTTTCTTTGGGTATTATTGGGAACGGCAATACTTATCTTTCCGGTGGCGCTTCGAAATTTGGTGGTGGGACATGATGCCGTTCTGATCGCGTCGCAAGGCGGAATTAACTTTTATATCGGAAATAACTCCCGCGCTGATGGCGCCAGCGCGACTATACCGGAGTTTGGCCCCACCTGGCAATATTCCGATGCTGAATTTCTGGCCAGAAAAGAAAGCGGCAAGCTGAATTCGGAGATGAAACAATCGGAGGTATCGTCGTTTTATTACAGCAAAGGTCTCAAGTATATTATCGGAAATCCCGTAGCCTGGCTGGGACTGACTATTAAGAAACTCGATTATTTTTGGAATACGTTTGAAATTTCGAACAATCAGGACCTTTATTTTTACCGTCGCTTCGCCTGGATTACCAGGATTTTGCCGTCACTATTTTTTATAATTTCCCCTCTTTCTTTAATCGGGTTGGCGTTGATATTCAGACACGAAAGAAAATATCATATCATTCCGTATTTCGTGATCGTTTATATGCTGACGGTGGTGGCGTTTTTCGTCAACAGCCGTTTCAGGCTTCCGGTGCTTCCATTCCTGATACTACTGGCCAGTTTCGCTTTTTGGAAAGGAGTGGAGTTTATTCGAACGCGGGACAGAAAACAGATTATCGTAATGGCTGTATCGTTGGTTCTGCTGATACCGCTGACCAATATCGATTTTTACGGCATTTCAAATGAGTCGTTTGCGATGTCGTATTTTTCGCTTGGCAATGTTTATCTGAAAAAAGGTCTGACCGATAAAGCGCTGGCCGAATACGATACCGCCTTGAGTATGGCTCCCTGCGTACCAAAAGCGCATCTCAATCGCGGGGTTATCTATTTTGGACAGGGAGATTGCAGGCAGGCCGAAAAGGAATTCTGGCTGGAATTGATCGCAATGTCATTCATCACCTGAGGCCGATAATAATCTCTCGGTACTTTACAGGCTGGAGGGATATTTCGAAACCCTCGCTTGATCACGCGCAGAAAGCAGTTTTTGAAAAACCTCAGTATCTCGAAGCTTATATCAATGTGATTCTGGCTTATAGAGCGTTGAACGATAATAACAGCGCCAAGGCAGTGGCTGACACGCTGACTTCATTTTATCCGGATTATATGCCGGGACGATATTTCGAGGGCAAGATACTTTCCGAATACGGCCAAAATCGAAAAGGCGCGGGAGGAATTTGGCCGGGTGCTCCAAATGAAGCCTGCAGATATCGTGGAGAGATACGATTTATCGACGATATACACATCACAAGCGGGATATGGTTATAGCCCCGATAAAATTAAGGGATTGGCCAATTATGAGATGGGACTATTAGAAGTCAGAGCGGGAAGACCCGATTCGGCTTTGGTTTATTTCGGAGAGGCAACCAAGCTTCTCCCCCGATACGCCGACGCCTGGATAAATCTGGCATTGGCCTACGATCATCAGAAGATGTACAAAGAGGCGATAGGCGCGTTTAAGACCGCCAGCGATCTCGATCCCGAAAATGCGTTGATATACTACGATGCCGGATTGACGTTGGGAAAGATTGGGAAGATCAGGGAAGCGGCGGATTTTTTCAGACAGGCGCTGGAATTGAAACCCGATTTCCCGGAAGCCAAAGAGAAGCTAAAATTATCGGAATCAATTTTGAATTCTACCGCTAAGAAGTAGCTCCGCCGCCTCGATAATTTTTTCAGGCAATAATTCTTTCATACAGCGAAAATGACCCTGAGGGCATTCTTTGGAACCATGCCTGGTGCAGGGACGGCAATATAAATTCCCGATATCAATCACCCGGGATTTTTGGGAATAAGGCGCAAATCCAAATGACGGCACGGTGGGGCCAAAGATGGCGATTCCCGGAGTTCCCACAGCGGCGGCGATATGAGCCGGGGCGGAATCGTTGGTAATAGCAAGGATTGCTTTTGAGATGATGGCAGCCGAAAGCAGCAGATCGGTTTTGCCGGATAAATCGACAGGCGGATAAGTACACGATTTGGCAAGCTCGGCACAAAGAAAGCGATCATCCGGTCCGCCAAGAAGCACAATCGGCAGATTGAATCTTTCGCTTAAAAGGTCGATCAGTTTGCCATATTGGCTATATCGTTTGGTAAACCAAACCGAGCCCGGGGCCAGGGCGATGAATTTTCCCTTAACATTATTTAATTCAAGCCCCAGCTTAGCATCGCCAAGAGTTTTATCATCAAAATATATTTTAGGACTGTATTTACCATCCTTATTATCTACGCCAACAAGATCGAGACAGCGCTCAACCTCGTGGATATTTTCACGATATATGACCCTGGTCGTATAAAGCAGATGGGCGCTTGAGTTATTGTATCCGATTCGTTTGGGAATTTTGGCGAAAACCGGAATAAGCGCAGAGCGCAGGTGACGTTGAACCAGGATCGCCTGATTGAATCCCTTGAGCTTTGAGGCGACTCTCATGATTCCCGTCAGGCCTTTGTCAGCGCCATATTTATCGAATATAATGATTTCATCGATATAGGGATTGTTGCGAAGCAAACAAGCCGATTCCGGCCTAACGACCGCCGCGAGGTGACATCCGGGCTCACTATCTTTCAAAGCTTCATAGAGGGGAATTGAAAGGATAACATCACCCGGAAAAGCGGTCTGAATTATGGCGGTCCTGGTCATTTCTTTCTATTAAGGAGCGCTTTGAGATGGCCGAACTCTTCAACTTTCAAAATAGCGCAGATCGTAAAATAAATGATAACACAAGCCAGCGCCGAAAGGATTGTCGCGGCCGCTGAACCTTTAATACCTCCAAAACCATTGGCCCCCATGAAAAATCTTGAAACGCCATAAGCGCCAAAGCCCGCAACTGCTGACGCCATCAGAATGGTAATAGAGTATTTGGCCAAACCGAATTTGTCGGGGGTCGGGGCTTTACGATGCGAGTAAAAGTAGAGAAGCGAAAAGTTTACAATCGCCGCAATCGATGTTGCCAGCGCCAGGGCGGCGAATTTTAGAGCGTTGAGCAATAACAAGCTTAAGATGATATTGGTTGCCACTGCCACCAGCGAAATAAGCACCGGAGTTCGAGTATCTTTGTAAGCATAGAATACCTGAGCTGTCACTCTCACCAAACCGAAAAATACCAGCCCGATTCCATAGGCCCGCAGGGCGAGAGAGACATCGATAGTATCTGTCCAGGTGAAGTGGCCGTGCTGATAAGCAAGCGCCACTATCGCCTCCGCAGCTCCGAAAAAGTAAGCTACCGATGGCAGGAGCAGAAAGATAACCATCCTTGAGGAATACCGTTGGGCAGCGCCCACCCCGGTATGGTCTCCGGAGGAAACCAAATGGGACATCTCAGGAAGCGAGACTACGGCCAGCGCCACTCCAAAAATACCCAGCGGAAAATGAATAAGACGCAGGGCATAGTAGAGACTGGAAATGCTACCCGTTTCAAGATGGGATGCGATCCAGGTGCCCACTACGACATTGACCTGCCAGGCAGCGCCTCCCAGCGCAGCGGGTAAGATTAACTTAAGGATTCGTCTGACTGCCTCGTCCTTGAACGGCAGCCGGAATTGGAACTTAAATCCCGCACGAATAAGCTGCGGCAGCTGAACGGCAAATTGGCCGAGCCCTCCTATAACAACTCCAACGGCCAATACCAGAATAGGCGGATTGAAGAACTGCGAAAAACATACCGCTATAATAATCGTGATAATATTGAATGCCGCGGGAGCTACAGCAGGGATTCCGAATTTTCCCAGAGCATTGAGGGTTCCCATGCTGGCAACCGCCAACGCCACCAGCAGGAGGAACGGAAACATGATCTGCGAAAGCTGAACTGTTAGATTGAGCTTGGCAGGATCGCCGGAAAAACCAGAAACATAAAGCTTCACGAAATATGGCGCCAGAATAATACCCAGGACGACAATTGCGCCGACAACTACCACTAATATAGAGAGGACGGCTGAGGTCAGCTTAAATGCTTCATCTTTGCCGTCATTTTTCAGTTTTTCGATAAAGGTGGGCACATAGGCGGCTGAGAGGGCGCCCTCGGCGAAAAGATCACGCAAGAGGTTGGGGATACGGAAGGCGGCCACGAAAGCATCCATACTGCCGGAGGCTCCAAAGAGGGCCGCCAGGGTGGTTTCGCGCAGCAGGCCAGTCAGGCGCGAGATGATGGTGGCCAGGGAAAACCGGCCAGTTCTTCTGAGGAACGATGTTTTTTCGGTTGACAATGTTTACTGTGGAGTTATATTCGTTTTTTGAATATTTGAAAGGAGATTTAATTGCCTACACACAAATCGGCGGCCAAGAGAATGAAGACCGCGGAGAGAGACAGACTTAAAAATCGCACCACCAAGTCGAACTTGCGCAGCGCCATAAAGGATTTCAAAGACAGCAAGCCGGCGGATAAATCGGCGGCGCTCAAAGCAGTGTCCAGCAAGGCCGACACCGCGGCTCGCAAGCATGTCATTCATAAAAAGAAAGCTGCCCGGATTAAATCCAGGTTGGCCAAGAGTCTGAAAACCAAGTAAGCTCATTTTGCTATTAGATGCCTCGCCATTCGTAATAGGCCCGGGTTTCTAAATATCAGTTTGAATATAATGTCTGGGACGTTAACGTCCCGGACTTTTTTTTGCGGGATAAGCTCGTCGATTTCTTTTATAATCTGCTCGAATTCCTGATCGGTCGTTCTTACGTATATCGATCTAAACAGTTTATAGGCGTAAAGTTCACGTTTTTTTAGCTTAAAAAACTCCTTAGGATAATCACTCAGTTGGCCCTGGCCAGCCACAAAGGCCGCCGCTGTTTTTCCAGCGATCGAGCCGGAGAGCAGAGCGTTGGCAATCCCCGCGCCCGATAGAGAATCGACCAATCTGGCCGCATCGCCGGTTAAAAGAAGATTGCCGTATTGAAGCGGCAAATTACGATTGAAAGCAGGAACCGCGCCCATTATGGTACCGAATTGTATATGGTTTGGGTATCGCTCTTTCACGAAATGATCGAGATAATCTTTGGCACTTCTCCCGTTGGCTCGCGCCGGACAAACTGCTATTCCGATATTGGCGGTATCTTTCGATTTAGGGAAAAGCCAGACATAGCCACCGGGGGCGATTTCGTTCCCGATTAATATCTGAACTATCCCCTCCTTAAAAGAGATGTTGCCGACATAGTATTGACAGGCGGAGTCGATATCGTCGAGCGGGATGGTGGTATCGATCCCGGACATATAAGCCAGGCGCGATTCAATACCATCGGCAGCAATGATAACCTTGCCTGTAACTTCTCTGCGACCGTCACCATTCGAAATAATCAGGCTTTCAATGTAGTTTTTGCCCCTAATATTAACAGCGATTGCCGGCGATGAAGTCGCAAGATCGACTCCGTTTTCGACAGCTAATTGGGCCAATCCGGCATCGAAAATATCCCTATTAAGAACATAACCAGCCGCGGGGTGCAGGAAGGTCAGGGTCGTCCCGCGGGGACTCTCGACACTGGCACCCTCGATGGTCGTAGCTATCCATTCAGGCCGGGGCTTAACGATTTGTTTAAGCCCTGAGGTAGTAATTCCCTCGGCGCAGCAGACCGGCATACCGACCTTCTCATGCTTTTCCAGAAGAAGAGTTTTAGCACCGCCACGGGCAGCGTTTAAGGCTGCTGTAGAACCGGCAGGCCCGGCTCCAACCACAATGACGTCATAAAGGCTATCCATCGTTATCAAGCTCCAGAGCACCAACCGGGCAGGCTACCACACAGTCACCACAGGCGGTGCAGAGCTGTCTGTCAATTACCAGAGTTTGCGGGCTCAGATAGATAGCGTCGACAGAGCAGACGGGGACGCAGCCTCCACAGCAACCGCAGAGGACATTGTCGACTCTGAGTTTTGGCGCGATCATGGTCATATCCACCGTGAATTTTAGGCCGTTCGGAGCCGGGATTCAAGGGGAAATATAAGGTATGAAACTCAATTGATAAGGAAACGGTAGGGGTGGGATTAGCTGGAAAAGAGGTTCCAGAGCGAAAAAAGTGAAAAAAAAGCGTTTTTTCCTCTAAAAATCGCAAATTTTAGTTGAATTTCCTCATGCGTATCTCCTACAATTTCGCTCGCGGAATGCCAATCCTGGTAATTATAAGGAACGGGCGAGCCGATTTAGTCGAGCAAGTTTTAAAATGATATTGCTAATTTTTACGGAAAATAGCAGCCAATAACCCAAACCAAGGAGGCATAGATGCCCGCAAAGAAAAAGGTCGCTAAAAAGAAAACCGCAAAGAAAGTAGTAAAGAAAGCAGCCAAGAAACCAGCTAAGAAAAAAGCAGCCAAGGGCGGCGGCAGAGGCAAATCGAATCCAGCTTTCATGAAACCGATGCAGCCGGATGCAGCGTTAGCAGCCGTAGTTGGCGATAAGCCGCAACCTCGTACCCAGATCACCAAGAAGGTATGGGATTATATCAAGGCCAGAGGCCTTCAAGATAAGGTCAACAGGCGAAACATCAATGCCGATGAGAATCTGCTCAAGGTTTTCGGCGGCAAGAAGCAAGTCAGCATGTTCGAAATGACCAAGCTGGTCAACAAGCACCTGCTCTAAAAACTGCTTTCTCTTTAAGAAAAAAGGCCCTCTGATAAGAAGGGGGCCTTTTGAATTTTAAATTGCCGGACGAAACCTCCGGCTTATTATTTTCAGGGGGTTATTTTGGACGTTTAGTATCGAGCGTTTTTAATTTGGTGATAAGCTTGACCTTAACAATACGCTGACCTTCGACAAGCTCTACTACGAAAGTAACGTCATGATAACTTACGGTCCTTCCCTTTTCGGGAAGAGAGCCTACCAGATCGTAAATCAAACCTCCGACAGTCTCAAACTCCTCCTCGGGAAGCGTTAAGCCAATTTCATCATTAAGATCTGCGATTGTGACGAAACCGCTCACCAGATAGTTGCCGGCCGATTGTTTGATGATCGGCGGAGGCTCGCCGTCATATTCATCCTCGATCTCTCCGACTATTTCCTCGAGGATATCCTCCATTGTGACCAGGCCGGCAGTTCCGCCGTATTCATCAACCACAATAGCGATATGCAGCCTTTTTTTCTTAAGTTCGCGTAAAAGCTCATCGACTTTTTTATTTTCGGGGATAAAATATGCTTTGCGGGCGACTTTGAGCGGATCCACCTCGCCGCCATCGAGAACGCGAAGAAGCAAGTCCTTGGAATAGAGGATACCCTTGATATCATCGAGCGAATCCACATATAGCGGAAACCTGGAATGGCCGGTCTTCTTGATTATGCCGATAATCTCCTGAAGCGACGTTCCAACCTCGATACCCACAATCTCCACTCTGGGAACCATGATCTCTTTAACCGCGGTCTCCCCCATCTCGACCACGCCGTGGATCATCTCGCGTTCGTCTGCTTCGAGCACGACCTGGCCGGACGGCAATTCCAATCCCATTTTCTCGATAGATTTATCGATAGCTTTTTCGCGCTCCTCCTCCGGCTTGAGATCGCTTTTGCTCAGGAATTTATGCCACCAGCGCCGGCGCGTCGGTTGGTTACTTGAAGGTTTGTCTGCTTCCTCTTTAGCCATTGTAATTAAAGATAACTCTCCTGCCGAGCCCACATCCTGGCGCGATTCTCCGGGGTATCATCCCGGTATCCCAACAGGTGCAGGACTCCATGGATAGTCAATCTTTTCACCTCCTCAAGATATGTAACATGATTGTCCCGGGCTTGTCGCCGGGCCATCTGCAAATTAACGTAAATTTCGCCCAAATGAATCTTCTGGCCGGGATCATCGAGATTAAATGCCAGCACATCGGTGCTACGTGACTTGCCTTTGAAACGCAAATTGAGCGGTATGATTTCGCTATCGCGGCAATAGATAATATCGAACGACCATTGCGACGCCTTCTCGCGTAAGAGAATTTTCTTAACAAGCGCCGTCATGCTTTTTTTATCGAGCGCAAAACGTTTATCAGTTAAAATTATAGTTACCCTCAAGCTCCGACCTCGTGCGGCTCGGATTCAGGATAAACAATCCGTCGATGGAATATGCCGGTCAGTACCCGTGCGAAACTCTCTTCGATAAGATGCAATTCGCGAAGGGTAATGTCGCAATCATCGAGCTCGCCGGATTCGAACTTGGTGGATATTATCCGATGTGCCAGATTTTTAATGCGCGCCGGCTTGGGGTCATCGAGGGTACGCGAAGCGGCCTCCACGGAATCAGCCAGCATGACGATTGCCACTTCCCTGCTTCTGGGCCTGGGGCCGGGATAACGATACTCGTTTATATCGACATCGTCTCCCTCGAGGGTTTTGGCTTTTTCATAGAAATATGACATGACCGTGGTACCATGATGGCCGGTGATGAAATCGATGATGGAATCGGGCAGACCGTTTTTCTCGGCTAGTTCTCTGCCTTCCTTGACGTGCGCTTCAAGAATGAGGGCCGACATCGATGGCGCCAGCCGCTCATGTTTATTTCGGGCGCCAACCTGGTTCTCCACAAAATATTCGGGTTTGAGCATTTTACCAATATCATGATAATACGAACCAACTCTGGCCAGCAGCGAGTTAGCGCCGATAGCCTTGGCAGCGTCCTCGGCTAAAGTGCCGATCATAATCGAGTGATGGTATGTGCCGGGAGCCTCGATCGCGAGACGCTTGAGAAGCGGACGATTGAGATCGGAAAGCTCCAGCAGGGTGATATCGGTGGTAAGCTTGAAAGTCGTTTCAAAGAGCGGCAGCAAACCGATAGTAAGAATTGGCGAGATAAAACCGTTGATAGCCGCCAACCCGGTATGACGCCAGAGATCCGCATAGGGCGGTGAGCTTGAGCGATTCGATAATATAAACTAATCCGAAATAGACTAACGGCCAGATAAAAGATCGAGCGATAAAATTCGTGGCGATGGCGCACCTTGCGCACTGAAAAAGCGGCCACCACTCCGGCTACGATCCCCACAAAGGCGATATCGATCTTAAAGCCGGAAAGGATTCCGATAAGCATCGCGGCGGTAAAGTTCAGGAAGATACCGGTCTCGAGATCGAATGCGATTGTAGACAGCATGGCGGCGATAGTAATAGGAACCAGATAGGGCGAGAGATAAGCCTGGAAACTGACGATATCGAGAATCATCACCAAGCCCTGCCAGAAGTATGGCAAAAAGTATTAAAGCTGAATTGGATGCAAATATATTCCGTCGGAAATGATGAAGATAGAACGCAAAAAAGAGTATCGGAAATGCCACGAAAAAGAGCCGTCCCAAAGGAGGCAGCAGAAATTGAACTACGTCACTCTGGATAAGCTTGGTTCTTTTGTATCGGGCGAGCGAAAGAAGTTTGTCGCGAATAAGCTTGGTAATTCTTTCGTTGGCCCGTACGATTTTTTGATCTTTATAAACCCAACCCTTTTCGGCTCGGATACCTGTCAATTCCGAATTTTTACTGGATTCTGTCAGGCTTTTATCGAATACAAGATTGGGCTCCAGGAATTGCCAGCCGATTTCCCTGCCCGCCGGTCGCAAGGCGGGACGTCTTGAAAGGGCAGCGTCGGCCTGCACGGTGACATACCAGTGGGCCTTATCGAGATCGAAAATCTGTTCGCGCACTACGGTTTTGGTCTCTCCGCGTTTATCGACAATCACAATTCCGGATTCTTCAAGAGGCAGATTAACCAGGCTGGGATAAATGCCATCGAACATAAGCGTATCTAAAACCGGGATAGCAAACTCAGCCAGGGCATGAGCGGCTCGCGTATCATGAAGAGAGTTGATGGTGTTTTCAGACAGATTGGGATAGTTGGACCGCATTATCTGAAGGAAAGCCAGGGAATCGAGTTTCAGGGCATTAAGCGAATCGGCAGTTGAGAACAACCGTCGAATGCGTTCTCTGGCATTCTCCGCGATGGCAACATCATAAGAGAGCACCGGCCGCAGATTAGCCAGGACGGATTCACGGTCTTTTTGCAATTCTTCATCGGATTTCAAGATCGGGAAATCAAAGGGAGCGATAATATCGCGCTCGGCGATCTCCCCTATCACGGGAATTTGAATCGGCTCGTATATTTTATCTATCGGATAAAGAAAGGTTATCCCAAAAATTAAAACAAAGCCCAATGCCACCCGGAACAAGATCTGATTGCTGCTTAAAGGCTCCTGGACACGATTGCCATTGCCGTTCTCAGTTCCTTTGGGAGCGGGGTTAATCTTTCTCTTAAAGGGATTTCTCACTTACGACCACCACTGCTCTTGTTTTTCTGCGCTTCATTCACCTTAGCGTAAGCTTTAATAATATCCTGCACAAGTTTGTGCCGGACGACATCTTTTTCGGTCAAATATATAAATCCGATCCCCGGAATGTGCCCCAATATCCTCTTAACAGCCAAAAGACCGGAGCCCTTCCTATTTTCCAGATCGATTTGGGTGACATCGCCGGTAATCACCGCTTTGGAACCCTCGCCAAGGCGAGTGAGAAACATAAACATCTGGCCCGAGGTAGTATTCTGGGCCTCGT
This sequence comes from uncultured candidate division Zixibacteria bacterium, assembly GCA_963801605.1. Taxonomy (GTDB): domain Bacteria; phylum Zixibacteria; class MSB-5A5; order UBA10806; family UBA10806; genus UBA10806. The sequence goes on from CAWDFP010000006.1 coordinate 121,689, forward strand.
CCAAAATCACAAAGGCATTATTAAGGGTGCGGCCGCGCATGAAAGCCAGGGGAGCAATTTCGATGACTCCCAGTTCCATGAGTTTTTTAACTTTGTCGAAAGCCAGCATTTCCTGAAGTGCGTCATAGAGCGGACGCAGGTAGGGATCGACCTTAGCCCTGATATCGCCGGGTAAAAAGCCCAGGCTCTCGCCGGCCTCGACAGCCGGCCTGGTCAAGATTATGCGCGACACTCGTTTTTGCTTAAAAGCCCGGACTGCCATAGCTACGGCCAAATAAGTTTTACCGGTACCGGCCGGGCCAATCGAGAAGACAATATCTTTGGATTCGATAAGATCCACATAGTGCTTCTGACCGACCGTTTTAGGTTTGACCACTTTCTGAGTGGAGACGGCAGTAATCAGGCCGGTATTGATATCCATTTCCTGTGACGGCGGCCGGCCGTTTTCGCTGATAACTGCTATAGAATAGAGGATATATCGCTCGTTTAACTCTCCGGACGCTCTGACATGATCGATGATATCGGAAATGACGCGCTCGGCCTTATCGACATTTTCGGATTCTCCGCGAATATTAATCCAGTCGCCGCGGGCCACTAATTCGACATCAAGCTCTTTTTCGATGAGATCGAGATGCGAATGATCTGTCCCGAACAACAGGCGCGGATCGATATCGCTAAGATTTATCGTTTTTTGGATTACTGACACCTTTATTATCCGTCTCCTTCAAGCATATTCCCAGTTCATCCAACTGCGCGGCATCAACCTCCGCTGGTGAACCGTCCATAAGCGACTGCGCCGCGGTCGTCTTGGGAAACGCGATGACATCCCGAATCGATTCGGAGTTGGTCATCAGCGCCACGATACGATCGAAACCCGGCGCAATGCCTCCATGCGGAGGAGCGCCATATTCCAGTGCCCGCAGAAGAAATCCGAACATCTTATCCGCCCGTTCGCTATCGATGCCCAGAACCGAGAGGACCTTCTCCTGCATTTCGCGGTTATGAATCCTGATGCCGCCGGATGCAATCTCAACTCCATTCAGAACCAGATCGTATTGATTAGCCCTGATACCCGCCCAGGGATGATTAGGATCATCGAGAGAAAGGTTGGATTTGAAGCCTAAATCGAGCTTGGAGATATCATCCGAAACAGGCGAGGTTACTATATTGTGCATGGCATCGAAACGACCTATATCCTTATTATACTCAAACAAGGGGAATTCGCACACCCATAGGAACGCCCATTTGGGGCTCTCTTTTTCCAATATGGTTTTGCCCAATGAACGTCTTAGGAAGCCCAATGAATCGCAGACAGTCTTCCATTTATCGGCCACGATAAGAAGAATATCACCGGTTTCAAGTCCGGTTTTCTTTATAGCCGAATCGATCTCCTGCTGGCTCAAATTCTTGGCAACCGATGAGCGGATACCGTCAGGAGTGAGAGCCAAATATGCAAGACCCTTAGCGCCCGCGGTTTTAGCAATTTCGGTAAGCCCATCAATCTGCTTTCGGGAGAGCGAGGCGCCTCCTTTAAGGTTGATACCTCGAACCACACCACCGTTGGCGATTGTATCGGAGAAGACCTTAAAGGCGCTGCTTTTAAAGATATCACTCAACTCGATGATTTCAAGGCCATATCGCAAATCCGGTTTGTCGCTGCCGTAACGGTCCATGACATCCTGATAGGTATAACGCGGAAAAGGAATAGGAATATCGACATTCAATGTAGCCTTAAAGAGGTGTTTCATCATGCCCTCGACAACCCCGAAGATATCATCGATGGTAACGTAGGACATTTCCATGTCGATCTGAGTATGTTCGGGTTGACGATCGGCTCTAAGGTCTTCGTCTCTGAGACAGCGGGCAAGCTGGAAATAGCGGTCAAAACCTGAGACCATCAGGATCTGCTTGAAGAGTTGCGGAGATTGGGGCAATGCGTAAAATTTCCCGTTGTGCTCACGCGATGGCACGATGAAATCTCTGGCGCCCTCGGGAGTTGACCTTATTAGCAGGGGAGTTTCTATTTCGAGAAATCCCTGCGAATTGAGAAATTTTCTTATCTCCTGGGCAGCTTTATGCCGAAGAATCATTTTATCGCGAAGAACAGGACGCCGGAGATCGAGATAACGGTACTTTAGTCTGAGGTCCTCGGAGGCGTTGGTCTCATCCTCAACCATAAACGGAGGGGTCTTAGCCGGATTCAATATTTTAAAGGATTCAACTAAAACCTCGATATCCCCGGTGGGATTCTGCTTATTGTGCATGCCATCAGGACGGGAACGGACGAGACCCTTGATCTGCACCGAAAATTCATAGCGTACCGCGCGGGCAGCTTCCATCTCATCTGAAGAAATGAGATTGGGATCGAATACCGCCTGCGTTATTCCCCAGCGGTCGCGTAAATCTATAAAGAGAAGGCCTCCCAAATCGCGATGGCCGTTAACCCATCCGCAGAGCACTACTTTTTTATCAATGCTATTTTGATTTAATTCGCCGCAGGTATGCGTGCGAAATGACGTCGCCAAAATATTATCCAATTATCGCTCCAAAATCATCAGCGCTGGAAAGAGCATAAAGCTTTCCAAGCTCAATTTCCGTTTGTTTCGAATTTGTCATATTACGTACAAGCGCCAGCCCCTTTGCCATCTCATTATCCGCTAAAATTATGGCATAGGCAAACCGGCTCCGATCGGCCTGTTTCATCTGAGACTTCATGGACCGGCCCAAATAATCAATATCGGCAGGAAAGCCTATCTGCCTGAATCGGTTGGCAAGTTTGAACGCCTCCGGTTCGAAAGCCTTATTGGTGGTTACTATGAATGCTCCCGGCCTGTGAGATTTCATCAACAGCCTCATTTTTAGGCATGGCCATGATGATGCGTTCGATCCCGGCGGCAAAACCTATAGCCGGAGTAGGCGAGCCGCCAAGTTCCTCAACCAAAAGGTCGTACCGTCCGCCGCCGGATAGCGAATCTTGCGAGCCGAGTTTATCGGATTTTATCTCCCAGGCAGTTCTGGTATAGTAGTCGAGGCCTCGAACCAGCCGTTTATCTATTATATAAGGAACCGCCGCGGCTTCAAGATATTCACAGACTTTATCGAAATGGACCCTGTTTTCATCGGTGAGATAATCCATGATGGTGGGAGCATCTTTTAGCAGTTGCTGGCAGGAGGATTCCTTGCAGTCGAACATCCGCAGCGGGTTTTGCTCGTAACGTTTACGGCAATCCGCGCAGAACTTATCAAGTTTCGGCTCCACAAATTGAGCAAATGCCTTCTTATGCGTTTTGCGATCCTCCGGCATTCCGATGGAGTTAATATGAATTTTGAGTTCAGTCAGACCGAGATCGCACAATATCCTGTAATTGAGACCGATAACCTCAGCGTCCAGCGCCGGGTCAAGCGACCCGATAGCCTCCACTCCCAACTGGTAAAACTGACGGAGCCGTCCGGCCTGGGGGCGCTCCTGACGGAACATGGGGCCGACATACCATAATTTTACCAAACCTTCTTTGGCGCCTAATGAATGTTCGAGATAGGCGCGCACCACCGAAGCGGTACCTTCGGGTCTCAATGTCAGGGAACGCTGCCCCTGATCGCTGAAAGTATACATTTCTTTGGAGACGATATCGGTAGTTTCGCCAATACCCCGGGCGAAGAGCTCGGTTGCCTCGAAAACGGGCGGCTGAATGAAGCTGTAATTGGCAGCAGCGGCAAGACGCGAAAGAGAGGAGATCACCTTTAAATAATATGGGTAATCATCCGGAAGGATATCGCGGGTGCCGTATATTGCCTTAAATTTTTTCTCTGACATATAAGATTCTATCCTATAAATAATGATATAATGTCTTAGTTTTCAAGCTTATTTAATGTTTTCGACAGGCGCCTGGCGGAATGAAAGGCAAACGAATCTATGCTTTAGCCAAAGATATATCCCGGCTCCGGCGGCTCCACCCAGGATATCCGCCAGGGCATCAAAAGGATCGCAAACTCTGCCCGGAATATAAAGCTGATGAAGCTCATCGATAATACCGTATGCTCCGCATATAATAACGGCGACCCAGAATAGCGGTCGGGGACGAGTCTTGGCCAATGCATAGGCCATAAAAAATCCCAGGAAACTGTATTCGATAAAGTGCTCGACCTTATCGGACCAAGTGAACTGGAAGGGAGGCGGTCCGAGATACGGAATCGAGGAAACAGTAATGATAAGAACCGCCCAGACAATGACCGGGATATAATATTTCTTGTTTGTTGTACTCATAAGGTCAACTACTATAATAAAATAAGGTTGAAATACCAATAAAAAAAGTCCGCCTGAGGGCGGACCTTATAACAATATCGGAAGACTCTTACTTTTTGCCCTTCTTGGCGGCCTTCTTCGCGGGTTTCTTCTTAGCTGCTTTCTTTTTGGCTGGCATAAATTCACCTCCTCTCGCGTCTCAACGTTCGACGGTTCTAATCTCCAAGATGTCCTTGGAAAAGTTGATTATAAGCCCCAATTTCATTCGATTAGCTTTGAGAATGCTCTTTAGTTTGGATTCATCCATATCAGTAAGATGGTCACCGGTTTGAACCGCAACCACCAAGGCGCCCTCGACTACAAAATCAAGCCGGTATTCGCCAGCGACCGAACCCTTGTAAGCAAGCTGGATAATCTTATCTCTTTCGAATTCGATATTTTCCAATCCGAATTCGTAGGCTAAGGCATGGCAATATTCCTCACGACCGAACCCCAGGCCCATATTTTTATGGACTTCGAGTGCAACGTCCATAACGCGGGCTTGAACTTCTCGTTCAACTTGGTTGGGTTTTGTCGCTAACTTCTGATCTCTCATACAATTTACCGTAAGTTATTTAGCGCAAAATCCGTGCCAATAATTCAATAATTTTGAAATATCTTATAACTGAGTGTATTATATGAGGTTATCTATAAGAGTCGAAATCCTGTTATGTTTCAATAAGATATGGTTTCGAGACAATGCTGTCGCAATTTTTATATAATAGTTAGCTAATTTGACCCTCTTCCCTATGAAAACTGCTGCGACCGAAGTGTCTCGATTTTGAGGAAAAAAATTATAAAATTTGATTATTTTTCTTTGTCAGGCTTAATTTCGGCACTCAAATTGTTTCGCTTCAAAATCCGCTGAAGCTGCTTGCGATGCAGGCCTCCCAAACGGGCAGCCTCGGAGATATTGTGGTCACTCCTGTCCAGTAGATTTCTGGCAAATTCGGTTTCCAGGGGCGATATGACCTCGCGCCAGAGCCGTCGTTTGAGTTCCTCGAGCTCCTTGCCGTTGGCGGGAAGTTCAGTTTTATCGGAGCCACCGCGACGCTTGATCGAATCAGAAAGTTCATTGGCCGTGAGGGTATCCCCTTTGCAGAGAACCACAGCGCGTTCGATTACATTTTCAAGTTCGCGTACATTCCCGGGGAACGTATATCCTTTTAGATAGGACATCGCCAGAGCATCGATTCCGATAATATTTTTGCTATTCTTAAGCGAATATTTTTTTATGAAATGAGATACCAGAAGCTCGATTTCGCCGGTGCGCTCCATCAGCGGCGGAAGCTTGATCGCAATAACATTGATGCGATAGAAAAGATCATCGCGGAATTCTTCGGTTTCAACCATTTTGGCGAGATCTTTTTTAGTGGCGGAGATAATCCGCACGTCAGCCATCTTCACACCGGTTGATCCCAGCGGTTCAAATTCGTGGGACTGTAAAAATCTTAGCAGCTTAACCTGCAATAGCGGCGGGAGTTCGCCGATCTCATCCAAAAAAATCGTGCCGCCGTTGGCTTGTTCAACCCGTCCGGGTTTTCGTCCCACGGCGCCGGTGAAAGCGCCTTTTTCGTAACCGAAAAGCTCCGACTCCAACAGCGTTTCCGGGATGGCGGCGCAGTTGATCGTAACGAAAGGGCTGTCTTTGCGTTTGGAATTAAAATGCAGGGCGCGCGCCAGCAGCTCTTTGCCCGTACCGGATTCACCCTCGATAAGAACCGCGCTATCGGATTCGGCAACGTCAGCGACGACCGAGAGGACTCTGGCCATCTCAGGAGAGTTGCCGATGATCTCGTCAAACTTGCATTTGCCGCGCAAATCAACCATGAGGCTTTCGCCTTCGGAAATAAGATTCGATGAGTTGAGCGCCGGTTTGAGAGTCTGCCAGATTTGTTCGGATAAAATTTTGAGAAGTTCCATATCGGCTTTGGTGAAAGCGCTTTTGATTCGGACGGCGTGCAAAAGCCCGGTGACTTCATCTCCCGATTTCAACGGCACGCAAACGGTGCATCCCATCTCGGAGTCGTTGGCAGAATCGATCATGACAGGATCGCCGGTGGAAAGAACCGCCGCGCAAATCTGTTTCGATGGTGTATATTTGCCGTTTCGCGAGGCCGATGCATACTGAGTTTGAATTTTACCATTATCATCGACCAATTGTAGGACAGCATGGTCGCAGGCAAGTATATCGGATACCGCTAACGCGATTTCCGGAAGAATGCCTTTGACATCTTTTTCGGTTGAAATGAGGTTGGAAAGCTCGTAGAGAGTTTTATAAAGCTTCTTTTCTTTGGTTACGCCATCGATTTCGGTTTTAAGTTTTTCGTATTCCCGAATCAGACGCGCCACACGATCGTTGAGCGAATCCTCGAAACGCGAAAGTTTCTTTTCCATCAGATCGAGTTTGGAAAGAAGCTTGGCGTAACGATCCGAGCTGGAGATCTCGGTGGCCTCGGAGAGAAAATCTTTAAGCGTTACGATGGAGTCGAACGACCGTCTGATTTGATCGGTTGACTCCTTGCGCAACTGTTCGAGGTCGGCTGCGAATCGTTCTGATGCTCTGCTTACGGTGACTTTCATAACTTGATGTTGATTTTAAGATGATTGTTCTGTGTTGTCAAACAAATAATAAAAATTTGAACGATGTTTGAAAAATAATTCTTTGATTTTCCTGTCATACCAAAACTAAAAACACAAATTGAAGATGAAAAGTTTTGGTTTGGATGACGAAATTAAATAAATTTTGAATCTGCGTGGAGCATTTTTTTATATGAACGTATTGGAATTCTCACTCGTCCCGATAAAAAACATCATGACTCGTTTAGAACCCGATCTATCATACCGTTAATATTAAAACCAGGTTTCGGAAACCTACGACCAGTCGGAAACCCGTTTTTTTACCCACACTTTCCCTTTTCGCTCAGCCACACCATCGGCATGTTGAAGGTAAATCGCAAAAAGTCTATCGCGCAAATCGCTGGGGATGGCATTAACAGGCGATTTATCATTATCAATCATCAGTTTCATAACCTGGGGATGTGGCTTAATTTTCGAATTATCAACCGGCGGAAGCAATCTTTTCTGCGAAAGCATAGAGAGCATCTGGCCGGCAGTAGCGGCATCCTGACGGAGCGTAGTATCAGCGAGGTCCCTGAGAACATTTTTAATTTGCGCACGCTTGTAGCCACAGCGCGAGGGATCAGCTTCCAGAGCCAGAAGCATCCCAACTATGCGGCGGCATTTCTCGCAAGCGCCGCAGGGGTAAATCCGACCATGCTCGATATGAGTGGCGTGACATGAAACCTGCTGACGCTGTAGATCGGGGTAACGTTCGACAAGTAGCTTTTCTATCATAAGCTCCGAGAGCTGCCTGATAAGTGAAAACTGCAGAATTCCCCAATCTTTGCGCTTATAGTAGGCCGACATCGCCTGGTCAAAATAGCGGCTTTGATCGTAAAGGCCGTCATAATGCAGGATTCCCTTGTGATACATCTTGCGGGTGGTGTCGTATTCATCGCCGATGATTAGCCGGCCCAAGCCCCGTTTGCGCAAAAGAGGTAAGGCGCCAAAAATGAAGACTGCCACAGTCCAGAGTCTAATGGGGTACTCGTCGGCCCGAAAATTGGCGAAATCCTGTCGAACGAACGGCAGATGGCGCAGCATCCAGTTGAACAGACGGTCGGCGTTGGTCCAGACACGCGCTGTGCGGGGAATATGACGCTCGAAGTATCGATAGGCATTCAGGGCGGTGTACCAATGCCGTCCAGACTCGTTGACGTAGATAGCGTCGGTGTAATATTTCAATTCATTCAAGAGACCAAAGCTGAGCAGGCTGTCTTTCCCTCCGCTTGAAAGAACCGCATAGCGAGATTGATCCGAATTCCATTTATAATCGGTTAAACCGCTTTGGGACGATAACCTGTCATCGATAAATATTAATTTGGCCCTGAGATATGAATTTCGCTTTATAGCCGTAAGATGGGCGGCAGCACCGAGCAAGAACGGGTTAGGCTCCAGAAATTTTTTGACATAAATCTCCCGGGCTGTGTTTTCAGCCATATTTTCGATAAAGATGCGATCCTGTTTATCGTAAGGGCCGTGGAATACAATCTTTTTACAGAACAGGCCATAGTTCAGCGCCACCTGTGCGGCAATCATCGAACCCAGATTTTGGGATTCTATACTGGTCGGCTCAAAAACGTCCTCATTATAACGGTAAATAAGCTCGGTGGAATCTCGCCGCGATCCCCGGACAACTGAATAAGGGGCGATGAGTCGGTTTCGTTCCAGGCGTATGGGACCGATATCGAGTTGGTCTATAACCTCGAGAATTTTGAGGGGGTCTTTAGATCGAATTGACATCGATGTATTCTTTGAAGCCTTCTTTTGCGCTTGAATTCGGATCGCCACGGTCGAAACGACTTCGCGATGACAAGGCTCCTCTAATTAGTGGCATCTGATGTAATTGCGGAACCTGGAGGTCCCGCCTATTAAGAAAAAGACGTCAGGTTTGGGGAGTATAAAAAGCTCGACCAGGCCTGACGCCACATTTGAAATCAAACGAAGCTGGTTTCGTGGCGGCTTTTAATCAATGGCGCTAAAGCATCCACCAACTTGTCGGCACCTTCGATAAGCACGTCAATTGCAGGACGGCCGGTGCTTTCGGCAATGTTGGCGCAAACAGCCTTAATTTGCGAGCGCGGTATGTTTTCATGATTTATCGTAATCGCAACCACCGGTTTCGATGAAACAACCTCGATTGCTTGTATCTGATGCGACAGGGGATGAATCTTGTAATTGGGGAAGCCGTCGTAATGAGTTCTGGTAGGAGCGTGTTGAAGAATGACAGCGTCAGGACGAGAAGCCGCCAGAAGCTCATAGCCTCCCGGATAGGCGGGATTCAATAAACTCCCCTGGCCCTCGATGACGATAACCTCCGGATGAAACTTATCCCAGGCCGACCAAATAACATGTTCGATCTCACCTGTCAGGAAATCGTTTACAATCGTATCGAGCATGATTCCAAAACAAACACCCTGCATCCAGGCGGTCTGGCCGGTGCCGATCATCTCGGCCGAGATACCGGCTTTGTTCAGGGCCTCCACCAAAAGCCAGGCGGTGGTGCGTTTGCCAACCGCCGAATCGGTGCCCAATACAACAACTTTAATAGCTTTGACATCATCAATCTTGCAACTGAAAAAATGCTGTTCCGACATCGGGGGCGGTTTTCTGATATCGCGAATTGCGACGTTATGTGCCAGGGCCAGCGGAGCCAGGATGGGATCTTCGGAAATAAAATCGTGCAAACCACAATCGATATTCATGCCAAGTTCGATGGCGCGCTTGATGTCATCTCTGGCCTGCTGATTAAGTCTGCCTCCATCAGGCGCCAAGCCGATTACGAAATGCGTAGCTCGTTTGCCAGACGCTCCTGCTGACTGGTAAGCTTCACCGATGGAACTAAAAATCGGGATTCCCTTGGTTTTGCCATCAAGCATTCGGCCGGCATCTTTGCCGGCGTGACAGGAATCGATTACCGATAGGACGTTATATCGTTTAGTAAAGCGCACCAGTCCATGCGCGGTCTTGCCGTTGGGGGTGCCAAAGGCTCCCTCGCAATAGACAATAGCGTTACCCTCGGGAAACCGGCTCATGCTTTCCTACCTGTTAAAACTATTACATAACGATCGCTGGGAAGAGGCTCGACGCGATGCCGTTCTACGAAGGCTACCAATCCGGCCGAGGAAGCCGGAAGGATGCTCAAACCTTCGCGCTCCAGAATCATACGTGAGTATGACAGCATGCTTTTATCACTAACATCGTCAGCCCATCCATTGGTTTGACGAATAGCCTCAAGTGCGAGATTGCCGTCAATGGAATGCCAGTTGATAAGAGGCTCGTTGATCGGAGTTTCATGAATCAAGTCCGGGCTTAAATCCTCACAAAATGGCGAGCCCTTGAGATAAGCTTGAATAATCGGATTTTTACCGAAGGACGACCCCGCGATCATGCGCGGGATTCGAGAAGTTTTGCCTCGACGATAGAGACTGACGAACCCTTTATAGATGCCTGCCAGAGTGCTGCCATTGGATACGGGCACAGCCACAGCCGCGGGAGCGTCGCGAAGCTCATCATATATCTCATAAGCAATCTCGCCATAAGCTCGGAGTTGAAGCGCGGTATTGGCGCCACCGGGATTGGCGTCATAAATCTCATCATTTTCGGCTCGTTCGCGGGAAACCAAAATGGCATGTTCGTAATCGCCGGGCACCATGACGATTTCGCTGCCGTAATTTATGATTTCCTGTATCCGCTTGGTGCGGTAAGTTTCGGGGATATAGATGATACAGCGTAAACCGGCCAGCGAGGCGGCCAGGGCAACTGCCACACCGTAGTTGCCGCAGGTGGCAGTGGTTATGGAATCGAATCGACGGCGCATGGCATCCATAGCCTGGGCAAAGGCGACACGATCTTTTTGGGTACCGGTCGGATTACCACCGTCGAATTTAAGGAAAATCTGGCGCAATCCCACCTCGCGTTCGATATTTCTGGCGCGGGATAGAGTGGTATCGCCAATTTCGGAATCAATGATATCCTCGAAAGCTTCCAGACGCTCGTCAAGCAGGCGATTTTTATCGGCGGCTACAATCTTTTGAGTTTCAAGCTCGGGCGCAATAGTCGGGGCCGCCGAACTGGCTCCATCAAGCAGCGACAGCGATTGGCCATTGCCGTTGCCGTTGCTCCCGTTTAGCGGGATGGTGGCTTGATCATCTTTTTGTAATTTGAAATTGTTCACTTTTCTTTTCCATTTATTAATTAAATAACCAAACAATTAGAATCATTCCATAAACCTATGGCGATTTATAGTTGAGACTACGGCGGTGTTAATTGAATAAATGTCGAGGGAACGGAGGAAAAAAGAATAGAGCCCAGGGTTACTGCGCTCCGGATTAGTCGCATCAAAGAGGCGCGATTATTAAGCTCTTGCACTTTTTTTCAAGGCGATCAACTCGCCCTGTTATCCTCCCATTCCACGCAGGATTGCCACTCATGCGGTTTTGCGAACAATTTTTATTACAAACAATAGGTATTGTCAACAAAAATGAATTAGCGAAACGTACTAATCAATTAATTCCTGCCGCAACATCGCATTGTCATCGTTTGAATTAAACGAGAAAAGGAGGGATATGTTTCAATTATGATCGTCGCGCCGCAGATTGGGAATCCATGACGCTTAGGACATCCAATTTATTTCGGCTTAGTGCCGGGATCGAGGTCGGCCTTGGCCACCTCATCCTTTATCTCCTTAAATAAGGAATCGAAATCTTCGGGCGTATCATCGATAATAATCGAACCGGTTTGGGTCTTATCGATCTTTGTAATGCCCGGATGGCGACGTTCTACCTGTTTAACCAGAGCCGACTGATGTCTATAAGCCAGGAGGAGGTGCTTGGTTTCGGTCTGAAAGTCTTTTTGCTGGATAGCCTGCCTTAAAGTGACGGTCAATTCTCCGAAATTACAGGGTTTGGTGAAAAAGCGATATATCTCGCCATCGTTAATTGCCCGGATGGCGGTTTCGAGATCGGCGTGTCCGGTGAGGAGAATGCGGATGGTGTCAGGATATTCCCGACGCACCACTCCCAGAAATTTACTGCCGGACATACCCGACATCCATTCATCTGAAATAACAACGTCGATGACTTCTTCGGCGAGAATTCCCAAAGCGTCTTCGCCAGAGGCGGCGGTTAGAACATCGTATTGTTCCATTTGGAGAAACCGGCGCATAACATCAATTACTTCCGGTTCATCATCGACGATTAAAACTTTGTGCGGCATAAATCCTTCTTTCTCAAGCCAGCATATTTGGTATTGCTCCAGGATACCCGGCCGCGTCCCTTAAAAACTGCCCCTAATCCGGGACTCTCATCCTGAGAATTACTACTATCTATTGATTCGGCAAAATAGGATGTAAAATTAAGGGTGTGATTCAAAATGGAACACAAAATCACAGAAATCTTTATGGCAAAATGCCCCGGATTGAGTGTCGGAAACAATAGGTCAGGCCGGTCTTATTCAAAATAATAGGGCCGCCTTGGAGAACAGCGGCCCATAATTACAGGACTATCAGGTATTAGAGTGTAACTCGCAAATTAATTGGCACTCGAGTTGGTTTCGCTTGATGGCTTTACCATAGGAATATACTTATCATCGACCTTTAAGGTTCCGACCGGTGCGCAATCAGGACATGGATGAGCGGCAGGGCCACCCTTGAAATAGGAAACCATGTAGGTAACATCGAGACCGTTGAAACTGCAGCTGGCGTTAACATCACCTGCTACATACCAGATATGCCCCGGAGTGCATTCGCAGGAGTAAGGAGGAAGTGCGCCGCCTTTGAAGTAACCGACACTATAGGTCACATCCAATCCGTTGAAGACGCCGCTTCCGTTAGCGTCGCCAACAGCATACTGGCAATTGGGACCGCCACTTGTTACAGTCAAAATCACGGGAACATCGACGCGAGAGTTAATCGCCGCATTAGAGAATACAGTGATATTGCCGTTGTAGGTCCCTGCCGTAAGCCGGGAAGCGTCCAGAGTAACGTTGATAACCTGCGGCGCGCCATAGACTGGTATCGAGCCGAAATTCGAATCGACCAAAAGCCAGGCGGGCTCGGTATGCAGGGTAATCAGGTAATCGTTGGTATAATCACCTGAACCATCGCAGGGGACGTTCGGGAAGGCCGGATAGCCATAAGGAGCAACGAAAATCCAATAGTCACCTGTCGGCAAGGTCATACCGGCGGTTGCAACCGTACACGGCGGAGCAATGGCGCCCCAGAGCAGCTGCTCGGCAGGTATCGAGCCGGACGGGCATCCCATGGAAGCATCGAGCACCATGATAAGCATCGGGAATTCGGCTACGCCTGTCAGAGTCAGGTACTTGGGTTCGGTTATATTGAGAAGGTACCAATCGGTATCGCGAAGGTTGGGATCGGACCAGCCGGTACCGCAAACTGAACCGTCAGCAAGAATCGGCTCAAAGGCGTTAGGGGTCGCATTGCAGCCGCCATTGACGTCCTCACCGCAAACCTCAGCCTCGGCAATTGAACCCTCGGGGCATTCCACAACGCAGGGGACGTTTTCGAATACATTGATAACGTAATCGCCGCTTCTGCCGGATGCGTAACCGTCAACTACGATATAATAAATATTCCCGGATGTTACATGTATCCGGTCAAGCTGCGAAGCCGTACCGCAGTAATCGTCATTGCAGGCGATTGTATTTTCAGCGGTATTTTCCATGATATAGAGTTTGCTGTCGAAACTGGTACCGCAGAGACTGACAGTAATATCCATATCAAACGCCGGCGAGAACGAATAGACCACATCCGGTCCGCCGACATCACCGCAAGTCCCGGTATAATCATCAGCGGCGCCATCAGTATTGCCGTTATCGGTAAATGGCAGGACATCGATCGGATAGGCTGTATTGATATCCTCGCCGCCCTGCAGGATGCGATTATAGACAATTCCGTTATTCCGGCCGTTATTCAACAGGCTGGGATCCTTGGCAGTCTCCGCTGACGGGACAGCGCCGGTATAGAACTGCGAATTGTTGTAAGCAATCGGCCTGTGTGAGAGAATCCTGTCAGATGTTTGGGACGTTACAATGTTGTAATTTAGCTGATCGGAGCCGATATTTTCAATCGCCAAAGGCGCGGTAGTTGAATTGCCGGCAACTAAATCGCCGGTGATCTGCTCGGGCATGACGCTCATTTCGGGTGTGCCTTCGGCTTTGATATTTATCGTATATGGACCGGAGGCAATTCCCCACTTGGACATGATCGGGTAATAATAGGTACCCGGAGCAAGGCTATCCCAGCGAAGCGTGAAGTTGTGATCCTCGCAAATATACTGCGTGTACATGTTGCAGCCGATGTACTGGCCGCAAGGGCACTGGTCTTCCAGCACGATAAAGCAGGTGCCGAAAGCCGGAGTTGTGCCGCAATAATCGAGCGTCACATTGGCTGTAAAGTCAAGTGTGAAGGCCGCCCAGGATTCTGGCATCCCAAGATTGACACAGTCCATCGTCGCGCCGGTGTTATCGCCTGTTAAGGTAATCGGCGTGCCGGGAATCAAGGCAAGGGGAGTGACATCCGCGCAGTTATCGTTCGGGGGCGGAGCCGGTGATGGGCTGGAGTTCAGCCAGGCCAGGTACTGCATCGGGCACTGATAGATTGGATCGAAATTCTGGGGGGAAACATAGAAATAATAAGTGCCGGGAACGCAGTTGGCGGATATATCGATAGTCTCGCCGGCATTGGCGAACTTTACATTGAGATCAGTTAGGTTCGCGCAATCGGCCGCGTAGAACATAAAAATCTGGATGGGGCACTCGGCCACCGCGCTCCAGGTGAGGACCTGGGTTTCAGTGATCGTGGTGCTGAACCAATCTGTATCGCGGAATCGTCCGCCTTCACCGGCGAATGTTCCGGTTTCACCGCAAATGGTATCGCCAATCGAAATCGGTATGAAGGCCTCAAGCGTAGGATCGTTGCAACCGCTGTTGTAGGTATCGACATAGCCGTCACCGCAAGATGGTTCGCCTTCAGGAATGGCGGTCGGGGGACAGTCGACATGCGGCGGTTCAAGAACCTGGATGGAGTAAGCGCCCTGCGAGGAGTAGTAACCGTCAACAACGATATAATAGGTATTGCCGGCATAAACGGGCAGCAGGTCTAATGAACCGGATGGCGGACCGGGGCAGACAGTTGAAAAGGAACTGCAGCCCACAAGATTATTTTCATCGTTTTGAAATACATACAGGATGGCATAAAAGGATGTGCCGCAGAGATGGATATTGAGCACTTGATCGACCGGCGGTGTGTACGAATAAAAAACGTCAGGGCCGCCGACAGTGCTGCCGCAGGGGGCTTCATAGTCGTTGTTGTAACCGGTAGTAGTGCCATCATCATTAAAAGGAAGAGAAGGTATCTGGAAGGCGTCACCGAAATTGTCGCCTCCCTGGAGTATCGTCCGAGGAGTCTGGGCCGGCTCGGACGGAAGCGGATAATCGATTGCGGGAGTCGGAATGGCTTTGGCTCCCCAGTAGGGTTCCACGCCTGATGGCGCGGTCCTGGCGATTACATTGCTGTTGCCGGCCAGGGCCTGCGCCAGGCAGATCAGAATAAGTGGCAGCGACAACAGTAAAGCTTTCTTCATTTCATTTCCCCGTTCACGTTAAGTTGCCTAAAGTGTAGTTCCGTTAAATTTTAACCCGATTTCCATTTTTTGTTAATCTTTTTCACATACAATCACATTAGAATAAAATACTAATCTGCCTTATAAAGATTGGTTTTGGGATTGTTCAAGGGCTGATTTAGCCTTGACAATTAAGTCGAAATTAGGGATAATTAAACTCTGTCAAGATAGGGGATCGATTATAGTCGACCAGCGCGCCAACGCTTATTTTAGGACGACTTTGTTGATTCCCTTTTTATTTCCTCGAATGGCCGAGGCTCAGCCTTAAAACAGATATCCACCTCCTCTCGTCTCGTTTTGGCATTTGTCCGATCATCGCAGGAACCTCGATGTTCCTGCCGGACCGGCCCGGGTTTTTAGATTTATCCGCCTCAGTTATATTTGAACTATTACCAATTAAATCGCTGTTGCTTTGGGCCTGATCCCAGACAGTTTGAAATAGAATTTTCAAGCCTTTTGCCAGGCTGCTGTGTTCGATAACCTGGGTGGTAGTGGATGGCTTGTGCAGCAGAGGATCTTCGAGAGTGAAGACCACGACCTTTTCATCGAATATCATCATTTTAATGGGGATTTGCTCAATGACGCGAGCCTCCTCACCGGCGCCGGACGCCAGAGTGATATATTCGTACAGCCATTTGCGCTGATCATCGTTTTTAGGAATCTCATAAACGCATTTGCTTATAACGCCTTTCTTGAGGGATTCTTTCTCCAGATCGATCTGCTGAAGGATGATATCGCGATCTTCGAGGCGAGGCGGTTTGGATAAAACCAGCACCTCGCGTTCGGCGGAATCAATCAGCTGGCAGATTCTATTTTGAAGCTGGTTGGTTTCTTTGATGATTTCGATATATTCAAGAGGATCGTTCTCGGAGCGGCTGGCCTCATAGAGAGGAGTAAGCTTTTTTACCAGGCCATCGGCGGATTTTATTTTGGAGCCGAGCTCCTCCTCTTTGGCCTTGATCTCTTCGCGCAGCTTATCGAGTTTCATCTCGAGCTTTTCGCGTTCCATCTGAATAAAGATATCTTTAAGAGCCGAGGGGCTGACGGCGCTGTATTTTTTTACCTTACCGGGGATAGTATGGCAGAATCCGCGGGAGGTTAGGTTCTCAAGCGTTTCATAAACCTTAGCACGGGGAATGCCGGCGATACGGGAGACTTCGACAGCGGTCAGACGATTTCGTTCCAAAAGCGATAGATAGCTTTTAGCCTCATAGCTGTTGAGGCCGAACTTATCGAAGTCTTTGAGGATTAACTTAGGTTGCACAGATACCTTCTTTTTGCATCTCGCAATGCGAGGAGGTCAGGGGTGTTGGCTCTTCTTTTTCCAACTACTACTACTACTTATTATTTTGCGGTAGTAGTAACTGACCAGAAGATATAGATGACCTCAAATATTGTCAAGAAAAAAATAGAGTGATTTTAAAGATTTTTTATGGAGGCCATGATTAATTCGCATATCTCGTTGATAATTAATGGATTGCGGAATAAATTACAAGGTGGGCAGGAGATGATTGGCGCTAAATATGAGAAAAAAGTAACAAGGGGTGAGCATGGCATTTGAGGACGCATGCCACGCACTCGAAACATAATAATGTTAATTTATTTGAGTCGTCTTAAATTCCTATCGATTTCCGCAAGGCCGTTTTCGCCCAGAATCCAGTCTTTTGAGCTGGAGTATTTTCAATATTGAAATGTTTTGCGTAAATGATGTTTCATCCAATTGAATTGCCGCCAAGCAGCTGCTTGATCAATGGAAAATACCGGAAGGCAATTAAGGCAAGCGGTGGTAATGAAGGCGTGGCCGGGGCCATAAAGATCATTGGTTCTTGTGACATAATATTATAGTGACTCGTGTGCATGACATATGTCCCCATGCGCCATGCAATTTAAAAAGAAAGAAACAAAATTAATCACGAAAATTCCAAAAATATCGGCACCCTGAAAAGTCAAAGACCGCAGGGTCTAGACCTACTAATCTTGGCATGGTGATCGGTGCAGGGTACGGAGACCCTGCACCACAGGGAACAAGAGCGGACAGCCGAGGGCATTTGCCGCCCATATCTTCAAAAAAATCGGTAACTGAGGGGGCATCTTTTTCGTATGATTAAAGTGTGTCGGAACTCTATTTGCCTAAGGAGCCTACCTGATGAAAAAATTTATCATAATCGGAATTATCGTAATCGTGGCCGGAGCCGGGGCCTACTGGGCGTTTGGCTCATCTAAAGATAAGAAAAACGGCGTTAAGTTAGTCGAGGTCACCCGCGGAACCATTGTCGATAAGGCCCTGGCTATCGGACGGCTGGAGCCGCGGCAAGAGGTGCAGGTCAAATCGAAAATCTCCGGTATCGTGACCAAGCTTCATGCCGATGTCGGCGATGTAGTCAAGGCCGGAGCGCCACTTATTACAATAGCCCCGAATCCCACGCCGTTAGAATTCTCCGAGGCCAAGCGTTCGCTCGAAATGGCGATGGTCGATACCGACAACGCTCAGACCATTTTCCAGCGAACCAAAGAAATGTACGACAAGAAGCTCATCAGCCAGGCCGATTACGACCGCAGTAAAATCGAACTCTCGCAATCGCAGCTTCGGTTACGCATGGCGCAGGAAAAACTCGATCTGCTCCAAAAGGGTGTAACATCCGACGGCGAGAACCAGAATACAATCCTCTCCCCTATCGATGGCACAATCCTCGAAAAGCTGGTGAACGAAGGCGATCCGGTGGTGCCGCTGACATCCTACCAGGCCGGCACACCGCTGATGACAATGGCTCCGATGGAGAATTTAGTATTCAAAGGTACAGTTGATGAAATCGATGTCGGCAAGCTTTCCGAGGGGATGCCGGTTGATCTTAAAATAGGAGCGTTGCCAAACGAGAAGCTGGCGGGAAGGCTTTCAAAGATTTCCCCCAAAGCCAAAAAACAGGATAATACCACGCTGTTCGATTTAGAGGTTGAGATTGCAGATTCGACCAAGAAGGATCTTCGCGCCGGATACTCCGCCAATGCCGAGGTAATCATCAGCAAAAAGGATAGTGTCCTGATGGTTCCGGAGCGGCTGGTGACATTTATGGGAGACAGCGCCAAAGTCGAGGTGCAGGATTCGTCCAGCGGTAAAGCAAGTTTCAAGAATATCAAGGTGGGGCTTTCGGACGGATTGAATATTGAAGTCGTCGACGGGCTTTCCAAAGGAGATAAGATCGTCGAGCGGCCGCCCAAGGAGATCGAATAGTTGAAAGCTCTAATCATATTAAAGCAGTTTATGCATGATATCAAGAAGCAGAAACTGCGAACTTTTCTAACCACGTTCGGAATTATCTGGGGGACGGCGGCTACTGTTATTCTGGTGGCATTTGGTGAAGGGATGTACCGCTATCAAAACAAACAGTTTCTCGGGCTGGGCGAAAAACTGGTGATCATGTGGGGCGGACGAACATCGATACCTTTCAAGGGCCTGCCCAAAAACCGTTATATCCGATTCACAGATGACGATATCGCTCTCCTGAAAAAGGAGATTCCCGAAATTACGGCAGCGTCACCGGAATACAGCGGTCAGGCCAAAATGACCTATCACAAGAAAACAATTTCGCAGAATGTAATTGGAGTTAAGCCGGAATGGGGCCTGGCGCGGAATATGATTCCGGAGGCCGGAGGCAGGTTTTTGGACGAGATCGATCTTCAATATCGTAAAAGGGTTGTGTTCTTAGGCAACGATATCAGAAATGATCTGTTCGGAGAGGGCGTTAATCCGGTTGGGCAGTACGTAACTATGAACGGGGCACCCTTTGTAGTGATAGGAGTGCTCAAAGAAAAATCGCAGAACTCGTCATACCGCGGGCGCGATGGCCGCAAAGTGTATATACCATCGGATACGTTCAAAGCTATCTGGGGGCATACTCATCCGGAGAATCTGATATTTCAGATTTCCAATCCGGCGCATTCCAAAGCCGTTGAAAAGGAAGTCTTCAAGGTTTTAGGGCGGAAATATAGTTTCGATCCCAACGACGAGCAGGCTCTCTGGGTCTGGAACACGATGGAGAGCCTTAAGGAATGGATTCCCTTTTTCCAGGGGTTGAAGATTTTCCTGGGAATAATCGGAGTATTCACGCTTATGGTTGGCGGAATCGGAACCGCTAATATCATGTATGTGGTGGTAAAGGAGCGGACCCGCGAGATCGGAGTCAAGATGGCGCTGGGAGCGACCCGCATCCATATCATGACGCAGATAATTGTAGAGTCGCTTCTGATCACAACTATCGGTGGAATTTTAGGATTTATAATCGCCAAACTATTCGAGGCCGGATTTCCTCTACTCAAGCTTGGGGAATATGTGGGCGATCCGATTATAGCATCCAACTCCGTTTTTATTTCCGCGGGTATAATTGGGACTATCGGTCTGATTGCGGGATTTTTCCCGGCCCGTCGGGCGGCGCACCTTAATCCCGTTGAGGCTTTGAGGATGTAAGGGATGTTAAAAGTGTATTTTAGAGTCGGATACAATATTTATCAATGAGGATTGAGATCTAGTGCAGGGGCGTATAGCAATACGCCCCTACATAAAAAAAGTAATAATATTAACTGGAATCTAACCACGATATAAGATGAAATTATTCATTTACAAAATCCTGCTTTTCCTCAAAGTTATGTTTCGGGAGTTCAAGGCCCAGAAGCTTCGAATGGCATTGACCATTCTTGGCATTACCTGGGGCACAATTGCAATTACACTTTTGATGGCGTTCAGCGTGGGAATAGAGCGTCAGATGACCAAAGCCAATGCCGGTATGGGACAGGGAATCATTGTCATGTGGCCGGGGCAAACCACAATTCCGTTCCAGGGACTTCCCCAGGGACGGGTGCTTCATTTTGTACCGGATGATATGCCTCTCCTAAAAGAACGTGTGGCGGGAATCGATAAAATTTCCGGCGAGTATCAGCGTTGGGGATTGACTTTCGAATATGGCAAGAAACAGGTAAATAAGCTTGTCAGCGGCGTATATCCTGATTTCAGGGATATGCGGGCGCATTTTCCGCAAATGGGCGGAAGATTTATCGACCAGGTGGATATTGACTCAAAGCGGCGGGTGATATTTCTGGGATCGAAGGTGGCTGATGAATTGTTTGGCGAAACTGATCCTGTCGGCAAGATGATAATGGTCAACGGAATTCCTTTCGATGTTATCGGCGTGATGATAAAAAAATCGCAGGATTCCAGCTATCATGGGTCGGATGAAGATTACGCCGTTATTCCGGCCACTACCTTTGTCGCGCTATACGGCGATCCGTATTACGATAACATGGTTTATTCGCTGAAGCCTAATGTTGATTCCAAGGCGGTTCGAAACGATATTCTTCGGGTTCTGGGTGGAAAATACAGGTTCGATCCCAAAGATACGCATGCGCTCTGGTTCTGGGACATGGTCGAGCAAGCCGAGACTCAGCGCAAGATATTTGTGGGGATCAATATATTCATGTGGTTTATCGGCGGTATGACACTGGTAATTGCCGGAGTGGGAGTGGCCAATATTATGTATGTGGCCATTCGCGAGAGGACTCGCGAGATCGGCACTAAGATGGCGCTGGGGGCCAAGCGGGGCCATCTGATGTTCCAGTTCATGACGGAAGCGATGTTTATTTCTTTAGTTGGAGGATTTCTGGGAATCGTAATCAGCATGGGGGTGGCGCGGGCTTTCTGGCTTATCCCGATGAAAGGAGCGATGGCTTTCATGGGTAAACCGCTGGTAAATATGCCTGTAGCCATTATAACGGTGATCACCCTTTCCCTGATAGGCTTTCTTTCGGGCTATTTCCCGGCTCGCAAGGCGGCCTCGATTAATCCGGTGGAGGCTCTGAGATACGAATGACATCAAACGGCACACTTATTTCAATGAAGGACATTTACAAGGTTTATAAAACCGGTAAAATTCAGTTGGAGGCCTTAAAGGGAGTCTGTCTCGATATCGCCCGCGGTGAATTTGTGGCGATTATCGGGCCGTCGGGATCGGGCAAATCAACTCTGATGAATATCATGGGATGTTTGGATATGCCGACAACGGGGAGCTATCATCTCGATGGCCAGGCGGTGGCGGAGATGAATATCAACGAGTTGGCTGCGATTCGAAATCAGAAGATCGGGTTTATCTTTCAGAATTTTAATCTCTTGCCGTATGCCACGACTTTCGAGAATGTTGAGCTGCCGCTGATATTTGCAGGCAAACCGGGCGCTTTTAGAAGAAAGAAATCGCTGGAATGTTTGGAACGGGTGGGATTGGTCGATTGGGCCGAGCATAAGCCGACCGAGCTATCAGGGGGACAGATGCAGCGAGTGGCGATTGCACGTTCTCTGGCCAATGATCCGGATATCATTTTAGCTGACGAACCGACCGGCAATCTCGATTCCAAATCGGGCAGCGAGATTATCGATATATTTGAGGAGCTTAATAAGGCCGGATGTTCGGTGGTAACAATCACGCATGATATGACGATTGCGGCCAGATGCCATCGTACGGTTAAGATCATGGATGGACAGATAGAATCAGTGATGCACAACGGGAATTAGGGGGCAATTCTTAATAACTCAAAGCGGTTGGGTCAGGTCTCGTGTCGTATTGACCGGGACCTGATCTTTTTTATTGTAAAAAGCATGGCATGTGAGGACATACGCCAGACACTATAATGCAATAAGGGAGCGTCGGGCCTTGGACCTGGCGCCACCAATATTTATCCTTGTTTCCGCCAATGTTACCTTATACTTTATTGCTATGAACGAACAGGACAGACCGCGAGCAGGTCTATATATTCATGTGCCGTTTTGCGGACGGAAATGCTTGTACTGCGATTTTTATTCCAAGGTCCCCAAAGCGGGTGAAATGGAAGCTTATATCGATGCGCTGGGGGTTGAGGCCAAGCTGCGGGCAAAGGACGGTTACGATAGATTCATCTTTGACAGCGTCTTCTTAGGCGGCGGGACACCATCGCTATTAAGTGTCAATCTGCTCAAAGGACTTTACAGGCATATCAGAGCGAATTATAAGGTTGACCCCAAAGCTGAAGTAACAATTGAGTGCAACCCATCATCGATCCAAAATGAGCTTCTGGGAGTTTATAAGGAGCTCCGCGTCAACCGCATCTCGCTCGGTGTGCAGAGTTTCAATGACAAGCATCTCGAAAAGCTGGGACGGTTGCACGACAGCGCCGAGGCGAAAGCGTCGTTCAGGGAAATTCGTCTGGCGGGTTTCGAGAATATCAGTATCGATTTGATATATGGGCTGCCCAACCAGACGATCGAAGAGTGGCGCGCTGATCTGGCACAAACGATCAGCCTGGGGCCGACTCATATTTCGGCTTACAATCTCATAATCGAACCTGGCACGCATTTTGGCAAGCTTTACGCCCAGGGCAAGTTAGAGTTGCCATCGGAAGAGATTCAGGGCGAGATGTATGAGGCCTTAAATAACGATCTCGGCGTGGCGGGATATATGCGCTACGAGCTTTCCAATTTTGCCAGGCCCGGTTTTGAATGTCAGCATAATCTTAAATACTGGAGGCTGGAGCCGTTTCTGGGACTGGGGCCATCGGCAGTATCGTTCGATGGCGAAAAGCGCACCAGGAACGAAGCCAATCTCGATTCATATTTGAAAGCGGCATCCGACAAGAAAAATCCTCCCGCATGAGGATGAGATGCTCGGCCCGGAGAAGCTTCGCGAAGAGGCAATCATGATGGGCCTGAGGTTGACCGAGGGGCTATCAATCTCGGAGATGCGGGAGCGATTCGGTTATGATATCCTTCAAGATAAAGCCGATGTTATAAAATCGTTGACCCAAAATGGCTATCTGATATTAGAGACTGACCATTTGAAACTCGCCCCCAAATCGCTGTTTATATCTGATGAAGTGATTGTGAGGTTGATATAGTATCCGCAGGTCGCAGGCGACCTGCGCTACAAAGATTGTAGGTCGGGCGCCCTGGCGCCCGACTTTGTTTGACCGGGGTAAAAAGCTGCTGGGGTGCAGGGTGCGGAGACCCTGCACCACGCAAACGCAAGAACGCTCAATAAAAAATGATTATGCTTCCACCTGCTTTATGTCGTCAACCTGCTCCTTGGGATCAAGCTCCAGCATGTGATGGGACTTTTCTTGCTTGGTGAGCAAATAGCGGGCATTGTATTCGTTCGGGGGGATGATAATCGGTATTCTGTCTGTAATGGTGATGCCAAGACTTACGAGCGCATTGATTTTTCTGGGATTATTGGTGATCAGTCTAATCGATTTTATCTGTAGAGATTTTAGCATGTGCGCCGCGATGGCATAATCTCTTTCGTCATCCTTAAAGCCCAACCTGATATTGGCCTCCACAGTATCGGCGCCGGCATCCTGAAGCTGATAGGCTTTGATTTTGTTGATAAACCCGATGCCTCGTCCCTCTTGACGCAGATACAATAATACTCCCTCGTCCATCGCACCGATAATCTTCATTGATTTTTCCAGTTGGTCCCGGCAATCGCATCTTAAGGAGCCGATGGCGTCCCCGGTCAGGCATTCAGAGTGCAGCCTGACTGCGACGTTCTCCTTGGAGGTAACATCGCCTCTGACGAAAGCGGCATGCTCTTTGCCATCCATGTTATTATAAAAGGCAACTACCTGAAAATGGCCAAATCTGCTTGGCAGATCGCCGACAGCGACGATCTTTACGCAGATTCCTTTGATTCCCTTGCAACGAATGTATTCTCATTACATTTATAGATCAGTTCATCCGGACTTTGAGTTTTGGTATTGCGCATACAGTTTAAACTTACCGGCATTAATGATACAAGGTCCAGTAACAAATGGGAATCAAAAGTTAGAATGTTTCCCGGCAAAACAGTGAAAATTCAGCATTCATTAATGTAGGTGAGGTAAGTATGGGGATGGGAGTAGGCGTGACATTTGAGGACAAACTGCCATGCACACGGAATTAAAAGGGTTCGGTGATAGGCGCAGGGTGCGTAGGACCGCTGTCACAGTCGACGACAAATTTATCTTCTCGCTATACGCCCGTCGGCAGACAACCTGCGTCTACAGAAGATAATTCATAAGAGAATCTTTGCGGTCAGGTTCGGAGACCTGACGCCACAGTAAAGGTTGCAACCCCCATCCCCCTTCAAGCGTCTTATGTACGGTGGACAGTAAAATAGAGCTCTTTTGGACACTTCTTGAGGCCGAACACCCTAGGGCGGAGGCTTTCTGCAGAAGGCTGGCCGGCAACCGTCCCGATGGCGACGACCTCTACCAGGATTCGCTTTTGGCGGCCATGCGGAAGTTCGCAAGGCTGCGCAGCCGAACGGCATTCAGGCCGTGGCTCTACCGGATAATAGTCAACACTTTCGTCAGCGCCCGACGCGGCCCCTGGTGGAAAAAGCGAACCGAATTGACAACCGAGATACTTGAGACGCTCTCCGGAGCCGATCCGGGAAACGAGTACGCGGCCAGACGGTGGCTCGAAATCGCCATGAAATCGCTTAGCCCGTCAGACCGCGCCCTGGTGACCCTGTTCGATCTTGAGGGCTGGAGCGTGACGGAACTGGCCATACTGGAGGGCAAACCGGTTGGGACGATCAAATCCCGGCTGTCCCGCGCCAGGGGCAAGATGCGCCAGACAATCGCCAGGTATCTCACAAACGAAGTTCACGTGGAGAAAGAATATGCGTTGCCACAAAGCGAAAGCTAAAATCGAATCGTCCGATTGGACAGACCCGGAGTTGACAGCTCATCTAAAAAGCTGCCAATCCTGCGCGAAATTGGCCGCGGCGCAAAGAGTGATCGATTTAGCTCAAGAGAGTATCACAAATGAGGCGGTTCTTAAGCCAAGTGACCTGTCTGTTATCAAGGCCAATCTGGCAGCGCGTCAATCACAAAAGGAGCTATCATTTATGTCTAAAATCAGCACTGCACTTGCCGGCCATAAAAGTTGGGGATTGGGCCTGGGGTTTGTAGTATTCGCAATATTATTCCTGACTCTGGTGCCGCTGCCATATCAACGGATTAACGGATACAATGTCAGTTTCGCGGGGGTCGAGGGTGTCATTCCGCAGGCGCAGATGACCAAAGCCCTGAACGCCATTGGTTACGGCAACGTGGCCGTTAAAGTGGCTGCATCCGAAAAAGGGACGGATTATGAAGTTTCATCACTACCGTCGCTTCAGGCTGCCAAAGAGGTGGCGGCCGCTTTGGCCGCGTTGACAGAAGCCAAGGCCAATGCGAAAATCGCTCCAAACATCGAGACGGTATCAGCCAGCCTCTACGCTCAAGCTCGCAACCGGATAATCCAGATCGAGGTCAACGGCGAGGGGAAAACCGATGAGCAAATCAAAGCTGAGATAGAATCCAAACTGGCAGCGCAAGGGTGTACAGGATCACTCGTATATCTAAAAACCGATTCGACAGGTAGGAGAGAAATAAAACTCGATATCCAGACGTCGGATAGCGCCGCCTGTCAAATGGGAACAACTATAGAAGTTGACACACGCGGCAAAACGGATGATCAGATAAAGGCGGAGGTCGAATCTAAACTGGCCGCCCAGGGACATCCCGGCGCTCAGGTCGAGGTCCGTTCTAATGGTGGTGATAGCCTGCATAATGTGGAGATTCGAATAGAAAACATTGACACCACGCAGCATTAATAGCATTTGATTACTTGTTCCGTCAGGTGGCCTCACCTGACGGAACGGTGTCGGGTCAGGCGACTCAACACCACGGTTTATAACTCAAGCATTAATAGGAAAACCATACCAAATAAGGGCGGCGCCGGCGAGTGCCGTTTTTTTTTATGGAAGATCCCGTCAGGGAATAATGGAACTATATGACGAGCCTAATTTGTTGACATGGTGCACCAAATAGATACTGCCGTCTTTGTCGTTGTTTTGAAAGCCCTGATTTGTTCAAAAAAGCAATTCTCAGGGAATGAAAATTTACCTCAAACGGAGGATAATATGTCTGGGATCGAGGGAGCGAAACTGTCCGTATTATGCCGCCATTGGCATATCCTGGTTCTTGGTCTAATACTATTATTAACGGGATGCACACGCGAAAAAGTGGTCTTAGTTCAGCAGGTCTTCGGGGAGTTTCCAGAGCCGCTTTCGCTTATTCATCCCGCGCCGGATTCGCTTATTACCTCCGATCACCCCAGCTTTTTCTGGCACAAAACCGCCGATGGAATTCGCCATCAAATACAAGTGGCCCGAACAAGCGATTTCATGAGCAAAACGATCGATGCTTATACTGATGACACCAGCTATACAACTATCTCGGCGATGTCAAATGACACCTATTACTGGCGGGTAAGAAGCCGTAATCTTGAAGAAGTATGGGGCAACTGGGCCGACGCTGAGCTGAGATTATTTTACAAAAGCGATTATATCAATTTCGTGGAATTGCTGTCTCAAACGGAAACTTATGGCGTGCCCCAGGATGTCTTTGTGCGAGGCGATACTGCATACGTGGCTGATGGTCAAGCCGATCTCACGATGTTTGATATCAGCATACCAGCCTATCCGGCCTTAATAAGGAATATCGATACTCGGCAGGACGATTTTGCCAAGGGTGTATTCGCCTCGCAATCCGATTCCTTTCCTTTCGTCTATGTGGCCGATATGGATGGCAAAATTCAGGCGTTTTGTGTCAATGATACCTCGGGTTTGCAGGACGCCTCATTAGGCGGTGATCAGAATATCGAAGATATTACAGGTGTAATATTGCCCGATTCAACGGGAGTGCTTGATCTATGGCTTATAAGCGTTTCATCAGGCTACAATCGACGAAAACTGACAGCTTACCAACTGCCCAGCGGGACTGGCGGCAACTCTTATGGATTTATGAATTGGATTGCGATGCCCGCCGATGCCATGGGGCTTTGCGTCGACTCGGGCTATATCTACGTGGCTGGCGGCGGCGCAGGATTACTGGTTATTGATTTTCAAGACCCTCACAATTTTGTAGAGATATCGTCCTGCATTTTACCCGGTATCGCCCTATCTATCGAAATTAAAAACAATCTGCTCTATTTGACATGCGACCGGGCCGGTGTCTTTATTGTCGATATCAGCGACAGGTATAACCCAACCGTGGTCAAAAATATCAATACCTCCGGACGGGCAAAGGATATTCAGATCGTTGGCGATTACGCTTTTATCGCCGATGGCGGCGGGGGCCTGAAAGTGATTGATATCGCCCAGACTGATTCGGCTCATATAGTGACATCATACGCCACTCCTTATGCTTACGGCCTTTGGGTGGGGCCGGATTATATTTATCTTTGCGACAGGGATCTAGGGCTCATGGTTTTTAGAAATAAAATTAATCCGTGAAAATGTCGGAGTTGCCCCCAGGGAAACTTATCTGACGATTTTTGTTATAATGGCCAATGGTCTCGGCTTGTCTGAAGGGCCATCCTTTTACATTTGAGGCTACATTTATTTTAATATGAAAACCATACCAACTAAGGGCGGCGAGTAACAATGCCGCCTTTTTTTATTCATCTAATTGGATATCGCCAAAGCGGTCTTGACATTAATGCCATTAATTCTTAATATGGTGAACAATATTTGTATCTTGCGGTTTAATGAGTTGTAAGAATTGTCACCGAAAGAGAGGTATTTTATTATGGTAGGAATTGTCGGGTATGGTGCCTACATACCTCGTAATAGAATCAAAGTCGAAGAGATCGCCAAGGTTTGGGGGGCGGATGCTCCCAGCTATAAAAAGGGACTGATGCTCCAGGAAAAATCGGTACCCAGCCCCGATCAGGATACCATCACCATGTCGGTGGAAGCGACCAAGAACGCTCTTCGACGGGCCGGGATCGATCCGGTTAAAATCGGAGCGGTTTATGTCGGTTCGGAATCTCATCCCTACGCGGTGAAACCGTCGGGAACGACCCTGGCCGAAGCTATTGGCGCGGTTCCGGATTGCCATTGCGCCGATTTCGAATTCGCCTGCAAGGCAGGTTCGGAGGGCATGTTTGTAGCGATGGGTCTGGTTAAGGCCGGCGAAATCGAATACGGTCTCGGTGTGGGCGCGGATACATCGCAAGGCGCACCCGGTGATGCCTTCGAGTATTCAGCGTCAGCAGGCGCGGCGGCCTATATTTTCGGGACCAAAACAGAAGAGATTATAGCCGAGTGCCATTTCACTCATTCTTATATGACTGATACACCCGATTTCTGGAGACGAGAATATCAGTTCTATCCTCGTCATGCTTCAAGCTTCACCGGCGAACCGGCCTATTTCAAACATGTGTTAGGCTGTTCGGAGGCACTCATGAAAAAGGCCAACATGAAGCCCAAGGATTTCGCGCATGTGGTCTTTCATCAACCCAACGGTAAATTCCCGATGAATGTCGGTTTGATGCAGGGGTTCACCAAGAAGCAGATCGAAACCGGCTGGCTCGTCTCCGACACTTCGGCAACACCTATTCGGGTGCGTCGCCGATAGGCCTGACCGCCATTCTCGATATCGCCAAGCCCGGCGACTGGATCATGATGGTATCTTACGGTTCCGGCGCGGGCAGCGATGGTTTCGTTTGGAAAGTTACCGACCGAATCGACGAAGTTCGCGATAAGGCGGTCCAGACCCGAGCAATGCTCGATTCACCGAAGAAGAAATATCTCGATTACGGCACTTATGCCAAATATCGAGGCAAAATCAAAAAGCTTTCCAATTAGATGATATTTATCGGAGGAAAATAGATGAGAGATGTAGCAGTAATCGGCATCGGAATGAACAAATGGGGCGAGCTCTGGGAGAAATCGATCTCCGATCTCATTGCCGAAAGCGCCCTGCTGGCGTTGGATGACGCCGGGATCGATAAGGTCGATGCCATGTATATCGGCTGTATGTCATCGGGGCTGTTTACCGATCAGGAGCATTTGGGTTCGATCGGCCCCGACTATAGCGGGCTCTGTCCCACGCCGGGAATCCGGGTGGAATCGGCTTGCGCGTCGGGCGGTGTGGCTTTCGCTCGGGATTCCTGCATGTAGCATCGGGGATGGCTGATATCGTCATGGTTCTCGGAGTCGAGAAGATGAACGATGTCGACGGGGCCAAAGCCACGTTTGCGTTGGCTACCGCCGCCGATCAGGAATACGAAGTTTACAACGGTGTCACGTTCCCCGGCCTGTACGCCATGATGGCCAATCATCATATGAATAAATATGGCACCACGCGCGATCAGATGGCGCAGGTGGCGGTGAAAAATCATAAGAACGGCATGAAGAATCCGTTGGCGCAATTCCGTATGGAAGTGACGCTCGACCAGGTGAAAAACGCGGTCATGGTGGCCGATCCGTTGACGATACTCGATTGCTCACCTATTACCGATGGTTCCGCGGCTGTGATTCTCTGCCCGCTCGATATGGCAAAATCATTATCGAAGAAGCGAATCGTGAAAGTGATTGGTTCGGGGCACGCGTCGGATACGATTCAGTTGGCCCAACGCGAAGACCTGTCATACATCAAATCGACTGAGATTGCCGCTAAGGAAGCGTCTGAAAATGGCGGGCCGCAAAATCAGCGATATCAATTTCGCCGAGGTGCATGACTGCTTTACGATTGCCGAGATCATGGTGATCGAGGCATTGGGCGTTGCCGAAAACGGCAAGGGCGGCCCGGCAACCATGGATGGGTTAACCGCTGTTGATGGCAAGTTTCCGGTTAATGCATCCGGCGGATTGAAATCCAAGGGGCATCCGGTCGGCGCCACGGGCGTGGCGCAGATTGTGGAGCTTACCAAGCAGATCCGCGGCGAGGCCGATGAGGGCCGTAAGGTGAAAAACGCAAATATCGGTCTGGCGCAGAACATGGGCGGCAGCGGCGCCAGCTCCGTGGTTCATATTCTGGAGGGAATTTAAGATGTCATCACCAAGATACTGGCGGGCGATGCCCCAGAGATACCGTTTCGAGGCGGCCAAATGCAAAAAGTGCGGCAAGGTGCTGTTCCCTCCGAGACTGGTTTGCCCGAATTGCCATAATCGCGAATTCGTGAAAACCAATATTCACGATACCGGCAAGGTTGAGACTTTCACGGTTATTCGCGTGGCACCGAGCGGCTTTACGGATTTAACGCCGTACCCAATCGCAATCGTGAATGTCGGCGATGGCGTCAGAATCCTCTGCCAGATGGCCGACTGCGATTTAGAGGATCTCAAAATCGGAATGAGTGTGCGTCTGGAGTTCCGCAAAGTCTCCGCCGAGGGCGAAAGCGGGATTATCTACTACGGATATAAGGCTGTCCCGGAAGTAAAATAGTTATGAGTTATGGGTTGTGAGTTATGAGTTAATAGGAAATGTGAAAAGGTTAGTGGAAAATCAAAAACTCATATCGTACAATAGAGGGGCGCGAGAATTGCGCCCCTTTTTGATGTTATGAAACTTGAAAATCGGATAAAGGTTGGCAGGGGTTTGCGTCAAATTTTCATCATCATTCTAGTTCTAATGTTAAATAGTATATCTTTTGGTCAATATAATAATGAATTTAACTCAGATGAAAATGTAACAGGTATGCGATTTATAAATTTCAGTGGAATCACCGCCGCAACCGGCAACCACGGAAGCGCATATGGAATTAAGTTTATTAACGGAGCGCTATTGGACAATAGATTTGGAATGGGATTTGGACTCGGATATGATAAATATTCCAAGTCCAGTGTGATTCCACTCTATTTAGATTTGAGGTTTTTTCCGGATTTCCAGGGGGACGAAGGAGCTTTTTTTTCGCGGATATTGGGTATTCTCTGGATTCCGAGGACATATTAAAAGATACTCAAAAGGCCGGATTTTATTTTAATGGCGGCGGCGGGATAATCTTTTTGCTTCGAGGTACTACCGGCATCTCTCTTGATGTCGGCTATAAAATACAGAGAATGCCTGAGAATTGGGACAGGGTAATTTATTATCCTCATGGAGTATATAGTGAAGGCGGTACAAGGCACGTAGATTATAAATCCTTTGCTATAAGTGCCGGAGTCACTTTTTAGAATTTTGTCCGGTTCAAACGTGCGGTCAGGTCTCCGCACCTGACCGCTCAAGGCTGGCGGGTACGGAGACCCGACACCACAAGTTGGGAGAGGGCATAAACACTACCTCATCAACGAGAAAAAGATGAAACGAGATTAATCTTGCAAGAACTTCTGAAGACATAATAATTATTATTATAAGATGGATTATTTTTTCATTAGCAGGATGGCATACGGGGACGTATGCCATCCACATGCCAGATAGATGGAAAGGCAAACCATGTTCCGCATAGAATCCAAGATCGATACCAAAAGCGAAGAGTTCAATAAGAACACCGAAGCTTTGAAAAAGGTTGTGGGACTTTCGAGGAACGCCTGGCTGTCGTGCAAGCAGGGCGGGCCACCAGCGGCGCGAGAGAAACATCTGGCGCGCGGCAAACTACTGACGCGCGACCGGGTCAAAAAGCTGTTCGATAAAAATACGCCGTTTTTAGAACTCTCCGCTTTGGCAGCCTACGATATCTACGACAACGACGCTCCCAGCGCCGGGATTATCACCGGTGTCGGCGTAGTGCATGGCCGCGAGGTGCTGGTTGTGGCCAACGATGCCACAGTCAAAGGCGGCACCTATTACCCGATGACGATCAAAAAGCATGTCCGGGCGCAGGAGATCGCCATGGAGAATCGTCTGCCCTGTGTTTATCTGGTTGATTCGGGCGGGATATTTTTGCCGCATCAAAAGGATACATTCCCTGATAAAGGGCATTTCGGCAGCATCTTCTACAACCAGGCGCGGATGTCGGCCATGGGGCTGGCACAGATTGCGGTAGTGCTTGGTTCCTGCACCGCGGGCGGGGCGTATGTACCGGCCATGAGCGATGAGGCGGTGATCGTGCGCAAGCAGGGGACGATCTTTATCGGCGGGCCGCCGCTGGTCAAGGCCGCTACCGGTGTCGATGTCACCGACGAGGAACTGGGCGGAGCCGATGTCCATTGCCGTATCTCCGGCGTGGCCGATCATTATGCGCTCAACGACGAGCACGCGCTGGAGATTACCCGCAATATCATTCAATGCCTTGAGGTCCCCAGGAAAACTGATATCGGACGAATCGAACCGGTGGAGCCGGAATACGATCAGAAAGAATTATACGGTGTCATGCCCCGCGATATCCGGAAGCCGTTCGATATGCGGGAGATAATCGCACGTATTGTTGACGGCAGCGAGTTTCAGGAGTTCAAGGAGCTTTACGGCCAAACTTTGGTTTGCGGTTTCGCGCGAATCATGGGATATCCGGTGGGAATTCTGGGTAATAACGGCGTGCTATTTTCGGAAAGTGCGAAGAAGGGAGCGCATTTTATCGAGCTATGCACCATGCGAAAGATTCCGCTGGTATTCCTGCAGAATATCACCGGCTTTATCGTCGGGAAAGAGTATGAGCACGGCGGGATAGCGTCAGATGGCGCCAAGATGGTGCATGCGGTGGCCAACGCCGATGTCCCCAAGTTCACGGTGATTGTGGGCGGCTCATACGGGGCGGGCAATTACGCCATGTGCGGGCGAGGCTACGATCCTCGATTTGTCTGGATGTGGCCCAATGCCAGGATCAGCGTTATGGGCGGCGAACAGGCGGCCAGCGTGCTTCTAACGGTCAAACTTAAGATCCTCGAAGCGCAAGGCAAGACCATGACCAAAGAAGAGCAGGAGGCGTTCATGGCGCCGATACTCGAAAAATATGAGGCTGAAGGTTCGCCGTATTTTTCTACCGCCAGACTGTGGGATGATGGCATCATCGATCCGATCGATACCCGGAATGTGCTGGGATTAGGAATATCGATTGCCTTAAATGCGCCGATACCGGAGCAAAAATATGGAATTTTCAGGATGTAATTAGGATTGGGCGCGCAGATGGCCTTGTCTGCCGCTTAGTTGGAAAATGATTTAAATAAAAATGTAGGGGCGTATTGCAATACGCCCCTACACAAAGAAAACAAATAATTTTTATGAATACCGTAAATAAATATTCGCTTATCGCTCCCTGCGGAATCAATTGCGGAATTTGTTCGGCATATTTGAGAGATAAAAACAATTGTCCCGGCTGCCGGGTGATAGATGCAAACAAACCCGTGACGCGCGTTCAGTTGTAAAATCAAGACCTGCGATTTATTCCAGGATGGGAACGGCGAAATTCTGTTTCAAATGCGATGATTTTCCCTGCACCAACCTGGCGCATTTGGATAAAAGATATCGCACTAAATATCAGATGAGTATGATTGAAAATTTGGAAAATATCGAAAAGCATGGAATAAGGAAATTTATCGAAAATGAAAAATTAAGATGGGCCTGCCCCAAATGCGAGGGGACTATTAACGTTCATAAAAGTATTTGTGCTAATTGCGGAGCAAAACCGAGTTCTCAATAGGAATATATATGGCTGATTACTCAACAATTAAATTCGATGTTCGCGGCAAGGTGGCCTGGATAACAATCAACAGGCCACAAGTTAAAAACGCGTTTAATGCGACAGTCATAATCGGAAATTGCGTCGGCGTTTCGGGATATAAACCAACGCAAAGACCTGCGCGTGGTTGTCCTGACCGGAGTGGCCGATGCTTTCTGCGCCGGAGCCGATCTCAACTGGATGGGCGATGTCCTCAAGTACTCGTATGAGGAAAATCTGGCCGATTCGCTCATCTTGGCGGAAATGTTTCATCTGATCTTTACCTGCCCCCTGCCTACGATTGCCCGTGTTAACGGCCCCGCTATCGGCGGTGGATGCGGCCTGGCGGCGGTTTGCGATATAGTGATTGCATCGGATAAAGCGGTTTTTTCGCTCAGCGAGGTCAAGCTTGGCCTGGTGCCGGCCTGTATTTCGCCTTATGTGATTCGTCGTATGGGCGATAAGAACTGCCGCGAATATTTTCTGACAGGCGAACGTCTAAATGCGCAAAAGGCATTAGCGGCGGGGCTGGTCAACGAGGTTGTGCCATCGGAAAAACTTAATAATGCTGTTAATGCCCGAGTCGATCAACTTCTCTCCAGCGGCCCGGAGGCGTTGGCCTGGTGCAAGGAGCTTCTGCATAAGGTGCCATCGATTTCCGAGCCGGAGGTTGGCAAATACACCGCCGAGGTGATCGCCCGTCTGCGCATGGGCGACGAGGGCCAGGAAGGCATGAAGGCATTTTTCGAGAAACGCAAGCCGAAGTGGGTGGAGTAGGGAGTTGCGATTTATGGGTTTTGAGTTTTGAGTTATGCGTTGTGAGTTAGCAAGAGTTGTGATTGTAGGTCAAAATCCCTGTGGTTTTGACAAACTGTGGCGTGAAAGGAATTATTAATATGAATAATGGGAATGAGAAATTTACAGCGCTTTTATTTGAAATTGTGAAAAACATTAAAGAAACTGATCATATTTACAAAACACAATTGTACTCAAAAAACATTACGCATCCTATTCCCTTTTTTGGAAATATTGAGAAAGCTAAAATAGTCACAGTAGGGATTAATCCTGCTTCATCTGAATTTAAAGTTAATCGAACTTGGCCCCAAAGTGTTGATTTAGAGTATCTAATAGAACGGCTGAAACATTACTTTAATTATCCTGGTATTCCTCCGCATAGCTGGTTTGATGTATGGGAAAAAGCATTAAATCACATTTCCATTTCATATTATTCTGGAGACGCCGCACATATCGATCTTTCGGCTCGTTCGACAATAAATATTGGAGAAATTTCAGAAATGGAGCTTTTTGAAAATATGATTGCAAGCGACCTGAGAGAATTCTTTCAGTTAATATATTGCTGTAGAAATTTGAGGCTATTATTAATAGCAGGAACTGTGACCAAGCGATATTATATTAATGAATTTATTAGCAAACATTGCAATCAATATGGATTTAAACTTGTCGGGGATTTCAAGAGAAAGGAAAACCCCGGACGAGGTAAAATATACTTTCATCACCTAACTGGGCATGATTTTGACTTACCAGTGTTTTTTTGTAGCGTATCCCCGAGCGCACGCAATTCAAGTTTGCTTGTTGATAGAATTAGGGAGAACAAGCCCAAAATAATCGATTTGATGAAATAATAATTACAAGTAAGGAAGTGCTTGGCAGCGTCAGGTTCGGGGACCTGACGCCACGGGATTAGGTCGGGGCAAGCTCCGACACCTAAGACAACATGCTTATCCCGACTCCGTCGGGACAAGCATGCCACCCATGAATAAGGGAAATAGATGTTCACCAAAATCCTCATTGCCAATCGCGGCGAAATAGCGATCAGAGTAATCAAGGCCTGCCGGGAGTTAGGCATCAAATCGGTGGCGGTCTATTCGACCGTCGACCGCAATGCGCTTCATGTGCAGGAGGCCGATGAAGCTGTCTGGATCGGCGAGGCATCGGCGCAAGAGAGCTATCTCAATATCGAAGCCATAATCGGCGCTATCAAAAAGACCGGCGCGGAAGCGGTTCATCCCGGCTATGGATTCTCTAGCCGAAAACCATCTTTTCGCCGAACGCTGCGAAAAAGAAGGAATCGTCTTCATCGGCCCCGATTCGCGCTCAATGAAACTGGTTGGCGATAAGGTTGCGTCCCGTCAGGTAACAGAAAAGGCTGGCATTCCCCTAATTCCGGGAATGAAAAATAAGAGCACCAGCGTTGACGAATGCCGGGAAGCAGCCTGGCAAATCGGTTTCCCGGTGCTTCTCAAGGCCTCCGCGGGCGGCGGCGGCAAAGGTATGAGGATTATCAACAAACCATCGGAACTGGCGTCGGCGGTTGAGGCGGGAATGCGCGAGGCGCAATCAGCGTTCGGTGATCCGTCGGTATATCTCGAAAAATATATCGAACAACCCCGACATGTGGAATTCCAGGTTTTAGCTGATAAGCATGGCAACGCAGTTCACGTATTCGAACGGGAATGTTCGATTCAGCGGCGTCACCAGAAGATTGTTGAGGAATCACCATCACCGGCGCTCAATGACGATCTCCGCCGTCGAATGGGCGAGACGGCGCTGAAAGTAGTTGAGGTTTCCGGCTATTCCAATGCCGGCACAGTGGAATTTCTGGTCGATAAATCGGGCAATTTCTATTTCCTGGAAGTCAATGCGCGCTTGCAAGTGGAACATCCGGTGACTGAGCTTGTGGCCGGAATCGATCTGGTACATGCGCAGTTTCGAATCGCCATCGGGCGAAAAACTCTGGCTCAAGCAGGAAGATATTCGGCAAAACGGTCATGCTATTGAGTGCCGTATCTACGCCGAGGACCCCGAGAACGGCTTTCTGCCGTCAGCAGGAAAAATCTTATTTATGAAAGAGCCGTCCGGGCCGGGGGTCCGTCATGATTGCGGAATCTACTCCGGGTATGAGGTGCCGGTCTATTATGATCCAATCCTCTCCAAGCTCATTGTCTGGGCGCAAACCAGAGAGCAAGCAATCCAAAGAATGGCGGCAACGCTTCGGGATTTTCCGATTCTGGGGATCAAGACTAATATCGAGTTTTTACGCGAGGTAATAACTCATCTCGAATTCCGCGAGGGACGGACATTCACAGATTTCATCCCCCAAAATCTACCTGAATGGGTTCCACAGCGAAGCGAGGAACTATTATCACAGGCCGCCATTGCCGCTGAAATCATGACGCAAAAAACAAAGCATGGCGTCTATGGAGGTAAAACCCAGTTACCGTCACCGTGGGAAACGATTGGCGACTGGCATATCGGATCAGGCAAAGGTTAGGAAAAATGGATTTTATATTTGATGGTAAGACTTATTCAGTGGACCTGGGACCCACAAGTCCCGTTGGCGAGATTAACGGAAAAGTTAATGATAAACCGATCAAAGCCTCGATGACCAGAATCTCCGAACACTGCTTGTTGATTTTTCAAGGTGAAAAGGTGCAGAAGGTTTATGCGGCATCAAATGGGCAACAGGTTTTTGTACATCTAAACGGCCAGGCAATCGCGCTTGAAAAAATAACCGAGGATCGCAAGAGTTTCTCAAAAGATGCCCTGGAATATGGCGCTAAAGACCATGTGGCAACCCCGATGCCGGGCAAGGTGGTTAAGATTCTGGTCGCGGTGGGAGATAAAATTACGCTCAAGCAGCCGCTGGTGATTGTGGAGTCGATGAAGATGGAGAACGAACTCAAGTCGCCATCTAACGGCACCGTCAAATCAATTCATTTCGCACCCGGCGATCTGGTGGGCACCGGACAGCCAATAATCAAGATTGAACCCGAGGAATAATTATGACTGAGATTTTTCGTATCCTGAGTTCGCATCGCTCTATTCGCAAATTCAAATCAAGCGCGATCCCCGAAGACCTGCTTAATAAAATCATCAATTTTTCCAGGCAAGCGCCAACGACATCCAATCTTCAAGCCTATTCTATAATAGTTGTGAGGGATTCGGAGAAGAAAAAAGTTCTGGCTCATCTGGCAGGCGATCAGCCCTGGGTCGAATCCTGCCCGGTTTTTCTGGTGCTCTGTCCGGACCTCTATCGTCTGCAGCAGGTTTGCAGTTTGCGAGGATATGAGATCAATGATAAATATATCGAGGATTTTATCGTGGCGGTGGTTGACGCCTCATTGGTGGCACAAAATATCCTGGTGGCAGCGGAGGCCAACGGCCTGGGGGTATGTGTCGTCGGAGGAATTCGCCGCAATCCGGACGAAGTATCGCATTTATTGAATCTTCCTAAACGCGTTTTTCCGTTATTGGGAATTTGTCTGGGATATCCCGATCAGGCGGGAGTTGTCAAGCCGCGTCTGCCAAATGACATCATCGTTTTCGATGAGGAATATAAAGAGCAGGATATTGAAAACCAAATTGATGAATATGATAAATTGATTCAGTCAATTGGCCTTTATGACGGCCCCAGGCGCAAAATCCCTGCTCCCGATGGCAGAACGGTATCAGACGAAGCTTATGGTTGGAGCGAAAATTCGGCTCGGCGAATCGGCGCAACCGATCCAAAAGCGCATCGCGCTCATATTCGGGCGTTTCTGGAAAGACAGGGATTCGGGCTGGAGTGATTCTATCAAATTGGTGTCTAAAAAATATGACGCCAAATTAAAAGAGCGAAGGATCAGAACGTACTACGTTCTGCTTATATCAGAAATAAAAATTATTCCCCTTCGACATTCGATAAACCTGACGCTGATTGCAGGCCCCGAGCCATTTCGGGGATAATCCCCAGGCGCACATAGATTGGATGAATCATTTTCCGGAAGGCCGGAAGATTCCTGGCAAAAACCGCCGCCCCAACGATACAGAGTGAGCCTCCGATAATATTGGTGGCCGGCGCGCCGATTTTGCTGGCGAGAGTCCCCGCAAGCAGGCTTCCAAACGGCGCCACTCCCATAAATGCCATTGAATAAAAGCTCATGACGCGCCCGCGTTTATCGTCCTCCACAATGGTTTGAATCATGGTATTGGCGCAAGCCATCTGCACCATCATACCAAATCCGGTGCCAAGCAACAGAATCAGTGAGAGCCAAATATTACGGGATAGCGAAAATAGAATTATCCCAATTCCAAAAATGGTAGTTGAAAGAGTTAAAATTCGCCCCAGGCCGATGACGCTTTTACGTGATGCTAAAAAGAGCGCTCCGCTTAAAGCTCCCAGACCAGTGGCGCCCATTAAGAACCCCATCGTATTGGGCCCGCCATGCAAGATATCCTTGGCGAATATCGGCATCAAAATGAGATAGGGGAAGCCCACCAGGCTAACCAGAGCAATCATAAAAAGGATAGCTCTGATAGGCATAAATCCGAAAGCGTAATTAAATCCCTCTTTCATCCCGCGCAGGACTTTGCGGTGCTGCGTAGTCCGATCTCTCGGCTTTATTACCATAGCAAGGAGGGCAATGATAACCGCGATATAGCTTATCCCATCGGCAAGGAAGCAAAAACCCTCCCCCACCCAGGCAATCAGGATTCCGGCGATCGACGGCCCGATCAATCGCGCTCCGTTAAACATGGAGGAGTTCAGGGCGATAGCGTTGCTGAGATCTTCTTTCTCCTCGATCATTTCGATGAGGAAAGACTGCCTGGCCGGCATATCGACAGTATTTATCAGACCCTGAAAAAGGTTGAGCACGACAATATGCCAAACCTGAATTACCCCCGTGAGAGCCAGGATAGCCATAGCGAAAGATTGGATCATCGCCAAGGTTTGGGTCACCACCAGGACCCGGTGACGATTCCATCTATCGACCAGCACGCCTGCGAGCGGCGCCAGCAGGAAAGTCGGTATCTGGCCGGAAAAGCTGACAATTCCCAAAAGGAAAGCTGATTTAGTAAGCCTGTAAACCAGCCAGCCGGTGGCCACCCGGGTCATCCAGGTACCGATAAGCGATATTCCCTGCCCTCCAAAAAACAGACGGTAATTGCGATGCCTCAGGGCGCGGAGAATGAATTTGATCCCTTTAGGAGAATTATCGTTACCGGTTTTCATTATTCCTCAATAAGAATTATATAGTATATTTGACTCTGATTTCCAATAACTTGAAGAGCCAATACATAAAATATTCTCATTTTAGATTAAATTAACAGAGCGAGTATTTGTTCCGAATTACCACTAAAACTCAAAAGCCCGGCTAATATACCGGGCCTTTGATGTAACTTTTTCGCCGTGACGGAGAGTTATTTCAGGATTTCGTAGTTGGAGTACCTGACCTCTCCGGAAAACCTTATTTTGAAGATGCCGAATAAGGCTTTTGCCAAGCCGTTCATTTTCAGAGCCTTGATGACGACAAGCCCTCCCTCCATGGGCTCGAAACTCATCCAGGTTGAAAATTCCTTCAGCGCCCCCTCCGGTTTTGGTACCGAGGCATCGATCGCCCTGATAAAAAATCCCCTGCGGTCGATTTCAAAAGTCCCTTTGAAATCGCCCTTTTTCGGCGACGATTTCGGCGCAACGGCAATTATATACGATGAATCATTTGTCTCCGTCAAGGAAAAATTATAATTTGGATTCTTAAAATCAAAAGAAAATTCATTTGACTGAGATTGATCTTTTTTATCATCGGATTTATTCTTCTTGGTCGAGTAAATTACCTGGCGCGAAATCTCTTTGTTATCGGCGATGGTTACAGCGCTGATGACGGTATCGGAGTTCTTGATCGTGCCCTGGCTGGTCAGCTCGCTGAAAATGACCTCTTCTTTGACTTTGTATTTGGCGTGGGCGAGAAGTGAATCCTGGAGTATCATAACTGAATCAGCACGATGAAGAATCGTATTTAAGGGCAATACGGGATTCTGATCCTGGGCAGGCGCCATCCCGAACGCAAGAAGACAGGCAGCGGCTGATAACAAGAGAAATTTAATGATTAACTTAATCTTCATAAAACCATTTCTTTACGCATAATCTGTTCCCGAAGAGATAACTTGTCAAGGGAATTCGCCTTGACCGGCCTCGAAACGACGCATATTTTACCTATGCGTATTAAATGCTAACGGGGAAATTTGGGAGAAATTTTGAATAAAAATAAATTTAACAAGGTCACTGATGAAACCATCGCCAGCTTGCGAGAGATAGTTGGCGCGGCGAATGTGTTAAACGAAAAGTTCGATCTCGAACCGTATTCGCATGATGAGACCGAGGATTTCGTTTACTATCCGGAGGTGGTGGTCAAACCGGTTTCGACCATCGAAATCTCGGAGATAATGAAATATTGCCACGATAATAATATTCCGGTCACAACACGCGGCGGCGGCACCGGCCTTTCGGGAGGCGCCCTACCAGTTTATGGCGGGGTAGTTCTCTCCACAGAGCGGATGAAAAAGATTATCGAGATCGACCGCGAGAACCTTATGGCGACGGTACAACCGGGTCTGATCACCTTCGAGCTTCACCAGGCGGTAGAGGCTGAGGGGCTTTTCTATCCGGTTGATCCGGCCTCAAAAGAATCCTGCACTATAGGCGGCAATGTAGCTGAGTGCGCCGGTGGTCCGCGGGCGGTCAAGTATGGCGTTACCCGAGACTATGTTTATGGCCTGACCTGCGTCCTGCCGGATGGGCAAATCTTTAAGACCGGCGGGAAGCTTCTAAAGAACGTTACCGGTTATAATCTGACCCAGTTGATCGTTGGCTCTGAAGGGACTCTGTGCATTGTATCCGAGATAATTCTGAAACTAATTCCTCTTCCTCTTCATAAGCGCACCATGCTGGCCCCATTCGATTCGTTGAGCAAAGCCGCGAAGGCTCTAACGGAAATCTTTAACTCCAGGATAATCCCGCGCGCGGCGGAGTTTATCGAACAACGTGCTATCAAGGCCGCCGAGGATAAGCTCGGTAAGCCGTTCCCTCACTCAGATAAGGCGGCGTTGCTGCTGTTTGAGATCGATGGCGACAAAGCGGAGGTTCTCGATGAGCAGGCTGAGAAAATCGGTGAAATCTGTCTGGCACATGATGCCGACGACGTTTTCGTAGCCGACAACCGTGAGAAGCAGGATGAAATCTGGCAGATGAGACGGAATATCGGGGAAGCGGTCAAATCGATTGCTATCTATAAAGAAGAGGACACGGTGGTGCCGCGCTCGCATTTACCGGAGCTTGTGGAAAAGATCGCCGCTATATCGAAAAAATACGGTATTCTTACCATATCTTATGGCCATGCCGGTGATGGTAATATCCATGTGAATATTATCAAAAAAGATATCTCGGATGACGATTGGAACAACAAGGTTCCGCATGTCATCGAGGACCTGTTCCGCGAAGTAGTCATTCTGGGTGGATCGATTTCGGGCGAGCATGGTATCGGATGGGTCCAGAAAAATTATCTGCCCATTGCACTCAGCCCGGTAGAAATCGAACTGATGCGAAAAATTAAGGATGTTTTTGATCCCAAGGGGATATTAAACCCCGGTAAGATGCTGCCTGACGATCAATAACCTGATAACAGCTCAAATCCATTCAACATAACCTGATAACCGCATATAGCAATTTATCTTATCTATAATTTTTTCTTCTATTTATTCCAAATTTTTATTAAGAAACCGCTCTTGTCGACCGAATATATAGACAGCGAAACTATAACCAAAAGGAGATATAAGCATGAAGCGCTGTCTGATGATTCTATTCGTAAGTTTGTTGTCGCTTGTATTGATTATGGGTTGCGGCAAAGACAAGAAAGATTCAATTGCATCTGCTCCAGAAAGCACTACGGCCACCACAGATGCTAATGGCCTGGCAACCCTTACACTCGGTTCTTATACGATTAACGCCACAGTCCAGGATTCAATACACACCGGACTGGCTAATATCGAGGTGAGCGGCTATCTCACCCATAATAGCGTCCTCTTAGAAGCCTTTGACGCCGCCGCCACTTATTATCCATCGGTGATTCTAACACCACTATCAACCGGCAAGAATGGCCAATCCGGACGTATTCAATCGCCTGAAAATATAATGGTAGCAGCGACATTAATACTTTATCGGGTTCAATGGGGAGTCATGGGGCTTGAAGGTTCCGGAATTGACGAAATCGCCACTGATGAATGGACTACTGAGACCTGGCATAATGGATCTCTGTACGAAATGTACAACATAATCGATACCGTAAGCGCCTTTGATCACGGAGTGTTTGTAAATATGTCGCATGCAATGCAACAGGCTACCGGCGCTCCATTCAGAACCGCGGTATTCCTGCCCAGCCAGATCAGCGATTATGCCACATTTTCGAGTTTGGCCGGAGTCGTATTCCATGTCTTTATGGGAGATTCTCTGCATTTCTGCCAAATGAGTTATTCAGGAGCATCTCTTCCAATTATGCATGTCGATAATGTGACTCTGCTTCGCGATTTCTGGGCGCAGTTCACCCTGAGCTGGGGCGAGAATCCGAGAGACCTTGATTCTCACCTTTGGACTCCATCGATTATTAGTTCGGCCTATCATGTATACTTTGTTGATCATGGCAATTCAACGTCAGCACCTTTTGCCGATCTCGATGTAGATGATCAATACAGTTACGGCCCGGAGCATATTACCATTTATCAAAGTTTCCCCGGTACTTACACTTATTCTGTATATCATTGGGCCGGAACCGGCACGCTTGCCACATCGGGCGCCAGCGTCAGTTTGTTAAAACCAAATGGATCGGTTGAGACCTTCAATGTTCCGACAGATACGACAGGGGTTGGCTCGAATTGGTGGTGGAATGTTTGTACAATCGACGGAACCACCGGGGAGATTACACCTATCAATACCTTAACGGCGAATCCCCCGATAGATTTTAAGATGGCCACCGGGACTAAACCGTAGCATAAAGCTAAAACCGGATTTACAATATTCGAATAATAACCCTCGGGGTGCAAGCGTCATTCCGGGGGTTATTTTTATCATGAAACTCCTGCCAAATCCGCCCGGAACACAGCCTCAGCCCATATAGTTATTTTATCTAAAGCCAAAGGCTTATATAAAGCTTGGCGGATTTATTATCCCTGATTTTGGGGTTAAGTCCGTGTCCCCCGAAATTATGGGGCGAGTTTGTATCTTTTGCAAGAAGGAGGTTGTCAGATGCCGGTTAAAAGAAATAGAGGCGTTAAGTCTGAAACTGCCGGAGTTAAAAGACAGGGGAATCACGCAACTCCCAGGCATAGACATATTAATGGTAATCATAATGGCAATTCGGGTATCCATGGCCTGTATGAAAGAGCTAAGAAAAGAATCAATGCCGCCGATATCCCCGAAATGATTAATATCGTTCAAAATCGAGCCAGTAAAATGCTTCACAGCGGCGAGGCGGAATCGCGGAAGATCGCCAGCCAGATTTCGCTTCTGGTCCAAATGGTGAAAGAACGTCTGGATAACAAGCGCGATCTACCCTGGCGAACCGTAGCGGCGCTTACGATGGCCGTAATTTATTTTGTTGGTCCGTTCGATTTCATGCCCGGTTTTATCCCCTTCTCCAGATACTTGGACAAGGCCGGGGTTCTGGCTATTTGCTTTATGCTCATTCGGCACGATCTCAAGGAGTATGCTGTTGCCGAGGGGCTTGATCTCAGGGCTTATGGCTTTTAGTCGCCTGGATATAAAATAGTTCGAATTGCGGACAGCTTGATTTATGCAGTAACGCTGTTCGGAATTAAAATTTGAGCGGTTGATAAGAGGTCCGAGGCAGGGTATGTTTCCTGCCTCTTTTTATTGAGGATTTTTCAATTGGCTTGTAGATAAAAGCAGCATCTTACTCCATACATTTTCCAAACAATGCTTGACCCATCTTCGAAGATGCCTTAATTTGAAAATCAATGTTAAGCGTTGAGGGTGTCAGCAAGTACTATGGCCAGCGTCAGGC
Organism: uncultured candidate division Zixibacteria bacterium; assembly: GCA_963801605.1. Classification (GTDB taxonomy): domain Bacteria; phylum Zixibacteria; class MSB-5A5; order UBA10806; family UBA10806; genus UBA10806. The sequence goes on from CAWDFP010000006.1 coordinate 166,509, forward strand.
GGCCTTATCTGATATTACCTTTCGAGTCGATAAGGGCGAGATGGTTTTTCTAACTGGGGCATCAGGGGCAGGAAAATCGACCCTGCTTAGAATGCTCTATCTCGAGGAGAAACCATCGGCAGGTAAAATCACTTTAGGCCAATTTGACTTAAGCCGTATTAAAAAAAGACAAATCCCAATACTGCGCCGTCACGTTGGGGTTATTTTCCAGGATTTCCGTCTAATTCCGGAGCGCACGGCTGTAGAAAATGTGGCTTTAGCTCTGGAGGTAGTAGGCAAAAGCCGACGGGAGATTATCAGGCGAAGCGATGATGCGCTGAAAATGGTTGGAATCTGGCAAAAGCGGAATAATTATCTTCAACAGCTTTCTGGAGGCGAGGCCCAGCGTGTCTCGATCGCGCGGGCGATGGTAAATGAGCCTCTGGTCCTTTTGGCGGATGAGCCAACGGGGAACCTCGATGAACAGAATTCTCAGGAAATACTGGAGCTTCTTAACGAGCTGAATATTAGAGGTGCAACAATTATTGTGGCAACGCATCAGGTTGGGTTGACCAAAAAGTACGGCAAAAGGACCCTGAATTTAGTTTCGGGAACACTTGAAAGAAGCGCTTCATGAGATCGCTGGGCAGGATATTGATTGAAATCTGGCGGTCTGTTAAATTCGAGCTTCTTTCGACATTAGGAAGCCTGCTAACTATCTTTTTGGCAATGATCCTCTCCGGCGCCTTCTGGATATCATCAAAGAATATGACCATAACGGAAGCCCGGCTAAAGAGCAGTATGACGATGGATGTTTTCCTGCGCGGAGAGCTTTCTTCCGATCAAATTGTCTCGTCTGGCAAAGGAGTTCTCGGCGCTGTCCGGTGTGAGTGCGGCCACTTACGTATCACCATCCGAGGCCCTATCCAAAATGAAGGCAAAGTTTGGAGCGCAAATGCTTCAAGGTTTGGAGGATGAAAATCCGCTGCCAGCCTCATTTATCTTAAATGTCAATCAAGCGGTGCTTCAACCCGGAGCCGCCGACAATCTCACAAAGAAACTGGCACGCTACCCAGAGGTCGATGACGTTGTCTTTGCAGGAGATATTCTTGTTCGGCTGGGCAAGATTCTGCGCACCGTCGAATATTTGAGTTTCGTTTTATCTATCCTGGTAGCTTTTGCCACGATGTTCATTGTGGCTAATACCGTGCGGGCCGTGATTTCGGATAAAAGGAAAACGGTTGAGATCATGCAGCTGGTAGGGGCTACAAGAGGATATATACTCACTCCTTTTGTCTTATTTGGCGGAATGCTTGGTTTCTTAAGTGCGATTTTATCGACAGTAGCCCTCAATTGGATAACAAAATATCTATCGGTGCATCTTACAAATATTATCTTTTTAGAGCCATACGAAATCTTGGCTTTCGTCCTTTGCGGTTTATTTCTGGGCATGGCGGGCGCCATGGCTGCCACGCAGAGATATCTCAAGATATGAAAGCTTCGAATTTCCATCTTTGGGGGATTATAGCGGTCCTAAGTATTGCGATTGGCATAAAGGCCGATGAAGTAAGCGACCGGAGGATCCAGCTTGAAGATATAAAAGCAGAGCTATCATCAAAACGCGCCCTGTATGATTCGCTGGGAATCAAGGAAAAGGATGAATCTAAGAGGCTTCGCGATCTGGAACAGCAGGTGAACCTGTCAGGTCAGCTTTTGCTCAAAATAAACCGTCAAACTGATCAACTGGCCGCTATAATTTCAACTCAGAAGGTAGAACTGCAAACAACTCAGGCGATGCGAGATGAGAGGGCCAGGCTGCTTAAACAACGGCTGGTTTATATCTACAAAATGGGAGACAGGCCGGCCTGGCTCGAAATTTTATCGTCGGGAGATCCAACATCGGTTCTTACGGGATACCGCAATATGAAATCACTGGTTGAATATGATAACCATTTAATCTCCTCCTACCATGATCTTTCAGTTTCTTTGGAGAATGGATTAAAACGATACCAGGCTAATATCGCTGATTTGAGAGACCTTCAAGCCGATCAGAAAATAGAATTAGCAAATCGCGAGAAAACGCTTCAAAACCGCAGGAAGCTTGTAAATAAACTAAAAAAAGATCGAGGTGAGGTCGAGCGCTCAATTACCAGTCTGGAAGATGATGCCAAGGATATTGCGGGTATCATCGAGGTGTTGGAACGTCAAAACCTGATAGATACTACCCGAACCGGCCTGGTGGGCCTGGCGGCCAGCAAAGGAGATCTGGTTTGGCCGGCGCGCGGGAAGATAATCCGGGGGTTTGGAACGCTGAAGGATAAACGCGGAATAGAATTAACCAATCCGGGAATAGATATCGAGGCAAAATCTGGAGCCGATGTCTTGTCGGCGGCGTCAGGGGTGGTTATTTATATTAACTGGCTTCGAGGTTATGGGCAATTTATTATCTTGGATCATGGGTTGGGGTACTATACTCTGTATGCCAATTTATCTGATGTACTGGTGGAATCGGGTGATCATGTCAAGGCCGGCGAATTGATTGCCTTAGTGGGCGACTCCGGTTCGCTTGAGGGACCGAAACTGCATTTTGAGGTACGTTATAAAAAGGACCAACTGAATCCTATGGAGTGGCTGAGATGATTACGCCTCCGCATCTTGAAAAGCTATCTGAAAGACTGTGTGAATCGGCCCGAAAAGGAACGCTGAATCAATCCGTTCTCTTTGTAGGTAAGGAGGGAATCGGTAAGTTTTCGCTGGTATTGAATCTGGCTCAGACGCTCCTGTGCGAACGAGAAATGTCCACCTGTGGTGAGTGTCCATCATGCCATGAGGTTGGAAGGTTGATTTATCCTGATTTTTTGCTGCTTTACCCTTTCCCCAATCTTCGTCCCGAATCTAAGAAGTTGACTGTATTTTCATTTTCCGATCCGGTATCGTCGAGTGCCAGGTTTTCCGAGGAGACTCGCGAAACAGTTGAAGAGCACAGGCAGGCCTTATTGAGTGATCCTTATGCATTATCGGATTATGAAAAAAAGGATATTATCCCGGCCGAGGTGGTACGGGATTTAATTCAGGCTCTTGCCAAACGTCCGCTTCGGGGCGGGCGGCGAGTGGTGGCTGCGCTCGATATTGATAAGATGGCATACGGGGCAGCCGACTTGTTTCTTAAAACTGTCGAAGAACCCCCGCAGAATACTCATCTGCTGTTAACAACCGCAAATCCCAATCTTCTCTATCCCACTCTGTTATCTCGAACAGAACGTATAAAGGTCCCGCCGGTACCGGAAAATATTATCGCCCCTCTTCTGACGGAGCGGCTAAAAATTGGCGCTCCAATTGGGCATTATCTTTCCAGGATTTCGGGAGGTTCTCCCGGCACCGCAATTAAGCTCTATGAGGGAGAGGCGCTGAGTCGTCGGGAGCGGATTCTGGAGCTATTCGAAAAGCTTCTTGGCGGAGCAAGCATCGCGACAATCATACACGATGTAAATTTGCAATATTCGGGGGGCAAGTATAGATTCGATGATCTTAAAATAGAATTCGATATTATCGAAAGTATAATCCACGACCTATATATGGTTGGCGAAAATGACCTTGATAATCATTTAATTAATGTCGATATTATCAGCAAATTCCAGACTATCAAAGCCCCGGAAAGGGAAGCGCTTGATATCTGGAATAGTACATTGGCCGAGACGAGAAGGGCTTGTACGGTTAACAATGTCGCGGCCGATGCTGGAATGGTTTTTTTATTTATCTCTTGTGCGGAGGCGATGAAAAACCTGACTCGACCCAAATTTACCTTACCTTAGGCTCAATTACCGGCCGTGGGGGTTAGGGCCAAGCCATTATCGCTTACGCAGTTAATTATATGGGAGAGAGATGAACGCTTACATAGTTGCATTTAAGGGCAATCGCAAAACCTGCTTTATAGATCCAAACGATCTTAAGATAGATACTGGTAAATACGCGGTCGTCCAGGCTGAGCGCGGCGAGGATTTCGGACAGGTCGTACGGCGGGCCAAGCCCGAGGAGATCAGTCCCGAAGGAGAACCATTAAAAATCCTGCGGCTGGGCACAGATTACGATTTGGATCGCATGGTATTTAACCGTCAAAAGGAAGATGAGACTTACGACGAGTGCCTGAAATTTATATCCAAGCATGGTCTTAACATGAAGCTTGTCGATGTCGAATACCAGTTCGATTGCAATAAAATTACCTTCTTTTTCACAGCCGAAAAACGCGTCGATTTTCGCGAATTGGTCAAAGACTTAGCGGCCACTTATCGCACCAGGATTGAGCTTCGCCAAATAGGCGTGCGCGATGAAACCAAGCGGGTCGATGGTTATGGCCTATGCGGACGCAGGCAGTGCTGCGCAAGCTGGCTTCCGGAGTTCACTACGGTCACCACTCAAATGGCGCGCAATCAAAACCTGGCGATGAACCCGCAGAAGCTTTCCGGGAATTGCGGACGGTTATTATGCTGTCTGAGATATGAGATGGAGTTTTACGAGGAAGTAACCCCGCTCTATCCGCCGCCGGGAGCTCGTTGTATGACGAAGAAAGGCCCCGGGAAAATCATCAAGGTTGATATTTTTAAAGAGAAGATTCATATCCTTCTCGATGAAGACGGCGAACTTATAATGAATATCGCCGAACTTAAGAAAGCCAGGACGCGCGGGGAATTTAAGGTGATCGATTCGCCCGGCCGCTCGCAAACCGCGGACGACGAAGAGCTACGGAAGCTTCAGGGATAACGGGATGGACACTTTTGTGGTAAAGTCCTTAAGGCTGATTTCCGTAAAGAGCAAACCGTTGATGTGTTAGTATCCTGGCGCTGAAGACGTCCATGGATGACTCAATGGCCATCACTATATTTTCATCCGAACAAGATGTATTATATTTCGATAAGAGGAAAAGATGAGCAAATTCTACGTTACCACACCAATCTATTATGTCAATGATGAGCCGCATATCGGCCATGCTTATACGACTATATTAGCGGATGTCCTGTCGCGTTATCATCGTTTGTTTGGCGATGACGTCTTTTTCCTGACCGGAACCGATGAACATGGTCAGAAGCTTCAGGAGGCAGCGGCCAAGAATAATCTCACGCCGCAAGAATTTTGTGATAGGATGGTAATTCGCTTTCAGAAGGTTTGGGAACGTCTTAATATCAGCAATAGCGATTTTATCAGGACCAGCCAGGAGCGTCATGCTGTGGTTGTACAGAAGATTCTTCAGGATATTTATAACAAGGGCGAAATTTACGCGGCGGATTATGAAGGCTGGTACTGCACCCCCGACGAGCGCTTCTGGACAGAAAAGGATCTGGTCAACGGAAATTGTCCCGAATGCGGCCGTCCGGTAACAAAGATTACGGAGAAAAACTATTTCTTTAAGATGTCCAAATACCAGGATTGGCTGATAAACTATATTCAGGCTAATCCCGATTTTATCCAGCCCGATTTTAGACGCAACGAAGTTCTGGGTTTCCTTCGCCAACCACTTGGAGACCTTTGTATCTCGCGGCCCAAATCGCGTCTAGCCTGGGGAATTGAACTACCTTTCGACAAGGATTATGTCTGTTATGTCTGGTTTGATGCCCTTATCAATTATATTTCGACCATTGGATATACCAAGGATGATACTAATTTCAAGAAATGGTGGCCTGCGATTCATTTAATCGGAAAAGATATTCTGACCACTCACGCCGTTTATTGGCCAACCATGCTCCAAGCGATTGGAATTGCCCAGCCTAAAACCATCTTTGCGCACGGCTGGTGGCTTTCCGGTGATACCAAAATGTCAAAATCGCTGGGGAATGTTATCAAACCGCTTGAGTTAGCGGATAAATACGGAGTCGACCCGTTTAGATATTTCCTGATTAGAGATATGACCCTGGGACAAGATTCCAGCTACAGCGAGGATTCATTCATTGCCAGATATAATTCCGATCTGGCAAACGATCTGGGCAATTTGCTATCTCGCGTTGCCAAGATGATCAATTCCTATAATGGGGGTATTATTCCAAAAGCAACTCCCAGCGTCGAATCGGATTTCGAGCTTTCAATAAAGGTTGAGGACTTGCTTAAGGTATTTAAAGAAAGGATCGAAACCTATAAACTCAATTTTGCCCTCGAGGATGTCATGGATTTGGTCAGAGCGACCAATCGTTATATCGAACAGAATCGTCCCTGGGACCTGGCTAAAAAGAACGAAACAGACAGGCTGAATACAGTGCTGTATTTTGGCGCGGAAGCGCTTCGGCTGGTATCCACACTACTCTCACCGGTGATGCCCGAGAAATGCCTCGAGATCAGGCGGCAGCTTGGCCTCTTAGACGAAAATAAGGAAGCATTTGAGCTTAAATGGGGCGCCCTTAAAGCAGGTACGAGGCTGGGGACTACGGAAACGCTTTTCCCGAGGCTCAAACGAGAGAGTACCGAGACGGTGCCTGCTGAATCCATAGCCGTCGTGGCGCCTAAAGGGCCGACAGTCAGCTACGATGAATTTGCCAAGATCGAGTTTCGCACCGCCAAGATACTCGCCGCCGAAAAAGTTGAGGGTGCTAACAAGCTCTTAAAACTGCAAATCAATCTGGGAAACGAAACTCGTCAGATAGTGGCGGGCGTGGCTCAATATTATTCGCCGGAGGAGATGGTCGGAAAAACAATTATCGTGGTGGCAAATTTAGAGCCAGCGAAGATCAGGGGCATCGAATCCAACGGCATGTTGTTAGCGGCCAAATCCGGTAATACGTTAGCGCTGCTAACATCCGATAAAGACATTCCACCCGGCGCGAAGATTAGCTGACCTAATCATCTTTGGATTATAATTACCGGAGTCTATATCAGGCTCCGGTTTTTATTTGCTGGCATGATGTATCCCTAAGCGGCCGCGGGTTCCGCCTTTCGGTCTTTTAGACCGAAAGAAGAAATCCGATTGGGGGTAGGCGGTTTTCTAAAAGTGTGGGTGGAATGCTTTCTTCGCAAAAGAGTTCTCAGGAAGCATGCCACCTTTATATTTGAGGGGTCGGGCAGGCCCGCAATCGGATTTCTGTGCCCCGACTTCGTCGGGGCTGCGGAACCCGCGGCCGGATGCGATCACGAAGATTAGTAACCTATATTGATATTGTTTTAGGGAACCAGTTCCTGGAGCCGTTTGCGAGCGGCCTGGCTTTCGGGAAGTGCCAGGTTGAGATCGGCAAAGCGATGGTAATATTCGATGGCCCTAGCGGTATCGCCCAGCTTTTGGTCGCAGATAATTGCCAGATTAAACAGAAGTCTGGGATCGGCCCCGGGATAATTGATTGCCGATTCAAATCCGGCCACAGCTTCGCGGAATTGGCCGCGATTCACGGCCCGGTAGGCAGTTGCCAGGGCCAGATTGTATTTGGCATCCCGGTTGTTTTGATTAATATCGATTGCCTTTTCATACAAGCCAATGGCGTCATCGTAATTGCCTTTATCTTTTCGAAGATTGCCCAGGTTAACGTAAATATTGGCGCGCTCAAATGCAGTAAGATGCCGCGATTTTAAAGCCTGCGAATACTCCTTATCGGCTAATTCTGTTTGTCTCAAATGGCGAAAAAAGACACCCAGGCTATTGTGAATAGAAGCTTCGCCAGATAAGGCGGCGACATCGCAAGCAGTATTAAAATCGCTTTGGGCGCGAGTAGTATCACCTGCAGCGATCAAGTCCTCTCCCCTATCGAGATAAAGGTTTGAGAGCATCGTAATGCCCTTGAACTCAAGCTTTGATGAAAAGGAATTCAAGGCCGGAAGCTGCAGCCGATTCCAGACAGATTTATCCTGTGGCCATTTGCCCCATCGATAGACAGGACCATGGGGAGTCAGGTTCATATTATAATAATCGAACACCAGTCCGCGGATAAGCAAGTGCTCCTTGACGAGATACGATCTGGTTGGGTTGGACGCCATTATTTCCATGCACAAATCTTCGCCGGAGGGGGCCGGTTCAGCAGTGTGGTGAAGCTTGACCCGAAGTTTGCCTACAGTTTTAACGATATCGTAAATTTCCAAATCGGGACGAAGCCCCTCGACGTAGTGCAAATAATAAACCGATGAGTTAGCGTTATCTCCCACTGAAACGAGAATTGAGTTAAGCGGAACCGAGTTCAAGATATTCATTCCATAGATATAAGCCAGCCTATTTTGGGACTGATTATTATCGGAAAAGTTTTTTGCAAATGTGCCGATTAAAATAATCCCCAAAATGGTAATCGAAATTTCTCTCGCTTTCGGCAGATTGTGTAATATCCAAATCAATAGCGATATAAGCCCGGCTATTCCGGCAAATATGGTGGGAAGGTAATACTGGTCGATATCGGGGATATCATAAAGCGCCGCCGCCGATAAATTGAATAAGATTATGGCTATAAGAATCAGTCGCGTTCTTCTTAAAATTACCCTCGGGAGAATTAGGCTGAAAAGCCCGGGGATAAGCACATATAACGGTAACTGTTCAGAAAGAATCACAATCGAGCGCCAGAGATTTTCCAGGTAGTTATCCAGCCTGACGCCGGTGATATATTCCTGATAGCGTTTGGCGGTGACATGATCGAAAAAGGCTTTGAAATTGGCCGGATGGTTCCAATCGGCAATTGGATTTAGCGATGACCTAACCGGGATATACAAATAGGCACTGATAGCAATCAGAAAGAGCAGCCCCAGAGTAATCCAGATTTTAATGGGCACTCTGCGGGAGATTAGAGCATAGGCAATCGGAATAACCATCACCGCGATGCTTAGATGATTGGTCATTCCCAAGAATAAAAAATATCCTGAGGCAATTAGATATTTCTGTCGGCCATTTTCCAGGAAGCTTAAAAGGCATAACAACGATAGCAAAAATAGCAAAGACCCCAGCGAATAAACCTCAAATCCAACGGCAGTCGCCCATAGAGAATTGCAGAAGCCGAAAATAATAGCGCCCAGAATCGGAATAACCAGGGCCGTTACGCGTTCTCTTTCAGATTGGGAAAAGAAGATGACTCGAAAAACAAGTGCCGCAACGCCGCAAGCTCCGGAGGCCAGAAGCGCTGATAGGATATTAAACCCATGAGCGGGATTAATAGGCAGAACTGTCGCAATGGCCCGTCCGAGAAGAGTTAATATCGGATATCCGGGCGGATGCGCGATTCCCAATACGTAAGATGCCAGCGCCAGCTCGCCGCTGTCACCCGAATAGACTGTAGGACAAACTGTTTTGAGATATGCCAAAAACGTGGCTATGAATGGAATCGCAAATAGAAGCAGTTCGATTCGTTTAATTTTCGGCATGTCTCAAGATAAGTATTGTGGCTATCGACGGGCAATATTAAAAGAGATAAAAACTGGGAGCGAGCCGGCGCACCGGAAGGTACGCCAACCAGGTCCCCTCAAAAAAGCAGCCGGCACACATCCTCGTTTATCGGCCGAAATAAATTCATTTGTGATTCTATTTTATAAAAGTATAGCTAACAATTCGGCGGTATTTCCCGTCCTTACGATTCATCATCTTCTCGTCAATGAACTCCCGTCTCACCCGACAATAATCATCATGAAACCGACTGATAATCTCATTGACCTCTTTTTCCGAATAGATTCGATTGAGTTCAAACTGCCGCAGGATATATTCCAGAATATATTTCCGTCGTTTAAGCTGAACGGGCAGAGTCTCAAATCGGCCATCTTTCATGAATCGTCCGATAACCAGCTCTCCGGGATTCTGTAATTTTTTATTGGAATGTCTCTCCAGCCATTCTATCAGATCGGCTTCCTTAATACGCCAGTCTTTCCCTATTTTATAGCCGTTAAGTTCGCCATATTGCAGTTTGCGAGCAATCACCTGAACATTCATTTTGAGCATTTCAGCGATTTCATTGGTGCAATAGAATTTCAAATTGGCGTTGTTTTCATTATTTATCACTTGTTTACCTCATTTCTGTTCTCAAAAACACATATTATAAGGTATTATTCGGTATTGTCAAGTATTATTAAATATTATGGATAAACCGCTATTTTATTAATGATGACATATATAATGAGGTGCTTCAACTATAAAAAAACGTCCGGTAGCCTTAACCGGACGTTCACTATTAATAATAACTAATTCTATCTTACTAATGGCGGGCAATCAGGGCAAGCCGAAACCATCGGACCGCCCTTAAAATATGCCACCATGAAAGTAACATCCAAACCGTTAAATGAGCAGCTGCCGTTAACATCTCCAGCCACATAAAAGATTCCATGAGGCGGACAATCGCAGGAATACGGCGGAGGCGAGCCACCCTTGAAATAGCCGACGCTATAGGTAACATCAAGACCGTTGAAGATGCCGCTGTTATTAGCATCACCCAAAACATAGTCGCATCCGCCACCGGACCGAGCCGGGTTGGGGATTTTAAGATAGACCACGGGATCGAGCGTCGGACTACCCTCGTTAAGAGGCAGGCCTCCAGCGTCCTTGTCATCGATATAAAGGATATGAAGATAATTATCGACATGCTCGGCCAGGCTTGACCAGTTATCGCTGTCGCAGAAGCCGGGTGCACAGTTTGGAGTCGGCGTATTAGTGAGATTCATCGGATTCCGCCAGTTATTTCCATTATCTGTCGAATAAGTCATATAGATTTCGCCGTTACCGCAAGGCATGGCATTATCGCCGCCGCAGGGAGAGGGATCGGCGCTTAAAGTATCAAATTGAGCATAATCCGACGGATCGAATCTGGTAAAGACAACGAAAAGGAAATTTGAATCGTCAACTCCGATAGACATCTTGGCGATTGGCAGGTTCCAGGCGCCCATATCGCAGGGCCATTCGCGAACCGGATGCTCGTAGATGAGATTAATACCGGTTTGAGCCGACCAATGGAAAAGCGCCGTGCGATATAACACAACCATAGCATTAGCGGTGTCGCGCGTTACATAGGCAGCGTTCCAGATAATATGCAGATTGTCGTTGTAATCGTACACCGCGTCAACATCGGTATATGCTCTGAGTGTGGTATCGCCTTGAGCGGTTGGAGGGTAGGTCGTAATATAAACCGATCCGGTCCCAAAATCCCAATTAACGCCGTCAAGCGATTGAGAGTACATCACGTTATTATCGTACTGATTCACATCCTGCATCGTTGGCTCGGTCCAGACGACAGCCGATTTTCCCGAAATAGGGCTGGAGGTGATAACCGGCGAGGCGGTATATCCAAAATCGAATATTATCGGATCGGTCCAGGTGGATGAACCAAAAGGCAGCCTGGTATACATATATCCAAAACGCTGCTGCGGATCATTGACCGCTTCGGATGCTACGGCCTGAATATTATCATTGGCGTCAATTGAAATTTTGGGCCAGATAAAATCGCCGGCGCCAATCGGGAATGAGGTGCTGTCGATAGTAAATTGTCCTAATCCCCTGCCGCTATCGAACGCCAGTCTGGTTCCGAGAGATAAAGAATTATGATAACCGATAACTGCAGTATTTCTGATCGACGGATTGGCAGCTCCATTCCAAACATCGAGATTGGGATAGCCCGCCTGATCCCGTCCCGGTAACAACACTGGCGGCAATGAATCACCAGTTTGGGATATAAAACCATAATAAACGCCGCGAGGACTCAGCAATTGGTTGGATGATCCCATCCAGCAGAAATGTACGCCGCCGTTTCCATCAACGACGATGCGATTTCCCATCGAGCCATTGGATTGAAAATCGTAGTAGGTAGTCCCAACTATACGACCTGGAGAATCCAAAATCGTTCCGGGGCGTATTGGTTCTCCCGGTTTTGGCGAGATGTAAGGCCTTACACCGCCGTCTCTATTGGCGGGATGAAAGCTCGTGTAGCTTTTGAGCGCTATTGCATTGGAGCTAATTAAAGCCAATGCTAATGCACCCGCAATCGCAACAAATGATCTATTTATTTTATCGCTCCTTTGTTTCGGCTCTTATCCCCGCATCCAACGGTTTACAACAAAACTCTCCAACGCCATGTTCCGCTCATTTGCGGAGGCAATTACCGCTATTTCAAAAGCGTCATCTTCATGGTCTGGCTGTTGGAGCCAGCGGAGACCTTGGCAAAGTAAACGCCGGAAGCCACTTGGGAAGCATCCCAGGTGATCGACTGCGGGCCAACACCAAAGTGACCGTTCAAGGTCTCTACCAACTGGCCGGTGATCGAGTAGATGGCTACTGTCACATCGGATTCGGTCGGCAGGGAGAACTTAATCAGTGTCTTGGCATTGAACGGATTCGGATAGTTCTGGCTGACTGCGAATTCGCTCGGTACGGGAGCGCCGACACGGCTCTCAAGCAAACGACCATAAGAATCGGAAATTGAGGATTCAACTATGTTCACACTGCCTGACCCCGAAACGGGCAAAGTAAAGAGATTTTGAGTACCGGCTGGAATCCTGTTGCCCGCCAGGGAGTAAATAAGTATCGAAAGCACTCCGTCAACGTCACGAGAGATAATATCCATGCCCTGAGCAGGTATCGGTTCACCAATCTCGATTTCGTTATGTGCGATACGGATTAAGGCGCCACCAATTTCGAGTTGACTGCTAACTTTAATATTCATATTGCCGCATAACTCCGAGGGCATACTGATTAGCGCCGAACCGGCCTGCGGATCAAGCTTCGGGGTGATAAATCCATTTATTATATTTACAAAACGAACCAGGTCGGCAATATCAGCATAGCCGTTGCCGTTGAGATCGCTGCCAGCTTCCTGTAAAGCGTCATTACCGGGATAATGCGTATCGGACGAACACGCCGGCGATTGCCCAAAGCTATCATCCTCCAGCCATACCGAGTTACTCTCAATAAGCCGGCGCGCTACCAGAACGGCATCAGCAATTTCATAGAACTGGCAGTTCAAATTGGGATCGCCTCGATAGTTTTCAGGATTGGCGATGCGCACGCAGCCATCAAATTTGGCAGGATGAACAAACTCATAGCCGGTTTCATCCGAAATGGTATTATCAGTATAATCAGTTGAATCGAATGTGATCGGAATCTCCATATCCCAAGGCAATCCCGGAGCGACGGCAAAGACTAACTTTAAGATCGGTTCAGGGTTTGTAACAGCTCCCATGGGCGGAGTATAATGCCCATCGTTGACATTCGCAACCCAAACGAATCGGTCTGAGCCAGGACCGAGCGGATCGGGCACCCAATTATGATATTCCTGACCATACCAGGTGCGATCCAACCATTCCACACTGGTGAGGTTCAAGGCCGTAGGATCAGTTGAGATAAGGAGTTCAAATCCTCCGACACATCCTTCGTTATAGAGGCTGATGAGAACCTCAGCGTTGGAACCAGAAACCGCATCAGCGCAATTGAGAAGAAGCTGCGATGTATTCCCCAACTCCCCGCATCCAATTGTATCGGGAGGAGTGACTTGCAGGTCCCAAACCACCGTATCGCGGCTATTTGACAAGCCGCGGTTATCATCGGCAAAGAAGCGGAAATAGTGAACCCCGGTATCGCCGGGAGCCGTTGTCCAATTGAAGTTGCCCAAACCTCCGCCATTATCGATAAATGATGAACCAACTGGCAAGCTTGCAGCTGTTAAGGTAAGGATATCATCCAAATCAGGATCGTTAGCCTGCAGGCTTAAGGAAACCGTACGTCCGGCAATAATTGTATGAGGCCCGCTGACTAACAGGTCGGGCTTTCTATTGGAGTTAAGAACTGTGAGAGAAATATTTACAGTAGCGGTATCAACGTTAAGAAGAGCCCGCATCGAATAAGCAAGAAGGCGAACAGGGAACGGCGAGCCGACTGATGACCAGGGTCCGGCATAATTGAAGGTGATTCTGGCAAAGGCAGTATCACCGTTCACACGGAGTGAATATCCCGGGAAGGTCGAATCCGGCGAGGGCGGCAGGAACGTAAAACTAAATCCGCCCATCGGGTCACCATCGGGATCATGAGCTCTAAAGACCACCGAATCGGGTTGCCCTTCATGGAAGATAGTGGGCGAATATAGAATTTGTATCACCGGAACGCCATCAGGGAATACGCTTATTGTTACGTTGGCAGTATCGACTCCGCCTCGACCATCGGCAGCGGCAAACCTGACAATATAAGGCGAACCACCGAGATCGGCGCTGGTCGGGGTCCAGGAGAAGCTGGCTGATACAGGGGACGGTCCGGATGCGCCGGGGAATGTACCGGGACCGGAAATCTTTGAAAGCGTTAGGTTATTGTCAGCGTCGAGATCGTTAGCGGCCACGCTGAAGATCAGAGGATGATCCACCATGGCGGTATAATTGGAGCCGACCACGATCGCAGGTATGCGGTTGTTGTCATTTACTGTAAGAGAAAGCAGAAGAGTGTCGACGCTAAAATTATCGGAGGCGATGACCCTATATGGGAACGGTGAATTTGCATTTGAGAATTCACCCAGATAATCGAATGTGACGATAACTCTTATCAGGTTTCCTACCAGATCAGCGGAGTATCGTGCAGGCGCAGAGGCATGACCGGGGAATGACGAATTAAAGGTCAGGCTGGCCGGATCGTAACCGCCCAGCGCTACAAAGAACGAATCGGCCGATTCTTCGGTGTAAATCGGCGGTTCGCCAATACCTCCATAAATATGCATATCTATCCCCGATGGCCTGACATGAATATTAACGGTATCGTTAGCAATTCCGCCCAAGCCGTCGGAAACCGAGAAGATAACCTGATGAGCACCAATATCGCCCAAAATGGGAGTCCAGCTATAGTTACCGACAACAGGCGGTTGGCCCGGAGTAGAAATGAGGATTCCCGGCCCGTTGAGCTTGGAAAGAGTTAAGGTGTTATCGAGATCAGGATCATTACCGCTGACATTGAATGCCAGCACTGCGCCAACATTGACGGTGGTATCGTTTATCGAACTGATCGATGGCATTCGGTTGTTGTCATGAACGATCAAGGATAGATCAAGTGTATCGGCGGAATGACCGTCCGAGGCAATTACTTTATAAGCAAATGGTGATTGAACCGAGGAGAACTCGCCGAGATAATCGAAAATGCTTACGGCCTTAATATTCGATCCGATCAATGCAGTTGAATATCTTGATGGTAAACCTGCATGACCCGTAAATTCGGTTGTATAAACAAGGCTTCCGAGGTTGCCGCCAGTTATAGAAACCAGGAATGAATCTGCTACCTCTTCAGTGAATTCGGGTAATGTACCGCCAACCACAGCTAATACAATGCTTACATTGACCGTTACATGCGTAACCGAAGTGTCGGCCGCTCCGCAAGCATCGGTACAAATCTGGGTTATGGTGTTAGCTCCCTGAATCGGCGTAAAGCAAACGGAATCACCGCTTAAGGTACCGCCGATAACAATTCTCGATACCAGGTTGTTGTCTATATCGCTGGCGCTAAAGCCGCGCAGACAGATCGGTGAGAGATCGTTGACAATAAGTGAAGTATCGGCGTGACCAAGCGCAACCGGGGCGCTGTTTAATGTGATTGTAATATTGGTGATGCCGGTATCAGCGACTCCGCAGGCGTCAAGAGCGATCAGGCGAAGAGTATTTAGGCCCGCCACAGGAATGAAGCAGGCAGAATCACCGTGCAATGTTCCACCGATTAATGTTGTCGAAACGATATTGGCATCGAGATCGCTGGCGCCGAAGCCGCGCAGGCAAATCTGATCGAGATTGCAAACGAACATCGCTGTATCGGCGTGTGAAACTACCACCGGCACATGATTGAGCGTAACCGTAACAACAGTTATGCTGGTATCGGCGGCACCGCAGGCATCAGTTACGATATAAGTTATCGTATTTGGCCCTGCTACAGGGGTGAAGCAAACCGTATCGCCATGTAACACTCCACCTAAAGCAATTCTCGAAACCAAATTATTATCGGGATCGCTTGCCGTGAAACCAGGCAGACAGATTTGATCTAAAGTACAGACGAACATATTTTGATTGGATGGCGAAACAGCACTTGGCGGCTGGTTAACTGTAACTGTCACCACCGTGAATGAAGTGTCAGCCAAGCCACAAGCATCGGTGGCAACAAGTCTTAGGGTATTAGGCCCAGCCACAGGCGTGAAGTAAGCCGTATCTCCGTGCAGTGTTCCGCCGGTAAGAATCTTTGAAACCAGGTTGCCATCAGGATCGGCAGCGGTAAAGCCGGGCAAACGAATTTCAGTCAAAGCACAGACGAACTGGTTGGAGTTAGGAGGCGATACCGCGTCAGGCGGACGGTTAAGTGTTACAGTCACAATAGTAATTGACGTATCGGTTAAGCCACAAGCGTCGGTGGCCACAAGTCTCAGGGTATTGGCTCCAACGACTGGAGTAAAGTAGGCTGTATCTCCGTGCAGTGTCCCGCCGGTGAGTATCTTTGAAGTTAAATTACCGTCCGGATCTGTAGCTGTAAAACCAGGTAAACGAATCTCCGTCAGAGCGCAAACGAATTGGTCAGAGTTGGGAGGCGAGACTGCGTCAGGTGGACGGTTAAGCGTTACCGTCACAATAGTAATTGATGTATCAGCCAAACCGCAAGCGTCGGTAGCGATAAGTCTTAAGGTATTAGGTCCGACTACGGGAGTGAAGTAAGCTGTATCGCCATGTAGAGTCCCACCATTAAGTACCTTTGAAGTCAGATTGCCATCAGGATCGGTGGCGGTAAAGCCGGGCAGACGAATCTCATTCAATGCGCAAAGGAACTGCTGGCTATTAGCCGGGCTGACGGCATCAGGGGCATGATTCTGGGTTATGGTAACGACTGTAATTGATGTATCGGCTAAGCCACAGGCATCAGTGGCAATAAGTTTTAAAGTGTTTGGTCCCACGACTGGAGTGAAGTAAGCCGTATCACCATGCAATGTGCCACCGGTGAGAATCTTGGAAATAAGATTGCCATCAGGATCAGTAGCCGTAAAGCCGGGCAGACGAATTTCAGTTAATGCACAAACAAATTGGTTGGAGCTTGGAGGTGATACCGCGTCAGGCGGGCGGTTTAGCGTTACGGTCACAACGGTAATTGACGTATCCGTTAAGCCGCAAGCATCAGTGGCGACCAGTCTCAGGGTATTGGCTCCAACTACAGGAGTGAAGTAAGCCGTATCTCCATGTAGTGTGCCGCCGGTGAGAATCTTTGAAACGAGGTTGCCATCAGGATCGGTAGCGGTGAATCCGGGTAGACGAATCTCGGTCAGAGCGCAAACAAACTGGTTGGAATTGGACGGACTGACCGCATCAGGTGGACGGTTTAAACGTAACTGTCACCACTGTTATCGATGTATCAGCTAAGCCACAAGCGTCAGTGGCCACAAGCCTTAGGGTATTGGCGCCAACTACTGGAGTAAAGTAGGCCGTATCTCCATGCAATGTCCCGCCGGTAAGTATCTTTGAAGTTAAATTACCGTCCGGGTCAGTAGCTGTAAAACCAGGTAAACGAATCTCCGTCAGAGCGCAAACGAATTGGTTAGAGTTGGGAGGCGAGACTGCATCGGGCGGACGGTTAAGCGTTACTGTTACAACCGTAATTGATGTATCAGCCAAACCGCAAGCATCGGTAGCGATAAGTCTTAAGGTATTAGGTCCGACTACGGGCATGAAGTAAGCCGTATCACCATGTAGACGTCCCACCGGTAAGTACCTTTGAAGTCAGATTGCCATCCGGATCGGTAGCGGTAAAGCCAGGTAGACGAATTTCGGTTAAGGCACAAACGAACTGGTTGGAGTTTGGAGGTGATACCGCGTCAGGCGGGTGGTTTAGCGTTACGGTCACAACGGTAATTGACGTATCCGTTAAGCCGCAAGCATCAGTGGCGACCAGTTTCAGGGTATTGGCTCCAACTACAGGAGTGAAGTAAGCCGTATCACCATGTAATGTGCCGCCGGTGAGAATCTTGGAAACAAGATTGCCATCCGGATCGGTAGCCGTAAAGCCGGGCAGACGAATTTCAGTCAAAGCGCAGACGAATTGAGAACTATTCGCGGGGCTGACAGCATCCGGAGCCCTATTTTGAGTAACAGTAACAACCGTTATGGATGTATCCGTGAGCCCGCAAGCATCAGTAGCCATGAGTTTTAGGGTATTGGCGCCAACTACTGGAGTGAAATAAGCGGTATCTCCATGTAGTGTACCGCCGGTGAGAATCTTCGAAACCAGATTGCCATCGGTATCGGTAGCTGTGAAGCCGGGTAGACGAATCTCGGTAAGAGCACATACAAACTGATTGAGCTATTGGCCGGGCTAACAGCATCAGGCGGACGGTTAAGCGCAATGTGACAATCGTTGTCGATGTATCTGTTAAACCACAGGCGTCCGTAGCTACCAGCTTTAGAGTATTGGCTCCCACCGCCGGAGTGAAATAGGCTGTATCTCCATGCAGGGTTCCGCCCAGTAGAGTTTTGGATATTAAATTGCCATCCAGATCAGAAGCAGTAAAGCCGGGCAGCCGAATCTCGGTTAGAGCGCAAACAAATTGAGAGCTATTGGCCGGGCTAATAGCGTCAGGAGGACGGTTAAGGGTTACTCCTACAATTGTCGTGCACGTATCGGCTAATCCGCAGGCATCTCGCGCAATTACGGTCAGGGTATTGTTACCCACAACGGGAGTAAAAGTCATGGTATCGCCGTGCAGCGTGCCCCCTAAAGCGGTAATCGAAGTAATATTATTATTGGGATCCGAATATACAAAACCGGGAACATTGATCGGTGTTAACGAACAAACAGTAAAGTAAAGATCACAGGCTCCAGTTCCATGTCCGGGGCAGATAACCAATGGCGGAGCGTTGATAGCAACATCAACGGAATAAACCGCAGTATCGGCCAGCCCACATGAATCGACTCCAACGATCGTAAAATTGTACATTTGGGAGTTTGGTCCCGGAGTGAAACTAACCACGCCGGTGCTGCCATTGATGGTGCCCGGGCCGCTCAATTTTTCAAAATAGCGGAAATTTCCATCGTCGATATAATTAACATCGAATGTAAATAAAGCCGGGGAACATTGAAAAACATGAAATGAGTACGGTGGCTGCAGTTCGGGAGCGCTATTATACATACAGGGATTATAAACGCAACTTGCGGAAAATTCGATACCATCGCCTTCATAAGCGAAAGCGCCAGCGAATTTCTGTCCATAAGTATCGCACAATAGGGTGCCTAATACGCGATCACAGGGATAAGCCTGGTTGGAAGCGATCAGACCAAATTTGTTATAGCTGTTTCCATTTCCGGAATGCCGAGTAAAAGCCGAGGTGTTTCTCGATCCGCTATGGCCGCTGGCCGCATAGGGATCAGAAATACCGGCGTATGTGTCAGAAAATCCGGGAACATCAGCCAGCTTGGTTCGATCAGCCCCCAGGAATATATGCTGCGCGTCAAAATGATTATTATCCCAGCCATCAGACCATACATTAAAATCTATAGCACATCCTAAAATATTGATTTTCATATAATCGGTGGAATCATGCTGGCCCGAAGTGTATCTGACCGAAACATCCCACCAGATTTCATATAGATTAGTATCCCATTGGTACCATCCCCAGCGGTCATTTTGTTTATAGCAATATGAATCGCTTGAATCGGCATATAATTCAAAATTAGTGGCAAAAACATTTACACCGGGCGTCGGCGGGGCGCTCATAGACGCCAGAACACTGCCATGATAATCCTCAGCGCCACCAGTGGTTTTGTAGATACGATTAGCTATATTCCAGGAGCCATTACCATCCACCCAAATATAAAATCCGCCGGAGTCGGAAATAACTCTGGGCAAAGTCGGGGCACCCAAAAAATAGGTAGTATCGACTTGCTTATAATTGGGAGGCGGACCCGGAGGAACATTGCTTGGAGGGCTGTAATATGCAAGCGCCGAATCGCCTAACAGAAAGAAGGAAGCCAGTAGACAAAATACCATAGCTCCCAGCGCGAACCTGGTATCAGATTTCATAGAAGATGTCCTTAATGCCACTTTAATTTGCATCGAAAAATTTTAACAAGATAATAGTTAAGCTCCCTGAGAAAATGTACTCAGGCGCACGTTACCGTGCACTTTAGTTATTGAAGATCTTTCGTGAAGAACCTGGGGTTAGCCTTTCGGCCTTTCCTGATTTCCCAAAACCCCAAGGGACAAAATAAGCTAATTACAGCTTTAATATACCCAAGTCTATTTTCCTGTCAAGAAAATACTATAAATGCCGAAAAAATAAATATGAAGGTAAAGTTCTGCTTAAAAATGAAAAAAGCACTGGTCGGCACGATTTCTGTAGATTATCTCGAAATTAACTGGCAAGAAGACTTAAACCAGGAGCAGTTGGCCGGTCGCTTTAATACCTGGTTATATGACGAATCCTTTATCGAACAGCGCCTTCCCGATCTCAAAGAAGCTGCTTATTGTCAGCTTATGATTGATCCCTCATAAGGAATCAATTTTTTGGGTCAACTTCATAAAAGGCAACAGCTTAATCCCAACCCTTCCAAACAGAAGCCTGATTGCAATAAGTTCGTCGGTATTGGCCTTTGAGGCGTCAACACAAAGCGTAAGCCGGTGAGGCGAACTCTCGTTCAAAAATTGAGTCATCATGTCGAACTTAAGCTGGGATAATGACTTATCGCTTCTAACCAAATCAAGCTTTATTACCGGTATGCCTGATTCGATGGCAATTTTATCAGTGCTGTCGGGATAATCCTCTGAGCACAGATATGAGAGTCTGGCCCGTCGGGCCTCATTCAAGATTCCTCTGATAGCTTTTGGCTCAATTCCAGTTGAAGCCTCAAAAAAAATCGCCTTAGCTCCCGGATGACGGGCAAAAAGGCCCGTAGATGATGATTTTTCTACGATGTTTTTTTTCTTTTTATCGACTTTGCCGGTTTTACCAGCCTGGCCAAGCATCCTTAATCCATCACCGTTAGCAGGCAATTGTAGGATAGAAGTAATATTCCCTTTGGAAAAGAGCCTGAGCATATCTCCGGATGGGTAATAATCGTTCCCACCAATATAGGAAAAAACCACTCCGCTTCGGATGAGTTTAATGATATCGTCCTCTTTCATGCCTCCCAGATTACTAAATACTACCGCTAATTGGCGGTCGGCAAGAATGGCATTGCGGCCCGTATCGAGAATTACTTTGGCGCCTACGAGTCTACCCGATTGAAGCGAACATTCAAGCCAACCCAGTTTGGATGATTCACGGCAATCGCACTGGAGTTGTCTTTCGCCCGTCATTACGCTTAGTCTTTGCGCAAAAGCAATAAAGGGAAGCTCGGCCGGCCATCCCTGACGGTATTGATGGAAAGCAGGCCCCTGGGTTTGAGTCAAGTTAGATTCGATAATGGCAGAATCTGTTAAGCCGAAGCTTCGGCAGCATGCCATTACTATCGAATCCGAAATGGCCGTTATATTTGCCGGCGGTGTTGGCTTGGCTGCAATAACCGGTATTGTTTCCTTAGGTTTGGGTGTTTGGAAACGATAAAACGCCACCACTCCTAATGCTAAGGCAAGGAAAGCAAAAAATATCCCCATGAATGGCGGGCCCTTTCGCGCTCTCTCTTGCCTGCTTACTCGTTGCCTGTATTCCATATTTTCCTATTGAGTAAATGAATTATCTTCCCACCTAACGATCCGCCAGTAGCCATCAGACGATTTTCTCATCTTAAATATTGCCAGGCCATTGGCCTCATACTGCTGGTAGCTGTATGATCCGGTTAAATCTCGAAGAGACAGGTAAAAGCTTACCAGCCAGACTTCCCAGGTTTCGCCGGGGTGTTCAGCGGTCAGTGGGCCTTCCGGGTCCTGCCTAGCAGGAACCCAGGTATCAAGCCTGACTTCGCTGAATGCGTCAAACAAACCGCGCGTACGATAAATATCCCCGGAAAGGCCATCGCGAGGAATTTCCACGGTCTCGATTTGGCCTTGTCGATCCTGATCAGTGTACACGAAAACGAAGTTTCGGTCCAGGCAATTTTCATAAATATCTATATCGCGATTTTCGTAGGCATATTTAAAATTAGAAAGGACGTTGCTGGCATTCTCTTCATCGGGGCAGGTGGCGCAATTCTGAGGCAGAATTGGGGCCAGAGAGCCTCGGCCTGCTTTTGGAGGCGAGAAGGGATTGGCGCAATAAAGCGCCATAAGCGCAATAATCGAAAGTATGCCAAGCTTTTTCATCGTCGATATTCCGCCTTAAAATCCGCCCAATCAGGAGAACCGGAACGGGCCGGAAGATCCTCCCACCAGCGGATTGTCCACCAATTGAGAGCCTCCTGAGACAGATGAAACGTGGCCAGGCCGGCAGCAGTTGCGGTATCGGGTACACCGGCATGAGTCATGACAACTAAGACAGTGTAGTTTCGATAAAGCACCGCCAGAGAATCTTCAACAAGATCGTTATGGTCAGGGGCAGGAAAGAGAAACAGGTATAATTTCATTGTATCAGAGCTTGAAAAAGTCGTAAATATATTTGTGGCAGCGGCCACTTCAGTTTGTTTATCCCAATCAACGAAAAGGTCGGGACGTCCATTGTTGACGGCATCAATTGAATCCTCGGGCGACGAGAAAGCGAAGGAATCGGAAAAGCAAAGCTGGTAATTTGAGATGATGCGTTCGTTATAAGAGTTGAAAAGGTTTGTTATGACCAGATCAGGCGAATGCGGAGTTTCCCAGGTGCCGCCGGAGCCAATCGGCGGCTCGGTTCCACGAGTGGAAAAGGGACTTTTAGCACATCCCGATAGAAGCAAGAGCATTGCCAATATAATCAATCGTGTTTTCAAAACAGATACTCCAGGCTCACGGTGGCATAATCGATAATTTCTTTGGGGCGCTCCATGAAACTTCGAACGCGATGTGAAAAATCGAACCGGGTGCGCCTGGCTTTATCCCAGTTGAAAATCAGCTCAACTTCAAACAACATCTTGGTTTGCTCATCGGCTAAATAGCGGAGTTCGGCAACGTTTTCAGTGATGGGATTGGTTTTAAAATCATGGTTGTAGTCGTTGGTTTTCTCCCAGGAGAAAAACGGCGTGATCTGAAAGATTTGATCGGGAGAATATGTTAGCCTGGTCTCCAAACCGTTTCTTCGACGATCCCAACTGAGGGCTTGCTGCCAACCATCATTCCAGAAAAGCTGTCCATAATCTTCATAACGATAAAGATAGGCCTGGTGCCAAGTTAATCTTTCGGAAATTATAAGGTTTAAATCTGTTCTCGAGGTGGCTCGTCTGAAGATCCTGTTTCTGGTTGGCGATTTTGGGCTGCGGTCGAAATCGAAAGTGATATAATTGGCCTGGATTTCGAAGCTTTGAGCAAGTGTTAGCGGCTCGTAAAGCCTCCAATTTGCAAAAGGTGACAATATATATGTATTGTTCTGGCTGTTATTGGCCGATTGAATTCCGGACACGTAAATTTGATGAAAGCTATTAGCGCCACCTGTCAAGCCGGCGGTGAAAAAGCGGCTGAAAATATGACTGAATCGTCCGTTAAAGACTAACGTTTTTTGATCGCGATCCTGACGATTGGACCCGATACTCGGATTGACATAGGAGGTAACGCCAACCAGAAAATCGGCCGAAAGAGAATCAGATTCCGAAATCCTGAGTTTTCCCTGGAATGAGAGCTCGCCAAGTTCAGTTTTTTGATCCAAATCCACACCCTGAAAATCCTGGCTTGAGCGGCTCCAGGCATAGCTTAAAAGGCCACTGGCAATATTAGTAATCTCGCCGGAGAGAATTCCCTTATAACCTCCTCCTCTACCATAGTTGTCGCGTTGTGGCGCAGTGGATTCCTCCAATAATGTATAGCGGTAGAGGTAACGAGATAGATGAGCATTACCATCAATCCTTAACCGTAAACTGGCGGGCAGGTTTATGGCCGCAGCAAAATCGCCCTGTCTCTCCTGCCTGATCTGTTTAACAATGTTATTGCTTCCGGCATTCGATCCGTAATATTTTTTGGCAGCTTCGACACCCCTCAATGATGCCCAAACTGTATCACCACTCGAAAAGCCTCGAAAAGCGCTTAGCGATCCTTTGCCTTCATCCGATGGTATATTAGAGAGATTGCGGCGATCAAACGAGGCATTAGATGCCAGGTTGATACCATAGAAATTTGATGATGCCAATTCGCTTTCTAATCCATATCCGGTTCCCTGATCGCTTTTATGAGTATCGAGATCGGAACGTTTAATGCGATCAAGCCTGAACATGGGAGTGATTTTGAGAAATTCCCAGGGACGGTAAGCAAGCCCCATGGCAAGTTCGGAGGATCGAACTCGGCGCTGGTCGAGGCCATTGACATTATATTCACCGGAGGTAACGAGACTGAAAGATTCAAGGAGCGATTTTTCAGATTCGAATCGGGCAATAGCATTTTCCTGCCATCGGTTGGAGATACCTCTAATAAGGTTGGATTCTCCGTTAAACGAGGTGTTAAATGCAAAACCGGGCTGCATGATATGATGATCGATCGAGGTTAGCCAATCGTAGGTTTGATTATCGCGATTGAAATCGAATTTGATGCCCGCTTCGGCCGTGGTGATTAAAAGTAAAAAATATAAGCAGACGAATGAAGGCCTTTTCATATCAATCCCTGGCCAATTGGTAAAGCTCCAGAAAATCCCTCAATGACAACTGCTCCGCTCTTATATCGCCCTTTTTGCCGAGCCTGGCAAGATAATTCTCGATCTGGTCTTTGTTAAAGGACTTCCCCGCAACCTCCAGGCCTCGGGCTGCGAGCGAATTGACTAATTTCTTGCGCTTCTGGGAGAAACAAGCCCTGACGAAATCACGGAAAGATGGGTAGTTTATCTCCCCAATCTTTTTATCGGGTGTAAGGGTTAAGACTGTAGAATAGACTTTAGGTTTTGGGGAAAAGGATCCGGGCGGAATATCAAACACGCGCTTGATATTAAAATAAGATTGCGCCATTATCGATAGAGCGCCGTAGTCACGGCTATTGGGGTTGGCCTTGAGGCGGGCTGCAACCTCCTTTTGGACGGTAATGACCGCGAATTTGATGATATTTTGATATTCGATAAACCATTCAACAATAGCTCCGCTGATATTATAAGGCAGGTTTCCGATAACCTTGAAATCTATTAATCCAAGCTCGCGCGGGTTAATCTTGATGATATCGCTCTCGATAAGCCGGAAATTGGAACCACCGCCAAAGCGATTTTCGAGATTTGAAAGCAATTCGCGGTCGAGTTCTACTGCCGTTAAGTTTGCGCCTGCTTTTAAAATGCGATCGGTGAGGATGCCCGTCCCGGGGCCAATTTCGAGGATGGTCTCCCCCGGTTTGATATCCAGGGCATTGACCAGTGAGTCGGCCTTATGGGGATCGACCAGGAAGTTTTGGCCGAAACGTTTCTTAGGAGCAATATTAAACGCTATCATTTAGTTAGCAGTGAATTTGTTGGCCTGATGTCGCATATTATTACTCCAAATCTGGCACATAATGCCTGACGCGGAATGTGGCACCCAATGATATCGCAAGTTTGCGGCAGGCCTCGATATCTACACCCGGCAGATCGACAACTGAGGCTTCCGTATTAATATGATTGGCTACGCAGCCGCGGATAAATTTGAGCATCGCCTCGTAAGCGTCTTTGCCTTTATCGGGCTGACAAAGCGTAAGATAGGTATCGGCGTCTTGAGCGTTAAGGCTGACCGAAACTTTATCGACCAAACCGGCAATCAGCGATGGCAGATCTACTTTGTTTATCAAGCTGCCGTGACCGTTAGTATCGAGTCGGATCGGATAATTTCGGGATTTCATAGCACGAGTAATCTCCAGAAGCTCTTTAAGACGAAGAGTTGGTTCGCCCAGTCCGCAGAATACTATTTCAGTAAACTCTTTTTCCTTATCGATTGCGGCGATGACATCAGAGGCGGCAGGTTCCGATTTCAGAAGTAAATAGTGACCGGATACAAAACCGTTTCGAAATCTAAAACAAAATGAGCAGTGATCGCTGCAGCGGTTAGTGAGATTAATATATAAAGATTGTCGAATCTTATAGACTATCTTGCCAGACTTTTCAATGGGGAGATTAAACAGGCGCCGGGCATTGTAGGATGTGATCCGCTCGATATCATCGAATGTATAAGGCGAGAAAACCTCGGAGAGTTTTTCAATTACAAAACGCACATATTCCGGTTGATTGCGCTTGCCTCGGAAAGCTTGAGGGGTAAGGTACGGGGAATCGGTTTCGGCTACGATGCGAGAAAGTGGCAGGGAGCCGGCCACCTCGGAACGGTTTGATTTGGGATAAGTTATTGGCCCGGAAAAAGATATATAAAAGCCCAGAGCGGTTGCCGCCTTAGCCTCAGAGATAGTTCCCGGAAAGGAATGCAATACCCCGCGTTTGACTCCGGATTCCCGCAAGATGGCCATCGAATCGGCCATCGCCTCTCTGATATGCACCACCACCGGCAAATTGAGCGCTTTGGCTAAATCAAGTTGTTCGCGAAATACCTTTATTTGAAGCTCTCTCGGAGATAAATCCCGATAGTAATCAAGCCCGATTTCGCCGACGGCTACGATTTTTTTTCCTGATTTGGAATCTTCTTCAATCATCCGACGTAGTTGAGCAAGATAATCGGGCGCACAGCTTTTAGCGTCATGGGGATGGACACCAACGGAGGCATAGATATTTTCGTAACGCTGCGCCAGTTCAAGCGAGGCACGGGAGGTCGCCAGGTCGGTGCCAATATTAATGATCGCCTCCAAACCATGTTCAAAACCGGTCCGAATAATCGAATCGCGATCGGAATTGAATTGGGGAAAATCAAGATGAGCGTGGGTATCGATCATGGACGGTAATATATCATGAAATGAAGAGATGTCAAAGGGATGGGCGTCTGTAAAAGCAGGCATTGTAAAGCCCGGTACCATATCGTGGACCATATATAGTACGAACCGGCGGCAATTGCCAGAATTAGTTTGACAAACGACTTGAGATACCTAAATTTATCCCCAGCGAATTGCGGGGGCGCAAAGGCAAGAATGGGAATAGCCTCAATGGGTGTTAATTTCAACTCTTCACCACGGCTTCAATAACCATAAACATTTGGATAAAAATAATTTAGTATTAATAGGAGACGACAATGAAATTACGGATGCTCCAATGCCTCGGTCTGATTTTAATTCTGACGACTCTGGCTACTGCGCAGGCGATCCAAACCAAAGTGGCGCCAGATTTCACCCTGCCGGATATCGATGGCAAGAATATAACATTTTCCAAAAATTATGGTCAGGGGCCGATGTATATTTCGTTCTGGGCTACCTGGTGTAAACCCTGCATGGAAGAACTCAAAATCATTGAAAAGCTCTATGAAAAATATCAAGGTCAGGGTTTTCAAGTTTTCGCAATCAATGTAGAAGGTCCCAAGGCCGCAGCCAAAATTAAAAGTTTCGTTAAGACTTACGGACTAACGTTTAAAGTGCTGCTTGATAATGACGGTGAGGTATTCCGCAGGACGTTCAAAGGCGCCAACATGCCATTTACCATCATGACCGATTCCAAAGGCAGGATCGTATTTTCGAGGGTGGGCTTCAAGCCAGGCGATGAGGTAGAGATCGAAAAACTGATCTCCGATAATATCCAACCAGCCGCTCCCGATAGCGCCAAAAGCAACGAAGCGGAGAAATAGGATGAAAAAGGAATTTTACCCCGCTGGCGCCATCGCCATTTTTATCGTTCTAACTATAATTTTTATGCTTCCTACGATTTCTCAGGCGCAAAATGACACCTGGTCAGTCTCAGCGTCGAATTGGATGCAATACTGGTACAATCAGCCTGAAGCCAATTGGCTGCGCAGCAGCCCGATAGATACACTCCCTCCGGATACTTTGAATTCGGTCAGGGATTCGCTGGATAATAGATTTAGCGTCGATTTCAATTTTGGCAACTTTTACGCCGGGGCATGGCTGCGTACTTACCAGCCAAATTTCAATGGGGATGCCAACGAGAAAATCACTCAGAGATATTTCGGATGGAAACAGGACGGAATAACTATTCACGCCGGCAATTTCTATGAGACTTTCGACCGCGGTATGACGCTTAAACGCTTTTCTCGATGACGCCGTGAATTTCGACAATAATCTCGATGGTATTAAAATTTCGGGACTTTATGATCATTTCGATTTCGATGCGATTTCCGGACGGGCATTCAAATTCCAACAGGGATTTAACGAATTTACGCTTCAAAGAGATTTTACGATCAGAGGCATCCGCGGAGCAATTAAGCCGTTTACCGGCTTCAAATATGGCGGCTCTTTTGTGATATTCAAGCAAAATAGCAGTACGCAATTCCGGCAATCTGACAATATCCAGCTTTATTCCATAAACCACGAAATAAACAAGGGTCCTTTCAATTTTTACGGGGAATACGCCGTTAAAGAGGGAAACACGCCGGAAGAAGAAAAGACCGATGGCGATGGCACTTACCTTTCAGGCTCGTTCAGCCATCGGCTCTTTAGCGTCTACGGGGAATACAAGAATATCTTTCGTTTGCTATATCCCGGCCCAACCGGAGCGTTCAACACGCCCCCGCCGGTGAGTCACCAGGGACGAAGCCTGTCCTCGCTGGACGGGACACCAGGCGAAAGAGCTTATCAGATCGGCGGTTTGATTTCCCCAAACTTCGATCTTAATTTCGATCTGGCATATTCGGAATCGTATTCCCGCGGGCTTGCAAACAGGCTCTATCTATCGGAAAAATACGCGGGCGCAAGATGGGCCCCGATCGAGAAGGTAGTGGTGAACGGTCACTGGGACCGAATTGACTATACTGAGGATGAGATCGAGACCTATTTTGACGGTTACTATTATGTCAATCCCGTCCAAACAGTATCTTTCTCGGCTTACACTAAACGTTTCTGGCCAACCGGGAGAAAAAATTATCACGAGGATTATTTGACCCTGGGCTATTCCCGAGGCAATATCGTTGAGGTAACAGTTGGGGGCTCGCTCTC
The DNA here is from genome assembly GCA_963801605.1 of uncultured candidate division Zixibacteria bacterium. Taxonomy (GTDB): domain Bacteria; phylum Zixibacteria; class MSB-5A5; order UBA10806; family UBA10806; genus UBA10806. The sequence continues at coordinate 195,434 of CAWDFP010000006.1, forward strand.
GAATAGAGTTTTCAGCCCCGGGGAGAAAAATGATCCCAAGAAACTGGCTTCTATTGAGCTAACCTATCATTATCGATCCCATGAGTTATCGGTCTTTTACGGCGGCGAACGCGGGGGCCTGATCTGCTCATCCGGCGTCTGCAGCCTTCGACCGACTTTCAAGGGAACTCGGATAATTTTACTATCGCGCTTTTAACAGCTTAAATTAGGGTGGGGATAAGTTAAAGTTGTTCAAGCCAATAAGGGGAAATTAAAACAAATGATCTTTTTTACTAATAAACATTTGAAAATAAAACGAAGTATTGTTATATTATCATCAGAAATTTTTTAACCCAATGGAGGTTTTCGATGGATCTTGCTAAAAAGTTGTTACTACTGATCGCAGTAAGTATCATTTGCCTGACGGGGATAGCCGCGGCTGCCGATAGAATGGTAGTTTGCGAGTATGTCACCAACTGGGGCTGAGGTTATTGTCCCGCTGCCGATCTGGTCTTAGATCGGTTAATGACAAACGACAGTTCATTTTTGGCTATTATCAGGTATCACTGGTATTATCCGTCCAGTGACGATCCTTGGTATATGTATAACATTACCGATAACATGGCCAGAAACAATTACTACAGCAACAATTATTCCCCCCATGCCTGGGCCGATGGCAACGTTGATCTGACATCCAACCATCCGGGCTGGACTAATTCGATCAACAACGAAAGCAACGTTGACGCTCCGTTGATTATGTCTTTGAGTGGAACGTACAACCGCGATTCGCTTGTAGGTTATCTGAACGTTAACATCATCGTGGAATCAAATCCCGCTCTTAATAATCTTAAATTGCGGGTGGCTATGACGCAATCAGGGATTCGCCAATCATCTCCCAATGGAACCTTGAACCACCACCAGGTATTTCGTGATATGTTCCCAACTACAGGGGGCCTGGGGGTAACTCTTCCCGAAGGCGACACACTAAACTACACCGTCCGTTTCACAACTCCATCGCCGCTCATCCCGGATAGCCTGCAGTTAGTGGCTTTTGTCCAATCCGACCAAAACAGGCGGATTCTGCAGGCCGCCAAGATTAAGGTTCACGACCTGTTAAGGGTTGGAATTGAAGAAGGAGTAGAAGTTCCCCAGAGCTTCTCCCTTTCACAAAATTACCCTAATCCGTTCAACGCTCAAACCCGCATCGAATTTTCGACCGAAGGCGGAAATACCGCTCTTGAGATATTCGATGTCACGGGAGCCAGGGTTGCCAGCCTGATGCAGGACAATCTCAGAGCCGGATCATACTCCGTCATCTGGGATGGCCGCAACCAATCGGGTAATCCGGTTTCATCAGGAACTTACTTCTATCGCCTTAAGGACGATAGCGGGGTCAAGACAATGAGGATGACACTGCTAAAGTAATTCTTGGCAATATCGAGTTTTTACAGGGACGAATTTCGGTTCGTCCCTGTTTTTTTATATTAACTTGTACTGGTTGAATGGCAAAAATTAGTATTTATAAAGCGCACTATTTTAGCAAAACCATTTTTATACTCTGAGACTGATCGCCCGCAACCAGCTTCGCATAATACACTCCGGAAGGGACATTGTTTGCATCCCATATTATCTGATGGGGGCCTGGTTGTTCAAGGTTCTTTGAAAGAATCGCGATTTTCTGGCCTAAGAGGTTGTAGATGGAAAGCTCAACCTGTTCAGCTTTCGGTAAATTAAGGCTTATAGTCGTTCGGGCATTAAATGGATTAGGGTAATTTTGCGATAGCGAAAAACGACTGGGGATCCCTGGCTCGTCCTTAATATCCGTCGGAGAGAATCTCAGAATAATCAGGGAATCCCGGTCGGCAACATAAACATAGTTATCAAGAGCGTAAATCCCGGTAGCAATATATGGCGTATTATAGGCTGCCGCTAATTGAGGTGCGGCTAAGTCGGATATATCAACTACCTGGATACCCTCAACACCAAGAGCGAGGTAAGCATAATTACCGGAGGCATATACGGCATGCGCCCAGGCGGGAGTAGGGTATGACGCTCTTAAGGTTGGACCTGTTGGATAGGTAATATTAATAATTTGCATGCCTCCAACTTCATCGGCAATATAGGCATGGGAGCGATATACGAAAAGATTATTGGCATATCCGGGAGTATCGTAGAATCCAAGCAGCGTTGGGCTGGCGGAATTTTCGATAGAAGCAATTTCCAGGCCGAAATTGCCATCGGCAATATAGGCAAATGAGCCCAAAACGAATACGCCCAGAGGAGATCCATAGGGATCCATTAGAGTTCCGGCAAGCGCGGGATTGGTCCGATTTGATATGTCAATTATTTGCAGTCCGGATGCTACATCAGCCACATAGGCATAGGTCCCGGTGACAAATACGCCAGTCGCCACGTCGGGAGTATCATAACTTCCCACTAAAATGGGGCTGGCGGGATTGATGATATTCACTATTTGCAGCCCCTGATCTCCGGTAGCCAGGTAAGCATAGCTGCCGGTGAGATATATCCCATTTCCCTGGCCAACAAAACTAATTTGACCGACAAATTGCGGATGATTAGGCTGGGCAATATCAAAAATCGTAAGATCGCTGCTTGAAAGGCAGTAGGCTCGGTTTGCCATGACACGAACATCATTTATATTTGAGCATGCCACCGAACCGATATATTCTATCTCCTGCCCAAAAGCTGATGGTATAGGTCCAAAGATAACGATTAGAAAAACTAAATTAATAATCCATCGACTAATATATTTTCCGTCGAGTGAAGTTTCAATTAATGCCGTATCGATGTGAATTATGTTTTTCATTATTAAAATGCCTCTCGTCAATTGGCTATATTTATTTCATTAACAAAATAGCAACTGGTCGGTGTTCCAATATTTATGGCGGGTGGGTAGGAATGGATAAGGGCTGTCAACCCCAAGAAGCTTAGATTCTAATGAGATTTATTTTCCCAGCGATCTCTTGGTATGCGCGATGAGCCCGCCCGAGAACAATATTTTGGAAATAATCTCTGGATATGGGGAGAAATTTAGAATCTCCTTTTTCGCGGTAATTTCGCCCTTATCGAAATCGATTGAGATATTTTCGCCCGAAGCGATCTTATCAACAGCGTCGGCATTTTCGATTAGCGGCAGGCCCAAATTTATGGAGTTGCGATAAAATGTTCGTGAAAATGATACCGCGATGACGCATGCCACACCGGCAGAATCAAGCGTTTCCGAAAGCTCGACAATTGAGCCAAAATGCTTACCCGCAATTATAATTGCACCCTTTTGAAGTTTAGGCAACTGCTCGGATTGGCTATCATCCGATAATAAAAGGCGCTCGTAGTTATAATCCAGCTTTATAGCCGGTCCAGAAATCTGTTTTTTCATTTAAGATATTTCCTGGGATCGGTAATAGCGCCATCGATAGCGGTAGCTACCGCCGTGGCGGGAGAAACCTGATATATCTCCGTTCCCGAAAAGCTGCAATTGGGGGATCGGACACAACTGGCTGTAGTAACTGCCAATTCACCCGGCTCAAGATAGCCGTCATGAGCATCGACACAGGGGCCGCAACCGGGGCTAAGCACGATACAGCCGGATTCAATAAAGGTTTTAACAAAGCTTCTTTCCAGCGCTTCAGCCAGGACTTTTCGAGAGCCCGGGATAATCATCATGCGGACATCATGACTGATGCGATGGCCGCGAAGCATTTTGGCAGCGAGTTCGAGATCATCTATTCGTCCATTGGCGCAGCAACCCAGAACCACCTGCTCGACTCTCTTCCCTTCCAGCTCTTCAAGGGTCCCGGAACCATCGTTCCCATAAAGCGAACTGGCCCGGGGAGTGAGAGAGGAGACATCGACAGATATCTCGTTGCAGTAGGCGGCATCAGAATCAGAGACGGTTGGCGTAAATTTGGTTTTAACTATTCGGCGTAGATATCGCGCCGTCAAATCGTCAAATGGCACCAGGGCCGTTTTAAGGCCGGCGTTGGCCGCCAGACATGTAAGAGTAACTCGTTCGGATACTGTCAGTGAGGAGATAACGTTGCCATAAAATTCTACTACTTTGTATTCGGCGCCGTCTTTAGTCAGGTCACGCGCCAGCTTCAGCATGATATCTTTGGCATATACGCCCCTGGGCAGGCGGCCGTTGAGATTGATCTTGATCGTTTGAGGCACTTTCAACCAGATCTTTCCGGTTGCCCAGATTGCGGCCATCTCGGCGGCCGTAAAGCTTGTCGAAAATGCTCCCAAAGAGCCGTAGCAGGACGCCTGAGCGTCGGTTGACAGGGCCAACTGGCCTGGCAGGATAAGCGCATTTTCCAGGATCAGTTGATTGCCAATTCCCTGACCGATATCGTAAAAAGTCTTGATTTTCTGCTTTTTGACAAACTCACGGACGCTTCGATGCGCCGGCGATTCATGCCCTCGTTCGCTCCCAGGCCGCTGGTCCAGAGTGATAATTATTTTGGATGGGTCCCAGACTTTGTCTATGCCGTACTGGCTGAACTGTCGGATGATTTGGCCGGTATTATCATGAGAGATAGCAAGGTCGGGTTCGATACTGACGACATCCCCAATTTCAACCCGTTTCAGGCCCGATTTTCTGGCAAGCATTTTCTGGGCAATAGTCTCGCGGCGCGAGCCTTTGCGGTGATTGGAATCGGGAAGCGCCAGTTCCAGTTGTTCCAGCTTAAGCTGGGCGGGCTTATTTTCGATTTGATATTTTCGCCGCCACTGCCTGAAACCGGCCCTGGAGATTACTGAGCTCTTCGCCAGCCCGGGCATCATCGCCGAAACGTTCCCAGAGCTCGCGAATTTTATCCTCGGTATATTTGGGAAAGGAATAGGCGCTGATTTTTTTCTTGGTACGCCAGTAAGTGACAAGCCTGGCCGGAACGCCGCAAATCTCACCGATCTTTTTATCGGTGCGATATTTCTTTTGAAGCTCTAAAAGCTCTTTTTTCTTGGGAATTCTCAAGATTTTCTCTTCAGACGGTCGAATCCGGGCTTAAGCATATCATAAATGTCGGTAAGCGATATAGACTGAATCTTAATATTGCCAATGACGGCGGTGAAGCTGGTATCTCCCTTGAAGCGCGGGACGACATGAATATGCAGGTGCTCCTCGATACCGGCTCCGGCAATTCGTCCCATATTCATCCCGACATTGAAACCATCGGCTGGCATAGCCTTTTTGATAATTGCCACCGATTTCAGGGATAAGTCGAACATTTCATTGGCCTCGAGAGGAGTGAGCTTGCCGGGATCGCTCTTATGGGCATAAGGGACTATCAGGAGATGACCGCCGTTGTAGGGATAGCGGTTCATTATAACGAAATTTTTCCGGCCTCTGAAGAGAATCAGGTTTTCGCGATCGGACCTCATCTTGGACCGTTTGCAAAAGACACATCCATCCTCTTTAGATCCCAGTATGAAATCGCGCCGCCAGGCAGCCCACAGATTTTTCATAATCGCGGGGATAAAAATACAATATTCGCAAGGGCAGTCAAGACAATAATGGGTTGAACGGATGTGCCTATTGAACTGCGACTGCAATAATTCGAGAATGTTTTTAGGGAAAATCGATAGATATGTGCCTATTTCAGTAGCAGGAGCTTTTTGGTCTCCGATTGCTCGCCTGCTATGAGCCGGCAAAATAAACTGCCGGACCAGGCGATCCGACTACGATGCGATTAGTGACAATTTAACTTATTTCAGCGCTACGGTGCTATCGGCCCACTTGTCGTAGTGATCCTGGCTGGTGAGAAGAAGAATCTGGTGGTTCTCCGAAATTTCCTTGAGCACTTTCATGGCATTTTCCATGCGCTTCTGATCGTAGCCGGCGAAAGGATCATCAAGTATCATCACCGAGCTTTTATCCTCGGCGATTAGCTCCGCCAGGGCCAGCCTGGCGGCCAGATATATCTGTTCGGTTGTTCCCGACCGAAAGACCCGATTCGGGATCAAGCCATATCCGACGGCATCGGAAAAGACCTGAAATTTCATGGTAGATTTATCGAAACGTACTTTGGAGTAGCGGCCTGATGTCAGTTTATTCAAGATATCGGAGGTGCGGCTATTAAGCACTTCAAGTGTCGAAACAAGCACATTCTGCCGGGCCTCGTTGATACAATCGGCGGTCAGATTGAGCATCGTGATGGCTTTATTAAGAGATTCGACCCGTTCGCTGAACTGTTCCCGGCGCTCGATATAGCCGGCCAGAAGTTCGGCGCCTCCCTCGGCATTCTCAAGTTGCTGGCACAAGAACGCCCCGTTCCCGCTCCAGGTCTTTGACGCGATCCTCAAATTGGGTGATGATCTGTCTTTGACGGTTTAGCTCGCTTTCGTCGGCGACATACTGGGCCAGTTCTTTTTTGATCTTGGTGATTCTGGCAGTTGTCTCGTCAAGCGATTCGAGGCGGCTTTCAAGCTCCTGGGATGATTGACCTTCAAGAATGCCCTCATAGGTTTCGCGTTCCCGGGAAACCTGTTTTTCGAGATCATCAAATTGCCAGATGCTACGCCTGAGATCATTAAGCGACGATACCGAGTACCTGGCCAGAAGTTCGTTTAAAGCCGATGTCTGACCTTGAAGTTCAACACTCAGTGTGGTTAATTTTGATTCCAGCTTGGAAGAGTGGTCACCAAGATATTTACGATGCTGATTGCGGGAAACTGCAATACCCAGCCCAAATATAGTCATTGCAATGGAGGCCACAACGCCATAACCGGATATTGAATTCAGGAATGACAAAAAGCCCATAAAATATGACAGCCCCATAACGACTGATCCCAACCCGCCCAGAATAGCGGAAACGATATAAACCTGGCCAATTTTGTAGGCCTCGAACTCTTCCTTAGCTTCGGCAGCATCGGCCTCAAGCTCTCTGCTTTTGGGTTGAAGATAGCCCAGGCTTGATTCGATGTTATTTACGGTTTCAATATCTTTGGAATCGAAATTTTTCAGGCTAGCCTGCCGGTCACGAAGGATTTTGATTCTTTTAAGCGATTCCTGCGCCTCTTCCAGTTTCAGCTCTAGTTCCTGACGTTCGCGGGTAGCCACCACGAAACCATCCTCAAGCTCATTGGCTTTGAGACTTTGTTCGAGGTGTTCCTTTTTAGAAGCGAGGTCCTCGCGGATATTTTTATAAGCCATTTCGACTTGAATAAGATCAGAGCGTTTAGATTTCAGATTGGTTATTTCGCGGTTGAGCTTTTCGATATTATAATCAAGTTCCTTAGAGACCTTATCGAGATGAGCCAACTCACCGCTGCCAGTTTCATTTCCGGCAATTTCGGCAATTCGCTTCTTAATTTTAGCCAAAACATTGGATGCGGCCTTTTCCTCTTTGCCGCCGGTAACAAGCGATTCCAGTTTATCTTTTATCGCCTCGAAAGAGCTTTCGATTTCATTTATTTCCCCCTGGGCAATACAAGCGGTGGCCCTAAAGATTTCCTCGGATGGCATCCCCATCTGCTCGGATAGCCACTGCTCCACAAAATCAGGGGCCTCATTTTTGATCCCGGCAGCCTCGTTTTCGAGCTCGGTTTTGCCGGCCTTAAAATCCTTTAGAAGGCGATAAGATATGCCCTCGATATTAAGCACGGCTTCGAGAGCGGGCAGCTCGTTGGTTTCCCAGCGGGTTAAGCCAGCGATTTCCTTTCGTCCGGAGACAGGATCGAGGAACAAAGCCGCGGTGATAGCGCTGGCCAGAGTCGATTTTCCTGCCTCGTTTGGCCCTTTGATAAGATTCAGGCCAGGAGTGAAATCGCAGGAAAAGTTTTCAAACTTACCAAAGTTATGAAGGAGTAGATGAGAAATTTGCATCTTACCAGACCTCCTTCCCTGTCAAAAGCGTGTAGCCGGTCTTAAGCGATTCCTCCAGCTCCAGCCGCTGGACGCCATCAGCCTTCTTTAATCTTTCCACCATTACCTTTAGATATTGGCCCAGTATCGTCTTTTCCTGGACTTTAATTTCGGAGATATCGGGCAGCACCCTGGTGCGATCTTCAAATGAGAGCTCCAGGAAATTACCCTTCATCTCCTCATGAATCGCTTTGATATTCAGACCGGATTCAAATAGCGCCAGGCCCTCAAGAGTAGCTCTCAAGATAACATCCGGCCCGGCGAGACTGTCTAACTTTTGCTTGAGTTCATCGACATTGACGACTTCTTCCATTGAAATCTGAGTTTCTTTCCAGATCAGACTGCCAATATGTTTAGGCTCAGTCGCAAGAAGATCGCCGTCAAGAGTGATCAGAAGGCAATTGCCGGAATTGGGCGAATCTGAGAAGATAATCTCTGGCGATCCGGAATAGGCAGCCTTAATTCCCACTGCGGTAAGATCGAGTCGCTCACTTTGGCCGCCAAGAGCGGCGTAGCTAAAGCCGCCTTTAGCCAGATCGTCGGGAGTGAAACTGTGATCTTTTCCGGCATCAGCCTTATCATGAATCAGATTACCATAGATAACGGCAATATGATTGGCTGCTTTGCCAAATTTCCGAATCCTCAACGCGGGGTTTTCACGTCCTGAATCAGCCGTTACAGGGTGACCATAGACGGTAGCAGATAGATTAGGAAGTTCGATATATGGCTTATCCGAATCTGCCAATATATGAAGGTTTTCCGCTGGCGAAAGGATCTGCCACTCCTCCCAGAACGATCCTTTTTGATAAGGATCTCGCGCCCCCGGCAGGACCACAACGGGGATTTTCTCCAGCCGTCGAATCTGGGCCAGAAAGAAGTTGAGCAGGTTCTGAGAAATGTCGGGGTTGTCGAATGTATCGCCTGCCAGTATTAGAAGATCCGCCTTCTCCTCGATTGTCAGATCGATTAGCTTGACGAAGGCGTTTTTGATAGCCACGCGGAGCTTATCGCCCGGCACGGCCTGCCCCGATTTTGTCGGGTCCTGCCCGGAGAAAGTTGCCCCCAGGCGCACGTTAGAGGATTGTATTATTTTCATACGCTATTATTATCGGCAGAAATCGCGAGGGCTTAATGGGGGCCGGCCAAATTATCTGGGCGGTAGGCTATGTGGGAGCTTGAGGTTATAGCGCGAATCAGCCGCTTGAGGTTGCAAAATGCGACATTAAAAGATGGTCGGGGTACCGTGTCGACCCTAGGTTATCTCAGGTCCGACACTGCAATTTGATTTCCAGATGAATATCATACACAAACCGCATTCAATCTGAACTTTCGATTTAAGGCATAAGTTTGCCGCCAAGGAGTTCAATCGTGTTTGAAACCGACGACGAGTCCGTTGCCGGCTACAGAATCGATTTGGCGGCGGGAATCACAGTTCCCACCTGCATCAATCTATCTTACCACCCGTATTTCTTGGCAATCAGATGTCGGCGAGATGCTGCCCTCGGAAAGCAGCTTATCGTGGAAACGCTTGAGGTCGAATTTGTCGCCTTCCTGGGCCTGGGCGCGAGCTCGCATGCGAAGGATCATTGTCTTGCCGGTCAGATATGAAAGCGCCTGAGTTGGGTTGGCGCAGTAACGGCGGATTTCGCCGGTGTAATAATAATCGTTTTTACCGAGCTTTTCGTTCATGAAATTCAATGCGGTCTGAGGCGTAAACCGTCCGGTCTGCAAACCGATATCGACGATAATCCTCACAGCGCGAAATTGGATGCCGCCCAGGACGCCATCCCATTGCCTGAGATCATCGCCATACAATCCCTGTTTATAGACCATCTCCTCACAATACAACGCCCAACCCTCGACCAGAATATTATCCTGCTGAATCTTCCTTATCCTGGATTGGTTGCGGTTGGCGATCAAAAGCTGAAGGTGATGGCCGGGATAACCCTCATGTACAATTGATCCCCGGAAAGAGCGACGATAGATATAAGATACATAATCCGCTTTTTGCTTTTCGGTAAACGAATCAGCAAGCGGACGAACATAGAAGAAGCCGTTTTGGAAGGAATCAAGCGGAGGCGGGGGTTCGTAGGCAATTCCGCGTATGACGCCGCGCATAAAGGTTGGAGTTTCCATGGGAATGCACTCGCCAAAATTGTCCGGAATGGTGGCGTAACCGCTCTGGATGACATAATTCTTCATCATTCCAATTTCCCAGCGGTAATATTGCAGGATGTCGTTTTTATCGATACTGGGAACGGCGAAATGCGGCATCGTATCGGCAGGCGGCAGGATTGTCTCCAGAGCTTTCATCTCGGAGTCGGTTTGGGCGTAGAGATTATTTCCCAGGCTTAGCAGCGAATCGGAATCGGTATCGAGCAGGTGAACATCCGAAAGCAGAAATTCGAGATTATCCTTTCCAATGGAAAAGCTTCCTTTGGCCGTTTTCTTCAGTTCCCGGCAGTAGAGATTGAAATTTTTAAGCGCCATCACCGCGGCGCTTCTCGATTTGTTAATTTCCTCTGCGCGTTCGGGAAATTTCACCGACAAATCCTGACAGACATCGTTGATAAGCTTAACTCCCTCATCTAATGCTTCGCCGGCAGTTTCGACAAATATCGGCACTGGTTCTGTAAGGTTGGCTTTGGCAACATTACAGATATTTGGTATCTCGTTCAGACGGGCAATAATCGCATTCATCCTGGTTTCAAGCGGTGCGAAATCGCGGAGTACAAGATAATAGATACCATAAATACATTGATCGCTATAAACCGATGGAGATTTTTTCCAATAGGGGAAAGTCTTGAATTGAAAAAGCAGGAATTTAACATTTGCCAGGATGAGCTTTTGATCGATTTGATCGTCGATAGACCATCCGATGGTATCCACGTTCGAGATCATCTTTTTTTCGGTTTCCAGATATTTAACGAACGCCTCGATATTCTTTTTTGAGAAGTCGGCAAGATGGTTATCGTATTTGTGAATCCCGATACCTGTACCCCAAACCGGATCGAATTTCGCAAAGTTGTCGATCACGGTATCGACATGCGCTCTGAAATCTGCGGGGGTCATAGCCCAGAGATTGCCGGCACTGAAGATCAGGATCAAAAGTGCGATCTTTTTCATTTTCTTTTATCCTTTTAAGGTCAACCTGCAGGCGGCCTCGATATGAAATGTATGCGGAAATAGGTCCATCGGCACAGCTCTATCGAGATTATAGCCGTCATCGACAAGGTCCTTGATATCACGAGCCAGGGTGGCGGGATTACAGGATATATATACCATCTTCATCGGTTTTAGCTCAAGCAGAGATTTGATGACGTCGGGATGACAGCCGGCGCGCGGCGGATCTAAAAGAACCAGATCATATCTCTCATCTTTTGCGGTTTTAAGATAATTGGCCACGTCTGAAATTACAAAGCGGCAGTTAGTGACCGAGTTAAACTTGACATTGGCGTCGGCGTCGGCGATAGCATCAGCTACCGACTCGACGCCCACAACCTCAGAAACGAGGTCGGAGAAATAGATCGCGATTGTTCCAGTACCGGTGTAGAGATCGAGCATGCGGTCGGAGCTTTCGGGTTGGGCAAGTTCGATTGCCAGATCGTAAAGGCGCTGTACCTGATAGCTATTGGTCTGGAAAAAGGAGTTGGCTGATATACGATAGCGATGTTCCCCAAGCTGTTCGTAGATATGATCCGAGCCGTAGAGAATTGTTTCTTTCTCGCCTCTGGCGATATTAGCCTTTTCGGGATTGACCGTATGAGATATCGAAACAACCGAGCTGAATTTGGCGCCGATTTCGTCTGCCAGAATCTTGAGCGCCGGGAAGTCGCCTTTTCCGGTAACGAGATTTACCAGCATTTGGCCGGTGAATTTCCCCTCGCGGATAACCAGAAAACGCAGACATCCGGTATGATCGATGATATGATATGGCGGCAAACCCAGTTCGACTGAGCGGGTGCGGACAAATTTAACAATTTCATTCGATACTTCGGATTCGAGATGGCATCAGTTGAGTTGAAAAATATCCTGAAACCGTCCCGCGACATGCAGCCCCAGCAGAGTTTCGCCGTCACCGCCAACATGAAATGAGAATTCCATTTTATTGCGATAGTAATAAATCTTGTGAGCGCCAATTATCGGTTCAACCGGAGGCTCTTTGATTCCTGCAATATGAATCAACGCCTGGCGAACCTGATCCTCTTTATATTTTTTCTGAATGGCATATTCCAGATGCTGCCATTTGCAGCCGCCACAGTATTCGAAATGCTCGCAGGCCGGGGTAATCCGGTGCTCCGATGGAGTAACTATACGGGCGATTTTAGCCTCGGCATAACTGCCGCGCGCCTTTTGTACTTCGGCCTCAATTACATCTCCAGGAACGGCCGATTCGACAAAAATTACAAATCCATTGGACCTGGCTACGCCCTTGCCGCCGAATGCCAGATCGGTTATCGTTAAAGTGAGAATTTCGCCTTTCCGCGGCCGCATTTTATCTCCAGTAAATATTTCCCATAGCAGAATAATATGCCAATCGGCATAGTCCTTATCTATTATGATAAATTATGATTGAATGCACAAGGAAAGTCAATCAAAGAACGAGGGCAAGAGTCTCAATTGCCTCCTGATGAAAAAAAGGCGTAAAAAAAACCTCCCGCAGTGTGGGAGGTTTCAATTTTCATATTAATTCTATTTTATAGTAAAGACAGAATCGATTTGACGATAAAATTGGCTGGATCGAGGGGCCTGTTATTTTGATGAACCTCGTAATGCAGATGCGGCCCGGTGGAATAGCCTGTTGAACCAACTTGCCCGATTACCTCGCCCCTTGCTACCTTATGCCCGCAGGCAACCATGATCTTGCTTAAATGGCCATAAGATGTCGTGTAGCCGTTGCCGTGATCGATAATAATCAAATTGCCCAGACCGGCTTGATAGGATGTGCTGGTCACAATACCCTCGGCCGTGGCGCAAACTGCTGTTCCCCTGGGAGCGGCTATATCGATTCCGTTATGCGGCTGGTAGGAACCGGTAAAGGGATCGGGATGGATTCCAAAGCCGCGTGTAACGAAACCCTCACAAGGGTTGATGGTAGGGGTATGATCAAGTGTATTTTTGCGAGCTTGAACAAGAGTTAAAAGATCCTCAGTTGAGGCGTTTTCAAGCTCAAGTTGACGACGGATTTTTTCAATATCCTCTTGAACCATCCAGGTGCGTTGGCCAAGCTCCGAACCGACTAAAGGTTCGGGGTTAATATCGCCGCCGACACCAACTTCCCTGACATCGGAGTCAATGGGAGGAAGATCAAAAACCAGGCGAATTTGCTCATCCCGCCCCACGATATTAGACATCTCTGATTTCAGGAAGGTCACTGTGGATTCAAGATCGCCGAGCTTGGCCGAGAGAACCTTATTCTCCTGTGTCAGGCTGACAAGCTCCTTTTTATCCACGGTCGATTTGATAAACCCGATGGCTGAATATACGCTGGCGATAATAAAAAAGGTTATAACCAGGGAGCAAACCACCAAAAAGCGCTGGCTTACTTCTCTATTTACGACCCGTCCGTTTTCAGGTGGAACGATCAGGATTGAGTATTTCTTATTATTTGATAGCACTCCACATCCCGTTAAGTTAAAGACCTCGGCAAAATTACCCTTTCAGCAAGATAGTGTCAAGCTCTTTCTTTCACTTGATAAGCAGGTAATCCTTCTTCAAAATCTTCCCAACTACCTTTACAAACTTCTCCGGATGAAGGTTTTGCAGGCTATAGAGATGCCAGCATTGTTTCTCCGGCAGTGCGAATTGCGATTTTCGTTTCTTGGCCACGTTCCCTCCTTTAATTTGCCCGCTTATGCATCGCGAAGACTCAGTTAAGCGGCGCGCGATTCCCCTTTAGGCTTGCCCATGAATTGGGCCATGCAAGTAAGGAAACGTGCAATTCTCATTCCCGAATTCAGATACCAGGCTCCGAGTTGAAACACTGCGTTAATCCCTTATCAAAAAAAGATTTAGAGAACGCCTTGAAATCGAACTATGGTATTATGTCAATAGGGTGATATGGGGGAATCCCCATAGTTATAGGAAATAGCGGTTATTATTCTTTGTGATGAAGCGCTAAATATCAATATGATCGATTATGGCTACTATCACGGTTCGGACCGGGACTTCAGATTGGCCCACCACAGCCATTGCTGAACGACCCTCCTGGGTAATGAGCACCAGATCACCGACTCCAGCATCGACGGAGTCGATTGCCACCACCGATTCGCCGGTCGGTGCTTGCTGCGGAGTGAGAATCGCGACATTAAGGAGGCGCTGGTTTTTATAAACCGAATGTTTAATCGTGGCTGCGATATTGCCTGTGACTTTTCCAATCAGCATATCAGCCCAACTGATCCACTATGCCTACGATGGCAGCATCGACAGGAATCTTTTTTTCCGGTAGACAGTAGGTTGCCTCGCGAGCGGCCACCCACCAGACAAGTTCGCCGTCGCCGGCCGAAACTGAATCAGCGGCCACAATGGGAGCGCCTTGCGGTTTACCGGTATTATCGACCGGCTCGATGATGCGCAGCTTTACTCCCAATAGCTGGGGGTCCTTGATTGTGCAGACAATGGTTCCTTTGACGCGAGCGAGTTTCATTCTCAATCAGCTTTTATTCATAGCGGTGTTATACGTGGTATTGCCCGAAAACTCGATATGATCAATTATCCCAATGACGATAGCATCGACCGGCGTGGTGCTCATATTCTGCGCCTGACGGGCCGAGGAGCCGCGTACTACCAGCACCAGATCGCCTATGCCGGCATCGAGCGAATCAAGGGCCACGATTGGCGCTCCGCTTTTAGGCGCACCCGATGTATCGGCCATTTCCAGAAGCAACATTTTATGGCCACTGAGCTTGGCATCCTTGCGGGTGGCGACTACGGTTCCTTTTACTCTGGCTATTTCCATATCAATTCCCGGTAAGGCGTGATTTAAATTTTCTTTTCGGTATCGGGCGATTCATCATCAGTTGTGTTTTGATCGGATTTGTCATCCTCAAGCGGTAATTGATCGGTAGCATCAAGTCCTCTTCGTCCAAAAGCCTTGAGCAGGATATGCACTACCGCTCCCACGATCGGCAGAATTGTAAAAACAATGATGAAAATCGCCCAGAACGGGTTCTTCTTAAAAAAATCGAGTAAACTACCATCCAGCACAATAGGAATCTACCTTGGATATTACTTGCAGTCAAGTTGCATATTCAGACGCGTTAGCTCGCAATTCGGCGCTTGACAGCGGTTTCGGTCGACATTATACCTAGTATATGATTACAATCAGAGAGGCACGAGAGGACGAGCTGCTCAAAGCCGGTGAGCTTTGGGCGGATTTCATGCGCTTCAACGGCAAATTCGACAGCTCCTTCACTATCAAAGACAAGGCCAAGGATATCTTCTCCAGGGAGATGCTGGAAAAATATCCGGCCAAGGATTCCCGGTTGGCTGTTGCGGATGACGGCCGCGAATTGGTGGGGTTCTGTTTTTCCTACATTTCGCGCAAGCCGAAATATTTCAAGATCGAGCGTTTCGGTTTTATCGGCGATCTCTATGTCAAGCCGGAGCACCGTCGGAAAGGCGTGGGCCATGACCTGGTTCGGGATGCGTTCAACTTCTTCGCCAAGCGACGGGTAAATCAGATCGAGCTATTGGTGGCTGTCAAAAACGAGGATTCCATCAAGTTCTGGGAGGCGCACGGCTTCAATCAGCTATTGACCTGGATGTATAAGAGGATATGAGATTAGTTGGTATGCCTCAGGATGGAAACGAAGTGACATCCTGAGGCCACTTGAATAGAATGACTCATGATTGGAAAAACTTCTACCTGGATTATTACATTCACCATGTGACCGGTACGGTTCATCAGTGGCAACCGATCCTGTTATCCCCACAAATAACTGAACTGTATTATCAGGAATATCTTCGTCTGGCTAAATCAATAGAGATTTGGACATTAGGGTATGTTATAATGCCGGAGCATTTTCATTTGTTGATAACGGCGGATTCAGGCGATAAAATACTGCGCTTCTTACATGGATTTAGGCGATCATTGTCAGGAAAGGCCAGAAGGATGGTCGAATCAACTAATTCTGAAATAATTGAATATTGTCGATTGAATGCAGTTGATATCGCAAAATTCTATGCTAAAACCGCAGGCAAATCGAATTTTAGGTTCTGGAAAGAAAAGCCCCGAGTATTTCCGATGAATTCTCCAGAAGCTATTCAACAAAAACTCGATTATATCCACATGAATCCAGTACGTAGAGGGCTTGTCGATCTGGCAGAAAACTGGCCGCATTCAAGTATTAAGGCTCACCTCTACAATGAACCGACAAGAATTCCGATTGGACTTGGGCCTCAGGATGTCGCTGAAAGAACGCTTCCATCCTGAGGCATAACCATGAATACTGCCACAGGCTTCTCAGCACTTAAAAACGGGAATATTCGATGGTCGGCGTTGGGGTCGGCCTTTTTTACGTTTGGCAATCGCGCTCTGGGGATAGTGATTGCTTTCCAAATTTATCAGATCACGCATAGCGCGCTGGCGTTAGGCTGGCTGGGTCTGATGGAGGCTATTCCCGCCATTACGGTAGCCCCGTTCGGCGGGCATGTGGCCGATAATTTCAACCGTCACCGAATTATCATGACTACCCGGGCGATCTGCTTTATCTGCGCGCTGGCTCTGGCGATTCTATCGCGTTTTGAGGCCGGTTACATAGTAATCCTGTTTTATACACTTATATTCATTTTCGGATTTGCCAGAGGATTCACCGATCCCGCCATGACCGCCTTCGAGTCGCAGATTGTCCCCAAGGACCTGATTATTAATGCCTCGTCATGGTTTGGCAGTGTTTCGATAACATCATCGATACTCGGGCAGGCGGCCAGCGGGTTCATCTTTGCGGGGTTCGGCGCGACCGTATCGTATATGGTAATCGCGGGCTGTTTTATAGCGTCATTTTTTTGCGTGGCGTTCATAACGCCGGAGGCGCAGGTCAAGCCGGAGAAGGATGAGCGCGTATTCGAGAGCATCAAGATCGGATGGAAAGCGCTGTATCATATCCAGCCGCTGTTTGCGGCGATGGCGCTCGATATGATCGCGGTGCTGTTCGGGGGGATGACGATACTGCTTCCGATTTTCGCCAACGATATCCTCAAGATCGGGGCCGGCGGGTATGGCTTGCTCAACGCTACCATCTCTGTAGGGGCGCTGGGTTCGATGCTTTTAGCGATGACCTACTCCCCGGTCATCAAGAAGGCGGGCAAGAATCTGTTGATTTCGGTGACGGCGTTTGGGGTATGTATCATTGTATTCGCGTTTTCGACGCAATGTCTGGCTTTCGGTGGTTATGCTGTTCCTCTCCGGCTTTTTCGATGGTATCAGCATGATTATCCGTCGCGCTATGACGCAGGCTGCTCTCGCCAGATCAGTTGCGCGGACGGATTGCCGCCGCCAACTCGATCTTCATCACGGCCTCCAACGAGCTTGGCGCGTTCGAAAGCGGCATGCTTGCGGCGTTGGTGGGCACGATTCCCTGTGTCGCTCTCGGCGGTATGGTGACGCTGATTGTGGTGGCGGTTACGGCGAGATTTGCGGGGGAGCTAAGGGGGCTGGAATTGTGAGGGGGGAGAGAATTTACAAGTTATGAAAACGTCGCGAAATGGAAACCATAATTAGTTGGATATGATGGTGCTATTTTCATAATTCATTTAATTCATCTATGTAGCCATTAAATATCGCTAAAATAGATAAGAATTAACTTGACAGGTACCTAAATATTTTGTATTAGTTTTTTGACAATGTGACTATTTTGCGTTTGTTGACGCATAAGTATCGTATGAAGAATGATGGAAACACCAAATGGAGAGTTGCAATGCAAGCACTTAGACCGTTAATTATATCTCAGGCCAGGGCATTTGCATCAAAATGTGGGGATATTGATAATACGGCTTTTGAGGATGTTGCGTATTGGGAAATTTATCGATATTATACTGAAATTATTAGTTCCAATGGTAACTTTGATTTTGTATTAGCTAAAATGAAATTTTCTGCGATAAGAGCAATGAAAAAACTAAAAAAAGGAAAACCGCCTTGGAAACATATATTTGGTGATGACGCTATTAATAATTGTTATGCTGGCGAAAAAGGACTTGACGGAATAAAAATCGCAAACTATATAATGAGTTATGATAAGCGACTCGGTAGCCTGCTTAAGGCATATCTGAATGGGAAGGAATTTAATTGTTATGGAGACAAGGCTTACTTTTACAGAAAAATCCATTCTTATATTGTCAATAGGCATTCGTTTGGCAACATGAGTTTCCTGATAAGTAGAATATTTGAAAGAACATAAACGAGGAAGAGATGAAAAAAATACCATTTGAACCTAAAACTATTCCCATAAAAAGTATTGACGTTATTAGGCATCGTGACCGGGATAAGGATGAATTTGAGGGATTAGTAAAAAGCATCGGGGGAGGACAAATAAAATCCGTATTTGTTAAGGAAGGAGATGAAGGCAGATACAAGCTATTTAGTGGTGAGGGTCGAATAGAAGCACTAAAAGCGCTGGGCAAAACCGAAGTCAGAGCTTTGGTATTTCTCAAGGGGTCCATAGATGATAAAGAGGTTATGCTTGAGTGGTTATCGGCTAACGCCAGGAGAGATAATCCCCCGTTGCAGGAAGCAATATTTATGGCCTATGACCTAGAGAAAGGGCTTTCATTGGAGCAAATAGCCGAAAGATATGGGAAAAAAGAGGGTACGGTTCGCTCCATGATCAGAACGCTCAAGACAGCAGACGAACAATTAATTAAGGATGTTGACGAAGGAACAATTAAATTCCACCAGGCTCAAGATATAACTGGGCATTTTCCGGATAAGCATGATCAAAAAGAAATTCTATCATACTTAAAGGATGAGAAACTCCCTGCAAGCGCAACAAGGGCAGTAATTAACACTTTTCGTAAGGCAAAAAAGAGCCTGGGGAAAGCCCCAAATCGAAGCCAAATGCAGCAGGGTATATCCGGATTGGAAAGAGACAAGGCAAAAACAAACCGGCAAATTCAATTTTACAGAGAAAAATTGGCAATTTTGGCAAACATTACACAAATATCCTTAAACGATGCAAAACTATTGAGGTTGTTAACCTTACACAAAATAAGATTCTCCGATCTTCTTAATTTGGAGCAACTATGAAAGTAGAAACTAAATATCTACGAATAGATGAACTTGAGACGATTAGTAGTTTTGAGCGTCAAAAACCTAAAACGGCGGCTGAAGTATCCGAATTTCGTACTTTGGAGTTATCGCTGAAAGAAATAGGATTAAGTGACCCGTTTGTCGTTTATAAGCAGGGTGATAAATATATCCTCTGCGATGGTTATATCAGATTAAGGATTATTAAAGGATTTATGCTTGACGGTATTACCAGCCCCATTGATTTCGATAATATTCTTTGCGAGGTTGTGGATGAGCCTGATATTACCCCCGCTCAATTAAGATTAGAATCAAACAAGCGAAGCGCTATTACGCCGTCTCAAATGGCGGAAGGCTTCAGAGACCTACTGAAGATTCATCATTTTAATCTAAGGGAATTAGGCCCCAAATTTGGAATGTCTCACCAATCAATCGCTAATTATTTGGAGATATTAAAATGTATACCTGAGGTGCAGAGGGCTATCGATAAAAAGATTTTTCCAATGAGCGCGGGTAAACAATTTTGCGTATTAACCCCCGAAGGACAGCGAACCCTATACGATAGCCTAATATCTAAATATGGCCAAGCGCCGCGCTTCACTAGATCCCAAATGGAAGAAGGAAAGGAATCACTGAAGGACTCTCTTTTTATTGCATCCAAAGCTCAGCGTATGAAACGAAGCGAGAACCTTAGAGAAAAGAAAAAAGGGGCAGTCGTGAGGAGGCCCTTGGAAAGAAGTCTGGCAACAACAATAGAGCAACTTGAAAAAGAAATTCGATATTCAGAAGAGGAGCTTAACGACAAAAGAGATAATCTCTTAAATCTTCTTACACGCTGGGAACTTGCATTTAGAATTCTGGAGATAAGGGAATATTTTAAAAATACATTTCCCGATAATTGATGCATTCTTACAGCAATTGATCAGGCAGGAAATTGGCGCTCAAATATAAATTCAATTTGGCTATGATAAATAAAATTTGCCCGGTTGGCCGTTGACATAATTCGATTATACAATTAGGAAGGGGTAAACAAATGAAGAAGGAATTGATTGTACGGTTACATACCCAATTTGAGGAATTTGCCCATAGTGAGGAAGATATAGAGTTCTGGTTTGCCCGCGATCTCCAAAATCTCCTTGGGTATACGAAATGGGAGAATTTCAGCAAAGTAGTCGAAAAGGCAAAAATCGCATGTGAAAGATCCAGCCAGAATATAGAGGACCATTTTCCTGGGGTCAGGAAATTGGTTGATATAGGCTCAGGTACGCAACGCGAAATCGACGATATCGCCCTTACTCGCTATGCATGTTATTTGATAGCCCAAAATGGTGACCCTAATAAAACAGAGATTGCATTTGCCCAAACTTATTTCGCTATCCAAACGAGAAAACAAGAATTGATTGAGCAACGATTGATTGAAATCGAACGTGTGCAAGCCCGAAAGAAACTAACTAACTCTGAGAAGGAACTCTCTGGAATAATTTTTGAGCGTATCGGTGACAATATGGGATTCGCCCGTATTCGAAGCAAAGGAGATATGGCGCTTTTCGGCGGCAAGTCAACTAGGGATATGAAATACCGCCTGAATGTTCCCGGAGATCGACCTTTAGCTGATTTCCTGCCCACGATTACAATAAAAGCAAAAGACTTCGCAAATGAGATCACCAATTTTACCATAAAAAAGGAAGATCTTAAGTCCGAGCAGTCCATCACAAGTGAACATGTTAAAAATAATGAGGATGTTCGGAAAATCCTAACAGACCGCAATATAAAACCAGAGGATTTACCTCCAGCGGAAGATGCCAAAAAGGTCGAACGACGTATTAAGTCTCAAGATAAAAAACTCATCTCCGAAATTGCTAAACCCAAAAGGAAAAAACAAAAAAAGTAATATTTATTCCCTACTCTTGTTTTCACATTTAGCCCTAACCATTTTCCCGACGTCAGGAATATGGTTGCATATATGATCGATTTTTCCGCGGCGGCGCGGGCCTCAATTTGCGGGATATAAGTATTCAGCGAAATCCGGGCGTACAGCATATAGTTTACCTCAGGATGTCGCTGGAATTACGCTTCCAGCCTGAGGCATAAAAAAAGCCGCTTCCTGTCCCAGTCTACATAGTATCATCGGGCCTTTCGATGACTTGAGTCTCTTCGGCATAGAACACGGGGCCAAAGGCGCATGTCTGAGGAGCATCGGGCTCGACATAACCGTAAACCTGGAGTCTCAGGCCCTGCCTGAGCTCAAGCGCCTCGCGGACGCAGAAAATCGGCTCAAATAGAACACCTTCATCTGTTTGTAAGTACCAGCAGCCCGTGGTAGTGTCATCAATGCCGACCATGCCGACAAGAAATACTCTTTCCCTCACTCCCCATTTTAGCGGGTCTCCACCGCGGCTGATCGAAATAGTTGCGTTGGCAGCGGGAGATCGTGACGGCCCATCCCTGCTGCATCCAAAGAGCAACATTAGCGTCGCTACAAAAATTAGGAGATTGCATTTCATATGCACCCCCCAAATCTTAATGTTTATCGCCATTCCGGTCGGCCGGATAAAATAGCCTTAAGAATGAAGCGCATTAAGTATGATGTTGGTTGTTTGAGCCAACTTTAATATGTATCATGAACTTTTATTGTCAAGGAATTTGTTAAAGTTATTTAGCAGCCTTAAAGCGCAAGTCGCAACCATCCTATTAAGGGCAGGCCAGCCCTTCAAAGACGTTGTACTATCATAATATTCAGTGGTTTAACATTGGCTGAATTACAGCGGGTCCCTGGGGAACCACAATTTAAAATCCGACTTTCACTCCGGACTCAGCACTCAGTCCTGCTAAAACAGCGCGATGCTTACCAGTAATGTCAGTATAAAGCAGACGACGATGGCAGTGGAATATAGCAGGCCGGTCAGGATGGTCTTAAGGGCGGTCCGCAGCCACGACTGCTGAAATACCGCTCTGAAATCCCAGATAGCAGTAAACTCCCAGAATCAATGGAAGTATCAAAATGAGCCAGCTGATATCCGCGAAATACCCCAATATTAAATAGAGCGTGAACAGCAAAAAGGCGAAGGAATGAAAATGAACCGAGAAAACCAGACAATCGATATAATACTCGGCCCGTTTTCTAAATAGCAGGTAAAGCAGCAGGGCGAAAATCGGCATCAGGGCGAACATCATGTAAGAGATCCCTTTCAGCAGCCGATGGATAAACTCGGTTTGCCCCTCGCGGTTGAGGCGCGCCACCTGACGAGCCATATATTTGTTGAACTCGGTCTGTCTGATCCCCCGAGCCTGCATCAGCGAATCGATCTGCGCGTTTGTCAAGCCCGCCATATCCGAGGCGTGGAGATCGAAAAATGAAATGTTAAGCTTGTTCCCGGTCTCCGCGGTTGCTCCCTCGCTGTTTAGCTCGGCGTCGTTAGCCGGTACCGTCAACGACAGCGCCAGAAAAAAGATAAAGCTCAGGAAGATGTAAAGCCGGATCGGCGGCACGAAGCTGGTGCGTCGCCCGGCCTTGAACTCGTTGGTCAAACATCCCGGCTTGAACAGGAGCGTATAGATGGTCTTAAAGGATTTGCTGTCGAAATGGATGAATCCCTCGAGCGCCTCCATCAGCAGATGCCGGAATGGGACCCGCAGATCGTGGTTTTTCTGCCCGCATTGAGAGCAGAAATTGTCATCGTGTTTGAGCGTCCTACCGCAATTAGGGCAATTGAGAGATTTCCGATGGGGTTTTGTCATGACAAATGGATTATACAGTAAAGGGCGGAGTGTTTCAAAATATAAAACGGTCGGGTTCGGGGACCCGACCGCATGTATAATCAGCTTTTTTTGTTAATGGTGACGCATTATGCGGGAGGATTGCTTTATCCCGCTTTAAGCAGCGGGATTCGCAATAACAGCCAAAAAAACCGGGGACTTTTTCGATCCCCGGCCTTATTTTGCCAACCCTTTACTCAGTACTCAAGGCTGGCTATTAGCTTTGGTCAGATGACCCGCCATCATAGCTTCGGCGTCTTTCATAGTGAATTTGATCAGTTCAGTCGCTTTTGCATCGTGGCGCATAGCAAATGGCACGATATTTAGAGCTTCCTCCTTATTGTCAACATCGACAATAAACCAGGCCTTATGTTCATCGTCTTTGCAGCCCCAATCAGCGTTAGTTAAAAAATGCGAACCGGTCTGCTGAAACACCCGTATTGCCATCGCACATGATTCTGTATCGGGCCCATGCGGGACCTCGATTAAAAATCTTGCCATAAGAAGCCTCCCTTGAATAATAGTCCTAACTTTGTAAATCATAACTCTTGTTCGCACCAAATAGTTGCCAATAAAAAAACCGGGAATCTTTTCGATCCCCGGTTGCAGAATAGGATTCTTGACTGGCGTCTATTCGAGAACGTGAATGTTCTTCTTGGCGCAGATATCCTTGAGTTCTTTCGGCCACACCGTAACTGTCACTTCGCCGAGATGAGCGGTTCTGAGCAGATACATATAGGTGCGCGCCTGTCCAATACCACCGCCGATTGATAGCGGAATCTTGTCATTCAGGATAGCCTGGTGATACGGCAGTTTGAGGAAATCAAGCTGGCCTGAGATTTCAAGCTGCTGCTTCATGGTTTCCTTGGTTACGCGGATACCCATCGAGGTCAGTTCATGACGGCGCTTGGTAACCGGGTTCCAAACCAGGATATCACCATTGAGACCATGAGTGTCTTTGCCGGTCTCATCCTTGGTCGGGTGTAACCCAATCGTCGTAGTCGGCGGCGCGCATTTCGTGCGGATAGCCGTCCTTAAGCACCCAGCCGATACCAATAATAAAGACCGCAGGATATTCCTGGATGATCTTGGTTTCACGCTGTTTGCGCGGAAGATCCGGATACTTGGCCAGAAGGTCCTCGGCGTGGATGAATTCCAGCTTCTCGGGGATAGCAGGATATTTCGGATTCTTCAAAGCCGGGAACATTTCCTGGGCAGCCAAACCGGCGCCGCGGATAACTTTCCAGATTTTCTGAACTGTATCTTTCAGATATTCGAGGTTGCGTTCTTTCGCGGTGATCCGACGTTCCCAATCCCACTGATCGACATAAGAGGAGTGATCATGATCAAGGAAGTAGTCTTTGCGGACAGCGCGCATATCGGTGCAGATACCTTCGCCAACTTTGCATTCGAATTGGGCCAGGGCCGTTCTTTTCCACTTGGTCGCGGCCTGCACCACCTGAGCTGTGATGCGGGGGTTGATTCCCAGGCCGCAGGGGAACTCCACGGGAGTCCGGGAACCGTCGCGGTCAAGGTAATCGTTGACGCCGCTGTCGCGGTCTACGATAAGCGGAACCTGAACCATAGAAAGGTTCAACTCTTTACAAAGATCATCTTCGATGTACCGTTTGATCGTGTAGAGCGCTCGCTGGGTATCCAGTCGGTTGAGCAGCGGGGCGTAATCGGTTGGTAGAATCTTCTCTACTTCTGGATACGTGCTGATGCCTGGACCGGCCAGATCTGCTTTTTTGTCAGCCATGTTATCATCTCCTAATTGGTTTGAAACTCAAAACATAAAAACACGGCGACCAATATAACGACCCCTTCCATTTAAGGCAACTCCATTTTACGAGGGTTTAGTGGATTGTCAGGAAATTATGTAAAGATTTGTCATTCACGAGGATATTACTAATTTGCGTGGGGATTATTGCCCCGGCGGGTGGGTTGAAACGTATCACTTACAATGTTGATTGCAAGGCAATTATTTCAGCAGCATCATCTTGATCGTCTGGCTCTTCTCTCCTGTCTCCAAGCGGGCGAAGTAGAGGCCGGAGGGAAAAGCGGAGGCATTCCAAGTGAGATTGTGATTGCCTGCGGTTTGAACGCCATTGAAGAGGACCGCCACCCGGCAGCCAAGAATGTCATAGATAGTAAGCTTGATATGGCCGCTTTCCGCAAGCGTGTATCTTATGTTTGTTGTGGGGTTGAAAGGATTGGGGTAATTTGGGGAAAGGGAGAAATTCGACGGAAGACAGCGATCACTTTCAATACTCTGGGGAAAGCGTCCCAATATCAATAGCGAGGAAATATCCGTAAGATAAACCAAATCGGGTTCTGAAGAAACGCCCACCAATTCGCCAATAGATCCACAACTGTCGGCGATAAATGGGCCAGCCGGGTTTGAAATGTCTATCATATAAAAGCCCCCCACAGCTTTGGCCACATAGGCATAATTTCCAGCAATCTCGAGATAGCGAGGCTCGTAGTATATCGAGCAATTGCCAACGATAACAGGATTGTAAGGGTTGGAAATGTCAAGCACCGTCAGACCGCTATCTAAGTCTGATACATAAGCATAATTGCCTTGTACATCGATTCCGTAAACTCTTCCGGGTGTCTGGTACGTTGAGGCTAATACAAGATTATAAGGGTTGGCGATATCAATGATTTTTAATCCACTGTATAAGCCTGTCACATAAACGAAGTTGCTTGCTACTTTCAAATCAACCGTTCCCGCCCCCGAAAAATCGTCAGCCAATATCGGATTAGTCATATCGGTAATATTGACCGCCAGTAAGGCTCCGCTTCCTGCTAACAGATAGGCAAAATCTCCTTGTACCGCAACCCGCAATATATCTCCATAACGATATTGATAGCGACCCGCGCTAAGGGGGTTTGCCGGGTCGGCAACTTCAATGATTTGTAAACCGGAGTCGTTATCAGCGATGTATGCATAGTCGCCCCAAAGAGCGATATCCAAAGCCCGTCCCGGCGTTTCAAGAAACCCACAAACAACCGGATTGGCCGGGTCGGCCATATCTACTATTTTCAAACCGCCAACATCAAAGGCCGCGTAAACATAAATGCCCGAACAAGCGACATCCTGAGTCTCCCCCGAGACATCAAAGCTTCCCGCGAGTAAGGGTTCGGATGGATTGGAAATATCTACTATCTGAAGCGAACTCCCATCAGCTATAAAGGCAAAGTCAGCGGAAAGTAATATATCTGCGGCATATCCCGGGGTATCATAGCCCGAAAAATATGTAGGCTGCGCCGGATTCGTGACATCGACAATCTCCAGCCCGGTTTCATTACTCGATAGGTAAATATAGTTATCCTTTATGGCAATGTCGTTGGAGCCACTTGGGCCGTAATAGGAACCGACCGTATCGGGTTGGGAGGGGTCACCGACATCAATCACGATAAAGCCTAAATCCTCCATGAACTCCGGTAAAAATGTCAGTGCATAGACATAATCTCCGCATTCGACAAGCTTACCCCCGCGTTCATATACGGTGTACAAAGGAAAACTCCCGACAATCTGCGGATTCTGCGGATTTTCAACATTTGCTATGGTAAAATTATGGCCATATGCTCCGTTAAGGTAAGCATATTGCCCGGATACGCAAATACCGTAAAAATAGCCGCCCAAGACGCCCTCGAAGGAGGGATTGGCGGGATCTGAGATATTATAGAATTTAAGGCCGGCACTTCCCAGCGCGATATAGACATATTGACCTTGAATGGAAAAATCAAATGCAGCGCCTAAATCTTCGATTGTTCCTATACGCACTGGATTTATCGGATCGGCAATCGATAGAATTCTAAACGGACTATTCCTGCCGGAGCTCAAATAAGCATAATCGCCCGAGATTTTCAACTCACCTCCGGGTCCATCGATGGTGAGGCGGGTTAAGTAGGCGGGAGACTGCGGACTGGAAATATCGAGAATTTCTATGCCGTCGGAAAACACGCAATAGGCATAGTGATCTGATACCGCGACCGCGTAATTATAGCTCCACAGCGTTGAGCTAATGACCTGAAAGTTTTGGGCACGAGCGGGGCCGGTCCAGCAAATGCCTGTTACCAAGGCCAAGATTACAATAATATTTAATCGTCTCATAACTCGCCTCGCGTCACCTGTGATAATTTTCAAAGGCTGTGCTGATTTTTTAAAATAGATCCGGTACAGATAGATAAAGATACTGATTTCCAGGCATTTAACAAGAAAAAGGCGGGACGGCGTTCCATTACTTCAGCAGCATCATCTTGATCGTCTGGCCTTTTTCCCCTGCCTCCAAGCGGGCAAAGTAGAGGCCGGAGGGAGAGGCGGAAGCGTTCCAGGTTATCTTGTGTTCGCCGGCTGGCTTCTGGCCGTCAAATAGAGTCTCCACCTTTTGACCAAGAAGATTGTAAATTGCCAAGCTCACAAGTCCGGGCTCAGAGAGAGAATAACGTATTGAGGTAGCCGCATTGAACGGATTAGGATAATTTTCGAGAAGAGAATATTCTTTTGGGTTTGGATTGAAATTTTCGATACCAATTTGATTCAGTCTTAGAATTGTTAGCGAATAGCCCTCCGCAATATAAATATTCTCCTGATCAATGCTGATACCCTGTATAATGCCCGGCGTTCGAGTGCTATCTATCAATGTTGGATTTGCGGGATTAGACACGTCTACTACAAAGAGATTCTCATCATTACCAATGTAAGCCAGATCGTCCGATACCTCTAAAACGAATGAGTACTGTTGAAATCTAAATTTACCAACTAATGTTGGCTGAGAGGGATTGGATACATTAATCACATACAAACCACTATCCTGTACTGTTAAATAGGCATAATTGCTGGAAACATCAATTCCAAAGGCAGGTTTCGGAGTGGCGTACCGAGCGGTAAAAACGGGATTAGTGGGATCAGTTACATTTAAGATGCTCATTCCGAAAGAGCCATCGGCCACGTAAGCATAATTCCCCGCAACATCAACATTACAGCATACACCACTTGAATCAAACCGACCGGCCACTACAGGATTAAGCGGATTTGATATATCCAATATCCTCAGTCCATCGATCGAGCAGGTTACATAGGCATATTGTCCAAAAATATGGACGTTTTCAACGGAAGCATGATCGATCAGGCAGCGCTCCACAGCCAGGGGATTGGATGGATCTGCAACACTGATAATTTGGAGACCTGAATCGTGCTCAGCCACATAAATGTATTCACCAGATTGACAAATTTTTTCGGCATATCCCGATGTTTCGCATTGTCCACTAAGCTGCGGATACATCGGATCGCCGATATTCAATACTTTCAAACCGCCATCGCTATCGGCAACATAAGCATAACTTCCAGAAACGGTGACATCCTCCACTAGCCCGGATGCGTCATGGAGGCCAATGAATGTGGGATTGCCAGGATTGGTAATATTAACTATTTGAAGAGATGTCAGGTCGCTTAGATAAGCATCGCTTCCTGAAAGAAAGATGTCATAAGTGTAACCGGGGGTATCAAAGCTGGAATAAAGTATTGGCTGTGCAGGATTTGAGACATCGACAATTTCCAAGCCGCTCATATATTCCGCTAAATAAATATAATTATCTCTTTGGGAAATACCGAAAGTGCCGGATGTGCCAGTATAATGGCTGACCATTTCTGGGCTGATGGAGTTGGATATGTCGACCACCCAAAAACCCATTTCCTCGGATGCTACATAAGCATAATTACCTTCTACCGTTATTTTTTTGCCGCCTCCCAATAAGCTGCAACTACCAACTAATTCAGGACTCTGAGGATATCTCACATTAATAACGTCTAAAGAACCTTCGTAAAAGTTGCTGGCATAGGCATAATTCCCCAAAACATATACACCACCATAAGCACCAGAGGCGATGATCCCCTCCAGAGTTGGATTGGCCGGATTTGAAATACCCAAAATATTCAAGCCTAGAAATCCAGCGGCGATATAAGCATAATTGCCATCGATACACAGGTCGCTTGTATAGTCCTGCAAATCATAGCTACCTTCCAAAACGAGGTTAGCCGGATTGGCGATATTTATAATCTGAAACAAGCCCTCATATCCGGATAACAAATAGGCATAATCGCCAACAATTTTTAGCTCGCCTTCCCTTGAGGGGAATAAAACCGTGGCAATTTCTAATGGAGATGCCTGGTTGGCGATATCTAAAATCTTCAAACCTTCGGAATACAGGCAATAAGCATAATTACCGGAGACCTCGATCCCATAGACATTGCTCCAGAGGGTCGAAGCGACATATTCAATATTCTGGGCGGGTACAAGATTGGCGGAATAAATGACTGCAAAAACCGATAAAATCAAAATCTTAATAAATCGTCCCATGCTTTCCTCCCATCATCCCGGTCAGATTCAATTAATTAGATTGTACAGACGCTGTGCCAGCAGCGTCATCGTCCTAAAAGGATTATATACTACTTGCTCCGAGATAACAAGCCAAGCATGGGCGGCGTTCCATTACTTCAGCAGCGTCATCTTGATCGTCTCGGTTTTATCCCCTGCCTCCAACCGTGCGAAATAAATGCCGGAGGGAAAAGCGGAGGCATCCCAAGTGAGATTGTGAATGCCCGCGGTTTGAGCGCCATACGAAGGGGACCGCCACCCGGCAACCAAGAATATCATAAATCTCAAGTTTGATATGGCCATTTTCGGGAAGCGAATAGCTTATGGAGGTTGTGGGGTTGAAAGGGTTGGGGTAGTTACGCAAAAGAGAGTAACTTTCCGGAATGCTGCCTGCTTCTTCAAGGCCGGTGGGGCTAACTCTCAAAATAATCATCGAGTTTACATCGGAGACATAAACATAATCTCCGGCCACATATACGTCTCCCGCCCCGCCAGGGGTATCATAGCCGCCGATAAGCTGGGGATGGCCGGGATCGGAGATATCGATCATTTCGACACCGGAGAGACCATCGGCTAAAAAAGCATGATCGCCGGAGACGAAAACGCCGCCGGCCTGCCCCGGCGAATCAAATTGTCCTACCAGGGTCGGAAGCTCCGGATCGGCGATACTTATAATCAACAGCCCGGCCTCATTATCAGCCACATAAACATAATCACCCGACATAGATAATCCCCAGGCAACATCGGGAGTCTGATAGAACCCAATCGTAACCGGATTATCGGGGTCAGAGATATCGAGGATATCGAGCCTTCCCCCGTAGGCAGCAAGGCAGGCATAACCTCCGTCAACAGCGATATCGGTGAACGTACCAGAGATTTCCAAGCTATCTGCAAGTACGGGATTTGCAGGATTGGTGATATCAACCACTAGAAGGCCCCGCGACCAACTCCAATTGGGTAAATAGGCGTAATGGCCTGAAATGGCTATTCCGACAATGTGTCCTCCCAGATTAAGGCCGCCGATAGCTTGAGGATTGATGGGGTCCGAAATGCTAATTATTTCCAAAAGCCCTTCATAACCTGCTTCATAAATATAGTTGCCACTGACGGCGGTTTGGAAATCATCTGTTAGCGTCATAGATGAGCCGACGCAAATCGGATTTGAGGGATTGCCTATATCCATTACTTGAAGTCCGCCCGGCCCGGTAGCTACGTAGGCATAGGGCCCGGCAACCATAATATCTCCAGTCGGACCTGCCAGGCCGTAGCTGCCAGCGGAAAATGGGGCAGAGGGGTCGGCTACATTAATTATTTGAATGGATGATTCATCGGAGATATAGGCGTAGTCTCCGTAGATAGCGACATCTTGGGCGTTATCGGGTGTATCGCAAAAGCCCGATAAAACCATATTGGCCGGATCTGAAATATCCACAATATCAAGGCCGGCATGGTATGTGGAAAGGTAGGCGTAATGGCCGGCGACACAGATGCCATAAGAGCCATCGCGGGATGTATAAAGCCCGACAGAAAAAGGATGCGACGGTTCTGTTATATCGATCGCCTGAATGCCGACTTCCTCTATGGCCAAGTAAGCGTAATTTCCTGCAATGTTGATTTCACTGTTGTATTCCCGAATGTAGCAGAAGCCCATAGGTATGGGATTTGACAGATCCGAGATATCTATGATTTCAAGCACCGTGCTAAAGCCGCTGTAGACGTTGGCATAGAGGTAATTGCCGGAAACATAGATTTCACTATAGCACTCTCCCATATTGATATTTGCCACCAATATTGGGGCTGAGGGATCGGTGACATCCAGGACATCCAA
This sequence comes from uncultured candidate division Zixibacteria bacterium, assembly GCA_963801605.1. Taxonomy (GTDB): domain Bacteria; phylum Zixibacteria; class MSB-5A5; order UBA10806; family UBA10806; genus UBA10806. The sequence continues at coordinate 226,507 of CAWDFP010000006.1, forward strand.
ACCATATCCATTTCTCGCGAGAAAAACGTAATTACCATCGATGACGGCGTCAAAGGCCTCAGGAACATCATAATGATATATTAAAGCGGGATTGGAGGGATCAGATATATCTACGATGCACAATCCAGTCCAGACATTTAGCAGGTAGGCGTAATTTCCGTATAATTTGATTTTATTTCTATCGGTCCCCAGAGAATTGCTAAAATATGGAAGGATTAACCGTCCAACAGGCGTCGGGTAGATAGGATTGGTAATATCCAATATTTGGAGGCCGTTGGCATAAAGACTGTAGGCATAGTGACCATCGATCTCGGTATCGAAAACGTCGGTCCAAAGCGAGGAACTTTCAAATTCAAGGATTTGGGCATATAGCGCTCCGTTGAACAGAAGGATGAAAAAGAGTATCCAGCGTTTCAAGTGTCCTCCTTTGGTAGATGAAAACCCAGCGCCCGCGATTTCTTTCTTAAATAAATAAATTTCCCGTATCAACTCTAAAACGCACCCTGACAACAGAATGAAAAGTATTACAGTTCCACAATTTGCGGTAATCGCTGGTCCGGACGTTGAGTATCGGTTTTGCGAAAGAGAGAATTAGCGCCGCATTTATTTGAGCAGCATCATCTTGATCGTCTCGGTTTTCTCCCCTGCTTCCAACCGGGCAAAGTAGAGGCCGGAGGGAAAGTCGGAGGCGTTCCAAATAATTTATGCAAGCCGGCAGTTTGTGTGCCATCGTAGGGAGCGTGTTACCTGCTGGCCAAGTATATTATAGATCGTAATCCTAACATGGCCGCTTGATGGCAGAGAATATCTGATACTCGTGGTTGCGTTGAAAGGATTGGGGTAGGCAGTAGGAAACGAGATTGCCTCAGGCTGCGCGCTGCCGGGATCGATACCCTCCGAGTGCAGTCTGACTACCAATAGAGCCGTCAAATCCGCCAAATAGATATGATTCTGGCTCTCCGCTATTCCTCGAACATAGCCCGGTGTTCGCAGGCTGTCAACAATAGTTGGATGATAAGGATCGGCCACATCAATTACATAAAAGTAACGGTCATCACCTCCAACATAAGCCAGATTGCCGCAAATATAAACTGTGTAACCGCCACCTTGAATGGGGCACCTGGAAATATACTCCGGGAGCAACGGGTTGGAAATATCAACTATAGCCAGGCAGTCATCCATCTCATTGCCGTCGTCCTTTCCGGCTACATAAGCATAATCTCCGGAGACTGCTACCCCGAAAATACTACCTGTCGGTCTGTACCGCCCGGCCACCGTGGGGTGCGTTGGATCGGTGATATTATAAATACCGAGACCGGCAAAACCGTCCGCGATATAAGCGTAATTGCCCTCTGTGACAACGTCAAGGCTAAATTGCACCGAATCATATTGCCCAACCAGCGTTGGAATGGAAGGATTTGATATATCCACAACTTGAAGTCCTTCCACTCCAGTGGCCACATAGGCATATGATCCGCCGACTTCGACAGCAAGGGCCTCCTCGCCTAATCGACAGCTGCTTTCGATCTGAGGATTGGAGGGGTCGGCGATGTTAATTATTTGAAGGGAGCCGCTATCGCCGGATGCTATATAGGCATAGGCTCCCTGGGTAACAACATCATTGGCGTAACCCGGCAGCGCAAGACTTCCAATTTGCGCAGGGTCTGTTGGATCAGTGATATTAACTATCTTTAAACCAGCCAGCCCATCGGCGACATAGGCATAACCTCCTGATGTTACCACTCCCACCGGGTTTCCCGAAGCGTCGTAGCTTCCAGCCAAGGATGGATGGGAAGGGTTGGAAATATCGATTACCTGAAGAGAGTAAAGATCAGCCATGAAAACATAATTACCTGAGATCTTCAGATCATAAGGATAACCGGGAGAATCATAGAATCCGACCCGGACGGGATTGCCTGGATTTGAGATATCGACAATATCGAGGCCGATCATATATGAAGCCAAAAAAGCATAGCTGCCCTCAACTCCCATGCCAAAAGTATCAAATCCCCCATGATAATGGCCTACCTCGAACGGATTATTGGAATTGCTGACATTTATTATCGTAAAATCTGTTTCCTCGCCCGGCACATAGGCATAATTTCCCGATACAATCACCTGCCAGCCGTGGTCATACGTTGGGCAGCTGCCGACAAATTCCGGAGTGGCAGGGTAGCTAATATCAAGGATTTGTATGTTGAAATCCGCTGCCAGGTAAGCGCATTGCCCCTTGACATAGACACCTCCGTAATCGCCGTAATTTACGTTTCCCTCAAGGAATGGATTGTCGGGATTGGAAATATCCACAATCTTTAATCCATTGTAGCTGCATGCCACGTATGCGTATCGTCCCAAAACAAAAACGTCGCCGGCAAACCAGCCAAGCTCGGCTCTCCCTAGCATAACAGGATGAGCAGGATCCGCAACGCTGACAATCTGAAGGATACCGTTGTAGCCGGAAGTAATATAAACATAGTTGCTATCGACAAAAAGGCTGCCATATTCCGAGGGAAACATGGTCTGACTGATTTCCACCGGTGTTAGAGGGTTGGCAATATCAATTATCTTAAAGCCGTTTGCATAAAGGAGGTAAGCATAATTGCCGGCGATTTCGACATGATCGGTTTCAGCCCAAAGACTTGAGCCAACCATTTGGATGTTTTGCGAAAACGCGAGGCCCGAGACAAATGCCAGGATAGCAGCAATTCGTATCAGAGTTTGCATCATGGTCAACCTTCAACAATCCTTGAATATTTTATTAATGCCAAAAATTCATTCCACTATTTTAGCAGCATCATCTTGATAGTTTGGCTCTTCTCCCCTGCTTCCAAGCGGGCGAAGTAGAGGCCGGAGGGGAAGGCGGAGGCATCCCAGGTGAGATTGTGATTGCCTGCGGTTTGAGCGCCATTAAATGGAACAGCCACTCGATGGCCCAGGATATCGTAGATCTCAAGCTTGATATGGGCCATTTTCCGGACAGCGAGTAGCTTATGGTAGGTCGTAGGATTAAAAGGGTTGGGATAATTCCCAAAAATCGAAAACAAATTCGGAGTGATGTTGTGTTCCTCAACACCGACAGAATTGAACCTCATGATGGTGAGCGCCGTAACATCGGCAAGATAAATATAATCTTGATCTATAAATATTCCCCTGGCGTGGCCCCCCATATAGCAAGTATCAGATAAAACCGGATGCGCCGGATCGGAAATATTTACTGCATAAAAACTATTCCCATCCTGTCCTACAAAAGCATAATCGCCTGAAATTGAGACGCTATAAATGCTCTCATCCGTCAGAAATCTGCTAACCAAAGTGGGACTAGAAGGATTGGAAATATTAACCACGTAAACGCCGTAATTATAATTGGCCAGATAAGCATAATTTCCGGATATGGCTACGCCAAATACCAATCCGGAAATTGGGTATCTGCCGGTGAGCGTCGGATAGTGTGGATCAGAAATGTTGATAATGGTAAGGCCGTGAGAACCGTCGGCAATATACGCGTAATTGTCAACCACTTGTACATCGAGGCAATTCACACCTGCGTCATACCAACCCACGGCAGATGGAATTGACGGATCACTTATGTCGATCATTATAAGACCCTCCAAGCCGTGGCAGACATAAGCATAATTCCCGCTGACCTGCACCTGATAAGTATCCTCTCCTATCAGGCAAGATCCTACAGGCTGAGGGTTAGCGGGATCGGTAATATCAACGACCTGAAGGCCGAATATGTTATCGGCTATATATGCATAGTTACCCTCGACCCAGATGCCATCGGCATCTCCAAAAGAATCATTACTTCCCAAAATTTGTGGGGCGGCCGGATCGTCAACGCTCAATATTATAAGGCCCTTATTGCCGTCCGCGACATAGGCGCGATTTCCCAAAACATAAACATCATTGACAGCCCCGGATGCATCATAGCTTCCGGTAAAAGTGGGAATTGATGGTTCCGTGATATCTATTATTTGAAGAGAAGACTCGTCTGCAGAATAGGCATAATTGCCCGAAAGAAAAACTTCGAACATAGAACCGGGTGTGTTGTAGCTGGAAAGGAGCGCAGGATTTGCAGGATCGGTCACATCAACTATCTCCAGCCCGGATAGATATTCAGCCAGGTAAACATAATTATCCCTGACTGTTATGCCAAAAGAGACGGATGTGCCATTATAATGACTTACGGTATCCGGATGGATAGGATTGCTTATATCGATTACCCAAAAGCCCATTTCGTATGACGTAACATAGGCATAGTCTCCGGCTATTGTAAGCTTGCCTACTTCATACCCGAGGTAGCAACTGCCGACAAATTCGGGGCTTTGCGGATACGATACATTTATGACATCTAAGCTCGCCTCGAAATAATTAGATACATAAGCATATCGCCCGGATACGAAAATACCATTGTAACCGCCGGCCGCAATGCAGCCTTCCAACGTTGGATTACCCGGATTCGAAATATCAAATATTTTCAGGCCTTCATAATCGGTGGTTATGTAGGCATAGCGGCCATCGATGAATATGTCACTCGAATAAGCCTGACACTCATAACCGCCTTCCGGGGTGGGATTGGCAGGATCGGATATATTAAAAATTTGAAAACGACCTTCATATCCCGACACGACATAGGCGTAGTCGCCGGAAATTTTCAAGGCCCCATCGTGCGTGGGGAAAAAGGCATTACTAACTAACACCGGAGAAGTCGAATTGGTGATATCGAGAATCTGAAGCCCGTTGGTATAGAGGCAATAAGCGTAATTACCGGAGATCTCGACCCCATAGAGATCGGCCCAAAGAGTCGATGACACAATCTCAAGATTCTGGGCTTGTACCGAATTGGTGGAAAAAGTATAGTGCAAGCATCGCGACGATTGATATCTGAAGAAGTCGTCCCATCAAAGCTCCCGCCAACCCTATCGCAAATATCGTTATTCAGATAATAAAACCGCAAAGCAGATAGCGGCTATCGCTCAAAAGCAAATAATAGCTAACTATCTCTGTGATAACAAGGAAAAGATTGCTATCCGTTCCATTATTTAAGGAGAACCACCAACCAACATCGGTGAGGCCGGATCGGTGATATTCAGAACCTGCAGGCCGTTGGTATAGAGGCAATAAGCGTAATTACCGGAAACCTCGACTCCATATAGATCGGCCCAAAGAGTCGATGACACAATCTCGAGATTTTGGGCTTGTACCGAATTGGTGGAAAAAGTAAGTGCAAGCATCGCGACGATTGATATCTGAAGAAGTCGTCCCATCAAAGCTCCCGCCGACCCTATCGCAAATATCGTTATTCAGATAATAAAACCGCAAAGTAGATAGCGGCTATCGCTCAAATCAGATAATAGCTAACCATCACTGTGATAACAAGGAAAAGATTGCTATGCGTTCCATTATTTGAGGAGAACCATCTTGATTGTCTGCCTCTTCTCCCCTGCTTCCAGGCGGGCAAAATAGAGGCCGGAGGGGAAGGCGGAGGCGTTCCAGATGATTTGATGTTCACCTGCAGCCTCAGGGGCATTTAATAGCGTGGTCACCTTTTGGCCGAGGATGTTAAAGACAGTAAGCCTAACGGCGCAGCCCGATGCAACCGAATACTTGATAGTCGTAGCCGGGTTAAATGGGTTGGGGTAGTTTTGGGAGAGGGAAAAGGTTAAGGGAATTGGTAATTGCTCTGGATTCAAGCCCGTTGCGATGCCAAGCCTTATATCCAGTTTCGAGGTATTGCCTATCAAGACATCGACATCAAGCGTCGTATCCGGATATAATTGATGCGAAATGGATAATTGGCGGAGTCCTGGATGGATGCCTGAAAGGGCGAATCGGCCTACTAGGTCGGTTGTGTCGGTTTGTGGATAATTCTCGACACGAATAATTGCGTTGACAAGCGCCATGGAATCATTGCTAACGGTGCCAACTATCTGGCCATAGCCCTGATACTTTAGAATAAAAAAATAATAGTCGGTGGCGGTATAAATATAATCGCCTGAGACCAAGACGCCGAAGGTCATACCCTCAGTATCAAATGAACCGCTTAAGGAAGGATGGCTGAAATTATTGGCCATATCGAGTATTTTTATGCCATCAAGATAGTTGGCCATGTATGCAAAATCATCCTGTACCCAAATATTAAGGGGAGGAGACTCGCCGAAATCATAATAAATTCCGGCATGGGTTGGGTTCGCGGGATCAGAAATATTTATTATTCGGAATAAATTTCTATCAATTTCTCCGACATAAGCATAATTTCCCGAAAGGAAAAGGCCTTCTAATGCTCCGCGCATGAAAGTAGGAATGCTTCCCTCGAGGTGGGGATTCGCAGGATCTGATATATCAATAATAAGAAACGTATCGCTGAAATTTACATAGGCATAATTTCCTCTAACTCTGACATGGCGTCTGGCCCCAAGATTGACCGGTAGAAGATAGCGGCCGACTAAAAATGGTTGTGCGGGATTGTTTATATTGAGGATATACATGGAGCCATCCTCATACCACTCGCCTTCAAGAAGAAAGGCGTAATACCCTTGAACATCAATCGAAATCGCCGAATCGGAACGGTATGCACCGTAGTGTATAGGCGAAGTGGGATTAGTGATATCAACCACTTCCAAGCCGTAGGAACCTCCAGCAATATATGCTTTATTGTCCTGCAAGCAAATCTCCCAGGCGTTTCCGGCAAACCCGTAACGATTGATTCTTACGGGCGCCTGCGGATTGGAGATGTCCATTATCTGCACTCCAAGGTTGGATGACGCCGTATACAGATAGTTTCCTCGAATCGCCATTCCGTATGCGTTTCCCGTATTGAAGCAAGAACCAACGAAATCAACTTCACCTGATGGCCGCAGAAGCCCCACGAAAATCGTCGTATCGCCGAGCATTACATTGATATCCTGAAATATTGAATCATGAAAATCAGAATGAGATATCGCCAAGCTGTATGTGCCCGGCCTGAGTCCGTTGAGCTCGAATGAGCCGATTGAATCAGTGACAGCGGAAATATCCTTGCCGCTTATTTTTACAAATGCGCCAAGAATTGCGGTATGGGAAGTATCAAATACCGCTCCTCTGATGATACAATTTGGCGCCAAAGTAATATCTACCCGCGTTGTGTAATGGTAGTTTACATTTATATTGCCCAATCCATTTTCGACAAATCCGGGGCATGAATAGGACAAACTGCATGGCCCAGTGTGGATTTGGTCCAACAAAAAATGGCCTTGAACATCTGTTGTGGTTTTAACCCGCGAATCGGCAAGCTTTATTTCTACACCTTCAATCGGGTTACCGTTCAAATCATTCACATACCCTTCTATGTTCCCACCCGGCATATTTGTTAATCTTAATATTGTCAAATAATTGCCGCCTGCCAGATAGATATAATCATTAGAGAGGCATAAATCCCAAACGGGGCTAATAGTATTAAATTGTCGAAATAGTGTAGGCCGTGTCGGATTGCTTATATTAACTATTTGAAAAATTCCGCCCGCAATATATGCATAATCACCTTGAACGACAATATTGTTGCCTCCATTAGATATTCGAGTAGAACCCACCAAGTTGGGAGATGATGGATTGGAAACATCGATTATTCGCAAAGATTTAGGCGAATCACCCACAAAATATACATACCTTCCGCGCACATATAGGCTAGTGGAATAATTAATGGGGCTAACCCCAACTATCGCGAGATTTGCCGGATTGGTAATATTAATAATAGAAAGACCATGATTTAAATCGGCCGTATACGCATAATTTCCTTGTGTCTTGACATCAAGGAAATCATGTAATTCCGAACCATATTGGAGAATCCCAATTAGTGTCGGATCCCTCAGATTAGAGATATCATAAGCATAGAAATACGGCCCGGCAGCCGTAAACGCATATTGGCCTTGAAGGGAAAGCGATCTGCCATATCCATTTAATAGATCCTCTCCAATCAAAACGGGATAATGAGGATTAGAGATATTTACTATTGCGATAGTTCCTGAGCCTAGATAGGCATAATCTCCTCTAAGTTTAAGATCGAAAATTGGATAAGTGATATCTGATAGCCTGCCAACTAAAGCTAAGCTATCAATATTCGAAATATCCAGAACAAGCAAGCCATCCAATTCAGAATTTATGTATGCGTGATCATCTTTAATGGCAATTCTCGTAGCGCCGTAATAGGGAAAATAAAAGGTATCAATAAATTGTATCCCGACTGATAGATGTCTTTGCAAGACATTGATGCTCGTTACACTATCCGCAATTACTAATATTTCTTCGAGGCAAGTGTCTGCAAAATCTAGGCACCAACAACATACGTCGTAAGCTCCTGGGGATAAATAATTAAATAGAAACGCTCCTGAAGAATCGGTGACGCTAGAAATTGAATCTACCACAACGGTGACATTGGCGAGAGGATTATTTGTCCAGGAATCGGTCACAATGCCTGAAATTGCCCCATACCTACCGGGTTGGGCCAGAGCGCCTATGGAAATATAGAAGACGAACAGGATGCAAATGAAGGCGGGGAATGTTTTTGCCATTTTGGGTTTAATAGACATTGATAATTTCATCATCAACCTCCTAAACCACATTTGGTTTTCGGGCCCGAAACTGAGGGAAATTTATGGATAGGAAATTTAGTCTATTAAATGGTTCTTGGCAAGTGAATTATAATCGGTTCTCCCCTCCAACTTCCCATTTGACATTACCCCCCTTTGAGTTATCTTGAATTATTCAAGTGCGGTCAAGGGCCCGATCCTGACCGGAATCAGTTCTTTGCGTCGGGTTCGGGGACCTGACGACACAATGATTTTTCATGGAAAGAATAAGCCGCGTTAAGCGTATAACAATAGAATGAAAAAGCTCGCTTTAGCTCTCCTGGCATTCTCATTTATGGCCGTCATTTCCGATGGCCAATCCCAAAAAGCCGCTAACCCATCGGCGGTTACAATCGCCCGTCTAAAATACGACGGCGGCGGCAACTGGTATTGGGGCCGATCCGCTATCCCTAATATGCACAAGTATTTAGCTGAGAACACCTCGATTCAGGTCGAGGACCGCGAAGTGGTCGTTACGGCCACCGATCCGGACCTTTTCAAATACCCATTCCTGTTTTTGACAGGGCATGGCAATATAAAATTTTCCGATGATGAAGTGACGGCCCTGCGAACCTATCTCGAAAACGGCGGATTCCTCTTTGCAAACGACAGCTATAGTCTAAATGAGGCATTCCGACGAGAAATGGCGCGTGTATTCCCCGACAAACAACTTGTCGAACTGCCCTTTTCTCATCCGATTTATCATCAGCTTTATGATTTCCCCAACGGCCTGCCGAAGATTCATCAGCATGACGGCAAACCGCCGCAGGGATTTGCGATAATAATCGATGGCCGGGTGGCCGTCTTTTTCGACTTCGAATCAGATATCGGGGACGGCTGGGAGGACGCCGAGGTTTATAATGATCCTCCGGAAAAGCATCTGGCAGCCCTTCGCATAGGCGCCAATTTAGTGTCCTATGCCTTGACGCATTAAGAGGTCGTATGCCGCAGGAACAATATTCGGGAATAGTGGCCCGTCTACGAGCACTGCAAGCCAAAATGGCCGGACTCGACGCCGCCCGCGGCCTGGTCCGATGCTTAAGTCTGCTGATTTTGGCGTTTGTGCTTCTGGTGTTGCTGACAAAAATAGTTTGGCCGTCAAGCACCCTCAGGATTATTATTGATTTGATTATCATACTGGGATTAGCCGCTGCCTTTTATTTTTTCGTGATAAAGCCATATACTCAACGCCAGGGATTTTTAGCTCTCGCCAGGCTTTTGGAAACAAAGTATGGCAAGTTTCAATCGCGCCTGATCGCCGCCCTTGAGCTTCATGAGACTGCCGTAAAAAACCGCGAGGGTTACTCGCTGGAGCTGATCGAAAAGACAATCGATGAAGCCGGCGGTGTGATCGCGGATATCGATATCAATGCGGTTGTAAATTACAGACCGATACGCCGTTCAATTTCGCGTTTGGCGGTAGCGTTGGTGGTGATATTATCGGTGTCGTTCCTAAATTCCACATCAGCCTATAACGCCTGGATGCTCTTTACTCATCCGACAGCAAATTTGGAGAAGCCGCCTGAATTTTCACTTACGATTAAGCCCGACGGCGGTGAGATTTTCAGAAATACTGATTTGGCAGTACAAGCCAAGGCAGATGGCAGGATTCCTCGTCACGTAGATCTTTACTATAAATTTGAGGATGGCGCCTGGACATCCGAAGCGATGGGGCGAAGCGATAGTATCTCTCTGGCAACGTTTGCTTATACATTTAAGAAGGTCAAGCGTTCAGTCGATATTTATGCCAAATCGGGCGGAGTGAGCTCGCGCCGAGCGCATCTCGAAATTGTCGATCCGCCACGGCTGACCGATATCTCCCTAACATTTGATTACCCGCAATATTCGGGTTTACCGCAATCGCATGGCAATCCCAATGATGGCAACGTGGCTGCCCTGCGCGGGACAAAAATCACAATTACGGCCTCGAGTAATAAGCCTCTTTCGGAATGTTATCAGCTATTTGCCGATTCAGCGCGGGTCCCGCTTGAAGTCGATGGCGACAAAATCTCCGGCGGATTCGCAGTCAAAGATAACGGGCGATATACGCTTATCATGAAAGACAAGGCGGGTCGGATCAACCCTGAGCCTATTTGGTATGATATTCAGGCAATGGACGATTACCCTCCAACTATAACAATCCGTTTTCCCGGAGCCGACATTGATCTCGATGAGCATATTACCCTCCCGCTTGAACTGGGTATCACGGACGATTATGGATTTGACAAGCTGAACTTGGTTTATTGGATGCAATCGGAAGGGGGCCAGACCGAACCGGTTAAAGAAGCTATTAAAATTCCGGATAAACGAACGCTCGATCAGGTAGTTGATTATACATGGAGCCTGCAAAGCCTGAATCCTTTGCCGGGAGATCTTATTTTTTATTATTGCGAGGTTGCCGATAACGATATAGTCTCCGGCCCCAAATGGGCCAAATCGCGGACTTTCAGCGCTCGGCTGCCCAATCTGGATGAAATTTTGGCCGATGTTCAGGGGTCGCAAGAACAGCAGATGGAATCGCTCGATCAAGCCCTAAAAAATCAGAAGGACCTTCAAAAGCAGATCGAGGATATCGCCCGCGAGATGCAAAAAACATCCAATGTAAATTGGGAGAAAAAACAGCAGGCTCAACAGGTTCTCGAAAAACAGCAGGAAGTTGCCAAAAAAATCGAAGAGCTTTCCAAAGACATGCAAAGCAATCTCGATAAGCTGGAAAACAATAAGCTTGTCGGAGAACAGATTGCGGAAAAGATGCAGCAGTTACAGCAGCTTATGGAAGAAGTTGCACCGCCGGAATTAAAAGATGCCATGCAAAAGCTGCAGGACGCACTGCAAAAAATGGACCCAGAGGCGCTTAAGAAAGCTCTTCAACAGTTTCAATTGACATCAGAGCAGCTTCTTGAAAACCTGGAACGCACTATATCCCTGATGCAAAAGCTGGCCATTGAACAGAAGATGGATATGCTGGTGCAGATGGCCGAAAAGATTAATGAAGCCCAAAAAGAAATAAACAAAGCTGTCGACGCGGCCAGGGATTCCTCCGAACTAGCCAAACAACAATCGCCGGAAAACATCAACTCATCCGATTGTAAATCCTTGCAGAAACAGTTTGACGAGCTTCTGAAGATGGACGAAAAAGAGCAGATGGTCCCCAAGAATGAGAAAGCCGACGCAACTGAAAAAGTCAACAACCCCGAGATCCAGCAGGATTTCCTTCAGATGAATCCCAGCCTGTGCAGCGGCGGGAAACCAAGCAGCCAGAAAACCGGTAAAAAACTACAAAGCGAACTCTCTGATATGGCTGATGCCCTGAAGAAAGCGCAACAAGCAATGCAGAATGAGCAGAAGATGGAGATCGCCAAGAAAATGCAAAAAGCCGCCGAAGACCTGCTCTATCTTTCGGGACGTCAGGAAAATCTGCTTGATTCCACCAAGACCAATTTGACAACAGGCGATGGCCTGCGCCGGATGGCCTCAAATCAGATGCAGATCGCCAATGCTTCAGCGCGGATCGCAGATAATATCTCGGAGCTTTCCAAAGAAAGTATCTTTATTAATATGGCCTTGATGAATCTTCTGGGATCATCCCTTTCAAATATGAATATTGCCACCGATCAGCTCGATAAACGCTTTGCGCCTGGGGCGATCCAAAACGAACAACTGGCCATGTCGAATCTTAACAAAACAGTTTATCTCCTTCTTGACGCCCGCAATAACGCCATGAACTCCGGGTCCGGTTCGGGAATGCAGGAGATGATGCAGCAGATGCAGAAAATGTCGGAAATGCAGGCCGGAATTAACGGCCAGACCATGATGCAAATGCCGCAGCCGGGAATGTCGATGAACTTCGGCCAGCAACAGGCTATGGGGCAATTGGCCGCCCAGCAGGAAGCGCTTCGCCAGCAGCTTCAGGAGATGAACGATCAATTCGGAAAACAAGGCGATATGTTAGGAAGACTCGACCAGCTTGGCGAAGAAATGAAAAAAGTTGTTGACGATATGCAAAGATCGAAAGTCAATCAGGAAACGATAAAGCGTCAAGAGGGAATCTTAACCAGGCTTCTTGATGCTCAGAAGTCTGTCAACCGCCGCGACTATTCCAAAAAACGCCAGGCGGAAACCGGAGAGGATATCGTCAGAAAAAGCCCCTTATTGCCGGATGAACTGGCCAAAGGTCAGGGAGAGCTTTCGGAAATGATTAAGAAAGCGCTCGAAGAACAGTATCCCAGACAATATGATAAACTGATCAAAGCTTATTTCAAATCATTCCAAAACCAGGAAGTCCAGAATGAAAAATAAAGCGTTTTTCATTCTGGCTTTATTGGCTTTGGCAACGCTGTCTATATCAAGCGTAAATGCCCAGATCCTGCCCAAAATCAGCCCCGACGGCGATAAGCTAAATGACGATTTGTCGGCCGTTTCGAGTCTCCTGAGAATGGGCGAGATGGCGCGGGCTATCGCGCTTCTCGATCACCTAAAAACCGATTACGGTGATGATACCCGAATCAGGGCATATTATAAATTAGCTTATAAGGAAAATAAACAATACCCGGAACTCGAGAAAATAATAAGAGATGACTTATCCCGTGATCCTCAAAACCCGTACCTGATTACCGAACTTGGCGAGGCCAGATTCCTTCAAAACGATCAAACCGGGGCGGATTCACTTTGGAATCTAGCTTTGAAAGTCGGGCGCCTCGATGAAAATACTTACCGGCTTGTAGCTGATAATATGATGCGTTATGGTTTGTATGAATCGGCAATTGATATCTTTCAAAAGGGAAGACAAAGTTTAAGCCGTCCCACGGCATTTGCGCCGGAACTTGCTAATCTTTATGAAACTCAAAGAGATTATCCAAAGGCGATCGGGGAATATATTACCCAGGTGCTTTTTGATCCGTCTCAAATCGGTATCGTCACCCTAAAAATCAGGGGATATCTTGAGGATACCGATAATCCCGGGCAAATTATCGATGCGGTTTCAGCCAAAATCAAGGAAACCCCCAACCATACCGAGTTATATGAAATCCTGGGGGATCTTTATATCAAGCAAAATGAAATGGATAAAGCCCTGGAATGCTATCGAACTATCAGCGCCAAACAGAATGACGATGGTCAGGCGCTTGTCAAGTTTGCCGCTCGCGCTTATGATTCCAAGGTATATGGCACTGCAATCAGCGCGGCGGACGATTATCTTAGGGTCACTCAAAAAGGCTCATATAAAGAATTAGCTCTTTCGATAAAGGCTAAATCTCAATTAAAAGCGGGCCTGGTAGATCAAGCCCTGGCCGGATTCGAATCTTTAACGAAAGCGTCGGATTTTCATATCAGGGATGACGCCGGTTATATGCGTGGCCTGATTTATGCTCAAAATAAAAACGACTGCGATTCGGCCCTGGCGATCTGGAATAACATACAGCAAAACGCCCAGGATATAAGTCTACAGGGCCGGGCCTGGCTCGAAATGGCGGTTTGTTATCTCAAGAAGGACGACCTTCTTGCCGGCGAAAACCTCCTTAAGCAAGTTGTCTCGGGCAAGTTGCCTGATAGCAGTATGGAAAAGGCGGCGTTTTTATTAAGCGAGATGACGTTCTATAGAGGTAATTTCAAAGACGCCGGCGAGGAGTTCAAGGCGCTTATCAGGCAGTACCCCCAAGGCGATCATGCTAACGATGCCTTGATTAGGATTGACGTCATCTCTTTAAGCGGGGAGGATTCGACTAACCAAAGCTTTCTTTCCAAATTCGCTTTGGCTATGAAAGCTCAGCTTTTTGGAAAACCGCTGGAAACTGCGGCTATTCTTTCTGATACTATTTTTGAAAATTCGCCGATTGCCGAGCAAGCCGCGTTTTATGCTGCGAATGCATTTGCCAATGCAGGAATACGGCAAAACGCTATTGATGCTTTTAAGGGATATATAGAAAAATTCCCCGACGGGCTTTATATCGATCGCGCTTATTTAGGATTAGGCGATCTTTACATGCAGGACGCAGCCACATACGGCAGCGCCAAGGCTGCTTATGATAAAATATTAGAGTCTTTTCCCAATGGACCGGCTACAGAGCTTGCCAGACAACGGTTACTGCAACTTACCGCCCCGGGGAAAATCGGTTAGTGAGCAGATTCTTTCTCGGCAGGCTTACGCTGCTGGGCCGCAGTACTGGCCTTAAATCGGGTAAGCTCTTCCTCAAGATCGGTAACTTTGGCAATAAGGCCTTCGACTCTTTTAATTTTCATTTTCATACTGGTCCGAACCAGAAGGCCAAGTGAAATGAGCATGAAAATAACGGAATCGACCCGGCGGAAAATTTCGCCATAGCCAAAGAAGGTATCCAGAAAGGCTAGAACCCCGAGGATAAATAGAATAACGCACCATGCCAACATATTTCCTCCAAATTAAATTGACTCCTATTATGATGTCGACAGGCGGGGAACCTTTCTTAAGCCGGAGAATTAAAAATTGACAAAACTGTGCTCGGTGACTATGTTGAGTGGTTTGATATTTAAGGAGGCGCATGAATAATCAATTTAGCAGCAATGATAAGATTTTAAGGAATGTGGGAATCCTTATTGGGGCACTTAGCTTTATTATTCCTTTTATAATTTATTTTAAAACCATGGCCGCCACGCTGTCGTTTTGGGATTGCGGCGAATTTATCGCTTGCGCCAAAACATTAGGCGTCCCTCATCCGCCCGGCACTCCTTTCTTCGTTATACTTGGCAGATTATTTATCATGCTGAACATGTTTTCAAATATTGCCCAGCGAACCAATTTTATGTCGGTTCTAAGTTCGGCTCTCACGGTTTGGGTATGCTATTTAATAGTAGTTCGCGTTTCGCAACGATTGCCTTTTGTCTCCAGCGGCCCGGCTTTATTGGGTCAAATAGGCATCAGGATCGGAGCGCTTTCATCAGCACTTTTGTTGACTTTCTCCAGCACATATTGGTTCAGCGCCGTTGAAACTGAGGTGTATGGCGTTACAATGATAGTCATGATGCTGATCGTATATTTGACTATCAGATGGGCAGATGAGAAGGAAAAAGGCGGAAATGACAGGTTATTAGTCCTTATCGCATATTTACTATTCCTTTCGGTCGGTATTCACCTGACAGTCTTCTTGCTCACGCCGGCATTGTTCCTGTTTTTTATAATTGTCGATAAAGAGAAGCTTAAAGATCCGTTATTCTGGGCTACCTGGGCAATTTTCTTCTCGCTGGCCGTACCAGTCTATTTTATGATCGGCATGGTGATTTCCTGGGTGGACGATAAATCCTACTGGATCTGGGTAGCCTTAATGATTCTCGGAACCATCTTTACCGGATATATGGCTAATCGTCAAAGAGTTAGCGGGCGTCATGGCAGAGCTAATTATTCGCTGGCATTTGCCCTTTTTATAGCCGGCGTGGTTGGCTATTCGACTCACCTGTATATTCCCATCAGAGCGGCGCAGCATCCCTCGATAAACGAAAATGACCCCACAAATTTCAGCCGTTTTGAATCTTATGTTGAACGTAAACAATACGGTCAGGAATCGATGATCACGCGGATGCTTTACCGGCGCGCATCCTTATCGCACCAGTTTGGACGATACCAAAACATGGGATTTGGCGGGTATTTCTGGGGTCAATACACTTCTATCAACTGGACCGGGCAAACGGACGATACAAAGGGCCTTGCTTTGGCAACCACTATTAATTTGGCAATTTTCGCCTTTGGCATCCTCGGTACAATGGTAGGACTCTATTATGCCCTTAAGAAATACCGAGCGCATCCCATGTTACTTCTGTTTATGATATTTATTATCAGTTCGCTGTTGTTAATTTTGTACCTTAATTTTTCCGATGGCACCAAGCCCGACCCCAACAATCCGGGAGAATTGATACCGCTGGAGGTCAGAGAAAGAGATTATTTCTACACTCCGGCGTTTGTAGTATTTGCGACCATGATCGGGGTGGGTATGGCGGCAGTTATGTACTTTTTGGGAGAAAAACTGAAATATACCCATGATCAGCGCAATAATTTATTCAGATATATTGGATTTGGTGTAGCCAGCGTTCTTTTACTTGTTATGCCGTTGAATGCGGGTTTCGCCAATTATCATACCCATGATCGTTCCGAGGACTTTGCGCCCGCCGATTATGCCTGGAACATACTGCAATCGTGTAAACCCAATTCGATCATTTTTACCAACGGCGACAACGATACCTTTCCTCTTTGGTATCTGCAGGAAGTCGAGAATGTTCGTAAGGATGTTCGGGTGGTGAATCTGAGTCTTCTTAATACCGATTGGTATATTCTTCAGCTCAAGCACCAGATGGGCATTAAGATGAATTTAGATGACGACCAGATATCCTGGATACCCGCTGCCAGACGAGGCTCGATCATTTACTATAGGCCGGCCAAGAAGTTTAATGATACCATCAGAAAACAAATGCGCTATCTCACCGCCGAACAGGACCCGCGGACCGGCCAGATTATCAGGGTACAGGATCAAATGATCGAACAGATAGCGATTTCCAATATTAACGATGTCCCGATTTATTTCTCGAGTTCGGTGCCAACATCCAACCGTTGGACTCTCGACAGCCGCCTTATTCGCATGGGAATCGTCATGCAGGTCGACCCGGATACAAGCAAACCACGTCTCGATTTGCCGGTGGCCGATTCATTGGTGACCAAGGTATATCATTATCGAGAGCTTGACGATATCCATAGCTATAAAGATGAGAATAATGTCGGTTTGACGACGACCTTCCCGGAAAGATTCTCCGAGCTTGCCGATGCATACAAAGCCAAAGGCGATACAGCCATGGCTATAAGCCGTCTCTGGATGGGCATTAAGCTGATTCCTTACTACCATCAGAACTATATGGATCTAGAGGATACGTATAATCAGATGGGCAATAAGGCTATGGCAGATTCGGTCAAATCGCTGGGCATTAAAAACCTGAAAGCCGTATGCGAAGAGTGGCCGGATATTATATTGTACCATCAATTCCTGGGAGTATTTTATTATCATAATAATATGCTACCAGAAGCTCTGGAAAAATATCGGATCGCGTATGGGCTTCAACCCGATAACGCCATAGCTTTCAGGCTTTATCGCGACCTGACAGCCCGTATGGGAAACATGCAAATGGCCCAAGCTTTGATGGTCGATTGGACAAGACGTCATCCGGAAGATTTGGAAATTCAAAATCAGTTAAACAGGATGAGATAATAGAATTTCAATTTAGAGATCATAGATTCTTCTGGCGGTCGGGTTACTATTAGCCCGACCGCTTTCTTTAGCGGCCAAATTTTTGATATCAATCATTGCCGAAAATAAACCATATCGACATGCAAAATTAAAATTCGTTCAGGACTGGAACCAAAATTGATAATCAAAAACAAAAAAATTGACAATGAGAGCCAGCCGCTCCTAAGAATGATTTATGGAAATTGATGTTAATCAGACCCTGCTAATTGTGGTAGGCATGGATATCGAGCCGGAGGAAGCCGACAGGCCGTTAGCCTATACGCTTAAAAAAGCGATTGAATCATCAACTTACTTTGGCGGCCATCCCTTTAGAAAATGCCTGGTAATATCTGATGCTTTATACGAGCACGACAAATTGATTCAGGTTTGCCCAACAATTGTCATTGGCGGACCGGGGGTTAATTTGGTGGCGGGAACGATGGTGGAAAAGCTTCCCGTTTATCTATCAAAGGACAATCGATACTTCATTCAGCTCGATAAGGATTTTACCGATCAGAAAATATCTATCTGGGGCCTGGACAGAGACTCAACATCAGAGGCCATTGATATGTTTATTGCCAACGGGATATTGGATGATTTCCTTAAGACGATTTGGGGATAAGTCAGGGTGCCATAAAGGACTCTTGTTGCCCGGCAAATCATCACCAGCTATAGCCGATATCAAGATAAAATAGATCGAGCCCCGTGCTGGTTCGTCCATACCAGGTTTCAACCGGCCCGATGGGGGTTTTAAGGCCGATTCCCACTCCACCTCCGTGAATAATCTTTGAGAGGCGAACTCTTTCGAGATTATCCCAGATATTTCCGGCATTGTAGCGGGCCAGAACAAAGAAGCGGTCTCCAATTTTTTGCCGAAGCTCCAGCGAACCAACCACCAGCTTATCTCCCAGAACCTCATCCTGATAAAGCCCCAGAAAACTCTCCTGCCCTCCCAATGAGAACTCATCAAAAAACGGCATAAAATCGCTGGAAGCTCCCAGCGATATTTTGGGATGGAAGTTCAGCCTTTTGGTAATTTTATAATAGGCCTCAAGCGTTGTCTCAAAACGAGTATAGGCGGTTTTATCGTTACGCAGGTCGCTGGCAATTTGCAGGTTGAAATAATGATATTTCCCCGTTTGGGGAAAGCTGATGGCATCACGGGTATCCACTATCGATTCAAACCCGACGCTCAGCTTGGTGAATTTCCCCCGTACGATCTTTCCCGGCTCGTCCCAATCGATCTGGCGCAACTGTCCCACAATAGAAATCATTCCAAGCTGCGGAAATTGCCGTCCCGGAGCCATTTTGATTCCATAAGAGTTCTGCTTGGAGTAGCCGTCATATTTATGTGCTACATATCTGTTGCGCTTGAATTCGGTATAGTCAACTGAGAATGAATTGGTAAAAAGGGTTTGGAGAATTCTATCGGATCGGAAATTCGCCGAAATCGATCTTTTTTTCTCGCCAATATTGGCCGAAAGGTAAGCCTCCTGCCCGCCGCCAATAATATTATCAGCTACAAAATCAACAAAAGCCTGGGCGTTATATTCGAGATCATATCGAGCACCGCCGCGAATAAAGTTATAGGGCTTCTCCCTTACCTTGAGCTCCAGGGTGATACCGGTTGTATCGGGGACAGCCACCATCTTGACAGTTTCGAAAAGGCCGGTTCCGTAAAGCTCGTCAACCATTTTTTCACCCTTGCTCTGACGAAAAACATCGCCGGGCTTAAAATGCAAATGACGGCTAATAACCCAGTTTCTGGTTTTCTCATTTCCCTCGATAACAATGCGGTTGATCTGACCTTCGTCTATCTTAAATGCAAGAACGCCCGCTAAGGAGTCGAACACCGGATTAACTCTGACGAGAGTAAAATCTGATTTAAGATAGTGATCCTCAATAGCCCTTTTGTCGCTTTCCAATTTATTGGTATTGAGAACTGCTCCGGGTCGGCTGGTTACAAGACCATAAAGCTGATCTGGTGTAAAGGTATGAGCGCCCATAAAGGAAACGGATTTAATCCTGGGATAATCCCGTAAATGATAATTGAGCACGGCGCCGGATGAATCGGATTCTATCTCGGCCCAGGCGCTTTGAAGGTAGCCTGACGCGCAGGCCTTTTCGAGATTTGATTTAATCTCGTCCTGCGATAGCCTCGCTGAATCGGTAAACGTGGCATCGAAAAATGTCTTGGGCAATGATGTAAGATCGTAAATGCCTGTTTTGGAGATATTATAAAAAGGTTCGTTAATTTGAACAACGCTTTTACTCGTAAGAAGCTCTTTTATGGCGGGAATGGCGGCCTCGGCCGTTCGTTCTCCGATTGTTATCAAGCTGTCGATATGCGCAAAATCCGTGGCGGCGTAGCCTCGAAGATCCGGAGCAATAGATAGATCGGCCATGGCAAGCGAGACGCGCTTCTTGTCCATCGCCATGATCGTTGTCGTCTGATCGGCGATACCGACAATATCATTGATTTGCGTTTGAGGCAGCAGATCTGACGAGACATTGATCGCAACCACCGGATGTCCTCCGGTCTCGATAGCGATATCGACAGGAATTGGATCAACCAGGCCGCCATCAACTAATAATCGTCCGCTGATTTCGGCCGGCGTAAAGGCAACCGGTACCGCCATACTGGCGCGAAGAGCCTCGCTGAGGCTTCCAGATGACAGAACCACTTTCTCCCCCGTCAGAAGATCAGTGCAGACTCACGCGCAAGGGGGGATTTAGATAATCAAAACTTATGCTGGAACGGATACCTCCGCGCGCAGTTAACCTTTCTAAAAGCTGGCTTAGTTTTTGAGCGGATGTAATCGCTTGCGGAATGACCGGTTTCCAGTTCTGAAAGCGAAGGTTGAAGAGGCTTTTTTCCGCCTGGCCCTTTTGAGTGGTAAGCAAAGTTTTCCTTGTTGGGCTGGGAGATAGAATTTCTCCCCAATTTACCTGATAGGCGATTTGTTCAATCTCCTCCGGCGAGTAACCGCAGGCATATAAGCCGGTAACAATGCTGCCTATAGAGACACCCGCTACGCATTTTATTCTGATATGCTCCCGTTCCAGTACTTTCAAAATGCCGATTACCGCCAATCCGCGGGCGCCGCCGCCAGAGACTGCCAGACTAATGCCCGGACTGGAGGAATAAACCTGATGCGATTCCGCTGGACTGGAATCGGGTTTTATGATTATCTTGCCGGTAGTGTAATTTTCGGCAATAGCCACCGAGGCCAGGCAGATAGATATAGAAACGGCCCAAAATGCTCGCATCATAAATAGGATATTAGCTCTTAAGGAGCCTTAAAGCAAGCGGATGAATCAAAATGAAATAAAAAAAGTCAGCTCACTGGCCCACGGAAAATACCGCAAGGAATACGGTTTGTTTCTTGCCGAAGGGATTCACGTAATCGAGGAATTACTTAAATCGAGCTGGGAAATCCAGGTAATTATAGTGAGCCATGAAGCCGCCGATTCGGGCGATCTTAATTCCTTAATCGATACCGCCTCAAGACATAGAATGCCGATTGAGACCGTCAACCGGATAATTTTCGACAAGATGGCTACCACAGATACGCCTCAAGGGATATTGGCGGTTATTAAAATCCCTCGTAACGATCCTGGCGCTCTTATTCCCAAAAATAGAATCCTGATTGCCGATGGGGTATCGGACCCGGGCAATCTTGGTACCATGATCAGAACTGCGGCGGCATTCGGATTTGGAGGGTTTGTAACCACACCCGGTTCGGCCGATATTTTTAATCCTAAAACTGTTCGGGCTGCTCAGGGGGCATTGTTTCATCTAACGGTCGCCAATCATCTTGGCCATGAAGATATCGCTGGAAAACTCAAAATGTCGCATAAGATTTATGCACTCTCCGCCGAGGCCACCATCGACCTGAAAAGCGTAAAACCTGCTATCAAATCTGCTCTTGTGGTAGGAGCGGAAATTTCGGGAGTAAGCCGAGAAATTTCAAAGATGGCCGATCAAATTCTACGAATACCGATGAGTGGGCGGGTGGAATCGCTTAATGCTGCCGTAGCGGCCGGAATCGCCATGTACGAGTTTGTAAGACGGGGATAAAGCCGAATTCTTATAAGGCAATTTGAATCGGGGACCAGCGCTACTCTCCTTTTCGCATATTTGGCTTAGTTTTTCGGCTTGAGTTGCCCACGAGGCTTAAAATAATTATACTTGGCCAGGCAGTATAATTCGAAAAGGGACAGGAGGAAACGTGTTACCGTTTGATTTTAATCTTCCAACAAAAATCTACTTTGGGCCCGGCAAAATTAATAATGTGGGGAAATATCTTCAGCCGATTGGAAAAAAGGCATTGATTGTAACCGGCCAGGGCTCCATGAGAAGACTTGGCATTATAGATAAAGTATCGGATCTATTAAAAAAATCGAATATAGGTTCGGTCGTATTCGAGGGGATTGAGCCCAATCCCAGGCATACCACTTGCGATAGGGCCGCGGCCCTGGCGCGCGAAAATGGATGCGATATGATTATCGGACTCGGCGGCGGATCGGTTATGGATGCTACCAAAGGAATTGCTGTTTCCGCCAAAACAGGTTACTCGATTTGGGATTATGTCTATACTGTCCCGAGCCAGCCCAAGAAAAAGATTACCGAAGCTTTGCCTATCATCTGTATCCCTACGGTGGCGGCCACTGGCAGCGAGGCCGATTCGGGTGGTGTCATTACCAATTGGGAAACCCATGAGAAAACCGGTATCTGGGGAACAGCCCTATTTCCAACCGCATCAATAGTAGATCCGGAGCTTACATTCTCCTGCCCGCCGGACTATACAGCCGATGGCGGAGTGGATATCATCTCGCATGTTATCGAGAGTTATTTTACCGGGACATCAGAGGCTTACTTGCAGGATCGATTTTCGGAATCCGTTATCAGGACTGTCATTAAATATCTTCCGAGAGCGATGCGTAACGGCAACGATCTTGAAGCGCGAACGCATCTTTCGTGGAGTTCAACCGTGGCGCTTTCGGGTTTTATTAACTCCGGCCGCGGCGGATCGTTTCCGCTGCATGCGCTTGAGCATGTGATCAGCGCGCATTATGATATCAGCCATGGACGGGGCCTGGCGTTGCTTCTCCCCGCTTTGATGGATTACACCATGCCGGCCCGTCCGGATAAGTTCGTAGAACTTGGCCAGAATGTATTTGGTCTATCGTTCGACACGGAGGATGTAACACACGCCGCCCAACTCAGTATCGATGCTATGAAAGGATGGCTGGCATCGATAGGACGATTGTTGACTTTTACCGATCTTGGCATTGACGATTCCAAATTCGAGATAATGGCCGATGAGCTGGTTCGTCTCAATATGCAAACCCAGCCTCATATTACAAACCCCAAACCGATAGACAGGGCTGGTGTGATCTCAATTTTCAAGATGACGAAGTAAATTACGAGGTATGGGTTAAGAGTTTTTAATTGAGCCAATCAAAGGTATTAACCATATACTTAAATATAAAAAGCCGTCAGGTGTTAAAACCTGACGGCACTTTATTTTTGCTCCAAGAATATTTTATTTTAACAAAAGCATCCGCGTTGAAACACTCTTATCGCCGGATTGCAGACGGCAGAGATAAACGCCGGAGGCAAATTTACCCGCATTCCAGGTGACAGAATGAGTGCCGGCATCAAGGGGGCCGCTTAGAAGCGTAGCTACCTTGCGGCCCAATAGATCGTAGATCGACAGATTTATATCAGATTGGGCGGTAATCGAAAAGGAAATCGACGTCTCGGCGTTGAAGGGATTGGGATAATTCTGATGCAATGCAAATGCGCTGGGAATTTCCCCGTTTTCCGGTACGCTCTCGCTGGTGGTATCAATTATAGCCAGGGTGGCAACGGAAGCGGTAGCGGCTTTGACATAATTTGTAAATAACAGCGTATCGATATGAGTCATGTTGTCGTTAGTGGTATGATAGTAAGGATTGAAATCATTTCCAAAATCCTCGATCCCCAGCATGGCCGGATAATTGTAATCCCAGAACGAGGCGTGGTCGCTGCGATCGGTGGAATTCCAAGTCAGTATTTCAGGAGAGAGCGATATACCGTAATCATTGACTACGCCCTGGAATAAATTGCCGAGTGTCAGTGACGATGGCATGGTACCGCAATGCAGCTCAATCGAATTATCGTTGTTACCGTCAAATGCAATCATGTCATAATTGAAGACTCCCATTATGGAATCGCCTCTGGCAGCGACGTCGGCTGCATATTGAGCCGAACCAAATAATCCCTGCTCTTCGCCGGTCCATAGACAAAACTTGACCGTCTTCTTAAAATCCTTTTGAGCCAAAACTCTGGCGGCCTCTATAACACCGGTCGCGCCGGAGCCGTTATCGTCGGAACCGGGCGCCTGATTGAGAGGCAACTCAGAGGTATCATCGAAATGGCCGCAGATGATAACCTGCTGGTTAGGTTCTGTAGTGCCAAGTTTGGTTGCCACGACGTTGCGCCATGAGGTTTCAACACCGCCAGCCTGGCTAAACCAGGTTGCTCCGCCATCGGTAGTCTTTGGTGACTGTAAGATCGCCCACAGCATATCCGGTCAGGCTATCGGAAAATGTAACGCCGTAGAAGTTCCAATTCAATTGAGCAGGCATGGCGTTCCAATTTAAACCGCCATCGATAGTAGTAAATACTTTGCCACCCCAACCAACGATACAACCATGTAATGAATCCGTGAATGCCACGTGATAAAGTCGCGTATTCAACCAGAGGTTGACCGCCGCCCAATTCTCGCCACCATCGGTGGTATGAAGTACCATACCCTCCCATCCGACTACCCAGCCAACATTTCTGTTGGTGAAAGCAACTCCGTAAAGACGCTGTAATGAATTCGAAATCTGCTCGGACCAATTTGTACCGCCATCAGTGCTATGCACAATGGTTCCATTTTGCCCTACCGCCCAACCGTAGGATGAATCTACAAAACAGATGTCATAAAATCTCGATAAGGACGGAGTGGTCTGACGGATCCAGTTGGCACCGCTATTAGTGGTATGTAACACCAATCCGGTATCGGCGGCAATCCAACCGGTAGTGTTATTTATAAAATTTATTCCAAAAAGAAACCCATTGGTATTGGCTCGCTGGGGAGTAAAGGTTTGACCGCCATCGGATGAAAATTTGATAGTACCGATGTTGCCGCTGATCCAGACAGAGTCGGGGCCGCTGTTTTCAACACCCCAGAGCGCATTGGCGGTATTGTCGGGCATCAGGACCCAGTTCGCACCGCCATCAATAGTGCGAAACGCCTCCGAACCCTCCGATACAAACCAGGCTTTATTGGGACCGTAAGCGGCTACATGTCGTCCGGTCCCCTTGTAGAACTTGTGATACGCGGTCTGATATCCATAGCGCTCCAGAGTCTCTTTGAGATATTGCGCCGCCAGAATATTATCCGGTACATAAGAATATCTGGTATGGATTGTATCAATTCCGCCGTTAATTTGAATGGGAGAGTTGCCCGATAATTTATTCAGGTATGATACTATCGAATCTTGATTAACATGATGAATCAAAGTATCGATTCGGGAGTTGTACGACAATATTGATTCTCCAGGATCGTTTATTCCGTCGGGAGGCATCGCTCGAAGATTTAATCGTCGGCAGAATGAGGCCCTGCCAATCGGACTCCTGGTTATAACATAGCCGGGTCCGGAAAATATCGTTTCCGTGGGATTTGTTATATCGTTTTGAGATCTAATGTAACAAAGAAATAGAGTCGAGGTTTCATCATTAAAACTAAATGCCTGATATGTTATATTATAATTATCCAGCCAGGCAAGCTCCCGCTCTCCTCCGTCCAAAAAGACTTTATCGATTGTCGTACCCCAATAGTAACCGGGAAAGCCTTTAATGGCAGATTGCGTTTGGGTACCATTATTAGGCACGGCAATCAGATAATTATCTGAGGCTATGGCTGATGAAACGGATATAAAGAGGGAAAATACCAGCAAAAGAGTCGGGGATTTCATTAGTGCTCCTTTTCTATTTACTGACAACAATTTACGATGATCGCTAAAAATGTCAAGCCGCAATAAGGCCCAATGAAATGGACTTACCACGATATATAGTGTATTGAAATGCATTGAGGCACAACATGTTGTATTTTTTTATAAAATTGGAAGAAATTATTCTTGACAGAAATGCGCCGCTGTGATTTAATAGGCGCTCCGTTGCCATTGCGGAATGGGCCGATTAAGTTTGGATCGGAATGAGGTAGTTCAGTCTACAATTGATATAGAGAAGAGTTTGTATTTTGGGGGAGGTTTTAATCATTTTGTCAAAAATCCCTGAGAAGAACAGCGTGACCGGGCCAAACAGCCCAAACA
This sequence comes from uncultured candidate division Zixibacteria bacterium, assembly GCA_963801605.1. Taxonomy (GTDB): domain Bacteria; phylum Zixibacteria; class MSB-5A5; order UBA10806; family UBA10806; genus UBA10806. Next base: position 252,719 of record CAWDFP010000006.1, read on the forward strand.
TATCTAAGGTTTCTGTGGAGCTGATGGCGATAACTCCCGGAGCCGAGGATATTATTGAGCGGGCTTGCCGCACCTGTTATCTCTCCTTCTACAGATATGATCCTCCAAAATCAACAGAGGAGCTCATTAAGAAAATTCTGCTTAAAAAGCACTTCTCTGTATTAGAGCATTCCAGCGCTACATTTCGAATAGAAGGCGGCTCCAGAGTATTCACGCATGAGCTTGTCAGGCATCGCTTCATCTCCCCATCACAGGAGAGCCAGCGTTATGTGGTCTATGCCGATAAGCCTGGCCGTAAAAAAACGACGGATTTCCGTTTCGTGCTTCCGGAAACGATTAGAAACGCCAGGATGTCCAATAGCTCCGAGGACGCAGCCTCAGCTTATGAAAAAGCCATCCTCAACAGCTACGAGCTTTATGAACGTCTCCTGGATTCCGGCGTACCACCCGAGGATGCCCGTTACGTACTTCCCAACGCCACCGTATCTCAGATTGTTATAACCGCCAATTTCCGGGAGCTTCGTCACTTTTTCTGCGTTCGGACTCATCCGAGAGCCCATTGGGAGATCAGGGAAATCGCCCTGGAAATGCTGAGAATCATGCAGAAAGAAGCCCCTATCGTATTCGGAGACTTCAAGATAGACGAGGGAACCAAATCGGCCACTTTTGAATTCGAGTCTTAGAAGGACGCGCAATTACGCGTATTATATGGAGGGAGGAAGAGAATTGGAAAAGTTACAGGTCGACATAAAGCCGCAACTAACGCCAAATTCCCTGGCGGTATTGAGGCGGCGTTATTTGACCAAGAACGACCAGGGGCAGGTGGTCGAAACACCCGAAGAGCTGTTCATTCGGGTAGCGTCTACCATTGCGGAAGCCGATACTAATTTCGGGGCAACTCCGGCGGAGATAGAGGAAACTGCCAAAACCTTTTATCGGATTATGGCCAAATTGGAATTCCTGCCTAATTCGCCAACGCTTATGAATGCCGGACGAAAGTTAGGGCAGCTTTCAGCCTGCTTTGTTCTGCCGATTGGCGATTCGATGGATTCCATTTTCGAGACCGTGAAGAATACGGCGCTGATTCATAAATCGGGCGGCGGCACCGGCTTTTCGTTTTCTCGTCTCAGACCTAAAAATTCAGTTGTCGCTTCAACATCCGGTGTAGCATCCGGGCCGGTCAGTTTTATGAAAGTCATCAATGCGGCCACCGAGGCTGTCAAGCAGGGCGGCACCAGGCGCGGCGCCAATATGGGGATATTGCGAGTCGATCATCCCGATATCATGGAATTCATCAAGTGCAAAGATGATTTAAACGAACTGAACAATTTTAATATTTCGGTTGCTGTAACAGACGAGTTTATGCGCGCTGTTAAAAACCGGACATCATACCCGTTACTCGATCCTCGAACCGGCCGGCAGTACGTCCTTGACGGCAAGCCTCAAACGTTTGACGCCAACGAGGTATTTCAGGCCATAATCGACCACGCTCATCGCACCGGCGAACCGGGAGTGATATTCATCGATCGCATCAATGCCACGGAGAACACGCCCAAAGTAGGTTTGGTGGAGGCCACCAATCCCTGCGGCGAACAACCTCTCCTTCCCTACGAGAGCTGCAATCTCGGCTCCATCAATCTTGCCAAGATGGTCCGGGCAGTGGTTGATCCGTCGGATACCTCAAAGATGTTTCGCAACGAGATCGATTGGGATAAACTCAGGGAAGTTGTTCATGAGGCGGTTCATTTTCTCGATAATGTTATCGAGCAAAACCGTTACCCGCTATCGGAAATTGGCCAGGCCACTCGCAACAACCGCCGTATCGGGTTGGGCGTGATGGGCTGGGCAGACCTGCTGATCATGCTCGATATCCCCTACAACTGCGACGATGCCTTGAAGCTCGGCGATCAGCTTATGGAGTTCATCGAAACCGAAGCTGATAAGGCCAGTATGGAGCTTGGCGAAACCCGCGGCGATTTCCCCAATTGGGAGAAATCGGTTTTTAGCGGTAAGGGCCTCTCCCCGGCCAAACATCGACGCAATAGCACAGTCACGACCGTGGCGCCGACCGGCACAATTTCGATAATCGCCGGATGCTCATCGGGAATTGAGCCGATTTTTGCGGTCAGCTATGTTCGAAACGTGATGGACAATACCAAGCTTATCGAAACCAATCCGATATTCGATTCCAAGGCTAAGGAGTTGGGATTTCACTCGGATCGCCTGATGGAACGAATCGCCGAGAATAACTCAATCGCCGGATTCGAAGAGATTCCTGAGGAGATTAAGAACGTATTCGTGACCGCCCACGATATCACCCCTGAATGGCATATCAAGATGCAGGCGGTGTTCCAACGGCATACCGAGAATGCAGTTTCCAAGACAATCAATATGCGCCGAGAGAGCACTGTTGATGATGTTCGAACGGCCTACGAGTTGGCTTATAATCTCAACTGCAAAGGCGTCACAATTTATCGCGATGGTTCCCGCGCTTACCAGGTTCTCTCCACCAAGCAAAGCGAGAGCGGCACTGCAACTGAGGCTGAAAAAGGAATTGTCAAAGACCGTCCGGAGGCGCTCCAGGGAATCACAAGCAAGATTAAAACCGGTTTTGGCAATTTGTATGTGACGATAAACACATTCAACGGCAGGCCATTCGAGGTTTTCGCGCAGATCGGCAAATCGGGATATGACACTATGGCAGACACCGAGGCGATCTGCCGGCTCATCTCGCTATCGTTACGCAGCGGAGTTGATGTCGAGGAGATCATCGATCAGCTTCGCGGCATAGGCGGCGATACGCCGGTTTTCGGCGCGGGCGGCTTGATTCGTTCGGTGCCGGATGCGATCGCCAAGATTTTGCAGAAGCATTTCGGCAACGGCAAGGGCCGCAAATCCGAAAACGATCTTAAAGCATTAATCTGCCCCGACTGCGGTTCCGGCCTCAAAGCGGAATCGGGCTGCATTCTCTGCCCGGAGTGCGGGTATTCGAGGTGCTGAAAATAAATAATCTCTAAAGAAAAAAATGCCGCCGGGTTGAAAGACCGGGCGGCATTTTTAATTTTAACCGGAATATTACTTCTTCGGAATATACAAAATCCGGGCGTCGTGGTAACCGACCGAAAAGACCATCCCCTCTTTGAGATCCTTGGATGTCACATCATGAATATGGTCATCAAGGACATCATACATTTTAACCTTGGCGGCCCGAATCCCCAAAGCAGGCAGATCCACCGAGATCACAACCTTCTTTGAAAACTCGCTGGTAGGCGCCGTGAAGGTGGTATCGGTATTGACCAGGTATAGTATGACTCCCTTATCGTTGACCTGCGCTATGAGATCGACCTTGGGGTCGGATGTAGCTACCGGTGATGTAATCTTTTGGGCGCTTAATATCGATTGGAGCATATCGAGTTTACCAGGCTCGAGCTTGGGCGAGATATCGAAAGTAAATAAATAAACAGTTCCGCTTCCAACCTTCTTGGATGCTCCCAGTACCTTGGTGCCGGATTTCGCCAAAGCCTTCTCCGAGCCATGCGATGAGATAAAACCATAGCGGATAGCTCTAATAGTATTTTTATCCCAGGCAACATTGCAGGGCTCCCAATCAAGCGTAGTGGACATTCCCAGTCCTTTGGCCAGAGTGCGGCAAGGATTGAACTGATCATCAAATTTGGGAAGAAGGCCCACCAACACTACCGTTTTCCCGCCCTGAATAGCCTTTAGAATCATCTCCTGGCTTTTTTGCCCCATGTATTCGGCAGTGGGAATAAAATACAAGTCTTTGTCTTCAAGCGAATTTTCGGAATCGATATCGACAACGGAATAATCATATTTGATATTCATCAGGTCTAACCCCAGAGGGTTCATGGTCTGACCGATTAGATCGTAGATATAGGAGAACTGGCCAGTCATCCCAAGATGATGCTGCATGAGATAAGGCTTGTGATAGCCAATTCCGACTCGCGAAACCGGTTTGGCGGTATTTATGCCGATGTGTTCCAGCGCGACACTGACTTTGCGGACCATTTCGTAGTTTTCATTGACCGTGCCATCGAAACCGAGTGGCGAACCCAACCAGTGATCTCGTCCCACGAACATATAATGATTCATCCCTTTGAGTCCGGCAGCCAGAGAACTGACTATCAGATATCTATGATACCTGGTGTTCATGGCGGCTGCGTTTTTGGGCTCAGCCGGATGGCGATCTACGTTTTCGGTAGGGTAACCGGCATAAAGTTGCGGCGTCCAGGAAAATCCGGTTTTACTTCCCAGGTAGCGCAGATTACGGCCCAGGCGGCAGTAGTCTTTAGGATCGGGGACCTGCATTCCCAACAGCATTTTTTCGCCGGCCAGAGTATTCCAATCGGCGGGAAGGCTAAAATCGTCGGTCCAGGATAGATTGATGGCAAACAGACAGCCGACTCCCAACCCCTCAAGACGCTCCTTCATGGCCTGAATATATTTGGAAAGCACCTGACCTTTGAAATCGAGCCAGTCGAAATACTTGACCAAATCCTCGGGCTTTTTGGTTTCAATTCCGGTGGGTGGTTCGAGTGTCGCAAAACTTTTATTTTTCTTACCGTAAGCCTCGGGAAGCTTGTCGGGCGTTTTATATTTTTCCTCGAGAAACTGATGATAATATTCCCCGATAATCTGGATGTTATAATCAGCGGCAAAGGGTCCGCTATTTCCCCCAAAGCTTAACTCTTCATCAAGCTGCATGATAAAAACCGGTCCTTTGGGGAAAATATAATTCTGTATGACTTCGATTAATCCGCCGAGGTACCGTTTGACGTGCCCCAGATATTTCGGATGCAGATAGCTTGGCTGGTAACTTTCGGGCACTCCGGGGCCGTTTTTGGCCATAACCAGTTCGCCTTTTTGATCGCGAGCAACAACGGCCTCATCAGTAAAGATATACTGCGGTAAGCCGCCATTAGACCATTCGGCCTTGATCCAGGGTCCCGGTCTTAAGATAACCTTAAAACCAAACTCCCGGCAGAGTTCCAGGAACACGATGAGATCCTTTTCAGGGCCATTAATTCCCCTGAAATCGAACTCTCCGGGATGAACTTCATGGAGGTTCCAGGGAACAGAAGTTGAGATGATTCTGAAGCCGGCTTTCTTGATCCGTTCAAAACAGATGGACCAATAACGCTTCTCAACTCGAAAATAGTGCATTTCGGCTGAGAACGGGAAAAACTCGTCTCGCCCAATGATGAATTTGTTTTCAATAATACCTAGCATCCGAAATTCCTTATATCAGGTTCTCGCCCCAACAGCCAAGAAAACAAGTTACCATATTACCCCAATATATCCACAAAGTCAATTAAAAAAAGTTATCCGCTTATCATAAAATGTGTTACATTTTCATGTCAAACTGGCAGTATAGGCTGTCATTTGAGCGAAAATGGCCATAAATATTAAGCCGGGCTCGCTTAATTTCGCGAGACCCGGCTTAGTTATTCATCCTAACCTGTTTTAATAAAACATGTTAGGAAAGGCGTAAGCCCTATCCTTTGGGGATATTGCTTATTGGCCAGCTCCGTTCTGTGCAGGAGCATTAATGACAGGCGTTCCAGGGTTCAGAAGAATGTCGCCAGCAGGCAAGCAGTCGGGGCATCCATGAACCATCGGACCACCCTTGAAGTAGCTCACCATGAAGGTAACATCGAGACCGTTGAAGGAACAGGACGCATTAACGTCACCAGCGACAAACCAGGTATGACCAGGTGTGCATTCGCAGGAGTACGGCGGAGGCGGACCACCCTTGAAGTAACCAACTGAGTAAGTTACGTCAAGACCGTTGAATACCTGACTGTTGTTGGCATCACCGACGTGATAGTTGCAGGTGCCGCCACCCGTAATCTGGAAGGTAACGGGGATAGTGTGCACTGCAATTGTAGGCTCGTTGGTGGTAATAATGACTGCACCATAGTAGGTACCCACCGCGAGACCGGTACCGTTCATCATAACGTTCATCTGGGTAGTATTACCAGGAGCAACGCTGAATGAGGTCTGGTCGATTGTGAGCCATGGAGTAAAGGTGGTGCCCATTAAGCACAGCGAAAGGTCATAGGCGCCGACCGTAAATGTCGCACCGCCATCAGGCGATTGCAGCGACATCATATCGCCACCAAATGAATCCTGCCAGAGGAAGTTACAACCGTCAACGCTGATATCCTGAACTGAAATCCAGCCAGAGAACAGGGTGACTTCTTCCGGTAGAGTAACATCGAATTCCACTTCCGGCCATCCATTGAAGAGATTACCGGTTTGGACTGGGCTGACAGAAACATCATAAGATGCAATCTCAGCGCCGGGGAATCCGCCAGCATCCTGATAGAACTTAACCTGGAGCATTGCAGGATCTTCAACGCATGAAGACCAACCAGCGTTGTATGTAAGCTGGAGACCCCATACCTTAACTTCGTTGATGTGAGCGGTTAGGCCAACGAAGCTCTCATAAGCAGTATATCCAAGCTCTGCAGAAGAAGTGGCAAATGTCCAAGCTTCATCAGGTAGAGTCGGACCCTGGGAGACGATCGAACCTTCGGGGCAACCCGGAGGAGGAGGAGGAGGTACGACGGCCGCTATATTCAGCGTGTAAGAGCCTGAGGCACCAGTATAACCATCAACAACAACCAGGATTTGCTGGCCGGCTAATAATGGAATGTTGGTGAGCTCTGACTGCAGACCGCAAGCGTCATCATTACCGCAGATGATGTCGGCCTCGGTAGGCTCGGTCGGGCAGGTGAAGTTGTAGAGAAGCAGACCGGAATCGTAACCGCTGCCGCAGAGCGAGAAGGTGTAGATGCTGTCATACGGAGCAGTCCACTTGAAGGTCACATCGGGGCCGGCGCAAGAGCCATTGGCGAAGAAGGAACCCTGCCAGCAGGCGGGCTGAGCAGTAAATGGACCGTAGTTATTTGCATAACCAGCAGTAGTACCAGCATCGCTGACTGGCTCGGTGTTGCCGAGATCGATGAAGTCGGCGCAGTTATCACCGCCCTGGAGAATCGCACGCTGATCCTTCGGGGGCATCGGGACTTCAACCTTCAACGGAGTTGGAGGAGCAGAAATTGCGCCCTTGTTATCAATCGGAGTGGGCGGCAGAGTCCGCAACGGTGATGGAGCCTGAATTGTGATATAAGCAGTACCGTCTAACTGAGCGTCACCAGTATTGCTAATGGTAAGAAGCTGGTTAGCGGAACCACCTGGCGCAGCCTGACCATTAACTTCGGTCGGGTTTACGCCAAAGATCGGTACGCCGCAAACGATGGCGCCAGTGCAAGGCACGCCATCATCGGTGATATCGAGTTGGAAATCACCAGTAGCGCCGCCGTAACCCTGAACCAAAACCAGGTAGGTGGCTGTGGGATCGGAACACCAGCTAAGAGAGCTTCTTAAACCAAACTCAACGCAGTTATCATCATTACCGCCGACGCAGATCGGAGTCTCGCAGCTATAGCAGAAGACGTTGATCTTGGTGTCATAGGTAGTGTAAGCATTACAGGTTGAGGCAGTCATGGTGTTGCCGGTACCTTGAACGCTGTACCAAATACCAGCGGCGTCAATTGTGGTTCCGCAAGTCGGGAACTCGGAATCGAGAGTAGCATCAGCTGTAGAGCCGACTTCCGTGCCGGGAACAGTCATTTGAATCGCGCCGCTGCACAGATCGTTGGCAGGCGGAGGCGGGCAGGCGGTACCGTTTACATTAAGTGTATACGGGCCAACTGAGCCAGTGGCGGGATCGTTCATAACTGGATAATAATAAGTTCCGGCAGGAACGTGGCGGAATACGACAGTAACATTGCCGTCGGGGCAAGTTGTTACGTCGAACGAGAAGTAGGGGACAGTGCCGGTGCAGGGGCAATCGATTGCCATGCCCAGCCAGGCATTACCGAAAGCAGGAGTGGTGCCGCAGTAATCGACTGTAATGTCGAGGCACTCTGTGGTGGTAAAGCCTTCCCATACATTCGCGAAGGAAGAGAAGCTGGCGCAATCACCAATTGCTAATGCATTAGTGTTGTCACCGGTGAAGGTCAACGGTGTTCCAGCAACTAACGGTACTGGGACCACGTTTTCGCACAGGTCGTTCGGAGGAGGAGGAGGAGGAGTAGTCAGGGTTACGGATGCCACATAGTCGGCTCCGCAAGGTACCCCTGTGAACACTGACGGGCCGACCCACAACCAGTAGGTGCCGGCGGTCACGGTAGTGGAAATTGTAAGAGGAGTGCACTCGATTGCAGTGCCACTTGCGAGAGTAATTGCGCCGGCGCAACCATTGTTACCATCAAGGATGAACAGAAGCAGCGGGAATTCCGCATCGACTGTGAAATTGATGGTCTTGAGTTCGCTAACGGTCAACTGATACCAGTCGGTATCGCGATAGTTGAGGCCGGTGAACATGAATGTACCAGAAGTTCCGCAAATGACGTCGCCGTCAAAGAGATCCTGGAAAACCGCTGGGTCTGAATTGCAGCCGCCATTGGTGACGTCAACATATTCGTCATAGCAAGTCGGCTCACCTTCGGGCACGCCCTCAGGAGGACAGGTAACGACGCACGGAGGTTCGTAAGTAACGTCGAGTTGGTATGGGCCGCAATAAGTGTCGCTAAAACCTTCCACGGTCAGATAAACTACGCCCGCGGTAAGATTAGTAACTCTAAGTTCGGACATTAAGCCAGGGCAATTGAGGCCGTCGTCATTATAGCCCAGGTCCTGGGAACAGGGCGACGTACCGAGGTAAATATAGGAATCCCAATCGGTAGCTGAATTGCACAAGCTGAATGTATAAGTACCATCATTGGGAAGTGTGATTTCCCAGATCTGATCTTCGGAAGCGCGCAAGGTGCAATTGTTGATAGCGCCGCAGGTATTGCCATCAGTCCAGGTACCGGGAGCGGTAACTTGGAAATCTGCTGTCGGCGGAGGAGGAGGATCAGTAACGGAAGCCGTAACATAGTACGGGGTTCCGCAGGTCACGCCTGTAAATACCGACGGACCTATGAAAATGTAATAATCGCCAGGATCAACCACGGCGGAAAGAACGCCGGTGGAGCATGGCAGAACGGTCAACGGGCCGGCAGTGACACCACCGGGGCAGGGAGCTGAAATGATGTACATTAACATCGGGAATTCAGCAACTGCTGTAGCGGTAATGGTCTTGCGCTCGGCAACCGAAAGGGTGTACCAATCGGTATCACGATATTGTAAACCGGTGAACAAGTATGTGCCGGCTGTTGCGCAGATGGTCTCGCCATCTACGATTGTTCCAAATACGTTTGGAGTGGAATTGCAGCCGCCATTGGTGACGTCAACATATTCGTCATAGCAATCGGGCTCGCCTTCCGGTGTATTTGGATCGGGGCATACTACGTTGCACTCGGTGGCCGCATTAATGGTCAGCATGAAATCTGAAATGCAAGTGGGGGACGGCCAGGTATCAATCATAATATAATAAGTGCCCGCTGTAAGGTTAATTGCAGGAAATCCGTGCGGGGTAGAGCCGCCCATTGTGCTGGTGGCAATACAGGTTGTCGGATTTGGCGGGCAGGCGTTATCGATCAAAATACCAGTCCAGGTGGTACCAAGAGGATCAAGGTTGATTCCATAAGTACCATCTTCAGTAACGTCGAGCTGGTAGATGATGTCTTCGCCACCATCGTATGAACCCAGGCAGGTAGCATTATAATCGTCGAGTCTGCCGCAGGTATGGTTTTCGTCAGAATAGGGCAGCTGAGCAGGAAGAGTAACGACGATTGGGTCTGTGCAGTTGTCGCCGGGAGTCGGGGCAGGGGTTTCGGTAACGTTCAAAGTGTAGTCGCCGGTGTAAGTGCTGTAACCGGTAACAACAATGTAATAGGTGTGTCCGGCCAGAACAGGAACGTTATCGACTTCAGATGCGGTACCGCAGAAATCGTCGTTGCAGGCGATTTGCGTAGAAGCATCGCCGTCATAGATGGCAATGCCGGTGTCGAAAGTGGAGCCGCACAGGGAGGCGTTAATCGCACCATCAGCAGCGGGAGCGTAGAAGTATACCACGTCCGCACCGCTTGAACCCAGGCAGCTCGGGCTATAGTCGTGGGCATAGCCAACGTTTGTGCCAGCATCCGAATACGGAAGCGACGGAATCTCCGTGGCATCAGCAAAAGTATCGCCACCCTGGAGGATAACTCTCTGGTCAACCGGAGGAAGAGTGCCGCCGGAAACCTTAACGATTTCTGGATGGACTGGCACTGTTGAGTTATCAGTAGCAGAGGTCATCGGCTGAGCCGAGGCTGGCTTAGCTTTCGAGGTTTGTTTTTGAACTACCGGCTGTAGATTGGTTGTTGCCTGATGAGTCGCATCAATAGCCGCTTGGGGAGAGGTAGAGCAGGACGGAGAGTAGTAACCTGAGGCTGCTCACCCTTTACCACGGAATTGCCTGCGAAAGCAAAGCTCCAACACAACAGCATAATAGCCAAAGACAATAGAAGAGTTTTCTTCATATCGTTCTCCAATTAATCTTCAGTTTGAAAAAAAAGCGAAACTAACGAAACCTAAGGTCCTGATTTCCTGTTGGTTTTTTACGGTTTACGAAGAATAGAAGTCACTATAAAAAATGCAGCTTCTGCAATCACCTCCTTCGTTACTTTTAGTATTTGATTGATTTCTAAAATAAACATAAGTAGAAATTAGCGTTGCTGATTTGCTTTGTAATTTCACTTTACCCGAAAGATCCTCCAGAGAAGTTGTCATTCTGGATATGCAGGAATATAGATTGATCCGCTATAAATTAAAGCAGGACCCGTCACCAAATATCCCGCAACTGATAATATAAGATTATCGAATATCTTGTCAAGCCAATTATCCAAAGTTCCCATCTTTTAAATTAGCTTTATTACACCCGAAAATGCCTCTTAATTCGATGAATTATTTAGCGCTTGCAGTTCCCGGCAAAAGGCGGAGGACCTCCCTTTAAGAAGGTCACCAGGTAGGTGACATCCAAACCATTGACTGAGCATGAGCCATTGGCATCAGCGCGCAAAATAGGATCGGGGGGCGGCGGGCCTCCCTTCAGGTAGCTGATCAAATAAACAACATCCAAACCGTTAACGTCACCCGAGCCGTTAGCGTCGCCAGGGACAAAGGTTGGCCCAATAAGTGTAGTATCCACAAGCGTTTGCGCTTCGGGAGCACCTGTAAACGGTTCAAGATTTCCGGCCAGATCGCGGGCTCGGGCCTCGAAATAATAAGTATGGCCATTTAATCCGGAGAATGTTGATGATAGTCCTGAAATGCCTATTCGCCAGTCAACCCAGGTTCCTCCGGATCCATCGCGCGAACGGACATCGTAAATGCCTGAGAGACCGGAACCTACATCGCCTCCCGTGCTCCAGCTGACATTGAAATTGAGCAAATTGGTCTGTTCCGGTGACGAGGCGACACATCCGGACGGCGGAACATTATCAAACTTGATCGTATCCTGAGCACGGTTCAGGCATGATTTATTTCCGGCGCCATCGACCAGCCACAGGTATAGAATTGACTGGCCGCTGACAAGGGCGGTGTAGCTTACCGGCGGAGTGCTGGATAGATGTCCGGTGGTGTCGTTATCCGAACCTGGGACTGAACCAACTTTATAAAAGGCCTGAACAATACCGGAAGGATCTGTCGGGTTGGTCCAATTCAGGGAGAAGACCGGATTGGTCGTCCAGGTATGGGGCGTGATGGCGAAGCCAATCGGAGCATTAGGAGCGGTATTATCGAGGGTGAAAGCTCGGCTGGCATAAGTGGCAAAATTACCGGCAACATCCCGCGCTCTGACGCGCCAGAAAATCCGGCTATCGGCAGGTAAATTTGACGCTGGGGTATAATTCGTGATGGTTGTGGAATCGTTAACCGTCTGCGGGTTGGCAAAAAGCGAATCTGTATCGATTTGAATGAAATATTTGCTGATGCCCGATCCGCCAACGTCAGTTACGGTCTGCCAGGAAAAAGCGGGACGGCGATTATTGGTGAAAGCGTTCTGGGCCGGGGCTACCAATACAGCCGTATTGGGCTTGCGGGTATCTATTTTGAATGATGAAGTTGGCGTGTAGCTTGTCCAAATCGTGCCGTTACCGGCTCTGGTTCGCCAGTACCAGGTACCGTCTATAAGGCTATCGGGCGATACATAGGTCGTATCCGTAATCGTGGAATCGTTGATATCGGGCGAAGCGAAGGTGGTCTGCTGATCGACCTGGAGATGGTAAACAGTCGCCTGGGCAGTATCAATCCAGATAAATGTGGGATGAGGATTATTTATCCAAACCGCTGCGATGGGCGAAACGTTTATCGGCACCGCCACGGGTATCCCCAGGCCGGCTACCGCGCTGGCAGCATTGATTCGGCCATGGCCAAGCTGATTGGGATAGCCCGGATTCAAGGAACTGATATCATCGGCGGTATTTTCAATGCGGGTTATCACTGCGGCCCGCGTCATCGACGGCGCGAGGGCTCGAATCAGCCCCACCAGCCCGACCACATGAGGGGCGGCCATCGAAGTGCCATCCATATAAGTATAGGTATCGTTAAAATAGGTCGAATAGATATTGACTCCGGGAGCAGAGATATCAACCCAACTTCCGTAATTCGAAAAAGTAGCTTTATGATCGGTTTGGTCGGTCGCCGCCACCGCGACGACATCGCTTCTGGTGCAAAGATAAGGAGCAGTGGTATTATCATCGTTGCCGGCGGCTGAGACTATTACGATGCCGGCATTGGAGGCATGAGTGGCCGCTAAAGCAATACCGCCGGAATTATCTGATCCCCAGGAGCAATTAATCGCTTTGGCGCCATTGTCAGCGGCATAATCAAAAGCTGACGCCGCATAGCTCATCTGGACATAGCCGTTGCCATCGGTGCCTTCATAGCCGATTCTCAAACACATGATCGAACATTTAAAGCCCAAACCGGCGATGCCGGTGCTGTTGTTGGTTTCAGCCGAGGCGATGCCGGCGCAGTGAGTCCCATGACCATAATGATCCATTGGATTATTATCCGGGACACTGCCATCATCGGTAGGATCGACCGGAGGCCAGAACGGGCTATCGACCCAATCCCAGCCGCGGATATCATCGATATAGTTGTTGCCATCGTCGTCGATGCCATTGACGGGATCGTCAAAATTATACCAGATATTGCCATCGAGATCGGGATGATCCCAGTCCACGCCGGTATCGGCAATTCCCAGAATGACTGTGGAATCGCCGCGGCCGACATCCCAGGCCTGGCGGGCGTCGATGGTTGTCAGCGCCCATTGAGAACTCAGGGAGGGATCGTTGGGACTATAAAAGACGCGGTGAATGCCATCAGGCTCGACATGCTCGATGGTGGCGAGCTTGGCGTAAGCTTCGAGGACTAACTCGAGATCAACCGTATTTTTAAATATCAACGAATAATATCCGGCCATAGCCTTTTCTCCACGCTTCTCTGCGCCGGGGAAAAGGGGACGTATCCGAACAACTTCAAATTGACGATTTAAGGCATCAATATCCTGTAATCCGGTAACAATAATCCCCTGATTTACGACCGGAGATACGGGAGCATATTGAGGCTTAATTGCGATAACTATATTATTGGGAGAATAGGTAACACCATCTTCTAAGTACTTTGCATGGGATATGTTGGGGATCGAGACAAGTGCGGCTAGTAGTAATACCAGAGCCGCTCCATAGCATTTCACAAGAAAATTCTCCTTTCTCGGTAGGGCCGATAACCTCGAGCAAGTTTTATTTCAAGAAAGACAGCTTGGTTGTCTGCGTCTGGGAATCGCCCTGCAGGCGTACGAAATAAGTTCCGCTGGCAACCTCTCCTCCGGCCTCATCGCTGCCATCCCAGATGATTTGTCCGGAACCGGCCGGCTGATAGCCGCTGAGCAGGGTTTTCACTTTTCTTCCCAGAATATCATAAATCGCCATCTGATATTGGCCGGCATCAGGCAGATTGAAACTTAACAGGGTCGATCTGTTGAATGGGTTGGGGTAGCCTGAAAGCGTAAGGACGGTTTTGGATTGGATCACGTCGCCGCCTGACTGAGCCCCATTCAAATTATAGACGGGAGTAATTGTCTGACCGTTATTATCCGAAAAATCGGCGCTTTCTATGCTGAACGGCCGGCCGTCGGGACCCTCGGGCTGATCAAAATGAAGACTAAAGAGCTTGCCGCCGGTGAAGGAATTGTTGGAGGCATCCCAATTTACTATGGTGATTCTCAAATAGCCATCCACGAAATTGCAGTACATCTGCATATAGGCGGCATCAGGAGCCAGCGCTATTTCGCTGGGCGTAACACCGTTGTCGGGCAGATAGATTATAAAGGATGCTCCTCCCAGTGGAATATTATTTTCGATAGAGATATCATAATTTTCGCCGGATGGCGAGAGCGATAAAGCCTTAGGCGGCGCGCCTTCGGGCTCCCAATTAGAACCGCCTAATGGCATATCGGGCCAGGATCTATCCAGAATGGAATCCTGGGTCACTACCCTGAGCAGAAAAACCAGATCCGCAATCGTGGCCTGAACGCCGTCGCGGTTGCAATCGGAGTTGGCATACTGACAGCGATTGAAATGGGCGGTACCGTTAAAAAAGTTGAGAAATAAAACGGCATCAGCGATTTCATAGGGATAAGTGTTGAGATTTATATCGCCGTAGAGCGGATGTTTAAGAATCATATCTCCCTGGTGCAGGATAAGCAGAGGGGGATTGACCCGATCGTTGGTTTCCAGAACGATAAAATTATCGGGATAAGGAGTTACGGGATCCTCGTAATATCCGAAATGGGTCAAAAAATCATAACCGATATCCCTGGTGGACACCACAAAAGATATCCAGGCAATGGTGGTATCGCCTCGCAGCGGAGCCACTGTGGGCGGAGGCGGTAGATCGGTTACCAGGCTCATTTTGATTTTTCCCGGAAGGCTCAGATCATAGGTAAAACTTTGAAAGAACATGTTGGGCGCCATCAGGGTGGGAGTCAGAACAACGGGATCATAAGTGATAATGAGATTGACTCGAACCGTAGGCCGTGATACCGAAATTTTGATGGGCACAAAATATTGAGGGTCTCCCAGGCAGGCATCCATAGGTGCGCCGAAGGAAATATCATAATTTTCGGTAATATGCGGCGGTTCACCGGGACGGAGATCGGCCCTACAGGGAATCCAGAGTAATCCCGTTAATAATCCGATCGCTATAAGTGTCCGCTTCATCCTCACCAGCCTCAATCCTACAAGCCGTCGGAATTAAGCTGACCAACCGGCACAATTTTAATGTCGGTCTTCCCGCCTATTAACAATGGCGGCGGAGGTCCGCCCTTAAAATAGTTTAGCAGATAAACAACGTCAAGCCCGTTAACGACGCCATTGCCGTTAGCGTCGGCGGCCTCCATTACAGGCGGCCGCGGTCCACCTTTGAAGTAGTTGACCAGATATATGACATCTAAACCGTTAAGTTCGCCGCTATTATTGGCATCACCGCGGATATAAGTTATAACGGTAAATACGATCCGCAAGGAATCCGTAAGACCAAGAGGATCGGTTGCCACCAGAGTTGCTACTGTATCGCCATGCTGCAGGGGTTGCGGTATCCAGTATAGGGCAGCCTGATTGTTGCCATGATCCGTCAGGGTCATGCCGAATGGCAAATTGTAAGCTGATGTTATAGTCAGCAAGTCGCCATCATAATCGGTAGCCGTAAGGGTAATATTCAGGGTATCGTTGGCTCTCATGCGGTGATTCGGTTCTCTGGCGAATATAGGCGGATGATTTCCGGCCAGGATTACATTGATAACTACCAATTGCGAATCCGACATGGCTGGATTGCTTCGATCGCGACATCCGAGGTAAAGATTATGAGTCCCGATATCGGCAATTCTCGGGCGCCATTGAAGCGTGCCAGAGCCCTGATTGTTATCCAGGAAAGTTGCCGAGTCTGGTTTTCCCCGCTGGAATAGGATTGGCGGTATGGAATCGGGATCGGTGGCAACGAAATTTATCGTGATCAAGAATCCATCGCCGAGAGTCGTATCGGCCGGGATATAACCGAGAATCGGCCGACGATTGACATTAAGGATTGTGATGCGGACGGTTCTTATGGTGAAAATATTCGGATCGACAGCATCGACCGCAATGAACCGCGCTGAATCAACCCCCGCCTGGAAATAACTGGGATTGAAATTGAAGAATCCGGTACCGTCGCCGTTATCCACGAAAGATGCGTTAGGCGGGATATGTCCCACAGTGAGATGCGAGATAGTAGCGTCTTCATCATGCGATACCACCGTGAAGGCCAGATTGGCGCCCTCATTGACCGTGAAGGGTCCGATGGAATCTATGGTCGGAGCTCTATTAATATTTATTACATTAATGCTGACTTCGGCAGAATCCGCCACGTCGGGATATTCTCTATCTATGGCGAGGAAAGTAACATGATAGGTTCCATTCTGGGAATAGCTGGGCGAGAACGTAAACAATCCTCGGCCATTACCGCTATCAGCAAGCGTCGAATTCAGGGGCATATTATGGGCAGTAAGGATTGGCACTATGGAATCGGGGTCGGATGAGGAAACGCGGAGACGCAGAACCATTCCTTCGTTTATGGACCAATTGGACATGGGAGTGATTCTTGGTCTCTGGTTACCGGCTTCCAGCACCGTTAGGGTTGTGCTTTGAGTATCTGCGTACTGACCATCGGAGGCCAAAAACGACAGATTGTAAACTCCGGCCTGATTATAGAGGGCGTGATAATTTAGCGATCCGTGACCATTAGTCGAATCTATGAAAACCATATTACTCAAAGCTCCGATGATGCTGAGCGCGGGGCGAGTCGAATCGGGGTCTGTGGAGATAAGGTGGATTGCCAGACTGTCGCCCTCGGTAATGGTAAATGCGCCGATCGGATTTAATGTC
Organism: uncultured candidate division Zixibacteria bacterium; assembly: GCA_963801605.1. Classification (GTDB taxonomy): domain Bacteria; phylum Zixibacteria; class MSB-5A5; order UBA10806; family UBA10806; genus UBA10806. Next base: position 269,656 of record CAWDFP010000006.1, read on the forward strand.
GGCGGTTGATTGCCTAAATCGTGTATCTGGATGAGGCCCGGCTTGGTATCGATGAGATTTCCGTCGGTAGCCGCGAAATTTATGATGTAGATACCGCTCTGGGTATAATCGGGGTGGAAGATAAAGCGCCCGACTCCGCCGCCAAGATCCTCGAATGTGGAATTGACGGGAATTCGCGGCTCGGTTAATGAATTGATAAACAAAGTCACAGGATCGCCGTCGGGATCAATTGCATGGAGGGCCAGAGTAAGCGTATCACCCTGATCAATCTCGCTTGGCGGGACCTGTTGAAGCAGGGGCCGGCGGTTAACATTATTAATTCTGAAATGAACCCATCGATTTGCCGAAAGAGGCGGCACATCGCTATCGACCGCCACAAAGTAAGCTGAATCCACTCCAGCTTGATTAAAAGCCGGCTGGAATACAAAACGTCCGATTCCATTTCCGATAATGGTAAGAGTGGCGTTGGGCGGCATATAGCCGTGGGTTAGAGAAAGGGTCCCGGGCTGGTAATCGGTTGAATCGTAAACCACAACAGTATCGACCAGAGCGACACCTTCGGCAACAACGGTATCTCCCCTGAATGAAATCCAGGGCGCGCGATTGACATCGGTGACGGTAATAGCGACATCCTCATAATCCGTGAGACCGCCGTTATCCATTGCGATGAATCTGACCGAATGCACTCCCGCCGAGTAATAATCCGGATGGTAAACAAAGCGTCCGGTGCCATTGCGATTATCTACAAAGCTTGAGAAGCCGGGAGGATTATCCAAATATAAGAACGGAATAAAACCCTCAGGATCGACTGCCGAGACATTGACAACTAAAGAATCGCCCTCGGCTACTGTCCGCGGTCCGATGGGAGCCAGCACAGGGTATTGGTTCCCCTGCTCAGCCACATAGATTCTGGTGGCGGCCGAATCGAAAGCAACGCCATCGAAGGCGCGAAACATGATTACATAATTTCCGGCCTGCTGGAAATTGGGATGGAAATTAAGAGTTCCGGTTCCGTTGGAATTATCCACGAAAGTCATATTGGTATAAAGCGGCACGGCCGAAAGCGCCAGCGGATTGCCATCGGCATCTGTAGCCGCGATATTTACCCTGAGTGACTCGCCTTCAGTTACATAATAGGCGGTGTCGATACTCGCCAAGCGAGGGGCCTGGTTTCCGGCATCGAGAACAGTTATTCGGACGATTTCTGAATCGGCCAGAGAGCTATCCGCGGTAATAAAGGTAACGTCATAGATACCGCTTTGCATAAAGTTCGGCCTGAATCCGAAATTAGCGGTGCCGTTTAGGTTATCAACAAAAACCATATTGGGAACGAGCGGAACGGCCGAAAAAGCGATAGTATTACCATCGGGATCGCTTGCGGTAATGCTAAGAGCCAGCGAATCACCCTCAGTGATGGTTTGCGCACCAATCGGGGAAAGTATCGGCGCGCGATTAATATTATTGACAGTAATAATAACATGTTCGGAATCAGCTAACATGCCATCCGTGGCGAAGAAGTTGATGGTATCAACTCCCGCCTGGTCATAGCTCGGATTGAACGTGAAGGTCCCGGTCCCATTTCCATGATCCAGATAGTTGGCGTTAAGCGGTAAATTCAGCGCTCCCATCATCGGATCATTTCCATCAGCGTCGCTGGCAGTTACAGTAAACTGCAGCAGTTGCCCCTCGTTAACCGTTTGAGGACCGATCGGAGCTAACACGGGACTTTGGTTGCCGGATTCGATAGTTGTTATTTGAACGCTGAGAGTATCGGAATCCAAGCCGTCGCTGGCGTAGAAATCTACAAATGTAATTCCTGATTGCGTGAAATCAGGCTGATAGCGAAATACGCCGGTTCCGTTACCGCTGTCGGCAAAGGTGGCATTTAAGGGCAGGTTAGCGGATGTCAGGATAGGTATCTGGCCATCGGCATCAGTAGCATGTACCGCGAATATCAGGGTTCCGCCCTCAATGATGGTTTGATTGGGAATGGGGTTGATAACCGGCGGTTGATTGCTGCTTGAGACTGTTATATGTACCAATTCGGAATCGGCAGAGATACCATCGAATGATGTAAAAAGAACATAGTAATCGCCCTGCTGATTAAAATCAGGTGCGAAATTGAAAACGCCGTTACCATTGGTGGAATCATAGAACGATGCATTAAGCGGCAGTTGATAAGCTGAAAGCACGGGGATATTGCCGTCGAGATCGTACGATTGCACCACAAATTCCAGATGCCCGCCTTCGCTAACGCTATGAGGGCCGATAGTAACCAGCACCGGAACACGATTTACGTTAAGAACTGTGACCGGAACCAGTTCAGAATCTGCGGCAATGCCATCACTGGCGATAAAAAGTAACTGATAAATTCCGGATTCGAAGAAATTTGGATAAAAAGCAAAGTGGCCGGTGCCGTTTAGATTATCTACAAAAGACGCGTTGGCGGGAAGTCCCGAAACAGTCAGTATCGGGAAAGTTCCGTCCGCGTCGGTGGCACTGATATTAAATACCAGACTATCGTTTTCAAAAACAGATCTTGGTCCGATCGGGGCTAAAATTGGAGGCTGATTACCAGCGTCGTTTACGGTAATTTGGACATATTCCGAATCGGCCAGAGGACCAATCGAAGCGATAAAGAGAACAGTATATATTCCGTTTTGAGCATAATTGGGAGCGAATCTGAACAGCCCGTGGCCATTAAGCGAATCGGCAAACGTGGCGTTCAACGGCAGCGGACTGGCGCTAAGATGTGGAAGCGAGCCATCCGGATCGCTTGATGTCACTACAAACTGCAACATGGCACCCTCGTTTACTACCCTTGGACCGATAGGATCCAGAACCGGCATCAAGGGGGTATTAAGCACAGTCACCTGCACCCAAAGGGAGTCATATAGCGAGCCATCGAAGGCGCGGAAGAGAACGTTGTAGCTTCCGGTCTGATTAAAGCTTGGATTGAAAATAAACGAACCCCGTCCATTACCGCTATCGGCAAAAGCCGAATTGGCCGGTAAATTGAATGCTTGAAGGGCGGGAATAGTGCTATCGGGATCGTGACCTACAATTTCGAGAGCCAGACGCTGACCTTCATAAACTGTTTGCGGAGGAATGGAATCAAGCACCGGCGCCTGATTGCCGGCATCAAGTACCGTTATCCTGACAAGTTCCGAATCGGCTAAAGAACCGTCAGATGCAATAAATCTGATATCGTAAAATCCGGATTGAGTATACCCGGGAGTGAATCGAAACACACCGGAGCCGTTCGTGGAATCAACGAAAGTGGCATTTGTGGGAAGATTCTGAGCCACCAAAGTCAGCGACTGCAAATCGGGATCGGTGGCCGAAGTCCTGAAGCTGATCGTACTGCCCTCGATGACTGAGCGGTTTCCAATCGGATTTAAGACCGGCGGACGGTTGACATTATTTACGGTGATATTGACATTTTCCGAATCAGCGAGAACGCCGTCACTGGCGATAAATAAAACAGTATATGGACCAGCCTGAGTGTAATCAGGATCGAATACAAACAACCCGCGGCCATTGAGGCTATCTGTGAAAGCGGCATGCAACGGCAAATTGTGGGCAGTTAAGGTGGGGATTTGACCGTCGAGATCGGAGGCTGAGACAATGAAACTCAAACGCTGGTTTTCATTGATAGAATGAGGTCCAATGGGATTCAATACCGGCGCTGCATTGGTATGCAGTACGGTAACGCTGACGATCATCGTATCTCTCAGAGCCGGGCTATTTGAAGACGCAAAAAATGAAAGATTATAGGAGCCCTCTTGAGTTAGATCGGGGCTGAAAACAAGCCTTCCGGCGCCGCCGCCGAGATCGGTAAATGTCGCATTGGCGGGCAGAGTCCCGCTGGTCAGCGTGATGATATCGCCATCAGGGTCCGAGGCGCTTAAATTGAGATTTAAAGTCTGGCCCTCGGATAAGCTTTGCGGGGCAACATCGATGAAGACGGGCGCTCTATCAACGTTAGTTACAGTGATATTGACCAGTTCAGTATCAGCCAATGCATTTGAGTTCGCAATGATTGTAACTTGATATGGGCCGGCTTGAGTATAATTCGGATCGAATATCAGTGAGCCAATACCGCCGGTTGAATCGTGGAATACAGCATTGCCTGGAAGATTGTGCGCCAGAAGCGTGATCGTATCGCCATCGGGATCGGTTGAAGCGACCCTTATGGCTAAATGCCCGGCCTCCGGTATGGTTTGAGGAGAAATCGGAGTAATGGTTGGAGCACGATCGATATTGGTCACGGTTATGTTTACATATTGAGTATCAGCCAAAGCATTAGAATTCGCGATTAATCTTACCTGATAAGGACCAGCCTGACTGTAATTAGGATCGAAAATCAAGGCTCCAACTCCACCGGTAGAGTCGTGGAATGAGGCGTTGGTTGGAAGCTGTTGGGCAAGTAAAGTTATAAGATCGCCATCAGGATCAGAGGCGGCGATTCTCACTGCCAAATGACCACCCTCGGCAACGCTCTGCGGGTTGACAGGGGTGATAACGGGCTTGCGATCGACGTTGGTAACGGTAATAGAAACAATCTCGGTATCGGCGAGAGTATTCGAGTGTGCAATGATACTAACCTGATAGGCCGCTGCTTGAACGTAACTGGGATCAAATATTAGACCCCCTCTGCCACCGGTGGAATCAACGAAAGAAGCGTTGGCTGGAAGATTTAAAGCAGTCAGTGTTATAACGTCACCGGCATCAGGATCAGTTGCCGAGATCCGAACTGCCAGATGGCCGCCCTCAGGTACCGTTTGAGGCGGCACCGTGGCGATCACAGGTGGACGGTCTATTGCGGTAACTGTAATGGGAACAAGTTCGGTATCGGCCAAACCGCCTGCATTGGCGATAAATATAACCTGGTAGTTGCCGTTCTGAGTGTAATCCGGATTAAAAATGAATCCACCAATTCCTCCGGTGGAATCGTGGAATGAGGAATTTAGCGGCAGTTGCTGTGCAAGCAAGGTAACGATATCGCCATCCGGATCAGCAGCCGTAACTCGAATCTCCAGATGCCCGCCCTCGGCGACGCTTCTGGGACCGATGGTCGTAAAAACCGGCGCTCTATCGACATTGGTTACCGTTATATTAACAATCTGGGTGTCTGCCAAAGTATTGGCGTTAGCTATAAGCCTGATCTGGTAGCCCCCCGATTGAGCATAATTGGGATCGAAAATCAAGCTACCAACGCCTCCAGTGGAATCATGAAATGCGGCGTTAGTCGGGAGTTGCTGAGCAAGAAGAGTAATGATATCGCCATCGGGATCAGTAGCGGTTACTCTTAACGCTAAATGTCCACCCTCCGGAACTGATTGGGCCGATACAGGTGTAATTACCGGTTTGCGATCAACGTTAGTTACCGTGATATTGACAAGCTCTGTGTCCGAAACAACGTTAGAGGTAGCGATAATCCTGACTTGATAGCCTCCGGCTTGAGCGTAACTCGGATCGAATATTATACCACCAACTCCGCCCGTAGAATCGTGGAATGTAGCATTTGCCGGCAAATTCTGGGCGCTGAGTGTAATTGGATCTCCATCCGGATCCGAGGATGTAATTCTTACGGCCAGATGACCGCCTTCAGGCACAGTCTGAGGAGAAACCGGCGCAATAACCGGCGCTCTATCGGTGTTGGTGACTGTAATATTGACCAGTTCCGTATCCGCCAAAGCGTTCGATGTCGCTATAATCCTGACGGCAAATAATCCTGCCTGGGTATAATCGGGACTAAATATAAGGCCACCAACGCCGCCCGTAGAATCGTGAAAAGAAGCGTTCGCGGGAAGCTGCTCCGCATGAAGAGTTATGATATCGCCATCGGGATCGGTCGCGGTAGTCCTGACGTTTAATATCGCACCTTCAGCCACGCTTTGGGCGCCGATTGAAGTAAGCACCGGGGCGCGATCAACATTAATTACGGTAATATCGACGAGCTCGCTATCCGCCGAACCGGCGGTATCGCTAACGATGAAGCGAACTTGATATAGCCCTGCCTGGGAATAGTCCGGTAAAAATGTGAATCCGCCGACACCACCCGTGGAATCATTGAAAGTTGCATTGGTCGGAAGCGATTCAGCAACCAGGCTGATAATATCGCCCGCATCGGGATCGCTGGCAGTGACCCGAATATCTAAACGGCCACCTTCGTTCACAGATTGAGCCCCGATCGGCGCGAGGATCGGAGCATTATTTTGGGCCAGTGACGTTTGAGCAGAAAACAATATTCCACTGAGTGCTATAGCGAGAATTATCAAGCGCCTCATCTATTTACCTCATTTTGATTCAAATTTTCAATCCGCATTCGAAAACTCGAAGTAATTCCTATGCAAAAAATCGCAACCGCGCGATTCTTATTTTACCAGAAGCATTCGCTTAGTCTGATCAAAATCTTTTGACTGCAGACGATAGAAGAATACGCCCGTAGCCACACTTTCACCATTATCGGAACGTCCATTCCAGGTGACGCTATGATTTCCAGCCGACATATTTTCATTTAAGAGCGTAGTTACTTTTCGTCCCAGCACATCATAAATCGAGAGCTCGACCTGCCCGTTGTCAGGCAGATCAAAACTTATCATAGTGCTGGAGTTAAAGGGATTGGGATAATTCTGATTCAAAATATAATCGGTCGGCAACTGGCCTTTAATCTCTGAGGGAATAAAAGCCGAGGCACGATCGACGATCAGAAATTCGTTTAGTCTGATATCCCGCGGGCTGAAACTGTTGTTCTTGAGACGGAATCTGAAAGTCGCCAATTCACCGGTAGACGGTCCAAAAGTGGAGCCGCCGAGATCGTAGAAAACGCCTTTGGCTTTGCCATCACCAACACTGTGATCGAATCTGAGATTTTGAACCATTGATCCCGGTTCAACATCGAGAGGTTCCAGGGTCTCGGCGTTGTAGCTAAGATCATATTGCAGCGCTGCGGCTTCGGTACCGACATCGGCCCACAAAGGTATGGTGATGATATCCCCCGAAATATCGGCGTCCTTTTTGAGTTCGACAAAGGCAAGTGGTGTCGGCGGGACTGGCCCTGGTGAAAGAGGTATTTGTAAAATTTGATCGATGACGTTTTGAAGATCGCTGACATTGACTCTGGTATCGCGGTTGATATCCGCGGCGTCAAATTGCCTGACATCGAGCGTTACGCGATCGATGATGAAAGCCACGATAGTAACACAGTCACCGACATTAACGTGCTCATCAAGATTGGCATCACCGAAGCGATCCACAGTGAAATATCCGCTATTAGTTACCAGGCTCCGCGAGGTGCCAATGCTGTCGATAACTTCGATGGCCGAATCGAGAACTACCGGCGTACGCCCTACGAGCGCGGCAGTATTAACATTGGTTACAAATCGCATTATGGGCCCGGTGCCGCCAATGATTGGATCAAGGCCCGGAGAGAAAACGAGCACTACGATTCGACCGAGTACCGGTTCGCTATACCAGAATCCCAATCCGGCACAGCGATCGGTGGGAATAACATCGGCAACATCAATCTGGTTATGATCATAAAAATAATTAAACTGCAAGCCGTAAACATTTCGGGAATTGAAAAGCTCGATATTAATATCCCGAGTTAAAGCCCCGGGAACACCTCCCTGGCCGCCAACAACCGAAAGGAAATCGTTAGGTTGATCCAATACAATAATTGGAACCATCATCGGAGTGGTGTTATTGTGATCGTCGACTGCCGTAAAGGTAACAATAAAGGTATCTGGCCCCTGCTCAAAAGTCGGCGCAAATGTAAAGGTTCCCGATACAGTCGAATCGCCTTGTACGGTCGGGAAAGAGGCATTGGCTGGCAGGCTCGAAGCCGATAATGTTATTATATCGCCGTCGAGATCATAGGAAGTAACGGGAAATTGCAATATTTGGCCTTCCCTAACCTCCTGTGTACCTATGCTTCCTATAACCGGCGGCTGGTTAGAAGTGCCTCCGGTGACAGTGATGGAACCGTCTACCAACCGCGGGTAAAAAATATCGCCGCTGCCGGTCGTATCCGCCCAGGCGTTTTCAAAATGATTAGTCGTCGGATCAGTTCCAAAACGTAAATATGTTCTATCTCCATACTGGGTTGATGGCCTGATTCTGAAAGTCATCCTGGCCACAACTCCATGGCCATGATGGAGCACATGTCCCGGAATGTTGGGGCTCCAGGTGACTGCCGATATAACAAGCATGCTATCGATATATATTCTACCATCAATAGTCTCGAGGGTGTCGCCATTGCGCCCGATTCTCTGAATACCGATGTATTGAAGGGCGTTGGGATTTAAGAACACCACCGCACCGTAGCCCTGTAAAACGATATCCATGTTCGAAATATATAAGTCGACCTGGATCGTATCGCCTGGCCGGCCGTAGCTGTCCACAACTTTCATAGTGTCGTTTGGCAATTGTATCTGCGCCAGGGCGCTCGATGCCACCCCAAACAAAATTCCGATTATCATCACCGGTAATATCAGCCTTCTCATAACTTTGGCCTCATTACTTTAAAAGTGTCATTGTTTTTGTTAAATCCCCACTCTTCGAACTATGCAATCTATAGAAATAAACCCCCGAAGTAATATTCTGCCCGGCCGAACTACCATCCCAGTACACAACAATTTCGCCAGGGCCGGTCCAGCCCGAATATAGGACGCTCACGCTCCGTCCAAGCAGATCGTAAACGGTAAGATCAACCAAATCGGATTCCTTAAGCGTAAATGAAATCCTGGTCGTACCGTTAAACGGATTGGGATAGTTTTGCGCTAACGCGAATTGGCCAGGAACAATAGCATCTTCAGCGGCATCCGAGCCGGGTAATATTTGTATTTCCTGCCCAATTAAAACCGGCACAACCAGAGAGTCTCCGGTACAGTTTGAAAGAGAGTTTTGATGTGAGGTGGAATCGCTATCCTCGTATTGAAATAGATAATAGCCGGGTTGAGCTCCATTTTGAATGACAAAGTCCAGAGTGGCAATTGCCCCGTTTCCGGGTACTATCGCGTTTTCGATCGGGCGCCAGGACGTGCCAAATATTTCAGCTACACCATCCTCATCAAAATTCGCACCGAACAAATCGAATCCGTGTGAGCGTATCGTGAGATGCATGTCAAGCGGCCTGAAGGACCATTCATCGAAAGTAATGCGCGCCTGAAATCCACCGACCGCAAATGAATTGACGAGAAGCACGGGAACAGTAACTGTATCGCCCGGACTGCCAACTAATGATGCGATGCTGAGCGTATCCAAGGTGGAATAGACTTGCGCCCAACAGCCGACTGAGATCGCTAATACGCACAAAATTACAACGACCTGCAATCTTATCAACCTTTTTCCTCCCTTAATCGTCCGCTACCTGCCATCAGTCCCTAAATAGGCCTTTGTTATTGCTGCTTAAGTATTTATCGGCATTGACGATGGCGGTGTTTAGAAGCCGCCAAAGTTTAGGCTCAGGTGCAGAGTTGCTAATATTAGTTAGGATTGTGACGATTCGATTCAATTAGCTTTCCTAATAATTAATTACGAAATTCCAAAATTCCAGCGGATTGCTTCAATATAATGTGCAAAAGCCGTGCCCCAGGCTGTAAGTTTTTAGATGATAGCAGATTAAGTTGATTCAAAGCCTTATGGCCCTTCAATGTTTCGGGAAAATAGGCGCTTGTTATTATTAAAAAAAAGAGGACGAGATTTACATAAAAAACTGATATTATAAAAAAAATACAACTACTCACTTACTACTCCTGCGTTAATTAACTAATTTTTTGCATACTTTCTCTATATCGACCCCCTCTCCTTTTTCCAACCTTGTTTCATCTTTATGCAGGATAAGAGAGGGAGATAATCCCTCTCTTATCCAATACTACCTTTGAATAGAACCGCTGAATTACTTCAGTAAGGTCATCTTCATGGTCTGGCTGTTGGAGCCAGCGGAGACCTTGGCAAAGTAAACGCCGGAAGCCACTTGGGAAGCATCCCAGGTGATCGACTGCGGGCCAACACCAAAGTGACCGTTCAAGGTCTCTACCAACTGGCCGGTGATCGAGTAGATAGCTACTGTCACATCGGATTCGGTCGGCAGGGAGAACTTAATCAGTGTCTTGGCATTGAACGGATTCGGATAGTTCTGGCTGACTGCGAATTCGCTCGGTACGGGAGCGCCGACACGGCTCTCAAGCAAACGACCATAAGAATCGGCTGCGGAGGCTTCGGAAACGGTACCGGTACCGGTCACTGTGAACAGAGTCTGTTCGCCAGCGGCAATTCTCTTGCCGGCCATGGAGTAAACCACAACAGAGAGCACGCCATTGGCGTCATTGGAGAGAAGCTCCATACCATTGGCTGCGACTGGGGTTCCGATTGTGCCATTGTGGGCAATGCGCACGAGGGCGCCACCAACCTCGACACCGGAATTGATGCTGACTACGCCATTAACCATATTGATGGAGGCGGAACCAACAGCAGGATCCAACTTCGGGGTGATGAAACCGTTAAGAATATTGATGAAGCGGACGAGATCAGCGATATCGGCATGACCGTTACCGTTGAGGTCAGCGCCGGCCTCTTGGAGAGCGTCGTTACCAACATAGTGGGTATCGAACAAGCAGTGCGGGGACTGTCCGAAACCATCGTCCTCTAACCACACAGCGGTACCTTCGATCAGCCTGCGAGCAACGAGAACGGCATCAGCTACTTCGTAGAAATAGCAGTTGAGGTTCGGGTCGCCTTTGAAGCTCTCGGGGTTAACAGTGGTCACGCAACCAGCGGTTAAGCCGGGATGAATGAACCAGTTACCAGTCTCATCAGAGACGGTATTGGAGGTGTAGTCACCAGGGCCTTCGGTAATGAAATCAATCGGGATTTCCATACCCCAGGGAAGGCCGGGGGCGACTGCATAGTGCAGTACGAGAACGCGGGAGTCAGCGAGACCCCAGTACATCGGAGGACCATCTACGCCGTCATTGACGTCGGCGATCCAGACGAATCTGTCGGAACCAGCACCTACGGGATCCTGGATCCAGTTATGATATTCGCTGCCATTATTGATGGCGGGCATCCAATCGACACCAACGAGATTAAGAGCGGTATTGTCGGTGTTGATGAGGATCTCAAAACCACCGATGCAGATGTCGGTGTTGAGGGTGATAGCAACGTCAGTGATTGAGCCGGGGATACCAGCTGCGCAATGAGGCATAGAAAGGGCGGTAACTGCATGTTCGGCATCACCGCAGGTAACTGTAACTGTAACATTCAATGCCACGTGGTCAGTACCATCGAACAGATCGAATGCAACGACTTCGCCGTCTGTGAAGTTGGCGCAATAGCTGCCGGAAATTGTTCCGCCGGTACCAGTAGCGATAACGCCACCGGGGCCAGTGATGGTCAGAGTGTTCTCGGTATCGGTGTCATGACCGGCCAGAGGAATGCAACCGTACGGAGGCAGGGTGATGGTGGTCGGGCTATCCCAAACCGGGGCGGCGTTGGGAGAGAAGAACAGACCGGAGTACACTTGAGTCGGTACCACGTTGCGAACGCCATCCTGCATGCCCCAAAGGAGGCCTGCATTGGCTGGGTTGTGACCCTGGGAGAACGGATTGACTGTTGTGCCAATCAGGGCAGGGTTATTGATGGTGTGCATATCTGAAGGTGGCGAGTAACTGCCAGGCACCAAGCGTGTAGATGAAATTCTGGCTCGTCACGAGGATCGGTCAGATATGCAAAACCCAGGAACGACTGGCTGGTGAAGCCAACAGGATATCGCCTATGACAAGAGCCGGAGGGGTATGGGGTGGGCTTGTAGACGTTATTGAGCACGGGGGTGAGGAAGGACCTATCATCCCAGAGGCCTACGCCAAAGGCGGGGAAGATGCCACCAGTGCGGGCTGAGATGATAAGATCGTCACTCATTAATGGTACATGCACGAAGTTGACTGAATCCGGATTTCCGGGTGTAGGATCAGTGGCGCCCCAAACCGGGATTTGGATATCTTTATCGATACCAACAGTCACCGGTGAACCATCAACGTTTCCAAAAGCGATGTGGAAGTTGGCGGGATCCGGCATTTGGGCCAGCGCCATGCTGAAAGGAAGGCATGCTGCCAATGCGAACAGCAACAATTTCTTCATAATTTACTCCTTAAACATTGCATGGGCGTTAAACTATTGACATTCTTAAGATTGCAATTTGCGGAAATCCCTTTCCACGGCAATCAAATACAACCCCTCTTTGAAGCTGTTTCTTCTCTCTGGTTGTCTCACCTCCTTCAAGGAAATCAGGTATTGTCAAAACTATCGTAAAAAATACAAAAATCTATTGACAGGGATCCGGCGGCGGATTAAAGCCCTTAAAATAGCCAACCAGATAGGTTACATCGATTCCATTGACCGAGTCTGAATGATTGGCATCGCCCGAGCAGAGGCAGCAGAATCCCGGACCCAGTCCCTTTAGATAAGCCACAAGATAAGGTGACATCGAGGCCGTTGAGCTGCCCGCTGCAATTGACATCGCCTCGCGGATTGTTGCCGCAGCGGCCAGCCAAAACATAAACATAGTCTGTGTTTAGAGTTACGGAATCATAAAGAATGTTGCCGCTGGGATCCGAAACGTTGCCCCTGGTGAAAGCCAAAGCCTGGCTGCTGTCGCAGATAAGGTTATTATAATAATTCATGTGGATCGTAAATATAAGTCCATTGCCGGGAGGCAAAAATACTGAATGAGTGTCAGGCGGCATGACGGCTATACCAGTAACGATGATTTGAGAATCGGCGCCGGCGTGAACATTGGCACTGAACATTCTCCAGTTGCTGATCCGGCTGCCAGTAGTATCAGCGGCCTGAGGGTCACCGGGCTGAAACGTTAGCCAGGCTCGTTGAGTGGTAATGATACGAAATTCGAACCCTCCAACCGCACAACTGTTGTTCATGTAAACAGGAATACTTATTCTTTGCAGCGAGCACGGCTCAACAGTAGCGCTGCCCAACGTAACAGTGATAGGACAATCGGCAAAGGCATACTGTGCCGCAACGATTACCAATACAAATACAACCAGTGTTAGTTTCTTGAGATTTAGGTCAGCCACATGGCCCTCCGGTTTGAGTGTCTTCAATAGTTACTTCGCCATCCCCGCGTTGTAGCTTTGTAGCACTAAAACTCCTCCTAATCATTTGAGCCAATTGATGCAAATAGTTTGCCTTACACATTATTTTCGCAATGAAGATAAAGACTATGCTTGAAAAAGGTATTAAGTTTTTTCTCGTCAGAGTGGCTAACCACAAGCTCCCCATGCTTTTCTGAAGTTATCAGGGCAGCAGCAAAACGATATCCCAACTTTTCGATTTTGCCAGAACAAAGAGACCCGGATCAGGATCAACATAGCCGCTTTAGCTACTTTATGTTGCAAACCTGATGCAAGGGATTTTCATCATTTAAGGGTCTGTCTCCAAAAAAAGTTGCCTTCTTGTAAGAAGCACACATTTTACGAAGTTCAGCGGAGCTACTTTAGGCAACAGGAATATACCCGCATTCATCCACATGTCAAGAACTTTTTTTCGCCAAAATTATAAAATTTAATGCCAAACCCTCAAATTGAAGTTTTAGCTTGACAGGCGGGGTATTATTGTTTTCTTTTTGAACAGTAGTTTTGTGGGTATTTTACTTTTATAAATTATACAACTAAAAGGGGCTTCATTAATATCTCAAACTTTCAGACGCCTCGGAAGGAGGTGACGCAATGTTCGAGATCGAAGAACTGGAGGAAAGGATCGCCCCAGCTGGTTATATAGGAGCTGGTTCCTGAGCCGCCGCCTCTTAACCAAACTGATCGGCCCCGCCCTACGCGGGGCCTTTTATTTTGGGGCGATCCATCCTCAGATATTTATTATTATTGCCATTCGGACGATTTTGTAGATCGCCAGGCAATCAGCATTTGTCTTTCAAAGAACAAAACATTCATTCTATATACTAAGGCACTCTTCCGTTTGATTCCGTAAGGCTTCCAGTCTGCTTATTGCCGGCAACCGAGAAAAGGCCTGTCGAGAAACTTCATCAGGAAGAGATCCTACAATTCTATCGGCGTAACTGAACGCTCTCCGCAGTGTTTCCTGTCCCCTTGATGATTTTCCGCACTCAAAGAAGATTTCCGCCAAACCAATAGCCCCATCGAGCGCATCCGGCAAAAAACCGTCACCTGCGGCCTGAATTTCGGCTTCGGAAAATAATTTTATCGCCTGATCGTAATTCTTTTGAATCGATTTTAAGTTCCCCAAAAGTAGGCGGGCTTCAAGCGCGACCTTTCGGCTTTGACCCGGCCGGGAATAGATATCGTCAATCAAAGGCTCGGCGCTTAAAGGATTTCCTTGTGCAAGATAAGCTTTGGCGGAGGCCAAATTGGCCGATTCTGCAATGTCGTTATGTCCCAGATTGAGTGCCTTGGGGGCTAATTCTCTCAAATCGGACAGAGGATTTACACAGTCATCAATTGATAAAGCCAGCAAGAACGACAGGTTAGCTTCAGATTCCAGGCGCTGGTTGCCAACCGATTTTGCATAATCCGCAATTGATTCTGCCAGATTTCGCGCCGATTGGGTGTCGCCGACGACACGATACCACCATGAACGCAGGAGATCAACTTGCTTGGCGAAAAGCTTGTTTTCGGCGTAAATGCGGTCGCCTTCAAGAGATTTTAAGACCTTATCCGCCAGCGAAAAATTACCCATCAGGATTCCGACCTCTGATAAGAAAAGCTGAGCTTCGGAAGCCTGGTGTTTATTATTGATGGTTTCGGCCATTTGTATGGCTTGTTGGCAGTAATCGATAGCGCTAAAAAGAGCTCCAGCCCTGAGGTTACATAGTCCAAGATTCGATAAGGTGTTGATTACATTCTCGGTGTAGCCAATTTTGCTTGATATTTCCAAAGCTTGTGAAAGATAAATTTGGGCTTTATCGAGTTCGTTTTGATTAATATAAAAATAGCCTAAGTTGTTGGCAGTAAGGGCTTCCAGCCAATAATCCCCGGCGCGTTGAGCGAAGATTAGGGCTTTTTCAAAGTGGCCGGCTACCTCGGAGGTTCTGCCCATGATATCTTTAACAATTCCCATATTCGATTGAATCTTGACCTGCTCCTGGAAATTTCCCAAACTTTGATTTAGCTCAAATGCCGAGCTAAAAGAATCCAGAGCTTTCTCATACTCTTCCTTGACCCAGCAAATAAGTCCGATATTGTTATGACAATTTGCCATTCCTTGCCGATTGTTGAGCTTGTTGAAAAGAATCAGGGCTTTTTGAGTATAATAAAGAGCTCTACCCGGCTTTTTGATAGAGCGGTTGAGGTCTCCCAGATCCTTGAAGGTTTCCGCCCGCAATTCCGCATTCTGGTTTTTATCGAGATTCAGCAACAATTCCAGGTATCTTTTTCTAGCATTGATATAGTCGCCAGCTTGCTTGGCGATGTCCCCAGCGAGCATCAGGGCGTCCGATAATGGACCTCCGCCATTCCGGGCGATTGTTAAAAGAGTCTCGGAGTACAGATTTGCCTTGGCGAAATCGCTTTTTTTAAATAGCTCTCTGGCAGCCTCGATGTTGGCTTGATATCCTTTTTGAGGATTGTCAGATCGTCCCCAATGAAGGGCCAGAAGCTCAAGACGGCCATCGTCCTCAGCGATATAATTTTCGACTGCCTCGGCCCAGAAACGATGATTGCATTGCCGTTTCTTTTCCGGAGTTTTCCTATAGATAATCTGCCGGAAATCATCGGATGGAAAAGCTATTGAATCCTTACCTCTATATAGATGAGCGCTGGCAAGAAAATAATCTATCAGTTTCCTTTGAGAATCTGAAAACTCCGCCAATAAAATTAAGGGGATATCACCGTCCCAGGCAGCCAGAGTGGAATATATTTCAGTTTGATCCTCATTTAATACACAAATACATCGTTCGAGAATGGCCTCAATTTCCGGCGTTATCTCTACAGATATATTCGTTGTTCTCTCAGTCGATGCCAGGTCGAGCAGTCCTGTTTCGATAGAAGATAAAATATGCATCCTGACAAGCTCAGGATTACCTCCGGTGGCCAAACTTAGGGCTTCCATGTTTGATACAGACTGATTCTTTTTAAGGAAAGCAATAAGGGTGTCGGCTGTAGCATTTTGAGCAGTCCGATCCCTGAGGGGATTGCCTGGCTGGCGAGGTAATTCGCAAGGCTTCCAGCAATCACCATAAAATATAATAGGGTACTGCCTGGGGTGACGCAATAGAGCGCGTAAACCAGCAAGTGAATCCGGTTGTAGCGAAGAGTAATTATCTATTAACAGAATGGTTTTCTGGCATATAGAGGCTTCCGTTTGATTTAATAGATAATCAAAAGCGGAAGAAACCCACGCCGGATGGTAATCATACTTGATTCTCTCGATATGATAACCTCTCAAACCAAACTCGGCGGTGAGATAGTCAAATTCGCCGGTTCCCCAGCCAGAACCTGATATAGAGAGAGCCTTTTCGGATTTGCCTGCGAGGTATTCCGTTACTGTCTTCTTTAGCTCCTCGAAAAATGGTGGGTTGCCAGCTGACAGATAATAATTGGCACGGGAATTCGTTAGTTCGGTAAAACGTTGTTCCAAACCAAAAGCGGCCGCCGCGGCAAGTCCATTTTGAGGTCGTCCCTTGGCATCTCTCATGAGGAGAGCAGCCAGGCCGTCTCTAAAGCGCAATGGAATTGGAGAAAGATCGAGCGGCCCGTTTTCGGTAATTTGCCTGATTAGCTCGGCGCTATCATCTGATGAATACGGCGGCGCTCCCGCAAAAAGCTCATAGAGGGTTGCCCCTATTGAATAAAAGTCTGATGCAAATGCAGGAGTTTCGCCGAGAAGTACCTCGGGTGCGGCATATTCGATCGTGCCCCGCCGGGCCAGGTGTTCACCAAGCTGCGATACCAGATTAAAATCCAGCAAGAGCGGTTGGACCTGATTGCCCTGTTTGGAATCACTTTTCCAAATAAAATTCGATGGCTTATAGTCATTATATAGATAACCGCAGTAATGAATAAAGGCGGCACATTCGAACAGCTCGACAATAAAGTTGTCAATCCACTCATCGCCTCGTCTGACAGCGGAATCCATGATCGCCTTCAAATCGCATTGAGAAAATCCATTTACATAAGGCATGACGATGACAGTTCTATTCTCATCGTCTAAAATATTTATGGGATTTATCAGAGAAGGATGACGATGGGTCATTGCAAAGCGAAATTCTGATCTAACAGCATCCACGGCCAACGGATCATTTTCGAGGGCCATCTTGAGAGCAACCGGTTGATTGGATAAAATATCGGTTGCGCTGTAAACGCGGGCAACGCCGCCCTGGCCTAATAATTCACCCAGGCGATAATGACCCCCAATGAGAGCGGAATCGGTTTTCATTTCAATGGAGCGGCAATTCAACAGTAAATACCGCGCCTCCATCGGGACTGTTTTGCCCTATGAGGCGTCCCTTGTGGTTAGAAATAATCCTGTAACTTGTGGAAAGACCCAGACCATGGCCGGTCTTTTTAGTAGTAATATAAGGTTCAAATATTCTTGGAAGTACTTCCTCGGAGATTCCAGGGCCATTATCGGAAACAACAATTTCCATCATGTCACCCTTGTCCCGACAGGAGATACTGATCCGACCATCACTGGTGTCGCTGTCTTTGATGGAATCAGCGGAGTTCATAAGCAGATTAAGAAGCACTTGATGAATCTGTCCCACGTCGATTTCGGCCTTGGGAAGATCAGGGGCCATATCGAGCTCGATTTTAATGCCCTTAAATTTCTGCTGCGGTTTAACAAAGAAAACCACATCGTCAACCAGACGCGGCATATCGCAGATAACTTTTCTGGTTTCGAGATTCGAGAAATCCATAAGCCCGGCGGTAAAGCGCTTCATTTTATCGATATTGCTTACCATAGCCTCAACTTTTGGCGCCACTTTCTCATAATGTTGATTGGCGATATTGATCGAGAGCAGCTGGGCATTGGATGAAATTGTCGCCAGGTAATTATTTAGCTCATGGCCTATCGAGGCTGCCATCTCGCCTTTGGCAATCATCTTTTCGGACATTATAAGGTATTGTTCTAAAATGATTTTTTCTGTGATATCCTCAGCGACGATAATTCGTCCATTTAAATCACCTTCCATGTGATCAAATGGCGAGAAGTGCAGTCGTATAAAGATATCGCTGGCGCCGGCTTTAAGTTTGTGCGATTCAACCTCGACGGTTTTGAGATTGGATTTTCCGATATTATCCCACCAGAATTCGCGCTCGCCTTCCGGTAAAAGGTGAAGGAGGTTCTCTCCCAAAAGAGGATTGTTGGTATCGAATGAATATGCTTTTTCGAATAGGCGTACGGCGGCGGAGTTCAGCGACCGTAAACGGCCATTATCCTCAACAACAATGATGGCAACCGGGGTTTTATCGAGGATTGCTTCCTGAAAACGCTGCAGGTTGAAAAGTTCGGTGTAAAGCTGGGCGTTCTGGATTGCCAGGGCGGCCTGATCGGCAAAAAGTTCGAATAAATAGAGATCGGACTGTAAGAATATATTGGCTCTCGAGGAGTTATCGAGATAGACCACTCCGATTATCTGATTCTTGATTTTCAACGGAACGCACATCGCCGAGCGAATATTCATCTGGAGAACAGATTGTTTGGAGCAGAAACGGTCATCGCTTAAGGCGTCGGAGGTATAAGTTGAACGGCCAGTCTTGACGACACCTTCCGCAATGGTGGTGGAAACTTTGAGATCGCTTTGATCCAGCTCCTGCTTCTTGATATTATGAGCGGTCTTAAATTGCAGCTTACCGTCGGAGTCGAGCAGCATGAGAAAACCGCGTTCGGCTTTGAGAAGCTCGATTGATTTTTTCATGACAATACTTAAAATCTCATCGAGGATCAGGGTTGAATTAACAGCCCGCGAGACCTCGTAGAGAACCTGAAGATCCTCGCTGCCCAGAGCATGAGCGGCACCGTGTCCACCGGTGATATCGGGGGAAATGCTGGTAGTAGAGAATTTTTTTAGTTCCGAGGCGATGTTCAGTTTTTCGGTGTTATCGTAACGGACACTACCAAGTAGAATCTTGTTTGACATAATAATCCGCCATTTTATTTCGCCCAGCCTTCTTATCTTTCAGGTCCGGGCAGTTTAACTTGACGATCCCCCGATTATTGGCACTTATATCTGAGGTTCGGCAAACCCTATAGGATTTATCGGTTGAATCATCAAAGACTTAACGGCCCAAACGAGTCTTTTTATAGGAAGCGTAACAGAGGCATTAGCCTATGAAAGCCGATACAAAACCAATTGTGTGGCAGTTTTAATGCCATTAAAGCGGGGTTATGCCAATTTGCTGTTTATTGGATGATCTCGGCCGATGCTATTCGGCCGTTATAAACCGGGCATATCGCCCTTTGATGACATCTGGTGCAAGCGCGAGCTCGATAAAAGCGGCGATGAAGAAATAAAACGGCGAGATAAATCAGAAATAAGCCATGCGCTAAGAATGAAAATTTGCCCGTAACCCAAATGGGCAGCAGTCGAATTCCCAGAATAATCGGGATAAATCTTAGCGGCCAGAATAAAATGCTCCATCCATAGTAAGTTCCAAAATCGCCGTTTTCGCTTTTTGAGAAGAATCTCGCAACCCAAAATTTACCCCAGCCAAAGTTGCATCGATGGCCATAGTAGCTGCAGCGGACGCAACGAACGAGAGGGAAAATCAGGAAAAGGCAAACTATTCCATAGGCTAAAAAGGCGATTCCAAAGGAGAGACTGGCGCCAAGCGTAAAATAAAGTGCCAATCCGGCCTCGATAATAAGGAGGAGCCAACGAATGATGGGGATTCGACGTGGGTAAGTGTCTAATCCCAATTTGTTCGAGACGTTTATGGTCTGATCCATGAGCCTAATAATATCGTCTGCGCAAAGTTAGAGCAAGTAATCTCTTGACTGGCCCCAATAAATCTGGTAACAATTGAACTGCATTATCCGTAGCTTAAGAGGGTGAGAAATGAAAAGATTAACTTCGACAATCATCATAGCGCTGACCATCTACGCGGCCACGAACCCGGTCCTGGCCACAACTTTCCTAAGCACCAAAAGCCCAAGCTTTGAAGTTGACACCGTTTACAACGATGATGTTTTCATATCGGGTGCCAGAATCAAGTTTAACAGCAAAGTCATCGGCGATCTTTTCTCTCTTAGCTACGAGATGGTACAGACAGATACTGTAACCGGCAATTTCATGGCGTTGGCGTATTCGGTCCAAAATCTGGGGCCGGTTTTGGGAAGCTACCGGGTTTGTGCCAGGAATATGTCATGCAACGCCGACGTAGGACGAAATGTGCTGCTTTACGGGCAAGAGATAAATGTTGGGCCGGCTTCACATATCGGGCGCGACGCTAACCTGGCCGGGGGCAGTGTCGTATTCCAGGGCGATTGCGCCGGGAATCTATTTGTCAGCGCCCAAGCAGCGGTGATTTCGGGTAGGGTTGGTGGGAATTTGAATTTCCAGGGTGACAGCCTGACGATCAATCCCAACACCGTTATCGAGGGAAATGTCGACTATAATTCTCCATCGAGAGCCATGATCGCTCCCGGGGCAGTAGTTAATGGCCAGGTCACCTGGAAAAAGAGTGAAACAGAAAAACCTCAGGAAAACAGGCAAGGCAATTTTTGGACGGCCCTGACCTGGATAATATCTCTCAGAGGTTATTTTATTATTTCAACTATATTTTCGGTGGTTATCATCGCCTTGAGCCTAATTCCTTTTCCGGGCTGGGTCGTGCTTATCTTTCTTTGGATTATTCTGGCTGTTTCGGGGAATGTTTTAATTCTTCTAACTAAATCGAAGGCGATAGCAACCGAGAAAATACTCGAATCTCGTCTATTCCCCAGTATGGGGCTTGGATTTATAATCTTTTTCATTACCCCTGTCGTGGCAATGATACTATTTTTTACAATCCTGGCGGCTCCCCTGGCGCCGCTTCTTTTGATGCTCTTTGGGATAGCTGCATTTGCCGGCGCTATTTTTAGCAGCCTGTTTGTGGGCCGAAGCATTTGCGGGTTATTTGGGCAGGGAGCAGCCAATACTCCCGGTTACCTTTGTTATACGATCGGCATGACGATTATTGTAGCTTTATCATTTATTCCAATAGCCGGTTATATCCTGGTGCTAATGGCAGTGATGGCGGGCCTGGGCGGGCTGGTACAAACGTATCAAAAAACCAAAGTTGAGCCAGGTATAACATTAGATAATGCCTCTTCGTCGGTGTAGAATAATTTTAACGGTTTGTCCAGTAGCATCAGTATGGAGACGCGCAAAGTATGTTCCGCTTGCCACCTTATTCGGCTAATTAATCTATTTATACTATAGGGCCTTTCTCCGATTTGTCAACATTATTATAGATAAAAAAAGCCCCGATCTATTAAGACCGGGGCTCGAAAATTAAATTTTACCTAAAATCGTTTATCTCTGGGGAAATCCAACATAAAATTAGCCGCGCAATCGCGACATCCCCAAACCGCCTGGTTGCCATCAAACCATCTCAGGCCTATTTCATAGGAGCCGCATCGCGGGCAATACAGCCGTGGATAAGTTGTCTCCAGCATCGCGCCGGAATCGGGATAGTATCCCAGATTTACCTCTTTCTCAATTATGGCTTTCATAAACCCCCTTTGATTTCAGGTTCTTCTCTTATTACCGCCTTATACAAATTGAAGTTCCAAATTTTCGGAAGATGTGCAAAAAAGAGACAAAAATTTCAAATTATAAAGAACTCGGATATGACTATAATAATCCCTTATTAAAATCAGGGCTTAATTCCAGGTTCTAAAAAGCAGGCTTTCCGACGAAAAGCCCGGCCCGAGCGCACTGAAAAGACCATAGGCTCCAGGCTTATAATCGGTGCCAAGAAAGCGCTCTAATATATATAGGATAGTCACCGATGACATATTGCCATGATCGCGAAGCACTTGCTCTGATATTGCCAACCCATCCGATCCCAGTCCAAGAGCCTCACGGTAAGCGTCGATAACTTTAGCCCCTCCGGGATGAAACAAGTGATAACTAATATCTTCAAGACCCAAATTAAATTTCGAAATAAAATTGGTTATATTTGCGCGGGTATATTTGCTCACAATCGATGGAATGGCGCGGGCGAAAACCACTTGCAGACCTTGATTCAGAACATTCCAACCCATAACATCAAGCGAATCGGGCCAGAGGGTGCTTTGGCGGGCGATAATTTCGGGGCCGCCTTCGGCTCCGTCGAGGAGGACAGCGGCAGCGCCATCGCCGAAGAGTGCGGTTGCCACAAGATTGCTTTTCCCAAGATCGTCAAACTGGAAAGTCAGGCTGCATAGTTCGACCGCAATTAGAAGCACTCGCGCTTGCGGATAAGCCTTAAGATAATCGAATGCCATAGATAACCCCATGGCGCCCCCGGCACATCCCAAACCCCAAACCGGAACACGGGAGATATCGGTCCTCAGCCCCAACAGGTTTATAAGACGAGCATCGATAGACGGTGTAGCCAGGCCGGTGGTGGAGACAAAGATAAGATGATCAACATCATTAGGGGAGAGAGAGGCGTTAGCCAGACATTTTCGCGCCGCTTCTTCTCCCAGACGGCAAGCCCAATCGATATAGGTTTTATTTTTTTCCTCGAAATTATGTGGCTCGAAAAACCAGGTTTTAGGGACACAGAACTGCCGAGTTTTAACACGGGAACTGGTATATACTCCCAGAAGCCTATCAATGTCGTGGAATTTAGAGGAAAAATGATGATGGGCAAATTCTACGGCTTCGCTTTGATCGATCGGATATGGCGGTTTAGCAATGGCGGCGGCAACTATTCTGGCCATTAATGAGTCCCCCCTTAATTTTGGATTATGTCCTGAATCAAGTTAGATAATAAAGATAAAAAAAGGAAGTCGTCAAGAGTAAATTGCACTTATGGACAATTTCGATAATAAAATGTTTATTCCAATACTATTTCAATAGCGTCGCTCGAATTGTAGCGATGCGATCGCCGCATTCAAATCTAAAAAAATAAACGCCCGAGGCGGCCGGAGCTCCGGAGTCGTCCCCTAGGAGCGAACAAATTGGAGCGCTTCTGCCGAGATTATCAACTACGTAAATTTGTTGACCGGAGCGATTCATTTGTCATATCTTGAATCCATCATGCAACTTTCCTCAGCCCAAAGGGATGCAGTCGAATACTTAAGCGGCCCCCAGATAATTTTGGCAGGCGCCGGTTCGGGCAAGACGCGCGTAATCGTCGCTAAAGCCCAGTATCTGATCGAGCAAAAAGGTTACGCTCCCGATTCTATCTATGTCATAACCTATTCCAATAAAACGCAGACTGAACTTGAAGAGCGGATGGCAGCCCTTGGCGATCAGGCTCCAATCATTAAGACTTTCCACTCATTCGGCATGGACCTGATTGGTGAGTTCGGGCATTATCTCAAACTGCCCGGCGAGATTGTCAAGGCCAGCGAGCATCGTCTCTGGCAATATCTCAAACGCGCCATAGGAGAGTTGACCGAATCAGATCTTCTTGATACCAACCAATCGATGAAAGTATATCTCGATCTCAAGCAGTTTATCAGCCGTGCCAAAGATGAATTGGTCAAGCCCGAGGAGATAATCGCCAGGGCCGAAAAAGAGCTGGCGGCAATCCCGGCTGGAGTTGAAACCGATGATGTTATCCTGCAGCGCGCCAAGTGGAGCAAGGTCCTGGAGGCGGGGAAGATATTCCAATCGTATGAGCGGATAAAATCTGAGCAAAGCACTTCATCGAACGGCATCGGCGGGATCGACTATGGCGATATGATCGTTCTGACGCATCGGCTCTTATCATCGGAGAAGGTGGTGGGGGCGTCAATCCGCAAACGCTGCCGTTATATCTTAGTTGATGAGTTTCAGGATGCCAATTTCGCGCAAGTGGAAATTCTACGACTGGTAGCGTCAAACGATTGCGGCGTTACAGTAGTTGGTGACGACGACCAGGCGATCTACCGTTTCAGAGGGGCCAGTTTCGCATCATTTAGATTATTCCAGAAGCTTTTCCCGGGGTGGAAAATATTCCGGCTTGAGGAGAACTACCGCTCGCAGGCCAATATCGTGCATGCGGCGCAAGCCTTGATTGAGCTCGATCCGGCAGCGCGGTTTGATCCCGGCAAGAAAATGACCGCTTTCAAGCCGGAGGCCGCCAAAGTCATAGTGCGAAAGTGCCCTGATGAATATAGCGAGGCCTTATCCGTGGCCGAGGAGATTGAACGACTCCTGGTCAAAGAGGAGTTTCAGAAACCGTCGTCAATTGCGGTGCTGGTTCGGGCCCGACGACACAAAGATGTGCTCGCTAAAATACTGGAACGGAAGGGTATTGATTATTTCTATGATCGAAGCAGCGCGGAACTAACAAAAAAATCCGCTAAACTCCTATTATTACTATACGAATTTACAGTCGATGATTCGCGGGCCAATCTTTTGCCAACATTAATAAATCATTTCGTACCCAACCTTAAGCCTGAGCTCGAACGTGAAATAAACTATCGGCTTTCGCGCCAAAGCACGTCACCCCTGCCGGTATTGACCGCATTTATCGCTGAACAGGGCGAGTCCGCTCCGGTCGGGCTTAAAACGATGATTGAACTTCTCGAGCGGCTCAAATTGCTTTCGGTGGAAACGACGCCGTTACAGCTTTTGGAAAAGATTATCATTGAAACGGGGATTTTAAAAAATATCGTCATAGAGGGCAAACCAACTGATAATGAGGCCATGCAGGAGATATCCGGCATACTCAAAGATGCTGAGAAATTTTTATCGGAATATTCGGACGGATCACATGCTGCCTTTTTAGATTACTTCGATTGGCAAACATCAGGCGGCGAAAACGATGGGGAATCTGAAACGAAATCACCGATAATACTGCAGACGGTACACGGGTCAAAAGGCCTGGAGTATCCCGTGGTTTTTATGATCGGCCTCTCGAATCGACGCTTTCCGCCTCAAAAACAGAATTCGCTTCTGGAGTTTCCGTCGGAGTTATATAAGGAGGATCTGCCTCCCGGCGATTACCGTATCCAGGAGGAACGCCGTTTATTTTATGTCGGGATGACTCGCGCCAGGGAAATTCTTTATCTCTATGGAGTTGAAAAAAAAGGCACCAAGATATCGCAGTTTATAGCGGAGCTTTCTAAATCGTCAGCTTTTATAATCTCGAGCGAATGCGAAACGTTGGGGCAGACCTCGCCTGAAATAATCGAAGGCGTTGGCGCGCGCCAGTTAACAACAGATCCTGATTCAGTGATCATCATTCCCTCGAAAAGACCAATTGATAATGCCATTTCCGAAAGCCTTTTTGAGCTTTGGAAAAAGCAGAGTTTCGCTGTCAAAAACGAAGAGGACTTTGAGAATCGCAAGGCCGAGTTTACCCAAATGATCGAAAGCGGGCTGGCCAACATTAAAGAAATTATTCATAACGATATCTTTAATCCACCGCCTCCTCAACAGCACTATACCGTAGGAAGTATATCGTACACTGATATTTCGGCGTTCCAGGATTGCCCGCTCAAATTCTACTATCGCAAGGTGCTTTGCCTGCCGGCGCCATCAGGGCCTCAGCAAAGCCTGGGATCTGTGATTCATGGCATTCTCGAGGAAGCCGGAAAGAAGATGATGAAGGGCGAAAAGCCATCCCTTGAATCTCTGGTAGCCTCGTTTGAAACCCGTTGGCGAAGAGCGCTTCTAAATGATCCCGATCAAAAGGAACGATTAAGGACGAGGGGACATAATCTTCTGGAGCGTTTTTTAAAGATGCAAGATGAGCGAACCGGTATACCAATAGCTACGGAGCTTATTTTTAAATTCAGTATCAGCGATCCGGGAAAACCGCCCAAGCTCACCGGCCGAATAGACCGCGTGGATAAAACCGATGGGGGACTTGAGATCGTCGATTATAAAACGGGCAAAAGCACATCGACGGATTTCAAATCCGATCTGCAGCTTCCGATTTACGCCCTGGCCTGTTTCGATCTTTTCAAGGAATACCCTCGTAGGCTAACCTATATGTTCCTTGGAGATGAGATCTGCCATGACGCCGTCTATGACCCCAAGTCTCTGGAAGAAATAAAGGCGCAAATAGTTGCAACGATCGACGAGATAAATAAATCCGATTTTATCGCTACGCCCGGACGTATTTGCGAAAATTGTGATTACAAAAGGATTTGTCCGGCCAGGCAAGAGGGATAGGGAATAATCCTTCATCGGAAATTCGAATAATGTTGACGGCCCTCTTATGCGATGTATATTAATTATAGGGCGTCGATTTTCATATAACTTTATATTGAATAATGTTTTTTCAACTGATAGATAGATTGGTAAACGGGAAAGAACATCATCGGAGTGATGATTATGGGCAAGAAACTTCTGATCTTTTCGGCGATTGCGCTGACGATATCGGCGTGCAACAACCTTAAGCCATCAGAGGGCATAAAGAATGACCCTCCTGACGCTCCATCAAACCCCAATCCGGGGGATGGGGCTGTCAATCAAGAGATTCATATCAATATGACCTGGGGATGGAACGATGTGGATGGTGACACCCTGACCTTTAACCTTTATTTTGGCTCTGAGGCAAACCCTCCACTCAAGGTATCTAATCTCGGTACAAGCGGGTATTCTCCGGAAAGCCTGGAGTATGATCACACTTATTACTGGAAAGTGGTGGCGGACGATGGACACGGACATCAAACCGGCAGCCCGATATGGCATTTTGCCACTCGCGCCTTAAGATCATTTAATATCCTGGGGCAATATGCTGACGCCTCGCAAGGGCCATATTACGATCTTACAGGTAATATTCAATCCACATACCTATACGTGACAAACAGACATTCCTCGGGAACGAGAGACTCATCGTTGATACTTGATTTCTCTGATCCGAACGACATAAGCGTAGCCGGATATATAAGGGGAGCGCTGTTTGGCAATCAATTCGGGCCAGGTTATATCTATAGTGTAGGACGGCTCGACAGTGGATTCAAATTGAGAGCTTTTTCTCTGGGAGACGCTACTCATCCGAACGAGGAATTCAGATTCGATGTCGCCAACATTCAGGACCTGGTGGTGGCTAATGATTATGTTTATTTATATATGAATGGTCATGACGCCGGTCTGCCCAACGGCGTGATTACAGTTGACAACATGGTGCCGGTTGACACTTTAATCACCGAGTCAACTACCTGGGGACGTTTGAGAGCTTTTGGGACTCTGTTGTTAATTCCGGAGATTGGGGGAATTGAAATTGTTGATATCAGCGATCCGATTAATCTGCAGATTAGGGCTATGGCTCCCACGCCCGGGGAATGCCGCGATGCCGCCATTTCGGGTACTACATTGTATATCGCCTTACACAGCGTTGGTATTGCAATCGCGGATATTTCAGCTCTGCCGTCAGCCGTACCGCTGGGGACAATACCGTCAGTAAATAATTCATCAGACATTCTGCTGGTTTCACAAGGGGTACTCTATGTGGCGGATAACAACCTCTTGATTGCCTACAATATCTCTATCCCCGGCAATCCGTTCGAACTTAGCCAGATACCAGGCCCCAGCGCGAATAACGTCTTTGAATTATTTGCAAAGCCTGCTCATTACATATACCGATTCGATAAATATCAGTGGAATTCAGGGGCTTGAAATTCAGCCTTAGAATCCGCGAGAACAGATTTTTTCTATCCTGGAAATTTAACAAAATAATAAACCGGGGATCTATCGGGTCCCCGGTTTCAATTAACTCGAAATTATGATTATTCCCTGATTCGTTCGATGTCGCTGAATTTACCGATAACCACCATTATATCGGTATCTTTAAATATAGTATCGGGTGGGGGGATAAACTTAAAATTATCCTGCAACACATCCTTGATGGCGATAAGTTCAACATGGTACTTCTGACGAATCTGCAGCGACGCGATTGTCTTACCGTGGAAATGCATCGGAGGAGCGATCTCGGCTACGGTGTAATCCTCGCCTAAAGGAATGAAATCCAGGAGATTGGGACGGGACAGGGAACGGGCCAGTTTTTTAGCCATTTCCTCCTCTGGAAAAACCACCCGATCTCCGCCCACGGCAAGCAGAATACGCCCATGATCGGGATCCTCGGCTTTGATAATAATATCGCGGCATTTAAGCTCTCTCAGATGCAATGCGATCAGGATCGAGGCGTGCTGATCAGCGCCGGTAGAGATAACAGCGGCGTCATAACTTGGAATATCAAGCTGTTTCAGAACTTCAATATCGGTGGCGTCAGCCAACAGGGCTTGATTGGAATAGCTTTGAATATATTGCACCCGCGCTTTGGATTTATCGATTGCCGTAATATTATGGCCCTCGCTAAAAAGCGTTTTGGCCACACCTATTCCGAAATTCCCAAGTCCGATCACAAGAAAATGTTTCAAGTTTCACCTCACCTCTAAACGCATCCCAAACTTCGGGACACTTACCCAATCATGACGCTTTCCTCGGCGTACGAAATCCGGTCAGCCCCTTCCGGCCTGGCTATTACATAGAACATGGTCAGAAGACCAACTCGTCCGATGATCATCATTATAATCAAAATCAGTTTGCCAGATGTATGCAATCCTGGAGTTATTCCGGTCGAAAGGCCCACGGTGCCAAATGCAGAAACGGTTTCGAACAGATAATCAAGTTCGGCGCCTTTGGGAAGCCTCGACGGCGTAAAATCGCTTTCAAAAAGCATTAGAGCAATTGTGGCCGAAAAGAGAAGCAATACCGCCAGCACAAAGATCGAAACTGCTTTGATGACGCTGTCCCTGGAGACTGTCCGCTTAAATATCTCCACATCCGCTTTGCCGTAGAAACGCGCCCGAATTGCCATGACGATAACCGCAAAGCTCGAAGTTTTGATACCGCCGCCGGTGGAACCCGGCGAAGCGCCGATTATCATTAATAATATCGTAATAAGAATACTGAAAACCGTGAGGTTATTTTGAGGTACTGTATCGAACCCCGCTGTACGCGGTGTCACCGCCTGGAAAAAACCGGTTATGACTTTAAGATGCCAGGGATCATCCTTGTAAGCATTGTTCATCTCAAAAAGCACGAACAGAATCGTGCCGATAATAAGCAGCAAGCCGGTAGTAACTACCACCAATTTGGTGTGAAGCGTTAGCCGCCGGCGTTTACGGAAATTCCTGATTCGATCAGCTATCTCCATATTGGCGGTGAACCCCAAGCCTCCGATAATAATCAGCGCCGCAATTCCCAGCACAACGGTAATATTGGAATGATAATCCTGCAATCCGTTTTGGGCGATTGAAAGGCCGGCGTTATTGAATGCCGAAATCGAGTGAAATATCGCAAAATAAATTGCCTGGAGCGGATTCATCCTGCTTGAAAAGGGAAAATAAAGAAGGATCACTCCAAGCCCTTCAATAATCAATGTCACAATAAAGGCCGCTTTAAGTATCGAGCGTACCTGAAGAGTAGCCCGGCTGGTGAATGTCTGCCGGAGATCGAATATTTGTCCCGACGAAATCCGTCCGCTAAAAACGAGGAAAAAGAGAGTCGAGAAGGTCATGACGCCCAGCCCGCCAAGCTGCATGAGAATCATGATAACCACCTCGCCGAAAGTGGAGTAGGTATTAGGAATATTAACGACGGTCAAACCGGTAACGCAGAATGCGGAAGTTGAAGTGAATAAAGCATCAATAAAAGTGACCGGGCCTTTCTCGGCGCTGAGCTCGCTGAAAAGAAATATACCGCCAAGAAGGATTGGAATGATAAACCAGATTGCAATTTTAAGGGCAGGTGCGATTCTCTTGAGGCGTGTCATGAATTATTTGAAAATCACAACTCCAAATATGGGACAGCGTTATGGCCCAGACTGGACCGTTCGCCGCGCTCCAGGTGAAATGAACCACAGGCCGCAACCATGGCGCCGTTATCTGTACAAAGCTCAGGAGATGGGAAAAAGATCTCCATGTCTTCAGTCTTCCGTTCCATAAATAATTCCCTTAAGCGCTTGTTGCGCGCCACTCCTCCGGTAACGGAAATCTGTTTTACTTTCATAAATTCGGCGGCTACAAGGGTTTTTCTCACCAGGATATCGGCTACGGCCTCCTGGAACGAGGCGGCAATATCTGCTCGATGAGATTCCACGAATTCGGACGGCTTTTCGTTTACAAAAACCGAGACTGCAGTCTTGAGACCGGAGAATGAGAACTCGAAGCTTTCTCGTCCCATTTGAGCCCGGGGAAACTTGATGAAGTTTCTATTTGCTCCCTTAGCTGCTTTTTCGATCGCCGGGCCTCCGGGGTAGCCGAAACCCAAAAGCTTCGAAATCTTATCAAAAGCCTCGCCGGGAGCATCGTCGCGGGTGGCGCCGAGGAGACGGTATTGCCCCCAATCTTCCACTAAATATAGATTCGAATGGCCGCCAGACGCCACTAAAGCAATGTGGGGAGTGCGAAGATCTTTATGCTCGAGCTTTCCCGCAAAGATATGCCCCTCGAGATGATTCACTCCATAATAGGGAATACCCCTGGCCAGATGCACTGATTTCACAAATGAAAGCCCCACCAGAAGGCAGCCTACCAAACCGGGGCCGGACGTTACCGCCAGGCCATCGAGATCGTCAAGGGTGAGTTTGGCCGCTGATAGCGCTTTATCGATTATACCCACTAATTCGGTGATATGAATACGCGAGGCGATTTCTGGAACGACGCCGCCGTAACGTTCATGAATTTCCTGGGAAAGGATGATATTGGAGAGAATCTCGCGACCATCCCGAACGATACCAGCGGAGGTTTCGTCACAGGAGGTCTCAACTCCTAAGACTAACATTAACTTAAGTCCCGGGCTTAACGGTAACTACAAATTGAGTGGGTCCGATAAAGGTAACACTATGATAGCTCGATGGATCAATATCATAAAGGTTGGTGGGATTAATGGTATATTCATATTGGCCAGGGCGAGATATAAAGGATAAGTCTATATAGGCAGTCGCGCCGCCCGAAAGCATTAATTGGAGAAGCTGCTTACCGGATGCGACTATCGAAACATCGGTGCTGGCCGGAGCGATGTCGGAAACCTTGAGATTATCTTTCAACCCGATAGTCTGTACTTTGGTGGCGAAGGTCTTTTCGTATATCTTCTCGGTTGAGACATGGAACCAGAGCACCAGCGCTAAAAGGATGGCGATTATCTTCCATCCAAGATTAGAGAAGATTTTTTCCTTAATGTTCAAGGCTGTTTATCGGTATGTTTGATGAGCTTACCCTTTGAAACCTCGCCATTATCTATTCGGATATTATACTGGCAATCCGGGTTAGAGCAAACCCAGGCTTTATATCGGATTTCTGAGCCATCGCGCCCGTAATCCGAAAGCGGCACCAGGACCCCCTTATTGCATTTCAAACATTGTGGGTAGTTTTCCAATTCCTCTCCTCCCTACGTTGTCCGCAACCCATAATATTACAAAACAAGGATTTGTCTGTCAATTAGGAATTGTTAGCATTTCAAAAAGAACAGCTGAATTACTATTGGAATCCGCCTTATTTCATAATTTTGGCAAACGATCCCGTTCAAAGGTTTATCCTATTATATCTTTTACGCTTACCCGTGCCGAAATTTTTTAGTTAAATTCATATCTGTCAGTTAGCTGTCGTCGCCGTTCATCGGCAACAGTTGTCCAAAGCTATGCCGAGACGTATTATATTTCTCCCTTAGCTTGTCCATTTTTCAAGTACAGGCTACCGTCTTTTTCAGTATCGGACAATAACCAGTAGTACAATTAAACCACCATCCCAAAGACTGCTTATTTGAAGAACCAATTCGGTTTTTGCCCCAAAATAAAGGGTCGGCCCATTTTTTTGTAGGACCGACCGCCTAAAGTAGCCCCCGCAATTCTTCTAATATGAAAAATGCCAGTTTTGCTGGCTTTTTTGATTTTTGTGATCCTTAGCAGTATTTCTCTAAGTAAACCCCTTTTTATAATCCAACGCAAATTAAGTAGGGGCGGGATGGCTGTCAAGCGAATAATTTTAGGCGAATTCTGGACCTAAAAATAGGTTGAAAAACTTATTACTTAAGCAACAAGAGCTTTTTAACTTCCGTTTGATCGCTTGCCCTGAGCCTGACAAAATATACGCCGCTTGAAACCGTCTGCCCATTGCCGTTATGCCCATCCCAAATAATACTGTGGCTCCCGGCCGGCAGCGGTTGATTGATCAGGGTGGTTATTTTCTGGCCGAGGATGTTATATATGGTAAGCTCAACAATTCCTGTGGCTGGGTAGGTCGAATTCAATCTTGGTTTGCGAATTAAAAGGATTGGGGTAGCTTTGATGCAAGGAGAAGCTTTTGGGGACCACTTCCACCTCTTTCCTGGGATAACCGCTGTTAATATGAAACGATTGGATTCCAGATCAAACCCGTGATCCCGCCCGCTCAGACCCTGATGGTCAGCCATCTGCCGCGCTGGTAATATACAAAGAAGGCGATGGCGCTAACGGCTGCCGCCAGAGTCATGATCCACCAGATGGCCAGCTCGCCGCCGCCGAAAAACTGCCTTACAATGAAGATCGGCAAAACCTGTAACACCCAGGCATTGATGATATTTACAACCATCGCCGGAGTATTAAGCCCGACGCCAGTATGAACAAACTCAATGATCATTAGAGCTCCCATAAATGGCATACAAAGTGCAATAATCCTCATCAGCCCCACGCCGTGTTCAATGGTTTCGGAATTCGAAAAGAATATTCCGAGCACCTGAGGCGCCAGAGCGAATATTATCAAGCCAAAGACAGTCATAATGCCGACACCTATCGCAATCGATTTGTCGCCGGTATTCTTGGCGCGTTCGATTTTTTCGGCGCCAACATTATGGCCGATAAGAGCCGAAAGCCCCAGTCCAATTCCCACCATAAGAGTATAGCCCAGTCCCATGATTTGATTGGCCACGCCATAAGCCGCCACCACCGCAGTCCCAAAACCGGCAATCATCGGAGTAATGAGAAGGCGCGACGATGAAAATGACATTTCGGCCAGCCAGGCGGGTATCCCCAATTTGACTAATATCCACATGCTGTCAAGGGACATCTTCTCTTTGCTTTTCCAGTGGACTCGGACATTGGTATGGCCGGTGAAGAAAAGCCAGATGCCTATCGAAAAGATAACTGTAAAGGTAATCACCGAGGCATAGGCAGCGCCAACCATGCCAAAGGCCGGCAAACCGAAAAGCCCAAATATCAATATTGGATCCAGGGCCATGTTGAGGACACTGAATCCAAGCATCAATATCATAGCCTTATGGGGATTGGCCGTTCCTCGAAGGGCAGTGAAGATTGTCCAGATGGCATAGTTGATGGGCAACCCTATAAAGATGATTCGTCCGTACTGGAGACCAAGAGTTAGAGATTCATCCCGCGCTCCGATTAGATACATCATCTGAGGTAGAAAAACAAATCCCACAATACCGAAGATCGTTCCGAAAAGAAGCTTGAGTACGAGAGTTTCCTTGATCGCCTTCTCGGTCTTACCGTATTCCCTTTCGCCGTACCGTCGGGAGATAATTGCCACCGAACCGGGACCAATCAAATGATTAAAGGTACCCAGAAACCAGGCCAGATTGTTAAAGAAGGTGATCCCCGCTACAGCCGATTCCGATTGAGGCAGATGCGAGACCCAGAACATATTTACCAAGCCATAAATGTTCTGCGACATAAATCCGAACATCGATGGCAATCCCATCTTGAGGATCGATTTGGTGATGGATCCTTTGGTGTAATCGGTGTGGGTTTCGTTTTTATCGTCTATCATCTTTATGATCCAAAATAGCAGATACGTAAATATTTCACAAGTGTTGCCTGCAAGCCAATTTGATTTTAACCGGGTTCCGGGCACTTATCAAGAAATCAAATAGTTAGACAATGGGCACTTGCAGAACGCAGAGATGATTTATTTTAATTTCGTAAAATAACAGGGACAAAGGAGGCGGATATCGAAGATACACCTTATCAGTGCAGCAATTTTAAATTTATAAGAAATTATGTAATTTTAGTGATAATAAGGGCGGTGCGCGCCGAAATATATTATATTGGCAGTGCATGGTGATCTTAGTTAACGGTCACTGGGAGAGGAAGTATGTTTGGTCTTTAGGACGAACCCAATCCTCCTTAAACTTTTCAGTAGATTTCATTTGATTCTCCTCTTATAATAATTAAAATTCGAGATGCGCGTGGAACAGACTATTTCGATAGCGACTAAATCACAAGCAGTAAAGAAAATCAGGTTCAATAAAGTCTTTTGGGCTGTGCTTTATTCAGCCGCAATTATCGTATATATATTTATTTTTTATGGCGGAGCATCGTTTTACCTGACTCCCTATATGGATCGGCCTTACAGCGCGGCATACCGGTCGCTTCGACCGGCCGGATTTACGGGTCATGCTTACGGCGTGATCGGTTCAGCGTTGATGATTTTGATGCTTTCCTATTCTCTTCGAAAAAGAGTCAGGGTATTACGAAATTGGGGGATGTTAAGCCGCTGGCTCGATACTCATATCTTTTTTGGCATTGTGGGACCGTTGCTGGTCGTGCTGCATACAGCATTCAAGGTAC
The DNA here is from genome assembly GCA_963801605.1 of uncultured candidate division Zixibacteria bacterium. Taxonomy (GTDB): domain Bacteria; phylum Zixibacteria; class MSB-5A5; order UBA10806; family UBA10806; genus UBA10806. The sequence goes on from CAWDFP010000006.1 coordinate 304,350, forward strand.
AAGGGTTGGTAGCTGTAAGTTTTTGGTCGATGGTGGCGGTTACTATAAGCGGTATTTTCGGGCGTTATTTGTATCTTCAGATACCGCGTAATATCCAGGGCGACGAGCTAAGTATAAAAGAGCTCGAGGAATCAAACCTGCGCTATTCACAAGAGCTTCAGAAGGAATATAATCTCTCGGAAGAGATCGTCAAACGACTGGAGGCTCGTGAAACTTTTAAGATTTCCGAAAGCGCGGGCGCTTTCAAAATCCTGGCGACGGTGTTTGTAAATGATGCGCTCCGCCCTTTTACATTTTTTACCCGAAAGCGAGAGGAGCACGCCGATCTTAAACACCTTCCCCACGAACAGCAAAAGAAGATTGTTCGTATCTTACACCGGAAGTCGATTTTGACCAGGCGCGTGCAGCTTTTAAATCACATGCAGCGTCTTTTTCACTATTGGCATGTAATCCACAAACCGTTTGCGATAATTATGTATTTGATAATGGTGATTCATATTACGGTGGCTGTCTGGACGGGGTATAAATGGATTTTTTAAGGATTGCGATTTCAATGCGTCAATTATCTCTGGTCGCTTTATTAATCTTTCTTGTTTCGGGAAATCTTTTGGCGCAGCTTTCACCCGGTGAGCTTTCACGGCCGCATGCATATCTGGAAGGCCTGGAAAATTGCAATAAATGCCATGGTTTCGAAGAAAAACTTTCGCCGGACAAATGCCTGGCCTGCCATCTGTTTCTCGCCGCTCGAATCAAGGCCGGGCAGGGGCTTCATGCCAACACCGAACATTCCGATTGCGGAAGCTGTCACGTTGAGCATCAGGGGAGAAACTTTATTATCATACATTGGAATGGCGGCGAGGAAAAGTTCGATCATAATCAGACAGGTTACAAACTCGATGGTAAACATGCAAAATTAGAATGCCGGGCCTGTCATAAGAGTAATAATATAAATCCAACAGCTAAGTTACAATCGGATAAGATAGATCTCAATCGCACCTTCCTTGGGACTCGAAAAGGATTGTCTTTCCTGCCATCCAGATGAACATCACGGACAATTAGCAAAGGACTGCCTGACCTGTCATATTATGGCAGGATGGAAACCTGCCAGCGCTTTTGACCATTCCAAGGCCAAATATATCCTAACCGGCAAGCATACTGACGTAACTTGCGTGAAGTGCCATCCGTCGCTGACGAATGAAAATCAGCCATCAGGTAAAGCGTATACCAAATTTACCGGATTGCAATTCCAGAAGTGTTTGGACTGCCACAAAGACGTTCACAACAATAAATTTGGGCAGAACTGCGAGAGCTGCCATAATACATCAAGCTGGACAAGTGTAAATCAAACAAAATTCGATCATTCGAAAACCCAGTATCCGCTCGAACTTAAACATGTTTCGGTTGCCTGTAACAAATGCCATGTTCCGGGAAAGCCGCTTGCCGGATTAAAATTCAAGCTCTGCACAGATTGCCACGGCGATTATCATCGGGGAGATTTCGCATCCCGCGAGAAAAAGGGCGCTTGCGAAGAGTGCCATACATTGGCGGGATTTGAGATCACTAAATTTACTGTCGACGAACATCAAAAAACAAAATATCAGTTGGCGGGAAGCCACCTGGCAGTCCCTTGCGACGGCTGCCACAAGAAGGTGATTCTCAACGGTAATAATGAGACGGTTCATATCAAATTCGAAAGCACTCGCTGCCAGGTCTGTCATACTGATCCTCATAAAGGAGCAGTTGACAATTACATGCCAAAGGGCGGATGTGAGTATTGCCACTTAGTAGAAAACTGGCGAGCCAGTTCTTATGATCATTCGCAAGCGAAATTTGTTCTCGACGGCAAACATAAGACGATCGCATGCAAGGCGTGCCATCAAAAAAAGGGTACTGATCCGCCTCTCTTACAGTTTACCGAACTGGCGCAAAATTGTCAGGGGTGCCATGATGATATTCATCGCGGGCAGTTTGTCCAGGTTTCTTCCACAAAAGATGGCTCAAGCAAAGATACGGAATGCAATCGCTGCCATACAGCTGTTGCCTGGAAAACGCTTAAATTCGATCATAGCCGCGATTCCAAATTTATTCTCGATGGTGCTCATATCAAGCTTTTATGCATCCAATGTCATAAACCTGAAATGATAGACGGTAAAGCTTTTATAAAATATAAGCCGCTGGGGTCCAAATGCAGCGATTGCCACGGCGGTCAAACGATCCAAACCGGAGCGGGCCAATCATGAAAAGGATAGCTATAGCAACGGTTATTAGTCTGGCACTCGCCACGATACTGTTAGCGGCTAACGCTACTCAAAACCCTCACGGGAAACTTCAGTGGGAGTGCTATGATTGTCACAATACAACGTCATGGACGTCCTTCAAAGAACCGATGACATTTCAGCATGACAAAACCGGTTTTCCTTTGGTGGGAAGACACGGTAAGGTCGATTGCGGCAATTGCCATAAAGATTTGAAGTTCTCCATGATAGGTTCCGCCTGCGCCGATTGCCATCCCGACATACACAGAGCGCAATTCGGGACAGATTGCGAAAATTGCCATACGCCAAAAAACTGGGCAGACAATAAGGAAATAATTAATCTTCATGCCTCTAACGGCTTTCCATTGGTGGGAGTGCATGCGATTGCCGATTGTGATGCCTGCCATATCGGCCAACAAAATAAAGAGTATGCCGGCACGCCAGTCGATTGCAAAGGGTGCCACGAAAGCAATTTCACATCTTCCACTGATCCCAATCACAATCAGGCGGGATTTTCATCCGATTGTCAGAAATGCCATTTGCAGGTGGCATCAAGCTGGAAAAACACGACGTATCAGCACCCGGCGGCATTTGCTCTTCACGGAGGACATTTAACAATCGGCTGCAACAGTTGCCATACTCAAGGCTTCACCAATACAAGTTCGGATTGCTATTCGTGTCATCAAGCGCAGTTTAATGCCACAACCAATCCGACACACGCCGCCTTTGGTTTCCCAACTACCTGTGCCGCCTGCCACAACGATGTCTCCTGGCAAGGAACACAATTCGATCATGTGCAGGCCAGCCAATTCGCCTTAAATGGGGCACATGCAACCGCACTGTGCACATCATGCCATATAAATAATCAACTAACGGGGCTGGCTCGCGATTGTTATGGCTGCCACCAAAGAGATTTTTCGGGAGCCAACAACCCGGATCACGTCCAGGGCAATTTCCCTCAGACTTGTCTGACCTGCCATAATGAAAACGCCTGGTCACCGGCGACATTCGACCACAGTCAGTCGCGTTTCCCGCTTACCGGAGCCCATACCGCGCTTCAGTGCCAGGCTTGCCATGCAAACGGCTATCAGAATACGCCATTCGATTGTTTCTCATGCCATCAGACTAATTATAATGGCGCCACGAATCCCAATCACGTTCAGAACAACTTCGATCACAACTGCGCAGTCTGCCACAGCACATCAGCCTGGTCACCGTCGACTTTTAACCACAACAATACTACTTTCCCTCTGACCGGAGCTCACACGTCAATACAGTGCGTAGCCTGTCATTCGGCCGGTTACCAAAATACTCCGACGGATTGTTATTCATGTCATCAAGCGGCATTCAACGGAGTAAGCGATCCCAACCACGTGACGAATAATTTCAATCACGATTGCACTCAATGCCATAACACCTCGGCCTGGACTCCAGCGACGTTCGATCACGCCAACACCCGATTCCCCTTGACGGGGGCGCATATTCCTCTGCAATGTATCGCTTGCCATGCAAATGGATATCAAAATACGCCATACGACTGCTATTCATGTCATGCCAACGACTTCAACAACGCCACGGATCCAAATCATATCCAGAATAATTTCAGCCATGACTGCACCCAATGCCACAATACATCAAGTTGGAGCGATGGTTTCAACCACAGTAATTTGGGATTTCCTTTAACAGGTGCGCATACATCCCTGCAATGTATCGCCTGTCATGCTAACGGGTATCAAAATACGCCTGCTGATTGTTATTCTTGCCATGAAGCGGCATTCAATGCGGTGACTGATCCAAACCACGTCCAAAACAATTTCAATCATGATTGTACTTTATGTCACAGTACGACTTCCTGGTCACCGGCAACATTCGATCATAGCTCAACCACGTTCCCTCTTACAGGAGCGCACACATCCGTTCAGTGCATAGCCTGTCATGCCAACGGCTACCAGAATACGCCTACGGATTGCTATTCATGTCATGAAGCAGCCTTCATTGGAGTATCCGATCCTAATCACGTCACGAATAATTTTGATCATAACTGCACGATCTGCCACACTACCACCGGCTGGTCCCCGGCGACATTCGATCATAACGGCACGGCTTTCCCTCTAACGGGAGCGCATATATCGCTACAGTGCATAGCCTGCCATGCCAACGGATATCAAAATACGCCGACGGATTGCTGGTCCTGTCATCAGGCAGCCTACAATGGGGCAACCGATCCCAACCATGTTCAGAATAATTTTGATCATAATTGCACGATCTGTCACAGCACCACGGGCTGGTCGCCGTCGACATTCAATCACAACAATACCGCTTTTCCTCTAACGGGAGCGCATATATCGCTGCAGTGTATAGCCTGTCATGCCAATGGTTATCAAAATACACCTACTGATTGCTGGTCATGCCATTCCGGCGATTACAATCGAACCACGGATCCGAACCATGTTCAGAATAATTTCAGCCATGACTGTACCCAATGTCATAACACTTCAAGATGGGATGATGGTTTTAACCATGGCAATTTAGGTTTCCCCTTAACCGGAGCGCACTCGACGCTTCAATGTATCGCATGTCACGCTAATGGATATATTAATACGCCTGCGGATTGTTATTCCTGCCATGAAACGGCATTTATTGGTGTAACCGATCCCAACCACGTTCAAAACAACTTTAATCATGATTGTACTCAATGCCATACAACAAATGGCTGGACGCCAGCCACATTTGACCATGCAGGTACGCCATTCCCGTTAACCGGGGCACACGTTTCGGTGCAATGTGTAGCATGCCATGCGAACGGTTATCAAAACACTCCGACGGATTGCTATGCCTGCCATCAAACAGCATACGATGGCGTAACCGATCCTAATCACGTTCAAAACAACTTCAATCATGATTGTACTCAATGCCATACTACAAATGGCTGGACGCCGGCTACATTTGACCATTCAGGAACGCCATTTCCGTTAACCGGGGCACATGTTTCGGTGCAGTGCATAGCATGCCATGCGAATGGTTATCAGAATACTCCCACAGATTGCTATTCCTGCCATCAAACCGCATATAATGGCGTAACCGATCCCAATCACGTTCAAAATAATTTCGATCATAATTGCACGATCTGCCACACTACCACAGGTTGGTCACCATCGACCTTTAATCACGCTAATACTCCATTCCCATTAACAGGAGCACACACATCATTGCAGTGCGTAGCCTGCCACGCTAATGGATATCAAAACACTCCGACAGATTGCTATTCCTGCCATCAAACTGCCTATAACGGAGTGACTGATCCTAACCACGTTCAAAACAATTTTGATCATAACTGCACGACCTGTCATACCACTTCAGGCTGGTCACCGGCCACATTCGACCATAGCAATACTACTTTCCCCTTAACAGGAGCGCACACATCGTTGCAATGCGTAGCCTGTCATGCCAACGGATATCAAAATATACCAACCGATTGTTATTCCTGCCATCAAACTGCCTATAACGGAGTAACTGATCCCAATCACGTTCAAAATAATTTCGATCATAATTGCACGATCTGCCACACCACTACTGGTTGGTCACCGGCCACATTCGACCATAGCAATACTACTTTCCCCCTAACAGGAGCGCACACTTCTTTACAATGCGTGGCCTGTCATGCCAACGGATATCAAAATATACCAACCGATTGTTATTCCTGCCATCAAACTGCCTATAACGGAGTGACTGATCCCAATCACGTGTCTGATAATTTCAGCTATATTTGTACGCAGTGCCATACTACAACAGGTTGGTCCCCGGCTACGTTTAATCATAATCAGACATCCTTCCCGCTAACGGGCGCGCATGTGAGCCTGCAATGCCTGAGTTGCCACGCCAATGGATTCGACAACACGCCGACCGATTGTTTTGCCTGCCATCAAAGCGATTTTAATGGCGCCACAAATCCAAACCATCAGAGCGCTGGTTTCCCGACTCAATGCGTAATGTGTCATAACACCAGCGCCTGGAGCCCATCAACATTTAATCACGACGCCCAATATTTCCCAATCTACTCAGGAAATCACCGGGGACGATGGAGTACCTGCTCGCAGTGCCATACCAATCCCTCGGATTTTAGCACATTTGAATGTATCCTCTGTCATGAGCATAACCGCACTGACACAGATTCGCACCATCAGGGCGTGCCGGGCTATCAGTACAACAGCCAGGCCTGCTATAATTGCCACCCCAGAGGAAGCGGCGGATGAGACCTGAGATGGTAAATTAATGTTATGAACATATTGTTATTGGTTTTCCCATTAGTATTGGCTCTTGGCGGAGAGAAAATAGAAACTCCGCACAAGGTTTTAAGGTTTGAGTGTAACGATTGTCATAGTTCCACAACCTGGCGGGAGGTCAAATTCGATCACGCTAAAACGGACTTTGCCCTTGAAGATCGGCATACGAAAGTAAAATGCGTCCAATGCCATTCGCTTGAGGATTTTCGTGTTGCGGGAAGTGATTGCGTTTCCTGTCATGATGATATTCATCAGGGCAAACTGGCCCATACTTGTGAACAATGCCACAGCGCCCGCGGGTGGTCCGTCTTCAATACGTTGAAGGTTCATGCCAATACATCATTTCCCCTGATTGGCGCCCATGCCAGGCTCGATTGCCGCGCGTGTCATATCAGCGAAATAGAGGGAGAGTATTCATTCTTGAAATCGGAGTGCATATTTTGTCATAAAACCGATTTTGAACAAGCTCAAAGTCCACCGCACACGCAGATGGGCCTGGGAACTCGCTGCGAGGATTGCCACTTTATGGTAAGTTGGCAACCAGCCAATTTTAGCGGACACGACTCGTTCTTTCCGATTTTTTCCGGCAGGCATGCCGGTGTCTGGACAAGCTGCGAAATTTGCCATGCCAGTTCGCAGGACTATACGATATTTGATTGTTTTAATTGTCACGAGCATTCCAAGGTTCGAATGGATGGTGCACATTCGGATATCAGGAATTATGTATATGAAAGCGGCGCATGTTATTCTTGCCATCCTGGTGGCAGCGCTGGAGGATGATCATGAAAATATTAGCGATGCTCTTATTGCTATTTTCGCCAGCCTATCTTCTGGCTCAAAAGACTACGTGCCATGTCAAGTATGTCTCCGGAGAAAGCATTTATATCGATGCCGGGAACGCTGACAGCCTGGCTGTAGGAGATACTCTTCGGATTGTGCACGGCGATAGCGTCACGGCAACGCTTGAGATATCTTTTGTAGCCGAAAATTCCTCGTCGTGCAAAATATTGAGTTCGTCCGGAGAAATCAGGGTAGGCGATTCGATTCAATTATCGCAAAAGCCTGTTATTGCCAAATCGATGCAGCCTGCGATTGATACCACCCAATCAGTTGCCATTCCCACGCCGGCACCGGCAGTGCCGGAACAAGCCGCAAAACCGAAGCCTGCCAGAGTCGATGGCAGCGTAGCGTTTCAGCTTTTTCGATTTACCGATCGCAGCCCGTCCCACCTTAATTTTACCCAGCCGACCATGCGATTTAATTTAAAGGCAAACAAGCTTTTTGGCCAGGATATCACCCTTACTATCCGAACCGATAGCCGCTATAATATGCGCAGCCGCGCTTATAATATTGATGTACCTAAGAACGAATGGCGAAATCGAATATATCAGTTTTCTCTAGGCTTTGCCGGAGACAACGCGCCATATAATTTCGAGGTTGGCCGAATCCTTTCAAATAAGGTCAGCGGAGTAGGGTATATCGATGGCTTTATGGCACAAAAAAGGGTGGGAAATGGTTTTCAAATAGGAGGGTTTGGGGGAACTCAACCGGAGTGGCAATATTCCAATTTCCAAACCTCGCTTCAAAAATATGGGATTTTCGTAAGTTATGTATCGGGTTCTTATCAGAAAAAACGCTTTGAATCAGCGGTGGCAGCCACTGGCGAATATCACGGTCAGATAGTTAGCCGGGAGTACTTCTTTATGAAAAACAACCTCAATATTGGGGGCTCCTGGAACTTCTATCAAAGCAGCGAAATCGACATGAATCGCTCCTGGCGTAAGGCGAGAACTGGCAAGAGCTTATCGATAACAAACCTGTTTCTTTCGGCGCGAGGCCGCCTATTTAAAAGGCTATCGGCATCTTTAAGTTATGATAACCGTAAAAATTATTGGACTTACGAGACGAGGTCTCTGGCCGACAGTCTGTTCGATAGTGTTCTTCGTCAGGGGATACGGACGGATTTATCGCTTCGGGCCGGAAAGGGGTTTTCGATCTTTACTAACTTTGGTTACAATAAAAGATCAACCGATACCAGGGCCACTTACTCTTATGGAGGCGGCGTCAATAAGAGTAATTTCTTATCAACCAAGCAATTTTTTAACAGCCAGATAACCGGTTTCTCGGGTCCTTTCACCGACGGATACAATCTATCTTTAACCGTTGGCCGATATCTGTGGGCGGGAAATATGCTCTCCCTAGGCTACGGTGCTTATGCCTATAAATTCAACGCCGCTGGAATCAGCAGACTTAACCAGTGGTTTCAAACCAACACGCAGTTCGATATAACTCATAGCGCCTATTTTTCCGGTACATTCGAATACGATACCGGCAAGGATACCAAGGGCGAACGTCTGATTGGTGAATTAGGGTATCGTTTTTAAGATCCTGATAAAGATCTGAGTGAGTATATAATGGAATCTGCAGCAATTTGGGTTATTACAGCTATTATAATTATAGGGATTATAACGCCCTATTTTGTCAAGTTCCGTAGAAGTCAGAAACACGATTTAGAGCGTATCAAGGAAGCACAACTCCTCGGATTGGACCGTCCCAGGGGACAATATCCTTTGATCGACATGTCGTTTTGTATCGGATGCGGCTCTTGTGTCAGAGCGTGCCCGGAGGAGGACGTTCTGGGCATCGTATTTGGGCGGGCGATGGTTGTCAATGGACAACGCTGTGTGGGGCATGGATACTGCGAAGCCGCCTGCCCGGTTGGGGCGCTGAAAGTGGGATTGGGCGATATTAAAACCCGACCCGATATTCCCATAACCGACGAATATGGTCAGACAAATATACCCGGCATCTACATAGCGGGCGAATTAGGAGGATTATCGCTTATAAGAAACGCGATAGATCAGGGACATAAGGCGATTAACCATATTTTTCAAAGCGGACGGCGCACGAATTCAAACGATATCTATGATGTTATCATCATTGGCGCCGGTCCAGCGGGGATGAGTGCGTCACTGGCGGCCATAAAGTATAATTTGCGATATGTTACGTTCGACCAGCAACAGCCCGGCGGCACGATCCTTCAATACCCCCGTCAAAAATTGGTGATGACTCAACCGGTGGAAATTCCACTTTACGGCAAGCTCGATGCTGAGGAATATTCCAAGGAAGCGCTTCTTGAAATTTGGCAGGATGCAGTTCAAAAAAACAGCGTTTCCCTTAAATGCGACGAAAAAGTGGAACGGGTAATCACAGGTGACGGAATTATCGAAATTCAGACCCCAAAAGGAGGTTATCGAGCCGCGAATGTTATCCTGGCAATCGGACGACGCGGTACGCCAAGAAAACTGGGAGTGCCCGGGGAGGATCTTCCAAAGGTGATGTATCAACTCGTTGATGCTCAGTCGTATCAGAATAAAAATATCCTAATTGTAGGTGGTGGTGACAGTGCGGTTGAGGCGGCGGTCGGCCTGGCAAGGCAGAAAGGCAACAAGGTCACGATTTCATATCGTCAGGCTAAATTTGCGCGGGTCAAAAAGAAAAACGAGGACCGCATTAATGAAATAATAGCGCAAAAAAAAGCCCGTCCAATATTCTTTTCGAATGTTCTCGAGATCAGAGAAAAAACGGCGCTGCTCAGGGTTGGCGACAATGAGAATCTCGAGATCCCCAACGATTATGTTTTCATATTTGCCGGGGGCGAACCGCCGTTTAAGATGCTAAATGAGATCGGAATAGTATTCGGGGGAGAGGCTAAGCCGATCCCTCTGGCATCATAAGTCTTCAATTATAAATTCCCCATATTTACTATCTTGTTCTGCTTATAAAGCCAAGATCATAGAAAAGACTTGCCAGCGGCAGTCGAGTAGGATAGAATCCTGCCTATTGGTGTGTCGGGGGGCGATAACGTATTTCCAGAGGTGAATGAATGAGCAATACCTTGAGATTTCAAAGCATAGCATTAGTTATTTTAGTAATTATAATCGGATTCGCTTGCCTGTCTGCCGGGGCTATTGAGACAAGCCCCACGACGGTTGCGCCCAAATACAAGATAAGCTTCACTGAGCGTTTTCGAATCGAAACCTGGGATAATACCACCAGTTTGAATGACACTCTCCACGCCGGAACCAGCTACACCAGAAACAGATCTACCATTATGGGGCAGTGGTTTCCCAATGAGAAGGTTGAGTTGGCTTTAAAATTCGCCAACGAGTTTCGTTCCTATTTAGTCCCTGAGAACAGGCAATTTAATATAGATGAGCTCTTTATCGACCAGCTTTATTTCAAATGGAAAAATATCGCTAACGTTCCGCTGACCGTTACATTTGGCCGTCAAAACATGCAGTTCGGCGAGGGCTTTGTGATTATGGATGGAGGCCCGCTCGATGGATCACGCAGCGCTTATTTTAACGCCGTTCGCGCCGATTATGAATTTGCCTCCAAAAAGAATATCTCCGCGTTTTATACAGTCCAGAATCGTCGGGACGATTTGCTTCCCATTATAAATAATAAGAAAAAAGCCTTGAACGAACAAAACGAGCGCTCTGGCGCTATTTATTTTAACGGAGATTTCGATTCGAGGAATTTTCAGGCTTACTTTATCCGCAAAGATGCTAAAAGCGCAACCTCGCCCCCATACAATACTCACGTTAACACCATCGGGGAACGCACCGTTACTCCGGTATATGCGAAATTATCGCTTACCTTTGAAGGCGCTTATCAATTCGGTAAACGTGGTGGAGCCGACCTGTCTGCTTATGGCGGTTATGCTTACCTTAGTTATCCGTTTTGTTGGCCGCTGCGCTTCCCTGTGAGCATGACGATCGGGACGATATATCTCAGCGGTGATAATCCCGACACGCACAAGTATGGGGGATGGGACCCTCTCTACGGACGTTGGCCTAAGTGGAGCGATTCCTATATCTACACCTTGCTGAAAGAAAATGGCGTTGCCTATTGGACTAATCTCTTTTCGCTCTGGGGGCGAGCGCAAATTGATATCGCAAAGGGCGTTAAATTCTCATTCGATTATCATCATCTGAGAGCTCCGTTTAACGACACGACCAGAATGACGTTCCCCGGCGGCAAGGGCAAATATCGAGGTGAATTGGGAATATTCAAATTGACTTATCAGATCAACAAGATGGTCAATGGACGGATTATTTGGGAGAATTTTAATCCCGGCTCGTATTACCTTCCCGGCGCTGACAAGGCCAATTGGATGCAAATTGAATTTATGTTGAGTCTATAAAATATTAGAAAATGTGATGTATTGGCGATAGAGTAAGGAGATATTATGGCGCTAAAAATTATCATTCTGGCGGCCTTCGCCCTGATGACTATCACGGTGGGCATCATCGCCTCACGCAAAGCCCGCTCGTTTTCCGATTTCTTTTTAGGCGGTAACGATATCGGCCCCTGGATGACGGCTTTCACCTATGGCGCCGCTTATTTTTCGGCGGTGCTGTTCATCGGTTTTGCAGGCAAGATCGGTTGGGATTTCGGGATGTCAGGTCTCTGGATCGCCCTGGGCAATTCTTTTATCGGAGTTCTTGGGGTCTGGTGGATATTGGGCCCGCGAATTAAAAAGATGGCCACCGAAACCGGCGCTCAGACCATGGCAGAATATTTCGAGTTGCGATACAACAGCAAAGCCCTGAATATTTACACCTCGATTTGCATTTTCATTTTCTTTATCCCCTATACGGCGGCGGTATTTATGGGGCTTTCATATTTATTTAAAGCTAATTTCAATGTCGAATATACTACGGCATTAATTTTCATGGGAGTTTTCACTGCTATATATCTGGTATTGGGCGGTTATCGTTCAATGACGATGATCGATGTTATCTTTGGAATAATCATGATTGCCGGAGTGATTACGCTTTTTTTCAGTACCGTAACCCGAGGCGGAGGCATGGCGATGATCTTTTCCGGGTTGGAAGCCATAAATCCCAAGTTGACATCGACTATCGGTCCGCCGGGAATCTGGCCTCTTTTCAGTCTGGTCTTTTTGACAAGCGTGGCTCCTTTTGCAATGCCGCAGCTTGTGCAGAAATTTTATGCGATTAAAGATCAACGTTCGATTCGAATCGGTATGGTGGCATCAACTATATTTTCAATCCTGATCGCGGGAGTCGCTTATTTTACCGGCGCCACCGCCAGGCTTTTTATAAATCCTGAAAATGCACCGGCCGCTTTCAATAATGGCAAGCCGGTGTTCGATGCCCTGGTACCGGAATTTTTAACCAAGGCGATACCGGAAGGCCTGGCAATCCTGATATTGCTTCTGGTGCTATCGGCCTCGATGTCAACCCTGGCGGCTTTGGTGCTTATTTCAAGCTCTACGGTCTCCAAAGATGTTTATCACAGATTTATCAATAAAAAGGCGAGCGATAAGAGGCTGACGATTCTGATGAGAGCCTGTAGCGCCTTTTTTGTGCTGCTTTCAGTGATAATGGCCTATTTCAAACCGGCAACGATCGTGGCAATTCTGGGAATCTCCTGGGGCTCGATCGGGGCGGCTTTCCTGGGGCCGTTTGTGTGGGGATTACTCAGTAAACGAACCACCAAGTTTGGCGCATTTTCATCGTCAGTGCTTGGCCTGGCGACATGTTTGATACTATATGTTAAGGGAATTTCTCCGCCCGAGGCCGGTACAATTGGAATGCTGATATCTCTGGGGGCTTGCCCGATAATAAGCTTGTTCGCATTCGGCAAAGAACCGGTTATCGCTCCCGAGGTGCTTGAAGTAGAAGCGAAGCAGCGGATATAAATATAGCTAAATTAAAATCAATTGCCGGGGATTATTATACTCCCCGGTTTTTTTATTTCTTCACAACTCCCAGCGGAGCGACTACCTTACCATAAACCTCATTTAATACCTGAGCCAAACCAGCATACATCGCCAGCAAACCGCAAATGATACCTTCAATGCCGGCAACCAGCTTAACGGCCGCGCTTTCGGTGGCATCGCCCAATGCTAACAGGAAGAAAAGCAGCGCCAGGGTGCCGAAAACAAGCTGTAAGGCGCGACTAATTTTCAGGGTTCCGATAAACATGATGGCTGTAAACAGACCCCAGATAAAAAGATAGGACGCCATAGCCGCATTACCCGGAGCAGAGCCCCATCCGATACGAGGGAAAACAAGCAACGCCACCAGGCTCATCCAGAAAAGGCCATAGGCGGTAAAAGCGGTTGTGCCAAATGTATTTTCCTTTTTCCATTCCATAATTCCGGCGATAACCTGCGCCAAACCTCCAAAAAACAGACCCATTCCCAGTATCATGGTATCGAGCGGGTATAGCCCGGCATTGTGCAGATTAAGGAGCACAGTGGTCATTCCAAATCCGAGTAAACCTAAAGGCGCCGGATTTGCGGTAGATTCTTTAACTATGCGCACCGAAGCGGCGGCGGTATCCATTACTTTCCTCCATTCATCAATTTAGTATCCGATCATCGACCTTATTTAATATCCCATGCCACGTTTGTCCATAATAATTCCGGGGTTACGATATGCTTGCTTAGTTTGAGATTTCATTATAACTTATACTTTGAAATGGAATATTAAACAATTAAGGCGGAATCAAACCCTATGAAATTTGAAAATATCATTTTGCACGAGGTGGGGCCACGAGATGGTTTACAGGTCGAAAAGACCAGTGTGCCGCTGGATGAGAAAATTCGCTGGATAGATGGTGTTCTTAAAAGTGGAATCGATATCATTCAGCTTGGCTCCTTTGTCAATCCGGAAAAGGTGCCTCAAATGGCCGATACCGATAAGCTTTTCGCGCATTACGCATCGGTGGATAAAAAAGGAGTGATTTTATCGGCATTAGTGCTCAATGAAAAGGGGTTGGAGCGTGGCCTCGCTTGCGGAGTTGAGATGTTCTGCATGGGTGTTTCCGCCAGTGAGACTCATAGCAAGAAAAACACCGGCATGACCACGTCGGAGGCGTTGGGGCGAATTATACCGATGGCTAAACAAGCGCAAGCGGCCGGGAAAAAAGTACAGGTTTCGATTCAATCGGCGTTCGGTTGCGGTTTCGAGGGGCCAGTACCGGCGGAAAGAGTGCTTTCAATCGCCAAAGAGTATTTTGCCAATGACATTAGAAATATCAGCTTAGCCGATACAGCCGGACATGGCAACCCCGTTCAGGTTGAAGAGCTTTTCGGATCGCTAAAAGAACTTGAACCTGATGCACAGCTGGCCTGCCATTTCCATAATACTTATGGCCTGGGGTTAGCTAACTGCTACGCCGCGTTGAAATCAGGTGTTACATCCTTTGAGAGCGCATTTGGCGGTTTGGGCGGATGCCCCTTTACAAAGCTTCCGGCCGGTAATGTTTCCACCGAAGACCTGGTTCATTCGCTGCAGCGCATGGGGCTTCGTCGCGATATCAAGCTTGATATTCTGCTCGATGTGGCTCGTATGGTGGCAGGCTACTTTAACAGAGAGCTGCCGGGCTTTATCCTGAAATCCGGATCAATTGTTGATTTTAAGAAAGTCTAATATCGCAGGAGAATAAAATGAAGCTTCTTGAAAAAATCCGCGTGATCGATATGACCAATGTCCTTTCGGGACCGTTTACCACGTTACATCTATCGCTATTAGGCGCCGAGGTAATTAAAATAGAAAATCCCGATGGTGGAGATTTAGCTCGAAAACTGGGCAATGTCCCCAAGCTCAACAAAGAACTGATGGGCACGAGTTTCTTAGCACAGAACGCCAACAAGAAATCGTTAACGTTGAACTTGAAAGTACCCGAGGCCAAGGAGATTTTCGGGAAGCTTCTAAAAACAGCCGATGTGGTAGTTGAAAATTTTCGTCCCGGCGTGATGGCCCGGTTGGGTTTCTCATACGAAGAGATCTGCAAGATTAATCCCAAAATTGTTTATTGCGCTATCTCGGGTTTCGGGCAGACCGGTCCGGATGCTTTTAAGCCAGCCTATGACCAGATTATCCAGGGGCTTTCCGGAGTGATGGATGTCAATGGAGACGAGCGGCTTCATCCTCTGCGCGCCGGTTTCCCGGTTTGCGATACCGTCGGCGGCCTGAATGCCGCCTTTGCGATCATGGCAGCGTTATATCATCGGGAACGAACCGGTGAGGGTCAGTTTATTGATATCGCCTTGCTTGATGCTATTATGCCGCTGATGGGCTGGGTGGCGGCTAATTTGCTCATTGGCGGTCAGGCGCCCATCCCGATGGGAAACGACAACTTTACCGCGGCTCCATCCGGGGCATTCCGTACGAAGGATGGTTTTATAAATATCGCCGCCAACCAACAGAAGCAGTGGGAGGATCTGGCAGATTCGGTTTGCCTGCCGGAACTAAAAACCGATCCCCGGTTCCAGGAACGTGATACACGGAAAGCGAACCGCAAGCTTTTGACCCCAATTCTCGAAGAAAAGCTAATGCAAAATACCACCGAGCATTGGGTCGATCTCCTAAATGCCAAAGGGATACCGTCGGGGGATATCGTTGGCCTCGAAAAAGCGCTGACCAGCGATCAAATCAAGCATCGGGAAACTCTGACTACCATTAAAGATCCGCAAATTGGAGATGTCAGGATTTTTAATCTTTCTGCTAAATTTTCCAAGACACCGGCCAAGGTAGAAGCTCCGCCTCCGAGGCTTTCAGCGCATACCGAAGAGATTTTAATGTCGCTCGAATATACCAAAGAAGATATAAAATCGCTTAAAGAAAAGATGGCGATTTAATTAAGTTTTCGGAAATCATCGCTCATGAAAAAAATTGTTCGGTAGGTTAATCGATTCTTATAGTTTCAGTCTTATTTGATTTGTATTTAAGGATTACCTGCATAATCTCCCTGATATAAGCTAAAGCGCAGGGAGCTTTACATCTGCCAAGATCATTACACATCAGGCATTTACCGCTGCAATCGCTCAAGCCGAATCTTACCTCGGTAAAATGCGGTCCGTCATACATATCGATGAAGCGCGCCACCGGGACCGCTAAAGTCGTCCCACATTCTTTTATGGTATGATTAAACAGAAAGAGGCCCTCTTCCGGATTTTCAAACGCTGGCTGGTAGCCGTGAAGGCGAATATCGAGGGATGCCAGGAAATCATCTCTACTTTCCCAGAGGCAACGACAAGAAGGACAAGCTTTAAAGGGCATAAATCTCTCCTGGCTCTATTTAATGTTTCGCATAACATCCGTATATAACCTGTTTTTGCAATTACGGATATATACCTTACGATTATCGGCATGTTTTCAATAACATTACAATACTTATTATAACAAGATCATACCATGTTTACCTCTCTTGTACATTTTTAATTGAAACTCGCGAGTCGAATTTTCATCAATTTCTTATTATATATTGACATGGCTTCCCATTAATCTTTATATAAAGGCAGTGCGGTTTCCGAACAACGGGCGGATTTACGCGCGTTGTGAGCTTCAAAAAGGCTCCATGAAGAACTTAAATCGAAGACGGGCAAAAGATGCGGTAATTTTGAATCTCGTCGAATTAAATCAGCGGGAAAATTAACAATAAATGATAGAAAACACAGTTGCTAATTTAGAACTGTGTGTTTCCTCGGTTAACAACGTCAGGAGTGTACTTATGCGAAAAGTATCAAGGTTTTTAATTCTCTCTTTGGTGTTATTGGGAATTGCAGCCAGCGCCTTTGCCGGGCAGTACAGCGAGGCATTTCCGCAATATTTGGCCAGTCACAAATCCGGCACCATGGTGCCGGCTATAATTACGATGGCTGACAGGCTGGACTTAGGTGCTTTGCAGAATAACCTTTCTGCGACACATGCTGATAGAAGGCTCTGGCATGAAACGGTCGTGCGGGCTCTGCAGGCCAAAGCCACTGAGAGCCAGGCCGATTTATTGGCGGCACTTTCCGTTATGACCCAGAATGGCGAAGTAGAGAGTTACTCGTCCCTCTGGATTGGTAATATGGTCATTGTAACGGCAACTCCCGAGGCCCTTGACCAGTTAGTGTCGCGAAACGATGTCATGCTGGTCAGCCCTGATTATTTAATCGAAAGCATTGAGCCAGTTCATACGGGCGGAAACAGCCCCACCATAGCAGGCCATGAGATTGGCGCCACACGGCTTCATGTGCCAGAAGTATGGGCTATGGGGATAACCGGAGAAGGACGGCTTGTAAGCCATTTAGATACCGGAGTACAAGGTAGTCACCCGGCCCTGGCTGCCAGATGGAGAGGCGTAGCAGATACGCGCTACGAGGGCCATCCGCAATGGGCCTGGTACGATCCCAGACCTCCACATACAACATTTCCTACCGCTTTTGGCGCACATGGAACCCATACCATGGGGACGATATGCGGCAGAAGCACATCCACACCTGACACAGTAGGCGTTGCTATTGACGCGCAGTGGATTTCAGCTGGCGTAATTGACCGTGTCGATATTCCCACAACAATGGCGGATGCTATAACTGCATTACAATGGATTGCGGATCCCGATGCAGATCCGTCCACAGTTTGGGATGTGCCCGACGTGTGTTCCAACTCCTGGGGTGTGAGGACTGACTTTGGCTATCCTCCGTGCGATGAAACTTTGTGGGAAGTTATCGATGGCGCCGAAGCGGCCAGTGTAGTGGTCGTATTCGCCGCCGGTAATGAAGGATATAGCGGCGCGCGAACGATCCGCAGACCTGCCGATAGGGCAACCACGGAATTGAATTGTTTTTCCGTGGGCGCCGTGAACGGCGATAACCCGAGTCTCCCAATAGCGGATTTTTCCTCGCGGGGACCGGCAAATTGCACACCATCCGGAAATGATACTTTCAAACCTGAAGTGGTCGCTCCGGGAGTTAACGTGCGCTCTTCGGTTCCCGGTGGTGGCTATGAAAGCGGCTGGGATGGCACCTCGATGGCCACACCGCACATCGCGGGTATCATAGCATTAATGAGGCAGGCCAACCCTAATTTAACAGTTGATCAGATTAAACAGATTTTACTCGACACCGCCACAGATTTAGGAACCAGCGGTGAAGATAATGCCTATGGCAAGGGAATCGCGAACGCTCTGGCGGCCGTGCAAATGGCATTATCCTATTTGGACGGTTGGGGAACGCTTGGCGGAGTAATAACGGATCAGGCTTCCGGCACGCCCATTCAGGGAGCGAGAGTATCGGTAATCGGCCGTCCCTGGGGTGCTTCTTCCCGAGGCAACGGCGAATATTTCATGTTCGCCCCAGCCGATACTTTGTGGCAAATTAAGGTTGAATATCCGCCCACGCACCTCTCGGTTTTCGATACCGTAACGATTGCCGAAAACGATACAATCATCAGGAATTATGCGCTGGAGGGTAAAGTAGCGGTTCTGCTTAAGGCATCATTTGCTAATCCCGCTAATGTTGATTACCGCACTTTCTTCATTAAGGGAAGTTGGGATGCTGAAGGCATGTACGATTCCACCTGGTCGGGTCCGCAGATCGAGATAAAAGACGATGGCGTTTCTCCGGATCAGACTATACACGACGGTATCTTCACAGGTAAAGTGTTATTGAGAATAGACGGCGTTCATACCTACCGTTGGGCGCTTTATAGTGAGAGCAATGGCGGTGACGCCGCTCGCTTGCAGCCTGGCGCCGACATCCAGATTCCCAACGCTACGCCGCCAGTAATTCCAACTCTCGCGGTTAATCCATCCGGATCAGATAATAATTGGATAATTTCCGCAATTGGCGATAACAGCTTAAATCTCGACCTGGTTCGTAATTTCGGCAATGTCGCCACAAAATGGGGCGCGGCTTGCACTCTTTACACTCCCAACACTTACACTTTTAGATTTAAGGTGATGCATTCCGATAGCGCCAGTTATGGATCCGGAGGTATCGGCGGACCGGACCTGCATTTCACACCGCCAATTACAGGGTCTTACGTATTCGTATTTAATGACGCGACGGATATGTACTATGTTTTGATGAGCGGTACGCAAGGTCCTCCAACAACTTTAGCGGCAACATCGGGTCTCGATCATCATGTAACTCTCACCTGGCGGGCGCCTACAGCTCCGGAACCGCCTTTGATTGTCCCACCGGATAACGGCACACCAAGAATCATGGATACAGAAGTATTGGCGGGTTACAATGTTTATCGCGATACCCTGCCCTACCCATTCGATCGAAATTTATTGGTGAACAATAGCCTTATCACGGTGGTCAATTATGATGATCACGGTGGACTCCAGGGTCATTTAACAAACGGCAAAACCTACTACTATCAAACCTCGGCAGTTTATGATATCGGAGGCGGACAACTCGTAGAAGCCGGCCCATCGAATCAAGCGCTGGCTACGCCTCAGAATCATCCTCCGGCCACACCGACATTCCTGATTGCCGGCAGTGCCGGTCGCGTAATCAATCTCAAATGGAATTTCCTAAATGATATTGGCGATCTGGATCATTTCAGCGTCGAGCGTATGTTGATGCCATCAGGCGCCTGGACCGAAGTAGGCACAACCGTTGATACTGTTTTCTCGCAAACGATTCCTGACGGCGAGGACGGTTCTTACGGATATCGAGTCACCGCAATTGACGACGGGACGCCGGCATTATCATCGACGCCATCTCAACCGGCCTATGCTATGGTCGGGCATTTAGCGCCTGGCACTTTAAGAGCTACAAGCGGCGAGGAGTTCCAGGTTCCAGTACATTGGGCACTTCCCGGCTCCTGGACGGTCAATGGCATTCTCGATCCCGAAACGCCGATTATTTATAGCGATGAAGATGGTTCCGCAGATACTCCCGGCATAATGAATCGCGGTGAACCGGATGCTGCCGGATATCTCTGGATAGATTCCGATGAGCCCGGTGGACCGACATATCAATGGCGAGATATTACCGGAATCGGCCAGCAGATTCCGATGAATGGAGACAACCAGTTGTTGGGTTCCTATAACATCGGTTTTAGTTTCCCCTTCTACGGAAACGATTTTAATACCTTTAGAATTTGCTCCAATGGTTGGTTAAGTTTTACGGATAGTACTCATAATTACAGCAGCAACCGGGCGCTTCCGAGTACTCAATATGCACCCTTCAATCTGGTCGCCCCGTTCTGGGATGACCTGACATTCATTGGCGGCGGACAACTTTGGTATTATTCCGACGGCGTTGAATGTATCATTTCTTACATCGAAGTTCCGCATGTTGGTTCGGGGGGACCATATTCGTTCCAGGCGATCCTGAGAAGTTCAGGCGCTATTATCTATCAATATGGTTCAATGGGAACAGTCTTGAATTCCGCCACGATAGGAATTCAAAATGGAACCGGCACAATTGGCCTGCAGGCGGTTTACAATGCCAATTATGTTCATGATAATATGGCAATACAGCTGAATAGACCTGCCGACGGTTTCAGCCCCGCCCATTTTAAATTATACCGCTCGACGACAAGCCCCGTGCCTTTGGATGACAGCCATCTGATCGCAGGAAGCATTCCCGGAATTCAAGCGGGTTACGTGGATCGCCTTAACATTCAAAACGGAATACCGTACTTTTACAAAGTAACAGCGGTATGGCCCGATTCAATCGAATCAGTCGCATCCAATGAAACTACCGGCACCGCCGCTAATCATCCGCCGATAGCGCCAACCAACCTTGCCGGCTTGCTAAATGGCCGCACGATTAATCTGCACTGGTCATTTGCCAATTTGGTAGGAGATTGGGATCATTACAATATCTATAAAAGAGCTCTTCCACTTGGTGTCTGGCTATTGACCAGCACAACTAACGATACTCTGGGAGCAGTTACTATCCCGGCGGGTCAGGACGGCGTTTATGAGATCGCTGTTACCGCGGTAGATAACGGAACACCGCAACTTGAATCTCGATATTCCCGAGCGGTTACCTTCAATGTCGGAAATCTGGCGCCAGTCCAGCTTGCGGCCAGAAGCGATCACGATCTTGCCGTTCCGCTAAACTGGATGCATCCCGGCACATGGCTTATGGATGACCACGGAGATCAGCCGCTTCCCGGCATAGCAAGTATGAATGGCTCAGATCCCTCCGCTCTGCCAACACTTTTCGGCCGCGGCGGCCCCGATGGCGCCGGCTATATCTGGGTTGATTCCGACGAACCGGACGGACCTGATTATCAGTGGCGGGATATAACGGCGATTGGCCAACAAATCCCGATGATTGGCGATAACCAGATATTGGGCGCCTTCAATATCGGCTTTAGTTTCCCGTTTTACGGAAACAACTTTAATACCTTCAGGGTCAATTCCAATGGCTGGTTGAGCTTTACAGATAGCATTCACACATACAATACCAATCGCGCCATTCCAAGCACAGTCTCCGCACCCTTCAATCTGGTGGCACCGTTCTGGGACGATCTCACTTTCGTTGGGGGCGGACAACTCTGGTACTATAGTGACGGCGCGGAATGCATTATCTCATACATAGCCGTGCCCCGCGTAAGTTCAGGAGGACCCTGCACATTCCAGGTAATACTCAGGAGCTCAGGCACAATTGTCTATCAGTATGGCGCTATGGGAACAGTTCTTAATTCCGCTACCGTTGGCATTCAAAACTCAGACGGCACAATCGGCCTTCAAGTTGTTTGCAATGGCGATTATATGCACGACAATATGGCGATCCAATTGCAGAATCTTTCTGAAGGCATATCCCCAGTTCATTACAAACTTTATAGATCAACATCGTCTCCTGTACCGGTCGATCCCGGTCATTTGATAACCTCTGCTATCGCCGGGGATCGCCTGAGTTATACTGATACTGGTAGTGTGGTAAATGGAACGAGATACTATTATGTCCTGACGGCTGTCTGGCCTGATTCTGCGGAATCACCGGCCTCAAATGAAACCAGTGCTATTCCCGTTATGGGCGCCAGGATGACCCTGAATCCAACATCCCTTGACCTCTCGATCGAAAGCGGACGCACTATTCTGGATACGCTCAATATCGCTAATCCCGGCGGATTGAGCTTAAACTGGAATCTCTTCACGCAATCCGATCTTATCCTCTCCGTTCCTAAAACGGCCGATAGAAGCGGCGTTATATTGGAATCTTCCAGCCGATGCCGGAGAGGGTTCGACCGATAACCCGCCGGAGCTATTCGGAAGAGGCGGGCCAGATGGATTTGGTTATACCTGGGTTGATTCCGATGAGCCGGGCGGTCCGACTAATCATTGGGTTGATATTACAACTCGCGGCCAGCAGCTCACAATGATTAACGACGATAATCAGGGGCCGTTTGCCATGGGAATCCATTTCCCGTTCTATGGCAACACTTTCGACAGCGTACGCATCTGTTCTAATGGCTGGATAAGCTTTAACAGCACCGTCAGATCGGCTGCCAACTATCCATTACCGAGCACCTCGGCGCCGGTGAACCTGATTGCGCCATTCTGGGATGATCTTGATCCTTCCGCCGGCGGGCAGATGTGGTATTACACCAATCCTGAATCCACGGTAGTCTCCTGGATCGATGTGCCCTATCGTACGACGGGCGGCCCTTATACATTCCAGGTGGTGTTGCTCTCAACAGGCGGTATTTACTTCAATTATGGCAGTATGAATACTCCGCTAAATGGCGCCACTATTGGAATTCAAAACGCCGCCAGAAATATCGGTTTGCAGGTAGCTTACAACCAAGCTTACGTGCATGGCAATATGACCGTGAAGATTAATCACAGTTGGGTGACCGCATCCCCCGGCTCAGGGGTAATTGCAGCCGGAGCTAATTCGGATATCGTCGTAACTTGCGATGCGTCATCTTTGGGCGCAGGCACATACACCGGCTCACTGGCGATTTCCGGTCAGGATCAATTCCACGTTCTGGCGGTGCAAATTGTACCCGTTACTTTGCATGTAACGCCCCAGGGCATAGAGGATAATGCCTCTAATATGCCAAGCGAATTCGAACTTTCGCAAAACTATCCCAATCCTTTCAATCCGACTACCGAGATAGGATTCGCTTTACCGACGAAATCTTTTGTTTCTCTCGAGGTTTTCAATGTCCTGGGACAAAAGGTAAAAACGCTGATTAATGCCGACATGGAAGCGGGATTTAGATCAATCACCTGGAACGGCACTGACGAATCCGGGGCGTCGGTTACGTCGGGTATCTACTTCTACAAGCTGGCTGCCGGAAATAAAATATTCACTAAGAAGATGACATTCCTGAAGTAATCGATATAGATAATATCGGATCAGTTGAAAGCCCTCGCTCATATTGGAGCGAGGGCTTTTTGTTTTGGGACTATCCAATCTTGACCGCTCTATTTCATTATACTATATTTCTCGATATTAAGAAAATCAGGGGAAGGAAATAAATATGATGGAAGATTTTACTCATGCCACGCTCGGCCATACCGGTACGAAGGTACATCGGCTGGGATTATCGGCTACCTACCGGCCAGGCAAGGATACGATCCATAAGGCTCTCGACGAAGGGATGAATTACTTTTTCGCCTACGGATTTGATTCCCAAATGACGAAGACTTTGCGCGAAATTGGAAAAACTCGACGGGAAAGCTTTGTAATTGCTACCGGAGCCTATAATCTTTATCAACTGGGTCATACTGATCTTCGCAAAACCCTGGAGAAGCGCCTTCGACAGCTCGATACTGATTATATCGATGTTTTCATGTTCCTCGGAGTCACCAAAGAAAAGCATTTCCCTGAAAAACTCAGGACGGAACTCAATCATCTTCGTGAGGAGGGAAAGGTACGGGCGGTTTCGATATCCTGTCATGACCGGAAATTTGCGGGGAAGTTGGTCGAAAACGGAGAGCTTGATGTTCTCATGGCACGTTATAATGCCGCCCATCGTGGCGCTGAAGAGGATATATTTCCTTATCTGGCTAAACATAACACTGGCCTGGTAAGCTACACTGCTACCCGTTGGGGATATCTTATCAGGCGAATGGGCAAATGGCCGCAGGAGAGGCCAATTCCTACGCCGGGGATGTGCTACCGATTTGTGCTAACGAATCCGCATGTCGATGTCTGTCTGACCGCCCCATCGAACATTAAACATTTAACAGAAAATATCAACTCTCTCAAAAGCGGTCCTCTCAGCCCCGAGGAAATGGCTTTCATAAAAGAGTACGGCGATATGGTGCATCACACCAAGAAGTGGTTTATGTAGCTGCTTCGCAAAGTCCTGGTTTTATTGCAGCTTCAGAATACCAAAGCTATCAGGATTGTAATCAATAGGAACCTGCCAGTCGCCCGCTGTATTTAAGCGCTTTTGTTTACGGAGGAAATTTAATCCCCAGCTCTGATTGGGCGCTGCTATTATTCCAAGCTGTTTTAGCGGGATTGATACTTCTAAATCCCAATAATCCTTACCGCTTCTAGTTTTTATTTTATAGTTTCCGTTCCAGGATTTCTCTCCTTCGAAATAACCAAAAATGCCTTTAGAAATCTTTTGATCGAGAATCGTACCAAGCGGATTGATATATATCTGGTAGGCGGTATCTATTTGTGGATTGGGTTGAATGAAGAAGCCGACGCAGTCCTCGCCACTGACGGATCCATCCCGCTTCTTAACGCTGGCGACAAGTGAATTCATAGCTGATTCCTGGCAATGGGCCGCCAGGTATAGATTGTCCTTATCGTATGAAAAATAAAACCAGGTTGCTTCGATTTTGGCAGTGCTACCATCGGGGGCAAACAACACGTGTTCCGGATTTTTCCAGCACTTATCGTTTAGCTTACCATCGATGGACGGAGGCGATCCAGCCGGGTTAGCGGCGGCAAATCGAGCGATCTTTAAATCTTTTACTATCGGAATGGTCTTGTTTTCGGCAAAAGGAAATCCAATGGTTACTGTCGGTACTGGATAAAGATTGCCGCTGGACGTTACTTGAAATGAGACTTGCTTTTTACCCTTGGGCATTATAGCCAGATTTTCCTCGGCGGGCTGAATCGACCAACCCCGAGGAACGCTCCAACGGATTGTATCATTGAGAGTTTGAGCCGAAATATTATTAAATTCGATAGTGGCAATGCCATTCGATATTTTCAAATCATCACCAACGGGCGCCTTGGCGATAAAGACCAGGCCGTTTTGAATGATGTTGTCGGCTACATGCTCTTCGCCGGCCGTGACAATGTCCCAGGGTTTAACTGATCCTTTTTTTATAGGCGCGATATCGATGGCGCTATCGCTCAGAGTTACCCAGGTAAAATGATAGTCGAGTCCGCCGGGAACGGCATCGGCGATACCGCCGGAGCTTCCCAAAGCTGTATACAAGATACCATCGATCCTGGTGCTGAAATAGGTATGCAGATGGCCGTTGAAAACGGCGTCAACGCCATAAGCTTTGAATAAGGAATGAAGCGTATCTGGTTTTCCCATTACGATTGTATCATACCAAAACGGCTTATGATAAAATACCAGGGTCTTGGCGGCGTCTTTGTTGGCCGACAAATCCCCGGCCAGCCAGGTAAGTTCGTCAGACGGCAATTCCTCGCCTGATTCCCAGCGGGTAACATCGAGCACTACAAAATGGAAATTGCGGACATTGAAGGAATAATATGGTTTGCCGATTCTGTGCTGATATGTCGGCAGGGCAGCGTTACTGGTAATATCGTGATTTCCCGGCGTAAGGTAGATTGGCATTGTAAGCGGTTTAATAATCGAAAGGTATTCATCCCACTGGGAATTGAGCGTCAGAGTATCCCCGGTATATCCCTGGATGGCGTCACCCACGGTAATTACAAAATCCGGCCTGAGTTCTTCAATTTCCCCCACGATCTCTTCGTAAATACCGGGAGTGGCCTGACTGGTCCGATCTCCAATTATGGCAAAACGGATTGGGGTGCTATTTAACGCCAAATTTTCGAAACTTATCCCGAATGCGCAGTTTTCGGCGAGGAGGACTACCGCGAATCCGACCAAAAAATGAAGTACTTTAGCTCTCATATTTTCCTCACTTATCAATAATCGAAATATTTAAAATTCATATTATCGCCATCTAAATATCAATTGAAATGCTAAGGGATGGAAAAGGGAGTGTCAAGCCGCAATGAGTAAATAATCTATCCAATTAAATATTTAATCGCCGGTTGGTTTAACCTCGGCGGCCTCAACCATGAGAACCACAGTGCGCTTTGGAGCCCGAGTCCGATGCAGTACTCCTCTGGGCACCATGATCCCCTGACGGGGCAGAAGTTCCTCTGTTCGTCCTTCGAGATCCAAAAACAGCTTGCCCTCAATAACGAAAAAAAATTCATCTTCGGCATCATGTTTATGCCAATGAAATTCACCCTCGAAAACTCCCAGCCGTATCACGCAATCGTTAACTCTGGTAAGCGACTGGTTCCACCAGAGATCGCGGCATTCGTCAGCCAGGCGCCCGATATCCTCATGTTCCAACGGCTTGTATTTTATATTGGTGTGGATAGAATATTCAGTCATGTTTTTCCTTTATGATTTTGTTCGAATTATCTGCAATTTGTGCATTAATATATATTTGGGGGATCCAAATGTCATTTAAATGATTTGCCGATTAATTCGGGAATACTATAGGAATAGATTATATACCGAATGCATAAAAGCCGAAGGCTATTACACTACAATCTATTGATCGACCACTTAAGGAGGAGCGCCCAGGTCGACTGGCCCTAAGCAATTAATTGTCAAGCGGTTATGGTGCGCCCTGGGTTTGATTGCCGACTTGATACAAATTATAGGCTGCCAATATCGTCTAATAATAGCTGATTTATGTTGATATAATATTTTTTTGTTATATTATGTATCAGTTAGTTTGATCTTACACAATTAGACCCTATGGAGTTTATCGCTTAACGCTTGCGGCGTTACTATGCTTGAAAATTGGTAAACCTGTATGTTAATACCACGCGCTACGAATTTAATCGAAATACATTCGAAAGGTTTTAAACATTATATGGGTTTAGATGCCAGACTCGCCTGTCTTGGTTGACAGCGTTTGGGAGAACGCAGAGAATGGCACGAGGGAAAAGCAAGCAAACTTCAAGCATTAAGGAGCCTGTCTAAACTACACCGAAAATTCGGTCAGCCTGAAAATCATCTATAGAAACCTCTGAAGCTGAAATGTCAGCTATAGGTTAAGCAGTAACGTTTTGGAGGTCTCAATGCGGGCAAGACATTGAGGTGTGCCTATGAACAAAGCTTATCCGATTAAGACAAACGTCCTGTGGATTCATAGTTCCAGAGTTCATGTTTTCATGTATTCGGCGCTTATCGTTTTGACGCCGTTCATTCTGCTGCGAAACTATATGGTCCAGGCGATCTCTCTGCTATCTCAATCCTCATTTCCGGCTCTGGGGATACAAATCAAGGTAATGCCGGCTATTGCATTGTTGATAGCAATGGCACTTTTTTTTGCGCTTCGTAAACAAATCACGAAATTAAGGCTTCTGGCGGTCGCGATTGTAATTCTTCTCGACGCTCTGGCCCAACAGATTACCGATTATTATTTTGGACATCACTTTTACGATCTTCAGCATAACTGGCATTATATCGCCTATGGACTGTATGCTTATGTAATCTACCGTGATTTAAATACCCGGGGCATGCCCTTGTACAAGATAATGCTGATTACATATTTTTCCGCACTTGGCTTGTCCGCGTTCGATGAAGCTTTCCAGATGTTCATGAGCAGCCGGGTATTTGATGTTTGTGATATTGGGAAGGATGTATGGGGGGTTTACATGGGGATGATTTTGGTTTATTTTTCCAGCAAGCGTTCCCTGCTTTTTAAGGATTGGCAGCATATCCGTCATAGGAAACTAAAAAATTATTACAGGCACTCTTTTACTCTTTTGGCGCTTCTTTTTATTCTTACATTAATATTTCTCAGCGTGGGATCTCTTTTATCCGAAACGGAATATCTTCCTCAAGTTTTATTACTCACTATCGTATTTTTTGCAATGTTTTTCCTGATATGGCATTTTAGTCAGTTTAAAATCGGCAGAATAATTCTGCTAACACTTTTGGTTACAGCAGTATTAGTACAGGGTGGATTCTTCCTAAAATATCGAAATAAAAACGTAATATATTCACAATTTGGTTTAACCGTGTATAAGGGCATTCCAATACCATTTTTCGATATCATGATATTTCCTGATGGCACTTTTCGCTTAGTCGATAAAAAACATTTTTTCAATCAAAGAGACCGCGACTTTTTCCTGCGAAAAAAATCCGATATTTTATTGATTTCAAGCGGCGTTTACGGCAAAGGCGGAAAGGGTTTTTCCGACCCTCGACATCAGTTTATGTACAATTCCTGGGCAAAGAAAGCTACCCAGGTAATTATTCAGAAAAACTCGGATGCCTTTGATACTTTCAATCGCCTAAAAGATGAAAATAAAAATGTTCTATTTATAATTCATAATACCTGTTAGGGATTATAGAGTATGAATAACAAACCTGAACCGATTAAGCCCACACGGACTAGAACTGTAATTACAATATGTCTTATGATAATTTGGGCATCGCTTATATCCTTTACTTTTATTTCAGCCATTGAGCCTGCCTGGCTTAAAAATATCGCTCAGGTCGGAAGAAAGGGCGAAGCTGATGGCATGAAGGAGTATGGCGACTATTATCTGCGTCAAAAAGACTACCCGATGGCAATAGCCCAATATAAGACTGCACTTAAAATTAAACCGGATCTCGTGGGGGCCATGGTTAATATCGCGGTGGCATATAATCTTTCGGGTAATGGTGAACAGGGACTGGCGATTTTGCATAGCGCGCTGAAACTCTATTCCAGGCGAACCGGAACTATTTGTTATAACTTAGCGGAAATACTTCAAGGGCAAGGTAAAACGCGGGAGGCGCTCGAATATTATTTGAAAGCGTTAAATTCTGATGCCAAGCAGGATTTAGTTAATTGCATGCTCGGCGCATTGTATTTTGACGCTAAAAACTATGGCGAAGCGCGCAAATCATTCGAAAACGCCTTAGTCATTCAATCCAATCCGGTCACACCATTGGTAAATATGATAAAAGTGGCCATATCCAATTATGAAGATGATAAGGATAATTTGTCGGTTCTCGAACAGATGCTTAATGATGACGTAGATACATCCAAAATGAAAAATTACGATTTAATAACCATTGAGTCTGTTAATGAAAGTAATTCCGCAATAGCTAAAACTCACAATTACCTTGGAGCAATCTGCGCCATCCAGGGGGACACCCTTCAAGCCATAAAGCATTTCCGGGAATCCAATCAAATCTGGCCCAATAATGTGGACGCCATTAATCAGCTCAAGTTATTAACCGGAAAAAAATAACATCCCCCCATTAAGGCTCCAGGCGAATTTTCTAAAAGTTGAGGAAAAATCGCCTTGTAATTGTTATGTCCGAATTGTTAAATATATTGAAATTATCGAATTAATAAACGAGGATGAGTATAATGAAGATACCTATTTATCAAATCGATGCGTTCGCTGATAAAATGTTCTCCGGAAATCCGGCGGCAGTCTGTCCCCTGAATGAGTGGATAGAAGATAGCCTCATGCATAATATCGCCGCTGAAAACAATCTGGCCGAGACAGCCTTTTTTGTCTCAAGAGGCGACATCTTCGAGATTCGCTGGTTTACTCCCGCGGCTGAGATCAATCTTTGCGGTCACGCCACGCTGGCATCGGCACACGTTCTCTTCAGGCATCTTGATTATAAAAAAGACAAAATCATTTTTACCTGTAAAAGCGGCGAGTTGGTTGTTTCCAAAGCCGGGGATATCATAACATTAAATTTCCCATCCAATAAACCTGCCCCCGTTTCTATGCCCTCGGGATTAATAGAGGCGATCGGAGCAAAACCTGATGAAATCTATAAAGCCAGAGACTTTATGGCTGTTTTTCGGTCCGCCAATGATATAATGACAATCCGGCCAAATTTTGATCTACTTGCCAGAGTCGATGCTCATGGTATTATTGTTACCGCACCTGGTGGTGATTGCGATTTCGTCTCGCGCTTCTTTGCACCAAGATTAGGGATAAACGAAGACCCTGTTACGGGTTCGGCACAAACAACTTTAATTCCCTTTTGGTCTGAGAGGCTGGGGAAGAAAAAGATGCGGGCTCGGCAACTTTCAAAGCGCGGCGGTGAACTTTTTTGCGAGGATCTTGAAAATCGAGTTCTTATTAGCGGCAGAGCGGTGACATATTTACGGGGAGAGATCGAAGTATAAGATAGAACTGAGACCGCCCATTTTATCAAACCTGGTATTTTTACTAATTATGTTTGGGTGTCAGGCCTGGCATTGGATATGGGAAAGTTAAATTAAAGAGAAGGAATAATGAAATACCGTCAAATTAGCCTGCTGTTAGCGGCCCTGATATTTCAGCTATTAGCGGTTTCAAATCGGCCGCTGGCGGAAACGGTCTCGGATGCGATCACATTAAGGGTGGATGCTTCCGAAATCAGCAGAAAAATATTGCATGTTTCCGAAACGATTCCAACCGAGCCGGGCGAATTATCTTTATGCTACGCCAAATGGATACCCGGCGAGCATGGCCCGACCGGACCGGTGGTTGATTTGGCTGGACTAATAATTAAAACCGGCGATAGGATATTGGATTGGCGACGCGATCTGGTTGATATGTACACCATTTATGTGGAGATTCCGGAACAAGCTAAACAGATCGATCTATCGTTCGATTTCATTTTATCTCCGCAATCGGAAGGGTTTTCGTCCGGGGCATCATCCACCAGTCAAATGGGGGTTATTAGCTGGAATCAGGTGGTATTATATCCGTGCGATCAATTATCAGACAGTATCAATATTACTCCATCGCTAATACTGCCTCAAGGATGGAAATTGGGAACCGCGCTGGAATCAATATTCCTTTCCGAAAATGCTGTAAATTTTAAACCGGTATCTTTAACAAGACTCATAGATTCTCCGGTGCTTATAGGTCGATATTTCAATAAAATCGATGTTTCACCGGTTCCTGGAGTCCCACATTATTTGGATCTTGCCGCCGATGACAATGATGCTATAGATATGCCGCAATGGCAGATCGAAGCTTACAAACGTTTAATATTGGAGGCAAACAGTCTGTTCGGGGCGCGTCATTATGATCATTATGACTTTCTTGTTTCGCTTAGCAGCAAGATTGCCAATTTCGGACTAGAACATCACGAATCCAGCGATGACAGGTTGCCGGAAAAGGCAATCACCGACAGCAGCGTTCAAAGAGCCTGGGCATCGCTTCTTTCCCACGAATACGCTCATTCCTGGAATGGCAAATATAAACGTCCAATAGGATTGGCGGCAAATAAATATTCTGATCCATCGAAAGGCGATCTTCTCTGGGTTTATGAGGGTTTGACCACTTATTTGGGAGAGATGCTGGCCGCCCGCTCCGGCCTAAGAACACCTGAGGATTTCAGGGAGAATCTGGCATTGCAGGCTGCCAGACTGAACAATCTGCCTGGCAGAACGTGGCGGTCATTACAGGATGTATCGAACTCGGCCCAGATACTATACGGCGCCAGAGAGGATTGGCAATCTCTTCGACGCGGAGTTGATTTTTATGACGAGAGCTATTTAATCTGGCTGGAAGCGGACGTGATTATTCGCGAGTTAAGTAATGGCAAAAAATCGCTTGATGATTTCTGTAAACAATTTTACGGTGGTGTAAACAGCGGACCGCAGGTCAGTTCATATACTTACTATGATATCGTTTCATCATTAAATAATATTATTCCCTATGATTGGAACACTTTTCTAACCGATCGTCTTGATTCTCTCGATGCTCACGCTCCATTGGGAGGAATAGAACAAAGCGGCTGGAAACTTATATATCGTGAATCGCCCGGTGGTCTTCAGGAGATATTTGAAAATGATGATAAGGCTATCGACGCCCGGTATTCGATAGGCCTATACCTTGATGAAAGCGGCAAAATCGAGGACATTATTCCTGGTTTTCCAGCTGCCAACGCCGGACTGGCGCCCGGTATGAATATCGTGGCGATTAATGGAAGAAAATTCTCCAAAGACGTTTTCCGTAATATTATGAAAGACGCCATGAAAGGCTTATCGCCTATGGAATTCTTAATTGAGAATTGTGATTTTTTCAGCACTCATTTAATAGATTATCACGGGGGCGAACGTTATCCGGTCCTGGAACGAGATAACAGCAAGCCTGATATCCTCCTGAAAATTATCAAACCAAAGGTAAAAACAAATCCATTGAAAAAAGTTCAACAATAATTAAAACAAACCGATATTCGACGGTACGCAAAATTTATCGCCCCGTTTTATACCGATTTAATGGTAGATTAGATGGTTGTGGGATATTATTGGGCTAATATTATAGTTGGATTTCCCAAAAGTGACGAAAGAAATTGTGTCGGAATTTAAAAAACTCCCGGGGCCGGATTCGAACCAGCGACCCAGTGGTTAACAGCCACTTGCTCTGCCAGCTGAGCTACCCGGGATTATTCAATTATCAGCCTGTTAAGATAGGCAAAAGGTTGATTCTGTCAAGAATTTTATACCAGAAATACATCGGCGAATTTGCCTTATCTACAGCAGTATCCCCGCCACGCAGCAGGTGCACCAGCTGGCAAACGCGCCGCAAAGCATCGCCTTTAGCCCCAGACTTCGCCAGATCGCCTCGTCGATCCGGAGCCAATGCCGAAATCCCGCCGATCTGAATACCGACCGAGCCCAAATTCGAGAAGCCGCAAAGGGCATAGGTAGCCAGAATCGCTGTTCGGGGATCTATATGACCCGCATAAGCCCTCAAGCTTCGTGTAGGAAACAAATTCATTTATCATAACTTGAGTGCCCAAGTAGATCGCCGAATTGTGGCGCATCTTTCCAGGGAATGCCCATCAGCCAGGCCAATGGCGACATCACCTTTCCAAAAATCGCGGACAGAGTAGAGATCTTTATGAATCATGACCCAGCACCAGATTAATCAGGGCAATAATCCCGATAAATGCTATCAACATGGCAGCGACATTAAGCGCCAGATTGCAGACCGTCGCCGGTGCCGCCGCGCATGGCATCAATTCCGTTGCGATGTAAGTTTTTCAGTCGGCAGTTTGACATTGCCGGCCGTTTCCGGCTGATCGATTTCGGGCCGCATAATTTTGGCCATCATCAGCCCGGCCGGGGCGACATTATTGATGCTGACAGAAGATGTCCGGCAATATTGGGAATCGAATCCTTCAAGCAGACCGACATAAGCTGCCATCACACCACCGGCAATCGTCGCAAAACCGCCCACCATGATGGCGTTAAGCTCCGACATTGTCATTTTCGAGAGATATGGTTTTATCACCAGTGGCGCTTCAGTTTGGCCGACAAATATGTTGGAAGCAGCCGATAGAGACTCCGCGCCTGATGTTTTCATTGTCTTCGACATTATCCGGGCCATAAAGAGCACAATCCGTTGCATAATGCCATAGTGGTAGAGAAGACTCATAAGCGCGGAGAAGAATATGATTGTCGGAAGAACGGAAAATGCAAATATCGCAGAGCCGTGATTAGCGAAAAGATCTTGAAATTGCTTAAATCCACCCACGCCATTCTGGCCGACCGGAACGAACATATTAACCAGATTACCGAAAACAAAAGCCGCCCCCTCCTGAGCACAACCCAAAATTCCTATGACGACATCGTTGACTTTAAGGAAAAACCACTTGCCGGGTCCGGTTTTTAGCACAATCAAAGCAAATAAAAACTGCAATGCCAGACCCCACCCGATGATTCGAAGCTTGACCGCTCGTTTATTTGCCGATAACAGGTAAATTATACTAATCATGGTTAAAATGCCCAATATTCCAATAAACCTATGCATGATCTATCCTTTCCAAAAATATTAATTTATCAAATTCAAGCGGTTTGGGAGCCAACTTCGCAAGAAAAGCAACCCATTAAGTTGACTTATATCACAAAAACCGAAGAATTAAAAGCAGACTTAAGAAGAAAGGAAACGAATTATTCAAGCGGCAGCTCAATATCCATCCAGCAATTAGATTTGTGCCCCAGTTCTTTTGCAAAATAGTCGAGGAGCGGCTGACGAGACTCTTTCCTTAACACGCCTCCGTCAGCAGTCAGACCGGCCTGTTTGTGGAAGTTATATTTGGTGCCGCACGCCCCGGCGATTGTATCAATTTCGCCAAAGACCACGCGGTTGATTTTATAGTGGATCATCGCCCCGGTACACATGGCGCAGGGTTCAAGGGTGGAATAGATGGTGACACCCGAAAGATCGAAATCGAGCTTTTGCGATGAGAGATTCCGCAGGCACATCATTTCGGCGTGAGCGGTGATATCGGACAGGGCGTTGCGACGGTTATGGCCGCGGGCCACGATCTGGCCATCCTTGACGGCAACAGCCCCGATCGGCACTTCGCCCTCGGCGAATCCTTTGAGCGCCTCGGCCACCGCCTCGGACATGAATTTCTCATCGATTGTCATCTCTTATTCCCCTTTTTGAAAGTGCAAGAACCGAAAGGCCGGCCAGATGGGACAATGCGGGCATAAAAAAACCGCTGCCTTTACGCTTCTGACGCGTTCCAGACCACGATAGGGGAATTTAACTTGAAGGAACGGGATTGTCAATGGCGGTTTTCTATACTCATTTCCCGCATTAAATATCGGAAATATCTGGTGAATAAAACACTTTTGCCCTTTCATGTTTAGGCGTATATTAAACTTACTATGTTAATGGAATCCATTTTATCCCTGGCTCTCCTTGGCTACAGCGGAGGATTCCGTGAGGGCGATTGGGTTAATTATAGTGATTTCCGATTCATAAACTGTGCGGCCCAGGACCAAACCACAGTCTATTTCGGCACCTCAAATGGCGTTATTCGTTACGATAAATTTGGCAACGACTGGCTTGATCCAATTACGGTCACCGATGGCCTGCCCGATCCCAGAATAAACAACATTGCCTACGAATCCGACAATGATCGCCTCTGGGTAACTACGCCCCTTGGCAACGCTTACTATCAGCCTACCTTTCAAAGATGGTACCTGGGACTCGATTTTCCCACCGAACTGGCTCGCAACGATTATAAACCGTTGAGCCTGGGGATGCTGAACACCGATTTTGGCTATACATATCAGAATGGAGTGCTGACCGATCTCAATTTCCGAAGCTTCCAGCTCACCCGGGGAATTGACGATGGTTTCAATCATCTCTATGTCGGCACCTGGGGCCTGGGAGCGGTGATAATAAATCCGCGATACGGCCAATTGCAGCGAATACCGTACGGGCCATATAGCGAGGATGCCAGCACCTTTGTGAGAGTCGGCAATAAATTCTGGATGGGATCCAGTCTGGGCGATGCAGTGGAACCGGGTATCACCAGATGCGATACATCGCTTCAAATCTGGAACTGGTATGTGCCTCCGTATACCCGGGGAATGACGTCGACGAACCTTTCCTGCGCCATTGGCGATGGTCCGCAAACCTGGCTCGGAACCGATAATGGCCTGATGCGTTACGACTCTGTTTATAATGAGTTTTACTCATATAGCAATAGCAGGCTGCTGCCCTCGCTGGCGGTAACATCGCTGGCCGAAGATTCGGCCTGGGTATATGTCGGCACTGATAATGGGCTGGGCTATATAAGTCGTTATCAGGAGGAAAAAGGCAATAAGCATAAAAAGGTTGAACAAGCTGCTCCCGATACCGTCTCCTCTGCGCCCGATTCCGCAGCGAATACATTACCCCTGATGGGGAAAAATCGCCTTTTAGGATGGTATATTTACCGGCTTAAGGTTTTAAACGATTACCTTTATGCCGGTACTAACCGCGGTGTCTTACGTCGACAACTCGGCAATTATGGCGATTTTTCCGTCGTGAACACATCCGACAGCCTGCTTTCGACTGATATTATCGATATTGCTCAGGTGCGCGATTCGCTTTATTTCGCGACCAGAAATGATATCATTATTATCGATACGAAAACCGGCCTAAGTTCGAGCCTGACTCAACTAACCCATTTTGGACAGTGGCAAATCAGGCAAATTGCAGTCGGCAAACAGCGGGTTTGGGCAGCCACGGACGCCGGACTCTGGATGTATCGGCTCTCGGACGGTTACGAGAGGCTTTTTACCGTAAGCGATGGTATGATTTCAGCCGATGTGCGTTCGCTGGAGCTTATAGGAAATTATATCTGGATGGCCACTCCCAAAGGAGTTATAAGATTTCTCTGGAACAGACCTGGCCGAAGCGATTAAGTTTTTATAGTAGTAACCATAATTTACCTGGCACATTTACGATATAGGCAAAATTTCCATGCAAGATATCATTCTTAAACCCGGCCGGGATAAAACGGCGCGTCAATATCATCCCTGGATATTCTCCGGAGCCATAGCGAAAGCCAGCAAATCAATAACGCCGGGCGAGATTGTCAGAGTCTTAAGCAATAAGGATGATTTTTTAGCCTTTGGATATTACAACTCTCGCTCACAAATTCGAGTGCGCCTTTTGGAGTGGGATGAGCATAAATCAGTTAACGATGCCTGGTGGTTTCAACGTCTTAAAGATGCTATCTCTTGCCGCGAGAAACTTCTTGGTGATGATAAAACTAATGCCTGCCGCTTGGTTTATGGTGAATCCGATTTTTTGCCGGGACTGATTGTCGATAAATACGCTGGCCATATCGTAATTCAAAGCCTCACCGCCGGTATAGAGAAAGTTAAAGATCTGATTGTTTCAAACCTTGTCGAGCTTTTATCTCCTGCAGGAATTTATGAACGTAGTGATTCTGAATCTCGCGCTTTAGAGGGGCTTTCGATAATATCCGGTTCCTTATATGGTGAAGCTCCGCCTGAGTATCTTGAGATTCTTGAAAACAATCTGAAATTCTGGGTCGATATCAAATCAGGACAAAAAACAGGGTTTTATCTGGATCAGCGTGACAACCGGCAGGCAGTATCCGATTTTGCCAAAGGATGTGAGGTCCTGGACTGTTTTTCTTATAGCGGGGGATTTTCGGTAAGCGCCCTTTCCGGTGGAGCAAAAAGCGTTGTTATGGTTGATTCCTCAGCTCAAAGCTTAAAACTTGCCGGAGAAAATATCAAACTTAACCATTTTGAGTCATCAAAGGTTGAATCACACGAGGGCGACGTTTTCAAGGTGTTAAGAGAGTTTCGAGCTAGCGAGCGAAAATTCGATCTAATAATATTAGATCCGCCAAAATTTGCTCCCTCAAAATCCGATCTTAAACGCGCGCTTTCAGGCTATAAGGACATTAATCTTCTGGCGATGGGTTTATTAAGGCCAGGGGGAATTCTGGCAACGTACTCCTGTTCGGGGGCGGTCGATTCACAAACACTTCAGACTGTGCTTTTCTGGGCCAGCAGTGATTTGGCCCGGCCGGTTCAGATATTGAAACCGCTCTCTCAAGGCCCGGATCATCCTCGTTTGGTGAGCTTTCCGGAATCGGAATACCTGAAAGGCTTCATCTGCCAGGTTTTATAAGTAATAAGGAACTCGATATTCTTTTTTTATTTGAATAAATAGACCTCTTGAGGTTACAGTATTATGATGATTCTAATAAGGAGGATACAATGACCAATGGAGCAGTGGTGGCAGCGGCTATTGCCAATGCGATAAAAGCGTCGGGAGCGATTGTCAGGTTAGAAAGCAGGGATTTTCAATCAATCATTCAAAGATCGCAACGGCCACTGGTGGTTGTATCGGACAAAAGCTTTTGGTCGCCCGGATATAAATATCTTTCAAATTATAAGGGACTTACCTTCTATACCAAATCCAGCCAGCCGTTAATGCTTCCCGGCGATGCCGAGATTGTATCCTGCAGCCAGATTTATATCCCATCTTAAAAAAGGACGAGCTTATAATGATTAAAATTCTTCTTTGGCTAATACTCTTCGTGCTTTCGTGGCCAATAGCGATTCTGGCTCTGATCCTCTATCCAATTATCTGGCTTATACTCCTGCCATTCCGCCTGGTCGGGATCACTATTGAAGGTGTCCTGGCACTTCTTAAATCAATCCTCATGCTTCCGGCCCGGCTATTAAGCCGACGCGGTTAATCTGGTTCTCGGCAACCGACCCTAATATCGCTCTTGCTTTTAAATACTATATTAGTAAATTTATTAACAATGTTGGATTGTTTATAATACCTAAGGAGTATTCATGCCAATAAAACAAGACCTGCTGTTAATATTAAAATCATCCTGCCTGGGTGAGGGCGAAATCGATCTCGGCGAAACCCTCCTGGAGAAATTTCTCGCCACCCTGTTTGAATCCGGAAATCTTCCGGCCAGAATTATTTGCATGAACAGCGCTGTCTTTCTGACAACCGAAGGATCGCGTTTCAATGATATTCTGCGGAAATTTAGCGAAGAGGGTACAGCTGTCCTATCCTGTTCAACCTGCCTGGAATATTATGGCCGCAAAGATAAACTTACCGTTGGCGCCCCCACCACGATGAAAGATACCGTCACCGCCATGTTGACTTTTAGCAGAGTGCTTTCGCTTTAGCAAAATTTCTTATACGATTATAAACTTGCCAACCGGCTAAGTTTATTTGGTTAAATATTTCTCCGGCTCTTTATCGAATTTTTGCTTACAGGAAACATTACAGAAATAATAGGTCTGACCCTTATATACGGAGTTGCCAGCTGCCTTTTTTTCATCGATTTTCATCTTGCAAACGGGATCGATAACCATAATTCCTCCCATAAATTATCTTGATAATTTAACGTGCCTTAATCTCAAAGAGTTTGTAACGACAAACACTGATGAGAATGCCATTGCGGCCGAGGCGATCATTGGATTAAGAAGTCCCATAGCGCCAAAGGCCGGATAAAGAACTCCGGCCGCAATTGGTATTCCTATAATATTATATATAAAAGCCCAGAATAGATTCCACTTGATCGTGCGAAGCGTCTTTTTAGATAGCTCGATTGCCCGAGGTACGCCGAAAAGATCGCTCCCGATCAGGGTAATATCCGAAGCCTCCAGGGCTACATCGGTTCCCGAGCCAATCGCGATTCCAACATCGGACTGAGCCAGCGCCACTGCATCGTTGATACCATCACCAACCATAGCAACCCGGTTGCCAGCTTTCTGAAGTTTTCTTATCTCCGAGGCTTTATCATCGGGAAGCACCTCGGCTATTACCTTCTCAATACCGATTTGTCGCGCTACGGAATTAGCCGTGATTTTATTATCACCCGTTATCATAATAATCTCAAGCCCCATCGATCGCAAAGATTTAACGACCTGAGCTGAGTCGGCTTTCAGAGTATCGGCCACCGCAATCGCTCCGATAACTACATTGTTCAGAGACAATATCATTGGCGTTTTGCCATCGGAGGCAAACTTTGAAATCACATTTTCAACTCCAGAGCTATCGATCTTCCGCTCCTGCATAAACCTTAAATTTCCCAAAAGAATCTTTTCGCCATCGATAATTCCCTCGATTCCCTGACCGGGAATGGCTAAAAAATCGCGGACCTCTCCGAAATTAATATTTTTCTCACGCGCTTTAGCCACGATTGCTTCTCCCAAGGGGTGTTCGGAATTTCTTTCAATCGAGGATGCATAGTAAAGAATTTTGTCCTCGGAGTAACTATTGGCAGCGAAAACATCTGTTACCTCAGGTTTCCCTTTAGTTAAAGTCCCGGTTTTATCGAATACAATAGTATTGATACTATGAGCGCTTTCGAGGCTTTCACCACCTTTAATTAAAATGCCATTTTCCGCTCCCAGGCCGGTCCCAACCATAATTGCCGTGGGAGTAGCAAGCCCCAAAGCACAAGGACAAGCGATGATAAGCACCGCCACAAAATTCAGAAGCGCTAACGTTAGCGCCGGTTGAGGTCCGACAATCATCCAGACTGCAAATGTTACCAGGGCAATTGCAATAACAATCGGCACAAATATTCCAGCGATCCGATCTGCCAGCCGCTGTATCGGGGCCTTCGAACCCTGGGCCTCTTGCACCATCTTAATAATATGGGCCAAGACCGTATCTTTGCCAATCTTGGTTGCCCTAAATTTGAAGCTTCCAGTGCGATTTATCGTAGCGCCAATAACCTCATCACCGGGGACTTTCTCTTTCGGCATGCTCTCGCCCGTCAGCATTGATTCATCGATACTGGAACTACCATCGGCAATTACACCGTCAACAGGGATTTTTTCTCCCGGCCGCACCAGAATAATATCGCCCACCATTACCTGCGAAATATCCACATCTAACTCATGATCGTCTCGAATTATTCTGGCGGTTTTAGCCTGCAGCCCCGCGAGTTTTCGAATCGCCTCCGAGGTCCGCCCCTTAGCTTTTGCCTCAAGCAGCCTCCCTAAAAGTATAAGCGTGATAATTACAGCGGCAGTATCGAAATATACCTCGATCCCTCGTCCGGCCGAAATAAGCAGCCCCGGGAAAAAAGTCGCTATCGTACTATAGATAAAGGCTGCTCCCGTGCCGACCGCCACCAGGGTGTTCATATCAGCGGTCTTGTGCTTCAATGATGCCCAAAATCCCTTATAAAACTGCGAGCCCGCCCATACGACGACCGGGAAGGTTAAAATAAACTGCAAAATATGATTGTGATAATGAGTGAACAGATGAGAAAACATCAGGATCATCACTATCGCCGAAAATGCCGCCGCCACAATAAATTTCAGTTGAAGCTCGTTGAGCTCTTTTTCTCTAAGTTCTCTTTCAGAATCTAC
The DNA here is from genome assembly GCA_963801605.1 of uncultured candidate division Zixibacteria bacterium. Lineage (GTDB taxonomy): Bacteria > Zixibacteria > MSB-5A5 > UBA10806 > UBA10806 > UBA10806. The sequence continues at coordinate 345,511 of CAWDFP010000006.1, forward strand.
GCCGCTTTCAGAGGATATATCGAGAACCCGATAGCCGGTGCTTTCCACGACCCGCTTAAGCTCTTCATACCCGATACCGGCCAGATGGGTTACAAAGGCACGTTCAGTCCCGAAATTAATGGCGGCATCTATAACTCCGTCCGTGCCCCGAAGGCCATTTTCAATCTTCATTACGCAGGAAGCGCAACTCATCCCGGAGATCGCCAGTTCGGTTCTTTCAAGAAGAGTTTCGATTCCGGCCTCGTTGAGTTTTTCGAGCAGGTGCTCAGGAACAATCTTATCAGTGTTGTACCTGACCGTAGCGGTGTTTCTATCGGTATTGATAATAACGTCAGATACACCCTGCTGCCCGACCAGAACCTTTTCGGCTAAACTCATTTTCGCGGATTCGCTTCCCACTTGAATCGGAATTGTTATCTCCGCCAAATGGCCCTTATGCGCCTGCTTAGTAATCTGAACGGCGGCGCCACCGCTCAAATCCGCCGAATTCAGGTACTTTTCCGGATCTTTATTGAAGCTTTCCAGACACGATTCCGCGCAAAAAAAGTATTCTCGACCTTTGTATTTAGTTTTATACTCTGCTGTTTCCGGATCAACGTCCATCCCGCAAACAGGGTCAATCACAGTCATTTCGGTCGCCTCGAATAATCCTTAAAATATGCTGCCACTATATAATCTCCATAGCCAAGCGTATCCAATATAATAAAATGACTGACCGCAACAATAGTTCCGCATCATAAATCAATTAACAATTTGCGGTTTCATAATGATTGTAAAGTCGCTCATCCAAACCCTGTTCAAACCTTGCGCTTTTAACTTTTATTTTCGATACCTATAGGAAATTCCCCATAGAATTTAATAAACGAAGCCAAAGGAAAAGAATAAGCGCCCGCAAAACCTGGCTCGCAACCAATTATGGTTCTGTGGCTTGACTCGTTCATTCCAATTCGCCCTTCATCATCCAAACATGGTATGGCTCTTGCTTTACCCCTATACGGATAAAACTCGAAGACAAGGGGAATAAGATGATAAAGAGAAAAAAACAACACGGATTCACACTTATCGAAGTGATGGCTGGCATGGTCCTGCTGGCAGTAGGATTGCTGCTGCTGCTCCCCATGATGGTCACTTCTATCAGGGCTAACAACTATGCCAGAGACGCTTCCGAAGCCTCCATGCTTATTAAAGATAAGATGGAAGATTTGAAAAACATGAGTACTCCGAACAGCGGTAATGACGTTCTCAGCGGCGCTACCCGCAACTGGACCTCAACGCAGGTTAGCACTAACCTCTGGAGACTTTCAGTAACGGTGGGCTGGGCCGATGAACAGGGTTATAATCACTCCAATACTATGACATCCTACATGTCAGTACGATAACGCCTGATTTGCAGGGAATCTATAAAGGCGGTAATATGAACAAGATAAGAAAACTTCAAAATAAGCCAGCGACTATGGGAATCTTCGTTAATACCAGGTTAGGAAGAATCGCGGGCTTTACCGTTGTTGAGTTACTTATCGCGGTTCTACTGGCGGCATTAATCACCACGGCCTCAATGTCTCTCTATCTCACGCAGCATAAGCAGTTCATGGTGCAGGGAGATATTTCTGATATGCAGGCCAGTATGAGAGCCGGGATGTCGGAAATTTGCACCAGAATCCGAATGGCCGGGTATAGTTTGCCTAGCGGCTTTCCCTGCATAGTAACGCATAACACTAATCCGGATACTATCGAAGTTGTCACTAATTCCGATAATATGGATGGTGTCCAGATTGAACATGCCATGCCGACACCGTCATCGGAGTTGCGCTGTGATGGCCACGATATTTCCGCGGTTAATATCGGAGATACGCTTTATATCTACGATCCGGTAGCCATGATTGGAGAATATTTTACCGTCAGCCAGGTGCAACTGAGTTCATCTAATATTCAGCACAACGATACGCCTTTAAGTCGTTGTTATCCTCAGGGAAGTAAAATCATAAAGGCGATCAATTATAAATTCTATATCGATAATACGACCGATGCGGCTCATCCCAGCCTGGTCTATCAGGTTTCTCACATCGGGCCTCAAATCTATGCGGAAAACATCACAGACCTCAATGTCCAATATGTGCTTTCCAGCGGCCAGATAGTTGATAACACCAATTTTGCCTATATGATCAGAGAGGCCATAATCACTCTATCCGGCAAAACCGATAAGGCCGATGAAGGTTTTTTAAATCCCTATCATAATAGATCATTAACAACCAGAATAAAGATTCGAAATCTCGGGGACAACAGATAAGCGAGACACATTATGAAACTACACAATTCCAAATTCACAATCGCCAATTTGTTCAATCGCTTTGGCTCGAAGCTGCGGAAATCCCAACGCGGTATTACTATGGTTGAATTGTTAATATCGGTAGCCATAGGTGGTGTGGTAACAACTGCCGCAATGTCGTTGTATATAACCGAGCACAACCAAATGCTCTCTCAAAGTAGTGTTTCCGACATGCAGTCGAGCCTGCGCGCCGCCACCCAGGAATTAGCCTCAAAGATTCGTTTGGCGGGCTATAAGGTGCCGGACGTGTCGATGGCTATCAAAGCTTCGAATACCAATCCCGACACCATAATGATCGGCTTCGATGCCGGAATGGATTGCGGACCAGTCACCCTTAGCAATGCGATGCCGCAGCCTTCGGCAGAGCTTAAGGTCGCCGGCGATATTTCATGCATCGAAGAAGGCGATGTTTTATTCATATTTGATCCTACTACAAAATTTGGCGAAAATTTTATATGTACGAATGTCCAGCAATCCGCCATGCATATTCAGCATAACACCACCACCCTGCACGAATCTTATCCTGCGGGAAGCACCATAACTAAGAATCATTTCGTGAAATATTATATCGACAATACTAACTCCGCCCATCCGAATCTCATGGTTCAAACTGATTTGGGTGCGCCGGTAGTATACGCCGAGAATATCACCAACCTTAATATTACTTACGTCCTTTCTTCGGGAGCAGTCGTCAATGTTCCCCCGATGATCAGTATGGTTCGCGAGGTTGTCATCAGGGTTGACGCTCGAAGCGATCAAAGAGAAAAGGACTTACAAAATCAATATCTCACCAGGACTCTGGTCACCAGAGTTAAAGTTAGAAACCTTGGAATTGGTTAATGGTGTATCGATGGCGGGTTTTTCAACCCGGTGCATACGCCTGAATTAATAGATGAAAATTTTTAAGGAGGATAATATGACAAAGGTCCCTCAAAATAGAAGCGGCGGAGAAAACGGCTTTGTGCTGGTAATCTGCCTGATTCTGCTTCTGATGTTGTCGCTTATCGGTATTGCGTCGATTACATCCTCGCAAAGTGATATGCAGGTATCTGGAAATGAACTTAAGCAAACGGGCGCTTTTTATGCCGCCGAATCGGGCCTGGAAAAAGCCACCGCTTCAATAATAAACAGCTATCAGACCACCGCCAGTCCTCCAAGTCCGCTGCCCGCTGATCGGGTGACCGAATATGGATATCAATATGATTATTCGACTGCCAGCAATGGCGCCGCCGTCCAAACAACGTTGACCGTTGGTGCTTACCGAGGACTTTATGGTTTGGTCCGTTCATTTACAATCAACTCATTAGGATATGACCCTCAAGGCGAGTCCCGGGCTCAACTCAGTATGATTGTGCAGGACGCACTAATACCGCTGTTCCAGTTTGCCGTTTTCTACCAAAACGATTTGGAGATTGCTCCAGGACCAAATATGACCTTGGGAGGCAGGGTGCACTCCAACAGCAACATCTACCTGGAATCGGATAATAACATTTATATCAATTCCTACATGACATCGGCAGGCGATATCCTTCACGGGCGAAAACCTGGCAGCGGTATGTATGTTGGAAACGGAAATGTCTTTATAAAAGATAAAAATAATGCTTACCAAAATATGGAGAATGCCGATGGCACCTGGCTTGATTCTCAAAGTTCCGATTGGGTAAACAGCTCCATTACGCGCTGGGGTGGACTGGTTGAAGACAGCAATCATGGCATTACTCCGCTTGAAATGCCGGTGGTCGTCGATGGCCCCTCCACCGATTTAATTGATCGCGCTTCCGGCAATAACGATAGCTACGAGAACAAGGCCGGGTTAAAGTTTATCGATAATCAGGCCTATTATTTACAATCCAACGGGACGTGGATAAATGTTACATCTACCTTGACCACAAGCGGCGCTATAACAAGCACCACTTTTCGTGATGCCCACGAAGGGAAAGATGTGAACGCAATCGACATCGATATAACCAAGCTGAATACCAGCGGCTACTACCCGACAAACGGTATTATTTATGGTTCCATCGCTACTTCTTCCGGCGTTATAAAAGCATTTAGACTCAAAAATGCGGCTACGCTTCCACGGGCAACAACGGTTGCAACCAACAATCCACTTTATACTCTTGGCAACTTTAATACCGTTACTAAAAAGCCGGCAGCTCTAATGTCCGATGCTCTCACTATTCTCTCGGTAAATTGGAGCGATGCGCGCAGCACACAAACTCTTAGCAATAGGGATGCTTTAGCCACCCAGGTAAATGCCTCCTATATGACCGGTAATTTTGAGACTGGCACATCGGGAAGAGGTTATAATGGCGGCCTTGAGAACCTGCCTCGTTTCCTTGAAGATTGGGGTGGAATCAACTTCACCTGGCGGGGAGCGGCGGTTTCTCTCTGGTATTCCCGTCAAACCGGGGCGGCGGTGAGTGGCAGCTATTATAGTCCTCCAAATAGAGATTGGGCTTTTGATACAGATTTACTCGATGTCACAAAACTGCCTCCGGGAACACCGATGGTCAATATCGTTCAAAAATCGCAATGGAGCCAAAACTTCGGCGAAACGGGTCAATAAGGACATTGCCATAATTACCAGGCAGGCGCAATAGCAGTAAAGGAAGTTTATATGAATAGGCACGCACTCGATAAGACAAACAGCAGAAAAGGCATGGTCCTCGTAGTCTGCCTGATTCTGCTTCTCGTGGTTAGCCTTATTGGTATCGCATCCATAAGCAGCTCAACCAGTGAGATGAAAATATCGGGAAATGAAATCAAACAAACCGGTTCGTTTTACGCTGCAGAATCGGGATTGGAAACAGCAGCGGCTTCAATCATTAGCAGCTATCAAACGGTGGGCGATCCGCCCAATCCTCTTCCCAGCGGATCAATCGTTGATGGCAACTTCCGCTACGATTATGCGACTCAGGATAATGGCCCGGCGGTACAAACATCCTTAAACGAAGGCGCTTACACGGGGTTATATGGTCTTGTAAAGACATTCAATATCAACTCAACCGGAATTGATAGTGATCGGGAATCATCGGTAACATTAAGACTTGTAATGCAGGATGCCTTGATTCCACTCTTCCAGTTCGCTGTATTCTATCAGAACGATCTGGAGATTGCCCCCGGTCCAAATATGATTCTTGGAGGCAGGGTGCACTCCAACAGCAATGTTTACCTGGAGTCCAATGCTAATCTAAACATCGATTCTTACCTGACGGCCGCCGGAAATATTTTTCACGGACGAAAGCCGGGAAGCGGGCAGATTGACGCCACCGGAAATGTGTTTATAAAAGATAGAAACGGCAACTATCAAAACATGAAAAGCTCCGATGGAAGCTGGCTCGATTCACGAAACTCGGATTGGGTTGATGCCTCCATGGAGCGTTGGGGCGGCCTTGTCGAGGATAGAGATCATGGTATTTCGGAACTTAATATGCCTGTAGTTTCGCATGGGGACGCTACCAACTTTATCGATCGCGGAGCATCAAATACCGACAGTTACGAAAACAAGGCCGGGCTCAAATTTGTAGATGGTCAGGCCCTATACCGTCAATCAAATGGATCCTGGGTTAATGTAACGGCTGCCCTGGTCGCTCAGGGAGTTATAGGTTCTTCAATATTTAAGGATGGGCGTGAAGCCGAGGATGTACATTCGCTCGATCTCGATATCCAGAGGCTTTCGGCCAGCGGGTATTACCCACCCAACGGCATTATCTATGGCTCGTTGCCGACCGGCAGCGGTTATCTCTCGGCAATTCGTCTGAAAAACGCGGCGACTTTACCCCAGGCTTTAACCGTAGCAACCAACAATCCACTATATACGATTGGAAATTTCAATACTGTTGCTAAGAAACCGGCGGCGCTTTTGGCCGATGCCCTTACAATCCTTTCGGGAAATTGGAATGACGCCAACAGCAATCAGAGTTTAAGCATGAGGCAAGCGACGGCCACCCAGGTCAACGCCTCATACCTCACCGGCAATACCGAAACCGGCACCGGAGGCCAGGGATATTGCGGCGGCCTGGAAAACCTTCCCCGCTTTCTGGAAAAATGGGATGGGGTTACCTTTACCTGGCGTGGTTCGGCGGTCGATCTTTGGTATTCCCGACAGGCCACCGGGGCGTGGTCGTACGGCAACTACTATACTGCCCCCAACAGAGACTGGGCATTCGATCCCGATCTGCTCGATGTCACCAAGCTCCCTCCCGGGACACCGATGGTAAATATAGTCCAGCGAACGGCATGGAATCAGCAAATAAACAGCTCCTTATGAAGCTTACCTAAAATCAGGTACCAAAGGCTCCGGCTATGACGGCCGGGGCCTTTGTTTTTTTAACCATTTCTACCGGATTTTCGTATTTACCGGAAGGCATTTTGATGCTATTATTTCGCCTAAACGAAAAGGAGATTTTATGTGGGTTGGCTTTTTCCTAATCTGTGCCGGTATCTTGATCCTCTTGAGCAACATGGATATTATCAGAGGCGATGCCTGGAATTATATCTGGCCGCTTATTCTGGTTTTCCTGGGGGTATCCATGATACTCAAGCGCCGGGGACATAAAGTTGAAATACATGTCGGGCGATCAGATGATCGGCAGGCTCCTCCGACAAAATAAAAGTATTCTGCTTAATTAATATTACTCCAGGCGCTCTTATTTTACTGCTCCGCCGCGTATCAGCCTTTTTAATAGCTGAATCTGGCCGGCATGATAGAGGTCATGCGAGGCAATCCCGTAGATCATATCCAATCGCTTAAGTTTCGACGGCGATAAACCAGCAATGGTTTTTCGTAAGAGCCGGTGCTGATCCTCTAATAATGCCATATCCTTTTTCCACTGGATTGCAGTATTTCCAGCCTTAAGCCAATTGCTTCCTTCTTTGGGAAATGTCCCGCGCGGCCCACCGAGTAACTTGTTTCTGACCGTATATTTCCAGTATGCGGCGTGCAAGGCGATCTCCCAAATATTATGATGTTTAGGCGTCGGCCTCCAAAGGGCTTCCCGAACGGTCAGCCCGCGAAGAGCGCCGCGAAGGGTTGGACCATGCCAGGCTTTTTTATCATAGGCGTGATCGATGAATATCAACAGAAGGTCAATTTCACGGAATTTTTGATGCCATCTTATCACCTCACTTCGGTTTGATTTTATTTATGATGTTCGCTATAGTCTCCTCTAGCGGCTTGGGATTATAGGCCAAATCGCGGCTGGCTTTTTGGTGCGAATAGATAAAGCGATATCGTCCCAAACGGGCCATATCAGGATAAAGCCGGGGACGTTTGTGCTGTAGTCTGGACTACCAATTCTGCAATGAAAGAAATCGGAATCAGAGTTGAGGCCGGAATTTTGAGAAGCGGCTTTTTAATTCCAAAATATTTCGCTCCCAATGCAAATAAGCTTTGAGGGTTGATATTATCTCCCGTTAGCAGATATCTTTCCCCCGGATGCCCAAGCTCAAGAGCGGAGATAATTCCATTAACGACATCGTCTGTTTCTACTAAATTTAATCCAAATTCAAAATATGCCGGTAGGAATTTGGGGATTTTTCGCAAGTCGTTTGATGTGACTTCCCTATCTGGCGGCGAGATCATTATCGAAGGGTTTACGGAAATAACCTCAAGGTTTGGTCCGTTGGCTGCCAGGGCCAACTCTTCCGCTTCGCGTTTGGTTTGAATATAGGGAATATCGAATTTCCCAAGATTGAAGACGTGAGTTTCATCAATTGGATTATCATCGGATGATGCTCCGACCGAAACGATACTGGATATGTTGAGCAGCCTTTCTACGCCTCCGCTTATGCAGGCCGCTATGACCGCTTTGGTGCCCTCAACATTGACATTGTATTGCTCATCAAAATTCCCTTTACGAAGACTAACTCTGGCGGCTCCATGAATCACGCCTCGACAGCCCTTAACAGCGTTATAGAGCCAATCAGGTTTTAGCAGATCGCCTATAATGGATTCGGCTTCCCGAGGGCAATATTTGGCAGCTTTTTGAGGTGAGCGATAGTGGGCTTTGACTTGATACCCGGCCTCCAGCAGGCGAGGTACCAACCGTCTACCGAGTTGCCCGCTGGCCCCGGTTACGAGCACGGGAGAAAAGGTAACTTTGTTTGCTGAATTATTCATATTAATTTGATTTCAGATAATCATCCAAGATAAATCCTATCCATGTTTTACACAATTATCAATATTGCCAGATAATTCGGTTTTATGCAAATTATAAATCGTTTTACGGCCTGTTTGTGTTACAAACGAAAAGCGCGAAGGTATATTCCTTCGCGCCTACGGATTTCCTTGAAACAGAGAGAATTATCTTAGGTTTCATCGGCAGGATTCTATCGCCCATACCTGCCTGCATTTTCCCCCAACTACTTCCCCTTCACTTGCTATAACCATTTAGCCCTGGTATCGAGTTCCTTGATTATTAGTAAATATATCCGGGCAGGGAGCCTTAGCTCCCCCTAAATAAAAATGCCCCGCTTTTCTAAGTTGGGGACCAGCAATAATTAAGGCCGGAGTTCGGGAATTTGAAAGTGCACACTGTTTTTAGCTACGATAAAGGATTTTAATGCCACCGGTCGCTTTTTGCGTTCGCTCTCCCCGGAACCCGGGGGTCATGGCGTAAGCTCATCGCCGGGTGCTCCTTCATTGGTTAGGTGTAAGCCTTTCAAATTTGCCTACGTCCGGCCTGACTTTAAACTATCAAATGCTATCAAAAAAGCAAGTTAAATGTTCGTCTATTAATTTATCGGCGATATCGAAGGCGGCTTAAGGGGGAATATTCTATTGAGCAAAGAAATTAATAGTACACTGCTAAATTGTCGGTAATTTCCAAAAGGTGCTTCAAATGTGAGTATTCGATTAGCAGAACAATCACTATTGATACTGACAAGATAACCGTCACAGCCATATATATTCCGGTTTTATATCTTTGTCTGATCGAGGATATAAAGACAGCAAGATACAGAGCATAAAGGGCGCTTATCGCGGAAAGTTTTGTTAACATTGCTTTTTGAATATCTAACAAGGTTTGTGGAGATAAATTTAGAATTCCTTCGGCGGTTTTCCAAAAGTATATATTCATGACAACAAATACAAAATAAAAAAAAGAAGCAATTGCCAATTGGATATAAAATCCCTTCCAGTTTTCAAATTCGGGCGGTCTAATCTGGCCGGGTTCAATAATATCTGCCTGAACCTCATTTCGAGTAAAGCTTCTGTCGTACTCGGTTTTGCCACAGGCTGGGCATCTTACCAATCTGGAATCAATGGCGTTGATGGCCATGATATTTGGAATTGTAGAAAGAGCGAAATATCTATCGCATTGAGCGCATTGATAAACAATTTGACGAGAGAGCCGCCAGAAAAAACCATAAAGCAGCTACACCGAATTCCAGGATAGCTATTCCTGTTAAGAACGGGCTTTTGGGAATCAACAATGAAGTAACACTTACCACGCCAACTACCAGCCCAGCGAAGAGAAACAACATTAGTAATGATTTCATCTATTTAGGTTTCCCATCCAGCACCTCAAAGACACAGAACGGGCCGCACATCGAGCAGTAGTGGCTGTTATTTATCCGGGGATCTCGCAAGCATTCCTCGCGACGAATTTCGGTAAATTTGGTTTTGTCGATAGAATATTTATGCATTCCTTCCCAGTCCACGGCGGCGCGGGCCAGGGCCATCTGATGATCCTGTTCCTTGGCCTTTTTATTTCCGTTGGCTATATCGGCGATATGAGCGGCAATCTTGGAGACTACCACACCCTCACGAACATCGGCGATATCCGGCAAGCCGATATGCTCTTTGGGTGTTACATAGCAAAGGAAATCGGCCCCATGCATACCCGCTAATGCGCCGCCAATGGCGCAGGCGATATGATCATAACCTACAGCGATATCCGTAGGCAGCGGACCCAAAACATAGAATGGGGCGTTGGCGCAATACTTTTTCTGAAGCTTCACATTCTTCTCGATCTCGTGAAGCGGGATATGTCCCGGCCCCTCAATAATTACCTGGACACCCTTATCGCGGGCAATCTGAGCCAGTTTGCCAATTGTCTTAAGCTCTCCAATCTGGGCTTTATCGGTGGCATCGTCGATACATCCCGGCCGCAAGACCGTCACCCAGGCTGATCGTAATATCATATTCTTTGGCGATATCGAGAACTTTATCGAAATGCTCGAAGAGGAAGTTTTCTTTCTTGTTATGCTTCATCCAGGCCAGAAGCAGCGCCCCGCCGCGGCTGACACATTTCATCACGCGCTTTTCAACCAAAGGAAAGGCCTTGCGAGTGACTCCGGCATGAATGGTAATATAGTCAACACCGTCCTCAGCATGCTTATGCAGCACTTTCAAATAAGTATCGATAGTCATGTCCTCGAATCTTCCCGATTCGAGAGCGCACTGGTAGATTGGTACTGTACCGAGGGGCACCTCGCACTTTTCCAGAATGCTCTTTCTGGTACCATCGATATCTTTGCCGGTACTTAAGTCCATCACGGTATCGGCTCCGGCCTGGACTGCGGTCGAGAGCTTAACAAGCTCGGTTTCGAGTGTCGATTTTATAGCCGAGGTTCCGATATTGGCATTTACCTTGACCTGCAGGCCCTTGCCGATACCGATAGGTTTGAGGTTTTTGTGATTTTTATTGGCGGGGATAACGATAGTCCCATCGCATATCCCTTTTTTCAACCATTCGATATCTACACCCTCAATTTGAGCAACATATCTCATCTCTTCAGTGGTCTGGCCTTGCCTGGCTTTTTCGAGTTGCGTCATATTTTTAAGCCTCTATTACTAATCCAAAATTACAAATTGATTCCCGGCATTTTTCAAACCCGGCGGATTTTTAAGCTATCATAAAGGGTAAGCAATTAAATTTAATAGGACAAGAATAATTATGCCTTGGGGGATTTCGTTTTCAGCGCGTATAGCGCAAAATATGGAGCCCGGCATGATCCACAAAATAGATATTGCCATTCAGGACTTCGATGGCATCGATCCCCTCGCGGTCAAAATAAAATGAGGCATAGGTAAGTGACGGCGCGACGGTGATATCAATGATCTTAAGCCCGTCGTAATAGCCAATATAGGCCAGGTTATCCTGGATCTGAATACAGCGAGTATGCTCGCCTATCGCAAAAGTACCGGCCAGTATCGGATTGTTGCGGTCGGCGATATTAATGATATATAGATCGGAAGTTGTATTTAATACATAAGCATAATTAGTGTAAGTCGTGGAGCTGCTCAAGTGAACTTTCCTGGCGCCCCCGGGGATATCCACCCGTCCCATGGGAGTTGGCCACATATTACTGGCAATATCGATTATCTGAAGACCGGAATCGCCGCAGGCCAGGTAGGCATAGCCGGGATCGGTGGCGATATCGAGGATGGTTGGCGCGGATGCCATCCAAAAATGCCCGTCGATATGCATCTCTGATGGATACAGGATGTCGATTATTTGTAAGCTGTCACCGTCGACAACATAAAGATAGTACCGGTCGGGAGGAAATCCCAGCCAACTGAACGCCGAGGCATTTCCGGGAGTATCGCATTCACCCAACAGCGCTGGATGAGCAGGATCATCGTAATTTACCGCTTGAACTCCTCTATTGCCAAGTGCCAGATAGAGATTATCGTGAAACAAAATGGATTTAATCTCACCGGGCGCTGTGTAGGTACTGGCAAGTTGCGGAGTCGCCGGGCTGGCGATATTTATTCCATATACTCTGGCATCGCTGGTTGCGATATAAGCGTAATTGCCGTCAAACACCATCGAGGAGTTAAACGCCAAAAGCGGATATTCGCCAACGAGAGACATCCCGCGCACTAAGGTTTGGGCGGTCGCTACATTGGATGGAGTCGATTTTGCGTTGCCTTTCTCGGCGAGGACATAATATGAATAGCTGGTACTGTCGAGAAGATCGATATCGATACACGAGGTAGTATTATAAAACAGCCGTTGGCAGACGACGAAGGAATCAGCGTCTCCTTCTCGTCGGTAGATAACGAAATAATGTTCATCGTTGGAGTTATCGGCCCAGGCAAGCTGAATGGAATTTGACGATATCACCTCGGCAGTAAGCCCTGATGGCGCCTCCGGCGGGATGAGATCTACAGGTGGATTGTTGCTGTTATCATCGGGATTGACGGAGTGTTTGACACCACAGCCAGGGAAGCTTAAAAGCATCAAGATTATTATTAACGCAACTTTCTTCATTTCATCCTCACGAGGAACGGTGCAGCTATCGCCTGAGCGGGCGACGGGTAATGGATAATTTGGTTTAATATAGAAAATGAGACACTAATTTGTCAAACATACCGACCCTCCCACCTTGCATCCCCAAATCAAATCTATTATATTGCCAGATTATCCACGCGACGGCGATAAAATTGGCTAAAGCGTGGGTAATATATGGGAGTAAAATGAATAAAATGGACGGGCTAAAATCTATCGCTTGACAAGGAGGTGTTACTGCTCATTATATTAATGCACTTATGAGCAGTTTTTATGAAACGAGACATTAAGACGTTACAGGATATAGCATTATGACACCTTCCAATCTGGTTATTCAGGGAGCCAGAGAGCACAATCTTAAAGAATATCGATATCACCATCCCGCGCGGGAAGTTGGTGGTAATTACAGGCTTATCCGGGTCCGGTAAATCATCTTTGGCGTTTGATACCATCTACGCCGAGGGTCAACGGCGATATGTCGAATCGCTGTCGGCATACGCACGGCAGTTTCTGGGCCTCATGGAAAAGCCGGATGTTGACTTTATCGATGGCCTCTCGCCTGCAATCTCGATTGAGCAACGTACCTCGGCCAAGAATCCCAGATCAACGGTAGGAACCGTAACAGAAATTTACGATTACCTGCGTCTCCTTTACGCTCGTATCGGGACTCCGCACTGCTACAAATGCGGCCGTCCCATAACTCAACAGACCGTTCAGCAAATTTCCGATACCATCATGGAGCTTCCCGCTAACAGCAGAATTCAAATCATGGCGCCGTTGGTCAGGGGACGGAAAGGTGAATACCGCGAAATATTCGAGACGGTCAAACGCGAGGGGTATGTGCGGGTGCGCGTTGACGGCGAGGTGCATGATGTTGAAGAGCCGATTACGCTCGACAAGAAGAAAAAGCATTCTATCGAAGTGGTGGTTGACCGCCTGGTAATAAACAACGGTGTCCAAAAGCGTCTGACCGATTCGCTTGAGATCGCCTTGAAGCTTGGCCAGGGACTTCTGATTGTCGATCAGGGGGGCAAAGGTGATACGGTTTACTCCGAGCAGTTCGCCTGCCAGTACTGCGGTATATCGTACGAAGAGCCGCAGCCTCGGATGTTCTCATTTAACTCTCCTTATGGCGCTTGCCCGGTTTGCCTGGGATTGGGATACAAGATGGAACTCGATGATGATCTTGTTATCCCCGATAGAAATTTGTCCATTGCTCAAGGCGCTATCGCCCCCTGGGGCATTCCTCGCGGTAACTATTATTTCGGAATGATACGCGCGGTAGCCGATCATTACGGAATAAATCTGCGTAAACCATTTAAGGATCTTTCGGAAAAGGCTCAAAAGACACTTCTTTATGGCTCCGGTCGCGAGGAGATCAAATTCTCCTGGGAGCGCACCGATGGCAAAGGGACCTGGGAAAACTACAACCGTTTCGAGGGGATAGTAAATAATCTCAAACGGCGGTACCGTCAAACAGATAGCCAGAGTATCCGTGAGTGGATTGAACGCTTCATGTCGATCAAGCCGTGCGAAGGATGCGGCGGAGCGCGTTTGAAAAAAGAGGCTCTGGCTGTAAAGATCGAGGAAAAATCAATTGCAGAGCTAACCGCCTTGCCTGTCAAACAAGCCAATGTCTTTTTCGAAAACCTGAAGTTATCAGCCAAACAAAAAGCAATAGCCCGTCAAATACTAAAAGAGGTCAAAGAGCGCCTGGGATTTCTTATAAATGTCGGGCTTGATTATCTGACGCTCGATCGCTCCGCCCAAACTTTATCGGGCGGCGAGGCCCAGCGTATCAGGTTGGCAACCCAGATCGGCTCGCGCTTGACGGGTGTGCTTTATATCCTGGATGAACCATCGATTGGGCTTCATCAGCGCGACAATCAGCGGCTGCTCGACACGCTTTTTTCGCTGCGAGATATCGGCAATACGGTCCTGGTGGTCGAGCATGACCGTCAGACAATGGAATCGGCCGATTATATTATCGATCTTGGTCCCGGAGCCGGCAAAAACGGCGGCACCGTGGTAGCTCAGGGGACGCCGGACGAGATCAAGCGTTCTCCAAAATCTCTGACCGGCAAATATCTTTCGGGCAAGCTTGAAATTCCGGTCCCTGAAAAGCGCCGAAAGGGGACAGGCTCCAAAATCGTTCTTCGAGGGGCGCGCGGCAATAATCTTAAGAATATCGATATCGAATTCCCGCTGGGGAAGTTGATTTGTATAACGGGCGTTTCCGGCTCGGGCAAATCAACACTTGATCAATGAGACCCTGTATCAGATTTTATCGAAAGAGTTTTACGGTTCTCGGACGGCGCCATTGCAGTACCGCGAAATAGTGGGCTTGAAAAATATCGACAAGGTAATTGCAATCGATCAATCACCCATCGGACGGACCCCGCGGTCCAATCCGGCAACATATACCGGGCTGTTTACGCCGATCCGCGATCTGTATACTCAGATTCCGGAATCTAAGGTACGCGGTTATGGGCCGGGACGATTCTCTTTCAATGTGCGCGGCGGACGATGCGAAACTTGCGAGGGTGATGGCATCATCAAGATTGAGATGCACTTTTTGCCCGATGTCTATGTCCCCTGCGAGGAGTGCAAGGGGGCGCGTTACAACCGCGATACCCTGGAGATTAAGTTTAAGGGGAAATCGATCTCCAACGTGCTCGATATGACTGTCGATGAGGCGCTGGAGTTTTTCGACCGTATCCCGCGTATCAAACGCAAACTGGAAACGCTGGTTGGTGTCGGTCTTGGGTATATCCATCTCGGCCAGCAGGCTACCACGCTTTCGGGCGGCGAGGCCCAGCGCGTCAAGCTTTCGACTGAGCTGTCGAAAGTGGCCACCGGCAATACTTTTTATATTCTCGATGAGCCAACCACGGGCTTGCATTTCGAGGATATCAAGATGCTTCTAAATGTGCTCAATACGCTTGTCGAGCGCGGCAATACGGTGGTGGTGATCGAGCACAATCTCGATGTCATCAAGACTGCCGACTGGATTATCGATCTCGGTCCCGAGGGCGGCGATGAAGGCGGTAAGGTAATCGCCACCGGGACACCGGAGCAGGTGGCCAAAGTCGGCAAAGTTACACCGGGCAGTTTTTGAAGGAAGAGTTGAGTACAAAGTAAGAATGAGTTGACTTTTAAGTTATGCTAAGTTAAATAACGATTAATAAGGATTCCTATGGAAAACATTAATAAAGAAAGAAGCCCATTCTATCCTGGACAACCGGTTCCTGTGGATTTATTTACAGGAAGGCTTGAGCAGATTAATCGTATAGCAAGATCTGTAAGACAAGTGGAATTGGGCAAACCGCAGGCCATTTTCCTAACCGGCGAATATGGCATTGGGAAAAGCTCTCTCGCCGGATTTATGAGGATTCTTGCCGAGAAGGAAAACAAGCTAGTAAGTATTTATACGCTATTAGGAGGGATAAATAGTATTGAAAAATTAGTTTCCAAAATAGTGGAGGCAGCAATTCATGGGCAGGCTTACGAGCCCACCAACACGGAAAGAATGCGGAATTTTCTTTCGAAATATATTGGAAAACAAGAGTTATTTGGAGTAAGTATTAATTTTGATGCATTACGCGCAGATACCCCCAATATTTCAAGCGGATTTTTGCCTTTTTGAGAAGTCTTTTTGAGAGGCTTAAGGATAACGATGTAAAAGGTATAATAATAATATTAGATGAAATCAATGGTATTGCATCCAATCCCGAATTTGCACATTTTATTAAAAGTCTGGTTGACGATAATGCGCTCAACAGGAATCCTATCCCATTAATGCTCTTAACTTGCGGAGTAAAAGAGCGATTAGGCGAAATGATTCAAAATCATCAACCGATCGAACGGATATTTGATATAATCGAAATATGCCCCATGACCAAAGAAGAAATGCGTGATTTCTTCCTAAAATCATTTAGCTCTGTCGATATTAAGGTAAATGATGATGCGTTAGATCTTCTCTGCCATTACTCGGCTGGGTTTCCAAAGATAATGCATATTATTGGTGATGCTACGTTTTGGATCGATAAAGATAATATTATTGACGCAAATGACGCTTCCACTGGAATATTACTGGCGGCCGATGAAGTTGGAAAGAAATTCTTCGATCAACAAGTTCTCAAAGCCCTGAGAAGCAAGGATTACCATATCATTCTTACAAAGCTGGGTAAGTCGCAATTTGATTTGTCTTTTATCAAAGCCGATATAGAAAAAGGGCTTACTGAAAGCGAAAAAAAGAAATTTAATAATTTTTTACAAAGAATGAAAAAGTTGAAAGTGCTTAGTTCTGGCGAAGAGCGTGGCGAATATATTTTCAATAGCCGCCTCGTAAGGCTTTACGTTCTATTAAAATCACTTGAAAAACCAATCGAGTAATAGCAATATTTTTAACTTCCATACTTGTCAATTTAGCAAATATTATTTACCGATCAAGTCTTAGACTGATAATGGCAATTTAATTATTCTCTTCAATAAAATAACAGGTTATCAAATTCTTGATATTAACTATTATATTAGAATATGAGCAATTCCACCAAAATCTCCTGGACCCGCGCCTCCTGGAACCCCATTACCGGCTGCAGTCGCGTCAGCGCTGGCTGTGCTCATTGCTATGCTGAACGGATGGCAGGCAGGCTCCAGAAAATGGGCCAGGCCAAGTACATAAACGGATTCAAGGTAACGTTGCATGATGATGCTCTCGCCCTCCCTCTCACCTGGAAAAAGCCGCGTCTAATCTTCGTCAACTCTATGAGCGATATCTTCCATAAAGATGTGCCGTTATCTTTCATCCAGAAGATATTTACGGTGATGCGCCAGGCAGACTGGCATATCTTCCAGCTTCTCACCAAGCGCTCGGAGCGGATGGCGTCCCTTGCGCCCAAGATCGATTGGCCGGAGAATGTCTGGGCCGGCGTGACGGTGGAATCAGCCGATTACTACAATCGTCTTGATGATCTCCGCCGCGTGCCAGCCGCGCTTCGCTATGTATCTGCGGAGCCGATGCTGGGTCCGATGCCTGATTTTCCGTTGAAAGGAATCGATTGGATAATCTTGGGCGGCGAATCCGGCCCCGGCGCCCGTCCGATGGAAAAGCGCTGGGTGATCGATATGAGAAACCGCTGCAAGAAAAACGACGTGCCCTTCTTCTTCAAGCAGTGGGGCGGCACAAATCGTCAGGAGACCGGCTGCCTGCTTGACGGTAAATACTACCACGAGATGCCAAGCCTCAATTCCCAATCAGCAGATTTGCTACTGGGTCTGTAAATGCTATTAAGGGTAAACACATTTGTTTGCCCCCATGAAATTTAAAAAAGCTATTCGTGCAATCCATATAAGCATTATCAAACAATCTGCATTTTACTGCATAATACCTATCTAATTCAATCTGTCTTAATTGGATATGCGAAATCCAAAACGCGTTCAAAGTGCATTTTGAATTCCAGAGGCTATATAAGTAGAAGGAGTATTATGCACAGCTTAATGGAATTAAAACGCCCTGACAGCCTTGATGAAATCAACGCCCTCTTTGGAGATATTGAACGCTATATGATACCTTCACCGAGCGGAACATTAACTCTTGATCCCGCATTCGAGCAGAAATATATCAAACGCGCCAAGCTCCCTTATCAACTTCGAGCCGCCTGGGATCATAGCAAGAAAATAGCGTCTATTCGGTGTCATTATCTGTTAGCTGACCGCTTTCAGGCTGTTTTTGAATCGATCTCCTCAAAGGATTTAGGGGCACAAACCTGCTTTTTGGGAGGATGCTACTGTTTCCGTCAAAAAAGAAATGGTCCCGGAATCTCAACC
Source organism: uncultured candidate division Zixibacteria bacterium (assembly GCA_963801605.1). GTDB lineage: Bacteria > Zixibacteria > MSB-5A5 > UBA10806 > UBA10806 > UBA10806. The sequence continues at coordinate 363,907 of CAWDFP010000006.1, forward strand.
CACTCCTGGGGAATCGCCATCGATATCAATCCCGAAACTAATCAACATGGAAAGCCGGGCGATATGAATCCTGAGATTGTGGAAACATTCAAGAATTTCGGTTTTATCTGGGGCGGCGATTGGAACGGAAAGGCGCGCGACCCGATGCATTTCCAATATTGCCGAGGATATTGAATAAAAAAAGGGCGAGATTAGTCTCGCCCTAATTCACTAATCGAAAAATCTAATTAACGGTTAAAAGCTCGATCGCTGAACTTGGCTACTTCTTTTACCCTTTCGGAAATCATTGAGACATGGTCAGCGGCATAAAAATCGTCAAACCCGCTGTATATCTGGAAAGTATGCGTTTTCCCCGCTCCGGTAACCAATTCGTCGAAAATCGCGGCCTGCTGGTTTAGTCCCAGATCGTCATGATCGCCGGCATCAAAGTATAGAGCCGTGGAATCGAATACGCCTGCGGCGCCCGATGCAAAAATTGCCGTTACATCATTGGTCATCCAATGATTCATCCAAACGGTGCTATCAATCTCTCCCAAAACATTGAACGGCAAATCGACATAGCCGGCAAACTGATTGGTAGTAAAACGATGGGCCACTGATGTATCGGGATTAGCCGGATCATGCGGACTGAATGCCGAGGCCATAGCAAACATCATATCGGTTAGCCTCTTGCCCGGACCGGGAGTAATTCTATAAAAAGCGGCAGTATCTCCGGGAGTAAAGCCGTTTTCGGCAAACACGACAGGTAACATCGGTAGAACGCCCTGCATCACCAGGACCCCGCTCATTGATGCCGCTGAGCCAAACAGATCATTTCTCAACATTGCCAACTTAACTGCGCCGTAACCTCCCATGGAGTGGCCGGCGAGGCCGCGATGCAAACGGTCGGTCTTTGTATTGAATACCGAGTCAACCACATGTACCACTTCATTGGTAATAAAATCCTGCATCCGTCCGGCATACGATTGCCCGTTAAATTCGGGGGAATTAGTGTAAAAGCTTCCACCGAGATTATTGGTGGCATTCGGAGTTGCCACGATCATAGGCTGAATCTGGCCGCTGGTGATAAGCTCATCCATAACTCCGGCAAGATCATAAAGGCCCTTGAAATAATCCTGATCGCCATTATAACCATGTAACAGATACAGCACCGGGTAATAGGTTCCCCAGGATGTATCACCATACACAAAGAAAGTGTCTGGCGGGATGAGAATAATGGAATCCGCAGGCACTCCGCCGGTAGTATCGCCATAGACCAGCGTTTCTGGGCGGTGCAATACTGTCCCATCCAGTCGCTATCGGCTTCAGGGTATCGGCCGGATTGTATCCCGGAGGAGTATAAACCAGGATTTGGCGATTCCAGTAATCCTGCATTTTATCACCCCTTATCGACGGGGAATCAAAAAAGAGCGACCAATAACGACCGTGCTGCGTGGTCATATCAACTGGATTGGCCCGCTTGGAACATTGCGCCAGGATCAACGCACCAATTAGACTAAGTAGAATTATTGCATATTTTTTCATCTTTTTCCTCCGCCCTAGAACCTGTAGCTCACAGAAACATGTGAGGCATACAATTTTTGTTTATAGATTCCGGGGAAATTATCGAAGATGTGATCACCGTTAACATCAGTTAAGGTTGTAATGGTGCGATTCTGGAAACTCAGGTATTCGAAATTATAGGATATTTCGGCTCCGCCAACTTTATAGGCCGCTCCGATGTTAAATGAATTCTTGTTGCCCATATCCGGGATGAGGGGTGTGAAAGTTTCATCGGGAATCGGGCTGGGATCGTGATAATATCCAAGTCTGATACCAAGAGGCTTAGACACCCAGTATTCTGCTCCCAAAGAGAACCTTACGGTGTTATCCCAATTAAGGATAATGGCAGAATTAGTGGCAGGCTGTCCGGACGGGTCAGTACCGTTGAGCTTGATTAGAATTGAATCGAGGGACGACCATTTTGTGTAGGCAACATCGCCGGTAATGGTTAATTTTTCAGATGGTTTGAAAGCCAATCCGAAACCGATATCCATAGGGGTCTTGAGTTCGGCTTTGGCCGACGGGCTGGCCGTATAATTCTGAGCTGCGAAAAGGAATCTAATCTGAGCCGAATCGGCGGCGTTGGTAACCTGCGATAAAAGGATGTTCTTGAGGGTCTCGTTATTGAATCCGTACAGCTCCTGTTTGGCGGTACCCGAAAGTTTCAACGTTGAACCGGTGCGGCCGGAGATGCCAAACTGGAGTTTCGACGAAAGCTTATAGAGGAGCCCGAAATTGGCTCCATAACCCCAACCATCACCCTTCATCTCACTGCTGATAACGATATTTTCATGGGGGATCGGCAGGCCGCTCGGCTTGAGATATGTCCGGCCAAAAGTGATGCTTCCTCTTTGTATGGAAACGCCAACTCCCAGGCTCAATTTATCATTTAGGAAAGCCTTGGCTACCGTGGGGTGGATATCGATAATTTTTAAATCGGCCTTGTGATCATACCAGGGATATGGATAGGCCAGGTCCATTCCAACGGGATTATATAGATCCCATTCGCTGCCGAGGCCATAAGGAATATAAATGGCTAGGCCTGCAGTAATGTTTTTAAGGGCTTTGAGCTTAAAAAAGCCCGAAACATCAGGAATGAAACTGGTTTTATCGTTCGGATAGAGAGTTTTGCCGTTGCGATAACCGACATTTAGGCCGTTGAATGTTATATCCGGCGTATACTCCGGTCGCGGGCTGATTGCCACCAACATGCCATTTAACTCTGAGTTTTCAACCTGAGTCAGGCCTGCCGGATTCCAATATGCAGCGCTCCAATCATCGGCCAGGCCGCGGAACGCGCCACCCATGCCGATCGCTTTCGAGCCAACTCCGGAAAGGGCAAATCCCCCGGCCAGAGCGCCCTGAGCGAACAAGACCACCAGGATCGCCGCGAACACCAGCTTAGCTTTTAAGCCAATTAAGACACCACGCGAACGGGCATCCGCGAATTTGTTCATCATCTGCGCATCTCCTGCTAAGAAGTTAATTTTCCTTAATAATTCGCGCCCCCGCAAAAAACCTAAGGGTACTAATTAATCACTTTTTATCCATTCCTGCCAGATATTTTTTGGCTTCCTCCTTATATTTAATATCTACCGGCCCTTGGCCCGGAAGTGTGAGGCATTTGTCAAACTCCTCTCTGGCCTGAGGCAGCATATCATATTGCTGATAGGTTATTCCCATTTCAAGGTGATGATTAATCAAATTCGGATTCAAGGCGACCGCTTTTTGCATAAATGCGATTGCATCTTTTTTATTAGCGGATCCCAATCCTAAAGGCGCCCTAAAGAGTTTTGGTTTTTTGGCAATTTCGCGGTTCCATCTGCCCAGGATATGCCAGGCGCCGTCATGCAACGAATCAAGCTCAAGCGCCCTCGATGCTTCGGCTTTAACCTGCTTAGCAATCCCTATCGAATTAAAAATGCCTTTGAAAAGGGCTACTTTCCCCAGGGCCCGTGCCAACTGAAAGTGAGCGTCAGCCGAATTCTCCTGAAGCTTTACGGCTATCTTTTCAGACGAGGCAGCCTCCTCAAATATTACAAGCTGCGAATCTTTTGGCGTTAGTTCACCCAAAAAATTCAGGCTCCGTCCCAACTTCCATGAAGCATCGAAGCTTTGGCTATCGTTCGAGACCGCTTGACGGAATAACGCTGCCGAACCGGCGTAATCGTAGAGCGAGTACAGACTATCACCCCGGGCCAGAAGATCGGCCTCCGGCGCGGCATACAAATTTCCGCAAATGATAAATACAAAAAACGGGAAAAAGATCCAGTGTCGCATCTTGCTCCTAATTTGCGTTTAATCTTTTACAAAGATCCTTGAATCCCCCCGACCAAACCAGCATCGAAGTTACTAAATTACCTCTTGCGTGTCAAGGGAGAGACGCAGTCAAATCACGATGCTCTCCCGGGACGACATAATCTATATTCATGATATTAATAACTCCTGATTAAAATAATTCAGCAGATAACAAAAATTGCGCCGAATTTTGAAACAGAATTTTTTCCAATCAATAGTGAGCTATGTTTGATTGACTTATGGGGATGACTTTATGTTTCGTTTAACGATATCGAAACACTATTCACATGAAATTTTAAAAAACCTCGATTCCATTACAATCTCATCGCATCCTTCACTGTAAATGACGTCTTAATAAACAAGTTACGGATTTAAGAAATTACTTTAGTTTTAATCTTGACATTCGATTCTATAAATCAATTCTTTGGCCGTGCAGATGATTATTATGAGGGAAATATATAAACTGCTCTTATTGACTCTGCCTTGTAGTAAACCCAATTAGTAGAATTACATTCTAGTTCGCGTCGGAGGGGGGAAAGTTAAGCGAAACCTATGGAGATATCCACATCTGTAGATAACTTGTCAACATGTCAACGAACCTTTCTGCCGAACAGCTCTGGTGCGATTCACTCGAAATCGTAAAATCCCAGATCTCAACACAAAGCTTCAATACCTGGCTTAAGTCAACTAACGGAGTATCTCGAGACGAAAAGATACTTCGTGTTTCCGTACCTAACAAATTCGCGCTCAATTGGATTGCGGATAAATTCCACAATATTATCATCAACGCCGTGAGCGAAACCGCCGGGACTGCTCTTCAAGTCGAGTATATCAGCCGCGACGAAGTGGCAGCGGTTCCGCAATCATTACCGGAACAGCGGATTGAGGTTAAATCGCAAAACAATTATCTAAGTTTCGATACCCGTCTCAGTTCGCGTTATAATTTCGATAATTTCGTGGTAGGCGATTCCAATCAGTTTGCGCACGCTGCCGCGGTGGCTGTGGCCAAGGCCCCGATGCAAACCAAGTACAATCCTCTTTATATATATGGCGGCGTAGGGCTGGGCAAGACTCATCTAGCTCAGGCTATTGGAAATTATGTGCATGAGGGATTTACCAATCTTAAAATCCTTTATGTGACATCCGAGCGGTTTACAACCGATTTTATCGACGCTATTGCTCATCAAAAAACCGCAGAATTTGCCAGGCTTTATCGAGGGGTAGACCTGTTGCTTTTGGATGATATTCAGTTTTTGACCGGCAAGGAGGCCACTCAGGAACAGTTTTTCCATACTTTCAATGCCTTGCATCAGGCCGGCAAGCAAATTATTCTCACCAGCGACCGTTCGCCTCGAGAGATCAAGGGCCTTGAGGATCGTCTTCTTTCGCGATTCCAATCAGGATTAGTGGCCGATATCCAACCACCCGATCTTGAAACCAGAATCGCCATTCTTCAGCAGATTGTACATTCGGAAAAACAAGCGGTTTCGTTCGATGTTTTAACCTATATTGCCAAAAATATCACTCGCAATATTCGCGAACTTGAAGGCTCGATAGTGCGTCTTTTGGCTTACGGATCGATTACCGGCCGATCCCTTAATGTCGGCTTTGCGCAGGAGATATTAAAGGACGCCTTCAGTACCGGCTGCGTGATAACCCTCGATTCGATCTCCAAGGCGGTTTGTGATTATTTTAAGATTTCGCCGGAACAACTCAGATCCAAACGCAAAACGGCCGATCTGGTCCGGGCGAGACAGATAGCCATGTATCTGTGCCGTAAACATACCTCCTGTTCACTCAAGTTGATAGGAGAGGAGTTTGGGGGACGAGATCACTCCACAGTCATACATGCCATCAACGTAATGGAGGAGGAATCAAAGATCGATATGGGACTCAGACGAGCCATCGACGAGATCGAGAACAGCCTCAAAGCCTGATTCATAAGAAAAACGATATTAAAGGCGCCTGGAAAAAACATCCCGGCGCTTATTTTTTATAAGATAACTTTTGCATGACGCTATAATTCGTTTCCGGGATAATGAGAAGAACGGAATTTTTCTCCTTGCAATCCCGATTAGGTTATCGCATTTTCAAAATAATATAATTTAATCCCCTTTGGTCGTTCGGGACTCAAAGCAACAAAAGGAGCTATTGCATGTTCACCTCCATTGAAGATTTTAAGCAGAACTGGACTTATGAATCATCATGTACTCGCAAACTTATGGATCAATTAACAGACAAATCGCTGACCCAGCAGGTTACTAACGATCATCGAACGCTGGGACGGTTGGCCTGGCATATCACTCAGACAATCCCTGAAATGGGCGGACGAACTGGATTAAAAATAAGCGGTCCCGATCCAACAGTTGCGGTTCCCTCAAGCGCCGAAGATATTAAGAAAGCCTACGACGCTGCGGCTTCGTCGCTATTGGAGCAGGTTGTATCCTCATGGGATGATAAAACTCTTCAGGTTGAGGACGATATGTATGGTGAGAAGTGGAAACGAGGCAACTCGTTGGCGATAATCATTGCGCACGAGATTCATCATCGCGGGCAAATGACAGTCTTGATGCGTCAGGCCGGCCTGCGAGTTCCCGGCGTATATGGTCCGTCGAAAGAGGAATGGGCTCAATACGGGGGAAATCCGCCGGAAATTTAGCTGATATTAAATGAACCGGTAACTGGATCGTAAAAACGCTTCAAATATTATGTTAGCTTGTCCCAATTGCACAACGAGACTCAGCCGTCAATCGATCGGCCACGGGGTCATTTATGCCTGCCCCACATGTGGCGGCCGCGCCTTGGGACTGGGGTTATTGCATAAAATGAATATTTCCGATACTTTCATGCGCGATCTCTGGGCAAAAGCGGTCTCTCCTGGCACCCCTCGTTTGCGGGCCTGCCCTCATTGCGGGCAAAACATGGCGGAGGTAATAAGCGATGTTGGCGGAAAACCTCTGACGCTCGATGTTTGTACCTCCTGTCAGAGCGTTTGGTTTGATCCGATTGAGCATGAAATATTACCCCACAAACCCCAGGTGTCTGAGGATCAACTTTCTGACGCGGCCAAACAAGCTTTGCTTGAAATCGAGCTTGCCGAAATGCGTCGGACCCAGAAAGAGGAAGAGAATTCTGCCCCGCCCGAACAACTCTGGCAAAGAGCAGTTTCCATGCTCGGTTTACCGGTTTTAGAAAATGGCGATGAAATCAAGGTTCGGCCTTTCATGATTTGGGGGCTGGCATTGGCTTGCGTGCTAACCTATATTTTTGGTAGAAAAGATATCGACTCAGCCATGATGGCCTGGGGCTTCATTCCGGAATTGTGGTACCGGCATGGCGGCCTGACTTATTTTACATCATTCTTTTTGCATGCCAATATTTTGCATCTGGTGATAAATTTATATTTTCTGCTGATATTTGGAGATCATCTCGAAGGGCTATTGGGGAGATGGAAGCTTTTGATGCTGATTTTCGGTTCGCATATCGCCGGATTGACGGTACATTATATGATTATGCCACACAGCGTTTTACCTCTTGTGGGGGCGAGCGCCGGAGTGGCGGGCATTCTGGCTTATTTTACGGTTTCATTCCCAAGAGCCAGGGTGGCGCTTATTTGGGGTTTCTTCGGGAGAGGAATAGGTTGGACCAGGCTGCCAGTGCTGTTTTTCCTGATGTTTTTTATAATCAGTGAAATGACACCGTCATTTATGAATACCGGGATGCCATCGGACAAGGTCAGCCTGGCATTTATGGGAGGCTTGATGGTTGGTGTTTGTGCGGCGATTTGGGTGAAGATAAATAGAGTGCCCCTTCCTCAACGATAATATTTAAGCTGTTTTTAATGAAAGCTAATCGGTAAAGTTTTCATTTATTTTTGGTGTCGAAATCTACCTTATAGGTTACCCAAACGGAAATTAGTCTTCTGGACTGTATTAGCGACCCCTACATAGGTTGATTGCGGGTAAATCCATATTATTTTGCCTTACAAATCCCCTTGACTCTAATATTTATAAGTTTATCATTATGGCTTGTTTTGGAACTTTATGGGCCGACTGGCCATTTATGGATAGGATTTGATAACAAGATACAGCTGGCATCAGATCACAGCCCGTGTGGTAATTGATCTGAACGAAGCATGGTAAAAAGTAGGAGTAAAAAATGGGAATATTCAAGGTACCGGTTCCGAAAAATGAGCCAATATTAAATTACGCGCCGGGTTCGCCCGAAAGAGCCAAACTGGCAGAGGCGCTGAATAAGTTAAAATCGCAACGGGTCGATATCCCGATGATTATCGGCGGAAAGGAAATCCGGACCGCTGATAAGGTTAAAATAACCGCGCCACATGACCACAGCCTGGTTTTGGGTAACTATTATAAGGGCGGCAAGGCCGAAGTTGAAGCCGCGGTCAAAGCCGCTCTCTCTGCCAAACACGCCTGGGAATGCATGACCTGGGAATCCCGGGCATCGGTATTTCTCAAGGCTGCCGATCTTCTTTCCGGTAAGTATCGGGCTGAGATGAATGCGGCGACTATGTTAGCTCATGATAAAAATATATTTCAGGCCGAGATTGATTCCGTTTGCGAACTGGCTGACTTTTTCCGATACAATGTTCATTTCTCGGAGCAGATATATCATTTTCAACCGGAAAATTCGCCAATGGTTTGGAATCGGATGGATTACCGCGCTCTGGAGGGTTTTGTTTTTGCGGTAACCCCGTTTAACTTTGTCTCGATTGCCGGGAATCTTCCGGCGGCTCCGGCCATAATGGGAAATACCGTTATCTGGAAACCAGCCTCAAGCGTAGTTTATACAGCCAATGTTATAATGAAAATCTTCCGCGAGGCAGGGCTGCCCGATGGCGTAATAAATATGATCACCGCGCGCGGGGCCGATGTTGGCGAAGTTATATTAAAAAATCGCGATCTGGCCGGGATTCATTTCACCGGTTCAACCGCAGTATTCCATCAGATGTGGAAAACAGTTGGTGATAATATTGCCAATTATAAGAACTATCCGCGCCTCGTGGGGGAAACCGGCGGTAAGGATTTCGTATTCGCGCATAAATCCGCCGATCCAGCCGAGGTGGTAACGGCCATTACTCGCGGGGCATTCGAATATCAGGGGCAGAAATGCTCGGCAGCTTCGCGCTCATATCTTCCAAAATCGCTATGGCCGGCTATCTCCGAGGGGCTTCGTCGGGACGCGGCCTCAATTAAGATGGGCCCTCCCGATGATTTCACCAATTTCGTCAATGCTGTAATCGATGAGGAAGCATTCAAGTCGATCACCGCTTTTATCGATTATGCCAAAAAATCCAAGGACGCGCAGATTCTTTTCGGCGGAAATTATGATGGCTCTAAGGGATGGTTCATCGAGCCGACATTGGTCGTGACTACCGATCCGCATTTTAAGCTTATCGAAGAAGAGATCTTTGGCCCGGTGATGACTGTTTATGTCTATGATGATGAAAAGTTTGAGGAGACGCTGCATCTCTGCGATCAATCCTCACCATACGCCTTGACCGGCGCCATCTTTGCGCGCGATAAGAATGCGATCATTTTGGCGAACAATATTCTTCGTCATGCGGCCGGTAACTTCTATATCAATGATAAGCCGACTGGAGCGGTGGTAGGCCAGCAACCGTTTGGCGGCGCCAGAGCATCAGGCACCAACGATAAGGCCGGCAGCCTGCTCAACATGATTCGTTGGACATCACCGCGAACCATTAAGGAGAATTTCTCTCCGCCGACAGATTACCGTTATCCGTTTTTGGGGTAATTGAGTTATAGGCATGCCGCCAGTGCCAATAGAAATTAACCGGGGTCCCTGATGGACTCCGGTTTTATTATGGTGATCCGATTATAAATATTTTTATCTAAAATATATTATACGCCAGGTTTTATCCGGCTGATGGCGAAGCTGCATTTTGGTATACAATTGTTGTCCGGCCTGCTGATCGACAAATGAAACTTCAACCTCCGCAAGACTGTCCTGCAGGACCTCTTTGTTGACGACAATCAGATCATGCATAAAACGGCCTCGCACCAGACCATCACCCAAAAGCGACTGAATGGTCTTAACGCGGTAATCGCTCAGCACTTTCGCAGAATCCTCGGACGACATTGCCGACATCTGCGATTTAATGTAGGCATCGAGATCGAGAAGCTTGGCAACCCGCAGCGAATCCGAACTTTTGACAGCGTCGATAAACTCAAATACGGTGTCCTTGGGCGACGGCCCGCGTGAACAGGCGGCAAGAATCAAGCATGTTATGATAATGAATTTTTTCATATAGAAATGATAGCATCTATATTACAAATCATGCAAGTTCAAAATTAATCCCTATTTATTATAAGTATAAGAGGTGGTTATTAATTGCGGCTTGACAAGAAATCGGATTGGGGATAGTATAATCGTCATGAAAATAACAGAACAAATCTTTAAGGCGTACGATATTCGGGGCATCTATCCCCTTGAATTAAACGAAGATACGGCCTATGCCATCGGGTTGGGAACAGCCAATGTTTTAAGCGCGAAAAATGCGGTCGTGGGCCGGGATATGCGGCTATCATCGCCCATGTTGTCGGAGGCTGTCATTAACGGCTTGCGAGACGGCGGCGCGGATGTTACGGATATCGGCCTCATTTCCACCGATGGCCTTTATTTCGCAGTTGGTAAATACGATTTCGAATGCGGGATAATGATTACCGCCTCGCACAACCCGCCCAAGTACAACGGCATGAAAGTCTGCGAGAAAGATGCCATACCGCTCTCAGGTGATGGCAAACTTGCGGTTGTTAAGAAACTTATTGTGGAAGATAGGCTTGTCAAGGCGCCCAAACGCGGTGCGTTCATCAAGAAGGATGTACTTCAAGATTATGTAAAGCACTCCTTGAGCTTTGTCGACATTTCCCAAATTAAGCCGTTCAAGATTGTAGTCGATGCCGGAAACGGGATGGCGGGCATGATTATCCCGGAGGTTTTCAAGCATCTCAATTGCCAATTGATTCCGCTATATTTTGAACTCGATGGTTCGTTCCCAAATCATCCGGCCAGCCCGATTGAGCCGGAGAACGTAGCCGATCTCAAGGCTAAGATAAAAGAAACGGGCGCTGATCTCGGTGCCGCTTTCGACGGCGATGCCGACCGTGTCTTTTTAATAGATGAGAAATGCCAGACGCTCGGCGGCGATATGGTGACAGGCCTGGTGGCCAAAGCGCTGCTCAAGAAGAATCCGGGATCGACTATTCTCTATAATCTTATATGTTCGAAGGCGGTGCCGGAACTTATAGAATCGTTGGGCGGTAAAGCCATTCGAACGCGAGTGGGTCATGCCTTAATCAAACCGTTGATGCGAGAACATAACGCCATATTTGGCGGCGAGCATTCCGGGCATTTCTATTTCCGCGACAACTGGTTTGCCGATTCGGGTTTGATTGCATTCCTGGTTTGCCTGGAGCTAATATCCGAGGCAAATAGGCCGCTCTCGGCGCAGGTGGCATCATTCGATCATTATGTCCGGTCAGGCGAAATTAATAGCGAGGTTAAGGATATTCCTGGCAAGCTTAATGAGATTGAAACCATATTTAAGGATGGCAAGATCGATAAGGAAGATGGCCTGACGATTGATTTTGGCAGTTGGTGGTTTAATGTCAGGCCGTCGAATACCGAGCCGCTGCTTCGCTTGAATGTCGAGGCCAATAATCGCGGGCTTTTGGAAACGATGACTAATAAAGTACTGAATGTGATAAGAGCCAAATGATCAACAGCGAATCTGATTTTTCAATCTCGATACTGGTTATCGACAGTGATGAATTAAGCCGTCGACTCCTGGGGGATACTTTGTCCGCCCTGGGGTTCAATATTTATCAAGCCGGCAATCCGGACGATGCCAGGAAGACGTTGGCCGAACGAAAGATCGATTTGGTTATGACCGATATTATTTTCCCGGAGGGAAACGGGGTCGAGTTCATGATAGGACTAAAAGCAGAGCGACCTCAGATACCAGTTATAGTATTATCATCGCAACTTGACAGCGCCACCAGGGACTCGATTATGGAGGCTGGCGCGGATGGCGTACTCACCAAGCCGTTCAGAATTAATTTGGTGGAGGAGTTGATCACATCCACTTTGATGAAATATGACCGGGCGTCGCTTGGAACTCCGGTTTCGAAACGCCAGATACTGGTTGTGGATGATGACGAGAGCATGCTGTCATTTTTAGTGGAGGCGATAAAGATTCTGGGATTCGATATCGTTGCCTGCAGGAGCGCGGCCAGCGCCAGAGAGATATTTCAAACCAATCATTTCGATCTGGCAATCTCCGATTATATGCTGCCTGATACAAATGGCATTATTCTCCTTAAAGAGCTAAAAGGTTTAAATCCCAATATCCCGATTGTGATCGTAACGGGGTATCCATTGGCTTACACCCCGGCGATGGCCAGAGCCGACGGAGTTGACGGCTATATCGGGAAACCGTTCCGCATCAATCAGCTCGAACAGGTGATCGCGAGCCTGCTTTATCCGGAAAAAGCGCCCAGGCATCATCAATAGCCACTTGACAAAGCAGTCCAAATTATCATAAAGGGGAGGGTACGCAATAAACCCATTCATTCTTCTAGGAGACCTGATGGCCTGCAAGCCAAAAGCGCCCGCTAAGAAAGCCGCCCCAAAAAAGAAAGTGAAAAAGTAGCTTTCAGGATTTCCGCGGGATTATATAATCCACTCGGTAAGGCATATTAATAGAAAGGCCGGTTCCAGGGAATCGGCCTTAGGTATTTTTAGAAAAAACATTATAGACCAATAAAAAATGCCGCCAAGACGGAAGACCTGACGGCGTTAATAAAAATGCGGCCAGGATCGAAATCCTGACCGCAAATAGCAAACAATACTGCCTGCCAAGCAAACCTTGGTGGCGTCAGGTTCGGGGACCTGACGCCACGAGGAAATTATTAATACATGTCTCCGCCGTAGCCGCCGCCCGGAGGCATCTGCGGCATCGACTCTTTCTTCTCAGGCTTGTCGGCAATCAAAGCCTCGGTGGTCAGAAGCAAAGAGGCAATCGAGGCCGCGTTCTGCAGCGCGGTGCGGCAGACCTTGGTCGGATCGATTACGCCCATCTTGACCATATCGCCGTACTGCTCGGTCTCGGCGTTGTAACCGAAATTGGTTTCCTTAGTGTAAACCTTGTCGATCACAATCGAACCTTCGACACCGGCGTTCGCGGCAAATCTGACGAATCGGCTCTTCGAGCGCCTTGCGGATGATCTTAGCTCCAACTAATTCGTCGCCTTCGAGCTTCAAGGCATCGAACGGCCTTTTGCGAACGCAGATATACTACGCCGCCGCCCGGCACAATACCTTCCTCGACCGCGGCGCGAGTGGCATGAAGAGCGTCCTCTATACGGGCTTTCTTCTCTTTCATTTCGGATTCGGTAGCCGCGCCAACATTGATGACTGCCACGCCGCCGGCCAACTTAGCCAGGCGCTCTTGCAGTTTCTCTTTGTCGTAATCGGATGTGGTCTCGTCGATCTGACGCTTGATCTGGCCGATACGCGCTTTGATTTCCTCGGTTTTGCCGCCGCCTTCGACGATGGTGGTATTGTCTTTGTCAACCGTGACGCGCTTGGCTTTTCCGAGATCGGAAACGACTGTGTTCTCAAGCTTGAAACCAAGCTCTTCGGAGATGACTTTGCCGCCGGTAAGGACCGCGATATCATCGAGCATCGCTTTGCGACGATCGCCGAATCCGGGGGCCTTAACGGCGCAGACCTTAAGTGTGCCGCGAAGCTTATTGACCACGAGAGTCGCCAGGGCCTCACCTTCCAAATCCTCGGCAGATGATGAGAAGCGCTTTGCCCATCTGGGCAACCTTCTCAAGAATCGGCAGAAGGTCTTTCATGGCGCTGATCTTTTTGTCATGGATGAGAATCAGGGGATCTTCCATCACAGCTTCCATAGCGTCGGGATTGGTGACGAAATAGGGAGAGAGATAGCCGCGGTCAAACTGCATACCTTCGACAACTTCCAGAGTGGTATCGGTGGACTTGGCTTCCTCAACTGTGATGACGCCGTCTTTACCGACTTTTTCCATGGCGTCGGCGATGATCTGGCCGATACTCATATCGTTATTGGCGGAAATAGCGCCGACCTGAGCGATCTCGGTCTTGCCCTCGACGTCTTTGGACATCTTCTTGATTTCATCGACTACTGCGGTCACGGCCTTCTCGATACCGCGCTTGAGAGCCATCGGATTGGCGCCGGCGGTCACGTTCTTGAGGCCTTCGCGGTAGATGGCTTGAGCCAGCACAGTGGCGGTGGTGGTGCCGTCACCGGCGATATCGGATGTCTTGGAGGCAACTTCCTTGACCATCTGAGCGCCCATGTTTTCATAGGAATCTTCCAGATCGATTTCTTTGGCGACAGTAACACCATCTTTGGTTACGATCGGAGATCCGAATTTTTTATCTATGACTACGTTGCGTCCACGCGGGCCGAGGGTAACCTTGACTGCGTCGGCCAGCTTATCGACACCTTTTTTAAGTTTCTCGCGAGCTATCGACTCGTATTCGATCATCTTTGACATATATATTTCCTTTCAATCTTATGTTATGAATTAATTATCTTCCATTTAGCTCGTTTTTAAGTTTCGAGTCTCGCGACTCGCAACAATTAATTACTTCTTTATAATGGCGAGAATGTCAGACTCGCGCATGATCAGATATTCGATACCGTCGATAGTGACTTCGGTGCCGGAATATTTGCCGTAAAGAACGCGGTCGCCCTTTTTGACTTCCATGGCAATCAGCTTACCGTCTTCGGTCTTGCCCGGACCAGCCTCGAGCACTTCGCCCTGCATGGGACGTTCTTTGGCTGTATCGGGAATAATGATGGAGCCCTTTTTAACTTCCAACTCCTCAAGCGGTTTCACGATTACTCTGTCTGCTAATGGCTTGATGTTCATACTCTATTCCTCCTTGGGATGTACTGAACTTTATTTGTTTACGTTAACTTAAATATCGTTAATTGAGAATAGCCTTTATCTTTGTCCCCCGATATTTCCTAAGCCTACCCAATTGCTACTTATTATCTTTCAATAAGTTACAATTTGATATTAGCAGTCTATACAGACGAGTGCTAATAGGTAACGTGGCGGAAAATATACATAGGCGCTATGGCTGTCAAGGGGATTTTGATGTCGTGAGGATGATTTTTTCAAGCGTTGAGAGTAACTGGGAATTTTCAAAAAAAGCTTTGATGGGCAATTAATATTATTATATTGAGATAGCTGTCTCTTGTCTACTTTAATGAGGCGTCCGTGGGCGCAAAATTTAAGGCTAAATTTTCACCGGGAGGATCCATGTATTGCCGCATTTCTATTTTTTTGTGTATATTTTTTATATTAACCGGGCTGATACTAGTTGCTGGGCCGGTGGTGGCGCAAGCCGGAGTTTTAGAGCATGTCACCAGCGTCTATATGAATGAGGGTGAAGGGGCTATGGGAGTTACGATAGAAGGCAATATTGCTTTTATCGCTTGTGATTACGCCGGAATCAAGCTCTACGATATTACTGACCCATCGAACCCCGTTTATCTCGGGGGATGCGGCACACCCAGTTTCGCCAGAAATATTTTCGTGCGCGGCAACTACGCCTATGTGGCCGATGGCGATGCCGGACTGCAAGTTGTTGATATCTCTAACACAGCGGCGCCAACCATCATCGGAAGCTATACGGTTAGCGGGACAGCAGTATCGGTTACCGTTTCTGGCGATTATGCCTATTTGGCCGATGGTTATTCCGGGCTCTTGATAATCAATATTGCCAATCCCGCCAGCCCCTCGCTTGTTGGCACCTATTTTGGAGCAGTCTATCCGATGGGAGTGACGTTGGTTGGCAATTACGCCTATGTGGCAGCCAATATGTTCGAGCCCGATCAGGGGCAACTTCAAGCGGTCGATATAACTGATCCCGCCAATCCGACTTTTGTCGGTGGAGCTAACTATGGCGGCGGGGCCTACAGTGTGTCTATTTCCGGCAATTATGCTTACATGGGAGCATACGCTTACGGCCTGGGGATTTTTGACATTTCCAATCCGGGGAATCCCGCGCTAATTGGCTCTTACGATATCCCGACCACGGGGACCGCCAAGCGGACGTTTGCCGTAGACACGCTGGCCTTTGTGGCGGAGGGGTTGGCCGGATTCGGAATGCTCAATGTCAGCAACCCGACATCGCCGGTGATGATCGACAGCGTTGACACTTTTGGCAATACCAGCGATGTGGTTAAATCGGGCGAATATGTTTATGTGGCCGACGAATCAACTCTTGAAATCTACAGAATAGGCGGAGCAACGCCTACGGGCTGAATATATTGTGGGCGATGTCAGCGGCCCCACACCTTCAACGGCCTCGATGTAACTTATTCGGTTTCTTTTTTCAAGGGCGGTCCGCCGCCGCCATATTCCTGCGAATGCACGCCAGGTCATACCTGGTACGTTTCGGGCGACGTTAACGGCTCTTGTTCTTTCAACGGGTTGGATGTAACCACGATGGTATCGCACTTTAAGTTCGGTGCCGCGGTCTTTCCCTGCCCGGATTGCCTGCCAGCGAGGTAGTTGGAGCTTAATTAGAATATTGGAAATAAGCATCTATAAACGGCCAGCAAGACTGGCCGTTTTTTTTATTTAGCATGCAATTTTGACCGAAAAATTCGGAGAGAGGGGGGAAAGATCGTTTTGAAAGAGATGGACAAATATTAAAAAGCAGTAGACCGAAACAAAATCCAGCCCTATATTCTTGGGCGTTACGTTCGGAATCGAGCGAGCATCTGTAAAAACGCGCAAAAAGGATAATTCTCATGCGAAAAATTGTAGTTCTACTGCTTGGCTTAATCGTTTTAACGGGCTGCTCATCGAAAATTCGCCGTATAAACGAGCAGGTTCCAACCACCGACCAGGTTGTATTGTTCAGCTATTCCTATATCAATCATGCCTGGGGATATCAGAATCGCGGCTGGTTTATTAACAATCACGGGTTAATCAAAGCGTATCGGGTGACAAATCAAAATCATTGGCATGAGGCGGAAAAAAGCGGTCCAGACAGCGGCTACATTTCGCAGCGCGATCTTTTAGCAGATTACGCCCTGGCCGACAGAGGTATATTCGAGTATTCGCATTTTATTATTAACGGGAAAATTGGGCTTATCCCCAAAGCGGCCGAAGGCGAGAACTCTCCGCTCGAGCATTCCGCTTACGATGCCGGCCTGGGAAAATATTCCGCTTATTACTTCGATAAGGCAAAAGGTAAATATAAGGAAGTAGTTTTGAGTATTTCGGGCGACTGGACCCAAACCAATCTCAGCCCGGCGGCTGATACGCTAAACGAGTGGCTTCAAAGCTTCCAGCTGATATATGAGGATAGCTTAAGAGCGTGGGATGAAGCACAGGGCGGCGGGAAATAGGGGATGGCCGCTGGCATACAAGAACAGTATGCCAGCCACGAATAGCGAGCGGTTGGCGCACCTCCCGGTGTGCCAATAGATGTTAATATTTTAAATCACATTAAACCTTATTATTATATTCCTGCCCGCAGCGGGGGCAAACGATAGGTGCGGCGGTAAGTTCAGGCGGGAGTTTAATCGTCAGGCCGCAGGCGCAGTTGATAAAATGATAACCACCGATAGTCATCATCATATCGCCCAGGGCGCGGGCGGTAGTGCGCTTGTCGCTGGGAGCCGAGGGCGCGCTGTCGCCGGCACTCCTGATTGCCACAGATTTATCGTTTGCCAGAGCAGACCTGGGAATGAGGCGAGAGCCGCGTTCCACCGATGAAAATGCTTTCTGATACTCTGCAAAATTCGCGCCACCCGAAAGTTTTCTTAATATCTTGATCCGTTCCAGTATCGGCGGATGAGTGTTTCCCATTCCAAAAAGCGAAAAGCTATTACCGCTTGCCGGGGCCGAGATAAACATCGGCTCTGTGACTTGGTTGAATGACACCAAAGTTTCGGTGGAGTTGGCTATCTTTTCCAGCGCCGAGGCCAGGCCCTCCGGATAGCGGGTCAGACGCGCGGCGGAGGCGTCAGCGAGATACTCGCGTTTACGGCTGATGGAGAAATAAACTATCCGGGCCAATATACCGCCCACGACACTGACTAATAACGCAATCAGCAGGAATGCTCCGCCGCCGCCTCTGCTACGCGATGATCTGTATCGTCCGCCGGAGCCGCCGGAGAATGCCATGCCTCTCCAAAACAGTTGCGAAAGAATGACGATTAACCCGACGGTCGTAGCTGTAAACATCAGAAAGAGCGAATCGCGGTTGAGAATGTGTGACATTTCATGAGCTACAACCCCCTGAAGTTCGTCGCGGTTGAGTTTGGCCAATAACCCCGAGGTTACAACGATAGCGCTGTTTTGGGGATCCCGTCCAACGGCCATGGCATTGGGGGCCGCCTCATTCATAACATAGATTTTCGGCATAGCGGGAAGCGCCGAGGCGATCTTCATCTCCTCGACTACATCATAAAGCATGGGATTGACTTCTTTGGTCACCGGCGTGGCGTCACTGACGGCCAGGATGATATCATCGCCGGTGAAGTAAGCGATACCGGACATCATGAGCCAGAAGACAATCCCAAAGAAGATGAAGACCAGACCATCAGACTCCGGCATATAATATTTGCCGAAGGCGTAGAAGCTCATGGCAAGTATGACGCCTAACAGGATAAAAAGCCCGATAGACTTTCGCTTGTTGGACTGAATCAATTCCCACATATCGGATCGCCGTAATTATCGGGATTACTTTGAAAAATCGACCTTTGGCACTTCGCGATCGGCCTTGTCCTCGACCTCGAAAAAATGCTCCGCTGTGTAATTGAGCCATCCAGCAACCATATTCGAGGGAAACATCTGAATCTTATTATTGAAGAAAAGAACCTGGTCGTTGTAACTTTGACGAGCGTAGGCGATACGATTTTCGGTCGAGGTCAACTCCTCCTGCAGCGCCAGGAAATTCTGGTTGGCTTTAAGATCGGGGTAGCCTTCGGCCACGGCGTAGAATTTCCCCAAAGCCTGCCCGAGCAAACCCTCCGCCTTGGCTTTGTCGGGGATGCTTTCGGCGCTCATGGCTTTGCTTCTGGCCAGAGTGATATTTTCCAGAGTTTGACGTTCATGCACCATATATCCCTTGACCGTTTCAATCAGGTTAGGGATAAGGTCATGGCGTCTTTTAAGTTGCACATCGATCTGCGCCCAGGCGTTCTTGATCTGATTTTTCAACTGCACCAGGGCGTTATAGGTCGCGATAAAATATCCCACGACCATGACTATTAACGCTAACAGCACAAATAGTGCGATCATTTGGCATCTCCTGTATTCAAAGTTTTACTCTTTTTCATAAATATACCCCGAAGGTGTTCAAATATTCGATTGTTGGAATCGATTTTTTCGTTTTTGAGAATCCTCTCCAGCTCGCCGCCATCGAACCATAAACCATGTCCATTTTTACAGCTATCCAGAAGAACGGGCCTGTCTTTACCGCTGCGAATTTTATCCATCTTTTTATGGCATCGGGGACACTTCAGCGGGCGCTCACGGGCATCCGTATCAGGATGATATTCTATATTAGTCTGGCGGGACGATTCCAATAGCAGTTCAAGTTCGCCGGAATCGAGCCAGACTCCCTGGCAGGAAGCGCAATAATCGATCTCAACTCGGTCGAGTTCAAGGATGATCAATGGTTTTTTGCATCGAGGACATTCCATAGGAATATTATCGGATGAATTATGGATGATTTCAAGCGGAATGATAAGGGGAATTCGGATTGCTTCAAACTGTTAAGAGCAACCGAATCTACAAGCGGTTTATAAGGCTAAGATATTCTCAACCAGATTATTAAGTGCTGATGTCGGCAACTGACAATCCTTATCTGAAAGCGCGTTTTGGGGATTGGGATGAGTTTCAACGAAGATGGCATCAACGCCTACCGCCACTGCCGCTCGCGCTAATGGCACGATGAAACGCGGATCGCCGCCCGACGAACCGCCTGATGCCCCCGGTTTTTGCACAGAGTGAGTGCAGTCAAAGATAACCGGATATCCGAAGCCAGCCATTATAACCAGCCCGCGGAAATCAACGACGAGATCATGGTAACCGAAACTTGTGCCGCGTTCGGTTAGCATCACCTGGCTGTTGCCAGATGAAGTAACCTTTTCGATAATCGGCCCCATATCCTCCGGCGATAGGAATTGTCCCTTCTTAATGTTAATAGGCAACATAGTTTTTGCCGCTGCGATCACTAAATCAGTTTGACGGCATAAAAAGGCCGGTATCTGCAGACAATCGGCAACATCCACAGTAGCATCTATTTCGTCGATGTTATGAACATCGGTTAGGATCGGTAAACCGAATCGGCGTTTGACATCCTGCAAAATCGAAATCGCCTTGCCTATTCCGATGGTAGAAAAGGATGTTCCCGAAAGGCGGTTGGCCTTTTTATATGATGATTTGAAAATGGTCGGGATTTTATATTTGTCGCGGGCACAAGCTACAGCCTCTGCGGCTTTAAAGACGACATCCTCAGATTCAACCGCGCAGGGTCCGGCGACCAGAACAAGCTCTTTTGCGCCGACTGATACGCTGCCTACTTTGACTTGTTTTTGGGCCAATCCTTCTCCTCCATAGCAGTAACTTGCCAGATGGAATTTACACCGCGTTCCTTAAATGGCCGCTCCATGGTCAAGATGAGGAGCTTTTTATCGGGCAAACGCACTTCGACTTTACCTCGAAACAAACTTTCGCTTAAAATATTCATGTTGGCGGTGCTGATACCGTCTCCTTCGTGCGGAATCTGATCGTTGCAAAACGCGGAAGCCGCGGCTTTGAGATCGGTAAACCAAATATACTGGGAAGAGTCAACCTGGCCTTGAAGGTACTTTGCAAACGCTGCATCAGGATAAGGGATTTGCGGCGAAGCGATCTTATCTTTTTTTTCTACGCTACACGATGCGAATGTAACAATTACTGCAATTGGCAGCAGAACAAATGCCATCAGCAAAAGACCGAGCGCATTATTTTTTTTATTCATCTGATACTTCATACTAAATACCATGAAAATTATTTGGGGGATTTCTCTACGTTTCGAGTTTCCTCAACGAGAGAATTCCTATGTATAACGGCGGCCTTGACCAGTCCCACAAACAAGGGATGAGGATTCAGGGGACGAGACTTTAGCTCCGGATGAAACTGACCGGCAATGAAAAACGGGTGGTCGGGGAGTTCGATGATTTCCACGAGGTTGCCTTCCTGGTAAACACCAGAGCAAACCAAACCGCCTTCCTCCAGTTTATTACGATAATCGTTATTGACCTCATAACGGTGCCGATGCCGCTCAGAAATATTGAGGACGCCATAAAGCTTGTGAGCCAGGCTGCCTCGTGTAATGCGACACGGATATTTTCCCAGCCGCATGGTACCGCCCTTTTCCACAATCGTTTCCTGCTCTTCCATCAGATGAATTACGGGATTTGCGGTTTCCGGCGCAAATTCCGAGGAATTGGCATCATCCAAACCACAAACATTACGCGCATACTCGATTACCGCGCATTGCAGGCCCAGGCAGATTCCAAGAAACGGGATATTATGGGTGCGAACATAATTTATTGCCTCGATTTTCCCTTCGATGCCGCGCTCGCCAAAACCACCGGGGATAAGGAGGCCATCGATATCTGCCAGGTGTGCCTCCGGACCATCCTCGGAGACGCGCTCGGAGGAGATCCAAACCAGTTCGACTTTGGCGCCATTAGCGCCGCCGGCATGCATGAAGGCTTCGATGATCGATTTGTAAGCATCCTTGAGATTTATATACTTGCCGCAAATCCCAATCCTGACATGATGCTCGGGATTTTTCATGCGGCTTACCATCGTGCTCCAACCTGTAATATCGAGGTCTTTGCATAGCAGCTTGAGATAATGTACCAGGAGGTTATCCAGAAGCTCATGATGAAACTGAATTGGAAGTTCATAAATATTTTCGACATCGAGGTCCTGGATTACCGCCTGTGGCGGGACATTGCAGAAAAGTCCGATTTTCTTTTTTACATCAGCGGTTAAGGCTTGTGGGCTACGGCAAATCAGGATATCGGGATCAATACCAATCTCGCGCAGGGCCTTGACTGAATGCTGGGTGGGCTTGGTCTTGAGCTCTCCGGAGCCAACGAAGAAGGGGATCAAGGTCAGGTGGATAAAAAGGGTGTTGTGATCCTCATCCTCCAGGGCCATCTGCCTGATAGCCTCCAAAAACGGCAGTGATTCGATATCGCCCACCGTGCCGCCGATTTCCACGATGACAACATCGACATCGTCAGAACGCTCGGCGACCTGCCTGATGCGCGCTTTGATTTCGTCCGTTACATGCGGTATGACCTGTACCGTAGCGCCCAGATAGCCGCCGCGTCTTTCGCGCTGGATGACAGCATCATAGATCTGTCCGGATGTTACATTGGAGAGGCGAGTTAGATCAGTATCTAAAAAACGTTCGTAGTGGCCAAGATCGAGATCGGTTTCAGCGCCGTCGTCAGTGACGAAGACCTCGCCATGCTGAAACGGGTTCATGGTACCGGGATCGACATTGATATAAGGGTCGCATTTAATCATCGAGACTTTTGAGCCCTCGTGATTTTAGAAGCAGCCCAATCGAGGCGGCCGCGATTCCTTTTCCCAGCGACGAGACTACACCGCCGGTCACAAAGATGTATTTGGTTTTTCCGTTACTGTCATCAACCATTTTTAATTCCCTGTCTGGATAAAATCTCCTCGGCCCTGACGAGATCCTCCGGTGAGTCGATTCCCACAAACTCGGATTCAACGATTGTTACTCGAATATTATAGCCATGTTCCAGGGCACGTAGTTGCTCAAGGCTTTCACATTTTTCAAGCGGAGTGCGTTCCATGGCCGCAAATTTCAATAAAAAATCCCGCCGGAAACCGTAAATGCCGATATGCCGATAAATCGGGGCTGCCTGTCCATCGGCGCGCAGATAAGGGATATGACTGCGGGAAAAATAAAGGGCATCACCTTTTCTATCTAAAACCACTTTCACCACGTTAGGGTTATCGGCCTCGGAATGATCTTTTAGAAGCGAACAGGCCGATGACATAACCACATCGGGATTGTCCAGCGCTTCCACTACTTTATCGATAACATCGGATGCAATAAATGGCTCGTCACCCTGCAAATTTACGATACGCTCGCAATCGATTCGCTCGGCAAGCTCAGCCACTCGATCCGATCCGGTGGCATGAGGCTTTTTGCTCATGAAAACCTGCCCTCCGAAATGCTTTACAGCCGCGGCGATTCTTTCGTCATCGGTAACCACCATAACATCGTTAATGCGTTTAGCCTTTTGGGCTGCCTGCATGACCCGAACTATCAGGGGCACTCCTGCTATGGGGGCTAATGGCTTTCCGGGAAACCGCTTTGAACCGTAGCGGGCGGGAATAACGGCAATTGCGTTCGGCACATGCTATTTTACAAATCATCAACCGCTCTGTCAATAAAAACCTTGATTTCAAATTTTGGTGGTCATAGATTCCGGTGTATCGCGTCGAGATTTATTAATAATTGCCAGTATCTATTTGGCAGGATGTGCTCTTTATTTCGCCTGGTCGCTGTTTGTCACCGAGCCGGGCTATCCTCTTGATGATTCCTGGATTCACCAGGTCTTCGCGCGAAATATCGCCACCGGACACGGCTTTTCTTTCAATCCGGACATACCAATTTCAGGCGCCACGGCTCCGTTGTGGACATTGGCTATGGCGCTACTCTGGCCCATTTTCGGACCGATTGCCGGGGGCATATTAATCGGTGTTATTCTGGAATTACTGGCGATTGTTGCTGTTTACAGGCTGACGATTATAATTACCTGCTGAGAACCGTCGCTTGTTTCTAGCTCTGAATCGGGTAGAGGTTCAGGCATTTTCAACTTCCCCTTTCGATTAGAGAAAAACAAGATGTTAGAAAACTAAAACCGCCGGAAATGGCGCTTGAGGCCGATTCACATTTATGGAATTTAAATTGGAATATAATGCTCCCTCGAAATAATATTCCAAGAAACATATTCAAAACCATCTGGTAGCATACATTCTATTATTTCCTTTTGACTAAATTCAAGTTGAAACATTTTAATTATTTGATTCCGTACTGTTTCTCCCAATTTATCCCACCAAATTGGTGAACAGTAAAAATTTTCAAAAAACGTTATTACAAATCTAAAAACGCTATCAGGAAGTTCTTCGTCTTTTAAATCATTTAGGGATTCAATAAATTTATTACATGGTTCGGAATTGCCGAACCAGGCAAATACGATTTTTCCCTTATCTCCAGATACAATAATTGAACATGTAATAAAATCCAAAACTTCATCACTTTCAATATCCTGAAGAAAATTACCATAATAATCATGTGTTGGTACCATAATGCCACTGCACATAATCTCCGGGACGGAGTCTAGTGTTAAAATATAGTATCTTATTTGGGTGTAATCTTTATTTAATATGGCCTCATCATACAATATTTTCAAATATCGCAAATCTCTTGCCCCTAATTTGAAGCCGTGATTTTGAATTCCCGTGAAATTTTGATAAATATATTGCAATTCTTCTGGCATTCCTTTATCAAATTCTTTTGCTTTTTCCGTTAATTCAGCTCCGCTTTCTTTTAGGAATAATTCCCTGCAGACAGCTCTATATCCCCAGAGCATAGAATGCTCAGCACAATCCCTAAAAGGCTGATCTTCTATAGGTGCAAATAATAACTTATCATGTGTTTCACAAAAGCCCGTAAAAACCGATGCCTTTTTTATTCCTAATTTGTCCGGTAATGCAATTCCTCTGTCTTCAATTAGTTCATATATACTATTCTTGGCCATAAAAGAAATCACATGTCCATTCACCGCGATTTTATTAAGCATACTTCTTGGGACGGTATGAGCTTGAACAATATCCTTGCTACAAACTGTTGCTCCGCCTTTAGGAAACATACAATATCTTTTTCCAAATGCATCTTTTCTGATTGCCTCTAATTTATAAGGTTTTTCAGGTTCCTCGATGTGCCTATTTAAATGGCAATATTTAAACTTTTTTTGAGATCCACACCAGCAAGGATCATTTCTTCCAATTTTTTTCATTTAACAATCCCTATATTTAGCTGTATAATACTAGCATTAAGTCGGTTATTCAGCCATATTTTTTCAATATCACCCTTAATAAATATCTCAAAATCTATCTGGATTGCCGGGGCAATCCGTATTATATTGCCCGATAACTTTATGAAATTTAGTCGTTCTGGCTGTTTGCAGGATGTGTGACGTTTGGGAAGTGAGGAATGAGGATTTATGATTAAGAAGACGCCGTTTTATGATATCCATCAAAAAGCCGGGGGGAAAATTGTAGAATTTGCCGGATACTATATGCCGGTTCAGTATCGCTCCATAACCGAGGAACATAAACGTGTCCGCAAAAGCGTTGGGCTGTTCGATCTCTCCCACATGGGCGAGTTTATCGTCTCCGGCCCTGGCGCTATAGAGTTCGTACAGGGCGCAGTCACCAACGATGTCAATTCCCTGGGGCTGGGGCAGGTCATGTACACCTGCATGTGCTACCCCAACGGCGGGATTGTCGACGATCTCCTGGTGTACAACCGCGGCGATATCATGTATCTGGTGGTGAACGCCTCCAATATCGATAAGGATTTCGCGCACCTGCAATCGCTTGTTAAAGCCAACAATGTCAAGCTCGAGAACGTCTCCGACCAAACCGCCCTCCTGGCAATCCAGGGCCCGGTGGCCGAGAAAGTCATGGCCAAGTTGACCGATTACGATCTACCGTCACTGCCTTTCTACTGGTCTGCTAAGGCAAAGGTCGCCGAAGTGGAGATGTTATTCTCCCGCACCGGATACACCGGTGAAGACGGTTTCGAACTGTATTTCGCTCCTCAATATGCGGAAAAGCTGTGGAACGCCGCCGCCGATGCCGCTAAAGAGTTCGATTGTGAGCCAATCGGCTTAGGCGCCCGCGATACTCTTCGCCTGGAAATGAAATATGCCCTTTATGGTAACGATATCGATGCCACCACCAACCCGATCGAAGCCGGCCTGGGATGGGTGGTTAAACTCGAAAAAGGCGATTTTGTGGGTAAAGATGTGATTTCCAAGGCCAAAACCGAGGGTCCCAAACGTAAAAACGTAGCTTTCGAGCTCAAAGAGAAGGCTTTCCCTCGTCAGCATTACCCAATCGTTATCGGCGGCCAGAAGGTCGGCGAAGTAACATCCGGGACCTTTTCGCCCATGCTGGAAAAGGGGATTGGCGCCGGGTATATATCGTCGGAGTACTCCAAGATAGGAACCGAAATCGGAATCGATATTCGGGGAAAAGTGGCTACGGCTGTCATCGTAAAACCGCCGTTCTATAAATCTGGAACGCATCGGTAATGTAACAGTTTAAATTACCGATAAAGGTAATAATGAGCGGTGATGAAAACATAACCGAGGTTATAACTCTCTTTACACCCTCGGAATTGGTTGGAATAGATTTGAGGGGCAGCGTAGCCATCGTAATCGATGCCTTACGCGGCTCCTCAACCATTATCCAGGCGCTTAAAAATGGCGCCGCTCGAATTATCCCCACAGCCGAAATCGAGGAAGCCCGTGCTCTGGCCGACGAATGGCCAACCGGTGAATATCTTCTCTGCGCCGAGCGTAACGCTATCAGGGTTGAGGGATTCAATCTCGGAAACTCACCTTACGAGTACGATCCGGAAACGGTCAGCGGCAAGGATCTGATTTACTCATCCACTAACTGCTCTAAAGCGTTGTTGGCATCATACGCGGCCGATCGCATTCTGGTGGGTACCTTCAATAACATATCCGCCGTTATGGAATCGGTGGGGCCTGCGGGTCGGATCTTTTTAGTGTGCGCCGGCAAAATGGGACGATTCGCTATCGAGGATGCTGTTTGCGCCGGGATGTTCATCAACGAATTCCTGCGAGATTCCAGCCGCGAGGTAGCACTTAACGATGCCTCGCGCACATCCAAGCTTCTCTACGATTATTATCATCGCGATATCTTAAAGCTCCTACGCGAATCATCGCATGGCAACTATCTTCTGCAGCTTGGACTTGATAAGGACCTCGAGCTTGTGGCGCAAATTGATTCCGAGAGGATCGTTCCGGAATTATCACTCGATAAGACTTACTTTTTCGCGACCTTTATTCCCAAATCCGCCGACAACGAGCCTCAAAACGCCACCAAAGATCCGGTGCAGCGAACGGCCACAATCGCTATCGAACCTAATTTCGATGATTTCGAAATACGGGAAGTCAGCAGCAGCGATTAACTCCAGTATATTTTACAGCTACTCCATGTAACATCATTAATATCGATTTTTGTTACATTGATAAACCTTACGGGGATATCAGGAGTTTAAATAATTGAAAATCGAATCGGATAATGAGGGTTTATAAATAAGTTTCGTTTAACAGGCATTGGGTTTTAGCATAATAAAAGGAGGGGTTTATGCGATTCACAACATTAACCATAGGGGGCGCTATACTGGCTGCGATTATTATTGCAGGCTGCGGCAGCGATAAGGCCACAACCCCAATGAATAATTCTGCACCGAATCTCAGCAAAGCGGAAGTGTACTCAATAACCGGTACATTTGAGAAAAACGATAACGATTGCTTTTTTGTAACCGACAACAATCATGTTCAGTACGAACTGGTTTTTACCAATGTCAAACCGCCGGAATTTAAGAATGAGACGGTGATTACTGTCAATGGCCAATTTTTGAGCGGCCCGGATCTTCGATGCGGCTTTAAGGGCACCAGAATTTTAGTGCAATCGATTTTCTCAGAAATATCGCCCAGCACAAATGCCGGAACGTTGACGCCGTCATTTTAAAGACACTAATTGGTTTCAGGCCGCCTTTAAATGCAAAAGGCGGCCTTTGTTATTTTTATCGGAAATTATTCTATCTGGCAGATCGTTGGCTTGCCCATTCATTTAAAAGGGTAAGCGAGAGCCTGGCGCTTTCGGCGCCATAAACAAATGCCCCGTTGGTCATGAGTCGGCTCAGTTTTTCCGGTTGATATTGTTGCGCCCAGGGTATCAGAGAGCTCATTGTATCGTTAATAATACGCAGGCTCGAATCGGACATTTCCGCGCGTAATGCCGTTATCTTTCCTTTCTTGATGACAAAAGCCATTGAAAGGGTTGCTCCGTGGGTCAATCCGGCCTGTGAAAGCCAAAGATTTTTTTCGTTAGCAATAGCATAGGCAGTATCGCGTTTAATGCGGTTTATGGTAAGCGTAATCTGATCGTTAAGAGTTGAATCGTAGCGCGCTTTGCCGGCAAGCGATTCTTTTCCCACAAAAGCAGGGCTCATTCCGACAAATTCTATTTGGGCATTATCGGAAAATAGCGCGACAAGGGAGTCTATTTGGTGCGCGTTGGAGGCTTTTTCATATTCCTTTACGATTTCTTTGCGGGACGGCCCAAGTGAACATGCGAGAAGAGAGAGGAACAGCAGAAAAATCACAATAGTTCGAGGAAGGTACGATTGGATTGAAATCTTCTTTATATTGAATTTTATGATATAGCCTCCCGGCATTATCAGGTAAATGACGGCTGACGCCGGTACATTCAGCTTAGCATATATAATTTACGGATTTAAGATCACGCGGCCTATCGGTTCGCCTTCTTGAAGAGCATCAATACCATTCTGAAAATCCTCAAGTTTGATAACGCGGTCGATTACGGTTTTAATTTTGCCATCAGCTACCAACTGAACTGCTTCCTGCAATTCCGATAAAGTATTTCCCACCGAGCCCGAAATTCGTGCCTCGGTGATTACAAGTGATATCGGATGGACCACCAGCGAATCCGGCGAGTAGCCGACGAATATGAGATCGCCGCGTTTGGCGATCATCTTTATCGAATTATCCATTGTCTCGCGTGTGCCGACCAACTCGAATATGATATTGGCGCCCTTTCCGCCAGTGATTTCGCGCAGTCGTTCCGGAACGTTTTCGTCGAGAGCGTTAATGATATGCCCTGCCCCTAGTTCCTTAGCCTTATCAAGCTTAGCCTGTGTTCTGCCAATAGCGATAACGTTAGCGCCGGAAAGACGCGCCAATTGTATTATTCCAAAGCCGACACCGCCCACCCCATAAACTACTACGTTATCTCCTCTATGGATATTTACCAAATGGCTGGCATGAACAGCCGTCGTCACCGAGCAACCTATGGGAGCAGCCATTTCAAATGTAATTTGATCCGGGAGCGGCACCACATTTCGCGCCGGGACTTTGATGTACTCGGCAAAGCCGCCATCCGTGATAAAGCCCTGTTCGGCGACCAATTTTTCGCAGAGGTTTTCCTCTCCAACCAGGCAAAACCGGCATTTCCCGCATCCCTGATAGTAATAGACGATCACCCTGGCGCCCAGTATCGCCTTATCGACATCGATACCAACGCTCTCTACAACTCCCGCAACCTCATGGCCCAGCGTCATCGGGTTGACGCCAAGGTTGAGTAGGCCGGAGAGAAAATGCAGATCGGTATGGCAGATCCCCGCAGCCTTTACTCGGACCAACACCTCGCCTGGACCTGGTGATGGTTGAGGAATATCCTCAAGCCTGAGCGGCTGGCCAGGCCCATGGTAACGAATTGCTTTCATGGCACATTCCTTTCCAGCGCAAGCGGGTGATTGCTTTGCTCATCCCCGATATTATCGGGGGATGTGTTCGCAATGACCTGTTTCCCCGGAGTTTCAATAACGAGCGAATCTCCAAAGAAAGCAAACAAACTAAGGCTTGCTTTGTTCGGCCGTCTTACCGCCTTCTTTTGAGTCTTTCTTCTTATCGCTTTTGAACTCTTGAATTCGGGTTATCAAATCGGGAATGGCCGCGATTATACCCTCGTATTTGGTTCGCCCGGTTGGCAGGAATGAAACTCTATCTTCCTCAATAATGATAAATCCCATAGGCTCCACTCTGACACCGCCGCCGGCGCCACCACCGAATCCACTTCCCTTTTCGCCGCTTTCACCTTCGCCGCCGCCAACGCCGAATCCAACCGTTACTCTGGTAACCGGCACGACGCTTTTATTTCCCATGATGACCTGTTTGCCGACCACCGTATCGGAGGCTGCGATTTCCTTGATCTGGGTGATGACTGATGAGGCCAGTTCCTGTAGCTTGTTTGGCATATTATCCATCCTTTCTGAGCTTTCGATAGAGTCTTATTAGCTTTATAATTGGTAAACGAATAATAAAGATCAAAGTTTCCTTGAGAAGGCTAGAGATTCTAACAATAAAACCGGCTTCGATTCTGCCATTAAACTTTTCGGCCGCAAAATCCGGATTGTAGTTAATCGATACTGCATTCGGCATAATAGGACGGATCGCATGGTAGGCGCCATACAGCTCGCCGGTGATATCCGGTTCTGACGCTCCTCCGGCGATATTGGCCCGTAGAAAATATTTCGGCGACCCAATTATTCCTCCAAAAAATCTCAGGATTTCGGAAATAACTTTTATACAAATCCCAATATCCGAACGACTCAGCCTGGATAGCCTCAATTTTTTGCCGGTCTTTTTTTTAAGTTCTTCTTTAGCTTTCCTGGTAGCCATCTCCGGTTCGGGCCTTTTTATTTTTTCAGCCTTTTTGGGTTTTCCACTAATAAATTTATACTCAAATGGAAAAAACCTCAGCGCCGAAACCATCAAGACTTTTTCACCGAAATTAATTTCGAGACTGACATTAATCGGTACGAAAAGCAGATAGGCCAGGGCTAAGACGAAAAAAACACAAATAATCAGGAAAATCATCATATCAAGGCCGAATTCTCGTATTTTTAAGAATATCTATTACGCAAAATAGAAAGATGTCGCCCCCAAAGGACATTTCGCTCAAGACCCCAAAGTGTTCAACTTAGGATAAATAAGCCCTGAGGCCGTTTTTATCGTTAGTGATTTAAATATATTCCTTTGAGCTGTTCTATCATCTTATGAAACTGCTCATGCTTGCCGGCGCCAATCTCCTCTATCTCAAGCCGATCAAATTCATGAACAAGCTCTTCCTGTTTATGATCTGAGAGACGGGTGTCCGCAATGGGATACAGTACATTATCCTCAATATCGATATGCTGAGTAAGAAGAGTCATATACCGCCGGGCGTTTTGAACTATCTGCTTAGCCGCATCGGGATCGCCCTTTTTGTAGAGAGCCGAAGCTTTGGAGAGATCATTAATATAGTTTCTTCCCGAAACATGGTCTTTTATAAGCGCTCCTATACGATCGCCATCGCTGGGGTCCATAGTTTTTTGCATGGCAATAAAGAGCATGTTTTCTTCCTTGGCGTGATGGCATCTATCAACAAATACGCCGAAGAATTCGATAATACTATCAAGATGATCGATATTTATCTTTTCGCCCGCCTCAAGTTTTTTGCAAAGCATATCCAAAACCCGAAGCATGATCTTTACGGCTTTGTGTTCTTTTTTAAGCTGCTCAGTAGCCTTCACTTATATACCTCCTGAATTTTCGGACACCCGCTGCCCGAAAGAACGCTTGTAACGAATTAACATTTTGAAAAACGCGCCGCGATAAATCCAAATTAATTATTATCCCGATGGCTGTCAAGTAATGAACTTGGGTGTATTTCCAGAGGGTTCGTCCAAACCCTCTTTAAATTTTTCATTCAGACTTAAAATAAAAACCTTCGTAAAAAGTCATTGTTTTTGCTAAGTTAGTGATATTATTGCATATATTTGGTTTCCAGGGAACTTGAATAGGCTGATCCTAAATGCTGATAATTATTCAATTGGTGCCAAACAAAACGTTATCAATGTCGTTCTTAGTTGTTATCAATTAACGTATTAACTTCGACTTTATGACAGAAAACTCCGGTTCGTCGAATCTCTATAAATTATCTGTGCAAATACTCATTAGTCCACTATCTTGTGCTTTTTTTCACTTTCTTGTTGACAATTACAGAGAGCGGCTATATCTTAAGCTCCATAATGAATAGCATTAGATTTAGTTCAACATCAACAAGGTTTGCTTTTTTTAAGGAGCTATAAATATGAAACGTTTCGAAATGCGCGTCGATCCCCTCACGAACGAGATTTATTATGACGTTCATCTGACCGGACGCGCTCTTTTACAGGACCCCTTGCTTAATAAAGGTCACGCCTTCCCGCATGATGAGCGCATGGAGTTCAATCTAATCGGCCTATTACCCGATTCGGTAGGATCATTTGAGGATCAAATCACTCGCGACTATGACATCTTCAAATCAAATGCTACTGATTTGGATCGCTATGTCAACCTGGCCGCCTTGCGCGATCGCAATGAGACCATTTATTTCGCACTTCTTGCCCGTCATATCGAAGAAATGCTTCCCATAGTATATACTCCCACCGTTGGCCTGGCATGTTTGAAGCTTTCCCATATTCTTCGCCGCTATCGAGGAGTATACATCTCACCTAATACGGTCAATTTCACCGAGCAGATGCTTCAAAATATCGGGTTGCCGAATATCTCGCTAATTGTAGTTACCGATGGCGAGCGTATCCTGGGATATGGCGATCTCGGAGCTGACGGAATGGGAATTCCAATTGGGAAAATTGCACTATATATTGCGGCTGCCGGTATTCATCCGGCCTCAACTCTGCCGGTTTGCATCGATGTTGGGACTAACAATGAACAACTCTTAAACGATCCGCTATATTTGGGTATTAAGAAGCGCAGACTACGCGGCGATGCTTACCATGAAGTTATCGAGCGCTTCATTCAAGGAGTTAAGCGCGTATTCCCCAGAGCTCTTTTACAATGGGAAGATTTCGGAAAAGAGCAAGCCTTTACACTCTTGGAACGCTATAAAAATCGCTTACCAAGTTTCAATGACGATATTCAGGGAACAGGCGCCGTGGCCGCTTCGGCACTACGGACAACATCCCGAATAAATGGCCGTCCCCTTTCACAAGAGCAAATCGTGATATACGGTTTCGGTCAGGCCGGAAGCGGAGTGGCCAATGCTATCGCTAATCAGATTTCCTCTGAAGAGGGGATTTCGATTGAGGAAGCCAGAAAACATATTTGGCCGGTCGATAAGGACGGGCTACTAATTGAGGGTATGAAACTGGAACCGTACCAGGTAAATTTCGCAAAGCCGCCAGATGCCATATGCGATTGGCCGGTTGATAAAACCGACTCTCCCGATTTGGCGGAAACAGTAAAATATTCCAAAGCTACGATCCTGATCGGTCTATCAGCCCAGGCGGGAGCATTCAATAAAACACTCCTGGCAGAACTGGCCAGTCATTGTGCTCGCCCAGTGGTGTTAACACTTTCCAATCCAACATCGCGCTCTGAGGCCACTGCTGAAACGGTAATGGAAGCCACGGGAGGAAAAGCCCTTATCGCCAGCGGCAGTCCGTTTCCGCCGGTTACTCGTCCCGATGGCAGCAAGATGCAGGTTTCCCAATGCAATAATCTTTATGTATTCCCGGGAATGGGACTGGGAGCCATTGTTTGTCAGGCAAGCCGAGTAACTCCTACTATGTTTGCCGCTGCCAGTCGGGCTATTTCGGAAATGGTTACTCAGTCGCAGATGAATGACGGTTATCTACTGCCACCTCTCACCGATGTACGCGATGTATCATATCATGTGGCGCTGGCAGTAGCCAAACAGGCTCGCGATGAAGGACTCGGCTTGATTGCATCCGATGAGAAACTTTCCGAGCTGGTTAAAAATGCCATGTGGATTCCTCGATACTATCCATATCGGAAAAGCAGAACGTAAAGGCTTTTCGTTAGTTAAATTTAATGGCGCCGACTCTTCTGTAAGTCGGCGCCATTTTTTTAAGGTCGAGATAATTCCGGAATTACCCCGACCTCAGATAATCGGATTCTAACGAAGATTTGGCTGGCAGTCCGGGCAGGAATTAAGCAATGCTCCGCCCGCATAGAATGGAGCGGGTTCGGGGCACGTAGCACAACGGACAGCGGAGCGCCGCCCTTCCAATAGTTTACAA
Source organism: uncultured candidate division Zixibacteria bacterium (assembly GCA_963801605.1). Classification (GTDB taxonomy): domain Bacteria; phylum Zixibacteria; class MSB-5A5; order UBA10806; family UBA10806; genus UBA10806. The sequence goes on from CAWDFP010000006.1 coordinate 397,849, forward strand.
GAAATACAAGATCAATTCCATTGAAACTGCAATTGCCGTTAACATCACATGCGGGATTAACTCCGCATGAGCACCCCGGGATCGTCGGGATAGCAGATCCACCCTTAAAATAGTTTATGGCGTAAACCAGGTCAGCGAATGGGCTGGCATCGCCATTATAATTGATGTCCCCCGAAATGTAGACGCAATCCTGTGCTAATGCACCCGTGGTCAGGCCTAACAAACGCCCAGAATAATCAAACCGATACCGATCGCCTTCATTCTTGCCTCCTGAAAAAGAGGATTAAACTGACAACTAAGATTATTACTGCGTTACAAATGCGATTAAGATGCAATCTTAATAATGTATTAAGAGTCTCTGTTTGCCAAGATAAATTCCCAATATTAATTAACACACGCCCCGGAACCCGGCCTCATTAATAGTTGTTATAATTATTACTATTAGAGACAGAGAGGTCAACAACGGCCATAAACAAATATCGTTCTTTAAGATAACACAATTCTATGATCTAAACTCAAGCGCGGCTTTCATGACGGCGCGCTATCAATCTGAAGGGATGGTGAACCATCAATGTTAGAGGATTTAAAGATAGATACGGCTCTGGAAACTGTTCTTAACGAGGCACGCGAATTCCGTCCGCCGGAGGATTTCCAGAAAGATGCCCTGATCGGATCGAAAGAGGAATATTTATCGCTTTATCATGAAAGTCTTAATCAACCGGAGAAATTTTGGGCCAGGATGGCGGAGGAGCTATTCTGGTTTAAGAAATGGGATAAGGTTTTAAACGAGGATGAAGCTCCCTTTTATAAATGGTTCGAGAACGGGAAAACTAATATTAGCTATAACTGCCTCGACCGTCATCTTACATCGGATAAACGCAACAAGGCCGCTATTATATGGGAAGGCGAACCCGGAGACCAACGCGTCTTAACCTATTGGGATCTGGCCCGCGAAGTCAAAAAGTTTGCTCGCGCCTTAATATCGCTTGGTGTAAAAAAGGGCGATCGGGTGGCAATTTATCTTCCAATGATTCCTGAGCTTGTTATAAGTATGCTGGCTTGCGCCAGGATCGGCGCGATCCATACGGTGATTTTTGCAGGATTCAGTGCCGAATCGATCCGCGACCGAGTCATTGATAGCCAGGCCAGATTAGTTATCACTGCCGACGGGTCATGGCGGCGCGGCAATGTCCTACCGTTAAAAAGTATGGTCGATGAGGCGATTGAAGGCCTGGAATTTGTAAAGGATGTTATCATTGTCCAACGTAATATCGGAACAAGCTTTCCTCTTCATATACACGAGGGTCGTGACAGATGGTATCATCGTCTCATGGAAAACGCTTCGGCCGATTGCCCGGCGGCGGAACTGGATGCCGAGGACATGTTATTCCTCCTTTATACCAGCGGAACCACGGGCAAACCCAAAGGGATAATTCATACCACGGGCGGCTACATGGTTTATACTTATGTGACATCAAAATACGTCTTCAATCTTAAGCCCGAAGATGTTTTCTGGTGCACCGCCGATATCGGCTGGGTAACCGGGCACAGCTATGTAGTCTATGGACCCCTGGCTAATGGCGCCACAGTGCTTATGTACGAAGGCGCTCCCGATTGGCCGGATCGAGGCCGGATGTGGGAGATGATCGAACGTTACGGAGTTACTAAATTTTACACGGCGCCAACCGCTATCAGGGCATTCATGAGATGGCGCAGCAAGTGGCCGAAAAAGTATGATCTCTCATCGTTAAAACTTCTGGGCACTGTCGGCGAGCCGATCAATCCTGAAGCCTGGATTTGGTACCATAAGACTATCGGAGGGGAACGTTGCCCTATAGTCGATACCTGGTGGCAGACCGAAACCGGTGGTATCATGATAACGCCTTTGCCGGGAGTTACCACTACCAAACCCGGCAGCGCTACTTTGCCGTTTTTCGGAGTTGACGCCGCGGTATTAACCGAAGATGGTCATGAAACCGATGCGGGCTATCTTGCGATTAAACGTCCCTGGCCCGGAATGCTTCGTGGAATTTATGGCGATCCCGAACGTTATAAAAACACCTACTGGTCAAAATGGCCCGGCATTTATTTCCCGGGCGATGGAGCCAAAAAAGATAAGGACGGTTATTTCTGGATTCTTGGGCGTGTCGATGATGTGGTCAATGTTGCGGGACATCGGATAGGAACAGCCGAGCTGGAGAGCGTCTTCGTAGAGCATCCCGCAGTAGCAGAATCGGCGGTAATCGGGGTTAGCCATAGTCTTAAAGGACAGGCGATGGTAGCGTTCATTAATTTAAGAGACGGTTACGCGGCCGACCGCGAACTTGAGGATGAGCTTACCAAGTGGATTGGTAAAAAAATCGGCAAGTTCGCCCAACCGGAGCGAATTATCTTTTCAGCAGATTTACCCAAAACCCGAAGCGGCAAAATCATGCGTCGACTGCTGCGCGATATTGCCGAGGGTAATGTACTTGGCAATGTAACAACCTTAGCCGACCCAACTGTAGTAGAGGCGTTGAAAGATAAGTACGACGAAAGCTGAGGAGTTAAAATCAAAATGGCGCCGGTTTGAAATCCATGCGCCATTTTTATTTTTACGGGCAATCGGGACAAACTTGCGGCGGTGAGCCGAAACCTTTGAAAAAGATAACGCCGTAGGTGATATCGAGGCCGTTGAAAACGCAATCCCCGTTAGCATCCGCAGCCGCACGAACCCAACCGCGTGTCCCGCAGTCACAGGAATCAGGTGGAATCTCTCCGATCCCCTTGAGATAGTTTACTCCAAAAACGATATCGACTCCATTATATTGACGGGAGCCATTGGCATCACCGGGAGTGATGTTACACGGCGGGCCTTCAAGCTGATTGAGATCGTAAGTGTACATAGAACGCCCATGTGTTCCCGAAACCAGTTTCCTGGTGCCATTGTGCAAATCGATATCGAAGACCGGGCAAATAGGATGATTATCTCCCAGAACACGCCAGAGCTCACCGCCATTCTGAGTATAATATACTCCGAAATCGGTGCCGACATATAGCCGTCCGGGATGCGCCGGATCGGGGAGTACATCGTTAATGGGAATTCCCGCCAGGTTTCCGCTGATATCGCTCCAGTTTACACCTCGGTTTGTGGTTTTAAATATATGAGGCATGAGATCGCCTTCGTGGTAACCGGAAAATGTTACATAAGCGGTTGACGAATCAAAAACATCGGCGGTCACCCGCGTGCACCAGCGATCAGGCAAAGCGCTGGAGACATTGGACCAGTTAGCGCCGCCATTTCTGGTAATCCAAACTCTGGAATCATCAGTACCAACCCATATAATATTAGGCGAAAGCGGCGATTGACTGATAGTGGTTATTGTCCCGAAGACGAGATTTCCTCCACCGGGCCCACCAGTTAAATCGAGGCTGACATGATTCCACATCCCGCCGCCGTTCACAGTTTTATATAACCGTTGTGCCCCGTAAAAAAGAATCTGGCTATTGAATGGGCTCATCACAACGGGCGTACACCAGTTGACTCGCTCAGTGCCATCGATACCATCGAGGATTATATTCCAGGAGCCGCCCAGATTTGTCGATTTAGCCAGATAGCCGTACTGCGATTCGGAATAAACGATATTGGAATTGGTAAAATCGATTGCCGCGTAGAAACCATCGCCGCCAAATATTACATCCCAATTATCGGGAGCGCCGGTTAGGGTGCGGGGCGTACTGTTATCCTGAGTACCCCCGTATAGACGCTGAGGGGTATGTGAATCTATGGTTATTGCATAAAACTGGGTTATAGGCAGATCGTAGCATTTAGTCCAAAGCGAACCGCCATCGAGCGATTTGAAGATACCGCCATCGTTTCCGCAAAAAACCAGGTTAGGGTTTGCAGGGTCTTGCACCCAGGCGTGTTGATCGACATGCATTATACCGGTAATGTCGCTCCAATGCGCCGCGCCATCAGTACTCTTCCACATATATACGTCACCGAAATAAACCTGATCGGCATTTGTTGGATTAACCCAGATTCGTCCAAAATACCAACCGAATCCGGAAAAGGATCCTGCCGATGGCGAGACCAGCCTCGATGTCCAGGTTGTACCGCCATTCGTCGTTCGCCAGAAGCCGATCAAATTGCCGGGATTATCACTATAGCTGGCGTAAACAATGTTGGGATTACCCGGAGCAATTGCCAACCCGATACGACCGATATCTGGCGCCGATCCGGGCAAGCCGCTGGTCAGCTGATTCCAGGTATCACCGCCATCGGTTGATTTCCAGATGCCGCTGGTTAGGCCGCCGACTCTGCGGTAGATCGGGCTCCTGATTCGCTCCCACATTGCGGCATAAACTATGTTTGGATTAGTGGGATTAATAGCTACATCGATTCCCGATGTTGAATCGCTGACAAACAAGACTCGTTCCCAGGTAGCGCCGGCATCAGTTGTGCGGTAGATACCGCGCTCCGGGTTTGTTCCGAAAAGGGTACCTGTAGCCGCTACGAATATCCGGTTGGAGTTAGTGCGGTCGATAGCAATTCGGCCGATATGACGCGATTCAGGCAGGCCCAGGAACTCCCAGGTAGTTCCGGCATCCGTGGTGCGGTAAACACCGGTCCCCTCATATGAATCGCCGCTGGAATTAGCTTCGCCCGTTCCGAAATAGAGTTTGTTGGGATCGTTGGGATCGAGCGCTATATCTCCCACAGAAAGGCTGGGGACAGCGTCAGAGATTGGCAGCCAGGTGAGGCCGCTATTGGTTGATTTGAAAACTCCGCCCAGCGCGGCGCCTCCATAAACGATATCCGGGTTAGTTGGATCTAACGCCATCGCTGTAACTCGTCCGCCGACGTTCGTTGGCCCGGACATGGTCCAGGTGCCAACAGCCAGGCTGGCGGTTTGGTTGTGCAATTCTTTGGCTTTGGCAACTGCGCTTTTATAAGCCTCAAAGGGGATATTGCTATATGGGTAGGCGCGTGAGATGGTGAACCATTCTGATGGTTTGAAACTGGTGTCGCGTTTGTGACCGCTCTCTTTGGAGCGTTCAAACCTTTCTTCTTCTCCTCCGGCTCGTTCGAGTTTTTCCGGACGAGGAATCCAGAGATAGGCGAAAAGCGCTAAAGTCGCCAGGACGACTGCACCAATGACAATTCTTGTTTTCATCTTTGAATCTCCCGTAAAGGTCAGCCCACCATCAAGAATAGATAGCACCTGATTAGTAAATATATATCAAAAAAAGGGATGAACAAAGGAGATTCGTCAGTGCTGAGCGATGAGCGAAGAGGACCGGGTAGTTTTTCTTTCTTTTGCCCAGTCTTTAGTCCAGCGTTAGGTTTTCTTTGAGATTTCGAAGTACATACGCCCAGGCTTTATCGAAATAGTCATAGAGGCTGTCCCACTCGGGGCCGATTCCCCAACCGAGTTGAGAAAGCGTCACGCGGACTTCGCGCTCATTTATTTCTGCAAATTGAATGATAACAATCGTGCGCTTATCTCGAAGTTCGCCGAATTCGGCGGGGCATTCCATTCGAAAGAAAGCATAGTCATGGGAAGGAAACTCAGAATACGGCAATCCTCGCTGCCCTGCTCGCCGTAAGGGCGGTCCATCAGAAATAGCACCTCGAATTTGCCGCCCAGCTTCGAAGTTCGATATTGGCATGATCGGAAAAGAAGGATTTGATACCGTCGGTTGTGGTCCAGGCGTTCCAGACATCGAATAGTGCGGCGGTTACAACGGTTTCGGTACGGAGGATGCGATCTGACGGCTCTTTGACATAGCGCTCCGGATCGGGGATTTCGGCGATGAACGACGCGCGCATGGGCTGGAGTTCATAAGTCATCAGGCCGGACGTGACGGAGGGATCATTATTCATAATCTCTTCGGCATCCTCTTTTTTCTCGACGTTGAGAATGGCCAGCCCGAATACGGGATCGAAACATGGCCCCGCGACGAGGACCTTTTTCTGACGAACCAGCCTTTTCAGATACTCGGCATGTTCCGACATGAGCTTTTCCTCATCTGGAGTCATATCGTACGGCCACGTAGGCCGCGGGCCGATTAGGCGGGCGAGGAAGTGGGGGAGGGACGGGGTGGGCATGGGTGTCTCCTTGTGTTGATGTTCCATACAAACAGCCATAATTTATATTTGGTTCTTTTGAAATGCTATACTATAATAAATTTAGATATGAAAGATGATATTTTGACTTATAGAGAACTTTGCGATAAAGAAAATGTTCAAACAATTCAGCGAGGTATGAATTTTCGTATAAATAATAAATATTCAGTAATTTTAATGTCTCAAAGGGGAAACGCCCCGTATAAGGACAGGATTCTTGATGATGGATTTACGGTTGAATATGAAGGACATGATACTCCAAAGACGGAATTAACTCCTGAACCTAAAACAATTGATCAACCCGAAAAGACGAAATCCGGTACCCTTACACAAAATGGGTTGTTTATCAAAGCCGCTCGGGAGCATAAATTAACAGGGAAATTTGAACTCGTTAGAATTTACGAAAAGATATTTAGCGGCGTATGGTCAGATAAAGGATTCTTTAAGTTGATTGACTATAAAATTATTAATGATGGAAAAAGAAACTTATATAGATTTTTGCTTGTAAGTATAAATCCAGAGGAAATTCCCAATTCAAATGAACAAATATCTAAATACAATAGATCCAGAATAATACCCACCGAAATAAAAAAGGAAGTATGGGACAGGGATAAGGGCCGATGTGTAATATGTGGCGCAAAAGACGAATTGCATTTTGATCACGACCTCCATATGCAAAACCGCCTATAATAAGTATATCAGCTAATAGTTCCCAATCAACGCCAACCTGCCCAATTAAAATTGGGGATGATGGCTGTGAAATATCAACTACTTGAAAGTAGCTGTGTAACCAATTTGTGCCGGTATAATAACTTGTAAGATAAGCGTAGTTGCCGCTTACAGTAACTCCTATGCACTTATGCGAATCTATTCTAGGAAAATTGCTTTCAAAATGCGGATTTGAAGAATCAGAAATATCAATTATTCTCAGCCCATAATCACCATTAGCAAAATAAGCATAATTCCCCTGTATACAAAGAGATTTATTGCCGTATCCAAATCCATAAGAATTGGGTATCGGCAATAATGAAAGGCGGGAAGGATTCAACGGATCGCTTAAGTTAAGAATTTGTAATCCTGAATCTGGGTCAATTGTATAAGCAAGATGACCAGAAATAATAATTTGCCTTACTCGCGTATCATAGTGTCCCACTATGGCAGGATTCAGGGGAAGCCATTATGAGATAGAGCAAGAACTATTGGGGATTCAATTGATCACGACCTCCCATACTCAAAAGGTGGAACAAGTATATCTCCCGCCAATGTGCGAATACTATGCGCACGGCATAATTTGCAAAAATCCGATAAAATAGAATAAAAACCGGGGTCCGCAGGGGACCCCGGCTACAAATCTGCAAGCCTCTTCGAGGCTTGATGTCAGGTACCCTGAGGCGTCTTGACCTACGAAAAACAAATCTACGCATCATAATACAGTCGGAATTCCCAGGGGTGGGGGCGGACACGGATTTGATCGAGCTCGTTTTCCTTGATCGCCAGCCAGGTGTCAATCAATGCCTGCGGGAAGACATTATCCTTTTGCAAAAATGCGTAATCGGCCTTGAGGGCTTCGAGGGTCAGGGCCAGCGATTCCGGCAACAGCGGACGCTCATCGGCGTCGCTCCCGACAATCTTGGAAACATCCTGATTGTACGGTTCGCCGGGATCGATCTTGTTTTCGATACCATCGAGGCCGGCCATAAGCATGGCGGCAAAAGCGAAATAGATATTGGCGGTCCCGTCCGGCGGACGGAACTCCATGCGCATCACCGACGGGTCTTTGATATATCCGGGGATACGCACCGCGGCAGTGCGGTTGCCCACCGAATAGCTGATCCGCACCGGGGCCTCGAAACCGGGCACCAGGCGCTTGAAGGAGTTGGTCGACGGGTTGGTAAAGCCCAATAAAGCAGGCGCGTGTTTGAGCAGACCGCCGAGGTAATACCGTCCGATCTCGGAGAGGTTCAGCGGCTTGTTAGCATCGTAGAATATTGATTTGCCGTCGCGCGCCAGGAATTGATGCACGTGCAATCCCGAACCCGGCTCCATAAAGAGCGGCTTGGGCATGAAGCTGGCCGATTTGCCATACTGCCGGGCGCCATTCTTTATGAGATACTTGGCAAGCTGCGATTTGTCGGCCATAGCAAGCATCGGGCCGAGCGAGGTCTCGATCTCCTGCTGCGAAGCGCCGCCTACCTCATGGTGATGGTATTTGACATCGAGGCCGGCCTCTTTGAAGAGCTTGCAGATATAAGCGCGAATCTCGTAGGTTTTATCAAGCGGCGGAGCAGCGTGGTACCCCTCTTTATAACGGATATGATGGCCAAGATTCGACTCGTCGGTGTTGCCGGAACTCCACTCGGCCTCCTCGGAATTCAGGAAATAGAAACCGTGGCTGGGAGTTTGATCGTAGCGCACCTCGTCGAATAGATAGAATTCGAACTCCGGCCCCATGATGATATCGGTGCCGGGCAGAAGTTTCTGGAGACGTTTCATCGCCTTGGCGGCGGTGAAGCGCGGATCGCGGGGATGCGGCTCGGTGGGATTAACCTCATTGATATTACCGATGACCGAAAGTACCGGCATCTCCCAAAAGGGATCGACGAAGCTAAAGGATGGATCGGGAAGAAGAATCATATCGCCGGCCTTGACCGAGAGGAAGCCGAGCGAGGAGCCGTCTAAGCCAATGCCATCTGTAAATGTTTTCTCGGTAAATCTTTCAGCGGGAAGAGTAATATGTCTCCAGGCGCCTTTGATATCGGTAAACTTGATATCGACAAACTCGAAGCCACCGTCTTTTACCTTTTTAAGCAACGCATCGATCATCGAAACACCATCCTTCATAATTTCACCGTGCCCCATAAGAAGATAAGCGGCTTGATGAGATTGGTCAATGTAAATTGGATAAGAGCTTTGGCAAATAACGGCTTATTAATAAATCCCGGGTATCAATCGTTTGGTGCGCGCTGAATATTGTAAATATTTTTCGCCGAAAGCCCCAATCAACGCTGCTTCCTCTATTCGAATCCGATACGAAAAAGCGAAAAACGTTGATAGCGCTATAATTAGAGTGCTTAGCCAGTTGGATAATGATAGCCCTAATCCCAGAAATGAAAGCAGACTTCCCGTGTAAGCCGGATGCCTGATATAACGGTAGAGACCGGTTTCAATCAATTTTTGCTCCGAAGAAATCGAAACATCAACTGTAAAATACTTGCGAAGCGTGAGAATTGCCGTCCATCTGAGCATTAGCCCCAGAACAATCGAGATAAGTCCACAACTTGATATGATCTTATATCCGGGATGTATAAATCCAACTCCTCGCGTCGACAAGTAAACTCCCAGGGCTATTGAAATCACTATTGTAATCCATAAAATACGAAGCGAAGCCTTATCGAGCGCCTTGTTCTCATTTTCCCCGGATCGTTTAACAATAGCCAGAATAATCTCTGATATAATCCAGATAGTTGAGATTGGAAAGATTAACTGAAATGAACTCATTTCACCGGCTTTCAGGGGACCACATCTATGATTTTAATAATTTATATAACAAATTTCGTCTCGATGAAAGAGTAAATTGGGAAGCTACCGGTTTTGCTTGAAAGATTATTTAAAACACAAAGAGGCAGAATGGCTTCTGCCCCCTGTGTAGCGAGATGCGGGTGATGGGAAAATTTTAGTTCTTACGCCTCGCTATTGCCGCCTGCACGGCATTAAAATCATCAATTTTTTCGGCATTATAGCGCGAATTTATATATTCAATTCTACCGTCCTTACCAATCAAGAAAACGGAACGGGTATCAAAACCGGTTATCTCATCGTAAATCCCGAAAGCCTTACCCATATCATGCTTATGATCTGCCAGCAATTTGAACGGAAGATTAAGACTCTTGGCCCATTCGTGACGGCTGAAAACATAGTCTCCAGAAACCAAAAGCACCTCGACACCGAAATCCTTAAAGCCTTTAAGATTGTCTCGCAATCCCTGCGCCTGTCTGGTGCAAACATCAGACCAGTCCGCCGGGTGAAATACGATGAGATATCCTTGATTTTTTAGATCATCGGAATTTATACGATTCTGCATTCCCTGTTTTTCCCGAGTGGCATAGGATAATTCAAAATACGGAACCACATCTCCGACTTTTAATTGTGTCTGTACTATCGGCGCTATTGCTGATGCCATAATCGATTCCTTTGTTTACTCATATCGTAATACGATTCCTGACCTATTGTGAATATTAAACGGCCCTAAATCTCGTCAGGTTCCCAAAGTGAATGAAGTAATATTAAATATCTACAATCTTTCCGATTATAGTGATTTTGCCATATAAAAGTATGCCAGTGGGCCCCTTATAACGTTTGTTGGCGTGCATTGTATGCTGTTGCATTTGAATGTCTCTTTCAATATACTTGAGTCATGGTCGATATTCAATCCTCATGGAACAAGATTGCCCGTAACTATGTCAGGCAGTATGATATATCGTCTACAATTATCCATTATGGTCCGCTCTGCCCGGGCGAGGATAAGCTCCGGCTGCTCGGGAATCTTTCGCGAAAGAAAGTTTTAGATTTGGGATGTGGAGCCGGTCAAAATGCCGTAGCATTCGCCAGAAAAGGAGCCAGGGTTACGGCGGTTGATTTCTCCCAACGCCAAATTGGACAGGCAAGGGAACTGGCCAGGCAGAAAAAGACGGATATTGAATTTATCGTATCGGATATTACCAGACTATCAAAAATCCCCAATTCTCAATTCGATATAATCATATCAGCATGCGCTATTGCATTTGTGGCGAAATTTGAAAAAGTATTTCGCGAGGCATTTCGAATCCTTAAACCGGGCGGGAGATTCGTTCTTTCCGATATGCATCCCCTGCAGTACATCCTCGATGAAAACGGTACCGGGGTAAAATTCAATCATCCCTTTCCCCATCAACCGATTCTTATTAAGTGGCGATGGGATTTTAGGGCCAGTGGAAATCTGACTACTTCCTCGACATCATTTCAACATTATGTTAGATCGCTTTCGACCTACCATAACGCTCTTGTCGAGGAAGGATTTATCGTTGAAAAAATGCTGGAGCCGAAAGCGACTCTGAATTCTCCTCATGAGGGCTTTTCGCGGGAAATATGGAAGGATTATAAATATATTGCCTCCCATCTACCCATAACATATATCTTTGTGTGTAAGAAACCGAGATAGTATGGAAAAGCATTCAATTATCAAATATTGGGATAACGTCAGGGCTCTAACTATACAAATGCTGGAGCTTTTCCCGTCCGAGCAGATGGATTTTCGACCCACGCCCAAAGTGAGAAATGTAGCTGAGCAAATTAATCATATCCTTGCGGTTGAACTTCATGCCCGAAATGGATTTACATCAGGCAACTGGGAACCGCCTGGTGAACCGGCCCTGAAAAAATCCACTAAGAATCTCTTGGCTGACATGCTCCGCTCGGAGCACGAAAAGACAGATCGTGTGCTCCGCATGCTCCCGCCTGAAGCGTTTACGAGAATATATGAAACCAGCTATGGAAAAATTTCCGGCGAGGGGTTTATATATTTGACAATTGATGAGGAGATTCATCACCGGGGCAATTTATATGTCTATTTAAGGCTTTTAGATATTGTACCACCTGAGATGGTTCAAAACTATGGCGAACTCTTTATGGAGGATTGAATATCATGGCAGACGATTTTGTAAAGCTCGAACAAACGATTGATAAATATCGGACTGAAGCAATTGAGCTTGAAAGGCTTCTTTCCTCTATTCCGGCATTAGGGCCGGAAAATGGCGGCGATGGCGAAATGAAAAAAGCAATCGCTCTGAAAGATTATCTCAAAAGGGCGGGATTCCCGAACCCGCAGGAGTACAACGCTCCCGATAAACGGGTAACCGACGGTGTTCGGCCCAACCTGGTTTATTTTATCGAGGGGCTGGATAAATCTAAAACCGTTTGGGTGATGGCGCATACCGATATCGTTCCGCCAGGCGATCTGGCCAAATGGACAGGCGATCCTTATACATTAAGAATTGATGGCGATAGGATTTATGCCCGCGGAGTCGAGGATAATCAGCACGGACTGGTAGCCGGAGTTTTTGCGGCCAAAGCATTCATCGATACGGGGATAAAACCAAAGTTCAATATCGGACTGCTCTTCGTCGCCGATGAGGAAGTTGGGTCTAATTACGGTATTGGATATGTCCTGGAAAAACATGATATCTTCAAAAAGACCGACCTGATCCTGGTTCCCGATTCGGGGGACCCATCCGGAAGGCCGATTGAAATCGCCGAAAAATCGATCTGCTGGCTTAAGGTCGAAACTACCGGGCGGCAATGTCATGCCTCCCGTCCCGATCTTGGTCACAATGCTTTCGCTGCTGCATCGAAACTTGCCGCCAAGGTGCACGCCCTTTATAACATCTTTGACTATAAAGATACTCTTTTTGATCCGGCCACTTCAACATTCGAACCGACCAAAAAAGAAGCTAATGTGCCTAACGTCAATACTATCCCGGGCGATGATGTTTTTTATATCGATTGCCGGGTTCTTCCCAAATATAAATTAGATGAAGTTGAGGCCATGATTCGCAAATGGGCGGATGAGATTGAATCGTCGGAAAATGTTAAGATCAAGATATCCTCGCTTCAAAGGGCAGAGGCAGCTCCGCCTACTGCAGCGGATGCCCCCGTTGTCGACGCGCTCAAAAGAGGGATTCGACGAGTTTATAAGGCCGAGGCAACAGTTTGTGGTATCGGCGGCGGGACAGTGGCGGCTCTATTTAGACGCAAAGGTTTCCCGGCCGCGGTCTGGAGCAGGATTTACGAAACTGCCCATTCTCCCGATGAATATACAGATATCCCTTTCCTTCTTGGTGACGCTAAGGTATTTGCTCATATATTCCTGGGAGCATAAGGAACCGGCTATCTCGAAATAACCTCAATTTTAATGGCGTCAGGCTTGCACCTGGCGCCATCTTTTATTATCTGCAAAATTTGTGAACTAATTCACTTGCTAAGTAACCCGCAGTCGTATATTCTTGATAATGTTGACGAGCTTCTTAAATGTCACGCTTGGAGGTTTTTATGGCACTGCGAAACTATCAGGAATATATCGAATCGCTCAAGAAGATGCGGCCGAATATTTATAAATTCGACCAACTCATCGAGGACGTAACCACTCATCCGGCCACCCGCTACACAGTCGAGGGACACAGCAAATCGTTTCGCCTCTATGACGATCCCAAAGAGCGCGATACGCTGGTGACAACCTCGCACCTCACCGGCGAGCCGATCAGCCGTTATCTCTCAATCGTGCGAAGCCCTGAGGATATGTACGCCAATAGCCGGATGAAACGTCGCCTCTTCCAGCTTACCGGCACCTGCACCGGCGGACGATGTGTCGGCTGGACCGCCATCAATGCGTTATTTGTTACAACATTCGATATGGATCAGAAGCTTGGCACCAATTATCATCAGCGTCTACTCGCCTGGCTGCGCGATGCTCAGGCGCGCGATATAACAATCTCCGGAGCGCTGACCGATCCCAAAGGAGATCGCACCAAGACACCGTCGATGCAGGACGATCCCGATATGTCGCTTCGTATTGTCGAGCGACGGCCCGATGGTATCGTAGTTCGCGGGGCCAAGGTGATGATTTGCGGCGTAGCGGCCTCGAATGAAATTTTCATTCTCCCCGGCAGCGGTTATAAGGAGCCCGATAAGGATTACGCGGTTTCATTTGTAATTCCGCGCGATATCGAAGGTTTGACTATCGTTGAAGCTCGTCATCCCAGCGATATGCGCGAGTGGGAAGAAGGTTTCGATTCGCCGAATAAAGAGGGCGGAATTACCCAGGCATATCTGCTTTTTGAGGATGTTTTCGTGCCTAACGAACGGGTTTTCATGGCGGGCGAATTTCAGTTTGCGCTTGCGACAGTGCTCAATTTTATCGCGCCATATCGAGCGGCAATCGGCGGTTGTGTGGCCGGTCAGGGCGATGTCAAGATCGGAGCAGCGGTGCTGACGGCGCGGGCCAACGGCTTGCAATCGAAAGTATTCAATGACAAGATTACGCAGATGCATATCAATAACGAAACCACCTATGCAGTGGGGATTGCGTCAGCGGCGCTGGGCAAGAAGCACCCATCGGGCGCCTGGATGTGCGATATGCTGCTGTCCAATGTCAACAAAGTACACGTGGCCACGTTGCCGTACGATACCAATCGTCTGGCGCAGGATATCGCCGGCGGTATCGCCGAGACCGGATGTATGCCATCGTATAAGGATTTCAATTCCAAAAAGTACGGCGATCTGCTTCAGAAATATATGAAAGCCAAATCGCCGGCCGAGGCTCGTGCCCGTGCCGCGCGTTTGGTGGAATGGGCGACTATCGGAGCGGGCGTGCCGGGCTGTATGCATGGCGGCGGCTCTCCCGATGGCGCCAAGTTGGTTATTCGCGGCAACGAGAATCTCGAGGAGAAAGGTCGAGTTCGCTCGCAAGTTAGCCGGTATCAGCGAGCCGATTCCGGAGCCGGAGGGAAAGAAGCCTTAGGGGTAGACCGCAATACTATTCCAAAAGTTTGCGTCAGGGCGGAGCATATTAATGCTCCATCCTGACGCTGCTTATTTTATGGCGAAATGACCTGATTTTATAGCAGGTCCTTCGTGATTAAGAAAGACAATTGATAAATGACGAGTTAAAGGGAATTAAAGTTAATAAATAATTATATGTTTTTTATCCATTCGTTTGGGTGATCCCTATACCAAATAAATTTCTTCAAAATTTCATCAGAATTAGAGGGGGGCTTAATGGTTAAGATAAAAACATGCTGCCCTTTCGGATCGGATGAATTAAGTGGGGCAATAATCTTTTCAGGAAAGCAAAATAGTTCATCAAAGACTTCGAAGGTGAATCCATGCAGCAGTTTTTTTAATTCTACTAAACCATTAGGTGGCGTAATTGAATTAAGGTCAATTTCCCATTCTAATAAGGCCGCACATGCGGCGATCAGCCAATCAACAGTTCTTTTTATTTCGATTGCATTTCCGGACTCTCCCGGTTTTCCCCATGACTCATTTATTTTTTCATTAAATATTACCATAATAGACTGGGTTATCTTTATAAGATCTTCAATTTTTTCCATGCAATAACTTAAAAATTCTTGGCCCTGTAATATTTTTGTTTTTTTAAAAATAAGCCCTCTTTTAAAAGCATCAAGGTTGCTTTTAATAATTTCCAATTTTGATCTTAATAATTCTTCGGTTAAAAAATATTCCCAAAATGCTGGCCGTTCCAAGGCTAATTGTTGTGCGCGTGTAGTTTCTCCTATAAGCTCCTTTATTGGAAATAATCGGCCCTCCCTTTTTTATCAATTAAATATTTTAAAAATACCGATAATTGTATTGATAGAATATCTGAAATTTCGGAAGCTCGCGTCAAAAGGGTATCTCCACTTTTGATCTGCGCTAATTTCCTTAATAAATGAAAAACATCTGGCGAATCTACTTCAGAAGAAAAATCGGCAGTAGGATTTTTCTCCCAAATTGGTAATAATGATAAGACTGATCTTTTAACAAATATAAAAGTATCTATGCCGCTTTGTTTTGCAGTTTCATATTCAATATTAGTAATTGTCCTTTTCGTGGTGTTATCGATAGAGCCCTTTCTACCCCCAACAATTAAAATAAATACATCCGCATTATTGCGTACATTTCGTCTACAATTTTCGATAATGCTTAATTCGGGTAAAACGGGAAATGACGGGAATTCGCTTAAAACCGGTTCATGGCCCAAGCCAATTATTGATCTTCTAATATCGTCACGCACTTGGGATAAATCAAAAAAGGTGGAGCTTATAAAAACGCGCGTTTTGTCCATAATATTGCCTCGAAAATCCATTAATGGTGTTATGCCAAATTTGGGTTATAATAATCGGGTTAATCCCAAAAATGCTATTCCCCCTCTAAAGATATCGCGCCAAAACCACAATCCTTGCGATACAACTACTCGTGGTGATATAGGCGGCACTCAATAGCTTGTTTGGTGCGACCGAGAATCTCGGCAATTTGCCTAATTGGCTTTCCTTCTCGCCTAAGTTTCTTCAATTTATTTTCATCTTGAATCGACCATTTTTGGCGATGATTTCTTGGCTCTTTGCTGGCCATTTTTATCCTTTCGATTGAGTATGTAAGCACGCATCTCAATAACCCTATGATGGTAACAATTATGCCAACTCGTCAAACGATAGCATTTGCCGCCCAACGTCTCAATCGCTTACCCTATCCCCTCTATTTCCATCAGGGCATCAGGCAGCAGGCGCAGAATATCGCCGGCGATCATGCCGCGGGAGCCGTACTCGTCGCGGGCCATGTCGCCCGCCAGGCCGTGCACATAGCAGCCCAGCACGGCGGCATCGATATCGATCATCCCCTGCGCCAAAAAGCCGCCGATAATGCCGGTCAGGACATCGCCCGATCCGGCGGTGGCCATACCCTCGTTGCCGGTGGGGTTGATCCAGGCCTGCCCCGATGGCGCGGCAATGACGCTCGGCGCACCTTTCAGGATGCAAACCAGATTATATTCCTGCGCAAAGGAGAGCGCGATATTGATTCTGTCTTTCTGAATCTCGGCGATGGTTTTGCCGGTCAGGCGCGCCATCTCGCCCGGGTGAGGCGAGATCACCAATGGCGCCGGGTGCCCTTTAAGCTGGCTGACATCTTTGGAGAGATTGTTAAGCGCGTCGGCGTCGAAAACGGCCGGCTTATCAAGCTTTGATATCAGGCGGAAAATGAGATCGCGGGTTTCGTGGTAGGTGCCGATACCCGGCCCGACTGCCAGCGCATCAGCCCACTTCACCTGTTCGCGAACTTCACCCAAACCGCGCAACGCCAGGCATCGTCGATTGCGAACCTCCGGGAGGGGATGGGTGATCACCTCGGTTGATATAGTCTCGAAGATATCATTCAGACTTTCGGCACATCCCAGAACCACCAGCCCCGATCCGGTTCGCAAACCGGCTTCGGCTGTCATGGCGGCAGCACCGGTAAATCCCACCGAACCTGCCAGAACGAAGAGCTTGCCGAAATCACCCTTATTGCCTGTGGGAGCACGGAACGGGAGCATGCGAGCGGCCTCGTCAGCCATCAGGATATTAAGGCTGATTCGTTCCTCGCTGATGGCTTTATCGGGAAATCCAATATCGGCTACAACCAATTGCCCGCAATAGGATTTACCAGGGTAGACCGCCTGCCCGAGTTTGGGCAGCCCGAACGTGACAGTGATATTGGCCTGGATAGCAGAATCGGAAACAGCTCCCGATGCTCCATCAAGACCGCTGGGAGCATCAACCGATACCACGGGAGCACCAGAGGCGTTGATCTTGCGAATTATTTCATCATAGGGGGATTTGAGAGGGCCTGAAAAGCCGGTCCCGAAGATGGCATCAACAATTAGCTTAGAATCGGACGATATGGCAAATGCCGACGAATCTGCGACCTCATGAATCGTCAGGCCAGCCTTTTCGGCGCGTTCGAGATTGGTCCGGGCATCGCCCGAAACTGCCTCGCGTCCGCCAATCAGGAAAAGCTCGATATTTATACCCTGTTCGTGCAGGAGACGAGCCACCACAAAGCCGTCACCGCCATTGTTTCCTTTACCGCAAACAACGGTAGCCTGTTTGCCCGTAAGTTCAAAATGTTCTAGGATCGTCTCGGCAACCCGTTTGCCGGCGTTTTCCATAAGCTCCAGGCCGGGGATTTTCATACCGTCGATGGCCCGGCGATCAATATTCTGCATTTGAGATGGTGTGCATAGTTTCATGGGAAACATTTTATCGGAAAACTTGAGTCAAGTCAATGAATATGAACTCCCAAAAAAAGTCGCTTATTATATGTTTTACTTGACATCAATCGGCGAAATTTTTATAGATTCGTAAATATCGGGACCAAAATTTGAAACCGCTCATTTAGAAAGGAGATTTGCCATGCACAAGATTTTGTTTTTTTTCATCTTTGCTATCCTCTTTCTGGCTGTATGGGGTTATGCAGGGGAACCTCCTGTAGCGCCAATTACGAATACCGAGGCTCTCACACGCGGACCTGAACGAGTAGGCAACCTGCCGCCAGTTCTTGTACCTCCCGATAATCCTCAAACGCTGGAAAAGATTCTTCTGGGGAAAAAGCTTTATTACGACACCCGGCTTTCCAACGACAACACCATCAGTTGTGCCACTTGCCATGATCCGCAGAAAGGCTGGTCTGATGCCGGACCCACCAGCGTAGGTATCAACGGTCAGCGCGGGGGACGGCGAGCGCCGCCGGTATCCAACTCCGCGCATAGCCCTCTGCAGTTCTGGGATGGCCGGGCGCCAAGCTTAGAAGAGCAGGCCAAAGGGCCAATCGCCAACCCGATAGAGATGGGAAATACTCATGAAGTCATGATCAAAACCGTTAGCGGAATCCCAGGCTATGTAGCTGAGTTCAAGCAAGTCTTCGGAACATCGGAAATCGGTCTCGATCAGGTAGCCCAGGCTATTGCCGCCTATGAGCGGACGATTGTCACCACTGATTCGCCGTTTGATAGATTCATTCAAGGCGATATTTCGTCACTTACGCCACAAGAGCGCAAGGGCCTCGAGGTTTTCAACGGTAAGGGGCACTGTACTGCATGCCATTGGGGAGGAAATTTCAGCGATGGGCGTTTCCATAACCTTGGGGTGATGCCCGCCGCCGGAGCCAAATTTGACGACGGCAGATATGCGGTTACCAAAAACCCAGCAGATAAGGGCAAATTTAAAACCCCGACGATCAGAGATGCAGCCCTTCGGGCGCCTTATCTTCATAATGGTACGGAAAAATCCCTCGAGGATGTTGTAAGGCTCTACAACACCGGAGGCGGAAAGGACGGCGCCAATATTGATCCTCTCATGGTACCGTTGAATCTGTCCGAAAGCGAGATTAAGGCGCTGGTAGCTTTTATGGATCGCGCCCTGATAAGCACCAACCCATCTGTGGCTAACGAAAAACCGATACCGCCCGATGAATTGCCAAAGTGAGGAGAGGGAAAATGAAAAAACTGCTTTGTGTTTTGCTCATATTTGCCGGGGTCCTTTGGCTGTTTCCCATTAATGGCCAGGCCATTCCGGCATTTGCCAGAAAATATGGCTTTAATTGCAACATGTGCCACGTATCATTTGCAAAGCTAAATGATTTTGGCCAGCGCTTTAGAAATAACGGTTATCAGATTCCCGGCCGGGAGGGATTTGAGAAAAATGTATTCGAGGGCCCGCCGCCGCTGGCGTTGCGCACCTCGACAGGACTTCAGGCAGCACATTCGCAAGAAGCCAGTACGTCGGAATTAAAACTTATGGGGCTGGATCTTTTGTCGGCTGGAGTATTCCATAAAAATGTTTCTTACTTGCTCATCTACACTCCCCGGATCGATCAGCCGGCAGCGTCTTATCGTATTCCGGCGAGCGGAGAAAACCCGTCACAGACAGGTACTCTGCAATCGGCAAATGTGGTTTTCAGCAACATCATAAACTCAGCGCTTAATGTTCGGTTGGGTGCCTTCGAACCGGCCTATCATACTATAAGCTCCAAGAGATCATACTATCTATCAGAACCCTATGAGATCTATGCCTTTCCCGCGCCATCGGGGTTTGTTTTCGATGATAACCAGATCGCTGTGGAGGCAACGGGGCATTTCAGGAACGGATTCAAGTATGGAGCAGGCGTAACCAATGGGACCGGGCTTAATCCGGACAATAATAAATTCAAAGACGTTTACCTGACTCTTTCGCAAGTAATCGGCCGGGGAGACGGTCAAAGCTCGGGACAGAGAATAGATTTATTTGGGTACGCGGGTTGGCTACCAACAGTTTTCTCCGTGATCGATTCCTTGCATCCGTTAACCAACGCCGTTGGGAGTGGTAATAAGGCTTTCAGACGACTTGGCGGCAGTATCAGCCTTAATTATGCGCCCTTTGGCTTTAGCACTTTGTTTATGCAGGGCGTCGATAATAAGGCATTCAATTTCGCCGACAGTACCAAAGATTATAAATACACAGGCGGATTCGCTCAGCTTGATTATTACGGCTTAATCAACAACCGTTTGCTTGTATCCGCATTGTATAACTGGGTTCAACCGCCAAGTTATAACAACGTTAATAAGGTTACTGCCATTTCCGGACTGGTTAGATATTATCTTGGAGATTGGACCGCGGTTAATGTCGCCTTGCATGCTGAATATACGCATCGTCAAACCGGCAAAATTAATCCCTTAAAAGAGGATATTGTAACCGCTATGGTTGATTTTGCATTTTAGAAGCTGCTTTCAATTGTGGGTTGTATTCTCGTAGCAGCAAACCAGCATGGAGTTATTTTGGGCGCCGAAATTGGGATTTCGGCGCCTCTAATTTTTAAACTATAAAATTTGCCGTAAGAATAATCGGAAAAATGTAATTAGATTGAGCTTTTTACGGATTCGATAAATTTAACTATCTCATCAAGCCCGTTATAGAAATGAGGCGACACCCTGACTGCGCCCTCGCGATAGCTAACTACAAAACCCTCGAATGTCAGCCTGTCAAACAGGGCCTTAGAATTTGACGACTTAAATGTTACGATCCCCGAACGACGTTGCGGATCAGTTGAAGAAATAAGGATCAGTTTGGGTTCCGATAATATATAATCGATCAGCCGGGAATTAAGCGACTTGATATGCGTCCAAATATCCTCCGGGCCAAAGGATCTCAACATATCAAGCGCGGCATTAAGCGCGCGCCAATCCTGGAAGGCGTAGGTACCGATCTCATACTTGGCGGGCCCTTCACGAGGGACCAGGTCGTAGCGAAGCAGATTGCTGAACTCGGCGTGCCACTCGACACTTAACCATCCGGAGTATGGCGGTTCAATAAGCTTCTCGGCCTTTTCGGAGATATAATAAAATCCGGTGCCGCACGGGCCAAACATCCATTTCTGGCAGCCGCTGGTAAAGAAATCAATATGGTTCGAGGGAACATCAAGCGGTACCACACCCAACCCCTGGATACCATCGACTGAAAACAGAATATCATGCGATGTGCAGAACTCGCCAAGCTTTTCCAAGTCAACTCTGTAGCCGTTATTGAACTGCACCCAACTGGTGTGGATCAGGCGTGTCTTGTTGTCCGCGACAGCTATCAACGCGTCTTCATCAATAAATCCGTTGTCGGTTTTGGCGAAACGAATCTCCACACCTTTGTTCCGGAGACGCAGCCAGGGATAGACGCTGGCCGGAAATTCGCATTCGGAGATAACAAGATTGTCGCCCTCGCGCCACGGTAGTCCAGAGGCCGGGATATTCATACCGAAGGTTGTATGGGGCGCCAGGCCAATGCGCACCGATTTTGCCCCGATAAAGTCAGCCAGTTTGGATCGGACTTCCTCGAAAATGCGAAACGATTCAGGGTCGTGATTATGAGCGGTTTTCTGCCAGCTATCGAAAAATTTCTCAAAAGCATCTCTGACCGGAATCGCCAGGGGCGAGTGCGAGGCGTGGTTGAGAAATGTCACGCCTTTATCGAAAACAAAGTAAGAGCGGGCGCGCTCCAGATCATATCGGCTCATAACCAGCCATGCTCCTTGTACCAGGCGATAGTTTCCTCGGCGCCAACCCTAAAATCGGTACCGATAAATCCCATGTCCTGTTCGATTTTCGAGGTATCAAATAACCAGAATTTCGAAAGTATCTCCCGTACCTTGTCTTGAGTAAACATAGCGGGCTTACCAAAAAGCTTCGCAAACCCCTCAGAAGTTTTTCCCGCCAGGACTCAAAACCGGCCCGGGAACTCGCAAATTGAATGTTTTCTTTTTTAGAATTTGGGCAATTATATCTGAGGCCTCGCTATAGGAATAAGATCTTTTCTCGGCCACAAAATAGATACTTCCCGATGGTACTTTGGATGAAATCGCTTTTACAACAGCATCCGCCAGATCTTTTACATAAGTGAAATTGATGTAATTCTCGCCGCTTCCAAAATGCGGTTTAACGCCAAGTTTGATCGCCTTAAAAAAGGAGTACATTTCCTGATCGCGCGGGCCATAGACAGCACAGGGTCGAAGAACTACTGACGGGATACTATCCTTTTGAGCAAGCACCGCCATTTCGCCCGCGAGCTTGGAGCGGCCGTAGGCAGTTAGCGGCCCGGGAGGATGTTCTTCATTAATGGGATAATTATCGGGCGACGGCCCGCTGGCCGCAGTCGATGAAATATGGATCAGTTTCGAAATTCCGGGGTTGCATTGCTTTATAGCCGAAAGAATATTCTCGGTGCCGCCGCAATTGACTCGCTGGAAATCATCTGGATTAATCGCTTTTACCAGGCCGGCGTTATTAATTATAACCCTGACGCCTGTCACGGCTGCGAGTAGAGAAGGGGCATCGTTTAGATCGCCATAGATAAGTTTCAACGGCAAGTCTTTGATATTGGTCAGATCGGATGTTTTTCGCACCAGGGCTCTGACACTAAAACCGGCCTTAATCAGGGCTTCACAAATATGCGAGCCAACGAATCCATTGGCACCTGTCACCAGCACTTCATCCATCGGCCTTTATCTCCTTGACAACAAAGCCCCGGTAGGGTAACTTTTTATTTTTGGCGGGTATAAGGTATGCTACTTCCTGACCCGTTGCAAGTTGATATTGTTGTTTTGGAGAATTGAATGGATTTATTCGAGAAATGTAGGAATTTTGAAGCGGCTAAGGAAGTAGAGGCTGCGGGGCTGTATCCGTATTTCAGGCAAATATCATCGCTTCCCAGCACTGTCGTGATAGCTGAGGGTAAAGAAGTGATAATGATCGGCTCCAATAATTATCTGGGTCTGACCGATCATCCGTTAGTCATCGAGGAGATTCATAAGGCGGTTGATAAATACGGCTCGGGCTGCACAGGCTCACGCTTTTTAAACGGAACGCTCGATATCCATGTCAAGCTCGAGGAAGAACTGGCCGAATTTATGCAAAAGGAGGCGGTTCTCGTTTTCTCCACCGGCTTTCAAACCAACCAGGGCACTATCGCCACAATAGTCGGAAAAGACGATATCATCTTTGGTGACCGCTCCAACCACGCATCAATTGTCGACGGATGCCGGCTTTCCTTCGGAGAGCTGAAAAAATATCGTCACAACGACATGGCCGAGCTTTCCGGAATATTGGATCGTAACAATCATGCCCGTGCCAAGCTCATTGTAACGGACGGTGTTTTCTCCATGGAAGGCGATATCGCCGATTTGCCGGAAATCACTCGTTTGGCGCACAAGCATGAAGCCCGCGTGATGGTCGATGACGCTCACAGTATCGGGGTGTTAGGCGAACACGGACGCGGCACCGCCGAGCATTTCCATCTTGAAGATAAAGTCGATATCATCATGGGGACCTTTTCCAAATCATTTGCTTCGTTGGGCGGTTTTATTGCTGCCGATGAGGAAGTGATTCACTATATCAAGCATTTTTCTCGGGCGCTGATTTTCTCGGCCTCGCCGCCGCCGGCTGCGGTAGCGGCAGTACGGGCTTCGCTTCGAATCCTGAAAGCCGAGCCGGAGAGACGGGAAAGACTCTGGCAGATAACTCATCGGATGCACCGCGAATTTAAGGCGATGGGTTATGATATCGGAACCACTCAGACTCCGATAGTACCATTGGTGATTGGCGATGATATGAAGACGTTCGCCTTCTGGAAAGCCTTAACCGAGGCCGGTCTATTTACCAATCCCATCGTATCTCCTGCGGTTCCTCCGGGACAAGCCTTAATTAGGACCAGCTATACGGCCACGCACACCGATGCGCAACTTGATAGAGTTTTACAGGTATTCTGCGATATCGGTAAAAAATTCGGAATAATTTAGAATGGCCGAAATCCAGATCCGTGAGATCGGGAGCCAGGGCGACTTGATGAAATTCATCAGGTTTCCGAACAAGCTCTATCAAAACGAGAAATATTTTGTGCCCTATTTGACAGTCGATCGAAAAAGGTTTTTCGATAAAAAGATCAACCCCTTTTTCGAACATTCCCGCGTGGCATTCTATCTTGCTTATAGGGACGGCAAGCTTGTCGGGCGTATCTCCGCGATTATAAACGATCTTCACAACCAATATCATAACGAGAAAATCGGGTTTTTCGGATTTTTCGACTGTATCGACGATCTCGAGGTAGCCTCGGCGCTAATGGGCGCGGCGGAGAAGTTCGTTAAAAAAGAAGGGATGGAGATTCTTCGCGGGCCGATGAATTTTTCCACCAATGATGAGATCGGCCTTTTGGTCGAGGGTTTCGATTCTTATCCGTGCTTCATGATGACCTGGAATCCCCCATATTATATCCCTCTGTATGAAAAGCTGGGCCTAACTAAGATCGAGGATGTGCTGGCATATTATATCGATGACTCCAATCCGCCGTCAGAACGAATCAAGCATATCGTAGAGAAGATCAAAACCAGAAGCCGGATTACTCTTCGCACTATCAATATGAAGGATTTTGAAAACGAGCTTGAACTCGTCAGGGTAATCTACAACGCCGCCTGGAGTAAAAACTGGGGTTTTGTCCCGATGACGCCGGCCGAGTTCCAGTATCTCGCTCATGATTTTCAGAAGATTATTGAACCAAAACTGGTTATCCTGGCTTTTGTCGATGGCGAGCCGGCGGGATTTTCGCTTGCCATGCCCGATTATAATCCAGTCTTTAAAAAAATGAATGGCCGCATGTACCCATTTGGATTCTTAAAATTCCTCTACTACACCAAAGTTAATAAGCTTATGACAGGCGCTCGGATTCTGACTCTGGGCATCGTGCACAAATACCAGAAAATCGGACTCGATATGGTCCTCTTCTATGAGACCTTCGTTAAAGGGCCGAGTTGCGGCTATCACTGGGGAGAAATGTCCTGGATTTTGGAACGCAACGTGCTCATGAACAAGGCTGCTGTTGATATGGGCGGACGGCCCTATAAGAGATATCGCATTTTCGACAAGACAATTTAGAACTCATCAATATTCGACGCGTACCACCCCGGTAAATAAATAATTCTTATTGAAACGCATTTTTAATAGCGCTAATGCACTTTCTTTTCCCTTGCCCGAATTCAATTTTGTAGCTAATTTCAAACCTGATTATAAGATATGCGTGAGACGTGATAAAGGGAGAATGACAATGGCACTATCGCTGGATAATATCTTCAGGCCCAAATCTATAGCGGTCGTGGGCGCCTCAACAAAAGAGGGCACTATCGGATATGTCATCCTGAATAATCTCTTGCGATATAATTATCGCGGCAAAATTTACCCGATAAATCCCAAAGCTGATATGATTGGCAACCTCAAATGCTACAAGAGCGTCCTGGACATCCCTGAAGAGGTCGATCTGGCCGTTATCGTGGTCTCCCGCGACCTGGTTAAACCGTCTCTCGAAGAGTGCGGCCAAAAAGGAATTAAGGGCATAGTCACAATAACCGCCGGATTCAAGGAAATCGGCGGCGAGGGGATCGCTAAGGAAAATGAACTGATGGAAATCGTTCACCGTTACAATATGCGCATGGTCGGCCCCAACTGCTATGGGATGGTAAATACCGATCAGGCCTATTCGCTAAACGGGACCTTTTCGAAACTAAATCCTCTTCGCGGCAAGGTGGCTTTTCTATCGCAATCGGGCGCGCTTGGAGAGGTGGTGCTCGATTACACCAATCGTCTGAATTTGGGTATCTCGATGTTCGTTTCGATCGGCAATAAGGCTGATATTTCCGATATCGACGTACTTAAATACTGGCAGGACGATCCCAATACCCAGGTCATCCTGATTTATATGGAAAATATTGAGAATGCCCCGGAGCTTATTCGAATTTCCAAAGAGATCAGTAAGAAAAAGCCAATGGTGGCTGTCAAGGCTGGGAGGACTGAGTCGGGGGCACGCGCTATCAGTTCACATACGGGCGTTTTGGCAGGCGGTGATGTCGGCACAGGCGCCTTTCTCGATAAATGCGGTATTCTACGCGCAGCCTCTATTGACGAGATGTTTGATATGGCCATGGCTTTTTCTAATCAGCCGCTCCTTAAGGGCGATAGAATTGCGGTCATTACCAATGCTGGAGGTCCGGGTATTCTGGCTACCGATGCTGTCGAAAGCCTGGGGCTGAAGATGGCTCGTTTCGAGAAAAACACGATTGAATATCTTCGCGCTAACCTTCTTCCAATGGCAGCGGTAAATAATCCTATCGATGTTATAGCCTCAGGGGGCCCAGATGCTTATGCTGCTGCAACCCAGGCAGCACTATTGGACCCCAATGTTGATGGCTTGATTGTAGTTTTTGTTCCGCCAATACTGGTTGACCACAAAGCTGTTATAAATGCGGTTATCGACAAAGTTGAAAAACACGCTAATGGAAAAACTGTCCTTTCCTGCTTGATGGGCTCGCCGAGCGGCATTGCCGGAACTGAAGATTTAATTGCTCATAATATACCGGTTTATGCCTTCCCCGAGGGGGCGGCGCGCGGGATGAGCGCTTTGTGGCAATACCGAAAGCTTCGGGAGCGATCCGATGATGCCCCGAAAATGTTCGATGCCAACCGCAAATGCGTCAACGATATTATCGATTCGGCTAAATCGGCGGGCCGCAAGATTATCATGGGGCCTGAGGCGATGGCGATTCTCGAAGCTTATGGCGTTGGGGCAGCCGTATCGGCCAAAATAAAATCTATTTCGGAGCTTGAGACTGCGCTTGGCAAACTGCGACTTCCGATTGTAATGAAAATTGACGACCCCTCGGTTGTGCATAAGACTGATATGGGAGGGGTGATTCTCAATATCTCAACCAAAGAGGCCGCCCGCGAGGCGTTCGAAACCATGCGCAAGAGATTCGGCGGCGAACGGGGCGAGATTGCGGGGATCATGATTCAAGAGATGGTCAAAGGGGGCTTAGAGACGATTATCGGACTGAGCCGCGACCCGTCAGTAGGCGCTCTCATGATGTTCGGGTTAGGTGGGGTAAGCGTTGAGATAATGAAGGATGTCGCCTTTAAGGTTGCGCCACTTACGAGAACCGAGGCCGGCGAAATGATCAGATCGGTTAAGGGTTATCGGCTTCTTTCGGGATTCCGAGGCGCGCCCGCGGCAAATATCAAGATTCTTGAGGAAACTATCCTTCGTCTATCACAACTGACTTGTGATTTTCCCGAAATTGAATCGTTCGATGTAAATCCCTTCATCGTTAAGCCCGATGGCGAGATATCGGCGGCAGTTGACGCTCGTTTTGTGTTGAAGAGCTAATTGTAGTTTTTTCCATAAAGTTTTACCTGGGGACCAGAAAATGTTCAAGTTCCCGGGTTTATTGCCGTCTATACTTCTGTTTTAACAATTTCCCTTGCCGGAATATCAAAAGAGATGATATTATCTAAGCAAAGCGATCAGAGTTGGTTGAATGCGTTTTATTATTTTGAACGGGGGTTTTATGGTTAGAGACACTTCCGATTGGTGGACAAGATTTTTCCCCGAGTTTCGTCCGGTGTTCGATATCATCCCGGCCAAACTCACCAATGCAGAAGCGGATTATATCACAAAAAAGCTTAATCTATCCCCTGGTAAGAAATTTCTCGATTGTCCCTGTGGTATTGGGAGAATCTCAATTCCCCTGGCAAAAAAAGGCATTAAACTTACCGGCGTTGATATCACTCCAATATATTTAGATGAACTGGCTCAAAAAGCGGCAAGGATGGGTTTGAAAATTAATCTCGTTCAGCGCGATATGAGGAGAATCGATTTTGACTCAGTATTCGATGGCGCCGGTAACCTTTGGACGTCGTTGGGCTATTTTCCCAAGGAATCGGATAATCTTCTGGTATTAAAGAAGATTTTTCGCGCTCTTAAGCCTGGCGGCAAGTTTATGCTTCATATAATCAATCGCGATTGGGTTGTAAGAAATTATAGAGCTAACGATTGGTTTGAAATCAGGGGGGTTAAAGTATTCGAACAGCGCCGAATGGATCTCAGTAATTCCGTAAGCGATTCAATCTGGCACTATCTAAAGGATGGTAAGGAAACAATATGCCGGCTGGGAATCAGGATGTATTCCTATCACGAAATACTTGAGATGATGAGGCGAGCCGGTTTTGTTAATATCGAAGGATTCGGGTCAATGAAAGATGAGCCTGTAAGCTGGGATCATCGAATGATGTTTGTAATCGGCGCCAAGCCAGGAAAAGCCCGACGCTGACCATATAACTGATTTAGCCTATGTCACCATCGGAACTGCTCAAACAATATGTCATTTTACATAACCAGGGAGTGCAGGGGGCCAGTTTTCAACCATTGATATCGCTGTTTGCCTTTGATTCTGTTCTCGCTTTCGAAAATAATAAAATCGGAGCCTTTGAAGGGAAAGTCAGGATTGAGGACATATTCCGTAAGCAACCGCCCGAATTTCTTCTGGGTATCGGTAAAATAGTGGAACAGGGGAATACTGCCACTACTGATTATTTTGACATGAAAGATCCCAAGGTTAAACTTGGTTCCTTAACGCTGACAATGGAAGGCGAAAAAATAACGAAATTGATCATCGGGAGTTAGAGAATGACTATAAATCGCTGTTACTTGATTAGAAAAAAGAAAGTTATATACCTGTTTATTATTGCGATAGCCATTTTGCTTTTAGGTTCTTGCGCTTCGCATGTTCGACGAGAGATGCCAATCGAAAAGGGATATCTTACCGAGGATATACTCTACGAGATCAATCAGGATGTCCGTTATACTTATTTCCATTACGCCGATAGTTCAATAGCTTCGGGCCTTATGCTTCGTTGGGAGCCGGATTCGATTTTAATCCAGGGGCGCGGCGAGATTAAACCGCGAATGATTACAACCGATGGCCTGGTGTATATCGATGCTGTCTCCGGTAATAAAATAGGCCCAGGAATCCTATTGGGGACGGCTGCCGCGGGGCTTTATTTCGCTCTGGTACGTGGCTGGGAAATAAATAACGTTACTTTTCTAAGCGCCCTGGGAAAACTACTGGTGCCTCCGGCTATCATCGTAACAGCTATCGGAATAGGTTCATCGAAAGAGACAAAAGAAACATATTATTTATCCCCCGGTTTTATATTTGATTATGAAGCCGTTAAGAGGTATCATCAGACACTGAAATAAACATATATTGAACCCAGGGAACCATTCTCGTTTGCCGGATTAACGAATACAGTTGCATAGCATCCTGCACACGATTATACTATGGGGTTCGTAAGCGCCCAAAGCGATTTTGCCCGAAGCAAGAGGAGGATACGGATGGATATAGAAGTAAGGCTTGCCGAACAACGAGATTTGGAGATCATCCATGATATCCTCGAGGAAATACAGCCCTCAAGTATCAAAGATCGTGCCCAAAGACTTACAGAGGCGCTTGATTCAACTTTTTCATCATATCTGGTGGCGGTCTCGGCCGGCAAGGTTATCGGTTTCCTAAATATTTGGCACCTCCCGGATATTGTTGACGGCGGCCGCATGGGGATCGTACTCGATTGTTATGTCTCCACTGATTATCGCAGGCAGGGTGTCGGGGAAATGCTCCTAAATTCGGGCCTTGAGCTAGGCAAAAAATATGGAATTAATAAATATTACGGCTGGATCTCCCCCCAAAATAAGGCCGCAGTCGCTCTTCTCAAAAAATTCGGTTTCACGACCGAAAGCCTGATGCTTGAGAAAAAAGCTTAGGGGTATGATAATGAAGGCGTCGGATAATATATCCGGCGCCTTTTTTGTTTTTAAAATTGAATCTAAATTATTTGGTTAGAAAGAGTTTTTTGCCTGACGGTAATAGGCCCCACTGCCCACCGGTATGGATAAAAAGGATATTAGACCCCGATGAAAAACGGCCCTCGCTAACCCGAGCGAACAGGCCAAGCAGCGCTTTTGACGTATATGCCGGATCAAGCACAATGCCTGAATTGGCCGCCACGTCACGGATAAAACGCGTTTCCGCAGGCCCGATTTTGGCATATCCCGGGCCGATAAAATTATCATCGATTTGAATTTGTTCCGGGTTAAGCCCGAGATCTTTGGAAAGTTCGTTTTCTACCGTCAGGCAAATATCGAATATTCTTTTCTGGAAAAAGAGGCTGTCTCGGCAGACTGCAAAACCCAAAATATCGATATCCCATCCGCTGATTTTGGCTCCCAGATAAAGCCCGGCGTAGGTGCCACCGGAACCAACCGCAGTAACAATGACGTCGATATCGATGCCAGACGATTCGGTCTGCTTTTTAATCTCTTTGAGAGCTTTAATATAGCCCCAGGCGCCCAAAGGGTCCGAGCCACCTTCTGGGATTATATACGGCTTTTTGCCTTTCGACTTAAGGCGTGCGGCCATATCCCGCATAACCTCATCAACTCCGGTTTCGTATTCCTTGACGGAGATAAATTTAACCCTGGCGCCGAAAAGTTTTGAAAGGAAATAGTTGCCTTCAGGATTGATCGGTTCTTTTCCCTTAAGAACAAGGTGACATTCCACTCCAGCCGTAGCGCAAATCGCCGCTACCGCCCGACAATGGTTTGACTGCACTCCGCCGCAGGTGATTACCGTATTGCAGCGGGATGCCAAAAGATCATAGAAAAGAAATTCCAGTTTGCGGACCTTGTTGCCCGAAAGGATCGAGCCGGTAAGATCGTCACGCTTAATAAAAAGGTTCACCCCGGAATCGGGGGATGGTGACAATGGCAGGATCTCGATGGGCGTGGGCAATTGGGCCAATGAAAAGCGCGGAGGGGGTTGGATAACCATAAAATAATTTAAGCTTTCATTAATAGTTATGCGAGGTTTTGTTCGGATTCGGCGGGTTTGGGAGTATCTTCGGTTCGTTCCGGCAAACCTGAGATAATATTAAGGAACTGCTTGGTTTCCTCGAGTCGATACCCCGGCAGGTCCAAAACACCCGGAATCTGGCGGATCTCGGCGGGGGTATAAGCTGATCGGAATGATTTTTTTAGATCGTCGGCAATCTCTTTGCCCATTTCGAATCTAATTTGCTGCACGAAAAACGTGAAAGGTATGCCGGGCTGATCGCGCCTGAAATCTGAAACATAGACAATACTGTTTTTCTTCCGTACCCTTTCAATTTCGGCGAAGATTTTCTGAGGTTCATTCCATTGGTGAAGCGCCAGGAAACTTACAACCGCGTCGAATTCCCCGTCGCCAAATGGAAATTTGTCCTCTTGCCAATATTTGGGCGTTATCCTGCCGTTGTAGCCGTGCCGTGAGGTGATGACTTCGGCGGCCCGCACCAGGGTTCGCGATTTTTCAAGCCCTATTACGGTAGAATACTCATCAAGCGAGCATATCCTCATGCCCAGAATACCAAAGCCGCATCCCAAATCAAGAACCCGGCCTTCGATATTTTTGGAGGCAACAATGGTCTCGACCAGTTCAGTGTAATACTGACGGAGATTGAGGTCGAAGAATTCGAAGTATTTGTCAACGTCGTGGTAATCTACGTCCTGGTTTGACCACGATACTCGTTTTTTCGGCATGTCTCTATATTCGGCTAAACGAACAGTTTTGTCAAGTCCTTATGAAAGAATTTTTATTAGATATTTCAATTTTAGCTCCGAAATTTATTCTGGGGGCTGATTAAATTATCTAACTATTAGATTTGTTTTTATGAAATTTATTAAGGGGCTAATATCAATAAAATAAAAAATATCATAATATCAGGTCCTTATTTAATAATTTATGACATCTGGCGTAACAATAGGACTTTTATAATACAAATTTGGTATGCTTTGCTTATAAATCGAGACAAAGCCTTTTTATTTTATATTAATTCGTTGTCAGAAACCGGTTGAATTCATTGGTTTCATCTCCTATACTGGCTCCGTAGTTTTATCTTGTTCTGGAACAACTATAATAAGATTTAGGTTAAGCGCATTGTAGAAGGTGGCGCTTTCCAGCGGGTGAGGGCACATTTTCGCCAAAAAGAAAGCCGGGCTGGGGAATCAGACAAGGATGAGCGAGTTTGGCGCAGATATTTCCCGAATGGACCAATAAAATTCCCACTATAATAGCGATTACCGTCGCCGTTTTTATCGTCGCGGTAATTGGCTTTTTCTGGTATTATGGCTCGCCCCGCTATACCGATGTTGGATACCGTCCAATTCAACCGGTTTACTACAGCCATAATTTGCATGCCGGCGATTTGGGGATCGATTGCCGTTATTGCCATTACGATATCGAATATTCATCGGTGGCTAATTTACCCCCGACTCAAGTGTGTATGAACTGCCATAAAATTATCGGAACCGATAATGACAGGCTGCAGCCGGTCAGAGATAGCTGGGCGAACGATATTCCGATTCGATGGGTGAGAGTTCATTCGCTTCCGGATTACGCCTATTTTAACCACGCCGCTCATTTGCGCGCCGGGGTGGGATGTTCTACCTGTCATGGTAATATTGCGGCCATGGAGGTTGTAGAACAGAAACAACCGTTATCAATGGGTTGGTGCCTGGATTGTCATCGCAATCCCGGACCGAGCCTTCGTCCCTTAGATCAGATTACCAACATGACCTGGAAGGCGCCATCCAACCAACAAGAGATCGCCTCAAAGCTTATCGAGGATAGAAAGATCGCTCCGCCGGTCGAATGTTCGGGATGTCACAGATGAAAAAATACTGGCAAAACATAAACGAATTGTCCGCAGAACCGCTAAAGAACGAACTCCAGGATATTCCGGGATTATTAGCCGAGATTTCTGATCCGGTTAATCGCAGGAAATTTCTGTCTATTATGGGAGCTTCGATGGCGATGGCAGGTTTTGCCGGATGCCGTCGGCCGCTTGAGCATATTGTTCCCTATGTCAAAGCTCCGGAGGAGATCATTCCGGGCGTAGCTAATTACTATGCTACCACTATGCCCTTTGGAGTTGACGCTTTTGGTTTAATTGTGGAATGCCACGAGGGCCGTCCCACTAAAATCGAGGGCAACCCGGATCATCCGTCAACGTATCGGAAGGTCAAATCCATTCATTCAGGCGTCGATTCTCCAGCTATACGATCCGGATCGCTCTAAAAGCGTGAAGAAGGGGGGCGCTGAATCAAGCTGGGCTGATTTCGTCTCTTTCTGGAATGATTCGATGCCCGCGCTTCAAGCCAACGGCGGAGCTGGTTTGGCTATTTTAAGCGAGCAATTTTCATCGCCCACTATGGCGCTATTAAAAGATCGATTCCTCAAATTATATCCGCAAGCCAAATGGGTGAATTACGAGCCAATAAGTGATGAGAATGTTTATGACGGTATCAAGATTGCTACCGGAAAAACTTATCAGCCGGTTTATCATTTCGATAAAACTAAGGTCGTCCTTTCACTCGATTCCGATTTCCTCTATTCGGAAAGCGATAGCGTCAGAAACGCCAAAGGCTTTGCCGATGGCCGCCGCGTGAAATCCGAGAATGACGAAATGAATCGCCTTTATGTAGTTGAGAGTGCTTTCACGCTCACAGGAGCAATGGCGGACCATAGGATCGCGTTTCCCGCCAATCTGACCAGCGCTTGCGCTACAGGCCTTTATAATGAGCTCATGCGTCAGGGGCTGCAGATCCCAGAGTCACATCTGCTTTCTCGTTCAGAAAGCGGGTTTTTTAATAAAATGATACAGGTCGCCGCAAGTGATCTCTTAAAAGTAAAAGGCGAGGGCTTGATCTTAGTCGGACGAAACCAGCCGCCCCAGGTGCATGCTTTGGTTTTCGCGTTAAATTCTGCGCTCGGCAATGTCGGAAATACCGTTACTTATCATGAAAATCCCGATGCTTTATACTCGAGCCTTTCCGATTTCTCCGATCTGTGCGCCGAAATGAGAACCGGTAAAATTACAACTCTGGTAATATTGGGCGGTAATCCCGCCTATAATGCGCCAGTTGATTTGGGTTTTTCTGAGGCTCTTAAAAACGTTCCTAATACAATTCGGCTCGGAAAGTTCGAGGATGAAACCTCAAGTTTATGCCAGTGGCATCTCCCCGAAACACACTATCTCGAAAGCTGGGGCGATGCCCGATCAGTTGATGGCACTCTGAGCGTCATTCAGCCGATGATTGCACCGCTGTATGGTGGAAGAAGCCCATTCGAGGTAGCTGCCTTTCTTTCCAGCGGGCAGGAAAGCGGCGGATATGACATTATTCGCGAAACCTGGAAAAATATCATAACCGGACCAAATTTCGAAAAATCCTGGAACCGTGTTCTAAATGATGGTTTTTATAAAGGAAATTCATTACCGGATATTGTACCTAAGGTAAATCCCCAATCCGCGAATGGGGACTCCATATCACCTAAAGTTCCCGAAGAGAATCCCCGCTCGAATAATTATGAAATTATTTTCCGTCCATCTAATACAATCTTCGATGGCTGCTACGCCAACAACGCCTGGCTACAGGAGTTGCCCGATCCGCTCACCAAGCTAACCTGGGATAACCCCGCCCTGATAAGCCCGAAGAACGCCCGCGAGCTGTCGCTTTCAAACGGCGATATGGTCAGGTTAAGCTACCGCGGCCAAAAGCTTGAGATACCGGTTTGGATCATGCCCGGACAGGCTGAAAATACCATCATACTCAACTTAGGTTACGGCCGAAAAAAAGCCGGTCAGGTTGGAAACGATGTAGGCTTCGATACCTATCAGCTTAGAAAATCCAGTGATCTATACTTTGCCTACGGCCTTTCGCTCGAAAAGACTGGAGAAACATATCCTCTGGCCACGTCTCAGGTGCAAGGCACAATGGTTGGCCGTCCGATAGTCCGCGAGGCAACCCTGGCATATTATAAAGAGCATCCCAATTTCGCGCCGGAAGAGGTGGAATCTAAGGACCCTCATTCACTCTGGAAAGAACATCAGTTCGATAAGGGCAATCAGTGGGGGATGGCAATAGATCTTACCGTTTGTATCGGCTGCGGAGCCTGTACTATGGCCTGCCAGAGCGAAAACAATATTCCTATAGTCGGCAAAGAGCAGGTCTCTAAAAACCGCTGGATGCATTGGATCAGGGTCGATCGTTATTTCAGCGGGGATTCCGATAATCCCGAGATTGTTCATCAACCGGTACCCTGTATGCATTGCGAAATGGCGCCCTGCGAACAGGTCTGCCCGGTCAACGCCACTGTGCATGATCACGAAGGTCTCAACCTGCAGGTTTACAACCGATGCATCGGGACTCGTTACTGTTCCAATAACTGTCCTTATAAAGTTCGACGATTTAACTTTTTCAATTATACAAACAAAACCGCTGAGACTCTCAAGATGCTGATGAACCCCAACGTTACCGTTCGTGGACGGGGGGTAATGGAAAAGTGTACGTACTGCCTGCAGCGGATCAAAAAGGGAGAGTTTGCGGCCAAAGGAGAAAACCGCGATATCCGTGACGGCGAGGTCGTTGCGGCTTGCTCACAGGCCTGCCCGACCAATGCTATCGTTTTCGGGCTTATATCCGATTCGAAGAGCAGAGTGACTGAAACTAAAAAACAAAATCGAAATTATGGGATGCTTACTGAATATAACACTCGGCCAAGGACAACTTATCTGGCCAAGATTCGCAATCCTCATCCGGAATTAGAGGCGCTGGAGCAGAAAACAGAGACATTCGGATTAATACTTGATGAATACCGCCGGAAAATCATCGCAAGTTTTAAGCCCGGTAGAAGAGCCGCTCATCACGGGTAACCCCTCTTTCCATGAGGTGACCGATAGAATTTGCCATGTGGTTGAGGAAAAAACTCCGCGGGGCTGGTATATAATGATCAGCATCACCGGGCTGATTGCGCTGGTATTTCTGGCTTTTTTATATCATCTCTTTTTCGTAGGCATCGGAATTTGGGGAAATCAGATTCCGGTGGGCTGGGCGTTCGATATCACCAATTTCGTCTTCTGGGTCGGTATTGGCCATGCCGGGACTCTCATCTCAGCAATTTTATTTTTGCTGCGTCAGCGCTGGAGAACCTCGATCAACCGTTTCGCGGAGGCCATGACGATCTTCGCCATTATCTGCGCCGGCATTTGGCCCGCTATTCACGTGGGACGCCCCTGGCTTCTTTACTATGTATTTCCGGTGCCCAACCAGATGAGCATCTGGCCTGACTTCCGCAGCCCGCTTCTCTGGGATTTCTTTGCAGTGGGAACATATTTTACCTGTTCGCTTCTTTTCTGGTATTTAGGTATGGTTCCCGATTTGGCGACTCTTAGGAATCGCGCCAAAAGCAGGTTCAAAAAGATCAGCTATGGCCTGTTATCATTGGGCTGGCGCGGAGGTAACCGTCAATGGCAGCATTACGAGGTTGCCTATCTGCTTTTGGCGGGCATTTCTACGCCTTTGGTGCTATCTGTCCACAGCGTGGTGAGCACAGATTTTGCCACCAGCCTGCTGCCGGGCTGGCACAGTACCATTTTCCCGCCATATTTTGTGGCCGGAGCCATATTCTCCGGCTTTGCTATGGTGATGACTCTGGGCATTATTGCCCGTCGAGTTTTCCATTTGGAAAACTTTATAACCATCCGCCACTTTGACAGGATGTGTAAAATAGTCCTCGTTACCGGGCTTATGGTAGGCTACTCCTACTTAATTGAATTCTTCATGGCCTGGTATAGCGGCAATATCTACGAGAAATTTGCCTTCATGAATCGCGCTTTCGGTCCTTATGCCTGGGCTTATTGGATTATGATCGTCTGCAATATGTTCGTGCCGCAGATCTTCTGGTTTAAGAGGATGCGCACGACTATTCCGGTGATATTCATCGCCTCGCTTCTGATAAATGTGGGGATGTGGTTTGAGCGCTTCGTGATTATCGTTACATCGCTGGCACACGATTTTCTACCGTCAAGCTGGCATTACTATAAGCCCACGATTTTTGATATCGGAATGCTGGTTGGCTCTTTTGGAATATTTTTAACTCTCTTCCTCCTGTTCCTGCGCTCACTTCCTATGATCGCCATGTCAGAAGTCAAGGCTATCCTGCCTCAGGCATCAACCCACACAAACGTCAATGAGAGCGTAAATCGCAACACAAACGGGCCGGCAGGGTAGCAACAATGGCAAAGAATAAAAATAAAATCATCCTGGTTCAATTTGAAAGCCCCGAAAAACTTCTTAGGGCCGCAGGTGAAATACACAAAGCCGGGTATAGTAATTTTGATTGTCATTCGCCATTTCCCGTACATGGCCTCGATAGAGCCATGGGCCTAAAAAGATCTAAGCTTTCGATGCTCGTTGGGCTTTTTGCCCTGATCGGCCTTGCCGGCGCCTTTCTGATGCAGTACTGGATGTCGGCAGTAGACTACCCTCTTCTTGTTTCGGGCAAACCGTTTAATAGTTATCAAACCGATACCCCGGTTGTCTTTGCACTGGCGGTACTCCTCGCGGCGTTTGCTTCTTTCTTTGGGATGTTGATAATAACGAGATTGCCTCGCTATCATCATCCTTTATTCTCATCGGAACGCTTTGAGATGTTTTCGGATAACGGCTTTTTCATCAGCGTGGAATCCGGCGATCCCAAATTCGATCTCGAAAAAACGTCTGCTTTTCTCTCCGAAATTGGGGGAACAGATCTGGAGGTATTGGAGGCATGAAACGCGGTCTGATCATCGGTATTGGGCTAATATTATTTTTGGGCTGCGTTAAGGGTGTTCCCTCGGATAAGCCTCCGATACATATAATTCGAGATATGTATAATCAGCCCCGTTATGATCCCCAATCGGAGAGCAAGTTTTTCGCAGACAGCGCCTCGATGCGCCAGCCCGTTCCCGGGACAGTGGATAGAGGGGACGCCAAAGAAGATAGCGCTTATTATTTCGGTCAAGACAGCCAGGGAAATTATATTCAGATATCGCCGGCGCATATAACCCTCGATTTTCTCAAGCGCGGACAGGAGCGATTCAACATCTACTGCTCTCCATGTCATAGCCGTCTGGGGGATGGTAAAGGGATAGTTGTACAGCGAGGCTACTTGCCTCCGCCAAGTTTCCACACTGATCGCATTCGGAATTTTCCCGATGGTGAGTTTTTCGATGTCATCTCCAATGGGGTGCGGAATATGCCGTCCTACGGCGCCCAGATTAAAGTTGCGGATCGATGGGCAATCGTTGGCTATGTCCGGGCTCTTCAATTAAGTCAGAATGCTCATTTAGAGGATATCCCTGCCGAATTGCGTGGCAGTATTAAATGAGAAAAAGATGATGGAACGGGATAAGTTTAACTTGGGAAATAGGGTCGGTTTTGGGGATCGAGCCTTAATCGTTGGGATAGTCGGACTCGTTCTAAGCTTAGCGGGATTTTTTATAGATCGAGGTCACTTTTTCCATTCATATCTTATAGCCTATGTCTTCTGGCTTACCGTCGGTCTGGGAGCTCTCTTCTTCACGATGCTTCATCATCTGGTGAACTCGACCTGGAGCGTGGCGCTGAGAAGAATCTCCGAAAACATAATGAGCACCCTGCCGCTTCTGGCGATTTTCGTCATACCGATTCTTTTAGGTATAGGAAACCTCTATCATTGGAGTCAGCCTAATATAGTGGCCCAAGATCAGCTTTTGCAGGGTAAAACTGCTTATCTAAATGTGCCCTTTTTTATCATTAGAACGGTTCTCTACCTGACGGTTTGGACTTTGTTAGTCCGTGCCCTTTATGCTCAATCGGTTAAGCAGGATGAGGGTTTTGAGGAAAGCCGACTTATTAAAATGCGCCGTATAAGCGCACCGGGCATGATAGCATTTGCATTCACCTTGACCTTCGCCTCTTTTGATTGGCTGATGTCGCTCAACGCCTCCTGGTACTCCACCGCCTTTGGAGTTTATATTTTCTCCGGAAGCGTTCTCGCGGGCTTGGCTTTTATCACTCTGACTGTAATCTACCTAAACAATCAGGGTTATTTGAGAGATGTTATTACCTCGGAACATTATCATGATCTCGGCAAGCTTCTATTTACATTTGTAGTTTTTTGGGGATATATAGCGTTTGCCCAATACTTTTTGATCTGGTATGGAAATATACCCGAGGAAACCCAGTGGTTTAAGGCGCGCTGGGGCGGATTCTGGCAGTTTGTCACCCTGCTGATTGTATTCGGTCATTTCGTTTTTCCATTTGTGGTACTTATAACGCGTGGAGCCAAGCGCAGTTTACCGATTATGGCTTTTATGGGTATTTGGCTTTTATTTATTCATTGGGTTGATATTTATTGGGTGGTAATGCCCAGTCATCCCGAGCATATTATTCAGTCGATCTGGATTGATTTTGTAACCATGGCCGGGGTTGGGGGAATTTTCTTCTGGTATTTCTGGCGTCGAATGAAAGCCGCCGCCCTGGTGCCGATAACCGAGCCTAATCTTAAAGCCTCGATTGATTTTCAGAGCGATTAGGAAATAGCATAAATGAGCGAACACGAAAACAAATCGAATCCGACCCCAGGATATGAATCACGCGACCCCAAAATGGGACGAATTGTACTTATAGGTTTGGGTTCGATTGTATTTTTGGTTGTGGCAATCTATATATTAAATGAGGTCTTTACAATCTCAAAAAATAAATTAGTGGAGGATGTTACCTTAACTCCGGTTTCGATCCCCCTGAGAGAGCTTCGAAGCCACGAGGATGAGGTGCTAAACTCCTATAAAATCCTCGATTCGGCGCAAGGCGTGTATCAAATTCCTATTGAGCGAGCCATGGAAATAATTTCTGACAAAGCTAATCAACTGCATGGAATAAAATCCGAGGGGAACCTCGAAGGAAAATAGAGAGTCCTAATCAGGTAGTGCGGCAGGAGCGAGATTATAGAATGACTTTAGGTAAAAATAAATTAGGTACGGCTATTCGAATATCGATAATTATTTTATTTTTTTCGATTTTTCCATCGATACAATCCAACTCTCAGATTATTCAACCGGGACCGCCTCCTGAGCTTAAGGGCGTTGATGTCACCGAGCATTTGGGAGAGAAGATTCCGCTCGATCTTACTTTTACCAATGATGCCGGCGAAAAAGTGCCGCTTGGCCAGTACTTCAATCAAGGCAAGCCGGTAATTATCGTCATGGCTTATTATACCTGCCCGATGCTCTGTACCCTGGTGTTAAATGGGGTCGCTACCGGATTGCACAATCTGGACCTGGAGCCGGGCAAAGATTTTCAGGTACTCACGATTAGCATCGACACATCAGAAACGGTTGAGCTGGCCAAAGCCAAAAAAGAAAATCTCTTGACTGTTCTGGGCAAAGCCGGGGGTGATTCCGGTTGGCGTTTTTTTGTGGGCGAAGAATCTCAAATCCGCGCTCTGGCCGACACGCTTGGCTTTCACTACTATTATGACAAAAAACTAAAGCAGTTTGCTCATCCGGCGGTTGTTATGGTTCTCACTCCCGATGGCCGTATTTCCCGCTATCTCTACGGAGTTGAATTTAAGAAACAGGATCTGAAATTAGCGCTCCTGGAAGCCTCCGAGGGAAAACTCGGCACAACTATTGATCGCATAATTTTGTACTGCTATCATTATAATCCTGACGCTAAGGGCTATGTCCTGTTTGCCGCCAATCTCATGAAGTTGGGTGGCGTTCTGACTATTATTGTTATTGGATTAATGTTATTTATATTGTGGCGCCGTGAAATCAAAAAGAAGCCCATGCATACAATCGCTCAAGGATAAAAATTATTTGGAATAAAGATGGATACCACCGGAACATTTATTCTACCGCCAGCCAGTTCAACCATTGCGCCCGAGGTTGATACCCTTTTTTATGCAATCCTGGGTGTGAGTATTTTCTTTTTTGTTATTGTCGTTGGGGCCGCAATATTTTTTACATTGAAATATCGGCGTCGCGGGCAGATCGATCTGAAGGTCCAGGCCGATCACAACACTACTCTGGAAATAGTCTGGACTGTTATTCCTCTAATAATCGTGATGATTATCTTTGCTATGGGTTTCAGGGTATATCTTAAGCAATATGTTGCCCCCAAGGATTCGCTGGAAATCAAACTTACAGCCCAGCGCTGGACCTGGAATTTTACCTATCCCAACGGCGCCAATAGTAACGAACTTGTGGTCCCGGCCGGAAAACCGGTTAAGCTGCTGATGTCATCTCTTGATGTCATTCATGGTTTTTATGTCCCCGATTTTCGTATCAAGCAGGATGTCTTGCCAAATCGCTATACCACTATCTGGTTTGAGGCTCCTGATCCAGGCGAACATGTTCTTACCTGCACTCAGTATTGCGGGCTGGGGCATTCTGCTATGATGAGTAAGGTGCGAGTCCTTCCTCAAAGCGAATATGATAAGTGGCTGGCCACGAGCAGTGGCAGCCCGGCCGCCGGAGTTTCACCGGAAAAATATGGAGAATCGCTTTATAAATCTAAGGGATGCGTTAGTTGTCATACAATCGATGGCACCGCCAGCGTAGGCCCAACATTCAAGTCTCTCTTCGGCACCAAGGTCACCCTGGAAGGCGACAGAGTAATGACTGTTGACGAAAATTATATCAGAACCTGCATCCTGGAACCCGAGAAGATTAGAGTCAAAGGATTTCCCCCCGTAATGCCGACTTTTCAAGGAACCTTGAACAACAATGATATTGATGCCATCATTGCTTTTATTAAATCGATGTCAGAAGAGGCCGGAGAGGGGCATCCGGGAGATAAAAAATGAATGAGTTACCAAAAACTAATTTTCTCAACAGCCCCAAGGGCTTGAAAAGCTGGCTGTTGACAAAAGATCATAAACGAATCGGTATCCTTTATTTGATTGGAATATGTACGTCCTTTCTGTTGGGCGGCATTTTTGCGATGTTGATTCGCATTCAGCTTTTGCATCCCAGTGGCGGCGGTATAATGGGGCCTCAAACATACAACCAGATGTTTACCCTGCACGGGGCAATAATGATCTTCCTCTTTATAATTCCGGGAATTCCCGCGTCCCTGGGAAATTTCGTTCTGCCTCTGATGTTAGGCGCCAAAGACGTAGCCTTTCCCAGGCTGAATCTGGCCAGTTGGTATATATATATGATCGGCGCCATCATGGCGGTTGTCGCTATGCTGACCGGGCTCGGTTGATACCGGCTGGACATTTTATACGCCATATAGCACTTCAACCGGCGGCGCGGTTGTGATGATGACCATGGCCATTTTTGTGCTTGGCTTTTCATCAATTTTTACCGGTTTGAATTTTATCGTTACGATCCATAAATTGCGGGCGCCGGGCCTGACCTGGTTTAAGCTGCCGCTGTTTGTCTGGTCGTTGTATGCCACCGCTATTATCCAGATTGTAGCCACTCCGGTTCTGGGAATTACACTGGTCCTCCTGGCTCTGGAGAGAATTGTAGGACTGGGAATATTCGATCCTGCTTTGGGAGGAGATCCAGTCCTCTTCCAGCATTTTTTCTGGTTTTACTCTCATCCCGCGGTTTATATCATGATTCTGCCCGCCATGGGGATTATAAGCGAGCTTATCCCGGTATTTTCGCACAAGAAGATTTTCGGTTACCGAGCCATTGCATATTCCAGTTTTGGAATTGCCTTTATAAGTTTTCTGGTTTGGGGCCATCATATGTTTGTCAGCGGCCAATCGCAGGTCGCCGCCATGATTTTCTCGTTTTTAACATTCTTAGTGGCAATTCCCTCGGGGATCAAGGTTTTCAATTGGATCGCCACCATGTACAAAGGAGCAATCAGTCTGGAAACTCCTATGCTCTATGCTTTGTCATTTCTATTCCTTTTCACAATTGGAGGTTTAACCGGACTTTTCCTGGGCGCTCTGGCCACCGATGTTCACCTCACCAATACTTATTTTGTTGTAGCTCATTTTCATTATGTCATGGTTGGAGGAACCGTCATGGCGTTTCTGGGAGGCCTGCACTACTGGTGGCCGAAAATGTTTGGCAGGATGTATAACGTATTTTGGTCAAGAATCTCGACCGGATTGGTTTTCGTAGGTTTTAATATTACATTTTTCACGCAGTTTATTCTGGGCACCAGAGGCATGCCGCGTCGCTACTATAGCTATCTTCAGCAGTTCCAACCGTTGCATTATTATTCAACCATCGGATCCTGGATTCTGGCGCTGGGATTTGTAATTATGGCCATCTATCTAATACATGCAATATTCAAGGGCCGGCCTACCGGCGATAATCCCTGGGGCGGCCTGACCTTAGA
Organism: uncultured candidate division Zixibacteria bacterium; assembly: GCA_963801605.1. GTDB lineage: Bacteria > Zixibacteria > MSB-5A5 > UBA10806 > UBA10806 > UBA10806. The sequence continues at coordinate 441,124 of CAWDFP010000006.1, forward strand.
ATGGGCAACAACCTCGCCTCCCCCAACCGAGAATTTTAAAGAAGCGCCAATCGTAACTCATGGCCCCTATGACTATGATTTGGTAATCGCTAAACCGACAATATGATTTGATGGGAAAAATCGTGGATCACGAGGAAACATACCCAAATTCTCTGGCGCATCATTTCAGCTCGATGCGAACAACAGCGCGATGCCGCCAAACTTGGGATGTGGATTTTTATCCTGACGGAACTTCTCCTTTTCGGCGGTCTCTTTGTAGCTTATACGATTTTTCGAGTATTAAACCCCGAAACTTTTTATAATGCCCATAAAGAGCTAAACCTCACTCTTGGCACCATAAACACAATCATACTAATAACCAGCTCAGTCACAATTGCCCTGGCAATTCATTTTATTCAGATTGGAAAGAAATCCCGAACCCTGATCCTTCTTTTTTGTACCCTGGCCTTAGCGGCGGGATTTTTGGTAATCAAATATTTCGAATATAGCCATAAGTTTGAACTCGGCCAGCTTCCGGGGAAATTTTACACCTATACCGGAGTGGCGGGTAATAATCCGCATATCTTTTTCTCGATATATTTCCTCATGACCGGTCTGCATGCCTTTCATATTATCGCAGGGATGGTTGTAATCAGTCTCATGATTTATAAGACCTCGAAAAGCAGGTTTTCACCTTCATACTATACTCCACTGGAATTAACCGGCCTTTACTGGCATCTGGTAGACCTGATCTGGATTTTTTTGTTTCCACTCCTTTACTTGATAGGATAAAATCGTTGCGATGAACCAGGAAGTAAAATCTCGTCAGGACCATATAACCTCGGTAAAGGTATATCTATTGGTAGGGATAACTCTTTTAATTCTCACCGGCTTAACCGTTAAGGTTTCGACTATTCATTTGGGAGCCTGGAACGCTATTGCGGCTTTGGCAATTGCCAGCACCAAGGCCCTGTTAGTGGCGCTATTTTTTATGCATCTATTGCACGATAAGCGGATCTATGCGGTGATAATGAGCGCCGCCCTGATTTTTCTCGGAATTTTTCTCGGACTGACTATGGCCGATGTCCTTCGTCGCGGCGATATAAATCAGAACGAGGCTCAGCCGATAAAACCTGAAGCCGGATTTTATTCACATCCCAAAAGTGATACAACCGTCGCTATACCAAGCCCCGGTTCGGAGGATTCATCACAAGTACATTAATTTGAAATGAGCGGTTTTGATGGGAATAATCTTTAATTCAAATGCCAATAGGGGGAGAGCGTGAAAATATTCCGACGATTTGCGTTATTTTCAACCCTTGCGACCTATCTTCTGATTTTCGTTGGAGGCATGGTGCGCGTTTCAGGGGCTGGAATGGGCTGCCCGGATTGGCCTAAATGTTTTGGTCGATGGTTTCCACCCACTAATATCAGCCAACTGCCCCCGGGTACTGACCCCAGCCAATTCAATTTTATCCTGGCCTGGATCGAATACTTTAATCGTTTGGTCGGAGTCATGGTTGGAACCCTGGTGTTAATTACGGCCATTCTGGCGATAGTTTTTTGCCGCAAATATCCGAGAATTATTTATCCAATGTTGGCGGCGTTTCTGTTAGTCTGTTATCAGGCCTGGCAGGGAGGTCAGATAGTTGCCTCGAATCTCGAGCCTCTGCTGGTCTCTTTGCATTTGGTGATCGCCCTCATTATCGCCAGCATTCTAATCTATGTAACTCAAAAAACTTATTATCTGGAAAATCCCACGGCAGAGGAACACTCCAGCTACCCTCGTCAAGTCATAAACTGGATCGGAGTGCTTTGGACCGTTGGCATGCTGCAAGTGATTCTTGGTACTCAGGTACGTTCCGGCTTTGAGATTTTAGCGGGGAAATATCCGCTTCTGGATAAGGCGGCCCTGGTCGGCCAGAGCGGGCCGCAGGCATATATGCATGCTATTCTGGGTCTTCTGGTGGCTATTTTGACCTGGTATGCGGGAAATATGATTCTTCGTCAGAGCAAGGAACCATCCAGCCTGGTTCGTGAGGGAATTTGGGTGATGATGCTTTTGGTGCTGGCCCAAATTACTATCGGGGTTGTTCTATTTGTGGCCGCCTTACCGTCTCTTTTACAGCTTTTCCACCTCTGGATAGCAAGTCTTTATATAGGCACGGTGTTTGTGTTATATCTGGCCTTTAGAAAGAGCCTTGGAGGTGTTCGTGAAACCCGATAACAAATTTCCAATAGTGCTTTTAGTCGGGGTGCTGGTTTCGTTTATCCTGGGGATTACAGCTCTATTGGTGATAACAATCGCGGCTAAGTCTCGCTCCAATCTGCCGATATTGGGACAGGTTCCGGATTTTGAATTCGTCAAGCAGGATGGTACTCCTTTCGGCTTACACGATATGCAAGGCAAAATTAATGTCGTCGATTTCATATTCACATCCTGCCGCGAGGCTTGCCCCCTGATGAGCGGCAATATGGTTCGTCTCTACCAGCAGTATGACAATGTGGGGAAAGTGCAGTTTGTCTCCATCTCTGTTGACCCGGACCGCGATTCATTGAAAGTGCTACAAAATTACGCCGGAGCGATGGGCGTTAATGATAATCGATGGGTATTTCTCTGGAAACCGATAGATGAGGTTGCCACGCTTTCTGAAAAGGGGTTCATGCTATCATCGCAGAACCTTCCCGAGGGCCATAGCAGTAAGTTTGCTCTCGTCGATGGTAAAGCCCGGATACGAGGTTATTACGACGGCTTAAATGATCTTGATATGAAACTTCTGGCGCGGGATATCAATCAACTGGTCCGGTCCGGTCAATGACGATAAGGGATCTTCCGACTTTAAATGCCTTGCTTAACCTTATAAGCGCGGTTTTACTTTTTACAGGCCGATTTGAAATTAAGCATCAGCGCGCTGACCTGCATAAACGGATTATGCTTTCGGCAATGGTCTCATCGATGCTATTTCTTATCAGTTATTCAATTTATCATGCCGCGGTAGGCTCGGTTCCGTATGCGCATTACAATTGGACTCGTCCGCTTTACTTTACGATCCTTATTCCCCATGTGTTTCTGGCCGGTATGATGGTGCCGTTTATAATCATGGCCATTTATTATGCGTTTCATGAACGATTCGATCGTCATAAACAAATCGTTCGAATTGTCTGGCCGGTTTGGATATTTGTTTCGATAAGCGGGATTGCGGTGTATGTGATGCTGTATCGTTTATAATACTGCTCTGTCTCAATAAAACTTTCCTAAATATTTGCCCCTTATGCGGCTTATGCGTATATTAAAAAGGATAGCCGGAAATCGTATTAAGAATGATATATCGTTCCGGCAAAACGGATCAAAGATTGACCAAAAAAAGAGAGAACGCGCGTGAGAGCAAAAGATCGCTGTATACCAAAAAGCCTTAGTGCTTTTTTCACAATCATAACAACTATATCAGCATTATGGATAGCGCCCTTCGCATTGGCACAGGATAAAGCCAACACCCCCGATGCTATCTCCAGCGCCGAGCCGGTTTCCATCGAGGCTTACTCATCCCGGGATAAAATCGCGCCGGGCGATAGACTCTTTTTAGCTCTCAAAGTAACTGTTGGCGCCGGTTGGCATATCAATTCCAACAGGCCGGGCGAGGAGTTCCTCATCCCCACCGAGGTCAGTCTCGGCGAGGACGCGCCTGTTACCGTGGAGAATTTGATTTATCCCGAGGCTAAAAGCAAGCGTTTCGCTTTCAGCCCGGAAGCCCCGCTTTCTATATTCGATGGCACCGTTTGGATTAAGGTAATATTATTGATAAATAAGGATGCCACGGCCGGGTTAATTTCTATTCCGGTGCAAATTATCACGCAGGCATGCGATGACCGCTCATGCGTAGCGCCAACCACTCAGACTTTCTCGATTCCCATAGAAATTGCTCCGGGAGTGACCGTATCGGAGGCGTCGTCACGTTGACATATTCAAATCCTTGGGTATGATGTCGGAGGTTATCCCGCCGGAAATTACGCCACCTGCCCCCGCCATATCGACCACTTCGCCGGAGACTACACCTCAGGGCAAGGTCGGGTTCTTTGGAATGATGAAGAATTTCAAAGCTCAGGATTTCGTTGATCGTTATGGATATATCCTGGCCTTTATCGCCATGTATCTTTTGGGACTGGGACTGACTCTTACCCCTGTGTTTACCCGATAATTCCAATAACTATAGGTTATTTTGGCTCGCAATCGTCGGGCAAGTGGACCAGACAACTTTTAATGGCATCGGTATTTGGTTTGGGTATAGCTATAAGTTACGCAGCGGTGGGAACGGTTGCTGCCTTTTCAGGTTCGCTGATGGGCGCCGCCCTGCAAAGCAGTTGGGTACTGGCGGCATTGGCCACCCTTTGCGTTGTAATGGGGCTTAACGCCTTTGGCTTGTTCGAAATTGCTCTTCCGGGCTGGTTAATGAATTTGGCAGGCGGCGGTTCCAGGCGCGGGGTGGCCGGAGCAGCTTTAATGGGCCTCACTATGGGGATCGCGGCGGCCCCCTGCCTGGCGGCTTTTATCGTGAGCCTGCTGGCGTTCGTAGGACAAAAAGGCGATCCGATTCTTGGTTTTTCCATGTTTTTTGTTCTTGGCCTCGGGTTGGCGACTCCTTTTATCGCGCTTGGCACCTTCTCCGGACTCATTTCGAAAGTGCCCAAATCTGGCGCCTGGATGGTTTATGCCAAGAAGGTTATGGGTGGGCTGTTATTTGCAGCCGCGCTTTATTTCCTAAATCCTGTGCTCCCAAAACCGTTGCATCATTCAATTGTAGCAGTAGCCCTGACAGCCGCGGGGCTTTATTTCGGGTTTTTCGAACCGACTCCTGCCAAAACCTGGCGATTCAAAGCTTTCCGTTATCTTTTCGCAATCATTTTTATCGGGGGGGCGATCTGGTGGGGGATCCCCGCCAAAGAGGTTGTGCAAGAGGGCGGAATCGCCTGGCAAAAATATTCCACGGACGCGATCTCCAAAGCCGCATCCGATAAAAAACCGGTGATTATCGATTTCTATGCCGACTGGTGTATCCCATGTAAGGAACTCGATAAATTCTCGTTCTCCGATAAACGAGTGGTTGCTGTCAGCCAGGGTTTCGTGATGCTAAAGGCCGACCTTACCAAAGCAAATTCCGATGAGGTCAAGGGACTGATCGCACAATACGGCATCAGAGGCGTTCCGACCGTGATCTTTATTAGCGCTGACGGCCAGGAGATAACCGCGCTTCGTATCAACCAGTTTGAAAAAGCAGATCTGGTATTAGGTCGATTCAATTCCCTGGCAATGACCGGCGGTAATGCCGGGTAAAATTCACGGTTTTAACTAAGCCTGAATAATACAACGATAAAAATTTCGCCTACCCGGCCAAAATAAGGCGATTCTCGCTTGTTTTTTTCCATCAAATATTATAAATACAGCGCGATGAAAAAATATATGTCGATCTGCCTGACGGCAGTACTGGTGATAATATTCCTTGTGGGAATGCTGGCCTGCGTTAAGAAAAAAGATACCAGGACGCTCAATGAAAGAAATCGGTCGGTTGAACAGGTTTTCGATATTCATCGTGACAGCCTGCTTTCGATACCCGGTGTAGTCGGAGCTGGAATCGCCAAATTCGAAGATAAACCTTGCATCATAATCATGGTAAATCAAAAATCGCAATACGAAGCGGGGCAAATCCCTAAAGAGCTTGACGGATATAAGGTTATCGTTCGCGAAACAGGCGAATTTAAGGCTCTCGATAGCCTCTAGTGTTATTATTTCCGGCTTTAAATATCATTTTATATATTTTAATAATTTTATTAAATAATGCTTGACACATTGCTCCATGTAATGTAATTTTTCATCAGCGAGAGTTTTCGTACTTTACAAAGGAGCGCCGACATGAATAAGATCTTTTGCCTATTGGCAGTAATCTTGCTTTTGGGCGTTTCAGCGTTTGGGCAGGACCCCGTCATGCAGGATAGTGTTATTCTCGGTTCCGCTTTCGCCGAGTCAACTGGATCAATAAGCTATGTCACCATTCCGGTCTACCTGGTCACCGATGATTCGGTCATGTTCTATCACTTCGCCATAAGCTGGGCATCCTCAATTGGAGGAGTCTATGGCGATACAGGTACCATATATTATCCGCCCTGGGATTGCCCCGAATCGCATCGCGATACGGTTTATTTAAGCAGAGAGTATATCGATTTTATCAGTTTTGGGAATCTTGGTCTGCCCTGTGATACGTTCTTTTATACAAACGGTGTTAGGTCCCATCTTCTTGATTTTCGTTTCGCGATCGAACCCAATGCGCCCAACCAAACAGTCGTTCTCGATTCTACATTCGATGATAGAAATCGTTCGCTGCTGTTTGGCCTGCCCGACGGCATCCAAAGTTTCGTGCCCGCATTCCAGCCCGGCCATATCTTTATTGGGCTTTTCCAAAATACGGATGGCAACGAGCGTTTGCCATTGACCTTTGATCTGCGCCAAAACTATCCAAACCCCTTCAATCCATCGACTATAGTTGAATTCTCTTTGAAGGATGGACATGAAACATCTCTGACAATATTCGATATCCTGGGCAGAAAAGTGCGGGCGTTTCTGGAGGGGTACCTTGAGGCCGGGGCATACTCATTGACGTGGAATGGACAGGATGAAACGGGAAACAACGTGCCGTCGGGAATATATTTCTATAAACTAACAGCGGGCGATTATTCGCAAATAAAGAGAATGGCGTTGATACGATAGATAAAATCTCGAGGAGAGGCTAATGAAACCCTTAATTTATTTAATCATCGTCTTGCTGACCTTTCTATCAATTGCCCAGGGCCAGGAGCGGGACAGCCTGATTATCGAGGGCGCAAATATTGATTCGGGCGCGGCGGCTGCAAATGTTAGAATTTGGGCGGTGACTTTCGATTCGGTTTACGCTTATGCAGTAAATCTTAGGTGGTACGCGCCGTATGGGGGTGTTTCATTAAGTCCATCCATTAATTACTCCCCACCCTTGCCCAACTGGGACATCCTGTATGATTCCCTTAACATTGATTTTAACTATATAAGCCTGCTTGGTTTTGAAGGATTGGATACGCTTAATGAGGCTCCGATTTTTACAAACGGTCAGAGGATAAATATAATTACATTGCATTTTATAATCGCGCCGGGGACCCCGCCTCAAACTGTTGACATTGATACCTTGGGGGCTTTCAGTTTCGGCAATAATCCGGTGTTCGTGCCGGGGCAGATAATTATCGGGCCGCTCGCCGCAGCGGACGGAAATCAAATTCCTAAGCAATTTACTCTTCTTCAAAACTACCCAAATCCTTTTAATGCCCAAACAACCATAAGCTACAATCTGCCGGAAGCGGGATCTGTTACTTTAACCATCTACGATATCATGGGGCAAAAGGTGGCGACGTTGGTTGAAGGAATAGAGCAGGCAGGAGAGCATCAGGCGGTGTGGGATGCGGGGGATGTTACATCGGGTGTGTATTTTTACATTATTCAAATGGGCAATTTCAGGCAGTCAAGAGGATGCATGTTTCTCAAGTAAGGGGGATAGATGCGATTATTTTGGGTTATAATAATTACGACGCTTTTTTCCTCTATCGCGCCGGGCCAGGAATTGCAGCAGGTCGGCTCTTTTCCGGCAACTGTGGCAAACAGGGTGGTTGTAAACGGCGATTTCGCTTATATTATCGATGACACTATTTTTGTTATTCTCGATGTTATCGATAAAACCTCGCCTTCTCTTAAAGGTAGTATCGTCATTCCCGGCCGGCCCGGCAGGTTCAATATCGAAGGCGATTACGCCTATATAACCGCCGATTCGGGCTTGCAAATTGTCAATATTTCTGATCGGCAAAATCCGATCATAGTTTCACACTTTACCGGAGAGGCACCCGCCAAGGATGTCAAGGTATCGGGGGCACATGCTTATTTTTTGGATTATTCACATTTTCGAATTCTCGATATCTCCAATTCCGTAAATCCGACAGAGCTTGGCAATCTTCATTTTAGCGGCACCAATGAGGCTCTCGCCCAAAGCGCGAATTATGTCTATTTAATAGGATGGCGGGTGGAATCGGATATGCTTGTTTCAATCGATATTTCCAATCCGGCAAATCCAGTATTGGCCAATTATGTGACTGAGAATATGTTTTGCAGTCGGCTGTTTATCGATGGCAACGACCTTTATGTGGTAAATCAACCGTACTATTTTAACATCTGGGATATATCTACGCCGGGAAATTTCATTTATCCGCCCCGCCACTTGGCGTTATCGGGAATCACCAATATCTTTGCCGGATTTGGATACGCATTTGCCACTCTGGGCAGAAATGGATTATCGGTAATTGACATAGCGACCGGCGATAGTTGTACCGAGTTATCGCGCTTGACCTTGCCCGCCTATGCCGCCGACCTGTATATTTCAGGTGAATATATTTATATCGCTGATACTGACTCGCTTCTTATTTTCAGATTTATTCCAGCTTCTGTTTCAGATCCATTGAGCCCGCCATCGGTTTATTCTCTATTTCAATCCTACCCCAATCCCTTCAACCCCTCCACCACTATCTCTTTTACCCTCCCATCCGCCCAACATGTGCGGCTAGAGATTTTTGATATACTCGGAAGAAGAGTGCGATTGTTAGCGGATCAGCGGTTTGAGGCAGGTGAACATATGATTGTCTGGGATGGCAATAATCAAAGCGGGGCAGAAGCGCCATCGGGGGTGTATTTTTATCGGTTTCAGGGCGATCATATCGACGAAGCCCGTAAGATGGTATTGTTAAGATAACTTCTCATGTATCAGGTTGTCGGAGGCCTTCCATCCTGATGCATAAAACATAGACGCATATCACCAATTAGTGATAAGGCTAAGCAGATAAATCTATTGCAAAACAAGGGTACAATATTTATAATATTGCCCTGTTGTTGGAGATACCGTTTCTCCGCTTTTTTTGCTCTTTGAAGCCGGGGAAATGTTAGAAAATTTATGTGGCCTAATGGCTTTTGAGATTGTGAAAAGGAGAACAATATGTCCCTCACCGCGCTTTTGATACTAATCGGCGCTATCGTAGTAGTGGTAGCACTGATTCTTATCTTGATGGCAAAGCAGTATCGCAAAGTTGGTCCTAATGAGGTTCTGATTATTTCGGGTGGCGCCAAACACACGGTCACCGATCCCGACGGCACCAAACGGAAAATCGGGTATCGTATGCATATTGGCGGAGGAACGCTGGTCAAGCCGTTCGTGGAATCGGCCCAGATTCTGCCGCTCGAGGTCTACACTCTCGATTTGCAGGTTCCCGAAGTCCTAACCGCCCAGGGAATTCATATCACTGCCCAGGGACAGGGACAGGTCAAGATCGGCAGCGACGAGTACTCGATCCGCATGGCCGCCGAGCAGTTCCTCGGTACCGGCGGCGAAGGTATCAAGGACGTAGCAGCCAAGATTCTCGAGGGCCACATGCGCGAGGCACTGGGCAAGATGACAGTTGAGGAGCTTTATAAAAAGCGATCTGAATTTGCCGAAATTGTCAAAGATTCGGCGTCGAAAGATTTTGCGCGGATGGGCCTAACTGTTCTCTCGTACTCACTTAAAGATTTCTCCGATAAGGTCGGATATATCGATTCGCTGGGCAAGCCGCAGATAGCGCAGGCTCGCGGAGAGGCCGCAGTGGCCGAGGCTGAAGCCGAAATGGAAGCGACTGTCAAGGCCGCATCCGCGCGCAAGGAATCTGACATTGCCAAGTTCAAAGCCGAAACTGAAATCGCCGAAGCTAACCGCGATTACGAACTCAAGCGCGCTGAGTATTCCGCTATAATCAATACCAAGAAGGCCCAGGCCGATCTTTCCTATGAGATTGAACGTCAGAAAATGAATCAACAACTCAAGAGGGAAGAGTACTCGGTCAAGATGGTCGAAAAAGAAAGCGCCATCAAGCTTGAGGAAAAAGAAGTTATCCGCAAGGAAAAAGAACTCGAATCGACAGTTATAAAGCAAGCCGACGCCCGTAAATATCAGATAATCTCCGAGACCGACGCCAACGCCTATAAGCTCGCCGAAGAAGCCAAAGGCAAAGCCGCCGGCATTCGTCTATATGGCAACTCCGAGGCCGAGGCGATGAAAGCCAAAGCCGCGGCATATGCCGATTATAATCAAGCCGCCATATATCAAATGCTCATCTCCGTCATGCCGGAACTGGCCCGTGCGGTATCCGAGCCGCTATCCAAGGTAGACAAGATCGTCATGATCGATTCCGGCGGCAATGGCCCATCCGGCGCGACACGGGTCACCAAGCAGGTGGCCGATGTGCTGGCGCAGCTTCCCACGGTGGTAGAATCGCTTTCGGGCGTTGATCTCAAGAAGCTTTTGGAGCGTTTTGGCCAGGCCCTGCGCGATAAAAAGCCGAGCATGGCAAGAAAAACGGAGAATGGCGAAATAGGCTTTTAAGGAGATTGTAGGTCAGGTCGCCTGCGACCTGACTCTTTTCCTTCCTTACGAATTGACGAATGAGATAAAGGAATATATTTATGTTAGCCGATAGAATACAACGAATCGGGGAATCGCCGACACTTAAAATCTCGGCCAAGGCCAAGAGCCTGAAAGCCGAGGGGATCGACGTGGTCGATCTTTCGGTGGGCGAACCCGATTTCCCAACACCGGAAAATATCAAGCAGGCCGCCAAGAAAGCGATCGACGACAACTTCACTAAGTACACTGCCAACGATGGTATCCTGCCGCTGCGCAAGGCGATCTGCAAAAAGCTAAAAGAGGAAAACGGAGTCGAGTACGAGCCGGATCGAGGTCATCGTTTCCTCAGGCGCGAAAAACTGCCTCTACAACCTCTGCGTGGCTCTCTTCAACAAAGGTGAGGAAGCGATTATCCCCGCGCCTTACTGGGTGAGCTATCCGGCAATGGTGGAACTCGCCAAGGGTGTGCCGGTTTATGTCAACACCAAAGAGGAAAATGGTTTCCGTATCACGCCGAAAGAGCTATCAGCCGCGATCTCACCATCGACCAAAGCCCTCTTCCTCAATAACCCCTGCAATCCTACCGGAGCGGCCTATACCAAAGATGAGTTGATGGAGCTTGCCAAGATTGCCGTTGACGAGGGCATTGTCGTTATCGCCGATGAAATTTACGAGAAGCTGATCTACGATGGTTTCAGCTTCACCTCGTTTGCCTCGCTTGGTAAAAAGATAAAAGAGAAACACGATCGTAATTAATGGCGTCTCGAAAGCATATTCGATGACCGGTTGGCGTATCGGTTACGCGGCCGGACCCAAAGATGTCATTATGGGCATGTCGAAAGTGCAATCGCATAGCACCTCGAATGCATCCTCGATCTCGCAGATGGCGGCCCTCGAAGCGCTCAACCGGGCCTCAGCATGAGATTCGCCGAATGACAACCGAATTCCAAATCCGCCGCAACTATATGATTGACCGTCTGCGAAAGATGCCGGGCGTATCCTGTTACGAGCCGCGCGGCGCGTTCTATCTGTTCCCCAATGTGAAATCGTATTTCAACAAGGAGCATGAGGGAACCCAGATTCGCAATTCGTATGGCATGGCATATTATCTGCTCAAGCAGGCGCATGTGGCGGTGGTGCCGGGAGAGGCGTTCGGAGCCGAGGGATTTATTCGGCTGTCGTATGCCACCTCGATGGAGAATATCGTCAAATCGATGGACCGTATCTCCAAGGCGCTGGCCAAACTCGAACCGACCCGCGAAACCAAGATGATTTCGCTCAATAACACCGAAACGAAGGTGAAAGAGTTCGTGGAAACCGAGGTTCATGTCGGGCCGGAGCTGCGCGACGCGTTAGTGGCCGAGGCCGAAAACCATCTGGCCAAGAACAAAGAATATTACGAGTGGAACGCCAATATCCTGGGCGTGATAATTCAGCTTCGCACCAACCTTCCGCATCTTTACGATTTCTGGCACGAGAACTGGTATCCCGGCCAGCTCGAAACCGATCTCGAACCGCACGGCGTTATTTACGCTGTGGGCTGGATTGCCGGCCGCGAGCCTCGCGCTTATTATAGTTCCGAAACCAAGACCGCGGTATTCTTCAAGTCGGCTTACTACGCCCAGCTTCGTTCGCTGGCGCTCGGGATGGCTGATGATATCACCTCGCGCCTTTCGAACACTTACTCGGTGCGTGGGCTGGGGCTTGATTTCGGCGGAGATGGCGTTATGCTGATTGCCCCCAAGGGCACCGGCAAGGCGACCTTCTTCGCCAATCATGCTGCGCCATCCCAAATCGAAATTGGTGACCGATGATATCGTTTTTGTGCGTCTCAATTCGCAAAGAAGCAATTGCCGACGCGCCGGAACGCAAGCTTTACATGCAGACTAATTTCGTCGAGAAATATCCCGATCTCGCGCCGCTGTTCGATAAATCGAAATGCGAGAACGTTATCACCAGCCGCGACCAATGCACCAACGGCCCCTGCCAGCGTCTCGATAACTGCCGTCTGGACCGCGGAGCGCCGTTCTGCTACGAGGCCTCGAAAACCTCGCGCGCCATGCTCGACCCATACTGGATCGACGGCGCATCCAAGCATACCAAGCGCACCAGCTTGAAGCATATCTTCCTGCTCAAGAACGATCCGATCACCCCGATGCTGACCAAGCCCTCGACCGAGGAAGCGGTTCGTTTCTGCGAGGAGGGGATGTCGGTCTCCGGCCCGATGCGCTCGGAACCGTTCTTCAACCCGCATCTGCTGACCAACGGCAGCGATAGGATCGATGCCCGTCGCCGATTCTACGAGAAGCTCTTCTCGATTGCCAAGCCGTACTTCATCAATCTCGGCGCCGGCGACAAGGACGATGTCCAGAAGCAGATTAATAAGGTGATTGGGATTTAGGAAATTCCGATAGAAACACCAAAGGGCGGACCAGAGATGGGACGCCCTTTTTTTGTTATAGAAGTTGATCTAAAAGTCAATTATCCAAATAACTTATTTGTAACTTGGGTTAACACTAAAGAAGCATTTTAATTTGATCTTTTTTTCTACTTTTATTTTATTATCATTCACCAAACTCGATGTATAAACATAAACTGAAGTCTGCTTAAAACCAGTAATTTTTCTTATTGAATCTCTACTAATCGGTTCAGGGCTTTCCTTAATACAATTAAATATTATTTCCTTATTATGTTCCATTGTTAATGAATTTGATGCCTTTGGAATAGGCAAATTATACAGATATCTGAATGAATTGATACTACCATAAGTTCTAAGCATTTTTACAATCCAATTTCTACCAAAAGAATCCTTTGACAGCTCTGTTGTGGTAGGGTGATGGCCGTAATTACAAACTAATTTTATATATTCATTATATAATGCAATTTTATGGCCGGTTTCCTTAATATATTTGATATCGATGCCATATTTAATCAATCCCTGTTTTAGTATTGATTTTGGCAGGCCATATTTCAATGACAATTTTTCGGCGACTTTTCGCCAAGAACCCAATTCAATAATTTCATTAATTAATTCAATTTTAGGAATTACCAGAATGCTCTTTTTCGCCCTAGAAATCCTTTCTTTTCTATAACTCCTTGCCCAAATTCGTTCGCGAATTATCCTGTTCGCGTAACCCCTTTCTAATAGCTGCCTTACGTATTCTCTTGTTGTCCCAATCGCGTTTCCAGCAGATTCGAGGCTACCTGTTCTTAAATATAAATCAAATGCTATTTTTATTGATTCTATAATTGGGGGTTTTAGGGGCCTGTTAGGATACTGTTGAATTTTTATTACTCTATTTAAATAGGCCACTCTTATTAATTTGCCTACCCTAGCTAATGGTAAACCCGTTATTAACGACACCTCGCTTTGCCCGCCATATTGGTACCACATTCTATTCAGCTTCTTAAGCGCTTTTACTTTATAAAAATTTGTGGATATTTCATTTTTATTTAAGAGCGTTAATTCTTTTGACGTTAAGTGAATTTTCTTTATAAAATTATATTTTTCATGTCTAAAATATATAGTATTATATTTTATGATAGCGGGAGTGTTTACGTTATCAGATTTATTATAAATACACAAATCATTTTGACGCCTAACTGAATATTGATCAACGAACCATTGTTTTAACTTATATTGCATTCTTGCATTTTCACGACCATAATGTGAAATGGTTTCATCAAGTATAAAAATAGCCTTATTATAATTGTCTTCGTTTGGTATGCAGTTGCCCAATATTTTTTTTACTATTTTATAACTAACTAATTTGTCGCGCGCATCAGGTAACCCAAGATTTTCACTAAAATATAGATATAAATATCTGCCAGTGGAATATCTAATTTTCAAATACGTGCAGGAGTTTTTAATTGTAGTTGCGTATGTCCAAGTATTATAAAAAAGCCTTGCCGCTTCTTCAATTGTTTCAGGCGAAATATTAATTCGACCAGTTATATTAACAATATCATCTTCTACGCTTTTGTCCATAATACTTTATTGCGTTTTGGCTTTAAGCCGATAAAATTAATGATTGCGCTCAAAACGGTAAATCCTCATCCGTTTTTCCAGCATCATCACCTGCGGGCAATTCTAGGATAGGTAATTCCGCCAAAGAGCTACCTATTATACCTTGAACATCGCCATACATGCCAGCAGTGTTTTTAATAACCAATTCAAGCTGTTTCTCCCTTTTTGACCACATTTTCTCGAAAGCCCTTTTTTCATCTCCAAGGTCTTTCTTTAAAGCAACAAATGCTTCAGCGATAGCCTGAACACGTTGGCCAAATTCCGGACCCGATAAATACTCAAATAGCAAATCCATTTTTTGACTTTTCCCTACTTGGGCAAGACGTGACATAGATATGCCAATCAAATTTTCGCGAAGGGCGGTCGCAAGGGCTAGAGTGCAAGGAAGGTCAGTAATCCAGACTCCCTTAACAAGATCAAATCTATTTATATCCTTGGGGAGCGTAGCAGTTACGATAACCGCTATATCTGCCTTTTCGTCTCTCTGGTTCTCTTTTATTTTATCAACCCAACCATTCGACCATGCTTGGGTTCGTTTGGATTCCCATATAATAATTCCGCAGTTTTTCCCGGAAGAGGAATTTACAATTTGCAGTACGTCCGCCCCCTTCTTGCCCTTATTTACTGGGGTTATTTCATCATATGGGAATTTTTGCCGTAATATTTCTTCAAGTTCCACTTCTTGAGCTTCGCCCTGGGCCTGCTGAGATCTTTGTTCGAGTTTCCTATTGAGGTCATCCAATTGTTTTTTAAATCCTTCAATTTGCAGGTCTTTTTCTTTTTCCTTAAGCCGATAGGATTCAAGCGCCTTCTCGGTTGCCGCGTTTTTTATTTTTTCTGTTTCCTCATCGATTTTTCTAGCGACCTCTAACTCAAGATTCTCCGCTCTCTCTTCTAATTGACGTTTGTCTTTCCTTAAAGCAAGCTCCTGTTCTTCAAGCCCTTTCAATTTTCCCGATTTTTCCTTAACTTCCTCCTGAAGATCTAACATTCTGACTGAGACTTCTTTCTCGGCCGTGATTTTCGCTTCCTTTTCAATTTTTACGCGCTCTTTTTCTGCTATTATGTCATACTCCCCAGCGATATCCTTTCTTAATCTCTCTTCGATATTGAGTGTAAGGGCTTGCGTTAATTGAATTTTTGCACTGCAATTTGGACATGTAATATAGTCATCTGCCATAATGAATCTCCCTAAAACGTAGTATTATTTCTGAAATAGATATATTCATCAATAAAATGCCTCCGCATTCATAGGGCCGGCACCACGAATTCTTTCCCGCAAGGAAATTGCCGTCCTGCACTACAATATCATATCACCTGCTATACGGCGCCCAAGATGGGTTGCCGTTATAGAAAGGGCTGTTAGTAATGCTCATCGGATTGGAGCCATCTGCATTCATGACATAAATTTCGATATTTGTTCCCCCGGCATCAGATGTGCAATATGCAATCTGGCTATCATCGGGAGACCAGCATGGATTGGATCCGGATTGCGAATTTTGGACATTATGCACATTAGAGCCATCGGAGTTCATCACAAAAATTTGGTAAGTGTCTAACTCAGGCACATATCTTACAAATGCAATGTTGGCGCCATCATGCGACCAGGCGGGCTGTGAATCATAATAAGTGTTGTGACTGATTTGCCGCAAATTTGTCCCATCTGAATTAACGGTATAAATTGCATAACCATATTCGGCTACACTATCGCTTGGGAATGCGATCTGGCCCTGCATTGACCAGGCTATCTTCTCGCTTTCCCAATTGGGAATACGATATCTCGTAATCTGATGCGGATTTTCACCATTGGCGTCGACTACCCAAACGGCTCCGTGAAAAACCTCATTATCGCCCTCTACGACATAAGCTATTTGACTGCCGTCTGGAGACCAGACCGGTTCTGAGACCCAATTGTCACTTATTACTTGAAACAGGCCGGTGCCGTCATGGTTTGCTGTATAAATACCCCCACTCACTCGGCCAAAAACTAATTTCGAACCATCATTTGAGAATGTCAGACCGGAAAAAAACAGATCCAAAGTATCAAGGATAACATGCGGGCCCGCGCCATCGGCGTTCATTATACGAATAACGGTATGTCCACCACTATTGAATAGATAAGCTATCCGCTCCTGACCAGGCACCGTGGAAAAATGCCAGACAGGCGAGGCCGTAGCGCTGTCGTGCTCATCGATAGCTACGATTTTCCAATAATAATCTCTGCTGACCTCAATACTATCGAGGGCGTAAGTTGAATCCAACTGCCCGGAGGATATGACTCCCGGATTGGCTAAAGTATCGAAATAGACATCGTATTTGATGGTGTCATAATCCGAATCATAACTGTGCCACCTGAGCGTAAGGCTGGTGCCTACGCCGGTAGCATCCATGGCAGGAGATGGATTTGATGGAACACTGGGCGCCTGGTTTACAGGCGGCTGTATTGTTTTATCTTTTCCGCAGGCCAGAATTATCACAATGCAGGATGCGAAAACAAGATAGTTTATGATCCGTAAATAGGACGACATAATTCCTCCAATCCCCGTTCGAAAATTGGAAAACGTTGCAGTACAAACTCAAAGGATGTCTAAGACGGAATCAATATAGACATGATTGGCGTTACTGTCAAGATCCAAAAACCCAATCGGTCTGCATAGGTCCTGACACGCAACTTATCGGGGGCAGAGGACTGATATTTCGAGCGCACGCTTTTCTTCTGGCGCTTGAAATCCCAATATTATATAATATTGTAAAGCTTATCTTTGATTGTAACGCGCCGTAGAATATCAACGCCGCGGCTTCAGGTCCCAACATCTCAAGCACAGGAGATGAAATGCGTAAACCTTATTACCCTATAATTGTAATTTTGCTAGTTGTGGTATCCCTGTTTTCCTGTGGCAAGAAAAAGCCCACGGCGCCACAACCGCTTACCCATGCTGTCACCCTGCAATATCAGAATTATCTTACCTCCACTTGTCTGCGCTTAATTGTGGGATATACTGCCGTTAATGTCTGCGGCCTGACCAGAGAATCGAGCGCCGTTACGGCCGGCGAATACGACTACAGGCTTTATTCGGTCACGAATCCGGGGCCGACCGAGGTGCTGGCTTTGATAATTTCCGGCCGCGTAAACATGGATAGACCCAAAACTCTAATTGTTGATGGTAGCGATATCTACTGGTGGTGGTGGGCCAAAAATTAGAAATTCAGACAAACCTTGACCCTCCAATAGAAAATCGGTAATATAGCTAAACGATAAAGTTGCTTTTAATTTGGGAGTAATGCCTGTGACCTCAATTTTGATTTTTATCGTCGGAACCATCTTTGGCGTAATCATCGCGTTTGCGGTTCATACTATTATACAGAAAAAATCTGATGACGAGCTGGCTCTCAAGAAGGACGAGGTCATAAACGCATCCAAAGCCGCCTTTTTCGAGGTTGCCAGCCAATCGACAAGCCAACTGATAGAACTCGCCAAACAAACTCTCGATGCTAAAACATCTGAAAGCTCAGCCGAACTCGAAAGCAAGAAGCAGTTGATTGATCAATCGCTGTCGAGCCTCTCCAAAGAGATGCAGGAGCGAATGGAGAAAGTCCAGAAGCTTATGACCGAGATCAATCAGGCCGTCCCCGAAAAATATGGGCAAGTTTCATCGGCTATCAGCAATATCGCCCAACCCAAAGCGAAAATCTCAGAAAAACGACCGATCTATTACGTATTGCCCTTTCCGGCTCGCAGCAACGCGGGCAGTGGGGCGAGCGAATCGCGGAGGATATCCTTCGGCATGTGGGCTTGGTGGAAGGCGTCAGCTATATCAAACAGCGGCAGATCGAGGGCGGGAGATCGCGTCCCGATTTTACGTTCATTCTTCCTGAAAACCTCAAGGTCAACATGGATGTCAAATTTCCGATCAGACGTTACCTCGAATTTCTCAACGCCGAGGGCGATCCTCAGCGCGAAAGCGCTAAAAAGATATTTCTGACATCGGTGCGCGCCCGGATTAAAGAAGTTACCACTCGAGATTATATCAACCCCGATGATAATACCGTGGATTATGTCTTAGTTTTTATCCCTAACGAGCAGGTTTACGCATTCATTCACGAGTGCGATTCGACAATCCTCGATGATGCGCTCAAGCAGAAAGTGGTGCTTTGTTCACCGCTAACGTTATATGCCATGCTGGCCCTGATTCGCCAGGCTATCGATAATTTCAATCTGCGAAAATCGTCGACTGAAATTCAGGCGCTTTTAGCGGGTTTCTCGCAGCAATGGGGGAAATTCGTTGCTTGTATGAACAATATGGGTGAAAAGCTTGATTCGGCTAAAGATGAATTTGATAAATTAACCGGCACTCGTAAGAAAATGCTCGATAGCCAGATTAAAGAAGATCGATCAGCTTAATAAAGAAGGCAATATCCTACCCAAAATTGCCAACGACAATGGTGAATCCACCGAAATCGAATTACCCAATCAGGTAAATAAAAATATAAAGGGCGATTCGTTGTTGTAGATTATTAAATACCATCAGACATCACAAATATAACCACTTCGCACTGTCCGATTAATTTAATCAAATAAGTCGCATACTATTCTAAATCAAAGCTGGCCGAAACCGAGGCCCTGACACTAATAGTCCCCAGGGCGATGGGATTTTCATCCGATTGCGATGATGGGGCATTTTGAACTACATTTTGAGACATGTAACGGCTGCCATAATAGCCATAGTCATACCATCCGCCATACCCGGAATACCAGCTTGAATAGCCCTCCGATATTGAATGGGCCTTGCCAACTTTCAACCCCAGCTCCGCCGTTAGCGCCTGCGCTTTTTCCACGGCTGCCTTTATCGCGTTGGCGCGCGCCTGGTCACGATACTTACGAAGCTCGCTGGTTTGAAATTGAACGCTTTGAATGTTTATTATACCCGTATCCAAAAGGTCGCTCATCAGGGTTTCGTATTTGGTGATATCTTTTAGGGTGATGGACAACCTCCGCCGAACCTGATAACCGATGAAAACCTCATGATTATCATATTTGGGTGCAACATCGAAATATTCCGTCGTGATGTCTTTTTCCAGGACGCCATCTTTCATAGCGGCAGCAATCGCGTCCTTGACAAGTTTTTCGTTTTGCCTTTTGGCCACATTCATTACAGAATCGACCTTTTCAACTCCAACCATAATAACAACCCTGTCCGGCACGACCTTAATTTCGGCGTCACCCGTTACGCTTATGGTGCGAGAATCGGACTTTTGCTCGGCGAAGGCAGGCAGCGTCAGCGACAAAAGGAGCGCCATCACAAGGATCAATTTTGATGTTATCGAGTTCATTACTCCTCCCATAAAAAATAAATAAGTTGTTTATCAAATCTATTACGAACCGCTGGGGGATTTATTCCATTCGAAGCTAAAAACAAATGCTATATGTTCTGAATGCTCCTCAGCGCCGGAAATTTTAATATTTCACGCCGTATAGATGCCAGGTATCCCACCACGATTTAAAACTATCGATTGACCTTATAAACACCAGGTCGTCTGGCTTGATGCTGGCCGATTCACGCCTTATAAAATCAATATTCTCCTGCCTGCCGATTATATATTCGATCTTCATTTGTCTAATATATTCTATATCCTTCTTTTCTTTCAGGGCCTCGAAACAACGCTTGTTTACCACGCCATCGAGATTGATTACTTTGAGATTCGAGGCAAAATACCCCAGAGCGCCGGTTTGAGAGCTTCCCACTATTGATCCATTTGGGATATTATCACGCCGCCCCAAGAACAGGGATAAACATATCTCGATTAGTAGCAGAACACAAGCGGTTTTTCGCGCTCTCTCCGGAGAATTGAGAGCGGGGTTCCGCTCGTCTCGATCGATGATCGGGACGCGGAAATCCGATTGGCGCGATGGCCAATCGGATTTCTTGCTCCTGACCCTTTGGGTCAGGAGGCGGAACCCCATGCAGATTGTTATTGACTAATATCGTGCTATTTCTATTTTTAACAGGGGGCTGGTTCGGAGGGACCAATCGACACGCCCGGGCCAAAGCTAAAATCAAATCTTATCATCTCCCGCCAAACCGAAAACGGGCTGGTATATTTTATTGTCAAAGATCCCGATTCTGGACGGTTTTTTAAACTTAAGGAAAAAGAACATTTTATCGCGAACCTGTTTGATTCCACCCGGACTTTCGATGATATCGCATCCGCTTTCTCCGAAAAATTCGGCACCCTTGTTTCGGGCGATGATATTTCGAAATTCTATGAACGATTAGCATCGCTGGGCCTCTTTGAGGCTGATGGCGGACCGGCGGTCGCTTCGGCGCCCAATCTCTGGAATCAACGTCCGCTCCTTCAAAAAATCCTCTTTATTAAAATTAAGGCCTTTAATCCGGATAGTTTCCTTGAGCGGTCCTTGCCTTATGTAAAGTGGCTTTATTCCCGATATATGTTTCCAGTCTATCTGGGGTTGATTCTTCTAGCGATAGTGCTGTTCCTCTCGAACCGTTTGGAGCTTTCACAGCAGATTAAGATGATTGGACCGGGATGGATCCCCTTGATTTATATCACGGTCATTCTTGTTACCATGATACACGAATTGTCTCATGGGTATGCCTGTAAGCTTTATGGAGGCAAGGTCTCGGAGATGGGCTTTTTACTGCTCTACTCGCTGCTTTCGTTTTATACCAATATTTCCGACGCTTACCTCTTCCCTGATAAAAAGAAACGCATGGCGGTGACAGCGGCTGGCATTCAAAATCAAATCCTGATCTGGGCGATTGCCATGGTAGTTTGGAGCGTAATGGCGCCGGAAACGATTTTCAACCACGCCGCTTTGATTATCGTCATGCTCTCTTTCCTTTTGGTGATATTCAACCTTAATCCGCTGCTTAAGCTTGACGGCTACTATTATCTGGTCGATTACTGGGGTATACCTAACCTGAGAGCCAGAGCCTTTGCTTATTGGAAACAGCGCATATTTCGCATTTTCTCACCTGATTACCCGCAGAAAGAATTTCCCAGGAGGGAGACAGTTATATATAGTTGGTATGGTCTGGCTGCTATGCTTTATTCGACAGGCTTTTTTGGCTATGTTTTTATTAAAACCTCGAAATTTCTTTTTTCTCATATAGGCGTTTTGGGAGTGGCAATTTTCTATGGAGTGATGCTATATACGATGGTTGAAGCATTAAAAAAGACTGGTTTTTGGAATCTGCTTATGAGCGAAAAAGGAAATATCCTAAGACCCCGAAATTGGATCATCATTCTGGTGCTTGTTGCGGGCTTTATTTTGATCTCGCTTGTGGTGAGAATCAACTTCAAAATCTCTCAAAACTGCCTGATCTATCCAATCGAATCACTGACCGTGACATCAAGTGACCCCACCAGCGTGGAAATGATGCTCGATCGCGGTTCCGGCGAAAAAAGCGTCCAGCGCCTGAATCTTTCCGGGCTGGATCTCGATGTTCTTTCAATCGACCCGCAGGTTAACGAGGGTGACGCTGTAGTAACCGGCCAACTTATCGCCAAGATCGGCTCAACGGAATCTGTGGCCCAGCTTGCCGAATCTCGCGCCAATCTTAATCGAGCTAAATCACAGCTTGAACTGCTCAAGAAAGGGCCTCGCCCGGAGGAGATTTCCCAGACCGAGGATCTGATCGAGCAGGTTAAAATGAAGATTGAGAAATCGAAATCCGACCTGGCGCGGTCTGTGGAACTTTCTGCTAAAGGAATGATACCCGCGCAACAGCTTGAAAGCGACCGCACATCTAACGAAATATTGAAGTCGGAGCTTAGCTTCTATCAAAATCAAAAACGGTTACAGGAAAACGGGGCGAGGCCGGAAGAGATTTCAATTGCCGAGGCCGATATCGCTGCAATTCAAGCGAAAATCGATAGATTGGAACATCAACTTGCCGCCAACAATATTTGCGCTCCCTTTAATGGCACGGTGACAGCGCTTCGGGCCGATTCTAATCTCATCACCCTGGCCCGCACCGATACCATGCGAATCAAAATCTTCGTGCCAGAAAAGGAGATCAGCCCAATTAAGATCGGTCAACCCGTAAAGCTTAAAGTGATGGGCTACCCGGGCGAGACTCTCGATGGCATAGTGACTAAAATATCCGGTCAGACAGAGCAAGATAATGTTCAACAAGTATTTATAGTAACCGCCAAGGCTCCCAATACATTGGGCCTGATGAAACCCGGCATGACTGGCCGCGCCAAGATTTATTGCGGCAAATGGCCGATATATAAAATCCTTCTCTGGCGTGTGGTTCGCTGGTTTCGTGTCGAGGCCTGGAGCTGGTTTTAATTTTACCGATAGCAAACACAGGTCGGGGCCATATTCAAGATCGTAATTGAAGCAGTTTATCTGATCTGGCCAACCACATAAACGACCACATATCAAGATATTACGGCGATAGTCGTTCTGGCGTTAGCGCCCCTAAAGATTTTATTTGGAACAGGCGCTCTCAATAGATATATATTGTAATTAGGATGTTATCTATGCGTCATCGCTTGGGGATAATCCTATCTCTAACCTCAGTAATATTTCTCTCCGGCTGCGTTTATTATAATGCCTTCTTCATGGCCCAAAAGAAATTCAATCAGGCCGAACAAAAGCAGGCGGAGAGCCTGCGAACTAAAGCAGACCAACAAACCGCCCCCGGGCGTAACCCAAATCAACCTTCGCGGGCGGGAACTGCTCCACAGCAATCGCCCAACGAATCAAATGTCGCCCCGGAGGCTAGGGTTCTCTATAAGGATGCTATCGATAAGGCCAACAAAGTCATCACCTTTCATCCTAATTCCAAATGGGTGCCCGATGCCATCTGGCTGATTGGCAAATCCTATTTCAGCATGGGTGATTATGTCACCGCCGATCGAAAATTCAAAGAATTGGTAACAAATCATCCCGATTCCAAATTCGCCGACAGATGCTACTATTATATGGGTATCTGTCAAATGAATATGGACCACAACGAACAAGCCCTCTCGGCCTTTGCAACCATCGAGAATGCTCCCAAAAAGAGCCCCTATCTGGGAGATGTCGTTTTCGCTAAGGGCGTCATGAACATGAACGATGAAAACTATTCTGATGCAATTGCCCTTTTCGCGCAATATCTGGATAAATATTCCGGCGATTCGTCGGCCGTTGCAGCTTATTATATCGGCCTCTGCAACGAAAGGCATCTCGATTACTGGCCTGCCTATAATGCTTACAAATCAGTATTGGATCACAAACCTGCCAAAGGATTATATTTCGATGCTTCAATTTCTGCGGCGGGCATGGCGCTTGAAAGTGATTCTCTTGTCCTGGGAATGAAGATTCTCGAAGCTCTCAGCAAAGATCAGAGATTCCTGAACAGGGCGGGCGAAATCAGCAATAAAACCGCTGATGGTTTTTATCTCATGAAGCAAGTTGATAAGGCCGTGGCGCTATACACTGATGTTACCACCAAGAACCCAAGGACTAATGCCTCCGCCGAAGCATACTACAGACTTGGCCTTATTTATCAAAATGACAAATTTGATTTAGCCGCCGCCAAAGATGCTTTCACCAAAGCGCAATCTGAATTTCCCGAATCGGAGTTCCGCGGATTAGCGCTGGCGCGTTCGGCCCAAATTGCCAAGCTCGAAAACTACCAGGCCCAATTACAGCGCGCCGACTCATTAAAAATGGTTGATGAGCTAAATTCGCTGGGGACCCCGGATGCGCCGCCGATTAATGCTCCCAAAACCACGATAGCCAATCCAATAAAATTTATCGGCCCCTTGCAGGACACAACCGTTTTGGCTTTGGGAGATATTAATAAACCATCAGTTTCATTACCGATTGAGCCGAACTTTATCGGGCCCCAAACGCAATTTATCGGACCCAAGCCGGTTTTAGCGGCTAATATCAAGCCTCAGCCCGCACCTTCGATAATAGGTCCAATGCCGGATACTGCAGGAAGATCGCAGCCGCAAATCTCCACGGGCACTGCCGGCGGAAAATCAATCGATCAGGCTTATGACGATAGTGTCCGACAGTCAATTGTTAGCGCTGGTATCGAAACCAGATTTCTTCTCTCAGAGCTATACGCTTACGAACTCAACCGGCCCGATTCGGCCTTGCAAGAGTATATCTTAATCGTCAATGAATACCCAACTTCTGCCTACGCGCCTCGGGCGCTTCTGGCAGCGGCCCAAATTGAGATTCAAAGATCCGATACCGCCAAAGCAAATATTTATTTAAGGCGTCTATTGAAAGATTATGCCAAATCGCCTCAAGCGGCTCAGGCGGCCGAAATACTGAACAGCCCGATTGATATATCCAACAACGCGATGGGCCTCTATGCTGCGGCGGAAAGTTTAGTTTACCAGGCGGACATGCCCGACTCAGGGATCGCCCTGTACAAATATATCGCGGCAAATTTCCCCGACCTTGCCCCTATGGCCTCATACGCCGTGGCGTTGATACTGGAAGAGGTCGTAAATGTCGAGGATAGTTCTGCCTATTATGCCTATTCGGCCGTGGCCAGAGATTTCCCTCAAACTATTTTCGGTGCAGCCGCAAAAGATCGACTAACCGCGGCCCCCGTTAAAAGCCCCAAACCCAAAACTCCGGCCCGGGATGAACCGGCGCCAGACACAACCTCTCAACCAGATCAAAATCCCGATTCCACAAACCAGGTTGCCCTGGGGCTTACCCTGGCGCCTCCGGTAAAGACTCCGGGCGTGTTTATGTACCCCGAGGCACTCTACAATAGAGATTTAAAGGGAAAGGTAATCTTCAAGATCAGGCTCGAGGTTACCGGCAAAGTGCGCGATTATGAAATTATCGGCCCGTCCGGGGAATATGCAATAGATTCATCGGCTACCGCGGCGCTTATGACCACTGAATTTGATGTTTCGAATCTGGAGCTTTCGCAGCTTAACGATTATTTCCAATATAGCCTTGTTTTCAAACGGCCCAATATTACCCAATTTGATAACCCATATTTAAGAAGACAGGAACAAGGACCCTGATAAATCCAACCAAATTTAGCGGACATTATTTAATCCTCTCAAAAGAGGAAATCTCGCAATCAATATTTAAGTTAGTGTTTGAGGCCCCGGAGATCGCGGGAAAAGCCGTGCCCGGACAATTTATCCAGGCTCGCACGAATGATACCTGCGCTCCTCTCTGGCCCAGGCCTTTTTCTATTCATCAGGCCGACCCGGCAACCGGCAAGATCGCAATTCTCTTCAAGGTCTTTGGCGGGGGAACCTCGCTCATGGCTGCCAGGCTGCCCGGTCAAAAAGTCCATCTCTTCGGACCATTGGGAAATGGATTTCCGAAATTGCCGCCGGGACGAGAGATCGTTATGGCCGCCGGTGGAATTGGATTCCCACCGCTTTATTTTCTGGCAAAACATTCTATTGATAGCGGATATCCTGCTGAAAATATCACATTTGTATCAGGAGCGAAGAGCCGCTCAGAGCTTCTCAGGGAAAGAGACCTCAACAAGCTCGGAATGAAACTCGTAATCTGTACGGATGACGGCAGCGAAGGGTATAAGGGACATGTCGTAAATTTCCTGGAGCAAAATTTGGCCCATCACGCTAACCCCGTTGTTTACGCTTGCGGACCATCGGCAATGCTGCAAGCCGCGGACAATCTTCTTATTGAGAGAAAGATAAGGGGGCATTTATCGCTGGAGGCCCTGATGCCGTGCGGCTATGGAATATGTTCCGGATGCGCTGTGAAAACATATCCCGATCCTGATTCGCCTCCCACTGACGACAACCGCAACTATCATCTAAAAAGAGTATGTGTCGATGGCCCGGTATTTGGCGTAGGGGAGGTGATTTGGTAATGGCGGATCTTTCGGTAAATATCGGCTCGCTTCGTCTAAAAAATCCTGTCCTGACGGCCAGCGGCTGTTTCTCATACGGCGAGGAGGCCGATCAGGTATTCGATATCTCGCGTTTAGGAGGAGTGGTTACCAAATCGCTTACCTATCTGCCACGCGAGGGCCATCCGCCACCGAAAGTTGTAGAGACCGACGCTGGTATGCTCAATGCTATTGGCCTCAGCAATGTGGGAATAGATAAATTTATCGAGGAGAAGCTTCCGTTCCTTGAGCAGCGCGATACCGCCCGAATTGTAAGTATCGCCGGCTCCACCATCGACGAATATGTAAAACTTTCCGAACGTTTAGCGGTTTGCCCCGGCGTAGATGCCTTAGAGATCAATATTTCTTGCCCCAATGTTGCCGAGGGCGGCCTGGAGTTTGGCGCTTATCGTGAACCCGCAGGAAAAGTAATTTCCGCGGTACGCAAATGCTTTCCGCGAACCATTATCGCCAAGCTGTCTCCCAACGTCACCAATATCGTGGAAATTGCGAAAGCCGTTGTTGACAATGGAGCCGACGCCGTATCTCTCATCAACACTTTAGTGGGCACAACAATCGATATCGAAAAAAGAACCTTCAGGCTCTCCAACGGCTTTGGAGGGCTTTCGGGTCCAGCCGTGCGGCCGGTGGCATTAGCAATGGTCTACAAAGTAGCTACGTCAGTTGATATTCCGATTATCGGCCTCGGGGGAATCATGTGCGCATCCGATGCAATTCAATTTCTTCTGGCTGGCGCGCGCGCAGTTGAGGTCGGGACTGCTTGCTTTGTCGATCCACTTGCGCCTGTTAAAATAATCGATGGAATAAATGAATATCTCGACAGGCATGGCGAAAGCGGTGTTAAAGATATCGTGGGGAAGGTCAGGCGAAAATGAATTTTAGGGAAAAGCTGTTGGCGGCTGCCGAGAAAAATAATAGTTGGCTGTGCGTGGGGCTTGATCCCGATCCGGCTCAAATACCGGCCAAATTTGGAGAAGGCGCCAAAGCCTTAGAAAATTTTTGTAGGGAGATTATCGAAGCTACCAGCGATCTCGTCTGCGCCTATAAGCCCAATGCCGCTTTTTTTGAGGCGTTGGGAGCGGAAGGCTGGGAGGCTCTTATTCAAACCGTAAAATCGGTGCCGGAACATATCCCGGTGATACTCGATTGCAAGCGAGGCGATATTGGAAATACAGCCCAGATGTATGCCAAATCGGCCTACGAAATCATTGGCGCCGACGCGGTGACTCTTAGCCCTTATTTGGGGAAAGATTCGATCGAGCCTTTTATTAAATATCGAGATAAGGGAGCTTTTATTCTCTGTCTGACATCCAATCCGTCAAGCGCCGAGCTTCAAAAGAAAATTGTACTTCTCGATGATCCGCCGTCAGGAGCAGGCCTTTCTCCGCAATCAAAGGCGAAAACGTTTGCGGAGTTTTTTAATATTTCAACAACCGATCTTTATCTCTATGTCGCCAGGATGGCCAAGGAATGGAATCAATATGATAATATCGGATTGGTTGTAGGGGCAACATCGCCCGGCGAGTTGAAGGCCGTGAGAAATCTTGTTGGTGACGATATGCCGATACTTATCCCGGGTGTGGGCACGCAAGGAGGCGATCTGGAAAAATCGCTCGATCATGGCGCCAATTCAACGGGCAAACTTGCGATTATCAATATCTCTCGCGCTGTTATTTATGCCGGATCTAAAGGTGATAAAGAAAACGCCATTCGTAACGCGGCGGAGGCTTTTCGAAATCAAATTAATGCCGGTATCGATATGAAAATCACGAATAAATCATAGAGAAAATTTGCGATTCTCACCATAAAATATCGTTCTTTTTTTTAAAGTAAATTGTCTTGACATGCCTTTAAGGCCATATATATTGAAAGCTATAATAGATAAAGCTATAGCTGAAGTTTGTAGCTCAAATATATAGAGACTGATTTATGGCAGGCATAAAAAAGGTAAAAAAGCTGGACAATAAACGCCCTGTTGTAGTGGTGGGCGGTGGACCATCGGGCATGATGGCGGCGCAAACAGCGGCGAAATATTATAACAACGTAATCCTGTTTGATAAAAATCCTGAACCCGGAAAAAAACTCCTTTCGATCCCTCCCCAAATAATCTACGTTTCGGAAGACTTGCCATTCGATAAAATCGCCAAAGCTTTTGGCCCCAAAGAAAATTTTATTAAACCAGCTTTGAAGGCTTTTGGATGGAAAGAACTCTCGGCACATCTGGCCGCGATGAATATTAAAATTACTCCAAATGGCACCAGTCACCTGGCAGTCCCGCCGGAAATTGCGGGCGAGGTGCCTTATCATCTTAAGGACGCCGCGGAAACGGCCGGTGTTTCAGTTCGGAAATCATCTAAGGTCTCAGAATTAATCTTTTCCGGAGATCGAGTTACGGGAGTCATGGTCAACTCCGTAGAATATCCTGCCGCCTGCGTTATCATCGCCTGTGGCTCGGCGGCCTCGCCGTCTCGCGGCGCCACGCAGGATGGATACGAATTTGCGCGGAAGGCCGGACATACAATTGTTCCCATTAAACCGGCACACGTCGGGCTTGAGACAGTTGAGAAATACGGCAAGATGTTGGCCGAATCGGAATTCACCGATTGCCGAATTGATATATATAAAAATTCGAAATTGCAGTTTTCAGATCGCGGAAATTTTGGATTCGCTTCGTATGGTCTCGATGGCGAGATGATTTTAACTCATTCAGCCGCGATCATCGAGATGCTCAACTGGAGCGGGAGCAATCGCAATAAGGTAGAAATTCATATCGACATGATTCCTGATGTCAGCAAAAAAGAGGTTTCCGGATGGCTGGCGCAGCAGATCGAGGCATCACCTAAAATTACGGTAGGAGCGCTTTTCGAACGTTACATTCCGCTTAAGCTGCGCGCCGCAATGCCGAAGATCATGCGCATTCACTCCGATAAACCGGTTGCCAATCTTTCTATGCTCGAACGAAAATCGCTGTTACTCTGGGTGAAAGATTTTCATGTTTCTATCAAGCGGCCGCGGCCATTTAATGAAACGATGGGAGTCCTGGGCGGAGTCTCCACCGAAGAAATAGAACCTGATACGATGCGCTCGAAAAAAATCGATAATGTTTATTTCGCGGGCGAGGTGATGGACCTGCTTGGCCCCTGGGGCGGATTTAATCTTCAGATGGCTTTTTCAACCGGCTATCTGGCCGGATTATCAGCCGCCAAAGCGATATCAAAGAGTTAAATTTTTCTTTAAAAATGATTACTGCCGGATACAAGTAATTGTAACCGGCAGTTTTATTTTGAAGATTGTATTTTATGTTATATCGGCGGCATTCTGAGGTATTCGGTGGTGCGCCGTTTCTGGTCTAAGTCCCGCCAGACATTCTTCACCTGGTCTGGTGTTAGGCCCATCTCCCCGGCTACCTCCGCCGGATTATAGTTGCCCTCCTTGGCTAACCACAATAAATCCAGGGTCGCAAAGTCCAAGCCAAAGAAAAACTCCTCCTGGCTTACCTCCGAGGGATACGTCTCCGTCGAGGGCGTCCTGCTCCGAATCTCCTCCGGGACCCCTAAATACTCCGCCAATTGAAATATCTGCGTCTTGTAATACTCCCCAAGCGGTCTCAAATCACAGCCGCCATCCCCATACTTCACGAAAAATCCCTGATAATGCTCATTCTTGTTGGCTGTCCCTACAACCGCATAATTCCGCTCCTCTGCCTGATAGTACAAGGTCAGCATCCTCATCCGCTGCTTCATGTTAGAGGCTGCCACAATCTTCAGATAGGCGCCCAGCGGTAAGCGCTTCTCCCACTTCTCTCCCGAGGGGGACTCCACCGCCAATCTATAAACATTAAGCCTGCCAGATTCCAATACGTTCTGAGGAAGCACTATCTTCGCCTTCCAGCCATCCCGCCAGTCCGGAAAGACCTCTCGAAACCCCTCCTCCCGAAGACGGTAACAGCCCGCACCCTCCAAAGCCGGTGTGATATCAACCGTCAGATACTTAAAACCAAACTTCTCCGAGAGTTCCTTAGCCAGATCCTTAGAGGCTGCCGAGTTGTCCTTATCCGGCATCGACACCCCCACCACCTTCTCCGGACCAAGTGCCCGGGAGCATAAAGCCGCCATCACCGAGGAGTCGATCCCCCCGGAGACTCCCACCACCGCACCACCACGTTTCATCGTCACAAATATCTGTTCCCGCAACCGCTCCTGAAGCCCCGCGACCACCGCTTCACTCTCCAAACGTATCAGTCCCCTCGAAAATCTCAAGCTAAGCTCCTTCTATCTTTTTATTACCGATTGCATTTTTTAGGAGATGTTTCTGGATTTTTCCCGACGTAGTTTTGGGAAGGCCCGTCACAAACTCCACGACCTTGGGCACCTTAAAGGGCGGTAAATTCTTTGCGCAATGCTTAATAATCTCACGGTCGCTGATATCAAAGCCGTCCTTTAAAACTACCACCGCCTTAATTGATTCCCCCATGATCTCGTCAGGAATGCCAATGACTGCCGACTCAAGCACTGCTTCATGTTCTCCCAAAATTACTTCAATCTCTTTGGGGCTGATACGATGCGCTCCCGATTTAATCATCTCGGAGTTGCGTCCCACTATATAGATATAGCCGTCCTCATCGGTTTTGGCCAGGTCTCCCGTATGGAGACCGTCTGCTTTTAATATCTTGGACGTCTCCTCTGGCTGGTTCCAATAGCCGATCATGATATTTTCGCCGCAGGCAACAATTTCGCCCTCCATATTGGGAGGGCAAACCTCGCCGTTTTGATTGCGTATCGTCAATGTCACGCCGGGGATTGCCTTGCCGATTGAACCAAGTTTCTTGATCAGGTTTTCCGGATCAAGATAGGATAGCCGAGCTGCCGCCTCAGTCTGGCCATACATCACATAAATTTTTGTATGAGGTAGAGTCTCTATCAGCTTCGCCGTCAGGGCAGGCGTCATCGGACCTCCGGCTTGCGTTACATATCGAAGGTGGCTCCAGTCGTACTTGGCGAAATTCGATCTGTGAAGCAGGATGGCAAAGGTCGACGGTACTCCCGAAAACCCGGTAATTTTTTCCTTGGACATGACATCGAGCACAACGTTCGGATAGGCAAAGCGGTTATCGATAACTACCGAGCCGCCAACGCGGATATGGGTAAGAAGAAGCGAGTGCCCATAGGAATAATAAAACGGAAGCACCGACATTACTTTATCCTGTGCGTTCAGGTGCAGGTATTCGATTATGGAATCGGTATTGGCTTCGAGATTGCGATGTGAAAGCATCACGCCTTTAGGGTTACCGGTAGTCCCCGATGTATAAATAATCGTGGCCAGAGCGCTCGGACTGCGCTCAATGGCCGGGGAACGGTTATCCTCGATACGTTGTATTTCCTGAAAATCTGCCAGCGAAACCTTCTCCCAATCCTGCGCTCCATCAAACTGACCGGAAATAATGGATAATTCAAGGCTGGGACAATCATCGGCAATTTCCTTAACGTACTGAGAAAATTGATGCTGTACTACAATCGCAGTTGCCCCACAATCGTTGATCAGGCTTTTAACGATACGCGGAGTGGTAGCAGTATTAAGACCCACAACCACGCAACCGGCTTTGAGGATCGCGAAATATGCGATCGCGTAATCTATCGCCGGCTCATGCAACAGGGCAATACGGTCTCCCGGACGAATGCCGTTTCCAAGAAAAAAATTGGCGAGTCTATTGGCGCACTGGTCCAGTTCTATGTAATCTATTCTTTTATCGAGATAAACCAGGGCCTCGTTATGGGGATTGAGGCGGGCGTTGCTTTCAAGAAATTGGTCAATTAACATACTATATTATTCCCCTTAAAGTAATCGGCTACTATGCCTCGAAATGGTTTGGTAAAACCTTTCAAATTCAATGATTGCCGACATAGTTCATCCCAAAAGATTATCGGCAATATATTGTTCCAATAGAGGCTTGTCAAATTAAATGACTATCAACATGTTATCTAGATAAATATTTTCAGGTTTTGAAGCAGCCTTGGTAATACAGAGCCTTCTTTCTGCCAAAATTTATGGGATTTAGGGAATGCTCCCCTTCAATACAAAACGACAAGATGTTATAATTTTCCATATTAATTTATCTCGTTTTTTTGCGCTATTATTTGAATGCAATATTATGACGCTTTAAGGTTTAATGATAATTACCGAAATTAGTTTGACATCGCTCCTTGAAATTGTTATCTAGATGTAACACAACATCCCAAAAATGACGCTCTCACTGATCCCTTCTTCAATGGGCCGCCGAGTTTCTTTTGTCGAAAAAAGCGCCAATGATGCGGGACGTTATGCTATTTATAAAGAGGAGCTTCAGTCATGAGCGAACAATTTAAACAGAGGTTATAATTCAAGGAGCGATAAAATGAATATTATAGGCATAGAGCCCAGAGCCCCCGGATTGCACATCTTTAGTCAGAGCGTTATGCCCCGCCTGGGTTTGCCGCTGCTGTTGACCATGGCACGCAATATGGGACACCAGTGCGTGGTATATTGCGAAGATATCGCGCCTGTTGAGTGGGACATTGTTGCCAAAGCCGATATGATACTAATTTCAACTTTAACGTCGACGGCCCCGAGGTCTTACGCTCTTATAAAAAAGATCAAGGAAAACTCTAACCGCAAAGTCCCGATTCTGATGGGCGGCCCACATGTAACATTTCTACCGGAGGAAGCGCTTGATAACGGCGCCGATTACGTGTTCAGGCACGAGGCCGATGAATCGTTCGTATCTTTTCTTCAATGGTGGAATGAAGGCCGTGACGCTAACAAGCTTATGAAAATTCCGGGAATTTCCTTTATGGTTGCTGGCAAACATCATCACAACCCTGATCCTAAAAGGGTAGACCTGGATACTCTTCCTGCGCCAGACCTCGATCTCATTCACGGTTTTGACAAACCGGGAGCGGTGCCGCTTATCACTTCGCGCGGTTGTCCATACGACTGCGATTTTTGTTCGGAGATTGCCATGTTTGGACGAGCTTATCGTTTTCGCTCTGAGCAGAAAGTCCTTGATGACATTAAATATTACGACCGACGGTATGGAAAGATAGCAATCTTTTTTGCTGATGATAATCTCGGCGCTAATAAGCCGCGGCTTGAGAGGCTTTTCAATGGCATTATAGACAACCGGCTGGTGCGATCGTATTCGGGTCAAATCCGCCTTGACCTCGCAAAAAATCCGGAGATTCTCAATCTCTTAAATCGTGCCGGGTTTGAAAGAGCTTATATCGGATATGAGTCAACCAATTTCGAGACTCTGGAAGCAACCGGCAAAAAGCTCAGCTCCGATGATATGGAAGCTTTTACCCGAATCATTCACCGTCACGGAATCGAAATTCATGCCATGTGGGTGCTGGGATTCGATACCGACACCCTCGAAACAATCAAGATGAATATTAACGCCTGTATTCACTGGAAAATCGAGACAAACCAATTTTTAATATTGGTACCGATTCCCGGCTCGGCGCTATATGAACGATTTACGAATACCAATCGCATATTCAACGCCGATTGGTCCAAATATGACGGACATCACGTTACCTTCTATCCGGTTAAAATGACTCCTCGTCAACTTCAAATCGCGGTCATGCTGGAGGCTATGCCGAAAATCTACAATTACTGGCAAACGTTAAGGATTTTAATAATCGAAAACTGGCGGATTGCACGCGGCTTTTTCAAATTTGGAAAACTCGGAAGCTGGCATCCGATTCGCCGCACCAGGAACAGCCTGCTAACATTTTTCGTGCGCATCTGGGGACGGCGCGTTTCGATAAAAATGAGAAAACCAATAAAAAACTATCTCAAAGAAATTCCGGTAACATCATCAGAGCCGCGGCCCAAGGTTCATGTACATTAAATTGACATACATATTGCGAAATAAAAAGGCGGCATCATGAGATGTCGCCTTATGTATTAGATTAAGAAATTATTTCCCTGATTGCCTGTCCTGTCGCTCCGGTAATTAATGTAACTGGAAATAAACCAGAGGACGAATCATCAGATCGTCCCAAACCGCGTCGCCGTCGGAATCAACCTCGATACTAACTTTCTCAAGCTTACGATTGGCACCGCGAGGAATGATCACCTGCTTTTTTATCAGGCCATTTTCGGAGTGATCGACTTTTTTCCATTCCATAAGATCTGTTATATCAGAGGCCGTTTCTCCCAGGAAGCGAAGCTGAACGTCGCCGGCCGAATAATCATCGGGAAAACGCGGTAGGCCATATTCAACGACTATCGAATCGATTTCCGCGTTGGCTGGCAGTCCCAGGGGTATTCCGATGGAAATTGCCCGGTGCCCTTCGACCACTTTCTCCGGACCGTGGACATAAATCCAGATACGGCCGTCATATTCAAGCTTGCGGGCCGCTGTTTCCCAATATTTATGATATGGCCCTGCAAAATAACCCTCAAAAAGCCGACCGCCCTGAAATCTCAGTTTTGAATCTTTTTCGTTTTTCAATTGCCACACAAGGCCGTCGGACGATTCCACTTCGTATTTCTTGATAAATTCACTGGTCCCCAAATGAAGTACATTGCCTCCCTCGGCAACCGCAGGATCGGTTAATGGAGGTTTCTCTTTCGGCGGGGGAGGAGGAGCCTCAGCCACTTTGGTTGTCGTATCAGGTGGAGGCGGAGGAGGCGGTGGCGGGGGAGTCTTAAAAATAACAAGATCATAAGTAACCACTTCGCCTGGCCTGATCTGACCGATTAGCTTGACGGTTGAATCCGGCCCGAATCTTCCTAATAGCGAATATTCTCCGGGAGGCACTTCTTCGAAAACAAAAAACCCGGCGCTATCGGTTAAAGTAGACCGTTGCTGAGGAACCGTAAATACCGCTGCTCCGGCCAGCGCGCTGCCGTCAGCGTCAGTCACTCGTCCCTTGATCGTTGCCGGCTTTTTGGCACATCCGGCCAAAAACAGGATTACCATAATTGAGATAATAATTTTAGAGTATTTCATCTCCTCCTCCAGGGATGACAGATAACGACTTAAAATAAACTTCCAATCCACAGGCCAAAACGCCCTCAAAACTCAAGGCCCGCTATTATAGCATCATTGGATTATATTCTCAAGTCCTTATTTACAACTCAATGTGGGAGAAAAGCGCTCTGGGTGGCATTCGGGCCGCCAAAAAAACGATTACCCGGGCAAAAATAGGCAGCAATTGCGAAAACAGTGCTGTTTGATCAGAAAAATCTAAAAAAAGAGGCGAAAAACACACCAGAATCCCCTTGACTTTGAATAGAATTAGGTTAAGTTAAATGTCTGTAAAAATGGCAAACGGAGAGTTGCTGTTTGCCTGTAAACGGGTATCGGATAATGAACTTGCATCGAGGCAGCGCCTCGGGCGGTTAAGGAGAGGCAATGGCCTCCGCGAAGAAAGCAAAAAAGGGAGTTGCGGCGATCGCTGCACCCGACTTCAACAAGAAAAATTATTTGATTTTGGGAGTTGGGCTTTTGATTATCGTTATGGGATTTATATTCCTGGCGATGGGCGATATTACTATTTCTCCTATTTTTTTGGTTTTGGGATACTGCGTAGTGATACCTCTGGGAATACTTCTTCCCAAAGACAAGGAAGAAGGCTCTCGAATCGATCCCGATAAGCGCGATGTGGTATCGGGTTAAAAATTAGCCCGGGCAGTTAGCTCAGTTTGGTTAGAGCGTCTGCCTTACACGCAGAAGGTCGCTGGTTCGAATCCAGCACTGCCCAGATTTTATCCGCCGAAGGCGGGATTTTACAACAGAATAGATTTTTCTTCGGGGTTGTAGTTCAGTTGGTTAGAACGTCTGCCTGTCACGCAGAAGGTCGCGAGTTCGAGTCTCGTCAACCCCGCTTATGATCTCAGTAAATCACAACCAGTTACAGCCCTGCGAAAACAGCCAGCCCACTCTTCCGGTCCTTGGCCGTGATCGGTCTATTCCCTCTGTTTAGAGACTATTCATTCGATTATATTGATGGTAGAGCTGACCAATGGCTCTTTTAGTAGCCCTTATTCATTTATTCAATCCTATTGCCATTCTATAGGCCATTGCAGCGTCGGGAAGCGGTGTTAAGGTATCCGATAAAATATTGTAAGTTCCTTTTTCAACCAGTTCGTCAGCAACTTTTTTGATTAATGCTAAAGTGGCTTTCATCAAACTCGA
Organism: uncultured candidate division Zixibacteria bacterium; assembly: GCA_963801605.1. Lineage (GTDB taxonomy): Bacteria > Zixibacteria > MSB-5A5 > UBA10806 > UBA10806 > UBA10806. The sequence goes on from CAWDFP010000006.1 coordinate 477,685, forward strand.
ACCTAGACTCAAACGGGCAACACCCAAATCCTGCAGTTCCCTGATAGATGGGGGTAATCCTTTCCCAATCGCAGGGTTTGAAAGAATATTGATTGGGGCATTAATTTCTTTAACCAATGTTGAAATCGTTTCTTTTTCCCACAAAGGTTGTACAAATATGCAGTCGGCACCAGCTTCACGGTATTTATTGCCACGCTTAATAGATTCAGATAATTTTTCCCATGGTGAACCTAAAGACGTATAAAACGAATCTGTTCTTGCATTAATTACTAAATGAAAGCCCATTGAATCCGATAACGCACGTATGGCAGATATTCTTTCACAAAATTCCATCTCGTCAATTAATATTGGATTCAAATCAATACTGTCTTCAATGTTTATTCCAACAATTCCTGTTGCAATTATCTTCTTAACAGAATCAATTATTTCATCCAAATTATTTCCATATCCGGCTTCTATATCCACGGTCACAGGAACTCGTACCCCATTTACAATTCCCGTTATGACTCCGATCATTTCTGATAATTGAATTACCTGGCAGTCAGGATACCCAAAAGAGGCGGCTATTCCCATGCTTGTTGTCGCGATTGCTTTGTAGCCGCTTGCTTCTATTAGCTTAGAACTACCGATGTCCCAAGAGTTCAGCAAAACTAGGATTTCCTCGTCTTGATGAAATTTCAAGAATACTTCGGCCTTTTCTTTTTGAATACTTGAAACCATATTGTCGTTCCTCTTTTATTTGTTGATAATGTTCAAAATGAGGATACCCCACCCCAACTACTGTGATGTTGAAATATTTGATTTTATTTCCAGATTATATTTGTTCATTCAACTCGCTACCCGGACTTACTTCTGCCCGACTATATCTACCGAAATCTCTACTGCCGGAATTGTTCCTCTGTTCTCAAGCCAGTGTAAAGTGTTCCTATCCTCGGGCCAGCCCAGCCCCGGCCCATAGTCCGTAGCGACTCCATTTCGATGGTCAGTGAAGATTCCCTGCAGTATGTAGACGGTGCCTGGTCTGCCCTTATGGTCATGAATCGGGCCAAAGACGCCTCCAGGCTCGATAGTCACCATGCGCATTCGAAGTTGGCGCCCTTGCATGCCCTCGATCTCAGGACCCAGGTCAACCGTTGCGAGTAACTTTACCGTAACACCATTCGTCTCGGGTACCACTTGTTTGGTGCTCATAGCCCCCTCCTCTATTTACTTCCGGTGCCTAACTACAAATAGACATACCAATATTAATCTAACAACATGGAACAAATCCGCGGTGTTCCTTAGTGTCTGGAACGTCGTAATCTCCAAATCGAATTTGACTCGATTGTCTTCCAACGACTTCCGTTGATTATGGCAAAGTGCAACCGGATCGAAAAACTGAAGCCAACAAAAGTTTGGGGAGAGTGAGGTCAGGACTGGCTGAATTGCCTCCTGTAATTCATTGTAATACAGCAGTATAGCAGCGTTAATTGACTTGCCTTTAGGGTCCCTTCAGTCTTTAACGGTTTTGGGAAAATCATATTTTTTGAAATTAATTCGTTGACAATAACTATTAATCTCGCATATTAATGCTGCAATAAATTTTACGCATCTATAAGGAAATAATAGAATCTTTACAATTTAATCCAGCCTTGCCGGATTAATAATATCATATAAATGGGAGGTTTTATGAAGCGTATTCTACTTACCTTGATTGTTATACTAATACTTTTTATGGCAGGCGCTGCACATGCCCAAAATATTGAATATGTCGGATCGACATATTGGAGCAATATGAATGGGATCGCCATTCGAGGCACATACGCCTTTTGCGTTTTTCCCGAGGGATTAATGGTTTTGGATGTGTCAAGTCCTGCTGGCCCTTCTCTAGTTAGTCAGTTTCGTTTAACAGGCCATGCGCAAAACATAGAGCTTCAGGGTGGTCTGGCTTATACTGAAGTGAATGATTCAATGTTATTTATAATTGATATTTCCGATCCTGCTAATCCAGAAATAGTCAGTGATAACTATTCGAGAGATTTTATTGATGATATTTTTGTTAGGGGCAATTTCGCTTATTTGATTGTAAATTATCCAAAACAGCTGCAAATTGTCGATATTTCGAATCCGGCAAATCCGTCACTGGTATCTGCGGTAGCCCTAACCAGCGGTTCCGCCGTATTTGTTGAAGCAAATTATGCTTATATCGCAAATGATATCGGACTTGTTGTAATGGATGTATCAAATCCGTCCGACCCATTATTTTATGGACTCCTTAACTTAAACTCCCTGATAAGTGACATCTCAATTTCTGGCAATCATGCTTACCTGGTTAATCCGAGAGAATTTTATTCTGTAGATATCACAAATCCCGGCAGTCCTATTCTTGAAGGAAATTGTGTAACGCAAATATACCCGGGTGGGTTGTGCCTTTCCGGTAATCACGCGTTTATCTACGGATTAGATGGGCTTGAAGCGATTAATGTCAGCGATCCGCTTCACCCGGTTTCGGTTGGAATATATGGATCGCATTACTTTGTAGAAAGCGCATCGGTTGTCAATGGATATGCCTTCATTAGTGAAGATAATGTCGGATTATTGACATTAAATGTGGCTAATCCTGACACTCCCGAAGTCATTGCCTGTTATTATACGAATCAGCAAACTACTAACCTCTCAATTTCCGGGGATTTTGCCTACGTTCTTGCTGATCAACCCGACACCGCCGGTCGATATAAATACTACTTTGAAGTATTGGATATTTCCGAGCGGTCTTACCCACAAGAATTGAGTAAATATCAAATCCCTGATAAGGCAGAGGCTGTTTCCGTTTCGGGCGAGTATGCCTATATCGCGGATAGCGATTCGGGCTTGCTCATTCTTAACATATCTAACCCCGCGGTACCGTTTTACTATGGACGCTATTCTTGTTATGCCTCACACCTTCAGATAATTGGCAATTACTTGTATCTTGCTACGCCTCCCGATCTAAATATTATCGATATATCATCACCGGCTAATCCGACGCTAATCGGACGTTTTGAAGAAACTGACGAATATTCTCCAGTAATGGTTTCTGTTTTCGGAAATTACGCATATTTGATTAGCGAATACGGCGGTGAAATTTTCAACAATTATGAATTAAATGTATTAAGCATCGTCGACGTTCATAATCCTGTCCTGATTGAAACACAACCACTTGATTTTGAGCCTAATGATCTGCTCGTAGTAGATAATTATGCTTTTATTTCATCTGTAAACCATGGATTTCCCGGGGCTTTAAGTTTCCTCTTCGCCTATGATATTTCTATTCCGGAAAGCCCAACTCAAATCGATACTCTTAGTTTTCCAGGGAACTGGAGCAGCATAGATATATCGGGGAATTACGCGGTTGTTGGCGCGGAGTATGTCAATATTGTTGATATCTCTGATCCCGCAAACTTGACCATCCTTCATACCTTTCAACCCATTGATTATGTTCGCGATATCCAATTTATGGGCGAATATATTTATGTTGCTGCTAATTCCTTCCAAATTCTAAATTTTTATCCAACCGGAGTTGAGAGCGGGAGTGAAACCCCCACTGGATTTTTCCTTTCTCAAAACTATCCCAATCCTTTTAATACCCAGACTGCAATTCAATACTCTTTGCCCAAGGAATCTCTGATCTCAATCAACATCTTCGACATCCTTGGCCGAAAAATTGGGACGCTTACGGAGGGATTGAAACCAGCGGGGGAGCATCAGGCGTTATGGGATGCCAGCGAGCAGTCATCGGGGATTTATTTTTACAGAATCAAGGCTGGCGATAAGGTTGAGACAAAAAAGATGGTGCTATTAAAGTAAATTTATTGTCTTCAATCGATTTTCGCCGATTATAGCAAAGTGCAATTGGATTGCGAATTCGAAGCTCACAATGGTTTTTGGGAGACTGATGTCGAGGCCGCCTTGTATCAATCCAGCGATATTAATTGACATCAAGCAATAAATTCGATATAATCTATATGTAATTTTACTCTATTATTTTTTTGTACCCGGATGTGAAATTGGTTTGTCAGGTGATTTATTGTAGAGTTGAATATTGGATTTCTGGAGGTTAAGGTGAAGCAATTAATAGTATCCCTATCATTAATGTCCATGTTGTTTATTGCATGCAGCAAGGACAAGCCAACGCAGCCCGTTCAAAATGGGACGCTCCTTTTAAGCAGGCTCGTTGTATCAATGGTGCCGGGCGGCAGTGAATCGATAGCCATTCATGCAACTGACGCCAATGGGTCATACAGCGAATGCACTGTCACCAATGGCAACCCCGGAATCGCAACGGCAACGATTACGGATTCAACGCTGGAAGTACTGGGAGTCAGCATCGGAGTTGACACCTTGACCATTTCCAATGGAAACGGCAAAATTTGTACGCTGCCGGTGCAAGTATATGATTGCCATGTTCTGGATACCGGCGAATTGCTTATAACGTATGCTGACATCTATTCTGATCTTGGTCCGGTTGCGGGAGTCCGTACCTGGAGACCATATCCGCCCGAGGGCTATTTTATTCTCGGCGATTTTGTTACAAGCAGCATGATCAACCAGCATCAGCATGCCGTAATGGTGGTGAAGGCCAAACCTGGCTCCGACGCCATTGCATTTACGCAAACTTATGAAAATAGCGTCGGCCAATGGGGATGGGAATTTAAGAGACCCGTTCCGCCGGCCGGATACGTGGCGATGGGGACATTTATGTCATATTGGGGTGTGCCCGAATCAACCGCATGCATCCGGGAAGACTTGACTGTTATGGGTGATACCGGGACAGTATATGGCCAGTATGCCTCAAAATTCTGGTCGATTGATATCCCGGTCGGTGATGAATCTCACGAGAGCGCTTATCTGGCGCCGGGTTCATTTATTTATAATGAAACCGGTATAGCGCCGAGAACAGATCCCTTAATGCGCGTCCTTAAGGTCGATCTTCCCATGCTGGCGGAGGCGCCTATGCAGGAGTTTATGCCATCATTGACCGACTATGATGAACCTCCGATGGAAACTGCTCCGAGAATGGCCAAGGCTATGCTTGTGCCAAGCTCGATTATCAATGACCTGCAGCACGTTGGATACGATGGGGTCGGATGGAAAGTAGCCAATTCTCCTTTTTACCGTCTGGAAAGACAGGTTTATTATAAACGGCTGTATCATTATTATAATAACGGAACGGTAATTCAGCCGAATACGGTCGCTATGGCCGTGGGTATTACTACCACCGAAAGTCAAAGGATCTGGAACGAGACAGAAATTTCGATAGCCGTTGAAACCGGGCTCAGTTTTAAAGTATTCTCGGGAAAGCTTACCGCCACCGTCAGCAGAAAATTCGGCTATGAGAGTCAGACATCGATTGCTGAACTGATTGAAAGGACTCTGACTCAAGGAGTATCAACTCCTCCGGGCAAAGCGTCGGCATTATGGCAAAAGTATAATAAATATATTTTATACCGTCATAACGGAATCAATCTTGAGGCAGTTTCCACCTGGGAGGTTGGAATCGATAGCTATTTCTTGGATGAATATCCGGACAATTGATAGCCATACCGATTCGATCTACTTTCGGCGAAATCAAGACTACTAGCAAGATTGGATTCCGGCAAACAGCCGTAAATCCGCTTAAAATTTGAATTGTGCCTGCAGAGTGTCGTTCGGTTAGTGAAGCTGAATGATTTATCGACCTCCGCGCTGTTAAATCCTTGTTAGGGCAAATCTATGGCTTTGCTGGCGATTTGCTTTTTGTTAAGGTTTTCAACGCTATAAAGTCTCAAAAAAACTAATTTATTGATGGCAATATCATGCCCGATAAAATAAACCATACTGTTACAGTATTGTGCCAATCTCATGTTTAACGCGATATTTTTTCTGCGGACCCGCAGGCGTATCTGCCGGAACCGCAAATACATTGTAGGAAGTTCTGAATATAGAATTCTTACGACCAGGCGTGGCTTTTGATAAATCAAAGTTGGGAGATAGAAAATGCAGAAACGAAAACTTGGTAAAAGCAATCTGGAAATCTCGGCTATCGGGCTCGGCTGTATGGGAATGAGCATGTCTTATGGTCCGCCGGGCGATAAACAGGAGATGATCTCGCTCATTCGATCAGCGGTCGAACGCGGCGTTACATTCTTCGATACCGCCGAGGCCTATGGGCCGTTCACGAACGAAGTACTGGTCGGAGAAGCTCTCGCTCCCCTACGGAATCAAGTAGTTGTAGCTACAAAATTCGGTTTCAAATTTAGTTCGGAGGGCAAACAGATTGGTGTAGATAGTCGTCCGGAGCATATCAAGCAGGTCGCCGAGGCCTCGCTCAGGCGCCTCAAGATAGATACCATCGATCTGTTCTATCAACACCGCGTTGACCCCAACGTGCCAATCGAAGATGTGGCGGGTGCGGTGAAAGACTTAATTAAAGAAGGAAAGGTTAAGTATTTTGGCCTTTCTGAGGCGGGGGTTCAAACTATTCGTCTCGCCCACGCGGTCCAGCCGGTTACCGCTCTCCAGAACGAATACTCGCTGTGGTGGAGAAAGGTGGAGGATGAAATTATACCAACACTTGAGGAACTTGGAATCGGCTTAGTCACATATAGCCCATTGGGTAGAGGTTTTCTCACCGGAAAAATTAACGAGAACACCGAATTCGATAAATCCGATTTCCGTAATATCCTTCCGCGCTTTACGTCAGAGGCCAGGAAAGCGAATCAGGCTTTTGTCGATTTTCTTCAAACGTTCGCTGAAAGGAAGAAGGCGACACCCGCCCAGATAGCGCTCGCTTGGCTGCTTGCCCGGAAACCGTGGATTGTTCCTATTCCCGGGACCACCAAGCTTAATCGTCTTGAAGAAAACATCGGGGCAGCAGATATTATTTTGAGTTCAGAAGAAATGAGAGATATTAATTCTGCGCTTGAAAAAATCAAAGTCGCGGGCAATCGCTACCCCGAGGAGCTGGAAAAGAGAACTGGATTATGAAAAACGCCTTGGTATCAGCACAATTCAGTGCAATGCGAAAGCCACTAAGCTTACATTAGAATTTATGGCATAAACAATATGAATTCAAAACCACAAAAGACAAAATCGCCGATCCTCTACTTTCCTCACGGTGGTGGGCCCTTGCCCTTGCTTGGTGACGCCAGCCACAAGAAGATGCATGAATTTTTGAAAGCGATAACGCCAACATTCGGTGAACCATCCGCAATACTGCTAATAAGCGCCCACTGGGAAGAACCGATCGTGACCATCACAAGCCAGGCGACTCCTCCGCTGATCTACGATTATTATGGATTTCCGGAAGAATCTTATCAGATTAAATATCCCGCACCGGGAAATCCTGCTCTCGCCAAAATTGTGTTTCGTCTGCTTCAGGAAAGCGGAATTGAGGCGCGCTTGGATGATCACCGCGGATTCGATCACGGTCTTTTTGTGCCCTTGAAAATCATGTATCCGGATGCGCAGATTCCCTGTATTCAATTATCTCTCGTGTCCGGGTTAGATCCGGCGACACATATTCGCATAGGCAATGCCCTGGCTGAATTAAGAAGTGAGAACGTACTTATCATCGGTTCCGGATTCTCGTTTCATAATTTGCGGGCCTTTTTCTCATCGAACCGCGAATTGCCCGATCCTCAAAACGAGGCTTTCCAACAATGGCTTCTTGAGACCTGCACAGATATAAACCTATCGCGCGACGAGCGGGAAAAGCGGCTTATAGAATGGGAAAAAGCACCTTTCGCAATCTACTGCCATCCAAGAGAGGAACACCTCGTGCCCCTTCATGTTTGTATAGGGCTTGCCGAATCTCCGGGCAAACTCGTATTCGACGGGGATGTAATGGGCAAAAGAGCAATTGCCTTATTGTGGTAATTTTAATGGCTCAAGGTGTTTCTTAGGGCTTTGTCCCTTGTCGATAATCCAGCCCTGCTAGAAATGAAATCCAACTCCCATACTAAGCGCGATTGGGTCAATTTTCAATTTAGCAAATCGCCTTCCGCTTATCTTGATATCTGATGTTAACGTATTCCAACCGATATTGAGATTCAGAACCGCCGTTTTTCCAAAATTGTAATCCATGCCCAATTGGAGAGCGGGGCCTAAATGCGGGCCAATATCAAGACTGTCTAAAACACCACTCTTTTCCCAAACAACGGTAAGATTAGCGCCAAGTCCCAGATAAGGATGAATTCGATCTGAAAAAGGTGGACGGTATTGTAGAATCGCGGTAAGAGGAAGCAGCTCAAGAGAACCAAGACGATTTGCCAGCCCGGATGTCGCCTCATGATCTACCTCGCGCGATTCGGTTCGAATGCTTAATTCAGTGACAAGGTGATGTCCCCAATCACGAGCGATTCCGGCTTCAAGCGCTATCCCGCTATAAGCCTTGTAACCTGCCGGATCGGACTGATCGGAATTGCCGGAGATAACGATTCGTGTCAGGAATGTCCAGGGCTTTTGCCCCGTCTCAGTAATCTGTGCGGATGCGCATGATACTGGTAAAAATGAGGCAAGTGCCAATAAACAGCAAACGGGCAATCGCGCCTTGAATATGGATTTAGGCATGTAACCTCCTTAGAACTAATATATGAGCAGTGGGGGAATTACTAAAATCTATCATGGATGAATAATAAGATCCGATCTACACACTGTAAATAATAAAGAAAAGTATTGACTCCCGCAGGCAATCATCTCCCTATCCAACATTAATATTAGAAATTACAGGGTATCCCGGGTTTGAATATCAAATTTTGGAGGATTTTCAACTACTGTATTAGGCGCAAATTTATTCATCTTCAAAAGAATAAAGGCGCGATATTCTCGCGCCTCTGTTTTTTAAATCGTTGCCCTAATCGGGCCGCGTTACCACGATAATTATCCCTGCACTTTTATGTCGTTGTAGACCTGAAGCGCTTTGGTGTTCATGTAGACAGTATTTGCGGCCCAATTGCGCATATTTGTTCTCGAAACCTGGCCCTCCAGGAATACATCGCCGTTATTCACGACGATATGTATCGGCGCTCCGTTAATGCTGGCGTACGGCTGATTAAAGGGGTCGTTGTATATCACGTTGGCCGCTTGATTACGAATCTCATCATCTAAAATCGTACTGGATTCGATTTTAATCTGGTTGTTTATTTTTATCACTCCAGGCACCTTTTGAATGGCATGCTCAAACTGCCTCATATTCCACGGCTCTCTTACCCAGCCAGCCAGAGTAACCACACTGTTATTGACATCAAATCCCACCCAATCGTAAATGCTGTAGAAAACATCTTTTTGAAGCTGCTTCTCAACCTGATCTCTTAATTGCTGATCGGTCAGGCTTGATTGTGTTACTTGTAGGTTGTTAACAATGATATAACCCTTCGCAGCCTTGCCGGCTTGTTTCTCGGTCTCATTCATTTGGTGAATGTTGGAAACAATTCCGGACAAAACCACATTTTTCCCGTCAATGGCTACGTGAATGTCACCGTTTTTTTGCAAATTGTGGTTATTGAGCCGTTTCGAGATGGATTTTTCAATCCTTTGCTCGTGGCCGTTCTGTGCCCGTATTAAATTTGGAAACGTTAGAAAAACTAATCCAATTAAAAGGGCAACCGCGAAGAAGAGTCCTTTATTTCTCATATCGATTTCCTCCGTTCTTTCTGTAATATTAGACAACATTCGGCGGCAAAGGATAGTTGCCACTATTAAAATTAAATGTAAGCCTTTTCCATGTTCATGCTCCGCGACAATTGTTCCGATATTTGTCCTGTGTTTTCAAGCTCAAGATGGTCATTGGCTTGCGGGTTGGGCTGCGGATTTAATGAAACGTACTGATTCGCTTCCGGAAATCCAAAATACGTTGAGAAATTCGGCACGGATAACGCTTGATCGCATTAAAGCCGAAAGCGCATAATATCAAACTCTGAAATCTCCTTGAAGTGGCTGAATCATAAAAAGCTGGCAAGATCAATATCAGAGCGGTTCATCTCATTATGTCGCTGTAGGCGCTTTTTATATTTGCAGTTAGCCGCCAGGCATGAAGATTTTCAATGAAATAACTTGACACTCCTACTTACATGATCTTACTTAATTACATAGTATATTTGTAATCAGTAGTCTGTAATTTTAGCCTCACAATATTCGGCGATTTTATCCGTCCCAACGGATTGATGATAAATGGTTAGACTCTGGAGGCCCACATGAAATGTTTTGTCTCTTTTTTGATGGCGGCATTTTTGTTAGTTGTCGCCTGCGGTAAAGATAAACCAACCCAAACGCAGCCGGTTGATCAGGGCATTCTTATTTTGAACAAATTGATCATATCGCTGGTGCCGGGCGGAAGCGAATCTATTACAGTTTGCTCAAAAGATCCCAATAATGCTTACAGCGAATGTACTGTATCAAACAGCGCTCCCGGCGTGGCGTCTGTAGCTATAAGCGATTCTACTATGCAAGTCACCGGTATTTCCGTGGGGACCGCCGATCTAACCATTACCAACGAAGCGGGGAAAAGCTGTACATTGCCTGTGGAGGTATACGATAAAAATATTCTGGACGCCGGAGAATTTTGGATCGCATACGTGGATACTTTTACATTTATATGGGGAGGGCCGCATAACTTTGATCCTGTTCCTCCCAACGGTTTCCACAAGCTTGGGTCGTGGTGTGGTTTTGATCCTTTATATCCCAATGGAAATGTGGTCGCGATAACCGTGAAAGCCAAGCCCGGTTCGGATGCTATTGCATTTACCGATAGTTTTACTACATCCGGCCCTTATCATGGGTCGCTTTGGAGGCCGGTGGCTCCGCCCGGGTATAGGGCTTTGGGTTATGTAGCAACTTCGGGTCACGATATCAGGCCCGATTCATTGGCTTGTATCAGAGAGGACTTGACTGTTGCAGCAGATGTTAGTAATTCCATTTTTATAGATAACTCTACAACGCCCCCATATTCCTTATGGAAAATAGAACAACCTGAGGCCGGGCCGCATAGCGGTACCTTTCTGGTTCCGGGGAACTTTATTTACAAAGATTATACCAGCCCCCCCACAAATGACCCTCTGGGATATATTCTGAAAGTAAATATTCCGACACTTCCCCAGGCTGTTGATCAAAATTTTGCGCCCCAACTGACTGGCTTTGGGCCGCCTCCCATGGAAACTTCTCCGGCAATGCAACGAGCCTTGCTTGTGCCCTTTTCGGTCATCACCGATATGGTTAATGATATCGCCTGGCAAATGGCCAATTCACAGACATACAAAGTGGAAAGGCAGGTATTTTACAAATGCCTGTATCATAACTATAACCAGAGTGATGTTCTTCAGACAAATAGTTTTGAGAGGGTGGTTGGAATTTCGAGTACGGAGACCGAGACGTTTAGGGCCACGGCAGGGATTTCTATCTCCGCTGAATTGGGAGTCAGTTTTTCGCCGGCTGTTACAGGGAAAATATCATCGACCGTCAGCTTCGAACTCGGTTATGAAAGATTAATCGGAATAACCGAATTTGAGGAAAGACATTCGGTTACATCGCTAAATATTCCTCCACATAAAGCGGGTGCAATCTGGCAGCGATACAACAGATTTATATTATCCCGCCACAACGGCAATGCCATGGAAGTCGTGGGAGTGCAGGAGGTCGGAATCGAAAGCTACGCCATTGATGTCTATCCGGATTGATGATAATTGATAAGATTCTGGAGGTGCGCATGAAATATTTTATCTCTTCTTTAATGTTGATGTCTCTGCTTCTTGAAGGCTGCGGCGATGATAAATCGACCGGGCCAGCGGGCCAGGGCTCTCTTTACTTGAGCCGCTTAGTCATATCTATCGTGCCCGGTGGAACTGAAAACGTGGCGATCCATGCCACCAGTTCCGATGGTACGACCGGCCAATGCGAGGTTTCAAGCAGCGATCCCGGTATAGCCACTGCCTTAGTTAACGACAGCACCCTGGTCGTTACGGGAGTTAATTACGGAACCACCAATGTGACAGTGACCAACGGAAAAGGCCAAAGCTGTACTCTTCCCGTACAAGTATACGACTACCGCGTTCTGGATACGGGTGACCTGCTAATTACCTTTACCGACCAGTTTCAATACATTTATTCGTTCACACCTCCCGGGTGGGATCCAATCTCTTTATGGAAACCAATCCCGCCCGAGGGCTATTACGCCCTTGGCACTTACGCCAGGTATGGCGCTGATAACCCGAATGGAATAGCCGCGGTGATGGTCGTGAAAGAAAAGCCGGGCTCGAACGCCATCGCTTATACAAACAACTTTGAGCATATCGGCAGCATAGTGCATAACCCGATAGCGCCATCGGGGTATAAGGCTATGGGGCAGGTATGGACACCCGCAAATCAAACGCCGGATCCGACGGCCTGTATCCGTGAAGACTTGACGATTGCGGGAACTGCTTATATGTTCTGGTCATACGAAAATAACTACCATCAGAGCGAGAGCGCCTGGGGCATATATCAACCGGATGCCAACGAACATTTGGGCGCCTACCTGGCTCCCGGGACGTTTATTTATTTGGCCGGTCTGGACGGTCCCGCGCCCAACAATCCCCTGGTTAATGTCCTCAAGGTCAATTTGCCCGAGCTCTCACAGGCCCCCATCCAGGAGTATGTCCCGTCGCTGCCCGACTTTAACGAGCCCTCGGATGGATTCGCCCCGAAGATGGAAAAGGCAATTCTGGTTCCCTGCACAATTGTCAAGGATGAAGATTACAACAACAATATGCCCTGGCGTATCGCCAACTCGCCATTCTATCGATTGGAAAGACAAGTCTATTACAAATTTATTGCCCACTACGACAATCATCAAGGTTCCATGGCCCAAACATTCGATTGGACAATAAATTATGGCATCAGCACCACCCAGTCGCAAACGGTTTGGGGCGAGACGGGAGTTGAGCTATCGGCCGAGGCGGGGATCAGCATCTACGCAATAGAGGCCAAGGTTACAGCCACGGTAAGCCAGAGCTTCGGCTACGAAAGGATGAATTCTATCACCGAACTCGAATCGAACTCCTTGGCGATTCATGTAAACATTCCACCCGGTAAAGCCGCGGCGCTTTGGCAAAAGTACAACAGGTTCGTGTTATACCGTCATAATGGAACAACATTGGAACCGGTAACAAGCTGGCAATTTGGTATCAACAGCTACGTGATGGACGAATACCCGAATTAAGATCCTGTCTCTCTTATAATATGATTTGGCGGGGATATTGGAGCGCCATTATCCCCGTTAATTAATCCCCACGAATAGCCTGCGACGCGATTAAAACAAACGGCATCATTGTCTTCATAATCCGGTAATTTATCATTATATGACTATTGGTTTGTCTTAATACTACACGCTTACTAAATAAAATTGTTGAAGAATGGTTTAAGGCGATATAAGCTAAGCGTATGGATTTTGTGTCACATTCGTTGTGGGGCGGCATTTGTTTCGGCAGAAAGAATACTGCATTATTCATATTGGCTGCAAGCATCTCGATTTTGCCCGATATCCTTACCGAAGGTCTCTTTATGATCCTTTATCTGCTCAAAAGCGGAGGGATGCCCGGTTGGGAACACGGACATCCAAATATCAGTGATTATCCTGCGTTTGCTCAGAATCTATATAATGTAACCCATAGTCTTATAATCTTTGCGGCTGTCTTCATACTAATCTGCATCATTGCCCGGAGGCCGATTTGGATTGCGGCCGCCTGGGGGCTGCATATACTAATTGATATCCCAACGCATTCCTTGACTTTATTTCCAACGCCATTCCTCTGGCCGATTTCTGATTTCAAGATTAACGGAATCGGCTGGGATAATCCCCTAATTTTGATTATAGATATAATTCTTTTGATTGCAGCTTATTCGCTCTGGTTTTACCGCAAATTTCAACGGGGAAAAGCGTACCCCAATTAATATGCCGGAAATTTAATAGATGATAATTATTCGACCTGAAATCATTAATGATATCGAACAGATTCGCCAGGTTAACTTGGCCGCATTCGGCCTGCCTGCGGAGGCGAATATCGTCAATAAAATTCGAGTCCGTTGTTCGGATATTGTATCTTTGGTTGCCGAGGATGCCGGAGTTGTAGTGGGGCACATTTTATTCTCTCCGGTCTTAATAAAAAGCCAGGACATCGCCGTCAATGGCATGGGATTAGCTCCAATGGCGGTTTTGCCAAATCGCCAACGGCAAGGGATTGGCTCTATGTTAGTGCGGGCGGGGCTGAAGATTTTGCGGGATCGCGCTTGCCCATTCGTAACAGTCCTGGGACATTCGAAATTTTACCCTAAATTTGGTTTTGAGTTAGCATCAAAATATGACGTTACCTCTCAATGGCCAGGCGTTCCCGACGAAGCCTTTATGATTCTATTATTCGATCATACCCTGTTTTCCAATATTAAAGGAGTCGCCTGGTATATGGAAGAATTCAATGAAGCAATTTAAGGCCACGTATCTCGAAAGGAAATTGTCAGCAATAAGGAAATATCCATGAAATTATATGTTAAACTTATACTACTTTTTATTGGCCTGGTGTGGTATGCCGGGAACGCAGTGTCAATAGAGCCAGAGCCAATCGATCATGAAACTGCCCGTCAATATTTTGCAGATCTGAAAAAGATTTCGGATGCCGATAACGGCAGACTTTGGGGACTGAAGCTCTACGGGCCAACAATGTTTGTTGATCCCATAAGCCGCTCAGTTGTTGCTAATCAATCTGATCGGGATGGAAAACTAATTGCTAAAAACGGTATTTACATAGGAAGCTTAGGGCCCGAGGTCAATATTGCTAACACGGCCACTGAGTGGTCGGGCACATATTGGACAATGGTTGACTGGAATGAATTATCCGGTGCCGATCAGTACGATCGAGAGCGGTTGTTAGTTCATGAAAGCTGGCATCGCATACAAAATGAATTAGGGATAACACCAGTCGTAACCTCTAATATTTACTTGGATGGTTTGGATGGTCGGGTTTCTCTTCTGCTGGAATTTCGCGCGCTCAATCATGCCCTGTTGACTGGTGAGAAATCTAAGCAAAAGGAAGAGATCTCCGATGCACTGACTTTTCGACATTATCGCCATGCCCAGTTTCCAAATAACAATGAGAACGCTTTCGAACGTCACGAAGGTATGGCCGAATACACCGGTTTGAAATTATGCGGACTTCCCGACTCGTTGTTATGCCGGATCGTTGCCAAAAAGCTTCAACTGGGCGAAAACAATGAAGGTCTCGCTAATTCCTTTCCATATCTAACCGGTCCCGCAATAGGATTGCTGTTGGATCAATATGATCCCGGCTGGCGGTTAAAAGTATGCCAGGGAACAGACTTGCCTGCTCTGCTTGCCATTGCCGTTGACTGGCATGTTCCCCTTAACAAGAAAAAATTTAAAACCGCTATTGATCAGCTCGGCGCCAAGTACGAAGCTACCGAATTATTCAAAGACCAGGCTGACAAATCATCCAAACAGGAAAAGGTAGCGGATGACTATCGAAACCGGTTATCCGCGCGCGGACGGCTTGTGATTCCAAATAATAATTTACAATTCAGTTTCAATCCTCAAGAGAAATTGATTGCGCTCGATTCCATAGGCGTGATTTATAAAACTATACGAATCACGGGTGATTTTGGAGTCCTTGAGGTTGCCAACGGAATTTTGCGGACTAATGATTGGCAGTTTTTTATCGCAATCGCTCCTGACAAGACTGAAGGAGATTCAATTGCCTGGGAAGGCTATATGCTTCAATTAAATCCCGGGTGGCTTGTGGCAGATAAGGGGAAGGGGATATTTATTATTGAAAAGCTTTAGACGCCATAAATGTAAGCTTTTAATCTTGAACATTAGGGCCGACCTATGTGATTGACCTCCATCGGTTGTCCTGCCTCTATTTTTCCGGGTGGCATGCAAAGGAACTCTTCGATGCCAGGAAAATACTGCTTTTAAAGAAATATTTTTATCGCCAGGGCCGCTCCAAATACTGCCTGTAAATTATTTATCAACAGGGAACTATCCAGCTAAAAATCGGTTGTTTTATTGGTTGGCATACATATATTTGGAGTCCAAATTAATTAATGAGGATTAATAATGAGCCTGAACAAGCAAGACGACATCGGGAAGATAATCAACTCCATAAGGGGCATAAATTACTCTCTCCAGCGCCAGTCCAAAGAACTGATGAAGTCCTTTAAAATTACGGGACCTCAAATGGGAGCTTTGCGGATATTATCGCAATATCCCGATATTTCCTTAAAAGATCTGAGTGACCGAATGTATCTCCATGTTAGCACGGTTTGTGGGATTGTGGATAGACTGGAGAAGGCCGGCCATTTGAAACGCAACCGTAACAACAAGGATCGTCGAGCGATTAATATCAATCTTACGGAAAAAGGGCGAAAAACGGTCAAAGAGGCGCCGCTCTCCGGATTTGCAAATATGTTCCGCGATCTTCAAAAACTACCCGTTTCGGAAATTCATCGGATAAGCATTGCGCTTGTACATCTTTCAAAACTGATGGATATCGAGATAAACGATCTGAAAAGCATATCTTAATTGTGATTGTAGTGGATAGTTTTTTATTTGATTTTCTATATTGAGAAAGGACTTTAAGTATGGATGATAAAATCGGTTCCGGTCGAACCGGCGAATCTTCGCTCGGCGGGGCGGATCGCGCTCATTCCGAAACCGCCAACGGCACCCGAAAGTTGTGGCAGAAAAAGCGAGTAATTATTCCGCTCTTGATTCTGATCCTCGGCGCTGCCTCTGTAGCTTATTATTGGAATACCTATATTAGAGGATATGCTTCAACTGATGACGCCTATATCGACGCTGATAACGTTACGATCAGCTCGAAAATCCTTGGACGGATAGCCGAACTTGGCGCTGACGAAGGCGATACTGTTCAGCAAGACCAGATGCTGGTACGCCTCGATGACAGCGACTTGCGCGCCCAGGAAACACAAGCCAAGGCGAATCTCAACTTTTCTGAAAAAAATGCGTCGCTCGCGAAAATCAATCTTCAAAAATCCCAAGACGATTTTAGCCGCGCAGAAATTCAGATGAAAGGAAACGCCATCACTCGCGAGCAATATGACCATGCCAGGCAGGCCGTGGAAACGGCCCAAGCCCAAAGTGACGCTGCCCAAGCTCAAATTACTACCGCGCAAGCTCAGCTTGGGGTTACAGAAACCCAGCTTTCAAATACTCAGATTAAAGCGCCGTTTAAAGGCGTAGTTGCCCGACGGTGGGTGCTTCCCGGCGATGTGGTTCAGGCCGCGCAGCCAATTCTAACGGTCTATGATATTCAGGACACCTGGGTCGTTGCTTATTTCGAGGAAACGAAAATTCAAACTATAAAGCTTGGCGATCCGGTTGAGATTTCGGTGGATGCTTATCCGGGCCAGGGATTCAACGGCAAAGTAATTGAGTTAGGCACGACTGCTGCCTCTCAATTTTCGCTGATTCCGCCCAATAACGCCTCCGGCAATTTTACCAAAGTCACCCAGCGCATACCGGTAAAAATCGGGTTTTTAGGAGCCAATCAGTATTCTTCAAGGCCTCTTCGTGCGGGCATGTCTGTCGAGTTAAAAATTAATGTCAGGGGGAGATAAGTAAACGATGCCGACCGAAAAGCCCGGCATAATTAGAAAGGTAGCTGACCTTTTTCCGAGGGTTAATCCCAATACCGAATATTATCGGTGGTTGGTGATGGCGGCGGTAATGATCGCCACCTTTATGGCCGTGCTCGATGCCACCATTGTAAATGTGGCTCTTTCTAAGCTAATGTCAACGTTCGGGGTCTCGGTTGACCGTGTCGAATGGGTTTTGACGGCTTATCTTTTAATTTTCGCCGTCATGCTGCCATCCTCCGGCTGGTTTGCGGATCACATTGGCTACAAGCGTATGTTTGTTTTGAGCCTCTTTCTCTTTACTCTTGGATCTTTTCTGTGCAGTCTCGCCTGGTCGCTGGGAGTCCTGATATTTTTCCGCCTCATTCAGGGCGCGGGAGCTGGGATTCTAATGCCGGTGGGTATGGCTATTATTACCAGGGAATTCCCGCCCGAAAAAAGAGGGCTGGCCCTGGGGTTTTGGTCGATCTCGGCTTCGGCGTCGGTCTCGCTGGGCCCTACGCTCGGCGGCTATCTGATCGACCGTTTTTCATGGCATACGATTTTCGATATTAATATACCGGTTGGAATAATCGCCATAATTGCGACTACCATCATTGTTAGAGAACACAAATCCGAAGATGTTCGCAAATTCGATCTGCTGGGCTTTATCTCGTTGACCGCATTCCTGACGACGCTTCTTCTGGCGCTGGCCAACGGTAATTCGGATTGGAACACCGGCGGCTGGACATCGACATATATCCTGACCTGCTTTGCAATTTCGCTGGTGAGCCTGGTGATTTTTCTCATCACCGAAGTTTCAGTTGAACATCCTCTTATTGAGATAAACCTTTTTAAAAATTTTGATTTTGCGGTAAGCAATTTTGCCATGTTTTTATTCGGGTTGGGGATGTTTGGCAGCACTTTTTTATTGCCAATCTATCTTCAAAACTCTCTCGGATATACTCCTCTACAGGCGGGTCTGGTCTTTTTGCCTGTGGGAATTATGCAGGGCCTTTCTGCTCCGTTCGCGGGCTATTTTGCCGACAAATATAACGCTAAAGCCCCGGCTATTTTGGGACTGTTTCTGATGGCGATAACTTTCTTTCAATATAGTACGCTTTCTTACCTCACAGAGAGGTCGGGGATCATGCTTCCTTTATATATCAGAGGATTTGCCATGGGCCTGCTTTTTTCGCCTTTGACAACGATGGCGATTATGGAGATACCCAATAGCAAAATGGCACAAGCCTCGGGGCTCATAAATGTTATCAGGCAAATCGGCGGCAGCTTCGGCGTGGCAACCTTTGGAACCATCCTTACCAGACGAACAATTTTCCACGCAGCGGTCTACGGTGAACAGCTTAATTCCGGTTCCGATACTTTCAAAGAAGCGATTATTCGTTTACAGCATTTTGCCATTAATTCCACCGGCGGAACAACGGGGCAATCGATGGCCAAGGCACAAGCGATTCTTTATTCGTTCGTGGAAAAGCAGGCTTTTATACAAGGTGTCAGCGATGTTTTTTATTTGGCCGGCATCATTATTCTATTAAGCATAATACCGGTTGCGCTTCTGCGGGTCCATAAACGCAATCATCGAATGCCCGGTGCTAATCCGGTAGCGGTAGATTAGTAATTGAGTTTTTTACGAGGTAATAATATGAAAATGGGCAGTATCTTTTATGTATTACTTTTGGCAGGGTCCGCTTCTGCCGCTCCTGCAGATTCACTGACACTTAATCGAGCGATTCAGATGGTGATGGATAACCATCCGGCTATTCAGCAGGCAGCGCAGGGGATCGCAGCATCTGAGGCCCAGATCGATCAAAGCCGCAGTGCTTTTTATCCTCAAGTGTCCGGCCTTGGCTCTTATGCCTATATCTGGCCGGTACCTACTTTCGATATTCCGGGTGTCGGCTCCGAGGAGCTTGCCCCTCATAACAATTATGATTTCCATGTCGGAGTTGAACAGCTTCTTTATGATTTCGGCAGGAGAACAACAGCGCTGGAACTGGCCAAATCCGGGCGCAATTCGGCAATTGAGAGCGTTGATGCCGCTAAAGCGAGTCTGGCCTATCAAACAGTCGAATCCTTTTACGCCATATTATATTTGAAACAGAATGTTTCTGTTATCGACGAACAGATTAATGCCTTAAATGAACTTCTAACAATCACCCAAAAGAAGGTACAAGCCGGCACAGCTACTGATTTCGAGATCCTGACCACTCAGGTTCGCATAGCTAACGCTCAAAGCCAGCGAACCGATATCGTTAACGCTCTTCAAAATCAGGAAACGATGTTTAGGGCGCTGACCGGTCTTCCCGATAGCGTCGCCGTTGAGATTAAGGGTAATTTTGACATGTCTCCAATCCAATTAAATTCGGATTCGCTAATCTCGGTGGCATTATCCCAATTTCCTGAATTGAAGCTTTCGAAAACCTCGGAAATAACGGCTGACATCCAATCTCACCTGGCAACACTAAGCGATCGGCCCTCGTTTGGCGTCAACCTTGAGTATGGATTTAAGAATGGCTATGTCCCCAATTTGAATACCCTGAAGAGCAATTGGCTGGCCGCAGCGCAAATAAATGTCCCGATATTTAACGGCTTCTTAACACGAGGCAGGGAAAGTCAGGCCCGAGCTAATCTAAGCGCCGCGAGATGGCATACTCAGGATATCCAACGCCGCGTAATCGCGGGTGTCGATCAGGCAATCTCCGGCGTCAGGGCCAGTCAGGAAAAGCTTACCTCATCCGAACCACAGGTTCAGCAGGCCGAACGGGCTTTATCAATGGCACAAACCCGTTACAGCGCCGGCACTGCCACAAACTTGGATGTTCTTGATGCCGAGACTGCTCTGGCCAACGCCCAATTGATCCGGTTGCGGGCCATGTATGAGCTGGCCCGAAACCGATATGCTTTGGAACGCGCCATCGGGACGAAAATCTGGGAATAATAAATTAATATTTTATAAAGGCGTCGGACCGCTTGATCCGGCGCCTTTACTGTCATGATAGTCCGAAAAGCGCGCAACCATACGCCCCGATAATCTGGGGATCCGGCGGTACCTTTACGGCCATTCCCAGAGATTCCTGTAGTAGTTTCTTAATGCAGGGGTTAATTGCAACGCCCCCCACAAAAACCAGATCATTTTCAACCTGGACTCGCGAAAGCATGGAGCGTGCCCGGCCGACAATCGATTGATGAATGCCAAGTGCCACCTCTTCACGCGATGCGCCGCGAGACACCAAAGAAATCACCTCGGATTCGGCGAAAACGGTACACATGCTATTTATCTTCTCAGCCCTTTCGCCTTTAAGGGCCATTATCCCAAACTGGGACAATTCGTATCCCAGGGCCATGGACATTATCTCGAGGAATCGTCCGGTACCGGCCGAGCATTTATCGTTCATTTCAAATTTGCATATCTGCCCGGCTTCATCGAGCGACACAACTTTCATATCTTGTCCGCCGATATCAAGGATCGTCTTGCAGGATGGGATCGCAGCCTTAGCTCCCAAAGCAAAAGCCTTGATCTCGCTTATCACCCTTCCGCCCATGCTGGCCTCGAACAGATGCCGCCCATATCCGGTGGCCGTGATAACATCATAGTGCAAATCGCCGAGCAATTCTTTACAGACGGAAATCGTTTGAAAAGTGTTCTCGCGAATGCCGCTGGAAATAATTTCGCGGTTCTCGACTACCACGAGCTTAATGGTTCGAGAGCCGATATCGATTCCGGCCGAAATCATACCTATTGGCTTATCCTCTCGATAAAAGCTTCGACTCGCGTTTTGATCTGCCCGATATCCTCCTGGCTGTAATCGGTTTCAAGCCGAAGCACCGGAATATGCTCGGACTCCAATTGCTTTTCGATTGGGCCTGCCTCTATTTGATAAGGCTGACAAAACTGCAGAGCGTAATGAATAACGCCTTCAGCTTTGTAGTCTCGCACCATCTGATTGATATGTTCCTTTCGCGATTGGTTGGGGGTAAAAACTGCGCAGTCGATATCAAAATATCTGTCTACAACATTATCTAATAGATGCTCGATCGTCTCACCCTTTTCGCTGACAAGGTTTCTTGTTCCACGCTCGCCAACGCACGATTCCTCCCCGACGATCACTGCGCCTGAACTTTCGATAATATAAGGGACTTTCCAATTGGGTACCGCCATAGGGCATCCGGAGACCAGAATCCGCGGCGCCCCCTTTGCAAAAACGCCTTTCGATTTTGAAACTCGGGCCTCAAGCTCATCGCAAATTTTATTGACTGAACCCGTAAATCGAACCGGATCGTCATAAAAAGAAACCTGATTTATAAGAAGAGCATCCAGCCCTGAAATCGGCGCGGGGTCAGCGGCACGAAGCTTTGAGAGGCGGTGAATCGCTTGTCGTTTAGCATTGGCAATTCTAATCCCCTTTTTGAGCTCGGCAACTCCTATTTTGCGCCCCGTAAGCTCCTCAAGCTTATTCATAAATTTCTTATATTCCGATTTGAGAAGCGCTTTGCCCTGAACAGATTTGGTTTGCGGAAGATCCATCACATAAAGATTCTTTACCAGATCGCCTAAGATTTCGTACGATTTTTTCTTGCCGTCGCAAGTATTCTCTCCCACCAGCATATCAACCGTCTCGATATATGGGCATACCTTGCCGAGCTTAAATCCGAAAATCGCCTTGATCAGGGCACAAGTGTTTCGCGGTAAAAACTTCTCAGCCTCCACAAAGCCAAACTCCGCCCCGGTGCATAAACCCACCTGAACGGCGTCAACCGCCAATGAAAGTTCCTCCGGTACAAACACACAGAAAGAGCCGATCACCTTTCGCCCCTGGGCCTGGGCATCGCGAAGCTCTTTAACTCGCAGCCCATGCACTTCGCTCATAACAAAATCGAAATACGCCATTCCCTCGGGGCGGCCCTTTTGACTGAGATAGATATTTTGATAGCCCTGTCCCAACACTCCCAAAAGAGCGTTGTGCGCATTTAAATCGAGACCCAACTCGGTCCACATCTGAGTATAATCTTCCGCCATTTTTCATTCTCCCTAAAAACCTGATTTGTATTGTAAAAAGACAATAGACACAATTTGAAATTCCATTGCGGCAGCACTGCTTGACTTGTGATTTAGAATTATTGGACGTCGGAAAATGACGTCGGAATTGAAGCAGATTGCCTCACGGACAACTTAACCGTTGTGCCGTCAGGTATAAGGAGGATTGGTAGATAGCGCCAAAGGAAGCCTGATGATTACCCTCTGTGGTTTCGTGACGCTAATTCTCATAGTTAAAGGATAATATTTGAACGTCTTCCAAAGCAACGGATTTCTTAAAGTTTTTAATCTAAGGTAACCTATGCAAGTGGGCCCATAATTAAATTAGTCGGCGTAATTTAAGTTCAAAATTAAGGGTTTTCCCGGCACACTCTATTTCCAGGCGAGTTATCTTCCCGTCTATCATAAACATCTGCCTGATATCTGCTATCGAATAGCTGGATGCCGGTTGGCCGTCAATCGTCAGGATAATATCGTCAGGCAATAATCCGACTTCCGAGGCCGGAGAACCATCGGTAATATATTTTTCAT
Source organism: uncultured candidate division Zixibacteria bacterium (assembly GCA_963801605.1). GTDB lineage: Bacteria > Zixibacteria > MSB-5A5 > UBA10806 > UBA10806 > UBA10806. Next base: position 500,888 of record CAWDFP010000006.1, read on the forward strand.
GATCGTTACATTTGAGCTATTCTTATTAACATCATTTTTTAATTTTTCTTTTTCTAAATTTCAGCCCGGACCAGGTCTCATCGATAGAACACACCTTATAATCGACAAGACCTGTTGCCAGACCAACCTGGCGTACGATTATTTGACTTAAGTCTGAGCTTCCCCGCGAACTCTTTTTTGGCCAGGCTACCCAAAGGCCGCAATTGTCGCCGAGTTTCGCCGATACCGCCTCAATGCGATTCTGATAATCACTAAGTTTCTTCACGAACCAAATTACAAGATTGCTTTGTTCATTAATACGATTACTGAATCTTACTCCCTCCGGCAAATTTTCCAATAGCCCGCGAAACTCTCTGGGAGCGCCAATCAACGCCACCGTAGTCACTTGCCTTTATACCTAATTTCTTAATTAGCGGGGCATCGGCATAACCATCGAAAGCCGACCGCGGAACAACCGGATTCTTTGGCGGCTGCGCTATTGCCTCCTTGATGGCGCCATTGATATGATCCCAGGTGGTGTAGGCAGCATCCGGCAGATGTTTCTTAACTAAGGCGACTTTTTCCGGAAGACCATCAAGAAATATTATGGGTACATAACGGCTGCTTTTGCCCTGACGTAAGTTCAAGGCAACATCGCGGCCTTGCGAGGGGAGGCGGGAAAGATCGATTATAAATATTTCCGGAGGCTCCGCTTTGATTTTTTTTAGAATCGGAGGAGATGGAATATCGAACTCAACCTCATGGCCGGCCTTTTGAAGAATCTCGGCTTTTTCCCGGGCTTCAGAGGCTTTCCAACAAACAAGATAGATACGAGACATATTCACCCTAAATTATTTCTGGCAGTGAGAGCAATAATGTGTCGAACGGCTGCCCACCACTATGCGCTTAATCGGACGGCCACATTTTGGGCAGGGCTTTCCGTCGCGGCCATAAACCAGATGCTGATCCTGAAAACTTCCGGGTGTCCCTCTGCCGCCGACATAATTGTCGATTGTTGATCCTCGCGACGCGATTGCCAGATTCAAGGTTTCGATCATTGCCACATGTAACCTTTCCGCCCTGGCAATGCTTAGCGTCGATGACACTTTCTTGGGATAAATCCCTGCCTTAAATAGCGCCTCATCGGTGTAAATATTCCCCATCCCCGAAATTACCTCCTGATCCAGAAGAAGCGCCTTGATAATTTTATTTCGGGAACGAATCGTCGCGATAAAATCATCTTTATCGATACTCAGGGCATCCGGCCCAAGCCTGGCCAAATACGAAACCTTGTCAAGTTTCGCTTTTTCGACTAAATCCAGATATCCAAAGCGCCTGATATCGTTAAAGCGAAGATCGCCGCCTTCGAGAATCATTATATAATGGGTATGCTTCTTTTTCGGTGCCGATGATTCCTCGAAAGTAAGCCTGCCAGTCATCTTGAGATGTACGATCAGAACGCGCTCATTGGAAAGAAAGATTAGAATGTTCTTTCCTTTTCGTTCGAGGCGTTCTATATCCGCGCCCACGAGATTCTTGAGAACCGGTACTCGTCCGCGCCAGACTGAGCGAGTTAGGAATTTCACCTGTAGAATTTTTCGGCCCGTGATGTCCTCGCGCAAGTCGCGGACTATGGTTTCAACTTCTGGAAGTTCCGGCATTCTCTAATCAACTCTCCTTAAAATTATATGCTTATCCGCCTCGGTGCGCGCCCGATTGAGGAATTTTCTGAGCGAGCCGTATTCAGATATTGGCAATGTCGCCCGCTTGAGCGCAAAGCCTCGGGTGATGGTTATAACGCCTTTTTCGCCTCGGGCCACGGAATAGATTTCCCCAATATCGTTGTTATCTGAATAACTCAATGGCAGAGTCTCCACCTCGAATTGCGCTGAGACATTCAAAGTTATCCTTTCAAGTTCGAATCGCGGACGCCTTAGCTCTATCGGAAATATTCTGGCCGTGGCTGGAAGCTCCGGCAAATCAGACCATCGTCCCAGCAGATCCATCGGAATGAAAGCGCGATTGGCAAACGGTCTGACCGTGGGGCCGGTGCTGAATGAATAGCCGATCTTAAACGCACGTCCCGAGGAGTCCGGTGGGAATATCTCAAACCTCTCAATTTGTGCTCCGGGGAATGATTTCGCCAACTTCTTCTCCCATGGCGAGCGCCTTTCGGCCTCATCGAGTCCTTTAAGAAAATTGGAGACCTCCGGGATAAGCGCCCCGGAATAAATCTCGGTCGCCTGGCCTCGCATACTACCGGTCGAATCGAGATCAAGCTTCAAGTGAATGGCTTTGCCGTTTTGCCGGTAATCCGGCATTGGTACAATGATAAACTCCCCACCGTTACTATTTAGACTCAAGGCTTGCGCGCCCTGGTCCTCAAACGGAAGTATGTCCATCTGTGTAAGCTGATAAAACGGATCGATCCAAACCGTATCGTTTCCCGGATAAGCAGCGATTAACATCCGGTCGAACCAGAAAAGTGCGGGAAGCTGCATAAGAGGATCACCCGCGTCTTTGGAGGCTACCAGGTATATTGATGCTGGTATCTTCAATCGTTCCAGAAGCGCCAGTAATATTGCGGCCGCTTCGGCCTGGCTGCCCCGTCCGCGGCCAAGAGCATCATTAACTCCACTCGAAAGCGTGATTTCCGAGTCAAACGATTTAAAATGCTCGCCCAGCCAATTATAAGCGCTGGCGGCACGACCCCTGGCATCGTCGATATGGTCGCTAATTGAATCCGCCACCGAGTTTAGTGCTGAACTTGGGCGTATGAACGCCTTAACCTGCTGAGAATACAATTTCGCCAGATATTTCCAATCGACCAGACCGGAATCCGGCCCGCTCCAGTTGGCATCGTATGAGAGCGAAAAATATAAACAGGGAATGGTTCGTTCCACCGGAGGCGCGAAAGCCTCATGGCTGAGGCCGGGAAGATCGATTGCTTTCCACGAATAAGTGGCGCTGGGGGGCGCGTCAGATGAGGGCCGGATTGTTTCGAGTTGTTTGGCATCAGCGCTTCCGGTCAGAGCGAAATTGAAACGCCAACTCTCCGGCACCGTAAGCGCAATAACAGCTCTTTCCACCGGCACCGTGCGACCCAAAAATCGCTTTCCCGCGATATTCGCCTCTTTAGATACCAAAAGCCATTCCAGATGCAGGGTTGCTCCCGGTTCGGCTCGCCGGAAATTAACAAATATCCAACGCTTGTCGGTTGGAAGAGATCGCGTTATCATGTCTGACGTATCGGCCTGAAGTATTTCCCCGGAGGCAAGCCTGGTATAGGCTGTTATAGTAATTTTATCATCTCTGCCAAGCACTGGTGTCGCCGGACGAGAGAGTACCGATCGTCCTTCTTTTTCCAGTACGACATCCGAAATAAATTTTCGGGTATAGTCATAGCCGCCATGGCCATCCGGCCAGATATAAGTCGAATCATATACCAGGCTGTAATGACCCTGGGAATCATCTAAATCTGTTTGAGAATGTGCGTAACCCGGGAGAAATATTATTATGATGATAACTGTCAGGATTGAACTCAGGCGGATTAAATCATCAGTCTGTCAGTGAATCTCTTCGCAATTCGGATGCCTTATTTCTGCAGCCTGACATATTGTTGATCCCTGCGCGATAATAGGAAATCGCGGAAAGCATTATAATCGGTCACATTAATCGTTTCGGCGGAAACATTAAAAAGGCGATGATATGTCGCGGTCTCGCCATTTATCGTCATTTCGTCGACAAATGATATTCCTTGCCGTCTCCAGGAATCGCTGTATTCCGGGCCAACAACAATTCCTGATGACGCTAAATCGATCGCAACGGTTTCCTCAAGCCTCAATGAGGAGGTTCTGCAAAAGTCATTTTTACGAGCATCGGGAAAAAGGTTATCGAGGAGATACGACCCTAATGGCGAAGCTATTGATAGATTATGGGAATCGGCAACCGCAGAAAGATCGATCTTAAATTGTCCCGAAACTGAAAGGGTATCGTAATCGCTTCGCGCATCATTTAATTCCAAGCCGCTGAGATGCCAATTTTTAAGCTGTTCATTTATTGCTATCAGCGCCCTTTCAGGTTCTTTGCCGTTCCAGGAGCTTTTGTAAAGAGCGGCAGCATCCTCGAAATATTTCAGGGATAATTCGGCTGCCAGGGCCTGTTCTTGTCGTCTTAGGATATGCAAATTCCAGGTTATACCAAACGCCGGGTCAGGGCCCGATGAAACGGTTTTTAATTCTGAATGTCCGTCGCAAATTAAATAAGTCTTACCCCTGAGACGTGGAGGTATGACAGTGGGCGATCCGAGGGGGTCGCTGGGATCGAGAAGCTGATCGCCTTTAGGGCTGCGTACCACGGTGATCACGTGGTCAAACCAGGCCGGCCAGGGATGAAGATTGCTAACGGATGGATAGTTTCCCGTAAAAATAAGAGCCGGATATGCATCGAATCCGGCCGCCCGGCAGAGCGACGATAACAGAACTGATTGATCCTTGCAATCGCCAAAACGTCGACTAAGCACTTCCAAACAGGTATGCGGCGTAAAATCGCCTTTCCCCATTTGAAGAGCTACATACGAAACTGAATCCGCCAAAAAATCGAAAAATGCTAAAAGGGTATCTTCGCGATTCTGACAGTTCGCACATAATCTGTCGGCCAATGCTTTCAGTTCAGCTTCCACGTCCGGCGGTTGGATAGCCAGAAGCGCGAAAAATCGTCCGACCTCGGGCCAATTGCGCGAATAGTATTGATTTTTATCGTAGCTAAAAATATCGGCGCTAATCGAAATATGGAATTTATCGGGGCATAGTTCGGGCTCATCGGGCACCTCGACCAGATCGTTTGCCGTAAAGCGCGCGCTCCGATTTCCGGAAGTAATTTCAACACCATCGGTGTCATAATGCAGATTGACGCCTTTGTCCCATTTTAGATTTACAACCAGCCGTTTGGTCAGGCAGTCGGTACGACGGGTAATACGCGGCAGATAAAGCAGGCTTTTTATATCGAGGACATATTCATAATAAATTCGAGAGCCAACTGTCGGAGTTCGAAGCGCAATCGACATAGCCTCGATGCCCCCCAAGCCCTTAAAACCCGGAGCCGACGAGGTGCTAATATCCTTTTTGGAAAGCTTGACAAGTTGGCCGTTGGGAAGTTCGGTAAAGCCATTAATATCGCGGACCTCGATAAAGTCGTTGACCGGGATAATAACCTGCGCAAAACGAATGCCGGTCTCGGATGTGATCTCGTAATATCGATGAACTTTTATTTGGGCGGTGAGATTTTCTTTAACTTGAATTTCGGTGCTATCCGAAAGGCATACGGCCCCCTTGGCGTGTACGCTTTGGGCCGTAATTGATAAGAAGATGTAAATTATGAGGAAGAGACCGGCCGATTTTATCCTATGTATCCATAGGACCGGAAATCCGGACATCTGTTCTCCTACTGCTTGAGATAGCCGCCGATCGCCGACACCCAGCCGATCAGGTAATTGAACCTACCGATAAGAAGGGAGATTCTTGACATGACAGTATATCCAAACGTAGCTCCGAATCCAATCATTAGTACCCAGATCCCCATCTTGGCGGCGCCTCCGATTATCCCCTTATGTTCGGCGGAGAAATAGAAATACGCCAATCCGCAAATGCACCCGCCAATTATGATAATCTGACCAAAACCTTCCCAAAATAGATGAGTGCTGTTTCCGTAGGCGAACAGGATCGTTACATCCGCCGAAATGGCGCTCCAGATATCGCGAGGGTTCATCATGTTGGCAGCCACTTGACGAACGACAAAGCTTTGCAGGAATAGAGGCAGCGCCACGCCCGCTGAAATGCCCAAAATAAAAGCAATCGGCCAGCGCGAGATCCAGGATGTTTTTTTCCAGAAACGGCTAAACATCAACAAGCCCAATAGTCCCGGAGTGATATTCGCTATAAGCATGCCGCTTTTCGCCGCAAACGTACCGCCCGGCAGTCCGAAGGCGCTTATTGACGCCCCCAAGGGCTCGATCCAGAGATCTTTTAAGGATGTATGGTAGAGAATCGCTATCCAATAGCCGGCGGAAACGCCTACGGTGAGATGTTCGGCAAATCGGTAGAGTGGATTATCGCGGTAAAGAAACGAGAAAATGCAGACCGTTAAAAACGCCGCAGCCGTCATCCATATAAGCGTGCCAATTGTCATCGTTTGCATATCTACAGTTTCTTCCCCCGCCCGGTGGCGAAAAAGGCAATATTGCCAATCACGATAAATAAGATGATAAAAACATGCGCCACGCTAACCGCATCCATTGAGCGGTTGGCGATATCTTTGTTTCGTCCGATTAGCTTTTCGTATTCGGCCGCGCCTTTGAGTCCGCCGATCAGTCCGAAAAGCTGTTTCGATTGCAAAAAGGTATAATAGTCGGTGGCCATGACTGCGGTCACGCCCAATGCCAGCGGGACACCATATCGTCCACTGGCATAACTTATCCAGTAGTCAGCCCCTGACGTCCCATTCACATTTACGATACACGCGACATTGGAATAATTGTTGACTCCCTGCATCATGGGCAGTTCGTCAAGTTTGGTCCCGTAATAATCTCTGGGAAACGGCTTTCTGAAATTCTCCCCCATATTCAGGAGCACCATTTGCATATATGGCTTATATCCAAGGTAAACGTAATCTTTGCCATAATGCTTTCCGTATTCGGCTGCAATCATTCGAAGATCTTGCTCTGCCATGACAACGCCATCGATCATAAAAGCCGTAGTCATCACCTTTAGATTCCGCGAAAAGCAATGCCGCAGGATAGCTCGTCCCATTGGCTGAAGCTCAGCTGCCGTAGCGGGGTCGAATTCCAAAGGCACCATGACGATTGATCCGGCCGGAAGCGATTGTATCCGATCATAAACCGATTCTACCTCGGATGTTACCTGAACCGGCATACCGATATAGTGCAGCATCGGAACAAAGGTCACAATTCCTATAACCAGATAGATCCAGCGCCTGTCGACATTGATAACTTTTTGCCAGAAGGGTGTTTTCATTGTCCGCCTCCCAGCCAGGTGCGCTCGACTCCCAGAATCATTTTAAGCGATGTGGCCGCGACACCCAGGCCAACACCTATATAAATGGCTCGTTTGGCGGCGGTATTGGGATAGTCGAGTATCTAACGCGCTATATCGGAAAACCTCAACCCTTCGGGAAGCCAGCTCGTTATCATGTCGCCAATGGGAATTCGGCCCAGCATCACAATTACTGCCGATGCCAACAGCAGGGTTGCCAAAACCGTCCTGGCCCTGAATGCCCGGTAAGCGGCCGAGGCGATAAAAAACGCCAGAAGCGCAAACATGGTGGCAATCACCGGTGACAGCACATAAAAATAGATCATCATGAATAGGCCTTTGGGATTCTGGATGGCGTTTGGAGAAGATAGTCCGATGATGGCCACGGTTACCAGCGCCACCATCGTTACGATCGAGTACGGCCATTGCTCTTGACGATGTGCTATCCGGTTATAATGAAGATCGACGAGCGAGCCGATTCCAACCACCATCGTGAATATGCCGACGATGATGGTCCAATTATTGGCATACTGATAGATAGTAGCCGAAACATAATGCGGTACAAAATACTGGAAGGCCATGAAGGCCCCGCAGACAGAAAGTATTATAAGCGGGACTTCTCTTTTCAACTAACCTCCCTGAACGAATGCCGAGAACGAGCTCCCGGCTGTCGATGAAAAGAAATATATTGCGGCGCCCAGGAGCATCAGGAAGATTGCCACTACTTTGCCCCAATCCTGAGCCTTAATTGTCCCCAGTTGCTGAGGTTCCTGCGAAAGATAAGCCGAGGCAGCGTAAAGCTCCTCGCCCATAAGCGTATAATCGCAGGCCGCGATAAAAAACGGAATCTGCACCAGCTCATCCGTTCCGGCAATCTGAATCGAACCAGCAATGAAGCCGGTCTCGGATAGCACCAGAGATTCGGCGTAAAATTTTCCCATATAAAAATTGGTGGCAGGCCGTTCGCGAAGCATCGTTCCGTTAACCGATGCCGTATAGGGAAATTGATCCTGCGTTACAAAATAAATATCGCGTTCGTTGAAATCGTCCGGCCGCCCCGATGACGAGTATGATTCTTTAACCACTTCCTGGCAAATTGTCATAACTACAGGATCGTAGTTGGGAACGATAATCCTGGTTTGGTACTCCGCGACCTTTCTGGCTACTCGACCGAGGATAGTGAAAGCCGCTATCGTCGCCACTTGCGATGAATCTCCGAGACCGGGAACGAATAAAATCGGTCGGCCCATCTCGGTCGCTCGCCCGATAGCCTCATCAACGGCATCAATACCGGCAATTGGCCTGACATAAACTTTTTTGCCGCTCTTGGCCTTGGAGATAAAAAACATCGCTCCGCCGCTGAACAGCAACATCATTGCAAAGGCAAAGACTCTCCCGGTATGGAAAAACTGCGGCTGGGGGATAGCCGGCCCGGCCACCGCCGAATAAAGTGTATCGCCGGGATAAATCGCTCCAACTTTATAATAATATTTATTGCCATTGACCAGAGCGGTATCTGAATCGGAATAGTCGCTCGACCCACCCGGTATCTTACTGAGTAAAACAAAATTACCGTCCGGAGATAGAGAGCGCAGGATCAGATAGCCATCCACGATATGATAAATTCCATTATCCCCGGGAGCGCTTGACCAGGTAACTATCACCCCTTTGCCGGGATCATTTGGCAGGTCTTTGGCTGCCACGTCCGCAGGCGGTCCTGGTGATGGCGCCATCATGTTATAATTGAAAGTAAAGGCGGTACCGGTTGGTGGCGTGTCTCCTTGCAGGTCGGGATTTGACTCTAATTGCGCGAAGACTGAAATCAGCGGGAAGATCGCTATAATTAATATAAGCGTAATTATAAATCGTCTGGAGAACATTCAATCCTCATTAATCCCCCCTAATTTTTCGACATGCCATAATAATATATTGAAGCCCTTTATGCACCATAATTTCTAAGGCCGTGAGAATATTGCGGAAGGATGGACCTGTCGTAATCTGTTAAGGACCGTTTTTCTGCAAAAATCCCTTCCGATATTTGAGAACCTTTTCTATTTCCCCTTGTATTTCTCCACGAATTCGATCCGTTTGTCAAGCGCCGGATGATTGTAAAACCAGAACTCCACAATCGGATTGGGGTTGGGATCAGCCAAATTGTATGCCGATAGCTTCTCAAAGGCAACCTTGGCCGCGTCACTATTATAGCCGGTCATCTCGATTCCATATTTATCGGCCCGATGCTCAAAGTAGCGCGAGGCCCCGTTAAAAAACGGCTGGATGAAAAAGGCTAAGAACGTGATTACGAACATTATCAGAGGAAACGAGGCATAAGACGTTACCTCGTCAAACCCCAGCCGGGAATGATATTTTCTTATCATGGCCGGCAGAATCCAGGAGACAAACCAGGATAATATAAATAACATAATGACGATCATCGCCACCATGTACCAAACATGGTGCATTACATAATGCCCCATCTCATGCGCCATAACAAAGAGCAACTCCGGCGTAGTCATGGCATTTATAATTGTATCATAAAGCACAATTCGCTTGGTTTTGAAGAGCCCGGTTACATAGGCGTTAAGCTTGTTCGATTGCTTGGAGGCGTTAACCTCGAAGACATTGGCGCCGTTAATACCTGCTTTATCGGCCAGGTTTAAAATCTCTGTTTTTAGTTGCTCGTTTTTAAGGGGTTCAAATTTATTGAAGAGCGGGGCAATGACCACCGGCGCGATCACCATCATAAAGATGATAAAAGGAATCGCTCCCAGCGAAAAATAAAGCCACCACCGGCGAGGGAATTTCCGCAGTAGAAAATAAAGAAATGCAAAAACAATCGCCGAGAAAATATAAGCGATCGGAAAGTTCTTCAGCCAGTCTCCGAACCATCCTCCAAACGATTGGCTGGAGAGGCCATATTGGTGCTCGACAAAAAAATCACGGTAGATATCGAGCGGCAACGCAATGATTGTCAAAATAAACGTGATCGCGAATAGAAAGAGCAGGAACTGAACCGATCCTTTGGACGATCTTTTTTCGGACCATCTCAAAATGCCTGCCGATGCCCCGGAGAAGGCAATTATGAGAAGCAGAATCCAATTGAAGATGCTGTAGAAAACCGACCAGCCCAGATCGAATTTGGAATATTTATTAAGCATCTCCCGACGTTCCGGCGTGATCGGATAGATCGACGAGGCGCTTGCGGTATCGGATTGTGTTTGTGTTGTCAACGATCCTTGCCCGCTGGTGACATTGACCGCCGCGTTATTCGCTGTTTGTGTTTGGGCCGACGACATCGCGCATCCGCCCAGCGCTATTAAAAGGATAATAGAGAGTTTTTTCATATCGCCTTCTGCTTTCCGCCAAAAGTGATACTAAAATCAAAACGGCTCATGTGTCGACAACACTATAGATATTCGCCCTTTTTATTTGAATCAACCAATCGAAATTTACGCTTAAGTGAGTTGTGCCAACTATATGGGATTAAATTGTCGTGCTGAAGTCGGCCAACTATTATTCCCGGAGCAATATCGATCTCTTTAGCAAATTGTGTTATTGCAATTTTTGAAAAATTTAGCTTATTTTTAAAATTATCGTAGTCCTTTGGCGGTATTAATAAATTTCTTGCAAATAAATCCGCTTCCTTTTCAAGATCATTCATTTCTATTTCCATCTCGTCAATAAACGTACGTTTTCTACTGTGGAGTAAAATATGACCCGCTTCATGAAAAAACGAGAACCAAAGATGGTCATCGGTTTTATAACGCAAGCTTAACATAATTAAGGCCTTATTAAAATATGGCCATTGTGTTGCACCACTAACATGGGTACCCGGTAGTTCATCAATAAATAGAATAAGGACTCCCGATTTGGCGCATTTTTTTCTCATTTCACTTACAAATTGGCTTGGGGCCTTGCGCGTCAGGGCCCTTATTTCGCTGAGGACGGATTTGAAATTTTCTTCGTTATATGCCGAACAATCGTCTTTTTCCATTGCACGCTGGCCAATTCTTAGCCATGAGAACAATGCCTCCGCAGAACTCTTGAAGGATGGAGAATGACGGAATGCAACCGAAAATCGATTGTATCTTTTCTCCCAGGACTCTACGGACCCTTCCCCGAAGAAATCCAGCAACTCTTTAACTAATTCTGCGGTTGTACTAACCCTACTAATCAGATTTCGTTTCATTAGCTCTTTGAGTGGAAATCTTTTTGCCCACGCAACTTCTCTCGCAAGCTTGATTGCATCATTGTTCTTTGCCATAAACAACTCAAAAGCCGCGTTCAAATTATTCCAAATTGCAGCTGACGTGCCCAGAACTCTCTCAAATTGAACTGCTGAATCCGCGGTAACAGGCGCCTTCTTATTAATAATCTGGCTTACTGTCTTAACGGACAATCCGCATCTTTCAGCAAATTCGCTCTTTTTAATTCCTCTTGCTTCAAGGGTTTCCCCCAAAATTTCTCCCGGATGAACGGCATAGTCCGGCTCGTAGCTATATTTTACTATAGTCATTTGTGAGGATCCTCCACGTTTAATATCATTATCGCCGTAACGGCATTTAAATCAATTCCGCCATCCTTTTTTATCGGAACCGGATCATGATCTGGTTGAAATACCAATCTAAAAGGATGCTTTAAATCAACCGTAAATTCGCCCTTTCGATCTCCCGCCAATTCATGTCGGCGCTCCGGCTTTGAATGTGGTACATCGTTTAAGGTTGGCGCAGCACGGAGAAGCTCTAACCTCCGCTTGATAATTATTGAATTATTCTTTCCATAGGTTTTCATTAGTTCATTTTCAGAATTAAAGGTTTTGGCCAGTTTGCGGTTTACAAAGGAAATAACCATATCTAATATTATATTATATTTTACGCAATAGGTAAAGGAAAATATTTAGATATTATAGGGGCGGTAATGTTAAAACGATGCGCCGAGCGCCGTATCCTTTTTAATAGCATTAATAGGGTGGTATTTTAATAAATTATACTATTGTAAATTGCGTGTCAGGGATTGCCCTGACCGCAACCCATCGAGGTTGGGGGAAACCCTAGCACCCAGGCCGATAACTGTAAGCGCTCATAGCCCACAACTTTCCCATTGCATCCCATCTGCTATATCATCATATTAATGAGATGAGGCATTACGCATTTTGAAAACGATAATGAAAACCGATTTCGAAATAATTGTGGTTGGCGGCGGACACGCCGGTATCGAGGCCGCGCTCGCCTGCGCCCGCATGGGCCACTCCGTCGCCATGATCACCATGAGCAAGGCCGCTATCGGACGAATGAGCTGCAACCCGGCGGTCGGCGGCCTGGCCAAAGGGCAGCTTGTGGTCGAGATCGATGCCCTGGGCGGGGAAATTGGATTCGCTACTGATCAAGCCGGCATTCAGTTTCGTCTTCTTAATCGCAGCAAGGGGCCAGCCGTGCAATCTCGACGAGCCCAATGCGACCGCGCCCGCTACTCGAAAGTTATGATTGATGCCGTTGAGAGGCAACCGAACCTCCATGTAATTGAGGGCGAGGTTACAGATCTCATTATTGAAACCAGTATTTGCCAGGGCGCAATCCTTTCATCGGGCGAAAAAATATCTGCCAAAGCAGTCGTTATCACTGCGGGCACGTTCCTTAACGGATTGATACACAGAGGCTTAGAGAGTTTCCCTGCCGGTCGTATCGATGAGCCACCCGCCATTGGCCTATCTCAAAGACTCCAGAATTTGGGATTAGCTGTTGGCCGTCTCAAGACCGGTACGCCGCCCAGACTCGACGGAAACTCAATTGATTTTAGTAAATGCGATATCCAACACGGCGACAACCCGCCGCCATACTTTTCTATCCGAACTATTTGCAAAAACGCCGTTAGCCAAATCCCCTGTTATTTGACATATACTAACGAGAAAACACATCAGGCTATCAGAGAAAACCTGGACAAGTCGCCGCTATATTCCGGCGTAATCAAGGGGATAGGACCACGCTATTGCCCCTCCATTGAGGATAAGGTGGTGCGTTTTACGGACAAGCCTCGGCACCAGTTATTCCTTGAACCAGAAGGAGTTAACACAAGCGAATATTACCTAAACGGGTTCTCCTCGTCGCTTCCGGAGGATATCCAGCTTCGAGCGCTTCACACCATACCCGGCCTGGAGCAGGTTGAAATGACACGCGCCGGCTATGCTATCGAATACGATTTCTTTCCTCCGCACCAGATCTCGGTAACCATGGAATCCAAATTCGTCCCCGGCCTGTATTTCGCTGGCCAGGTTAATGGCACGTCGGGCTACGAAGAAGCTGCCGCGCAAGGGATTATGGCAGGCATCAACGCCTCTCTCAAGATTCAGGGTGAATTGCCCTTTCGGCTACTACGTTCCGAGGCCTATATCGGAGTGCTCTTGGACGACCTCGTAACCAAATCAACCACTGAGCCTTACCGAATGTTTACCTCAAGGGCCGAGTACCGTCTTGGCTTACGTGACGATAATGCCGACGAACGTCTCCTTGAAAAAGGACATACGCTTGGATTGGTACAGCAATCGAGCTATAATTCCTTTAGGGACGAACAAGGGGCCAAAGCGCAATTAGCGGAACTGTTTAAGGCTACCAGGATCAAATTAAGGGAAATAAACGATAACGATTCAATAGGCCATACAATATCGGCTTACGCGGCCCTGCGGAATCCCGATATAGACCTTGCTGATTATCCGATATATGCCCAAGCGAGCCTTCAGTTTGGCCGAAAAATCATGCAATGCCTTGTAAATGAGGTCCGTTACGCCGGTTATATTAATCGTCAAAACAGGCGGATCGAAAGATTTAAGCGGATCGAAAACTACCTTATTCCTTCGGGTTTCGATTATGAACGTTTGATAGGCCTTAAAAAGGAAGCGGCTCAAAAGCTTATACTGTTCCGTCCGGAGACTTTAGGTCAGGCATCGCGCATTTCCGGAGTATCTCCAGGGGATATTGCGGTGCTAATGGTGCATTTGCATCAAGGATAAGGGTAAATCCCAATAAATTCCTTCATTTTTGTTGACAAACTGTTGATAACCACCCCCTTGTAAACATCGTCTTATAAAAAGGCCTGGTATTGTTTCACGTGAAACGGAAGTAATCGCGCTTACGACAGATATTTCCTGGCTTTTATGTCAGAACTTAATGCTTTAAGGGAATAGTAGAACTATTCGTGATCCATAAGCGGGTTTCACGTGAAACAATTGAAATATATCAGTATCTATTAAAAAGGTGTGCATAAGTAGATGGTTTATCAACATTAGCCTTGTAAATTTCAGGCTTTGCGATATAATATGAGATATGCCATTAAACACCGCTCAGCATAAAGTACTTAAGAATTGGTTTGAAGAGAGAGAACTTCCTCTTGATAAAGAATTACTTGAAAAGATAACCGATTACAAGGATCTGATTCTTGCCTGGTCAACGCGGATGAATTTAGTTTCCAAAGGTGACCACGCTACCCTAATTGAAAATCATATTCTTGATTCTCTCGGGCCGTTAGAGCTTATTTCTAAAACGGGACGGTTAATTGATATCGGCACCGGCGCTGGTTTTCCTGGGATACCGATAGCCATGGTTCGTCCCAGGCTTCAGGTAACCTTAGTTGATTCGATTCATAAAAAGGTCCTGTTCCTTAGGGCGGTTAAGGCAGTGCTCGGTCTCGATAATGTTAATATCATTGAAGGTCGGGCGGAAAAGCTGGCGCCAACAGATAAATATGATATTGCGACTATGCGTGCCCTACCTCATTGGGAATCATATATTAATACGATTCGGAAAATGATTCGTCCTGACGGCAAGATCATATATTATCAAAAACGGGGCATTTATATCACGATACTGTCTCAAAAAACGTTCCCGTAAAGCATTTACCTGAAAAGCGTTAGCAAATATGTGTCACGTGAAACGCATATTTCACTTGCTTTTGGTTTCTTATTAAGCTACTTTGGGCGCTGCTTTATATTGTAATAAAATACGGCGTTTGAGGTTACATGTCTAAGATAATTGCCATAGCAAATCAAAAGGGCGGCGTTGGTAAGACCACTACTGCCATAAACTTAGCGTCCTGTTTGGCGGTTGCAGAGAAGAAGACGTTGCTGATCGATATAGACCCCCAGGGAAATAGCACCTCTGGCGTTGGCATTGATAAAAACAAAGTCTTAAAATCGACCTATGATGTCCTTCTTGGTGATGCTGCCATTGCCGATTCGCTGATCGAAACGGAAATCAACTTTCTCTCAATCTTACCGTCGAATATCAATTTGGTCGGGGCTGAGATTGAGCTTGTCGGAGCACCCGCACGGGAGCACCGACTTAAAAAAGCGCTGGAACCAATTCGCGACCGGTTCGATTATGTGATAATCGATTGCCCACCGTCGCTGGGATTTTTAACTATAAACACTCTCACCGCGGCCGATTCTTTAATCATCCCTGTGCAATGCGAATACTATGCCCTTGAAGGACTTGGGCAGCTTCTAAACACTATTAAGCTGGTTCAAAAACATCTCAATCCCAGCCTTGACATTTACGGCGTACTTCTTACAATGTATGACGGCAGACTAAATTTATCTCGTCAGGTTGCAGACGAGGCCAGGAGCTACTTTGCCGATAAAGTTTTCAATACTGTAATCAGCCGCAATGTTCGTCTCTCGGAAGCGCCGAGTTTTGGAAAACCGATTGTGCTTTATGATATCCTTTGTACGGGAGCAGCCAACTACATCAACCTTGCCAAGGAGGTACTGGCCAGATGAAAAAAGTATTAGGCAAAGGTATCGAGGCGTTAATTCCGGGAAGCAACAGCGACGAATCTGTTGAGCTCCAGCCGGCCAGCCTTAATCTTATTCGCGACATACCTCTGGCAAATATCAAACCATCACCTTTTCAGCCACGCATAAATTTCGATAGTGTCAGACTTGGCGAATTGGCGCAGTCAATCGAAACTCGGGGAGTGATACAGCCGATCGTAGTGCGAACTGTGGGCGAGAATTATGAGCTTATCGTCGGGGAGCGCAGATTGCGCGCTTTTGAGCTTTTAGGCAAAGCCTCAATTCCCGCCATCATTTGCGAAGATATAAGCAACGAAGAGGCGATGGAGCTCACGCTTATCGAAAATATCCAACGCGAAGATCTCAATCCGGTCGAGGAAGCCCAAGCCTACTATCGCTTGATGACCGAATGTAACTTGTCGCAGGCCGATGTTGCTGCTAAGGTTGGCAAAGAACGCTCTTCAATCGCAAATACCATTCGTCTTCTTTCCCTTCCCCAGGAAATATTGAACCTTGTATCCGACGGAAAAATCAGCGCCGGACATGCCCGGGCGTTGCTGGCCTACCAGGGAGACGGAGAAAAGATCGTTCTAGCTCAAAGAGTAATTTTAGATGATCTCTCCGTCAGGGATTTGGAAAAGCTTGTTTATGCCGATAAAGCTCCAAGGAAGGGAAACCGGATTCGTTTGCGGTCTCCCCAGGTTCAGGCTCTCGAAGAAAGTCTCAAACGTCAACTGGGGACGAAAGTTTTTTTAACCCAGCGAAAAAAAGGCGGACGAATAACAATCGAATATTATTCCAACGATGAACTGGAACGTCTTTTGGGGCTATTGGGAGTAAAAGAATAATAGTGGGCAGAAGGTTAACGTTCATGATCATTCCGGAGGGAGGCGAGAAGGTATTTTCGCGTAATATATCATCGGGCCTCTTCAAGCTTATAGTTGTTCTGGTTTCGATCTGGTTAATCTTTTTAATAGGTATCACTGTAATCTATGCGCGGCTTTCGGTCCAGGCTTCTAAATCGGCCATGCTCCTGGACGAAAATCAGAAATTGCGGGAATATTTCACTCGAGTAATAGATATTGAAAAAAGTTTCAAGCGCAATCAGGAGTTAACGGCCCGCCTGGCGCAGATGGCAGGTGTTAATCTGGAAAGCTTAACCAGTCAGCCAAAAATAAATTTCGATTCGCTTGGCAAACAGGGCACTGCCGAATTAAATCCGTCGATTACCCCCGAAAATGAATCCACCATGACGCCCGAGCAGCTCTTGAATTCCCGTCTGCCCCACGGCCGTCCGCTGTATGGCTGGATTACAAAGCCTTTTTCGGCAATAGACGATAGTAAAGGCAGCAAGCATACCGGCATTGATTTCGCTGTTAAAGATGGAACCGCGGTTTCGGCGACCGCATCGGGAACGGTTACTTTTGCGGGCTGGGATGAATATCTTGGCAATTTGGTTGTAATCGATCATGGAAATGGTTATTTAACTAGTTATGGACATAACCGGGAATTGTTGGTAAAAAAGGGGGAGAAGATTACCAGGGGCGAGGTTATTGCGCTATCGGGGAATACGGGACGATCATCAGCCCCACATCTTCATTACGAGATTATGAAGGATGGGGTGCCAATTGACCCTACTCCTTATTTAGATTGAGAGGGGTATATGAAATTAGACCGAAAACTGTTCGGAAGTGAGGATGATATGGACAGCCTAAAAGGAGATGGACGTATCGAAACCATTATCGGGAAGGGTACCAATATCGAGGGTACCGTGAATATCGAAGGCGCCACTCGCATCGATGGAAGTGTCACTGGCAAGTTGACATCCAATGACATCGTCACCGTTGGCGCCACCGGCGTGGTAAAAGCCGAGATCAGAGCTAAAGCCATCATCGTTGGCGGACATGTTGAGGGCAATTTGTTTGCCTCGGAGAAAGTGGAACTACAAGCCAAATGCGAACTGCTGGGCGACATTACATCGAAATCGCTTTTGGTTGAGCATGGGGCTTTGTTTCATGGCAGCTCCAAGATGAAAGACAATGTGCCGGGCTCGCATTCGATATCGACGCCAAGCTCGGCCCCAAAACAAGAACCGCCTCGTCAGGCCCATTAAGAGCAGATGGATTCGCGGCTAACCTTAGCGGGTGCTGTGCTGTTTGCGGCCGGCACCCTGCTTTTGGCGCTTATGTTGGGCCGTATAATTCGTCGTATCACTTATCGCCCCAGCGAAACTCGAAAAGATCCTCCCGAAAGCCCTCGCCTATTCTATATTCTACCGGCTTTAATCTTAATTATAATTGGTCAAAGCTTTTTCTGGCTTTCGTCTCAACTGGAATATTTCCGTCCGGTTTCGTCAGACGGCAATTTGGGGCAGGTGAAAGTGGAACGCCAGAGCGATCCAATACGATCTCTTGAGATTACGTATGTGCCTTTATTGGATAAATCAGCGTCCCTGCCCAACCGGTTTTATATGTCGGGTGATTCCTGGCGCTTGAGCGGCGAGCTTATCGATTTTAAGTTTGGCCGTAAGTTCTTTAAATTCCCCGAACGAGCCTACAAGACAGTTCGTTTCGAAAGCCGCTTTTCGGGACAGCTTCCCGCGAGCGTCCGAGGAGTTCTTCTGAACGAAAATCTGCTTGAGGGCGGACCCAGCCAGGCATTTAGATTGTTTCGAGACAGCCGTTATTTCAAATGGTTTGCGAGCGTTGATAGTTTTTCCACGGGCTATCTGGTTTCTGAGAAGGCCGATAGCTTTACGGTGAAGCTTGAACCCAACGGAATGGTTGGTCTGGAGCGAGAAAAGTAACTAAATAATTGCATTCATCTTGAGATTTGGTCTTTTCCGCCTTCAATATCACAAAATAATAATTGTCCTGATGCGCCATTATATATTATATCCCCGTTGATGATCTTAAAGTACAACTGCCCGTCCTGCGGATTCGGGATAATCACTCGTTATCTTATGCCTGGCGATAAACTCAATTGCCCGGAATGCAATTCAGAGTTGATAGTTCCTGAGAGTGCAGCCCAAACGGATCAAGAGCCAAACATATTTCGCAACGGAGAGCGTCCAATCCCCTGGCCGTCTCCAATGCTGGAGGAGGCCGTTACGTTGGTCGAGGGGGAATCGGTATCGCCGGAGCCAACTCCGTGGAACGCATTTTCGGTGTTAAAATTTGTGGCGGCCCTACTATTAGCTGTCACAATTATAAGCCTCATCCTGGGAGTCGCAGCAGCGATAATAATTGCACCATTTTATCCGAAGGGCGTTAATTCTAAAGAACTTTTCACCGCCGATTTAGGGAAGGTCTTTGGACACATCATTACCATAATCAGTACGCTCATGCCGCCGGCGCTAATTTACCTCTCGGTCGTTAAAAGGCACCATAACAATTTCTTTGACGGTTTGCATCTTTTCAAAATGACCCGTCAAGAAATAGCGCGCTACGTCTTGATAGGGGCTGGTTGTGTTGCCGTCGTAATGGTTCTTTTTGGTTTTCTGATAGTAACCGGCCTCGATAAAAACCTGCCCAAAGATATGCCAATATTTGATGAATTTCGAAACGGGTATGCACGCTTGATTATTTACACAATTATGGCGCTGTTGGCTCCGGCGTTCGAGGAGCTTGTCTTTCGAGGCTATATTTTCCAGGGGATAAAAAACAGTTTCGGGGTCAAGGTTTCGGCGATTATTGTAACTGCGCTATTTATAATGCTGCACGCCCCTCAATTGGGTTATAGCATTATTCCGCTTCTCTTATTGGGTGTTGTCTCGATTACTTTAATTTGGGTGCGGATAAAAACCGATTCGCTTACCAAATGTATCGTAATTCATCAGATTTATAATACAATTCTTATGGTAATTGCCTGGTCGATGGTTTGGCTGTTCGGGATCGACAAGATGGCGGCGTAAAGATCTCCACACAAAGTCAAGGGATCCACAATTTTTTTCATCGAAAATAAAAAGTGCCTCAGGACGTCGCTTGGTTTTCATCCTGAGGCATACGCTGATTTCTTATAGGCTGAATTATCCCACTTGCTCCACTAAATAGCTCTGGACACCCATCTGCGTGATCTGATCGAGTTGGGCTTCGATCCAATCGATATGATCTTCCTCGTCTTTGAGAGTGTTTTCCAGTAGTTCGCGGGTGCCGTTGTCGCCCAGGCTGACGGCCTCTTTAATTGCGGCGTTGTAGGCTTTGATGGCCTCAATCTCGGCGGAGTGATCGTTTTTCAATTGCGTCGGGACATCCTTGCCAACCGTGATTTTATTGAGTTTGCTGACGGTTGGAGAACCCTCGAGGAAAATGATTCTGGCTATAAGCTTTTCGGCATGTTTCATCTCATCGATTGCGCGCTTTTCGATTTTATCATGCAGTTTTTGATATCCCCAGTTATCGCACATCTCGGAATGTACCATATATTGGCTGATAGCGGTTAGTTCGTCGGCCAACAGGCTATTTAGCGTTGCGATTACCTTGGCATTACCCTTCATCATAAGCTCCTTTGATTTAATATCGTTTCATCATTTTAAGCAAAATCAATAGCGGTTATATGATATGATTTTGCGGCTACGGTAAGCAAGGGTAATTTTGGGGATTTAACTTCCCTGTTTGTCCTTTTTTTATTAAATTCTATCAACGAAAATTCTTAGCTTTCAATTAAACAGGGGAAAAGCCGTGAATAAATCGTCCCGCTTCATTTTGATAAGCCTGATAGCTGGCGTCACAGCCATGATTCTGTTGGTAAGTGCCACATTTGTTTATAGAGATAGGTTTCTCCCCTGGATCCTGACGAGATTGAGAATGGAGAATCCTAACTCCTTCATTCTAACCGCCCGGGCTATGCAGGCCGGCATGGCCGACCCGTCCAGGGGCGACCCGGCATCCGCGGCCAGCGCCATGATGGGCGATGCGCAGCTGTCAGAGTCCGTTGCTGATAGTATCTCACCAGGGCAGACCAACCGGCACGAAATCAATCTCGACAAAACCGGGCAGGTGTCATTTACATGTTTTACCCACGGCTATCTGCATCTGGTGCTGACAGACCCCAACGGCGTCCGAATCGATTCGGCAGCTACCAGGGGCGATCAAACCAGCGCCTATGTAAGCGCGGAAATGGAAGAGGGGCAGAATATCATCAGCGTTATCTTGGGAGACAATCCTCCGCCCGGCAAATGGATCATTGAAATCTCATCGGATAAGGCAAATAGCAAAGCAGCCTATTATATGCTCATGACGCTATCTCAAGGCTCCAGCATTAATCTCGTGGCGAAAACCGAAAAGGACTATTACTTCAAAGGCGATACGATCCTAGTAATGGCAAGTCTAAAGGACAACTCAACACCAGTGACCGGCGCTAAGGTTGAAGCGTTAGCATGGCAAACAAATGAACGTAACGATACACTTTACCTTTATGACGATGGCGCCCACGGCGACTCGCTGTCCGATGACGGGCTTTACGCTAATAAATATCCCATCGAATCCAAAACCGGATTTCTAATTTTCTCAATTAAGGCAACCGGGGAGGGCGAAAAACCTTTCACGAGATACGGCTCGACCATGGCCAATATAGCCCGAAGCCGGGCGAAGCTTAACGGTATTTTCAGCGACTACGGGCGCGATACTGACGGCGATCAACTGTTCGATGAGCTAATCGTCGAGGCCGGAATAAATGTCATCGATCCGGATACGTTTCGGTTTGGCGCTCAACTTCGTGTCCCGGACGGCCCCCATGGCAAGCCCGCCCCGGGAGATGAGTATATCGCCTCGTGCCTTGGAAGCTTCAGCGCCGACACCTTTCTGACCGCAGGCGAGCACAAATTATTGATAGCGTTCGATGGCGAGCATCTTTACGAAAAACATCACGACGGACCATATCAGTTTGAACAGCTGTCGGTTTATTTATTCGATATTTCCGGTTCCCAAGGCGTGGATACATACAATGGCATCTACCTGACTAAAAAATACAGCTTTTGGGATTTCCAGGGGGCGGGCATTCTGCTTGACGGCGAGTATTCTGATCAGGGCCTCGACATTAACGGTGACGGCCTTTATGACTCACTTATTGTCAGCCTCAATATCGATATCCGTTCATCAGATACCTATGTCTGGCAGTCTACGCTATTTGGAGACCGGGCAGGCCAAGGTCTTGATTATACTATGGCTGAATGTCCTCTTAAAAAGGGAGTTAATACGATACGGTTTTCGTTCAAGGGTTCGAAGCTGCGCGTAGGTGGGTTGGACGGCCCCTATGAAATGACCGGTATCGCCATATATGGGAAAACAACTGGCGCCAGCATTGTTGATATGAAAAAGATTATGACGCATAGCTATAAATATACTCAGTTTGAGTAGTGATATACTTCTGGCCAAGCCCAAATCTCCCCCGTTTCTTTTTGGCCCTCTAATTTCGTATAATGGATAATTGTTTTCGGGCGGGCTTAGGGGAAGGTCATGGATACACCCCTCAAAGCCCGTCATTGCGAGCGAGTCCTCTTAGGACGAGCGAAGCAATCCCCCTGAATAAATCGTCTCTTATTATAAGTGACGTGGTGGGGTTGGGGATTGCTTCGTCCCGCTAAAAGCGGGACTCGCAATGACAAAAGATTTAAAGCGGGTTGCGGGGGCGCCCGCCAATGACATCGAAAATTTAATATCGGGAGGATAAATGGCAGCGGAAAAAAGCGATCTTAGGGCAGTCGAGCGGCTCAACGAGGGGTTCGGAAAGATAAAGTCGGAAATCGGCAAGGTCATTATCGGGCAGGACCAGGTAATTGAACAGCTTTTGGTGGCGATACTGGCCCGCGGACATTGCCTGTTCGTCGGTGTGCCGGGGCTGGCCAAAACGCTTTTGATCTCGACTTTGTCTCGCACGCTCGATCTCAAGTTCTCGCGTATCCAGTTTACGCCCGATCTGATGCCATCCGATATCACCGGTACCGAGCTTATCGAGGAAAACCGGGCCACCGGTAAGCGCGAGTTCCGGTTCGTGCGCGGGCCGATCTTCGCCAATATCATTTTAGCCGACGAAATCAACCGCACTCCGCCCAAGACCCAATCAGCGCTGCTTCAGGCGATGCAGGAGTACGAGGTGACCGCCGCCGGAACCACCAACAAGCTCGAGAAACCGTTCTTTCGTGCTGGCCACCCAGAATCCAATCGAGCAGGAAGGCACCTACCCGTTGCCCGAGGCGCAGCTTGACCGTTTCATGTTCAATATCTATGTCGATTACCCGTCGGAGGCCGAGGAAGCCGAAATCGTGCGCACTACGACCTCGGCGTTTACATCCGATGTCAACATCGTCATGAAATCCGAGGAGGTCCTCGAATTGCAGGAGTTGGTCCGCCGGGTACCGGTAGCCGATACGATGATTAAATATGCGGTCCGTCTGGCCCGCGCTACGAGGCCGGTTGAAGGTTCGCCGGAGTATATCAGGAATTGGGTTAGCTGGGGGGCCGGGCCGCGCGCCTCGCAGTATCTGGTGTTGGGCGCCAAGACCCGCGCCATTCTGTACGGCCGTCCGACTCCGTCATTAGAGGATATCCGCGCGGTGGCTCGTCCGGTGCTTCGTCACAGGATTGTGACCTCATTCTCCGCCGAAGCCGAAGGTGTCAGCACGCTGGATATTGTGGATAGGCTGCTGAAGGAGATTGCGGAATAGTTGCGATTCGCGGGTTACGCGTCAAAAGAACGGTTCCGTCAGGTCATAGACGCCGAAGGCGGCATAACCTGACGGAGTAATTTTTATGGCAGCAATAGGCTGGCATACGAGGACGTATGCCAGCCACAAGGCGGACGGCGGCTTGATCCAATGAGTGGTTGGCGCACCTCCCGGTGTGCCAACTGAGGTAGCAGCATGCCAGTATCGACTGAAGGAAATAAATGGCCCAGCGCTGGTTTTTGTCTCCACGACCGTTATAGATTGGGCGGCGATTTTAACCGGCGAAACTGCATTGGTTGTAATCAGACAGTTCGCGGAGACGTCTGAACGGTTCAAGGTATCGGTAATAGGGTATGTCCTGATGCCCTCCCATTTGCACGCGTTGTTAGGATTAAGAGATATCACTAAGTTATCGAAATTCATGCAGAGCTTTAAGGGGCTTTCCTCAAGAGCCGCAAAGGGTACTATATTTAAATCAGGTAGTAATCACCAGTTTGAAGGCGATGGCTTTAAACTTTGGAAAAGAAGATTCGATGATGTCATTATTGAGTCGGAGAAGCAATTTCGTATTAAGCTCGATTACATCCATACAAATCCGGTGCGGGCGGGTTTGGTTGAATCGCCCACGGATTGGGTCTATTCCAGTGCAAAGGACTGGCTAACAGAAAAAAGAGGGCTTGTTAAAATTGATAAAGAGTTCTTGTGGCATGATTAGGCTGGCACACGGGGACGTATGCCAGCCACAGGAACGTGGCTGTGGATGGTGCACCTCCCGGTGTGCCAGTTGACCCTAACAAGGATTGAATAAATGCCATCAAAGAAATTTGAGACAACCATCAAACAAGACGATGCCACCAGCGGCTGCTTCATCGAACTACCGTTCGATCCTAAGGCGGAGTTAGGCAAAGTGCGTGCGCCGGTGAAAGTGACAATCAACGGCTACACTTTCAGGAGCACTATTTTCTTTATGGGCGGATGTTATATGGTGCCGTTCAACAAGGCCAACCGCGATGGGGCAGGCGCAGCCGCCGGAGATAAGATCGAGGTGCTAATCGAGCCCGATAACGAGAAAAGATCGGTCGCCATTCCCGAGGATCTTGCCACCGCGCTCGCCAAAAACAAGAAGCTGATGGCCGTCTGGGAGAAGATGAGTTATACCCACAAGCGCGAATATGTCGATTCAATCGAAAAGGCTGTTCGTCCGGAGACACGAAGAAGGCGAATCGAAAAGACGCTGGACGCTCTGGAAAAGAAGTTGTGAATTATAGGTTAGGGGTCAACCCATAAAAAAAAGTCGTTATTAATAATCTTTACTGTTTACCTGACGGTTCCAATATCATATAATTCCTATAGTTACTTTTAAAACGGAGGAATATTTATGGCCAGAGGAATGGTTGCCATGGCGGCTATCGTTGCTGTCGCAGCGCTCTTTGCCGGATGTGGAAAGCGCGCCGGGCAGGTTGAAGAGTTGAAGTCTTTCCCGTTGGATTATCCCGGCGGCCTGCTCACCCAATCCAATCTCGAAATTGATACCACGATCTCAGCAGACGGGAAAGCGTCATTGAAAATAACGGCGCCCGATACAACCGTTGTCAGGCTCTATGAGGTCAGCGGCATCGATATCGAAAACGCCCGCCTAATCTATCAGGCTAAGCTTCGCTGCAAAGACCTGACCGGAAAGGCGTTTCTCGAGATGTGGTGCCATTTCCCCGGAACCGGCGAATATTTCTCGCGCGGCCTGCAAACCCCAGTGTCCGGCACTATGGACTGGATAACGGCCGAAACTCCTTTTTTGCTGAAGGAAGGCGAAAAGCCCGATATAATCAGACTCAATCTCGCGATTGCCGGCAAGGGTGATGTTTGGATTGACGATATCCGGCTCCTAAAAGCGCCGCTATAACTAAAAGTCGGTATCTTATAACATAATCGCGCCTAACCCAATGCAACATCGCCCCGGGTTATCCGTAAAGCTTGTTGTAGATATCGGGATATAACTTTAATGGAAGGAAATCATGGCTGAACGTGTTTGCCCGTGGTGGATGGGATACCTGTTAGCAAATCCTCTTAGAAGACTATATCAAAATCCGGAGACTATCCTGAGGCCGTTTGTCAAAAGCGGAATGACAGTGCTCGATCTCGGCCCCGGAATGGGGTATTTCTCGCTTCCGATGGCACGAATGGTAGGCGATAGCGGCAGGATTATATGTGTCGATGTTCAAGAGAAAATGCTGAATTCGTTATCCCGTCGAGCGCGTCGGGCCGGACTCGACTCACGTATTATCACCAGGTTAGCGTCAACGAACTCACTCAATATCGCCGATCTTGCGGGGCAGGTTGATTTAGTTCTGGCATTCGCGGTAGTACATGAGATACCAGACAAGCAGAGCCTGTTCGGACAGCTTCATAATGCGATGAAAAGCGGCGCAACAATATTAATCGCTGAGCCGGCGGGACATGTGACCAGCGAAAGCTTTGCGGATATGCTTGAAATCGCAGAGCGTCAGGGATTCGAAAAAGCCTCGAACCCGACTATTAGTGGAAGTATTAGCGTAGTGCTAAGAAAACAGGTTATAAATTAATCAAAGATATTGAAACCGAAATCAGAATTTACCCATCATCCAAAGCATAATGATGTAAATCGTAAGATCCGCTATGAAGTGGACAACCATCGGCGCCAGTAGCCCTTTCGAACGATGACGCACCCAGCCCAATAGAATGCCATATACAAACGCCATCGCCACCCCTATCGGCCCTCGCGGAAAGCCCTGGATATGCGCGATACCAAATATCGCGGCCTGAAGGGTTGTCACAATGACGACATTCCCAAATATACGAGCGAATGCCTCCCACAAAATTCCCCGATAGATCGATTCCTCAACTATGGAATTTGCGATTGCAAAAGCCAGCCCCACGAAAATTAGGGTCCCCAGTTTCTGATTAGGGATTAGCGATAATAGATCGCTTAGATTTGGGCTGGTGAAAACGGTCCAGAGATAGAGCGCAAAAGAACTGACAGCGGCAATCGCCAGACCGGCCAGCCAGGTGGATTTGTCAATCTTGCCCTGATGGTACCAGCGGCAATGTTTCTTAAGCGACGGGAACAGCCAGATCAGGGTAGAATAAATCGCCAATGGAATCAGCAGGAAAAGACCCAGCCTGACAAACGGAACGGGAAGCATGGTAGTCAGAAACGCCATCAGGAAAAAAAGCGACGGCCCAAACAGCGCTTTTTCGGATTTCAGGAAATAGATTATGATTCCAAATAGAAGCAGTACGGTCAGCCAGTTGTAAAGGGGATTTGTGAAATGAACAAATAGGCCTGTCAGCATCACAAGGATAAAGAGCAGGCTTTGAATAACCCAGGTCGGCCCCATTCTCCCAGCCTTATTGATTGTTTTCGAATCTTTCATTTGAAGTATAGCCTATCCCTTATTAACATTTTCCCGGAAACCAACACGAGGCTATTTATCTGTCTACCCTGCTATTGGTCCGGCGCATAGTCTCGTTTGCAGATTAAGACTATTATCTAACCGGGCTATCTATCAAGTTAATTTATGGAAAGGAGTCGATAAAAGGCATTTAATAAATGCTTTTTCCTTGCCTATGGACGAAAGGGTGATTAATTTTATTATAACAATTTTTCTCAATTGGAGGAAATATGATAGTGCCTGGCCAGAGGCTGTTTATATTTGTCATAGTTTTCTGTATGGGGTCATATTATTGGGCCCAAGGCGCCAAACCGCAGAAAGAGGGGGTGAATATGCCATCAACAGTTGAAACTATAGAGCTTAAAAGCAGTGCTTTTAAGCCCGGGGAGATGATCCCCAAGAAATATACCTGCGATGCCGAGGATATTTCGCCGCAAATATCCTGGTCCAAAATTCCAGGCGAAACCAAGGAGTTGGCCTTAATATGTGATGATCCCGACGCTCCGATGGGAATTTGGGTACATTGGGTGATTTATGGTATCCCACCAGCTACCAACAACCTTTCAGAAAATGTGCCCAAAAAAGACACCATCATGGGTTTCCATCAGGGGAAAAACAGTTTCGGCAAAATTGGCTATGGCGGTCCCTGCCCTCCGCCCGGATCAACTCATCGTTATGTTTTTAAGCTTTACGCCCTTAATGTTACTCTGGCTCTCAAACCCGGCGCTTCCAAATCTGATCTCGTAAAAGCGATGGATGGACATATTTTAGCCCAGGGGGAACTAATAGGACTTTATGGCCGGTAAGATCGCTTAAAATGAAATTTTGATTACCGAATCAAGCATGAGTCCGACAAAGACCAGCAGAAGATAGATTATTGAATATCCAAAAAGTCCACGCTTAAGACTATCGGTTTTAATTCTTATCATCCGGATTGCTTTGTAAATAAAAAGGCATCCCGCCATCAGGGCCACAAGCCCATAGAGCAAACCCGCTCCAACCAGCAGACAGGAAATGCTAAAAATCGTTAGCGTCAGCACATAAAACATTATCTGTCGCATGGTAAAATTCTCGCCGCGGGCAACGGGCATCATAGGATATTTAACCATCTCATAGTCTTGGCGCAAATAAAGCGCCAACGCCCAGAAATGAGGCGGGGTCCAAAGAAAAATGATCGCTGAAAGCAGCATCGGCGTGATCGTAACGGTTCCGGTGACCGCAGCCCAGGCGATTATGGGGGCCATGGCGCCGGCCGCTCCGCCTATAACAATATTGTATGGAGTTCGAGGCTTCAAATAAAGGGTGTAAAAAAACGAATAGAACAGAATAGTTAAAAGCGCCAAGCCGGCACTCAGAAAATTGAAATTTATCGCAAAAATCGCAACACCGATTAAGCCGATTACGATCGCAAATATGAGGGCACTGCCAGGCTTAATCAGTCTCAGGGGCAATGGACGTTTATTCCTGGTGCGCGTCATAACGGAATCGATCTCGCGTTCAAGATACATGTTGAAAGCATTGGCCGAACCCCCGGTGAGCAGAAGCGCCAAGAGAATCAATCCAAACTTAATGATACCCTCGGGCCAGCCAAGCTTTAATAGCGAACCTTCCAGCACCAGTGAGGTTGCTCCTGTTAAGAGAACCAAAAGCATGATGTAGGGTTTCATTAAGGCGATGTAAGGTTTAATTTTCATTCCGATATTGCTAATTTCCAATCTATACTGAAGAATCAATTTTCAGCAAAGCGAGTTCCCGTCGCCCTTTAACGTCAAATCCTAAAAAGACTGATTCAGCCGTCAGTCGATTTACATATATAACAAACTTGCCGGAGAATGTAATCTGAAAAATTGAAGGTAGCCTGGAGCCTCAGGATGGGTGCGGTCAGCAAATACTGCCAGCACGCCATCCTGAAGCATCGGGGAATCCGGTATCGGGCAACAAACGACCCAATCCATTACAGGCTAATATTTTATTTCTTTCGCGCCCAGATCAGATCGTATTTGAAATCCTCAGTGATGACACCATCGGGATAAAAAGCGCGTATGCCATTTTCGACCTGGCTTAAGAATCTGTCGAGAATATCAGGCTCCATAGCATCACCAATAAACGACTTAGAGCGTTGCCAGCGAAGATATGTCTCCAAATCGTAAACCCTGGAACCGGAAAATCGTTTCTGACCGATATCGCAAAAGCGACCGTCATCAACAAGCATGGCGACGTAGTCGGCATCCATGCGTCCGGGATCATAATTTGGATTATACTGGTGCGTGAGTTTCTCGATAAAGGCTTGATGAGGCTCTTTGAGATCCTTTCGTCGATACCAGACCAGGCCAAGCCCTCCGCCAGGACGTAGTATCCTCACAATTTCCGAAAGAGATTTCTGCCCATGCAACCAGTGAAAGCTTTGAGCAGCAGTCACTAAATCACAGCTCTCCGATTTTACGGGTAGACACTCGCCTTTGCCGCAAACAGCCTCAAAGCAAAAATCGCGGTAAAATTTGATACCGGCCTTGAGCAGAGGAAATGAGAGATCGATACCTGTAACCAAGCCGGCATCATGGCCGCAGGATAGAAGCTGCGTAAAGATACCGGTGCCGCAGGCGACATCCACCAAAACCGAAGAGCGGTTTATGGAAAAGTGATCGAACAGGAATGTTTTAATTTCCGGGGGATAACCGGGCCGGGAACAGGCATAGTCCTCGGCGTACTTCTCGAACAAAGGCTCATTCATTACACCAAGCCCTAACAAAGGGTTAAACTAACCCCAGTATCCCAAGCGCAAGATATAAATTAATGGATGAATGTAAAGAGATTAATTCAGGATTTTTTAGTTATTTTTATTTATGCCTAAATATTCTTATAAGCGGGATTTCCAGCAAATATAGATTAAAATATACCTAAATGTAGAAAAGTTGGGGATTAGTTGTTCAGATCACCTTTATAGCTTGTTGGTAAGACGGTTATTATGGGGATATCCTTTTCCCCTTCCAAATTATGTTGACATAAATTAAACTTACTCATATTTTTCCACAAGCCGTACTCTTAGTAAATCTAAAAAACGGCAATATGTTAAGGGTTGAAAATAGGCGATTTCAACATTGCCACACCCCTTAATATAATTGTAAATTTAAATAATAGAATAATAATAATCCTTTCTGGAGACATCCCAAAACCAAAGAGGATGCTCAAAAAGTGAAGGAGATAGAGGAAAATGAAATTCAAAACCGACAGAGCTAATCTTCATCAGGCTGCCTCAAAGCTTTTAAGTATTGTGCCTCCCAAAAGTACACTGCCGATATTATCCAATATTCTTTTCGAGCTTGATAAAAATAAACTGGCCTTGAAGGTAACCGATTTAGATGTCTCCATGACCGCCACTATAGATGTGGACGCTCAAAAAGCAGGTGCTATCGCCATACCGGCCAAAGTTTTTTATGAGATCGTAAGAGAACTTCCAGATTTTGATCTCGAGGTTTCGACATACGAAAGCCGCATGGAAATTAAATGCGGCTCCGGCGTTTATAAAATGTCGGGATTTCCCCCTGACGAGTTTCCCAAACTTCCCGATGTGCATATTGGCCGTCAGGTAAAGATGGAAGGCAAAAATCTATCGCGCATGATTAAAAAAGTTCTCTTTGCGGTCTCACGCGATGAAACCAGACCGGCCTTAAATGGCATCCTCTGGCATTCATCCGAGGAAGGCCTCAATATGGTTGCCACGGATGGCCATCGTCTGGCCAAGATCACCAGGAATGATCTCAAACTCAGCGGCCCGGGTAAGGATATCATTGTGCCCCCCAAGGTACTCGAAAACCTGGTTCGTCTCATGGGTGAAGAGCCAGGCGAGGTAGGAATAATCGTTAACGAGGGGTCGATCATATTCATAATCGAGGGTGCCATATTAACATCAAGACTTCTCGAAGGGCCATATCCGAATTACGAGCAGGTTATTCCCAAGGATAATAACAAACAGGCGGTAATGGATAAGGAAATACTTCAGGCCGCCGTCCGTCGCGTGGCAATACTTTCCAATTCACTGACTCATCAAATCAAATTTACATTAAAAACCAACGAGCTTGAGCTTCTGGCAACCAATTTTGATTTTGGAGGCGAAGCTAAAGAAAGTCTTAAAATTAACTATAGTGCCGATCAAATGGATATTGGCTATAACGCCAACTATGTTGTTGATATATTAAAGCAGACTGATGGTAATGAGGTCGCTTTCGAGCTCAATACTCCAACCTCAGCGGCAATCGTGAAATCAACACAAAAGGAAGAAAATGAAAGCTACTTCTTCCTGGTTATGCCGCTCAGGCTTCTCGATTGATAGCGAGATTATTGTAAGGCAGAGTTAATGCTCATCGAGGAGATCCGGCTAAAAAATTTCCGCAATATCTCCGATGCCAGGATATCAGATCTATCCGGCGGACTAAATTTATTTTCGGGCCCGAATGGCAGCGGTAAAACAAATATCTTAGAAGCTATTGGGATGGCGTCGTTGGCCAAATCCTGCCGAGGGGCGCTCGATTCCGAGATGGTACAATTTGGGGCCAGGGCGGCTACCATCGAGGTTGAGGGCCAGGTTCAAAAAAAAAAGTAACCATAAAATTCGCTATTAGCCGCGGTGGCAAAAAACGGATAGTCGGGGCATTCGGGCAAGCTTTACGTGTCTCTGACGCGGTCGGTGTGTTTGCCATGGTCTTTATCCTGCCTGAAGATATTAATATCACCTCAGGTTCCCCGCGGCATCATCGCAGTTTCCTCGATATTTACCTTTCGCAACTATCGCATAAGTATCTCCTTGACCTGATGGAATATCAGAAAGTACTAAAACAGCGCAACGCGTTGCTTCGTAAGTTGAAAAGCGGAGAAGGCAAAATCGATCATCTCGATACCTGGGACGAAAGCCTGATATCCCCAGCTTTGCGTATCATGGCAGCCAGAGCTTCCTTCCTGGAGGAGATAAAACCGGCAATTGCGAGGATTTCAGCGCAATTATTAGGTGGAAGCGAAGCGGTTCAAATAGCCTATCAACCTCGCCTGGCTATTTCCGATTTCTCCGACAAGAAGAGCGCCCTGATGTCGCTGAAGGCACAGCGTTCCAAAGACTTAAAGCTTGGAGCATCATTCAGCGGCCCGCATCGGGATCTGATTGATATCGTAATTAATGACAAGCCGCTTCGAAATTTCGGCTCTCTTGGACAGAAAAAATGTGTTATGATAGCCTTGAAAATGGCCGCATTCGAAACTCTTTCAAAATCTCGGGGAGAAGCGGCAATTTTGGTTTTAGATGAGGCCTTTGCGGCCTTAGACTCGGCCCGTTCCGAAGCTCTTTTAGCGTTACTTTCGGGTATCGGACAGGTATTTTTGGCAAGCGCGTCAGCAAATGGTTTGGGCAATCATATAAAGCAATATAATGTGATTTCGGGAACTATAACTCAATGCATTTCAGGCAATTAATATGTTTTTAGCGATTGATATCGGCAATACCTCAGTAACATTCGGATATTTCCGGGAACATCAGCTTCTGGGAACGTTTGCAATTTCATCCATTACTCCCATTACACCGGATGAGATAGGAATCTTAATTTCGACGCAATTAAAACAACGCCTTAATAGCGAACCCGAAGTTCATAGAGTTGGAATCTGCTCGGTAGTCCCGTCGTTAACAAATTCCTATTCAGAAGCGATTAAAAAGTACCTGAAGGTTGAACCGCAAATTCTTAATTATAATGTTAACTTGGGATTTCGAGTCTTATACGATGATCCGTCGAAACTGGGAACCGATAGATTGGCAAACGTAATTGCGGCGCGGGCCATCTATAGCTTTCCGACCCTGGTCATAGATTTAGGAACCGCTACCAAATATGATGTAATTGACAAAAACGGCGATTATCAAGGCGGACTTATAGCGCCGGGGATATGGACGAGTGCGTCGTCATTGTTTGAAAAGGCAGCCCAGCTATTTCCAGTAAATCTTGAGCCACCAGATAGGTTGATTGCCCGAAATACCGGCGATTCATTAAAGTCAGGAATTTATTATGGTTTTTTGGGGCAGATGGTTTATGTGGCAGCATAGTATAAAAAAGGAAATGGGTGATTCTCAATTAAAGGTTGTGGCCACCGGCGGTTACGCTGAGTTATTCCGGGGAATCGCCGGCCTTTTTGACGAGATTGATCCGGGATTAACCCTAAAAGGTCTGGAAATAGCGCTAAATATTGAAGGCTAAAGTAGTTAATTTTGGGAATTACCCAAAACTTAAGGGGAATTCCAATAGTTTTAAATATATTGGTAAAAGGCCAAAATATTCCTTGATGAAGGGCGCGATGGCGCTTACTTTTAAATAGTGCCTTCGCTTATCGGCTGCAGTAAAGGAGGAATACTTAGATGAAGGTTGACCAGCACGTAATCGACAGAGGCTCATGGGATGAGATTAATATAGATGGTTGGTTTAAGGCCCTTATACCCCCTACCTGGGAAGTTGACGACGAGGATGAGGTAGTTATTTTCGATCCGGACGGTTTCGGGGAGCTGAATATAAGCTTTTTGGAAAAGGTCAATGGCCGCGGCAAGCGTGAAATTGCAGGTGAAATCATCGCAGGCTGGGCGGAAGAACTGGGGCATGAAATCGATTATGAAACGGTTATTATCAAGCGCAGCCGGAATATACTCATTACGTCTGCGGAATTTATAACTGACGAGCCAGAAGGAGAAATGGAATACTGGCGGGTCTTTGCCGTAATCGGAAATAAGATCGCGCTTGATGTAAATTACAGTTGTGATATCGAAGACCGCTCGCGCGAGGAAGAGATTATCGAAGGGATCGTCGATTCGATCGAGTTAACCGAGGAAGACGATATTATAGAAGCCCTAAGCCGGGATTTTAAGGTGGATGAAAGCGAATAGAATTTTCACTGAAAATAAATTAAAGGCTCCTTTAATCAGGGGCCTTTTTTATTTGAATAAGTTTCGCGGGAATTGCCGTTTTAATATTGCAGGAGTCTCATTTTTTTATTGTAATTACGAACCCAAAACCCTTCAAATATAGTTCATATTGAGGGTTTGTTAAATATTCTAACTAGGAAAGGAGAGTATAATGGCACATGCTGATTTTGCGGACAAGAAAGGGCTTGAGGCCGCTATCGATTTAGAGTTGAAAGGCCATAAGTTTTTCAAGGATGCTGCCGCCAAAGCCAACAATGCTTTGGCAAAAGAGGTATTTGATTATTTATCGGTAGAGGAACTAAATCATCTCAATGCGATTAAGGAATTTAACGAAGAATATCTTAAAGGTACGACAATCGATACGCAATCGTTAATTGAAACTATGAAAGGACACAAATCGCCGGCGGCACAGATTTTTGCCAAGGCGGCGGCCAACGCCCCGGTTGAAGGAAATGAATTAGATGTTTACCGTTTTGCGGTCGATTTTGAGAAGAAAAGCGAATTATTCTATGCCAAAGCCCTGGATGAAGCAACAAATCCAAACGCAAAAAAGCTTTATGAATTTCTAATTGGCGAAGAGCGCAAGCATTTTAAAATCGTGGATTCATGCCTGGCCTATTTCGAAAACCCGGCCGAATTTTTCCATCAGCGAGAAAAATGGCATTTTGAAGCCTAAGTATTCTTAAAAGCTAAATAAATATTTTATGGCGTTAGGCGCGTCCACTCCGCGTTTGACGCCCTTATTATATCCCATTAAACCGCAACGGGTTTCGCGAGCCCAACCGGACTTCATCGAGTATCCAGCACAATATTTTTATGCCTCATATTATTATTTTAGGTGTTTACCGGCATTGTCATTTTTTCTTGACTACGGATGTAATACGTAGTATATATAAGTAGGTTCACCGGACCGAAATTACGCAATGGAATAGGGCTTTCGTTGCGATTTAGAGATTCGCCCTGCTAAAGCCCTTTGGATGATTCTGCAGGGGATATTTCGATATTAAGGTTTAGCCGTTTATTAAAAAGATAAGGCTGTCATGATAAGCACAAGATAATGCAAGGGACGATACCATGAGCGCTTTGACGAGCAGGCAAAAACGGATAGCGATGCTGGCGATATTAATCGCAATTACGCTTGTGTTCCATCTATACAGTCATATCTGGAATGCCGCGTCGGGAGAAGCAAATTTTATGAAGCATGTCCTGGCCGACCTCTGCTACATTCCAATTATCGTAGCCGCTATCTGGTTTGGGATCCGTGGCGCAGTGCTGTCGTCTACTATTATTGCGGGCTTTTCTTTAGTTTTTGTGCTGCTTTACCCTGGCAAGACCTCCCCTGAACTTATAAGCGATTATGTTGAGATAATTTTTTTCTACCTGGTTGGCGGTATCTCCGGTATTGTGCTTGATAGGGATCGTAGATTACATAAAATTTTAGAAGAAACGCAACGTACTGCAGCCGCTTATAACCGCAGCTTGATTGAAGTCGCCTTAGATCCGCTCGTTACTATTGGCCCGGACGGTAAAATCACCGATGTCAACGAGGCCACCGAAAATGCTACGGGCCTGAAAAGAGATGCACTGATTGAAACCGATTTTTCGGAGTATTTTACAAATCCCCAAAGGGCGAGAGAGGGTTATCAGCAGGTATTTAAGGAGGGTTTTGTTAGAGATTATCCCCTCGAGATTAAGCACCGGGATGGCCACCTAACGCCGGTTCTTTATAATGCGTCATTGTACAAAAACGAGAGCGGGAAAATCATCGGTATTTTTGCCGCTGCCCGCGACATCACTGAGCGACTGAAAGCGGAGCAACAAATAAAGGACCTGGCTACATTCCCGGAGGAAAACCCGAATCCTGTCATACGAGTGACCGATAATAATTCCATTATTTATGCAAATCCCGGCAGTCGGCCGTTGCTCGAATTCTGGCAAACCGAAAATGGTGGAAAGTTGCCGGACTACATATTCAATAAGATCGTGGATTCGTGGACATCTAATCAGAGCCAGGAGATCGAAATTGAATGCGGCAATAAATACTACTGGTTTTTAATCTTTCGTGTCGAGGGCAGAAATTATACCAGTATCTATGGTAAGGATATCACGGAACGCAAAAAGGCAGAGTCGGACTTAAGGGCGAGTGAAATACTTTACCGAACCTTATTCGAAAAAATCCCCGAGGGTCTCGCGTACTGCCAGATGATTTATGATGAACAGGGCCGTCCGGTTGATTGGATTTACCTGGAAGTCAACGATCCCTTCGTTTTTGTAACCGGTTTAAGGGACGTTATTGGGAAAAAGGTCACCGATTTAATTCCGGGAATTAAGGAAGCCACCCCGGAGGTATTTGATATTTATGGTCGTGTCGCGGCAGGCGGGCAATCGGAAAATTTTGAAATTGATTTTACTCCGTTGTCGCTATGGCTAAACATAACCGTATACTGCCCATCGAAGGGTTACTTTGTCGCCATATTTGATGATATCACCGAGCGTAAAAAAGCCGAATCGGCCTTGAAGGCAAGCCAGAATCGATTAGAACTGGCTCTTAAGGGTGGTGCGCTCGGTTACTGGGATTGGAATATGCTTACGGACGAGTTAATTGTAAATAACCGTTGGCTTGAAATAATAGGCTATGCTCCGGGAGA
Source organism: uncultured candidate division Zixibacteria bacterium (assembly GCA_963801605.1). Lineage (GTDB taxonomy): Bacteria > Zixibacteria > MSB-5A5 > UBA10806 > UBA10806 > UBA10806. The sequence continues at coordinate 537,383 of CAWDFP010000006.1, forward strand.
ACTGGGTCCGCTTCATATTCAAGATTCATTCAAAATGCTGCATCCGGACGATATCGATCTCATTAATAAGGCCGTAGAGGATCATTGCAGCGGTAAAACAGCCACTTACGATGTAGAGTTTCGACTCAAGGCTAAAAATGGGGATTATCGGTGGATCAATTCCAGGGCATCGATTATGGAACGTGATCCCAGCGGTAAACCTCTTCGATTTGTGGGAACGCACCTCGATATAACCGAGCACAAGGTAGCCGAGGTGAAAATCAACCGGCTTAATCGGGTTTATTCAGTGTTAAGCGCTATTAATGAAGCCATTGTACGAATACGCGATGAAAATCAGTTATATCGGGAATCATGCCGTATCGCCATTGATCAGGGCAAGCTTCGTATGGCCTGGGTGGGCCTTATCGATGAGAATATGGGTAGGGTTAAAGCCGTAGCGTCGGAAGGCGTGATTGACGGATATCTCGAAAAAATCCAGGTAGCGTGGAATACGGATGATTTTGGGCGCGGTCCAACAGGCACCTGTATAAGAGAAAACCGACTTGATATTTGTAACGATTTTGAAAACGATCCAAGGATGGCCCCCTGGAGAGAAGAGGCCTTGAAACGCGGTTATCGTTCCTCGGCTGCCTTTCCGCTTCGCAATGGCCCAAAGATAGTAGGGGCATTCACCCTATACGCCGACGAGGCCAATTTCTTCAGCGAAGAAGAGATTAAGCTTCTTGGCGCGCTGGCTGAAGACATTTCTTTTGCGCTTGAATTGATGGAGCTTGAAAAGCAACGCAAGAAGGCCGAGGATGATTTACGGGAAAGCCGGCAACGTCTCGAACTTGCCCTGACAGGCGGGGATTTGGCTTTCTGGGACCTGATCGTTTCGACCGGCGAGACCATAAGAAGTCCTAGATATTATGAGATATTGGGATATGAACCGGGGGAAATAAGCTCGACCTATCCAAACACCTTACAAAATATTCATCCCGACGATAGTTCTAAAACCGCTGAACTCCTTGCGGCGCATATTGCAGGGAAGACGGCATTCTATGAAGCCGAATTTCGCGCGAAAACCAAATCCGGCGATTGGAAATGGGTTGTGGTACGCGGGCAAGCGGTTGAAAGAGATGCTAACGGTAATGCTACAAGAGTTGTGGGGACGTTTCGCGATGTTACGAGTCGTAAGCAAAGCGAGGACTCGTTACGCGAAAGCGAAAGGCGTTACCGCGTTCTTTTCGAACAAATGATGCTTGGTTTCGCGCTGCATGAAATTGTCTGTGACGAGAAAGGGAAACCTGTTGATTATCGCTTCATAGATATCAATCCCGCATTTGAAAAACAAACCGGATTACAGCGTGACCAAGTTATTGGCAAACTGGTAACGGAAATTCTACCAGGAATTGAACCGCGTTGGGTCGATCGTTATGGTCAGGTTGCGTTGACCGGTGAGCCGATCCAATTTGAAGATTATAATTTTGTCCTTGGTAAATATTATGATGTTAGGGCTTTTAGCCCGGCGCATGGCAGGTTTGCGGTAATGTTCAACGACATCAGTGATCGCCGGAACGCCGAAAACCTGATTCAAGCCAATAACGCCTTGCTTCGTCTTTCCGCTCAAGCGTCGTCGAGAAAAGCGTTTATAAAGCAAACGACAAAGCTGCTCCAAGAGTGGATCGGTTGCTCCGGAGTCGGGATACGTATCCTTGAAGAGTCTGGTATGATACCCTATGCCGAATATGCCGGGCTAAGCCAGGAATTTTGGCAAAAGGAAAATCTGCTTGCGGTTAACAAAGATCAGTGCATTTGCATCAGGGTGATAACCCAGGAGCCGGAGCCGCAGGACAAGCCATATATGACAGGAGAGGGATCCTTTTTCATCAACGATTCGCAAAAATTTATTCAAAGCTTGTCTGAACAGGAAAAATCGCATTTTCGTGGAACCTGTATCGAATTTGGCTATAAATCTATCGCGGCCACTCCCATTAAATTCAAAGGCAAAGTCCTGGGAGCGATCCATTATGTTGATGAGAGGGAAAATCTGGTACCCCTTAGAACGGTACATTTTGTCGAGACCATCGCAGGTGTGATCGGAGAGGCTTTTTACAAGTTTGCGGTTGAAGAGGAACTTAAGCGCAACTATGAGGCCTTGCGCCTGGCCAACACTTATAACCGCAGCCTGCTCGAAGCCAGTCTTGATCCATTAGTTGCCATCAACCCCGATGGCAAGATTAGCGATGTCAACGAAGCTACAGAGAAAGCGACGGGCATAAAGCGGGATATGCTTATAGGAACCGAATTCCCGGATTATTTTACAGAGTCGGATAAAGCCAGGGCCGGTTATATGAAGGTATTAAGGGAAGGCATAGTCCGAGACTACCCTCTGGAGATAATGCATAAGAGCGGGCAAATAATGTCCGTTCTATACAACGCGTCCTTGTATCGCGACGAAAACGGGAACGTAACCGGCATATTTGCGTCAGCGAGAGACATTACCGAACGTCGAAAGCTGGAGCAAGCACTTTGGAAAACCAACGAACTCCTGGAAAGCATGTTTTCGACAATTGATATGCACATTGCATATCTCGATAAGGATTTTAACTTCATCCGCGTCAATCGTGCCTACGCTGAATCCGGCGCGCACCCTGCGGAGTATTTTTTCGGCAAGAACCATTTCAGTCTCTATCCAAATAAGGAAAATGAGGAGATATTTCGAAAGGTTGTGGAAACGGGCGTTCCGTATGTGGCCTATGCTAAGCCGTTTGAATATCCGGATCAACTGGCGCGGGGTACCACTTACTGGGATTGGTCACTTCATCCGGTTTTTGAACCCGATGGCAGTGTGGGAGGGCTGGTGCTAAGCCTAATTGATGTTACCAAGCGTGAGCAGGCAGCCCTTGAAATCGCCGCGAAAAACGATGCCCTGGCCAAGGCCAATTCTGAATTACAGCAATTTGCCTATATTGCCTCTCATGACTTGCAGGAGCCGCTTCGCATGATTGCCAGCTACCTGCAGCTTCTGGAGAGACGTTATAAGGATAGGCTTGATAGCGACGCTAATGAGTTTATTGCGTTTGCGGTCGATGGCGCGATCCGTTTGCAAAATATGATAAACAGTCTTCTGGAATATTCGCGAATTGAAAGCCGAGGAGGAACGTTTACGTCAATAGCCTCTCGCGAGGCGCTAAATCATGCGCTGGCGAATCTTCGCTTCACTATCGAAGAAAGCGGGGCGATCGTGACATCGGACGAGCTGCCTCAGGTAAATGCGAATATCAGCCAGCTCACCCAGCTATTCCAGAACCTTATTGCCAATTCGATCAAATTCTGTGGGACTGGGCCGCCCGAAATACATATCGGCGTCACCCACAACGATAGCCAATGGGTTTTCGCAGTCAAGGATAATGGAATCGGTATAGATCCGACATACTCCGAGCGGATATTTAATATTTTCCAAAGGCTTCACGGCGCAGAGTATCCGGGCACCGGTATAGGCCTGGCACTATGCAAGAGAATAGTAGAACGCCACGGCGGGAAGATTTGGGTTGAATCGGAGCTTGGAAAAGGAGCGAGGTTTTGCTTTACCCTGCCCATTCCAAAGGATTTACAGAATAAGAGCAGTTAAACTGAAATCAACAAAAGGGGATGCTGAGATGGAAACGGGTTCGAATAAAAATCGGCGCAAGACTAAAAAGGAAGAAATCATTAAAAATGCCTCCGAGCCAGGGAGACCCATTGAAATCATGCTGGTGGAAGATAGCCCGGGCGATGTGCGCCTAACGATCGAAGCCCTCAAAGAAGGTAAAGTCATTAACCATTTACAGGTGGCCAGGGATGGCCAGGAAGCAATGGATATGCTGTACCGTAAGGGGGAACATGCCAATGCACCTCGGCCGGATATCATATTATTAGATTTGAATCTGCCTAAAAAAGACGGCCGCGAAGTGTTAGCTGAGATCAAGTCTGATGATACGCTCAGGGCCATTCCGGTTGTAGTGCTGACTATGTCTAAAGCCGAAGAAGATATTCTTAAGACATATCAACACTATGCGAATTGCTATATAACCAAGCCTATTGCAATGGATCAATTTTTAAAAACAATGAATCAGATAGAAAATTTTTGGTTATCTATCGTAAAACTTCCCCCAAGGACAGATGATGATGAGCCTATCAAAGAAAGATAAGAAAATAAGGATCCTCCTGGTGGAGGATAACCCTGGTGACGCTCGCCTGATAAAGGAGATGCTTAAAGCCAATGATACTCCTTTTGAGCTGGACGCGGTCGACCGGCTCTCGGCAGCTTTTGATCGCATAAAAAACGCCAGATATGATATCATGCTCTTAGATCTTGGCCTTCCCGACAGCCAAGGTCTGGAGACGATGGAGCGCGTTAAGGAACTTGCGGCCGGCATGCCGATTATCATAATGACCGGCATGGCCGATGAGATGATCGGTATCCAGGCGGTGGAACAGGGCGCTCAGGACTTCCTGATAAAATGGGAGGCCAGCGAAGCCATCCTGACGCGGACTATCAATTATGCCATAGAGCGAAAACGTCTTGAAGAAAATCTGCGCGACAGCGAGGAGCGATATCGCAATATAGTCGAGACGGCCGGCGAAGGAATTTGGATGTTCGATATCGATGACAAAACCATATTTGTGAATCAACAGATGGCCGACATGTTGGGTTATGCAATCGAGGAGATGCTGGGACGTCCGATGCAGGACTTTATGGATGAAGAGGCCAAACAGATTTCTCAAAGCCATCTGGATCGTCTTCGCACGGGGATAAAGGATAGATACGACATTTGCTACCGGCGCAAAAATGGAAGCGAGTTCTGGGCAATTGTCTCCGGGACGCCGCTGCTCGATGGCGACACTGGAGCTTACCGCGGGTCTCTTAAGATGATCGCTGATATTAATGATCGCAAAAAAAACGAAATCCGCGAGAAAGCCAGATTTGTCCTGGCGAACAAGATTCGCAGCGCCAAAAACATCGATGAGTGTTTGCAGTTTGGATGTAAAGCTCTTTTAGATTCCAATCTATTCCAACGGGCAGCGTTCACGTTTTTTGATAACGACGGGAATCTCATTAATTTCGGCCATGCGGGGCTTGATAAAAGCGAAATTAACGCCATAAAAAGAGGCAAAGCCCCCGATAGTGAACTGATGACCATGCTTACCGAGCCAAAATTTCGCATTAGCAAATCAAGCTTTATACCTCAGGGCTCATTACCGGCCGTAGAGAAAGAGTTTCCCAATATCTCATCGAATATCGATGGAGATGGGGAATCATTGTGGAAGGCCGGCGATATGCTGATAATTCCCATTCCGCAAATTAACGATGAAAAAAACATTGGATTGGTATCTGTTGCCGCTCCGTATACTCCCCAGCGTCCGCCATCGCATGATCAGATATTGCACGCGGAGGAGATAATCGACATGATTGCAATCCGGGTGCGAGAGCTTCGACATGCCGAAGCCCTAAGCCAGGAACGTCATGCTTTGGCTGAAAAAAATGTGGCGTTGAAAGAAATCATGTCAGTAGTCGAAGCCGAGAAGATGGAAATTCGTCAACAGATTGCCGGAATGATAGACCAGGTTTTAAAACCCGCCGTAAGCCGGTTGGTTCGCCGGGACGGCATGGTCAATAAAACCTATTATGACCTCTTAAAATATAATCTCGATGAGTTATCGGCGGCGACGGGTGCGGCGCTGCACATGTCATCCAAGCTTTCTCCCCGGGAGATGGAAATCAGTTCCATGATAAAAAACGGGGCGAGCTCCAAAGATATTGCCGAAGCGCTTGATATTGCTCTGGTTACGGTACAAAAGCACAGGGAGGTAATAAGAAAGAAGTTGGGCTTGACCAATAAAAACATCAACCTGACGACGCACTTGAGAAACATGTAATTGAGTATATCAATATACGTAATGAATACCTTCTTATTGGGTATTGACCGTATTTAATTCTCGATTTAATTGTAGGTGGCAAAAGGTAATGGATGTGTGAGGGGGCGAGAGTTTTGTGGCAGGCGTTTGGATAGAATTCAAATTTTGAAAACCGTTAAGTTCAGGATAAAGAATTTCGGGGGGCTATAATAAATGGGGGGGACCGGGCAGTTATCCGGTGAAACTGCCCGGTTGCTTTTTTTAGGCAATCCCTTTTAAAATTTCAAATTAATTGCAATGACAATAAGTATATCAAATCCCGCAATACATACGCACTTAATCGGGATTGATCGGGGCTGAGATTCAATTATAATAAGCCGTACGCCACAGTACGTCATACATCCATTCGGAGGGGAGATATCGGGCGGCTGCCACCCATGGCTGCCCGATTTTCGTTTTGGGCATTTTAGAAATGTATCCATGACCTTTTCTGCGTGCGAACGCCTGTCGTAATCTGAATTTGAAAATTTCGGAATTTATTCAATCATACTTAACCGAGGTGTCGTATTTATAGCGCAATAATCAGGCAAAGCCCCATAAATTCCAGTAGACAATTTTTCAATCATAGCAAAAAAAATAAAGACAAAAAGGCTCTTTTGCCCGATAATATGAGTTCGTGGCAGTCGTAAGTTAGTTGATGTTCGATTTTTTCCGGAAGGGATTTATGAAAAGTAGCGACGGTGTAAAAAATATAGATACCTTGTGCATAAATACGTTACGCTTTCTGGCGGTCGATATGGTGGAAAGGGCAAATTCCGGCCACCCGGGTTTGCCGCTTGGGGCTGCATCGATGGCTTATGTATTATATGATAAAATTATGCGGTTCAACCCCAAAAGCCCCAACTGGTTCGATCGTGATCGTTTCATCTTATCGGCCGGCCACGGCAGCGCCATGCTTTATTCTATCCTTTATTTGACGGGCTACGATCTAAGCCTTGATGAACTCAAACGTTTCAGGCAGTGGGAAAGCAAAACGCCGGGTCATCCCGAATTCGGCCTAACTCCGGGAGTTGAGGTCACGACCGGTCCGCTGGGACAGGGCTTTGCCATGGGGGTTGGAATGGCAATAGCGGAACGTTATTTGGCCGCGAAATTTAATCGACCGAACTATGATATTATAAATCATTATATTTTTTCTATCGTATCGGATGGCGATCTCATGGAGGGAGTATCGAGCGAAGCAGCATCCTTGGCCGGCCACCTACAACTTTCCAAGTTAGTTTATTTGTATGATGATAATAATATTTCGATCGATGGCAATACTAAGATCACGTTTACCGAAGATGTTGGAAAGCGATTTGAAGCATACGATTGGCATGTGGAAAGAGTTGCCGATGCCAATAACGTAGACGAACTTGAACGAGCCATTCAGAGAGCAAAAGGAAACGGCAAGAAGCCATCATTAATTATTGTTAAGAGCCATATCGGTTATGGCAGCCCCAAACAGGACACATCGGCGGCCCACGGTGAACCATTAGGGGCGGACGCCCTTAAAAAGACCAAAGAGAATCTGGGTTGGCCGCAAGACCCAACATTTTATATTCCGGATGATGCTCTTTCGCATGTTCGCGAGGCAATAGACCGCGGCAAAGAGCATGAGAATCGATGGCAAAAACTGTTCGACGATTACCAAAAAAACTATCCCGATCTGGCGGCTGAGCTTAATAAGGTAATGCGCAACGAGCTTCCGAATGGTTGGGATGTTGACATACCAACTTTTGCTCCAGCGGCCGGTTCAATGGCAACCCGCGATGCTTGCGGCAAGGTGATGAACGCGATTGCCAAGAATTTCGAAATGTTTATAGGCGGCTCAGCCGACTTGGCGGCCTCGACAAAAACCGATCTCAAAGATAAAGGTGATTTTGCGCCAGAGAATCACCTCGGTCGGAATATTCGGTTCGGGGTGCGCGAGCATGCCATGGGGAGTATTTCCAACGGGATCAGCCAACACGGAGGGATAATTCCGTTTACCGGCACATTTCTGATATTTTCGGATTATATGCGGCCTGCCATACGTCTGGCAGCAATTATGCAGACTCACGTTATTTTCATTTTCAGCCACGACAGTATCGGACTTGGCGAGGATGGCCCGACTCATCAACCGATTAGCCAGCTTATGAGCCTAAGGGCCATTCCGGGCTTGACGGTAATCAGGCCGGCTGACGCCAATGAAACCTCGGCCGCCTGGCGATTTGCCCTCAAACATAATGGCCCGGTCGTAATTGCATCATCGAGACAAAAGCTACCAGTGCTCGATACCGCCCTCTACCCTATAAACGATGGCCTTTCTCGGGGAGCATATATTGTGGCAGACGCTGAAAATGGGCAGCCCGATATTATATTGATAGCAACCGGTTCTGAGGTACAATTGATTTTGGGCGCCAGAGAGAAGCTTCGCGAAATTAAAATCAAGGCCCGCGTTGTTTCGATGCCATCGTGGGAACTGTATGATAAACAACCTCAGGAATATCGAAGAAACATTTTGATACCCAATGTGCCCAAATTGGCAGTGGAGGCGGCCTCGCCATTGGGTTGGCATAAATATATCGGAGAACGAGGAGATGTTATCGGGTTGGAACGCTTCGGAGCATCGGCGCCGGGCGAAACCGTAATGGAAAAACTGGGTTTTAATGTGAATAACGTTGTTGAGCATGCTCAAATCCTGGTTAATGCCAAGTAGAATATTAAGCCGATTACCGTTAAAAGTAAAAAGGCGAAATTGAATGAGGAGAGAAAATGAGTCTTGTTAAGGGTCCGCAGCGGGATCAGATTTTTAATTTGGGGCAGTACCAGGCGGCGGTTGACAAGCGGCTTGATATCTGGGAAAATCAGGAATTTGCCAGTCGATTCTGGGAGAAGGATCCAACGTTGTGGTTTTCCAAACCGCAACCTGAGATAAAAGATCGCATGGGCTGGCTGGATGTATTTGAGCCGATGCATGAGCATCTAAAAGCGATGCTCAGTTTCGCCGAGCAGGTTAAGACGGAGGGCATGAGGCATGTGCTGCTTTTAGGCATGGGCGGTTCAAGCCTGGCGCCCGAGGTTTTGCAGAATACATTTGGCAGCGGCGATGGCCATCCCAGTCTTCTTCTTTTAGACAGCACCCATCCCGACGCGGTCAGGCAAGTAGAATCGGAGATTGATATTACCAAAACTATCTTCCTGGTATCGAGCAAATCTGGAACTACCACTGAGACGATGTCTTTTTTCTATTATTTCTGGAATCGAGTTAGCGAAAAAACACCCACCCCCGGTAATCAGTTTGTGGCAATTACTGATCCCGGCACTTCCCTTGCCAAGCTCGCAAAAGACCGCAATTTCAGGCGCACGTTTGAGGGGATGCCAGATGTCGGCGGAAGGTATTCCGCGCTGACCCTATTTGGCCTTGTGCCCGGAGCGCTAATCGGAATCGATGTCCATCAAATTTTAGATCGCGGCTGGGATTTAGCTCAAGCCTCGGCGGGATATTTAAGTGAGCATGAAAACCCATGCCTGCATCTGGGCGCTGCATTGGGCGAGCTGGCGTTAGCGGGACGAGATAAGCTGACATTTTTTGCGACACCGTCGTTGGCGCCTTTTCCGGCCTGGATCGAGCAGCTCGTGGCCGAAAGCACCGGGAAAAACGGCAAGGGAATTGTGCCAATTGTCGACGAGATGATAGAAGAGCCGTGGGCATATCGCAAGGACCGGTTTTTTGTTCAATACAGCCTAAATTCCGAAATGAGCGCTGAGCTGAACGATAAGATAAAGGCGCTGGAAGCGGCCGGCCATCCAGTGGTGCAGTTCAGGCTGAACAATAAACCCGATATAGGCCAGGAGATATTCCGCTGGGAGATGGCAGTAGCGTCGGCGGGCGCAATTCTGGGGATTCATCCCTTTGATCAGCCCGATGTACAGCTTGCCAAAGAATTGGCTCGCCAGGCGATGGATCAGAAAGCCCCCAAGAGCGCCAAACCGGAAAAAAGCGATGTCGAAACGGTACATGTGGAACACAAGATTCCGCTCACCAAAGCAATCGAAGCCATTTTGGCCGGAGCGCGTCTCGGCGATTATATATCTCTTCAGGCTTACCTGGCTCCTGATCCTGATACGGAAGCTGCCCTCCAGGAATTTCGATTAGCCTTAAGGGATAGATTGAAATTGGCAACAACGTTTGGCTGGGGACCGCGCTTTTTGCATTCCACCGGCCAGCTTCACAAGGGCGGACCAAGCACCGGAGTGTTTATACAAATAGTCAATGAACCTCAAAAAGATCTGGCAGTACCGGAAACAAATTACACTTTCGGAAGCTTAATACAGGCGCAGTCGATAGGCGACTATCGGGCGCTGAAGCAACATGGGCGACGGGTACTACGGATAAATTTGGGGCAAGATACAGAAAAGGGTTTGATGCTTTTAGGCGAGCTACTCGCATAAATATAAACCTCAGGATCTTAGCTGAGAGGGAAAACACCTATGGAACTTGGAATGATCGGCTTGGGTCGCATGGGCGGAAATATGGCCCGTCGGCTTATTTCCGGAGGACATCGGATTGCAGCATATAACCGCACTCCCGATCCGGTGATGAGCTTATCAAAGAAGGCGGCGTCAAGGCCGATTCGCCGATGGATCTTGTCGGCAAGCTCTCTCAGCCGCGGGCGATCTGGCTCATGATTCCCGCCGGAAAGCCCGTAGATGATACAATCGAGCTTCTGCTGCCCAATTTATCCGAGGGCGATATATTGATAGACGGCGGCAACTCCTACTATAAGGATAGCATGCGTCGGGGCGATATTTGGCAGAAAGGAAGATTAATTTTATCGATGTCGGCACCTCGGGCGGTATCTGGGGTCTTACCGAGGGATACAGCCTTATGATCGGAGGCGCCAAGGAAGCGGTTGATCGTCTCAATCCGATCTTTAAGACATTAGCGCCGGCATCGGATAAGGGCTGGGGGCATGTCGGACCGAGTGGCGCGGGGCATTTTGTTAAGATGGTGCATAACGGAATCGAATATGGGATGATGCAGGCTTTGGCCGAGGGCTTCGCGATTCTGGAAGCGAAGAAAGAATTTTCACTCGATCTCCATCAGATATCCGAGATCTGGCGTTATGGAAGCGTGGTGCGATCCTGGCTATTGGATTTGACGGCGCGTGTTTTTGCCGAAGATCAAAAGCTCGAGGATATTGCGCCATTCGTGGCCGATTCGGGAGAGGGTCGCTGGACGGCATTCGAGGCAATTGATCTGAATGTTCCTGCTCCGATAATAACGCAATCGCTAATACAGAGGTTACGCTCCCGGGATGACCGGGATTTCAACGATCGTATTCTGGCTGCCATGCGACACCAGTTTGGCGGGCATGCCATCAAAACGGAGAAAAATTGATGGATAATGATAAAATTGCTCCTCACGTTTTCGTAATTTTCGGGGCTACGGGCGATCTTACTCAGCGAAGCCTTCTGCCGGCTCTTTATAATCTTGCCAAGAGCGGCAAGACTATGGGGAAATCGATTATACTGGGAACAGCCAGAACGGCGCTTAACGATAAGGATTTCCGTCAATTAGCGCGAGAGGCTCTATCTAAAGCCAAAATTACAATCGATGATACTATGAACCGCTGGATTGAAGATTCTCTTTTCTATCAGTCCATCGGCGAGGAAAAGCATGAGCATTTCTCAATCCTGGCCGATCAAATAAAGCGTCTTGAAGAAAAATTTAATCTCTCCGGAAATCGGATTTTCTATCTGGCAACGCCCCCCGCAGCTTTTCCCCATACTATTGAAACGCTCGGCGACGTTGGACTTGCTAAAAGCCATGGCTGGACCAGGATAGTGGTGGAGAAACCGTTTGGACGCGATTTAGAGTCGGCGAAAGCACTCAACAAACTATTGCATCGATGGTTTAACGAGCCGCAGATTTACAGGATCGATCATTATCTGGGCAAGGAGACGGTGCAAAATCTTTTGGTTTTTCGATTCGCCAATCCAATCTTCGAGTCGCTTTGGAATCGCGACCGGATACATTCGGTGCAGATTACGGTGGCGGAGGATATCGGCATCGGGAAAAGGGCCGGCTATTATGATCGAGCCGGGGCGCTTCGCGACATGGTGCAAAACCATTTAACGCAACTGGTGACTTTAGTGGCAATGGAAGTGCCGGTGGCGTTCGACAGCGATTCAATCAGAGCGGAGAAGGTTAAGGTGCTCAAATCAATTGCGCCAATAGACAATGAACAGGTAGTTTTGGGGCAATACACGCGGGCAAAATAGGTGGAAAAGAAGCGCCGGGGTATCTTGAAGAACAGGATGTTAGCCGGGATTCCCGAACCGAAACATTTGTGGCTATGACTCTTGATATCGCCAATTGGCGCTGGCATGGAGTTCCGTTTTACCTACGTACCGGAAAAAGGCTTCCCAGCCGTTCGACAAAAATCGTCATAAATTTTAGGCGGGCGCCGGTATCGGTTTTCGATCCTATCGGCCGCTGCGATATGAATTTCAATTCGCTTAATATGACACTTCAACCGGACGAGGGGTTCGATCTCTGTTTCGAAATGAAAGACTTGGGCGAACCGATGAAGCTTCGCACTCAGAGATTGCATTTCCGGTACGCCGAGACATTTGGCCCCATCCCCGATGCTTACGAGACTCTGCTTATGGATATCATGGAAGGCGATCAAACGCTTTTTGTAAGCGCGGATTGGGTAGAATCATCCTGGGGGCTCTACACTCCGATTCTTGAAAATAAGCTTCCGGTTTATCCTTACGCCGCCGGAACTTGGGGCCCCTCGCAGGCCGAGGCCCTCATCAAGCGCGAGGGTCATGTATGGGCCAACTTTTAAAAAATCTGCAAATTTATGATTCAATCGAAGCATTAGTAACTGCATTATCAGAAGCCATTGCCCGGCGCGTAGAGGAAGTCTTAACAGAAAAAGATCATTTCGATCTGGTTCTCACCGGCGGCAATACGCCACGGCCGTTATTCAAATATTTAACGGAAAACTATCGCAATAAGATTCCCTGGGGAAAAATCAGGTTTTACTGGAGCGATGAGCGGTACGTGCCGCACAACGATCCGCAGAGCAATTTCGGGATGGCCAAAGAAACGCTGTTGGATTATGTGCCCATAAATCCAAACAATGTTTTTCCGATGCCGACTACTTTTATCGATCCGGAGGAGGCCAGGAATTCATATGAGCGGCTCCTAAGATCGCATTTTAATTCCTTAGTACCTCATTTTGATTTGGCGCTTTTGGGTTTGGGCGAGGATTGCCACGTGGCTTCGCTTTTTCCGCGCACGATACAATTGAGCGAGACGAAGCACTGGGTGGTAACAAGCATCTCTCCCAAAGAGCCGCTGCAACGGTTAAGCCTGACGTTTCCTGCAATTAACGGATCGAGGATGATTTATTTTTTGGCAACCGGAGAAGGCAAAGCTGAACCACTGAATAAAGCGCTTTCAAAAGAGCATATAGAGATTCAAGATTGCCCGGCGCGTGGGGTAAAGCCCACAGATGGCGAGATTGTTTGGTGGGTGGATAGGGCGGCGGGGAACCGGATTGGATCGTAACAAGCATGCTATTATTTCGTTCTTTCAAAAGGCTTTTTATTATCCTCTAAAATATTTGAGGGCGCCCAGATGACATCATACATCCAGCTCGTGTATAAATATAATCCGGCAAAAAATCCCAATGAAACCTTATCAGTTGTATGGCTTTTGTTTTTGCGCCAACGGTTGTAATCCCAAACTATAATCGAAGTAGTAATAATTTCTGTTCCAAATAATATCCAAGCAGCCTTTTTATGGCCGGCATAATAATTCCCCAAGCCATGAACCACAAAACCCGGCCCCAGCGCCAGTCCAAACGCGAGCCAGGGACTTTTCTTTTTATATAAGCCTTCTGTGGTGAATGTGGAATCACCAGTTGCATTTGGCGAATCGCATATCGGAATATTATCGGCCAATACTAGTGATCTAGGTTGATGTAAAGAGCCGCCATCATGGTTTTGGATGATTATTGATTGAGGATCAAATTTGATGGCATAAGTGCTTGAAGCAATAATTAAAAATAAAAAAATGAAGATTACGGCGCTTTTAATAATCGGTAAAGGTTTCATTTTCATAATTGGCTGGAGCGATAAAAAGATCACTTAAAAATACCAATAATTCCGCCCCAAAACATAGCAATATTTTACAGCATCATCTCCAGTTCAATTTCGTCGCGGATAGGGATACCGTCGTTGCCGATTTTAGGAATTTCGGGTTTGAGATGACGAGATTTATTGATGGCATCGGGGTAAACGGCCCGAAGATTAAAGCCGCGTTTCTGATAATAGATTAGAGCCGCAGTATTATCGTTGGTGGTAATCAGCCAGAGCCTGTGGCATTTGAGGCGAATCGCGGTTGCCTTAACCGATTCGATCAGGCTTGTGCCAACGCCTGCTTTTTCCAGAATGCTGTCGAGGCTGACCAACTCGCACTCATCACCGCTCAGGCTATAGGTGACCAGCCCGACCGGAGTGTCATCGCGGAAAGCTACGAATCCCGGCAAGGTATCAGCCTGATAAACTCGTCCGCGGCTGACTATGCGGGTTGATCCCCAGCGGTCTCGAAGCAGGTTTGTGGCCCAGGTAATATTTTCCTCAGCTAAACGAGAAATTTCAATGTCGCTCATTTTTATTGTCTCTTTGCCCCTTATCGGGTCTCAGGTTAAAGGTTGGCGTATAACGGTCTTAAGTTTTTCCGGGGCGGTTTTCCGGAAATCGCTTAAATAAATTTCATGATGCTTGCCCCGGATTTTATAGCCATTACGCAAAATGAAATCGTGCACTTTCGCGACGGTAGGCCCCTCAGCCGAAAACGGCCCGAGATGCATGATCTGAGCAGCTTTTCCCTCGCGAAAATTTTCATATCTCATTTTAGAAAGAGCCGGTAAATCCTTCTTCTTGGCGGCCGCATCCAGGGCCATCTTAACATATTCGGAGGTTGCGTTCGGCGGCTGCGCTATCATAGCGGTCCACATCCAGAGATCGCGCCGCTCCATATCGAATCCGCCGTTCTCATTCCACCAAAGACCCTCCAGCGGCATGACCACATAATCAGAATCGACTGATTTGGCATTTTTCTTGAGCGCAAATTTGAGGGTATAAGATACGGAATAGAGCGCCTCGATAGCATTTTGAAAATCCCTGGAGGTGTTGGGATCGCCCCGGCCATCGATCATGAGAAAATTAAAAGCCGGGATATCAACCAGGGCAACTTCCTTTGCGGACGGGGAATACAGCGATTTATATTCTTTTTTAAGATCGATTTTAGGCATAATCGTATCCTTTGAATTATGAGGCGAAAAGGTTTATGCGCCGGTCGTTACTGTTGGTGAAAATATATTAGATATTGGGTGTGAAATGCCAACCCTTTTTAAATTAACCCTGTTTTTCGGCCATCTCCGGCTTTTGCGCTTTTAACGGAATCGGCTGCGTTTTCCGATTCATATTCCGAGGAAGAATAAGGCGGACAGCGCGTTCGAAGAAAAGATAATCCCAGGCCCAATTAATAAGAACCAGGATACGATTTCTAAAGCCGATCAATTCCGCGAGATGGACTATTACCCAAAGTATCCAGGCCGGATATCCGGTGAATGTCCATCGACCAAGCTGGGCAACAGCCTTGTTGCGCCCGATTGTGGCCAGGTTGCCTTTATCTCTATAATGAAACGGAAGAGTATCCTTACCGGCAATTTGACGGATAATATTCCTGGCGGCCGCCTGACCCGCCTGCATGGCAACTGGGGCGAGCATGGGCAGAGGTTTGCCTTCATGGCGAGACTGGGCGAGATCACCTATTATATAGACATGGCCATAGCCCGAGACTTCCAAGCCTGGTTCAACTATAACGGTATTATTCTTTGCCAGCGGAAATCCCCATGATTGAGCGATCGGGTGTCCCATGACGCCAGCGGTCCAAATGATTGTTTCGGTTTCAATGGAATTACCGTCCTTAAAATGCAGTATTCCCCGATCCAAAGCGCTTACCATCGATTGCAAATGAACTTCAACACCCATTGAGCGCAGTCGTTTGAGGGAGTAATTTCGAAGATTCGCCGGGAAATTTGAAAGTAAGGCACTGGCGGCCTCAACTAAAATTACTCGCGTTTCATGAAGATCAAGTTGACGGAAATCGCGTCTTAAGGGGCCTTTGATGAGTTCAATCAGCGCGCCGGCATATTCCACACCGGTCGGGCCGCCTCCTACGATAGCAAAAGTAAGAAGGCTTTTTCGTTTGCGTTCATCCCTTTCATGAATGGCACGTTCAAAACAGGAGAGGATATGGTTTCTCAGGGCGATTGCCTGTGTCATATCTTTTAGCGGGAAAGAATATTCGGCCGCTCCCGGCACCCCGAAAAAGTGGGAGACACTTCCAACGGCCAGGATCAGGTAATCATAGGGTATCATTAAACTATCTGCTGTTACAATATGTTTGGCAAGATCGATTCCGGTTACCTCGCCCAATAGAAAATGAACATTGCTCCTCTTGCGAAAGATGGTGCGAACGGGGTATGCAATTTCCTCCGGTTCGATTTCGGCAGCCGCCACCTGATATAACAGCGGTGAAAAGGTGTGATAGTTTTCGCGATCGATTAAAGTGATGTCAACCGGATGTCGGGCCAAAGCGCGAGCGGCGTAAAGCCCTCCAAAGCCCGCCCCTATAATTACTACTTTGGGTCTAATTCGCGAAAAGAGCGCATTATTATCTGCCATAATAGTTTCCCCCGACAACGTCTGGCAACCGTAAAAGTCGAATATTTCTGTTTCACAACAAAGCTTTTATAGCGCGGGTTCCTGCCGAAAAGCATGATGAAAACCTTCTAAATAGAGAACAATAGAGACGAAGAGATTATAGGAATTCAGAGGAAAGAGAATTTAACTTTCGCCGAGGTAAGCTTTCCGGACCTGCTCGTTATGGGCGATATCGGATGACGGCCCCTCTAAGATAATATGGCCGGTTTCGAGAACATATCCGTAATGGGCAATTTTTAGGGCCAGGTGGGCGTTTTGTTCGACAAGCAGAATCGTCATTCCGAGTTCTTTGTTGATCTCGACTATGGTGGCAAAAATTGCTTTTACGAGAATAGGCCCGATTCCAAGTGACGGCTCATCCAGAAGCAGCATCTTAGGACGAGCCATCAAGGCCCGTCCGATAGCCAGCATCTGTTGTTCGCCGCCGGACAGGGTGCCGCCGGATTGCTTAAGGCGTTCTTTAAGACGAGGAAAAAGTACAAATACGCGCTCAAGATCGGTCGCAATCTCGCCTTTGTTTGATCGGGGGTAAGCGCCCATTTCAAGATTTTCTTTAACTGTGAGATTGGCAAATATCATCCGGCCTTCGGGGGCGTGTGAAATTCCAGCCTTGACCACCTGGTGCGCCTGATGATTGGCAATTTCGGCGCCATTAAAATTTATCGAACCGGAAGAAACACGGATTAAACCTGATACCGCCCGAAGAAGAGTGCTCTTTCCGGCGCCATTGGCGCCGATCATCGTAACAATCTGGCCGGGCTTGACAGAGAGCGAAATCCCTTTCAGGGCTTCAATAGCCCCGTATTTTACATGAAGGCTCGATATTTCAAGCATGGCTTTAGCCCGCCGCCTCGTCCTGGACCTGTTCACCCAGATAGGCTTCGATTACTTTGGGATGTTTCTGGATTTGAGCGGGTGTTCCTTCGGCAATTTTAACACCATAATCCAGCACTTCCAGGCATTCGCAAATGCCCATGACGACTTTCATATCATGTTCGATTAAGAGAATTGCAATACCATACTTTTCGCGCACTGATTTTATCAAGCTCATCAGGGCAACTTTTTCGGAGGGATTCATGCCGGCCGCGGGCTCATCGAGAAGGAGAAGTTTTGGCCTGGTAGCCAGCGCTCGTACGATTTCAACCCGTCGTTGAAGGCCGTAGGGAAGCGAAGTCGCCATTTCATCCTTGGCATCAGTTAAATTAAAAAACTCCAGAATTTCCATGATATCATGCTCGATCTTAATCTCGTCTTCACGAAAACTTCCGAATCGCGCAATGGCATGAGCAAAGCCGTATTTAACATTTTTGTTAAATGCCACTTGTACGGTTTCATAAACGGTAAGGGACGGGAAAAGCCTGATATTCTGAAATGTCCGTGCGATTCCCAGCTTGGCAATCTGATGCGCTTTAAGACCAACCAGGTCATGACCATCGAAAACGATTCGTCCTCCCGTGGGGTGATGCACTCCAGTGATCATGTTGAACACCGTGGTTTTACCAGCGCCGTTTGGGCCGATAAGACCCAAAAGATCGTTTGGTCCCAGGCAAAACGAAAGCTCGCAAACCGCTACAAGGCCGCCAAAATTCATCGTGCAGGATTCGAGCTTTAGAAGATCCACTACTGATCCTCCGCTTTTTCAAGGCTCTTAGCCTTTTCAGGGTGACGAAACAGCAACGCCCCCAATCCGGCCAGAAACAAGCCCAGGATTGTACCGAAAGCCCCAAGCTTGAGCTCAAAACCAATCATTTTTCCGGGGATATAAAAAGGAATATCGGGGTTGAGCGCCACGGTGATATATTTATAAGCGATAGTTCCGATAGCCAGAAATGATGCTCCCAGAAATACGTAACGCGACTTATGCGCTTTGCCCAAATATTTTAAGATTACAAATGCCAAGAGCATGAGCACCGCTGCGCCCAGAACGATATAGAGGGCGCCTCCCATATCAGAGCCGCGGAGAAGCATCTTTTTTGTGCCGCAGGAAACCCTCAACCATGGCAGAAAAAAGCAGATTATTACAATCCCGGCTCCGGCGGGAGATAGTATCTCATGTGATTTCGGTTTTAGTGATGACGCCACTTCGCCTGGTCCTCTTTCGTGTAAACAATCCCTGCGGTCGAGTGATCATGATGATGATAAGCAATAGAGAATAGATAACCATTCGGTACTGCGCGACACTGCGCAGCGCCTCGGGAAGAATTGTAAGCAGAATGGCCGATAAGATCACTCCGACTATGCTTCCCATTCCGCCAATAATTACCATGACCACGATTTCAAACGATTTCAAGAAACTGAATTGCTGCGGGTTGATATAGGTTACAAAATGGGCATACAATCCGCCCGCAATTCCCGCAAAAAAAGCTCCGGTAATAAAAGCCACTACCTTGACTTTGGTGGAGCTGATACCAACCGCCTCCGCAGCAATTTCATCGTCGCGTACAGCCAGGAATGCCTTGCCGTATGTTGAGTTGATAAGATTGTAGATCAGAAAAATGACCGCGGCTACAGTTGCAAATACCCAAAAAGAATTGGATAGCTTGGGGATTCCGGTAAAGCCTCGGGCGGCGCCCAGGAAATCGAGATTTTGAATTATTACCCGGATAATCTCACCAAAGCCCAGGGTCGTTATTGCCAGGTAATCTCCTTTTAGGCGCAAGGTAGGAATTCCCACAAAGAGTCCGAAAATAGCGGCCATTGAACCAGCAAGTAATAGCGCCAGGGCGTAAGCGGGAATTGCAAATACGGAGCCAGAACTCAGTCCCATACCGCGAGTAATAACCGCCGAGGTATAGGCTCCAATCGCCATAAATCCGGCATGTCCAAGCGAAAACTGCCCGGCAAATCCGTTGATAAGGTTAAGGCTCGAAGCTAAAATGATATTAATTCCAATATATATAATGATCTGAAAGTAGTAGGCATTGATCTTTCCCTCGAATACGGTGGCGATGGCGCTGAACGCCACTGCCCCCAAAAACAAGAGAATAGATTTATTAGCTTTCATACTTTCTCCGGATCGTTTCGTCCGAGGATTCCAGATGGTTTAAAAAGCAGGATGAGTATCAAAATTAAAAATACAATAGCGTCACGGAAAGTTGGCGAGATATATCCCACTACAAACGTTTCGGTGAGGCCGATGATCAGGCCGCCCAATGCGGCTCCGGCGAGGTTTCCGATCCCTCCTAAAACAGCGGCCACAAAAGCTTTCAGGCCGGGGAATATTCCCATGAGAGGATCGATCTTGGGATAAACCGATGAGTACAGAACCGAGGCCGCCGCCGCCAGGCTTGAACCAAGAATGAAAGTAAACGATATCACCGTATCGATATTAATCCCCATCAGGCTGGCCGCCCGATGATTAAATGACACGGCGCGCATGGCGGTCCCCATCTTGGTGCCGTAGACGATGAATCGTAGCAAAACCATCAGAGCAAAAGCGGTGACAATAACTACAATTGAGTTGGTGCCGATCACCAGGTGTTCGGTATTGACGACTGCGCTCGATGGAATCAGCTTGGGGAATAACTTTGGGTCAGGTCCGAAAACGAGCTGGCCGCCATATTCCAGGAAAAATGAAACGCCAATAGCGGTGATCAGGACTGTCAGCTTGGGGCGGGAGCGCAGCGGACGATAGGCCAGTTTTTCGATTGTTACGCCCAAGTACCGAGCAGCCGATCATGGCTATAATCAAAACTGCAAAGGCGGTTACTATGAGGTTGCCACCGAAAAGCGGGACGAGCCTGGGGGTCAGGTAGAAACCGATAAATGATCCCACCATAAAAACGTCACCATGCGCAAAATTGATAAAGCGCAGGATGCCGTAAATCATGGTATAGCCCAGGGCTATAAGAGCGTAAATGCTCCCCAGGGAGATGCCGTTAATTATCTGTTGAAGTAACTCGCTCATGAAATCTTTTTGCGAGTTATGGCTCTATCGTTTCCTTGTAATGCGTCTTGTTGTCTCGAACTTCGATAATGACCACAGACTTCCTGGCGTTGCGCTCGGGATCGATTGTGATCTTTCCGGTAACGCCCATGTAATTTTTGGTGGCCGCAAGAGCATCACGAAGGGCCGGGCCATCGGTTGTGCCGGCACGGGAAATGGCATCGAATAAAAGATGTGCGGCATCATAACCTAATGCGCCCATGGCATCAGGTAGCTCGCCGGGGAATTTCGCCTGATACTTGGCATTGAAATCGCGCACCAGGGCACTGGTATCGTCTGCGGCATAATGAGTGCTATAAAAACAGCCGTTCAAGGCCTCGCCGCCGATCTCGGTGAGCTTCGAGGAATCCCAGCCATCGCCGCCGATGAATGGAACGGTCAAATTAAGCTCTCGTCCCTGCTTTACTATCAGGGCTGCCTCAGTGTAGTAACCGGGGACGAAGACTGCCTCGGGTCCGGCCGCTTTGAGTGCCGTAAGCTGGGCCTTGAAATCGCTGTCGCCCTCGCTGTATGCCTGGGTGGCAACAACCGTCCCGCCGAGCTTAGTGAAGGTCTCCTCAAAATATTGAGCTAAACCTATCGAATAATCATTTTTAACATCTTTAAGAATTGCGACTTTCTTTAGATCCAAGCGAATTGAACGCAAATTTGGCCAGGACCTCGCCCTGGAAAGGATCTATGTAACAAACTCTGAATATGTAATCGCCTTTTCTGGTCACCTCGGGGTTGGTGGATGCCGGGCTAACCATGGGGATGCTATTGCTCTGGCAGATTGGAGCCGCGGCCAGGCTTCGCGATGATGCCACCTCGCCGATCACCGCCTTGACATTGTCACGGGTGATAAGCTTGGTAACCGCAGTCGCCGCCTCTTCGGGCTTGGACTGGTCGTCTTCGGTGACAAGTTTGATCTGCTTGCCAAGCACTCCGCCCGCCTGATTGGTTTCCTCGACTGCCAATAGATAGCCCGTGATGGGTCGATTGCCCGAAGGTGGCCGTGGTACCGGTAAGAGAGCTAAATTCCCCTATGGGTATCTCGTTTTTATTGCTTGTCCCCGCCGCAACTCAGAGCGACAATACCGACTATCGTGACTATCGATAACTAAGATGGATTTTTTCATTTTTTGCCTATCCTGCCAAGCGTTTTTTGTGTTTGAAGATATGCCCAAATCACCCATGTTGTCAAGGTTCGTCTCTCTATACCGGTATAATAAATTGACTCCTTTGCCATATCGTTTTTTTTGTGGACAAGCGCTGATATGGACCTTAAATTCCCGAAACGGCAGATTAAACAGTAATCAGTCTTAATAAGGAGCTGAGATAAATGAATACCAAACTGCTCTTTCTTCAAACCCGGCCGAACTTTCTATTGCTTTCGCCGATTCTGGTTTTTCTGGGTATGGCGATCTCATTAGACGGCACAAAATTCGACATGCCCGCATTCATACTGTCCGTCGTCGGGCTGACGCTTCTGCATGCCAGCGTAGATTGCCTCAACAACTACAGCGATTATAAAACCGGAATCGATTTTAAGGTCACCCGCACCCCATTCTCCGGAGGCTCCGGCCTTCCGGCCGCAGACAAAGAAACAGTCAGGGCAACCTTTTGGCTCGGCCTGATGACTTTCTTTCTCGCCGTGCCGATAGGAATCTATTTTATAATAACGCGCGGCCTGGTTCTGCTTCCAATCTTCATAGTAGGCGGAGCATTCGTACTCTGGTATACAACCCATTTCGCAAAAATTGGCTGGGGCTCTGCTGAGATCGTGGCAGGCTTGGGTTTGGGAACACTTCCTGTTCTTGGCACTTATTTGATAATGGCCGGCAAGTTCAGCTGGATAGCCCTGTACGCCTCGGTGCCATCGGGATTTCTGGTTTTCAATCTCCTCCATCTCAACGAATTCCCCGACGCCGACGCTGACCGCACCGGCGGCCGCAAAACAATTCCAATTCAGTTCGGGCACAAGACTGCCGGGATCGTTTATTCGACGTTGATCATCTTAACATATCTCTGGATCATCGTAGGCGTTATTTTCCGTCTCATGCCTGCCTGGACACTTCTAGCTCTTCTAACTTTGCCAATTGGTTTCAAGGCTATTAAAGGCTCGCTCTCGTTTAAATCGTTTCCGGAACTCATCCCGTCTCAGGGAGCCAATATTATTACGGTTCTTTCGATTCAATTCCTGATGGGCGTGGGGTATCTGATCGCGTATTTTACAAAGTGACTGGAAAACGCTTCAATAACGACTATGGAATCGGAACTGCACAATAAGGCTCTCGGGCTATCATATTTCACTGTAGTATATAATATTTTCGAGGGGCTGGCGTCGGTGATTTTCGGAGCCGCGGCGGGAAGTTTCGCATTAATTGGTTTTGGGCTTGATAGTTTTATCGAATCTTTTTCAGGCGGGGTGATGATCTGGAGATTTGGGCGGCGCGGCAAAATCTCGCACGAAGAAGAGGAGCGAATAGAGCAGCGCGCCATAAAATTGGTGGCTTTTGCCTTTTATATTTTAGGGGCTTATGTACTGTTTGAATCGCTGAAAAATCTTTACCTAAGAGAACATCCAGAACACAGTCTGGCCGGAATAATTATCGCGATAGTATCGTTGATTGTCATGCCGGCACTTTTCTTTGCCAAGCGCAGGACGGGAAAGGCAATTAAAAGTAAAAGCCTTCTGGCTGACTCCAAACAGACCCTGGGATGTATGATGCTTTCCGCGGTGTTGTTGATCGGTCTGGGCCTAAATTATCTTTGGGGATTTTGGTGGGCAGACCCGCTGGCCAGCGCGGTTATTGCGATTCTACTCTTGAGGGAAGGTTATAAAACCTACCGCGAACGCGAATTGTGCGAGTGCTGATTTAATCAATATAGATATAAGAATAGCCGGCAATTTTATTTAGGAAGCCGAGGACGGTTACCACCCGATTAAATATATGAATTATACCGTCAGATTCGGGAGCTGATGGCACATTACATTCATTTCCTAAAATAAAAAAGGTGCGGTCACAATAAATTGCAACACGCACCTTAATACTTTAATTCTTTGAGTTCTACTTCACTCGTCTCGGAGAGCGATTTTCCCACTCCACGATAATCGGGCTGGCTACGAAAACCGAACTGTAAGTACCAATTACGATTCCAATCGTCAGCGCCAGAGCGAAATCGAAAAGCACTTCGCCGCCGAAAACCAGAATCGAAAGAACCGCCAGCTGGGTAGTAACCGAGGTGATAACAGTTCTCGAAAGCACCTCGTTGATTGATATATTAACCGTCGTCATAAAATCGGAGCGTTTGCGGAATTGCTTCAAATTTTCCCGGATACGGTCGAATACCACAACGGTATCGGTCAGCGAATAACCGGCGATCGTCAGGAGCGCGGTGATTAGAAGCAAGCTAATTTCGCGGTGTAGAATAAAATATATTCCCAGCATCGCTAAAACGTCATGGAAAGTTGCAATTGTTGCCGCCACACCGAATCGGAAATCAAACCGGACCCAGATATAAACCAGGATTCCCAGGAATGCGAATATCACCGCCCAGGTCGCATCTTTGGCCAATTGCTTTCCGACTTTGCCGCTGATATTATTGGTGGAATCAAGCTTGAAAGGGTTATCTTTAAAATGCTGGTTGATAGCGTCCTTAAGAAGAGTGGCCAGCTTATCGCCCTCGGCAGCGACCATGTTTACTATGGGCTTTCCCTGCTCGGTAAAGGTTGTTTCGGCGATAGCGTTTTCAATGCGTCCCTGGACCCTGATGATGAAGGCGTTTTGTTGGCTGCCTCCGGTGACCGCCTGAATGACTGGCCTTACCATAGCCGACCTCATCGAGGGCTGAGCGTACCTGTTGGGCCGTAACCGGTTTTTCGAAATTGCCGATAATTTCGGCGCCACCGGTGAAATCCAGACCCAGATTCGCCTTTCCCATGAGTATCAACGCAAAGGAGACTATCCCCAAAATCACCAGTACGCTCGAAAAGAAAAAAGCGTATTTTCGGTTACCGATGAAATTAATGTTGGTTTCGTGTAATATCCTTATCATGTCAATCTACTCCGTCAAATGGAAAGGCTCTTATATTGTTTGCGCAGATCGAACACCGTCTTGGTAACGAAAATAGCGGTGAACAGCGAAAGAAGAATTCCAACCGACAAGCGTAACCGCAAATCCCTTGATCGTACCGGAACCGAAGACGAAGAGGAATAGCGCGGTAATAAGGGTCGTTACGTGAGAGTCGATAACGGTCAGCAGGGCTCGGTCATAACCGGCATCGATGGCGGCTCGGACAGTTTTCCCGGTACGCAACTCCTCTCTGATCCTTTCGAAAATCAGGACGTTGGAGTCGACCGACATACCCACAGTTAGAATTATTCCCGCTATACCCGGCATGGTCAAGGTTGAGTTGACCCCCGGTATGACCATGAAGGCTAATATGAAGAAGCGTATTTAAGCACCACCGCCATATCTGCGATCAGGCCTGAAATTTTATAATAGATGGCCATAAAAATCACGACCAGAAGAATGCCAATGAAAGAAGCTGTTTTACCTTTATTGATCGAATCCTGGCCCAGGGCCGGTCCGATGACCGTGCTCTGCAGAATTTCGACATTGGCTGGCAGGGCGCCGGCTTTAAGCAACGTGGCCAGCAGGTAGGCATCGCTGATAGTAGCATTGCCGCCCATCGTGATCTGGCCGCTCTTGGTGATGCGCGACTGAATCTTGGGAGCCGATTCAACGCGATCGTCGATGATAATCGCCAGTGGGTCGCCAATATGCTTGCCGGTCAGGCTGGCAAATCGACGAGCGCCGTCGGTATCAAGTTCAAAAAGAACGACCGGTTGACGCATCTGATCGTAGCTTTCGCGCACCGATACCAGTGATTCACCGGTCATCTCGATATTTTTATTGACTACATAAAGCTGCTGGAATTGACGGTCACCGCGTTTTTCCGGACGAGTGGCCCAGGCAAATTGATAGTTGGATGGGATGACTTGTTGAACTTCGGGCGAAGCGAGAAATTTTTCGACTTTGTAGAAATCCTCCATGGTCACGTAGTAGGACATGCCGCTGCAATCCAAGAAGCGAGGAGAACGGATGTTTGGCAATCTCATCATCCTCTGACGCTATCTGACTGGTATCTTTTGATTCCTGTCCGAACAGATTGGAGGCCGCCTTGGAGGTCGAGTCCGCCTTATTGGTAGCCAGATTAGCGGCCGTTTCGGTAGTTTTGGCTGAAGTACCTGCAGGCTTGTTAGCCGAAGCCGACAAGGCCAATACCGAATCAATTTCGGCTATTAGCTTTCTGGGTCTCATCCGGCGATCTGCAGAAGCTTAAACTGCAACTGGGCAGTGCTTCCGATGAGCGCTTTAGCGGTATCGATATCGGTGTAGCCTGGCAGATCGACTACGATTTGGTCGATTCCCGATTTGACGATCTCAGGCTCGGTGATACCGTACTTGTCGACTCTGATCCTGATTTTCTCCAGCACCTGATCCTGAACATTGCTGGTGATTTCGCCTCCCCGGGGGTTTTCTACCTGCAAGACCATGTGAACTCCGCCCTGCAAATCCAGCCCCAGTCGCATGGCCCGGCTCTTAAGCGAATAGAATCTGGCCGGATCGCTTATCTTGAGCTGCGGCTTGTTGCTGACGGTCCATGGAATAGAACACGAACGTGGGGTAGAGAAGCACGAGAGCCACTACAAGCGCCACCGCGATCACGACTATCCAGCTAATTTGTCCTCTTCTCATTCTCCAGTCTCCCAAACGGTAATTGCCTAAGAGTTTTTAATACAGACCGGAAATATAAACGTAATTGCCCGAATGTCAATAATTTTCGTGTGGCCTTATACTTAAATGCAAGCCCTGCAATTCATTAAAGTTTTGGGCGGGATTTAGTAGGCAACGGTTCTACATACGATAAATAATAGAATGCATCAGACAGTTCAACATCCGGCGGGTGCCCCGAGCACTCCCCAGGGATTAACATGCAATTATTATTATTGACATAATAATAGATTGTTATATCTTGTATCAGCTAAATCATGAATTAATCTTCGGAGGTGTCTATGTATAAAGCATTGATTACCTGTATTCTGCTATTAAGCGTTCCCGCCTTAGGGCAGCTACCCGGTGATTTGACATGTAATGGTGTCAGTTACGAGATCGCGGATGCGGTCGAGATGCTCAATGTGCTGCTTTCTGGCTGCTCGCTCGATAGCATTGGCGCTTGTACTCTTCGAAATGGCGGGATTGACGACTCAAATTCGACGACGATATTTGATTGGTGGACAAGCAATTATGAAAATTTTATTAGACGTTTGGGTTTATATTGCGTGGCGGGAGTTGACCCGCAAGGCCACAACGGTTTACAGCACGGCAATCCATGGTCTACTGGTAATTGGGGTTTTAGGTTTCATGTTGTAGGGACCTATCAAAACACTTTTTATGATGCTGTTTTTAATGAAAGAGGCGATAAAGATAGCGATTATGGTAGATGGTTCCAATATTATTATACTTGGAGAGAACAGCACGTCGAGCCGCCCATTGACCCTCCTGCTTATTATTCTTTTAGTGCAGGAAAAAATCCGGGTACAATATTTAAATATAATAATCAACAAGACAATGAACATCGTTTTTGCCACCTTACTCCGTGCTTTAGATTATTAGAGGATCAGAACAACAATGCATCATCCCCCATAATTAGCAGAATAAATTATAAAGTTGAACATGGAAGCGAAGATAGTATTCAACCGTGGGACACCCTTTATAATAAGGGCATTTCCATGTTCATAGATACTCTGTGCGGCCGATACTATATGGATTTATATGTTCCGCAAATAGGGCAACATGGCAGGACGATTAACAAAAAGGCTGCCGGCGATTATCTTAGTCCTCCCTGGTTTTATGAATATGAAAGCCCTCCGCTTCCCCTTGGGCAGCCTGAAAATGAATATCTTAGTAGCTCTTTGTCCGGAATTCTAACAAAATCATTTTGGAATCCGGAGGTATTGGATTATTTACAGCAATATAAAAATATTTTAAACGACACCACAAGAAACGAATTCTATGGTAGGGTGGCCATAAACGGCAAAAAATTCGTTTTCGGGGGCTGGATTGGCAAACTGACAGTTACGGGTGTTTATGACGACTATAGCGATGTTAGCGAATTTATTAATAAGGCTAAATCCTATTTTCGATTACCCGATATTAATCCTCGTAATGTTCAAGTTGTAATTTCTGAATCCGGTGGGGAATTCTTTTATTCCTTCCTGGATCGCAAAAATAAGTTTTGGCTGCGGGGTTACAAAATTAACTTAAATAATCCCATCGACCATTCTATTTATAAAAAAAGGAACGTAATAGAACTCCTAAAATATTACGCGGAGGACTTTGTGCCATGAGATATATAGCAACGATCATATTAGCATTGGGCCTCGCCGCCTCAGTCTCGGCTGAACGATTTGTCTATTGGGAATACCCCAATATAAGTATTCCGCCCTCAGATTCAATTGGAGTCTTCGATACTCTTTCAATCCCAGACAATTTGGTAATCGAGGACCTCAATGTTTATTTGGGAATTCCGACTCATGGATGGGCCTGTCTTCTCAGGTTGTCGCTCATATCTCCCTGGCAGACGACTGTTTATATGGACAACCTGAATAATGACAGGTATTATCTCAATGTCTGGTTTGACACTCAAGACATAGAAGATGGCCCCGGTCAATTGGAGGATTTCAATGGATTCAACTCGGCCGGCCAATGGATATTGCATGGCGCCCAGCCCTATGGTCAATCTGCATCTTATCCAATTCAATCCTGGGCAATTGAGGTTATAGGGCAAGCGGAAGGGGTTGAAGATAACGACAATATGCCCCATGTATTCGGTATCATTTCCAATTACCCGAATCCTTTTAATGATAAGATAACGATTCAGTTTGCGCTGACCGAACCGGGGTTTACCTCAATCGATATTTATGATATTCAAGGAAGCAGGGTGTCAACTCTGCTTAACACAGAATTAGAACCGGCAATCCATACGGTTGCATGGGATGCTCGGGGGCTGGCCTCCGGCGTATATCATTACGTGCTCAAATCCTCCGGAAAAAGCGCTTCCGGGCGCGTGACGCTTCTGAAATAGAGGCCATAAGTCCCGCCCATTTTGAAGATATGGTGTAAATACTGTTTTGCCAGCCCATTAATTGTTTTGTACATCAAGTATATTTTATAGTGGCTCGTCCGCTTGAAAGCCGATATCGGTCATTCCCCCAATCGGCGCTTGATTTTCATCTAAAATTTGTTTACTTATAAAACTATGAAATCAAACGAAATCAGAACCTCATTTCTAAACTATTTTGCCAAACGGGATCATAAGGTCGTGCCGTCATCGGCCCTTATTCCCCAAAATGACCCCACGCTGCTTTTCACCAACGCCGGGATGAATCAGTTCAAAAACGTATTCCTGGGCCTGGAAAAGCGCGACTATAAAAGGGCGACATCATCCCAGAAGTGTCTTCGCGCCGGCGGCAAGCATAACGATCTGGAAAATGTCGGTTTTACGGCCCGGCATCACACCTTCTTTGAGATGCTGGGAAATTTTTCGTTCGGCGATTACTTCAAGGCCGAGGCTATAGCCTATGCCTGGGAATATGTCACCAAGGATTTGGGACTGGACCCCAAAAGGCTGTACGCCACAGTCTTTACCGATGATGATGACGCCGAGCGTCTCTGGAAAAAGATTGCGCCGGAGTTAGGAGATCGCGTTCTGCGCTTTGGCGAGCACGATAATTTCTGGTCGATGGGTGAAACCGGCCCCTGCGGCCCCTGCTCGGAGATCCATTACGACCGCGGCGAAAAGCATTCCGGTGAATTGAACGGCGAGGGCGACCGCTTTATGGAAGTCTGGAATTTAGTTTTCATGCAATATAACCGCGATGAAAACAAGGTTCTGACGCCGCTTCCCAAACCATCAGTTGATACCGGCGCGGGTTTGGAACGTTTCTGCATGGTCTTGCAGAATGCGGAAACCAACTATGATACCGACCTATTCATGCCGCTGATTAATAAGGTGGTCGAGCTTTCGTCCAAAGAATATTCGGATGGTCCCGAAGGTGTCTCGCATCGGGTGATTTCGGATCATGTGCGGGCGCTGGCATTTGCTATTGCCGATGGCGCCACTATCTCCAACGAAGGGCGCGGTTATGTGTTGCGTCGAATTCTTCGCCGGGCGGCCCGTCATGGAAGGCTGTTAGGGTTGCACGAACCGTTCATTTATAAGATTGTCGATCCTTTAGCCGCGGTCATGGGCGGACATTTTACAGAGCTTGTGGCCAAGCGTTCGCATATCGAGCTTGTTATTAAATCGGAAGAGGAGCAATTTGGCAGAGCGCTCGATACGGGCCTTGAAATATTTGAGGATATAGTCAGGCAGGCTGAAATCATCGGCCGCCAGACTGATTCCCGGCAGCGAAGTATTTAAGCTTTACGATACCTACGGCTTTCCGCTGGATCTCACCGAGATCATGGCCAAAGAGCGCGGCCTGGAGATCGATTTAAAGGGTTTCGAGCATGAGCTAGAGAAACAGCGTGAGAGATCTCGGCAAGAGTCGTCATTTCGTGAGATGCTAGTCGGTGGACCTATAGATATCAAGAGTCCTGCCGGAATACAATATTTGAGGTTACGACAAATCGAATCGCATTCGAGTACCAAAGTAGAAAATATCCAGTGACTCCAGATGAAAGCAATATATAGTTATTAAAAGAAACTCCTTTCTATGCCGAATCAGGCGGACAGGTCGGCGATACCGGCCTAAGTTAACAGGCTCTGAATTCGAATTCGCAGTCGAGGATACTCAGAAAGTCAGTGATGACCATCATTCATATCGGAAACACTGATAAAGGCGAAATTGCCCAGAGCATAACTTAGGCAGTGTTACGGCAATGCCGAGATCAATCCGAACGTCGCGCGAGATATCCGTCGCAACCATACCGCCACCCATCTACTCCATCGGGCGCTGCGGATGGTGCTGGGCGAGCATGTTCATCAGGCGGGTTCGTTGGTTGCCCCGGACAGATTTCGTTTTGATTTCACCCACTTTAAGGGGATGACGCCGGAGGAACTCAATGAGGTTGAAAGGATCGTTGTTGAGAAAATTGCCGATGATCTTAAGGTCAGCATCCTTGCCGATGTACCTATAGATGAAGCTCGCAAGATGGGCGCGATGGCGCTATTCGGTGAAAAATATGGTGACAAAGTCCGCGTGGTTGTTACGGGAGATCAACCCAACGCGTTTTCGCTCGAGCTTTGCGGTGGAACTCATGTTACGCATACCGGCGATATCGGCCAATTCTTTATCACACAAGAAACGGCAATAGCGGCAGGCATGAGGCGTATCGAGGCTATCTCAGGCACTGAGGCCAAAAGGTTTTTCGAGGAGCAAAACAAAATTATCTTACAGATAAAGAGCTATCTTGAGAAAGACTCACGGAAACTGACGGAGACCGAAATATCTGATTTTAAGGCGCTGGCCAGCACAGCCCATCGGCGCATTCTTCAAAAAGAAGAATTGCTGGCAAAGATTGACGAATTCCAAAGCGTCTATGAGAAAAATCAGCGCCAGCTTGAACGAGAGGCCAAAGGAAAACTTGCCCGGGAAGCCACGGCGGTTGAGCCTCGGGCCGATATTTCGGCCGGAAAGATTCTCATCTTTACAATTCCGGCTGCAGATGCTAAAGAACTGATGGTTTACTCCGACAGCCTCAAGAAAACTTACCCGGAATCGAGCGTCGTAACGATTTCCGAGGTTAACGGGGCGTTGGCCGTTACATCTCCCGAGCCTGCGAGGGGGCAGGAAGTGTTCAAGGAGTTAGTGGCGGTGTCCGGCGGACGCGGCGGCGGCCAGGGCACTATTCGCGGCACCATGCCCGTTGAAAAAATCGAGGCTGTTATCGAGGCCCTTAAAAGAAAGTTTGGCTAAAGGAATGTCATCGACCTACCAGAAGCTCGTTACCATCAAAAAGGGACGGCAGTGCGGTTTTTTGGTGCTGCTTGATCCGGATCGGAAATCCCCGCAGGTTTTAGCGCGCTTTGCCAAAAAAATGGAAGCGGCAGGAGCTGATGCCTTTCTGATAGGTTCTTCGATCATGGTTTCAACCTCTTTCGAGCGCGCCGTGCGGGCAGTGAAGAAAGCGGTGAAGGTGCCGCTCATCATTTTTCCTAACGGATCGGGGATGCTCTCCAGAGCCGCGGACGCCGTGTTGTTTACATCGCTAATTTCCGGACGGAACCCCAATCTCCTGATCGACGAGCAAGTCAAGGCGGCCCCAGCCATAAAGGCTCTTGGGCTGGAACCGATACCCACGGCGTATATAATAATCGAATCGGGCAATTTGACATCGGTTTGTTACATCTCCAACACCATGCCTATTCCGCGCGATAAACCCGAGATTGTCAAAGCTCACGCATTAGCGGGCGAATATTTGGGAATGAAGTTGGTTTATCTTGAGGCCGGTTCGGGCGCGTCAATGCCGGTTCCGCCGGAAACCGTTCGCCAGGTTGGAAAGTATATAACACTTCCGATAATTGTTGGCGGCGGTATCACAGACCCATCGTACGCCAGAAAGATCGCCCTGGCAGGAGCATCGTTTATCGTGGTGGGAAATGTTTTAGAAAAAGATTCAACGGGAGAGCTGGCTAAATCTTTTGCGGATGCGATTCACTCTAACGGTTTTCATAAATAGTGCTATGGATCAAGAACAAATAAAAAAAGCGCTTATAAGCTCGGCGGAACTCAAAACTCGAATGGCCGAGACTATGGCCAGCCAAATCGGAACGACGGCAGAGAAACTTGCCAGTACGATTCGAAACGGCGGCAAAGCAATCTTTTGCGGCAACGGCGGATCGGCGGCCGATAGCCAGCATCTGGCAACGGAGCTGGTAGTCCGTTTGAGCAGCAAGAATAACCGTCGAGCACTTCCGGCAATTTCGCTGACCACCAACAGCTCCATTCTGACTGCCTGCGCTAATGATTACGGATTTGATGAAATTTTCTCACGTCAGGTAGAGGCATTGGGAAATAAAGGCGATATCCTGTTTGCCATTTCGACTTCGGGCAATTCCAAAAATATTATAAGAGCAGTTGAAGCGTCCAAGAAAATCGGGATCGTTACGATTGGCTTCCTGGGCTGTGGCGGCGGCAAGCTCTCCGGCTTAGTTGATTTTCCGCTTGTAATTCCCTCCGATGATGCCCAGCGTGTCCAGGAGGCTCATATAACCATAGGGCATATAATAATTGGCATGGCGGAAACAGAACTCATAAAATGATCATATTAAACTCACTCGCCAGAAAATCAATTTGGATGATAGGTGTCCAGATAATTAATAAGGTCCTGTCTTTTTTTTTGCCCTGTATGCTGCCAGAATGTTGGGGGTTGAGGGTTTCGGCCAGTATGGATTTGCAGTGGCGGTGGTGGGGTTCTTTAATGTCATCTCTGATTTCGGCCTGAGCCAAATTCAAATTCGCGAAACCTCCATACACAAATCAAACGATCTTCCAGCGCGCTATATAAGCTCGTCACTGCTTGCCAGGACATATTTGGGATTAATATCATTTATAATAATTGTAGTTATTGCGCTATTCTCAAACAAGCCGATGGACGTTAAACTGTTTTTATGTTTTTTGGGAATAAGCATGTTTGTTACTAATCTCTTTGGCTCATATTCAGCGGTATTGATTGGATTGGAACGATTCTCAACATTTGGAATTATTTCGACTGTTTACGTCTTCACCTATTCAGGACTTGCGATCCTGTCTCTTTTTTGGGGATTTGGCTTGATTGGCATAGGAATAAGCCAGATGGTTGTGGCGATTGGAGTCACACTGATAGGGGCAGTTTATATTTCCTCGAAGATAATCAAGGCTCAAGGGAGGCCGAGGCTAATCGAAGGAATAAATATTTTTAAGCTGGCAGCTCCACTGGGCATAACCGCTATACTGACCAATATCTATCATAGAACCGATTTTGTGCTTTTATCATATATTAAAGGTGATCAGGAGGTTGGCTACTATAATGCCGCCTCGACTTTGATAAACAGTTTACTGCTGTTTGCCACGACTTTTTCCAGTACTCTTTTGCCGCGTCTTTCGGCGCTTTTTGCCGCGGATTTCGAAATATTGGGAAAGCTTTATCGGACAGCATTTAAGTATTTATTGTTTGTGGGAGTTGGCAGCGCCATAGGCGCGACGATTTTGGCTGAACCGATTATCAAATTTCTTTTTGGCGATAAGTATTTACCAGCCGCTCCGGCGTTGGCCATTCTTATCTGGGCGTCGGCATTGATGTTTGTAAATTCCCTCCAGGGCTCGCTTTTGGTGGCGTCAAACATGAAAAAACAATTGGTACAAATGACGGGAGCGGCCGCGATTGTTAATATTATTTTAAACATAATTTTCATTCCAGCTTACGGCATAAAGGGAGCCGCCAGCGCAGTAGTAATTTCGGAACTTATCGCCGGCGGCTGGTCGTATATTCTCCTTAAAAGACATAATCCAACCACTCATATTCTATTTCTTATATTAAAGGCAATGGCAGCGTCGGCAGTAATGGCCTTGGTCGTGTTAGGATTCCCGTCATTTCAAATCCTGATTCGCATTAGCCTCGGTATTGTTGCCTATGGGGCAAGCCTGATTGCGATTAAAGGCTTTAGCGGTGCCGACATGAAAGTTGTTCGCGATATTTTGGGGATTAAGGCGACAAGCTAACGGAAAATGATCCCGATAAAAGCCAATGCGAAATATAATTATGAAAACCGAATCCGTGCAATCCGCATAATAAAATGAAAATTGGAATCGACATAAGGCCGCTTAATGATCGAAAAACAGGTATTGGAAGATATCTCGACGAGCTAATTGATGCGCTTTTGGCAATCGACACAGAAAATGAGTATATATTTTTTTATAATGCGCTTAAAGGGGCAATCCCTAATAAGGATTTTAATCGAGGAGAAGTCGTTTCAAGCAGATGGCCAAATAAATTGCTTACGCGTCTCTGGTCCTCAACATCATTTCCCTCCATTGAAAGTCTCGTTGGCGAAATCGATGTTTTCCATGGACCAAGTTTTCAGATGGCCCCGACGAGAAGGGCTTCGAAGGTCCTCACCATACACGATCTGGTATTTCTCGTCCAACCGGAATTGGCGGCGCCGAAAGCAGTGCAAGAATTTTTGCCGCACATCAAGCGATTTGCACGAAGGGCAGACATAATCGTCGCCGATTCCCAAGCCACAGCCAAAGATATCACTTACCACCTGGGAGTGCCCGCCGAAAAAATTGCAGTAGTCTATCCGGGTACCACTATAATCTCAAGGGCGAGCAATGATGCAATCCGGGACGTAAAGAAGAGATATGGTATCGACGGGGATTTTATTCTATTTGTAGGCACTTTAGAACCCAGAAAAAATCTTTCACGGCTTTTTAAGGCGTTTAACCTTTCGGGGCTTAACCGCGAATATTCGTTAGTTCTGGCAGGGCCTAAGGGATGGCGTACCGAGGAAATCGAAAACACCTGGCATTCACTTACCTTGCCGCGACAAAATTCTCTGGGTCGATTATTTAAGCGAGGAGAATCTGGCGGCACTATATTCATCAACGACCTGTCTGGCCTTTCCGTCGCTTCTGGAGGGATTTGGATTACCCATTTTAGAGGCAATGTCAATTGAGTGCCCGGTATTGACATCAAATGTGTCATCGATGCCTGAGGTGGGCGGCGATGCAGCTCTTTATGTTGATCCCTCATCAATGGAGTCTATTTCGGACGGTTTGAAGAAAATCGTTGGCGATACCGCTTTGCGTAAGAAGCTTGTCGGGCTGGGCCTGGAAAGGGTATCTCATTTTGAGTGGCAGAATACGGCACGAGAGATGATTGAAGTCTATAAACGGGCATTCGAGTTACGCCAACGCGAAGACTCGCAATTGGGTAGAAAATGAAAATTGCAATCGATATACGGCCGCTTCGCGACGTCATGACGGGCATTGGGCGATATCTCTATAAACTTGTTGACGCCCTAAGCGAGCAAGACAAACATAATGAATATCTTCTATTCTGGTCAAATCTAACAATTCCGCCCCCGAAGAGCCTCCCCAAGACAAAGAATATGCGAGTTATATCTTATCGTATTCCCGGAAAGGCAATTACCGCTCTTTGGGCATATACGAGCTTTCCCCAAATCGAAACATTCACCGGCCCTATTGATGTTTTCCATGCGCCCTGTTTTCAGGTACCTCCGGCCGGAAGAGCGGCCAGGGTTTTTACAATCCACGATCTAATACCAATAACCAATCCGGAATTGGCGATCCCGTCATCGGTGCGTCATTTCAGGCCAAGGGCAAAGCACTATGCTAAAAGGGCAGATATTATTGTGGCGATCTCGAAAGCAACGGCAAGGGATATTATTAATTACCTGGATGTGCCCGAAGAGAAAATCAGCGTAATTTATCAAGGCACTACGTTTCTACCCAAGCCATCAGGGGTGAAAATGGCCGAGGTGCGAAAAAAGTACGCTCTTAGCCCAAACTATATTTTGTTTGTGAGTCGTCTTGATCCCAGGAAAAACATTGCGCGACTTTTGAAAGCGTTTGAAATCTCGGGGCTGTCAAGCGATTGGGAATTGGTAATTGCCGGTCCAAAGGGATGGCGTATGGAGGAAACTAACCGAATATGGAATTCGCTGACCTGCAAGAGTCAAATTCGCCGGCTCAATTATATCGAAGATGAAGAGCTATCGGCGCTGTATGGAGGGGCCGCATTCTTAGCATTCCCGTCATTAATGGAGGGATTCGGGCTCCCTATTTTGGAAGCAATGTCGGTAGGTTGCCCGGTGCTGACGTCTAATGTTTCTTCTATGCCGGAAGTTGGCGGAGGGGCGGCCTTATATGTCGATCCCTTCTCTGTGGAATCGATTTCAGCCGGATTGATAAAATTGGCAAACGATAGCGCGCTTCGATCAAAATTGTCTCAATTAGGATATCATCAAGCTGCGAAATTTACCTGGGACAAGACAGCTTCTCAGATGATTGAAGTCTATAAAAAGGCATTCGATATAGTCTCTGCCAGAAGGCATAAAAGATGAAAATCGCAATTGATTGCCGTAAAATTCACGATGGCGGTATTGGTACTTACCTGCGAAATCTTCTGGTGAACTGGAGGGAACAGCAGGTCCCGGCCAGCTTTTTTCTTTTCCATCTCTCCAAAGATAGCGATTATTTCCGTAAATTCGGTAATATTGCCGAGCCGATACCGCACGATATTTCCAAATATTCGATCTCCGAGCTGTTTTCGTTTTCGGGGCCGCTAAAAAAAATCGGAGCTACCCTGTTTTTTACGCCGCACTATACACTTCCCTATCGCCTTCCCTGCCCGGCCGTAACCACAATTCACGATCTCATCCATCTAAAATTTCGAAATAAGGGTGGTTTTGTCGGAAAAGCCTATGCCAAGCAACTCATTTCGCACGCTTGTCGGGTTTCCGGCGCAATATTAACGGACTCCGAAAACACATCACGCGATATTGCGGCAACCTTTCCGGGTTGGGCGCATAAAATTCGTGTGGTATATCCAGGCGTAGATTTGAGAGTTTTTAAGCCCCGCTCTTCAATTGAGGTCGAGGCCTTCAAAAAAGAAAAATTACTTCCCGAAAAATTTGTACTTTATGTCGGGGCCTTAAAGCCTCATAAAAATCCCGGGGCACTTGTTGAGATTGTAAACAAATTGAAAGTGCCGGTAGTTATTGCCACGCAGGATTTACAAATTTATCAAAATAATATTCTAAATAAGATAGAAAATCAAAAGTTGGTACAAATGATAATCGTTAAGGATGACCGGGAGATGGCTTTGCTATATAATGCGGCGACCCTCCTGGTGCATCCCGCTTTTTACGAGGGTTTTGGTTTGCCGCCGTTGGAAGCGATGGGTTCGGGCTTGCCGGTGGTATGTTCGAACGCGGCCTCGTTACCTGAAGTTGTGGGAAATGCCGCATTGCTTTTTGATCCGAACGACCCTTCGGGAATGATCGAGAATGTAAATCTTTTATGGCGCGATACCGCTCTTCAGGATATATTGAAAGCTAAAGGGGCTGAAAAAGCGCGCACTTTTAGCTGGGAAAAGGCCGCCAGCCGCGTTTTTGAAATTTTTTGCGAGGTAAGCAGAAGTTGAAAGTTGCCCTTATTCATGACTGGCTAAATGGGATGCGCGGAGGCGAAAAGGTTCTGGAAGCGCTATGCGAACTTTTTCCCGACGCTGTCATATTTACTCTATTTTATCAACCCGATAAAGTATCATCGAATATTTCCAGACATCAGGTAAGAGCTTCCTATCTCGACAAAATCCCCGGTATGAAAAAATCGTACCGGAACCTACTGCCTCTTTACCCTAAAGCCATGGAAGCCCTGAAGCTCGACGAATTCGATCTTTGCATATCGGTTTCACACAGCGTTGCCAAGGGTATCCGTCCAGGACCAAACAGCCTGCATATCTGTGTATGCCTGACACCCATGAGATACATCTGGGATCGTTTTGACGATTATTTTACCGACGGAGAAAACGGCCAGATCCGTCGAAATATAGCGCGCCTGATGTGCAAGAATCTTCAGCACTGGGATGTGGAATCATCGAGCCGGGTCGATCTGTTTGTATCGATATCGGATTTCGTTAAAAGACGAATCAGAAAATTCTATAATCGCCCCTCGGTGGTGATCTATCCCTTTGCCGATACAGGTTTTTTCACGCCGGCAACTAACGGCACAAGCAAAGCAAGAGTCGAGGAGAAAAAATATTTTTTGGCCGTTTCGGCCCTGGTGCCATATAAGCGTATTCATGATATCAGCGAGGCATTCAGGGGGCTTGATGAGCGGATTACTATTGTAGGTGATGGTCCCGAGAAAAAGCGGCTGATTAAGCAGGCCCCTCCCAATGTGGAATTTGTTGGCTGGATATCAAACGACAAACTGTTGGAGCTTTATCGTAATTGCGAGGCGTTGATTTTCCCCGGAGTGGAGGATTTCGGCATCGTGCCAATTGAAGCCCAAGCCTGCGGTAAACCGGTGATTGCGCTTTCGGAGGGCGGCGCGCTGGAGACCGTGATCGGTCCGATAATAGGAGTAGATAGGCCCAAAGCATCCTACAATACGGGCTTATTCTTCCGACGGCCGGGGCCGGCATATATTGCTGAAGCCGTCAAACATTTTAAGAGCATGGAATTTAACAGCACTGCGATCAGAGAAAACGCTCTGCGCTTTACCCGTCAAGCGTTTTTAGAAAACCTCTCCGATTATATAAACGAAAGCTATTCGAGGTTTAAATCCGGGGGACGAAACGGGCTTGAGGAACAAATGCTTTCCCGAAGCCAATTGATTAAAAAGTAACGTCAGGATATTAGTAGTAGATGAATCCTGAAAATACCGATCTGAAAGATACCTCAAGCGCGCCCTGTCCTCAGGCGCTGCCCGAAGCCTCTAAGCGTATTGGCCGGTCACTTCGCTATATTCTTCCCATTCTTTATTTGTCAGCAGATTTAGCCGCGATATATCTGAGTTTTGCATTTGCTTACGCAATCAGATTTTACTCCAGCTTAATAAAAATTTTCCCAATTTATTACGGAATACCAACGCTGACATTTTATTTTCATGCATTGCTTTTTGTCAGCCCGATCTGGATCTTCATGTTTGCTATTTTTGGGAATTATGCAAAACGCTCGCCATCGATGTTTGACCGTTTCTATGAGGTCATACGCGGAGTTCTCTCCGGGGCGCTTCTTATTTTAGCCACTACGTTTTTTTATAGAGCGGGAAGCTTTTCGCGAATAATATTGGGGATTGCCTGCATAATCTCAGTTTTTCTGATTTGGCTTTTCAGGGAAATGATCTACAGCGTTGAAAAGCATTATATGAAAAAGGGTCTGATCTCCAAACGCGCCGTCTTCGTGGGAGATGTCGAACGCGGTATCACTCTTTATAAAAAGCTTTGCACGCAGCCGGCCTGGGGGATTTCACCGATAGGCGTCGTTTGCGATCGCGATATCGGGCTTCCGCGTCTGGGGACGATGCCTGAACTTGATAAGGTAATCGACTCTTATTCCATCGACCTGGTAGTTTTCAATCTGCCGCACGATTCCCAGGATTTTATCACCGATTTCGTGATGAAAAGCGAAATTCTCAATTTGGAATATATGATCGCTCCGGATATGGTTGGGTTGATGACCTTTAACGCGGATGCCGGACAGATCGAGGGCATTCCGGTCCTGCGCTGGGGAAGAACACCAATCGAGGAGGGTTACGCCCGCGCTGCCAAGAGAACATTCGATACCGTTTTCTCGGGCATTGGGCTTTTGGCAATTTCCCCAATTTTATTGGGGATCGCCGCTGCGGTCAAACTTGATTCACCAGGGCCGGTTCTTTTTAAGCAACGGCGTATCGGACAAAACGGACGGGAGTTTACGGTTTATAAGTTTCGTTCGATGAGAATCGATAAGGGAAACGCCAACGGCACCGGCTGGACGGTCAAGGATGATCCGCGTCGTACTAAAGTGGGCGTATTTATAAGAAAGTACAATCTTGATGAACTTCCGCAGCTATTCAATGTATTTAAAGGGGAGATGTCGCTGGTGGGACCGCGTCCCGAGCAACCCGGCTATGTTGAGAAGTTCAAGGATGATATTCCGCGCTATTTCCAAAGGCATCGGGTTAAATCGGGCCTGACCGGCTGGGCGCAGGTTAACGGCCTGCGAGGGGACACCTCGATTACCGAACGTACCAAATTCGACCTTTATTATGTCGAAAACTGGTCGCTCATTTTTGATGTCAAGATTATCGTCCAGACTTTAAGGAATATGTTCAAAAGCCCGAACGCGTATTGAGAATAAAAAATAATTCGTTAGATTGTAACGCCAGTAATTTTTTACCGGCGTTTTTTATTTGGCATTGCAACAAAAAAACGGGGGTTTCTGGAGACCCCGGCTACAAACCTACAAATTCCATCGATCAAGCGTCTATAAGGCTTAACGGATATGTCTTATGCTACCCGCTCGTCCAGTAGCTCTGTCAATTCCTTTACATTAACAGTATCAATTTTGTCCAGCGCTTTAACGCCATCGGTGAGCATGGTCATGCAGAATGGGCAGGCCAGGCCAATGGTCTTGGCGCCGGTGGCCAGCGCTTGTTCGGTGCGTTCGACATTGATATGCTTGCCTCGCGATTCTTCGAGGAACATCCGTCCTCCGCCTGCGCCGCAGCAGAACGACCAGTCTTTCGATTTTTTCATCTCGATACGCTTGGCTCCGGGCATCGAATCGATAATCTGGCGCGCCGGTTCGGTAATGCAATTGTGACGGGCCAGGTAGCAGGAGTCGTGGAACGTGATCTCGCCGAGTGGATTGCCGCCGACCTTGAGTTTGCCATCGGAAATAAAACGGGCCAGAAGCTCGTGGGTATGGTAAACCTCGTAATTGCCCCCAAAATCAGGATATTCATTTTTTAACGTGTTGTAACAATGCGGGCAGTTAGTGAAAATCTTTTTGACCTGGACCTCATTTAACAGCTCTACCACCGATTGCGCCTGCGTTTGATAAAGATATTCCTCACCCAAACGTCGAGCGGGATCACCTGTGCAGACCTCATCTTCTCCAAGTATGGCGTACGAAACACCAGCCTTATTCATAAGCCGCACCGTAGCTTGAGAAACCTTGATATTCCTGGCATCAAGCGCCCCGGCACAACCCACCCAGAATAGATATTCCGCATCGGGCTTTTCCGAGATATGTTTGACGTCGAGTCCCTGGTACCACTCCGAGCGCTTTTTCTGGCCCAGCCCCCAGGGATCGCCTGATCTTTCGATGTTTTTAAGGGCCAGGGAACCCTCGCTTGATATTCGCCCCTCATTTAAGACCAGCGATCTTCTGAGTTCCATTAGCATCGGGACATGCTCAATCAGCAGCGGGCAGGCTCTCATGCAAGCGTAACAGGTTGTGCAATCCCAAATGACATCCTCCGTAATAACATCCTCAATGAAGCGTTCCGAAAACTCATCGGACTTTTTCTTGAATAGGTATGGCGCCTTCTTTTCGGTATGTTCACGAAGCTCCATAATAATTTTTCGAGGCGAAAGAGGCTTTCCGGTATTTGTTGCGGGACACTGTTCATGGCAACGCCCGCATTCAGTGCAGGAAAAACCATCAAGAAGCTGTTTCCAGGAGTATTGTTCTGCCCTGGTGACACCAAACTCCTCAGCATCCTCAAGTTTGGGAGTAAAAAGTTTACCATTAGGAGTAGTATGCGAAAAAAAGACATTCGGCAACGATGTGAATACGTGCAGATGCTTTGAAACCGGCACATAACAAAGAATTCCCAGAAAAAAGAGTAGATGCATCCACCAAAAAATATGCGAATATGCAATATATGTTGCCGAGGCGAGATTCATTCCGGTAAAGCTTTGCGCCATGATTGAACCTATAAATGATGCGCTCTGATATTTTCCTTGTGCTGCCATGTTGAAACTCTCGGCGAGGAGGCTGAAAACCATTAAACCGGCAATGAGAATCAGAATAATTGCCGCCTCCCTGCCGCGGGGCATGCGTTCGCTTCCCGGAAGAAATCGTTTGATAACCGCGATTGCGATCCCTATAAGAACCAAAACGCTAAAAAGATCGAGCAAGAATAGAAAAGGCCCGTGCAAGACAGTTCCCAAAATCGGCAAGGCGAAATCCGGCCGAAAAGCCGTTACCAAAAAAGGATAGTGTCCCAAACGAAATTATTATAAAGCCCCAGAAAATCATAAAATGGGCGCTGCCCATTGTAATCTGATCTAAAAGCCGTCTTTGTCCGAATACGAATTTGAGGAGTTTCTTAATCCGCGCCCCGGGTCGGTCAATTCGATTCTCGGGTTTAAATGAGAGAAGTAATCGAAGATAAAAGTAAACCTCATAAGCAAAGATTGCCAATCCAATAGCCAAAACAAAAACAAAGGCTATCTGCTCCAAGCCCCGTATCGCCATATCAACCGGTTCTGTCACACCAAGGCCTTTCTCCGAAATCATCACTACAGGCGAAAATCGCCCCGAGGAAATTAATCGAGCTTATCAAATACCTCAATAATCACACAGATATATAATCCCGCTAATAATGGTTGTCAATCAATCTTGGGGAAGAAAACAGAAGAAGTCGCGGATTTAACGGAGGCCGGTTAGTTATTGCCTAATGGAAAAACAATCCAATCCTAAATTGTTTTTAGCGCGGAGTTTTCATCATCTCTACGAAAGCATCAAAATTCCTCACCAGCAATCGCCCTGAAACAGTAGAGATTAATCCCTTTTTTTGGAATTTGCTTATCGTACGTATGGTGGTTTCTACCGTTGACCCGACGATATCGGCAATATCGCGCCTTGTTAAGCGGATATTTATCAAGATTCCATCCTTAGTGTGAGTGCCGTGGTTTTCACAAAGCCTGACAATGACTGACGCAATTCTGCTGTCCACCTTTGACGAAACCAGCGAAATAATGACATCATGAGCATCCATGAGCTTAGCCCCAAGGAATTTAATTATGCCTCGGGCAATTTCAGGATATTTAGTAAGCAATTGGTCATAGCTTTCATGAGAGAGTCCGTACGCCACTGTAGACTCTACAGCCTGAGCACTATTCTGATGAGTATCGGCAAACAGCGCGTTGCCGCCACAAAGCTGGCCAGGCACCATGACCTCTAAAACCATTTCCTTTCCGGAAGCGGATGTTTTCAAGATGCGGACCCGTCCGGCCTTAATCACATACACTCTATTTGCAGAATCGCCCTCCCAAAACAAATACTGGTTTTTTTCGAATCGATACTCTTGAAAATAAGGCTCGATATTCGCAATTTCCGCCGGACCAAATCGTTCGAAAAAGGGAACCCTGGCAATAGCCTCGGTTTTTGATGCCAATGGCCGAACCTTGCCGCGAGGGATACTCGCCGGATGACCCATGCCGCCAATTTTAGAAATTCCCGCCGGATGCCCGCCGCTCATGGGATTGCCACTAGGATGCCCAGTTACCTTTTTTTCATTTTCGGGATTGCCCGCCCTGTTTTTCGAATCGGATGGTTTTTCTTTCGTAATGTCCTCCTCGTTGACTCAAACATCATACCATTCCGACTATTATTGTCAAGATTAAAGATTTATACGCTTCGACCTGATGAATAGAGCGTTATCCGATACCGGTGTCGCCCGGGTTCCGCTCGTCCAATTGGACGCGGAAATCCAGCGAGCAATAACCGTATTCCAGGATAGTGTTCCGATTGGGCAAAGGCCCCATACCAATAAAGTGCCACTGTTCGGATTTCCTGCTTTTGTCCCGATTTTATCGGGACAAAAGGCGGAACCCGGGCGGATTTGCCAGGATAAGGTATGGAAATTGAGTTGTCAACTTTGGTGATTGCATTATTCTCGGACGCAATCGACTGCAAGCCCAAAAAATCTATTTCAATCTAAATGCAATTATTATATTATAACCCCATGATGTTAGGAACCGAGGCCCGCCACGCCGGGCATTCGCGAAGGATAATAATTGCCTCAAAACTTTTTACATTTTCCTCCTTTGAGCATTCAGAACAAAATCATAAATACGCGCAGCTACACAATGTTGATAAATTTAGAATTTTATAGAAAATAATAGATGGTGATAGGGAGACTTTAATTTAAGGAGCGTTTATGACGAAAAAACTCTTTGTTTTGTTGCTGTTCGTCCTATTCGGGCTGGCGGCGGCCCAGGAGGCGGTACAAGACACTACGGGTCCACCGGCCCCGGCGCCTCCGACCAATGTCCGGGTAGTTGACAAGCCCAATGACGGCGGCCATGGCCTGATCGTTAAATG
Organism: uncultured candidate division Zixibacteria bacterium; assembly: GCA_963801605.1. GTDB lineage: Bacteria > Zixibacteria > MSB-5A5 > UBA10806 > UBA10806 > UBA10806. Next base: position 581,929 of record CAWDFP010000006.1, read on the forward strand.
GGATCTATCAAAAGATGATGTAAATGGGCTTCAAAATGTGGTCTCGTATGATGTGCTACGGTCAAGTTCGCCGGCTGGCGAGTTTGTAAGCCGGGGAACTATACCCAAGGGACTGGCTCAGTTTGAGGATATGGATGCGACTGAACCTTCAGCAGATAACCCCAACCCCAATTTCATGCGAATTAATAGTACCTGGTACTACAAAGTAGTCGCCATTTCCGACCAGCACGTTAATTCTGCTCGCCACCGAGGTTGTGTCTGGAACAACCAAGGCCAATTTGATTCATATGCAGAAAATTCCGATCCTGATTGCCTCATTTCTTCTAACCGGTCTTCTCTGGGTTTTCATCGCTTCGGCGCGCAAAGGAAAGAAGCTTTATGTAAGGCCCCTGGCCGGTATCAACGCCGTCGATGATGCCATTGGACGCGCCACCGAAATGGGCAAACCAATCCTCTATATCCTGGGCTTGGGCACAGCGGGCGATATCGCCACTATCGCAGGTTTTACGATCCTCTCGCGCGTTGCCAGAAGGACCGCCGAATACCAGACCAAAGTCATCGTGCCGGTACAGGACCCAGTGGTGCTGGCTATCGCACAGGAAACGGTGCGCACCGCCTACCTGGAGGCGGGACGTCCCGACCAGTACAATCCCGATAATATTTTCTTTTTAACCTCAATGCAGTTCCCTTACGTGGCCGCAGTCAACGGCATCATGCTCCGCGAGCGGCCGGCGACAAACTTCTACATGGGAACTTTCTACGCCGAATCGCTGATTCTGGCCGAAACCGGCAATATCGCCGGCTCAATCCAGATCGCCGGCACCGATCAGATTGCCCAGCTACCGTTTTTCGTGGCCGCTACCGATTATACTCTGATCGGTGAAGAGCTTTACGCGGCCTCGGCGTATCTATCGCAGGAGCCGGTCCAGCTGGGCTCTCTCAAAGCGCAGGACTACACCAAGGCAATTCTTATGGTCGTAATCATCCTGGGGGCTATTGCGATCACATTAGGCTGGCCGTTTATTAGAAATCTCGTAACGATTAACCTGTAACCCGGAGAAAACAATGAAAAGAGAAATTCCAATTTTGATCGTCGGGATTACAGGCGTAATTATGTTTTTCCAGTATTTTGTCCCGACAGATTGGTCAATGCAACTATTGGGCACCTCCCAAGACTGGGTCATCGTGATTGGAATTTTGGCCCTACCCCTGGGAATCTGGAGCCTGATCAAGGCCAATGTCATGAAGCTCAAGGTTAAAGGAGAACGCTTTTACGCGGCTGTTCTCCTTGCTGGATTTTTGGTGATGCTGATATTTGGCCTTCCCCACCGTTCCAGCCTGGAACAGGGCAGTACCTTCATGACCTTGTTTACACACCATTCTTATTCCTATTCAGGCAACGATCTTTTCCCTTTTGGCCTTTTTTGTGGCCACGGCCGCCTACCGGGCCTTTCAGGGCCAGATCGGTATTGGCCACAATTCTTTGCTTACGGCATTCCTGGTGATGTTCCGCTGGTTACCATTGGGCTTTATCAGCACCGTGGACAATGGCATCGTAGCCTGGATACTCTCGGTGCCCAATATGGCCGCCAATCGCGCCATCACTATGGGTATTGGCCTGGGTGGCGACAGCCACCGCTATTAAGATTATTTTGGGTATTGAACGAACCTATATGGGTCATGATTGAGAGGTGAATGCAATGACGTTCTTAGAAAAATTGATGCAAGTCGATCGTCGTTGGATCTACCTCGCGATCGGAGTGGCGGTAATTATCCCCGCCATCAAAGGTTTCAATGTCCCGGTTTCGGTCTTCTCCAGAGGTTAAAAAAGTCTACGACTTCGTCGAGGGTATTACAGGCAGGTGAATATCTTTTCGTGGCCATGGATTACGATCCCACCTCGCTGGCGGAGTTAAATCCCATGGCGGAGGCTATCTTAAAGCATGCTTTCTCACGCAACGAGAAAGTGGTTATCGTTACTCTGGCGCAGTTTGGACCAGGTATGGTCGAGGAGATAACAGCCCGGCTGGCCAAGGAGTACAACAAGGTCCGAGGCGTTGATTACGTCTTCCTCGGCTACCGGCCTTATCCGGCAATCACTATTCTGGCCATGGGTGTCGATTTCCGGAGTTCCTTTCCCGGTAGACTACTATGGAACGCCGCTTGATTCTCTGCCGTTAATGAAAGGGATCAAGAACTTCTACAATGTCAAGGGCGTAATTGACTTAACCGCCGGTAATACCGCCGACATGTGGTTAGTCGATGGCAATGGACGTTATGGCTTCCCGCTGGCGATCGGAATCACGGGAGTCATGGCCGCCGACTACTATCAGTATCTGCAAAGCGGCCAGCTTTTCGGCATCATCCCCGGAATCAAGGGAGCTGCCGAATATGAAAGCCTGATTAAAAAGCCGGGCGACGGGAATGGACACAGGCCGCCTATCAGGTGGTGGCCCACACGGTGATCATTTTGTTTATCATTTTATCTAACGTAGCCTATTTTGCCACCCGCAAGGGCAGGGCAAGAAGCGGAGGTGCCAGATGACAGCATCCCAATTAATACTAAACGGCATAGCGGTATTTCTGACCCTCTGCATTTTCTCATTCCTTTACAAGGATAACCCGTTCTACAAGTTTGCCGAACGGCTTGTAGCGGGAGTGGCCACCGGTTACTGGACAGTGCTTCTGTTCCACACGAATTTCACCGATAAGGTGATTACTCCCATTTTCATTAATGGCCAGTTTATCTACATCATTCCGGCTCTTCTGGGAATCGCGATGTGGACCAGGTTTTCGAAAAACTACTCCTGGATTTCGCGCTATTCGATCGCCTTCTATATCGGTATCTCTTCAGGGGTCAGGCATACCACTCATCTTCTACGCAGCGTATTTTCAAGCAGCTCCAGGCCACGATCAGCACACCGCTTTCTTTCAGTTGGGCCGGCATTAAATGCCTTCCTTATCATTGTGGCAGTACTCTCGGCTCTGGTTTACTTCTTCTTTCTCCGCGGCTCATAAGGGCACGATGGGCACCATATCCAGAATCGGAATTTATGTTGTTATGATCGGCTTTGGAGCAGGATTCGGGTTGACAGTTATGGGCCGCGTAGCCCTTTTGGTTCAGAGAATTATCTTCCTCAAAGGGTATGCGATTGCACTCTTTGGCGGTTGACAACTAATATCTGGTAATAACTTTGGGCATCCTCGGCTTAAACCGGGGATGCCCTTTTTCATTCCAGCGTGATTTCTAATTAAAAGCCAAAAATTTTCCTTGTTAATAGTGGCCCATGAAGCATATTTAGAGTGACCTGAAGAAGTTGAGGGACTTTGAGGCCAGGAGAAGCAAATGGAAAATATCAGAACCTTTATTGCTGTTGAAATCCCCCAGGAGATCAAAATGGAACTCGACAGGGTGATTTCCGAGCTTCGGCCGCTCGCTCCGGAAATCCGCTGGGTGAGAGCCGCCAACCTTCATTTAACGCTCCGATTCTTAGGCGATATTCCCAAAAATTCAATCAGCATTCTGGCGACTGAACTGGCCAAAAATATTGCGGGATTCGGCCATTTCCAGATATCTCTTTCCGGCCTCGGGGGATTTCCTAATCTCAAGAGGGCTCGCGTTATATGGATCGGCGGCGGAAACGGCTGCGATCGTTTCAAGGAGCTCGCACCATTGGTGGAGAAATCCAGCATCGATCTGGGGTTCGGTAAAGCCGACAAACCTTTTTCCTGCCACTTGACTATTGGGCGAGTCAAATTCCCCAAGGGTCATGAGAAGCTCGTCTCGCAAATTGAAACGATGAATTTCTCAACGCCTCTTTTTGAGGTAAGCGAAGTTGCCATATTTAAATCGGAACTTCTGCCGGCAGGACCCAGGTATACTCGTCTGGAAACGGTGCATCTATAAACGCATCGTAAATTAGCGCAGCTATTTTTATATTTCTGATGATTTATGCTTGAAAAGTTAAAATCGTTTGGCGTTAATATCAAGCGCGAGATAGATTATTATCGTCATTTACTAAAAGACAGGAGAACGCCAAAGGCGGCCCGGCTACTTCTCTGGTTAGCCCTTGGGTATCTACTAATGCCCATTGATTTAATCCCGGATTTTATCCCTGTTTTAGGCCATGTCGATGATCTCATCATTATCCCAATACTGATGATTTTGGCCCTGAAAATGATACCTGAAGAGGTAAAGACAGATTGCCGTGAAGCCGTAACACATTGAGAGGTAAGGCAATAGGCCTAATTGTGGCTGGCATCCAACAGTAATTTAGGTTGTCCGCGGTTATTATTTATCGAGGGAATGTCAACCAACAATTAAAAACCCCTTGCACATTTGAACAGTATATAGTAGAATTAATTAGAATAATTTAATTTTAATTTGATAAAAGAGGATAAAAATGGCTGACAATCTACAGCAAAAGAAAAAAGCTCTTGAAACCGCAGTCTCTTCAATCGAGCGGCAATTCGGTAAGGGAGCAATTATGCGGTTGGGAGACGGTGAACCGGCAGCCCGAATTCCATCGATTCCCACCGGCTCCATTGGCCTTGATATTGCGCTGGGTATTGGCGGTGTTCCCAGAGGACGTGTCGTCGAAATATTTGGACCGGAATCGTCGGGTAAAACAACTTTAGCCCTTCATATTCTGGCCGAGGCCCAAAAACTCGGCGGCGTTGGCGCGTTCATCGATGCCGAACATGCCATGGACCCCAATTACGCCAAGGCATTGGGGGTCGACACCGATAATCTGCTGGTAAGTCAGCCCGACACCGGAGAGCAGGCCCTTGATATTACCGAAACCCTGGTTCGTTCAGGCGCCATTGACATTATCGTTATCGATAGCGTAGCTGCCCTTACTCCCAAAGCCGAAATCGAAGGCGAGATGGGTGAAGCCCACATGGGCCTTCAGGCGCGTCTCATGTCTCAGGCTCTGAGAAAACTCACCGGCACGATTTCCAAATCAAAAACCTGTGTGATTTTCATTAATCAGATAAGGATGAAAATTGGCGTGATGTTTGGAAATCCCGAAACAACCTCAGGTGGAAATGCCCTGAAGTTTTATGCTTCTATCAGAATGGATATTAGAAAAATAGCATCACTCAAGGAAGGGGCCGATATAACTGGTTCGCGCACCCGCGTCAGGGTGGTTAAAAACAAGGTTGCGCCGCCGTTCCGTGAGGCAGAGTTTGATATCATATACGGCAAAGGCATCTCCCGCGAAGGCGAAATCGTCGATCTTGGAGCACAGCACGGTATTCTTGAAAAATCAGGCACCTGGTATTCCTTCGGCGAAGAGCGTCTTGGCCAGGGACGCGATAATTCCAAGGCATACATGATGGAAAATCCTCGTATCCTGAAGGCAATTGAAGAGCAGATCCGTCAGAAATTGGGAATCGATAATACGCCTAAGGTTGAGGAAGTTGCGCCAGTTGAAGAGGAGACCCCAAAGCATAAAGAGAAAGCGAAGAAGTAACGCCTGGTTTCGAGGTGAATAGCTACGTTATATTAAGCCTTGAGGCGACAAAGCCCAAAGGGTGGTTTGAACTTTCAGTCGAAGGCAAGCCACCTTTTCTCGTTGATAGCGAATCCGTTTTTCGGCATTCGCTGAAAGCTGGAGATGAACTCTCTGAGGAAAAGGTTCGAAAAGTACAAACCGAGGCCGATCTCGCCTGGCTTAAATCTAAAGCGATGGCAATCCTATCGCGTCGGATGATCTCAGAACGTGATCTTCGCCGTAAACTTACTGAGGAGGGCAGGCCAACGGCCGCGCGAGACGATGTTATCTTTCAGCTAAAGCGCTACGGATTTATTGATGATGCCAAATTCGCCGCCAGTTTCATAAGGACGCAATTAACTCATGGCCCAAAATCGAAACTTTATCTAAAAAACAAGCTCCGCGAAAAAGGGATTAACGACGAAATCTCTAATCAGGCCATCGAGGCCGAATTCGGAAGTATAGATGAGGTCGCCGCTGTCAAGAAGATGGCAGAAAAAAAATATAAAACGGTCAGGACTTTACCGCCTCAGAAGGCCAGGCTTCGCGTCATAAATTTTCTTCGCAGCCGCGGTTTTTCCTGGGAGATAATCAGAAAAGCCATCGCCGATATTATCCCCGATCACAACGAATCAACGGATTAATAATAATGCCATTTTTCGATGCCGGCGATGCCGCCATTTATTATGAAATAGAGGGCCGGGGGGAAAGCCCTCTGATTCTTTTACATGGCTATGCCCTAAACGGTTTGATGTGGGAATTCCAAAGGCAGACTTTTTCCCAAAATCATAAACTTATAACAGTCGATTTGCGCGGATTCGGTAAATCATCCTGTGGCCAAAACTGGTCTGGTGCAAAGATGGCCGAGGATGTTCAAGGGATTATAAAGTCTCTGGGTATTGCCGATGTGACTTTGCTTGGCTTTTCAATGAGCGGGCCGGTAGCGGTACGGCTGGCAATCCAAATACCTGAGATCGTCACGCGTCTGATATTGGTTTCGTCAATCCTGCCATCAGCGGGTCATCCGAAATCCGCGGGGGAAACCAGGCTTCAGGAACGAGAACTGGCTGCGCTCGAAAACGGAGACGTGCCGGCTTGGGCCGATACAATCGGATTCTCTACCGGGCCATTGGTTGAGGGAATGTTTGAGAAGAACCCTGCAATTACTCCGCTTTGGGAGAGGATTATTGCGCGCCATCACCGCGATTATCTATTGTGCATGCTTCACGGCAGGCTAACAACAGTATCAAATATCGACTGGCGATCGCGATTGATCGAAGTGCGCCAAAAGACGCTAGTCATTGCGGGCTCAAGCGATCATAAATTTATCGATGCCTCGCGCCATCTCGCAAGTGCAATTCCCGATGCGAAACTTGAAATCATCGAAGGCGCGGGACATATGGTAAATTTGGAGGCCCCCGAGGAATTTAATAAAGCGATAATTGAATTTATGGCTAAGTAAATGGCAAATAGTACGATTAAAGATTATTAAAAGTATTCTATTTTAAAACACATAAGGCCGGTTGACTATTCACCGGCCTTGTTGTGTTGTGGCGTACTGGTAAGTAATTATCGATAGTTAGTCAAGCGCTACCCAGCGGAATGTATAATATCCCGAAACCGGCGTGCCGCCGATATCTTTATAGTAGGTAATTATCTGAAGCTTGTAATGATGGCTTCCCGATCTAATCGCATAGACATGACTTTTGGATGACAAGATATGAGTGTTGCCATCATAGTTATACCAATTGGCCATGACCGAGCCAAGATTGTCAGGGAAATATGCCTGGGGAGCTGTTGGCGCACTATTGGTTTCGCTAAAATTAGTCGGGTCGGTCTGGTCCTGCCAGATTTCATAGGTGCCGCAGGCACCGGGGCCAAACACCGTTGAGTTTTGATGAATGTCATAATTTGTGAATGCCAGATCCCAATCAGTGGAGGTTCTCGGATCCGCGGGAGTGACGACCGATCCCGTTGAAAAATCGACATATATCGGACCGCCGCCGGCAGCGTCGAATCTTAGTGTGTCCGGTGCTCCGGAGAATGTCGGGGAGCTTCCCGAATATATATAAAGAATTGTGATCATTCCCATATTGGGCGGCATACCGGGATTATCGATTGCATGGATTTGGAATTTAACGTAATTCCCGGTGGCATCTTTCATGATATATACATAATTGGTGGCGGCCAGGCTGTGTCTGATTGGATCATAGGTATACCATTCATTGATTACCAGACTATAAGAATCACTGGCCCAAGTGGAATCCGCCAGCGTGGTGGGATCATTAAAGCCCATAAAGTTGGTGGAATCCATTCGCCCCATTGCAGCCAGGTCGACAGCCTCGGCATGGCCCGGCCCTGAAACTCCACCATCGAGAATTATGCCCGATCGCTTGAACGCGATATTCCAACTGCTGTCAATTGCGGCTTGATTCGAAGTAAGCATTACCGTGTCTTTGCGGGCAAAACCGTAGTAAACATATTCGGATGTGCTCGTAGCATTTAGCGTGGTTTCCCAGTATCCCCCGCTATTCCACGTTGTCGTCGAAGTCCCCGTGGTATCGTTGGGATTGGGAATACTGCTGGTTGGCTTGTCCTTTGAGCAGCCCCCGACGATGATCGCGGCGCAGAGTGCCGCCAGAATAAAGAACGTGCGTAATTTCATCAATTACTCCTTTTTAGTCGATCTGGTTCGACTGGCCGTCAGCGGCCCCGTTGAATAGATTAATCCTAAAACCGACAGTAAATGACCGCGGCGGCCAGTAACCGTAGGTTGCATTGACTTTGTTTGCCAGGTTTTCCACACGGAAATAACCCTCGAACGCTTTGTAGAACCTTTTATATAAATTGAGATTCAATACAATCAGCTTGGGCGCATAAATTTTAGAAATCCGGTCCGGCGTATCGCCCTCGGATGTCCAGAGTTTACGGTCGTGATAAGTGCCCCAAAATGTCAGGCCGGCGCCCAATTGCGGAACACTAAAAGTATTGGTGAATTTAGCGGTATGCTGGGGACGGTTGATAAGATCGGTATGATCTGTCAGGTTTTTGGCGAGAAGATACATATACGAAAATGAAAAATCCCACCCGGTGCAAACTTTAACTTTCGATTCCCATTCCAATCCCTGGGTGCGGGCCTTAACGATATTTTGATATTTATAAACACCGCGCCAATAGGTTGGAGTAAACTCCACCAGATTGAAATCTATGAGATTATTAAGATCGTTTCTGAAAAAAGTCAGTCGGTGTAAGCCTCGCCGGCTGTAACTATATTCCACCGTTGTGGAGTAATTGTTGCTTTGCTCCGGATTGAGGGCGCCTCCGCCGCCGTATACGATATATCCGGCGGCGGAATGATCGAATATGAAATAAAGCTCTTTGATCGACGGCGCCCGAAAACCTCGACTGGCGGTCCCGCGAAATGTCAATCGATCGCTTGGAGACCATTTCAAATTCAGGCTGGGATTGATATGATTACCGTAGGTTTGATGACGTTCCCAGCGGATGCCGGGAAGGATAGTAAAATCTTTAAGCGGTATAATTTCGGCTTGCATATATAGATCGCCAAAATCTACCGTCTTTTTATTTCCGATGATTTGAGATGAATTGAGACCGGCATATGACAGATCGAGGCCCGATGTCACAATGAGATTCTTCGATAGAGTATGATTGGCCTGAAAGGAACCATCGACAATATAATCCTTGGTAAGGGAGCTGTCGTTTTCCACTCCTGCTCTCGTGAACTTTGACCAATCATGATTATAGTAAGAACCATGCAATGAAGCCTCGAATACCGTTTTGGGGCTGGCCATATACCTATGCGTGGTCCCAATATCGTAGCGATTGTTCCATTCGTAATCATCATAAATAAAAGTCTTTTGAAGCGGCTCGAACCATTCCGATTCAATCCACTGTTTTCGCTCGTGCATATACCCGAGGGTAAGCTCATTATAAAATGACTCTTTGGAGTTCAGGCTTATCTTGGTACTTAGATTGTATCTTTTAATAGCTTCCAAGCCATTGGTATGAGGCGTACTTTTATCAAGATCAAATCCCGCCGTCTCTTCATGTTTACCCGAAAACAGAAATCCATATTTGGGGCTCTTCGTTTCGAATTGGAATTCCGGATCGAACGATCTAAATGAACCATATTCAATCGACGATTCCAGGCTTTTACTCTGAGTCGGTTTTTTGGTGATGATGTTGATCACTCCACCCAGAGCGTCCGAGCCGTATAGAGTTGAACCTGAGCCTTTGACAATCTCGATGCGGTCAACATCGGAAAGCGAAATTTGTCCGAGATCGACCGAACCGCGCACCTGTCCTATCACGCGGTGGCCATCAATTAGAATTAACACTCTCGAGGGATCAACGCCTCTTATGGTGGCGCCTTTACCGGAGAGATCATCGTCAACAGTGACTCCCACATGCGAACTTAGCGCCTGATCAACAGTTAACGCGCCGGTGGCAATCATATCCTCTCTGTTGATGACCTCGGTGGTGATGGGTACGTCTTTCAGGATATGCGGGGTACGAGTGGCCGTCACGACGATTTTATCGAGTTCCCAGGGGGCTTCATCTAAGGCTACGCTTAAGACCTGCTGACCATCCTGAGGTAGGATAATTTTTCGGGCAGCCTTTTTAAATCCGATTAATTGAATATTTATTGCATATTCTCCTGCCGGTAGATTTTTTATTATAAAGCTTCCATCAGAACCGGCGGCGGCGCCATACTTTGTACCGCTTATGGCAACCCGCGCTCCGGGAAGCACCATACCTGTTTGGGCGTCGGTAATCGTTCCCGTGATATCACCCGCAACTGCAATCCTACAGATAAGGGCGGCGAGAATAAAAAGCCAGATAGTTTTTGTCCTCACCCATGTCTCCCTGTTAAAAGGTGCCCCATCGTTGTGAAAAAAATCCCAATTCCGCATCACGCGGCAATAGTAAAAAACCCCCCTAATGGGGGGTATGATATAGATCATAAAAACAGTAATTATTATCGTTTACATGACATTTGTCATATCAACTGATCGCATATTTGAGCAGCTGGATCGCTTTTGAATATCCATGAATAAGCGAGTTCGAGAAAAAGGGTAATCCCATCACATATTCCTCGATCTGCGCTGCCCCACAGAGCTTGGAAAGATTTATCGGGGTGAAATCGCCTGCAACCACCGTTCCCAGAGAAAGCCGTCCCGCGAGATTCGTAAGTTTCGACACTTTGCTTAGTTCGTCGAGCTGGGCATTAACAGTTTTGGCCGAACAGTATGGCTCACAGTTTAAAATGATATAATCGCATTTGAGTCGGGCAGCTTCTTTGACTTGATCGATATCAAGCGGAATTTCCAGGCCCACCAAAATGTTTTCAACCTGAAGATTCGTGATGGCAGTCCCCAACGCTTCTTTTTTATCCTGCGAAAATTTCATTAACGCCATTCCGGGTTTTAAATCCCTGGCGGCCTCAAGCGATCTCGCATCGCAGCCGCATCTGAGCGCCAGAGCGATATCGAGACTTTCAATAAGAAGCGATGCGGTTTTGCGCCGTCTCTGGTCAAGCTCTTTGCCCAATCCGAAAATAACTCCGTCAGCCCCGGCGATCTCGCATGCCAAGGCATTCTTGACCACCGACTTTACCATATCGGAACCATCCGAATAGAGATTTGCCAGCGGTTCCAAATCAATTGTTATTCTTGCCATGCCGCCAAGATTAAGGGATAACCTCTTTCATGTCAAGAAAGCTTTGCGAAATTTCTATAAATGATTTCGAATTATTTCTTTTTGGAAAGCCGCCCGACGATCTGGGTAAGATCAAATAAATTTTTTGATACCGAATCTGTTAACATGGCAGGATCAAGCCGCCATTCCCAATTTCCGCGGGGGGTTGATGGTGTATTCATGCGGGCTTCGGCACCCAAACCAAGGATATCCTGAATTGGGATGATGATTCTATCTGCAACCGATAGCATCGCCATGCGAACGAACACCTCGTGTACGTATTGAGCCTTAATTTCGAAACCAAGGTATCGGTTGAGGCTGTCTTTCTCGATTGGTGTGGCGTCTTGTTCGTACCAGCCCTTGACGGTGTTATTGTCATGCGTACCAGTATACACAACACAGTTCTTGACATGATTATGGGGAGCGTAGGGATTTTCAGGCAAACCCTCGCCGAAAGCGAAGAGCAGCACTCTCATGCCGGGAATGGCAAGCCTTTCAATAAGTTCCTTTACGTCGGGTGTGATGATGCCCAGGTCTTCTGCAATTATAGGCGACAGCGGACAGTTTTCGTTAAGCCTGGCAAAAAACTCATCCACCGGAACGCTCATCCATTTGCCATTGACCGCGGTTTTCTCTCCGGCGGGGATTTCCCAATAGCCAAGTAGCCCGCGAAAATGATCGATACGTAATAAATCAAAAAGCTTAAGATTGTGCGAGATGCGCTTAACCCACCAATCAAAATTTCGTTTCTTAAGATTTTCCCAATTATATACGGGATTTCCCCAGAGCTGTCCGGTTTTACTGAAGTAGTCAGGCGGCACACCCGCGACAAAGAGGGGCTTTTTCTCATCATCTAACTTGAAGATTTCCTGATGAGCCCAGAGATCGGCGCTTTGAAAACTCATATAGATGGGGAGATCTCCCATTATTTCGATATTGTGATCGTTGGCATATTTTTTCAGCGCTTGCCATTGCCCATAGAAGAGAAACTGCAGGAATCTATACTTTTCAAGCTGTTCCGATAATATGCCTTGGTAGTAAACCAGTGCTTCGGGTTTGCGATCTCTGATATCTTCCGGCCATTGTCCCCAGCTATTATCATGGAAAAAGCTTTTCAGCGCTGTAAAAAGCGCAAAATCGTCGAGCCAATAAGCGCTATCCTGGCAGAACGAGTCAAATTCAACTCTATCGGATCGTTGCCTGAAAGTCTGGAAAGCCTCCTCGAAGATTAGGTTTTTAATCTTGATTGCTTCGCCAAAGTCGACGCGGTTTTTGGGGAAGTTATTTACGGAGGGGAATTCCTTTATCCAGCCCTGACGAACCAAAAACTCGGGGCTAATGAGAAGGGTATTTCCAGCAAAGGCCGACGAGCTACTATAGGGCGAGTTGCCCTCGCCCGGGCTGGGAGGATTTAACGGCAGAACCTGCCAGATGCATTGCCCGGCTCGCTCCAAAAAATCAGCAAATTCATAAGCTCCCGGCCCGAGATTCCCGATAGAATCGTCGCCGGGTAAAGATGTGATATGAAGCAGAATGCCGCTGGCCCTGTGGTGTGTCATAGAAAGGTTATCGGATTATTCCGGCAAGGAATTATCAAATATAGCCTATTGATATTGAAATCATCAAGTTATTAGAGGGCGTATATCGATAATCATGATCAGAAAATGATGATCCGCACAAAATCGCATTGCCTTCACAGGCGTGCTAAAATTATGGCCGCCGGGGAATACCCGTATATTAAAGGTTATTTCTTAACCCTCACGCTCTTTGACGGCAAGCGAAACGTATACTTTCCCCGCCTTGGTGCGATAACTAATCTTATCCTCGCGAGCCAGCCAACCCAATGCCTGGTAAGTGATGTCGCTTTTTAGTTTCAACATCCGAGGCAGTTGCTCCAGGCCGACTTCATCTTTGGCGGATAATGTCTCCCAGACTCGTCCTGCGGCCTCGCCAATTTTCGATTTCATCATATATTAGTTCCTTTCAAAGCTCAGGGCTAATTCCCCCAATCAATATTTTATGCTCTGCTAACGCTAGTTAACCTATTTGAAAATTTATCTCTTTGTCAATTTGGAGTCAAGTTAAATTGCTGTTAATTATCAGTAAGGGTAATCCTAATTCCACGGGTTGGATCGAATAAAGAAATAATTTACCTCCCCAGTTTGTAGTATAAAATTTTCAGCTAAGCTTTTTTTGAGTTCAAAGCTATGTTTGGAAAAGGCATCCGCAAAACTCTAGGCCTACTTTTGTTAATAATAGTATTCCGTATCTTTTGAAAGATTTTCACTCAGCACAATTGATTTCAGGTCCATTATTGGTTAGTGTTGAGAGTAGTTCTCAATAAATTTTGTTTCTAATGATGGAACTATTGCCTTATTAAAGAGTTGTTTGGCTATCTGAAAAAATAAAACTATCTATTCCCGCTCGATATTTTTGCTCCACATTTCGGGTTTTTATTCGATATTTTTCTCTTGACTCCACGCACAAAGTGCCCTTATTTGTATTTTTGTGAATCAGTTCACAATAGCCTAAACAAGGAGCGATGCCATTGCTTATTAAAAAGTCAATGCGAAAAATATCTAATTCGACTATCCATCGGTTGTCGATTTACTACCGGGCGTTATTGGGTTTGGAACGCGAAGGCTACGAAACCATCTCCTCAAAGGAGTTAGCCCGTCGAGAGAAACTCACACCGGCCCAGGTTAGAAAGGACCTCTCATTTTTTGGCAGTTTCGGGACGCGCGGCCTGGGGTATCCGGTCAAGGAGTTGAAAGAACGGATAGCAGAAATCCTCGGCCTAAATAAGCTCTGGAACGTGGCAATGGTGGGAGTGGGAAATATCGGATCGGCGCTGGTGAGCTATAAGGAGTTTGCCAAACAAGGCTTTATAATCAAACTCCTGTTCGATAATGATCAGCGTAAAATCGGTTCCAATCACAAAGGAATCATCATTAATGATGTCGCTGGCATAAAGCAAATGCTCAAAGAGCAGGAGATTCAGATCGTAATCTTCACAGTGCCGGCGGCAGTGGCTCAAAAGGTATGCGACGACGTAGTCGAGGCTGGAGTCAAGGCGATTCTAAATTTCGCACCGGTAAACCTTAAAGTACCGGAAGATGTTGTGCTTCTGAACGAGAACATGTCGATCGAGCTTGAGCATTTGTCCTTTTCGCTGACTAATAAGAATATGGTGCTCTCAGATTAAGGATTTGATAAAACACTCACGTGTGCAACGCGATGCACAGCCGTAAATTATTTTATTTTTGCGAGAAATAGATTTTATCTTGACAAGCCGGGGGCCGATTAAGTTAATATAGGTATATGACCATGTTGAGATGCGGCGGTCTGATAGTTATACTCATGTCTTTAATGCTACTTGGAACTGTGGCGCAAGCGCAAGTGGTGCTCGGTACTGCTTGTGAACCGTACGGGTCTGTCACAGTTGAGGGGCAGCCGGCTGCGAATAATCTCGTTGTGATTGCTTATGTGGGCGAGATCGAGTTGGCGCGCACGCATACGGTCAACGGTCTTTACTCGCTTTATATCCCCAAGGATGATGAAGCAACTCCGCAGCGCGATGGTTACGTGGCTGGCGATATCCTGACGATTCGTATCAACGGAAATCCGTCGTTGCCATCGTTTGAGGCGTTCGCCGGACGGCAACGTCGCGATCTGGAGATTAGCACGCTGGCGATTCGTCTGGAAACCTGGGGCCGCATCAAAGCACTGTTTAAGTAACAAATTGAACATATCGAAATTTTAACCGAGGTCTCTTTCAGGCCCCGGTTTTTTTATGTCTGGAGAAAAAATCATGAAGTGTCCTACTGGAAGAAGCACCATCTTTCCCTGCAAAACTCCTTGCCATTTGGGGCAAAATCAATTACAAATACTGTATAAGAAGTAGGTAGTCAGGGATGTCCCCGAATATCTGGCCGGGTGAGGTATCCCCATAAGGCTATCTATTGGAGATCGAATCTTTTCATCTGAAAATAACGTAGATACAGGAGGAAGCTAATGAAGCTCACCAGCCGCGAGGAAAAAGGCGTTGAAATTCTGGAGCCAAAGGGAAAGATCATGGGAGGGCCGGACGCCACTATGCTGCACGACTATCTCCATGAACTTATCAACCAGAACAAGAAGAAAGTCGTAATTGATCTTTCAAAAGTGGAATGGATGAACTCGACCGGACTTGGGATTCTGATTTCCGGCCTGACCACGCTGCGCAATAACGGCGGCGAACTGAAACTGGCCCAAATCACCGACAAGATCGAGTCGCTTCTGACCATTACCAAGCTCATCACGGTTTTCGAAAACTACGACACGGTTGAGGAAGCGGTGACAAGCTTTCAATGATCTGCCGGAGAGTTTTTTGCGGTGCTCTTAATTAACAGGTGGGTCGATCAAGTCCCACCTTTTTTAAAACCATCACAACGGAGAAGATGATGGGACAAAATAACGGCGATGACATTACGATTCCCAGTTCGCCCGACCATATTTCAGCGGTCGATGAATTTATCGAAAGTTGGCTCAGGCAACGCGGAGTGCCGGAAGACACTATCGCGGACCTCGCCATTGCGATAACGGAGCTTGTCAATAACGCCATCAAGCATGGCAATAAATACGATCACAAAAAGAAAATCAGAGTTGGGCTCCGTTTTGAAAACGACCAGGCGCAGGCCACTGTCAGCGATGAGGGGACAGGATTCGATCCTGAATCGATTCCCAACCCCATAGCCGAAGAAAATCTGCTAAAAGAGATTGGCCGTGGAATATTCATCGTAAAATCACTGATGGACAAGGTCGAATTCGCCTTTCCCGCATCGGGCGGAACAACAATCACAATTACCAAAAAAATCGCTTAATTTCGGGATATATTGGTTTTGAATGTAGGGCAACTTATATCTTTGATATACCTGGCATCGGGACTCATCCTGTTCATGCTGGCAATAGTAATTTTGCGCGAAAACAAGGGCAACAGACTCAATCGCGTGGTTTCGATGATGCTCTTTTTCGCGGGAGTTGCCCCCTTCGCGGCCGCCATCTACAAATCGGTATTAGAGCCGATAGCCAACTTGCCGCCCTGGGTTGTCACCTCATTCTATATCTGGGAGTTTTTCTTCCCGGCGCTGCTTTATTTTTCAGCGGTGTTTCCCGAACCGCAACCGGTATACCTGCGCCATAAACGGCTGCTGCAACTGGCGTTTCTGCCGCACGTATTTCATCTGCTATTGGTTCTGCTTTTATCCGATCCCGACAAGATTGTCAGCCTCTTAAGCATTCAATCGACCCTGCCAATAATCGGGCAGCTATTCCAACTGTTTAATGCCATTCTCAGGATGATCGCCGCTTTTCTCGGATTTTTACTTCTGATTCACAAGCGCTTTTTCTCACTGGTCAATCTGATTTATGTCAGTGCCGCCCTGTACTATATGCACCTGGGATTTAAGCGTATCGAAAACCCTCGTCTCAAACAGCAGGTCAGGCTGGTTATCAACGGCATCTGGGTGGCGATGGGGCTTTACGTTGTGGGATTTCTCGTTCCGGAGATTCTCTCATTCAAGTTTCCGTCATCGCTGCGTGATATCATGCTGGTGGCCACGCTTCTGGTGGGGCCGGGCACGATCGCCTGGGCGATTGTGCGTTACCAGTTCCTCGATATCGGCCTTCTGGCTCGACGCTCGCTGGTCTACTCGATCACCACGACGGTCGTAGTTGGCGGCTATCTGCTGGTGGTTATTCAGTCCGGGACGATCATTCGCAGCATAATCGGACAGGAATCGCAGATTTTAAGCGCGCTCATGGTAATTGTGCTGCTGCTTTTCTTCCAACCGATTTATAACCAGGTCGACGATTTCGTTCGCAAGATATTTATCCGCACCAAAGCCGATTTGAGCCAGCTTATCGAGAATTTCTCACGCGAAATTTTAGCGATATTCCAGGCCGATAAGTTGGCCGCCACGATCTCAGATACCCTGCGCCGCGAGATGTTTATCGAAAAGGTCGAGATCTGTTTCACCGATGCCGGTGGACGTTTTGGATTAGCTCTTCCCGCGGATACCTGCAAGGCGTTCGATATCGAGCCTGAGATTTCCGCTATCCTTCTCGCCAAACGCGCTCCTACGTTTACCGAGGAGTTTGCCTCTAAAGCGCAGACGGGACATATCGGCGCGGAGATGATGGCGCACGGATTTGTGCTGGTGGTACCGTTGGTCAGGCAGGATAGGCTGGCCGGTCTCCTGATGCTGTCCGCCAAGGTGGCGGGGTTCCGCTATAGCTCCGAGGACCTGACGTTCCTGACGATTCTGGCCAATCAGATTTTGGTGGCGATGGAAAACGCCGAACTGTATGCCGAGGCTTTGGAAAAACAGCGCATGGAGGAGGAGCTGACGCTTGCCAAGCAGATCCAAACCGGCCTGTTGCCAAAGAAGCTTCCGGCGCTCAAATCGTTTGATTTTGCGGCCTATATTGAACCATCACGGCAGGTGGGCGGCGACTTCTATGATTTCATCCCGATCCGCGATGGCAGGCTGGGGATTGTGATCGCCGACGCCTCCGGTAAGGGTGTGCCCGCGGCGCTACTGATCGCCAGGATGCAGGTGGTGTTCCAGACCGAAGCCCGGCTGGGCAAGGGCGTGCATGAGATTATGACCTCGGTTAACCGCTTCATCAGCGAATCGACCAGCCCGGACCGCTTTGCCACCTGTTTCTATGCCGAGCTCGATGAGCATACCTGCAAGCTGCACTACTGCAACGCCGGGCATAATTACCCGCTGGTCGTCTCAAGCGGCGGGGAGGTGGTATCGCTGATTAAGGGCGGGCTGCTTTTGGGGGCGTTTGGCGATTCCGCTTATGAATCGGCGGTGGTGGAGCTTTGCCCGGGCGATACGCTGATACTCTACACCGACGGTATGACCGAGATGATGGATAGCGCCGAGCGCGAATATGGTGAGGCGCGATTGATCGAGCAGGCTCGTTTGCTTCGGAAAGAACCGGTGGATACGATTTGCGCGGGGCTAATTGAGGCGGTCAAGCAGTACGCCTCCGGCCCCAACGAGATCGACGACATGACGCTGGTGGTGATGAAGGCGAGGGAGTTGTGAGTTATGCGTTGTGAGATATGAGTTGCGGGTTGCGTAGGGGCGGACCAATATGTCCGCCAGATAGATGATTTGCGGGTTAAAACCCCTGTAGTTTTGACAATATGATGGCACCAATATATGCTGGAAATAGATCTTAAATTAACTCTGACGCTTTTATGGGCATCGCTTATTGGCCTATGGATTTTTGGTCTATTTCCAAAGGTAACTAAACAAACGAAAGAGCTTGTGTATAATGAAATGAAGGAGAGCAAATTCTTTTGGGTAAGACTTTACGCTCCTCTATATCGTAAAGAGCCAATTTTTATATATAGATTTGTAGTTTTAATATTTGGGCTTAATGCCCTGCTATCTATTTATGTTCTTACTATGGCAAAGATAACAATTGAATATAGAATATTTTGGGGATTTCTTCTGTTATTACTAAATTTGGCTTTTCAAATAGCAGCAATAAGATTGTTTAGGATTGTATCAGGCCGAAATTCGGATAGATTTAAGCGAATCTGGGTCGGACCCAATTATATATTGTTCAAAGAGATTTCTAATTATTATTATTATTTTATAATGACTGTAATGATATGTTTACATTTAATAATGATGATGAGAATTTTAATGTGAACCCCTCGTCCCCAGCGGGGCGGGCAAGGGCGAGATTGACAAAGCGGGCTTGACGCGATAAAGTAGGGGTAGAACAGCATGCCGCCCGGCGGGGCAGCAGGGCGCGCGGGGATGGCGGAATTGGTTGCCAAAGCATACAATAAATGGATAATACTTTAAGCAAACGCAGAAAAATCTGGCTGGCGGTTTTGTTACATTTTGTTCAGCCGGGTTTTGGACATTATTATAACGGGCGACTTAGAAGAGGAATAATCCTTTTCTTCGTTTATGAAATATTATCCTCTATTTTAGGACTGATAGCCATTTTTTATGAGAGCATATTTTTGTTTGATTTATCATTATTAATATCGTTTTGCATTTGGATATATTTTTTAATAGACGCCATAATAATTACTAGAAAAAATAATAAAATTGGCTATCAGTCAAAGAGATATAATAACCATTGGTATATGTATCTTATTGTTAGCATAGGAATTCTGCTTTATTTCGAAATTGCCGACAAAAATAATACTTCTCACATATATGATATCGTGAAGACGGGTAAGCATTCAATGGAAAATACTATACTTGAAGGCGATATAATATTTATTAAGAAATTCTCTTTGGATAAAATTAGGAATGGTGATATTGTAGAAATCAATTCCCCCATCAAACCCTTAACAAAATATATTAAGCGATGTATCGCTGTTGGGGGCCAGACGGTCGAAATAAAAAATAGGGATGTATATGTAGACGGGCAGCTATGGATCTTTGCCCTCAACAGGTAAATCAATGGATTCAACAATAGTTTATGGTGATTCAGCGATAGAATCTCTTTTGACTCAAAAAAATAATATATCCCCAATTGTCATACCAAATAATTGCATTTTTGTTATGGGCGACAACCGCGATAATTCCCTCGATTCCCGGCGTTTCGGGCCGGTTTTCCGTAATGAAATTACGGGCAAAGCGCTATTTGTTCTTTTTTCCACTGGAGAAAAACCGGATTATGATGCTAACATAATAACTCGAGCTATTGCGGCTTTTTTAAATATAAGGTGGAATAGGATTGGGCTTAAATTACGATAGTTTTGTCGCAACTCAAGGATGTCGCTTGCGCATCCATCCTGACGCATACGGGCGGGGCGGGCCCGCCCCATTTTCTCATTGTCATATCTTACAAAATCGTTATAATTGATATGTAAGGCGTGGATGGCGTACGTCCTCGTGCGCCATCATTATACCCGTGCGGTCAGGCCTCCGTACCTGACCGCTTAAGTTGTCGGGTGCGGAGACCCGACACCACAGGAAACAGGAGAAACCAATGCGAGAGCTAACACCGGATATCATCAAAACCCTGACCCCCGACCAGATCGAGCTGCTTATCGAGCTTGGCGATCTGGCGCGCAAAGAAGAAGACCTGACCTCACAAATCGATAATATCAGACGGCAAGAGGAGAAAGTTGGCCTGGCCCGCAACAACCACCTCAACCGCGCTGTACATGAGGATTCATCATTTGTCGACCTCATCTCGGTCCGTTTCGTGCGCGAGCGGAGTATCATTCGCGAGCAAATTTCTGGCATCCTGCGCTCGCTCGTTCATGAGGGCTTAAGCGATCTGGGTATCGTGGCCCGTCAGGCCGCCAACTACGGGATAAAGATAGCGGGCTGAGGATACAAAGTTCCGTCAGGTCTTAGACCGCAAAGCGGGCGTGACCTGACGGAATAACCTGCTTTATGCGGCAGGTCTCGGAAGACCTAAGACCTGCCGCAACCCTATAATATCAAAAAAACAAAACAATTTTTCAAAATCTCATAATACACTTGAAATTTGAACCTCGTTAAATTATCATTCACTTTCGATTGAACGGAATTATTTGAGGAGAAAAAATGCAGATCGTTCCTAAAAGACTTTTTTTGACAAAAGGCGTCGGCAGACACAAAGAACACCTTTCCAGCTTTGAGTTGGCCCTGCGCTCGGCAAATATCGCGGAATACAACCTGGTTCATGTCTCCAGCATTTTTCCTCCGGTATGTAAGGTGATTTCCAAAACTCAGGGCGTGCAGTATCTTGCCCCTGGCCAGATCGTACATTGCGTCATGTCGCGCAACTCGACCAACGAGCCCAACCGTCTGATCTCGGCCTCGGTGGGGCTGGCTATCCCGCAGGATAGACGTCAATACGGCTATCTCTCCGAACATGCGGCTTTCGGCCAGAACGAAAAGATCTCCGGCGATTACGCCGAAGACCTGGCCGCCACCATGCTGTCATCGACACTGGGCATCGATCTCGATATTGATAAGTCGTTCGACGAGAAAAAGGAAATCTGGAAAATCTCGGGCAAGATTTTCCGCACCACCAATATTACCCAGTCGTCCGCCGGCGACAAGCGCGGTCTCTGGACTACGGTAGTCGCCGCCGCCATCTTCATTACCGATTAGGGGTGACCGCCCTCAGCGGAGGGCGAAGCAATGTCTAATATCTATGGTGATTTTTCCCGTTATTATGATCTTTTGGGGTGGGGCGTTTTCGCCAGAAATGCGGCCTCACGCTTAGAGGCTTTCTTCAGGCTCCGTGGAGAAAAGCCCGAAACGATCCTCGATTTAGCCTGTGGAACCGGCGAGCTTGAAAAGAAACTCTCGCGCCACGGCATCAAATTTACCGGAGTCGATATTTCGCCGGGGATGATTAAGGCCGCCCGGGATAAGTTTTCGGAGGGGAAATTTATCCTGGGCGATGCCGCGAATGTGCGCCTGGGCAGGAAATTCGACATGGTTCTGCTCCTGTTTGACTCCGCCAACCACATGAAATCATTAAGCCATCTAAAGGCGGTCATTAAAAATGCCCGGCGGCATCTCAAGCCCGGCGGATTTTTCATATTCGATTTTTTGACCGAACGGGGCCTGGAAGAGTGGGAGCAGATAAATATCCATCGCACCAAAAAGTACACGCTTTTCTGGTACGGCCATTGCTATCCTGAAAAGGGTCTGGCGGACATTTTTATTGAGGCCTTTATTAAGGATTCCAGGGGGAATAATTATCATCGGGTTTTTCAAAAAATCGTTGAGAAAACTTATCCGGCAAGCGATATTATCGATGGCCTGACAAAGAATGGATTCGAAAGGATAATGGCCAGCCCTTATGATCTCGATGAGAAAATCGAGGAGGCCGGGCGGCTCTGGTTTGTGTGTAGCTGATGAAACCTAAAAATTTATATCCCTGGGGATTTCTGGCGCTTCCCGAAAAGCTGTCGCGTTACGAGACCGCCAAGGCGGTTGTACTTCCCATACCCTATGATGCTACGGTTAGCTATGGCGCCGGAACACGCAACGGGCCATCGGCGATGATAGCGGCCTCGCGTCAGTCGGAGACATACGATCCCGAATTTGGAGGCGATCCCTCTACTGTCGGAATAGCCACCTTAGGCGAGCTTGAGCAAGTCGCCAGCGGCCCGGCGGAAATGATGAATCGGGTTGAATCGACCGCCAAACAGATATTACGAGACGGCAAGTTTCTGATGTCATTAGGCGGTGAGCATTCCATATCATACGGATTGATAAAGGCCCACAAGAAGAAATATTCGGACCTGACAGTATTGCATTTTGACGCTCACACAGATTTGCGTACCGAGTACCAGGGATCGCCCTATTCTCACGCTTCGATCATGTCGCATGTCTGGGAGCTTTGTGATTTTGTTTCGGTGGGGATACGATCATTTTGTGGCTCCGATGTTGAAAAACGAGCCGACTCGGAAGGCCGTCTAATTCGGCCTACTGATCTTCGCAAAAACTGCGATTTTACATCAATAATACTTTCAATGCTAAGCGATCATGTTTATATTACTTTCGATCTCGATGGCTTTGATCCGGCAGTGATGCCGTCGGTGGGGACTCCCGAGCCGGGCGGTCTCCTCTGGGATGAGACCCTCGCCTTGATTCGGGCGACGGGAGAATCAAAGCAGATTGTAGGCGCGGACGTAGTGGAGCTGGCTCCAATTTCGGGCCTGCTTTATCCCGATTTTGCAGCAGCGCGATTGGCATATAAGATTATCAGCAACGCACTATGGAGTAAGTGATGGAATGGTGGCAGAAATATTTCAGCGAAGATTATCTCAAGCTTTACAAGCATGATGAGAGCGAAACCTCGCGCGAAACCGAGGCTATCATGCGGATGCTTCAAATCGAGCCCGGCGACAGCGTCCTGGATCTCGCCTGTGGCTTTGGCCGTCACGCCATATTGCTCGCCCAAAAGGGACTTCATGTCACCGGATATGATCTTTCGGAGGGTTTTCTGAAAAAGGCAAAAGAACTGGCGGATAAAGTCTCGGTCAAGCTTGAGCTAAAACAGGGCGATATGAGAGATATTCCCTACGAAAATAAATTTGACGTCTGCATTAATATGTTTACCGCCTTCGGGTTTTTCGAAAACGAAAAGGACGATCTTAAAGTTCTAAAAGGCGTGCGAAAAGCCCTTAAGCCGGGCGGGCAGCTTTTAATCGATGTTATCAATCGTGAGACTGCCCTAAGGATAGATGTCCCTCGGCGCTGGACGCGTGAAAACCATTCCTACATGCTCGAGGAGAGATTTTTTGATCTCTTCCGCTCCCGTCTTGAGATGACTAACCAGCTTATCGTGCATACCGGCGAGATAAAGGAAGCTAATTATTCGGTCCGGCTTTATACTCTTACCGAAATGCTTGGGCTTTTCAACGCCGCCGGCCTGGTTTTAACTGATGTTTACGGTGATTTCAATGGCGAATTATACAGCGCGGAATCGCCTCGAATGATCCTGGTAGCGCAAAAGGAACAATAGGCGGCAAAGATTGATTAAGAAAAACGTGGTTCCCTGACCCCCACTCGATTTTGGAGCGTGGGGTTTTAGTGTTTTGTAAAAATGATCGACAAACTGGAAAAACTCGATAAGATACACGGCTTTAAGCGGCTTTTTGAGCAAATAAACAGCGGGAAAGCCTCGATCAAGGTTGGGGGCATGGTCGGTTCATCGCGAGCCCTTCTGGCAAGTTGGTTATTTCTCAAAACCGGCCGCACTGTTCTTTTTATTACCCCCGATACGGAATCGTGCGAGAAAGCATACGACGATTTTTTGGCCTATCTCGGCGAGGATAAGGTTGCGGAATACCCATCCTGGGAGGTGCAACCATACGAAATCCGCGCACCCCATGCGGAAAACGTAGGAGACCGTCTTAAAACGCTTCACGATCTCCTACGCGGACAGAAGATGATTATTTCCGCCCCGGCCGTGGCGCTTCTTGAGCCGACCATTGAACGGCACAAGCTTGAAAGATTGGCGTTGGCGTTAACTCCGGGACTCGCGATCAATCCCGAAGAACTCAAGGTGCGATTGGTCGAGATGGGTTTTACCCGGCAGCCGGTCGTCGAGCAGCTTGGAGATTTCGCCGTAAGAGGCGGTATCATCGATATCTTTCCGGCAACCCGTTCGGAACCGATCCGCGTGGAATTTTTCGGAGATGAAATTGAATCTATCCGCACTTTCTCTGTCCTCACCCAGCGTTCACTGGATCGCTTGCAGGATGCCGAGATATTACCGCTCCGGGAATTCCCTATCGAAATGGGAGTAGTGGAGCTTGTCAGCGCCGAGCTTCCCCAGGAGCAGGCTATCGCCCTTCATGATGCTCTCGGACCGGAACATCTGTTTGACGGGCTGGAATTTTTCAGCCATCTTTTTGAATCGCGCAAGAGTTCGCTTTTGAATTATCTGCCCGATGACGCCATCATAGTGCGTGACGACCCTGAACAGATAAAGGAGCAGATTGAAGATACCCTCGAAAAAGCCCAGCAGCGCTACGAAGAGCGAAACGACTACCCCTTCGGGAAACCCGAGGAAATCTATATCGATTACAAGCATATCAGGGAAAGTATAGAAGAGCATACCGCGGTAAATTTACAGGGAATAATAAAGGAAAGCGCCGCCGATCTTGAGATCGTTACCGTTCCGCAGGAACCATCAGGGCCGCATATTAAATCATTTGCCGAAAAACTGGCATCGTATAAGCGCGAGGGAAAATCGTCGATAATCTTCTGCGACGGCGAAAGCCAAAAGCGGCGTCTTTCGGATCTTTTGTCGGAATATGATATCGCCGTGCCGATGGAAACGCGGCGCATTTCGGAGGGGTTTGGCCTTCCCGATATATCACTCTGGTTTTTAACGGATCATGAGATATTTTCACGCATTACAACCAGGAAAAAGCTTCGTCGCTTCAAAGAGGGTATCGCTCTTTCGAGTTACCAAAGCCTCCAACCCGGCGATTTTGTGGTGCATATCGATCATGGAATAGGACGATTCCATGGACTGGAAACTATTACAGTCGATGGCCGGAAGCGCGATTGCCTGCTAATTTTTTATGCCGGCGATGATAAACTTTATGTTCCAATTGAAGAGTTTTCCAGGGTTCAGAAATTTGCCGGTAAAGAGGGAGCGCCCACACTTTCGAGGCTTGGCACCGGCGCCTGGGAGAAAACAAAGGCACGCGCCAAAAAGGCAATTTTAGATATGGCCGAGGAGCTTATCGCCCTTTATGCTAAACGGCAGGCATTGCCCGGCTATGCATTTCTTCCCGATACCCAATGGCAGCGCGAATTGGAGGCCTCATTTCCATACGAGGAAACGCCCGATCAGGAAAAAACGATCGACGATATCAAATCCGATATGGAGCAGGCCAGCCCGATGGATCGCCTGGTTTGCGGGGATGTCGGGTATGGGAAAACGGAGGTCGCCATCAGGGCGGCGTTTAAGGCAGTCGAATCGGGAAAGCAGGTGGCGATTCTGGTTCCGACCACGATTTTGGCCCAGCAGCATCTTAACACTTTTCGAGATCGGCTATCGCGATTCCCGGTTAAGGTTGATATGCTGTCTCGCTTTCGTTTGCCTAAAGAGGCCAAGTCGGTCAAGGAAGGAATCAAGGCGGGGACAGTTGATATCGTAATCGGTACCCACATGCTTCTTCAAAAGGATATTGAATTTAAAGACCTGGGTCTTTTAGTAATAGACGAAGAACATCGTTTCGGGGTAACGCATAAGGAAAAAATCCGAAAGCTGAAAACTCAAGTCGATACTCTGACGCTGACCGCTACTCCTATTCCTCGTACCCTGCAATTATCTCTCCTGGGGGCGCGGGATATGTCGGTAATTAATACGCCCCCGAAAGATCGTTTACCGATTATGACCGAAGTCGCCCTGTTTAACGATCGAGTCATTTTCGAGGCAGTGGAACGTGAGCTGGCGCGCGGCGGTCAGGTGTTTTTCGTGCATAATCGCGTGGAATCTATCGACGCTATCTACAATTATTTGAAGCGCTTACTGCCCGCGGTTCAAATCGGCGTTGGCCACGGTCAGATGGTCGGAACGCTCTCTGGAACGGGTCATGCTTAATTTCCTCGAGAAAAAATACCAGGTGCTATTAGCTACCACAATTATTGAATCGGGTTTGGATATACCCTCGGTAAACACGATTATTATCAACCGAGCCGATAAACTTGGACTGGCTCAGCTCTACCAGCTTCGAGGCCGCGTGGGACGTTCCACCAAGCGTGCCTTTGCATATCTGCTTGTGCCGCCCCTTAAAATGCTCACCGAGAAAGCCCGCAAAAGACTCCGCGCGATCGAGGAGTTCACCGAATTGGGCTCAGGATATCATCTGGCGCTTCGCGATCTGGAGATTCGCGGCGCGGGGAATATCCTTGGTGCTCAGCAGCATGGCTTTATCGAAGAAGTCGGATTTGATCTTTACTGTCGTCTCCTTGAAGAAGCGGTGGCAGAAATCAAACAGACCGGCCCGGCTCTTGAAAAGATCGAACTTAAGATGCAAACCGATCTCGACCTGTTTGTGCCCGAAACTTACATAGACGATCCCAACCTCAGAGTAGAGCTATATCGCAACGTCTCAAATATCAACGACATCGAACGGCTGACAGCCTTCGCCGAGGAGCTATCGGATCGATTCGGGCCGCTACCGGAGGCGCTGGAAAATTTGCTGAATCTGGCAGAGGCGCGAATTTTGGCAATCAAGTTAGGCGTACAAAGGTTGGTGTTTAAGGATGGCGAGCTATTCCTGGAATTCCCCGTCGACAGGGAGTTTACGAAAAGCGAGATCGAGGGCTGGCATCGACGGGTGCCGCACAAGATGGAGTTTAAATCCTTTAACGGTCTTAAGATGCATGCAAAGCTTAAAGAACACAACGGGACTGTCCTCAAAATGACCTTGCAGTCGTTACTGGGTTAAGGTAAATTCTAAATCTGTGGAACATTTAACATTGTGGCGCTCAAAACAGGATAAGGATTATTAAATAATGAGACATGGTTTTGCTGCCATTCTGGCAATCATCTTGACATTAAACCTGGCTTGCTCAAAGTCTCCTAAAAGCACTGATGACCCCAGGTACAGCGATAAGCGCATTGCCCTTCAGGAAGGCGATAACAAGCTGACCCTGGGCGAGGTGCAGAAACATTTTTCGGCGGCGAAATTTGATAGCCCTGAGCAGGAGTTCGATCTTAAAAAGGATTTTGTAAACAAGTTTTTGGATCGCTTTCTACTGATGGAAGGCGCCAAAGAAGCGGGGATCGTGGCCGATCTTGACTCATCGATAATTAAGCGCTCGCTTCTGCAGAATTTATATAATGAAAAAATCATGAAAGAAATAAATGTAACCGACAGCGATATCGATGATTTTTTCAAGCATTACGGAGGGGAGATCGAAGTCGGCATGATTTCGCTTTACGACTCTACGCTGGCCGACAGTCTCTATCATGCCCTGGAAAAAGGAAGCGATTTCGAGCAGCTTGCCAAAAACTTTTCAAAGCATGTTCTGAGCGCCGAGAAAAACGGAAACCTGGGTTATATTTCATACGGCAGACTTAGCGACAAAGTTCAGGATGTGGCTTTCGGTCTGAAAACAGGTGAATTTTCCGAACCCATTAGAACCCGATCCGACTGGGAAATCATCAAACTTTACGATCGTATTAAAAATACTAAAGATGATCTGGATAAAAACAAAGACAAATATCGGGAGATGACCAATCAGTATTTGCAGAAAAAACGGGTCAACGAATTTGTCGATCAATCACGCGCGGATGTCCATTATAAAGTAATCGAGCCTACCGTTAAGATGATGATAACCAAAGCCGACTCCGTCAAAGCCTCAGGTTCCAGACCAGCCGGGCTACCCACCTCCGCCTACCTGATCCCGGCAAGCTTTACTCAGGACGAGCAGCAAATGTATTTGGTGCAGTTTGACGGCGGCGGCACCACCGTAAAAGATTATCTGGATCTTATGCGCGGATATGCCCCGGAACGTTCCCCGGAACTTAAAAACAGCATTATCTTAGATGAAATTCTCGAGGGCCTGACGATGCCGGCGGTATTGGATAAGATTGCTCGACGGGAGGGAATCGACAAATCGCAGGCATTTGTAGATGGCATAGAATATCTGAAGGGGAATTTTTTATCACAAAAGATGACAGATAAAATCTATAGCACACTCGATACCATTACCGAAAACGATATCGTAAAATACTACAATGAGCATCGCGATGAATATTATATGCCTGATCAAGTTCGCGTCTCGGCCCTTGTCACAAAAACCAGGGATGAGGCCGAAGCTTTGCTAAAACGAATTAAAGGCGGGGCGCTTTTGCCTCAACTGGCGCTAAAATATTCCTTAGACAGGGAATCAGCGCCAAAGGGCGGAGATTTGGGATTCTTTACCGGCGCCCGATATGCTCCTATTTACAAGGCATGCGAAAACATGAAACCGGGAGATTTGGGCGGCCCGATTGAATTAGATGGTAATTGGTGGATTTTTTCGCTTACCGAACGGATACCGAAATCGCTTAAAAGCCTTGAGCTTGTGCGGCCGGACGTTACAAGTGCCGTCGCTCAAGCCATGCGGGTCAACGCTTATAATAATTGGCTAACTAATATGAGAGAGAAGACCCGTTACACAATGGATCTTGATCTTATTAAAAATAACCTTACAATGGGTCCTCTCACCCAAAAAGGAAAGGATATTAAATGACAAGGTATTTTACACTAATCGGGGCGGCACTAATACTGCTGATATCCTGCGGGACCAAACAGAAGACCGAGGGCACGTCCGAGACTCCCGGCGCAACGAGCGGTACAGTTCTGGCCAAGGTAAATAATGCGGTTCTGACTTACGAAGATCTGAAGTTACAGCTTCCATCCGAGTATCGCGAGCAGCTGCGAGGCAAAGATCTTCAGGATGCCATAGATACCTGGGTAAATACTGAGCTATTAGCTCAACTCGGAGAACAGATGGGTGTCGATAAAAGTCCCGAGATTGCCGCTGTCATGCGCTTCCGCAAGGCCGACGCCATTGCGCGCCGCCTGGTGGAACTTGAGGTTACGAACAAGACTAAGGTTGAACCCTCCGAGATTGATTCGGCGTATAAAGCAGACAAGGAAAGCTATAAGGTCGATAAGGACAGAATTAGAGCCAGCCATATTTTGGTCGCCTCCCAGGAAGAAGCTGATGCCATTTATAGCAGACTAAAAAAGGGTGATGATTTTGCCCAGTTGGCCCAGGATTATTCAGTCGACAGACAGAGCGCCGCTCAAGGTGGGGATATCGGCTATTTCAGCGCTGATCAGATCGATCCCGATTTTGGAAAAGCAGCGGATAAACTTCAAGTCGGGGAGTATTCCCAGCCAATTAAAACCAAGTACGGATTCCATTTGATAAAGATAACTGACCGCCTGAAAGCCGGCACCGACCTGGATAGCGTGGAAGTTAAAACTAAAATCGAGGAAGGGCTTAAGGCATCCAAGCAAGGGCAGGCATTCAACCAGCTTCTTGATTCGCTAAAAGTAAAAGCTAAAATCGAGCGTTTCACTCCTGCAGGCCTCGGCCTTGAGACGACTCCCGGCACGGTAGGAAAATGAGAACATTAAAATACTTTATCATTGCGCTGCTGATGTCGGCCCCGGTATTCGCCGAGGTTGTCGATCGTATTGTAGCGGTAGTTGATAAACAGATTATCCTCAAATCGGAGTTGGACGCTCAATTACAGTTGTATGCGATGCAGAACAAACTTGATTTGAGCAGACCGGGACTCCGGGATACTCTTCAAAACCAGTTGCTCGACAGGATGATCGAAGATAAAGTCCTTCTGGTGGAGGCCGAGCGTGATACATTAATTAGCGTCACTAACAAAGAAGTGGAGACGGCGCTTTCCAGTCAAATCGATAAAATAAAGGCGCAATTTGCCTCAGAGAACGCCTTCCTGGAGCAGTTGCGAACCGAGGGGTTGACCCTGAAGGAGCTTCGAACCCAATACCGCGACGAGGTACGAAATCAACTGCTAAAAGAAAAATTCATCCAGATGAAGCTGGAAAAGGTGCATATTTCATCGGGTGAGGTTAAAGAGTTTTATGAGGCCAACCGAGATTCTCTTCCCGAAAAGCCAGCCGGAGTTCGCCTGGCTCACATACTTATAAGCGCCACGCCCAGCCAGGCATCGCGCGATTCGCTCTACCGTTACGCGGAACTTATCCATCAGAAGGCGGTTGCCGGAGATGATTTTGCTGTCCTGGCCAAAAACTATTCCCAGGATCCCAGCGCGGGCGATGGTGGCGATCTGGGCTGGTTTGGCCGGGGAACAATGGTTCCGGAATTTGAGGAAGCCGCCTTTGCGCTTCAGCCCGGACAAATTTCGGACGTGATCCAAACGCAATTTGGTTTTCATATCATTAAATGCACCGGCAAAAAGGAAGATAAGATTAAGGTCAGCCATATCCTGATCCGTCTACAGGCATCCGATGAGGACCTTAGAACCAAGCTTGCCTTGGCTGATAGCCTTTACGGTTTACTTCAGAACGGTGCAGATTTTGCGGAACTCGCCAAAAAGTATTCTGACGACGAAAGTACTCGTGATGCCGGCGGAGAGCTTGGCTGGTATGCCGCTGACGATCTTATGCCGGGATTCAAAGAAGCCCTGCAAGGTATTGAAGTCGGGCAGATATCGAAACCGGTAAACAGCGATTATGGATATCATCTTATCAAGCTTGAGGAACGCCGATCCGCGACGCCGGTGGAATTCAAGGAAGATTATGATACCTTAGCCGAAATGGCTCGTCGGGAAAAAACACAAAAGCAACTCGAGGAATATATCGCCAAGGTTTCGGCGGGTATGTATATCGACAAGAGGTTGTAATGCGCCTTGACAGATTTTTGTCTGTCGCCCGAATATTTAAGAGTCGATCTATGGCCGCGGAGGCTATCCAGGCCTCCATGGTTTTTATAGATAACATAGCGGCCAAGCCTGCCAGAGAAATCAGGCCTGGCCAGATAATCGAAATTGACACCCCCCGATTTTATAAAAAATTCGAGGTTCTTGCTTTGCCCATTGGGAATATCAGCAAAAAGGACGCGGCATCATTGTTTAAGCTCATAGAGGAAAGAGTTAAAGATTGAAATCGTTTTTACACGATACCCAAAAGAGAAAGCCAAAACAACGAGCTATACTGGTAGGGGTTTACAGGAAATCCGATAGAGCCGTCTCAGAGGATAACCCGCTGGAAGAATTAGCCAGCCTTTGCCGTACCGCCGGAGCAAATGTAGTGGGGCGCATGACTCAGTTTGTAGAGCGCTTTAGCCCGGCTACTTTTATGGGAAGCGGCAAGGTGGGCGAACTTTCAGAATTGGTGAAAAGTGAAAAGGCCGATATCGTGGTGTTTGATACTATCCTGGCGCCATCGCAACAGGTAAACCTGGAAAAGCACCTCTCCCGGCAGGTGATCGATCGGCCGGGATTGATACTGGATATATTCGCTATTCATGCCAAAACGCGTGAATCTCGTGCCCAGGTAGAATTGGCCCAGATGCAATATTTGCTTCCCAGGCTGGCAGGCGGTTGGAAACATCTGGAGCGTCAGGAAGGCGCTATCGGAACCAGAGGCCCCGGCGAAACGCAGCTTGAAACCGATAGAAGACTGGTGCGAAAACGAATTTCTGATCTTCAAAAGAAACTCTCCGAAATTGAAGGCGAACGGCAGGTTCAACGCAAAGGGCGAAGCGAACTATTTAATATCTGCCTGGTGGGCTACACCAACGCCGGCAAATCGACCGTTTTTAATAAGCTTACGGGCGAGCACGTTTTAGCCGAGAATTACCTTTTTGCAACGCTTGACTCCACTACCCGCAAAATAAAGCTTTCCAGGCGAAACGAAGTGCTTCTTTCGGATACCGTTGGCTTTATCCATCGCCTGCCGGTTTCTTTGGTGGCATCGTTCAAATCAACTCTCCTGGAGGCCTCGGAAGCGGATTTGCTTTTGCATGTAATAGATATATCAGACGAAAAGTTAGAAGAAAGAATAGCTACCGTAAATGGCATTTTGGATGAGATCGGAGCGGGCGATATACCAATAATTCCGATTTTCAACAAAATTGATCTGCGAAACGATCCCGATCTCTATCGGGCAATCCTGGGACGTTATCCGGGTGCACATTTTATTTCGGCTGCAACCGGCGAAGGCCTTCCAAGATTGAAGACAGATTTGGAAAACCAACTGGAACATTCCCGAGTCACAATTTTGCTATCGGTTAACCCCTCAGACGGTCGCGCTCTTAAACTTGTTAATTCACTGGCGTATGTTTACGAAAGCAATAGCGTCGACGGAATTCTCGAAATTAAAGCCAGGTTTCTTAAAACCCGTCTTGGAAAGCTAAAGGGTCAGGGATTAAATTTTAAGGTAATAGACGATGCCAATGGAGCTTAAGAACGAAAATTAGCAATACTAGTCTCTTTAGACATATTCGAACCCTCATTTGTCAAAACGGGAGTCCAGATATTATATTAAACGCAAAATCCACTTGGAAAATTAATTTAGTTAAAGTAAGTTTGATGTAACTGAGTTTGGGAATAAGCCTTTAGCAATGGATAATAGAAGATGGCAAACGTTGAGCCTAAAGTATTAAGTGAGCGGGCCGAAAAATATCGCGACTTTTCATCCCGTGCACTTTCCGATTTGATCAAAATTAAATCGATATCGGGCGCCGAGGAAGAGATTGTTAATTTTCTCGAAAGGGAGTTTTACGCTTGCGGAGCCCACGAGGTAACGGTTGATAATTTCGGTAATATAATCGCGCGAATCGGAAACCGCGGGCCGGTTATCGCCTTTGACGCTCATATCGATACGGTCGATGTCGGCGAGCGCGAGCGCTGGAGCTTCGATCCCTTCAGTGGCGAAATTAGAAACGGGCGAGTATACGGACGAGGCGCCTCCGATCAAAAGGCCGGCATGGCATCAATGATGACCGCTCTTAAAATTCTTTCGAGTATATCTAACGATCTACCCTTTACCGTATTTTTTGTGGGCTCGGTTTTAGAGGAAGATTGTGACGGCCTTTGCTGGCAGTATATCGTAAAAGAAGATAAAATCAGGCCGGATATTATTATTATCACTGAGCCCACTGACGGGAAGATTAACCGCGGGCATCGGGGCCGAATGGAAATGGAGATTTCAGTTGGCGGAATATCATGCCATGGCTCCGCACCCGAACGCGGGCAGAATGCTATTTACAAGCTTGCTCCGGTAATTTGCGCTATTGAAAAACTTAATGACAGGCTTGTCACTGATTCCTTTTTGGGCAAGGGAACGCTGGCAGCTACCCGTATCCGTTCCAATTCGCCATCGCTTAACGCCGTAGCCGATATGGCCTGCCTCTATCTTGATCGCCGTCTCACTCAAGGCGAAACCCCGGAAACTGCCCAGGCCGAACTTGAGGCGCTTCCGGAGCTCCAATCCGCCCAGGCCAAAATTACCGTGCCGGTTTTCGAAAATCCAAGCTGGCGAGGGACAATATATCCAACTCTCAAAACTTATCCTGCCTGGGTGCTTCCGGAAAATCACCATCTGATAGATTACGCCGGTCGATGCCACCAGAGACTCTTCAGCGAAGCAACGATTATCGATAAATGGGTTTTTTCCACCAATGGTGTGGCTACGATGGGTCTTTTTAAGATTCCATCGTTCGGCTTTGGACCGGGCGAAGAGAAGATGGCTCATGCTCCTGACGAGTCGGTGGCAATCGATGATCTGGTGAGGTGCGCCGCCTTTTATTCTTATTTCCCCTGGATAGTGGTCGGGCAATAAGATAACGAATCCATCTAAACTAAAAGCGACTTCACGCCGAAGTCGCTTTTTTAATCAAATTCAAATAATTGATAAATCTATGTTAGAGCGGGAGGTTTATTTCAGTCACGGCGCCTGAATCGTTGTAAAAACGTATCTGGCCGCCGTGTTCCTCGATAATTTTCTTGACGATAACCAGACCCAATCCGGTACCGGTGCGTTTTGATGTTATATATGGTTGGTCAATCCGCTCCAGTTTCTCAAGTGGAAATCCAGGGCCGTTATCGCGCAACATCAGTTTGACGATATTTTCGGAAAATGAGCAGGAAATTGATATTTTTGCTCCAGCCGGCGACGCCTCGAATGAATTCTTAATGAGATTTACCAAAGCGCGTTTCATCATCTGGGGATCGAGATTTAATAGAGGAATATCATTCTGGATATCGGTAGTAATTACGTGATTTTGTTCGGCGCTAAAAATATGAACCGAATCTTTAATGATGTTTTTAAGAGAACATTGCAGACGCTTGAGATCCGGCTCTTTAGCAAATGTCGAAAAATGTTGAGCCAGGTCCCCAAGCGTATCGAATTGAGATCGAATCATTGCCAGAGAATGCAGGGCCTCGTCGGTGGTACCGAATTTGGGATCGCTTTTTAGCTTTTCCTGCAAACGAAATATCTCTATCCCTATCGGCGTCAGCGGATTTTTTATCTCGTGTGCGATTCTTCGGGCAACCTCGCGCCACGCCGCCAACCTTTCCGATTCTAATAGCTTGCATTGATTATCTTTTATCTCGGCAGCCATCCTGTTAAAAGAATTTGCTAATTGCGTAAACTCGTCGTCATGGCGGCCAAGGCTGACACGATAATCAAAGTTTCCGGTACCTATGATTTTGGCCCCATGGGAGAGTTTCTCCAGCGGTCCCGCCAACTGCCGACTGATACTGGTTGATAGGACAATTCCCAGTAATAGGGCTATTCCAATACAGCCTGCAGTCGCTACCGCTACAAGTTTTAGGGAAAAAGCCTTATAAATTTCGAGGCTGGCCGAGGCCGATATAGAACTAGCCAGTTGTCGTCCGCGTTGACTATATCCCGGCGGCATGAGGATTCCACAGCCTCCATTAAAGGAGGCCGGTTTTTTAAAGAAGATCAATAGACATCTTTCGCCAATCTCCAACCGCGAATTCTCTAAGAGCGCAGACTCTGACCTGCTTTGAAGGTTTTGAAAGGTGAAAGAGGATCGTGGAATTGAATCTGATAGCGACAGATACAAACTATCGCCGCTGAGAATAAAAGCCAAATCAACATCGTTAGATTTGCGCCAGGTATCGATATCGCCAAGTTTTCCCCAGGCTTTCGAATCATCGGGCATATTTGCAATCAAAAATCGCCCCAGGGTTTCCTGGGTTTGTTCGATAAGCGAATCCGAGGCCTGTAGGCTGCCTTCGAATCCTCCGGCCCCGACTCGGTTTAAAGTAGAGCTCAACAGATATGTCGAAAATAAAAGCACCGCCAGGGTTGGCAAGAGAGCTACAAAAAAAATTACGAGTGAGATTTTGGCACGGAAAGACATAGGACGATTGTAATTAGAATACCGGCATGCTGTCAACCTGATTTGCTCAGGGATAAATGGAATGCCATTAGAGGTAGTTTATTTCCGGCTTGACAGGATATCTCCCATTTTGTAGGCTGAATGCATGTCTGGGCATATTTATAAACTCGAGGAACTCTCGGCGCCGGCGGTAGGTAATCTTGATCGGAACAAGACGGCTTTCTTTGTTCCTATTTCCCCTCTTGAGGGTCATGGACCGCACCTTCCCGTGGGCTTAGATTTTTTCGACGCTAATTACTTTGCTCAAACTATGGGCTCAATACTACTTGCGAAACAAGCCGACTTTGATGCTGTTATTCTCCCCGGCATTCCTCTTGGCGCTCAAGTTTACCGGCAGCCGGGCTCAATCCGAACTGAGCCCCAGGCACTATATAAAGTAACGTATGGAATTGGAGAATCGCTGGCCTCCTGGGGTTTTCGTTATATCTTTCTACTTTCGGGGCACGGGTCGCCCCGCCATATTGTGGCTCTGGAATCGGCATCTATGAAGATCTCGCGTAAATACGGAGTTCAAATGCATAGTCTCTCGGGGGCACTTGCGATCCGCTTTTTGCGAGGCGAGTTTGTAGAACGGATATCCGAAATGATGCCAACGCCACTCACCCTTGATGAAAAAGAGCTTCTCAAAGGCGATATCCATGGTGGCTGGTGGGAAACATCGATGATGTTGCTTTTAAGGCCCGATCTTGTCGGTGATTATAAAAGCCTTAAAACTATTAACAGAGGCGAAAAAGACCCCAAAATAAGGCGAGGTTATTTCGGCTCGCCGGCTTTGGCCAGCCGGGAGTTTGCCGAGGCCTCACTAAAAGTAATGACCGAAGAGGTCTCGGAGATAATTGCAAGGGTTATAGCCGGCAGGAACAAGCGCGAAGATACCGTTTCAGTTTTATACAAAATCCCGGCTCTTAGGCCCTATTCGACTCTTAAAATCACTCTTTGGGCTATGGCTTTTATAATCCTGGCGCTATTGGCAATAATTATCCTCAGATAACAAATACCGTATCGTCCGGCATTCAAACCTCAATAAATCATCTGCTACTCGCCTTAATCGCTTATAAATCATTGGATCAGGTTAAAGTCTTAATTTGATAGCCGATATATACTAAGGGAAACGAAAGGAATTTTGATGCGGACACCAGCGGGACGAACGTCATCTGTAAAGGCGCTCAACAAGGTTTTCATTTTGCAAACGGAGTTTTTAATCAAGCCCCGCGCCAGCATAGTTACATCGGTAGCGCTCGACGGCCAGATCATTCATAAAGTTGTGCGCACCTATGATAGCGCTCTGGAGACTGAGGAGGATTTGAAGGTCGCCGAGGCGGCTGTTTTCGCTCAGCACCAGAATCTGGCGAAAAAAATGCAGACCAACGGCGCCGATTTTATCAAGCAAACCAGATCGATCAAAATTTCAACTGTCGATCGTCTGGCGCTAATCCCGGGTATCGCGGTTGTCTCAGATATTCAGGATAAGCTCGCCTCGCAAAACCCGCACGGAATTTACGTGCAAGCCAAATATGTATCGGAAATCGCCGACGCCATCACTAATGCCACCAAAATGGGACCGATCAAGCTCGGCGCGATAATTGGCGAGCAAGGTAAATTTATTCTCAGCCGAGCAGATGGAAAAGATTTTTTATTGAGTTTAAAGCCGGATGCGGACATCGGGATAGTATTAAATGAGGCTTTGAAAGAATGAATAAAATACTTTCGAATATCAGAGCCGTGCCCGGCGTCTGGGGTACCCTGGCAATCGACAAGAAGCGCGCCCTTACCTATCAGCTTCTGCCATCGACTTACGACTCCGAAGTTGTCAAACGAATTGCGCTTCCAGCCCTGAATCTGGGCCGCTTGCTTGAGAAAAATCTCTTAATCGATTTCTTCTTTGATAACGGTAAAGCCCGACTATATAACCGTCCCGAAGCGATCGTTTTCATCATGGGACGATACGATATGGATTTTGACCTGCTTGGCTCGATTTGTAAAGAGGCAGTGCCCGCTATCTGCCGACGATTTGCCCGCGCTAATCTTAATGATAATGGTCCCGGCATAGCCGACAACACAAGCGTCAGTTTCGAGTTTCTGCTTAAAGCCGTTAATATTTTAGCATCCAATGCTCAACAGAAAATCGGGGCATATCTCGTAACCAAGCATCTCCGAAATGCAAAGGATAAGATAGTCGGAAAATATCCTTTCCTTTCCAGTATCACGGTGGATAATAACGGCGGAGCGTCTCTGATAAAAGGCAACGTTGCCTACAAAGGAGAAGATCTTCTTCAGGGGTTCGCCCATTGGGCAAACCTTTTCATTTCAAACTGTGCCACGTCGACCGACAAATTAAGTGCTGCCGATATCCTGGAGCTCACTATCGAGATCAAGGATAAACTCGAACTTACCGGATTCTACCAGCTTTACGCCGATATTGGCCTCTAATAATACCCAAGATTAATCATTCCCAATAGGCCATAGGAATCATTTCCGCTTGCCGGAGCCCCCGTCGCGGGTTCCGCCCGTCCCGATTAAAAATCGGGACGCGGAAATCCGATTGGGGGTGGATCATGTGCCCGATTTATTCGGGGAGTTGCCATAATAATATGCCCCCGGATTCTTAAATGGCGGCCTGTCCCAATCGGATTTCCTATTTTCGGTCCAAAGGACCGAAAAGCGGAACCCGCGGCCCGGGCGGTTCTCGCAAATGGGGACTACTTCGCTCTTGACTTTAGCCCGCGTCAAATCTATCTATCAGCGATAAATTATGGCTATGAACGGAGGATTTATGAGAAAAACACTGGCCGCGTTGTTGATATGCCTGGCCAGCTGGTCGGTTGCCATCGCTGGCAAAACCACCATCTACACGCTCCCCAACGGGATGGAAGTCATTCTTAAGGAAAATCACGCTACACCGCTGGTATCCTCGGTGGTGGTAGTCAAGGCTGGAAGCAAGTACGAAAACGATCAGAACAATGGCTTTACGCATCTTTTGGAGCACATGCTTTTCAACGGCACCGAAACTCGTGACCGCGTCCAACTCAATGAGGGCGTTCGCGATCATGGCGGCTATATCAACGCTTTCACTCAGCAAGCCTTAACTGGTTATCTGATTGTCGTTCCCAAGGAGTTTACTGATTATGGTCTCGATATCCAGTCTGATCAGCTTTTCCATTCAATTTTGCCCGAGGCCGAATTCCCTAAGGAGCGCGATATCGTGGCAGAGGAGATTAAAAAGGACAACGACAATATTGAAAATGTGGCTCAGGATTTCTTTAATTCGGTAGTATTCTCCGGCACTCCCTACGCCAGGCCGGTTATCGGATATGAGATCTACGATCAGGAATGTCTCTCGCGATGAAGTTATGAAATATTACAAAGAACACTATGTCCCCAATAACATGACAGTCCTGATTATCGGAGATTTTGAAACGCCTCAAATGCAGGAGATGGTAACTAAATATTTCGGTTCCGTTCCCCGCGGCAATCCTCCGGAGCTGCCGGAGTTCAAAGTTGCTCCGCCATATAAGTCGGAAATTGTTACCAAAAAATATCCAACCAAAACAACTTATATTCAAATCTCATTTCCTGCTCCGCTTTTTAGCGATTCCGATTACTATGCTTTCGATGTCTTAACACAGATTCTCAACTCCGGGGATTCATCGCCCCTCAATAAGGCTCTCACCGATGGAGAAAAACCGCTGGCAACCGAGGTCTCAACATCGTTGGAATTAGAAAAAGAAATTTCGCTTATCAATGTTTCGGTTAAAACCGATAAGCCGGAAAATGCCAAACCGATTCTCGACACTACTTTGAAAGTGCTCAAAGAACTCACGTCGAGAAAATTTAATACCAAAGATGTCAGCCGAGTGGTTGTCCCCAATAAGGTTGATGAGATAAAGCTTGAGGAGAAGCTGCATTATTATGGTATTATGAAAGCCCCCTACCTGGCCACCTGCGGATACAGTTTCCTTGAAAACTATATCGATAATCTGTCGAAAGTTAAGCCGGAGCAAGTTGGGGCGGTTGCAAAGAAATATTTTGATAATCCTCAATATGTAGCCTGTGCTTTGGTACCTGCAGCGGAGGTGGAGTAATGAAAACGAAAATAATCGTCATCGGCCTGAGCCTGGCTATTCTGACAGGGTTCTTTTCATTGCGTACCCAGGCGCAGACCAGTGAGAAGTACGGTAAATTTATCCATGAAGTGCTTCCTAATGGTTTGGACCTTATTATCAGCTACAATCCCGACAGCCGGGTGTTTGCGATAAATATTCTGGGCAAAAACAGATCGGCCAATGAACCACGGGGTAAAGACGGGATCACCGATTTTGTCAATCGCATGTTAACCCAGGGCGCCGATGGAATGAATGCCGAGGAGATTCAAAATAAACTCGACGATATTGGAGCCACTATCACTGCCAACGATAACCCATACATACCTTATGACGACCGCTATACGACACGGGCTTATTCATTTATCAAATTTGAGACTATCGATGAGTATGCTAAACAGGGCACGGATCTTCTTTACCGTGTCGTAGCCAAGCCAACGTTTCCGGAAAGCGAAATAGCTCGTACTCAAAAAAAGGTGATGGGAATTATCGGAATGAGTTCCGGGTCTACCTATCAAACTTGCCGTGATCTGATGTACAAAACTCTTTTTGCGGGGCATCCTTTCGAAAAGACTGTGCTTGGTACGCCTGCTACAGTGGGTTCGCTAACAAAGGATGATCTGGTCAGGTTATTGCAGGCATTTCTATGCTCCTAATAATATAATTATGGCGATAGCGACAAACATTGATCCCGATACTGTTAAAAATTGGATACAATCGACATTCGGTAAGATGCCCAAAGACGATTCTCCTTATGCCGTAGTAGGCAGCCCGACCAAACCGAGCGGAGTTGATGAAGTCCATCAGGAGATGGATAAGGAACAGATTTATATTTATATGGGAATGATTGTACCGGGGCTTAAATCACCGGATGCTCCCGCCATCAATATGGCAACCGCGATACTTTCCTCGCGTATGGGTTTACAGCTTCGCGAAAAGCAAGGCCTGGCTTATTCGGTGGGCATGGATGTTGATTTTATGCCGGATTTCGGTTGGGCAGTAGCATCAATGGGTACCGGATTTCAAAACTACGATCCTGCTGTTAGCGGTATGATAGGCCAGATAAACGCTTTGGTTACCAACGAACCCTCCGCCGAGGAACTGGCCAAAGCCCAAAACTCGACTTGGGGTTCGATGCTTCTTTCACGCGCGTCTCGCATCAATCAAGCTTTCTATATGTGCAGAAATGAGTTTCTGGGTGTTGGTTACGATTACGAGAACGATTATCTCGCCAAAATCAGACAGGTTACTCCATCCGATGTGAAACATGCCGTACACGATTATTTCGACGTATACGACATGATAATTGCCACTGCGGGCAAAAAGGCTAATTAGGAAAAAC
Organism: uncultured candidate division Zixibacteria bacterium; assembly: GCA_963801605.1. GTDB lineage: Bacteria > Zixibacteria > MSB-5A5 > UBA10806 > UBA10806 > UBA10806. The sequence continues at coordinate 623,027 of CAWDFP010000006.1, forward strand.
CTTTTCCAGATATATAGTTATGACGATATTAAAGGCTGCCTGGCGGGACTGGGCAGCCTTTACCGCTTATACTCATTATTTCAGAATGCTTGCCCGATAATCGGCCTTGAGTTAGCGAAATAATTATGGTATATATTTAGGGGGTTAATTACCATAAGTTGTATTCCTTACAATGCCTACGGAGGAGGCTATATGCATAGAGCCTTGCAGGCGAGGTGCGGGTTATTTTGCGGCGAATGCAAAATCTATATTGCCTATTCAACTGATAATACTGCAACGCAACGCGAGATCGCCAAAAGTACAGGCAAGGTAAAGGGGCGAGCCATTACGCCTGATCAGGTCAAATGCCTTGGATGCAAAGGCTCAATGGCCTCGATCTGGCGAACCGGATGTACTATCCGCGCTTGTGCCGAGGAACGCGGGATGGAATTCTGTTACCAGTGTCGAAATTATATCTGCGATGACCTGCAAAAATTCTTTGATACTCATCCCGAAGCCCGGGAAAACCTTCGATCCATTTCTAAAATAGGCCCCGACGCCTGGTTGCACAATATGCTAACCAAAGGCAAAAAAAGCGATTGAGGGCCCTGACTATTCCTCGTTGCGGCTTTCAGTAAATAACTAATATTGATATTAATATTCAAAGGAGTTTGAATGGACATAAAGAAAATAGGAGTATGCGGCTGCGGCCAGATGGGAGCCGGGATCGCCGAGGTCGCCGCTAAAGCGGGGGTGGAAGTTATCGCCCGCGAGATAAACGAGGATCTTTTGAAAAAAGGACTCGGTAGAATCGAAAAATCACTCGCCAAAGCCGTTGAAAAGGGAAAACTCGATGAGGCAACCAAGGGATCAATTCTCGGCAGGATCAAAGGAACCACACATCTTGAGGACCTGGCCGATTGCGATCTCGTCTGTGAAGCTATTGTCGAGAATATGGATGAGAAGCTGAAAGTTTGGAGCGCCCTCGACCGAATAGTAAAAAAGGACGCAATCTTTGCCTCCAACACTTCATCGCTCTCGATAACCGAAATGGCGGCCGCTACCAAGAGGACGAGCCAATTCTGCGGACTGCATTTCTTCAATCCTGTTCCGGTTATGAAACTGGTGGAGCTTGTCAAAACCGTAGCCACGTCAGATGCCACTTACCAGGCTGCCCGCGGATTCGCCGAGAAGGTCGGCAAGACGGTTGTGACCTGCAAGGACCGTCCGGGTTTCGTGGTTAACGTGCTCCTGGTGCCTTATCTTCTTGATGCCATCCGCGCCTATCAGGATGAGGTTGCCACCAGAGAGGATATCGACAATGGCATGAAGCTCGGCTGTGGGCATCCCATGGGGCCGCTGGAGCTGACCGATTTTATCGGGCTCGATACCATTTATTATATTGCCGAAATTCTTTTTGACGAATTCAAAGACCACCATTACGCCGCTCCGCCGCTTCTTAAAACCATGGTTAAGGCCGGGTATCTGGGCAGGAAAAGCGGACGAGGGTTTTACGAATATAAGTAAAGAGGAATATTATGGATTATAAGAATATCAAATTTGAAAAGGATGGCGCCATCGCTATTGTTACCATCGACCGTCCCAAGGTTCTCAACGCTCTTAATCACGAAACAATCGCAGAGTTGCATGATTGTTTCGACAAGATTCCAGGCGACACTTCGATTCTTTGCGTGATAGTAACCGGAGGAGGAGAAAAAGCGTTCGTGGCCGGCGCCGATATCGGCGAACTGGCGTTGCTCGATGCTATGGGCGGAAAGGCTCTTTGCGATCGGGGTCAAGCCTTGCTATCCAAAATTGAGAGACTTCCTCAACCAGTGATAGCCGCTGTTAATGGCTTTGCATTGGGCGGTGGATGCGAAATTGCGATGGCCTGCGATATCCGTTTGGCCAGTGAAAATGCCAAGCTTGGCCAACCCGAGGTCAATTTGGGAATTATCCCCGGTTACGGCGGCACTCAGCGTCTGCCGCGTCTGGTAGGACGAGGCAAGGCCAAGCAGATGATCTTAACCGGCGATTTGGTAAATGCCGCCGATGCCAAAACTATCGGCCTGGTCGATGAGGTTTATCCGGTGGCTGAGCTTATGAACAAGGCTAAAGAGATGGCCCAGAAGATAGCATCCAAGGGCCCATTGGCGGTTCGCGCCGCCAAAGAGGCGATAAATATCGGACTTGATGTCGACTTGGAATCTGGCAGTAAGCATGAGGCGGCCCTCTTTGCCGCAATTTGCGCCACCGAGGATAAAAACGAGGGCACCAAGGCATTTTTGGAAAAAAGAAAAGCGGAATTCAAGGGGAAATAGGACGGGTTGTGGCACAAACTCTGTATTGATCAGTATATAATACCGAGTGGGGAAAATAGGCTTTCCACGATTTGCATGGATGTAATGAGAGGGAGAGAACATGCAAGATTTTTCGGGTCACGATCGCGCTATAAATCCCCTTGCTTTAGGCGCAGCCTATCTGGATTACTGCGTCAAGCAGGGATGGCTTGACAAAATTGGCGAGGGAGATACCGCGCAATACAGCCTTACGCCTAAAGGTGAGAAAAAACTGGCCAATGTCCCCTTTAATTTTGACCTTTCAAAGCTAGCCAAATCGGGCGAAAAGAAAAAGAGGCATCATAGAGCCAGATAAGATTTTTGATAGTGGAAGAGGTTCTGATGAGATTCAGAGCCTCTTTTTTTATAACTTAGATACTCAAATATGATATAATATTATTCTATGAGAGTTGCGGTCACAGGCGCCGGGGGATTTTTGGGCAAGGCTTTAATAAAAAGCCTTGGTGAATCAGGACACGAACCACTGGCACTGGTTAAAACCGATGAGGCGGTTGCTCAATTTCGCAGCAATAGCGTTAATGCTCTCCTCTGCGATCTTTCCCTGAGCGAAAGCTATATCGAGATATTCCGAGACTGCGATGCTATCGTACACTGTGCCGCCCTGACCCGTGAATTTGGCCGCTGGGACGATTTCCGCAAGATCAATATCGAAACCACCCGCAATGTTATGCAGGCCGCCCTCCAGGCCGGGACGAAGCGGATTATTCATATTTCAACTACCGCTGTTTACGGCAATGAACGCAACCATTACGGAACAGATGAAGATGAGATATTTGGTCAGCGTGTTGTCGATCCCTACTCCAGATCGAAAATAACCGCCGATCAGATCGTGTTGGATCTTATTAAGGAAAAAAACCTGCCTGCGAGCGTGCTGCGTTTCGGTAATATTTGGGGACCCGGCGATCAGAACATCCTGCCCTTTGTAGTCAATGGGCTTAAGAAGAAACGGCTCATGATCGAAGGCGGGGGCGATAATGTTCTCTCGCTTACCTTCATAGATAACGCCGTGACGGCGATTCTCTTGACGCTGGAAAACATTGAAGCTAAAGGCCGGATTTATAATATTACCGACGGCATCAAAGTAACATCGAAAAAATTTATCGATGATATCATCTCGATCCTGGGGATAAAATACAAGCTTCGGAATATTCCCTATCCTCTGATATATTCGATGGCATATTTTTTTGAACAGTATTATCTATTTTCGCGACGGACATCCAAGCCGCCATTAACGCGTTTCGGCGCGCGCATTCTAAAATACCATGCCATATTCGATATTTCGCGCGCTATAACCGAGCTGCGTTATCATCCCAAGGTAACCTACAAGGAAGCTTTGGCGATCTCCACGCCCTATATCCGCTCGCTTTATTACGGGCAAAAGTAAAATGTGCTTATAGTTAAGCTCTTGTTGATTTAAATTGGCGGGCAAGCCCTATTTTCACCCTTATGGTTTATAAATTAATTTAGCATAGAAACGCCTTTAAGCATCTGTTGCGGGCTAAATTACTGACTATTATATTTGCACTTATGAGGGATTATTCTCGTCAACTAAAGATTGCGCTATTAGAGGAACGAGTGCCCGCGGCGTTAACGCTGCTGGATGACTGTGCAATTTGCCCCCGCGAGTGTCATGTCAACCGCAATGCCGGGAGCCTCAAGGGTATCTGTGGCGTCGATGCCCGACTGAAGGTATCGTCGGCCAACCTTCATTTTGGCGAGGAACCGCCAATCTCCGGGATGCGCGGTTCAGGGACAATCTTTCTTTCCGGCTGTAACCTAAAATGTGTCTACTGCCAGAACTATCCGATCAGCCAGTATCGCAACGGAGAAATAACGTCTTTCGATGATGTTGCAAAGATGATGCTCGATTTGGAAAAGCGCGGCGCGCATAATATTAATTTCGTGACACCATCGCATTACGTACCAGAGCTTATGGCGGTTATGCTCATGGCCTGTAAAGCGGGCCTCTCCATTCCGATAGTCTATAATTCGTCTGGCTACGATAAAGTGGAAACACTGCAACTTCTCGACGGAATAGTTGAAATCTATATGCCCGATATGCGCTACTCGCAACCTGAGATGGCGCGCTGTTATTCGGCGGCTCAAAACTACCCTGAATCTAACCGCGCTGCAATAAAGGAAATGTATCGTCAGGTGGGGGATTTGGAAATTGACGATGAAGGGATAGCTGTTCAAGGCCTCCTGGTGCGTCATCTGGTTTTGCCCGAAAATATCGCCGGCTCGGAGGAGATTTTTCGATTTCTGGCCAATGAAATTTCGCCCGACACATTCGTATCGCTAATGAGCCAGTATTTCCCGGCCCACAAAGCAGTTTCAATGGAGAAGGTCAATCGGAGGATACTACCGCAGGAATATCAGAAAGCTTTGGACGTATTCGAGCGCGCGGGTCTGGGCAATGGTTTTATCCAACCATTCGACGGCTGATTAAAACTCTATCCTCAAATTCGAGGCTGGTTCCTTCTCGATAAATTCCCGTTCGATGATATCTATAGATCCGCTCTGCTGTGAAAAGCTAAAGTATCTTTTAGCCTCTGTAGCGCTTACCCATTTATACTCTGAATGTTCGGATGATAAAACTACTCTGGAATCGTAGGAAATTTCGGCCGTAAAAACCGGCACGATATGAATGCAATTGTGTTGGTTATCATAGAATATTTCAACGATATCAGCCGAGTAGAATGATTTGGGATTACAGCCGGTTTCCTCGATAATCTCGCGCCAGGCCGCGGCCGCCCCATTTTCGCCCTCCTCAACCTTGCCGGCGACCTGCTGCCAGAGACCATGCATGTAACTGCTTTTGCGCTTCAACACGAGAAATTGAGCACCCTCGGTGTTTCTTCTAAATAAATAGGCGCAAACATAGGATGTTCGTATGGGAATAGATCCGGGTGATGGTTTGCTTTTATCTTCAGGCATGGTCGAATTCCTTTTCGAAATTGGTCAAAGGTGTTTTGGGTCCAATTATATAATTCTATAGAATTTACACTTTCCCGGCAAGCCTTATTTCGAAGCATGTTAATAGACATATTATATTATGTATATATTTGCCGGAGATCTCAAGTGAACTCAAAGCGAACTTGACTTAAGCCGTCAAGAGTTCTATCATGTTTTCAGGGAATATGATATTTGTCAGCCTTTTTAGAAAATCAGATGTACTAATAAGCGGTTAAGAGAATATTATGACAGACGAATTTAAACAAAAACAAGACTTATCAGCGCTCAGAATTAACCATGACCGAGGCGAAAATTACGGCAGCGGAAAGCGCCTAAAAACTGTTCTTTGGATAACAATCCCGATAATTATAGTTATTGTATTCGTGTTAATTTTCGGAAGCATTTCCGCTACCAAAGAGGTCAGGGTCGCGTCGGTATCACAATTGACACAAGCTCAAGCCCAATCAGTCCTTAGTGCCACCGGATATGTGGTTGCCGAACGGAAAGCCTCGGTCGCGTCTAAGGGTACTGGACGACTGGAATGGCTGGGAGTTGAAGAGGGCGATACTGTCGTCAAAGGCCAAGTCATAGGCCGAATTGAAAACGCCGATATGATGGCGGCCCTGGATTTAGCCAAAGCAAATCTGGAGCAGGCCAAGGCTGAAAGCACTCAGGCCATCCTCGATTATAACCGTCAAAAACTACTTAAGGAAAAAGGATTTACCACTGATGCTGTTTTGGAAGCCAGCCAGGCAGCTTACAAGAGCGCTGATGCCGCAGTTAAGTCCGCCTCCGCCGCCGTTAAAGCGGCCGAGGTTAACCTTGAAAACACCTATATCCGGGCGCCTTTTGATGGCACTGTCCTTTCCAAGCACGCCGATGTCGGTGAAGTGGTAGCGCCCTTTGCATCATCAGCAAGCTCTAAGGGTTCGGTTGTTGATCTTGCCGATATGAGCTCTTTGGAGGTTGAGGCTGACGTTTCCGAATCTAATATTCAAAAAGTTGAAATCGGGCAGCCGTGCGAGATAATCCTCGATGCTTATCCCGCTATCCATTATAAGGGGCACGTAAAAAAAATCGTACCAACTGCTGACCGTTCGCGCGCTACCGTGCTAACTAAGGTCTCTTTTTCCGAGATCGATAGCAAAGTTCTACCAGAGATGAGCGCCAGAATAAATTTCCTTCAGAGCGAAGCCGATTCACAGGCAGCAGCCGGCCGATACTACTCTCGCCGTGCCCAACAATGCGATTGTTACCAGAGACAACCAATCCTTGGTATATACCATTACAGACGAAAAAGCCCGGGAAATTGCAGTTACCGTCGGTACCAGGCTTGGCAATCTCACGCAAATTACCGGGGGTTTGCGGCCCGGCCAGAAAGTGATCGTATCGCCTCCTCCGGAATTAAAGGCCGGCGATAAGGTGAAAATCGTAGAATAGAGGAATGTAATGTGCGCTGTTTTGGTCAAACTTGAAAAAGTGAACAAAAGTTATCACCGGGATAGCATCAAGATTCCGGTGCTTGACAATATTAATCTCGACATTCACGACGGGGAATTTCTGGCCCTTATGGGACCGTCAGGTTCCGGTAAAACCACTTTACTAAACCTAATCGGCGGGATCGATAAGCCCAGCGCGGGGAAAATTGCTGTTGGTGATATCAATATCAGCCAGCTTGGCGAATCGGCCTTAGCTTCCTGGCGGGCGCGTCATGTGGGGTTTGTCTTTCAATTTTATAATCTCATGCCGGTATTAACCGCCTTTGAAAATGTTGAGCTGCCGCTATTACTGACGCATCTTTCGAAACGGGATCGGCGACAGCATGTCGAACTGGCGCTGTCGGTAGTTGGCCTCGAGGATCGTATTCGTCACTATCCAAGGCAACTTTCCGGCGGGCAGGAACAGAGAGTGGCGATAGCACGGGCGTTAGTAACGGATCCAACCCTGATTCTTGCCGACGAGCCTACAGGCGATCTCGATAAAAATTCTGCCCAGGAAGTTATGGCGCTTTTGGCCCGTCTTAATACCGAATTCAAGAAGACTATTATTATGGTGACCCACGACCCTCGAGCGGCTGAGAAAGCCACAGTGCACAGATATCTCGACAAGGGAGAATTGGTCTAAGCGATGTGGTATGTCAGGCTGATAGTCCGTAACGCCGGACGGCATAAACTTCGGACCATGCTCACGATTTTGGGCCTGGCAATCGCCACGCTGGCTTTCTGTGTTATCCGAACCATGATAAGCTCCTACTATGCCAGCGCGGATATTCTGCCTCCTGATCGTCTTATAACGCGAAACGCGGTCTCTATCATTTTTGATTTGCCGCAGGCATACAAGCAGCGTATCGAAGGCGTTCAGGGAGTCACCAGTGTCGGCTACGGTAATTGGTTTGGCGGCCTTTATAAAAACGATCAAAAGAATTTTTTCCCTAATTTCGCAGTGGGGCCGGATTATTATTTGGATATCTATTCCGAGTTTGTAGTCCCCCCGGAGGAGAAAGAGCAGTACCTCAAAGATAAATCAGGAGCCATTGCGGGAACCAAGCTTGCGGAGCGTTTTGGCTGGAAAATAGGCGACCCGATTCGTCTAACCGGTCAAATTTACCCGGGCGATTGGGATTTTATTTTACGAGGCATCTATAAAGGCGACAAGCCCGGAGTGGATGAAAATTCATTCCTCTTTCATTATGAATATCTCGATGATAAGATGAAAACAACAGTCCCGGAAATGTCCGGGCGCGTAGGCTGGTATGTTGTGAAGATCGCCGATCCATCGCAAGGCCCGGAGATAAGCGCCACCATTGACGCCATGTTTAAAAATTCGTCTGCGGAGACTATTACCGAAACTGAAAAAGCATTCAGTCTGGGGTTTTTAGCTCAAATGGACGCTATCATAACCGGTTTGCGTATCATGAGTTTCCTGATAATCGGGATCATTTTATTAGTTTTGGTAAATACAATGGCCATGAGCGCCCGAGAAAGAATTTCGGAATATGCAGTCCTAAAAACGTTGGGGTTCAGACCTTATCATTTAAGCGGTCTTATTTTAGGCGAATCGCTTCTTATCGCGTTGGTGGGCGGTGGCCTGGGAGTATTCCTTACATTCCCGATGCTTCAAGGGCTGGGAAAGGTGCTTCAAAACTTTTTCTCGGGTTTTCAAATCACCGGACTTACGTTTTTACTGGCCGCCATATTTGTATTCCTGGTGGGGATATTGGCGTCGTTTTTCCCCATATATAGAGCGATTAAAATTAAAATCGTCGAAGGGTTGCGCAACGTAGGCTGATAAGTATGATGGTTCCCTTTAAATATTCTTTTCGAAGTCTGGTGGCTCGTCGCATGACCACTTTGCTCACGATTTTTGGCGTAACTCTGGTTGTTTTTGTTTTTGCGGCGGTTTTGATGCTGGCGGATGGCCTTAAAAAAACGTTGGTGGCCTCGGGCAGTGATGAAAATGCTATCATCATCAGAGAATCATCCAGCACCGAGATTCAAAGTTTCGTCACTCGCTACCAGGCGGGCGTTATTCAAACCCTGCCCGATATTGCCTTAGATCAAAACGACCAACCATTGGTCACCGGCGAATGCGTAGTGCTCATAAATAAAAACCGAATTGGCACCCAGAAGTTTGCCAATGTCATGGTTCGCGGCATCGAGCCAATGTCTCTCTCGGTTCATAAAGGGGTAAAGATTACAGCGGGACGAATGTTCGATTTTGGGAAAACCGAGATTATTGTGGGCAAAAAAATAAGCGATGGTTTCGAGGGCTGCAAGTTGGGGGAAACTATCACATTCGGTATGACCGATTGGACGATTGTGGGGATATTCGAGGCCGGTGGCGCGTCATTTGAATCTGAAATCTGGGGTGATGTTAATCAGCTTATGCCGGCGTTTGGACGGCCCGTCTTTTCCTCGATGACCTTTCGCATGAAAGATCCGTCACGCTTCGCCGATATTCGCGACAAAATTACATCCGATCCCAGAATGACTGTCGATGTCAAGCGCGAAAAACAGTATTATGACGAGCAATCCGCATTCACCGCTAATTTTATTAAGATTTTGGGACAAATCATCAGCACAGTATTCAGCCTCGGGGCCATCATCGGCGCCATGATCACCATGTATGCGGCCGTGGCCAATCGCACCAGGGAGATCGCCACCATGCGCGCTTTGGGATTCAGGCGGCGAAACATTTTGAGCGCCTTCCTCCTGGAAGCATTGGCAATTTCTTTTTTGGGAGGAGCACTCGGTTTGGTGGCGGCTTCGTTCTTACAGTTTTTGAGCGTATCAACGATTAACTGGAATACGTTTTCCGATCTTACTTTCAAGTTTGCCCTGTCGCCGGGGATAATCATTAACACCATGATATTCGCGTTGATGATGGGTTTCCTTGGCGGATTTCTTCCGGCGGTCAGAGCCTCGCGTATCAAGATTATCGAAGCTTTAAGAGCGGAATAATAGAAGTAATGCGATTTCGATAAAAAAAGGCGCCGGAGCAATCCAGCGCCTTTTCTAATACCGTCTTTTATTTGCCCGGCTTTATGGCCTTTACTCTTATGCTGGCAACGACCTTTTCAACCTCAGCCGCAATTTTTTCGATGGGTTGATCCATCTTCTTTATGATAGCGTTGGCGGTAGGATCATCGGCCATATACTCCAGTCCGAACGATTTTTCGCTCATGACTTCGACATTTATAAAGCCGGCGTCCTCGATTATCTTGAGGTATTCACTCTTAAGGCTTGCCCCCGAAAGGCAGCCGACATAAGCGTCGAGCGATTTAGCAATAAACTCGGGTAGCGCTCCCAAAAGGACAATGTCCGATACCATTAGCCGTCCGCCTGGCTTAAGCGTTCGGAAAGCCTCGGAAAAAACGCGCGCTTTATCGGGCACCAGGTTTATAACGCAGTTTGAGATGATGATATCGACCGAGGAATCAGCCACCGGAAGAGTTTCGATCTCGCCCAAGCGAAATTCGACATTAGTATAGTTGCCTTTCTTGGCATTGATTCGCGCTTTTTCAATCATCTCGGGCGTCATATCTACTCCGATTACCTTGCCTTTGGACCCGACTTTATTAGCCGCCAGGAAGCAGTCAAAACCGGCGCCGGAGCCAAGATCGAGAACGGTCTCGCCTGGTTCGAGCAATGCCAATGCTATAGGGTTACCGCATCCCAAACCAAGATTGGATTCATCCGGGACCGTCGATAACTCTTCTTTGCTATAGCCGATACCTTTACTGATGAGGTCGGCCGAGTTGGCGCTTCCACAGCACGATGTTTTCGCCGATCCACAGCAAGAGCTTCCTTTTTTCGCGATTTGGGCATAACCCTCGCGAACCGCTTTTTTTAGCTTTAAATCGTCTTCCATATTTATCTCCTTCTAAATGTATTTATATTAAAGCTATCCAGTTATTTCTTTCATCATCGGTCCGAGAGCAACCTTGACCATTCCCGCAAACTCATTGGCCTTCATTAGCGAGATGCAACAAACTTTCCCATTATCTTCCCAGCTGATGATAGCCAGCTTGTCTCCGGCTTCGATTCCTGCTTTTTCGCGTATCTCCTTTGGCAGGACCATCTGTCCGCGCTCGTCCACGCTAACCACTGCCTCCACAACGCAGCAGGCCGCCGCTCCCTTGGCGTCTCCGGGTCCACAACAGCTTTTCGTTTTCTTTGGCATTTTATTTTTCCTTCCGTATCTGTTGACTAATCATCCTATTCTGAATACGCTGAAATATCAGAAAAGGTTGCGTTTTTGTCAAGAGATTTTTATAAGGTTGTTTTTAGGAGAACCAGGGGCGGCGTAAGCCATTGCAATAGCGGTTGTTATACTGCCAGGAAAGCCCTCAACGCGAACATTTGTTTATACTTAATGGGGCAAAAATATTGAATTATTTAATTAATGTACACCTTTTAACCTGGCTCAAATCTCCAACCTGGAGACGATAATAATATAGACCCGACGATAAATCGCCCGCATTCCATACTACGGAGTGCATCCCGGCGTCCTGATATTCATTTTGAAGCGAACCTATTTTTCGGCCCAGAAGATCGTAAATATCCAGCGAGACATAAGATCGCTTTGCCAGTTCATAGCTGATCGTGGTTTGAGCGTTGAAAGGATTGGGATAATTGGAGCATAGGGTAAATTGGTCGGGGACCTTAGGAATATCTTCAATTCCCGAGAGAATCAGATTAACCGCGCGGGCGCAGTTAATCCGGCCCGCGCCAAGCAAACCGTTATTGTTTGGAATGGTATCAGCAGAAATCTTGATGATATTCTCAATCTGATCATTAGTATAACCCGGATGCCAGGCACAGACCAGGGCGGCCAGACCAGAGACCAGTCCGGCCGAGAAGGAAGTGCCGGAATAGTTAACAAATTCAGATTGACCATAGGTAGTCCATATATCCGCACCCGGAGCGCAAATATCCACCCATGGCCCATATCCTGAGAATGGCGCTCGGTGATCCAGGTTGTCGGTTGCAGCTACGGCCATAACATGATTGTATCCTGCCGGGTAAACCCTGGAGGTGTCGCTGCCTCCTCCTGCGGAAGCGATAATCAACGCTCCCTCTGCCCAGGCAGCATCCATTAAATTTTGTCCGGCTTGGCTGAATGGTGAGGCCCACGAGCAATTAATAATCTGCGCTCCCATGTCCGCGGCGTAGATAAAAGCCTGATAAAGATTTGTACCGCCATTGGTATCGTTAAAGCCTTTTAAGCACATTATCCTGGCGTTAAAACCTATGCCTGCTCCTAAAAGAGAATTGTCAGCTACCTCGGATGCGCAACCGGCGACGGCGGTTCCGTGCGGCACGGCATCGTCTGATGGGTCCGAATCGTTATTTCCAAAATCATAGCCAACGACATCATCAATAAAGCCGTTACTGTCATCGTCTATCCCATTTAGATCGCCATTGTCAAAGATGCCGTTGTGATTGATATCCTCTCCCAAATTTATCCAGATATTTGCAGCCAGATCGGGATGATCCCAATGCACGCCGGAGTCGACTATTCCGATTATAGCATGTTTGGTGGTGTCGCCGCGGACCAGGTCCCAAGCCTGATATGCCTGGGTAAAGGACAAGTACCACTGGTCACTCGCTCGGGGATCATTTGGCACGTAATTTAGATGAGGGAGATACAGCAACTCGGCAAATTCGATCCACGGATTGTCCGCGAACACCTGCAAAAGGGATGTAGCATCAACGTCATCCGTGAAGGTAAATATATAGATTCTGGAAATTTCTCGGAGGAGAGTTGGCTTGGTGAGCCGTCCCCGAAAAAGCGGTTCTACCGATACAACGCCGTATTGCCTGCAAAGCTCGTCAACCGAAACGACTCCGGTTATGGCAAATCCTGCATCCGCCTGGCCTGTTAAATATGACGGAGCATCATACTCATTGGTAATCAAAATTTGATTGGCGATATATTTTTGCCCGTTGGTAAGCTCTGCAATTTTTATCCCGCTATCAGCAATAGCGAGAAGCGGCAATAAAAATATCAACCCCAAAACAAATATAAATACTAACTTCATGGCACATCTCCTTTTCTTCAAAGATCTAAATTTCCCAAATCAAGACAGAAGCAAGGATAATGATTAATACATATAATTTATCTCGAAACCCGGCGCTGTCAAGTTATTCATAACAATTATGTTACATGATTACAAGTTAATACCTGCCAGTTATTTCTTTACTATTGTTATCTATAGCATTAAATTTAACACAGAGGTCTCTATGCTTACCGGTGTCCACTTTCTTTTAACCTATAAATGCGTTTATGAATGCGACCATTGCTTCCTGTATTGCGGCCCATCCTCGGAAGGCGTTTTTACGCTCGATAAAATAAAAGCGGTCTTGGCCCAGATGGAAGAAATCGCAACTGTGAACACAGCTTATTTCGAGGGCGGCGAGCCGTTTTTATACTACCCGCTACTGGTCGAATCGCTTCGCCTGGCGAAGGGAATGGGATTTGAAGTTGGAGTTGTCACCAACGCTTATTGGGCTACGTCTAAAGAAGATGCCCGGCTGTGGCTTCGGCCTCTGGCAGAAATTGGAATTAGCGATCTGAGCGTTTCGGGCGACACATTTCACGGCGAAAATGATAAAAATCCGCAATTCGCGGTCGAGGCCGCAAAAGAACTTGGGATTCCCTGCAGCTCCATTTGTATCGAGGCGCCTAAAATAATCCATGATGATAAAAAATGGCAGGGCGAACCGGTGGTTGGGGGCGACGTTCTCTTCAAGGGGCGTGCCGTTGATAAATTATCGGAAAACCTTCCGCGGCGTGATTATGCTATTTTCAATGAGTGCCCTCACGAGGAACTGGCTGATCCCGGAAGAGTCCATATCGACGCCTTCGGCTTTGTGCATCTCTGCCAGGGACTTACGATTGGAAATATTAATCAAGTCTCCTTAAGGAAAATATTTGAAACGTACAAGCCCGAGTTACATCCTATAATTGCTCCCCTAATAAAAGGCGGGCCGGCCGAACTCGCCCGAACCTTTGATTTTGACACAAGCGCCGGCTATATCGATGCTTGTCATCTCTGTTTTGAGGTTCGTCGGAAGCTGTTGGATAAATACCCCGAATACCTGGCTCCCAGGCAGGTTTACGGTGTTATCGACGATTTATAATTCTACGCTCTTTTGAAGTACTCCCTCATGCTCAAGCAGCCATTTTTTGCGCCAAATCTTACCGCCGTACCCTACAAGCTCACCGCTTTTCCCGATTACCCGATGACAAGGTACTACTATTGATATTGGATTTGAACCGTTGGCACGGCCAACGGCCCGCGAGGCGTTAGGGATTCCAAGTTTTGCCGCAATTGAGCCATAATTGACCGTTTGTCCGAATGGAATTTCCATAAGTCGTTTCCAAACCGATTTCTGAAATTCGGTTCCGGTAAAAATAAGGGGCAGATTGAAATGTTTTAATTTGCCGTCAAAATAGGCGCTTAGCTGTTCTTGAGTGATTCCAGGACAAGTGAATCACCCTCCTCAAGTGACGTTTGATATTGCTTTTCCAAGGCAATTAGATCCTTTTTGTCGGTACAATCCATAAAATTAAGATAGCAAAGCTTGCCCTCATGTTCGGCTCCGAGCATCGCATCTATGGGGGTCTTCAGGGTTGTGTATTTAATCATTTTATTTCTCCTTCAATTTATATTCATAAATATGAGCCAAAAACTAAGAATATCCACCCGAATCTTGCTTGAATCAAAGATAATTAAACCGTAAAAAAGCTCCTTGTTTTTTGGATAATTGATGCTATCTTTTGGGCATGAAGCGGCTAATATTAATTCCCTTACTGTTTATTTCGATTTATTCAATTGCGGCAGGCCAAAACCAGACACCAGCGGATATTAAAAACGCGGATTCCCTGGCGATACCCGTTTCTCCACCTATAACGCCACCCTTTGATTCTCTTAAGCTCCATTCGGGGGACTCGGTTTTTATATTCGGTGGCGAACTCTATTTCCGGGCCCGCACTAACGGTAAAGAATTCTTTATTTCGCGCGATGAATTACTTGCTCACTCTGATTCCCTCATCATTTACCAGTACTACAGGCTTGGAGCCGGATCAGAGATTACTCAAAAAGCAGATAGCGCTTCCGTAAAAATAGAACGTAAACGCTGCACTATGATCACCCAGGACGGCACCCGTTGTAAACGTCTGGCCCAACCCGGTACAGACAGGTGCTGGCAACATAAAAAGTGAGAATCCCGTTGTATTTGAAATTGCTTTTTCTTGGCGCCATCGCGTTGGCCTTTTCGCCGCATGCTTCGGCGGGACCGCCCGACACGCTTAAATTCTCGTCGATTCAATACGTTAAGATTCAGCAAGAGCTTTACAGCGAACCGGTCAAGAAAATCTGCCTGAAAAGTGAAAACGATGACGCTTATCCAGCGGTGGTGGTGTTCAACGGGAAGATTCTTTTTCTGGGACCTGATGGCAAAGAGATTAGGCAAGATAGTCTTCCGCAGGCTAAGGAAACTAAGGTTACTCAATCCGCCGAGGGGAATCTTGTTTATGTTTTCGGTCCTTTAAGCGACAGCACCAAAGGCGCATTTCATAGACTTTATAAGTCTACGGGCGAAATTATATTAAGTAAAATCGATAGCGCCTCATTGGGAGCGGTTGGGATGGGCATACCGCTGGAACGCGAGAATGCTTTTATTCTGGGTGGGTTTGGGAAAGCAACGCTTACAAAATTTGACGGTAGCCCGGTGGCCCAAAAGCAGTTTCTAAACAAGGAAATCTATGAGGATGGCGACATTTATACCTCAGTAATCCCGGTCGAGAACACTATCTTTATGGCCGTAAATCGGTTTAAAGTACCCATAGGAAACGATAACAGTGTCAAACCGATTCTCTATGCTTTTGATTCCAAGCTCAATGAGATTTTCAATGATACTCTCGATGGCGCCATCGCGTTGTCGCTTACGACGAGCGAAAATGGTAAATTTCTGATTCTGAGAGAGGAGTCCTCAGATACCGGCAGCCCGCTTTGGATAGTTGATTTCTCCGGAAAAAGGCTCAAGAGCTTTGCAAATCCCAGGGTCGTCGCTATAGCCGCAGAGGGCAATTATTTGATTCAGGTGCCGCGCGGAGGGAGACCCGAAATTTATTCAACATTGGATTGGAGTCTGCTTTATACACCAGACTATACCGCCGATGCCATATCCCTGGATTGAAGCCGCAATTTCGAGTAACGGGTCCTTAGCGATTCTTTACAATGGCGATGATCTGGCACTTGTGGATATTAGTAGTAAATCATGGAGTGTGGTGCATTTCCCATACGCTTTCGAAAATTGCAGGCTATATGAAAACGGCCAAAAGCTCATGTTTCGCGGCGAATTTGGCTATATAATTTACCGGCTTAGCCCCTAAAGCGGAAAACCGAAATAGAAATTCGTTTAATATCCTAGGTTTGACAAACGGCCTAATGCGATTTATTAACAAGTGGCAATCATTACTCTTTATTATCCCCATAAAAATAGCTTTATATCCCAAAACTTTAGCCGATAATTATAAGCGGGGATGAAAAAAGGAAGATATTATGAAAACTAAGCTCGTATTCATTGTTTTTTTGATGCTTTTAGGCGTAATGGCCTGTAGTACTAGCCCAACTACGCCATCAGTGATTGTTCCAATCTCAATTGGCAGTCCTGCTGACGGAGCAATGCTAACTGACCCTGTCTATATTACAGCCAATCCTGGCGCGGGTTACACATTCAGGAGAGTAGACTTTTATATCGATAGCGTTTTAGTGGCAACCGATTCGGTAGCTCCATTCCAATACTTCTGGAATATTTTCTCCTATACAAGCGGGACCAGTCGCCTCATTTACGCAGTGGGCACAACAGCCGACACGACCTATACTGCTCAGGCAATCCATGTCACACCTAATTTCACGCGCGGTTTTTCGTTTATATCAACTTATCGGCCGGGATCGCAGCATGCGCTTGGAATAGCGAATTATTATAATGTTCTATTTATTTCCACCGGTGATGCCGGCTTGGAAGTGCTGGACATTACGATGAGATCCCAACCGCTTTTCCGTTCGCGATTGGCCACTACCGGCCCGGCTCAACATGCGGCGGTTTCGTTTCCTTTTGTTTATATTGCAGATCGCGACCAGGGAGTTGAAATGGCCAATTTCGAGAATGTCGACTCTCTTATTCCTACCAACCGTTACGGGTCGCAAAGCCTGGCAAGAGATGTGGCAGCCTCAGATAATGTAATTTTGGCGGCGGAAAACGACGGGCTCTCCATTCTCGCGACATCGAATCTGGCGTTATATTCCCGAAGGATCTTTCAGGATTTATTAAACTACGTCGTTGCACGTCACGATACGGCTTTCCTCGTGGGCAATAACGGTTTCTATATAGTTGATTGCACAAACCCCAACGCCTCCCAAATCGTCTCTACATACAATCTTCCGGGGCAGGGTCTGGGGGTTGCAGTGATAGATACCTTTGCTTTTATCGCCGTTGGCTCCGAGGGCTTAATCGCTCTATCGATTAAAAATCCGGGGAATCCTGGATTTTTGTCGCATTATTCTTCCGGGCAGATTATGACATCAGTTGTTACCGGAGATGGAATTTTATTTGCGGGATCTAACTCCAGCGTGGTTTATGCGCTCGACTATAAGGATCATCCGGATAGTTTGGTATTTATAGATCGCGTCGATGTAAGCGGTAGTGTAGCCGAAATAGCCCACGGCCCCAACTATCTCTACGTGGCTACCAGCAGTAATGTTGATATATTGCGATTTGTACCGTAAAGGCAAGATTCTTAAAGAGTGTTCCGGGCCGTTTGGAAGGAATTCCAGCGGCCTGTTTTTTTATATTTTAATGCATTCCAAACCAAGGACCGGCGTTGAGGCTATCGTAAAACGTAATTTGATCTTCCTTTTCCCTGATTTTCCCTCCAGCCTCCTGAGCTAACGCAAAATATTTTTCGTATCCGGTACTATTCCCCGCGGCGGCCAGAGCTCGGGCCATGGCCTCGTAAGCGAATGCCAGGTCGATATCACCAAATCCGTTTTGATCGCATATAGCTAAGGTTCTTTTGGCATGATGAAGGGCAGCTTCAGATCTTTCCAAAACGGAATTAACGCGTGATATCATCCATTCTCCTCTCGCCTGATGAAGAGCGGTTCCCGCTTCGCGCCAATGGTAGCAGGAGGCATAAGCGCATTGAAGCATTTTTTCATTATCGTCCTCGCTGCGAAGCTCCAATTCAAGGAGCTGCCAGGTCCGATTGAATAACTCCACAGCGAATTTCCTATGATATTCCTGAGGCGATTCGGATTCATTCATAAGCACACTCCTTTCCAGGCCAATTCTAATTTTATACCTGGTTAATCTTCCCCGGCCGAAACGAACTTGGTGATTATAATAACGGGGCCTGTAGCGGCCCCGGTTTCGCAATTTTTGATTAAGTAGGCAACCCCATCGCCTATTATCAAGGTTTGTTCATGCCCGCCGCCGGCGGGGTAGGCTGAGGTACCTGGTTATTGATCGGCTTCAGGGATTTCAAATAGGCAAACACTGCTTTGAGGTCAGAATCTTTAGCTTTGCCAATTTCATACCAGGGCATAGGAGGCAAGATTTGCCGACCTGCACCCATGTGCTTGCCGGTATGCATGGCTTGAATGAAGGTTTCCTCGGTCCAAGCTCCGATGCCAGTGGCCTGATCAGGAGTTAAGTTGAATGTGTAGCTTACTCCCCAGGGCCCTGCCCAGGCGGTCATACCATTGTTTCCAATGAATCCCCAGGTATTCGGCCCAATGACGCCGGTGGGAACCGCAGGTATGGCCTCAGAAGCCGGATGGCCGGAAAGAATACGAGACATATCAGGGTGCGGCCCTGTCTCCGTAAACACTTTGGGGCTGTGGCAATCGTTACACCCGCCTAAGGTTACAATATACTCTCCGGCCGAAACCAATCCCGGAGCTTCTTCTTTTGTCATCTCGATTTTACCCTTAGCCTTTTCCAAGGCGGGCCTTTCCTCCGGTTGTGCATATACAATTCCCAACAACCCGAAAATCAGGATGCCAAGAACAATGAATCCCGCAATAGATACTTTTTTGGTCATAAACCCTCCTTTGGTTAAATAAGATGTTTAAGTCCGTAACGCATTAAAAGCGCCACTCTCGATATATAATATTTTTAAAATACTTCTGATTTAATTTAATATAGAGTCGATAAGCAGTCAAGCAAAAACCGGATTTTAGCGATAGCAGTAAATATTTAATATGGAGGCTTATTGCCGGGCCAAGGTTAAGATGAAAAATAACTTGCAATTGCCCTGCAGGCAGGTATTTTAAACTGATGTGATTGGCGGATGCAGTAATTCGGCTTGTTTTCGGCAGACTATTTTGCGACCCCATCAAGAGCGCACGCTATCGCGCCGATACAGAGATTGAGGTGTTTATATGATAATTAGGGGATTACGCAAATTAGCTGTATCATTTATTGTTTTTACCTGCTTTTTTTGTGGCATTTCACAGGCTCAATGGCATCTTGCATTTCAGGGTTCGCTTGTTACCAGCGGACGGCCTCACGATCTGGTAGTCCAGGGGAGTTATGCTTACCTTGGCGATTGGGATGCCGGTCTGGAAATAATCGATATTTCCTACCTTCCAAGCCCTCAACGCGTTTCAGGATATAATACTGTCGGGTTGGCCAACTCGGTTACTTTAGCGGGACATTATGCTTATGTGGCCGATTGGAACCACGGAATGACCATAATAGATATTGCGTTTCCTCATGCTCCTCAGTATGTGTCGAATTGGGATACGCCGGGACAGGCTACCAATATATATATCTTAGGGAATTATGCGTACATATCGGATTTTAATGGTGGTATAAGTATCGTTGATATTTCGAATCCGGCTTCTCCTCAGGGCGTATCACGTTATCTGACAGGCAGCTTTGCGACCGGGATCTGGGGACAAGGAAATTACTTATACGTTTCCAACTCAGTTAATGGTCTCAAAACATTCAATATCAGCACTCCCGATACCACAATCTGGGTCGATACCTATCGCTCGGGCGGTGACGCCTCGAATGTAACCGGTGGAAACGGCTACATCTATCTTTCTGATGGCCTTGGCGGAGTTAAGATACTTTCTCTTTCAGATCCGGCCCATCCTAATTTCGTATCGGAAATTGAAACGCCGGGCTATGTAAATGACGCCTCGCTTTCCGATACGCTGCTTTATATCGCCGATGATGTTACTGGGGCCTTGGCCGTTTCTGTTGCCATTCCTGCTTATCCGAATATTATCGCTACATACAATAGCCCGGGAACAGCCGTTGGAATTTATGCCCAGGGATACAATATTTACCTCGGGGATACCAATTCCCTTATTACTCTGCTTTTAACCGATGTTGATGCCGTTGATGATGGCAACCAAATTCTGCCATCGATGTTTGAAATTAAAAGAGTTTACCCCAATCCTTTTAATCCTCAGGCGACGGTTGATTTTTCTCTTGAGCGAAGAATGGGAGTTAATCTGGCGGCGTATGATCTTACCGGACGGTTGGTGGCCCATCTGGCCACCGGGTTTTATGAAGCAGGCGATCATTCAATTGTATGGAATGCATCGGGATTGCCATCAGGAACTTATCTGGTTCGCCTTTCGAGCGGCGGCTATTCCAAGACCATTAAAGCCACGGTTCTCAAATAACGTCGAAAGAACCTTCGCGAAACTCCATTATAGACACTTAAAATTTATAACTAATTCCCAAGCTGGGCAAAATACCGGCGTCATAAACGAAACCATCTGCCGTTCTTATAATCGGGTTTTGATAATTAAAGATGTTGGAAATGTTGGCATTAATCTGAAAGCGGCCGAAATTTAAATCCGCATTAAAATCCGTACTCATATTAGTGGGAAATTTCGCGGAGTTTTCCGAACTAATGATTCCTCGATAAAAGGACTCTGTATACCGGTTAGTATTCACTACACCGTTTGGAGTGGTTAGCTGCGTATACGGGAAGCCGGTATGGAGGGAAATTTTCCCCCAATCCTGAAGTGACGATTTATTCTAATCCCGAGTTCCGTATAAAGTTTATTGGGGGCATTTAATTCATACGGTACCGTTATGTTTTGAGTAATCTTCACGGCATGGCTGTAACCGTAGAATGCGAAAAAGTCAAACCTGTGAAAGTTATTTAGCTCAAAAGTTACATCCCCCCCGTAGGAGTTAATCTGTCCATCCGACCGCATCACAAGGAAGTCTTTGCCGGCAGTGCCATCTTCACTTACCTGACTGAAATCCGGGATAAGTCGTGGAATATTCCTGATTTCTTTTTTAAATGCGCCGAGTTTGAATGGCCCAGCCGCCCAATTTATGGCAGATAAGCTTGTTTCCACCGGACGAAGCTTTGATAGATTTGCCATCACCAATATCTGGTAGGGTTCGAGGATTCTATTTACTGGGCTGTTGGCGTATGTACCGTATGATAATCCCCATAAACCAAACCCGGGGCTCCTGAATAGAAGCGAGTTTCTCCAAAGCAGAGCGTTTTTTTCTCCAAGATCGCGGAGGTATTCACCTCTTAAACCAGACTCTATCTCAAACAAACCCCACGATTGCTTAACCGATAAGTAACCGGCGTCAGTAAGTTGGTCGGATATGGAATTATAAGCACCGTAATAGTGGTTTAACTCTCTTTGATAGATGAAGGGATTATCGCTATTGGCATCGGGCGGTAAGAAGTTCCAGTTGTTTTGGCGAAGCTGAATCTGACGCCCCTTGACATAATTCAGATTATTGCCAAGGGTAATCCGGGTTCCGCCAAAGAGAAGATTCATTTCGAAATCTGCCACCTGTGTCACGATTTGAGTATTTAAATCCACATAAAAGGAGCTTAAAGAATCGCCTCCAATCGAAACCGCTTTGTAATGTTCACGACCTTCTTTTACTGCGCCATTAAGTTTGAATGAAAGATGCTGGTATAAGCCCTCAAAGCGTACTCCGGAAAAGCGCTCTCCCGTATTTTGATAAGTATTAATACCGCCCGGATTGTTGGACGAAGCTCCCAAATTATACGAAAGATTATCCTTAACATCGTAATTATCGTTTAACAGCTTTATGTGATCAGATATCTTGAGGCCGCTGGATATGAAGATGTCTTTAAACGCTGTCGGAGGTATAGTGACTTGTTTGGAGTCGGGGGTTATTTTATTCGCAATTTTATCAAGCACCGATTTCCGTAGCGTTGAAAGCAGATAGTAGTTATTACTTCCCAAAGAAACCGACCCTGTGCCCTCGACAAATGAAAGGTCCATTTCGCTGTGTGGCTTGCTATCAAATGGCTGAATAGTGCCAAACTGTATTATCGAGGGAGAGCTTGAAGAGGCGTTTGTGCCTTGTGGGAAAAATCTAATCTGGCCGACCGCCGAACCGGGAACGATCGAGAACATGCCATAGTGATTGGGGTCATATCCCATTTCGATTCCATTGAGATAATAAATCGGACTGGTGCCGTTGATCCGGAGTTTGGAGGAGTAACTGGAACCTTCGCGTACTAATTGTGCCTGCCTGATGGCGCTGATTGGATTGGTGGTGACAAGAGAGTGCCTCGAGGCGAGATCGATTTTTTCCGAACTCATCGAGGTCATCAGCTCCGCTTCGCGAGACTTGGGAGAAACCACGATAGTGCCAAGCTCAATCGGTTTTTCATGCAAATTAAAGTTGATGACACTGGTATCGGACTTGGAAAAGAGCTTTACGATTCTATCTTCATATCCGATAGATGATGCCCTAACTATAAGCGTATCTTCTTTCACATTGGCAATTTTGATGCTGTATTCGCCATTCGGCCCGCTGACGACTCCGCCTAGGTTATTCTCTCCAGATTTAACAATTACGGCAGTCCCAACCAACGGCTCGCTGCCAATACCGCTTATTATGCCGGTAATAAACTTATCCTGGGACCCAAATGCTGGAATCGCTAGCAGGATGGTGTATATGCAGATTAGTTTCAAATTTTTCATTTTAACATTTCCCCCTGTTACAGTTTAAATCAATTGCCGTGCCAGTGGCATGGTATTTGATGGATTTGCTATATGTTATTGGCAATTAATGGTTTGCGGGATTACGCCACCATGGGAATAGTTACATTTCAAATTATTTTATGCAAACGAAGTGCTATTAATTGAAGCGGATTTGTACCTTCGCAAGGCAAGGCATATTTTTGATTTCAGGGGAATGATAGGCGCGCATCTCCACGTATTTGGATTTATTCAATTAAAATAGAATTACCCTATGTCGGTAATTCTCATAAAACAGTAAAACATCCTTTTTGAAAAACATGCTCATTTGTAGAATATGACTTCAATTTGCTTTGTTGGATGAGCGCATTTAACGAGTTCTTAATTGTAATTTTCAATTACTCGCGGGAAACCTGAGATAAAAGTATCCGTAGAAAAACGAGCACTTATTAAATTTTGATGAAGGCAATTTTTTTGAAGCGGAACATCGAAGATAAAACAAAAAAACAATAATTAGTTTTAAAATTCAGCGCTTGCCTGCGGGCAATCTGAGTCTTATTATCTCCAATACGCAATTGAAGATTATTAACTTAAGGCATAATCAAAAGAAGGAGGAATCGTGAAAAAAGGAGCAATACTAATAATAGCGATACTGGCTATGCTTTCATGCAGTTCACATCGCCAGGTCAGCCGCCTGCCGGCGGATTCGGTGACCGATTTAAGCGGTCAATGGAATGATACCGATGCCAAGCTGGTAGCCCAGGAAATGGTCTCAGACTGTTTGGCCAAAACCTGGCTCACTGATTTCCTTCAAGCCAAAGGCCAAAAGCCGGTAGTCACGGTGGGCACTATCCGCAATATGAGCAGCGAGCATATCGACACCGATATTTTCACCAGCGATTTCGAACGCGAGTTGATCAACTCCGGTAAGGTAAAATTTGTAGCCAGCCGCGATCAGAGAGGTGAGATTCGCAATGAACGCGCCGATCAGCAGGAGAACGCCTCCGAGGAAACGATGAAGCGTTCCGGCAAAGAAGTTGGCGCTGATTTTATTCTACTTGGCTCGGTCAAAACCATCACCGACGAAATCGAAGGAAAGCGCACTATATTTTATCAAACCAACTATGAGCTGATAAATCTTGAAACCAATGAAAAAGTCTGGATCGGCGAAAAAGAGATTAAAAAAGGCATCTCCCAGGGTAAAGTAAAATGGTAATTGGCAGGGCGGTGTTCGGGAGAATTCTCCCGGGCCTGCTGATAGCCTCTATAATTTCGGGCTGCGGAGCGGTGGCGACGCGCGATAAATTCTATAAGCCGATCGCCGCCGAGCTCGATGCCGGCAATTATTCTATAGCCGCAGAGAAGTTCGAAAAAGTCAAATTCGACAAGAAGGATCGCTTTCTATATTTTGTCGATTCCGGCGTACTTTATCATTATGCAGCGGAATTCGATAGCAGCAACGAAAGGCTCACAGCCGCCGAGAATGCCTCTGAAGAACTTTTCACCAAGAGCATTTCACGGGCAGCAACCTCGATGCTCTTAAACGATAATGTCCTGGAGTACGCCGGAGAAGATTATGAAGTCCTGTATACCAATCTTATCAAAGCGCTTAATTATCTGGCTTTAAAAAAAACCGATGATTTCTTTGTTGAAATTCGGCGCGCCGATCTTAAGCTCGGGCTTCTGGAACAGAAATATGTCAAAGCCGCCGAAACACTTAACCGCGGTGAGGACACTGATACGGCCGGCGTCAGAATTAATTACCAGCCTGGAAAAGTCAGATTTAACAACGACGCCTTCGCCAGATATCTAAGCCTTCACATGTACGCCTCCGAGGGCAAATGGGATGACGCCAGAATCGATTACGACAAGCTTCAGGAGGCATTCGAAAGCCAGCCTCAATTATATGATTTCAATATGCCTGACGTAGTTTACGCCTCGGATAGCGGAGCCGTTTTGAGTATCGTTGGGCTGGTTGGGCTTTGCCCGGTAAAAAAAGCGCTTAATTTGCGTATCAGAACCGATAAAGACCTTGGCCTGGTACAAGTCCTCTATACCGATCCCCAAAAAGAGGACACAGAATACGGGCAGCTTCCCATACCGGTAAAAGAAGATTACTATTTCAAGTTTGCCATTCCGGAGTTAACGCCGCGTCCGTCAATGATATCATCTGTCAGGATTTGGGCCGGCGATAAAGAGCTTGGTGAGCTTAGTCTTCTTGAAGATGTGACAAAAATCGCACAGGAGACATTCGAGGCTAAGAAGACTCTGATCTATTTACGTTCGGTGGGACGGGCCGTGGCCAAGGGATTGGCTACCCATCAACTTAAGAAAAAATTCGATACCGGAGGTATTGAGGGTTGGCTAAAGAAGGCCGCTGTTGATGTCGGCAGTGATATTTCCGAAAATGCCGATTTGCGCTGCGCCCGCTTTCTTCCCGGCCGAATTTTCGCATCAGATTTTGTGCTGGCTCCTGGGATATATGATTTGAAAGTGGAGTTTCTCGGTATTGACGATCAGATTATAAAAACTGAGACGATTCCGGGCTATGCAGTCAGTCAGTTTGGGCTGAACCTCATCAGCGTTTTTTCAACCGAATAAAAAAACATAGCGATAAAAAGTGGATTTTTTGCCGGGTAACGTTCATTGCCCGGTATTTTTATTTTTCAGATTCAGGCGTTTTTTCGGCCAAGTAATTCTTATAACATTTGGTAAACTCCGCTCCATAAAGCATTATTTGAGCGGAATAGAATGTCCAGAGCATGACGATCACCAGCGAACTGGCCGCGCCAAACATGGAACTGGCGCCGCTATGGCCGAGATAGAGACCAATCAGGTATTTTCCAACCGTAAATAAGCCGGAGGTCATGGCAGCGCCGACCCATACGGCGCGCCACCTAATCTTCACACCGGGCAGATATTTAAATATCAATGCAAAGAGCAGGGTGATGACTACGAATGAAACTGTCAGATCCAAAATCCGCAAAATATTATCGAGACCGGGGAAAAGATTGCTGATATAACCGCCGAAACCGGCGGATGCCGCGCTTACTATCAACGAAACTAAAAGAAGAAATGCGATCGCCAGAACCATTCCGAATGAAATCAGGTGATCTATTAAATAGGCGATGACTGTGCTTATCGGTTTTTGCTCGGCTTGAAAAATCGTATCCAGCGAATCTCTGAGTTGCACGAATACCCCCGTGGCGCCAAAGATCAGCATGGCGCCTCCGAAGATGGTAGCTACGATCGTCGAGTGGGATTGGCCGGCGTTAGCAATCATGTTTTGGATGGCCAATGCGCCGTCCGGCCCGATAAGGCTCTGGATTTGGCCTACGATCTGCCCCTGAGCGGCGGCCCGTCCAAATACCACACCGGCGATGACGATAATAATCAGAAGCAGCGGGGCCAGCGAAAAGATGGTGAAGTAGGAAAGGGCGGCTCCCATTCTCCAGGCGTTATCGTTGTTCCATTCGTTGTAAGCGTCCCAAAAGAGTTTTAAGAATGATTTTGTCTTATGATTTGCCATGCTCCTCCAGTTATTAATAATAATCTATACCTATCTGGAGGAAGTATCGCAAGAGATTTTCGAATTAAAAATAGTGATAAACTAAAGATAAATCGGAGCCGTTCGTCCTAAGTAAATCATGGCTTACCCCAGTACCACTACTTTATCAGCTACAATCGTTAGTCCGCCCTGATCCGTTTGCACTGTGCCTTCAATATCCAAAAGTGGTTTGCGGAAAATGCGTTCGCCCACGCGCTGGTAGACTTCCGGAAATAAGGTAACCTCAAACATATCATATTCATCTTCCATGGTAAGGAACACCATGCTCTTGCCGTTGTTGGTCTTGATACGCTTACGATCAGCAACCAGCCCGGCGATCTGCACCCGTTTCCCCTCCAAGCGGGAAAGCTCGAAACTCTTAATATGCCCATTGTTCATCGATAAGCCGTTCTATTGGATGGCAGCTTATCGACATCTCCAATATTTCGTGCTCGGCTTTGAGTTTCTGGTCGATATCGAAATCGGGCAGGTCAGGCGCAAACGGTATTTCAGGCTCAATGAAATTATTGAACATCGGAAGATCGCCGGAATTGTTTTTTAGCCTCTTTTCGCCATACATTTTCTGAAGCCAGAGAAGCTGCGGCCGGCTCTGCCCCAGACAATCAAGCGCGCCAACGCGGATCAGGCTCTCGGCCTCGTCCACCGATGGCCGTACCCGCGCCAGAAAATCGAAGAGACTCCGAAACGGCCCCACTTTTCGGGCCTCAATTATTCTCTCAATCGTTTCTCTTGACAGGTTTCTTACAAAAAGCAATCCGATATACAGATTCTTGCCGTCAACAAAACAAACATCCGATGGCCTGTCAATTGTTGGGGTTTTTAGAACTGCTCCAAAACGGCGGGCCTCCTCGGCGTAAACGCGGGCGATATAATATCCGGCAAAATTATTCAACATCGAGGCCATATACTCCACCGGATGATGCGCCTTAAGATATGCCCCGCGATAAGCAAGAACCGCGTAGGTGGCGGCGTGCGCCTTGCAGAAACCATACGAGGCAAATTGCGCCATGAGATCGAAAACGTGGGAGGCAACGGCGCTTTCTATTCCGCGCCGTGAGGTCTGACTGAAAAACGCCTCCCGCATTTGCGCGAAATCTTTATGCATTCGATCCTTGGTGATCGCGTTACGCAGAAGGTCGCCCTGTTCAGGCGTAAAGCCTGCCATCGCTTCGGCCACGCGCAGGACCTGTTCCTGATAGATGATATTGCCCAGGGTTTCGCGCAGTACCGGCTCCAGAAGCGGATGAGGATATTCTATCGGCAACCGTCCAAACAGCCGCTCCAGAAATACCTTCTTCATTCCCGATTCGGACGCGCCCGGACGAATCAAAGCTAACGCCAGGGTAATATCGTTGAGATTTGCCGTTTTCATGGCAATCAGAAGCGCGCGCAGGCCCGGCGATTCAATCTGAAAGACGCCTACCGTTCGGCCGCGACGAAGCAGCTCATAAGTTTTGGGATCGTTATCGGGAATTGTATCCGGACGACTGCCGGTTTTTGCCGCGATAATATCTCTGGCTTCCTCGATTGTGGAAAGGCCGCGCTGGCCTAGAAGATCGATCTTAACCAGGCCGAGGTCGTCAATCGAATACATATCGTATTGGGTGATGGCGATACCCTTGGCAGCGAGCTGCAGGGGGACCAGATCGAGGAGCTTGCCCGGCGCAATCACAATGCCGCCGCAATGGATTCCCAGGTGACGAGGATACCCCTCGATCTTGCCGGCGATTTCGATGATGCTCTTATATGGTTCCCGGGCAACCGGCAGATGACGGCATTCCGGGCTGGTGGCAACCCGTTTGGCGATACCGTCAACGCTGCCCCCGAAGGGAAGACGCTTTGGTGAAATCGGAAATTTCATCTCCGGAGAGGCCGAATGCCTTGGCCACCTCGCGAATGGCCCCGCGGACCGCAAAGGTGTTGGTAGTTGAGATCATCGCCACCCGATCACGGCCATATTTTTCATAGACGAATTCAAGCACGTCGTCACGACGTTTCCAGCACAAATCGAGATCGATATCGGGTGGATCGCGGCGGGCCTCGTTGAGGAAGCGCGGGAAATAGAGGTCCTGTTCGATCGGGCAGACCTCGGTTATCCCCAGGCAATATGAGACAATCGACGATGCCGCCGAGCCGCGCCCCACGCAGGGGATACCGCTCGCGCTGGCAGAATTCGATAATATCGCGCACGATCAGGAAATAGTCGACAAACCCGGCACGCTCGATGACGTTAAGCTCATATTCCAGCCGCGAGATTGCCTCGCCGCTCATTTTTGGATAGCGTCGATGAAGTCCATCGGAGGCCAGTTCATATAGAAGTCGGGTATTTGGTTTGTCGGCTCCGCTCTCATAGATTGGAAAATTGAGCTTGCCGATTGGCAGATCGAGATTGCATTCCTCGGCAATCTCAAGAGTGTTTTTGATGGCGTCGGGGAAATCCGCAAAAAGCTTGAGAGTCTCCGGCCTCGATCTAAAATATGCCAGTTGCCCCTCGGTGGCATCATCCTTAAGTTGATCGATCGGGATGATCTCTCCGATCGCGCGCAGAACGCGATGAGTGGAGTAATCCTCTTTATCGAGAAACGCGACCGGATTGGCGGCTATGGTTTTGATATTGCCAATGCTTTTAATATCCCTTTGTAATCTGATCTTGCTTCTCAAATCGCCGAAATTGACCAGACCGAAATAGAGGTTGCGGCCAAAGATATCATGTAACAAACCAATCGATCCGACATCAAACACAATCGCGATGACATCCTTACCGTATAATGATATATCCTCAAGCGATGGTACTCGCTCATCAAGCTTTTCAATTGTCGAAAGCCGGCAGAGGTTGCCATATCCAACAATAGATTTGGCGATAAAGAGAATCCGTCCGGCTTCGGTTTCGAGCTCGACACCCACTATCGGTTTGATGCTATAATCTTTGGCCTTCTTATAGAATTGTATCGCGCCGTAGAGGCCGCCGAGATCGGCCAGGCCAAGCGAAGCCATACCCTGACGAGCCGCGCGCTCCAGAAGCCTATCGAGCGTGGCGGCGCCGTGCAGGAACGAGTAGTTACTGCGACAGCGAAGGGGTACGAAGCTCGTAACCATCGACTACCTCGCGGAAATTATCGCCCAGATGCTGAGTGCGTCCGGTGTAGATGGCGTGATATCCAAGTTTGGAGCGGACCTGATCGAGACTATTGGCCAGGTCGAACGATTTCTCGCTGGCGAAAAGACGAATCTGCCGAAAGGCCGGCGAAAGTTTCATGGCGGTAATACCCAGATGCCGCACGCCAATCTTGCGGGTATAGATCTTCTCAAACAGGGCGTTGACCGCGGAATGAATATCGCCCTCGGCGTTGGATGGGAAGGGGAGGGTGCGGGCATCATCGTTAGAGGAGTAATCGACATAGCGCAGTTTGACCGAGACCCGTCCGGTGACCTGGTTTTGCTCGCGAAGCTTCTGGCAGACGCGCTCCAGCAGATAGTAAAGTGTGCCCTGCAGGAAATCCTTGTCGACCGAGTCGGCGTTGAAAGTGGTTTCGCGGCTGACCGTTTTCTGGAATTCGCTCTGGCTGCACCTCGCGACTGTCGATCCCGCGGGCGTAGTCGTACCACTCGCTGCCGCGGACGCCGAATAGCTCAATCAGCGCCGAGCGCGGCACCTTCTGCAGATCGCCAACCGTATGGACGCCAAGCTCGGCCAGCGTCTCCTCGGTTTTGTGGCCGATATTGGGAATCTGGCGCACCGGAAGTGTCGGGCAGCATCGCCTGGGCGCGCGTTTCGCTGATGACGGTCAGGCCATCGGGTTTGCGCATATTGCAGGCGATCTTGGCGAACATCTTGGAGGTCGAAATCCCGACCGAGCAGCGGATATTGAGCCGGTCGCTGATCTTGTCCTTGAGCGATTGCCCCAACTCGCGCACGGTGCGAATCGGCTCCGGCAACCGGTGAGATCGAGATACCCTTCGTCCATCGAGACCGGCTCGATCTGCGGAGTGTACTCGTCGAAAATCTCCTGCACCTTGCGCCAGAAATCGAGATAGATTTTGATATCGCCTTTGACGAAATGGGCGTGGGGCAGACGGCGGTAGGCCTCGGCCAGCGACACCCCGAACCCGACCCCCAGCTTGCGGGCCTCGTAGGAGGCGCAGATCACGATACCGCGCGTGCCCGGCTCGCCGCCGACAATGACCGGCTTGCCGCGCAGATCGGGGTTGAGCGCCTGCTCCACCGACGCCAGAAAGGCGTTCATATCGACCAGAGCGATGATTCTGTGATTTTCCATAACTATAACACCCCCAATAAATTACACGCACAGTGCCGCGATAATACAGACAAGCAACGGCACAAATGTGCAGGTATAATATATAGCGATTAAAAAGGGGTGTCAAGGGGAAAAAGGAGTTTCCTTAGCTACTACGCTTCATACTCTTTATCATGTATGCGACTCTTTAGAAATGGAATGTTTCCGTGAGGGGATTCAAATGTATATTCCAAACCTATTCGATCGTAAACCTGTTTCCAGAAGTCAGGTTTTTCAAATCCGATAGCTTTGCAGAAGTTGCTAAATGAATCAATCGTCTCCAGACGATTGATCCTTTCATCTTTAAATTTATTGGTTTCTAAATCGAAATTATCTGGCATAAGTTCTATAAGATAACGCCTGTATTCAGGAGTACCCATTAGGCTGATCAGATGATAAAACTTATCATCATCTGCAAAGATACCTATTATACCCCAGGGAATTTCACCATACATTTTAATCGATTCCGCAAATTTACTTTCAAAATCGAGCCGTTTTGAATATATCAAATAATCATTTGCGAGACGGAGTTTCAGGGCGGAGTCAATGTGAATTATATCATACCCCTGTAGTCGTCGCATCGGATGAAAGTGTAAATCATTGGGTTCTTTGGCGGCCAAAGCATCAGCCACAATACCCACGATTTTAAAGGACTGCTCCAGCGTCATTGTTGACATTGGTGGTTTTGGCTTAAATTTATAATTTCTATGCTTAAATATTTTCCATAACTTCTTCATATACATTCCAATCGCTCCCAAAATATTTTCTCTGGGCGGCAGCCGTCCTAGGTTGCCTCTTTATACTAAATTGCGTTTTCAAATTCAGAGTTATCTTTTATACAGGCCATTATTTTTTCTGATATCTTTATGGCGTCGTCACCATCAACGATCAATGCTTGACGCGCCTCTAAAAATCCCTCGAGCTTTCCTCCAAGCCGAAGGGAGATTATCATTTTTTCATTTCCAATACAATGCCCAACCTCTTGATGGGTCCATTCTGACTCATTAAATGAGTCGGTGATCAACGCTACTAATATTTGACAAGATTTTAGGTGCTTTAAAATCTCCAGTCGCCAATCTTTATCTACTTTTATTACGTCATGAGCCAAAAACGTTTTATAGCCGTAAGCTTCCAATCGTGATTTTATTTGACCGGCCCAAATCTTATCATTGTGGGAATAGCTTATAAATATCTCTAATTGCTTTAGAGCGCTTTTTTTATCATTATTATTTTTTGTAAAATACTCTTCAACCTGCGATCTCATTTTAGGATTAATACGATATTGGCGATGTATAATTCCATTATAAATCATATTCGTTCCGACTGCTTTTTCCGCTACTAAATATTCTACATGCGTCAAGTCTTCTGCCCATTCGCCAATCTGATCTTCCTCTGCATTAATATTGACATGCAAATCAACAGGACTAATTTTCCAGGAAGGAAATAGCGCATTAATATTAAAAACAAATTTAAGAATTTCCGTACGCACTAAAGGACCGGGGGGCATAATTGAAGCTCTCATTTTTTCATATTCATCAGTGAACAAGTCAAATTGTTTCAAATCCGGTTGTTCCCGGATTTTTAAAATGCCAAATTTTACCGCTTCAAAAAAAAGAGCATTGTCATCATTAATAAAATAAAAATCTCTTAAATCACTTGATATTCTTACAACAAACTCTATCGCGTCGCTACCTGATGGGGCGATCTGCGTAAAAAATAAATAGAATGGAATTCTACCAAGTAGGTCGCCGGAATCAGGTTTGTGCTGATCTGCGCGAACCATAAATTTTATGGGTTTTTCATTAACTAGAGAAATATATTGTCCAAGATCAATGCTTTTAATCAAAGTCATTTAAGACCTCCTGCCTTGCGTATTCTTCACCCCTCGCCCGCGTTGTCGTCTCAATGATGCGCCACAAAATTAATATACATCGCCAATTGTGTCAAGAAAAAAGGTGGCGTAAAAGAGCCAGATTAAAGGGCTATACCATTTTGGTGAGGTCAACCAAATGGTCTTTCCCGTGGTGTCGGGTCTCCGCACCCGACACCTAACGAGTAGCGGTCAGGTTCGGAGACCTGACCGCACAGGAAATCCACTCAAATAAATTACACAGAGGCCCTTGACAGGCGTCAGGAAACATTTTACAATATGAATAGTTATAATTATGAAATATCAGATGAGCATAGCGGAAAAACATACACTCAAGACACAGGCCGACAGGCTTTTTACCGCCGTCGAGGCGATCGAGAAGTCGCTGGAGCATGATTTCGCCGGGGCGGAACTCGATTTGACCAAACCGCAGTTGAAAACGCTGATTGCCGTGTACCGCGCCAAATGTGTCACCATGAGCGAGCTGGGCAAGCTGACCGGCTACCCCACCAGCGCCCTGACCGGCATTATCGACCGCATGCTTAAGAAGAAGCTGGTCAAGCGAGTGCGCGATAATGACGATAGACGTATTGTCAAGGTAACCATCAGTGATACCGGGTCAAGCCTGGCGGCGGAGTTTCACCGGAAACTAATGCGCTGCCTGTCCGTAGTTCTTGAAAAGATCGGCCCGGACGAGCGGGAGAAGATGGTGACGCTCATGGAAAAGATCGCCAGCGGTTTTCCCAACCGCAACGGTGCGTGAAAAGGATGTTTGCCGGTAACGCTGCTTTGTGATAAGATCGAATAACAGGGGCTTTTTGAAGGTGTAATTTGGACGAAAAGTTTGAAATTGGCGAAACGAACGACGATGTAAGCTTCAATGGATTTGAAAGGATAGGTGTTTTTCTATCCTATCTTTACCAATATGCGATATTTCTTGTAACTTCGGTCAAAGCCGCGTTTGGCAAACCGTTTTATCTCAAGGAAATCTACGAGCAGCTTTACCAGATCGGATATAGATCGCTTTCGATTGTCACCCTGACCGGTACTTTTACCGGCATGGTGATGGCGTTCCAAACCGGTATGGAGATGAGCCGTTTCGGAGCCAAAGCCTATATCGGTTCGGTGGTAGCGTTATCGTTGGTTCGTGAACTTGGACCGGTGTTGACTGCGCTGGTGATCGCGGGACGAGTTGGAGCCGGTATCACCGCCGAACTCGGTTCGATGAAAGTGACTGATCAGATCGATGCCATGCGCGCCATGGCAACCGATCCTTTCAAAAAACTGGTGGTTACCCGAATTATCGCGCTCATCATCATGGTGCCGATCCTGACCGCCGTAGCCGATGTTGTCGGCCTTATCGGAGGCATGCTTATTGCGGTCACCAATCTCAATGTCGGTTTCGAGCTTTATCGAAGCACGGTTACCAATGCGCTGCTTTTTGAGGATCTTATCTCGGGCTTTACCAAGCCGATCGTATTCGCAATTCTGATCGGCACTATCGGCTGTTTCCTGGGAATGAACACCAAAGGCGGCACCAAGGGAGTCGGCAGCAATACCACGATGTCAGTGGTGATATCATCGATTTTTATTTTCATTCTCGATTTTGTTATGACCAAGATATTCTTTCTCGTTGGAAGGCCGCTATGATTAAAATTGTCGACCTTTCGAAAAATTTCGGCAAAAAAGTAGTGCTTAAAAATTTTTCAGTGGATTTCGAAAGCGGCCGGACCACGGTGGTACTGGGACGATCCGGAACGGGCAAAAGCGTACTTCTGAAAATTATTCTTCGGCTTCTACAATCCGATGGTGGGACGGATTTATGTCGACGATATCCGACACCACCGATTATTCCGAACAACGAGATGATGGATGTACGCCGTCGAGATGGGGATGCTATTTCAGGGTTCGGCGCTTTTCGATTCGATGAATGTTTATGAAAACGTGGCCTATACACTCAGAGAGCACACTCAAATGACCGAGCCGGAAATCCGGCAACGGGTGGCCGAGAAGCTGAGTTTCGTGGAGATGAGCGGCACCGAGCAATTGCTGCCATCGGAGCTTTCGGGCGGCATGCAGAAGCGGATAGCATTAGCGCGTGCCATGGCCAATAATCCCGATTATATATTTTTCGATGAGCCCACAACGGGACTGGACCCCATAACGGCTCAGACGATAAATGAGCTGATAAAAAGAGTTGAGGTCGAGACCGGAACGACTATTATAGTTGTGACGCATGATCTCGAAAGCGCCTATTTTGTGGGACATAAGCTTGTTTTGATTCGCGAAGGCGAAGTATATTTCGAGGGATCGCCGGAAGAGTTTCAAAAAAGCGATTTGGAGTTTGTCAGAATGTTTAGAACCGGCGGAAAGGCAGGTAATTGATATGAATGGCAACAGGGGCAAAGAAATAAGAGTAGGAGCCCTGATCGCTGTCGGATTTTTGATAGTATTTGGAGCCTTTTTCGTAATTGGCGGTCAGGAAGGTTTTTTCCATAAAAAGTATGAACTTCGCGCCAAATTTGAAAATGTCGAGGGATTGACGGTTGGCGCTGCCGTGAGATTGGGCGGTGTGAAAGTTGGCAGCGTGGAAAGGGTCGGATTCTCTCGTGATGATAGCGACAAGCGGGTCATTGTCAAGATGCTGATAAACGCCAGGAGTTTCGATCAAATCCGCAAGGATTCGATGGCTAAACTCGGTGGCCAGGGTCTTTTGGGCGACCGCACAGTTGATATTTCAATAGGTACACCGTCAGAGGCCGCGATGATGCCCGGCGACTTTATTAACACGGTAGAAACCGCGCAGATCAACGATATCATCTCCCAGGGCGGTGATGTCATGGCCGATCTGAAGAGCACGGCGCGAAATATTAAAGAGATTACTTATAAAATAAATAACGGCACCGGCAGCCTGGCTCAGATTATTAATGATCCGCGATTATATACTAATCTCGACTCCCTATTAGGCCTCTGGTCCGATATAACCATAAAGATCAATAGCGGCCAGGGCGTTTTGGCCAAACTGGTCAACGATCCTGCGCTTTACAACAATTTATCGACATCTCTAAGCGAGATCGATGCGTTTATGGTGAATATCAACGATGGGAAGGGCAGCCTGGGTAAGCTTGCTAAAGAGGATATCGTCTATAATCGTTTTGATAGCCTGTTGACTACAGCCAATTCGATTCTCACCAAAGTTAATAGCGGTAGCGGTACCGCCGGTCAAGCCCTAAACAACGCCGGGCTTTATCAGCGGATTGATTCGACGCTGACTGCTCTCAATGAGCTTATTGTCGATATCAAAATGCATCCCAAAAAATATGTGAAGCTTTCAATATTTTAAACGGATTTATCAGTCAAAAAATATTTGCCGATTGAGACATGATAGCGCCAACCTTACCTGATTGGCGCTATTTTTTTGGCGGTATCGGATTTGCAGTCGATTGATATGCGCCCAACAATATCTTGACCATTTTAAACAATAAGGTATATTTGAACAAAGCCGCATTATTCTTCGGCTGTTTGAGACAGATGAAAAAAACGATTTTACATTCAATAATTGTAATCCTCTTTTTTACGGTGACCACTGAGGCGCTTCCTCCCAGATATCACACCTATACCGGCGCCGTGACGGAGCTTCAAGCGCTGGTGACCGCCAACCCGGGCATCTGTCGCCTTGATTCGATAGGCTATTCCAACAGGGATTCCCTTGCGATCTATGCGCTTAAAATTTCCGATAATGTTACGTCCGATGAGGACGAACCTGCGATTCTCTTTTGCGGCGGCGCGCATGCCGATGAAATCCTGGGTCCGGAGATTGTAATGACTTTCTGTCAGGACTTAATTGCTAAATATAATGCCGGAGATACCGCTGTCATAACCTATGTGGATAATTTTGAAATATACTGCGTCCCCTTTGTCAATCCTGAGGGGCATATAGTTGTTGAGGAAGGCGATACCGACTGGCGAAAGAATAAAACTGACAATAACGCCAATGGAATATTCGACTTACCAGGACGGCGTTGACAATAACCGCAATTATGATTTTGCCTGGGAGTTGGATAACACTCCGGGCGGCCTGACTCCCGAAAGCTTAATGTATAAAGGGCCTTATCCTTTTTCGGAATCGGAAAGCCGGGCCTTGCGGGATCTCGGGCAAAAATATAAACCGATAATCGCTCTTGACTACCATTCACCTACCTATGGACCATCGGAAATTGTCTACTACTGTTGGAACTGGAGCCAACATGGTGGAAATTCTCCCGACACCCCAACCATGCGGGAGATTGGTTCTCATTATGCAGGATCGATTCTCAAAGACGACAATGTTCATAGCTACGCGCTCGGGGCCGGCGTAGTCAACAAGGGGGATTTTAAAACCTACTTTTATGGAAATTTCGGCACCGCTGCATTTACAATTGAGGTCTCGGATACGACAATCCAGGACACGTCCCTGGTGGATTCAATATGCGGGAGAAATTTGGCCGGAATTTATTATCTTCTTGGACGTTCAGGGCATGCTCGTCTTTCCGGAGTTGTAACTGATTCTATTACCTGGGCGCCGCTTGTGGCTGCTGTGGAAGTGCTGGAGGCTACCGGCGACGAAATTAATCCGCGATATACACGCGAAGGAAGCGGAAGGTATGACCGTTTAATGAACCCCGGCGTTTATACTCTTCGGATCACTAAGGACGGTTATGCCGCAAGGACAATTGATAGCGTTATTGTTTCAAACGAATTCGTGACTATATCAAATGTTCAATTAACTCCTGAACTTGCAGCCCCTGTTTTGTTGAGTCCGGCTGACAGATTCGCTTTTTGTCAGGATTCGATAGCGCTTAATTTTAACTGGAGAGAATGTGCCAATGCCGACGGCTATTTTATTGAAATAGCAGTCGATTCCTTATTCGAAAATCCAGTCGAATCCGATACCGTATTTTCATCAACCATTTATAGAAATGCTGCCGCGTTTGAAATTGGCAGATACTTTTGGCGGGTAACATCATTTAATCAATACTCTAATCCAAAACTTTGCGAGAGACCCTGGAGCTTTGTATTAAACCAGGCGCCATCGCCTCCAATGGTACTCTTACCTCCCAATAATTTTTCAATTGATACCTTATCGCTCCTTTGCTGGCAAACAGGAGCGGATCCCTGATAGTCTCGATGCTCTGAGCTACACAATAGAAGTTGACGATGATTCGGCCTTTGGCTCCTGCGTGATAACACAATCGGGTCTGGGCCGAGGTTATATTTCGCCCTCGCTTTGTGCCGCGGCTGGCAATTAGGCGGTTTTAGAAACCTGATAGTCGACACCAAATATTTTTGGCGCGTGAGAACGGTCGATAGCTATAATATTCCATCTGCCTGGACTGATGGACGAAGCTACTTTGTTTTCATGGCGCAGAACCATCCGCCCTTGCCACCCGATTCAGCTTTTATACCATCAAATGGAAATCAGGCAGCTTCGCTCACGCCAATAATCTCATGGGCATCGGCATTCGATCCAAATTACGATGATTCATCAAGTACGCTTGTTTATATATTGGAATATGGTGAAGATTCATTGCTATGGAATAACTCCCGAATAGATACCACATCTATTGGGGATTCTTTTTTGATGACCGATTCCCTGAGAGATAATAACCATTATTTTTATCGTGTAAAAACGCTTGACGATGGCGGATTGTCCTCGGACTGGTCATTTGTTCAGGATTTTTGGACTAATGCTATCAACACGCCCCCGGAACCGTTTTTGCTTTATAGTCCGGAAAATGGGGTCAGGCAAGTTCTCTTTTATACCAGCTTTATTTGGGGCACAACAATAGACTCCGATCCGAATTCGAGTTTCACCTATACATTGGAATATTCCTCCGACAGCTTGTTTGAAGGATCAAAACGCGATTTATCAGGGATTGTTGATACATCTCTTGCTGTCATCACCGATTCCCTGGCGACGATTCTCACAAAAATTATTTTGGAGAATTAAGGCAATCGATAACGAAAGCCTGGTGAGAATCGGCGGTATTGACGAAGATTTTCGAACTTTGAATATTTTACCGCCCGGTGACGCCAATTCCAGCGGAGCTACAAACGGAGTCGATGTCATATATCTCGTAAATTATCTTAAAGGAGTTGGCCCCGCGCCATCCCCACTTTTAGCCGGCGATGCTAACGGCAATTGCCAGACCAATGGCCTCGATGTTACATATTTAGTTAGTTATATGAAAGGTTTTGGGTCGGCACCGTTCAGGGGCAACTGCGAATTACCTTATCTTCCGAGGCACCCATAGAAAAAGATCGAAATCAATAGTTCCATCGAGATTGAATTTAATTCCCTCTTTAGAAAGAAGTCTCCGTTGCGTCTCATATCCTTTTCCCCGCGGCAGCGAGATTCGTCCGGAACTGTTTATCACCCGCTGCCAGGGAAGCTTATCCTTACGAGATGATGAGTGCAGAAGCCAGGCTACCTGCCGGGCTGCCATCGGATTTCCGGCCAATGCTGCAATCTGTCCATAGGTCGCAACTTTGCCACTGGGGATTTTTTTAATTATCCCCCTTAAGCGATCTGTAAATGAGACTTCCTTGATTTGTTTCATAAACTCTCTTTCAATATTTAAAACACCTATCGAAAAAAATCAATAAAGTAAATTTAGCGCAATCGTATTGGCATCGTAATTCTATGCCGCCGCGGGTTCCGCCCGCCCCGATGAAATCGGGGCGCGGAAATCCGATCGATCCCATTTGGATATCAAATATGACGTATTTTCCCGGTGATATTAGAAATTGCAGTTAGAATTCAAGTTCGGATTTCCATCTTTTATCCCGATTTTATCGGGATAAAAGGCGGAACCCGCGGCCAAGCATAGCCCGGAAATTTCTTCCCAAATCCAGGATATTTTCTTCCGGTTTAGCTGCGAAAAACGACACATCTAAAAGGATATTATTATCAGAACAGCATAATTCGCAACGATTTACGCCGAGCGATTAAGTTTGGCATCAAGTTTGTCTTAGATACCCCATAGAAATGAAAAATGGAGGTAAAAAAATGGGCAAAAAAGCAATAGGCCTTGTTTTGATATTGGTCCTTGGTTTTAGCCTGGCAAATGCGCAGTTGACACCCGATCAGGAGAAGCTTAAAGAAGAATTCCTGAAGCAGCGTCAAACCAGCACCGATCCAGTTCAGCCAACGTTAATCGAACAATACAAAAGTCCAGTCGAATTAAATAATCAGACCGACGATTTCTATAAACCCGCCGAGGAAATCCCTCAATCAGCCCCGATCGCTTCTGAAACGCCAAATCGGCAGGACATAACGGAAGAACAGCTGAAGATATTCGGATATAACTTGTTCGATGGTACACCGGAAAGCTTTTCGCCGGTGTTAGAGGCTACTCCTCCGCCAGATTATAAATTGGGGCCAGGCGACAATGTTCTGGTGAATATCTGGGGACGAGTTGATATGCAGCTTGACCTAACCATCGATCGCGAAGGTAAAATCTTTATTCCCAAGGTTGGAGAAATTTCGGCTTGGGGAATAACCTTAGATCAATTCAAGGACCTTGTCGGTACCAGACTATCCGCCATTTACAGCGGTTATGAGTTTTCCGTAACATTGGGGAAAATTCGGCGCATTAAGGTCTTTGTATATGGCGAGGTAAAAAGACCCGGCGGATATACAACATCATCGCTGGCCACTCTTTTCAACGCTCTCTATCTGGCGGGCGGTCCAACCGAAACCGGAAGCCTGCGTTGTATCCGGCATATCAGAAGCAGCAAGATTGTGGCACAAATTGACCTTTACCGTTTTCTCATCGATGGCGATAACTCGCAAGACAGCAAACTGGAATCGGGCGATGTGATTTTTGTGCCGGTCAGCGGGCCATTGGTAAAAATCTCGGGCCAGGTCAAACGTCCGGCTATTTACGAATTGGCCGGAAATGAAAAGATAAGCGATTTGATCGCACTGGCTGGCGGCTCCACCGCCGAGGCTTTTATGGAAATGGTCAGTGTAGATCGAGTTGGTAAGGAGGACAGCCGCATTATTGCCGATGTAGACCTTTCGGAAAAGCTGAAGGCATCAGATCTGGCGGCTTATTCCAAATCCGATCTGGTATTAAAAGACGGCGACCGTCTAAAGGTTCCATCAGTTTACGATTTGCGAAAGAATACAGTCAAGCTTATGGGAAACGTAAAGCATCCCGGAGTTTTTGGCCTGACAGATTCTATGAAAGTTTCTGACCTGATCGATCATGGTGAGCAATTCCGTCGCGACACATATACCAAACGCGCCAACTTATTCCGTACTTTTCCCGATCAGCGGCGCGAGGTTTATCCAGTGATACTCGATGAGATTCTATCGGGAATCGATTCGACAAATTACCATCTGATCGATAAAGACAGCCTCGTTATCTATTCTCAAAATGATATTCGTCGAGATATGTCGGTCACCATTTCGGGTGCCGTAAAACGTCCCGGAACCTATGAATATTTCGAGAACATGAGACTCTCCGATCTGATATTTCTGGGCGGAAATCCACTCAAACAATCGTATTTACTTCAGGCGGAAATTGCCCGGGTCGTACCGGGAAAGCCGGCCGAGCTTCTTCATGTTAATCTCGACAAAATATTAAACGGCAGTGATTCCTCGCAAGATGTTCTATTGGCCGAGGATGATATTGTTTTTATTCGTAGCATACCTCGCTATCGTCTTTCCAACAACGTTACCATCGAAGGTGAGGTCATGTTTCCCGGCGTTTATGAGATTACGAAAGAAAATGAGAGGCTTACCGATCTTCTCAAGCGATGCGGCGGATTTACTCCCGATGCTTTCCCCAGGGGTTTGATTTATGAACGCCCCACAATAGCGGAAGAAGTCGAAAAACGTCAAGCCCGCACCATTTTGGCTTCGACGGAGCAAACGATTCTGGATAGCCTCAATCGCCCCATTCCCAAGTTAGATCAAACGCTTGATATTAAAGGCGCCAACCGCGTCATCATAAATACCGAGGAAGCCTTGAAAAAGCCCGGCTCCTCCGATGATGTAGTTTTGGAACGTGGCGACCGCATTTATATCCCGGCCAGGCCGGTCGGCGTTCAGGTTCTCGGAGCGGTGGCTTTCAACGGAACCGTGGTATTTAAAAAAGGTGAAAAAATTAATTATTTCATCAAAGCCAGCGGCGGATTTTCCACCGATGCTGACAAAGGCCAAACTCGCCTGGCAAAAGCCAACGGCCGTATTTTTGCTGGCGGACAGGCATTCGGCGCCAAAGTGGAGGCCGGCGATATGGTCATAGTCCCCCAAAAGCTCAAACGCGAAAAGAACTGGTTCAAGTCAACGACGACCATCGCAGCTATAGCCAGCTCTGTGCTGTCCGCCTACCTGATAGTCACCAGGGTCAAGTAGGGGAACAATATGGATAGAATGACATTAAAAAACGCACCTGCGGAAAAACCATCGATCCTCTGGGATTCATTCATACTCCCGATACTGAAATATAAGAAAATGACCTATATCATTGTCTCGGTTACTGTGTTGACTACCCTGGTAATCTGCCTGCTGCTTAAAAATCAATATACATCGACAGCGTCAATTCTTCCAACGGGACCATCCGGGATTTCATCAGAACTCAAGGATCTGGCGGCAGGTTCGCTCGGCGAACTGGGCCTGGGTGCATCCGGCGAAGCACCGGAAAACTCATCGGCTCTGTTTCCCAACGTATTAGATAGTCGTTTGATCTCGGAAAAAATTCTCCGCCGCACCTATAGCTTTAATGACAAGAACCGGCAGATATCTCTCAAGCTTGAGGAATATATTGATAAGCCCAATATGGATAAAGCGGTGCGAGCTTTGAAAAAAATCGTGGTAATTAACACTGATAAGAAAACCGGAGTAATCGCGCTCTCCGTAACCACGGAATACCCGGAACTATCAGCTACAGTCGTTCACGCCTATCTCGAAGAACTTGATGATTACAATATTTTTCACCGCCAATCGTCGGCGACCGAGAACGAAAAGTTTACCGCTAAACGATTGCTGCAGATTAAATCCGAACTGGCTGCCACTGAGGATACACTGAGATCGTTTAAGGAAGCCAATATGAATTATATGGTTTCAAGCGATCCTCTCCTACAGCTTGAGCTTTCACGTCTGCAGCGGGAAGTTGATCTCAAAGCCTCGCTTTATCTTTCTCTCGCACAACAAAACGAGATGGCTAAGGTCGAGGCGGTTAAAGACATCCCGGTGGTGCAGGTGCTCGACAGGGGTTCCGTGCCTCTTGAAAAAAGCTCACCTCGTCGAAGCGTTTATATGATCGCAGCTTTATTGGGATCACTTTGTTTCTCGATATTCTTAAGCCTTTGGTTCGATCTATCCCTGAAGCGCGGCCTCAATCGCGAATTCAGAAAAATAGCGGAAGCGCCGGGAATTCACTTGAATAAAATCGAATCGCGAATTGCGGGCAAGCTCGTTAGGATCGCGGATATTATCGAAAAAAATCAAAACCAATCACGATAGAAAAGTGCCAACAAAAAAAAATAGAGAGAATGTCATGGAAAAAAGACTTGTAAGAATTAATCAGGTGGCTATGGATATTGAAAAGCCGCCACAAACTTGTCCCGGGATTTTACCGATTCCGGGTCTCTTAAAGCTTGATGAAAATGAAAATACGGTGGGGCCATCCCTAAAAATCAGCGAGGCTATAGGGGAACATATTCGGTCTCGACCGCTCAATTGGCATGGCGCTGGCATTTCAGAAATCAAACTCAAGGAAAAGCTTTCCACCCATTTGGCTCTTCCCAGAGAGGCGATAAGTTGTTTTAACGGTTCGATGGCGGCCCTTGAATGCATCGCCCGAACTTATCTCGAACCAGGCGTTGAAATTCTAATTGATACCCCCTGTGATGAAATGGTTGTGGCGATGGCTCAAAGCACCGGAGCCAGGGTGACAAGGGCAATTCATGGCGATCCCCTGGAGCCACAGGTTGAGACGCTGGTTAATTACATTAATCCAAAAACCAAAATAATATTTCTATCAAACCCCAATGAGCTTTGCGGGGCAACATACAACGAATCCGAAATCGTTTTCCTGTTAGCTTATGCTGAACGAATTATGGTGGTGGTGCAAGAGGAGTTTGTGGAATTCTCTGGAGTTAGTATCGCTGACCTGGCTATGAGATTTCCTAATCTGGTGGTAATTAGATCATTTTCGAACGCTTTTGGATTGGCCTCGCTCGAAGCGGCTTATATTGTCACCGATCCCGAGAATCTGGAATATATCGAGCGCCTGAAATTCTCAAATGGCTTAAGCGGATTTGCCGGCTCGGCAGCCTGCGTCGCGCTTGAGGACCTCAGCAGTCTGAAAGCCTATATTCATTCGGTAGAACAATCAAAAAAGATTATTCTTTCGAATTTGCCTCAAACAGGCTATCGATTCAGATTAAATCCGGGCAATTTTCTTTTGTTGCACGTTTCCGATTGTTCTGAAGCGATCAGATTGCTTGAAGAGGAACGGGTAATAGTGCGCGACCTCTCGTCCAGCGAGAAGTTCGAGGGATACCTGCGAATAACACTCGGTACGCCGGCCCAAACTGAAATGCTCCTTCTGGCACTGGGCAGATTGGCAGAGAAGCTTGCCACCGGAATGAACCGCGGCTTCGCGGAGAAAACAGTTAATCGTCCGGCTCGCCGACTCAGGGAAATGGCAAGCGTTAGATAGTAAAGCTGCGGGCAAGAGAACAACGATGAGATCGGTCTTACAGGTTTTCTCCTTTAATATTGTATCCAAAATTATCATGGGTATAACTGGTATTTTGCTTATCCGATACATGAGCCTCGGAGAATATGCCAGTTTTACTTTCGCTTTTTCGATTATGATGGTGGTCACTCAGGCTTTTACGGTCAGCCTGAACAGAATCTATATAGTTGGCCAACGGAATCTGCATCTTTCAGATTCATCATCCCCTTTTCTGGGATTTCAGTTGATGGTAATTCTTGTCCTGGCCATAGCGACGTATCCTTTTGTCGCTGGGTCAAGAAACCTCTATTGGTTTACGACTGCGGCAATTGTGGCTACCTGCTTTTCGGAGTTTACCAAAACATTCTTTCAGGAAAAGATGAAGTTCAAAAGCTT
This sequence comes from uncultured candidate division Zixibacteria bacterium, assembly GCA_963801605.1. Lineage (GTDB taxonomy): Bacteria > Zixibacteria > MSB-5A5 > UBA10806 > UBA10806 > UBA10806. The sequence continues at coordinate 667,709 of CAWDFP010000006.1, forward strand.
TTCCGCTGTTGAAATTTGCCGAACCGTTCTAATTACAATTGGAACCTTACTCGCCATTTATTTCCTGGGAAGCAAGCTTACGGCCTGGCAGGTGCTTGGCATACAGGCCGTGGCCATGAGTTTGATTTTTCTGGCGGCCTTTGGCAGACAACTGAACATTGGCGAACTCCTGAAGATCAGCAGGGTACTTGGCCTGGCCCGGACCATAATCAAAGGACAATTCGTTTTCCTCTTCGGCTATTATTTTCTCTTTTCGTTTTTCGGCCAGCTCGATGTCTTTATGCTGAGATTTCTTTCCAATGACGCTACGGTGGCGACATATGGTTCAGCATTTAGATACTATACCCTGGTGATAATGGCATTAGGGTCGGCTCACACGGTACTCCTTCCAATGACCCAAAAAGCGCAAAGTGTCGATGAGTTAAGAACAATATTCAGGAAATTCAAGAAACTTGTCTTTGTGTTCGCCCCGGTAGTGCTATTGGGCGCCTGGGCCTCGATGTGGATCATTCCTGCCATCGATGCCGGCAAGTATCCGCAGGCGGTTATGGTATTCCGTATCCTGGCTATCTCAGCAATCTTCTCTTTTGCTTTAAGCCCGCATGTAAATTTGGTTATGCGCTTTGAAAAGTTCAAGTTCCTCTTTTTCGCTGTAATCGTGGCGGCGGCGATCAGCATTGTTTTGAACATCTTCCTGGTGCCGCTTTGGGGCGCTGTGGGCACCGCAATTTCGACATTCGTCTCATTCGGATATGTAAATGGCATGGTCTATCTGAAAGCAAAACGTCTTATGAATCAAAATGTATCTCTTCCGGGTGAGCCTGATTCCGAAATCAAGCCCGCTGAAACATCGGCTCAACCGATGAAAAACGAGATTAAGCATCAAGGAAAAATATGGCAGTCCGCGTCCCTATATCCTAAAGCTTCGTGCGAAAGCCAAAGAATATATCAAAAAGCTGAGGGCATCCGTCAAAGTATTGGAAATCGAAAAATTCTATGCCAAACGCTGGCGCGGCGAACTGCCCGATAATAAATATTTCGAATCGCGAAATAATCCGCGATTCTTCTTTAATCCGGATGATAAGCGCAAAATTATTAAGGCGATGAAGCGTCATTTTCCACGGGAATCTAAAGCGGTTATTGACCGCGCGCAAATGGCGCTTGAACATACTTTCGATCTTCTTGGTTCCGGGCCAAACACCTTAGGTCAGAAGATCAACTGGAATCATGATTTCAAATCCGGTAAAAGCTGGCCCAAAGAACACTTTACCAAAATTCGCATTGTTGATCCAAACGATAAATCTGATATCAAGGTCACCTGGGAATTATCTCGTTTACAATTTGTAACCGAACTCGGTCGAGCCTATTGGCTCACCGACGATAATACATACAAGTATGAGTTTAAATCGATTATTTCCGATTGGCAAGATTCCAACCCCATTGACATTGGCCCCAATTGGACCTGTAGTATGGAAGTTGCCATCAGGGCTATTAATATAATCTGGGGGTTGCAATTCTTCGAATTTGACGAAAATGAAAAGGAATTTGTCAAAAAGAGCGTTCGTCTTCTCTACTACCACGGTTTGCATATCGAGAAAAACCTGGAAATTACCGCCGACGGCGCCAATTCCAATCATCTAATCAGCGACTATCTGGGACTGTTTTATATCGGGCTGCTTGTTCCTGAGCTAAAAAAGTCCAGGCGCTGGCTAAGACTAGGACGTGAGGGCCTTGAGAGACAGATGCGGTCACAGGTTTTAGCGGATGGCGCCGACTATGAATGCTCAACCTCATATCATCGTCTTGTGCTGGAGATGTTTCTTTCGGCATATTTGCTCGGCAAGAATAATAATCTGGAATTTTCCGCTGACTACCGAACTCGTCTTGAAGCAATGATAACCTATTCGGAAGCGTTGACTCCGGCCTCCGGGATGGCCCCATTGATCGGCGATAATGATGATGGATTCGTGGTAAAACTCTCAACCGATAATCCCGCTGACCATAGACCACTAATCGATATTGGCCGTATCGCTCTTGAAAAATGCACATCCCATGATATACCCGGAACCGAAGAACGGCTCTGGTACCTTGGACCGGACAGCATATCCATCATGAACGATTCCGAGCCTCCGCAATCCCATCTTTTTGAAAATAGCGGCTACGCCGTGATAAGAGGTCGTGATTTCCATTTGGTTTTTAATGCTGCCGGAGTACCCAGAAAAAATTTCGGAGGACATAAACATAACGATCTTCTCTCATTCACGTTAGAAATGGATGGAATCGCATACCTGATTGATCCCGGTACGTTTTGTTATTCTGCCGATTATGCTATGAGAAATCTCTCCAGATCGGCCGGCATCCATAATACTGTCGTCGTCGATAATGCCGAACAAAACCGTTTTCTGGATAACAGATTATTCTTCCTGATGAGCGATGCCTCACCGGCTATCAAACTATGGGCTAAGACCGAAAAATCAGTCGTGGTTTCAGCGTCCCATGACGGTTACAAACGCCTCGATGGAATTATCCATCGTCGTACCATTACCGCCTGGCCCGATTCCGGTCAGATTCATCTACGGGATGATTTTACCGGAGACAAAGGGAAATCTCATTCCTACTGCCTGCAATTTGTAACGCCTATCCTCGATATCAGGCTAATCGACCGTGCCAGTCTCGAAATCTGCGGAGCAAAATCTCGCGGACTTTATATAAGAGCCTCGGAGGAAGGTCTTGAAGATCTCCAAGTGACTCCGATAGACTATTTCCCTCGATATGGAGTCAAGGCCCCTGCGATGCAAATTAAATTTATTTATCGTTGTTCACCGCCTTTTGGCTTTTCGGCATCGATCGGACTTCTCAGGCACCAGAGAGTATTAAGCATAAAGCATGAAACGGTTGAGGCCGCGGTATGACCGCAGAAGTCGAACATTTCGAATCGACATGTTATCCTCTGGAAAATCGCTCTGGTGGGATTTACCCTGGCAATTTCGGGTTGGGTGAGTACGATAGGCATTACCTGTAATCAAATATTTGCGATCATTCTTTCGCTGGTAACCGTAACAATCTGGTTTAACAATAAACTTTCCGGAGCAATTTCGGGAATCTTCTTGTATTTGACTAAATCTTTTTGGGTGCGCCTGGCGTTTGCTATCGATATAAGAATTTCGGGAAACTTTGGTTTTGATCTTTTGGGCGTCACCCCGGCCCTTCTTCTGGCTGCCCTTACGACTCTCGAGATTTATACCAGACTATCCAAAGGCGAAAAGATTTGTCCGGATAATAGCAGAAAACTATTAGCGGCCTTTATAGCGATAAATTTTTTGAGCATATTTAATCCGTCAAGTTCCCTAATGATTGGACTTGGGGGCTTCGAACGCAATATCCTTCCAAATATTACAATGCTTTATCTATTAGCGTCAGTTGTTACCGAACAGAAGCATCTGGTGGTTCTGGTAAAATCGTTTCTGGTGTTAGGAGTAATTTCATGTACCTACGCCGTCGGGCAGTATTTTGCAGTTCTCTACCCCTGGGAATTTGACTGGTTTCGGCAAGTAGCCCTCGATGATGGGTTGGCTGGTCGCATGACTATCGGCCTCAGGGGAATCGAATTTCGCCTATTCTCGATCTTCTATGGCTATATGGATTTCTTCTTTACAAATGTTTTAATTTTCGCATTGGCATTAACGCATAAGGATGAGTTAATAGGCAACTGGCGTAAACTTCGCACTCTTTATTTTGTGTTGTGGTGGGTTGTCCTGGGTTTATCGATTGAGAGGATGCCGCTACTCATGACCCTGGCAATAATGCTGGTACTAAAGTACATAAGGGCATCATCGGGACAACGCCGCAAGATGATTTGGCGCTCTGTCTTTGCAGCTGGAACTATTTACATTATCCTCTTGATTGCAGGGCCGGCTCTGAAATCAACCGGAGCAGATAAGTTAATCCGCCTGGCGGAACTTGCTAACCCCTTTGCGGCCGGTTCTATCAATGATCGCGCAGAAAACAAGTGGGGCCCGGCCATAGAAACTATCAAAAGCAATCCCTTGGGCGTTGGTATAGGCTATGGGAGCCAAACGATAGCCGACATCGAGGCTGCCCAATCGGGCCTGTTTGTTCAGCCACATAACGAACTTATCCAAAAGACGCTCGAGGGTGGATACCTCGGAGGGCTTTTATTTCTTCTTTTCTTTATCGCTCTCTACAAAGATTTTTTAAAAATTAGCAGAACTTCTATCTACAGAGCCTTCAGCCTTGCCATGATATCCAGTACAATCGCCCTTTGGATGTGCGGCATGGTAAATCTTCCTTTTTGCGGTGCTTCCGGGTTGGTTTACTGGAGCCTGGCCGGGGCGACTCTGGCTATAAAAGACCATAGGTTTTTTGACAATATAGATGGTTATCAAATTTTGAACAATACCGATAAAGATAATGACAATGTGATGCAACTTGAAACATGCGTAAACACGACAACAAGGGTAGACAATGATACGCAATAACTGCGGTCAACATGAAAAATATAACCCTATCCAAAAATTAAAACGCTTTTTCATCCCGGAGATCCCTCCCCCGGCACAATCGGCTGAGCTTTCTCTTGAGAATAATCAAGGTCTTCGAGGCCAGGATATCGTTACCCTTTCCACTCAGGATTGGCGCGATCTCTGGACCAGAAAACAGCGTTTCATGCTGCAGTTTGCTCGTCAGGGGAATAAGGTGCTTTACATGGAAACGCAATTTCATTGGTTAACTTATGTCAGAAGAATTAAACAGCAATGGCGTCGTATTTACCTGTTCCTCCTGGGACCGCGAGAGGCAGAGCCGAATCTTTATATCGTTACTCCGCCGATCATTTTCCCGGCTTTCCAGATTTACCCGTCAATAGCGAAATTAAATAATTTCATTTTGGCGATTTATTTGCGGTCAGCCATGAAAAAAATAGGAATCAAGGAGCCGTTACTCTGGTTGTATACGCATTTTAATGAACCCCTTATCAAGGGACTTGGCGCCAAGCGGGCTCTTTATGAATGTGTTGATGAATTCTCCGGCGCTAAAGGATTAGTTAATGCCAGGGTAGCCGGGGACCTGGAGCTTGCTACACTCAGGGCTGTCGACGCCGCTATTGTTACCGCTCCTGGTCTAAAAAAATCCAAAATGGAGATTAACAGCAATATACACGTTGTCCCCAACGCTGCCAATGTGGCGCATTTTGAGCGAGCGGCATCCGGCAATCTTCCCGAACCAAACGATCTAAAGCGGATTCCTCGACCCAGATTGGTATTCGTGGGCGCGATTGCATATTGGATCGATCTTGAGCTTCTTCGCTACGTTGCAAGACAACGGCCAAATTGGCAAGTAGTCATGGTAGGGCCAATTCATGTAAATATCTCCGGCTTGGATGGCTTACCCAATATTCATTTCGTCGGGCGAAAGCCTTATGAAATCCTTCCCAATTACCTCGCCTGGTGCGATATAGCTCTAAATCCATATAAACTCGATTCGATTTCTGAAAACTGTTCGCCTCTAAAGATTTATGAATATATGGCCGCGGGCATGCCAACAGTATCAACCGATATGCCGGAAGCCCGGCAATTTCCCGGATTGATAGGCGTGGCGAAGAATTATGATGATTTTATACACGAAGCTGAAAAGATTTTAAACCGAACGGATGAGGCTCAAAGATCATCTTCAATTTCCTGTCGGACCGAGGCCAGGAAGCATTCCTGGGAAATGAGATTCCTTGAGGTTGAAAGAATTACCGAGGGAGTATTATGAGAATCGCGATTAATGTGTTACAAATAAAACGAGGCATTGGCCTTGTTCATCTAAATAAAATAATTGAATGGTTTGGAATCCTTGCCCCCAAAACCGAATTTATCCTGCTTGGTAAGCAAGGTCAGGAAAACCTGTTTGTTCCTTCCCCGGATAATTTTAAATATATTTTTTCCGAAATATCCGTCAAAAAGTTCGCGACCCACCTGCTCTGGGAGCGTAATCAAATGCCGGAAATACTTAAGGAAATGAAACCCAATCTCCTTTTTGAGCCGGAAAACCGCACAACGCTTAAACCGCCCTGTCCCAGAGTAGCCCAGATTTATAACGTTGGACCATTCGATGATGATTTCCGCGACGGTGAGGGATTTCACTCTCGGATGAGACTTAATAATATGCAAAACGCGACAATTCAAAGTATCAAGGCGTCCACCGGAGCGATTTTTATATCCGAATACAGCCGCAGGGTCTTTTTTCAATTTATTAATCGGGCTCAAATAAATACTAAAGTTATTTATCACGGAAAACTCGAAAATTCTGAGAATTACCCCGACGATGGGGTGTTCACGAAATTCAATATTGACGGGCCCTATCTGCTATGTGTTTCAGATATCCGCCGCCATAAGAAAATCATGGAACTGATAAAAAGCTATACCCTGGCGCTGACCAGGAGAGTCGACGTACCTCCGTTGGTCGTAGCCGGCGCTATTCGTTCCCATGAATATTTTACAGAAGTCCAAAAAATCATTGAGTGGTCGGGGCAAACCGAAAAAATTATTTTCACCGGACAACTCTCCCAACCAGAGGTGTTAGCCCTCTATCGAAACTGCCAGGCTTTTTTATTCCCATCTATTCTGGAAAGCTTCCCCGATATCCTTGTAGAAGCCCTATCCTCCGGTTGCGCCGTGGCTACCGCCAAGCGAGGGGTTATGTCGGAGATTGCCGGCAATGCCGCCCTCTATTTTGACCCCGATAATATCGAGGAATTTTCAACAAAAATCGTTGCCCTGATCAAAGATGATACCCTCCGCTACAACCTCGGCCAAAAGGGCATTGAACGCGCCAAATTTTTCTCATGGGAAAAAACTGCCCGTCAGACGCTGGAATTCTTTAACGAAATCCTTAGAGCTAATTTACCAGGCTTATCGAAACCCGGTCAAAATGCCCCCTTACCATTTGATAAAAATGAACTGGTGAGAGCGCCAAAGTCTTGAACACATGATGAGACTATTGATGAAATATAAAAAGAAAAATACCAACCAACGAATTGGAATGATCACAACAGGTGTGAAATGCGTTCGTTAGGGAATTTGACACGATTGGCTCGATCCGGATATGTATTTGCCCATACTTATAATCTTTTGGGCAAATCGCAGTATTGGACAACAGAACAATTGCGAGGATATCAACTTCGGCAGCTCAAGAAGCTGATACATTATTCTTATAATAATATCCCCTTTTATAAAGAACTCTGGACTCGCGCCAGGTTTAGCCCGAACGATCTCAAAACCCTTGACGATATTAAGCGTATCCCCTTCACAACAAAAGAAAGCATTCGGGAGTGCGCATCCAGGCAAAAAATACAATATCTCAAAGCCACGGGAATCAAATATGTGACAACGGGCGGGTCCGCAGGGATTCCATTAGGATTTTTCGAGGAAGAGCATACTGCCATGGCCAGAGAAATGGCTTTCATCTATCGTCTTTGGGAAAGAGCCGGATATAGAATTGGTGATAAAAGAATTGTCCTGCGAGCGAAATTAATCAGCGGCGCGAAGTTCGGCCAGTTTGGGCATCATATTCCGCTCCGGAGAGAGCTAAGGCTTTCATCAAATTACATGACCGATGAAAATCTGACAACTTACTTAAAAATGATCAATGATTATCGAGCTCCTTTCATGCACGCTTTTCCATCGACGATTACGATTCTCGCCGATTACATGAAACGCAACGGAATTGCCCCATTTCCGTTTTTAAGAGGCATATTGGTTGGCTCCGAAAACTTGTATGAATGGCAAAAGGAATTAATCGAAAATATTTTTCAATGCCGAGTTTATAGCTGGTACGGCCATAGCGAGAAAGCAGCGCTGGCCGGTCAATGCGAAAAACATAACCATTATCATATTTTCCCGGAATATGGTGTTACGGAATTAATTAATGAATGCGGCAATGCGATCAATGAGAAGGGGAAATCAGGGGAAATCGTTGCCACCGGTTTCAATAATTACGTAACCCCTTTTATAAGATACCGGACGATGGATTTTGGCATCTACGGCGATTCGCAGTGTTCATGCGGCCGGAATTATCCCATTCTCGAAAAGATTGTCGGCCGGTTACAGGAATTGCTGGTCTCCGACGATAACCGGCTCATTCCGATTTCGGCTCTCAACGTGCATAGCGATATATTCGATAGCATTCGTCAATTTCAATTCTATCAGGAAAAAAAGGGCGAAGTCGATTTAAATCTCGTTCGAGCCGGATCGTTTTCGGACCAGGACGGAATTCGCATCAAAGCGGAAATAAGCGAAAAATTGGGCGCTAATATGCGGTTAAATCTTAATTACCGAGATGAGATCCAGCCTACAAGCTCAGGTAAATATCGTCTGCTTATTCAAAAGCTGCCGGTGAAATATAATGATTAAATTCAAACAAAGAATTATTACCAAGGATAAACTGAGGATAGCCATTAAAGCCGTCCAGATAACCACGGGCGGCGGCCTGACTCATCTTACTAAAATCATCGAGTGGTTCGGAAAGCTGGCGCCTGAGACCGAATTTGTTCTTCTATGTAAAAAAGGTCAGGAAAAACTTTTTGGCCCGCCGCCGGATAATTTCAAATATAATTTTTACACGCTGCCCGGCCTTAATCTTCCAGCCCAACTTTTCTGGGAACGAAATATACTGCCGGGAATTTTAACGAATATTAAGGCCAATCTACTTTTTGAGCCGGGGAATCGCGGATCATTGAGATCGCCAGTTCCGAAAGTATCGCTCATTCATAATGTCGCGCCGTTTGAAAATCAATTGCAGTTAACGGATTCCCTGTATAAAAAGATCCGCCTCTCATTTCTTAAACAAGCTTCCATCTCGAGCATGAAAAGATCACAGGGGATAATTTTTATTTCAAATTCAAGTCGAAATGTGATTTCCAGACATTTCGATTTAACATCGATTAAAAATACCGTTATTTACCACGGCAAAATGGAAAATGGCCACAGTGAGAACGATATCCAATCCCTGCCAAAATTACCTCGGAGATACCTGTTATGCGTATCACATATCTATCGATATAAAAAAATAAATGAGATGGTGCAGGCTTATTATCGTGCCCGAAACTTAAATCCCGATATCCCGCCTTTGCTTATAGCTGGCTCCAACTATGCGCCTCGATATATGCAGGAAATTGCTGCGGTAATAAACAAATCAGGAGAATCTGATTCTATCCGATTTATTGGCAATATTCCTGAATCGGAGTTACAGGCATTATATCAAAATTGCGAAGCCTTCATATTTCCGTCGGCGTTGGAGGCCTGCCCCAATATTTTGATCGAGGCTTTATCTTGCGGATGTGCTATCGGCTGCTCCGATAGGAGCGTAATGCCGGAAATCGCTGATGAGGCCGCCTTATATTTTAATCCTGATAACATTGATGATTTCGCAAGCAAGATAGTGTCACTCGTTTCGAATAAAAAGCTACGAGAACAATTGTCAAGAAAGGCTATCGAGCGCGCCCAATATTTTTCCTGGGAGAAGACGGCTCGCCAGACCCTCGATTTCTTTAACGAAGTTCTCGGGATTTCCAATATAAACACATCTAAAACATCAACGAAGTTAACGAGAAAACCGGAAACGGTTTGCTCTTTTAATGACAAGTAATCGATTCTAAACATACTGAGGGTCACATGAAACAACTATTGCAATACAACAAGGAAAAGGGCCCGCGGGTGACGAACATACCATCCCCGCAGATCAAGGGACCTGGGCTGCTGGTTTCAAATCGCAGTTCGCTCATTTCTGTAGGTACCGAACGTCAGATGATCGAAATATCGCAGATGTCCCTGGTGGGAAAAGCCCGTCAACGGCCTGATATGGTCAAACAGGTTATTTCCAAGATGAAAACCGAGGGTATTGTCTCCACTTATAACAAGGTTATGGGACGGCTTAGTACGCCCACCGCGCTTGGTTATAGTTCAGCCGGGGTTGTCGAGGAGACTCATCGCGCAGTTGAAAAATGGACAAAGGGCGACCGCGCCGCCTGCGCCGGATTTGGATATGCTTGCCACTCCGAGAAGATTTTTGTGCCGACAAATTTGGCTGTTAAAATTCCGGATAACGTTTCTTTTGAGGAAGCCAGTTTTGTGACTCTGGGCGCTATTGCGATGCAAGGAGTGCGGCAGGCAGATATCAGGTTAGGGGAGACGGTGGTTGTAATCGGATTGGGCTTGCTGGGCCAGATAACCTGCATGCTTCTTTCGGCGGCCGGTTGCCGCGTATTAGGAATCGATATAGACCGCGACAAAGTAGCCTTGGCGCACAAATTGGGCGCCGAACAGGCATTCCTTGCCGATGGCCTCGAAACCACTGCCGTCGCAAATGCCACTGCAGGCAGAGGAGCTGATGCAGTCATAATTACAGCCGCTTCAAATTCCGCCGGGCCAATAGAGTCTGCCGGTCAAATTTCGCGCGACCGGGGTAGAGTGGTAGCTGTTGGTCTGGTGAAGCTCGATGTGCCCAGAAAGATTTTCTACGATAAGGAATTGGAATTACGGCTCTCGCGCTCTTATGGCCCCGGCCGATATGATTATAGCTATGAGGAAGCTGGACGCGACTACCCCTTCAGCTATGTGCGCTGGACAGAGAACCGCAACATGGAATCATTCCTGCAATTGATTTCGTCAGGTAAGATAAATATCAAGGAGCTTATCACTCATCGGTTTGATATTGAAGATGCCCCGAAAGCGTACGATATGATCGCCGGGAAAACCGATGAAAAATTCCTGGGCGTAATACTTAATTATAAAGAAACTCCATCAGAACGTAAACCTTATGATACGGCATCTTTAAAACCGCAAAAGCTATCCAAGGTTGCTATTGGTTTCGTAGGAGCGGGAAACTTTGCATCGGGAGTGCTTCTTCCCAATATTTCTCAGATTAAAGAATATGAATGCGCAGCCATTATGTCCGGCAGCGGTGTAAGTGCGGCAAGCTCTAAAGAAAGATTTGGCTTTGAGAAAACCGTGGAATCATTTTCCGAGATCGTAAACTATCCCGGTATAGAAGCTGTCTTCATCGCCAATCGACATGATCAGCATGCCTCGAATGTGATTGAAGCCTTATCCAGGAAAAAGGCAACATTCGTAGAGAAGCCGCTTTGCCTTAATCGCGAGGAGTTGGAGCAGATAATTCTAACGAAGCAATCATCCGGTTCAGCGCTTATGGTGGGGTTCAACCGACGATTCGCACCCTTCGTCGAAAAGATCAAAGATGCTCTTTCTGATCGTCACTACCCGCTTTCGATGCACTATCGCATCAATGCCGGATTTATTCCGTCGGGTACCTGGATTCAGGATGCTGAGTCGGGCGGCGGACGAATTATCGGCGAAGTCTGTCATTTTGTCGATCTACTTTCTTTTATAACAGACGCCAGGCCAGTGAAAATATCGGCCGAATCTCTTTCGATGCCCGATAACCGATACCGTTCCGACGATAATCTTCAGATCACTATTCGCTTTTCCGACGGTTCGGTGGGGACAATCAATTATGTCGCCAGTGGTAATAAAGCGGCCTCAAAGGAGTATTTGGAGATATTCGGAAACGGGCAGGCTATCATGATGGATGACTTTAAAACTCTGACCATCATAAACGAGGGCGGTAAGACAAGCCATTATAAAAACGCCCAGGATAAAGGGCATCGTAAAATGCTTGAAGCTTTTTCGGAGCATCTCCTGGAGGGGAAAGGATCACCGATTCCATTTGAGCATATAGTCGATTCTACTCAAGCTACCTTTTGCATACTCGATTCCCTTTCTACAGGAGAGCAGCAATGGATGATCGTCTGAAAATTTTATACATCTCCCATTACTTTCCGCCCGAGGTCAATGCTCCAGCGGTGCGGGTCTCCGAAATGGCCCAACGCTGGACGGATTCCGGCGCCGATGTTACAGTCCTGACTTGTTTCCCAAATCATCCCACAGGTATTATCCCGGAGGAATACCGCGGATTGCTTCGTTCGCAGGAAAAGCGCGGCGCAATAAATGTCGTCAGAACTTATGTCTATGCCGCCGCCAATAAGGGATTTTTAAAACGAGTAATTAATTTTCTGTCCTTTATGCTCTCGGCAATATTTTTAGGCACTCCTTGCGTAGGTAAACCGGATATAATGATTGCTACGTCGCCGCAATTTTTCGTGGCGGTTGCTGGGTATGTGATCAGCCGCTTGAAACGATGTAAGTTTGTCTTCGAGATTCGCGACCTCTGGCCTGAGGAGATTGTGGCGGTTGGCGCTATAAAAAATAAGCTTGTCATAAAGTTTCTAGAAACGATTGAAATGTTCCTCTACCGCAAAGCCGATCTCATCGTGGCGGTGGCGGAAGGAACAATAGATATCCTAAAAGAGCGGGGCATTCCGGCTTCCAAAATGGCTTTGGTGCCTAACGGCGTCGATATTGATCTTTTCAGCCGCTGTGCCGGAGGAGAGAATGTCCGTCGCGAACTGGGCCTGGATACTGAATTTGTGGCCGGCTATATCGGTACTCACGGTATGGCTCACAAGCTTGGCACGGTACTTGATGCCGCCAATCTTTTGAAAGAACACAAAGATATCCGTTTCCTCTTTGTCGGCGACGGAGCCGACAAGAAGAACCTGGAAAAACAGGCAAAGGACATGGGCCTCGATAATGTTATTTTCCATCCCCAAATCCCAAGATCGCGGGTCGCGGATTTTTACGCAGCCTGTAATACCTGTCTGGTGCCCTTGAGAAAGGCTGACCTTTTTACCAAGAATATTCCCAGCAAAATCTATGAAATTATGGCCTCGCGCCGCCCGATAATTATTTCCACTGAAGGCGAGTCTCGCCGACTGGTGGAGTTATCCGGCGCCGGCCTGGGTTCGCGCCCGGAAGATCCGCAGGGTATAGCCGAAAAGATCCAATATCTGCGAGACAATAACGATATTTGTCTCGAAATGGGCGAGAGCGGATATTCTTTTGCGCTTGCCAATTCTTCCAGATCTCGCTTGGCCGACTATTACCTGGAACTGCTAAAAAAGAATGTTGGAAAAGGGACGATAACAACTCAGATTAATAGTAATCAAATTGAGATAAAAGTCGAAAATATTAATAGGAAGAAGAGAGAAAGCGTAACTGCGTAATTTATTCGAGTAACGTTATTTGAAGGAGGGAGCGATGCTGCGGGAAAACCTGCGCATCTTCAGAAAACTGGTCTATGCGGCCGATTTATGCTTGATGGCTCTGGCCTACGAGATAGCCGTATTTATCGATAATGCGAGATTTGGCATATCTACCAGGGTTTCAATGATTGATGACCTTTTTATTCTGGCAGTCGTTATCTGGGGCTTGACCTTATGGTATCAACCAAAATGTTATGTGTTTCGACTTCGCAAGTTAAGCGACATTATGATTTCATCGCTTCGAGCCTCGGCCATAGCTTCAGGTATTTTTCTGGCTGTTATCTATGCTATAGGATATCTGGCCGAAAGCAGGTTGCAGATACTTCTCTTTATTACCATTAGCGCAGCCTTGTTTTTAAGTCTCAGGGTAGCAATCGCCATTCTTCTTTACTTCTACAGGGCGCGGGGGTATAACTATCAGACTGTCCTTATTATTGGCACGGGCAATACCGCCAAAGGATTTGCCGATAAAATTCTGAACAATATCCAGTATGGACTCAAAATTTTGGGCTTTCTTGATTGGGAGAAGCGTCCGGAGCTTTGGCGTTATCGAGATATTCCGTGTATCGGATATCTTGCAGATTTATCTGATATTTTAAAGAAAAAGCAGGTTGATTTTGTAGTCTTTGCAGTGGGCAAAAAATATCTTGGCACAATAGAAAAAAGCATGCGCCTGTGTGAGGAAATGGGTGTACGGGTATCTGTCCTGGTGGATTTTTTCCCGACCACAATATCTACACGCAGGATTGATTCTTTCTTCGGTTCTCCGATGATTAGCTACGATCCTGCTCCCGGACTCGATCTTCCAATGATCTTTAAGAATCTTCTTGATAGATTCCTGGCTGCTTTAGGCTTGATCCTTGCTTCGCCGGTGATGATAGCCGCTGCGATCGCGGTTAAATTAACCTCACCCGGACCGGCAGTATTTAAGCAACCCAGATGCGGCCTTAACGGCAGAAAATTCAAACTCTATAAGTTCCGTACTATGGTTCAAAATGCCGAGAAGCTTAAAAACGATCTTATGAAATTTAACGAAGTCGATGGCGCCGCTTTCAAGATGAAAAACGATCCCCGCATTACTAAAGTGGGAAAATTTCTTCGTAAAACCTCAATCGATGAACTGCCGCAATTTTTAAATATTCTAAAAGGCGAAATGTCATTTGTGGGGCCGCGCCCGCCACTGGCCGATGAGGTAATAAATTACGATCTCTGGCAACGTCGCAAACTTTCCATGAAACCGGGGCTTACCTGCCTCTGGCAAATCAGCGGACGGTCTGATGTCTCCTTTGAACAGTGGATGAAACTCGATCTCGAATATATAGATCACTGGTCGCTATGGCGGGATGCTCAAATTTTAGCTCGAACAGTACCCGCTGTTCTTAAAGGCACGGGAGCCAGATAAAAAGGGGCTGGTAAGATGGAAAAAATATTGATTGCGGAAAACGATCCTAAGACTTGCGATATCATAAGACAGTCCCTCGAGCCTCAAGGATATGATATTACCTGTTCTCAAAACGGTCTGGAAGCTCTCGGAATCATTCACAACAGCCCTCCTTTCAACCTTATCATTTTGGGAGCCAATTTCAGTCAAATGAATAGCCTGGGGCTTTTAGAAATCATCAGAAAACGTTATCCCCAAACTATAACCTTAATGATTTCGGATGCAAAAAATCCCAAGAGAGCTTTGGAATTTTTTAAACAGGGCGCATACGATACTATCGAAAAGCCCGTTAAATCGGATGAACTCGCAAAAACCGTGAAATCGGCCCTTGATGAAGGCCGATTGATGAAGGATTCGGGCTTTATCTATAAGGATACTCGCAGGGAAGATCGTTCGCTAATTCGTCGCGGCATTTTCCTGGGGATAAGCGACTCTCTTCTAGTCGGCCTCTCGTTTTACATTGGTTTTCTGCTATATCTATTGGGGGATATAAATAAAACCTCATTTATCCAGCCAGCCGAGATTTTAATGATGAGTTTGGGATTTTCGTTTGCTTATGGCTTTGTCTTTGTATATCGTCGCAGCCATCGAACTGATTTGCATTGGGGTAAAAGAGATCAGGCAATAAATCTTTTGTGGAATATCTCCTATGCCTATATCCTGCAGCTCGCCATTCTCTTTTTGGTTAAGGATGCAGGCTTTTCGGCAGTCCGCTATGCGATTGGAACAGGCTTTCTCCTGGGATATTTAACGCTCTTAGGAAGCAGATTGGCCATGCCAACGGTCATTTCGAAACTTGGCCGTGAGGGTCGAAAGACCATCACAATCATTGCATCGCCTTCAACTCCCGACACTAAAGCGTCAGACAAAATCAAAAATAGTCACTCTGATCATCGAAATAATGAGCCTTATCTTATCGACACCCTTTCGCCATCTCAAATATCGGTCTTGATGGATCGCGGTAAGGGGCGCAAAATAAATGTCGTGGAATCCGAAAATGGCGCCAAAAACAATGGTCGGCCCGCCCAAATTTCGCGATAATTATGCGCTATTTCCTATTTATTATTTTGCTATTTAGTTCAGCCTTAATGGCGGCTGAAATCCCGGTCGGAAGCCCCATAAGCCAACGCTTGTTCGATATCTCTCGCGAGCTTTATGGCCGCGGTATTTTATATAGGTATGAATATGCGTCAATTGATACACCTTTATCAAACGGGAACAACTTGTTTGAGAAAAGCCTCATCGAACAATTCGGCGGATTATATAATAATTACCGAAAACCATACACGTCGCCAAAAATTACCGGCGGGCTTACAGTTCTGGAAAGCAATCGGCAAAATACATCGAATGTAAATTATATTAAGCTTTTTCCCGAAGTTGGTATTGATTTTAATCAAAAGCTCTCGGCAAATATCCTTTATAGGATTGATGGCGAATTAAGCCGCGATCCGCGTTATGATGGTAAAGCCTGGAATGGAATAGCGGGCTTCCCGGAGAACGCAACGATTAATTTTAAATCCGGTGCATTTGGGGCCAGATTTGGAATCGAGCGGCTTTCCTGGGGAATGGCGAGTTACGGCAATCTTATGTTTGCCTCACAGGCTATGCCGATGACACTTTTGGCATTCAGTTATCGGCGATGGATTTTCGATTTTGAGGCCGCCACGGGCTTTCTGAATCCGCTTAAGGAAGAGCTTGATCGTAGTGCCAGCGATACCTCTTATGTTACCAGTCAGCAGCGCTACCTTTCGACACATTCTATCACACTTAGGCCTGTAAAGAGCTTTTCACTTTCTTTTCGCGAAGTTGTTCTCTATGGCGGACCAGGCAGACGACTTGAGCCGGCCTATCTGTTTCCATTTATCTGGTATCACGGCCAGCAGCTTAATTCGCGTCTCAATGATAACATTATGGGAAGCGTGGCTGCCGATTGGCGCTTTCGGAGTCATTTCTGGCTCTATGGCGAGCTATTAATTGATGATTTTCAGGTCGAGCGAAAGAGCCGCGGCGATTACGAGCCCAATCAAATGGCCTATCTCGCCGGAACAGAAATATACGATCTGCCTCTTCGGGGTTCTACTATCGCTTTAGAATATGAACGAGTCAATAATTGGACTTATAATCAATTCCGCGACTATAACCGCTATATCAATCTCAATTATCCGATCGGGTTTCCTGAAGGGCCTGACGTTGATATTTTAAACTGGCGCTTCTCCTGGTGGGCACAAAAAGGAATTAAACTCTCATACCTTGGACTTTACCGAAGACACGGCGCAGGACGAATTGATACCCCCTGGACTCGACCCTGGCTTGGAGTAGATTATTATTCCGAGCCTTTCCCTACGGGCACTGTTGAGCGCCAAGCCACTCACTCCCTTGAGGTTCTGGTTTTAAAGAAAAATTGGCTTTGGGGTAACGTCCGGCTGAATTTTACCGATATAATAAATGTTGCGAATATTCCCGGCAAATCGAAAAAAAGCTGGGATTTGTCATTTGACATCGGAGCAAATATACCACCTTTGATACGGGGGTTTTAGCGATGAAAAAAATTGTAACTGTACTCGGAATTCTGGTTCTGGCCACGTTAACAGCATCCACCGCCCTGCCTGCCGATTTTCTCTCAGGCGCTCGCGGCGGAGGCATGGGCTTTTCCTATTTTGTATTAGCTGATGATCCAGCTGGGGCGCTTTATAATCCATCGGCGTTAGCTTTTATAAAGGGATGGCAGACCCAGTTCATGTATGAAAAGCTGAACTCGTACGACTACAAAGTCGTAACAGAACGACCTTATTTTGGACAATTCGGCATCACCTATTTCCGGCCTGGAACAGGAACCTTTGCAGTCAATAGCCTTCAGAGCGGCTCGTTTGCTAATCAAACCAATATTCCGACCGTAAATCATGTTGCCCTTTCTTACGGTAGAGAGCTGTCGAATATGTGGTCGGCAGGCGGTTCGATCAAATATCTTACTGAAATGGGATTTGGCAAACGCTCGGCATTTGATATGGATATCTCATTTTCATTAAGGACGACTAAAAGCATTGCAGCCTCAGTGGCATTTGAAAACATCACCCGTGCTACCCTCTCACCGGATTACCTGGGACAGGAGGAGCACCTGCCGCGCAGAAGTCGCGTTGGCGGAGGATATTTTATTGGCAATCATGATTACCAGGGAGCAATTCTCGTAGCCGGTCAGATTGAGGAATCGGGGGTCGGCAGCAAATTAACGACCTCTCTGGTTAATTTTGGTACCGAGTGGTGGTTGATGCAAAACCGCAATTTTTCGATAGGCGCTCGCACCGGTTATACCGTTGGTCAGGCAGTTAGAAACGATATCAAAGCTGATTACGCCGGCCCGACGATGGGTTTTTCGCTAACTCATAAAATCGGCCAAAGCGACATTCGCCTCGATTATTCCTGGCAGGCGTTTCCCTTTAAGACCGCCGACGGATCCACTCCGGCCAATCATTACCTGTCAGTGACATTTGGTTGGGGGGGCGTTCCCAGGTATCCCGGTCATGCCAATGAAGCTCCAACGCCCAGGCAGGCGAAGGTGATCGAGAAAAAGGAAGCTGAGACGCCCCAGATATTCCAGGCGCCAATAAAAGATGAGCAGGAAGCTCCGCTTGAAACTAAAGATACCGATTTCAAAACAGCCGACTTTAAGACTTTTAATGTCGCGATGGAAGTAAGCGATATTTCATCTATGGATCTTAAGCGGGTGGTCTTTTATGTCAGGCCGCAGCAGGTAATAAAGACAACCAGTTGGAAGCTTTATATTTTCAAGGCTAAGATTAAAACCTGGAGTGAGGAAGAAGCCGGTCGCTGGTCGCTTCGCGTTATCGAGGGTAAGGGCGTGCCACCAATAAATATCATTTGGGATGGCCTCGATACCAAGGGTGAACTTGTTCAAAAGGGCAAGTATTATTTCCTCATGACCGCGGTCGATGTCAAAGGCCAGAATTACGCCACCGAATGGTTTAACTTCAAATTAGAATAGTGCGTGTGCAATATAGAGGGGGAAGCGTCGCCAGCCGCAAGGCCGGCGGCGCTTTTTGTTTGCTTAAGCGGCGAATTCTCCGAACCGGATCGTTTTTTCCATTAATTATGCTCCCTATAACCGAAGTCTAGCCCCCCTTTTCTATTGACTATCCCATCGAATTAGAATTAATTCGATATATGCACAAGAGGGATTGCCCCAGATTATCTGCCAAAATGAAGAGAATCAAGCTCTTTGTTTTCGATGTCGACGGCGTTCTGACAGATAATACCGTTTGGATGGGCAGTGGTAAAACTGAGCTAAAGCGCTTTAATATCGCCGACGGTATGGGCGTTTATATTGCCCGTCGAGCGGGGATACCAACCGCGCTGATTTCTGGAAGGTCGTCGCCGGCCACCACCTCACGGGTGAAAGAGCTCGGGATAGTCGATTATTACCAGAAAAAGGGACCCAAACGGATACCGTTTGAAAAGCTGCTAAAAAAATATAAACTCGACCCTAAAGAAGTCGCCTTCATGGGTGACGATGTCATCGATGTCCCCATAATGGAAATGGCCGGAGTGGTGGCCACTGTGCCGCATGCGCCCGAGTACGTTAAGAAGTATGCCGATATTGTTACAGTTCACCCGGCTGGTATGGGAGCGGCGCGTGAGTTTGTAGATATGGTGATTTTGGCGAAAGGATTGGATCCGGTTGACCTCACTTATAAATAAAGCGCGGGAAGTTATCATAAAGGAAGCTGACGCCGTGCGCCTTATGGCTGATCGTCTCGATGGCAGTTTTGAGAAGGCAATCAACATTCTCTATAATTGTAAAGGCCGCGTAATAATCTCCGGAATCGGTAAATCGGGTCAGGTAGCGCGAAAAATTGCTGCAACCTTTTCATCTACGGGTACGCCTGCATTCTATATCCATCCCACCGAAGGTATCCACGGCGATATCGGAGTTGTGCTTTCAGGTGATGTAGCTATTGTCATCAGCAAATCTGGCGATACCGAGGAGGTTATCAAGCTCCTGCCGATCTTTAAGCGTCGAGGGGTTCCGGTGATTGCCATCAGCGGCGGCAAAGATTCCACTCTGGCGCAAGAGGCCGACGTCATCCTCGACTCCTCGGTCGAATTCGAAGCCTGTCCGCTCGATCTGGTTCCGACCTCATCCACCACCGCAGCACTCGTAATGGGCGATGCTCTGGCGGTTGTCCTGCTGGAGCTTCGAGGTTTCACGGAAGATGACTTTTCGGTTATTCATCCCGGAGGCGCCCTGGGGCGAAGACTTATTAAGGTATCAGACTTAATGCATACCGGGCCGGAGTTGCCTATTGTCCGAGACATCGCCAGTTTTAAGGAGATGCTTCTCGAAATGACATCCAAGATGTTTGGGTTAGCCCTTGTTGTTGACGCCGATGGCAAATTAACCGGCATTTTCACCGATGGTGATCTCAGACGAACAATCGAGTCGTACTCCAATCCGCTTGAACTTACAGCAGGAAAGGTAGCAATATCGAATCCCAAACGAATCGCTGCCGGGGAGCTGGCCGCAACAGCGGTTGCCGTGATGGAAAATCACCATATCACCAGCCTGGTTATCACTGACAAAAAGAATTGCCCGATAGGCTTAATTCATTTGCATGATCTATTAAAAGCCAAGGTCGTTTGATGTCATCATCAAAGCGAATTAAAAACGATTTTATCTATGCGGCCCTACGCTTTATTATGGCGATCGTAGAGATGTTGCCTCGCGATTTAGCTTTGAAATTTGCCACCATGCTTGGCGAAATAGTTGCCATGCTCGATGGCAAAGAGCGGCGCCTGGCAGAGGCTAATCTCCGGCGAGCTTATGGCGATACCTGGAGCGAGGAGAAAATCAATTTGGTGGCGCGAGAGTGCTTTGTCCAGATGGCCAGGAACGCCGCCGATGTCATTCGCTCTACTCGTTGGGATGAAAACGATCTACGGGACCTGATCGATGTCGAGGGGGTCGAGCATTTCGATCGTGCCATGCAGCGGGGCAAAGGAGTGGTGGGCGTTACCGGCCATATCGGCAATTTTGAGCTTTCGGCCGCCTGGTTTGCGGCAGTTAAGAAAACGCCGATTTCGGTTATCGGGCGCAGACTATACGATGAGCGACTCGATACACTGGTAGTAGAAAATCGCGAAAAGTTCGGCATGGAGGTTATTCCGTCCGATGCCTCTGCCAAAAAAGTCTATACAGTCTTAAAAAGCGGACGGATGCTTGGGGTCCTGATGGACCTCGATTCCTCTCGCGTGACAGGATATTTCGTACCATTCTTCGGGCACCCTGCCAAGACCGCGGCCGGACCAATGTATATAGGACGAAAAACCGGAAGCCCCGTAGTGCCTTTGGCGCTGTTCAGAACTCAGGATGACCGCTATCTCCTAAAAATATTGCCTGCATTTGATATTCCCGTTACCGATAATAAGGAAGAGGATGTTAAATCCGCGCTTCTTATGTGCAATAAGGCGCTAGAGCAACTGATAAATTTCGATCCCACCCAGTGGGCCTGGATACATAATCGTTGGAAAAGCAAACCAACTCCTCAAAATGACGTAAAAGATGGATTGGAGGAGATGAGCCTATCAAACGAACAATTCTAATTTTTTCGATAGTCGGATTGGGTTTTATTCACTGCGGCCCGTCGGAAAAACCCCCGGTTCAGATGACTACCGGGAAGATACCCGATTCCGTAATGGAAAAAGCAACTATCATCATGACATCATCCGGGATGCGTCAGGCCGTGATCTATGCCGATACCCTCTATGTATTTGAAAAAGAGGATTCCACAACCGCTCAAAATGTTAAAGTGGATTTTTTCAACGAACAAGGTCTGTATCAATCTACATTGACTGCTCAAAAAGGTCTGGTGCGCCAAAAGCAGCAAATCTTCTCCGTTTGGGGCAATGTTGTTGTGGCCAATGATACCTCCCGATTGGAAACTCAGTCGCTTAACTGGGACACCAAACGAAATATGATTACCTCGAATGATTTCGTGCGTTTCGAGCGTAATAAAGATGTCATTACCGGCTACGGACTGGAAGCCGATAGCCGCCTTGATAATGTCCGGATTCTACGCGATGTTTCCGGCAAGATGAGCAATATTCCGCAAAATGAAGGAGAGCTGGATAGTCTCGAAAAAGCTCCAGCGTCGACCTTACCCCCGCCAACCGGAGAAAGCAAATGACGGGTAATCCTCCCCTGATACATAATGTCAAATCGAATTTACGTTCGGATCGATTACTCAAAATTTATAAAAAGCGTCATGTGGTCAACGGTATCTCCATCGAGGTTAATTCCGGTGAGATCGTGGGGCTGTTAGGGCCCAATGGCGCCGGTAAAACCACGACTTTTTATATGATCACGGGCCTTATCCGTCCCAATGGCGGCCAAATATTCATGGATGATCACGATCTAACGCGCCTTCCAATGTACAAGCGGGCTCGACGAGGCATCGGTTATCTACCTCAGGAACCGTCAATCTTTAGAAAGCTCAACGTCGAACAGAATATTATGGCGATTCTCGAAACCCTGCCACTTTCTCGCAAACAGCGCAAGGAACGGCTCGAACAGCTTTTAGAGGATCTCGATGTTAAGTCACTCGCCAAATCGATGGCTTACAATCTTTCGGGCGGGGAGCGACGGCGAGTTGAAATTGCCCGGGCGCTTGTCACCCAGCCAAAGTTTATCCTTCTCGATGAGCCTTTCTCGGGAATCGATCCCATCACGGTTGAGGAAATCCAAAAGATTATTTTCCGTCTCAAGCAGGGAGGCTTGGGAATCCTTATCACTGATCACAACGTGCGCGAAACGCTTTCGGTGACCGATCGCGCTTATATTATTTTCGAGGGTGAAATCCTGAAGGCGGGCAACGCTGAATATCTGGCTAACGATCCCGAAGCTCGCAAAATCTATCTCGGCGAAAAATTCAGATTAAATTAATCTAATCTAAACCTGATGAAATATGCTCAGCAGGTTTCGACGGAGGATTCCCAAAATGAATTCTCTGCAACAAGCGCCAGAAAAAAACAAGCATTTGGACGGCGAAGAATTAAGAAATAAAAGAACAAATAGATATTAATGATAGCAGGCGTTTAGCAATAAGCGCCTTTTTTTATTCCAAAAAATTTCCGTGTGGAGATGCGCGATGGGGATTAGTTCGGGAAAATAAAATAGAGGGCAGGAGAGAATCTGCCCTCTGATGTCATCCTGCGAAGGAGCCTAAAGCCGACTATTCTACTCTAAGCTTGACATCCGGTCGAGAAGGGTGCTTTGCAGTTAAAATTACAATAGTGTTCATTTAGTTTCTGGTACATCAGCCAATTTGATCTTTGCCCAAATCTTTATCGGCTTAAATGTGGTTTCGTTTCCCGGTCCGTCGGGATGTCCGCGCCTGCCGCCACCGGGAGGCCCGCCCATCCCACCACCACTTCCGGGAGGTCCACCAATTCCACCACCGCCCCCGAAACCGCCGCCTTCAGGTCCACCGCCGCCACCCGGGCCCATTCCTCCACCTCCGCCGGGACCTCTGCCTCGGCCTCCGGGCCCACCATTCGGCCCACCCTGACCGTTGGGTCGCTCCATGTTGGCGCCCGCCTCGATGCCTATGCCGATTATCTTAACGGCATCGGCGGAAATTGCATACGGCGTGGCATTCGATTCCTTAAGGGGTATGATAAATTCGAATCCGACCGGACCTTCGCCACCGTTGCGGACAACCCACAAACCGAGATCGTTTTTCACCGGTATTTTAACTCGATTGTTTTCGGTGGGGCCGATAATTTCAATGGAATCCATGGTGGACGCAATCTGTTCTCGCATTTTATCCGGATCACCCATAGGCCGTTCAGACCCCTCGGACGGGGGTCCTTGAGCTCTTCTCATTCCAACAGGATAACGGATTCCGAACTTCTTGTTTTTTCCGCCCTTGCTATCCAGCCAAACAGTCAATCCGCCACGCATGATCATCATTTGGGTGTCTCTGTCCTCTGCCTTGAGCAGGATGTACAGGTTATTGCTGTCATTCTGAAGACCGATTATTATCGGCTTATCATCAATTGTATACTGCGCGGAAATTGGCCAAACGGAATTGGTATCGGCGATGGTCATGGAAGAGGATCTCCAACTGCTATTTAAGGTCGGCGCACCGGCGCTTATGCTAAATGTTAATAATAGAAAAATGATTATTGTCAGTTGATAGAGTTTAGGCTTTGCCATACTTAACACCTTTCAAATATCTTTCCTGCTTGCCAAGATTTCTCAACATATAACAAGTATAAATCTTGTTATAACTCATCAGACCAAAGTCCGATCTTAATAGATATCAGTAGAGATGGGGCCGAGATTTTGACACCTCCACCATATCCGGCTATGTCTGTTGGACATTAAATATCCCAAAAAGATTAGCGCCTTTAAGAATTATTATTGGAAAATCGAATAATAACTCAGTCGACGAAATATGAGGAGTTGTTCATTAACGATGAAAATTGGGAGTCAGAGATTGCTCTGACTCCCATAAATTTCACAATCCTTTGAACTTAATTCTACTTCTTTTTTGTGTCGTAAAAGAGCCAAATTGCAGGAACGTTCGTTTTTTCGACTCCCGGGCCTTCAACCGACAGCTCCAGTCCCTCGCCGCCCTTGGCCTGGAACATCGGAATATAGATCGGATGATACCCAGCCTTAAGCGCAATTTCGCCGGGGACCTCGCCAGTGCCATGCAGGCCATCATTATTAATTACCAACGAATCGCCTATAAAAAGCATTGAACCGTCATCGGAGCTAAGATTGAATTCATAGAGTCCATCGGACGGGATTTTAATATATCCATTAAAAGTTAGCCCAAAATCCTCTTTCCTGGCTAATTCAGGAATTGTAATCGTATCGGCCGTAAAACTTTTTACCACTTTAACTGAATCGAAATTGGGAAGCCTTGACCATTCACCTTCAAAATATTTTGCTGTTAGTCCAGGTTGTGCTTTTATGATCTCGACGGCATCATGCGGTATGAGCTGATTGAAAGTTGCAGTCGTTACATAATGGTCATCGGACCCGTCGAGAATAGCCCGCGATTTGACGGTGGTGGTTTTGGCTATTACAATTGGACCTGCATAGAGCGGTGAATCTTTCGTCGGTTCGCTGCCGTCTATTGTATAATGTACTTCGGCGCCGGGGATCGGGCAGCTTATTGTAGCCTCCACTTTATCGAGGAACGATTTTCGAGTCGCATGAATATCAGTCAATGTCGCTTTGGGGATATCGTAAAGCGGCATTCCGGCAGTTACGTCCTCTCTCTTTGTTTTAACAGCAGTCGCCGCCAGGATTCTGATATTCTGATTTTTCGGCAATGTAACAGATTTTGCCCCCGCCTCAAGATCGAGTGTTATCAGATAAAAATATGTGAACCGGTAGGCTTCATCCTCACCTTTGGCCGTGTGCCGATGAGTGCCATACCAGGCAACCGGAACGTCATTAACATATCCCGGCGCAATATCCTTAACGTCCTCGCGGATTTCACCTGCAATCACTCTGCTATTCCACTGGCCGATAAACTCGGCGTATTCGGGAATTGGGATTTTGGTTTCTTTGCTATCAACGGCAAAGGTCGCCATCGCTGGCCCTCCAACTGCGGTGCCGAGGATGTAGAGCTTGTTGATTTCGCCCTTGGGTATCGATAATGATTGCCCATCACAAGACAACACATTCTTCTGCCCATCCGCTTTCGGCCCGAATGCGTATGGCACATCAAGCCATGTCAGCGTATCAGGCATCAGATCGCCGGAGATGGTGTTACCCTCACCGTCAAAATCGCCGTCTTTGCGGTTAGAATCGAAAGAGATACCATCAAGGTTGTAGGGAAGACTTAGAGGCTGATAAACAGGATTTTGTCCTTGGGGTTTATGCATATCCTTAAGTAACTTCCCAAATTTAATTTTGTAGGCCTTAGGTTGATAAGGGCTCAGAGATATATAAACATAGCTCGCGTCGAATCCGGCCTTTCCTATTTCATCCTCAGCGCCGTTGACTTCCGTCGCCAACATAACAGGCCTGGGAGGAAAAAGGCGCAAATCCTGAGGCTTTCCATACAACTCCCGGAGTCTTACGACTAGATCGTCGCTGTCTTCAGCAAATTTAATTGAATTTACAATTACTTCCTTTGATGGATATGTACCAAAATAATCGCGTGAATATTTAACTGATAAACCTATTTGGAGGAAGTTTATATTCTTACCCAATTCTCCTTCGTGTGACGTCGTCACAAACCCCATCAACGGCTGATTCAGCCGCGCCGCCTGCCAGACGACCGCGCCATCGCGCCAATCACCCTTGTGTCCGGTAATCGCATACTTGAAATTATGATGCCCATTATCCTGCGACTTTTGATCTCCCACCCAGTTCCAGCTTTCGTAAACGCCGGGAGTGTGAATGAGCGATAAACGCAAGGTGCTGCTATCAGGATGATCCCAGCCGTATTTGCAATCGTTTAGGACAGCCACGCCGTAGCTGCCATCTTTGGCTGTCATATCGGCCCACTGCTGACCGGGGACCTCGTATTTCTTCGACGTATTGATTCCGCGCTTGATCGTGCCTAGGCCGATATCATACGTCACTGAATCGTTCGGCGTAGCAAAATTAAATGCCGCTTTAAGCAACGTTTCGCGCTCATACCAATCGATATCATTATCAAATTCGATCCGATCGCCCGCATCGCCAGCCGCCAGGCTAATGGTAGTGCGAATCGTTGAATTATCGGTTTTCTGAGTAACCAATAGGCTCGCCTTGACCGGCCCGACATCGACAACTTCGATCTTCGTATTCTTAATTACGCCTGTCATCGGTGGTGCGATAATATCCTCATATTGAATCTCCCAGGCCGGCCATTGACCGGGCTTATCATGCAAAAATTGAAGCGCAAGGGGAGCAGAGAGAAGCTCGCGTTTGGCGAACCTTGTCATAAATTGAAGAAATTTCGCCTTTTTCGTTAAGTTCAACTTTATAGCGTTTGTTTTCAATTGAATTTTCTGTTGCACCTAATCCTGTTTGCATTTCACAAGGTTTATATGCAGGACGAATATCATAAACCGTATAACCCACAGATGGCACTTTAGCGATGAATTGTAAGAGCATGCTATCACCCATGCATTCGATAATGCTTGATGGAACTTCATAGCCATCGACCGCATACACCCGAAACGGCATGAAATTGCGTTCTTTCCCATCTATTATTTTTTTGCATGGAATTGTAACTTCGACAACATCCTCGCGATAAATCGAAAGCGGATTATAAACCACGATCGGAATCCCCTTGGCGCGGGTATCCATCACCGCCGCTGTGGCCTCAACTGCGTGGGTCAGCATCTGTGAAAAGCGGTTCTGGCAAAGAAGCTCATCGTTCCACGAAAACTGATATGCCTCGGGAATGCTGGTGCCGGTCAGGTCGTCATGAAACTGGTGCCATAAAAATCTGATCCAGGTATTCTTCAAATCCTCTTTAGGATATGGCGCTCCGGCCACCAGATTGGCGATCACGCAAGCCCGCTCGGTGGCATCGGCCAAGAGTTCGTTCTTGCGGTTCCAGCGTTTCATCGCCGCCTCTGAGGTGTAACATCCGGTACCGTGACGGGTCATCAGGAGTTCGCCGTTGTAGGTAGACAAATTAGCGGATTTATCCGATTCAACAATTTCCGCCAGATTGTCAGATCCGATACTGTGAACTTTCAATGGCCCATCGCTTTTGATAGATTTCGAAAGCCAATCGACAGATAACGAATCGGGCGATCCGCCGGTGTCGCCGGTGCCGAAATAGCGGTAAGCGGCGTAGAGGCCGGATGATTCACCCTGCTTGTTAATTTTGCCTATCCAGGTGGTATCACGGAGAGATCGCCTCTGATTTTGCTGACATAATCTCCGGGCTTGAGAGCGGCAACCATAGAGGAACCATCGACTCCCTGCCAGAGCCCGATATCAAACGGTACTGGTACTGAGCAGCCCCAGGTAAGTTTTTGGGTTGAAAAACTCTGCAGGCCGCAATGCGCCGCAATCGATGGTAGCGCATAACCGAATCCAAAACAGTCGGGAAGAAGGATATCTTTGCTGGTTTTGCCGAATTCCTTCTTGTAGAATCCATTGCCATATAATGTCTGACGAACCAGCGATTCAAACGACGGCATGTTGACGTCGACAGCATCAACCCAGCTTCCCGCCAGATTCCATTGCCCGCGATCGATATATCCTTTGAGCTTGGCGTACTCGTCGGGATGATATTCCTTAAAGAGCATATACTTAAATGCGCCCTCGAAGCTGAATTTGTAATCGGGATAAAGATCCATCAGCTTGAAGTTATCACGAAACGTAGCAGGGACATATTCATTGATCGTATTCTGAATTGTCCAGCGCCACTGGGTATCAAGGTGCGATGTAGCCACCACATATAGATCGCGCTGTACTTTGGATGTATCACTCGAAGTTTGAGCCGTGCCCGCAACACACCAGCAAAGCACCATCATTATTGTCCCAACTATTTTTGGCATCTTTCACTCCCTCTCGCTAAGTTCGTGGATGGCGCACGTCCTCGTGTGCCATCCTGATATTAAAAGAATAACTAATCTTTTGTATTCTTGGGGCGGCAGCTGTCCCCGGCTGCCCCTTCTATGGTGTTCGCAACCCTACAACTCGCCGACTCGCAACCGGCAACTCGTGACTACTTTTTCCCCATCCCCCGCTGCTTCAATCTATCTAAAAGCACCGCCCCCAATATCACCAGTCCTAAAACGATTTTCTGCGTATAGGTTTCGACATTGGTCAGGTTCATCCCGTTTTGAATGACAGCGATAATAAACGCGCCAATCAGGGTTCCGAATATTCGTCCCTCGCCCCCGGAAAGGCTCGTACCGCCTACCACAACGGCGGCTATAACATAAAGCTCGTAGGTTAATCCGTATGTGGGCGCGCCGCTTTTTAATTGCGATGCCATCACTACGCCTCCTAACCCGGCTAACAAACCGCAGAGGAGATATACAAAAAACAATATCCGATGTACTCTGATCCCTGCAAGTCGCGAGGCTTCCATATTTCCGCCTACTGCGTAGACATATCTCCCGGTCGTGGTGCGTGTCATGAGGATATGAGCAGCAATATATAGGACAATCATAAGCAGGACAGCATAAGGAATTTTGAGTAACGGCTCCGCGCCTCGCCCCAAAAGAATGAAAGCTATCCGGCAAATGGTAAATCGGTTTTCCCTCGGAGATGACATAAGCAAATCCGGCCGCTACCTGCATCATAGCCAACGTGGCGATAAACGGCGGTATGCGGAACCGAGTTATCATCAGGCCACTGAATGCGCCGATAACTCCGCAAAGTGCAATTCCCAATATTCCCGAAAGAAGCATTCCCCAGAAAGTGGCGCTTTCACCTCCGACGCGCCCTACAAACCAGGTAGTCACTACAGCCGAGAGCGCAATCAGGCTTCCGACGGAAAGATCAATCCCTGCCGTAATGATAACCAGTGTCATACCGATTGCGATAATAGCAATTACCGCAATCTGATTTGCTACGTTACGCAAATTATCGGGTAGTAGAAACGTTGGCCAGCGATAAGGAGGAGGAGACGCCACTATCGCGTCGGCGAATCCAGGCATTTTATTTTTGATCGAATATGCCACCGGCGCTGATGCAAACGATGTTGCAATTATTGATATCGAATTTACATCGGGTAGATCGCTAATTTGCTTTCTAACGGTAATCGGATCGCCTGAAACCCTTTCAATAAAATCAAATCCTTCTTCCGATAGCCGTTTTTCAAGCGAGACGGCAAAAACCGTATCGTCGTCTGTATCGCGAGAAATAATTAAAATGCCAGTGTCGTGAGAATATGAAAAGAGCGCATTTGACAATGCTTTGGCCGCATCCTCTCCCACCGGATATTGATCTCGCAGCGTTAATATCGAAAATAAGATACCCAGGATGATGAGAATCCCCAGCATCCCATAGTTGCTAAAAAACCTGTTCAATACAATTTTGTAAGACTTTTCCATAATCTAATCTAATCCTGTCATTGCGAGTCCATATTGATTCGCAATGACAGTCTTTAAGTAGCTAATGCCATGATCTCCTCTTGCGTGGCGCTTTCCATATTGCTAATTTCGCCCGCAATTTGCCCTTCGCGCATGACAATTATTCGATCAGAAATCCCTAAGATTTCCAGCAAATCGGAAGATATCACTAAGACAACTTTTCCGTTTGATGCCAACTCGTTTATGAGCAAATACATTTCATGCTTGGCGCCTACGTCGATACCGCGGGTTGGCTCATCGAATATGATTATCTCGAAATTGGTTTCAAGCCAACGCGCTACCAAAAGCTTCTGCTGATTGCCGCCGGAAAGGTCCTCCGCCCGCTGCTCGGGATTAGAGAGACGTATATTAAGGGTTTGCACCTGCTTGGAAAACTTCTCCATTTCGAGTTTGGTATTTACAAATCCCAATTGAGACCAGTTTGGCAAATTTGGCAGAGCAAAATTTTCCCTGCAGGATGCCATGAGAACCAAACCCTGGGCTTTTCTGTCTTCTGTTAAAAGGCAAATTCCCTGATCAATTGCATCACGCGGAGATTTGATATCGCGAACTCGTCCGTCTATCGCAATTTGGCCGTCATCCTTGATATCCGCGCCAAAAATAAGCCGGGCAACCTCGGTTCGTCCAGCCCCCATTAATCCGGCGATTCCCAAAATTTCACCGCACCTTGCAGAAAAGGTTACATCCCTTACAGGGCCGCCCGAAAGATTTTTCACTTCAAAACAGATTTCGCCAATAGCCTTTTTTGTTTTTGGAAATTCTTCTTCAATCGGCCGTCCCACCATGCGAGAGATTAATTCAGTCCTTGAAATTTCGTTTATTTTCCAGGTGCCGAGAGTTGCTCCATCGCGCATGACCGTGACCCGATCCGCGATTTCGAATATCTCCTCCAGTCGATGTCCGATAAAAATGACTCCAATACCCTGCGCTTTAAGGTCACGTAATATCCCAAACAGACTTTCAACCTCATGCGGGGCCAGCGCCGCCGTGGGCTCATCCATAATCAGAATTTGCGACTCGCCGGCCAGCGCCTTGGCGATCTCAACAAGTTGCTGATGAGCAATACTGAGGTCACTTATCGCCGTTTCAGGATCGATTTTTAAATCTAATTTTTCAAAAAGTGAAACTGCATCTTTTTTTTCACGGCTCGGATTTATTAAACCATGCCGGGTGTTTTCGCGGCCCAAAAATATGTTAGCGTAAACAGGCAATGCCGGTATAAGGCTGAATTCCTGATAGATTGCGGCTATCCCCGCTTGACTGGCATCTTGTGGCGAACTAAAAGTGACTTGTTTACTGCCCAGCCAAACTTCACCTGAATCAGCACTATGTGCTCCCGTGAGGATCTTTATAAGGGTACTTTTACCGGCGCCATTTTCGCCTACCAGGGCGTGAATCTCCCCCGGATAAAGCTCCAGCGAAGCCCGACTGATCGCCTTTACCCCCGGAAATGACTTGCGAATGTCTATCGTTCGTAAAAGGGGAGAGCTATTTGCAGTATCGGCTGCCACGAACTATAAACCGATCTCTCTATTTATTAGCATCTGCTTTAGTAAACAATCCACAAGGAATCAGATTAACCGGCTCAACAGTTCCACCGGAGATATAAGTTTTTATTGATTCAATGGTTTTTCGTCCGATTTCATGCGGCTTCTGGATCACATCGGCGTAAATTTTCCCCTCTTTGATCGCCTCGCGCGCTTCCGGAACGGCGTCGAATCCCACTATTTTCACCTTGCCGCTTTTGCCTGCCTTTTCTACAGCAGCCAACGCACCGAGCGCAGAATCATCGTTTATGCCGAAAATTGCATCGAGTTCGGGATGAGCCTGTAAGATATCCTCCGCGGTGCGAAAGGCCTGGTCCTTGACACCATGGCCGGAAAGCTTCGCCACTAACTTTATATTTGGCGATTTGGCCAACTCATCTTCAAAACCCTTAACGCGCTGAATTACCGATTCAACTTCAGGATGATCTATTATCGCGACCTTACCGCTTCCCCCCAATGCCTGTGCGATTGCTTGCGCCGCCAATTGGCCTCCGGCAACGTTATCCGAGGCAGTATGACATACAATCTTTACGCCCTCGGCCAAACAGGCGATATCCGCGGTAAAAACCGGTATTCCCGCTGAGTTTGCGGCTGCGATTGCCGTGCCAATCGATTTAGAATCACAGGGGGATACAATAATCGCGTCAACCTTTCGAACGATAAAATCCTGAATCTGATCTTTTTGCCTGGCGACATCAAACTCCCCGGCAGTCACCAGAAGTGTATATCCGTTTTCCTTGGCCGCCTCCTGCAATCCAGCCTCAAGGTCCTGATAAAAGGGATGTGTTCTGGTCAGAAGTGTTACGCCAATTGTCAAGTTGCTTCCCGGAGCGTTTTTATTTTCAGTTTTCTTTTCGCTTTTTCCGCATCCGAATAATGATAGAGCAATAGACGCTGCGATTACAAAAATGTACAATCTACTCATTCTTTTCTCCGCGAATAATTTTTTAATTTTCCGAAAATCGGAAATGCTTCTCGCTTCATCGCAAAATAAGAGAGACTTTCGATACTTTGTCAATCTCTTTAATAATATGAAGCAGGATAAATGGAATGTATCGTAAATCCTTAAATTTTAAATATGGCATCAAGCGGTGAGCATCGCCTGTCTCGAACCCCGGTCGTTATAGTAAGGTGTTGACAGTAACGGCATTGTGAAGGCCCGTTTAATTAATTAAAAATCGTTTTGGGCAGATAGAGATATTATATATATTATAGACAACGCTTTAAGTTTCTACGCGACGAGGCCCGCGACGAAAATTGTAAAAGTTTCAAAATTAGGTGTTTGTTTTTAAGGAGGATTTATGAGATTTCGGATCGCTTTGGCTTTTGGTGTTGTAGCACTTGTCTTTCTTGTTTTTTCTATTCCGGGGATCGGACAAGCCCAGAGCCTGGAGCATGTTCTAACTTATTCCCTGCCCAGCGGAGCCCTTGGAGTATTTATCGATTTTACTTATGCTTATGTCGCAAACGACTATGCCGGTTTCGAAATTATTGACATTTCCGACCCCTATAGCCCTTTTATTGCCGGAAGCTTTGACACACCCGGCTGGACAAGATGCGTCTATGTTCGAGATAATTACGCTTATGTCGCCGATGGTGATTCGGGAATGCAAATCGTCGATATCCTGAGTCCGTCAGCGCCTGTTGGTGTTGGAAGCATTGCTCTTGCCGGCTCGGCTCTCACGGTAGTCGTCTCTGGTAATTACGCTTATCTCGCTTGCGGGTATGGAGGTATGGCGGTTGTCGATATCGCTAATGCTGCAGCCCCGGCCCTGGTTGGAACTTACGCCACTCCGGGTTATCTCATGGGTGTGAGCCTTCAGGGAGCATACGCCTACGTAACCGCTAATTTCATGGAACCCGATTATGGCGAACTCCAGGCGGTGGATATCAGCGATCCGGCCAATCCCTCATATTATGCCGGCGGTCTTATACCGGATGGTGGCGCGTATGGAGTGAATATCGATGGCAATTATGCCTATGTGGCCTCCTTCACTTATGGCCTGCATATATTTGATATCTCCTATCCTTACGCTCCAGTCTTTGCCGGAGATACTGATACTCCTGGCTCGGCCAAACATGTTATGCCATATAATGGTTATGCCTATTTGGCTGATGGTACCGCCGGGATAGAGCTATTCGATATCTCAAATCCCAATGGTCCGGTGCTGCTCGATAGTCTTGATACCCCCGGGATGGCCACTGAAGTTGCAGTCTCCGGCGATTATATCTTCCTGGCTGATGATAACGCTCTTCAGGTCTACAGGTTTTCCTCCCGACCGCCCTGCAATTACGTAGCGGGTGACATTAACGGCAGCAGATCGGCCAATGGGCTAGACGTTGTCTATGGAGTGCTCTATTTTAAGGGAGGCGACGTTCCGCCTATTTCATGCGATTGCCAACCCAATGGAGTTATGTATCCTGCGGGTGATGTCAATGGCTCATGCTCATTTAACGGTCTCGATATAACCTATTATGTGGGTTATCTAAAAGGAGGCTTGCCGTTGACGGGTTGTCCCGATTGCCCACCGGGAAGATAGCAAAAATAGTCGAAATTTTTGGGGCCCGCTAACGGGCCCCGTTTTTTTGGTAATTATCTTTTATTAAGCGCTAACATTATAACGCGAAGATTGATTGGCCGATTCAGGCGTTTGGCTCTAATGGAATTTTAGCCGAAAGCTGAGTTGCAAGTTTAAAGATCATTTCCTGATCTTCGGCCTGCGGAGGACCATATGATTCAACAGAGCCAACCGGTTCGATCTTTGCGCTTTCGAAAAACTCCATTCCTTGTTTGACCGCTCCTTTGCCCCAGCCGTAGGAGTTTAGGATAGCTCCGAATTTCAAGGGCGGTTTAAGAAGCTTAACAATATTTAGGGCGTTCGTTACGTAGGGATGAAGTCCTCCAAGTACCGTCGGGGAACCAATAACTATTGCCGGTGTATCCACCAATTCTTCAGCCAACAATCCCATGTCGTACTGCGTGAGATTATACAATCTGGCCGCTACGCCTTCTCGTTCGAGGGCGTTAGCCATGGCGCCAGCCATTAACTCGGTTGCTCCCCACATCGAAATATATACGATTACTGCTTTTCTGGCAGTCTGCCCCGATACCCAACTGCGGTAAGCGCCAATAATCAATTCCGGTTTTCTATAGACCGGGCCATGGCTGGGAGCGACCATCGCAATATCAAGCCCGGCAATCTTTTCCAAGCCCTTCTTGCAAAATACTCTCATCGGCATCATAATTTCAGCAAAATATGATTTGGCTAACCCCAGAATCTCCGGGACATCATCGGAATAAGTTCCCTCAGCGGCATGTGCCCCGAAGAAGTCACATGAGAACAGCAGTTTGTTATCTTCGAGATAGGTAAACATCGTTTCCGGCCAGTGCAGCCAGGGGCTTTCAATAAATCTTAACTTTTTGCCGCCAAGTTCAAGCGTTTCACCGTCCTTTATGGTTTTTATCCTTTCCTGCGGTACGCTTCCAAATCGCGTTGCCATCGGTGCGCCCTTTTCGGTGCAGAGCAGTGTTGCGCGGCTGGCTTTAAGTACAGCGCCAAGTGCCATTGAGTGGTCAGGTTCGGCATGATTCATAACGATATAATCAAGATTTGACAGATCCGTAAGAGCAGTTAGCTTTTCAAGGAGTTCGGATTCAAACCCCGGCCCGACGGAATCTATCAAGGCCGTTTTTTCGCTGCCCTTTACAAGGTAGGAATTAAATGATGTCCCCCTGGGAAGAGGTATCAAAGCGTCAAATAGCCTGCGATTTCTATCCTTAGCCCCAACCGCAAACACACCCTCTGAGATTTCCGGTAAATGGTATTTTAACACTACGTACTCCTTAAAAATTTAGATACTTGCATTTTCTCTTTTCCTTATTATATTATAGAACACAAATTAATTACGC
This sequence comes from uncultured candidate division Zixibacteria bacterium, assembly GCA_963801605.1. Classification (GTDB taxonomy): domain Bacteria; phylum Zixibacteria; class MSB-5A5; order UBA10806; family UBA10806; genus UBA10806. The sequence goes on from CAWDFP010000006.1 coordinate 702,871, forward strand.
CACAAAAATTAGGCGATCTTTTTTATCACTTCTATGTCAGGGCTGCCGGAAATGCTTCGGTGGGGCTAAAGTTTTTTATCCATGTTTAGGTGAATAGATAGGGAATTTAGGAATCTCGTTATCAGGTTGAATATGAGTAATCTGTAGCATCAGAATTCTTTACGTGTGCCGATAGCTGTTATTCGTTTTGAAAAACTAAAACCCGGAACAAACCAAAAGGAGAAAACAAAATGAAACGATTGTTTGTGGTTGTTGTCGCCATCGTCGCTATTTTTGGGATAGCGCAGGCGCAGGTGGATACCCTTACCATCCTGCATCTTAACGATACACATTCGCATCTTCTGCCTTTTGGGCCGAAAGACGCTCAGGGCAATCCAACTCTGGGCGGTATGGCCCGTCTGGCCACTTTGATTGGAATGACCAGGCAGACCAACCCCAATGTAATGCTCTTTCATTCAGGCGATCTTTTTGTAGGAGATTTCATGTTCCAGGAATATCTCGGCATTGCCGAGCTGGGGATTATGAAGGCTCTGCAATATGACGCTCTGGAGCTCGGAAATCATGAGTTTGATCTTTACCCCTCAACCCTTAAGTATGTCTTGAGCCAGGCAGGATTTCCCAATGAGGGTTTCCCGGTCCTTTGCGCCAATCTCGACATGACCGACGACCCTCAAATGCCCTATTTCGTGCAGCCGTATATTATTAAGGACGTGGGGAATACCAGAATCGGTATCTTTGGATTGGCGACAGAACTTACCAATCAGATTTCAAATCCCGCCCCTCTTAGCATGCTGCCGCCGCTGTCCGAAGCCCCGAGGTGGATCGATACTCTCAAGATTGGACATAATTGCGATCTTGTAATCCTTCTTTCGCATCTTGGTGTTTTTGAGGATCAACTGCTGGCATCCACTGTGGGCGGTATCGATATCATTCTCGGAGGCCATAGCCATACCTTGTTGCCGCAGCCAGTACAGATAGGAAATACGCTTATCGTGCAAGCGGGAGAGTTCGCTGAGCATTTGGGCAAGCTTCAAATAATTGAACAGAATGGCCAAATGCAAAGCTGGAGTTATGATCTCTTGAATGTCGATACTTCTATTCCGGCTGAGCCGAATATTGCCGGTATGCTCAGCGCTTTGGCGGCCGGTATCGAGGCTGATCCTCGTTTTGGCCCGGTCTATACTCAGACTATCGCGCAAGCAGGCACGGATATTAGCAAACCATTAGGCGAGGGGTTAGTCAAAGATAACGCTTTGGGGAATATGGTTTCCGATGCTATACGAAACATAACGGGCGCTCAAATCGCCATCCAGCCGCAGGGCTTCATCTCGCAGACTATTTATGCCGGACCAGTTACGGGAGACGACATTTTCCAGGCTGTCCCTTATGGATTTGATCAGGTCTCCGGTCTTGGACTCAAACTTGTTACTTTTGAAACTGATGGTCTTTCTCTTATTCGAGGGCTGGAATTCGCTGCTTACAATTTGCCATACTTAGAGGATTTCTTTTTACACGGCTCAAATATCACCTACGCCTATAACTCAACTCTTCCGCCAGGCGAGCGAGTTGATTATGCTTCAATCTTTATCAATGGCCAACCGCTGAATCCCGTAGGTTCTTATACGGTTGTTGTTCCCGATGCCGTTATACCTTTCTTCTCGCAGATACCCGGATTTAATGTCAATAACCTTACCGAAACCGGCCTATTTCAATATACCGTTGTGAAGGATTTCATGATCGCCAACTCACCTGTCAGATATTATTCTGAGGGGCGAGTAATTGATCTGGCACTCTTCGCAGAACCGTTGACAGGGATAGATGCTCTTTCAAACGTAGTCACGCTTTTCAAACAGAACGGTTCCATCTCTCGCAACTTCGCCAATGACATGCTTATTAGAAGCCTTCAATTTATTCAGAGGGCAATTGAACGGGGTCAGTTGCGCCCCGCCGCCCGCCTGCTCAATGTTTTTAAGCTCGAGGTCAGGCTTTACCAGAGATTTAGATTTATTACCAGGTTTTCTGCCGATAGGCTCTGCTACCTGGCGGATAAACTGAAAGAATCGTTTGGCCCCGGGTTTGGAAAATTTGAGGATGATTCCGGGATTGCTTCTTTACCAGACGATTATGCGTTGTCCCAAAACTATCCCAATCCATTCAATCCTGAAACGCAAATTGATTATTTCCTTCCAACCGGCTCCAATGTAAAAATTGAGATCTTCGACATTCTCGGGCAAAGCGTGAAAACGCTCGTAGACAGTTATCAGGAGGCCGGCCCCCAAAGTGTCGTTTGGAATGGTCAGGATGACTTCGGGCGGAAGGTTTCAAGCGGAATCTATTTCTACAAAATGCAAGCAGGAGATTTTGTAGATAACCAAGAAAATGAGCTTATTGAAATAGCCAATGGTATTTCTATTCAATGATATCAAGAGGCGCCGTCGAGGAGTCGGCGCCTCTTTCATGTCAGAGTTTCTTATTCATCCTTTAAAATATGGAGTATTTAGATTTTTCTCCCCAGGGCTTTTTCCAGAGCATCCTTGTGAATCAGGAAGGTGAGCATCTTAAGACGGATATAATCGTCCCGGTAGAATACGTAACCCTCGTACTTCCCCTGCGCCAGCCTTCGCGATGAGTCTTTTACAAGGTACCAGTCATGCCCTCCTATCTTCGTATATCCAATTACGTGAACACCGTGATCGTCAGTGGTGGTTTCGTTATAGAAACGAAGTTCGCGCGAATCTTGATTAATTTTATCCTGCGGAATATCAAAATCAGGTATTATAGCTATATCCTCCTCGCCTATATATCCGGGCTCGGAGACGTCGCCGCCCAGCGCTAATGTATAGCCCGAATTGATAGCGCTTTTTATTGCCTTGTACCAATCGTCAAGGGGAAGGTTATAATAAGTGCTGTCGTGACGCCAATTATCCCAAACCTTAAATTCGCCTCTGGCATAAAACGGAGAGGCGAGAGTTGACATGCAAGGCACGTAATTATCAAGATCGATCTTCATGACATCGCTGACAAACTCTAATGGTGTTATAGTCTTTCCCTCAAAAGCAAAGTTCTTAGGCGGCGCCCCCATATATTTATCGAGGATCAGTTTAACCGCGCCGATTACCTCTTCCTCGTTCCAATAGTTGTTGGTGCTGACATAATTTAGATAGTTTTCGATTTCTCCGGCCATCTTATTGTGATCATACCGCTTGCCGTTAGTGCTTCCCGAATAGACATCCTCAGGCACCGCACCATATTCTCTTCATAATAAGCAGGACAGCCTCGCCTTCAGAACCCTCCCCGTTCCAGGAGTCGGCGCGTTTGGCCACATAGTTTTTGGCTTTCTCGATATATTCATGATAAACGGTATACATTTCGGACAACTTTACTTTGCGGCCGGTTTGACGAGCTACCTCGGTTTCCAAAAACGACGTGGTTGAAAAACACCAGCAGGTCCCGGTGCGATACTGGCCAAGCGGCGGAAAATGAAATTCTGTTTTGAAATCTTCAAGGGATGATGGCCTGACTACCTTACTGATGTCAAAGCGGATAACATCATATTCATCTTTTGTTTCCTGCTTATCACGGATAGCAGCCGTTACGCTATCATCTATTGCCCGGGTCGAATCGGCGGCTTTGACGATCTCCTCAATAATTCCCGACCGCTTCTCCGGAACATATTTTACATGTTGAGCCCAAAGCGGGGTTGAGCTTAAGAAACAGATAAATCCCAGTAAAATTGTTTTCATCTTACACCTGCCATAAATAATCCAATTAAAGGTTGTTCACAGTCCATCTTATTGATTAGGCTAAGAGATTTATTTTGATTTGGCAAGTAATTTTGGCGAAATCGATTTATTAAATAAATTGTTTTCAAATGGATTTGCCGGCAACTCCAATAATGAACAACTGAAGCGGAAGATGCATACAAACATAAGCTTATAACCTTCAATAGCTTTTGGCCATTCACACAAAAACCGAATTTATCTGCTCAAATTTTTAACAGATACAGATTTTTTGCTCCCGGATCATAAAAGTTAAGCTGTTAGACTATAGCACGTTAAGTAACGAAAGATTCCTCCTTTCCGGGCATGTTTTTTGTCCTTCAGCAGATAGGCAGAGCAGAATATCGGGGAGATACTACGGTTACGTACCGCATGTAAATATGAAGGCAAAGCATTGGAGGGGTTTATCATGACAGTACTCAGGACTCGCATTATTCGCGTCTCGATGTTTATCATAAACGCGTTGTTGCTTACAAGTTCACTTTCATGGGGGAGTAACAATTCGAGCAGTGAGGCAGGCAATGCTAAGGCTCAAACAGAAAGATTGACTTTTAACGCGCCATCGAGAAGCGGCATCGAAGTTTCGCCTCTTTCCGATGATTATGGGACTGTTGATATTTCCTGGACGGCGCCCGGGGACGACAGCACTTTCGGCACTGCCGATCATTACGTAATAAAATATTACGAAAGCGCCATTAATGAGTCAAATTGGGATTCCGCTATGATAGTTGCCAACCCGCCGACGCCGCTTCCGTCAGGAACAAATCAAAGCTTCGTTGTGAATAGCCTCTATCCGGGACAATTTTATTATCTGGCAATGAAAACCTACGATGACGCCGGAAATGTCTCCGTACTTTCGAATTTAGCAATGAAATATGCGTCGGGCATTGCTCGTCCTGCTCTTTTGGGCGCGGAGATAGATTCGGTTAATTCATCTGCCACCCTTTCGGCAAGGATAGTTAACTCTCACCTGGCAGTCTATTATGAGTTCGCCCTCGATACCACAATCGAATTTTCCCATCCCGTTGTCGATGTTGCTCTCATTGCAGATACCACGGCCAGGGTTAGTTTTGGCGGTCTCCAACCTGTGATCGCCTATTTTTGGAGATGCCGGGCGATGGCTCAGGATCATTCCGACTCAAGTCTCTGGTCAGGCCCAGCATCATTCGTACTTAATGATATTATCGCTCCGATTGTCACTATTACCAGCCCCAATAATGGCGATACGCTGCGGGCTGATACTGCCGTAGTTTCCTGGTATGCAAACCACAATGGCCCCATAGCCGCCTATTATGTCGGTTATTCTACCGATTCGGGCGCCAACTGGCAGCAAATATCACAGGGAATCGATACCTGTGGTTCAATCGTCTGGCAACTACCGCCATCCGGCGATCAATTCCTGGTGGGCGTACTATATCTGGATATAGCTCAAAATCCCGGCGGTGATACCGTTACCGTTTACAGGGCGCCAACATCAATTGGCAATGAATCCAATATGATTCCTGTAGATTTCGAGCTTCAACAGTCATATCCCAATCCCTTTAATGCCGTGGCTACAATTGGATATTCTCTTCCTACGGCATCGCAAGTTACCCTTGAAATTTATGACCTTTTGGGAAATAAAGTTATTACGCTTCATGATGGGTACGATGCTGCAGGATACCATCAATATCTCTGGCAGGCAGGACAATTGGCATCGGGAACATACCTTTACAGGCTAAAGGCCGGCGCCTTTGAGATGGTTAAATTTACAACCTTAATCAAGTAAGCGCCTCTAATGTTGCCATTGGGAGCCACCCTCAGGCTCCCTTTTTTATTGGCAAATCATTTGTCCAATCCGCATCTTTTTGACCAGAAAGTTAATATCGAATTCTATGGCCATTGCCTTTAGAAAACTAAAGTGATATTCATATTGTAAGTGCAGCCTATATTTTAAAAAGGATAAAATGAGGATAAATCCTTGAGTTTTTATTTTTCTGATTTTTTATCCGAGTTTCTGTCATTCCCGAAGATATGTGAAAGCAGATTTCCCTGCTCATGGCGGCACTTTTCCATGGAGATATTGCAATCCGTCTCAAACGGCTCCACATGGATAGTGACATGGGCATTTGGTATCGCTTTTATAATCTCTTCCTCAATATGATCGCATACCTTATGGGCGTCGGCCAAACTTATATCATGGCTTTGTACCAGGTGTAGATCGATTTCCCTTACCTTGCCAACCTTCCGGGATCTTAAGTCGTGAAATCCTATAAATGATCCGCTGTGGTCAACCAAAACCTTCTCTATGGCCGAAAGTTCTGATTCGGACAGTCCCTCGTCCATGAGATCATGAAGGGAACGCTTGACTATATCATAAGCGGCGTGCCCTATTACCAGCGCCACCATCAACGCAATAATCGGGTCGAGAATATAAAGCCCCGTAATTTTGATAAGCAGAAGGCCCACAAAGACGCCCGCCGATGTCAGTACGTCGGTGGATAGATGCAGGGCATCAGCCTCTAATGCCAGCGATTCCGATTTCCTGGATACCTTGAACAACTGGCGCGAAACGATTGTATTAAGAAGCGCCGATACTCCCATAATAATGAGGCCGAGATCGAGCTTGCCGACTTCGCCTCCCCTGATGATCTTTTCAATTGCTTGATATACAATGATAAAAATCGCGAGAAAGATAATTAGCCCCTCGAAAAAGCCCGAGAGGCTTTCTGCTTTGCCATGTCCGAACGGATGCCGTTTATCGGGCGGCTTGCTCGCTTCCCGCACCGCTATGAAAGCTACAATCGCCGCCATTAAATCTATCCCGGAATGCACCGCTTCACTGATAACGCTTACCGAGTTTATCAGAATACCAATAACCAGCTTGCCCGACACCAGAATGGTGTTGGATGCGATAGACATGCCAGCGGCGAATTTTTTACTGCGGTCGAGGTTCAAAGGATTCCCAAAAATTAAAAACGATCCATCAAGCCGAATCGTTTCAATGGCTTAATTGCCGATTAACTTAAATAATATATAGTGAATCCATTAAATGCAAGGATTTTTGTCTTGCTTTATTGTTCTCGGTAAATATCGATACTCCTCCATAATTTTTTTATGTGCGACTAATTTAGTTCATAAGCTTGACACCCGTTCAAATCTCCTCTATAATCTCCCGCGAAAAGTAACGAAGGTGTCTTGCCGGGAGAAAAAATGAACGAACTAAAAACCGATATAGCCAAACTTTCCATAAGATTTGCTCCAGAGATGATCAAGCTTCGACGCCAGCTTCATCAATATCCGGAAATCTCGCTGGAGGAACGTCAAACTCAAAAGATAATCGCGGGCAAACTTAAAGAAGCAGGTCTTAAAGTAAATTCCAAAATCTGGGGAACGGCAGTCGTAGGGCTGCTCAGCGGCAGCGGAAAAGGCAAAACGGTCGGCATCAGGTCGGATATGGATGCCCTGCCCGTCACCGAACAGACCGGATATTCATTTGCAAGCAAAAATCCCGGCAAAATGCACGCTTGCGGTCACGATGTTCACATGGCTACGGTCTGGGGAGCCGCCAGGATTCTTTCAAGTCTTAGGGATAAGCTTAACGGTTCGGTAAAATTCATTTATCAACCGTCGGAGGAAATTCATCCTGGCGGAGCCAAACCTCTGATCAATGCGGGAGTTCTTAAAAAGCCGGACGTTTCTCTTATGTTTGGACTTCATGTCGATTCCACTATCCCCGCCGGCACAATTGGAGTAAAAGATGGCCCCATGATGGCTCAGGCCGATGACTTCTCTGTTGAGATTATTGGACGCTCCGGGCATGGCGCCAGGCCGCATGAGACTATCGATGCAGTAATTGTGGCATCCAATCTGGTTATGGCTTTACAAAATATCTCCTCGCGCCAGGTAAACCCCTTAATTCCTGTGGTAGTTTCAATCGGGGCAATCCATGGAGGAACCGCCACTAATGTTATTGCGGATAGGGTAACGTTAAAAGGTACAGCACGCTCCCTTACGCCCGAACTTACTAAGGTACTCCCCGATATGATCGAGAAAATTATCTGGGGTGTTTGCGAAACTTTCGGAGCCAGCTATATTTTGAGATACAACCGCGGTTATCCTGTCCTTTTCAATAATACTAAAGTTAACGATATTTATCGTCAATCGGCTCGGGAGCTCTTTGGCAAAAAAGCAGTGGTTGAAATTACATATCCTTCTATGGGCGGTGAGGATTTTGCGTATTTTGCCAAGGCCGTCCCCGGAGCAATGGTCCGACTTGGAGTAGGTAATAAAAAAATTGGGGCCGACAAACCCTGGCATCACCCGGCATTCAAGGCCGATGAGGCTGCCATACCGTTTGGGGCGGCCGTAATATCGTACGCTGTCTTGAGCGCTTTACAGGAATAATTACTTATGCCGATTACCACGGTTTTATTGGATGGCGGTGGCGTCATCGTCGACGAGTCCGAGCTTGAGGATATTAGGGCTCGAATTATCTCCAATGTTCTCTCGAGTTTGATCCGGGGATATTCCACGTATAATTACTGGGCCGATATCGATCAGGCCGTGAAATCATTCTGTCCCAATGTTTATAAATATGTATTTTGGAAATATACCGAGGGGAACCTGCCTCTTTTTGAAGAACTCTATCAGAAACATTTATTGAGCTGGAAAGAGGATCGTCCCTCACTTAAGCTCGCCGACGGTTTTGCTGTTGAGGCCGAGTCGATAAGTCGTCGCTTTAAGATCGGGATCGCCGGACAATATGGCATTGAGATACTTGACCTTTTACGGGATAACTCCATTTTGGATTATTTTGCATTTCAGTTTACTCAAGATGATTTTTCGCTCACCAAGCCCGATCCCCGTTATTTCGAACAGATTGCGCAAAAGGCAGGAGTTGCCCCCCAGGAATGTATCATGGTGGGAGATCGCATTGACAAAGACATAATTCCCGCCAGGCAAGTTGGTATGAAAACGATTTTAGTAAGAACGGGGATTCATCGAAATCAACGCCCCAGAGTACCGTACGAAATACCCGATATCGAGCAGGAAGGCATTTGGGGTTTAGCAAAAACGGTAAAGGATATCGCCGATCAATTATCGTGAAGACGATGGATTCGATCCATAAAAGGAAGGACTAGTATGCCTTTGGTAGATTACCTGAAGCGTCTCAAAAATATCAGGCTGCTGCCACCAAAAGATAAGGAGTTTTATAAAATCTTCGATGAGATGGCCGCCAATGTGCTAAACGCCAGCGAACTTCTTATAAAGCTATTTGAGGCCAAACCGCATGAGCGGCCCGAAGTTGAAATCGGCATTGCCACCCGTGTAACCCGTTGTGATGTAATGGCAAGCTCTTTGGAAAATCTACTAAGAGCGGCTCAACAGCCGCCTTTTGGACGAGCCGAAATCAGCGAGTTCTCCGATGGGGCAACCAGGATTGTCAAATATATCAATCATGCTGCCAACCGCTATATGGTATACGATTTTCCATCGAGCGATAAAGAGATGCGCGAAATGGCTCCCCTGATAAGAGAAGCCTGTGCAGAAATCGTTCGCGCTGTCAATAGTCTCCATAAAAATCGTCAACTCGAACCATTCACCAGAGCGATAGACACCCTTGAAGGCAAAGCCGATGAGATTTATCATGGCGGATTGAGGCGCAGGTTCCGCGAAATTCGCGAAGATCACGCCCATCTTCATGTACAAATAAAACAAGTTTCGCCCGAAGCCACTTGCCTGGATCTTTTGCCGATAATTCAAGCCAACGTCGAATATACTCGTCACGTAGCCGTATTTTTTGCCTTACGGCAGGTTTACGCAGAACTTGAACGAGCTATCGATGCCTGTACAGATCTTTCCGCAATCTTAAAGCGAATGGTTGCCACTAATGTTTGAACAGCAGTTACTCCTGATACTCATTATCGGAGCGGCTCTGTTATATGACTTTGTCAACGGTTTCCACGATGCCGCTAATGCCATAGCCACTACGATTGCCACCCATGCCCTCTCGCCGCGCAATGCAATTCTCCTGGCCCGAACGCTCAATTTCGTGGGCGGACTCTTACATACCGCCGTAGCATACACGGTGGGAAAGGGGATCGTCGACAGCCAGATAATAACGCTACCGATTATCCTGGGTGCGCTTATGGGCGCGGTGTTATGGGGCTATTTTACATGGTATTTCGGTTTGCCATCAAGCTCCACCTACGCCTTAATGGGCGGGCTAATAGGTGTTGCATTGTATGCTAATAATTTCAACACGTCCGTGTTAATCGAATCCGGTATTATTAAAAACCTGACCGTTATGGCAATTTCGCCTTTTATCGGAATAATTGCAGGGTTGATACTTATTGTCCTTTTTAGTTGGATTGCCTGGCCGTTTTCACATCGGGTTACCTCTGTTGTTTACAAGAGGCTTCAGGTTCTTTCGGCATCGCTCATGGCCATTTCCCATGGTATGAATGATGCCCAACACACCATGGGAATTATTACAGTCGCGCTCCTTTCAGCCGGAGTAATACACGAGTTCCATGTGCCACTCTGGGTCCGATTTACGTCTGCCTTTATGATGGGACTGGGCACTTCCGTTGGCGGCTGGAAAATTATAAAAACCATGGGCACGAAAATGACCAATCTTCATGAGCCTATCGATGGCTGCGCAGCCGAAACTGCCGCCGGTACAGTCATCATGACTGCCGCATATTCGGGTCTGCTCGTTTCTACGACCCAGGTTATTACGGGCGCCATTGCCGGCACGGCGCTGGCCAGGGGACCGGGTAAAGTTAATTGGCGAGTACTTGGAAATATACTCATGGCCTGGGTGTTGACCCTGCCCGGAGCGGCCATTTTTGGCATTATTACTTATTTGATAGTAGTGAAAATTTTCTAATTATATCGAAGATTATTTTATAAAAACAAAGGGCGATCTCATGAAAGATCGCCCTGATAATAATCGAATATTGATTTGAAATTAGCTCAGCCTTAATGGCAGTTCGCCAATTTCGGCCTCTACCGCGTCGAGAATAGTGCTAGTTGCGCACCAACTCGGCGATCTTATTGACATCGGGATAGAGCACCCGATCCTGTTTGAGGAATGTTACATGCTGACGGATAACATCATAAGCCACTTTCGTCCCGCGTCCGGGCTTTAGCGGTTTCCGGAAATCCATCGCCTGCGCCGCGGCGTACATTTCAATCGCCAATACCGCGCCTACGTTCTTCAATATCTCCTTGCACTTTCTGACCGCTATCGGCGACATCGCCACATGGTCTTCTTGATCGGCCGAAACTGAGATCGAATCCACTGTCGATGGGTGCGAGAGCACTTTGTTTTCAGAGACCAAAGCTGCTGCTGTATACTGAGCTACCATCAGGCCGGAATTGAGTCCCTGGCCATCAACTAAGAAATCCGGTAAACCGGAAAGCACGGGGTTGAGCAGACGGTTGCAATGACGTTCGGAAAGATCGGCTACCTCCGCCATCGCGATGCACAGGAAATCGATTGCCATTCCCAGGCATTGACCGTGGAAATTGCCGCCCGCTAAGTAAGCGTTATCATCCGGGAAGAAGAGCGGATTATCGGCTGTGGAGTTCATCTCGGTTTCGATTTGCTCGCGCACGTAGTACCAGCAATCCACCGATGGCCCCAGAACCTGCGGCGTACAGCGCATCGAGTATCCATCCTGCACCTTGCTTGATTTTTCGGCGATAATTTCCGAATCGGCCATCAGTTCGCGAAGATTGCGGGCTACTACATTCTGTCCTTTGAATGGTCGAACTGCGTGAATTCGCGCGTCGTAAGCAGTTGGTACGCCCTTAAGTGCATCGATCGTCATGGCTGATGCGATAAACGCATTCTTTAGAAGCCGTCTGGCGTCCTGTAAAAGCAGCCCTGAACCCGATGTCACCATTTGGGAGCCGTTGATTAGCCCCAGACCTTCTTTATATGTCGGCTTGACAGGTTCGATACCGGCCTTGGCCATGGCATCACACCCGTCCATGAGTTGGCCTTTATAATATGCTTTACCCTCTCCCAGACACACTTCGGCAAGTTGCGCCAGCGGGGAAAGATCTCCCGATGTACCCACCGAGCCTTTTTCGTACACAAACGGCGTCACGCCGCGATTCAGCATCTTAACGAATACGTCGGCGGTGGAAAAACGGACACCTGAGTTGCCGCGAGCCAGTACATTGGCGCGAAGAGCCATTGCGCCGCGGACGTCAGCCTCCGGGAATGGATCGCCGGTTCCAGCAGCGTGGCTGTAAATAATGTTTCTCTGAAGCTGCTCGCCTTGTTCCGGGCTGACTCTAATCCGGGCAAACTCGCCGATTCCGGTTGTTACTCCGTAAATCGCTTTACCCGATTTAACCATCTCTTCGACAATATTCCAGCAACGCTCGATTTTGGTGCGAGCCTCGTCGGAATATGCCACTTCAGCCTTCTTGCGAGCTATAGACTCGAGCTTCTCTATTGTCATGTTTTGACCGTCGATAAAAATCATGTTATCTCCTTTGAAATCTCGCCAATTGTCGGCATCACAAAATCACCTTATCTTTGTCCTGGCGGAGCAACGATCCTGTCAATCATCCAATTTCCCGGATGTGCCCCGGTAAAATCACCAGCCACTAATATGCAATTTTATGGTCCCAATAGCAAGCGCAGTAAACATGGGGACCCAGGCCATATTGAGGCCGCTACTCCGAAGCCTATATATATTTTACGTTTGAACAAAAGTCCCAGTTGCTATTTTTTGATACATCGATTACATCATTTTTGGGGTTAATGAAGCCCTAAAATTTAGATAATACTACTTATTTACTCCTCGAAACCCTGTCCCAATTTTCCGAGTTGAACTAATTGTATTACAAGGATTTGAAGAAGTGAAGTATCTGGAAAGCATTTTAGAAAGTATCGGCAAAACGCCGCTTATTAAGCTTAATAAATTGGCGTCCCCTAACGGTCCCACAATTTTGGTTAAGGCCGAATATTTAAATCCCGGGGGGTCGATCAAAGACCGCATGGCCCTCTATATAATCGAAAAAGCCGAGCGTGAGGGACTCCTTAAGCCCGGCGGAACGATTGTTGAAAACACTTCGGGCAATACTGGTATGGGTGTGGCCCTGGTCGCCGCGGTCAAAGGCTACAAGGCTATATTCACCATGCCCGATAAGATGTCTACGGAGAAGGTTAATCTCTTAAAAGCTTTCGGGGCGCGGGTGGTAATTACCCCTACCGACGTACCACCCGATTCACCAAAAAGCTACTATGAGACCGCCAAACGAATCGCCTCGGAAACGCCAAATTCATTTTATATCAACCAATACCATAATCCTGATAATATCGATGCGCACTACCATCTGACCGGTCCTGAAATCTATGACCAAACCGAAGGGAATATCACCCATCTGGTAGCCGGTATGGGTACTGGCGGCACTATCTCCGGCGTAGGACGATACCTTAAACAGAAGATTCCGAATATTAAAATAATTGGAGTTGATCCGATAGGCTCAGTGTTTTACGATTATTTCAAATCTCATAAACTGATCAAGCCCCATGTATACAAAGTCGAGGGTTTGGGAGAAGATATGCTAACCGGGGCGCTCGACTTTTCAGTTATCGATGATATGATTCAGGTGACCGATCAGGATTGCTTCCTAACCGCACGCGATTTAGCTCGCAATGAGGGAATTTTTGCCGGAGGTTCTTCCGGCGGCGCGTTATATGCCGCTTTTCAAGTTGCGAAAAAGGCTAATCCTGAAGATATCATCGTCGTTATATTGCCTGACGCCGGCGGGCGATATCTTTCGAAAATGTACAATGATAGCTGGATGTCTGATAATGGCTTTTTCCCACTTGAGACGATGCCTGGTCATGTATCCGAACTTGTCGAAAATGGGCACATGGCGCCGGTTGTTATTGGAGCCGAAAAGCCGATCAAGGATGCCATCATACTAATGAAAGAATACAATATCTCGCAGCTTCCGGTCAGAGATAATGGAGATGTCATTGGTATGGTCTATGAGATTGACCTATTGCGCGCGCTCGCTGCCAGAACCGGAAGCCTTGACGACCCCGTGCGCCAGGTTGCCGAGCGTCAAATTTCAAAGGTTAGTCCCGATGAGCCAATCTCACATCTAGCCGAAATATTTACCGAACAGGGGGATGCGGTCCTGGTTATGCGCGATAATAATCTGATAGGCGTGCTTACGAAAATTGATCTTATAACATATTTAGCGCGGAGCAAATCGTGAAAGACGACAAATTATATCGTATCGGGACCCGGGCAGTTCATGGAGGCGTGGAACCCGACCAGTTAACCGGGGCTGTCATGACTCCCATCTATCAAACTGCGACATACGCCCAAAGCGAACCGGGAGTAACCAAAGGTTATGATTATTCCCGAACCAATAACCCTACCCGTGAGGCGCTGGAACATGCGCTGGCATCTCTTGAAAATGCTGATTACGGAATTGCTTTTTCCAGCGGAATGGGGGCTGTTACTGCGGTTATGCAAATGCTGCAGTCAAGCGACCATGTGATTTGTTCCGATGATGTTTACGGCGGTACGTTTCGGCTTTTCGATAAGATTTTCAAGCATTTTATGCTCGAGTTTAGTTTCGTAGATACCACCGACGTTAAAAATATCGAGCTTTCACTTACGCCCATGACAAAACTGTTCTGGATTGAGACCCCCACCAATCCGACGCTCAAAATTACTGATATTGTCAAAGCGGTTGAATTAGCAAAGAAAGTTGGAGCTCTCGTTGTCGTTGATAACACTTTCATGTCGCCGTATTTTCAGAGCCCTCTTTTTCAGGGAGCCGATTTGGTACTTTATTCAACCACTAAGTATATTTCGGGACACTCAGATGTTATTGGCGGCGCGATTGTAACCAACAACGCCAATCTTGCCGAAAAATTACATTTTATTCAAAATGCCTCTGGCGCTATCCCCGGTCCCATGGATTGTTTCTTGACCCTGCGGGGAATTAAAACCATTCATTTACGAATGGCACGCCATGAGGAAAACGCCCAAAAAATATACGAATATCTCATGACTCAACCCAGCGTGAAGAAGCTTTATTATCCTGGAAACCCAAATCATCATAATCACAGCATTCAATGTCGCCAGGCTTGCGGGTACGGAGCCATTATTTCAATTGAACTGGGCGACCTGCAGAGCGCCAAAAAATTCATATCTGGCTTAAAGATATTTACGTTAGCCGAATCGCTGGGCGGAGTTGAATCTTTAATAGATCATCCTGCTATTATGACTCATGCTTCGCTAACGCCTGAAGCCCGGCAAGCCCTGGGAATCACCGATGGTTTCATCAGGCTCTCTATCGGAATAGAGGATGCTGAAGCGCCCGAATTGCGGAAATAGCGATCGCCACAGGGGCAATCCCTGAACATGTAGCTATTGATTCGGCTGGTCCGGAATCCCAGATTATCGTCATCGATATAAGGAGTTGTTCCGCAATAATCGATAGCGATGTTCATTGTTTCATTTATGGTAAAGGCTTCCCATACCTGATCGTAACTGTCGTTTTCACAGTCATTGTTGGCATTGATGTTGTTTCCGGTAAAGGTAAGCGTACTCCCTGCGGTCGAGTTCGGATGGAGTGACATCTTCGCAGTTGTCGTTGGGTGGCGGGGGAGGGGCCAG
The DNA here is from genome assembly GCA_963801605.1 of uncultured candidate division Zixibacteria bacterium. Classification (GTDB taxonomy): domain Bacteria; phylum Zixibacteria; class MSB-5A5; order UBA10806; family UBA10806; genus UBA10806. The sequence goes on from CAWDFP010000006.1 coordinate 718,301, forward strand.
ATCAATATCCAACTGATAAAAACCGCAATCGCTGGGATGCACACCTTCAATAGTTAGATAATATGTTCCCGGATCCAAAGAGGCGCTGACCTCGGCGAGATCATTGCAGGCGCCGTCGTTGGAGGCGATATCGTCGGAACAAATTGTGGTGCCGAGTCGCATTTTAGCGCCCATTCCCGACACCGAATGTTGCTCATTCCAATTGGCGCTGGTATTGCACATAGAGAATATCCATACGGAATCGGGATAAGGAATTGTGATTTCCCAAATTTGATCTTCGCTGGCTTGTGACGGACAATCATTGCCGGCCCCGCAAGTTGTCTGGCTGGGATCGGCCCAGGTTCCGCGGGCAGCAGTGATTTGATAATCGGGAGTCGGTGTAACATATTCTTCGACGTTCACAGTAAAAGCGAAATCTCTTGGTGTTTGTCCTACCCAACAAGGGAAGTAAATTGTAGTTGGACCGGCAATTTGGGCAGATAGAACTGCATATTGATAAGTGTAATAATTTTCCCAGTTGGGGTAGCAATAACCCCACTCAAGATTATCGAATTCGTGACGTTCAGTGCAGTCGCAATTTGGCATCCAGGCGTTCCCGATACGATCGATACCCAGCGAATCTACTAATGCGCAGGTCGGGGAGAAATCAATAGTTAACTGGTTCGAAACATAAGGCAATTCGATAGTATACCAAACGCCATTCCAGTTATCATCGAGGAATCCCGGGCAATCGGCCGTCGCGTTGATGTCGGTGCCGGTGATGGTTTGCGGGTATGGGCCGGTGATAGCTTCGAGCTTCCGAACACTGATCATTGGGAGGAGTAGCCTCGCAAGGATCTTCGGCGCATGACAGATAGGGTGAGAAGGTACCGCCCAACAGATTACAGTCCTGTATGGAATTGTCTACGCAGGTCGGGCTATGGGGATCACCGTAACAGCAGCGTCCCGTTTCAGGGGCATCGGATATTTTGACGTCATCGATAAAAGGAACACCCATTCCCCAACCCCAACCGCTATATGCCACGAAAACAATTTTGGCATCGTTTGACAATGAAATGAAAGGCACAATGTTTTGTTGCCATTGCATCAGGAAATGAGGATTAAGTTCTGAGGCCGGTACCTGGTATAAGCGTGTCAGTGCATCGCCTTCTTTTAGATAAACTATAACGGAATCGGCGGCCCAATTGCTTGGATACCAACTCCAAAATCTCAAGACAAAGAACTCGGAACGGCCCGATAAATCCATGCTTGGTGTCATTATCGAATCGACCACATCACCCGGAGTATCAAAAAGCGGAAAGTAAGCGCAATAGCTTCCGGTATGAGGGGAACCGGGACTCCAATCGGGATTCCAGTAAGTGCCATCGCCATACAGCCATGGATTTAGCCCAGGGCTGTCAGTCCAGCCAGCGGGTATCGCCCCGCCATTTTCAAATCCTTCTTCATACACCACATCCTGAATGGTGGGCGGATCCGGATTTGTAACCAGGTTTACGTTGTTGTTAGTTGCCCTTGCCAAACAGATGCAGCACAACATTAGAGCAATAGACAACGGTAGAATTTTTCGCATGTCTTTTCTCCTTAGCAGAACCAACAAAGAATCATCATTTTGCTTTTCGAGTTGTTTTACAGCTTTAAAAGAAACTTACTACCCTGATTTCCGCAGAAGACTTTGTTAAGTGATTACAAAAAAAGATTATAGTAACAATTTTGGCGCTTAAAATCTTCCTTTCGAGTTAAAATCTATTTCCCTGATATATTTGCTCTTTTGTTTCAAAGAGAATGCTGGACGAGTTTTCATGATATTATTACCCAAATACCCAAAGGTTTACATGATTATCTATTGCCTACGGCTTTTCTTTCTTTTTACTGAAATCAGAGAGCGGTATTTTGTGTTTGCCAACGATATAATAATCTCTGGATTTTTCCCAGAATGATTCAAATAGAAGCTTAAAGCTTTTGGCTAATGCCTGATGTTCAGCTACTAGACTGGTCACCGATGGTTTTCCGATAATCGGGTCAACCAGGGCGAACAAAGCAGTTTTTTCGTCAAAAATGGCCAGTTTAATGGGAAGCTCCTCGATCACTCTGGCTTCCTCGCCTTGATTAATCAGGTCGCTCGCGGCTTCGAGCAGCGAATTCTGAGCCTGCCTTTCTGACGGAAGTTCGTAAATAGTTCTGGTCTTAACGCCCCTTTTTAAGGCATCAATCTGTGGATTTTTTTGTTCCTGTTGTTGTTCTCTGGTCGTAAATGAATACGGCGGTTTTGTAAAGACCAGGATTTCAAACTTGGTTTCATCGCAAAGCTGAATGACCTTGTGACGGACTTGCAGTGGGTCTCGGAGAATCTCGATATAGTCAAACGGGGCGCTGTCATATTGATTTCCCTTAAAAAGAGAATCTAACTCATCGGTGACAAGCTCGATATCTTCCTGAACAGCTTTTTTTCGGTGCAAAATCTCTTTGCGCTTTTCCTCTAGGTTCTCCAATTCGGTTTCGATAGAGGTATCAAGATTTTCCAGCGATTTCTCCTTGAGGAGCCAGGGGTCAGCGGCGGCATACTTTTTCATTTTGCCGGGGATCAAGACGCTCAACCCTTTGGATAGCAGCTTTTCTAAAGACTCGTAAGCATTGGGTTTGGGGATTCCCGCCAATTTAGCTACTTCGCCGACATTAAGCGACTTTCGTTCAAGCAGTGCCAAGTAGCATTTAGCCTCATATTCGGAAAATCCCAAACGCTTGATTTTTTCAAAAAGCCTGATGTTGTTCATCTTAAATCTCCAGTAGTAGCTGTTGCATATAAGAAAGCACCAACTACAATATATATCGGTTGCTTTTTTCGTCAAGTTAAAAATTTATGGATGCAGCTACTACGATGATTATATCGGAACCGCCTCCCCAAATTATGTTTAATTGGCTATCTTCTTGTATTTCAATTTATTACAATAGTTGGTCTATAAATGTTCTCTATTGGATGACAAATTATCACGGGAAACGCGTACAAGTTTTTAATTAACCTTTTCGCCCACCACCGTTTTGATAACTTAAACAATTGCAAGGCCTTACGACGAAATCTTGTTGTCGTGCGATTTCAGCCTATTCCTAATAAAAGATTATATGTGAAAATTTGATTTATTTAGAAAATTAGGTTCGAGGGTGGATTCGATAATTAAAGATTCTAAGATGGAATCCCTATAATATTGATTTGGCGTTTACGATTTATAAGGTTAATACTTAAATCTTTTCGAAAGCAGATTTACCAAAATCTTCTGCAATTCTAAAAGATGATCTTCCAAAGCCTCCTGCTGAATGCTGTGGCTTTGAAGTTTATGATCATATTTGGATTTCCAGGATAGGACCTTGTCGATCTTTTTGGTGTTTTTCGGATTTAGTTTAATCCCCTCATTTTCGCTTTCAAGAATTTTGAAATAGGTACCAAACTGTTCACGATCCTGCTCCAGTTTCTTGGAACGCAAATCAACTATGGCCCTATGAGCTTCAAGAGTCTTTTCGAGATCATCTTTTAATCGATGTAACAGCTCCCGGGGATTATGATCTTTTGCTGCCATTTCCCTATTTTCCTTCACGCTGCGAATTTAATAGAATAGCGGCAATCTTTTCCGATGAATCCGGACGGGCAACAGCTCTGGCACGGGATTTCATCTGTTTTAGATGCTCGGGGTGATCCAGGATTCCGTTTACCTTGTGGCATAAACCGGAAAGTTGGTCGACTCGAACCGCCACCCCTTGTTCCAGGAAATAGTCACAGTTGCGAACTTCCTGCCCCGGATATGGTCTGAATATCACCATTGGCAGCCCGTTTGCCAGGCACTCCGATGTCGTCAAAGCTCCGGCCTTGGTGATCGCCAGATCCGAAACCGCCATAAGCTCATCCATAAAATCGATATAACCGTAAAATTGATACTTGATATCATTCTCTACCAATCGTTCTTTGACGATCTCCGGAATAGGATAGTGCTTACCGGCCACCACGATTATTTGAATCGATCGTTGGCAGCCGCCCAGCCAATAGAGCATATCCTTGATATTCTGACTGCCAAACATGCCGCCTAATATGAGGATAGTACGCCGCTCCGGATCGAGTTGAAATTTGCGTTTAAGCTCTGCTATGTCCTTAACTTGTCCAAACGACGGGTGAATCGGTATTCCAACCGATTCGATTTTTTCGGTGCCAAGAAAGAGCGAATAGGGCAAAAGCTCTGCCCTGAGCTGTTCCGTGGCGACGAAAACATAATCCTGCCCGGATGCGATCCAGACCGGATGAACACCATAATCTGTTACGACCGTAGATATATTGCAGGTATTGTCATGCTTTAGCTTGTAATGTCCCGATGCCCAGCTTGAAAGAAAATGCGATGAAACCAAATAATCCGGTTTCTCATTTTTTAGAAATCTGAAGAGCGGGGCCAATATCGTAAACCAGAACGACCGTTCCCAAAAGCCGATTGGCTTAAATCCTGAAAGGTCCGAGCCGCTTTCATAAATAAGGTACCAGAGCATCGGATATCTACTCGCTACTGTTATATAACCACTCGAATAGAGTTTCGATATCGGTTTGGGCATGTAATTCAGAATATCTATCAATCGAATTTCAGCGTCCGGCCGCTGATTTTTCAGCGAGTGCAAAATAGCCATGCAGGCGCTGCGATGACCAGCCCCCGCAGAGGCGTAAAGCAAAAAGATTTTTGGCGGCTTGAGTTTTACGCCAGCCGCTATTTTTGATATGGCATTTGTTTGCTTTTCGACCATTTCAATTAAATTATACGTTAATAGGCGCCATCACCTACTTTTTTCAATCCTTCCAAGACTCCAATAGGTTGTGTCCTTAAAATCAGCCTCATTTTATTAATTGTCAAGCCCGCTTTTAGAGGACGGGGAGCTTTTAAGCCAAGTTTATTAATCGAGGTTTTAATGACATGGCTGCTTTCATATCCCAATATCCCGGCGCCCTTAATGGCAAAATCGTAACGCGACAAATAATCGCGTCCTCCAATATTTATAACGCCCCTGAAATTCATATCCATAAGCTCGATAATAGCATCCGCGAGATTTCCCGCCCAGGTGGAGTTGTTATATTGATCGTCCGCCGCCTGAATATTACCAGTTTTGGCTTGCAGAAGCCAGTTAACCAGTTTTGAGGGACTTGATGGCAAATTTCCATAAATATGATTTGTGCGCACGATCAAATGCTGGCAGGAGGAATTGATTATCGCTTTTTCAGCATCAGATTTGGTCAGGCCGTAATAATTTATTGGATTAGGAGTAGCGTCCTCGGAGTAAGGGCCGGATTTGCCATCGAATATATAGTCGGTAGAAAGATGAATAAAAAGACGATTATGCTCATTACAAAATCCGGCCATAGTTTCAACTGCTTCAGTATTTATCCGATGAGCCTCTTCCCGTTCAATTTCGCACTGGTCGACATCGGCCATTGCCGCGCAGTTAATTATTGTATCAAAATCGGTTTTACCGAGGAAAGACAGCAAATCCTGTTTTTCGGTGATATTAAGTTGTACCAGATTAATAGATTCTGGCGCACCAGTGGGGTTTCGGCTTATACCTATAATATTACGCTTGCTCTCTAGGCGCCTTGCCAGATGACTTCCAACCAGGCCGGTTATTCCCGTAATGATTACATTCGCCGCCATCATCAATTCTGACAATGCTAAAAATAGTTTAGCAAAGGCCCGCTCAAGAATCGGCGGACCTCAGCCTTTTTTTTCGAAATGTCCTTTATGCTTTTTCTCCCGGCCATTCGGTCCAGGATTTCTCAGGCCTATCATTGCGATCTGGTTGCTGAATACCGTCCAACAAATTTTTATCTATTAGGATGTATTTGTCGGCCGCTTGTCTCAGCAAATAGGAGCCGCCAAGATTAGCGACCTCGACATGCTTTCCTAAATCCTTGACTGTTTCGACCAATACCGTGAAATCCTCATCGCCGGAGATTAAAATGGCAGTATCATAGTTATCCTTAAATGCATGCGAAAGCATATCGATCACGATAAATGTATCGACGCCTTTTTCGACATAGGTCGGCACCGAAACGTAGGTACCGTCAGGTAAGTTTTGTTTGACTAGCCTCTTTTCAAGCCGTCCGAATTTTTTGGTTAGATAGGGAACCGTATCTAGGGAGTCGAAAAACGATTGCTGCATGCGAAACTTATCCTCATCATCCTCGCGATTAAGAGGCGCATTATAGTAATAAACTCGAATAAGCTGCCGTCCCGCCACCAGGCGCTCCGTAAACTGTTGAAAATCGAGATTGGTTCTGCCGATGACATGCTTCAAACTGTGATAAAGATTGTTGCCATCGATAAAAACCATGACTCTCTCTCTGTGACCATCTTTGGAAAATAAACTCATATTTATACCTCTTATTAATTCTCGCGGCCGTGCATTTTGACCGCTAAAGTCTTGACGATAGATTGCTTACTCATTTCATTTTTTGTAAAATTAATACCCTTCCTTTGTTTAATAATTTGCCGCTAATGTATGCTTATTGGATTTAATGCATCCTTGTATAATGTGCAGAAAACATGTCAACCTTCTTAGCTCACTTTTGCGTTTATTTGGCGACCGCGAAAACAATCGCCGAGCCTGCGCATAAAAGTTATAAATGCTTATTGTCTTTAGATTTGGAGAATCGATGCACATGCCGGATTGTCCGGCTATTATAATAATTTTCATAAATACCACGTCTAAAATAAAGGCTTCTATAACGGGCGCCTGTTCAACCCGACCCTAATATTAGATGATATATTAAGAGACATTATCCCCATTGGCAAGCAAAATCGAAATCGCTTTTGCTGGAAATGTTACAAGATATTTGGCCTTTTTTTGATATTATAAAAAAGCGTATCGAATTCCAAACTCGGTAATAGTGAAACTCGACACGCCCCCACTACCTTCTTAATTTTAGTTAGCTTTTGGCTCGTTTGCCGGCATGACGATCGAGATACATTAAATTGCCCGGACGATTATCGGTCATTTTGATCTGCTCCAGGATTTCGGTGGCGCTAGCTTCCTCCTCAACTTGCTCTTTGACAAACCAGTTGAGATGTTCTTGAGTGGCAAAATCCTTTTCATCAACCGCCAGTTGATAAATTTTGTTAATTCGACCGGTTACAATTCTCTCATGGTCCAGGGTTTGTTGGTAAACGTTCTGCATAGTGCCAAAATCCACAGGAGGAGTATCCAGTCCCTTTAATGCCACCCTGCCGCCGCGATCAACCAGGTAATTATAGAATTTGTAAGCGTGTTCCTTTTCTTCCTCGGCTTGCTTTCTAAACCAGGCCGCAAACCCCTTAAAATTATTAGCTTCGCAAAATGACGCCATCGCCAGATACAAATAAAACGAGTCGAATTCGGCCTTAATTTGATCGTTGATTGCAGATTGGATTTTTTCGCTTATCATTAGTAACGCTCCTTTAATACAACAGTTAGTAATTTAGGGGGACTAGTGTCCCTTTTCACAAACCCTGAATATTAACAACGATGAAATAGGAATTGTTTCTTGAAAAATGCGAACAGAATGCGATGATTAAAATATATCTATTTCGCGCATTAAAGCGTCGAAAATTTCCGACTCAGTATATCTTCCAATCGTCTGGCCTTTGCGAGTAAGCGTTAGCATACCCTTACCGCCGATTATTGCCAAATCGGCTCCCGAGGCTTCGCCCGGGCCGTTCACATTACATCCCATGACCGCAACCTTGATATCTTTATTTATTCCCTCGAGCGCTTTTTCAACTTTTTCCGCCAGTTGATATATATCTGTCTCGGTCCTTGCGCAGGATGGACAACTTATCAGCTCTAAACCGCGCCGACGCAGCCCCAGCGATTTAAGAATATCCCAGGCGGCTTTAACTTCCTGTTCGATATCAGCGGATAGAGATACTCGAATAGTATCTCCGATACCTTCCAATAGGAGATGGCCCAAGGCAACCGAGCTTTTAATCGCCCCGGTAAACGCTGTGCCGGCTTCGGTTACCCCCAGATGAAGCGGGTAGTCGCATCTCAATGCTATCATCTGATAACACTCTATGGTTTCAAGGGCTGTGGAAGCTTTAATTGAAATCACGATATCATTGAATTTATGACGCTCCAATAATTCAACATGACGTAAAGCAGATTCAACCATCGCCTGAGGCGTAGGGCCGCCAAATTTATCTATTAGTTCAGATTCTACCGAGCCGTGGTTAACACCGATCCGAATTGGAATCCCTTTCTCGGCGGCCTTCTCTACCACCGCCCGTACTTTATCATCGCCTCCGATATTCCCCGGGTTAATCCGAAGCTTGTCGAATCCGGCATCGGCAGCCATCAGAGCGAATTGATAATTGAAATGTATATCCGCCACAAGCGGCACATCGGTTCCCCTTTTGATATCTGAGAGCGCCTCCGCTGCCCGGCGATCGGGTACCCCCAACCTTACTATTTCCGCGCCCAGTGACGCGGCCCGATTTATCTCATCAATCGTCTTTTGAACATTATCGGTCGGCGTATTGATCATTGTTTGGACGGCGATTGGGTGATCGCCCCCAATAGTGACCTTTCCAATTTTAACAGGTCTGCTTTTTCGCCTAATTATCATTTTTTTCATCGATTACTTTGACCGGAGCGCCACCATTAAGGACGGCAATTCTCTTAATTGCCTCCACAACATCCATAACGACCGAATCGGGTGTCGAGGCTCCGGCCGTAATGCCCAAATTATTAATATCCTTAAGCCATGAATCTTGAAGCTCATCGCTGTTGTCGATCAGGTAGGCCGGGGTGCCGGTCTGCTTGGCTATCTGCACCAGACGTTGGGAATTGGCTGACGTTTGCGAACCGACCACTATCATCAGGTCCATGCGTGGCGCGAGATCCAGTATCGAGGCTTGTCTTTGACGGGTGGCGTCGCAGATGGTGTTCTTGACACGAACCTCTTTGTACTTCGATTCCACCAATTTGACAGCCTTTTCGAACCGTTCGACCGATTGCGTACTTTGAGAAATAAAAGCTACGTTCCCCTCGATCTCCGGTAGGTCCTCAATTGAATCTATCTTGTTTAAAACGATGATCCTGTCCGGGGCGTGGCCTTTGACGCCTTTCATCTCGTCGTGATTTTCATCACCAAATACAATTACCGTATAGTTTCGCTTAATAAAGTAATCGGCGGCCTTGTGAAGCACGGTAACCAGCGGGCAAGTGGAATCTATAACGTTAAGACCTCGTGACCGAGCATCCTCAATAACTTTCGGAGCCACTCCGTGTGCCGATATTATCAGCGTTCCACTGTTTACTTTTTCAAGCGAGTTAGTTCGGCAAATCCCTTTAGCCTCGAGATTTTTAACAACCGAATGGTTATGCACGATTTCGTTTAGTATGGTTATATCGCCGTCGAGATTGGCACGAGCTTCCTCGGCCATGCCGATCGACCGTTCCACTCCCATGCAGAATCCGCGGGCTTTTGCAAGATAGATATTCATAACGTTCCTCCTTCCTTTTACGGCGAAGAAGCCTCCGTTATTTCAGCTTAAGAAAATATTCATGCAAAACACCGCTGCCCGATAGCTCCGGATGAAAAGTTAAGGCCAGCTTATTACCGGATCGCACGCCTGTTACATCATTACCCAACCAGGCTATCGGCTCAACGTTGGGGCCATATTGGGAAATCTTGGGCGCCCTGATAAAGACCATCTCAAACGGCGAATCGAGAAATGATAATCTCCCTGGCGCTGTGAATGAATTTATCTGACGGCCATAGGCATTGCGTTTGATAGTCATATCAACCATGCCCCAACCATCTGAATCGGGCGATAGAATCTTGCGTGCCATCATAATAGACCCCATGCAGGTTCCCATGACCGGTCCCGCAAACGTTTTCAGCGGCTCCCATAGGCCGTTTTGTCCTGCCACTTTCCGGATGGTTGTCGATTCTCCGCCGGGAATTATCAAATGGGTGACGTTTTGCAGGTCGGGAGTGTTCCGAATTTCGCGAGTTTCGACGCTAAGGCTATTTAGTACCTCGAGATGGGCCTGGAAATCACCCTGGATAGCCAGGACCCCTACTACAATCGGGTTTCGCATATTATCAAAATACCAAACATACTTTTTTATATTTACGCTTAAGGGGCGTATTGCGTTACGCCCCTTTCGAAAAATTCAACAACCTCTTTACTATACTGCTTTCCAGGTATGTTTTAACTCAGTACTGTTATCACCGAGTCTGTAAAAGCTGATCATCGGGAATCAGCTTGATATCCAATCCCTTCATTGCAATTCCCAACGATTTGGAAACCTCGGCCACGATCTTCGGCTCTTTGTAATGAGTGGTAGCGATGACCACCGCCTTGGCACGGCTGGCGGGATCGCTCGATTTGAATATCCCGGAGCCGACAAAAACCGACTCGGCCCCAAGCTGCATCATGAGAGCGGCGTCGGGGGGAGTAGCGATTCCACCGGCGGCGAAATTTGGCACTGGTAGTTTGCCGTGTTCCTTGAGATAGCAGACCAGATCGTATGGGGCGCCGAGATTCTTGGCCTCGGTCATGAGTTGTTCGTCATCGAGCACCGTGATGCGCCTGATAGCATCCATTACCGAACGCATGTGACGGACGGCCTCAACGATATTGCCGGAGCCGGCCTCGCCTTTGGTGCGAATCATGGCTGCGCCTTCGCCGATTCTGCGCAGGGCCTCGCCCAGATTGCGGCATCCGCAAACAAAGGGGACAGTGAATTTGTGCTTGTCGATATGGTAGTGTTCGTCGGCGGGGGTGAGGACCTCCGATTCATCGATGAAATCGACCTCGAGCGCCTGCAGCACCTGGGCCTCGGCGAAATGCCCGATCCGACATTTGGCCATGACCGGAATCGAGACCGCTTCCTGTATCTGTTCGATAATGGCGGGGTCGGCCATACGGGCTACGCCGCCTTCGGCTCTAATATCGGCCGGGACTTTTTCGAGCGCCATAACAGCGCAGGCGCCGGCGTCCTCGGCGATCTTAGCCTGATCGGCGGTTGTTACGTCCATGATGACTCCGCCTTTTAGCATCTCGGCTAAGCCGACTTTAACCTTGTATTCTTTATTCGCTGGGCGAATTTATCCCCTATCATATCAACCTCATTAAAATGCCCATAAGATTTGTAGAGTTTTCCAATCCATTATGGATTCAAGATATGTATTGCAAAGGATGGTGTCAATAGGGAACGGGGGACTAATATGTCCGTAGAGGTCGTTTTTGTCTTGACAAAGGGGGATGGCCTATCTATGATATATCAAACCCTATATCCTGGAGGTTTCCCAATGCCTCGCTTTTTAATGATTTTCAGCTTATTCTTCTCGATCTCATCTCTCTCCTTTGCCGATTACCACTACGCCTCCCACACCGGCATCCAATACCTACCCCTATACCAGCTGGGAGACGGCGGCAGATACATTGCAGGCGGCAGTGGATGCTGCCAGCCCCGGAGATACCATTTATATCGGTTCCGGTGAATTTGTGGGCCGCACGATTATGGTCAGCAGATGACAGCCTAATGGCCTTAATCGGGATAGGGGCAGATTCCACCTATCTTTACACCACTGATACATCAGAAGTTCTACAATCGGGTCCTAAGTGCTACATTAAAGGCATTCATTTTTCCAATCTGGCTGGCTTATTGACAAATATTGCGCCAATGTGATCAGGTTGGGATCTTAAGAGTTGAAGATTGTCTTTTCACTCGCGGAAGCGGTTTATTCTTATTGCTCCTCTAATGTTGTTGTCCATAATTGTATTTTCGATAATTTGAAACATCTATCCAGCCAATAAGAGGATGTAGCAGGAAATTTTCATTAGAGGTGTCCAACTGCTTGTTTCGCAATTTACGGGGCGAACCAGTACAGGTCTTTACTCAACATGGGGTTATTAAAAATAATATTGTACTAAACTCAGAATGGAACCGGCTTTGTATTTGCATGAAACCACCGGAGGCGTATGTCTCAGCTTACAAATAATATAATCCAAAACTATTGTTGCGGTGGGTTTTTATGGGTTTTACCGACACCCTCAAGTAGTGTGATAATAATGCAGTTAACCGGTCTTATCATCGGGATTATTACGGGCAGATCATTGCTGTTACTACATTTAATGCCATATTGAAAATAATTCTAATAACCAATTCAACCTCTGGATTGGGATTAACCGGGAATTATACGCTTTCTGTTCATTACAGCGATTTCTGGGGCAATGCCGGCTCGAACTTTCAAGGATACATATGATAACGGCAGTTTTGATACCAGCTCGGGATTTATACATGTTGACCCGATGTATAATAATCCCGATTCTGGGGATTTCAGACTACAAGCTTATTCTTCTCTGATTGACGCCGGAGATCCCGAAATCTTGGATTATGACGGCAGTAGAAGCGATATCGGCGCCTTGGGAGGGCCTGGAGGATATTTCTACGAGTATCAGGACATGCCACCAAGAACTCCCGACAGCCTGCGATCTATTATCTCAAGTGATAGCCTGATAATTAGCTGGCGACAAAATACCGAGGCAGATTTCTGGCGTTACATTGTTAATAGAGATACTCTCTCTAACTTTACCCCCTGGGCAGGCAATATTGTCTCCGAGCCAGAGACAAGCCTGTTTGTCGATCAAAATTGGGATAGATTCCATAACTACTATTACAAGATTGCGGCTTATGATCATCAAGGGAACCTAAGCCCTTATTCGCCGGAGCTTGAGGTCAGGAATGTAGGCGTTTGGGGAGAGCCGCTTAACATTCCATATACCACTTATATCGAGTCAAATTACCCTAATCCATTTAATGAGGCCACAACCATTACCTTTTTTGTGGCCGATATCGGTCCCAAACCGGCCCAGATTGAAATTGATATTTACGATATTTTGGGCAGGAAAATCCTGACTCTATTAAATGAGAAGTATTTCCCGGGTAGATATTCAGTTCCCTGGAATGGGAGAGATGAGAGAGGAAACTCCTTAAGCAGCGGTGTCTATTTTGCCAGAATATCTCAGTGGGGAATAGATTTTATAAATGGTCCCAGGAAACTTGTGATTCTAAAGTGAAAGCGGAGGGAGGTAGTGATGAGCAGGTTGTTTCTTATTGTTGTAGCCGTGTTGTTTCTGTTTTGTACCATTAATGCCGCTGAACTGCCGATGGTGATGTATACAACCAATGATACTCTGGTATTGCCTGATACGGCGGAGCTTAGGGACGACTTGGGGATTAATTATATTTATGGAACAGTTGATTCTTTTGCAGTGGGTCCGCTAAAGGATGCCCGGTTTGGTCTGATAAAGTGGGGCGGTGAGGGTTGGAGCAATAATATAAATTATTACTCCGGCAAGAGCTATTTCCAGGTCGGAGCTACCGACGATACCTCATTCCCCAGGTTTCAAAGACAGAGAGGCACTCCTTCGGGAGGGCATTTGGTTTCGAATACCGCCGAAATGGCACTTGATTCTCTATGGTTTTTCCAGAACGTAACGTCCGGCTTTAATAATGAAACTTATCCCAGATCATTTTTCGCTCAAATGAGGCTTGCTATTGACACCAATAGCGTGGCCATAGGCGATACCATAGGCACATTATATGTCCACAGATTAGTCGATAGCATGATTGTTGATAGCACTTATTTGGGAGACAGCTTGATAGTCGATACCACGTACGCTGAAGCCTGGGATGAAAGGGCTGGCCATACCAATTTTGGCCGATGATTCTCTTCTGACGGGACGTTTCTTTGAAGTTCCAGCAAATCCTCCTTCATTTACACTTGGCGCTGAGGGTAATTTTGGGGGTTATCCAATTAAATACTCATTTTGGAACACCGGCATTACTACGGTCTATCTGGATTCCCTCAAATGCTATGATGAGGCAGGCAAAGAGTTTGTTCAAGATACTACTTTAATGAGATATTATCATAATCTTGTAACAGCCCCCACTTGGAACCAGATTGATTACTGGTGGCTGCGCGACGAGCCGAAATACGATTATTATCAGCCCTGGGCGAAAGTGCGCACTTTGGTAAATACCGCTGCTGGGACCGATAAATCGATAGGGGCCTTTTGGCCAACTACAATCCAAAATGGCTGGTCAACGGAAGAGATAGCTGCAACAGTGAGATCCTTTTTGGAAGCTACCCATCAGAACCGAATTATCATCAATGATTACCCCTTTATTGGGGGCCTTGACATCGGTACAAATTATCTTTGGTTTACCACTTATACCGGTTATGAGGAGCAAGACGAAAGCCAAAGTGCTTTTCGCGGTATCCAAAGGGAGATAGAAGATGTCTCCGCAAAAATATTGGGTGTTTTGGCAGAAGAGGTAAGAGATGGGGGTATTCTGAAAGAATTTTGGCAGTCTCCTCAATGGATGTATTCGGGAGCAGCTTATACGGGAGGAGAGCCGCCCAATACCAAATATATCTACAGGCCGCTGACCAGATCTGAGTTAAGACTTCAGATAGGACTTGGTCTTTGTTATGGTGCCAAAGGATTCAATTTCTGGCGGTATGATTATGGATTATGTGATCCTGGTCGCTGCGATATCGGCAGTGACAACTCCTGCTGGCAGGGCGGGCTATACGATACGGTCGGAGGAATTCCGCAAAGAAATAGTTTGATGTGGGACGTGCTGGCCAATGAGATCAATCCTTACTTAAAGGCTATAGATACGGTCTATCTGGGATTGCATTGGAATCGGGCTTATGCCTGTAGCAGCGGGGTGCCGATTAATACTCCGGGTGGAACTATCATATCTTCCATTTCCGCATTCTCAAATTCTCCAGATTCCAATCCCGACCTTGGGTGGTTTCATGTGGGTGAATTTGATTCCTCAGGCGAAAGATATGTGATGATAGTAAATAGGGCATGTTCGCAGGGCCAATATGATCCAACCGAAGCGCCCTCCATAACGGCCACAATCCAACTTGACGCCGACAATCTTGCCCTTAATAGCAATAGTCTTTATGTGATAGATTTAGCCCATTCATTCCGGTATGCGGGTTTGGATACGGGTTGGGTCGGTATCCCTGAAACCACTTATACAACCGGAAGCTACCTTATCCCGTTCACCACCACTCTAAAGGCCGGCGAAGGCAAACTATTTAAGATTGCCAAATCTTTTTAATATGATATTGTTGAAGCGGCACGATAACGCCTTTATATCCAAATAACGCGGAGATACTCCGATGAAAAGAATCAACCTGCTTATATTAACAACCCTTTTTATAATAATAAAACTCTCGTATGCCGATTACCACTACGCCTCCCATTCTGGCTCCAGTGTTTACCCGTAAACTGGCTGGGGGATGGCTGCGGGGCAACATTATACCTCCACGCACAGCAATAGCCACACACCTCAAAACAATCTTATAAAGTTTTAGACCTACGGGAGAGCTTGAGGCGGTTAGCCGCTCATGCTTTCGAGGAATTTGGCGTTGGTCTTGGTCTTCATCATCCGCTCAAGGAGGAATTCCATCGCCTCGACAGGGTTCATCTCGTTGAGGAACTTCCTCAATACCCACACGCGGTTGAGTTCCTCGGCAGTCATGAGCAACTCTTCCTTGCGGGTGCCGCTGCGGTTGATATCCATAGCAGGGAAGATACGCCGGTCTGACAAACGACGGTCGAGCACGATTTCCATATTGCCGGTGCCCTTGAACTCCTCGAAAATAACATCATCCATGCGCGAACCGGTCTCTACCAATGCCGTGGCGATAATGGTAAGCGAGCCGCCCTCCTCGACATTTCTGGCCGCTCCAAAGAATCGTTTCGGTTTCTGAAGCGCATTAGAGTCAACGCCACCCGATAGAATCTTGCCGGAATGCGGCACCACCGCGTTATAAGCGCGCGCCAGACGAGTGATCGAGTCAAGCAATATCACCACATGATTCTGATGCTCAACCAGGCGCTTGGCCTTGTCGATTACCATCTCGGCCACCGTGACGTGTCTGTCGGCAGGCTCATCGAATGTTGAGGAGACGACCTCGGCTTTGACCGAACGCTTCATGTCGGTGACTTCCTCCGGACGTTCGTCAATGAGGAGCACAATCAGTTTCATGTCGGGATGGTTGGTCGTGATTGCGTTCGCGATCTTCTGAAGAATGATAGTTTTTCCTGCTTTCGGCGGAGATGTAATCAAGCCTCTTTGGCCGCGGCCGATCGGAGTGAGCAAATCCATAATGCGAGTGGTGGTGTCTTTCGAATCGTGTTCGAGTTTGATCTTATCCTGAGGATAAAGCGGAGTCAGGTTATCGAACAGCACCTTGTGCTTGGCGATTTCGGGATTCTCGAAATTAACCGCCTCGATCTTTAGAAGCGCAAAATAGCGTTCACTTTCTTTGGGCGGACGAACCTGTCCGGAAACGGTGTCGCCGCTGCGCAAGTCAAAGCGCTTTATCTGCGATGGGCTGACATAAATGTCATCGGGGCCGGGCAGATAGTTGTAGTCGGGGCTACGCAAAAAGCCATACCCCTCGGGCAGGATCTCAAGCACTCCCTCGGCGAAGATCAGGCCATCGGCCTCGGTCTTCCCCTCGAGGATCTTAAAGATCAGCTCCGATTTGCGAAGTCCCGAGATACCGGGTATCTTGAGATCCTCGGCGAGCTCGGTCAGCTCCGCGATTGTTTTTGATTTTAATTCAACAATGTCCATTACATTCACCTCTATGTTATCTTGCCATTATCACCAGTGAGCAGAGCCATATATTCGGCTCCGCCACCTCTGGCATGCAAAAATGATATGTTCTTATTCTACTACTTCGATTGGTGCGTCGCCCCAGAGCTTTTCCAGGGCGTAACGATCGCGGACCTCGGGGCGAAAGATATGAACCACGACGCTGACATAATCCAGAAGAACCCAGTTGAGCGCCTGATATCCTTCCTTATGCCAGACTCGAACCCCTCGTTCTTTCAGCTTGTCCACGACGTTGTCAGCGATGGCTTTGACATGTATGTCGACCGTTCCTGAACAGATCACGAAATAATCTGCGACATCGGAATGTTTTCTTAAGTCGATAATTTTGATGTCCAGACCGTTCTTGTCCAGAGCATATTTGCAAACCGCTCTGGCTATGTTCTTAGGGGTCAAATTAAAGCGATGCCTCCTTTGCTTTCTTTAGCTTGTCGATATACGAACCGTAATCTCTACCCGCGATCACGGTCACATCGATATTTAGTAAATTCTCCTCCAGCTTGAGGACGATGATATCACTTTCTGCAATCCCCAACCGTCGGGCTACGCCTCTGGCCTCATCGGATATTCCACCCTCGGATGATTGCGAGCCGCGCCTGTCGACCACGGTGGTTTTATCGAACGGGGCCAGCTTGGTATCGCCTTTTTCGATGATGTCATAAACCTGCAGGCTATCGCCGGGCATAAGCGCCTCGGCCAGCTTCTGCGCGGCGCCATTATCGCCACAACCGTTTAATACCTGCATCGTAACGCTGGTGGGAGGCTTGATACTTCGTTCCACTACCGCCTTGGGGGTCCAGAAAAATGAGGCGATAAAAACGACGACAACGCAGGCGAGAAATATGATGGCCCATCCTGAAAAACTCCTAAATATCGAAGAGCTTTTATGGGGCCTTGATCTAAGGCTTTTGTTTCTTGTCATTTAAAAAGATTGGAAGGGGCTGGAGGGGAAACCCCGAAGGTTAGTTGTTTAGTGATGATCCTCCCATAAATATGGGTTGTAATAATTGTTATATCCATTATAAACAGGGACCTGACGAAAATCGAGCATTAGATGAAAAGCTGATGATGGTCTCCAGTCGACCGAAACGCCGGGGACAAAAGCTCCGGATTTTGAAGCCGAGGAGTTACGAGAGAAAAGAGCCGATGGATTATGCACAAAGCCCAGATCAACTCTGACTTTCAAAGGATTCGATATGGTATATTCAAGGGAATTAAGATAGTAACCGATACTGCCGCTGGTGCCTCCGCCTGAATAATATCCAAAAGAATAACTTTGACTCATCTTGAGTCGGGATGGATCAAATAGTGATGTTGAGCTCTTTGTGAGATAAGGCTCTTTCTGAATATCCGGAGCATTTTGCGCTAACGCTGTTATCGGGATCAGCGCCAAAATCACCAATGTAATCGTCTTTTTCATTTGTTCACCGCTTGAATTATATTTTCAAGGCCCCCTCTTGTCAACCTATATTACAGCTAATCGGCCCTGCTTGTTCCATTTTTAATGATATTCTCCACCATCTCCAACTCACTTATGGAGTTGATGCCAAACCCCTCAAGCGGGTCCGTTGCCACGATGGCTCCTACCTTTTTCCCTTGCCCAACCAATATTGATACAGTGTCTGTTAGATAATATTCCTTCTGATCATTGTTATCGCTAAGTTTGTTCAATATCGGTTTTAGTGACCCCCAGTCGAAACAATAAGCTCCGGTATTAACTTCCTTGATAGCCCTAATCTCTTTATCGGCATCCCGATATTCCACTATTGCTTTGAGAAGCCCATTTTCATTGCGTACTATTCGTCCATAGCTGCCAGGATCATCTAGAATTGCGGTCAAGACTACCGCGGCCGCGCCCAGTCGATGTCTATCGTCTACTAAGCGCTTGATGGTTGAAGGTTTAACCAGAGGCATATCGCCGCATAGAACCACCAGGTCGCCGCTAGAAACCTTCCAGCATCGATTCAGCCATCATAACAGCGTGGCCGGTCCCGAGTTGTTCCGCTTGAAGCGCGAACTCCACGCCGTAGCCGGAAAGCGCTTTCTTCCACCATTTCGGCCTGATGCCCGATAACCAGAATCTGACGACCCAAACCGGCCTCGCGGGCGGCATCAATCACATATTCGACAATATATCGTCCATTTAGTTTATGCAAAACCTTGGGAAGATCGGATTTCATCCGTTTGCCCTTACCAGCAGCCAGGATTAAGGCGATTTTATCGATATCAATCAATTGAGATTCCCCTCTCGAAATGGAATTGAAGATATAACGGAAAGCCCGAAAGGCTCAGATTGGCTTATTCTTGGAATCTACCTTGACGATTCGAGGCTGAATCTTGGCGGCCTCATCATAGGGCAGAATGCAATAGCTAAGGATAATGACCAGATCGCCGGGCTGACCCAGTCTGGCGGCGGCGCCGTTCAGTGTGATTTCGCCGGGTTTGCCCTCGATGGCATAGGTTTCGAAGCGGGCGCCGTTATTAATATTGACCACATGGACCAACTCATAGGGCAGGATATTGGCCGATTTCATGAGCTTTTTATCAATAGAGATAGAGCCCTCGTAATTGAGGTCAGCGCCGGTAATCGAGGCGCGATGAATCTTCGATTTTAATACAGTTACTTGCATAATTGAGCCGAAATCTAATCAAATTGATACGTATTTGACAAGGGAAAAGAGACCCAAAATAATCAACTGGCGCCAGGACCATTAAGGCTTTGATAGATTGACGGTTGGGAACCAAATTTGGGATAAATTTCAACCCAGGGAGGACTCAAACTTTAATTATTGCTCTTCCTCTTGAGTTCCGCCGCTTGCTTCTTCCATGTCAACATCGTCTGCGAGACGGCTGCCGCTTTCGGCAAGCTCGGCAAGAAGCGCCCTGGCGCGCTCGGCATCCTGCCCGCCAACCTGGATCACCATCTTGTGCTCGTCGAAATAAATATTAGCTCGTCTGTTTGTGATATACACAATACCGGCCTCGTCGAGAATTTCTTTGGCGATAGCGATATCGGGGCCACTATCGGATTCAAATATTATTATCGAATCGCCCCGGTTCGCAGGTCCCAGGGGATCCGCGCTACGCTTATCAGGAATTTCTGGTGGGAGGCTGTAGAGCAGGTCGGCTCCGCAATCGGGACAAATTGTTACTCCCGGATTATATTCATAGCGGCAATTGGGGCAAATCATATTGATTGGGTGTCCATCGATTCGTTTCAGCTAAATCGCGAAAGTCCTAATCTTTTCGAATTACCCTTCTTCTTCCGGCGGGATTTCTTCGATCATTCCCGATGCCGGCCTACCGTCGGCCAAGGCCTCCAAAATTTCGCGCGCCTGAGCCTCATCGGATCGATCAACTTGAATTTCCACCGGTCCCACGGCCAGTTGTTCCATGGGAAACTCTCCTTTGGCAACAAAAGAAATCTCAGATTCCTCAAGCAGAGACTTGGCAAGAGCCACGGTGGATAAATCAAGAGTCGTAAGCACAGTCACAAATTCCGAGTTTTCAGGCGTTTCAGGCGGAAGCTCCTTTACAAGCTGAGCGCCGCAATCGGCACAAACAGTAATTCCTTCCTTGTATTCGGTTCTGCAATTGGGACAAAACATAAATAATCCTTCCTAAATTAATCCTACTTAAGTTCTTTAATTACCTTATATATCGCCGAGAAGTCAAGGGTTTCCATTTTATCGGAAATTGCTCTGTCGTAAAGCTCTTTGGCCACAACCGATGAATAGAGCGGTCTTTTCTGAGATTTAGCAAGAGCATCAACATACCCTAAGTCCTTGGAGATCATTGCCACAGAAAAATGCGGGGAGAAATCCTCGGTTAAAAGCTTATCCTTCTTAGCGGTTAAAATCATCGAATTGCCTGCCCCGGCCGAGAGAATATCGATAATCGTCTTTTTATCTGCGCCGGTATCTTCGCCCAACACCAAAGCCTCTGCAATGGTAGCCATGAAAGATCCCAATACGAAATTGGTGACAAGTTTCATTTTGGTGGCCAGGGCTGGTTTTTCAAGATAGAATACCTGCTTGCCAATTTTATGAAGCAGCGGGAGAGCGGTTTCGTACGTTTTATTGTCGCCGCTTACCAGAACGATCAGGTTTCCTTGCGATGCTGGTATAACGCTGCCCGATACCGGCGCCTCCAGATAAGAAGCCCCTTTCTCGCCAAGCTTTCTATAAAATCCCAGGACCGAGTCAAAATGATTAGTGGTGATATCGATTATAACTTTTCCCTGGCAATCGCCCTGCAGGATACCCTGGTCGTTTTCCAGTACCGCTTTGACCGAATTGCTGTCGGCAAGACAAAGGAAACATATCTGAACTTTGGATATCAGTTCGGCCGGTGATTCTGCGATTTTCGCTTTGAGGCCGTTCATTTTCTGGCTGCTACGGTTCCATACAATGAGTTCTTCGCCTTCAGCGACGAGGCGTCCCGCAATCGCCTTGCCAAGGTTCCCCAGTCCGATAAA
Organism: uncultured candidate division Zixibacteria bacterium; assembly: GCA_963801605.1. Taxonomy (GTDB): domain Bacteria; phylum Zixibacteria; class MSB-5A5; order UBA10806; family UBA10806; genus UBA10806. The sequence continues at coordinate 739,494 of CAWDFP010000006.1, forward strand.
GCCTATTGACATTATTTATATGCCCCTTTCGTTTATTCTAATTTCTCAATTTCTTAACAACGTTATAATACGTAGAACGTTGGAATTTAACAACAGAAACCAACATTTGAACGAAATCTCATCCTCTATTGTTCTCTATAATTCGACGAGATAGGAATATTGGACGAGATTTTTAAATTGATAATAAAAGCCAGCGGAATCCATCCTCGGTTTCCGCCGGCCGACACCCCTGATTTCCTTGAAGGAGGTGTTAGGAGAAACAGCAGGAAACACGGCCCTGCAATATTTCCCGTCTAATTCCGTAAACCACAAAACGGTCCAAATATTTCCCAGAAATTGCCACATAGACCGCTTTTTTATTGAGCAAATTGACAATATTTGGTATAATTAAAAGATATGAAATTGGTTTTAGAGAATATTCGTAAGGCATATTCCGGCAAAACGTTGGCCGTTGACGATGTCAGTTTGGAAGTGTCCGAAGGCCAGATGGCAGTCCTGCTTGGACCATCCGGTTGTGGCAAAACAACTCTTTTGCGCCTTATATCCGGCCTTGAGGTCCCCGATAGCGGCAGGATTACTCTCGATAACCATGATATTACTGCATGGGAACCAAAGCGTCGCGATATCGCCATGGTCTTCCAAAATTATGCTTTATATCCTCACATGAGCGTCAAAGGGAATCTCGAATTTGGACTCAGGGCCCGTAATGTTGCACAGGAAGAACGGGTAAAATCGGTCGAGTGGGCGGCTAATATGCTGGGCCTTTCCGAACTGCTTAATCGTCAACCAAAAGAGCTTTCCGGCGGGCAGCGTCAACGAGTGGCTTTGGGACGGGCGATTGTGCGGCGGCCCAAACTTTATCTTTTCGATGAACCTCTATCTAATCTCGATGCCGAATTGCGAATGCGAATGAGAGGGGAGATATTATCTTTACACCGTCGCGTGGGGGGAACCTCGATTTATGTAACACATGATCAGGTCGAGGCCATGAGTCTGGCAGATATAATCTTCATTATGAGGCATGGTAAAATAGTCGCGACCGGATCGCCAAAAGAACTTTATCATAATCCCCCGGATCTTTTCACCGCTGGTTTCCTGGGATTTCCAGCTATGAATCTTATCGAGGGAAATATTAAGGATAACGTTTTTATTTCATCGATGGGGTTAAAGTTGCCCCTTGTGGCTGCGAAATCCAGGAAGCAAGGCGCGGTTGTTTTCGGCATTCGGCCCGAGGATGTAACAATAGCCGATAACGGAGATGTAACAGGGGAGATCATTTCAGTCGAAAACCTGGGTCGCCAGGAGCTACTGCTTATTCAAACTGATTCAGGAGATAGATTAAAACTTGTGGCAAGCGGAAGTTATTCGATAAACGATAAAATGAAAATTTCTATCGACAGAGAATAAAGCGTATCTATTCGACAAAGAATCCGGCAAAAAGATACAAGATTCATTTTAGCGAATTTTCCTATTTTATAATTTTATAAATTGTCATAGGGGAGACAAGAGTCAGAAAGGGCACCATCACCCAGATTCGACCTTTGGCGAGATTGTAATCGGCCAATAGCTTGCTCCAGGGATTCCCAAAAAGATAATGTCCTGCCAGAAATTCAAACGCCAATGTCAAACTTGTCCAGAGAATCCCAACCAGCAAAAAGGACAATAGGGTGTGGCCCGTTAAATTCGCTTTGACGAAAAAATATGCGATGAAAAGAAAGATAGCGCTGAGCAGGATAGTGCTGACAATATGAGCGATGCCCTCCGAAAGAAAGCGCAGCAGTACCAATTGCCGAAATGTTCCGTTCAGAATTGCCATTATCATGACAATAAACCAAACGCCAATTGCCTTAATTATCATAGGTATTAATGATCAGATTGCCCCAGTCGGGTAAGTCCCGTTAAAACGAATTGGGCAGACCGTGCGACCTGCCCATTACCGCTAATTAATCTTCTTCGTCCTGTACAGCGACGACGCGCTTGACCTCGGGTACTTGCTGCTTCATCACCCGCTCGATACCCATCTGAAGTGTCAAAGCTGACATGGGACATCCTTTGCAGGCTCCTACCAGTTTAACCTTAACGATTCCCTGATCTTCTATTACATCTATAAGCTCAACGTCACCGCCATCGGCCTGCAACGAGCCCCGAAGCGAATCCAAGACTTGCACGACTTTCTCTCTCAACGCTAACTCCTTAAAAAACCTAACCTTACTTCAACTGGCCTAACCCTTTTGAGGTTGTTGGCCAGGCCCAAATATAATCGGTTTGAATTCGTAATGCAAGATAATAGACCCGTATATTTGCCACCATTCCGAAGACTCATTCTGATTATGAGGACATCAATTATTCTGTTCGACTTGGGAAAATTTATTTTTCCTATCCCTCAGATTTCAGAAATATCACTGAAAGCGATGGCAGCGTCAACGAAAGCGAAAACGGCCGGCCCTGCATCGGAGATTCGACCGCCTCGGCGCCACCGGCATTGTTTACTGCCGCGCCGCCAAAACGCTCATCATCACTATTCAATATCTCTTTCCAGAAACCACCACGCGGCACACCCAGAGTAGTAATTGTCGCGTTGAACCGGAGTAAAATTGCAGACAATCAGGAAAATATCCGATGTCGTCTTTCCCTTTCTGATAAAACTAATGACGCTCGATTCCCAATCCTGGAAATCGATCCATTCAAATCCGGCGCGTTCGAAATCAAGTTCATAGAGAGCTTTTTCATTTTTATAAAGATAGTTGAGTTCCCGCACCCATTCCTGCATCCCTTTATGAGGAGCATATTGCAGCAGATGCCAGTCGAGACTGGCCTCATGGTACCACTCGTTCCACTGACCGAATTCGCCACCCATGAAAAGAAGCTTTTTACCGGGATGACCATACATATATCCCAGGAGCGCCCGAAGGTTGGAGAACTTTTGCCAGAAATCTCCCGGCATTTTACCGAGAAGAGAACCTTTGCCATAGACTACTTCATCGTGAGAAAGGGAGAGCACGAAATTCTCATAGAAGGCATACCAAATTGAAAAGGTGAGCTGTCCGTGATGAAATTTTCTATATAAAGGGTCTTTGCTGATATAATCGAGCGTATCGTGCATCCAACCCATATTCCATTTGAGGCCAAACCCCAGGCCGCCGGCATAAGTCGGGCGGGTGACCATCGGATAAGCGGTTGATTCCTCGGCCAATGTAAGTGTATCGGGGTAGTTGCCGTAAATAACTTCATTAAGCCTTTTTAGCAGGGAGATGGCTTCGAGATTTTCCCGTCCGCCGAACTCGTTGGGTATCCATTCACCTTCATTGCGGGAATAATCTAAATAGAGAATAGAAGCCACGGCATCGACCCTGATGCCATCGATATGATATTTATCGAGCCAGAAAAGAGCGCTGGAGATCAGGAAAGAACGTACCTCGTTACGGCCGTAGTTGAAAATATAACTATTCCAGTCGGGATGGAATCCCTTGCGCATATCAGCATGTTCATAAAGATGAGTGCCATCGAAATAAACCAGGCCGTGCTGATCCGATGGGAAATGGGACGGGACCCAGTCCAGGATGACACCGATATTGCGTTGATGGAGTGCATCGATCAAATACATTAAGTCTTGCGGAGTGCCGAAACGACTTGTAGGCGCAAAGTATCCGGTGGTCTGATACCCCCATGAACCATAAAAAGGATGTTCGGTAATCGGTAGAAATTCCACATGAGTAAAACCGATATCGTTGACGTATTCGCTCAAGGAGTCGCCCAGTTCACGGTAGGTCAACCAGCGATTCCCCTCCTCAGGATTTCGTTTCCAGGAGCCGGCGTGGACTTCATAAGCAGCGATCGGGCTCGATAAGGAATTATGCGCTCCGCGCGTCATAAGCCAATCGGAATCCTGCCATTTATAGCGAAGGTCCCAGACGACCGAAGCAGTTTTAGGTGGCGTCTCGCAGTGAAATGCAAAAGGGTCAGCCTTCTCAACGGTGTAACCATGATTTTTCGAGATGATATGATATTTATATAAAGCCCCATTGGTAACGCCGGGAATAAATCCCTCCCAAATTCCCGAGGCATCCCATCTGACACCGAGCAGATGCGCTCCCGGATTCCATCCGTTAAAATCACCAACCACAGAAACCCGGGCGGCATTAGGCGCCCAAACCGCAAAAAACGTCCCTGTTACGCCGTCAACTTCCCCAAGATGGGATCCAAGTTTTTCATATAGCCGAAAGTGGTTACCTTCTTTGAAAAGATATATATCCTGGTCGGTCAAGAGGCTCTTAAGGATTACTGTTCCTACGGGGGGCATATCCGCTGTTTTCATTGTGGTCCTTTTACTGGTTTGCCGGTTAAGGTATCTGTGAACATCAGATACGCTAAGGATGGAATTTCGTTTCAGCTATCTTTTGACTATATTATCGGTCACATCTTGATTTTGCCACCTAATCATTATATTGCCTCAAGTTATTAGCATCTTCCCAATATTAAAACAACCTCAAATTTTACACGCAACGATTATAATTGCTTTGATCACCCGCGATGTTCCGAAAAATATGATCGAACATCGAATCATTTATTCAATTGGGGGAAATTATTTTCTCATGGAAATATAAGGCGTTTATAAGATGAGTATACCAAAACTCGGCGCGGATTCTATATAATGACCTTAAGTATAAGTCAGGTAAAATAATAATTAGGCAATAAAACACGTTTTTAATGCGGGGATTTCATCATATTGCGCGCCCGCAATTTTATAAGTCTATGTTATATTATAAATTATATGGAAAACAGAGAAACGTTTTCAGTCTCTATAAACGAATATTAATTAGGGGGTTATTGCGAATTTTTCCCAATTAGAACTTGAAATTATTGCTATTTTTTTCACAATCCTATTGACTTTTTTCCCTTGCATCTTTATTATGGCTTGTGAAAGGAGTCACAATGTCAGTTCAGCATGCTAAACCGGGCGACAGAATTACAATAAACCTAAACGACTTACAGGGCCTCATCGATACGCTAGCCAAAAGCGGATACCGGAATATTGGGCCTACTAAGCGTGACGAAGCTATTGTATATGACGATATTTCTCGGATATCCGACCTTCCTAAGGGTTGGACCGATGAGCAGAATAACGCCACCTATCGCCTTTTAAAACGCCCCGATGAAGCGCTTTTCGGCTACAGTCTCGGCGTTCAGTCGTGGAAACGATTCTTACATCAACCAACCAGGCAAATTTGGGCGGCGACTAAGGATCGTCAGGGGTTTAAGATCGAGGATAATGTTAAAGATTTTCCCAAGATGGCCTTCATTGGCGTTCGGCCATGCGAACTAAGCGCCATTGCCATACTTGATAAAGTCTTAATTGATGGACCTTACCGCGATCAATCCTACGCTTCGCTTCGCAAAAAAGTCTTCGTGGTGGCGGTAAATTGCTCTCATGCCTGCGGAACCTGTTTTTGTGTATCCATGAAAACCGGTCCCAAAGCTATATCAGGTTTCGATCTGGCCCTGACCGAACTTATAGATAACGATACTCATCAGTTTTTGGTTGAGGTGGGAAGCGATAGCGGCGCCGAAGCCATTTCCACGCTTCGCGGACGCAATGCCACTCAGTCTGAAATCGATGCCGCCGAGGCAATCACATTACAGACTGCCAAACAGATGGGACGATCAATCGATACCGCCGATATAAAGGAGATATTATATCGCAACTACGATAATCCTCAATGGGATGCGGTTGCCAAAAGATGTCTCACCTGCGGTAACTGTACTATGGTTTGCCCCACCTGTTTCTGCACCACAGTTGAGGATTCCACCGATCTCTTGGGCAGCCGCGCAGAACGCACTCAGAAATGGGATTCATGCTATACGATAGAATATTCATATATTCATGGCGGCAGTATCAGAACCTCGACCAAATCGCGATACCGTCAATGGGCAACCCATAAAATCGCTGCCTGGCATGACCAGTTCGGAAGCTCTGGTTGTGTAGGCTGTGGGCGTTGTATAACCTGGTGCCCGGCCGCTATCGATATTACAGAGGAGGTCCGCGCAATTCGCGAAAGCGAACGGACTGCTATGGCGACAGTCAAAGTGAAGGAGGGCAGTAATGCAAACAATTGAGCCGTTGCTGGCGGGACATCCCTTTTTCAGGGGCCTCGATCCCAAACATTTACAACTAATCGTTGGATGCTCATCCAATGTGGTATTTAATCCCGGCCAATTTCTATTTCGCGAGGGTGAAGAGGCCAACACTTTCTACATCCTAAGGAGTGGGCGGGTAAAAGTGGAAACTTTTTCGCCGCAACATGGCCCGATTACAATCCAGACCGAGGGCGAAGGGGAAATCTTGGGCTGGTCATGGCTGGTACCGCCTTACCATTGGCGCTTTGATGCCGAGGCGGTGGAACAGACTCGCGCTATCGCCATCGATGGCAAATGCCTTCGAGAAAAATGTGAGACTGATCACAATTTGGGATATGAATTAATGAAGCGCTTTGCGCTGATAATCGCTGAACGACTTGAGGCCACCAGGCTTCAACTATTGGATATTTATGGCAAATAGAATAGAAAAACAAAATGTGGCGCAGGAGGACACTAGGGACCCCATGATGACATTTCCTTATTATGTCCAGAGGTTGCGTCATGAGACCTACGATACCTTCACCTTAGAGCTGAAGCCGGCCAGGGACCAGGAAATTGGCCCTTTTGCTGCCGGGCAGTTTAATATGCTCTATATTTTCGGACTTGGTGAGGTACCGATCTCAATTAGCGGGGACCCTGGCAACCCCGATCGTTTGATCCACACCACCAGGGCGGTTGGGCCGGTAACCAAAGCCATGAGAAAGCTTAGACGCGGCAATATGCTTGGCGTGCGCGGCCCCTTTGGCACCAATTGGCCGGTTGATAAGGCCGTTGGTAAGGATGTAATGATTGTCGCCGGCGGCATCGGCCTGGCTCCGCTTCGTCCCGCTCTTTATCACATCTTAAATCATCGGGATGATTACGGCAAGGTCTGTCTGCTTTATGGCGCCAGAACGCCTGAAGATCTCCTCTATACTCGCGAACTGGAAAAATGGCGCTCCCGCCTCGATCTCGAGGTTCTTATCACGGTCGACCGCGCTGTCGGAGAGTGGAAAGGCAATGTGGGAGTGGTAACCACCCTAATTCCCAAATCTTCCGCCGATCCGAAAAATACGGTTGCCATGGTTTGCGGCCCGGAGATCATGATGCGATTTACATTACTGGAACTTCAAAAACGCGGCCTGGCCAGCAAGGACATATACATTTCCATGGAGCGCAATATGAAGTGCGGCCTGGGAGTTTGCGGACACTGTCAGCTTGGCGGGGTCTTTGTTTGCAAGGATGGGCCCGTGTTTCCTTATGACAACCTAAAAGATGTGATAGCAAAGCGAGAGATTTAATATGGCCCGTAAACCTAAACCAAAACTTGCCGTTTGGAAATTTTCCTCCTGCGATGGTTGCCAGCTAAGCCTTCTCGATTGCGAAGACGAGCTTCTGACGGTTGCAGGGGCGATAACGATAGCCAATTTCCCCGAGGCCTCGCGGGCAGTAGTCAAGGGGCCGTATGATGTCTCATTGGTAGAAGGCTCTATCACCACTCCGCATGATGCCGAACGTATTCATAAAGTGCGTCGCGCCTCGAAATTTCTGGTGACCATTGGGGCTTGTGCTACCGCCGGAGGAATTCAGGCTCTTAAAAATTTCAAGGACGTTAAAGATTTTATTTCTATCGTTTATGCCAACCCGCAGTATATCGAAACCCTAAAGAAATCTACGGCCATCTCCGATCACGTTCCAGTCGATTTCGAACTGCGCGGTTGCCCCATTAATAAATACCAGCTCGTCGAGGTGTTGAGCGCCTATCTAAATGGACGAAAGCCTAATACGCCGCCTCATAGCGTATGTATGGAGTGCAAAAGAAAAGGCACTGTTTGCGTCATGGTGGCTCGTGGTATTCCCTGCCTGGGCCCGGTAACTCATGCCGGCTGTGGTGCAATATGCCCGTCATATAACCGTGGTTGCTTCGCGTGCTTTGGACCTAAAGAAACACCCAATACCGCCTCGATGGCTGAGCGTTTCCATGAGTTAGGAGTTTGGAAACCTGACGTGGTACGCGCTTTCCGCGGGTATAATGCTTATGCTGAACCATTCCGTAAAGAGAGTGAATCGCATGAAAAGTAGGACGATTAAAGTAGATTACCTGGCCCGTGTCGAAGGCGAAGGGGCCTTGTTCGTAAAAATAAAAGACAACGCCGTTTCTGATGTCAGATTAGAAATCTTTGAGCCGCCGCGTTTCTTCGAGGCTTTCCTTCGCGGCAGAAAATTCAGCGAGGCTCCCGATATTACCTCCCGGATCTGTGGCATCTGCCCGGTTGCGTATCAGATGAGCTCCATCAACGCTATGGAAACTGCATTTGGAGTACATGTCGATAGCCAAATCCGCGCCCTGCGCCGACTACTGTACTGCGGCGAGTGGATTGAAAGCCACGCCCTGCATATCTATATGCTTCATGCGCCGGATTTCCTGGGATATGAAGATGCTATCCAGATGGCAAAGGATCACCCACAGGCGGTTATTAAGGCCCTGGAGCTAAAAAAGCTCGGCAACGATATCATGATTACTCTTGGGCGGTCGGGAAATTCATCCCATGAATGCACGCGTTGGCGGCTTCTACCGCGTACCGCATAAGAGTGAATTAGCTCCATTTGTGGAACGTCTCAAACGCGCCATCGATCTTTCGGTTGAAACTGTGAAGCTTGTAGCTACTTTTCCCTTCCCCGATTTCGAACAGGATTATGAATTTGTGGCGCTGCGTCATCCCGATGAATATGCCATCACCGAAGGACGACTCGTTTCTAATAAGGGACTCGATATTCCCATTAGCGATTATGAGCGTCATTTTGCTGAAGAACACGTAGCCCACGCCAACGCTTTGCACTCGGTGCATATCGGTGTCGGCAACTATTTTGTTGGTCCTCTGGCTCGTTATGCTCTCAACTATGATAGGCTCACGCCGCTTGCCAAAGAGACAGCCAAAGCGGTTGGCCTTGGCAAGGAGTGCAAAAACCCCTTCAAGAGCATCATTGTCAGAAGCGTTGAGACAATCTATGCCTGTCAGGAAGCGCTGCGGTTAATTAACGAATATGAAGAGCCCGAGAAGCCGGCGGTCGAAGTCGAACCGCGGGCTGCGATAGGTTACGGTTGTACAGAGGCCCCCAGGGGCATCCTCTACCACCGTTATCGTATCGATGAGCATGGCGATATTCTTGATGCCAAGATTGTGCCTCCCACATCCCAGAATCAGAAGACGATTGAGAAAGATCTCTGGCATTTTGTAAATAAGAACATCGATCTTCCCAAGGATAAGCTTACCTGGCAATGCGAGCAGGCCATTCGCAACTACGATCCGTGTATCTCCTGCGCCACGCATTTTATTAAGCTTGAAATTTCGCGGGAGTAACGTATGTTACCCGGCATGGAGTCCCGCGGCCTAAAAAAGCTCGTTATCGGCGTCGGTAACGAATTTCGCGGGGATGACGCTGCCGGACTGCTTGTCGCCAGAAAGCTCGTCAAGCTTCAGCCTTCGGGCGTTGAAATTATTGAATCAAATGGCGATAGCGCCGCCCTGCTTGAACTCTGGAGAGGATCGGACCTGGTCGTGGTGATCGATGCGGTCTTCTCCGGAGAATCACCCGGCAAAATCTACCGTTTCGAGCCAATCTCAAATCCCATTCCTCAAAAACTATTTTCCAAAAGCTCAACTCATGACTTTGGTTTGGTGGAGGCAGTTGAATTATCGCGGGCCTTGGATAGTCTCCCCAAACAGCTAATCGTATATGGAATTGTTGGGGAATCGTTTGATCCGGGGGCAGGTCTTGGCGTGCCTGTAGCCTCTGCTATTGAGGAGGTTACTTCAAAGGTGCTTGAGGATATCTCTTAACGTAATAAAGTAGTGATTGAAAAGGGTGGCGGCCATGAATGTAAAATCGAATATAAATGACACCTGTGCTCAAATGGCTGTTTTTTGGGGATTTCATAGTTAAGTGGGGACGGATTAATGCCAGAGAGCAAGAACATATTAGGCGCAAGGAAGGAACGGCTTAGGATCGTTTTACATGGCGCCGTACAGGGGGTTGGATTTCGCCCCTTTGTTTATCGTCTGGCAACCGAAATGGACCTTGCAGGTTGGGTGAACAATTCGCCTCAAGGCGTTTTTATCGAGATTGAAGGGGAAAAACCTATCCTCGATAACTTTCTTATCCGCCTCGAAAACGAAAAACCGCCACGTTCATTTATTCAGAGTTTGGAATCATCTTATTTGGATCTCGTTCATTATGATGGTTTCGAAGTTCGCCAGAGCGACCAAAGCGGCAAAAAAAACGCGCTGGTCATGCCTGATATCGCAACGTGTCCCGATTGCCTTAAGGAAATATTCGATCCCGCGAACCGGCGTTATCTATACCCCTTTACCAATTGCACCAACTGCGGACCGCGCTTTACGATTATTGAAAATCTCCCTTATGATCGTCTCAATACCACTATGAGAAACTTTCCCATGTGCCCTAACTGCCGGAGAGAATATGACGATCCCAAAGATCGCCGTTTTCATGCTCAGCCGAACGCCTGCCCTGAGTGCGGACCTCATCTGGAACTATGGGACAGGGATGGGAAAAAGATCGATCTGCGTCACGAGGCTCTTTTACAAGGGGCCGCAGCTTTAAGGCAGGGGCAAATCCTGGCGCTTAAGGGCGTGGGCGGATTCCATCTTATGGTCGATGCCAGAGATGAGGAAGCGGTTAAGAGGCTTCGCTCGAAAAAAGCGCGTGAAGAAAAACCTCTGGCCTTGATGTACCCGAATATTGAGATGCTGAAACAACACTGCTATGTGTCGGAGGCTGAAGAGAGGCTCCTGTTATCGCCGGAGGCTCCTATTGTTCTTTTGAGGAAGAAAAACACCGGAGGACTGGCCGAGTCGGTCGCGCCCGGAAATCCCTACCTCGGTGTAATGCTGCCCTACTCACCGCTGCATCATATTCTACTTTCCGAACTTGGCTTTCCGGTCGTCGCTACCAGCGGTAATCGCAGCGAAGAACCAATTTGTACCGATGAGAATCTGGCGCTTGAGCGGCTTTCCGACATTGCTGATGTCTTCTTAATTCACAACCGCCCGATCGCACGTCATATTGATGATTCCATTGTGCGGCTGGCTGCTGGGCGAGAGCTCGTCATGCGGCGGGCGCGCGGTTTTGCTCCGTTACCCATTTATCTCAAAAATCAAGCCCCGCCAATTCTGGCTGTCGGGGCTCATTTGAAAAACACAGTGGCTTTGGCCATTGATAACCAGGTGGTCATAAGCCAGCATATCGGGGATTTGGAAACGTCACCAGCCCTTGAAGCTTTTGAAAAGGTGATTGACGACCTCACCAGGCTTTATGACATTAAACCTGATCTTATTAGTTGTGATCTTCATCCTGATTATCTTTCAACGAAGTATGCCCGAAAACGAGAAGGGGAAATTGTTTCGGTACAGCATCACTACGCCCATATACTGTCATGTATGGCTGAGTGTGAAATTGAAGCTCCGGCGTTGGGTGTTTCCTGGGATGGCACTGGTTTGGGGCCGGACAATACCATCTGGGGCGGCGAGTTCTTGAAAATAAATAATGCTTCATTTGAACGCGTTGCTCATCTTCGCCAATTTAAACTTCCGGGAGGCGAGAGGGCCGTTGTTGAACCGCGCCGCGCCGCCCTGGGAATTCTTCATGAGATTTATGGAAGTGATTTCGCCGAAGCGCTTGATCTGCCCACACTCCAGGCATTCGGTAAGGAGGAGCTTACTCTTATCACCAAAATGCTTGAGCAAAATCTTAACTCTCCGATAACATCAAGCGCCGGCCGCCTGTTTGACGCCGTAAGCTCCCTTATTGGAATAAGGCAAATCATGCGCTATGAAGGCCAGGCCGCTATGGAGCTTGAGTTTATAATCGGAGATTACGTCACCGATGAAAGCTATCGATTTGAAGTAATGGAAAATAATGGAATCATGGTTGTGGATTGGGAGCCATTAGTCTGCAATATAATAGAGGATTGCAGGAAGGGGCTTGCATCCGGGCTAATTTCGACTAAATTCCACAATAGTATGGCTGAGATAATAGTCAAAATCGCCAGGCGCGAAGGGGAGAGGAAAGTGGTTCTCTCCGGTGGATGTTTCCAGAATAAATATCTTCTGGAGCGAAGCATTACCCGCCTGGAAAATGAGGGTTTTCGTCCTTACTGGCACCAGCGGATTCCCCCCAACGATGGTGGTATAGCGCTGGGGCAAATTATGGCGGCCATCAGACAGAAGGAGTAGTATCATGTGTTTGGCAATACCGGGGAAAATTACTGAGATAATCGATAACGATCCTATTATGCGAACCGGAAAAGTGAGTTTCGGTGGAATCGTTAAAGAAATTAATCTCGCTTACGTGCCTGAAGCTGGAATCGGCGATTACGTCATAGTGCATGCCGGTTTTGCCATCAGTAAACTTGACGAGAAAGAGGCAAATGAAGTTTTGGCCTATCTCAAAGAGATTGGTGATCTGGAGGAGTTGATCGAGCCGTGAAGTATCTGGATGAGTATCGCGATCAGGCAGCCTGCGAGAAATATGTGGAGGCTATCTCGCGTATCACCAAACGCGGCTGGACCATCATGGAAATCTGCGGCGGCCAGACGCATAGTATTATCAAATATGGGATTGATCAACTTTTGCCGAAAGAGATTACTCTCGTTCACGGGCCTGGCTGCCCGGTTTGTGTAACACCGTTGGAGTTGATCGAAAAGGCCATTGAGATTGCATCCAGGCCAGAAGTCATCTTCTGTTCATTTGGCGATATGCTTCGTGTCCCCGGAAGTAATAGAGATTTGCTTGCTGTTAAGGCTTCCGGTGGCGATGTGAGAATTGTCTACTCTCCGCTTGATGCGCTAAAAATTGCCCGTGAGAACCCCGAAAAGGAAGTCGTATTTTTCGCAGTCGGCTTTGAAACCACAGCTCCTGCCAACGCAATGGCAGTTTTTCAGGCCAATCGCGAAGGCCTAAAGAATTTTTCAATCCTCGTTTCTCATGTCCTGGTTCCTCCTGCAATGGAGGCGATACTTTCAGCAAAGGATAATCTCGTACAGGGCTTCCTGGCTGCCGGCCATGTCTGCGCCGTTATGGGTTACGCAGAGTATGAGCCGCTGGCGAAAAAATATAATGTCCCTATCGTCGTTACGGGCTTTGAGCCACTTGATATTTTTCAGGGGATATATATGACAGTCAAGCAGCTTGAGGAAGGTAGAACCGAGGTTGAAAATCAATACAGCCGGGTGGTGCGTCGCGAAGGAAACGTATCTGCTAAAAATTTGATTTCCGAGATATTCGAAATTGTGCCTCGCAAGTGGCGCGGCGTAGGCGAGATTCCGCATAGCGGCTTGGGGATTCGCGAACCGTATCGGGTATTTGATGCTGAATTGCGCTTTGGCCTTTCCAATCACAAAGTTGATGAGCCTTCGGAATGTATTAGCGGAATCATTTTACGCGGCCTTAAAACCCCGTTCGAATGCCCGGTATTTGGAACTCGCTGCACGCCGGAGCATCCCTTTGGGGCTACCATGGTTTCTTCCGAGGGAGCTTGCGCAGCTTACTACCGTTATCGTAGAGCGGAAAACGGGTTAAAATCATAAAGGATATTATGGAATTTCTCCAGTTGCCCGCTTCCAATTCAAAACTATCCCAATATTCTGTTGGCTCATGGCGGCGGCGGCAAACTCATGCATGATTTAATCGAGAAGATCTTCATGACATCCTTTTCCAACCCCACACTTGAAACCCGTCACGATAGCGCCGTCATAAATCTCGGAGAAATCAGAATTGCCTTTACCACTGATTCCTATGTGGTCCATCCTCTCTTTTTCCCCGGGGGTGATATCGGCGCTCTCGCGATCAATGGTACTGTAAACGATCTGGCCATGTCCGGAGCGTGCCCCAAATTTCTTTCAACTGGTTTTATTATCGAGGAGGGCCTTCCCACCGAAACGCTGTGGAAAGTAACTCAATCTATGAAATTTGCCGCTGAGGCTGCCGGAGTTTCCCTTGTAACCGGCGATACTAAAGTAGTCGATCGGGGAAAAGGCGATGGGCTTTTCATTAATACCGCCGGGATTGGGATTATAAATCATAATTTGAATATTGCGCCTTCGAGTATTGCCCCCGGTGACGTTATCATCTTAAACGGCGATATCGGCCGGCATGGAATCGCAATCATGGCAGTCCGTGAGGGATTGGCGTTTGAAAGCGAAATCGAAAGCGATTGTGCGCCATTAAATGGCACCATCTCCAAACTTATTGATTCCGGATTAGCTGTGCATTGTCTGCGCGATCTCACTCGCGGCGGTTTGGCCAGTGCCCTGGTTGAATTAGCGGAGGCTTCGCGCCAGCACATTAATATCGATGAAAATTTTATTCCGGTACGTGAGGATGTTCAAGGCGCTTGCGAGATAATGGGATTCGATCCAATTTACGTTGCCAACGAGGGACGATTTATTGCGATAGTCCCCGAAGCCGAGGCGGGCCGGGCATTAGAAATCCTATCGGGCGACCCTCAGGGAATAGGTTCTGCTATTATCGGTCATGTTGGAGGCGGCAGGCCGGGTTTTGTCACTATGAAAAGTAAAATAGGAGTTAACCGCGTCGTCGATATGTTAAGCGGCGAACAACTTCCGCGAATCTGCTAAATGAGGCAACAGATGAACCATCGATACTTGATTGTGAGCCTTTGCGTATTAACACTTTTCGGGGCCTGTTCAAAATCTGAAAAAAACAATGTAATAAGAGAATATCCGCTTAATAACCAGGATTATGTTATCGTTAGTGAAAATGTGTTTTTCGATAAAGATATCTCCAGCGATAATCATGGTTCTCTTCGGATTGAAGCTGAGAAGCCTACAATTATTCCAATTATAAAAGTTACTGATCTTAAAATTGATAATACTCGCCTGATTTTTTCCGCTAAAATCAGGACTCAACAGATCATTGGGCAAGTATACCTGGAAATGATCTGTAATCTTCCCGAACAAAATTCTCTTTCTGCAACGGCGCAAGCAACTCTACTATCCGGCTCCAGCGATTGGAAGGAACAAGCGGCCTCCATTGATCTTCAAAAAAATCAAGTTCCTGATTCGCTGATTTTAAATCTTGTCATTAATGGGCGGGGCTTAGTTTGGATAGACGATATCAAGCTTTCCAGCGCTCCGTTAAATAAGTAAACAATCCTCCGATAAAATTTATGAGCTTTTAGCCGACCCCCGTTCTAATAACATTTGACGCGTAAGCCATTATTCTTCATCGGGTAACGGTAGACCATAAAATGCGCGTATCCCATTTTGGATGCACGATAGCGAACGTCTTTGCTTTTAGTATGTAGCGTCCAAGCTATTTTTATCACGGGAGTTGCAAAGCAATAAGGCATTTTTACCCTAAAGTTAAAACGATTCAAAAAAATGACGATAATGCCAATATGTCAGATAATACCCTTTCAGTTCAGATTCCAACTCAAGCGCCCGCAAGCGATAAAGTTCGGCCTGACGCTAGTTCGTTCCAGGCTCAACACATATCAATGTTTAAACTTGGATTCGAGCGATCTTCCGAAGCCATATTCTTCACCGATCTTGAGGGGATAATCCTTTACGTCAACCCCGCATTTCAGAAAATTTATGGTTATAGCCAACAAGAGGCTATAGGCAATACTCCTCGTATTCTTAAGTCTGGCCTTCTTTCTCAAGAGAGCTATGTAAATTTCTGGGAAAGGCTGCTAAATAGGGAAGTAGTCTCCGGAGAGTTAGTAAACAAGACCAAGGACGGGCGCTATATCGTAATTGATGCTTCGGCTAATCCTGTGCTCAATGACGATGGCAAGATAATTGGGTTCCTTGCGATTCAAAGGGATATTACTGAACGAAAACAAGCTTATGATGCCTTACGCGAAAATGAAGAACGCTTTCGTACGATTTTTGAAATGGGGCCGTTTCCCATGGTTTTATCGAATAAATCATTCAAATTCATTCGAGCTAATGCTGCATTTTGCAGAATGCTGGGATATTCAGAAGACGAACTAACCCAACTTACATTTCAGGATATTACTCATCCTGATTACGTAGCTCGGGATACCGAAGCGGTTCTAAAGGTTTGTTCGGGAGAACTACCGGTATTTAACGCCGAAAAAAGATATCTGCGAAAAGATGGCAGTATCGTTTGGGGTGCTGTTACCTTGAGCCGCATATGCAATACCGATGGTCGTCTTTTATACATATTGGCTATGATCGAAGATATTAATGAGCGAAAAATTGCAGAGCAGGCCCTGCGAGAAAATGCGGAAAGATTCAGAGGCGTCTTCCAAAATGCCACGATAGGCCTATATAGAACCACGCCTGACGGCAAAATTTTAATGGCAAATCCCACGCTAATCAGGATGCTTGGATATAATTCATTTGAGGAATTGACCGAACGGAATCTTGAAGAATTCGGCCATAGCCAACAACATCCTCGATCCATTTTCAAGAAGATGATGGAGCAGGTGGGCGTTGTTCATGGACTTGAATCTGTCTGGCAAAAAACCGATGGAAGCTTTGTTCAAGTATTGGAAAGCGCCAGCGCCTTAAAAGACGAAAACGGTAATATTGTCTTTTATGAGGGTACCGTAGAAGATATTACCGAGCGAAAGCTGGCCGAGGAGGCGTTGCGGGCCTCAGAGGAAAGATATAAGCTGTTAATTGAAAATGCCAACGATGCCATCTTTGTGGTTCAGGATCAACAAATAATCTTTGCAAACAGCAAAATCTCCGGGATCATTGGATATGATGAAAAAGGAAATTATCAACAGGCCATTTTCCGATTTTATTCATCCTGATGATAAGAACATGGTGGTAAAACGCCATCTGGCGCGAATAGCAGGGGAACAAGCAGAAAGCACCTATACTTTCCGAGTACTTCATAGGGATGGCAACACCAGGTGGCTGGAAATAAACGCGGTTAAAATTGATTGGCAGGGAAAACCGGCGACCCTGAATTTTGGACGCGATATTACAGCGCGCGTCCAGGCCGAAAAGAATATCAAAGATAGCGAGCAGCGCCATCGAATATTATTCGAAAATATGATGGAGGGGCTTGCTTACTGCCAAATGATTTATGATGATAAAGGCGATCCGGTAGATTGGATTTATCTCGATGTAAACACTGCTTTTGAGCATCTGACCGGAATAAAAGACGTGGTTGGCAAGAAAGTTACCGAGATATTCACAAATATAAAGGAAATAACTCCAGAGTTATTTGAAATTTATGGGCGAGTGGCATCATCGGGTCAGCCGGAGACATTCGAAATTAACTTCAAGCCCTTATCCGCGTGGCTTCACGTTTCGGCCTATAGCCCATCGAAAGGATATTTTGTAGCCGTATTCGAAAATATCACCGGACGCAAACAAGCAGAATCCCAAATACAAATCGAGAAAGCTTATTTTGAACAGCTGTTTGTAACTGCTCCCGAGGCAATCGTCGTCGGTAACGCCGATGGTAAAGTTATTCGTACCAATCCGGAGTTTACCCGGATGTTTGGTTACTTCCAGGAAGAGGCGATAGGGAATTTAATCGATGATTTATTAGCACCAGGAGAGACAGCGCAAGGAGGCCAATTCCCTTACCGTTAGGGCTGCTTTCGGCGAAACCATTATAAGCGAAGGAATCAGATATCGAAAGGACGGTCAGCCGGTCAACGTATCCATCCTGGGTACCCCGGTCAGGATCGGCGAAGATCAAATCGCAATTTATGCCATTTATCGGGATATCACGGAGCAGAAAAAAGCGGAAGAAGCTCTGCGGCATAGCGAGAGATTCCTGAAAGACTCGTTTGATGGGATACAGGACGGATTGTGCGTCATAGATCGGGAATTAAATATTCTTCTGGTAAATAAAACCGAGGAAACAAGATATTCTCATGCCTTACCCCTGGTGGGAAAGAAGTGTTTTCAGGCATATCATGGTAGAACTGTCCCCTGCGAAATATGTCCGACTATTCGCGCCATGGAGTTGGGGATACCTCAAATGGATCGTATTCCCCTTGATAGCCCGAGCGGAATTACGGCCTGGCTGGATGTTTACGCTTATCCCATGAAAGATGCCGATGGGAAGATAATCGGGGTAATTGAAAATGCCCGCGATGTGACCGAGAAGAAAGTTGCGGATGAGTTAATTCAGGCCCGTACATTGTTTTTGGCCAGGCTGCTTGGGTTAACCGATGCCAGTGAATTGGCTACTCTGGCGTTCGAACACATACGTCATTTTATGCCGATAGATGCCGGAGCCTTAACCATAGCCCATAACAATAAAGCCGAATACGAACTTGTATTCTCCGCGGATACAGATGAAAACGGAAACCTTTCGGTTACAACTAATCGCGGCTATATTGCGATGGATTCCAACACTTCCACAGACCGCGTATTTCGAAACGGCCTAAAATTGATCATTCATCGAACCGAAGAAGAAGCCAGCCAAATTATTCCCTTCAACAAAAGTATGCCGGCTTATAATAATCGCGTTTCAAGATCGCTGGCCTATTTCCCGTTAATAGTGCACGGCAATACCCTGGGAGTCTTCAGTATATTAAGTTATCAACCTGATATTTTTACCGAATCGCGGTTAAATCTTCTAGAAATAATAATGGCGGATTTGGCATTGGCGCTGACCGCAGTCAGGATGACTGAAGCCCTCAAGTCATCCGAGGAGAAATACAGAAATCTCATAGAAACCATGCCGAATGGTATGCTAATAATAGATATCGATTATAATATAAAATTCGCGAATCCCATTGCCTGTGAGATGTATGGTTATTCACTATCCGAAATTCTCGATATGAACTTTAGTAAGCTTGTTTGCCAGGATTCGCTCGGTATATTTATGGAGCAAATGCAAAAGCGCCGTAATGGCGAGGGCGGGGAATATGAAATACAAATTACGCGTGGAGATGGTGAAAAGCGCACAATTATGATTGTGGGAGCGCCGTTGCGCGATCAAAGCAATGCCTTTTGCGGAGCGATAGGAATCTGTAGCGATGTTACGGAGATAAGAAGATCAGAAATTGAAAGGCAAGAACTGCGTGAAAAGCTTGCTCGCGCCCAGCGTATGGAGTCTCTGGGAGTATTGGCCGGCGGAGTGGCCCATGACCTCAATAATATCCTGGGGCCGCTGGTGGCTTATCCTGAACTGATAAGGATGAAGCTACCGACCGAAAGCCCAATTATAAATCAGATTACTAAAATTGAATCATCGGCTCAACGCGCCGCGGAAGTTGTCCAGGACCTTCTTTCCATGGCTCGTCGCGGGCGCTATGAAATGCGTCCTATCTGCTTGAATAAGGTTGTTGAGAGCTATATACAATCGCCGGACTTTTTCGATCTTAAAATGCGATTTCCCGGCGTTTCCTTAAATTTAGAGCTTTCAGATGACAGGCGTTTGGTATTCGGTTCCGAACTGCATCTCTATAAAGTTGTCATGAATTTAGTCCTCAATGCCATGGACGCTATGCAAAATGGTGGCGCTCTCACAATAAAAACGGAATGTCGCCAGATTGACAAATTGATAGGCGGTTACGATAATATTGAAGCCGGCTATTATAATATTCTAACCGTCAGCGACACCGGAGTGGGGATTGAAACTAAAGACTACAAACGCCTGTTTGAACCATTTTATACCAAGAAAGAGATGGGCAAAAGCGGTAGCGGCCTGGGATTGGCAATCGTTTACGGCGTGGTAAAAGATCATAACGGATATATCGATGTGCGCAGCCAGACCGACCACGGGAGCGATTTTATCGTTTATATCCCTGCCACGTCCGAAATCGCTGTGGAAGATACGCCAGAGCCCTCCTCAATCAAGGGTAACGAGCGTATTCTTATCGTGGATGATATCCCCGAGCAGCGCGAATTAGCGGTAACGATTTTGGGAAGTCTGGGCTACAATGCCGAATGCGTTCCCGACGGCCATGCCGCCGTGGAATATCTTAAAACTGGAACCGTTGATGTCGTTGTACTTGATATGATTATGGAACCGGGGTTCGACGGACTCGATACTTATCGGGAAATTCTGAAAATTCATCCTGGCCAAAAGGCGATTATTACGAGCGGTTTTTCGGAAACTGATCGAGTCAAAGAAGCCGAAAAATTGGGTGTAGGCAAATATATTAGAAAGCCCTATACCATGCAAAAGCTTGGGAAAGCCATTAGAGAAACGCTGGATTGCCCGCTCGCCCTCAATACTTAGTTTTGGGTATTATTACAAATGAAAGCCTAAGTATTTATGACCTGGAATTAATATTCACGCAGAGTATTACTGCTATTAATCCACTACCAAAAAATATAACGCATAGTAATCAACAGATCTTCAGGATAATGCTTTATCCTTTTTCGAGAACCAGAATAGGAGCTTCGGCTGGTACTCCCAATCTGAACGGAAGCCAATGCCCCATTCCGGCGGACGTATAAAGAGTGGTATTCCCGCGTCTATATGTGCCCCAGAAATATTTTTCGGGGAATATCGGTTCAAAAATGGATCTTCCGCCATAACCTACCTGGCCGCCGTGCGTATGGCCAGAGAGCACTAAATCGATACCCTTCAGAGTCGAGTAATTAAACCCCTCCGGCCGATGACACATTAAAAGTTGAAAGGAATCGGGCGAGGCACTATTCATGGTACGTTCGATTGTATTTTGCAGAAATTGGCTATAATCACGACGTAAATACCGGGGATCGTCAGCGCCACCAAGAATAATTTTGGTACCGGCGATACTAAGATTGATATGCTGATTTATTAAAATCGGAAAAGGAGCAGTTTTAAAGATCCGTAAAACTTCCATAATTCCGCGATAATACTCGTGATTCCCTACGCAGGCATAGGTGCCATAAATCGGGGCCAGACTATTGATGATCTTTAGGGCATCCGGTAGAATGTCGAGATCATCTGAAATGTCGCCAGTCACCAGAACCAAATCCGGTCGGTGGGGTTCCAGTTTCTCTACGGCCTTTTCGAGATCGTCTAAGTGTACATAGTAGCCCAGATGAAGATCCGAAAGATGAGCGATCTTAAAACCCTCCAATGCCGGAGGCAGCGACGCAATCGGTATTTTTCTGATGGGGATTCCGATCGGTGCGTATGAATCGACCACCCCGGCCATGCCGGATGGTATCGCCGTTGCGGGAAAAACCGCCGCGGCGAGTTTTACAAATCGTCGTCGGCTTTTGGAGAAAGGCTGATCCGTTTTACGGCGTTTGGCATAGTCAATAATCCGAACAGCGGAATGCATTATCCCTGAAAGCGGCAGCGAGATCAAAAGAGAGATTTCCAGAACAAACAAGGCTGGTGTGATGGTTGCCCCGAGTTGAGTGAGCGACGGTAAGCTTTTCAAATGACCCCAGGCCCAAAATATCGTCGAGGCTACTGCTAAAAGCGGCACCACAATGGCAGGAATGCGAACCAGTTTTAGTTTCCACCAGGAGGGGTGTAATACCCAAAGAAGCAATATATTGATAAGTCCTATGGCTGCAATAAAGGCTGAGGCGGCAACAACAAGATTTATTAAACCCATTAAGCTAAACCTGAATGTTATTCATTATCAAACACGCCGACAATCATCATAAAAATTCCAACGACTATGGCAGATAGTATGTTCCAGATGCCATTTTGTCGTAACCAGTATCAATTATATTCGTATCCATCTTAAAGGAAAGGTTTTTATTTGGAATTATCGAATTTTTTACATAAATTTCCCAAAATTGATGAAAAATATGATCAAGATTATCGTCAGAATAAGAAAAGGATTAAAAAATGGCTGAAAAAAATGATAAACTTCTTGAAGGGTTATACAAAGACATTCGTGAAATCTCGATTCTCAGATCTTGCGAGGCCCTTTTAGATTGGGATGAGAGAACTTATATGCCGCGCAACGGCTCGGAGCATCGCGGTAATCAAATGGCCCTCCTGTCCGGCATCGCTCACGAAAAATTCGTATCTCCCAGAATCGGGGATTTACTCGATAATCTGCTTAGCAACGGATCGTTATCCAAAAAACGACAATCCTGATGCTGCTAACGTTCGCGAAATTAAGCGAGTCTACGATAAAGCGGTAAAACTTCCCAAATCGCTCGTGGAGGAGTTGAGCCGCACCATCATTATGTCCCAGGGGGTATGGCAGGAGGCTAGAGCCAAATCGGATTTCGCAATGTTTAGGCCCTGGATGGAAAAGGTCGTTAATCTTAAACGGCAACAAGCCGAGGCTATCGGCTATAGCACCGTGCCATACGATGCCGCGCTTGACGATTTTGAACCCGGAGCGTCAACAGCAAAGATTACGGAGGTATTCGCCGGGCTTCGAGATGAATTGGTATCGCTGATCGCTCGAATTAAGGCCAGTGGCAAAAAACCCGACATTTCGATAATTACCCGTCAATATCCCGTTGATATTCAAGAAAAGGCTGGTCTCGAAGCAGCCAAAACCATAGGATTTGATTTCATGTCGGGCCGTCTCGATATAACGACCCATCCATTCTGTACCGGTATAGGGCCATCAGATATCCGAATCACGACCCGTTATAATCCCAATCATTTTCCGCAAGCTTTCTTCGGTATTTTGCATGAGGCTGGACACGCTCTTTATGAGCAGGGACTTCCCAAAAATCAATATGGATTGCCTTGCGGGGAGGCAGCATCATTGGGAATCCATGAATCGCAATCGCGTATGTGGGAAAACCTGGTCGGACGAAGCTATCCTTTCTGGAAATATTTTTATCCCAGGATTCAAAAAGCTTTTCCTGGCGCCTTAAACGGAACGTCGCTTGACCAATTTCATTTCGCGGTAAACGATGTTAGGCCGTCGTTTATCAGAGTTGAGGCTGACGAGGCGACATATAATCTTCATATTCTTCTGCGTTTTGAAATCGAAAGCGCCTTTTTCAACGGCGATCTTAAAATTGCTGATGTGCCTGCTGTTTGGAATGAAAAGTTTAAAAAGTATTTTGGGATCGTTCCAACAAATGACGCCGATGGGTGTTTGCAGGATGTCCACTGGGCGGCCGGGTTAATCGGTTATTTCCCAACATATACTTTGGGAAATCTTTATTCGGCGCAGTTTTTCGCGAAAGCAAAATCCGATCTTGTTAATCTCGATGACGCTTTTGGCAAAGGTGATTTTAGCAATTTATTGGGCTGGCTTAGGAAAAATATCCATGCTCATGGGCAACGATATCGCGCGGAGGAACTCGTTGAACGAGTTACGGGCAAGCCACTTTTACATCAACCACTAATTGAGTATCTCAATGGAAAATATGGCCAGCTATATGGCCTTTAGAAACTATTGAGAAATCTTTGGGTGAAAGGCGACAAACCAGGCAGTCGCCTTTTTTATTGGGGGCTGTTTCCCGGCCCGCGGGTTCCGCCTTTCGGTCCTTTAGACCGAAAGAAAGAAATCCGATCAGGGGCGCTAGGATGCGAAATCCGGGATTCCAGCGGCAAATAGCCCTCAAATAAATGCGTCAGTTCCAGTCAGATAAAATCGGAAGCTGAACTGACGCATCCTAAAGCGGAGCAGGCCCTCTGATCGGATTTCGTGCCCCGACTTTGTCGGGGCCGCGGAACCCGCGGGCCATGAGTTTGATTGTAATAACCCGGAATACGAGTAACTTTAAGACTATTGACGAACGAACGTCACTTGCACCGAACCATCAGCCGAAATCGGCCAGGTTTGGGGTTGCTGGTCGGGGACTCCCGAGACAGTGACAGTTCCCTCGTAATGCATGTCGAGTTTAGAGTTCAAAGGCAAACCCGTGGCCTCATCGACTTCAATTGTACCATTCTGCTTGCCCTTTATATCGTAAGCCATGGTTAGAGATCCCATAGTGACCGTGCCCGTTGATGAATCAGAGCTGATAGTCGAGGCCACATCAATGACGGCCTTTCCGTCATTTCTGGATTTTAACGTATATTCGGAATTGATATGCATGGGAAGTCCGCCGGAGGCAATATCGAAATTTGAGTTCCAGCTATCGCCCGGTACGACAGGTTCAGAAGGGTAAAAAGATGTAATTTGCTCGAGTGATTGCTTCATGGCATCGGTGCCCCACTGTTTTCGAAGATCAGCAATAACTTCTTCTTTTTGATCGGGATTGGGCATTGCCATCGCCTTGATCATCTTATCAAGCATGGCATCTACTCCTTTTATTTGAGCGACTTTGCCGTCGGTGGTCATGCGCACTGTCAAGACTGCCCCGGGCATCGATGCCAACCCTTTCATCGAGGGGTCAAGGTATTCGGGAGGATTATCGGAGTCGTATGATGATGATTGCTCGTTGAATTTCTGAGTTACCTTTATGCGTTTGTAGGTCAGCTTGAGATTCATTTCGTTGGATTTCTCAAGACCGGTGACATCATATTTCCACTCTTCAAGCATTTCCTGAGAAAGGCTTTGGTTTTGATTCTCAACCGATTGCACTCTGGTCTGGGTCATATCCATTGTGTAAATGTAGCTGGTTTGAGGTTGAAGATTAAGCCTCAAAACTAATTCGTCGTCGGCCTTGACACTGAACGGCCATAATAGAAGCATTATTATTGTAAGTTTAAGTTTCATTTTTCCTCTCTATTAGAAAATCGCACCTTTTGGGCTCAGCTAATTTTTTGATAACTTAATATTCTATTTTAATATATTTGCCTTACAAACCACTGTCAATAGAACAAAGATAGCTTATTAGCGTACGGTCGTGTGAAAACACCACGGGGCGTGGCGCCAATACGTGCAAAAACAACACGCAGCCGTATTCAATGTATCGCTAACTGCATATATGTCAGCCTATTAGTTGTCGGGCATATTGGCATCTTCTTTGCTTTAATATATATCGAAGGAGAATATGATATGAAAAGAGAGATATTTTTTGGATTACTTTGGGGATTAGCGTTAGGGCTTCTTGTTCTGCTTGTTTCAAGCGCCAAATCCGCTGAACCCGTTGGAAACGATGGTAGTACCATTGATATTTCCATTTCAGGCGATTCCGTTAAAGTGGAACTCGATAAAGACGGGATAGTCAGATCGGTCATCGTGTTGGGCGATTCTCTTAACAGGAACGATGCTGTCATCAAAGTCGATAATAATCTTCTGATAAAGGATGGCAAGATATTTATCGATAGTGTTGAATTGGGTGAACAGGATCTTCAAAGATTATCGGTTAGCGAGGAAACAGGATGGGAATGGCAGCCGCGCGGTCATAGGCATGCTCAAATCAAGCGCAAAAGATTGGCCACCATTTATGCGGGCACGGGCGATTTGGTCCGGTTTGGCGATGTCTTAGTCGATAGCGCCACCAGTGTTAAGGGCGACGTTGCAAGTATTGGAGGTAATGTCACCATATACGGCGAAGTCAGCGGCGATATTGTCTCTGTTTTCGGTAACGTCTATCTCAGGAACGGCGCCATTATCCGCGGCGATGTTGCGGCGCCATTGGGTCATATTGAACGTGAGCCCAACGTTACTCTTCGCGGCGAAATGGAAGTCCATAAAGAGGCAAAAAAGAATGAGTTGAGCATGGCACTGTCAGCCAGGTTTAATCGCGTCGAGGGTTTTACTTTGCTTCCGAGTATCAAATACGAAGACATTAAAGGCAGATTGCCCAAGCTTTCAATTGGCACTGCCTATGCTTTTACTCTCAAACGTTGGGAGTATGATTTTGGTGTTTGGCATCGTTTTGGAAAAGAAATAATGCCATATTTTGATATC
The DNA here is from genome assembly GCA_963801605.1 of uncultured candidate division Zixibacteria bacterium. Lineage (GTDB taxonomy): Bacteria > Zixibacteria > MSB-5A5 > UBA10806 > UBA10806 > UBA10806. The sequence goes on from CAWDFP010000006.1 coordinate 765,331, forward strand.
CACTTGTTTCAGTTAGCCGAATCATCTGATAAATGGATGTTGACTGAGACCGAAAATACAATCGCCGGTCTTTTTTCGAAAGAAGATTTCTGGGATTTTTATTGGGAAAGAGGATTTAGGGGCGAAGCAGGATTGTACATTACAGACGATTGGCAGGCCGGTGCAACCTATGATGCCTCCCGTATCTCAAACCTCGAAAGAACCGCCCGCAAAGCGATATTTGGGGGCAAGAAAAAATTGCGCGAAAATTGGTCAACAATTCTTCCCGATTCAAACGATATCCTGGCCATACCTGGCGATCTGAAGGAAGCCGGCCTGAAATTAGGATATGATACTCGTCACGACCAGGCCAAGCCTGCTAAAGCTGGAGCAACGGCGCTATTGGAATGGGAAAAGACAGTCGGCAATAGCGAGTTTGATTACCAGTTGACAACAATCGATGCTAAAACCTTTATGCCGATTGCTTCCAATCAGTTGTTAATTTTGCGCGCCAAAGGCGGTTATTCAGATGATAAGCTCCCCCTATTTAGAAGATTCTTTTTGGGCGGTATCGGATCTCTACGCGGATATGATTATAAGGAATTCCAGGGCAATCGATTTGCTTTTCTTAGCGCGGATTATGTCTGGAGATTTTTCAGCAGCGATTTTGGCGCCGGAGTGTTTCTTGATTCCGGCAAGGCTGCCTCCAGCGGCCGTGATTTTAGGTCCGGCCAGCTCAAAACCGATGTTGGAATCAGTTTCTTGATAGAGGATGCTTTCCGCATAGATTTGGCACAGAGGCTTGACGACCTCGATCGTCATCCAGTGGTTTCGGCTCGGCTTGATTTGCCTCTATAGATAATAGGGGAATTCCTTGCATTAGTGCCCGGGAGAGATTATAAATTCCGTGTGAATAATGAAATCGGAAGAATGATGGGGCAATCGGGTCGGCGGTATTTAATTTTCGGAGCGCTTTTTTTCACTTTTATAATATCGTCAAAATCTAAAGCGGTCGAACCGGCCTTCAGCAATCTTAAATATGGTAATGGCGCAATTCAATGCGGCCTAAAACTTACCGATTCTCTTCCGAGCGAGCTTATCGGATATATTAACAAAGGCGTACCGATACTCTTCATCTACCGTTTGGAGCTTTGGCGCGAGAGATCCGGATGGTTCGATAAGCTTCTTGGCGCCGCCGAAACAAATTTCAAGGTTCGATTCGATTCCTGGGAGAAACGCTACTCCGTGGTACAAAGCACTGAGGATTTAATTATCGAAAACTCATTGGGAAGCGAACGTGAGACGATCGAACTTTTAAGCTCCATCGAACCTGATTCTTTTGAAGTTGATGACACCTCCGGCGTGTTCTATCTTGTCGGACGGCTTACTATTAAAACCATGAGTTTCTCCAACTACAAGGAAGTGGAATCATGGCTTAAGGGAGGAATTTCATCGGCCAAAAAACCTGAGCTGGAGAATGCTCCCGACAAGCTCGGCGAGTTTGTTTTTAATATGGCCCTCAGAGTAACGGGATTAAAGGATATATCGAGGGAAGTCCGAAGCGAAAGCTTTACTATCGATCATTTACCTCGATTAGATGATCGTAAATAAAATTTCCCAACTCTTATTTAATCGCATATTTATTCGTCAGACATTTTTGATAAAACAGCCGAAATAACTTTGCGGGCGATATCAGGCTTTATATATTTGAATCGATATGAAATTTTGGCCCATATTTATCCCGCAAATCGATTCTTTGCAGTTTCTGGCTGGTTTGGCGTTATCTATTGCCATAGCGCTCATATCTTACAAGTTTAAAGCGGTTTCGCGCTCTGGCGCCTGGGGCATGATAATTATCGGAACGATTATATTTGGATTAGGCGGCATTGCTTTCGCGATCCCCCTTTTATTTTTCTTTATCTCATCAAGCATCTTAAGCGCCATAAAAACTTACGAAAAGGAAAAAGCTTTAAACGCTGTCCATAAAACCGGACCGCGAGATATCTGGCAAGTTTTTGCCAATGGCGGAATAGGGGCTGTAGCTGTCATTATGTTTTTCATTACCGGAAAAACCATTTGGTTCTTTCCATATCTGGCCAGTCTCTGCGAGGCCACATCCGACACCTGGGCTACCGAAATCGGGACACTATATCGGCGCTCTCCAATATCAATTATTACTTTTAAAAAAGTTAATCCCGGGCAGTCTGGCGGGATAACGCTGTTGGGCACTATAGGCGCTGTCGGAGGTTCCCTCATTTTGGTGCTTGTAGCCTGGTGGGGAAGAAGTTTTTTGCATGGGCTTTCTATGTTCGATTCCAATATCTGGATTATGGCGGCCAATACCGGCCTGGTTGGTTCAATATTGGATTCAATTTTAGGTGGCTCAATTCAAGCGCAGTATAAATGTCCTCATTGTGGCAGGCTTGTGGAACGGGAATTTCATTGCGGTTATGCTACAACCCTTATCCGAGGACTGGCTTTTATGAGCAATGATTTGGTTAATTTTATCTGCACAGCATTTGCTGGCAGCTTTGCGGCCATTATCATTGTTTTCGGAATCTAATGATTACGCTGTTTATACTAATTGTTCAGCTAAAAGAATTGAAACGCCAATAAAAAAAGCGCCAGGAGTAGTCCTTCCGTACTCAATCCCGGCGCAGTATTTATTTTCAAAATAAATCTACTTATCCGAGTTTGTAAACCACTCCCTTGCCAGGCGGGCAGTAATATTGATAATTTCCCGGTCGCATTCATTTAAGGCGCCGCGCTCAATCAACGAATCGACCGCATTATGCAATAGCACCATCTTGTTTTGAACCGGGATCAGGGCCGGATAATACTCGTTATTAAAGAAAATCCTGAACCTCTTGCGCAGGAATTCATCATCAAGCATCCCGCCGATAGCTTTTTCCAATTGGGGGCCGGTTAGTTTCTCAAGATCGCCCTTTGGCGATGCCATTAGCTTTTGGGTATACTCCAGATTTTTACGGCACTTGAAAGACATCAACCAGCATTCCACCATTCCCAGCGAATTTACCACCAGGACATTTACCTCAACCTGGCCTTTTTCCAAATTTGCCACTACGCCTTTCATAAACGGCAGGTAATAATTATCGGTTATGGCTCCGAAGGCGCTAATCCCGGCGGCAAACGGATCATCCAAAATATCCCAGATTGTGAAATACGGTTTGCGCTCGAATCGAGCGTCCTGAATAGACATTATTTCTTCTTCAGTAAAATTAAAACGCGATTTCCATTTGTCCTCGGGGCTTAAATCTTTCCGGGAAAGCGCGGATTGGCTGGTAAGCATCCCAATAGCTTGTCCGCCCCGCCAGGCAAGAGGCAGAACACCAACGGCCCATTCAGCCGAGCCGCCAATTTCGCCAATCATCGAGGTTAAGCCGCGATCATCCGGGAAACGGAGTTCATCCATACCAATAATAACGGCTGGCATCAGATCGCCATCCTTATCGAAGGGGGTCGAAATACCGGCGCCATTTAGGATATCCATGGCCGGGTAATGCCGAGAACGATCCAGAAAGAAGGCGCTTAGCTTTTCGACTTTTGAATATCCGTAAGAATCCGCGATGACTTTGGCGGCGTCAAGAAGATCGACATCGCGAGGATTAAATTTTTGGAAATATTTGCCAGACATCCAGCGCTGCACATATATATCGGGAAGGTGACGCTTGAGGTTGGATTCGGTGATGAACAACGCCGTCAGGCTTGAATGCAGGCCTTTAATGGATTTACCTGTACCATCGATTACGTCATTTCCCATCGAAAGCAGGGTTACATTTTTCGGCATATCCAAGCCGTAAATATCGCAATGTTTTTCTTTTCCAAATAGCGCCCCTACCGCGATTGTAGGGTTACCGCCGGCTTCTTTACCTGGTTTGATTCGAACGCCTTCGGTTATTGTCGATTCAATTAGGACTTCTTCTCCCAAGGGCAGTGTCTCGGTTGTTACTTGCAGCACTTCAGACATCACCTGGGCTGCCGTCCGGTCGTTATCTCGTTTGAGACGATCGGCCAGGCCATCGGATTGCTGATCTTTAGGGTACTTGTTTAAGGCACCCCGCCCATGCAGGCTAACCGATACTGCCGCCAGGGCCGCGGACAGAACAACCGATTGCCGCATCTTCCGATTACGAAGTACACCCAGATTTGACCTGTTATTAACCTTGTCGCTGATATTTATGATGCGGCAGGATCCCAGCGAGAGATCATAATTGGCTAATGCCCATTTATGGCGATGATTAAATTCGATAATGCGATCCTGGTCGAATACCAGTTCTTCGTGCTTCCCCTGGTAAGAAAGCCGTCTTTCCGCGATGTTCATTCGTAAATCGCTTTTCATGGTCTCACCTCAATTACAGCGGAATGATCTGTTCCGCAAGTTTGCTTTCCCCCCGCTTAAATCAAGCGAAATTTATGTTCCTCAAAATCTTAAACCAAATTTGCCGAAAATTCAACAATAATCATTTTACATCCTGGGGATGAAAAATTTCCCATCCCCGGCAGGCAGCTTGGTTCAATATAAAATGAACGGGTTGAATCGTCCACTTCATTCTTGCCAAGAAGCCGTACTTCGTATAGGCACATATATCAATTGAATTTGTACCATGGCCTTATGTCAAATTAGAAAATTGGGGAGACACTGGCATGTTTTAAATTAAAAAAAGCCATCGTATCCCCCTCTAAACGACGGCCAAAAGGTGGGAGGGTTCCCGAGTCGAGAACGTCATTCCCCCTTGGGTCTCGAGTGCCAAATCCTCGGGAACGCCCACGAGGGTAATAAGGGATATTATAAGGATTGCGCAATACGACAACTTATAGCTATTTTTACGTATATCAACGTGCCGTCAATTACTTCTTAAATACGTAGATAAATTGACGTCTTTTTTTACCAAAATCAGCTTTTTCCTGATCCTCTCGCGATGCTTGTTTACGGTAAGCACCGAAATATCAAGGGCTTTGGCAACCTCTTTGGAAGTAGCGCCACCTTTTAGCAGATTACAGATATCTACCTCTCGGGGGGTAAGTTTTCCGTACGCATGCGCTATTCCTCCGGCCTCAGCCGCCATCTTCGCCAGGTCATCCTGAAGAGCATCTAAATGGTCTTTCGATAGTGTACCATCCTCGTTGACCAGTCTTTCAAGATTCGGCGCTAACACCTGATCGATAGTCTCGGCAATTTGCTTTCTATACTTGAGTTTCTCTTCTTCCAGATGGGCAAGTACCTGATTTAGGGCCGTGTTCTTTTCTTTATAGGCAAGCTCGGATCGTTTTTGTTCAGTTATATCCCTAAAACTGGCCAGAAGCAGACTTTCGCCTTTTGATCTATGAATCGTGGCGCCGACCTCGGTATAAATGAGTTTGTCATCCTTGCCTACTAACGGAATTTCACCATTATAATCCATGGAGCTTGCTAGGGATTTGGTGATTTCAGAACGAAACTTATTCCACTTCTCTTTGGAAATATAGTCCCCCAAGTCGAAGCCAACCAACTGACTATCATCATAACCAAGCATTTTACAGGCGGCTTGATTCACAGCGGCTATTTTAATTTTGTCATCTATGAGAATTATGGGTGCCAGAACCCTATCGAAAAGGAGCCGATAATTACCCTCGGATTCCTTCGTTTTTCTGCTGTGCATCACCATACTAAGCATGATGACCCCAGCCAATATCAGAAAAAGGACCATAATGGAGACTATGCTCCAGACCATCTCTATTGCCGACATTTGCATAAAAATCCTATCGCAAATAGTATATATGCCAAAGCATTAACTACTGAAAAGATTCCCCATAAAAGTACCAAATTGTTTTGAGCTATTAAGGGGTAGAATCCAAAATAGGCAAGGCTTCCGGATGAGTATAATAGCAAACCTGAACAAATCCAAAAGCGCGGATCAAAAATCATTTCTCCACGATCGTCTCTCCTCAAGATAATTAGATTAAACACAGCAATCAGAGCGTAAATCATACACGCCAGTGAAAGGGCGAAGGAATTCAATTTAGTCATACCGCCAGATAAAACCAAACTGATGAACCAAATGACCGCAAAGCCGGCAATGCTCCATTTCAGGTACTTCTTTAACTGGATATTATCTTGCCATAACGAAAGAACCGAAACAATAAATGCATATTCAATAGGAACATATATGTTGATGAGCCACAAGACGTTAAGGTGTCTGGTGCCGCAGTAGAAGTTGTATGATTCCACGGCGACTGTAACGGCAAATAGCCAAGCCAGAAGCCTGAAGGTTCGGTCAAGGTGGGGATATCTGTATACTCCGGCTGCAAAGGGGATCAGCGGAGAAAAGGAGGACACGAAATGAAGGAAGTGCACCTGCCCCGCCCTTAAGATTTGATAAGTGGGCTGTTCATATCGCAAAAAGGAGGGCAGGGAGTTGCTACTTCAGCGAGCTCGCCTTCGTAAATATCCTTTTCATCTTTCGTGGCGCCGACCAAAATGAAGCACTCTTCATTGTTGCTCTTTTCCCCCAGGTAAATCCTTATACCAACGCAGTTTTCCTGATCTATCAATTTTTGAATGGTTGCTTTTCCAAAAAATCCAGCTAATAATGTCCCTGATGGTACCGATTCTCTGTATCTTTTGGTCAACTCGATAGCTTCCATCAGGCTGATACGATGATCCTCAGCTCCCGTAAATGACATTGAACCTCCTTGCCGCCGATTTTAATATCAAATTCTGAATCAACTTTAGACGTTATCTATTAACAAAAAGTTAATTGGTAAACAGAATTAGTTATTCCTTAGGGTTCTTTAGCTTTTTGGTTTTAGTTTCATCGAGCCACGGGTTTTTGATCTTTGCCCGGCTAACAAAATCGGTTAAAAATAATTTTAATATTGGTCACAATATAGCATCTTAATGTTTCCGGTCAAGTTTTTTTAGGGGAGTCTTAGACGTAAAGCGTACCTAATGCCAAATATTAAAAAAACGATTCCGTTGATACATAATAAGTTAGCTTTTTATTTTGCGTAATAGGCCGTACGTAATAATAGCTATATCTTGTCGCATTGACTTTTTTCCCGGAAGAGGCTATCTACTTTCGCGTACGACGTAAGTTTTGTAATGCGGACGCAAGAGATTTGTATAAAATGCGCCTGACGAATGACTATTGAGTCGTTTGCAAATTAGTGATGCCAAAAATCAGAGGCGCCGATCAACCCCAGTATCCCAACCGCAAATAATTGATCGGCGCCTTTTGAGCATTTTTTGCCAAATAACTGTTTTTTCCAATTCCTGCCACACCTTTAAGATCTTATTTACACAATCGCCAACCTACTTTCAAAATTTTTAATTATTAGTGGAATAAGGCAATTAAATATTGTAAAAATGGGAATTAATAAGAAATTGATCGTTATTGCGGCTAATCTTAAAAACCTGTAAAATTATTCAGATACTTGGTTTTTGCACCCACTTATTATGATTTTTCACAACAAGTTTGACTAAAATCTGTGTTGTATGTTAATATAGAGGCATTAAGGGAACCTGGTGATTGGTTCTACTTTATGATTTGCGTCATATTTCCCTTGACGGAGCTGATAATGATGTTTAGTATAGTTATCAAATATTTGGAGGCGATTGTGAAGGTATTCACATCAGCTAAATTTCCTTTACTTCTTGCTCTTCTTACTGCGCTTCTGACCTTATCATGCGAAACCGAGGTTAAGGAGTTAACTATCAGGGTAACAAGTCGTATGTACTCTAATTTCGAAGAAGAGCATAAGGTCAAGATGTACGAAAAATTTCAGATATCCGATACTGATCTTGAGGCCGTGGCGGTTGAATTCTATCCTGATTTCGATCTCGATACCCTGACGTTTAAGGCTTATTCCAAATCGGATACGTTAAATAATCCTGCCGTCAAGATTCTGATCATCAAAGGAAATGAGAAAAAAGAGGAAGCCTGGGCGTTTTTGCCGGGGCTGGTTCCGCATTTCTCACCTCGTTCTTTTATTGGTTTTGAACTGATGGATTACAAAACTGGCAAGAAATATATAAAGCCGCTAAAACCCAGTCCTGAAAAAGGGAAGGAAAATGAATAAAAGGCTACTAATCTGCATTGCGCTTCTATTTTGTTTTGGATCATCCTCCCTTTACGCGAAGCAAAAGGAATGTTACGATTGCCATCAAAAGGCAAAAAAAACCTTCGATTCGTATAAATATTCGCACGAACCTGTCAAAAGCAAAGATTGTGCGGCCTGTCATGATTCGCATGGATTTTCGCAAAAGCTTGTTCTGAAGGCATACGATAACAGCATTTGCACCAAATGCCACAAGGAATTTGCGGCGGGCTATCCTCCCAGCACGGCAACTTATGTTCATCAGCCTATGAAAGATCGCGTTTGTTGGTCTTGTCATGAGCCTCACGGCAGTAATCTTCCATCGCTGGTGCGGGTGGTAAATGACACTTTGGTTTGCTTTATATGCCATGACGACGTAGGCAATCTTCAAAAAAAGACAGTGGTACATGAGCCATTCGCAAAAAATCAATGTTCGGCCTGCCACAGTGCACATGACAGTCAAGTCGCAGGGCTTCTAAATAAAAATCAAAAGGAGCTATGCGCCGGATGTCACAGCTTAACCGATAAAGATTATTTGGCTAAACACTCAGTTACGGGTATCGATAAAATCGATTGTGTTACTTGTCACAATCCTCATGCCTCCGACAAACCAGGCCTGATCGATCCACTGGCACATGCTCCGATGGTAGAGGGTAGTTGCGAAAGTTGCCATAGTAATTTGGCCGCGGGAGATACCACAATTTCGACCACGCCCGGCGAACTATGTGTTACCTGCCATGATGATATTGGCAAGAAAATGGCCATGGCAACGCCTCATCCGCCGGCGGCGGGCGGAGAATGTCTAACCTGTCATTCGGCTCATAAGGGTAAAGAAAAATCGTTATTAGTATCCAAGCCCGGCGAACTATGCCTGGGATGTCATACCGAGTTCGCCGACACGTTAAAACTCGAAGGTGTCCATACTGCATTAAGAAATGGCGACTGCAATCTTTGTCATGATTCTCACGGTTCTCCCAATAAAAGCCTGGTTAAGGATACATCGGATAAACTCTGTCTCGATTGCCATACCGCCCTCAGGGATTCGATGTCTGTTGCAAAGACTCCTCATCCTGCCGTGGAGACCAAGGGATGTCTCGGTTGCCATCAACCGCATTATTCCAAAAAGATGCCCCTTTTGGTTGATGACGAGAAGCTGATTTGCTTACAATGCCATGACAATCTTAAAGAAGAGAGCAAGGCCGGAACGGTTCATATTCCGTTTATGTCGGGGCAATGCGGAGCCTGCCATAATCCGCATGGTTCATCCCAGCCTAATATGTTTCGGTCAAGCGTACCGGCCGTTTGCGGGCGGTGCCACAATGACGTTATCCAGACTCTCTCTTTGCCGTCAACACACCCGCCTGCCAAAGAGGGTGAATGCCTTTCATGCCACAAACCGCACTCATCAGATTTTGCCAGGCTTTTAAAGGCAAATGAAAGTCAAAGCTGTGCCGAGTGCCATGGCGATCTGGATGGTAAGCTCGCCGTAAAGAATCTTCATACGCCTGTTAAGAATGGCCAATGTACAGCTTGCCATAATCCTCATGGCGCCAAAGAGGCAAAGCTTCTGCCTGCAAGCGGGAAAGATCTTTGTTTATCATGTCATAAGGATAAAGCGGAAGAGCTGAAAAAAGCAGTGGTGCACCAGCCGGTCAAAGACGGGGAGTGTACCACCTGTCATTTAGCGCATGGATCAAATGAGCGTAATAATCTTATTAAACCTGTCGCCGAGCTCTGTCAGGGTTGCCATGATCCCAGTATCGATAAAATTAAAACAGCCCACGGCGGATATGTTGTCCGAGGTTCCAACTGCGTTACCTGCCATAATCCTCATGCCTCCGATCAACCGAAACTCGTTAATAAAGTTCAACATGCACCGTTTGCGGAAAAAAGCTGCGATTCGTGCCATAAAGGTTTAGGCGAGGGCGGCAAGGTACAGTTAGTGGCTGAAGGCGACGCTTTATGCGCTCAATGCCACGATGAAGTCGGCAAAATTATGGGGCAGCCGAATATTCACACGCCGATTAAAATGGGCCAGGGATGTATAAGCTGTCATGATCCGCATGCCTCGCGAAACGAGAAGATGCTTATTGATAAGGTCCCGACGCTCTGCTACAATTGCCACAGCGATTTACAAACGAAATTCGAATCCGATAAAGCCCACTCGCCTGTTAAAGATGGCAACTGTTTAGCCTGCCATGAAAAACACAGTGGTCCAAACAAGGGACTTCTGATTACCAAGAGCACACAACTCTGTTATAGCTGCCACACAAAAGAAAAAGAAAAGTTTACTAAAGAGGTAGCTCACAAGCCGGTGGCCGAGGGAAATTGTTTCCAGTGTCACGATGCTCATTCTACCGATAACAATTTTATGTTAGTAAAGCCTGAAAGCAAGCTCTGCGTAACCTGTCATTCACTGACCACGCCGGCGTTTCAGCAAGCTCATCATAATTTCCCGATGGAGACCGCCGAATGCGCCAAGTGCCATGATCCTCATTCAACTCCGAAAGGATCGGTCGCGCTGCTTTATCCTGATCAGCATAGTCCTTTTAAGATTCGAAACTGTAATGCCTGCCATGTATCTAACAAGAGTTTCGCCACGATAAAGAGCGGTAAAGAGCTTTGCCTACAATGTCACACCAAGTCGGATGCCCTCTTTGCCAAGAAAAATGTGCACAAGGCGGTTTCGATGCCGGGCGAATGTGTCAACTGCCATTCGCCGCATACAGGATTTTCCGCAAATATCCTGTCAAAGCCGGCGGGGGATGTCTGTTTTAATTGTCACAAAAAGGCGGAATTCGAGGGTAAATTCAAACACAAACCGGCTACCGAGAACTGCTCCATTTGTCATGAAGTGCATTCATCGGATAACGCCAGCCTTTTAAATGGTGATGATGAGATAAAGCTCTGTCTTAAGTGCCATAACGCCGATAAAACGCACATGCATCCCATGGGCAAGGATTATAAGGATCCGCGTAACGGGGAAAGGTTAGTCTGTACAAGTTGCCATTCGCCGCATTCGAGTAATTTTGAAAATATCCTGATGGCCGATAAACAGAGGGAGCTTTGTGTGGCCTGCCATGCTCTGTAAACGCTAATGCCCAATAGACGCCATCAAATCTTCGTAAGAGGAGGAGACCACCGCGGGCTGCTGGTGGGATCGATTATCCTGATTCTTGTCCTGGTAGTAGTGGCATCAGGCTTGTTTTATATTTTAGCGAACAGAAATTTGGAACAGGCCACTTACCGGGCACATTTCGAGACTTTGCGGAACACAATGCAACTGCTTCTTCCCTGGCTTCTGATAGTAAATATAATCGCGCTGATTATAGTGATAATTCTGGCTCTGTTTTTCACTCACAAGATCGCCGGACCGGCATACCATCTAATTGTTGATCTCAAAAAGGTTAAGGATGGGGATCTAACGGTGAGAACTGCATTTCGTAAAGGTGACCGCCTCAAGGAGGTAGCATCTGCAATGTCTGAAACGACCGAGAATCTGCGTTTAATCGTTGCGGATATTAAAAATGATGTTGCCAATATTTCGGAAGTTTGCGGAGACGAGAAAACCGTTAAGGAGAAACTCGAAAATCTCAATAGGACTTTGGGCAAATTAAAAACCTGATGTGGCTGGTATTATTAGCCGTTTTGATGGCGGTAAATGAAAATTCAATTTCGCCGAATATTATGGCGGAGAATATTATCGGCCATACGGGGACGGTATTTCGGGAAAACGCCGGTTTGAAATCGGATAGCTGTACCATCTGTCACAATGACGGGGGATTTGATTTGAGCGCGACCACCAACCAACTCTGTTACCACTGCCATGACGATGTCGAATCCAAATCACTAAAGAGGTTCAAGCATACGGACGTTGTTAACCCCCAATATCCCGAGCGTAAGTTGCGAGGGATGCCATAAGCTTCACAAAGCAGGCGCGAGACCGTTACTGACTCAAAACGAAATGGAGCTTTGCCAGGGCTGCCATCCGGAAACAAAGCAATACCTATCTCATCCGGTTGTAACCGGCTTACAGGGACAGACGATTACCGGGAGCGATGGGCGAGTTATTACCTGTGCATCACATTGTCATGATGTTCACGGCACGGACAATAAATATTTCTGCAAATTGGAGCCGGGGCGAGAATTGTGTATTTCATGCCATAAGGATTTTGAGTAAGATCGATATGATTAAAGAGCGTACGAAAATTTCGCATTTTCTTATTTCGATATCTTTATTGATGTTGTTTTCCGTTTCGGCTGATGCTCAATTCAGCGAACAGCATAAAGGTTACGCATTTGAAAACCCGGGCTTTTTAAGCATCCCCGGAGCACTATCATACGATAGCGGACGACATCGTCTGGCCATTGCCGACAAAGGCCGTCAGTTAGTTTATCTATTCGACCTCACCGATCACTCCTATCAAACCCTTGGAGCGGATAAAGAATTAGGAGAGCCTGCCGGATTGGCTTTTAGCCGTCAGGGTACATTATTTATCGTCGAGGACAAAAGCCCTTATATCCTAAAGTTTCCATATTCAATCGATCAACCGGAAACGCTAAAATTCGGAGATAGTGGCAGCCCGATTCATCCTGGAAAGTTATTTATCAAAAACGATGGCGGTATATTAATTGCCGATAAAGACGATGCTGCCATTTATTCAATTGATTCCACCGGAGTACTTACCGGGAAGATCACCGAAAAGTTAAGGCAGCCAGATGGAATTATGATCGATCTTTCTGGAGAAATCCTTGTGGCCGATAAAGGTGTTGACCCTATTTTGGTATATAGCTCAAAAGGTGAATTCGAGCGTAAACTCTCGCGGCCGGAATCTCCCACATCGCAGTTTAGCTTTGCCGCATCGGGGTTGGCAATTGATCAAAGCGGTTGGATATATACTCTGGATATGACAAGAGAGCAAATCGTTACTTTTGACCCTACCGGAGTTAATCGTTTGGAATGGGCGCCTGAAGCGCCATTTTTCCCGGAGGATATCGCAATTGACCGCTATAATACGATCTATGTTTCAGAGAGCGGCTCAGGCAGCGTTCGTATTTTTTCGAGGAGCAACTGATAGTGCATCCGATATTGGCGGCGATAATACTCAGTGCAAACATTGGATCGTCCAGGATTGAATTTGCAGCCGTTACTCCGGGGACGATCGATGGGCTTCCTATGAATAATGCCCAATGCCTGGCAGTCAACCCGCGCACTGAGGAATTTTTGGTGGCTGACGCCCTAAACGATCGCATCCTGGTTTTTGATACCACCGGTCTGCCCGTATTTGATTTTCAGCTTGGAGCGAATCGTCATAATCCCTTTGGGATTGTAGTCGATTCATCCGATCAGATAATTGTGGGGGCGATGGATTCTCCGGTGCTTTGGATATACGATTATAGCGGCGAGTTCGTAGATAATATCGAACTTCCCGATAGCGTATATCCGGGTAGGCTTTTAGCCTTACCAGGGGGCAATCTATTGGTTATAAACCGTTCAGGTCGGGGTGCGCTGCAAATTGATCACAGCGGGAATATCGTTTCGAAATATGAGGTATCCCGGGAAGAGTGTAAACCTTCAGGCATATGTCTCGATGCAAAAGGAAATATCATTATAGTTTCCTCGGCCGGGCCGGTTATCACTGCATTTGATCATTATGGGAAAGCGATATTTTCCTTTGGGGAACATGGCCGGGAGCCAAAAGATTTTTCCCGGCCGACAGCCGCCGCGATTGATGACCACGGCAACTATTGGATAGTTGACTCATTTAGGCATGAGTTAAAGCTTTTTGATTCCGATCATAATTTCAAGGAGGTTTTTGGACAACGCGGCACTAATAAAGGAGAGTTTTATTTCCCGGCGGATATAAAGATAACTTCAAGCGGTAAAATGGGGATATTGGATAAGGGGTCAGGAAGGCTTCAGATATTTAGATTGAATTATGACAAATAAGCTAATAAAAATCGGACTTACAGTTCTATTGCTTCAGTTGCCGGCTATTGGAGGAGAATACCATCAGCAATCGGATGTTATTTGCAGCGATTGCCATACAACTCACTATAGCGAGCATGGCACGCTGCCTGAAAAGGCCGAACCGGGCGGGCCCTTCACCGAGCTTCTCCTGGTTGGGTCAATTAATAAGCTGTGTCTATCTTGTCACGATGGCACCGACCCGGCGGCTCCCGATGTGCTTTTCCCCGTGGCGATGTATAACGGATCAGGCTCCGAATACTCGGGGGCAGGCTTTTTTTCCAATGCGGACGGCGTGATTTCCGTTAATGGCCACTCTCTCGGTGTTCCGCTTGAGATTCCCGATTCTAATCCGGCGCGGACGGTGATGCTTTCCTGCATCAGTTGTCATGACGCGCATGGCACATCCAATTACCGAAATCTGGTTTTAAATCCGGATAGTTTGGGTATCGACATAAATCTTTCAATAGGCGCCGATGTTTTTGAAAATGTTCATCCTCAGAATCCGCCCGAAAGAAATGCGTCTATCCAGGCGTATAAATCGGGCAACAGCGGATATGTCGATAAAATTACTTTATGGTGTACAGACTGTCATAACGCTCTGTCTGTGGATAATCCCGGAAATCCGCCGGCTCATTTTATGCGTCATCCGTCCGGAGTGAGTATGGATGGCGTTTCCTATCATCTGAGTCCGGCGCATTGGGTAAGCGGAGAAGGGGACGGGTTTGGATTAGCCACCGGGGATGGCCTCGAAGGAATCCCCAGGGTACGTTTCCAGTCTGAAGGGGCGACTGATTATAACACTGCGATTACGCCATCAAGAACGAATCAGGTGTTTTGTTATTCATGTCATTTTGCTCATGGCGGCCCGTATGAGGCTTCATTAGTATGGCCATATAAAACCAGCGGTGCAGCGGATATGTACTCGGGGTGTCAGCAATGTCATTACAAATAAAAAAACGATCCGAAATATATTTGGCGACGGCGCTCACCTTAGCGGTCATTGTGATACTGGCCGGTTTAGTGTATGCCGATTCCGGCGCATATAAGACCACCAAACACGCAGACCCACAAATCGGAGTGAACCGCGATTCCAATCTTCCTCGGGGCAATTGTAGTCAATGCCATTTGGAACATAACACCGATAATCCCAACGATTATGCTTTATTCGCCCCGCCGGATAACTCACTATGTCTTTCGTCCGGTTGCCATGAGTACGAATATCAATGGCCTCCGGGAAACTATTACTGGAGCTATCCCGGCAATGTGCCCGACTGGTATAACTCGGCCCACGGATCATCGACAGCGCTATTCACACCGGGCGGTAACCGCGAAGTGCGGCTTTGCGTGCAATGTCATAATCCGCACGGCAAAACCGATTCAACGTATGGCGTTTACCCCTCGGAGACAAGTTTCCTCGAAGAAGGCGGCTGCTATTCTAACGGCGGATTAATAGGGCAGGGATGCCATGGGAATAATTCAAGTAACAGGCCGATCGGGGCTGCAGATATTTATTCGGAAATTCTTAAATCATCGCGGCATAATGTCGAAGCGACCACCAAGGAGCATTCCTCTGATTGGATAGCGGTGTATCCTTACGGCAGAGAATCGCGAACGCCTGTCTCAGGTTTTTTCGCTGGTGATAGGCGGCATGTCGAGTGTGTTGATTGTCACAATCCGCACAAGGCGATTACGGGAACGCATCAGCCGGCGACAGGAGAAATCGGCGGTCCGCTTTTGGGCAATTGGGGAGTGGAACCCGGTAGCAGCGCACCCTGGACCGTCCCAATGAGCTTTAATGCTGTTGATTTTTCCTCGATATCTACGGCCAGAGAGTATCAGCTCTGCCTGAAATGTCATAGTTATTTTGCCTATGGATATAGTCCTCCCACGGGATACACCGATATCGCCCGCGAAATAAATCCGGCTAATGCTTCATTTCATCCAATTGAGGATACAATTCGAACCAACTCCTACACATCGCCGTCCCCAAATAACAATTTTACCGAAACGATGGAAACACCCTGGGATGATGGCCGTCACAACCAGATGACATGTTCCGATTGCCATGGTTCGGAAAACGGTGCTGATCCCAAAGGCCCGCATGGTTCAAACCAGCCCTATATCCTCATGGCTTCGCCGGCCGCAGGCGAAACCGCTTTATGTATCAAGTGCCATAAAGCATCGGTTTATGCGCCGCCGTTTGATCCGGGCGCACAGGAGACAGGCAGTAGATTCGATTTGCAAACGACGGGAAACGATAAGGCAAATCACTACTATCATGTAACAATCATGAGACTTGGCTGCCGGCAATGTCACGCGGCACGGCAGACGGTCCCCCCCGGCAATCCCTGAACAGCGGACCCCTTATCCGATTCAGGTGGGTTCGGCTCACGGAACTAATTTGTTTGCCGGTCTACTAAATGGTACGAATATTAATTCGTATTCTCCGGGAAGCTGCGCTCCCACTTGCCATGATCCGGTCACTTATAATGCAGGGCCGGAATAATGCCGAGAAGATTTGTGTTTGTCATTATTATGCTGGCATCATTAAAAGCTTCTGCCTCCGATTTGAGAGGAAATCTTAATCTCAGCTATCAAGGCACTGATGGAGGGGCGGAAA
Organism: uncultured candidate division Zixibacteria bacterium; assembly: GCA_963801605.1. Taxonomy (GTDB): domain Bacteria; phylum Zixibacteria; class MSB-5A5; order UBA10806; family UBA10806; genus UBA10806. Next base: position 781,998 of record CAWDFP010000006.1, read on the forward strand.
ATCCCGCGTCTTCAGTGTTCAGCCAGGTTGCCAATCTTTATATTACCGACCGTATCTTTTACGGCAATGATTTAACTCTGGGAGCATTTATTTTTCACACCAAAACCTCAGGAGCGGCCAGAGGCGATTTGCGCGTTAGATATTCTGCGAATCTTTTAGGCAATAGATATTCACTTTATTCGTCGTATTCACCATACACCCTGTACCGCCCCGGAGGGGGTGCACTCAAGGTACGAGTATTTCAAGGATCTCTTACTTACCGTCCAAAATTGCTCCCGGATATTATGGGCAGTTACGCCTCTACTCGTCAGTATACAACCGACAAACCGCGATCCCAGGACGGGCTAAATTATTCCTGGAATTTGGGGACTCAGTTTTCCAAATCGTTTGGATCGTTCAGCGGCGTCTATCAAAGGCAGCAAACAAAAAACGATCAGGCTCTCGTTCAAACCAAACAGATAACACGAACTATTAATTTGGGATATGATATTTCAAAACAGTATCCGGCCAATGTTAATTGGTCGGCGGGATATAATTATATAGGTACCACTACAGAGAACCCGGGTATTCAAAAGGATAATAGCCGAACGCATATCGGCTCTTTTCAGGTTGGACGGAATTTTGGCAAATGGTTTTCAATGTCAGGGGCGACGTCTGGCCGAATTTTCGATCTTGAGCATTTGTCCAGAACAACCAGGATCGAAGATTTTCTTGCCAATGGCTCGGCCAGCATGAAGCTTCGCGAGAACATCACATTTGTACTTCTTCGAGGCTATAATATCAGTCAGAACAAAGAAGATTCTACCACGAAAATTATAAACGATTATATAAATCTGGGGGGTGTCTGGGGATTTTCGGTTGGACGAGGCGCCGATACGCGGCTGGCGTTGTCGAGATCGTATTATTATGCTTCAATCCAGGGGCGCAATATCGTTGATAATGGCACCCTGATTTTTGATATGAATCTTTATCGCCGCACCACCGCGACGGTCAATCTGGGAGTTGCTCGTAATCAGAAGATTCTTTCCGGCTTTGGGAGATATCAAATGACGCGTAATGTCGATATTATTTCGAGGCCGCTGAGGTCAATATCGCTAAACATGAATTACCAGTCATCCGAAACCTCAAACTCGATCAATTTCAAGAACAGCAACAGCGACAATTTTTCTGTGAATCTAACACATATTTTGAAATATTATTTTAATTATGCGTTAACTTATACGCGGTCTGCCTTTCATTCGCAAGGGATGAATAATTTCTCGACATTATCGGTGGCATTTAATTACCGATTGAGCAATACGCTTTCGTTACTCGGAACGTATAGCAGGCGAGATCTGGGCGAATTATCCACAGCACTTGAAAGCGGTATCGATCAAACTGTGGGAGGCAGAATTTCCTGGATTACCTCACCAAGAAGTAATTTGACTTTGAATTATTCCGTTTCCAATATTAATACCACACGTCAAACACAAGGTTTTGGCGGTTATTTTGTGACGAGCTTTTGATCTCTGGAGGATAGATGAAAAATAAATGCCTTATTTTGGGAATTACATTGTTATTGGCAGTCCTCGGATGCGGCGGTCCCCGGACCTTTCTCAACGGCAACACAGATTGGACATTTTATAAACAGCTTGGCGTCTTGCCATTTGTTAATCTAACAACCGATCGTTTTGCGGGCGAAAAGGTGCAGTCGGCCTTTATTACCGAACTTTTTCTTTCGGAACGCTTTCAGGTTATGGAACCAGGAGAGTTTAACTCCAGAGTAGCCCAGGAACTTAAAACCTCGGCATCGCAGCCCGTCCAGGAACTTTCCCTTGACCAGATCAAAACGATCGGTGAAAAAACCGGAGTTCAGGGGGTAATCGAGGGTGTTGTCAGAGAATATGGTACTACCCGAGTGGGGCAAACCGATTACCCGGTCATTAGCTTAAGTATCAGAATGATCGATGTTCCTACCGGAACAGTAATCTGGATGACATCTTTCAGCAAAAAAGGCGGCCCTAATTTGCCGATCGTATCGATTGGAGAGACGCATACGCTAAGCGAACTGACGCAGAAGATCTGCCATGACATTGTTTCTGATTTTGTAAGCCGTGCCTTTTAAGGAGAATTCGGATGAAGCTTTACTCGAAAACAAACTGGATAATAATTTTATCGTTGGCGTTTTTGTCATGCGGTCCAAAGCCAAGCGTTTACCTGCAGGATAACAATGGCGCCAAAGCGTCCAAGACGCTCGCCATTTTGCCATTCGATAATTACTCCGGAAAAGAGGATGCCGGCAAGCAAGTGGCCAATGCCTTTTTGGTGGAACTTCTCAAGAATCCATCGTTTCATGTCGTAGAGCCGGGAGAAGTCGATAGGGTGATGAGGGAGGAACGGATTCGCTCATCGAGCCAGATTGATCTGAATGCGGCTCGGCTATTTAAAGATAAGCTTTCGTCGGATTATATTTTAATTGGCGCGGTCAATGAGTTTGATTATCTCAAAGACGGCGATCGTGATGTTCCCCTGGTGGGATTTACGGTAAGGTTGCTCGATACCTCAAATGGACAGATTGTTTGGGCGGCCAACTACAGCAGGCGGGGGGACGATCACGAGCTTGTTTTCGGCTGGGGTTTGGTAAGCTCGCTTTCGGAACTAACTCAAATCAGCGTTCGCGATGCAATTTCCCGTATAAAGATTGCACAGTAAACGTAACTCATTACCTCTCTTTTGGTTAGCTTGCCGTCTTAACGGTAAGAATAACGATAATTATTTGAAATAATACTTGACATAGTAATTGTTACTAATATATTTATGACGAATATCATAAATCCCGAGAGGATTTTTGTTAAACGCTCTTGTGAAGAACTTCACTAACCTCGATGTAGAAAAAAAATGAGAAGATACTTTATCCCGCTGATTTTCCTACTTGTCAACCTGGCTGTCTCGGCCGAACCGTTGGTCGAGCCCAATGTCAGTCTTGTCAGTGTGGTTAAAGGTTATTCGGATCGTAAAGCATTTGGAAATCCCACAGGAATATTCCTCGATCCCATAAAAAACGAAATCTATGTCGCCGACGCCGGTAATCATCAGATTGGGATATTCGACAAGCGCGGCACCAGCTTGTGGACATTCAAGCACTGGGTAACGGATAGCCGGGAGGAAGGCGCCAGGATATCTGGGCGATCCTCATTCAATAGTGGTTACCAAAGACGGCGACATCATCGTCAGCGACAACAAAGCTGATTATATCGATGTTTTTGATTATCGCGGCTCACTTCAATTAAAAATATCTCCTGAAGATTATCCTGAGGCAGGCCCATTCAGAGGCGCCATTCTGGCGCTTGATAAATCAGGCAATCTTTATATCGGCACGATTCTTGAAAAATCGGAAATCCTGGTGCTCGATTCCGATTATCAGCTTATCAAGCGATTCGGGAAAAAAGGTGAGGAGCCGCAGGATTTCCAGAATATCTCGGGAATCTGGGTGAACGGTGATGGCAACATTCTGGTCACCGATGCCCTGGGCACTCCAATTTTGAAGAAATTCAATTCCAACGGCGAATATCTCGGTGGTTTTGGAGAGCATAGTATCGAGAAAAACGATTTTTCGTTTCCAAGCGGAGTGGTGATGACCTCAAGCGGGCGGATCTGGATCGTCGATCAACTTCGACAGGTAGTCAAATGCGTGAACGATTCGGGAGCTTTCATCACTATGATCGGCGGCCTGGGATATGCTCCCGGCGATATGTGCTATCCCTCCGGAGCCGCTTCCGACGGAGATTCGACGCTGGTAGTAGTCGAGAAAAACGGTAATAGATTTCAACAATTTATCATCAGGTAATAAAATGATTAACCCTAAAGTAAATATGCCAGAAGGAGGTGGTACGGTAGTTACAATTTTCACAACTCAGATTGTTATTACACGCACTTATTATCAAATTCGAGAGGTTTTGTAATGAAGAAAATTTTCGCACTAACTCTGGCAATGGTATTCGTTTTCGCGATGACGGCATTCGCCGGTGAATACCACATGGGAAGCTCATTGAGCTGCTACCAGTGCCATTCAATGCACTATAGCCAACAGCATATGTTTGGCTATGCTCACGAGGATAGTATTCCGTTCCTCGGCCCCGATGGACCATACAACAAGCTGCTTCGTTCGGATGTCAACGATCTTTGCCTTTCCTGCCATGACGGGGGAGATGTCATAGATGTTTACGGCGTATCCGAAGTCAACGCGACAGTTAACCGCGAGGGCGGTTTCCTTAGCAGAGTCGGCGACGGCAATGAGAATCACGGCCATACGCTCGGAGCCACCAGCACTGCTCCCGGTAGCCTTCCAGCTTGGAGCCCGGATCAGACAGAGGGTCTTACCTGCGTCAATTGCCATAGCGCACACGGCAGCGCCGGTTCAGGGAATCCGGATCAGGTTAAGGGTCAGTGGAGAAACCTGACCAGGAATCCTGGCAACGGAACCAACAGATACGTCAACTACGAAAAATCCAGCGAGCCCGTAAACACGACCCGCGACATCAAGTGGAGATCCTCCAGCGCCCACGACGCCGGCGCTTATGAAACCGACAATGTCGATTTTTATGAGCCCGTGTCATCTGAATCCCGTTACGGCGCCTGGTGCCAGGGATGCCATACCAATTTCCATGGTAATTCCTCAAGCGACAATATGGCTAATGCGGACGGATGGATCCGTCACCCGACAGCCGACGTTAATCTAGGGACCTCTGGCGCAACCGATTTTGCATCCCATGCTTATCGTCCGCAAGTGATGAGCCCGACAGGCAACTGGGGCACCCAGGGCGATTCCACCTGGACTCCGCCGACCGATCTTACCCCGACTTGCGTTACTTGCCATAAAGGCCACGGCAACGGTAATGCGTTCGGTCTCGTTTATATGGATGGCCGCCATCCGCGTACAGAAAACGGCGATGCGGTATCTACCAAGATTACTGCTACCTGCAAAATCTGTCACAGCCAGGGCGGTTATTAATAGTCCGCTTGAAGGAGGGTGTCTCGCACACCCTCCTTTTTCTTTTCATACTTTTACTGCGGGATAAATAATGATCAAACACACAATTGTATTTCTTTTTGCGATGATTTCTCTTTCTACCGCCGGAACTATTTTACAGAATGACGGTTTCCCGCACAAACCCGGTTCCGGTTATCAACCCGGCGCAATACTCGATACGCCGCCCTTTACGCCAGGTTATCACAATGGCAACGACATGGTTTGCTCAGATTGCCATATTATGCATGCCTCTATGCAGCATGATTATGGTACCCCTGATTCTTATACCTATCCTTATAACGTTGAGCCTCCCGCAAATCATCTTCTTAAGGCTGCGAACGCCTTAACGCTGTGTCTGTCCTGTCACAACGATAAGGTTGGTATTCCCGATGTTGTCGGCGCCGACGTCAATGGAGGGAGTGATCGTGCGGCGGGACAGCTTGGCGAAGTTGGCGAAATCAACAACAACGGGCATAATATTGCTCCTGATCCGGGGGACCTCTGCAATCGATGCCATTTTGGAGGGGAGTTTCACACCGCTTCTGTAGAGTGTATCGATTGTCATGCTCCACATGGTACCCGGTATTATCGCAATTTACAGTGGGCGTCATGGCCGGGTCATCAGCCACCTATTGTCGCTTTTGTCAGGCCTGGTTCGCAGGGACTTGACAAATATCAAACTGCCAATGTTCGATACGGCGCTCCCGGTTATGGACGTGGTCAGGCGACCTGGAGAGAGGTAACTAATATCTGCATTGATTGTCATCATACCCTGGTTGACGCCTCGCCCAACGGTGGACGTTATACCAATCCGGAGCTTGATGATCATTGGAATAGACACCCCGGTACAAATAGCGAAGACGGCGCATATCGGCCTATTGGCGGTTTACCGGATGATCCCGATGTTTACACCGATCCTCAGAATTGGGTAAGCGGTGAAGGTTCCGAATTTTCTGTTGGACGAGTGCCTTATATCGTAACCGAGGCTCACTCATTTCAACAGGCGGACGTTGTTTCCACCAGTAACGAGGTTTTCTGTCTTTCCTGTCATAGCGCTCACGGCACCGATAAGCCGTTTGGTTTACGATGGAATCCGACCAATAACTCAACTCCACTGGCTACTGCTGGATGCCGTCAATGCCATAACAATACAGCGAGCAATATTCCATAGAGGAAATTAGAAGTATTGGAGTAGAGAGAAACTACCCGTAATTCGATTTTAATTAATAAGAAATTTTTGCTTAATAAGGTATCCATCCGGGTACCTTATTATGTTTTTAGGCAGCATAATAAAATAAGAAATAGTTTAGGAAATTTAAGATTGTTCTCGCCGGGTTTTCATTAATTATATTGCCACTGATTATAATCGAGGATTGGTTATTTTCATCTTGGGTTTTCAACAATTAGGTTCTATTATAATCATCATGAGTATATGTTTTAGGAAGTTCATTTGGTAAGGCAGGCGAATGAACCCCATTTACGGTGAAATTGCCGCACTATCAACCGCGCTCTGCTGGGCTTTCGGATCAACTTTTTTTACGCTCGGCGGATCGAGAATTGGCTCTGCCAATGTAAATCGGGCACGGTTGGTCATTGCTGCGATTTTTCTATCCTCGATGCACTTTCTATTAACGGGTAATCCACTGCCTATTGATGCAACTCAGGAGCGTTGGCTCTGGCTTGGATTTTCCGGGATAGTCGGATTTATAATTGGGGATGGAATGCTATTCGAGTCTTTCATCATTGTGGGGCCACGGCTCTCGATGCTTCTAATGGCGCTTGTCCCGATAATAAGCGCAATTCTGGCATGGTTATTTTTGGGCGAATCACTCAGCGCGCTGGAAATTTCCGCTATCGTTATTACAGTCTCGGGAATCTTCTGGGTTGTAGCCGATAAAAAGAAAGTAAGCACCCATATCCCCGGAAAGAAGCTTGTTCTGGGAGTCGCCTTGGGATTTGGCGGCGCTCTCGGTCAAACATTTGGTTTGATCCTTTCAAAAAAAGGGCTTGAGGGAGGATACCCGGCGCTCTCAGGTAATTTAATACGGGTTCTTTGCGCGATGGTGATCTTATGGTTGATTACTCTCCTAAGCGGAAAGGCGCGGGAGGCCCTGAAGAGTTATAAGGATAAGAAGGCGTTTTTGGCGCTCACAGCAGGGTCGTTTTTCGGGCCATTTATTGGCGTCTGGTTTTCACTGATATCAATTAAATATGCCAGGCTCGGAATCGCTACCACGTTAATGTCCCTGACTCCCATATTCCTGATTCCCATCACGCGCATAGTATTTAAAGAAAAGGTAACCGTCGGAGCGATTATTGGAACTGTGATCGCCGTCGCCGGAGTTGCAATCCTGCTTTTGGCAGGATAAAGCCGGTGGGCTTTTAGAATTAAATGTTTTATTGAAAGGAATTTTTATGTATGGGAAGCTAAAGCCTAAAATAAAATTTCCTCATCGTGGTTCGATACTCAGCGCAATCGTATTATTTTTGTTGGCATCACTATTGTTCCGGGAGCCGGGCGAAGCTCAGATTAAAAAAACAAAAAAACCGGCTGCCTGGACAGAGGAATTTGCCGTAGATAATTGTCATTTTACCACTATCGGACGAAACGGATATTTCATCCTTGAACCGAAATATCAATTGGTGTTGGCCGGCAAAGATGGGAAAGACAGCGTGGTGCTTACGATCACAGTACTGAATGAAACTCAGAAAATCGGAACAGTGGAAACGAGAGTTGTTGAAGAGCGGGAAAAGCGTAACGGGAAACTCAGCGAGGTTTCGAGAAACTATCTTGCTTTTTGTCTTCAAACCAGCGATATCTTTTATTTTGGCGAGGATGTCGCTAACTATGCCAAAGGCAAGATCGTAAATAGCGAGGGAAGCTGGAAAGCCGATTCGGCGGGCGCCAGGGCCGGGTTGCTATTACCGGGTACCGCGCTCATTGGCGCCAGATATTATCAGGAGATGGCGCCCGGAATCGCCATGGATAGAGCCCAAATAATAGACAATATCGTTACTCTTAAAACTCCCGCCGGCAATTATCGGAATTGTCTTAAAACCCTGGAGACTTCGCCTCTGGAGCCCGGAGTTAAGGATTATAAAATATATGCTCCCGGAATCGGGCTTATCAAGGATGGCAATCTGCTTCTTATAAAAACAGGGTTCTTAAAGAGATAATTTATATCGAATGCCGGCGGCTTCCTAATATTAATAAGTCGCTTAATATTGCTTGTAATATCATGTCGCCGAATGTTAATATTTATTATAAGAACCGGACATTTACAGGTTTAAACCAATGAATCATCCTTACTTTATCGGCGTAGTAGGCCATAAGAAAAGCGGCAAAACAACTCTGGTTGAGCTTTTGACCAAAGAGATGGTTTTGCGAGGGAAGTCAGTTGGCACCATTAAAATTACTTCACATGACCTGCAATTTGACACACCGGGCAAGGATACTCATCGTCATAGAGCAGCAGGTTCAATAGTTACCATGATCAAATCAAAATCACAAATAGCATTATTTTCGGATCACGCCTATTTTGACGATGAGCAAATAAGATCTATCTTCATAAAATGCGATTTTGTATTTATCGAGGGCGATAGCGGTTCGCAAAACCCCAAAATTTGCGTATCCGATGAACGGGAAATCCGAAAGGATATCGCGGGAGAAATTATAGCTATTTGGGGCATGAGACCTGATAGCGAGGGCACTCCTTATTTCAATACAAACGAAACAAATAGTCTCTGTGAATTTTTACTTCAAAAGTATCACTAACAGGCGGTGAATATGGCTGATACATCAGATTTAAAAGTAGAACTGACTGTCAACGGCAAAAGCATTCCCATGAATGAGTTTGTTCATAAAATCGTAGGCAATCTCATGTTAGCCATTCTAAAATCAATCCGGCTCGATGAGGAGCCACGTTCAGCGGTAATAAATTTAACAATCAAATAGGGATTTTGGTCGAATCAAATCCACCGCGTATAGGTGTGCTAAGCGCCGGCGTTTGTATTTCCTTAACTATGAGTCCTTTTGATTGTAGATGAGTTGCCTTTTTGTTTTACTTATATAATTTCGTAAAAATAATAATTATAATCAAACAGCGTTTTATGGTCCGAATTATCGCATACAAATTCTACTGATTCGTTTTGCGAGCGCCATGATAGTTAAAATTGGTGGATTCCCCAAAGATTCCGGAAATAGAGTTGCATCAGCTACGTAGAGGTTTTCAGGCAGACGATCGTTATGAAATGAGGCAGCATCTTTCCTCGTGAGTGGCAGCATTCCACCGGGATGCCCAGCGTTGAGTTTTCCTAAAAAGATAGCGTCTTTCTTTACTCCCAAACGGCTAAACAGTTCGGTACAAAGCTCAACCCCTTGGTCAAGATTAGTTTTATCTTCCGCTGTGAGTTTTTTATCAACGCCTTTTTGCGAAATATGTCCGGCGGTAGCGTCTGCTAATTTAATCATCAAGCTAAATATATCGCTCATGCCCGGCTTCCATTTTCTATTGAAAAAGAAGCTGAGGTAGTCGAAATACGGGGCGATAATAAAGTGACTCCTCTGAATGGCAAAGGGCATTGATATTTCTTTGTTTTGAAAAGAGTCTTTCCATTCGGCAGCGACGCATAAGACAGGATCAACGAAGAGCCGTTTATCGCATGTGATGCCGGAGTTTTCCAGAATGATCGGTGTTCCCAATCCTCCCGCGGCCAGGACGAAAAGATCGGCGTTGTATATTTTAGATCGGCCCTTCTCTTTGACTGCGGCTCCGCTGACAGCGTTACTATCGATTAACAATTTTTCTACTCGGCAACCGGTGACCAGATTAGCGCCCTGTTCAAGCGCCCGACTGACAAATTGCCGGCTATCCCATTTGGCTCCACCGGGACATCCCAATACGCATTTACCGCAGTTTGTGCAACGCCCGGCATAACCCATTTTGGGAAGCGGGATTGGATTAAGACCCATATCTGTGCATATTTCAAAAAGACGCTTTGTTGAAGTTCTCCAGTTCTTCTGATGCTCAGTATGAATAGGGATTTCAGCCAGAAGCTCCTCGAATTCCTCATCGAGACAGATTCCCAGAGCCTTTAAATCCTTATCCATCCTAAGGGCATTACCTGTCGCGAGGGTAGTGGTGCCCCCGACGGCGAGGCCGTTTATGAGGCTCATCTGGTCGGACGTTTTTCTTATCTGCATCGCTGGAAAAAGAAGGCCAATCTCTCGTTCGTCAAAGAGCAATCCAAGTCTCTTTAGTTTTTCGATTTTGGAAAGCCCGACCGCAAATGGACGAAACTCCCCTCCGGCCTCCAATATGGTAACCTCATACTTACCCTGAAGTTCTTTTGCGACAGTGGCGCCGCCAGCCCCGCTCCCAATAACGATTGCTTTCTTCATCCTGATTTCCCGGTAACTGATAGTTGGCCCTTACAGCAGGATTTCATTTCGGTGATTCTCTGGCCGAACTCAAGCTTCCAGCCATTTGATAATCCCGCTACCAATCCGGCATCAAGCGCCGATATCAGCTTGCAAGTCTCGGAATTATAATAAGAACTGAAATAGCATTTTTTTATCTCAACCGCGCCTTGAGGATCGCAATGAAAATCTATTTTAAGTAATTTATAAACAAAAGAAATAGCCGAGAGAATATCTTCCCTGGAATCTAAGTTTAGTTTTTCTTTCAACTCAATTCCCATTTTATAAGCGTGATCATAAAGATTGCTTCGGATAGCATCGAGATCGCGGCCATCGGATATGGCAGTATCGGCGGCTCCTTTGGTGAAAAGCGCGAAACTTTTCAGATTCTGATTAAAGCAAACACTATTAAGGTTAGGGGGATTGTATCCAAATGCCCGTGCCGTTAATTCCGACAATTCGCGCAGCTTCGCATTTTTCACGAATGTTGGGATGTATCCCTTAAGTAACCAGATACGCATATTCATTTAGCTGATCTTCCTATTGCTCTGGGATAAAAAATGGCCAGGCCCACGCCAATCAAACCATCAACAACCCCGTTAGCCAAGAAAATGAGATATGGTCCGGTTATAAAATACAATGCAAACGAAAAGGCCGCACTTGCGATTTTGGCATTAACTAAAAGCATAGGGAAAATTCGGTTTTCGGGATGTTTATACATGAGAACGGCCAGCAGCGTGACCAGATACATATATGCCACTGCCAAAGCGAGGAAAAAGCCTCCTTGGTTTGAATCAACAGTAATCATGCCGAATTGGAGTGCGATACTATTAAAAAATGCCAAAAGATGATTGGGAATCAGGAGGAATATCAGTCCCACCAAGGCAAAGCAAACTGCCAATATCATACTTATAGTTTTATAAAGACTCATCAATTGGCCTCGCGCTTTTCCCATAATAAAGTTCATAGAATTTCGAATACGAATCGAATTTGACTTCTTTCATCATTTCAAGAGTCGCTTCTCTTGGAATAGGATATTCTCCGCTATTGTATTTTTGCAAAAGTGTATAATTTTTATTTATAAAGCAGCTTCCTTCGGACGGAAACCGCTTTTTCATCTCAAAAAAGATATTCTCTATCGAGGCGTTCTTAATATTTCCGAACGTAATGGGAGTGAAAACGCAAGGACCTACCTCACCAAAAGAATCGATATAGATCATTTTGTGACCGGCATTGCAGCCAAAATGTTCCTTACCCTCGAAATGACTGAGGTAGTTAACGGTGATCCCATTCTTTTTATTATACCGATCTTGAAGAGCAACGAGATAAAGGCGATCTGCCTCCGTAATTACAAACTTTTTATCCCAAAAAGCCTCAATTGATGGTTTGGTTTCACTAATCCAGGCCTCATCGACTCCCAGTCTCTCCAAAAAATGCAGAAAAGTTTCGACCTGCCCGTTTCTTATCATATCGACTGATAATACAGACGAGACGCTAACGTGAATGCCACCTGTTTCCTTAAAAAGCTCAATAGCCTTTAGGGCTGTCTTGAAAGCACCTTTGTATCCTCTACCGAGATCATGTATGTCCTCTGTCCAGTGATCCAGGCTCACCGATACCGAATAGAGTCCGGCTTTTCGAAGATCGTTCGCCATCTGTGATGTTAGTGTGCAGCCCGTGGTAAATAGCTTGCTGGCGCAATTGTCTCCCACATGTTCCGTAATTTTTAGCAAGTCTTTGTTTAATAGAGGTTCTCCACCGGTGAAGCCGATCCAGAATACGCCCATCTTTTTCAGGTCGTCAATCAGGCTCATAATGGAAGAAGTATCTAAAAGGACCCCTTTTCTATTCTTATTATAGCAATACTGGCAGTTTTGCGGACAAAGATTAGTGAGTCCGATCTGCGCGTGGGAGGGACCAGTGGTTCGAGCAAGAAGGTGTTCCTCAATAAAGCGGGAAAAAGCTGGGCTGTTCAGAGGAGGCAGGTGAGAGTGCAGCACGAGTTTGCCTTCTATATCCTTAACCTTAAATTTTCGTAAGTAATTACATAGAAATAGATCCATGGCAGGGCCGGCCATAACAATTTTCGGATTTGAGAGCAGTGCGCCCACAGTCTTAATTTTTGTATTGATCCAGGACATTCTATTCATTACCCCGTTGTAGACGGCCCCGCCGACAAACGAAATTTGCGTCGAGCCTCCAATATTTATTCTAATGAAAAATAACAAAGATTCTTTAGATTTCAAAGCAATTTAGATTTAGAGGATAGATCACATTTTTATTATATGGATATTAAAAACAAAAAAAGAGGGCAGCATATAAGCTGCCCTCATCGACTTGAATATTTATTTCTGCGAACTACTCTGTGCCGCCAACCTCGGGCTGATTATTCAAGATGGGGCTAACTGATGGCATTAATCTCGGTGAAAGGGGTGCCAAAATGGTTCCGGGTGGGCAATCCGGGCAGGGATGAACCAGGGGGCCGCCTTTGAAGTAGCTGACCATATAAGTTACATCCAATCCGTTAAAGGAACAGCTTCCGTTAACGTCGCCGGTTACATACCAGGTATGGCCGACGGTGCATTCGCAGGTATACGTCGGAGCAGCTCCGCCTTTGAAATAGCTTACCGAATAAGTCACATCGAGACCGTTCAGAGTATTGCTGCCGTTAGCGTCTCCCACAACATAATCGCAGTTAGCGCCTTCGGGGCTAAGGTTCAGATTAACCGCAATGGTATCATCCGAAATTACCTGAATACTATATTGTGTTCTGGTATTATAGGTATCCTTAGAAGCTTCAAGATTTACCTGAATAACCGGCAAGCTTGGCAAGAAATAATTCCCGCTGGCATCGGTCGTGTCGCGTCTAATCTCGGCAGCTCCGTTCAAGGCCCTGATTAGGACTCCCTCAATCGGGGTGGTACCATCGATTTCGGTTACTCTGCCCTGCATTGCTCCTGGAGGAACGCCCGCCGTGCCACTCTCTTTATTAGATGGCTTCGATTCAGCAGTCCATTCCGCGCTCGAATATTTAGCAGTGACATAGTACCAATAGATTGAGGAATCGGGTACGGTGTTATCCGTATAATTTGTCACCAGGACAGGATCGGTATTAAGCTTTACGTATTCGCTATTTTGCCAGAGGCTTCGGTAGATGTCATAGCCAATGAAATTTTCATGACTGACGCCTATCCAGCCGAGTTCAACTCGATGCAAAAGGCCGTGTGAAGCTGTTAGATTGGTAGGGACCGGGCAGGGGTTAAGTGCGAAATTGATGCCCTGCGCGGACATGTTGGCAGTAACCTCGACTCCGCTTGTCGCGCCCGGGAAATATCCGATCTTTTCGGCGTCAACGTCATAGCTTCCCGGAACGAGGTCTCTTACCAAATAAGCTCCGTTAGATGCAGAGACCGTATGGCTGCCATTCGATACTGTAATGTTAACTCCGCTATCAATGTCGGTATCCAGAAGATCGGCAACGCCTTTAATTCCGCCTCGATTATTATTGGTAGTTATCTTAATCGCTCTACCATTAGCAACGGGAGCTGCCCCGGGCGAGTTGATATTGTCAAAGGTATATTGAATGCCGTCCAGCTCGTCCATACTTTCCAGGCCCACCGAACAATAATTCTCCTCAGCGTCATTATTGGTAATTGTGCTGTATTGGAAAAGCATCTCAGCATCGCCGGTCACATTTGGATAGTAGGAAGGATCATAAATGATAATCTCAAAGGTTTCGGTTGCACTTGTGTTTCTGTGGGTAGCGCCGCTCCATTCAATTACGTAACGATGATTGGCGATGTCATTCCATGCGAAAACACCGAGATTGCCGCTTGAAGAAATTTGTAAATCATCCCAGAATGGAGAAATCTGGGCTTTGGCATTGCCTGGATCCGGAATTGGCCAATTGAAAAAGTTGGCCCAGTAATTTCCGGCCATATCCATTCTACTGGTATCAGGGGATATGAAACCATTTGTACAGACTATTATTCTGGTATAAGGCTTGCCGTAATAGACAAAACTGAATGGAAGCGTAACCAGAACGGATTTGTCATCAGTATCGGTAAAATTGATTCTGGCGCCCGAACCACCCAAGCCGGGAACGATTTCAACCCAGCCATAAGTTGGATGCAAGGCGTTGGCGACATCTGTATTGTCATAGATATAATAACCATATCTATCGGGTCCCATCGGATCGCTGGCGGCAACGACTCCTACCGTAGCGCTAAATGGAATATTTTCTTCCATTCCATTTGAGGTAATGGTATGCAAGGTTAAATTTACCTGCCTGCCGTTATAGGCATCGCTACTGCATTTAATCACCAATGGGGACGAGTTTGTATTGGTTCCTCCGACCGCGATATCTCCGAAGCTTGCGTCTGGGGTTACGATCGTTACATAAGGATCATCTGATCTAAGAGTCGCGGTTACCCCCAGGGCCGGCAATGCGCCGATGTTTTTAATCGAGAGAGTGACATTACAGGAATCTCCTGGATCGAGCCTGCCGTTGCCGCCCGGAAATGCCGTGGCTATGATATTTAGCTTGGGAGCTGAAACGGTAATATCAAATCCGGATTCCCACATGTCATAATACGGGTCGGATGATTCAATTCTAACTCTGGCAACTGCACCGTTGGTTGCAGTCGGTTTAATAAAGAAATTGAACGGTGTAGAATTTCCGGTTCCTCCGGCTTCTATGGTGCCATAGTAATGAGCAGCATCGGAAATACTTACCAAATTAGTATCCAATGTTTGAAGAATGGCCCTGACACCGGTAGCCTGCAGAGTACCGAAGTTTCGCAATACTACCGCCAATTGGACCGTCTCGTTGGGGCTGAGAATGTTATCGCCGCCATCGACATAAAGCGAATCAAATCCCACTGTCACGCCAGGTTGATACATAAGGATATTACTCTGATAGGGAATCAGGTTTTTCCCGCTGACCGTAATAACGATTGTATCCGGGGTGCTGGTCTCAAATGTGAATTCGACATAGCCATCGGCATCGCTTTTGTCAACCCGGAATACATCTTCGGAAGGGCTGTGACCCTTGATTATGGTGACAATCGCGCCCTCAATCGGATTTCCCAGGGTATCGGCAACATGAGCTCGAATATATCCAGTGCCCATTGGTATGTTGGCTGGATGCTGGACTACAATTCTCTTTGGAATGGCGGTGCGCAGTTCAAGTTCAGGATCGCCCAACATATTGTAGGTATTAAAATATTGCTGAACATAGCCGCTTGGATTACCCGGGAATGTGCGGAACATTTGAAGCTTTCCTGCAACGGCCGCTGCCGCAAAATGCTCGATATCTAATTCGAAAACGCCGTCGAAATAGCCGACCATAATTGGGTTATTCCATTTGGTATGCGTAAAGTGGTCGCTGACTCCGAAGAAAGCCGGACCTCCTTTGAGACTGTCGGGAGTGTATCCCATACGAATCCAGGTTTCTCCGAAACACTCTGTGCCAAAATCGCCCAATCCGCAAGTGAGAGGAGTCATGACTCCCAGCTTTTGACTGTTAGGCATCGAGAGAAGATTCGAAATCGTAAGCTCCGGACCCCACCAATGTGATTCGTCACCGGCGCCCCTGTACCATATCATGCCTGGGCCTGTATTCATGTAATTTAGAACCCTGGGATCAATACTTGTGCCATATACGGTATCAACACGAGCAAAACCGTCCTGAAGTACAAGTTGTCTTACCCAGAGAGTAGTCAAGCGAGAAGTATTATAGTAGGTATAGCCCACTGAAAGGCCGCGAATCCAATGTTCGGCATCGCGCATGAGAGGAGTTTTCTCGTATTTGAATATCTTTGAGATGGCAATTCTGAAATCAAGCATAGCATCGACCGACATTCGCGCTATAAAAATATCGGGTATATAATCCGTTCCATCGACACAAGCGTAACCGTTGTCTGAGGGGTAGCCCGAGTATGGGTAATACGGGACGGATATGAACCATCCACGTCACCGACAATCATTACATATTCGGGAGGAACTTCCCAGGTTTGATAAGCTGTCCTGAGGTAATTAAAGATCTGAGTGTAAGTCGGAGATCCTCCCGGTGCAATTTCGGTAGTTGGCACAATTCTCGATATATAACCTTTTTGGTGTTTCCATAAGGCTACCGCCTTAAGTGAATCGACCAAAGCCGCCTTGGCAATGATTACATAACCGCCCCTGGCAGGTTCATAGGATGCCAGCATTTCGTCAGCGTTGGGTACCAACTCGCGGTAAAGCGGCAGAAAACTTTCGGAAATGTAATTTGAACGTCGAATTTTAACGTTCCGATTGTCGGTGCCCGAATAATTCAAACGATATTGAATATCGGTATATACTTTCAACTGTTTCGTAACGGGATTATATTGAATAGGATTTACAACAGTTTGAATCATTCTCAAATCACGCATGATGATCGGCTCGCCCAATTGAACGACTTCCGATGGGAAAAATTCATTTTTCTGATACGCTTGCTCATCTTTGGTAAAGGCATACTCTTCGTCCGTACCTTCCAAAGGAGGAGGCTGAGTTGGCATGATATCGTAGTTTTCAAGGATTTCAAAAGAGGCCGAAATAATTTCAAGGGTTACACCGGCTTGATCAGGAATAGCTACAAGCTGTGTAAAAAGTGGAAGATCCGGCAGGCCAAGTTCGGCTATTTCTCCGAATTTATCTGGTTGTGACGTGATCGGCGTAACCTTTTGCGCGGTCACTCCGCCAGCCTGTATTTCTTCATTTTCGATGCCCGCTATCTTGAACTCAAGCGAGGTTTCGGTATTTGAGGAACTGAGCTTTTGAATTGGGGCTTCCTCGATATTCCCCGGCGCCAGCACAACCCTGTTTGTAGCGGCATTTAATGCCCAAACAGGAAGACACAATAAAACGATACACCAGATCCCAACTTTCATGTCTCCTCCCAAGAAAACATCGTTTTTACATTCGAAAAAATATTTTAGAATCACATTTTATTTGCGAACATGCTACAAAGAAGTATTATTTCGCTATTGGCTATTTCCCCGTATCCCAAAAGAGCTTGCAGAATAAATAATTGCACCAATAATATAATGCCTCGTCTCAGGAAAACAAGCATTTTATGCTGATTTTATTAGCCGCCAAAGGCATGTGAATGTGTATAAGATATTAATTTATAAGGCTTTATAAAACGAAAACTGGGCATGGTACAAATGTAGAAACAAAACACCTCGTCTAAAAAAAACCTGATTAGTCTTGGCTTAGTTCAGAGATTTAATTTAGAATAGGATATACCCTGTTTCCAGCTTGCAAACGGCGCGATGACGGATCGGCATCGCTTAATATTATTTATCTATCCCTACGCCAATTTCAAATGGTGCCGGTTTGGTCGAATCGGATTTAGGGGTTATCCAACGAGTCCCGTTTTTTGCCCAACTTTTGCTGTAATTATCATTTCCGGAACCATCTATAAAAATGCCGAAGGTGTACAAATATGCCCTGGCTCCCTGATTAAGTCCATTGGCGCCACCAAGAGTAAAATCCCCCTTGGCGCTGTAAGTATCGTCGCCGCTCCAGTCATGGAATATTCCGATTCCCTGAAAATTGCCGCCGCCTAATGACAGGCTGGGAGCGTTATACGTATCGTTTCCGCCTCGTTCGTTAAGATAGCCTATGGTGAAATCATGACCGGAGCCCAGCGACATATTCATCGATGCGGTATAGATATCGTTACCGGCGAAATCATCGAGATATCCCACTGCAAAATGCGCTCCTGAGCCGAGGGTGTACCAGACGCTCTTATAAATATCATCCCCGGCCCCATCAAGCAGCATTCCCACCGCAAACCAATATCCGCATCCCTGGGCGAACAGTCCAGCGGAGTAATGATCATTTCCCATTATATCACAAAGAATACCAACGCCTCCGGCCCAGCTGTGGCCATCTATATAATCGGCGCGCTTGCCAAATCCCACTCCCTGGGAAAGTGAGGCGTTATGCTCTTTGGTCTGCTGACCGGGAGCAAATAGAATGCTATCTTCGGCAATGTAGCTGTCGTTTCCGGAGTAATTGATACAAAGGCCGCAGCCTCTGGTATATCCAAAGCCCTGGGAGTTCGCCCAGCAGTAAAGAGAGTCGTCTCCGGTGCTGTCGCTTAGAATGCCAAGGCCAAATGATCCCGAACCTTGAGAATAGAATTTAGCGCGGTATTTGTCATTACCGTTGTTATCCATTACAACCCCGACGCCAAACAGGGCGCTCCCCTGGGTGAGATTAATCCCCTGATAAAGATCATCCCCGGACTTGTCGATTACTACAGCCATCCCCAGAATCGCCCCACCAATTCCGGGAGTTGTGGAGTCCGAGGAAATATACCTGTCATTTCCGGCAACATCGATGATCGCAGTTAACGGATATTCGACTGGATACCCGGAAAGATGATAGGTGTCATCTCCTCCCGGATCAAGTATTAGCAAAGGAGGTATTTTATAGGTATAATCATCACTTTCTTTAGTGCCAATTATAATCAAGCCATAAGGCGTTTTTATCGTCACTCGATGATCGGGAAATGAGCAATACTCAAGTGAATCGGCTGCCCATATCAAGGCTTCACTTATATCTTCGGCTCCACCCACCATCCGGTTGAAATCGACCGATGCTGAAAGTCCCTCAATCATATCGTTATATTTTTGACTGTCGGCCACAAAGTGTTTGAAGATTTGAGATTGAACTTTGGCTCTGTCTGTTTTCCCGAAAGTTTGATTATAAATGAAAGAGCTATCATTAATTAAGGCGAAAAGCAGATCGATTTTATTTCTCAGTTTTTGATACTGCAGCCCTTCGAGCAGATTGCTCTTTTCCATAAAGGTTGGATGAGCCAAAGAATCGGGTGAATATTTTATAATGGGATCATCAATAAGCCCGCGACGAACCGGACAATCGATCTTTCGTCCCGCGCCCGAAATAAGTGCATTTATATTTCCGCAGTCGCTTCTAAACGATTCAAGATTAAGCTTACCGTATTTGGGTAATTTGAGGGGATTTTTATGAAAGAGGGTAAAATATGAGAGACGCCAGGTATCGCCTCCCCATCCGGCCATCTCGTCCTGGTCGAAATGAATATCCGCCACGGTCATATTCACTTGGACCATAACGGAATCAAACAGGCTTAAATCCTGGGCGTTAGAAAGTAATGGCAAAAACGTTACTAATACGATAAGGATCAAGGCTTTCAAGGCGTTCTCCAGCTTAGGTGTTAAACTTTAAGACAAAATATACCATCGCGGGCAATATTGGGCAATTGTATCCTTAGGAGATATTATTTATTTCTGCCCCAATAGTTATAAAACCGATTGAGAGGATTTTTACGGATTTAGTCGAAATTCAAGATGCGATAGTATCGGATTCCCATTAATAATAAACTCTTTTGCAAGCCTGATACGGAACAGGAATTTTGCATTTATTGGAATTAGAGCTATTGTCAATAATAACTATTATCTGCCGATAATATAACCGTGGTTATTGCCCCTATAAGTATTTGCCGTGCCTCGACATGCAAAGGCCGACAATAATGATTGGTACAAAATCGATCTTTGCCTGAGGAATAAGAGATGAACAAGGTAATCAGAATTCTTTTTATCGGAAACAGTGAAGCCGATATCGCCATAATTCTTCGTGAACTCTCTCAAGATGGTTTCAGGCCAGTGAGTCAACGAGTAGGGAAGGCCGAGGAGATGCGCTCGGCGCTTATTAACGACCATTGGGATATCATCATTTCGGAATATTCTTTACCGGATTTTGGAGCCGTAGACCCGCTCACGATCGCTAAAGACAGCAGCCAGAATTTGCCATTTATCTTTATTTCAGAAAAAATCGGAGAAGAAACCGCAGTTGATTTATTGAAAGCGGGAGCTCATGATTTTGTTATAAAATCAAATCTGATGCGGCTCAATAACGTTATAACAAGAGAGCTGTATGAGGCCCAATTACGACGAGAAAAGCAAAAAGCAGATGAGGAACTAATTAAAAGCAAAGAACATTTTGAAAGTTTAATTAATGAATCTCCAATAGGCATATATAAAACAACTGTAGATGGCCGGATTCTACATGCCAACCCGGCGCTAATCAAGATGCTGGGATTTAATTCCTTTGATGAGTTAGCCAGGCGCAATCTTGAATTCGAAGGCTATGGTCAAGGCGGTCCAACTCGTAGCGAATTTAAACGGCTTATGGAACAAACCGGGGAAATCAAAGGAATGGAATATTTATGGCGAACAAAAAATGGTAATTGCATCGCCATAAACGAATACGCCAGAGCTATCCGCGATGAAAACGGAGTAATTCTTTATTACGAGGGCACAGTTGAAGATATTACCGTTCGTAATAAAGCAGAAGAAGAATTACAAAATAGCGAAACTAAATATCGTACGCTTTATCAAAGCATAAGAGATGGCTTTGCCATGGTTGATATGGAAGGGCATATTATTGAATTTAATGAAGCTTATGTAAATATGCTGGGCTACACTTCTGACGAAATTCGGCAACTTTCATACCAGGATTTGACCCCCAAAAAGTGGCATGACATGGAATCCAGAATTATCATGGACGAAGTTCTGCCCAGGGGATATTCCGAAGTCTATGAAAAGGAATATGAACGTAAAGATGGGACAATATTCCCCGTTGAACTGCGTACTATCCTCATCAAAGATAATAAGGGCAAACCCTCCGCGATGTGGGGAATAATCAGGGATATTACAGATCGAAAAAGATCCGAGCAAGCGCTTCGGGATTCAGAATCGAATTATCGTCTACTCATTGAAAATCAAAATGATTTAGTTGTAAAGGTTGATAATGATGGGAAATTTCTTTTCGTAAGCGAATCGTTTTGCAATATGTTCGGAGAAAACCAGGCAGATTTACTTGGCAAGAATTATTTATCTCTTGTTTCTGCAGATGAGAGAGCCTCGACTGCAAACGCAATGGAATGTCTTTTCAAGCCTCCATATAATAATAATCACGAAATGCGTGCTCTGACTAAAAACGGTTGGAAATGGCTCGCCTGGTCGAATACCGCAATGCTTAATGGCCAAAACAACGTTATTGCGATCGTAGGAGTTGGTAGAGATATTACCGAACAAAAAATGGCAAAGGATACCTTAAAGGCATCTGAAGAAAAATTGAGGGCGATAGCCTCCCGTAACGAGGCAATAATAGAGTCTGTGCCCGACATAATTATGGAAGTTGACAATAACAAATTATACACCTGGGCAAACAAAGCAGGGTATGAATTCTTCGGAGATGACGTAATTGGAAAAGCAGCCGATTATTATTTTGAAGACGAACAAAACACCCTGGAAGCTGTCGACCCGCTCTTTCATGGTTTAGATGATATCATTCTTCTGGAGAGCTGGCAGCGTCGCCGCGACGGTAAGAGGCGACTGCTAAGCTGGAGATGCAAGGTCCTGCGAGATTCACAAGGCAAAATAATCGGTGCCCTCTCATCGGCTCGAGATATTACTGAACATAAAACTGCCGAAATTGACCTGGTCGAAAGCGAGGCAAAATATCGAAATCTCCATGAGAGCATGATCGATGCCTTTGCCAATGCTGATTTAAATGGAAATCTTATTGATTTTAATGAAGTCTATCGAAACATGCTTGGATATTCAGCGGATGAGCTTCGCCAGCTTACTTACTCGGATTTTACTCCTGAAAAGTGGCATGAATTAGATGCAAAAATCGTCAGAGAACAAATAATTCCACGCGGTTATTCGGATGTTTATGAAAAGGAATTCCGTCGTAAAGATGGCACGGTCTTCCCGGTTGAATTGCGGGTGACATTGACGAAAAGCGATTCAGGCAATCCTACCGGCATGTGGGCGATTGTCCGTGATATTACTGAGAGAAAAAAGGCAGCACAACAGCTTGCCGAAAGCGAAAGGCAGTTCCATTCGCTATTTGAGCACATGATCAATGGTTTTGTATTATATGAAATTTTATATGATGATAATGGCGAGGCTCGAGACGCCCGTTACGTCGAAGTGAACTCCGCGTTTGAGAAGTTGATGGGATTTAAAAAGGATGATGTTATCGGCAAGACGATAACGGATCTTTTCCCCAGCATTAATATGGACTGGATTCGTGAATATGGCAAACTGGCAAAAGGCACGATATCGGCAATGGTTGAACGCGATAGGTACGATACCGGGCAATATTTTGAAACCGCCATTTATAGCCCCCGGCCGGGTTATGTTGCTGCCATATTTCAAGATATATCCGACAGAAAACGCGCTGAAAATGAATTAAAATTCAGAAATTTGCTGCTTTCAACTCAGCAGGAAGCTGCTATCGATGGGATTCTCGTAGTTGGCGAATCCGGCAATATACTTTCTTTCAATAAAAGATTCGTTGATTTATTCAACATTCCATCAGAAATGCTGGCCGCTAAAATCGACGAACCGGTATTGAAAAGCGTTATGGAAAAAATGTCGGATCCTCAACAATTCATATATAAAGTAATATATCTCTATCAACATCATTTTGAAACCAGTCGAGACGAATTAGTTTTGAAAGACGGACGGACCTTTGATCGTTATTCCGCTCCGATGATTGGAAATGATGGCAAGTATTATGGAAGGATATGGTTTTTCCGGGATATTACAGAACGAATAAAAGCTGAAGAATCTATTAGGGCTGCGGAGACTTATAACAGGGCGGTAATCGAACATTCGCCACTTGGAATATCAGTTCGAAGCCATACGGGACAACTTATAAGCTGTAATAAGGCCTGGCAAAAAATATGGAATAAGTCCGATGAAGATATCAAAAGACTTATGGCTAACACATGCCAGGAGTTGAAATTCAATCAAAGCGATGATTATCTGAAAGTATGGCATTCAAAAATCAGAGACATTTACGAACAGGGCGGTTATCTTCATGTGCCCGAAGCGAAATTATTATTTCACCATGAAGGCGGAGATCATTGGGTATCGCAGCATTTTTATGCTATCAAGGATGCCAATGGTCAGGTTGAAAAAATCGTAATCTTGACCGAAGATATTTCCGAGCGCAAACAAACCGAGGAAGCTTTGGCCGAGGAAGTCCTCCGTCGTCGCATACTTATGGATCAATCCCGCGATGGAATCGTAATCCTGGACGATAATGGTAAGGTCTATGAGGCAAACCGGAGTTACGCCGAAATGCTTGGTTACTCGATGGAGGAAGTTCGTCAGCTATATGTATGGGATTGGGATCGCCAGTGGCCCAGAGAAAAACTGCTTGAAATGATTCAAGCGGTAGACGAGAAAGGCGATCATTTCGAAACCAAGCATTTTTGCAAGAATGGCAGCATCATCGATGTTGAAATCAGTACCAACGGTTCAATGTGCGGAGGGAAAAAGTTAATATTCTGCGTTTGTCGAAATATTACCGAACGCAAAAAGGCCGAGGAAGCTTTGCGCGAAAGCGAACAAAAATACCGGATGGTTATCGAAAATATGCAGGACGTGTTTTATCGGACTGATATCGATGGGAACCTAACCATGTTGAGTTCCGCCGGGCCAAAGTTTTTGGGATATGACTCCGTAGACCAATTGATTAACGTCAATGTCGCTCGCGATTTATATGCTAATCCCGAAGAAAGAACACTATTTCTTAAGGAGCTCCAGGCTAAGGGCTTTGTACGCGACCACCAGGTAACTCTGAAACGCGTTGATGGAAGTCAATTCTATGCTTCGGTAAATAGCCAGTACTATCGCGGTCCCAATGGCGAAATATTGGGAGTTGAGGGAATTCTTCGAGATATTAATGAACGAATTGAAAATGAAAAACATATTCGGGATCTATCGAGGTTCCCGGCTGAGAACCCCGCTCCTGTTTTGCGCATTTCAAAAAGCGGACAATTACTATATGCGAATTCAAGCAGCGCCCCGATTCTAAGCGGTTGGGATTGTAAGATTGGCGATCTTCTGCCGAACCAATGGATAGAAATAATGTCCGAAACCCTTAAAATAGGATTGAATAGGGAAGAAACCATTAAATTTGACGACCGAGTTTATTCGCTATTATTGGCGCCTGTTTCGGAATCGGGGTATGTTAACATTTATGGCCTCGATATCACTCAACGGCTGCAGGCGGAGAATCGGTTGGCTCGCTCGGCAAAAATCAATGAGCATATCAGCCAGGTGTTAGTGACACTAAACTCGATCAGTAACATTAATGAAATGATGCCCCCGTTATTAGAGGCCGCCATAGAGATAACTGAAATGGACGGCGGCGGGATATATTTAATTAAAGATCAAATCGCGCTTCTTCATCTACATAAAGGCTTACCGGATACTTTCGTCAAAATGGTCTCGGAAATGCCTGTCTCAGAGCCGCCCGTAAGTCTGGCCCTGATTTCCGATAGGCCTTTGGATGTTTGCAAAATATCTGAGGATATTTTGAGACTTATTCAGGCTAACGGTATAAAACATGCTTACAGCGTACCGCTTCGGGTCGGCAATGATGTTTTCGGATTCTTAAATCTTTCCTCTTACAGAGCCGTACCGCCAGACGAACTTGGTTTAAATTCAGTCTGGATGCTGGCGCTGGAAGCGGGATCATTTTTTAAGCGCGCTATCATGGAAAATGACCTTCGCGTCTCCGAAGAAAAATATCGTTTATTGTTCGAAAACGCAGGCGAGGCCATATTCGTCATACAAGAATTCAAAATTGTATTTTCCAACAATAAGCTGGCTGAAATTCTTGGCTATAGCGATGCTTATGTCATTGATCGAAATCTGACCGATTATATTCATCCTGACGACAAAGACCTGGTCGTCAGACGATTCAAAGCCCGCGTTGAGGGCAAACAATTCGATAAACCCGAACCCTTCAGAGTCATGGCGTCTGGCGGAATTTATAAGTGGCTCCGTGTTGATGCGGTTAAGATAATGTGGGACGGGAAACCGGCCACTCTAAATTTTGCCACCGACGTTACCGAACAGTTACGGGCTCAGAGCAACCTAAAAGAAAGCGAAACAAAGTTTCGCACAATTTTCGAAAATTCAGCTGATGCTTCATTTTTAATGACAGATCGATTTATAGATTGCAATCAAAAAGCCTGTGAATTGTTGGCGTATGAACGCAATGAGTTAATAGGCAGGTCTCCGGTAGAATTTTCGCCCGCGACTCAACCGGATGGCAGAGTATCCGATGTAGTTTCTACAGCGTATGTAAATGCCGCGCATTCGGGAAAACCTCAATATTTTAATTGGCAGCATCAGAATAAAAAGGGAAAGCTAATAGATTGTGAAGTGTCTCTCAAAGCAATCACCATAGATGGAAAGAAGATGCTTCATGCGGTGGTAAGGGATATCAGCCAGCGCAAACGGGCCGAAGAGACACTTCGAAGATTGGCCACTGCCATCGAACAATCGGCGGACGCCGTTGTAATAATGGATACTAATACAATTGTGCAATATGTTAATCCCGCCTATGAAAAAATTACGGGCCGAAAGA
Organism: uncultured candidate division Zixibacteria bacterium; assembly: GCA_963801605.1. Taxonomy (GTDB): domain Bacteria; phylum Zixibacteria; class MSB-5A5; order UBA10806; family UBA10806; genus UBA10806. The sequence continues at coordinate 807,902 of CAWDFP010000006.1, forward strand.
AGGATGAAGTAGTCGGCCTTGAGTTCTCTTTATTAAAATCCGAAAATCAGGATTATAAGCTGATCGAAGATATTTGGAAAAAACTAAAAGCGGGACGGACATGGTCGGGTACCATATTAAATCATAAGAAGGACGGCACTCCGCTAAACGAGGAAATAACTATTTCTCCCGTATTTGATAATACTGGAGCCGTTATCAATTTTGTGGCAGTAAAGCGTGATATTACTAAACAGGTAACCCTCGAACAACAGCTTTTGCAATCGCAGAAGATGGATGCAATCGGGCGTTTGGCCGGTGGGGTGGCGCATGATTTTAATAATCTTTTAACAGCAATTATCGGATATAGCGAGTTGTTGCGCGTTGGTCTCAAAGGGCAGGACAATCTTATCGCGGATGTTGACGAAATTAAGAAAGCAGGTGAGCGGGCCGCGTCCTTGACCCGTCAGCTTTTGGCTTTCAGCAGAAAACAAATCATTCAGCCCAAAGTGCTCAATCTCAATTCGATAGTCGTTGACATGAATAAGATGCTAAAGCGTATAATCGGCGAAAATATTGATTTAGTAGTTGAAACCGAAAATGATTTATGGCAAGTCAAAGCGGACCCCGGGCAAATTGAGCAAATATTAATGAACTTAGCTGTTAACTCTCATGATGCCATGCACGACGGTGGAAAACTAATAATTAAGACAGAAAACACTGTCGCTGAATGTCGGGATGACGAGGCGGCGATAAAGATCGACCACATCGAGTACGTGATGCTGACCGTTTCGGATAACGGCTCCGGGATTCCCGATGATATCAAGCCTCATATTTTCGAGCCGTTTTTCACTACCAAAGAACTGGGTAAAGGCACCGGCCTGGGCCTTTCAACCGTTTACGGTATAGTCGAGCAGAACAAAGGCTTTATCGAATTGGAAAGCCAACTTGGAGTTGGTACGACCTTTAAGATATATTTGCGGCGATTCGTAGACAACCTTGATGGAACCAAGATGCTGGAGTTGGAAAAAGGTGAGATAAGGGGGAATGAGACAATATTGGTGGTTGAGGACGAGGATGTCGTCAGGAATCTGACCATGCGCCTTTTGATCGACTTGGGTTACGATGCAATTGTTGTAAGTGATGGTTTCCAGGCAATTGAGGTTTGTAAAGAGAGAGGAAACGAAATTAAGCTCCTGCTAACTGATATGATAATGCCCGGCATGAGCGGCGACGAGCTTGCTATAAATATTAAAAAAGTAGTGCCGGCCATTAAAATCATTTTCATGTCCGGTTATACCGATAGTGCTTTCATTCAGCATAAAATCCTGGAATCGCAGGCCGATTATATTCAAAAGCCATTCAGGAAAGAGATGCTCGGATTGAAATTAAGGGAAGTACTGGATAGGCAGTTACCCGAATCGGTTGGTCAAATTTAGATAATCATAATTTAGGTTTTCTAAATATCATTAGAAAAGGGCGGTCATATGACCGCCCTTTTAAGTCACTGCCAGGTTTTCATTTCAGAAGGATAGCTATCGGCAATTTGAATGGAATAGTCACATTGCCGGGAGTTGTAGATTTCTTAAATTTGGGTGTCAAGGGCGGATTAAGCCTTGACGGTGGGCAGTCGGGGCAGGAGGCTAAAGCAGGTCCGCTCTTGAGGTAAGTAACAAAATAGGTAATATCAATTCCATTGAATGAACAGGAGCTATTAACATCACCCGCGACGTAATGAAAATCTGGATGAGATGAACAATCGCAATAAATTGGAGGTGGGGGGCCGCCCTTGAGGAAGCTCACGCCGTAGACAACGTCAATACCGTTGGCGCCGCCACTACCATTTATATCCCCCGAGACATATTCGCAAGCCGGTGCGAAAAAGCGAATTGAATCAAGCGGTGATTGCACCGCATTGAGGCCATCAGAGAATTCGAAATAATAATGGTGCCAGCCCGCGCCTCCCGGCCAGGGGAGATTAGCTTCAAATTCCGATGTATCGGAGTAAAAATGATCGATACTGCCAAGGATAAATGATTCCGAATCGAAACGAAAAGTTCGCAACACCGGCAGATTATTATCTTGATCCAGGTATTTAACTCTTGGATAAATCCCCACGCCTGAATCTGCCTCCAAATGCGATGCATATAAGGTGGGCGGATTGTTGGAGTTGAAAGTTAGGAACTGCGTTTGAGGCTGGTAGATGGCCGGATAAGTCATATCGTTTACCATTTGTTCTGAAATGCTGGCGGTCAGAGTTGCCCCCATCGGAATAATATAGCCCTCAGGAGGAGGCCAACCAGGCCAGGCGGGATCGGATGAAAATTCGCTTAATAAACAGGACATGTGAAGAGCGCCCCCGCTAATGGTTGAGCTGATATCGCCTATTCTTGTATATGTGGAATCAACACGGTCAAGGATATAAAGACCTGATGATATCATTAGCGGAATATTGGCATAAACCAGGGCATAGAATGATGAATCCGGCCCCGAGGTTATCATGAATCCGAAAGTATAAGCATAATAGGTCAGAAACTGGCTTTGTGGCCAGGTGCCGGATACATTTTTCAAAAAGCAATAAAATTTAGTATCGGAATAACTCATGCCGTTGTCTGTGAGATCCAACCAGTTTCCATCGGAGCCACCAGCCATGTCGCCGCTGGCATCACGGATAAAATTCGCATATCGATAAAGTGGCGGCGGGAATTGATTGGTGGTATTTTTGGGCGATTGAGTAATTGCAAATGAATCCTGGGCGGTGCTATAATAATATTCGAGAATTCCGGGATTTACAGCAAAATTAATATCGGACTGATAAGTGAATTCGTAAAATGGAGGTTCATTCAGCAATGGCATAGAAACCTGATTGAAGCTGGTTTCGGTTTGGCCTCGATAATGTAGAGTGACGCCATTTCCAACTGCCCCAGTAAAATCGCAGTTGAACAATACCGGCTGTCCAACGTTTCCTGCGGAGGAGCAGCCGCTTAACAAAGGTTGTTGGGCACCGGCTAACTGAAATAGAATAGCGATGCTAAAGCCCCCCCAAATTAAAATTCTGTTCACCATTTCCACCTTTTATTAATTTCGCGCACCATCAAACGGATCAAGATTGCATCGTTTGTTAAATCATTTTTTTTCATTTGTCGCAGAACTGATTTTTCGTACAGAAGCGCCAAATTCGATTAATTCAGGCATTCACAAGCCAATCGAATTTTCAAAATCAATATAATATCAATCTTAATACGTGCAATAGTAAATTGTACTATGAGAAATGGGCAAGCCCATTAATTAGAATATCAGAGAGGAGACTTAAAACTATTTAAGGATTATCTACCGTAGATATCAAGAAGCTGAAGTCTGGTGGAATCGAGACGTTCAGCCATTATTTCGGTAAATACCTGCATCATTTTATATCCGAGATTGTGGTCTGTTTCGCATTTTGAACGAAGGCATTTGCCGTCGAGCGCTATAAGCCGGGTTTGTTCGCTGGTACGGGCATCAAATCGCCACTTAAAAGGAGGGACAAACCATGACCATCCCAAAACATCACCTTCGGTGCATGTTTGGATACATATCGGACCCTGCCAGGGCGAAAAGACTTCTACGATTACCCGTCCATGGCGGATGACATAAAAAGCGTCGGCTTCAGCCCCTTCCCGGAAGATATATTGTTCGGGATTAAATACCTGATTAGAAGCGCATCCCACTAAAAGATTTATCTCGGCATCATTGAAATTCTTAAATACCGGGTGAGCGGCGATGATTGGTTCAATTGTCTCCATAATTTCACTCCTTTTGAGCCGTCATAAAGCCTCAGATTAATTGGCTTGACTCATGATCATATTTTGGAATTGCGCCTGACCATTGAATATATAATAATAAATACTATTATTATGTAAAGAGGAATTTGGTGTTTTTTATGGATTAATCCAATAATATTTGCTGGGACCAGATAACGGGACCCACCCTTACCGTTTGTGTCGCAAGAGGATAGGGACGGTAGGGCTACTTGGTATATCCAAAATTATGGGGCATCAGAGATGGCCGTCCCGGCAAATTATGATGATTACAATATTCTTTTTAGGCGCTTATAAACTGGCCTTAGGATGAAACTCCTCTGTGCGATGTCTTGCTATGACCCCATCAACCATGTAAATAACATCTTCGGAGATATTGGTGGCATGATCGGCGATACGCTCCAAATATCTTGAAACCGAAAGGTAAGGTATTAGCGCATCCACATGTTCGGGATGAGCTTTTATCGCATTCTTAACCAGATCATACATTTCCCGATTTATGGCATCGACCTCATCATCAGCGGCAATAACATGACTGGCTATGGACGTATCAAACTTGACCAGCGAATCAAGGCTATTTCGCAGCATCCAGCTTGTTTTTTCGGCCAGCCCTGGAAGATCAAATGGTATCCTGACGTTCGGTTGTGAAGTTATAAATTTTACCCTTTCGGCAATATTCACTGCCAAATCCCCGATGCGTTCCAGGTCGTTATTAATCTTTAAAACTGCAATGATGAAACGCAAATCAATTGCCACAGGCTGATGGAGCGCCAATATTTTAAGGCAATTTTCCTCGAGGTTTACCTCGGCCTGGTCAATTTCAAAATCCGATTTAACCACCTTTTCGGCCAAAGTGGAATCTCTATCGTCAATAGCTCGAACGGCTATCTGAACGCTGTTTTCTACCAGGGCGCCCAGGCTGAGTATCTCCTTTTTTAACTTATCTATTTCTCGTTGCAGATGCTGTGCCATAATAAGCTACCTTTCATCCAAAGCGGCCGGTAATATAATCCTCGGTGCGCTTTATTTGGGGCTTTGTAAATATCTGTTTGGTTGGCCCGAACTCGATTAAATGACCCTCATAGAAAAAGGCGGTATAATCCGAAATGCGGGCGGCCTGCTGCATATTGTGAGTTACGATAACAATTGTATAGTTTTTCCTTAGCTCTCCGATCAGGTCCTCAATTTTAGACGTTGAAATCGGGTCCAGCGCCGATGCGGGCTCATCCATTAACAGAACCTCGGGACGGACCGCCAGAGCGCGTGCGATACAAAGTCTCTGCTGCTGGCCTCCCGAAAGCATATAGGCGCTATCGTCAAGCTTATCTTTGACTTCTTCCCACAGAAAGGCTCTTTTGAGTGTTTCCTCGACAGCCTCCGCTATGATATTTTTATCGGTAATACCATTTACCTTAAGGCCGTAGGCGACATTTTCGAAGATCGATTTTGGAAAGGGGTTTGATTTTTGAAAGACCATACCCACGCGGGTCCGAACCGTGGAAACATCCTTAATATCTTTATAAATATTCTATGTCATCGAGCTGTACCGTCCCCTCAAGCCGGGTACCGGGAATCGTTTCATTCATACGGTTAAGCGTGCGAAGAAATGTCGATTTGCCACAGCCCGAAGGACCGATCAAGGCGCTGACTTTGTTCTCTTCGATATCTAAAGATATATCGATAAGCGCCCGGAAAGAGCCGTAATAAAAATTTAATTCTCTGGCGATCATCTTATATGGCCTGTCGCGGTTTGTTTCGGGCATCACAATTTCCGTTCCAGAATCGGATATTTTATTTGCTGTTCGATCATCAACTCGCACGATTTTTCCTCATTTTCGATCTGATAAAAATAGCTACAATATTCAACAGAAATGTCAGTATCAATAAAACCAAAACTGTACCATATAGAATCGGCTTGGTCTTTTCCACGTCCGGCGACTGGGTGGCCATGACATATACGTGGTATCCAAGCTGCATAAACTGATCATTCAGCCTGTGGGGAAGATATGATAAATAATACGCTACTCCTGTAAACATGATAGGAGCCACGTCTCCGGCTCCGCGGCTTATCGCCAGAATTCCACCGGTTAGTATGCCCGGCAATGCCTGCGGTAAAATAACTCGCCAGATTGTTTGCAGTTTGGTGGCGCCCAAAGCATAACTCGCTTCTTTCAATTCTCGTGGAATTGTCCGCAGCGCTTCTTCGGTAGAGACAATTACCACAGGAAGAGTTAGAAGCGCCATCGTTAGAGCGGCCCAGATTAACGCCGGCTGTCCCCAGGCCAATTGGCCGGAATGATAGAATGTCTTATCTATTCCGGCTCCTATGAAGCCCACAAAGAAACCCAGGCCGAACAATCCGAATACGATCGATGGTACGCCCGCCAGGTTATTTACGCCGATTCGTATTAATTTCGTGATCTTTGAATCCGGCCGGGTATATTCCTGTAAATAAATGGCCGTTAATACTCCGATTGGCACTCCAAAGATAACCATTAAAATCACCAGGGCTACGGTCCCAAAGATGGCCGGGAAAATGCCGCCAGCTGTCATTCCCTGTTCCGGCGCCTGGGTCAGGAATTTCCAGGAGATAGTGCCTGCGCCGTTAACAACGATGTTTATTATTATAATGGCAAGTATTGTCAAAATTATAATTACTGCCAGAAGTGTCAGGCCTATTGGAATTATCCCTCGGGATTTGGGTTTCAAATGAAGCGCACTCACTTCCGAAACATTGAGCAAAGTTTGATTATAATCCTTAGTCATCTGGTCTTGCCCTGGAATTTGTCCTTTAGTTTCGATAAAATTAATTCGCCGCCGAGATTAATAATAAAAGTAAAAACAAACAAGAGCGCCCCTATGAAAAACAGGACGTTATAATGGGCGCTTCCAAAAACTACTTCAGCCAGTTCAGCGGCTATGGTTGCGGAGAGCGTCCTGATAGAATCGGTAAAACTGGCGGACGTTATTGCTGCGTTTCCTGACGCCATCAAAACTATCATTGTCTCTCCGATAGCCCGTCCGAATCCAAGTACAATTCCGGCCGCGATTCCCGGCAGAGCCGCCGGTAGTACCATCGTAAACGAAACTTGCCAGGGATTAGCCCCCAGAGCCATGGCGGCTTCTCTAAGGGATTTAGGCACGGCAGTCATAGCATCCTCGGCCAGCGTAAAAATGATCGGGATGACCGCTATTCCTAATGCTATACCGGCATTGATAGCATTGAGTCTATATGTGAAGTTGAATAGTTTTTGAAGAATGGATGCTAGAACAATCAATGCAAAAAAGCCCAGGACGACCGATGGAATACCCGCCAGAAGTTCGATTGTGGGTTTAATTATCTCTCGCATTCTTTTTGATGCGAACTCCGCCGAATAAATCGCAGCTCCAACTCCTAAGGGAATTGCAAATAGCATCGCAATTAACGCGGCCTTGAGTGTCCCCAGGAAGAGCGGCAATAAGGAATATTTGGGCACATCTGAGTTGGGTTGCCAGGAATATTTGGGTTCATGACCGGCATAATACTGCTGTTTTAAAAAAAGCTTTGATAGGCTGGCCTCGTTTTGAACTTTGGCGCTGGTAAATATCGGTAACGATTCTTTAAATATAAAAATAAATATTAGCAGAATTACTATTAACGCTGTAAAGGCGCTCATCGCGATAATCTTCTCGCCCAGCAGTTCTTTTATTTTCGATTTTGGCTTAAATTCGTATTTATTCATTATGCCTTCAAACGGCTATGGGCGAGGCATAGTTCCTCGCCCAACGTAATAGCCATGGAGGGGGGTTATTTAATCTGATTTTTTTCAGCCACTTCTTTGGGAAGCGGAACGTAATCAGTTTCCTGAGCGATTTTTTGCCCTTCCGGGGAAAGTGACCAGTTTAATAGATCCTTGACTGCGCCCTTAGGTGTGCCGTTAGTGAACCAGTAAAGTTCGCGCGAAATAGGGTATGTATTATTGGTCACCGTCTCATTACTTGGAATTATGGCAGTTGATTTATCATCGTTTTTAACCGCCACATATTTAACTCCTTTGCCCCAGGCCAGACCGCCGTAACCGATGCCGAATTTATCGTTAGCAACAGCGTTAACTACTGCAGCGGTGCCGGGCAAAGTCTGGGTAGCTTCGGCGTAATCCTCATTGGTGAGTACCTTTCTCCTTAAAATAGGCGTAGGTGCCGGAGCTATTTTCGCGGCCGTATAAAATAATAGTGTGAGACTGTCCTCCGACCTCTTTCCAATTGGTGATTGAACCGGTATAGATTCCTTTTAGTTGAGCTAATGTCAACTCCTTAACGGGATTTGCTTCGTTCAGAAAGACTGCAATACCATCTAAAGCTACAGATACTCGATAAGCAGCGTTTCCCTTAGCCTTAACATCATCGTATTCCTGCGGTTTCATGTCTCGCGAGGCTTCGCAGATATCTGTGGTGCCGTTAATTAGCGCGGCGATACCGGTTCCCGATCCTCCTCCTGAGACCTGAATGACAACGTCCGGATGGATTTTCATGTATTCTTCTGCCCAGCGCTGGCCCAATCTCACCATCGTATCGGATCCCTTAACAGTGATGGTATTTGCTGCCATTGTCAAGCCCGGCAGTAGCATTGCCAGGGCGATTATCATTAGTTTCCTCATATAAATCTCCTTATTTAATTCGTGAATGTTAAAACTTGAATTCAGTATTTACAAACAAAAACTTTTGAGGGTCTGTATTGGGGGCCTGGAAGCTTGTTTGCTTATAGCCAATTGAACCCCTTACACCCTTAACGGGCAGACATTCGAGTCCGCCGACAACCATGGTGTTGCCGTCTTTGTCGATCTTGGTATTGGGATCATATTGATCGACTCTGACATAAAGAACCAATGTTCTGAATATCGAAGATGATGGGACTACTCCGTTTAAGTATAGATTCCCCCAAAATGAAAGTCCCTTTTGCTTAATGGCAGTTACTCCGGGTCCCTGACCAAATGACCTGAAATTCAAATCGAAATCAACGTCAACCCATTTTTGATAAGCAAGTTTACCGCCAATTGATACTATCTGGTTTTTCCAATCGGAGGCGGTGACTGGAGATACAATCGCCTTGTTCTGCGTGCCGGAATAGAATTGGGCGAATAGTGTGGTTTGGTCGAAATCCGCGTTGTTGAATAGAGGATTTATTTTAGCCGCTAAGTTCAAATCCTTATTACTATTGTTTTCTACCACATCGCTATATTTGGTGCCATTGAAGACTCCCAATTCCAATTCACCAAGTTTTCCCTGAGGACCAATGGTGCCGACAGCGGCTGCTGCAAAATCGGATGTCGATAGCCAGCCGTTCTGATCAATAACCATTTTGGCGACGTAACGGCGCATCCAGGCAGTTTCTGCATAGTTAAGATATGGCGTAGGCTGAAGGCCCAGGCGAAGCTTAAGATAATTGGCGATCGGCTTAATTTTCCATTCGGCATAAGCGTATTTAAGGATTATGGGGAATCCGCTATAGGCGGAAAGAGATGGCACCGTCACGGTATCGCCGGCGGAGTCAATGACCTTGGTGGAGGATGTGAGAAATCGCTCCGGCCGGATATCGAAAGTAATTCGCATGAATGTGTAATCGGAAAGCTTCGACTCGGCTCCCAGATAGGCTCGGTCGATTGTAAAGGCGTTAGCGTTTTTTGCCCCCTTACTCTGATTCATCATCCAGTCTGCGTAAATTGTTCCCTTAATTGATGTCTCAGCCGCAAATGCCGAGGTTGCAAGCGCGAGAACAAGGATAATGTTGAAAATTTTGAGGGTTCTTGTCATTACGTCTCCCTGTTTTGTGTTTTAACAGTTTACCTATTCAAATGCATATGCAAACCACTATGCTTTGCCCTTTTAATACTTTTGAATTGTTAGGGAATTATTATTATCAAGTTAGAAAAGCATGAATTCGGCTATGTCTTTTATACAAGTAACTCTTTCGATTGGAATATCAAATGTAAGGAATTGCATCTGACTTCCTTTCATGTCTGAATTTTTTTACTTAACTGAGATCTTTTAAGTAAAATACGTTTCTTGACAACAAATTAAAATTTGCCATTAAGGCTAAATTAGCCATTCATTCAATTATGATTAGTTTTAATGAAAATTAATCGGCTGTTGGGAGATGAATAATAAAGGTGCTTCCTTTATCCGGAGAGCTTTCGACGGTGATATTCCCGTGGTGAGCCAAGACGATATGCTTAACGATCGAAAGGCCCAGGCCGGTACCGCCCAATTCCCTGCTTCTGGCCTTATCGACAGTATAAAAGCGTTCGAACAAGCGGGGCAGATGCTTCTTTTCTATCCCGATTCCCCAATCTTGAACGCGGATAATCACTTCCGATTTTACACTTAGGGCGAACAGGTCAACTTTGCCGCCCTCATCGCTATATTTAATGGCATTATCCAGCAGATTAACTATAGCCTGCCGCAAAAGCTCGGAATTGATATCGGCCTTAATATCATCATCACAATTCAGCGCGACCGTAATCCTTTTTTCTTTGGCTTTTAATGCGCAAGTGGCTATGGCTTCGAGAAGAACCGCTTTTAATTCGTTTTTTTCGAGGCGCATTTGCGATTTTTCGGTTTCCTCAATTTGCGAAAGTGTTAAGAGGTCCGTAATTATCGAATTAAGCCTGTCCGCTTGCTTGGCGATGATAACCAGAAAACGTTCAGTATCTTCAGGGTTAGCGACTGCGCCTTCCTGGAGCGTTTCGACAAATCCTTTTATTGATGTTATCGGTGTGCGCAATTCGTGAGATACATTAGCTACAAAATCGCGGCGCATTTTTTCCAGATGACGCAGCCTGGTTATATCATTTAGTACCACCAAAACACCGAGATTCCGACTCTTATCGTCCCGAAGGATAGTACCATGCATTTGCAGTATTTGACCGTTAGCGCCCTCGATCTCAATTTCATCAAGCTCTTTATTTTCCAATATACGAGTCACTAATTTTTGAAGATCAACATACCTGGTAATTTCCTGAACGAAGTGTCCCCTGGCCTGCTCTTTATCTATACTGAGCATCTTTGAGGCTGCTAAATTGAGGCTGACTAAACGTTCATTGGAATCAAAAGCCAGCACACCTTCAACCATGCTGGAAAGTACGGCATCGAGTTCATTGCGTTGGCCTAACACAGTCCGAATTTTATCATCAAGTTCCGCCGCCATCTGGTTCATTGCTATCGCAAGCTCATCGATTTCGATAGTATTCCCGAGCGGCACCTTATGGCCAAATTCGCCTCTGGAGTAATTCACCGCGATCCGCCTGATCCGATCCAAAGGAATACTAATGCGGCGAGATAAATAATAACTAAAAATACCAGACAGCAACGCTATGATTAATCCCCCAAGAATAATTCTCGGATACAATTGAGCGAAGGCATGATCGATGGCATTGATCGGCAAGGCGGCTCGAACAACTCCCGCAGTTTTGCCATTCTGAAATATCGGGATTGCCACATACATCATTGTTTCTGATAGAGTGTGGCTGTATCTCGTAGAGACGCCCATCTGGCCCGAGAGCGCCTCTATTACTTCCGGCCGGTTGGCATGGTTTTCCATTCCAGATGGATTATTATCCGTATCGCCTATTACTTTTCCCGATGGAAGAATAACAGTAAAACGCGTGCCGCTATCTTTTCCTAATGTTTTGCAGAGCAAATCTACATTGGATGAATCGAGACTCCCGGGAATTAGCAGGTCTTTCAGGAGAGTTGACCTCGCTCTCAGATCGTCCGAAGTTTCATTCAGATAAAGGCGTTTCATCGAGCCGGCCATAAACAAAGTGACGGCCGCGATTGCCAATACGATGACAATCACGTAGGAAAAAAACAACCGCCATATCAACCGGCGCTTAACCATAAGCTAATTTTCTGTTTCCTTATCGGAGAAACGATAGCCCACGCCCCTTATTGTTTCTATTAGGTCTCCGTAGGAGCCAAGTTTCTTTCTGAGTCCGGCAATTTGCACGTCGACAGAGCGATCGGTCACCGGATAATCATCCCCCTTAACAGCATTTACTATCTGGTAACGGGTAAATACCCAACCGGGACGGCCGGCAAGAAAATGGAGAAGTTCAAACTCAGCGAAAGTTAAATCAAGCAACTTATTATTTATGCGAACTTCTCGTTTTCCGGGATGAATTGTCAGATCATTTACTCGGATGGAGGTTTCCTTATCAGCATGAATCTTATTTTTACGGCGCAGTATTGATCTTATGCGAGCGATCAGAATCCGCGGGCTGAAAGGTTTAACGATATAATCTTCAGCTCCAAGCTCCAATCCAAGTACGATATCTGTTTCCTCACCTTTGGCGGTTACCATTATTATGGGAATGCCCGCCAGCGACGGGTCTGCCTTAAGAATCCTGCAGATTTCCAATCCATCAATGCCGGGAAGCATTAGATCAAGAAGAATTAGGTCAAATTTAGTTGATTTGACAGCTTCGAGCGCATCTTCTCCGTTGGACGCCGTCGCAATTTGATAATGTTCTTTTTGAAGATTATATTTTATTAGTTCCATGATATCTTTATCATCTTCTACAACTAACAAGCTCTCGCCAGACATTGCACACCCACTTAATCAGGTTTTTAGATATAGATTCATATTTTCGTATATATTTATCATAAATCTGCAAAGAATATACTAAAATTTATTGTCAGGATTTCGAATTATTTTGAAATTTCGGTGAATGAATTGCCGTCCCTGAAAAAAAGAAGAGGGCAGCTTTCGTAAGCTGCCCTCCAATTGCTAAAAGGCAAAAAGCCCGAATACCCGAGTTACTCCGCTCCACCAGTCGGTTGAGTGCTGTTTAAAGTCGGCGAAGTCGTTTGCTGGAGTGTTGGTGTTGGCAGGATGCCGGGGATTGGAGGCGCCAATAGTCCACCCGGAGGACAATCCGGACAAGGATGAATATCTGGTCCACCCTTAAAGTAATAGACCATAAAGGTAACGTCCAGGCCATTGAAATTGCATGAGGCGTTAACGTCTCCCACTACGTACCAGGTATTGCCGGGTGTGCACTCGCATGAATAAATGGGCAGCTGGCCGCTTTCCAAATAGCGCCCGGCGTAGAGCACATCAAGCCCGTCGAATACTTGATTCCCATTAACATCGCCAACGACATAATTACATCCCGGCCCGATGTTATCGACATAGAGGGTTACAGGTATAGATACGCATGAAGTGTCAGGATCGTTGGAATCAATCGTAATGTGACCCGTATAGGTGCCTCTCGTAAGGTTAGTGGCGTCGAATGTAATGATGGCAAGAGTATCATCTCCGGCCGCAATCGTCCCCCCGTGAATATTGCTTCGGAGCCAGGTTGGCTGGCCATAAAACAGAATTGCCATATTACTATGCAGATAAGCAGCATTGTAAATAACCTGAAGCCCGTCCGTACCGCTGGGATTTTCAATACCCACGGTAGCTGAATTGAGGCTATGAGTACCACCATCCAAATAGCCATATTCATAAAGTATTCTGCCGTCCGGGTAAAGGATAGCCTCGAAATTTGCAAAACCGGTACCGCCAGTAGATGTGTAGAACGGAGTAGAAGTGTAGCTGACAATAAATCTGTTATTGGCAGCATCGTGATAATATAGGACGGAGCCGCCGTTTTGAGGACTCAGGTCATCCCAGAGAGGCGCCAGGAAGTTATTGGGTAGGTTGGCGCTGGGAATAGCAGCATTTAAGGAAACGGTTGAACCGCTGGTAAGTGTCAATAGCCCGTTGGCGCTAATGTATACGGCTGAGTAGTTGCTGCCATAGAATGAGAAATTCATGCCCATGTCAATGGGACCAACAAAGCCGTTATCACCGACGATTGCCGCCGGTGTGCCAACTCCGCTAATGTCAACCCAGGTATAGGCCGGGCCGCCCGGGTCATCGGAATCGATCCAACTATGGCCAAACGCATCTGGTCCGCCATGATTGAAGATGACAGGCCGTTGATTCGGATCATCGCCCCTAATGGAATCGCCATTATTAACAAATTCCCCGATAGTGAAATTGAGCGATCCACCGCCGGTATTAGAAAGATTAATTGTATCCAAAACTACCTGGCCGGCCGAGGTTCTTTCAATGCATGAGCCTGGACTGTAAACTAAATTGGATGGAGGCAGCATGCCGAGGGCCGTGGTCATTTTAATTGCCCGGCCAGCTACCAGACGAGCAGCCGCAGGGTGATAAATGTTGTCAAAGGTGTATTCCAGCCCCTCGAAATTGTCAGGGTCCTGCATGCCGACTGTGGCATATAGCCCGGGCTTAACAGTATTGTATGTATCGTTATCGTCGTTGTATACGGTTTGGTATTGGAATATCATCTCACAATCACCTGTAGGAGTGGGATAGTAGGCAGGATCATTGATTATCATCTGAAATGTTTCGGGATGATTTCCGGGCGCCTCGGTGTGTGTGCATGCTTTCCATTCAAGAATGAATCGGTGATTCACCGAATCCGCATATTGGAATACGCCGTTGTTACCGGTATATTCCAGATCATCCCACAATGGAGCGATAAGGCCATCTGGCGCGCTGGGCTCGGGAATCTGGTTGTTGTCGAAGGGAGACCAGTGGTGGGTCCCATCATATCGAGTCGTATCGAAAGCGACAAATCCATTGATGGAAACCATCAGGTAACTATAGGTTTCACCATAGTAGTGAATACTAAACGGCAGATTATTGATCACTTTGGAATCATCGTCGGTTCCAAAACTGAATGTAACCCTTGAACCGCTTCCTCCGGCGTAAGGCGAAATTTCGACCCAATTGTATGTTGGGCAGGAGGTGTAGCTCACGTCAGTGTTATCATAAAGATAATACCCATAGGAATCAGGGCCTATCGGATCGGATGGGTTTACTGCACCGGTCACTAAGGAAAACGGTACATGAGCGATTGCACCATTACCGGAGACGAGCTCCAGATTAAGATTCGAATTATGCCCTCGGTATACATTCCGTCCAGCACGAATAACAAATGGGGATGCCGTATTTGATCCCGTCGCATCGATCCCAATATCTCCGAAATTCGCGGTGCCATTGATTATAACAAGACTTGTATCGTTGCTTATTAGGGTACCTGAAAGAGCTGCACCGGCAAGCTGCCCCATATTCTTGAGAGTGATCACGAAATTTGAGGTCTCTCCGGGATCCAATCTATTATTGGCGTTACCCGGATAGCTTAGACCCTGATTGACGAATAGTACGCTCTTAATATCAACCGGTAAGGCCGCTGTCCAGCTTCCTTGATTTGAGGTAATGGCAAGCTGCAGAAGATAGCGGTTGCCATTTACCAGATTGGATGCAAAATGAGCGGCAAACTTACCTGAGGTAACTGAATCTCCCGGGGCGATTGAGCCATAAGTTTGGTTGGCAACGGTAACAGTAATGCTGGAATCCAAACTTGTTAAGGTTGCTGAGACGTTATTGGCCGTAGAATCGGTTCCAAAATTGCGAAGATTTACGGCGAATTCCACTGTTTCCGAGGGATTGACGTTGCCGTCAGAATTTCCCTGGGAGTTGCCTGAGTTATCATCGTCAATTGTGATGGAGCCAACGTTGATTGCTACCGGGGTAGCCTCCACCAGGGCATAACCGCAATGAGGAATATAGTTGTAAGCTGAAACCGTTACGAACATGGTGTCAGCCACAGTGGTGGAGAAATTAAGGGAAATGTCGCCATTGGCGTTGGTTCTTCCGCCCACGAAAACCTCTTCGGCGCCTCTCCGACCCTTGACCAGACAGACATAAGCGCTATCCAGGGGCAGGCTATCCGAGCCGACCACGTGAACGGTAAGAAGATTAGTTCCCACCGGAACGGTCTGGGGATAGGTTACCGTCATGCTCTGCGGAATACCGGTTCTAACCTCGAATTCAGGTTCGCCAAGAGGATTGAAGCTATATGTATAGTGGACTACACTCGGCCACGGAGCGTTCGGTGATCGATTGAAAGGAAATGTGTCATACAGCTCCAGCTTTCCCATGAAGCAAGCGGATGCAAAATTACGAATACCTTCCATAAGGATGGCTGCATAATAACCGACCATAAAAGGATTATCGTATCTGGTTTCGGTGTCTTCTCCACAGGCGCCAAAGTAACCGGGGCCACCTTTAAAGCCTGTTGTCGTTGAACCCATCGTGCACCAGTGTTCGCCGAAGCAATCCTGAGTGCCAAAATTACCGGTGCCGCATGTCGGGCAGCAGGCGGGTCCAATTTTATTATTGAATTGAAGCGCATCCAGATTGGCTGTTGAAAACACTGGCGCACCCCAATGATCCGGGAATCCCCAGCCTCGGTATGATGTTATGCTAACGCCGCGATTTAAAGCGGCTGTGATGCCGGAAATACCAGGATCATGACCGTCCCAATAAAACACCGTGTCAACCTGCTGGAAGCCCCGCCTTAAAAGCATCTCGCGAACCCAAAGGGTTGCAAGACGGGGCGTCACTGCGCTCACGTTGCCGGCGCATGAAAAGCCTCGTAACCAGTAACTGGGATCACCCATATATGGTGTTTTATCATAGACTATGGCTTTCCAAATGGTTGTTCTCATAACAGTGTTTGTTATGGGCATCGACATTCTGGTAACCATGACATCGGCGAAATAGTCACTGCCGTCAACGCAGGCATATTGATGATCGGAATCCAAGCCATCATGAGGAAAATCGATAATTTTATTTGCGACGAAGATACTTCCCATAATACAAACAAACTCCGGAGGGGAATCCCAGGTATTATAAGCATTTTGGATATAATTAAATATCTGCGAAGCAGTGGGGCTGGCATTGTGGGCGATTGCAGAATCTGGAACCGTCACAACGGAATATCCCTTAAGATGTTTCCAGCGTGCCAGGTCCTGTACAAGGGAATCAGGGATAGTGCGAGGATAAAGAATTAAGTATCCACCTCTTACCGGCTGATAGGAGGCCAGCATTTCATCGGCGTTGGGAACCAAAGCCCGATACATCGGAAGGAATGTTTCGGAAATTTTGTTGTTGCGTCTTATTTTTTGGTTTCTGGTATCGATCCCTTCGTAATTCAGCCGCCAGTCAATATTTGTATAAACTTTTAGCTCTCTTCTGACCGGGTTATATTGAATTGGACAGATTACCGCTGAAACCATGCGCAGATCCCTTAAAACGACTGGTTCCTGAACCTGTACTAAATCTCGAGGATAAAATTCATCCTGTTGATAAAAAGCATCATCCTTCGTGAAAGGGATTACCTCGTCCGGCCGGCTATCCAGCGGTTGACGCTGAAACGGATAGACATCAACATTTTCGATAATCTGATAAGATGATGAAATAATTTCTGCTCTGACGCCCGCTTGATCGGGTATGGCGACCATCTGAGAATAAACTGGCAGATCGGGGAGGCCCTCGGTATCTGTCTGTCCGAATTTTTCAGGAGTATCGGTAATTGGTAAAACTTGCTGGTAGTTCGTAGCTGAAACCGCCTTATCAGATAGCTCTACGCCAGCCAGACGGAAAGTAAAGCCGGTTTGTGATGTGGTAGAAATTGTCTTCTCCAAGTGAACCTGGCCAATATTAGACGCTTCCAGAACCACCTGTCTGGCACCCTCGCTTGCCCCGAGGGTTACAACAGGCAATGCAAAAATCAACATTACCAACAACGCGGTTCTCATGTTGCCTCCAAATGAATTAAAGAGTTTAGGGGAATATTAATAAATATCGTTTTAATAAGCCTGAAAAACAGTGGGAGAAAGGAAAGCACAAATGACACAAAAACGCCCTTATTAATCCAAACTAGTCGGCTTAATAATAGCTCCTATTAAGCAATAAAACATATTTTTGCTTGCCGAAGATTTATATGATTGCGTAATAATACAATCATTCCCGACAGCGATGACGGGAAAACTATCTACGGTATTTCCTTTAATAACAAAATCAACGGTTGTCAAAGTCAAGCTCCCAAAGTACGAACCACTACCAAGGAGTATTTTTCGTACAATATATTGATCCAAAAGCCCAATACAATCTTATTTTAATAAAATTGGTAGTTTCTATTAATAGTAGTATTATAGTAGTATTATTGTGGTATAATTATTCCAATCTTGTAGCAACCATCAATTAATGTTAATTAGCTGCCTTTGTGGCGTGATTGAGGTCATCTATTAATACTCTTGGACAAACATCCCGTATTAATCGGTTGAGTAAACCGATGAATTTTGAGAACGCGTTGCTATATAAAACTCCAATTGATAAAGACATAGCTCCGATTTGCGTGTTGCGCCACTCCCGGGCAAGGCAATTCCAAAATTTAGAAAATGCATACGGGCGTTCATATATTTAGGATGCCATGATGGCAGATATGCGGTTTTGCCCCCAAAAAAAGGCTAATTCCAGGCGATATTCATATTAAAATCAAAACACAAAATTGGCAGGCTTCTGGGATTTGTTTTCAAAACGCCTATCGATTTACAATTTTAGTGATTTTAATTAATTTAATAGACTGTAAGTCTCCGATATTTCTTCAGGCCCTTCCCAGGCAGCTAATATTTAATCCGAATCTGCCGAAATTCATAATGTTGAATAACTTTAGCGCTCCTTCATTATCTCGATTTTTTAAAAAATGTCGGAGCTCAGGGAATCGCGGGAATCCGGGATTTTCCGAAAAAATAGGAGCGCCTAACAGGTAGAGATGGAGAAATCCGTATGAATTCTCTTAAAGCAATATGCCTATTAATGGCTATTGTCATTATGGCCGCGAATAGTGCATCCAATGCACAGGATAGCACATCGGCTGCTGATAATTTGTCTATTGAGGATCTCCTCAATACCCAAATCAGCACTGCGGCCAAATATACCCAGGCAGTCAGTCAAGCTCCAGCATCAGTAACGATTATCACCTCCGATGAAATACAGCATTTTGGATATCGTACATTGAAAGACGTTCTTTCTGCAGTCCGAGGGTTTTATACAAGCTACGATAGGAATTATGCCTATGTGGGCGTTCGCGGTTTCGGCAGGCCTACCGACTATAATAATCGCATTCTGCTCTTGTTAAATGGTCATACCTTAAATGAGGATATTTATGGTTCAGCCCCCATCGGTACCGAATTTGGCCTGAATCTGAATAGCGTGGAACGAATCGAAATTGTTCGCGGACCGGGCTCCGCGCTTTATGGGACAGGGGCGATGTTCGCCATTATTAATGTCATCACAAAAAGCGGAAAGGATATTGATGGATTCCAGGTTAATGGGGAGACCGGTAGTTATGGGAGAGCCTTGGGTTCGCTGGTAATGGGAAAGGAAATTGGCGATGATATTGAAATTGCGGTCACCGGCCAGGTAGGAAATATTGAGGGGCAGAATTTATTTTTCAAAGAATATAATTATCCTTCAACCAATTTCGGCATAGCTAAAAAACTTGATGGCGACCGATTTTACGGATTCTTAACCAACCTTTCATATAAAAAACTATCTATCGAAGCTTTCCGATCCTCCCGGGAAAAAGACGTTCCAACGGGGGCCTGGGATGCCCCTTTTAATGCTCGTCCCTCGAAAAGTCTCGATGAGTGGAATTTTATCGAAACTAAATATCAGGATCAAATTAAAAACAATTTAAGCCTTTCGGTAAGAGGGTATTATGATTTTTATTTTTATAAAGGCTGGTTTCCTTACGAGACCCCCACGTTTGATGAATCAAATGGCCAATGGTATGGAAGCGAAGCTCAGGTTTGTTGGGATATAAAGTCGAACAACCGCTTAACCATCGGGGGTGAATATCAAAATCGCATTCACGCTTCTTATAAGTATTGGAATGCCGACACTGTCTATTTTGATCGAAATTTCCCGTCCTATGCGCTTTCGTTTTATATTCAGGATGATTACCAGGTCAGGGAAGACTTCTCGATTACATTGGGAATTCGACGGGATAGGTATAACACTCCTGCCAGCACCACCACTCCCAGAATTGGAGTGATTTATGATCCCTTTAACTCCAGTACATTGAAGTTGCTTTATGGCGAAGCTTTTCGCAAACCCAATATTTATGAATCTTATTATGAAGATGCAATATCGGGGTATAAGGCCAATAAATATCTCAAGCCGGAAAATATTCAAACGGCCGAATTGGTGTGGGAGCAAGGTTTTGGAAACAGTATTATGGGCACGATATCAATTTACAATTATTCCATGAAAAATCTAATCGACCAGGTGATCGATCCAGCAGATTCGCTGATTCAATATCAGAATATCAGTAATATCAAAGCAAAAGGTGTTGAATTAGAACTGGATATGCGGAAGAAAACCGGATTGGCCGGTTCTATCAACTTTGCATATCAAAAGGCCAGAGATTCCAAGTCGAACAGGATTCTGACCAATTCGCCCGAATTTATTGCCAAAGGAAGTATTTCGTATCCTGTGGGAAAGTGCTTAAACCTGGCATCGGAACTTCTTTATGAATCTGAACGCTTGACAATTCAAAATCTTAAAACCAAATCCTATTTATTAACAAATTTAACCCTGGCTTTCAAGTCAACGTGTATGAAACGTGGCGGCCTTAATAACTTTATTGGCAAAATGGATATAACTCTTTCGATAAATAACATTTTTGATGTTTCGTATGAGTCGCCCGCGGGTTTTGAGCATATAGAAAACGCTATACCTCAAGATAGGCGAAATTTCATCATATCGGCAGGATATAGATTTTAACCCCTAAATTATGGTAAAATGTGATTATTCGTGAATATCAATACCAGACCGTCAGGAAAATGTGCGCGAGTATGCAAGAACGTCAGGGAAATTCTAAGTAATAATGAGATGAAATGAAGACTCTTATTTTCGCTTTAATTTTCATATTAACGATAAATTTGGTCGTCGCGCAAACGGTTGAAGTTCCGGTCGAGCTGCAGCATTCGCTATTTATGAAAATATTGTCGTTCGATAAAAATATTAAGGCTCGGGCGGGCAGCGAAATTATCATTGGCATTATATATCAAAAGAATTTTAAAATCTCCCTTGACACCAAGGATGAAATATTGAAAGCTTTTAGCAAATCGCCCGTGAAAGATATTAATAATATTCCAGTTCGCTTTGTGCCAATTGACATCGATGAAGAGACCGACTTGGGCGCCAGCGTCACAAAATACGGAATCAGCGTGTTTTATGTGGCCCCTTTACGGGCCACACAGCTCAGTTCAATAATTGCCCTGGCTAGAAGTAAACAAATTCGAACCATGACGGGCGTACCGGATTATGTCGTATCCGGATTAGCTCTGGGAATCGGGGCCAAAGGCGGGAAACCATTGATATTGGTCAACCTTGCCGCCGCCAAAATGGAAGGAGCCAATTTTAATTCACAATTATTAAAATTGGCCAAGATTATAGAATAATTTATCGTTAATAAACAATGAACGCAAAGTTGAAAATATTTAAATTTATTAGATTCTCTAACATCAGGGAAAAACTGGCGCTTGTGTTTTCGCTGCTGATAGCGGCTATATCTCTGTTTATTCTATTATATTTTCCAGCCAGACAGAAGCATCAAGCCCTGGACGCCGTTTCTGATAAAGCCAAGAGTATCGCCCAAATGACAGCTTATAGCCTTAGCCCCGGATTATATTTTGACGATTATGATGCGGTTAAAGAAGTCCTGGAAAGCGCTAAACAAAACAAGGATATCATTCATATCTCGGTGCTTAGCGATTCTAACAAGGTTTTTTACTCTTTTGGCGATTGTAATTTACCGCACACAATCCAATCATCCTCAGATAGCGAGATTATTCGGGGAGAAAATGCTTTTCAGATTACCAGCCCTATCAACTATTCGGGTCGCCGAATTGGCCAATTAATTCTTGATTTTTCATTGTCTTCTATCATCGATGAAATCAATCAAAGCCGCGCAACGGTTACATTGATAAGTTTGATGATATTGATTCTTGGAATGGGCACAGTATTTATATTCAGTACGATTATTACTCGTCCTTTAAGTCGAATCATTGAAACTGTGGGCTATGTGTCAAAGGGCGATTTCAGTAAGCGAGCTGATGTGGATTCGAAAGATGAAGTCGGCATTCTCGCAAAATCATTCAATCAGATGGTGCAGAATCTTCAATCGGCACGTAATGAGCTTCAAAATCTTAACATGACGCTGGAATTAAAGGTCAATGAGCGGACCAAAGAACTCGTTAACGAAATTGCGGAACGCAAAAGCGTCGAGGAAGCTCTTAGAGAATCCGAGATTAACTATCGAGCGATTTTTAATGCAGCTAATGATGCCATCTTTGTACACGATCCCCTGAACGGTGCAATTTTGGATGTGAATCAGAAAATGTGCGAGTTATATGGTTACCAATTGCCAGAAACCAAAAACCTGACAGTTGAAGATATAAGCGTTGGGGCGCCATCATTTACCCAAAGAGATGCCTTAGTTAAAATTGAAAAGGCGGCCAAGGGCGTTCCGCAGCTTTTCGAGTGGGCCTCCAAGCATAAGGATGGGCATCATTTCTGGGTTGAAGTCAGTCTCAGAAAAGCAGAAATTGGAGGCAAGGAAAGAATCCTGGCAGTCGTGCGAGATATTGGAGAAAGAAAAAAAGCAGATGAGCTTTTACGACGTTCGGAAGAAAAATACCGCAGCCTGATAGAAAATATTTCTGATGGAGTAATGGGCACCGATTTCGAGGAAAACATATTTTTCGCTAATTCGGCATCATGCAAGATATTTGGTTATGAATTGAATGAGCTTCAAGCCATGACCTTCAGCCAACTTATAGATAAAGAGGACGCGGATAAATTCAGGGGAGAAGCGGAAAGAAAGCAGAAAGGTACCAATAGCCAATTTGAAATATCGATTATAAAAAAGGATGGCCAATCCTGCCGAGTGTTAATTTCGGCGACGCCTTACCTTGACAATAGCGGAATACTGAGAGGATCCATTTATGTTTGCACTGACGTAACGGAGTTGAAGAAAGTCGAAGCCGAAAAGCAGGAATTACGGGAAAAGCTGGCCAGGGCTCAAAGAATGGAATCGCTGGGAGTTCTAGCGGGTGGAGTGGCTCACGACCTAAACAATATCCTCGGACCGCTGGTGGCTTATCCGGATGTGATAAGAATGAAGCTTCCGCCCGAAAACCCGGTTCTTAATTACGTTAGTAAAATCGAGCAATCGGCCAAACGGGCCGCGGAAGTCGTACAGGACTTATTAACGATGGCTCGACGCGGCCGTTATGAAATGGTGCCAATACAACTTAACGAGATAATAGAGTCGTATTTGCGATCTGTCGATTTCGCCAATCATATTTCGAAGCATCCGTCGATTGAAATGAATCTTGCGCTGGAAAGATCTTTGCCTCTAATTTATGGTTCAGCATCCCATCTTTCAAAAGTAATCATGAATTTGTTAATCAATGCTATGGAGGCTATGCCCGAGGGCGGGCGGCTTACGGTTAAAACCGAATGCAAACATGTGGATAGACTGATTAGCGGATTTGGAAATATCGAACCATGCAAGTACGTAATCCTCACCGTAAGCGATACCGGCATTGGTATCGACCAGAAAGATTTGAAGCGCATATTTGAGCCATTTTATTCGAAAAAAGAAATGGGCAGAAGCGGAAGCGGGTTGGGCTTGGCAATTGTCTATGGTGTGATAAAAGATCACAATGGTTACATCGACGTTACTACCGAACTTGGCAAAGGCAGCGATTTTCTGGTTTATTTCCCTGCCCTCAACGCTTCAGTTGTCGAAGATAAGCAGGAAATTATCGATATACGCGGGAGCAACAGCATTCTGGTCGTTGACGATGGACAGGAACAGCGGGAATTGGCGGCCGCTACTCTTTCAAGCCTCGGGTATAAAGTGTCAGTCGCCGCGAGCGGCAGGGAAGCGGTTGAATATATTAAAGCGCATAATGTAGATATGGTTATTCTCGATATGATAATGGAAGATGATTTTGATGGGCTTGATACTTATCGTGAAATTATCAAGTTCCAACCCCAGCAGAAAGCCATTATCGCCAGCGGTTTTGCCGAGACCGATCGCGTGAAGGAAGCGGAAAGACTCGGAGTCAATATGTATGTTCGCAAACCTTACACGATGCAAACCCTGGGAAAGGCGATCAGGCAGGTCTTAGCCGAACGGCCAATTAAAGAAAAGGTTTCGGTTTAATATAATTGATCTGAAGAAGAAGCCGAAAGAATCAAATTACCTGCTGAGTTTTGTGAAATACCTCGAAAATTGCCATAACGGCGGGATGGCTGACACGCCGTTCAGCCGTCACCGCATAAAACCTTTCTCGAATTTGCGGTAAATTTAAGAGTACTTTCAGGCCTAATTGTTTGCAAATGATCTTCTCAATAAAAGTTGGAATTCCTAAAATGCCGAGCCCCTCCTGGCCAAAAGCCGCGAGCAACGCGCCGTCCTCAAACTCGGCGCGCACATTTGGCCTGATTTGTTGTTCTCCAAACCATTCATCCAAAACCCTTCTTTGAGTAGTATTTCCCGTAGCCAGCAAAAACGGTGCTCCATCGAGGGAACGCGGGAGTCTTGCTTTATACTTTTTAATCATTTGGGGAGTGGCTAATAGACTCGTGCCGCTTTCGACCAGCAGATGATTAAAAACCCTGAAGCCGGCCGATGGCGAAACAGGCGCGTCTACAAGCAGCATATCAAGGGCGTGAATAACAAGATCGGGCAACAATCTTTCTGGTTGGCCTTCACGGCAAATTAACCTGACATCGATTTTCAAGTTTTGGACCGGTTCTAAAATCTTTTTGACGATTTGTTTGGATATCACATCGACGATTCCAACGGTGAATATCAGCGGTTTTCCGGTAGGTCTGTCATGCACGGTATCGATCATTTCGTGGCCGAGACGGAAAATTTCATCGGCATATTGGAATACGGTTCGGCCCATTTCTGTCATCTCGAGTTTCCTGCCTCGCCGCATGAACAGCTCTTCCCCAAGAGATGATTGAAATTCATGCAATTGTCCGCTTACTGTGGATGGAGCCAGGTTGAGCTTGTGGGCCGCTCGCGTAAGTCCGCCCTCCTTTACTACAGTCCAGAAATAAAGCAAATGATGATAATTCAACCATTCCATGTGCATAATATATTTCGATTATTTCGAATTTACCATTAGAATCTTCCATATTGACGAATTATTTAAAACGCTTATCATCATATCGGTTGAAAATATTTAAGGGGATTATGAAATGCCCATGATGCGAAATGGACACCCTCGATGGGCTCAAGTCCAAAGAAATATCGATAATTATCAATGGAATCATTTTTCGAACAAAATAAAATAGTTGGCCTGACAAAGCAGGAAGCTGCCAGTCGTCTTGAAGCTGAAGGTTATAACATGCTTCCATCTTCAAAGCCTCGGAGCGTTCTGCAAATTGCATTCGAGGTGGTTCGGGAACCAATGTTCCTGCTATTATTAGCCTGTGGGATTTTATATCTAATTTCCGGAGATAAAGAAGAGGCTTTGATGCTTCTCGGCTTTGTATTCGTAGTAATGGGCATAACGTTCTACCAGGAACGAAAGACTGAAAGGGCCCTTGAAGCGTTAAAGGACTTGTCGAGCCCCCGAGCCTTAGTAATTAGAGATGGGAATAAGGAACGAATTTCCGGACGAGAGGTCGTCCGCGGCGATATAATGTTGTTATCCGAAGGCGATAGAGTCCCGGCGGACGCTATCATTTTATCGAGTTTGAATTTCCATGTAGATGAATCTCTTCTTACCGGTGAATCAATCCCCGTTCGAAAAACTGTCGCAGCTGAACCTTGTGAAATGGATCGTCCTGGGGGAGATGATACTCCTTTTGCCTTCTCCGGGACATTGGTTGTTAAAGGTCAGGCTATTGTCGAAGCTAAGGCGACCGGAATTAATACCGAGATAGGTAAAATTGGCAAAGCTTTACAGACAGTAGAAAGTGAAAGAACTCCGTTACAGCGTCAGACGGGCCGAATCGTTCGCAATTTTGCACTCATAGGTTTATCATTGTGCATAATCATCGTAGTAACCTATGGTCTCACTCGCGGCAATTGGCTTGATGGATTTTTGGCCGGGCTATCATTGGCGATGGCAATGTTGCCCGAGGAATTCCCGGTAGTATTAACAATATTCCTGGCATTGGGAGCCTGGCGAATTTCCAAGGCTAAGGTTTTGACACGCAGAATTCCGGCTGTGGAAACACTCGGCTCGGCCACCTGCCTTTGCGTAGATAAAACCGGGACGTTAACGCTTAACAAGATGTCGGTAAAAGAGCTTTTCGTGGCGGGCAGTTATTTGGACATCGGTCACGATCATTTATCACTTCCGGAACAATTCCACGAAATCGTCGAATATAGCCTGCTGGCCAGTCCGACCGATCCCTTCGATCCGATGGAAAGGGCAATGAAGGAACTTGGCGACAGAACCTTGATTAACACCGAGCATGTTCATCGGAATTGGACGCTCTTGCGCGAATATCCTTTGTCCAAAGAAATTCTGGCAATGACCAGAGTCTGGCGATCTCCCAATGAACAAGATTTCGTAGTGGCCACCAAGGGCGCTCCGGAGGCTATCGCCGATTTATGTCATTTGACAATCAAATGAGTATTCCAAGCTTCAACCCGTCATTGACGAAATGAGTAACCGTGGACTCCGAATTATCGGAGTAGCCGGAGCGCGTTTTAACACTGAATCTCTTCCGACCGGTCAACATGATTTTGTTTTCAATTTCATCGGATTTCTCGGACTCGCCGATCCGGTCAGACCGCAGATAAAAGACGCCTTAAAGGAATGTTATAACGCCGGCATTCGTACTATCATGATAACCGGCGACTACCCCGGAACGGCGAAAAGCATCGCCAGGCAGATTTGCCTTCGGAATCCGGATCAATCTATAACGGGACCAGAGCTCGATAACATGACAGATGAAGAGCTTTCGGAAAAAATCAAAACCGTTAATATTTTTTCGAGAATGGTGCCCGAACAAAAACTCCGTCTGGTTAAGGTATTGAAAAATTTGGGTGAAATAGTGGCCATGACTGGTGATGGAGTTAACGATGCTCCGGCATTGAAATCGGCTCATATCGGTATCGCTATGGGTGGACGAGGCACCGATGTGGCGCGCGAAGCGGCTTCGATAGTACTTCTTGAGGATGATTTCAATTCGATTGTTCAGGCCATAAAGATGGGGCGGAGAATATTCGACAACCTGAAAAAGGCGATGATGTTTATATTTTCCGTGCATATTCCGATCGCAGGTTTATCGTTGATACCAGTTTTATTTAAGTGGCCGCTGGCCTTATTTCCGGTTCATATCGTATTCCTCGAATTGATTATCGATCCTGCCTGCTCGATAGTATTTGAGGCGGAAGCCGCTGAGAAAAATATAATGGACAGACCTCCGCGGCCGGTTAATTATAGACTATTCGGTATACGTTCGCTGACTTTGGGATTAGTCCAGGGACTTATTATATTAGGCAGCGTCATCGGGGTTTATCGCTGGGGATTTGTTGCGCACGGCGAACAGGTTGCCCGGGCCCTTGCTTTTATCACTCTGGTTATAGCCAATTTGGGATTAATCCTGACTAACCGTTCCAGATATCAATCCATTATTAAAACTATGCAAATTAAAAGCCCAACTTCATGGTGGATAATTGGCGGAACGCTGGTATTTTTAAGCCTCGTCATTTTTGTACCTGTTCTACGGGAAATATTTCGCTTTGACGCTTTACATCAAATCGATCTTATAATATGTCTGGCAGTGGCGATAGTCAGTACTGTAATGCTGGAAATATTGAAGATGAGGCCGATTAAATATTTATTTGATTAAAAGAAAAAGGATGAAATATTCTTATGGCAGCGATTAAAAACAGATATATACGTTATGGCATTCTTACCATCGTTTTAGGTTTGACTATCTACCTTGCTCTGGGATTTGGAACGCGTTCCTTTGAAGCTTATTGTCCATTTGGCGGAGTTGAAAGCCTGTGGGGACTATTTACCATGGGTAATTTTTCCTGCACCCTTGGGCCTCTCAATTTATCGCTTATGCTGGTTTTGATAGCCCTGGTGATATTATCCAAAAAATCGTTTTGCGGTTGGGCCTGCCCTATCGGATTCCTGGGAGAACTATTCGGGCGGATCGGTGGGAAAGCATGGAAAAAACGTCCTAAGGTACCGAGAAATATCAACAACCGGATAAAATTATTGCGTTATGTAGTCCTGGCTGTTGCCTTATTTTTTACCTATCGAACTGGTGAATTGATACTGCGGGGTTATGATCCCTTTTTCCTGATATTCTCCGGTTTCGGACATGGCAGCCTGGGGACAATTTCCTTAATTGTGCTGATCCTTACAGCCATAGGCTCGTTTATTATCCCGATGTTTTTCTGCCGGTATCTTTGCCCTATGGGCGCGGTTTTCGATCCATTCAGCAGGCTGGGATTAATCAAAATTAAAAGAAATGATTCAACCTGCACGGCGTGCGGAAACTGCAGTGATGCCTGCCCGCATGATATCCCGGTTCAAACACTTCAATTCGTGCGGAATCGCGATTGTACAAATTGCCTGGAATGTGTGGATGCTTGCCCGGAAAAAGGAACCCTTGAGCTACGAGCTGGATTGTAGGAGGAATTATGCGGATACCACGATTAGTCATTCCAATATTAATAGCTCTGGCGCTCTTTGGCGGATATTTTCTGCGGAAGGCATTCACGCAGCCGACGACAAGCGTTACTTATGCGAGTAAAACGGGAAAAATGTCGGTATTTGTCGTTGACGGTTTGAAATGCTACGGGACCGCCTCATTTTTCTCATCGCTCTATGATAGTGTCCCCGGAGTCTACGCGATCCAGACCTATGCCACTGAACATAAAGCTGTATTCAATTATGCGCCCGAAATGATAAGTCAGGATAGCATCAAAGCAATAATGGAATCTATGATTTTATTCGATGACGGTTCGACCTCGCAGATATTTAAATGCCTGTCTGTGGAATGATTAATTCCGTTCAAATAAATTATGAATAATCTATGATTTTATGACCGGAATTTGGAGATTTTCGCTTTTATTGATTGTTGATAACCGCGGCTTGATTATATTCCGCCATCAATTTTGCAATCAATTCCTTAACGGAGATTATTTCGTTTATGCGATAAACGTTTGCGCCTGCGAATGCAAATCCGTTTTTGAAAGATCCTTTTTGCGCGCTGATGAGCGCTCCCGCAATACAGTATGATGTGTTTTTATAGTCGCAGGTAATAATACAGTGATAAGGGCATTTGAATGGCTTTTTCAATCCCGACGCTACATCATCGATATACTTATTTCGAATCGCCCGGCCGGGCATTCCCACCGGGCTTTTGATAATAACAACATCCTCTGCTCTGGCATCGATATACATCCTCTTAAATGAGATATCGGCATCGCACTCATGAGTTGCAACAAATCGGGTTCCCATCTGTACTCCGCCCACGCCGATATCCATGAAATTCCTCATATCGCCGCCGGTGTATATACCGCCTGCTGCGATTACCGGAATGCTTTTACCGGAACTCTTCGCGTAACCGGCCACCTCGACGAGGACTGCGGGGATTAATTTCTCCAGGGCATAAGCCGGATCTGTTAGCTGCTCCTCTTTAAAGCCAAGATGACCACCTGCCTTGGGCCCTTCAACGACGAAGGCGTCAGGCAGATAATCATATCTGCTTAGCCAGGTTCTGCAAATCAGGCCGGCTGCTCTTGCAGATGATACTATTGGCACCAATGCTGTTTTGGAATTCGGTTTTAGAAAACTTGGGAGAGTCAACGGGAGCCCGGCCCCGGAAAATATAATATCGATTTTCTCTTCTATTGCCGTTCTGACCAGGTCGGCATAGTTGGACACAGCCACCATGATATTCAAGCCTAGAATGCCCTCAGTCATTGATCTGGCCTTGCGGATTTCGTTTCGCAACGCTCGAATATTCGATTTTATATAATTCGAATAGAAATCGGTTTCTCTCATGCCGATACCCGCCGCGGCAATTACACCTATGCCACCCTCATTAGCCACCGCTGATGCCAGCCCGGCCAAAGATATACCCACACCCATTCCGCCCTGGATAATCGGTAGGGAAGCGGATCTATTTCCTATGGATAAAGATCTTAATTTTTGAAAAGGCACTACGAGGATTAACTTTCCCCGAGTTGGGATCTGGTAAAATTAGATACGTGGCAAGGGGGCTGTGTCAAAATCGATTTCCTATTCTTACTTATAATTGTTGATGGCGATTTCGGACTAATCCAAGATTTGTAAGTCCGGACAACCCTTTCCCGACTGATTCCACACTTCAAATTCGCCAAATACTATCCCAATTCTTATTCGATAGCGGATGTCTTTGATTTAAAACACACGGTATCAAATATAATTCAATATAATTGAAAATCGTCTAAAATCAAAGCCTTTCCCTTCAAATGAGAAAGTATAGCTGTCAATGCAGATATGACATTAAGCAAAAAAACCTGATTTTTCGCATAAAGCGAAACATATACATGTGTTACTGTGTTTATCAATTTACATGATTATTGTATCGAATCATCCGATAATATAAAATAGGGCTTGTAGAATTCGTTCTAACCTTTTATATTAGGGCGAGTTTGTATTGGCCCGGGCGGCACGAGTCGAACCGGGTTTTCTTTTACATGATCCTCCCTTCAACTAATTGCAAGCGGACTATTATGTAGAGATTAATTTGGGCAGTGTTTAATCTGCCATCGGAGAGGTTTATTAGTTTTATGACAGCAGTTAAGCATATACGCAACGTCGCCATTATTGCGCATATCGATCACGGGAAAACGACCATGATTGATTCCATCTTTCGGGCTACCCGGACATTCAGGGATAATCAGCAGATGGCCGAAAGACTGATGGATAATAATGATCTGGAACGGGAACGGGGAATTACAATCCGAGCTAAACATTGTACAGTCAGTTGGAAAAAATATCTCATAAATATTATCGATACGCCCGGCCATGCCGATTTCTCCGGAGAGGTGGAGCGAGTCCTTTCGATGGTTGATTCGGTTTTGCTGCTGGTAGACGCCAATGAAGGCCCCATGCCTCAAACTCGATATGTATTGATGCGGGCGCTGCGTTTGGGATTATGCCCTATCGTAATTATCAACAAAGTCGATCGTCCCCATGCCCGGCCTGATTATGCTCTAAATAAGACTTTCGATCTCTTTATCGATCTGGGGGCAAACGAAAAGCAAGCGCATTTCCCGGTCCTCTTTCGGTTCAGGGCTTGATGGCTGGTTTGTCAGAGATCTGGACAATGATCCGCATGAAGGGATGGATGCCCTGTTCGAAACATTAATCGAACATGTACCCCCTCCCAAAGTTGATCATGGCGGTCCGTTTCAGATGCAGGTAAGCACCCTGGCCTGGAGCGATTACATCGGCCAGATAGGCTGCGGGCGAGTACTGAGCGGTTCACTAAATATCGGTGAAGAATTTACCAGATTCGTAATGCGCTGGAAAGATCCGTCAAATCAGGAAGCCGGCTGGGAACTGGTTAAATCATCCAAAGAAAAAGGCGTTCATCTTTGGGTAACCCGCGGCTTAAAACGAACTGAAGTTGATCATATCAGCGCCGGCGATATTGTTTGGTTGGCTGGTCCCAGTGAAATCGGCATTGGTGATACTTTTTCGGCTAACGAAGATCCAGCATCGGCTCTTAAACCTTTAGAAATCGAGGAGCCGACTGTATCGATGTTTTTTCTCGTCAATACCGGACCATTTTCCGGATTCGATGGTACCGCTATTACGCTTCGCCAGTTAAAAGAGCGCCTGACTCGCGAACTACGCACCAATGTAGCCTTGCGTATGGAAGACCAGGGACAGGCCGATGGCGTTAAAGTGTCAGGACGGGGCGAGCTGCATCTCGCGATTTTGATCGAGGAAATGAGGCGCGAAGGGCTCGAATTCTGCGTTTCTCGACCGGAGGTTATTACTCATCTGGATAAAGATGGCAATACGCTGGAGCCTATCGAGCAGTTGATTATGGATGTCCCCGAGGAATATCAGGGAGTCATCATTGAAAAGTTGGCGAAGCGCAAAGGCGAACTAAAGACTATCGAAAATGCCGGCACCAATGTTATCCGTATTGAATTCGAGATACCTACCCGCGGATTGATTGGTTATCGCTCGGAATTCCTGACAGACACTCGCGGCCTGGGAATCATGTCGTCCCGCTTTATTGAATATAGTAATTGGCGGGGGGAGATCAATTTGCGCAACCGCGGATCAGTTATCAGCATGGATACAGGCCAGACAACTGCGTATGCAATCGAGGGACTTCAGGAACGTACGGTTATATTTGTAGATCCGGGTGAAAAAGTATATGCCGGTCAGATTGTGGGCGAAAACTCAAGGACTCATGATTTTACTTGCAATCCCACCAAACGCAAGAATCTGACTAATCATCGATCGTCGACAAAAGATATAGCGGTTACATTGGATGTTCCGCGCAAAATGTCATTGGAACAGGCAATTGAGTGGATCGGACCGGATGAATTGGTTGAAGTAACCCCGAAGGCGATTCGCATGCGTAAGGCAATATTAGATTCCGATGAGCGAAGACGCTCTCCTAAAAATCGAACCGGAGCTAAACAGGGAGTTGGCACGGTTTAGTACCATTTACTTTTTATAACTCCCTAAGATTAGTAAAAGAGAGGATTATTAGATCAATACTGTGTTTAATAAATTACGAAAGACATTAGCACCAAAATTCGAAAGAACCCCCGAGATAGATATCCAACCGTCTCAAAGTAGTTTTAATGGCCTGGGTATCTCACAGGAAATAACCGCGGCAATCGATGGATTGAAATTTATCGAACCTACCCCGGTACAAAAACAGGCAATTCCCATAGGCATAGAGGGCAGGGATTTGATCGCGATTGCCCAAACAGGCACGGGCAAAACCCTTGCATTTGGCATTCCGATAGTTCAAAGACTGAACCAGTGTAAGGGTAAATGTGCTTTGATAGTGGTTCCCACGCGCGAACTGGCCCTACAAGTTAACATGTCGCTTCAGCCTGTCTGCCGGGTTCATAATATGCGGACGGCGGTAATTATTGGAGGATTGTCGATGGAGCCTCAATACCGCACCATCAGACAGCACCCCCGTATAATTATCGCTACGCCCGGACGTTTGATAGATCACCTAAATCGCAAGTCAATCAATCTATCGGATAT
Source organism: uncultured candidate division Zixibacteria bacterium (assembly GCA_963801605.1). Classification (GTDB taxonomy): domain Bacteria; phylum Zixibacteria; class MSB-5A5; order UBA10806; family UBA10806; genus UBA10806. Next base: position 840,883 of record CAWDFP010000006.1, read on the forward strand.
TGAAATTCTGGTTTTAGACGAAGCGGATCGAATGCTCGATATGGGCTTTGCGCCCGCTATAAGCAGGATTATAACTTCAATTCCGCAAGAACGACAGACAATGCTATTTTCGGCCACGATGCCCAACGAAATTATGACATTGGCCCGGAATTATATGGACGATCCGATTTTCGTAGAGGTCGCCCGTTCCGGAGCAGCCCCCGAAGAAATCAGCCATGAAGTATTCTTTGTTGATAAAGTAGATAAAATCAGGCTTCTGGAAATTCAGCTTCGGAAGCACACGGGTCCCGTTCTCGTTTTTAGCCGGACCAAGCATGGCGCGAAAAAACTTACTCGCACAGTACGGGAGATGGGGCATTCAGCAGTTGAAATTCATTCCAATCGAACGTTGGGCCAGAGGTCCAGCGCTTTGGAAGGTTTCAAAAATGGTCAGTACCGTGTTATGGTGGCAACCGATATTGCAGCCCGCGGCCTGGACGTCACCGGAATTATGCTGGTCCTTAATTATGACCTGCCGTCAACTGCGGAAGACTATGTCCACCGGATTGGGAGGACTGGACGAGCCGGAAGAAACGGGCATGCTGTTTCATTTGCCACATTCGATCAGGAAAAGGAAATTTTCGATATCGAAAAGCTGATAAAAGTAACGCTTCCGGTTTCAGCGCTGCCATTTCAACCGTCAGGCCGCTTTCAGTCTCATCAGGATCGAACTCCGATCAAAGGGCGTTCCCGTCCCCGGCAAGAACCGCCGGCAACGCGGGCCTCGCAAAAACCAGCAGAAAAATTACAGGCATTTGGACGGCATCGAATAAAGAAAAAATAGCGCCTGAAATATCGCGCTTTGAGTGCATATATATTAAAAGGTGATATTTTGAACTAAAAAAAAGGCGACGCCTGGTCGCCTTTTTTTTATGGCAGAAATTATTAGTTTACAGAACTACATTACCGATTCTGCTATTTTGATGTCGCCAATCCTTCGTAGTAATTGAGTTGAATTGTATAGTCTTCGTTGTCGGGGTCCTCGGCCACCGCCTTTTTCGTATAATCGGCGGCAGACACATTATCGCCCTCTTCATGGCAAATATCAGCAAGGGTATCGTAGTAATTGGCTTTTTCTTTTCCGGAATGAGCCAGGGTTATCGCCTTTTCGGCTAACGTAGCCGCCTCACTTAAATTAACTTTTGCTCCCAGACACCACTGCGCGAATTCATTGAGTTGAATAGCCTGATCAGTCCAACCCTGAGGCATTGATGCTTTTCTATAAGATATGGCTTTTGTCGTATCACCATCGATAAATAGCAATTTAGTCGCGAGCAACTGATCGTGAGCCTTGACCATGTCGGTATTAGTCGTATCTGACGTAGCGTCAAGTCCGCCCTTAATATATCCGGCGACTAATTCTTTCCGTTTGTTATCCAAAGACAATGTTACCATGCGCTGGCAAGCATCATATACCTGCCACTTTTGCTCGTTCTTAGACCTTACCACCTCGTCGGCAGCCTTTTTAACATCCTCAAAAGAAAATTCATTTTTTAGCGAACCGCAGGCCACACTGGTGAAAATTTCATAACTGTAATCATCAGTTGGATCGCTGTTGAGTTTTTGAGCTTCTTCGTAATATTTGGCCGCTTTCTTACAATCGCCATAAGCCAGATGCCATCGTCCAAGTGCCGCCGCATCCTCGACAGTCGGCGTTTTATCCATTCTTTGCATCATTTCGGCAATTGTGCTCTTATCTTTTAAAGCGTCGTTAAGAGTGGGAATAAAATCGGTTTTATCGTAACCAAACCAACGATCTAACGGTTCGCCTTTGGCATTTACAATAATAAAGGATGGGAAAACCTTAACTTTGAATTCCTTTGCCAGGCTTTTGCCGTCGCCTTGTTCAGCGTCGGCTTGATAAAATACAACTGCCTCAAGCGCCTTTTGGGTGGCGTTGTCGGATTGGAGGGTTGATTCGAAATCTTTGCATGTAGGGGCCCACGTAGTGAAAAATTCAATTAATATCGGCTTATCCAACTTGGCAGCTTGCGCTTTGATATCGGAATATTTAATATTGGTTTCTTGAGTATTACCCGGTAAAATAAACGCCAGCACCATCAAGCCAACTGCGCAAATCGCTTTCATTTCTCCTCCTATTAGATTCGTAATTTTGTATTATCATATCACCAGGCTAAATACATTTCAACAATCTTTTTTTGGGGGAAATTGTTCCTGCCATTCAATCTTTGCCACCGATAAAACCCTTAAAGCTGATTTTATCTTACCGGGGGATAGTTACAATTTATTGAAACAATTCTTAAGTAAGGGAACCGTGGCGGTTTTCTCCGATCAATGAAATTTTGATATCTGATATTTAGCGCTATTACCATTGTGGGCTTTTATTTTATCTGTAAACACGGGAATGTAAAACGTTTACCCTGAACCCGTTGAATCCCAGAGAGTTATCGGGCAGGGCGTGAAGCCGGAGCTGTGAATTTTAATATAAAATTCCGCAAATAAATAGGCGGCTATTTCTAACCGCCCATAAATTCTCTAATAATTTACCGGCCGACCGGCCATTGATTTTGACTTAACCTCACCTGAATCCGCTGTTGGATCGGCAGGATGAACCACTTGATGCAAAGCTCGATAATACTCGCTCTGTATTGCCTGAACCGCATTCTTCACATGAAATATTTGTATCTGCGTGAGTAAATACGAAAACCTCAAATTTTTCGCCGCATTCATTGCATTTATATTCGTAAATCGGCATTATGAAACCTCCAAGTTATTCTTTTAGCTTTTACGCTACTGCTTCTTTGATAGCATCCAGAAGTATATGTTCCGGTACGGCGCCTTCCACGTCAATTGTGTCATTAATAACGGTCCGTGGAACTCCCTGGACTCCATACTTCCTCGCCAATTCAGGAAATTCAGTGGCTTCAATAGCGTCGGCTGTAACCAGCGGCGACTCGTATGCCAACTTAAATGCTGCCAGTACCGCCCGCGGGCAATAGGGACAAGTCGGTGTAACGAATACCTGTAGATGTACCGGTTTTTTCAAGTTTTGCAGGAATTCCTTAGTCTCTTGGGATAGCCCGGAATTGTCCTTTGAAATCATTTTTACAGTTTCCAAAACGGTGACGAACTCATAACCGGATGGTATCCCGTAAAATCTTAAGCCTCGATCTTCACCATTGACAAAGATTGTCGCCGGGACCTTGTCTACCTTATATTTGGCTGCAGCTTCCTTATCCGTGGCAACATTATAAACCTCTGCTGAGAGTTTGTCTGATAAGCCGCTCAACTCTTTTACCAGAGATGAAGTATCGTTGCAATATCGGCATTCCAGTTCCCTCGTGAAATTGACCAGCGTAACCGGTCCCGATAGCGATGAGAATTCTTTCTCTATCGCTTTTTTCTCTTTATCTTGAAGTATTGGCATTTTTAGCTCCTTAATACAATCCATCCGATTTTTTCATGAATTAATATTCATGGTTTAAGTTATTTGGCGGCCTTAACTACGCAAGTATCTCTGCCGCAAACCTGGTACATGGCGCAGAAACGAAACAACCCTGTTAAAAGCAGCACCGCACCCAAGGCAATCGATACCACCATCCAGCCTAATGATTTAATCAAAAATAATCCTATTACTATTAATACTATCCCCGCGATTATGCGGAGCGTCCTATCGAGTCCGCCCACGTTTGGTTTCATAATGCCTTCCTTTTATTGATTTATTTTGCTTTGAAGTGTTCGTCCCAACGGGTTTTGAGCACGCCTTTGAGCTTGTTTTCCAGAGTGATAGGCAGCTTTTCCCTGATACCGTCACGGCAGAGAATCACTGTTTGTTTCATGGTGTCTATCATTATTCGGCAATTATTGCAGTGGCCGATATGCTCCTCAATTTCCCGGCACAAGCTGAGATTGAGACTACCGTCCAGGTAATCGTTAAGATCTTTTACATAATCAGCGCACTTATTTGCCATGGCGAGCCTCAAAATCCTTTGATAAATATTCGCGAAGCGCCAATCTGGCGCGCAGAATTCGAGATTTTGCCGACGCTTCAGATTGTCCGGTCAGTTCCGCTATTTCCTTAACAGAGAGTTCATTATGATAGCGCAGCAGAAAAGCTTCTCGATATTGATAAGGTAAATTATCGAGGGCCATATTAATCTTTTCCTGCAGCTCTTTGGTCTCCAGTACGCGATACGGGTCCTGCCATTCGAGAAGATTTGTATCATGACTATGAGACTCGCTGCCCTGTGGAAGGTAGTCCTCTATTGGACGAAGGTCGGCCTGCTTTTCTTTGGCAAAGTGAGCCCGGGAAAGGTTCAAAGCAATAGCATAAAGCCAGGTGCCAAACGATGACTCCCCTCGAAATTGGCCTATGTTATCTATCGCTTTCAAAAAGGTCTCCTGGATAATGTCTTCGGCGTTTTCCTTGTTTCCCACCAGTCGATGTACCAAGGCGTATATTTTGTCCTTGTGGGCGTCAACAAGCGCCGTGAACGCCTCAAAGTCGCCCGACTGCATCCTGGCTATCAATTCTCTTTCGTCCATTAGATAAGAATATACCAGAAATGATTCAAAATTTCGATAAAAGTTAATTATTTCACAAATATTCTGAATCAAATGCCTGACGCGTCTATCTAATTATCGGTGATGATTTGTCCTGGTCTTAAAAAGTGGAGAAACTTATGAAAATGCGAATGTTCGGGATAATGGTCATTTTGTTAATTGCGGTGGTTTGGGCGGCTTACGGCTTTTGGCCCAGAATTATCAACTTGATGCTTCCCTCCGATAGCAGACCGGGCAAAGTTTCATTTCCTGTTGAGCGTATTAATCAGGAGGAGTTTTCGGTGATTGCAAATGAGCTTAACGACTCCCATAGCGGCCAATTCGATCATATCGATCATTTTCGTAAAGCCGGCATATTGGCTTACGAGGGCCCATCAACATGCTTGAAATGCCATGAGACGATTAAGATCAAAGATGCCGTAACCGGAGCCGAAAAAGAAGTGAATCTTCTGGCTAATGTCACGGGTTCAGTTCATTATAGATTCTTCAGCTCCAGGCATCCCAATGTTTATGGTTTCAACGGCAAATTGGCTGATTATTTTCCAATGGGAAAAATCGACCGTCCCTGCCCTAAGCCCGGCTCGTTTGCGATGACCGCTTGGGCCGAATTAGTCGTGACTCAAAAGGGCGATACTCTTTCCGAAGGGTGTGGCCAATGCCATATCGGAGGAGAGTACCAGGCGCCGTTAGGAGATATCATGCCCGGTTATCGCCCTATAAAGGAAGAAAAGGACGCTATTGATTGTTTAATCTGTCATTCAGCGGCCTATGATATGAATAAGAAACAGGTAATAAAGGATGCCAGCGGTCGTTTACACTGGGACCAGGATCGATCGATGAAAGCCGCTATGAGCGTTACCAATACCACATCCCAAACCTGCCTTCGTTGCCACCAACATAATTTTGGAGGCGATATCTATATCGATTCACTCGATACCTCATTCATGCAAAGCATTCAAAACACCGGATACGAAAGGCCTCGGGTACTTCATCCGGGCTCAAAACGCGGGACGCCGTATTCACCTTCCTGGGATGTTCACGCTGCCGCCGGTGTAAACTGCACTGATTGCCACATCACCGAGGGACACTTGATCGCCAAGGGAACGCATACAACTACTATTATGGCGAACGATCTGCCCCAAACGGAGGTAGCGTGCGAAAACTGCCATACGTCATCTCCTCATAAAAGCAACGATAAATTGGCTGATTACTTAAACAGCCACACTGAAAAGATCGCCTGTCAAACCTGTCATATTCCTTCTCTTCAGCCCGATAATGCAACCTATCGCGATTTTTCAAAGACCGTTTATGAAGAGCGTGCCGGTATCTATGTGTACAATGATACACTAAAAGAAACTGCTCCCGATAAGGGAATTACTTACGTCTGGTGGAATGGCGATGCTACATTCCTTGGAAACCCGATAGGCGATAATCCCAACGGAAAAAATCTATATCGATTCTATAATCCAACTCACATTTGGCCCGAATATAAGGATTACGATTATGCCGGCTGGTATGAAAAAACTATGCGCCCGATTGCCAGCGCTGGCAGGCCGTCGAAACTATATGCTATAAAGCTCTTTAATGGTAAACAGCATATTGATCTTCAAAATATGGGACCGTTCGGCGGCATGTTTGTTCCTTACAATTTGCCAACCTATTACCGGACCGGAAATCCCGATCAGGCCGCGCAAAAAGAGATGGGCAAGAGCATGATGGCTATGATGTATGGCTATATGTTTAAGTATTATCTTATGGATAAATTCATGTCCTTTATGAATGTCGATAGGTGGAATACCGGGGCTTACAAAGATGTTCTAAATATCAAAAAAGTTGAGCCTCGTTGGCTTCCCCAGGATGCATCTCTTGAGATAAGCCACGCGATTCGGAAAAATGGAGCTTTAACCTGCGATAATTGCCATGGACCAAATGGCGTTCTTGATTGGAAAAAATTAGGTTATTCTGATGATGAGGCGCTTTCGTTGAGTGATCTGAGGATTCCATGAATTTTTTAATGAAAGTACTCGCAATAATCCTCTAAGGGGAGCCTGCAATAAATATTTAAGGCCTTACCCTAACAACTATACGGCTCAAAGGCTGCAACTCTTGACAGGCCTGCGACAAGCCTAATTAATAAGGGTAGCCTATCTGATGCGCCGATACTAAATTTAAAATTGTGTTTCCCCCCAAAAAACGAAACCCCCGAAGTCGTTGAACTTCAGGGGCTTAGACTTGGTAGCGGGGCTGGGATTTGAACCCAGGACCTTCGGGTTATGAGCCCGACGAGCTACCAGACTGCTCCACCCCGCGTCGTAAATTCAATTTTTCTACCCAAGAACAAGCTTAATGATATCATTCCATCATCGCTTGTTCCAAGATTACCAATATAGCCTTACTCTATAGCATATGTCAAGTTTATAAAATATTTTTACAGAAACAGTAATTATCAATATGAATGGAGTGAGGATCAGCCTTATCGCAGCGGTAAAATCAGAAATATGGTAATATCCCATAAAGCATGAGAAATAATACCCGGCCACAAGGAGCCAAATTTCTTATAAAGCCATCCCCAATAGAGTCCTCCAATGATTGCAGCCATAACAAGAATCAGGTTTCTTGACCATAGATGTACCGCGGCATAAAGAATCGCACCCAATATCCAGCCAGCGTTAGCTCCGAAATATTTGGAAAGGATACGCTGCGTCATGCCGCGCCAGAATATTTCCTCGGCTGGCCCAATGCAAAAAAGTAGAAGCGATGCAATTGCCCAGGGATTCAAAAGGGTATTATTTGCATAGATGGTATTAATTTGCCCCGAGGCGAACGGCAATATGCTTTTTGAAAGCAGATCACCTATCCAAAATATTATATAAAGAGCAATCGCGGAAAGGATTCCCCATATAAAATAAGATAGTTTGAATTCGAATAATTGTTTGCGGTCTTCTCCGGCCAAAATAATCGACCAGACAGCGAGTGTGCCCGCAGCGAATGCCATACCCCACCAGAAATTCAGCACATTCAATCCGAAAATAAGCATCCAGAATACAGCAGCGAAAAGTAAGGCTATGAGAAGATGTGCCAAGGATAATCTTTCTCAGGTGTATCGCCTGATTTAATCATAATTCTACGCTCTCAGCCCCCAGTTCACTTTTAAAGCACTCGAAGGTATCATTATCAAATAGGATAAATCCTACATGCTTGATCGAGCGGGATAGTTTCAAGAATTTCCGGGTTTCATCGATCATGGCCAAAGCGGCCTGCTCCCGAGGAAATCCCCCTACTCCAGTACCCAATGCTGGAAAATCGATCGATTGGATTCCCAAATTCTCCGCGCACATAAGGGCGCTTTTAGTCGCCAGCCGAATGCTGTTTTCATCTGTTTGCAGGTTTTGCCCCATGGCCGCAGCATGAATAATATATTTTTGCGAGAGATGTCCGGCACGAGTCGCCACCGCTTGACCAATCTCGATTGGCCCCTTGGAGATAGCCTCGATTTCGATTTCAGGGCCGCCTTTGCGCTTGATAGCACCTGCAACACCTGATCCCATCCAGAGATAATTATTGGCAGCATTAACAATAGCATCGGCCCGCGATTCAGTAATATCGCCCTGAACGCATGTTATTGTTTTCCCGGTCATTTCGTAAATGCTCAATTAAATCATTCAATCTGTCGAGGCATGTTTTGATTAATGAAAAGTGTCCCGATTTTATTGGGTGCAGCATTTTTTGCCAGAGTGTAAACGAGGCCTCCTAATAAAATTCCATAGAGTGCGCCGGCAATAATGTCAAAAGGGTAATGCACCCCAAGATATACCCGGCTTATACTTATCAGGAATGCCAAAATATATAGGTAAATTCGAGATCCTTTATAAAGAGTCCCTATAACTATAGCCTGACTAAAAGTATTGGCGGCATGAGATGATGGAAAGCCGTATCTTCCACCGCAGCCATCGATTGTCCGCAGCCAGGCAATAGCTGGCTCCGCGTGACACGGCCTTAATCGCGCAAAAAGAGGTTTAAATATCAAATGTAGTGAACTGTCAACGATGATGGCCGTAATGATGCTTAAAACAATTAACCAGCGTCCCCTCGATCCGCCTTTCCAGAGAAGCAGGATTGCTATCACAAATAGGGGGGCAGCCCAGATTTTAAAATTCCCGATATGACCGAAAATAAAATCAAGCACCGGATTAGCGATATCGACATTGATAAATTTCAAGACGGCTAAATCCAGCGGCATTAGTGCTCCATATTTATTGGAATCTCAGGGTAATGCTCCAGCAGATTGGTAACGCATCGTATCGTTCTATCGGAACTCAACCTGTCCGTTAGTGCCATCGTTGAGTTTGTTTTTAAAGGCTGTTGCCTGTGACGCCCGGACCTCGACAACAAAAGTAACATTATCGCTATATTGCGAGTCCTTAAGCTCGGCCTCGAAAGTGTTAATGATATTATGCGCCACGTTGACAAAATCAAAACTGACATTAAATGTTACAACTTCAGTAAAGTATTTTTTCTCTATTTCGGCAGAACGAAGAATGTCTATTGCCATTTTACCGTATGAGCGCATTAAGCCGCCAGTACCAAGTTTTACACCACCGAAATAACGGGTGACAACGATACATACATTCGATAAACCCCGAGCATCGATTGCCTTAAGAATCGGCAATCCCGCAGTTCCGGACGGTTCACCATCGTCGCTATAACGGTATCGTTGAGATCGTCCAATTCCAACTTTCCAGGCGAAGGCATTATGAGTGGCATCATGGAACTCCTTTTTCATCTCTTCAATAAACGCCACAGCTTCACCTTCGCTGGCAACCGGCCTGGCAGTTGCGATAAAATGGCTGCCTTTTACCTTATCATCACAGCGACACTGCTGCTTCATCTGATAATATTGATCTTGCGATAATTTTAGAACCATTAGGTTTTCTCCGATGGAAACTGCCCTATAAGTCGTTCCACCCGACTTTTGTAGATTTGTCTAAAAAACTTCGTCATCTCAGGTTCCTGCCGAGAGAATTCCGAATCTATCCGATCGTATTCATCCCTGGCGCTCGAGGGAGAGATAACGCCCAAAACAATTAAATCGCATAGCCTGTCGGCCTGTCTTCGAGAAAATAGATAGCTATCTGAATAACCTTCCATACGGAAGTTACAATTATACATAAAAATTATACCATGTATTTAATTATTTCGTCAACCGCTTCAATTCCATTAATAGGTAACGCATTGCTATTCTTAATTGTTTCGCTATCCAGGATCTGTTCGGGATCTGCAAAATAAAGCGGTTTGCCCTGCTTGAATGCGTACTGGGCAGTGCGAAGCTCACCCCGACGTATTGTCCCAATCTGCGATACGATTACAGCTTTGGAGAAAGCGGCGATAAGCCGGTTGCGAAGGATTAAGCGAACTGCTTTAACTCGTCGCTCCGGAGGATATTCAGAAACCAGCAGTCCTGAAACGGCAATATTCTCCGCCAGAGTGATGTTTTCAGGAGGATAAATATTATAGAAGCCGCATCCCAGTACTGCGATAGTGGATCCCTGATATTTCAGAGCGCTCAAATGAGCTGCACTGTCAATCCCGATTGCCAGGCCCGAAACAACGCCGACGCCGCGTTTAACAAACTCCCTGGTTAAATCGATCGTTAGGCGTATCCCTTCCTGGGTCGCCTGAGTGGTACCTACTAAGGCAACATAATCATTTTTGAGAGCCTCGAGATTTCCCTTAAAATACAAAACGGGAGGAGGATCGCCAATTTCGCGTAAAAGTTCAGGGTAATCATCGTCAAAGAAAGTGGTAGTATAAATCCCTTGATTGTCGAACTCTTCAATCTTTTTCTCAAACTCACCGATATGATCAAGAGATTTAAATATCTTCTCAAGTCCGTCCTCTCCGATTCGGGGAATATCTTCGAAATCCTCTGGCCGGGCACTTAAGACATTTTCCGGCGGGCCCACTCGCATCAGGATTTGCTGAAAAGTCTTGGGACCAACTCCCCCGATCTCGGTTAGAGCCATTATTATTGATTTTCTGCTATTCATAAAATAATTGTTCTATTTCATTAATGATTTTCAATGAAAATGCTTACACCGGAAATTGTCATCGCAGCCCCATACCGGTATCCAGCCGTTTATCAAGCAACCCTAAATTATTCGGTCAAAGAACTTTTTTCGCCAGCAGTATTACGCGGAATTTTCCCAATTCGATACCCAAAATTATCCGGCGAAGGTCACACCCGGCAAAAGTTGCGGAATAAGAAAAGGGCCTATAATTCAACTAATTTATTATACGCTTAATGCTAACCAAAGTCAATTTCGTCCGGCCAAAACCGGTGGCGGTGGAGGCGCCGGAGCCGGATTATCCAGCAGCGGACGGTATTGGGTTACAACTTTTAGGAATTCCGCTTTGTCCTGATCTTTAATTGGCAACGATGCCGGCAAAATCAGTTTCAGGGGATCGATAAATCGTCCATTTTTGGTGATCCGATAATCAAGATGGGGTCCCGTACTCTGACCCGTTGAACCGACAAATCCAATCAACTGCCCCTGATCGACATGATCGCCCAGGCCCAGTCCTCGGGCAAAACCTTTAAGATGACCGTAGCAGGTGACCAAATTCGATGGATGTCTTATCTCCAGATAATTCCCAAATCCGGATTTCCATCCCTTGTAGATAACATGTCCCTCGCCTGGCGCGACCACGGGTGTTCCTGACGCTGCGGCATAATCCACTCCAAGGTGGGGACGATAAATTTTCATAATGGGATGTAAGCGGCTCATAGAAAAACGCGATGATATTCGCCGATAATTTAATGGCGATTTGAGGAACGATTTCCGAAGGCAATACCCTTTTTCGTCAAAATAGTCGCTATGTCCGGTGGAATCTGTATATAGGAATGCCCGGTGGGGGACACCGCCAAGATAATATTGCGCCGCCAGTATTTTCCCGGGCCTTACGAAAATGCTGTCTTTTTCAAATGTTTCGAAAATTAAACTAAATTTATCGCCCACTCTCGGCTCGGTCAGGAAGTCAATCTCGGAGCCAAAGATATCGGCCAGGTCGGTGAATATTTCCATGTCCGGCAGGATAGGCAAAAGCGCATCCCAGAGGCTTGTTTCGATAACGCCTTCCACACGCTGTACTTTTCTGTCGAGTCCAATTTCGTTAACAGTGGCGACATAATCATTTCCATCGCGATCGAGTCGGTAACGTTTCCAGTCGCTGGTAAGATATTCGAATGCGAGGATGGTATCGCCATGGCCCATGAAAAGCATAAATTTATCGCCGGGTTTAGAACCGCGCAGATCAAAGAGGCGCGAAAAGCGAGTCGTAAGCCCGGATATTAGAGTTTTCGGAAGCGGCCAGTTAAGCAGTTCGGAGTAGAGACTGGAATTACGCGTAATTGTTCCGCTATAGATATTTGCTATGCTAAGTGATTCCGTATAAGCCGTGCTATCGCTAACCGCAACGGATTCGGCTGGAAGTGAACCCGTCCTGTAAGTTTTCTGGAGAATTCCAGCCAGTAAAAAGATGAGAAAGCACGTTCCAATAGATGTAATTTTCGCGCGTAATCTGCGATGTTTCTTAACGTTCGTAGTATCGATTATCTTCAAAATTACCTTTCGCCAAAAATTTCAGCCTGAAAAACGTACAGTTCTGTTTGATCACTTCTCCAGCTTGAACTGGTAAGGCCTGCTTTAAGGCAGGCATGATCCAAATAGGTCGTTCGATCCCAACCCTGCTCGACAGGCACCTGAGGCAGGAGGACACCGGCATAGTTCCCCCGTTTTACATACAGGCCATCCCTGCCGACCATGACAGAATCGGAATTATATATTCTTTTCATCGGCGTTAAAACAGAAATCTCAATATCGATCGAATTTATTTCGCTTTCGGCCAGGGGTCGGAAACGGTAGTCCGAAAAGGCCGCTTGCCGGGCCATTTCAGCCACAACTTGAAATAACGGGCCGCCGGGGTGAAAAGTCCCTATACAGCCGCGCAGTTCACCTTCCTCGTGAAGAGTCACAAATGCACCCAATGGCACTCTTTAGGGATGCTGGCATATCTTTGGGAAAGGTGATTTCTTTACCCTCCAAGCGCGTTTGGATTGATTTTCGTGCGATAGAGAGCAGCAAGTTTTTATCATCCGGTCCCAGCCCAAAATCTGCTCCACTTGTAGTCGCCGGGTTTGATACTGAATCCGATTTTTCCCCGGCTTTGGAGGAATTGCCTTCCTCCTCTAACTCAATTTCAATAACTTTGTCGTCGCCGCTTTTATAAACCACTGCCGATAGATATCCAACTACGCTATCCTTATCTCCATTAGCGTCGCTGGAATCACCAAGGCCGGTAATTTTGGCGCTATCGGCGCCCATTCTCTGAGCCGCCATAAGAGCGGCGATGATGGGACCTCCTCCGCACGCCTCGGTTTTTTGTGTTTCGAGATCGTCAGTAAGCTTTTTGAAATTGTACTTTTCTATATCTTCGGCGATCACGGAGTCAAGCAAGGCGGCAGTAATCCGATCGTGAAAATGCGATAGGTCAGACGATGCAACAATAAGTACATCATCACGGCCTCCTACCGCATTGGCTATGGCCTGAGCCAGAGCGTTACAGGTTGCCTGGTCCTGATCGCCCATGACAATCGCGACCAGATTGAATTTACCAAGTGTCATTTGAAGGAACGGAAGTTGAACCTCAAGAGCATGCTCGGACCTGGCCCCGCTGTTAATATGTCCCTTATCCGACAATGAAATCAGGCCACCAAAGGATGCGATCTTCTTCGCCAACTCCTGATCGATCGGAATTTCACCCAGCGGAGTGCTATAGGCCTTTCCCCCGAAAACTGAGACACCTTTAAAGTAGGTTGTGTGCGAGGGTGAAATAACAATGACGCTATTATATTCCTCACCCTCGAGCACCTTATAGGCCTTAGCCGCGATAGCGCCGGAGTAGATATAACCGGCGTGCGGCGCTATAATCGCAAATGGCTTACCGGCTAATTGCGGTTTGGGTGCAGCGTGAAAAAATTCCGCCAGCGTCTTGGCCAGCTCAGAAGGTGATCCGGGATAAAAACCTCCGGCAACGGCCGCCGGCCTGACATAATTTGTATCTATATTGCTCAAATCTACCTCGCCATAGGCGCTCGTACTGATCGCCAGAGCCACTATATATATTATCGGCACACAAATTTTCATAATTTATTGGCTCCACGAGCGAAAATATTCCTATTACAGGTGCCTGTCAAGGTTTTTTAGCTCTCAGTCGCGCCTTCTTCACCCTCGGTGAATGCAATCAATCAAAGTTAATGCCTTATCATGTTTTAGCTGATCAAATTAAATTTTCGTGCTTTTGGTGTTTTACATGGACGGCTTAATGTGCTATTTTATATCCGAGATGAAGGCAGCCATAGTTGTAAATCCTGTAAGCGGAAAGGGAAAATCCTTGGGGATTTTGCCCAGGGTCGTCGAATGGTGTCAGCAGCAAGGAATCGAATTTCGGATTTTTCCAACTACTGAACCGGGAGATGGCGCCTATCAGGCTCGAACGGCTCGCGCCGCGGGATTCGAACGCGTGATTGTTTTGGGTGGTGATGGTACCATCAATGAGGTTGGCCAGGCTTTAGTCGGAACTGATACACTCGTGGGAATTTTGCCAGGTGGCTCGGGCAATGATTTTTATAAAATGCTGGGGAAAAAGTCCAGTCTTGAAGAAGCGATGAAGACCGCATTTTTAGGTGTTCCCCATGAGATTGATTTTGGGCTTGCCAATGGAAGGCCGTTTTTTAATGTCGTGGGAGCCGGGTTCGACGCCCAGGTGGCCGCAGAAGCGGTTAAGTCGAAGGCTTTTTCAGGTTTTCTAAAATATTTATCGGCGGTGTTTAAGGTCTGGCGCACTTACGAACCTCTGCCGCTGGAAATTGAACTCGATGCCTTTAAGATCAGCCAGAATGTCACTCTGGTCTCAGTGGGAAACGGTCGATGTTCCGGAGGCGGTTTTCATTTGACCCCGCAGGCCAAATTTGACGATGGCCTTTTCGATATTTGTATCATGGAGTATCTTCCAAAATCGAAAATATTTAGTGTCCTGCCGCGAGCCTTAAAAGGAACCCATGTCAGGCTTAACAGCGTAAGAGTTTATAGAAGCAAGCGGATCATTCTCAAATCATCCAAAGGTTTTCCGGTACATATCGATGGGGAACCATCGCCGGGGCCGCTGGAAAAGCTTGAGATCACAATTGATAAGCGAAAATTAAAAATCTCGGTCGATGAAGAAACCAGGTAAAAAAGCCTCTCTCTTTATAACCGTAGTAATGCTGATTGTTACTTTTTCGGGCATCTCGTACGGTCAGCGCCCCGACAGCCTGCATGTTAGAAAAGTGAATCCCACCGGGGCGCTGCTTAGATCGGCATTTGTACCGGGTTGGGGTCAATTTTATAACAGGAAATATATCAAAGCGACAATCTTCGCGGGGGGAGAGGGTTACCTCATATATGGGATCGCCAAATACTGGAGAGACGCTAATCATCACAGATCCAATTTCGAACATTCGAGCGATTACGCCTTTCAATCATCTGAATTCGATAAATATACCACCGCTCGCGACAGCCGGAACTTAAGGCTCTGGCTTATGGCGGCCTCGATTTTTTATTCCATGTTCGACGCTTACGTCGATGCCCAACTTTCCGATTTCAATCAAACCGATAAAGCTTACCAGGTCTTCCTATCTCCCGCTCCAAGCGATGGCCTGCAGTTAGTTTTAAACATAAAAATCAAATGAACATCGTAGGATTTTCGGGGAGCGCTACAGGCGGGTCCTCAACGGATCTTTTAATAAGCGCAGTCATTGAGGGCGCCTCAGCTCCGAATATCACAGCACGATTTTTTCGACTAAACGAACGGCAGATTATTCCCTGTCAGGCGTGCGGAATATCTCCCGAACCGGAGTACTGTTTTTTTCACGATGGTATGGATGATCTTTTCAAAGCAATGGAAAAAAGCGATGGCATAATTCTTGGTTCGCCGATCTATTTCGATTCGGTCTCCGCACAAACCAAGCTCTTTATAGATCGCACTAACTGCCTACGGCCGGCTGATTTTTCCGATCCATCGGTACAGAAATTCAAAGAGCCGCGTTTTAAGGGAAAGAAGGGCGGCATAATCTTGGTGGCCGGTGATTATGGTAAATTTGAGAATGCATTGCGAGTGATGCACGCCTTTTTCATCTGGGCGGGGATTGAGATAGTATTTGAGATTCTCTATCGCACTAAAAGTCTCAATGTTGGCGAAGTGAAAGACGATATTGCCAGGCTCGATGAATCTCGCGAGGCGGGGAAGAATCTTCGACAGGCGATAAACAAGACCCCATAAAATACTTTAATTAAATCCATTTATTTCTTGCCAAACATATATAGTAAATATTATTAATTATTAGCGATAAGCATCTTTGAATTTACTTCTCTTGTGATCGCAAGTTGGGATTTTACTTTTGTTGATTGGCTTTTGATCTTGTTGGGGGCAATGGTATATGCCTGATCCTTTTTTCGGTACCCCTCCTCCATACGATCCCGATAGCGACGATTTGGATGGCGACGATGTGCCTGATAAATTGGAACCAGGCTTTAGGATTTAACCCTTATGATCCTGACACAGATCATGACGGAGTAGACGATTTTGAAGAATTAGGATACGGAGCGGCTTACCGTCTGGCTATGCACAGCGCGAGCAAATGGAAAGAGAGTTTTACAAAATATCCAGGCTTATTATGGCGCCGGTAGCCAAAGTCGGTTTTTCTAATTATTGGCTTTGCGCCTGAATCTTATAAAGATATTCTTTTGAGTGCTGGAAAGTGCTTTTGTGCCGTTCGCGGATATCCTTGGATGGATTATAAGCGAGGATAGCGTCAAACTGCGCTCTTGCCGAGGCATAGTCCTTCAAATTGAAATCGCAAATACCCTTACGATAGCGGCAGTAAATTATATTATAGCCGTTTTGGTTTCCCGCCTTCTCAAGCGATCCAACAATTCGGCCATAATAATCTGATGCCTTCTTGAGATTGCCGTTAGCCCAATAAATGCCGGCCAATAACCAAAGCGTTGTGCGTCCCCCAGATGATACATTCGTTAAGATGATTGGCAATTTTAAGCGCCTCAGAATATTTCCGCTCATTGAGCAGAGCCCAGGAGTATGCAATCCCCGCTGCTTTCGATGAGATAAGCGAGCTATCCATTGCCAGCTTTAGCTCCTGTAGACCTTCGGGACGGTTATCCGAGACGAAAGGAAATACCTTTTTAAGCTTAACCGATGACCAATAGTGGTAGCTTCCGATTCCCGTATAGCTGTCATATAGAGTCGAATCCAGCCTGAGAGCGTCCGAGAATCTGGCCTTAGCCTTTAGCCCGGAAAGAAGCGATTTGAGCCAGCTTTTCTTTTGTCCCAACCAAACCGATTTATAGCCATAAGCGGAACCCCAGAAAAAATAGCCCCAGGCGTCATTTGGATTTTTGTCGATCCAGCGCTCCAGGGCATCGTTGGCGCTATCGACATGATTCATAAACTCCTTTTCGTGGCTGTAATCCTCGCCATCCATCATCTGGGCATGCAGGATACTTGCATACAGGAGATGATAGATTGGCTGTCCGGGAATTGTATCATTAATCTGCGCCGCCGTGACAAAGGCCTCAGGAAAGCTATCAGAAAATACATAATCGACTGTCTTAAGAAGGATAGATAACTCTGGCTCTTCGGGTTTTAGGGTCGCCCCATTTGAGGATGTAATCGCTGCCAGGATAAGTATGAAAATTAACCGTTTCACCATCTTATTTGCTCTTTTTAGTCCGATACCCACCACACATTATAGTAGTGTTATCGGCAAAATACTCAGATTACCTTTCGCTTTTTACCCGTTTTTTTGCAAAATGCGATTTTCCCCAATTCGCATAGATTATATGATAATAGATAATCTCCAGCCATAAAACCCAAAACACTCGAATATAATAACATAAAAAATTCAATTTAATTTTAATCCGGCATTAAATTTCCATGAAGAAGTGACGAAAAACAAGCAGAGCCTGATTTATTGGTAAATAGACAAACTTGGAGGGAGACAGGCGATGACCAGCATATTAGTGGTCGACGATCAGAAAGCACAGCGAAAAAATCTCGCATTCTACTTAAAAAGTCAGGGCTATGATGTTGATACCGCCGAAGCGGGTGAAGATGCGTTGGCCAAACTTGAATCGAATTGTTTCGATTTGGTCATTACCGATTACAAAATGGATGACGTTTCCGGTCTGGATCTGATGAAAAAAGGCCAAAAAATCAGGCCATCAACAGAATTTATTATCATCACTGGTTATGGAAACATTCCTTTGGCGGTCGACTCCATTCGCGAGGGAGCTGCCGATTTTATCTCCAAGCCGTTTGAATTTGCCACTATTTTGGATGCGATTCATAGAATTCAAAAACGAAATCAAGTTAAGGCATCAAGCGATGATGGCGCGCTTCAAATCGTGGCCCATTCTCAGAAAATGAAAGAAATTGCAGATCTCGCGATCAAAGCCGCCGCGTCCGATATCTCGGTCCTCATTGAAGGCGAAGTTGGTACCGGCAAAGAACTTTTTGCCCGCATTGTACATAATCAGAGTCAGCATGGCCGTTTGCCGCTTCAGGTGATCGACTGCACCGATTCAGAACAGGAATTGGACCGGGAGTTATTTGGTTCCTCCGATGGCGCCAAAGGCGCTTTATCATTAGCTAACAACGGCACGCTTCTTCTTCGTGATATAGAACAGCTTTCATCCAAGCTCCAGGCCAGGCTCTTGCGTTATCTAAGAGAAGGGATTTTCGCGCCAGCAGACAGCGCTTCCGTTAAAAAATCCAACGCTCGAATAATTGCAACCTCCACGAAAAATCTTAAGCAACTGGTTCAGTCCGAAACTTTCCGCGAGGATCTTTACTATCTGTTAAGCGTGTTTCCCGTTTATATCCCGCCACTTCGAAGCTGTAGCGAGGATATTCAGCCTTTGATAAAACACTTCCTGGCCAAATATGCTGCTAAAAATCAAAAAGATATCAAAGTGGTAGCGCCCGAGGTAACTTCCTGGATGATAAATTATGAGTGGCCCGGAAATGTTCAGGAAATGGAAAACATTATCTCCCGCGCCTGCGTTCTGGCCTCGGGGGATATCCTCGATGAATCCCTGATTTTCACCCTGCCACAGGATCGCCCGGAAGATAACGATGAGGATGCATTCCTCAATATTACCCTAAAGGATAATCAGAGGACTTTGATCCTCAAAGCCCTCAAGCAAAATGATGGCAATTATTCACGCACAGCCACCCAGCTTGGCATTTCGCGTACCACGCTTTGGCGACGGATAAAACGATTTCGTATCGAGGGGCTGCCTGTCGAATCTCGCTGACCCGGGATTGCAGGAGCAAATCCCTCATAAAGGGGCGAGTCACCTCGCCCTTTTTTTATTTCAGGTTTTCATCGTAGATAACCGATCCTGGCTCGCGGGTTCCGCGGCCCCGACAAGGTCGGGGCACAGAAATCCGAAAGATAATTGTGACTCGTAAGGATGAGTTCTTTAATACGATATCCTGATGCATTACAATCAGTGAAATTGGATTTCTGATCTTTTGTTCCAGAGGAACAAAAGGCGGAACCCGCGAGCCATAGGGGCGATAGCAAAGATAATCAGCGCTAATATCACCGAAATTGGGATATTGATATTCTATTTGACTATTTTAAAATTTCATGCGAAATTATCATCCAATAAATAGCATATTGGAGGCAATATGAAAACGTTTGTCATTCTTTTGATTTTGGCAGTTATGCCTTTTAGTTTGTTATGGGCTACCGTACCGGTAAACACCTTTTCTATAGTCGGATGTGATCCCGCTACGGGGGAGCTTGGTGTTGCCGTGGCCAGCAAATATTTCGCGGTGGGATCGATTGTCCCCTGGGCCAAGGCCGAGGTTGGCGCTATCGCTACTCAAGCTTGGGTCAACGCCGATTACGGGATTATAGGCTTGGAGCTTTTGGAAAAAGGTATGACACCCCAAGAGGTGGTTGATTCTCTGACCAAGGCCGATACTCTATCGTCGCGGCGGCAATTAGGCATAATTGATCTCAAGGGACACGCCTCAACTTATACCGGCAAAGATTGTATGAATTGGGCCGGCGGCATGGTCGGTAAAAATTGCGCAGCCCAGGGGAATATCCTGGTTTCAAGTAAAACCGTGTCCGATATGATAACGGCTTTTGAAAACACAGATGGCGAGTTGTCCGACAAGCTTTTAGCGGCCCTTTTAGCGGGCGACCTGGCCGGTGGCGATTCACGCGGCAAGCAATCGGCAGCGATTTATGTTGTCCAGAAAATGCCGGGCGAAAGGTATGATACCAAGATTGATATCAGAGTTGACGACAGCCCCGATCCGTTTGCGGAGATAGCGAGATTACATGGAATCGCAAAGGCTCTTTCCTATCTGGAGACGGCCGCGGCTCGGTATCGTCAGGGAGATCTTCCCGGGGCAGTTGAACAGGCAAGACTTTCAGTTAAGCTTGGTCCTAACATGCCCGAGACATATTATGATCTGGCTTGTTATCTATCTCTTTCGGGCCAACTCGATGAAGCGATGAAAAATATTACCGACCGCTATTAAATTGGGGCCAAATTTTAAATCGATGGCTGCCAATGATTCCGACTTAAAAGCCTTAAGGGAAAGGACTGATTTCAAGGAACTGGTAAAATAAATCTAATTTGGACAAAATCGGCAAATTAACGTTAATAGAATGCTCGATATCGGCCCAACCTGTAGCCGGGTATTATTGGCGTAATGCTTTGTTACGTAATCTATTAGACAAAGATAGATTATTGATAATGAGAATTATATCACATTTTGCTTGACTGAAGGGCTACTTTCAATAAATTTGGACGGGTTATAGCGCCTATAGTTGTGAATCTGTTCACAATTTTGGGTGCCTCACAAATGTATGGGAAAATAAGCGAGATGAAAAAAAACGAAAATTCGATTAATTCTGTATTCCTCCTGATTTTCATGACACTCCTGCTTTTATGGGCGGCTCCTGGTCAGGCAGGGGCTCAACAATGTCTCGAATGTCATGGCGATAAAACTATGACCACCAAAGATTCGCTAGGGCATGAAATATCTCTATTTGTCAGCGATTCCACATACAAGGCGTCGGCCCATGGCAGCTATGGAATGCACCGATTGTCATAAGGGCATAAGCGAAATCCCCCATCAGGAGAATTTACCCCAAGTCAATTGCGGCGATTGCCATAGCTCTGAGGTTGAAATTTACAAACAGCATGGCAGGCTTATGGTGGGATCGGCGGGAATGGGAAAAGATATTCCGGCTTGCGTGGATTGCCATGGCAAGCATAATATCCTGCCACCCGATGATAGAGAATCCAGTGTTAATCCTCTCAATCTTCCCAGCACCTGCGGCCGTTGTCATGAAGACGTCGACCTTGTTAAAAAACATCAGATTCCAATGGAAAAGCCGGTAGAGGTTTTCGAAAGCAGCGTCCATGGTAAAGCCTCGCTTGGCGGAGTATACCTGGCTGCCACCTGCAACGACTGTCACTCCTCAAACGGTACAGCGCATATCATTTTACCGCCCGGCGATTCCCGATCATCAATAAATCATTTTAATATTCCCAAGACCTGCGGACGATGCCATAAGAGCATCGAGCACGATTACTGGGATGGTATTCATGGCAAGCTCACCGCCCAGGGGGAGACCGATTCTCCTGTTTGCACCGACTGCCACGGCGAGCACGGCATTCTGGCGCCTGATGATCCGCGGTCACCGGTTAGCCCCGCGCGAGTCGCGGAGGCCACCTGCGCCCCTTGCCACGAGTCCGCCAGACTTAACGAAAAATATGGCGTTCCTACCGGACGATTACAGTCATGGGTGGACAGCTATCATGGCTTAAAAAGCCGTGCCGGCGATCTAACGGTCGCCAATTGCGCATCCTGCCATGGTGCGCATCGTATTCTTCCTCACACCGACCCATCATCATCGATATATTCCGCCAATCTGCAGAAAACTTGCGGCAACTGCCATCCGGGAATTACGGCTGCAATCGCCAGCACCCCGATTCATGGTACTCCGGGAGTGACCCGAACCAACATCGCCCGGATATTCCAAAACATCTACATCATCCTGATCATCGGGATCATTGGAACCATGATAATTCATTGGCTGATCGATCTACGTAAGCAGATTAAAAATATCGGCAAGAAAAAACAAATCCAGCGCATGACTCCCGGCGAAGTGTGGCAGCATACATTCCTGATGATTACTTTTATAACACTGGTTTTCTCCGGATTTGCGCTGCGTTTTTCAGAGGCTTGGTGGGTTAAGGTTATATTTGGTCACGAAGGCGGATTCCCATTGAGAGGAATCGTTCATAGGGTAGCGGCTGTCCTTTTTATCTGCACCGCTATCTGGCACGCTATTTATTTGACAACAGCACGAGGGCGCAAGTTCCTCGTAGATATGTTGCCGGGCAAACATGATTTCACGCAGTTCAGAGATATGATCTTCTACAACCTCGGTTTTAAAAAAGATTCGCCCGCATTTGGCCGCTTCAGTTATGTCGAAAAAGCTGAATACTGGGCGCTTGTCTGGGGTACCGCAGTAATGATTTTAACCGGCTTTTTCTTATGGTTCGAAAATTTCGCGGTCAAATGGTTTCCCAAAGGGTTTCTCGATGTCATGCTCATTGTCCACTACTATGAAGCCTGGCTGGCAGCATTGGCGGTTCTTATCTGGCATATGTATTCAACAATTTTCAGCCCCACCGTTTATCCCATGAATCCGTCGTGGTATACCGGCAAGATGCCCGAGGATATGTATCGTCATGAGCATGCGGCCGATCCGATCCTGCTTCAAGCGAAACAAGAAGAAAAGCCTAACAACGATTAACGAAAATTCGGACTAAGGAAATTTGTGAAAAAAGCCGTCCTAACGATTATCCTGGTTTTCGTTGCAACTTTGGTACGTGCTCAATCGGTGGATGATTGCCTGGCCTGCCATGAGGATAAATCGCTTTCCGCGGAACGCGCTGGTCATAAAGTATCCCTATATATCGAAAAAAAGGTTTTTTCCAAATCAGTGCATGGCGAGCTCGACTGTATCGCCTGCCATGAGGATCTTGCAGGCTCCGAATTTCCGCATAAGGAAAATCTCGCTCCGGTTAAATGCGGAAACTGTCATGATGACGTAGCCAAACAATATGATGCCAGTCTGCATGGCAAAGCTGTGGCGCAGGGAGCCAAGCTTGCCCCGCGTTGTTGGGATTGCCATGGCGCCCACGATATCCTGCCGGTTAACGATCCCAATTCTAAAGTTACCAAATTCAATATTCCTTTTGTTTGCGGACGATGCCACAAAGAGGGAACCGAAGTTACCCGAACTTACGATATTCCTCAGGATAGCATTTTAAGCCATTACTCTTTCAGCGTTCATGGAGAGGGCCTTTTCCAGAAAGGCTTAACTGTAACGGCGGTATGTACCGATTGTCATACCGCTCATAACGTTCTGCCTCATACCGATCCCAATTCCACTATTTATCGTACCAACGTCCCCAAAACCTGTGAAAAGTGTCACGGTCTTATCGAGCAGGTACATCGTAAAGTAATCCGCGGCGAGCTCTGGGAAAAAGCCCCCAACCAGGTGCCAATCTGTATCGATTGCCACGCGCCTCATCGGGTACGCAAAATTTATTATGAATTGGGAATGTCCGATACCGATTGTTTGAAGTGTCATGCCAAACCAAATCAAACTATGGTCCGCGATGGCCAGACCATCTCCATTACTATAGATACAACCGAAGTTAAAAATTCGATTCATCGCAATACTGCTTGCGCTCAGTGCCATACCGGAGCCAGCATTGCCCAACAACGTCCCTGCGCTACAATTGTAACCAAAGTTGATTGCTCTATCTGTCACGCCGAAGTGGTTGCTACTTATAAAACCAGTACTCACGGTACGCTGGCCGACCGCGGCGATCCCAATGCTCCCATTTGCCGGGATTGCCACGGTACGCACGGCATAAAAGATCATCGCACCACAAGCTCGCCGACCTATCCGACCCATGTGCCCGATCTTTGCGGAAAATGCCATCGTGAGGGCAATAAGGCCGCTGTTCGTTACAAGGGTGACGAGCATAATATCGTCAGCAACTATGTTGAAAGTATTCACGGAAAAGGCCTGCTGGAAAGCGGCCTGGTAGTTACCGCCATGTGCACCGACTGCCATACATCACATCATGAACTTCCCCACGACAACCCGGAATCAAGCGTCAATAGCAATAATATCGCTATGACTTGCGCCAAGTGTCATAACGGCATCTATGAACTTTACAGCAAGAGCGTTCATTTTGCCGACGGCAAAAAAACAGACAAGCCGCTGCCGATTTGCAACGATTGCCATACATCGCATACAATTTCGCGCACCGATCAGGAAGGATTCAAGCTAAACATCATTAACCAGTGCGGCCGCTGCCATCAGGATGTATTAGAAACTTATTTCGAAACCTATCATGGCAAAGTGTCCAAACTGGGTTACACCGCTGCTGCTAAATGCTACGATTGCCACGGAGCCCATGATGTGCTTCCCACCTGGGATCCGCGATCGCATCTATCGCGTCAAAATATTGTGGCCACTTGCGGGAAATGCCATCAGGGTTCAAATCGCCGATTCGCCGGATACCTGACCCACGCTACTCATCATGATAAGAAAAAATATCCGGTTCTATTCTACACATTCTGGTTCATGACTTTTCTTTTGATGGGCACTTTAACTGTATCCGGTATTCATACTGCGCTCTGGTTACCGCGCTCCTTCCAAATGATGAAAGCTCAAAAGAAGCTCAGAACCGCAAGCGCCGGCAAAGAATATTTACGTTTCGATAGTCTGCCTCGCCGATTGCATATACTTGTAATTATCAGTTTTATCGGGCTGGCGTTAACCGGTATGACGCTGAAATTCTCTTATCTTGGATGGGCCCAATGGCTCTCGCGAATTCTGGGAGGTTTCCAGTCGGCAGGATATATACACAGAGTCTGCGCGGTCATTACCTTCTTCTATTTTGGAACTCATGTAGTTTCGCTTATCCGTCAAAAACGGCGCGAAAATAAAACCTGGCGGGCATTCCTGTTCGGGCCCAATTCGATGATTCCCAATTGGAATGATTTTAAGGAATTCATCGGTTCGTTTAAATGGTTTGTGGGCCTTGGCCCCCGTCCCGAATATGGCCGCTGGACTTATTGGGAAAAGTTCGACTATTTTGCAGTCTTCTGGGGAGTCTTCATTATCGGTTCAACCGGATTGCTTCTCTGGTTCCCCGAACTGTTTACTCGAGTTCTGCCGGGTTGGTTTATCAATGTGGCGACCGTAATTCATTCGGATGAGGCTCTGTTGGCGGTTGGCTTTATCTTTACGGTGCATTTTTTCAATACTCATTTCCGCCCTGAGAAATTCCCGATGGATACCGTTATTTTTACGGGACGAGTACCCCTGGAGGAATTCAAAGAAGATCGTCCCAGAGAATACCAGGAGATGCTGGAATCCGGAAAACTCGAAGAGCGCTTGGTTGATCCTCTGCCGCCAATCGTAGTGCGCGGAGCAAAAATCTTCGGATGGTGTGCTCTTTCAATTGGACTTATTATGGTTCTACTGATTCTATATGCAGAGATATTTGGCTATAGATAATAATACAAAAACGCAAAAGCCGAGGTCTATAAAAGGCCCCGGCTTTTTTTATTCTATTAATTCTTAGAACGACCAGTTAACAATAGGGAAGATCGGGAATTGGCCTCCCTGCTTGATGATATTTATAAATCCAATCTGGAGCCCTTTAAGCCTGTTGGCATGATTAACTAATCCAAGTTGGAAACCGTTGGCATAATTGGCGTGATTGACAAATCCCCACTGCATACCTTCAAAATCGCCATTTGTCAAATTGACCCAGCCGTATTGCAATCCAGAGAATTTTGCGTCGGCCAAATTTACGATTCCAAGCCCGATTCCCAACGATTTGCCGGAAGTAGTATGATTTATCAATCCCCAATCCACACCTGTGACGCTGGTATTTTTTCCATAAATCAGGTTTATCCTGATTCCAGTTATCGAGCTGTTTTCAGGAAATATCTGAATTGGATTGATCAACGCAATTTGAATGGGGTGGCTCTGGGCCAATGCCTGACCCGAAACGAAAGTTAAGGCAATGAGTGCCAATCCCAACAGAATGCTGTTCTTCTTTACCATTTTACCCTCCAAATTTAATATGTTTAATTCCGTATTAATAATTGTACTCTTGATATAAAAAATAGCTCCGTATTTATCAAGTTAAATCTGAGCCTTTTTAAGAATGATAGTAAATTAAAATAAGATTGCGTGAGGATTTTAGGCCTCGAAGTATGGGACTTTGGTGAATTTAATTATGGTTTTTAGGATATTTCCGAATCGAATTTACTGGAAATTTGCTCAAGCCCCAAAACGCTCGCGCAGGCAGAGAATCTGAAGTAATCGAGTAAGCGATTGAGCTTTTCCTCTGCTAAAGTCAGATTGCCATATCGCGAGAAATTGACATAATCCATGCCTGCCGCTCTGGGATGATGCCTATCCAGCTCCCAGAGCTTCATATTAATTACGGCTGGATACCCCTTCTGATTAAGGCTTTTGATAGAGTTGAGCCCGAACCAGCCTGGGCAATATTCTAATGTTTTCTCCGAATCTGAAAACAACGCCTAATTTGCGACGGGCCGATTGCGGGATGGCAATGATCGAGCGTCCATCGGATATAGTTATCGGAAAAGGCTTGAGACTTTCCATTCGAGGACTATCGGCGAGCAGGCTTGAGTCGTAGCGATATCCAGCCTCGGCGATCAGGCGATACAGCGAAAGGTTATCGCGTGATAGATAGGGGCAAGTCGCTTTGTAGCCGTAAACGGGTTTACCGATGATATCTTCGAGGATTTCTCTGGAGCGTTCCAATTCACTTTTGATTTTATCAGAAGGCATTTTCCTGATATCCCCATGCGTGAATCCGTGGCTGGCGACCTCGTTGCCGCGCGAATCGATCAGGGCCACGACCTCGGGAAATTTACGCGCCACCCAGCCCAGGATAAAGAACGTAGCGTGGGCTTTCTGTTTATCGAGAGTATCTAAAAGGTGAATGAGCAGAGGGATTATCCGCGAACGGGCATCAGGCGGCTCCATATCGGGATTCTCTACATGAAAGCGGTCTTCGATCTCGAAGGTCAGCATATTGTCCAGGACTGGGCGATAGTAATCCGGTGCTCTTTTTAACGATTTCGGGCTCATAATACTATGGTTCGGCATGATTTACCCCCTTCTGAATATCGCCGCCGCCTTAAACACATTAATTCTCGAGAGTGTTCCGGTTGAAAACATTAGAAGGTAATAAAGGATGTTCTGCTTAAACAGATACCCGGCATAAAAAATCACCAATATTTAGGCTAACCACATTGATTTGAAAACAGGGTTTGGTGGAAATCGCGATTTATCATAAAGGCATCAAATGAGAAAATCACCCTTCAGGAATTCCCCAATCTTCCGAAGAATATACAAGATGACAACTTAGGCAGACTTTCGCGGAGGGATTACTTTGAACTCGCAACGCAAAACCAAGATTATGGTGGTAGTAGGCGCCCGGCCAAATTTTATGAAAGCCGCCCCGCTTATCAGCAGAATGAAATTGTTTCCGGATACTCTGGAGCCTATCCTGCTTCACACCGGCCAGCATTATGACCAGAAACTCTCCGGCCTCTTTTTCGACGAGCTCAAGCTTCCCAAGCCTGATATCTATCTCGGAGTCGGCTCCGGCAGCCATGCTGTCCAGACCGCCAAAATCATGGTTGAGTTCGAAAAGATCGTCATGGAGAATCCTCCGGATCTCCTGGTGGTTTTGGGTGACGTCAACTCCACGGTCGCTTGCGCCCTGGTAGCTGCCAAGTGTCATATTCCGATCGCCCATGTCGAGGCCGGCCTGCGTTCGCTCGATATGGGTATGCCTGAGGAGATCAACCGAATCCTCACAGACCGCATCTCGAACTATCTGTTTGTAACAGAATTTTCCGGATACAGAAATTTGCTCGCCGAGGGGGTTGACGACAGCAAGATATTTTTCGTGGGCAATGTGATGATCGATTCTCTCAGGGCTCATCTTGATTTAGCAAATGAGCGTCCAATTCTCTCCGAGCTTGGATTAGAATCGAAAAACTACGCCCTCCTGACTCTCCATCGTCCGGATAACGTAGATAACGAGGCGACCCTGACGCCCCTTGTCGAGGCTCTCTCGACTCTGGCTCAGAAAATAGCAGTAATATTCCCATGTCATCCGCGCACAAGAAATAATATTGATAAATTCGAATTATCTCATTATTTTGGACCCCAAGGGATCAGGCTTATCGAGCCGGCCGGATACCTCGATTTTTTGAAACTCGAACGAGAAGCCGCTATGGTCCTCACCGACTCCGGCGGCATTCAGGAGGAGACCACCATTCTTGGTGTCCCCTGCCTGACTCTTCGCAAAAACACCGAGCGACCGGCGACGATAACCGAAGGCACCAACATTTTGGTTGGGCCTTATCCCGAGAGAATCCTGGCCACCGCCGAGAGTATTCTGAGCGGTAATATCAAAAAAGGCCAGATACCAAAATACTGGGATGGCAGGGCCGCAGAGCGGATTGTTGATGTCTTTATCGAGATCGCTGGGCAGCAGCCTCATCCCGTCAAGACCGGAACGACTCAAGAAAAAGAGGTCGTTTCCGTTGGATAGGGAAGGAGTAGCCGCTGAAATCATCATCCAAGCCTGTGGCGCTGATAACCGGAGGGGCTGGTTTTATTGGTTCGCACTTGAGTGATGCGCTGCTCAAGGCAGATTACGTAGTGCGCTGTTATGACGATCTTTCACATGGCTCCATGGCCAATATAGATCCGTTCTTAAAGAATTCAAATTTTTCATATTGTATAGCTGACGTATGCGATAGCGTTAAGCTTAAAAGCTGGGTCGATGGATCCGATGTGATTTTCCACCTGGCAGCCAGAAAAATACCGCGTTATGGTGACGCCCTGGCGACACTGTATGTCAACACCCATGGTACGCGAAATGTATTGGAGCTGGCCACCGAACAAAAGATCAAGGTTGTGCTGGCGTCTACATCGGATGTCTACGGAAAGGGCACTCCACCGTTTAAGGAATATGATAACCTCGTCATCGGGCCATCTAATGTACGCCGCTGGAGCTATGCTGTCAGTAAGCTTTTTGACGAGCACATGGCGCTGGGTTTCTTTTGCGAAAAAGGTCTCCCCACCGTCACTTTACGTTTTTTCGGAAGCTATGGCCCCAGGAATCATCGTTCCTGGTGGGGCGGGCCGCAATCGGTATTTATTGAGCAAGCCTTAAAAGATGAGCCGCTGACTGTCCACGGCGACGGCCTTCAAACGCGCTCATTCACCTACATAGATGATCTCATTTCTGGAATTGTTTTATCATCGCAAAAGGATAAGGCCGTGGGGCAGATTCTAAATCTGGGATCTGAGGAAGAGGTCAATATTCTAACTCTGGCTAATACCGTTAGCGAATTGGTTTGGCCGGGCAGGGAACCTAAACTTAAATTAATTCCTTACGAGAGTTTTGGTGGCCATTATGAGGATGTCAGGCGACGGTTGCCCGATCTTACCAAATCCAGAGAAATTTTGGGATTTGAGTGGCATATCAAGCTCCGCGACGGCCTTGGCCGCACCATCGCCTGGCATAAGGGTACACCTTCCGCTTAACAGAAATACAGGCCGCCAAGGCAAATAGTATACTGCTAAGCCCTGATTGGTATTGAGATTAGTTATTGTTTTGCTTATAATTACCCCTTTGGGAAACAAATATATACTTTTGGAGTTATTACGTGATTGGACATAATCGTAATGTGGCTCTGCTTACTTAATAACTGAATAGTAGTCGAGAGCCTAACGCAAACTTAGATATAGCCGATAATTTAAGTAAGCATCAACGCGAAAAGGTACAAAGCGGGTGAGGAAATAATCATGAATCCGGCCATTGTTAGCGATTTTTTGATAAATTCGGCGCAAAAGCACCCCGACAAGATTGCTCTCTACTTTGGCGATAAAAGCTTTACCTATAATGAGATTTACGGACAGGCGGTAAATCTGGCCTCTTATCTTCACGCCAACGGCCTGGAAAAAGGGGATAGGGTAATAATTTATCTGGAAAACAGCCCGGCGGTGGTAATCTCTATTTTCGCAACTCTCCTGGCCGGTGGGGCTTTTTCTGTGGTGAACCAATCAGTTAAGGCTCAGAAATTCCTATATATCGTTAATAATTGCACACCGAAATTTATAGTCACTGATCAATGCCAAGATTGAGATGCTTTCGAAATTTAAGCTGCAGCAGGATATCCCCCGAATTATCACAGTCAACGGCCCCAGCGATTTATCGGTATCGTTTGATCAAATCGTCTCCGAAGAAGGTCAGGCACCCAATCTTCGCGTTATCGACTTAGATCTGGCATCAATAATTTATACATCAGGGTCTACGGGCGAACCAAAAGGCGTTACCCTTACTCATCGTAATATGGTCTCCGCCGCCAACTCCATCACGCAGTACCTTGGCAGCGCCGAATCAGATATCGTCCTTTGTATGTTACCGCTATCATTCGATTATGGACTCTATCAGGTTTTAATTTCCTTCCTGGTTTCGAGTACGCTGGTACTGGAGCGCAAATTTGGTTATCCCTATGAACTTGTCGAAATAATCCATAAACGACAGGTTACCGGTTTGCCTTGCGTACATACAATGATGGCAATCCTGTTGCAGCTGGAGAATCCGGAGGCCCTGCAACTTTCATCAATACGTTATATTACCAACACCGGGGCTGCCCTGCCGCCGGCTTTTATACCTCGACTTAAAAGGGTTTTCCCCAACGCTGCCATTTTCTCGATGTATGGCCTGACCGAATGCAAACGTGTTTCCTACCTACCGCCCCAATATCTGGATACTAAACCAGATTCGGTGGGGATCGCGATGCCGAATACCGAGGTTTGGGTAGTAGATGATGATGGGAATTTTCATGAAAGAGACGCTATCGGAGAACTCGTTATTCGAGGTTCGAATGTTATGCAGGGATATTGGAATGATCCTGTGGGCACGGCAAAGGTCCTGAGACCGGGGCGTTACCCCTGGGAAAAGGTGCTCTATTCGCATGATCTATTCAGGATCGATAAAGAAGGATTTCTGTATTTTTTAGGGCGTCGTGATGATATAATAAAAGTTAGCGGGGTGCGAGTTTCCCCCAAAGAGATAGAGAATGTCCTTTATCAGATAAATGATATTATTGAGGCCAGGGTTATGCCCGTCCCGGACGAAATACTTGGAAACGCGATCAAGGCCGAGGTTGTTCTTCGCGAAAATTCAACGCTAACGGTTGAACAGATATTGACCCATTGCAGAGCAAATCTCGAGGATACCATGGTGCCGAGTCAGGTTATTATCGTAATGAGCATACCCAAAACCGATAGCGGCAAAATTCTGAAACGTGCCAGTTAATTTTTCTAAAAGGATAGACAGGTCATAGGCAGCCAGATGTGCGGTATAGCGGGATATTTTCAGCTTGAGGGAAATGCACGCCCCGATAAGGAGCTTTTGGGGCGTATGGTGAATATTATCCGCCACCGGGGACCGGATGAATTCGGCGCCTTCTTTGATGATAAATGTGTCCTCGGACAAGCCAGGCTTTCCATTATCGATCTTTCCACCGGTTCGCAGCCGTTGTCAAATGAGGATGGCAGCTTGTGGATTTCATTTAATGGCGAAATTTATAACTATGTCGAACTTCGGCCGGAGTTGGAGCGACTGGGCCATAAGTTTTGCACTCATTCCGATACCGAAGTCATAGTCCATGCTTATGAGGAATGGGGGAAAAACTGTCTTTCCCGTTTTAATGGCCAATGGGCTTTCGCTATTTATGATAAAAAGAATAGTAAACTGTTTATAAGCCGGGATCGATTGGGGGTTCGTCCGATTTTCTATTCAACCCACAATGGCCGCTTCTACTTTTCATCGGAGATAAAATCAATTTTCTGCGATCCGTCAGTCCCAAGGAAACTTGATTATGAGGGTCTCGATGAGATATTTACCTGGTGGACCACTGCCCCGCCACGAACGGCATTTGAAGGTATCAATGAACTTGAGCCGGGTGGATATCTCGAAATTAAGGATGGGAAAATAAATTCCGGCCGCTACTGGCAGATGGATTACCCCGAGGAGTATGACCGAAATCGCAGTTTAGATTCCTGGGCCGAGGAGCTTCATGCCCTGCTTGTCGATTCTGTCAGGCTAAGGCTTCGCGCCGATGTGCCCGTGGGGGCTTACCTTTCAGGTGGATTGGATTCCTCAGCTACTACGTCCCTGATTAAAAATTTTACCTCCAACCGTATCGAGACATTTTCCATTGCATTTCATGATAAGGCGTATGATGAATCAGGCTATCAAAAGCAAGTCGCTGATTATTTGGGCACGAATCATCATCAGATCCATTGCGGTTATAAAGATATTGCGGATAATTTCCCCAAAGTCATCTGGCATACTGAACGGCCAATTCTGCGTACTGCCGCAACACCCCTTTATATGCTATCGGGATTGGTACGCGAGAATAATTTTAAGGTAGTATTAACCGGTGAGGGATCGGATGAAATATTGGGCGGCTACGATATTTTCAAGGAAACCATGATTAGATGGTTCTGGTCGAAAAATCCCGATTCACGGATGAGGCCGCTTCTTCTTCAGAGGCTTTACCCAACGCTGCCGCTTTCAGCCAACAGAGCCAGATTTTATTTAGAGACATTTTATAAGGCAGGATTAAGCGAGATAGATAAATATTACTTCTCGCATATACCTCGGATAAATACCACAACCAAAATTAAAGAATATTTCCTGCCCGATATAAAACAGGCATTGTGCAAATATGATACCCTTAAATCATTCGAACCATATATTCCTGAAAATTTTCAAAGGTGGCATCACCTGGCGCGAGCGCAATACCTGGAAGCTCGTTCGCTTCTTTCGGGCTATTTGCTTTCTTCGCAGGGAGATCGCGTGACAGCCGGGCATTCGGTCGAGGGACGTTTTCCGTTTCTCGATCATCGAGTGGTGGAGTTTGGATCGAGAATACCTCCCTGGCATAAAATTCTGGGATTGAAAGAAAAGTTTGTGTTAAAAAAGGCTATGAGAGGAGAGCTTCCACCTGAGATCACTGCGCGGGTGAAGCAGCCCTATATGGCTCCTGATTCCAATTCTTTTATGCAGCCCGATTCGCCCGCTTATGTGGCTGAAATGGTATCCGAAAAAATGCTTAAGAGTTATGGTGTCTTCGAACCGGGTTATGTAAGTAAGCTGCATGAGAAATGCCGCAACCTGTCGCATGCTCACCTATCTTTTAAAGATAATATGTCTTTTATTGGAATTTTATCGACTCAGCTTTTAATCAAGCAATATATCGATGATTTCATTCCAGTGGAAAGTCTCAAACGGGATTGTTTTAAGATTTGGCAGGATCATTCGACGACGAAATAATAAACCAGGAGATATCAGGAGCTTATTCGGTTAAGGCAACCTATCAATATTGAAATATTATAATGTTTTGATAACGTTAAACAGGGAGAGAATCTATGATCGGTGTGAAAGACAGCGCCGAAGCCCTGAAGATAATTGATGCACAGGGCATAAAGTATATTCGGTTGTGGTTTACCGATGTACTGGGCACACTAAAAGGGATGACCATTACTCGTTCGGAAATCGAGCATGTATTGGAATACGGGCAAGGGTTTGACGGCTCCTCAATAGAGGGTTTCGTCCGTATCGAGGAATCGGATTTGATGGCTCATCCCGACCTTTCGACATTTGCGGTTTTTCCCTGGGCAATCAATGGTCAGAAGATTGCCTCGGTTTTTTGCGATATCAAGACTCCTCAGGGCGAACCTTATATGGGCGATACCAGATATGTTTTAAAAAGAATGGTGGAGAAGCTCAAAGCCGAAGGTTACACCGCATATATGGGGCCGGAAATCGAATACTTCTACTTTAAAAACTCGCACTCCGCCGAACCGATGGATAGCGGCGGATATTTCGATTATTCCACTTCTGAGGAAACCACGCATCTACGTAAAGCGGCTGTAGGAGCGCTCGAAGATATAGGTATTCCCGTGGAATGTTCGCATCATGAAGTGGCTCCCGGGCAGCATGAGATCGATCTTAAATATCAGGATGCTCTGCGCATGGCTGACTATGCAATGATGTATCGTTTGGTTATCAAGGAGCAGGCGTTAATAAAAGGGTATTACGCCTCCTTTATGCCCAAACCGATTTTTGGCGTTAACGGATCCGGTATGCATACTCATCAATCTCTGTTCAAGAATGGGCATAACGCCTTTTTCGATCCGAATGATCAATATCGCCTTTCTGATCTGGCCAAGAAGTATATTGCCGGAATCCTGGTTCATATTAAGGAAATTTGTCTGGTGACCAATCAATGGGTCAATTCATATAAACGTCTGGTTCCGGGCTATGAAGCGCCTGTTTATATTTCTTGGGGACGGCGTAATCGATCCTCATTGGTGCGGGTGCCGATGTATCAACTCGGCCGCGAAAGCGCTACCAGGATCGAACTCCGCAGCCCCGATCCGGCCTGCAATCCCTACCTTGCTTTTGCAGCCATGCTTGCCGCCGGCTATGAGGGCATCAAGAAAGGATATCCTCTTCCCGAGCCGATTGAAGAGAACATATTCGAAATGGATTCCAAAGCTCTAAGGCGTCGCAAAATTGATACTTTGCCAGGCTCTCTTATGGAGGCTCTTAATCTTTTTAGAAAATCGGATTTAATGAAAGAGACCCTTAGCGATCATATCTTTGATACATTGGTTAACAATAAAACGGTCGAGTGGGATAATTTCAGAGTAGCTGTCACCGATTTTGAAATAAACAACTACCTCAAAGCGCTCTAAGAGGAGATTAACATTCGCTGGGGGAAAAAACAGGTATTCGATGATCTCAAAAATCGGCAATACCGGAGTGTTTTGTTTAAATTCAAAACGATGAATGCCGATTATACTTGTAAAATGAATGGAAACATATTAAATAACTCGATCAATAGATTCGTTTCGCCCGGATGAAAGCAAGCAATTGCTGAATATTTCGTAGAAATAATTGTAGTTTAGGGCAAGGTAACGAACATGATTTCGAATCAGGACTAAGAGATTTAATTGAGTGAATTTTTTAGTCTCGCGATGCCTATTAAGGAGGAACGAAGAAAGTGCGTGAGGAAATAAAAAGCTTCATCATCAATAATTTTATGATGGGACGAAACCCGGAGGAATTGGTAGATTCTGATTCGCTGTTGAATAAGGGAATTATTGACTCCACAGGCGTATTGGAATTGGTAGGATTTTTGGAGGAGAGATTTAATCTCCAGGTCAAGGATGAAGAGCTTGTGCCTGAAAACCTCGATTCCGTAAATAATTTGATAAACTATATTCAGAAAAAACAGAGTTGAGCAATCAACGATATTTTAAGGCGGACGAGAACAGCATTTGTTATTCGCCTTTTTTTCTTTCACAAGGAGCTTAGCTTGAGATTTTCGAGGGGACTGATACGATTGGATAGTGAAGTGGTGGTCGCGGGGCTTTTGGAGCGGTTGCGGGAACAGATATTTGTGACGATGAAACGTGGTGGTGCGGTGGTGGGAGTCTCCGGGGGGATCGACTCCTCGGTGATGGCGGCTTTATGCTCCCGGGCACTTGGTCCGGAGAAGGTGGTGGGGGTGTCGATGCCGGATAAGGACAACTCGGCAGCCTCTAAGGATCTGGCTAAGGAACTCTCGGAGAAGTTTGGTTTTAAGTATCTGACGGTTGATATCACTCCGGCTTTGGAGGGTGCGGGCTGTTACCGTCTTCGGGAGGAGGGGTTTCGGGAGGTCTTTCCGGACTGGCGGGATGGCTGGAAGGCGAAGATCGTGCTTCCTCAGAACGTATTGGAATCTGGCAGGCTTAATGTTTATAGACTGGCGGTGGAGTCCCCCTCGGGAGAGAAGTGGGAGAAGCGCTTACCGCTGGGGGCCTATCTGAAGATCGTGGCAGCTTCTAACATGAAGCAGCGGATGAGGATGCTGACCTTGTACTATCAGGCAGAGGAGCGGAATTATGCGGTTGTAGGGACAGCCAACAAGAATGAGCATTATCAGGGATTTTTCGTGAAGTATGGGGATGGCGGCTGTGATTTGAGACCTCTTGGGGAGTATTACAAGACGCAGATATTTCAGTTGGCGGAGTATTTAGGGGTCCCGGAGGAGATTCGGAGCAGGACGCCCTCGACGGAAACGTATCCCTCGGAGGTAAGCCAGGAGGAGTTTTTCTTTGGCTTGGACTTTGCGACCCTGGATTTATTGTGGTTAGCCAAGGAGGGCAAGTATAATCCGGCGGAGGTAGCCGAGGAGATGGGCTTGACACCAGACCAGGTGAAGAATGTCTGGCGGGACTTAGACCAGAAACGGCGCACCACCGAATACCTCAGAATGCCGCCGCTGGGACTGTAAAGTCATTTAAGAAAGCAGTAATGCAACTGCCGAAGATTCAAGAAGGGATCTTCGGCAGTTTTTGTTTATATCCGGTTTATCCGGATCTAAAGCGAATCTGGCCCCGTAGTAAAATTCCAGATCGGGCCCGGGGTTTCATTCCCGTGATTATCCTTTGCGACGATTTTCCAATAATAGATTGTATTGGGATGGTATGAATAACCGATCAAATCATATATTGTGTCATTTATTGTATTGACCAATGTGCTATCCTGATCAATGGTCCAAGTATCCGTCGTAGCATCGCCGTCAAGATTGGCGGTTGCTGTGCAAGTAAAAGTATTGATTGCTGAACTAATGCAATAACTGTAAGCGTTAGTTGAATCGATATTGATATTAAGAAGGCCAAATGATTGGTTTTGCCGGTTTGCATAAGAGCCATTTAGGCAATAAGCCCCGTACTGTTGATGATAAGCATTCTGCATAGAAAAAATTTGGCTTAAAAGCGCTCGCCCCTCGGCCTGAATCATCCATTGTGATCGGTGAGAATTCACCTCCCAATTATGGCCGACAAAGTTAGAGCCCCAATCGGTATTCATTCCCAGGTAAAAATCATATCTGAGTGTATCCTGGTGATTGGGATCAGTTGCTTGCCAGGAGAATATGGTGTTAACGCCAACACCGGTAGCGCCATCTTCGGGGGATGGATTAAAAGGCGCATTTGGAGGAAGATTTTGAATATTCGACTCATTGTTGACCTTCTGATCGGAACAGGAAAGTGCGACAATTAAGAATAGCACGATTAGGCCGGTTATTATGCGGGATGTGGCTTTCATCTTTCCTCTCCTGCATTTCTATTTCGATTGAATTAATCAATACTAAATTAGTCTATTATGTTTATCGACATTTTTAACTTGGTGTTAATAGGATATAAAAAAGATGCAAAACCTCGTAACGGCGTTAAATTAATGAAGTATCTAAAAAAGCTTGATTTGTGTATTTTCGTAATTAGCTTATTAGTAAATGTAGTTGTCGAGCCGGTGCGATTGCTGGTAATAATCATTTGCCGAACGGCTTTAAATACTGGAGTTAATGATGGGACATTTAGTCGGTAAAGATTTATATCGAAAGCTTGGTAGAAAAATTGATGGCCTTAGTATGCGCGCGCCCTGGAACGACTCTTTCTACTCCATTCTCAAAGAGCTATATACATCTGAAGAAGCCGAAATCATCCTGAAGATGCCATATACCCTGGGGACTCTCGATCAAATCGCAATGGCTACCAAATATGAACCATCCAGATTAAAAAAAATATTGGATGGTTTGTGCGTCAAGGGCCTGGTGATGGATATCTACATGAATGGTAAATTCCATTATATCGTTTCGCCCCTTGTAATCGGCATTTTTGAATTTACCATGATGAGAACTGGAGAAGGACTCAACACCAAAGAATGGGCTCGCCTTTTCAATGACTATATGCATGGCAGCGATGCCTATTATAAAGCCAATTTTGGCAACGGTCAAAAAGTTGGGCCGCTAAGGGCATTACCTTATGAGGACACTCTGGGCGAGCATGTGGAGATCATGGATTACGAGAAGGCCTCCTCAATAGTCGATGCCAATAAGGATTTTTCGGTTGGACTCTGTTCATGCCGTCATGAGAAGCTCCATCTGGGAACGAAAAAGTGCGACATTCCGCTTGAGACATGTACCACTTTTGGGACCGGAGCCAAATATATGGCTCATCGCAAGCTGGCCAGGCTTATTTCGAAATCTGAAATGCTCGATAATCTGGCGAGATTTAAGGAAATGGGACTTGTGGTTTGCGCTGATAATGTTAAAAAGGATTGTTCATTTTTTTGCTTTTGTTGTGGATGTTGCTGCAATGTTCTTCTGGGGATCAGCGAGTTTGGCTATCCAAACTCCGTTGTAACATCAAGTTTTATTGCTAAGCCCGATAGCGAAAACTGCACCGCCTGCGGAACTTGTGTCGAGGCTTGTCCCATTAAGGCCATTTCTCAGACTTCTGACGAGAACCCCATAGTTGATGAGACAATTTGTATGGGATGTGGAGTATGCGCTCTTAAGTGCCCCAATGATTCAATGAAACTTCACAAACGCTCTCAACAGGTGCTGCATCCCGAGACGATGCTTCAACGTTTGATTCTGCAGTGCCTCGAACGCGGCACTCTTCAGAATTTGATCTTTGCCGATCCGAACCGAGTCGACCACAAATTTATGCGCGTCTTCGTGGGTGCATTCTTAAATCTTCCCCCGGTCAAGAAAACCTTGATGGGCGAAAGCCTCAGGTCTTCATTTTTGGATTTTATTCAAAAGCGGGCCTGAGAATGAATACGTTACTTAATTATGGAATTATATAGGGACAAGTATGAAAAGAATCGCAACAATTATTTTGGTGGTTTTATCACTTACAGGTTTGGCACTGGCGAAAACTCCAAAAACAATGGAACGGGCAAAGGCAATCGCCAACAAGTTGAACAAACCAATGCTGCTTGAGTTTTACCAGCCGGATTGCGAATATTGTCAGTTGGCCGCCCGAGACCTGGCATCCAACGATTCAATTGTGGCGCTGCTAAAATCAGTTGTTTACTTAGCGATGGATGTTAATTCAACCGAGGGCGAATCTCTTGCAAAGTCATATTATGTTGACGTTACCTTTCCGGTTTTTGTATTAACCGATTCTACTGGTAGCATTATCAACCATTGGACCGGCTATTCGATGCCCGGCCCGTTTATCAAATCGCTTCAATGACGCACTTTCCAATCAGATTACAATCGACAAACGTTACGATAATATATTAAGCGCTCCAGCTCTTGATAACGTCCTGTTTCTGGCCAAATACAATACCGAAATAGGGGATAACGTTAAAGCCAGCGAACTGTATACAGAGGCTCAGGGCCTTCGTAGAGGCTTAACCTTTAGCTACGATATTTTCCAGAACTTGGCGGATGCGGTATGGAAAGGAAATGCCTCATTTGATCAGCTTGTCGCCGCGGCCGATAATGTTCTCATGACCAGACCGGGAGATATCACAAGCATCGCTAACGTAGGTATCGTCATGGCCCGAGTCGCCCGTAAAGTGGGACGGACATCCGAAATAGAAAAATATTTGGAAGCGGGAGCTAATATTACCTACGGCGAGGAAAATAATAAAATCAGAGACTGGCATATCACCCTGCTCGCTGATCAAGCCTTATATGTCAATCACGATACCGCTAAGGCCATAACAATAAAAAAGGATAGCTTTGATCCCAATTGGGAAAGCGTACCGTCGAAGTATTATAGCTTTGCCAGATGGTGCCTGGAGCGAAAAATCAATCTGGTTGAGGCGGAGAACCTTGCCAATAAAGCGGTCAGTAATTCCCCTGATGGTAAATTCAAGGCTTCGACCTTAGCCACATTGGCAGGTGTCTTGGAGGCCCGCGGAAAAAAGGTCGATGCTGTTCGAACCATGAAACAAGCGGTGGATCAGGATCCTCATAACACCTGGTATCAATCTGAACTCAAACGTTTGCAAGGCTAATCCAACAAATAAATATTATTATGATATTTAAATATTAAAACGCCCCTTCTAAAGAGGGGCGTTTACTTTTAATTAAACACAAATATTAATTCGATTCTATTTTCAAATTGCGGCTATGTTTATTGCTGTAGGCTCAAAGGCTGCTTAAGCGAAAAGGTCAGGGATTTTCCTGCCGCATAAACCAGGTTTTGACGTCCCGTGGCGGCCGCCGCACCGGTGCCGGCCGCAGCACCAGCCGCTCCGCCAATGGCTGCTCCCTTACCTTCTCCAAGCACACCGCCGATAATGGCGCCCGCCGCCGCTCCACCGCCAATCATTCCAACCTCTCGAGTAGTGTGGCTTCGGCCTTTATCATATATACTGCTCGATGAAACCGGATAACTATCGCCATTAGGAAGAGTAATGTTGGCGATGGTAAATTCAATTTCGGGGGCGGTTTTAAGCCTACCACCCTTAACCAGAGATGTAATCACCATTTCGACCTTAGATCCTTCAGGAATTGCGGTTTTGCCATCGACTACAACAGGACCGGCAAGAGTGCCATAAAAGTGATCGCCGGCATGATTTGAATTCGTCTCGATAGTTTCGTTTAAGGTGACTACCAGATGAGTCATACTGGGAATCGTTACCATATTTTTATAAGACTGGGAAGTCTGTTCGTTTTGCCCGTTCCCCATTTGCCCGCTGCCCTGCGTTGACATGGGCGTTTGTTGGTTTTGAGCTTGTTGCGATTGATTGTTTTTTCCGCAACCGCCTATAACAATCAGTATGCTCGCGAAAAATAATATTATGTTCCTTTGTTTTAGCATCACTCCTCCTTACGGCTCTTACACTGCTTTAAATACATTAATCTATGACGTTACTATGCTCCTCGATTTTTCGGGTTAATCCATTTGATATCGATGATAACATAACTCCTGAGATCTGCTTCAAAGTTTCAAATACCTTCGCTCTATTCCATATTGGTTCTTACATATATTTCTATTCAGCCATAAGCCTCGATTATCCATGTTTATCCTCATGAGAGCACTTATTTTTAAGTTATTTCAGGATTTATGTTTACATAATATCTAACGCAATAGCGTCAGAATAATTTCGACGCGAAAGCGGGAACCAAACCCTACATCATAATGTATTATTTATTGGCGATAATTTATTACCCAAAAAAGGAGCAATCGTATGAAGACCTTAACACAAATCGCATTGATCGTTTCCGTGATGGGGTTGATGATGATTTTCGGATGCTCAAATTCAACCTCACCGGGGACCGGCGAATTACGTATGTTTCTTACCGATTCGCCCGCCCAATATGATCAAGTGAATATAGTGGTTACCAAAGTTGAGGTTCATTCGACGGGATCGGATTCGTTAGGCGGCTGGGAAACGGTGAATAATGATACCGTTACTTATAATCTGCTTACTTTGCGTAACGGCGCAAATGTTCTTTTCGGTGACGCCATGTTGCCGGCTGGTATGTATACTCAAATTAGGTTATCCATCGGCAGCGGAAGTAACGTTGTGATCGGTGGAGTACAACATCCCCTTGATATCTCAAGTGCAACCGGACTGAAACTGAACCATAATTTCAATATCGCTTCAGGAACAATCTATCTGTTAACTCTCGATTTCGATGCTGAAAGATCGATTGTGTTAACCGGTAATAACGTCTATAAACTCAAGCCTGTTATTCGCGTAGAGGCCAATGATTCGGTGGGATCAATATCGGGTATCGTATTGCCCGCTGCAGCCCATGCGCAGATTATGACTCAAGTGGATGCCGATACAGTTATAGCTTTTAGCGATACTACCGGCGCTTTTTATATCCCACTACTTCCAGTCGGGTCTTATAATTTATTTGTTTCGTCGCCGGTTTTGAGCTTCAACGATACGACTGTAACAGACGTAATAGTTAATCGTCAACAGGATTACAAACATAGGCACTGTTACGTTAAGGCAGGGGCCGTAATTTAGAGGGCATTTTTGCCCCTCTCAAATGCATTAAGAAACTTGACATAAATATTCCTGACGCCGTTGTTTTCTTCACTTTCGATTATTCTCGCAAAAAGCCCTAGAAGTTTTTTGCGAGATTCGGGATAATATTCGGCGATCTTCGTTAGTCCTTTGGCAGTACTCCATCTTACCACAGTGCCTTTATCATCGATATTTTTTAGAAGTGCCGGGATAGCTTTGGCGGCCCGTTCGGGAAACTCGCCGGCCGCATTGGCAATTACCTGGCTTGCCTCCCATTTCACACGAGGAGCCTTATCATTTATTTGGCCGATAACAAATTCGAGACAGCGATTCTGCAAATTTAGGATTTTCCTTAACTATTTCCGAAATCGCCTCGATGCAAGTTCCTCTATCGGCAATTGATGCTCCCGGGAAAAAAGCAATAAGCTCCGCCAGAATAGCGTTATCGTTCTTCAAGGCCTTTATTAAAAGAGCCACTTTATCTTTGGGCTTACTCTTCGATTTTATAATATTAATAAAGTCCGACATGCCTGGCTCTTTTTTTGCATTCAATAATTTACTTTTTGGGAT
The DNA here is from genome assembly GCA_963801605.1 of uncultured candidate division Zixibacteria bacterium. Lineage (GTDB taxonomy): Bacteria > Zixibacteria > MSB-5A5 > UBA10806 > UBA10806 > UBA10806. The sequence continues at coordinate 883,179 of CAWDFP010000006.1, forward strand.
ACCCAACCGACTGTGCCAGGATTACATGCTGGTCGGCACGAAGCTTGAGCGTCTTTTCCAATTCCTGATGATTGACCGAACCACGCACTACCGTCCCCAAACCCTCAGAAGCACAGAAGAGGTAAACATTTTCCGCAATGAAAGCGGCATCTGCGTAGGCATAAGGAAGCTTATCAGAGTCGGTTTTACCGCTCATTTTGGAGTAATCGGCTACGTAAACGATATTGATTGGAACAGACTTTACGAAGTCCTGCATTCCGGTTTTTTCGCGGATATCGCCGGAGAGAACGGGCTCAATGACATGTTTGTATTGGATTATATAAGTATGCTCCGTTAGCCGTCGTGATATAAAGGTCAATTTCCTGTTTGTTCATCGCTGATGGCGCTGTCCGTTTAGCCTCGTCGGCACGATTGATTCCGCAGGCAGCCCAAAGAAGATTGGATAATATCGGAATTGTTAGCGTATCGGCGCTAAAATCGCGGATAGATTGACGCTCTTTAAGAACTTGCATTAATGGTTTGCCGCCGGTCGTGTCAGGCGGTGAAAGTTGAATTGGCTTGAGTTCCTGAGCTAATAGTATTGAGCTCAATAAAATTACGAATAATGTAACGCCTGCGATAGTTTTCATACTGCATCCTTTCACTTTTCGCGATAAGAATTCACCCATGTCACCAATTTAAAATATGATAACACCGTATTTAAGGCAAGTCAGGTTTAATGATTTTTTTATTTGGCATCGAATAGTTTAGGGGCGTATTGCATACGCCCCTAACCGTAAAGAATTATAATTGATCGAATAATTGTAAGTATCTTTACTTACATTTTCTTCATTAGCAGCGCCCGCGTATAGGGAATTAACCCGCCGGCATCGATAATGGCCTGGCGCGCTTTTGGCAAGGGAGTAACCTTAAACTGCTTTCCAGTCGAAATGTTTTTCACGAAATTGCCATCGATTTCAAGCTCATCGCCCTCACTCGCCTCGATATCGGGACAAATTACGGTATTTAATCCCAGGTTGATCGAGTTCTGCAAAAAGATTCTTGAAAAATGCTTCGCAACGATGGCGAGTTCATATCCCTTAAGGCATGAAGCCGCCTGTTCGCGTGACGAGCCGCATCCAAAATTCTGCCCGGCCACGATAACGCTTCCGGTGGGGACTTCGCCATTTTTGAGCTTCTTATTGAAATCGGTTTGGTCGGCAAAGGCGTACGCCGGAGTTTCGGTTGGCAGGACCGTTGCCATAAATCTACCCGGATAGATGATATCGGTTGAGATATCATCACCAATTTTATATACGACTTTTCCCATTTTAACGACCTCCCGTTCTTGGGTCGGAAATTACACCGTTAATAGCGCTGGCGGCAGCGGTTTCAGGCGAACAGAGATAAACCTCAGCATTAGGATTACCCATGCGTCCCTTAAAATTACGATTGGTAGTGGCAAGTGCTGTTTCCTGATCGGCTAACGCGCCTTGATGCACTCCCAGGCAGGGGCCGCATCCGGGGTTACAAACAACCGCGCCGGCCTGGGCAAGTGTAGCGATATACCCTTTGTCCAAAGCCTCGCGATAGATGCGCCATGAAGCCGGAAAGATCAGCATTCTGGTGCCGTGTGCCACCTTTTTGCCTTTGAGAATTCTGGCGGCGGCTTCAAGATCGTCAAGCCGGCCGTTGGTGCAGGAGCCGATCACAATCTGATGAATCTTCTTGCCCTTAACATCCTCAACGGGTTTGATGTTATCCACTGTATGCGGGCAAGCAATTTGCGGACCCAGCGCGGCGGCATTAATTTCAAGTACCTTCTCATATTCAGCATCTTTATCCGGGGCGAACATGTCGAGTTTATCGGTTACGCCCGCAACGTTCTTCAGGTAGTTTTCGGTTTCAGCGTCAGGAGGTACAATTCCGCTGGTGGCGCCGGCCTCAACCGACATATTGCAGATTGTAAGGCGGCCTGACGTTGGCATTTTTTGAATCGTCTCGCCATGGAATTCAAGCACCTTAAAATTGGCGCCCTCCGCGGTAAGTTTACCGATTATATGCAGAATCAAATCTTTCGGGCCTACAAACGGATTGAATTTACCCGTAACGTTGACTTTAATAGTGTGAGGAACTTCGACATTAAGGATATTCCCCAACGTCCAAACTGAGGCCATCTCGGTGGCGCCGATTCCGAAAGCAAAGGCGCCCAGAGCGCCATGGCTGGTGGTATGGCTGTCGGTTCCGACTACCACGAATCCGGGTCTGACATATCCATACTCTGGAAGAATCTGATGGCAAATTCCGCCCTCATCACCGCGGATATCATGGAATTTTTTTATTCCCTGTTTGGCGATAAACTCCCGAAGCTTTTTCTGGTTGTTGGCGGTTTTGGAGCTTTCGGCCGGTACCCGATGATCGAGTATAATCGCAATCCTATCCGGATTCCAAACTTTCGCCTCACGTCCGGTATCCTTATAGATTTCGTTGAACTGGTTTATCACCAACGCGCCGTTTTCATGCGACATTGCCAGGTGTACCGCCGGCTCAATGACGTCGCCAACAGCAACCGATTGCTTGCCGCAGGCTTTCGCCAGTACTTTCTGAACGTAGGTCATTCCCATTTGAACCCCTTGGAAATTTTTTAACTTTTATATCGACTTAATTCTCTGCCTCGCAAAATAAAATCTGACACAGGGTATATATTAGGTATTAACGCCGCATTTGGCAAGAGCTTTGGACCATCAACTAAGCCCTTAGAATCCCTGTTTGTTCGTGTTAAATTAATGCCTGACATCCTCCCCAACAGATTACCATGCTTACACTTAACGTTTAGGCTTGAGAGGGATCGACGATCCGAGTCGTTCGTAAATCATTTTTATTACATATTTGATGAATTTATGATACAATCTTGGAATTGCTGATACCAAAGGAGTCCAATGAGATTATTTAAGAAATTCCCATCTTATGATTATCTGCTTCAGGGAGCGTCTATATCATTTAAACGGTTTCCTTTCACGCTTCTTAGCGCAATCTTTGGGACAATCGTTTTAGTCGCTCTCATTCAACTTGATAAAGGCCAGCATTACACTCTTCAAAAATTAGCTTTTGCGAGCGCGCTTGGCCTGCCTCTCTTTACGGCCTCTGGCCAGCCTGGGCTGAGAAACGGCAAGCGAAATTGGCAATTGCCTTCCAGGCTTTTGGTTTCATTCCGATTATTCTTTATTACCTCACATTACCGGCTGAGTCTCTGACGCCATATATGTATCCGATCCGTTTTCTTCTTTTGATGATCGCCTTTCATCTTCTGGTGGCATTCCTGCCATATATTGGAAAGGACCAGCACCAGGGCTTCTGGCAATATAACAAATCGCTATTTATTCGATTTCTAATCTCCGCGATTTATTCGGCGGTAATGTTTGTCGGCCTTCTCATTGCACTGATTGCAGCTAAAGAACTCTTCGGGATTAATGTTCCCGATAAAAGATTTCTGCAACTTTGGGTCATTATTGCCGGAATATTTAATACTTGGGTTTTTTTGGCAGGCATCCCTGATAATCTCGGCGAACTACGCGAGGTAGGCCAGTATCCTGATGGACTTAAAATTTTCACGCAGTATATCCTGTTGCCGCTGGTGGGGCTTTATCTCATCATCCTATACGCTTATGAGCTTAAGATCATCATCACCTGGAATTGGCCTAAGGGATGGGTTTCGCAGTTAGTTTTGTGGTATTCGGTGGTGGGCATACTTTCGATGCTTCTCTTGTGGCCGTTACGGGAGGCCAACCGTTGGGTTAACATTTTCGCTAGATGGTTTTTCAGAGCTCTGATTCCATTGATAGTAATGCTATTCCTCGCGATAAGCGAGCGGGTTGGAGTATATGGTATTACTGTAAACCGGTACCTGGTTTTCGAGATGGCAATCGGCCTGGCAATTCTAACGCTATATTTTGTTTTCGGTAAAAAGAAAGATATCAGGTCAATTCCAGCGATTATTTGTATAATTGCCATTCTTTCAGCTTACGGACCCTGGAGCGCCTTTACAATATCGGAACGTAGCCAGCACGCTCGATTGGAAAAGCTTCTGATCCAAAATAAAATAATTGTCGATGGCGTAGTTAAGCCTGTATCCAACGAATTATCCCTTGATAATCTGAGGCAGATGAGCAGCGTTGTCTCATATTTGATAGAATGGCACGGCGCAAAATCATTTTCCCCCTGGATTGACGATAGTACGCTAAATTCATTTTCCTCTGCTTCTACTTATCCTATGCGAGATACGATTTCAAAAGCACTCGGATTTGAGTATATCGATACCTGGCAAAATGAGCTTCGAGGCGGGCATTTCCGATATATCATGGCCAACGATGTGGTCAGCCCCATTTCGGGGTATGATCAAATGATTCGATACTCCGTCTTTCCCTCAAATGATAATACCCTGCCATCCCAAAAATATGTGATTGATTCCGATACCTGCTACCTGTCGTTCCGTTTCAGTCCGCCCATATTTTACGCGCGAATAATATCAGGCCTGACTGGCAAGAGTGATTCATCGAAATTTCCGCTTGGCTACCCGCTCGCTGAACATATTAATACCCAAGAGGATAATTCGATTAAAGCGGGCCAGTTAATATTTGAGACGCCTGTGGGAAACTATATGGCTCGGGTGATTATTCGGGAGATATCGGGCCTGCAGGAGCACGATTCCACCAGGGTTGATAATCTGAATGCCTACGTTTTATTGCGGAAAATTAAATAGCCCTATCCGACATTCCTACGGCTCTGATATCCTTAACACGGCCGCCCCTTTGAGTGCTCCGGAACGAAGCTTGGACAGGGCTTCATTAGCCTGATTTAGCTCAAACATCTCAATCTCAGTCTTCACCGGTACTTTAGGGGCAATCGATAACATCTCTTCGCCGTCCCGACGAGTTAGATTGGCGACAGACTTTATTGTGCGTTCTCCCCATAAGATATGGTAGGGAAAAGCCGGAATATCACTCATGTGGATACCAGCACAGACTACCACTCCACCCTTTGCAATCGCCTCAAGGGCAATTGGTATAAGTGCGCCTACGGGTGCAAATATAATGGCGGCGTCAAGCTTTTCGGGTGGATTTGTATTGGAATCGCCTGCCCACACAGCCCCCAGGCTTCTGGCAAAACCCTGGCCATCTTTATCGCCTGGTCTGGTAAAGGCGAATATCCGTTTTCCTTCAAAAGCCGCCACCTGTGCAATAATATGAGCCGACGCTCCATAGCCATAGAAGCCGATATTGACAGCATCTTCTCCCGTCATTCTGTAGGAACGGTAGCCAATTAACCCGGCACAAAGAAGGGGAGAGGCATGAAAAACATCATTATCATTCGAAAGAGGAAAACAATAACGCTGGTCGGCTACCATATATTCAGCATAGCCGCCGTCGAGATTATAGCCGGTAAATTTGGCGTGATCACAAAGATTTTCCTGATTTTGACGGCAATACTTGCAGCTGCCATCGGTATACCCCAGCCAGGGGACGCCGATACGGTCTCCGGGCTTAAACTTGGTGACACCCACTCCCAACTGCGCAACCGATCCCACAATTTCATGTCCCGGCACAAGATGGGGCTTGGGATTTGGCAAATCGCCATCAACCACATGAAGATCCGTCCGGCAGACGCCGCAGGCATGGACCTTAACAAGAACCTGCCTTGGTCCAGGCATGGGTACGGGAATCAGCTTTTCCTCAAGCTGAGTACCTTGCTTTTCGAGGATCATTGCTTTCATCTTTTCTGGAATTGCCATCGTGCTGCCAGCCTTCGTAATAATTTTTCTCTAAAACTTTTCTTAAATAAAGAATAAGGCGGAATCAATAGTCAAGTTAAAAGAGCTACTTTGCCGGGGAACGATGAAGATTAACTCATTTAATTGGGCGAATGAGGTAACAAAGGCCCTGCCCTTATCGTAATTGAAAAAGAGGTGCAAAGGTTTTGGAATGTTATTTCCGTCTTGCTGAAAAAAACGGCTTTGGCTCGTTATATATATTTACCTATAATACTCTTAAGTGGAGACAAGATTAATACATTTGGAAAAGGAGAGTTCAACAATGGCTTCACGGAAAATGACTGCGATGATTTCTTTGTTTGTATTTCTCGCCATTCTTTTGCCGGCCTTGAGCATGGCGCAGGTGAAGGAAATTCCGACGCGAGATCAAATCCCGGATAAATATAAATGGAACTTGAACGATTTCTTCGTATCCGATTCCGTTTGGGGAAACGCCCTGGAGGCGCTTAAAGCTCGTATCCCCGAAATTGCCAAATATCAATCCAAGTTAGGCGAGTCAGCAACCAATCTGGCCCAGTGCCTTATGCTGAATGACACGCTCGGTATGAAGGGCCACCGGCTATTTGTGTATGCTTCCCTCAATCTTGATGAGGATAACCGGGTGGGGAAATATCAGGAAATGCGCGACAAAGCCTACGCGCTATTGTCACAACTCAATCAGGCGACTGCCTATATTGAACCTGAAATACTCAAAATCCCCGACGATAAACTGCGCTCTTTCATTCAGGAAGACAAAAACCTGGCAGTTTATAAATTTTATCTCGATGACATTATCAGGAGAAAAACTCATATCAGATCCGAGGAAGTTGAGGAACTGCTGGCAGAGGCCGGTCCTGTCACTGCCGGACCAAGCCGCATATTTACTATGATCGACGATGCCGATGTCAAACTTCCCAATATCAAGGACGAGAACGGCCAGGAAATTGAAATGACCAAGGGACGGTTCGGGCAGATTATGGAATCGCCCGATCGCAATCTTCGACGAACCGCCAGCGAAGCTTACAGTGAAACTTATAAAAAATACTCAAATGCTCTTGCCGCCACCCTGGCATCTTCAGTCAATGGTGATCTGTTTTATACCAAAGCCAGGAAATATGAAACCTGCTTGGAACGGGCTTTAGATAATGACAGCATTCCTGAAAGCGTTTTCTTCAATCTGATTAAGGCAACCAACGACAATTTCGCCCCACTGCACAAATATATCTCTCTACGTAAAAAAGCACTGGCAGTTGATACCCTGTTCGGTTTTGATCTTTCCGTGCCAATCATTCCTCAAAGCAAAATGGAGTTCACTTATGAACAGGCTAAAGATTATATGCTTAAGGGCCTGAAGCCATTGGGAAATGAATATCTGGCAAATGTCCAGAAAGCTTTGGATTCGCGATGGATCGATGTCTATGAGAATCAGGGCAAGGGAAGCGGTGGTTACACTTGGGGCACTTATACGGTTCACCCGGTCATGCTTCTCAATTTCGCGGGTACCTTAAACGACGTTTTCACGCTGGCTCATGAGATGGGCCACATGATGCATAACTACTACTCCAATATCAATGAGCCGTATGTTTACTCCGGCCATTCTCTGTTTACCGCCGAGGTAGCCTCCACCTGCAACGAAGCCATCATGATAAAGTACCTGCTCGATCACACTAAGGATAGAAACGAAAAGTTGTACCTGCTCAATTACTATATCGATCAGATAATCGGTACCTTCTATACGCAGGTCTGGTTCTCTGAATATGAACTTAAGATTCATCAAACGGTTGAAGGCGGCGGCGCCCTTTCCACCGAATCGCTGCGCAAGTTTTACCGCGAGATATTCAATAAATATTATGGACCGGATCTATATATTCCCCCGGATCGCGATTACGGTGGAATGAGAATCAGCCACTTCTATCGCAACTACTACGTTTATCAATATGCCAGCAGTTATGCCGCGTCGCAGATGCTATCTCAGAAGATACTTGCCGGTGATAAAAAAGCCATCGCAGCCTATATGGATTTTATAAAGACCGGTTCTTCTGCTTATCCGATCGATATTCTCAAGAAGGCTGGAGTCGATATGACTACTACTGAACCGTTCGATAATACCGTCAAGGTGTTTTCCCAGCTGGTGGATGAATTCGAACGCGTATTGAATTCGAAATAAGCGTAGCATTTCGCTTATTAAATTGCAGGACCGCTCATGGGAGCGGTCCTTTTGTTATGACAATAAATCCGAATGCCCCAGATATTATCATCCTATTTCCGCATTTGCTATTATATATTAGATTGTTTTTGGAGATATTATGGCAAAAGTAGAAAAATCGATTGGCTCTAAAATCCGGGTCGTTGTGATAGGAGGCGGCCCCGCTGGTTTATTGGCCGCCGGCCAGGCAGCGCTTGGCGGCGCCAACGTTACTCTTTTGGAGAAAAAGGATTTTCCTGCCCGGAAACTTCGTATTACGGGAAACGGACGCTGTAACCTTACCAATACCGCCCCGCTCGAGGATTTCATATCTCATTTTGGGCGTAATGGCAAATTCTTACGTCCCGCTTTTTCAAAATTCTTTTCGCCGGAACTCATTGCGTTTTTTAGGACTAACGGCGTAGCCTTGGTTACGGATGAAAGCGGACGAGTCTACCCCAAAAGCAACAGAGCGGATGATATTGCCGACTCTCTTCTTGATTGGGTTGCAAATTGTGGCGTCAGGATTCAAACCAATTCAGCGGTAAAACAGATCGTTTCCGAAAAAGATCATGTTCTAGGCGTGCGACTGATAGATAGCGGAAAATTGATTGAGGCTAATGCTGTTGTCGTGGCGACCGGAGGCGCATCGTATCCGGCCACAGGCTCGAGCGGTGATGGTTATACCCTGGCAAGGGACCTGGGCCATACCATTGTGCCGATCAGACCGGCCTCGGTGCCGTTAGTAGTAACCTCAAAATTAGTATCAAAACTTGAAGGTATAAGTTTGAATTCTATAACGGTCAATTTAAAAGCCGAAAAGAAAAGCATTAAATCGGTTTCAGGCGGGATTCTGTTCACTCATTTTGGTCTATCCGGTCCTGCCATACTTTCTATAAGCCGCCATTGCGTTGACCAACTGAGATCCGGCAAACATCCAATTCTGTCTATCGATTTATTACCTCAGTATGATGACCAGAAGTTGGATCAATTGCTGTTATCTAAAATACAAGCGCATGGGAAAAGTCAAATTCATACGATACTCGGCGAGTTGTTGCCTGATAAATTAGCCTCAACTCTTCTTATGCTCAATGACATTGACCCAACAAAACAGTGCAATCAAATATCATCGGATGAGCGGAGACGGATCAGGATAAGCCTGAAGGAATTCGATCTTGAAGTCACCGGGCATCGACCTCTGGCTTTAGCGATGGTTACCGCGGGGGGAGTTAGCCTAAAAGAGGTTGATCCTCAAACCATGGAATCAAAAATTATTAAGGGCCTCAATTTCGTCGGCGAGGTTTTAGATCTCGATGCCGACACCGGCGGCTATAATCTTCAAGCCGCATTTTCAACGGGCTGGCTGGCGGGTCGGGCTTGTTCCGCTCCTATAAAGCCAAAAGGGCGATAAAAAAACAGCCGGTTGAAACCGGCTGATCGAATTATAAATATTATTTTCTGATAGTTTTCTTAGAATTCTGCCCCGAACGAGAAATACCATCTCGGCTTATGAGCTACATGAACCATATTGGTAGCCCAGGCCAAATCCACTCTGAGAACGAAAATTCCCAAATTTATCCTCGGGCCGAAACCGAATCCGGCTAAAACATCCCCGACGCGTGTTGAATCCGGGATATTAGTATTATGAGGATCATGAAAATGTAGATTTTCTAAGAATCTGCTGTCACGGCTGTTCCATGACGTGCCCATATCCCAGAAAAGCGCTCCACTTACCTGGGCTAACGTGATCGGGAGAGGAAAATGCAATTTGAAGTAGTCAATAAAGGGATAGCGAAATTCGAGATTGAAGACTCCAAAACGAGTACCTGCCTGTGAAAAATAATTATAGCCTCTGATCGGCACCACCAACTCATTTACATAGATATCTTCAACGTTGTAAATATCACCTTTCGATCTGCTGGGGCTAATCCAGTTTGATGTACCACCCAAATAGTAAGTCTTGGCGTCGCGGCCATTAGAGAAACCGCCTCCAAGGCGCATTGCCATGTTATAATGGCTCCAGAAAAACCAGTATTTCCGGTAATCGAATTCAAGCGCACTGAACGATAAGGCAGTCCCCACTGCTTTTATCGATTGATCATACTTTACCGCATAACGCTGCCCGCCAACAGGTCCCGTTAATCCCCATATTACGGCATCATTGGTAAAAGACAGCGAGCCTATCATGATATTGGTGGTTCGATTAGGAACATAATCGGCATAGGTTTCGCGGTCTACTGTTATTTGCGATAGGGTTAAATCCAATCTTGAGAATTTAGAAAACGGATAGGAGACATACCCTTGAGCGCCATAAATGCGATCGCTGAAAAAGTAACCGGCTGAATCGTTGTAGTACAGGTTTTTGAAGTGAAATACCGCTGCTAGATAATCCATTCTTTTGGCGGTGTAGGAATAGGCCACTTGAATATTCGATTGATCGATAGTGTTAACCAGGTCGGTGTAAAGATAAAAATGATGATTTCCCAGGAGATCGGAAATTGACAGGTATGATTGTCCCTGTAGACCATAGAAATTATCGTAGGTCAGCCCGCCGGTAACAAGCTCAGGCGCAAATTTTAATTTGTAATGATTTTGTTTATAACTACCATCCGGTAAAAGGTAATTTAAGGTGTCGATTTCCGCCAAACTTGAATCGAGTTTAGCCTCGGCTTTTAATGAATCGGGTTTTAACTCCTCGGTGTGCTGCTCGATTTCACCCTCGCCAACTCGAAAAACGTAGGTACTGAAATCGGCAGGCTCTGCGATTGTGCTATCCGGTTTGATCGCCGTTGTATCGGATGTTGCGGCGCTTGGTACAAAAATATCTTTTTCGCCGCTCCGAAGTTTTTGCATGTAATGAGTCAGCTTAAGGCCGCCGTTTTCATCCGAGGCATCTTTAATATTTTTAATAACGTAAATATCGAACCCGTATTTAAAGAAAGCCGAAAAAGCCAGTTGATCCCCATCGGGCGACCAGCTTGGCGAAAAAGCCCCGGAAATGATATTGGTGACTGGATAAGTTCGGCTATCGGCCATCTCATAGATATAGATATTATCTATTCCGTTTCGATTTGAAATAAAGGCGATCCTCGCGCCATCCGGGGAAAAGGCCGGCTGATCGTCTTTGTATGGCGATTCTACCAGAAGTTTCATTTCGCCTAATTGAGTGTCGTAGAGAAATATATTATAGTCCCCATAACGCGGCGTTAGCGTTGTATCCGTCGAGGAAACAGGTCTATCGGACGAGAAAGCGATATAACGATTGTCATTTGACCAGGTCGGATAATGATCGTCATATTTATCGTGCATAAGCTGTTTGAGGTCTTTTGTTTTCAAATCATAAATATAGATATCGGTAAAGCCGTCTTTTATACCGTCGATTGCGATTTTCGAACCATCACGCGACCACGACGGATTACGCATCCCGGACATTCGTAAATCAATTTTCTTTTTGCGGTGGCCCGATATAGCATCATAAATAAAGAGGACATCGCTGCCATCGCTTTTACCTACAAAAGCCAGTTCATTTCCATCGGGGGACCAGGTTAGTCCGGAAAAGTATGAGTGCAGTGATTCCAAATCGCCCGACCGTTCGGCTTTAACCACGCGAGAGATAACCTTACCGTCGACAGTGGAAATGATATAGACTTCGTTGAAACGATCCGAGTAACCGTTTTGAGGATTATTTTTATCGGAGAAAAATGCCAGCCTATCTCCTTTAGGAGACCATTCGGGTTTCTGATTGAACACCGAACCGTCCTTTGTATGGTCCGTCAGCGATTTAGCCAGCTCCCCAGGCTCTTTGCGATTGGCGATTTCGGGCCAGTAAACGCGCCGCATCGCTTTTTGCCAGTCATCAGAAACATTTTCGAGAGAAACCCCGAGCGCCGCCTTGGTGGCTCTTTCCATTATTATAGCCGATTTACCTTTATTGAGTATCTCCGAAATCTTTTCGCCACCGTATTTTTCCGAAATATATTCGCAGGCCGATTGGCCTCCCTTATATGCTAAAAATCCGTCGAGCATGTTAAGCGGCGGCAGATATCCCTGAATTACGGCGTCGCGCATATACATGTCAGCTTCGAGATCCCAGCCATGACGAGATGAGTATTCCGCAAATCCTTCAGAAAACCAGAGCGGGGGACGGAAAAGAGCTTCTGTCGATAACAGAGATTTCAAAACATTACCGTAAAGCAAATCGAACCAGATGGCATGAGTCAACTCATGGTGGAGTACGTGGCGAAAATCCTCGTATGAACCCGTGAATGGAATGACAATCCTGTTTCTGAAAACCTCAGTGAATCCGCCTACTCCCTCGGGAATTAGTTCAGAGATGACATTGGTCTGTTGGAACTCATTATGCGAGGCATAAATAATAACCGGCACTCTGCTGGCCAAAGTGTAGTTAAGTTCTTCTTTAATTTCAGCGTAAGCGCTCTGAAGAGAGTTGGCTGCAAAGGTCGCCAAAGTATCCTCGCCCTTATAGAAATAGATATCAAAGTTTGGCGTTTGGATATAGTACCAGTCGTAATTTTTATACTGGACTTTATTTTGGCCAAAAGAAACCTCCTGAGCCGTCCCTTCTTGACAGGTGACCGCCAGGAGGATTAATAATAATGCTTTTTTCATCTGTCTCTCTGCGTAATCAGATTACCGCCTGTTGTTAAGACTTCATTTAGAGGCAAAATAGCAGCCCCAGGTAGATTACATGGCAACTCGCGTAATATTCCCGCCAATTGCCTGAAGACTTTCCTCTAATTTTTCATAGCCACGATCGACATGGTATATCCTCAATATCTCCGATTCGCCCGAGGCCGCCAATGTCGCCAGCACCAGTCCGGCTCCGGCGCGAATATCAGACATCATAACCGAGGCGCCTGTTAATTTTTCAACGCCTGTTACGATAGCCTCATCACCCGATACCTTAATCTGCGCCCCTAATCTCTGCATCTCCATGACATGCGTAAACCTTTCTGTGAAAACGGTTTCACGCACATACGAGGTGCCGTTGGCAACCGCCACCAAAGCCATCATTGCGGCCTGGAGATCGGTGGGGAATCCTGGAAATGGGTAGGTTGTCACCCGAAGCGGCCCTGGACGGTTCTTCTGCCGGGCCGAAATTTTATTTCCCTTAAACGTAAATTCCATCCCGGATTCGGTGAGCTTCGAAATTACAATTTTAAGATCGTCGAAATTGGCATGAGATAACTCGATATTTCCACCGCAAGCGCCGATTGCCATGAGATATGTTCCTGCTACCAGGCGATCCGGCATGATCCGATAATCAACTCCATGAAGCTGCTTAACTCCGGCGATCTCAATTCTGGTTGTACCGGCTCCGGTAATCTTTGACCCCATTTTGTTGAGAAAGTTTGCCAGGTCTACAACTTCCGGGTCGCAAGCGGCATTCACTATCGTGGTCTTACCTTTGGCAAGTGCGGCAGCCATCATAATATTTTCAGTGCCAGTGTGGCTGGGTCGATCGAAGAAAAGCTCGCCTCCCACCAGGTCTTTGGCGCTGGCATTGATATATCCGCGACTTTCGGAAATTTTCACGCCCAAGCGCTTAAATCCCATAATATGCTGATCCACCGGACGCGGCCCGAGGACACATCCGCCGGGAAGCGATACCCTGGCTTTATGGAGTCGTCCCAATAGCGGACCCATAACCAGAAACGATGCCCGCATCTTACGAACCAGATCGTATGGTGCGATATGGCTTGTAAGGTTGGTGGCGTCAACCATCATATCACCGGCCTTGGGATCGTAATCGATCCTGGCGCCGAGACCTTCAAGCACGCCGTTGATGGTGTGAATGTCCGCCAGATTGGGGATATTTTCTAAATATGTTTTGCCTTTATTGGCCAATAGTGATGCTACTATGATTGGTAAAGCTGCATTTTTAGAACCCGAAACTTTCAAACTTCCAGAAAGTTTCTTCCCACCCTTGACTATGAATTTATCCATTGTGCCTTTCCGTTTCCCGCAAACAGCCAGGTTCTTTTACAGTTCTAAAGAAATTTTGTTCTTTTTATGCTTCAGGATGAAAAGAGCATTTGCCCGATATCCTGATGCTCCTATTCAATATGCCATCAGAAGCATGGCAAAAACCTTTTGCCCCTCACTAACCCATTATATTATAATGGTCTTGATGGGGCAAGAGATAAGCCGAAACAAGTTCGTAAAAATTCAAACCAACCCTCTTTTTGGTATGCCCAACCGTGATTCGGAAAGTGAAACGCGGTCCAGCCTGGAATTAGCCAAATTATTAAGGGAGCAAAAGGCATTCGAAAATAAACGAATTTATTTTATTTCGGATGCTCATCTGAGGATTTTTGATGGCGATCCTGGAATCGAAACGAAACTATTGAAGGTTTTCGACGAGGTTAAATCATCCGGATCACATTTGTATATTGTTGGCGACCTTTTCGATTTCTGGTTCGAATATAAATTCGCAGTTCCGGCAGCCTATTTAAAGGTAGTCGCGGCGCTTCTCGATTTGACCGGTGCAGGTATCAAAGTTGTCTATATACCCGGCAACCACGATTTCTGGATGAAAGATTTTTTGCATCGCGAGGCCGGTGTGGAGCTGGTGCATCCCGAAGGCAACGGCCGTGCTGGAGAAGGGATTGCTGTGGAACATTTCGGTAAGCGAATTTATATCACCCATGGAGATGGCCTGCGGCGCGACGATTATGGTTATCGTTTTATAAAGCGGCTTTTCCGCAACAAGTTTTGTATCTGGCTATATTCGCAGCTTCCGGTGAACATTGCCTATCGTCTGGCGATGCGTTCCTCCAAAGCTTCTCGCGATTATACAACTAATCGTAAAAAAAGTGATCCTTCCGATTATATCAATTTTGCCCGCTTGAAAGTGGCTGATGGTTTCGACGCTGTAGTTATGGGCCACGTGCATCTACCCCAGATAGAGGATCTCGGCCAGGGATTATATATCAACTGCGGTGATTTCTTCGAGCATTTCAGCTATGTAGTGCAGGACGAGAACGGATTTAAAATGCTAAACGCAGTATGATAGTAAAATACTCTGCTGCAATTTTGTAACGCCTCACCATCTGGCATACCCCGTAAACGAACCGTTATATAACCTAAATTAAAACGCGGCGAACCATCTGATCCGCCGCGCTTGTGTTTTAAACTGAAGTCTGAGCTATTTGATTAGAGACATCTTGTGTACGATTTCCTTATCTCCTGTCCTTAGGCGATAGAAATAAACACCTGATGCCACCGGCTCTCCACTGCTATCGTGGCCATTCCAGATTATCTTCTTATAACCTGCCTGTTGGTTTTCATCAACTAAAGTCAGAGTTTTCTGGCCCATGATATTGAATACCTCAATCTTCACATGGGACGCCTTAGGCAGACCATAGCTGATTGTCGTCACAGGGTTGAAAGGATTCGGGTAGTTCTGCGACAAGAAGAATTCTTTCGGAATCGCAGGTTGATTATCGGAAATCCCCACTTCGCGCTGCAAACGGCCGGCGTCCGGGTTTGAGACAAATGATTCCGCTGTCCAAGCGCTATCGCCATAAACCGCGGATACCCTGTACCAATAGATCACGGTATCGGGCGCGGCATCGGAATAGCTTGGCGATGTTAGCAAGGCGCTGTTTATCTTGGAATAGGCGCCAATTTCCCAAAGACTACGATAAATATTGTACCCCAGTAGTTTTGGATGAGCTACCGCATCCCAGTTAACCTGAATCGAATTATGCAGCGTATCGGAAGCAAGGACATTTGATGGCACAATACATCTCGACAGATTAAAATCTATACCGGTAATCAGGCTGTCTGTTACAATCGTAATGCTGTCTCTGAACTCTGGCAGGTATCCTGCCATTTCAGCCTTCAGGTTCAGAATGCCGGTCGGCAGAGCACTCATCCAATAACTCCCATTGGCAGCCGTCAAACGATACTGGCCGCTGGATGCAGTAATCTTAATACCGCTATTGTCTCCCAGGCTATCGATCTGAGCCGTGCCCTTTATGCCGCCCCTGCCGGTATTGGTGGTAACAAGGATAGCACCCTGATTGGCCAAATTTATAGCTCCTGCCCCGTTTGCATTGTCAAAAGTATATTGAAGACCAATAAGCTCTTCCCAATTTTCGATTCCCACCGAGGCGTAATTGTTTCCGGAGTCGTTATTGTAAATGGTGTTGTATTGGAAAAGTATATCCGCATCGCCGGTAGCAGTTGGATAGTAAACGGGGTCGGAGATTATCATCTCGAATGTTTCCAATGAACTGGAATTGTTATTGGTCAGGTGGTACCACTCTATAACATACTTGTGAGTTAGTGTATCGCTCCAGATATAGACGCCATTGGGTGAGGACGTATACGAGAGATCGTCCCAGAATGGTGAAATTTGAGCTCGGGCGAATCCGGGTGTTGGTATCGGCCAGTTAAAGAAGTAGTTATAGTAATTACCGGCCATATCGTACTTGGATGTATCCGGTGAAACAAACCCGTTGATACAAATAATCAGCGCCTGATAAGGATTCCCATAGTAAACAAAATCAAACGGCAACCTGATAATTACCGATTTGTCGTCCAATTCGGAGCCGTAGTTTAAGCGCGTTCCCTGGCCTCCCAGGCTGGGAACAAGTTCCACCCAATTATAATGAGGATGAACCGGATAAAGCGAGTCGGTTTTGTCGTACATATAATAGCCGTATGCGTCTGGACCTGTCGGGTCATTACCGTGAACAATGCTATCGACCTTTACATAAAACGGAATTTCTGAACTGGCTCCGGTGGATGTAGAGGTGTGGAGATTAAACTTTATTCTCCTGCCGGGAAATGCACCCAGGTCGACCGAGACCACCATGGGGGAGAGCGCATTAGACGATGTATCTCCCATCGGCATATCGCCGAATGTACCCTCGGCGCTCCTGACCCTAGCGAAATCATCCATGGTACTGATCGTGCCTACAACGCCTGCTGCGTCACGCCCATGGTTGATTATAGTCACTACCATTTGCGCTGTGTCTCCCGGATCCAATCGCCCATTGGCGTCCAAAATCGCGGCGCTTCTAATTGTAAATTGTGGGGCTGTTACGGGAATCTCAATAACTGATTGCCAGCTAAGGGTATCTTGATCGGTGGCGGTTACTTTCAGCCTGACGAGATCGCCGTCAGCTGCGTTGGGGTTAATGCGGACTACAAACGGTTGAGCGGATGCACCGTTTTGACCAGGAAGGATATTGCCGAAATTACGGCTGCCATCGAGGATCTCCGCCATGCTGTTATCTATCGGTTCGATAGCGCCTGTTACATTGTTGGCAGTCAGGTTATTTCCAAAATTTCTCAGGGTAACCGCCAACTCCAGCATTTCGCCGGGATTTGCCAGGCTATCGCTATTTCCATAAGAATAGCCAAGAGTATCATCATCGATTGCATAAGAATTAAATCCTACCGCTACATCGCTAGTGACAAGCTCGACCTTACCTTCATACGGAATCAGATTCTGCCCGGAAACGGTAACTGCTAAAGCTCCGGAAGTCTGGGCGCTAAATGATAAGGAAACGTTGCCGTCCTCATCAGTTTTCCCCAGGCTGTAGCATTCCTCGGTCGTATCGACCATCTTAATCAATGAAACATAGGCATCCTTTATGGGATATCCTGACGAATCAACCACGTTGATATCGAGATGATTGAGACCTAATGCCAGGGTATCTGGATGAGTAACCACAAGATAAGTGGGAATCTTGGTGCGCAATTCGAGCTCGGGGTCTCCCAACATGTTGTAAGTATTAAAATATTGTCTTACCTCGGCATTTATATAGCGTGGAAATGTCCTATACATCTGTAATTTACCCCTTATCGCCGCCGGGGCAAAGTGGTATACGTTTTCGCCAAAGATGCCGAAGAAGTACCCGACCATAATTGGATTGTTCCACTTCGTATGGGTACCATGGTCGGAGACTCCGTAAAAGGCCGGTCCGCCCTTTAGACTGTCAGGATTTAAGCCCATTCGAATCCAGGTTTCGCCGAAACAAGGATCAGTATAGGTATCACCAAAATCGCCTGTACCGCAAGTAAGGGGAGACATAACTCCCAGTTTCTGATTGTTAGGCATGGCGTTAAGGTCGGTAACTGTCCAACCCGGGCCCCACCAACCATCAGAGCTCCCCGCGCCCCGATACCATATAAATCCCGGCCCGCTATTGATAAAACCGGAAAGTCGAGGATCCGTACCGGACGAGCATACTGTATCAACACGGCTGAAGCCGTTTTGAAGCGCTAACTGGCGCACCCACAACGTGATATAGCGCGATGATTCGTACCAGGTATATGCCACAGAGAGTCCGCGAATCCAGTGCGTAGGATCACGCATCAAGGGGGTTTCCTCATACTTGAAAATTTTCGAAACCGCCTTCTTAAAATCCTGTAAATTATCAACAGAGAGCCTGGCAACGAAAATATCAGGTAAGAAATCTGTTCCATCCACGCAGGCGTAGCCATGATCCGATGCAAAGCCGCTGTAACCAAATTGAGAAACCATATAGGTTCCGTCAACATCGCCCACTATCATCACATACTCGGGAGGAACTTCCCAAGTCTGGTAAGCGGTCCTGAGATAGTTGAAGATTTGGGTTGAACTGGGATTGCCGCTGGAATTAATATCTGTGGTACGAACAATTCTTACAGTATACCCTTTTTTATGTTTCCAGAGTGCCAGAGCCTTAAGAGAATCGGCCAGGGCCGGTTTGGTGATGATTACATACCCGCCGCGTTTAACTTCGGCATTGGAAAATATCTCTTCGAAATTGGCAAACATGCTCTTGTAAATGGGATAAAAACCCTCGGAGAGATACGGGGTACGTGTCAGCTTGGGATTGATGACTTCGCCGCCATAGGTGACTCCCACTTCCAAATCCCGGTAAACGCGAAGCTGTCTGGTTACCGGATTGTATTGCACGGGATTAAGAGAAATCTGTATAGCGCGTACGTCACGTAAGATGATTGGCTCAGCGGCGGTTGCTAATTCGCTGGGGTAAAACTCATCGGTTGAATATGCGTTCTGATCGATAGTAAATGGTATTATTTCATTGGGATTGCTATCGGATTTCGACGGCTGCACGGGAGCGAGATCGATATTGTCGAAAGTATCGTATCCGGAATAGGTCACGTTTACTTGAACTCCAGCTTGATCCGGAATTATTATCATGGTCGTCAGTACCGGGATATCGGGCTTTCCGTCCTCAGCTAATGCCGCGGGGGAAAGATGTTCAGCCGCCGGTAGCGAAACTTCCTTGTATTCGGTCGAATTTAGAGTTACCGAGTTGATTGCCACGGCCGGTATTCCCAATGATAGGGATGTTCCGCCTGAACTTTTGGGGCTGACATCAAGTCTGGCCGAAATATTGTCGAGATTTTGAACAATCCTCACCGATTCTGCCGCCAGTGCAATACCTGATGTTATAAGAATGGCGAGAGTTGCGGCTAAAACAATTAGTAGCCTTTTCTGCATAAAGCCTCCGTTGATTAATGAATGGCCATATCTGATATTTTAATATTCTTTTTATGAAAAAAGGATATTCCCCAATCAACAAACAGATTGATCGGAGACATGGCGGCGAAAGTGACAATATCCCTCAGTCATCTAAGCTTTAAGCGGGCTATTTTTCTTCTGGTGACCGCTTAACGGTGCAACAGAAAATGAACCGTTCGAGTTCCAAAATATGGGGGTTTAGTGAATTGAGCAAGAATAATGTTTTCAGGACCATTAAGTTAGCAATCCGGGATTGCAATCGCATAGCCCTTATTCCGGATATTTATAATCCTTTATTGGTTAGGCGGTAAGGTTAACGAGGCTTGAATTTAAGGGCTTAAACAGCATTGAAAACCAATACAGTGCGAAATCGACCGAACAGGAACTCGTTTGCCAATAGTCGAGTATTATGATGAAAAAGTGCTTTTTATAACCTTATCTTAACTATCACAAGGAGCATATTTATGGATAATATGACGGCAGCCCGGCGGGATTTTCGTCCGATTCTCGCTTCGGCAATTATCTTGATTGCCATTTTCTATTTATATGGATGCGGGACTCCTGGCAAAAATATGCCTGTCACCGAGGTTACGGCGACAATCGCGGCCGATCAGGTACAGGATGTCAAGATTGACGTAGAAAGTTTTTATTTCAATCCCAGCCGGATTAACGTAGTTGTGGGAATACCCGTACGCCTAGCTCTTACCAATCATGCCCATATTATTCCGCATAATTTCAGTATTCATGCTCCCGAGGCCGGGATGGACCTCGATAAAGATATTGGTACTCGCAAGACAGTCACTATAGAATTGACACCTACTAAAATTGGCGAATATGAGTTTTACTGCGACAAGGATGGCCACCATAAAAAAGGGATGGCGGGGAAACTGGTAGTTAAAGAGCGATAGCAATCATTGAATAAGGCGATTTGTTTTCGTTTCCAACCGATAAAAAAACGATAACTCTCTCTTACGAAAGAGTTATCGCATCCAACTCTGAGATTTCCGGATGTTTAATGCGCCGAAAGCGTCAATTGTGCCCAATCGTTATATTTGATACCGGGATTTGTCAGCCCCAATTGCGATGTTACAACCACCAGGATTATTAAAGCGCATACTATAGATGCCACGATTAGGAATTTCGAATCTTCTTTCATGTAGATGAATTTGGCAAACATTCTATTCTCCTTTTATATAAATCCCGGACTTTATTTTCACCATCAGCTAATTAGGCTATTGCACATACCATGCCATGCAAATCGGCGATAAAATATAGCAGTTAAGCGGTTGTATTATAAGAGGTTAACCTACCGATATGGAATTTGGCAGAATTGGCCATAATTAATTTATAATCAAAAATAATTGCCCAATCCAATATGTATGGGAGAAAGCCTATACAAGATTTAATGCCGAGGCAAATTCACCGGGATATTACGGGGATTATAATATTGAAAAGTTGTGGCAATTCTTAAATAATGTCAAAAAATAATAATATATAGAAAGGAGCCCTGGAGGCTCCCCTATTTTCAAAATTCGGATTTTGGTGGCAGTTAGAATATAGCCAATTGAGCCGGGACATATCGCTGAAAATCGACATAGGACTTGTCCGACATAAAAACGTCCATTTCCAAAAGCCGAAATCCCTTGCCCATTAAAAACTGGTATAGATCAATATTTTGAGCCGGACAACAAACTCGCAGGCTTTTCATTTTTGGTTCGGCGAATCTGAAAGTCTCTGACATTACTTTAATCAAAATTTTATTTGAGATCGCTCCAGCCGGCGCTATAACGCCCCACTCTTTGTGAATCATGCTATAGCCAACCCGCTTGCCCTTATCCTTAAATATCAATATTCGAAATTTATTATTTTTAAGCCAGAAACGCCATTCCTGGGGATGGCTGTATCCTCGGATTTTATCCTCAAGCCGGTTTATCCATTCAATATCCTGTTTCGAGGGTTTGGCGCTAACATCGAGCTCTGACGGTTCGGGCTTTTTGAGCTTTTTAAGCTTTAATTCCATTATGGGCAATGCACATATCGGCGCCATCCCGAAACGGCTGTAGATTCCCACCGCCTGCATATTATAAGCGAATGTCGAGAGCGAATGGCTAATGCCGGGCGCATCTTTCCAGACTCTTTCCAGAAGCTGCCGTCCAACTCCCTTATCCTGGTAGCGCGGATGAACAAATAGAAACGCCAGGTACCATTGTTTCCCTCTGATTAACGCGCCGGTAAAACCGATGATTTTATTTCCGGCCCAGGCACACCAGAAAGTCTTCTTATCTTGCGAAAATAGATGTTCAATTTCAGCGTTTCGCCTGATCCGAAAACGAACCGGTGCTTTACCGGTGCTTTTCCGAAGATGGTTCATCGAAGATCGAATCGTTTTGAAAGCGGGAATCAGATCTTGTTTGCGACAGGGCTTGTAGATAACGTTCATAACTTTTCCTTAAGTAATAATCATTCTTTATGGCCAATAATACGATAAACTATAAATAAATGATTCAAAAATGAATATAAAAAATGAGCATCTTTAGAAAGCTGTTTTTTTATCTAAAGATATAATTACAATCAGAAACTGCTTTGGATAGCCCCGGGAAATTTTAAGAAAGCCGGTGGGCAGTCCGGGCACGGCGTTAGGGTTCCGCCTCCTTTGAGGTAAGCCACAAAATAGGTAATATCGAGGCCGTTGAATGCGCAGCTTCCGTTAATATCTCCGCCAACAAAGAAAGTTCCGTGGGGCTGGCAATCGCAAGAGTATGGCGGAGGAGTTCCGCCTTTGAAGTAACTTACCCCATAAACAACGTCAAGGCCATTGGCTACACCGTTATTGTTTATATCACCCGCGGCATAAATACATTGCGGCGAAATAAAGTTTATGACAAAATCGTTGTCGGAATAATCGCTTGCCAAATTGAGTGCTTCATCGCGGCAGGTAATTTTAACCCGGCAGGATATTGATGCCTGATTGGGGATTGTCCAGGCATAAGTGCCCGGATTGCCGGATGTCCAACCCTGAACGGGTATCCAATTTGAGCCGGAATCGGTGGAATAATCAAGTTTATAACTCGCTATACCAACGTTATCCTCAGCGGTCCAGGCGATATTTTGGATCGAGCCGCCCTCCCAAACTTCACTGCCATTAGGCGAAATGATTGTAACGGTGGGCGAGGAGTTATCCTGAACCGTAAAATCATCGTGTGAAACGTCGATAGCTTCGTTTTGAGCGTCATCCCTGATTGCCACGCTGATCCGATAATGGTTGCCCGGTTGAGGCGGAGTCCAGGTTGGAGGTTCTAAATTCCCCCAATCGCGTATAAGCTGCCAGGTGGTTCCGCTATCGGTCGAGAAATCAAATTTTGCCTCTACGCAGCCTATGTTGTCATCGCAGGTAAAAACGATCGGCACCTCATCTCCGAAATTAAATATCTCTCCGCCATTTGGAATGGTTAGAACAACTAACGGAGGTGTAAGATCTGCGATCGAAAAATTATTATCCGAAATATCGAAGCTGATACTTCCGGAGGTATCCTGGCAGGATACTTTCACCTTGCACTCTGCCGACAGAGTTTGAGGCACAAGCCAGGAATAAGCGCCGGGATTTCCCGCGGTCCAATCTACTATTGGAGGCGCTATCCAGGTAGCGCCGCCGGTAAGCGAATATTCAATTTTGTAGCGGGTAATTCCAATATCATCGCTTGCATTCCAAGCTATGTTATGAGTTTCTCCAAAGCCCCAGGCTTCGCCGCCATTGGGAGAAATAACGGTTACGGTCGGGGGGAAATCAGCGATTGCGAAATTAGCATCTGATGTATCCGCAGTAACGTTAAACGACGCATCACGGCAGAATATGCGTACTCGGCATGCGGTCGACGGCGCATTGGGCACATTCCAGGAGTATGTTCCGGGATTTCCGTTAACCCATTCGGTTACTGCCAACCAGGTAGCGCCGCCATTGATTGAATAATCAAGCTTGAAAGCGGCAACTCCCTCATTATCGCTCGCGGTCCAGGCAATAGCATGAATCTGATTTATTCCCCAAATCTCGCCGCCATTGGGTGAAGAAATATTCACGATCGGAGGAATATTATCTCTAATCGAAAAATCGGAATCCGAAATATCGAACCCAACCGTATTAGCTGAATCACGGCAGGATACCCTTGTTCGGCAAAGCGCCGACGGTGTGTCAGGGATCGTCCAGATGAAGCTGTTTGGATTTCCACTTTGCCAATCCTGCACCGAAATCCAGTTTGTACCGGAATCAGTCGAATAATCTATTTTATAGGCAGTGACTCCAATATTATCTGACGCGTTCCAGGTAATATCAACATTGGCGCCACTATCGAAACTTTCGCCGCCATTGGGATATGTTAAGGCAACTGAGGGAGGAATATTATCCCTAATTGTAAAATTAGTATTCGAGACATCGGTTCCTATTCCGCCGCTTGTATCCCGGCATGATATGCGGATTCGATTTATAATCGACGGCGTATTGGGAATGACCCAACTGTATGTACGAGGATCGCCTGTGGTCCAATCCTGAATCAAGGACCAATTAGTTCCAGCATCGGTTGAGTGCTCTAATTTGTAAGCCAGAATTCCCAGGTTGTCGCCATCTATCCAGGTAATATTATGTGCCGAACCACAATCCCAGATTTCACCGCCGTTAGGCGATGAAACGGTAACCACGGGCATAGGGATCCAAAATTGTGAAATTATTATCTGAGTTGTCGTTTCCAATATTGCCGGCGGCATCTCTGCATGAAAGGCGCACCCGCACCTGTGTAGATGATGAGATAGGCACAAGCCAGGGGAATGTACCCGGATTTCCGGATGTCCAATCCTGTATTATTGTCCAATTCGCGCCGGCATCAATTGAATAGTCAAGTTTATACTGGGTTACTCCCACGTTATCTGAGGCGGTCCAGGTGATATTATGATAAGTGTTTACATTCCAGCTTTCCCCGCCATTTGGCACTGCGACATGAACAGTGGGCGCTACCGTATCTACTGCCGGAATTATTGAAAATACCGCATTTGAGTTGTCGTTCCCGATATTTCCCGCAGCATCCCAGGCTCTGACTCGCACCAGGCAATTGATCGATGGTGTCGAGGGAACTGCCCAGGAAAATGTCTGCGGATTGCCGTTGGTTTGAGGTTGAATCGCGATCCAGTTGGTTCCGGAGTTGGTCGAATAATCAATGGCATAGGCTGTTACACCGACGGCATCGGTTGCACTCCAGGTGATATTGTGTATTGTCGATGTGACCCACTGCTCGCCGCCATTGGGCGAGCTTACGATTACCGCTGGATCAGTAGTGTCTGCCGGTGGCGGTTCATCGAACGGCACAGTCAATGGCATTCCCAACGCGGCTCTCTCGTCGGGACCTTCGGTTACTGCCCCGTCGCCATTAACAATATAATTGGTCACTCCGGCGGTTTTAATAGTGATATCCCCAACGCAGTAGCCGGCATAGCTGGTCAGGCTTCCGGCCGGATTGCCCTCCTCATTTTGAAGAACGGTTGCCGCCGGAGCAGTAATGCAAGGGACTCCCGCACGAAGGACATGATCGACAACATCGTGACGAGGGAACATATAGTCAGGTGATTGCCCCGAACCGGTTGCGATACAGGCAAAATGAGGAGTTAGGAGATTCATGTAATCGGAATTAGTGGAGCCTTCGCTTCCATGATGATTGACATGGAGAACCTCAACTCCATAGGAGGTGAGTAGGGGGTGCTCTCCTCCGGGCATGATGGCTTGAGCCAGAGGCGTCTCAACATTTGCATAACTGCTTTGGCGCCCGGTACAGGCGTTGTCGGCATCGCCGCCGCCCAAATCCCCGGCAAAGAGATATTCAAAATGGCCATATTGAATAAGAAGCCCAATAGATTTATCGTTTTCGTCGCTGACACCCGAAACCAATCCGTGGCCAAGGACGGTGCCATTTGCACAAACGCAAGTAGCTGTCGCGCCGCCCCCAAGTTGAATTACTGCTCCCGGCGCAAGGGACTGAATAGGTCCGGGGGAATGATTGATTGCAGCATTTCTAAAAGCGGTAACATAGGAATTGCTATTGCTGCTTCCATTATAATAAACGGAATTTGAGACGTTATAACCGCCATTCATAACTTCAGTTAACCCGGCGATATGATCCGAATGCAAGTGGCTCGAAAGAATATATGTAAGACTATCGGTTGGCATAATACCGATCGATTCCAAATAGGGGATGACTTTGTTTGTACCCATATTATCCCGGCCGCCGTCCATGAGCATACGCGTGCCATTGGGGCCAATAACAAGCACCGAAGTACCCCAACCCACGTTGATGTAGTGAATCTCGAGTAATCCGGAGGGCGTGAATGCAAACGAGACTCCAGGCATCATCAGCGGAAGTGCGGTCAAAATCAGATAAATGATGATTTTTTTTCTCATACCACTTATTAATCGAATAGTTTTGGAAGAACCTTAGGGGCTCTCAGGGGAGCTTACTTCTACATTGGTAATAATATAAGGTAGAAGTTGAAGGACGCAAGAAAAATAGATATGCCCAAATCACCGAAAATTATGAATAAAAGGAACAAATACTTTTATTTCTCGATATTATATAAGGTTATACAAGTTCAAGGTTCAATTATTATTAGGAGATAAAACGTGAAAACCGAAAAAGCATATTTCGCAGGTGGTTGTTTTTGGGGTACGGAGCATCTTTTTAAGACCCTGAATGGCGTCATTTCTACCAGGGTGGGCTATATGGGAGGACATAAGGCCAATCCTTCGTATCAGGACGTTTGCAGCGGTGACACCGGCCATGCGGAGGCAGTCGAGGTCGAATATGATTCAGAAAAAACGGATTTTGAAAAGGTCGCCAGATTCTTTTTTGAAATTCACGATCCTACCCAGATAGACAGGCAAGGTCCCGATATCGGCCAGCAGTATAGGTCGGTTGTTTTCTTTGTTGATGATAACCAAATGCGGATCGCCGAAAATCTAATCAAGATTTTAAGTGATAAGGGTTACAAGGTAGCCACCAAGCTGGTTAAAGCCGACACATTCTGGGAAGCTGAGGCTTATCATCAGGATTATTATGATGTGACCGGCAAAGCTCCCTACTGCCATTTTTATCAAAAGCGATTTTAGAAAAGACTGCATCCGGATTCTATTTAGTATGCCGGCATAATTTTAGGCATGATAAAAAGCGCCGAGTCGTGAGGGCTCGGCGCACGTTTAATATTTCAGGTCAAGAATAGGTTTTAGTGCTTTGTTTCTTTGGCAATGCCAATTCTGTATAAAATGTACATTAGGCCAAGGAATGGAATCAGGGAGAACCAATCGGCGCCGGATAGATAGGTTGAATAACTGGAAAAATCAATTTTGGTGTCCATCCCCATAATTGTGAGGCCAGCTATGATAACGCCCGTAATGGCCGCTCCTGAGATATACCCTGACGACATCAATACGCCGGGGGAGAACTCGGCCTCCGAGGCCGAACCTTTGCGTCGCTTATCCACCAAGGTCCTGAATTATACCGCCCGCCATAATCGGAGTAGACGTTGAAAGCGGAAGATATAGCCCAACCGCAAAGGGTAGCGATGATACTCCCACCAACTCCATTACAAGCGCCAGGAATATCCCAATTAAAACCAATCCCCACGGCAGCTTTTGTGTGAGTATGCCGTCGATAATCAGGCTGAAGAGCCTCGCCTTGGGTGCGTCAAGTTTACGTGTTGGCTGGCCATTAAGGCTTGTCACCACTCCCGCGATACCGGGATCGACCAGGTATTTAATATGATTAGTTTCATCGACAAGATACTTGCCGATCCGAATCTCCCCGGTTTGCTCGGTGACATGAAGTACGCGGTAGGTGATACCATCAGGGGCTTTCATGGTTTCGGGTTTTTCAGGAAGGCTGGCAACGTAGTTTTCGAAAGTCATGGGGGCCACAGTAGTGTAAGCGTTGTTGAAAAGCATGACAGTCAGGCCGATTACAAGCGCGCTCGATATGACGCCTATCATAATCGCCAGCTGCTGATATTTAGGCGTTGCCCCAACTAAAAATCCGGTTTTAAGATCCTGGCTGATGGTGCCGCCGTTAGATGCCGCTATACAAACAATGGCAGCAGTTGAAAGCGCCATAGCCCGATATGAAACTCCTGTCCATCCAACCGCCAGAAACAGGAGACAAGTAATAAGAAGGGTGGCTACGGTCATTCCTGAGATCGGATTTGACGATGACCCAATCTCTCCGGTGATTCGGCTGGAGACTGTGACAAAGAAGAATCCGAACATGACAATTAATACTGCCGAGATGGCATTGATATGCAGAACCGGAGCCAGCCATATTGCCAATACCAGGCCGATCGACCCGAAAACCACTACCGAAAGGGGCAAATCATGATCAGTTCTTAAAACTTTCTCTCGAGTTCCCTCTCCTTTGCGCGAATCAAGAAAACTTTTAAATCCGCTCCTGAAGGCATGGATTATTGTAGGAAAAGATTTTATCAAACTAATTATGCCGCCCGTGGCTACGGCTCCTGCGCCGATATAAAGAACATAAGCGTTTCGTACCATGTCAGGAGTCATATCTTTTATTAACGTTGATGCCGGAAACATGACGGTGCTGATGTTTTCGCCGAAAATTTTAATGGCCGGGATTAATATTAAATAAGAAAGTATTCCTCCGGCTAACATATTTGCTGAGACTTTTGGCCCAATGATATACCCCACTCCCAGAAGTTCCGGGGTTAACTCTCCTGATACCGAAGCTCCTTTGAAAAATTTCAGCATCCGCGTGGGGACATCAGCCCAAAGCCTCAAGCCTACATTGAGAAATTTGTAGATCGCCCCGATACCGAATCCCAGGAATACGGTCTTGGCATTGGTGCCGCCTTGCTCGCCCACAATTAGAACGTCGGCACAGGCCGTACCTTCGGGGTATGTGAGCTTACCATGCTCCTTGACGATCAATCCTTTACGAAGAGGAATCATCATCAATACCCCCAGAATGCCTCCCAGGAGCGACATCCAGAGAATCGACATCATCTCCATGTTAAGTCCGAGCAGCAGGAAGACCGGCATGGTGGTCGCTACTCCGAAAGCGATAGATTCCCCCGCAGAACCGGTGGTCTGGACAATATTGTTTTCGAGGATTGTTGATCGTCCCAGAACCCGGAATAGGGTGATAGAGAGGACAGCAATCGGGATTGAGGCGCTAACGGTCATGCCAACTTTGAGGGCCAGGTAAACCGACGAAGCGGCAAAGATGATCCCCAAAACAGCGCCGATAAACACGGCCCGGAATGTAAATTCCTTTTGTGATTCAAAGGGGCCGATAAACGGCTTAAATTCGGTATCCGACATTAGAGACTCCCAGAGTTTCAAGTCGCGTCGATTTTAATCAAACTATATCAAAACATGGCGTTTGGTGCAACCAATATTGCCTGAAGAAGACAAAAATTTATTAATAGGCATTATCAGCTTTGATCATGCTTTGGATCAATCTGAACGCGCCGGATTGGATAATATAGAAAATAAATTATATGATGACGGCCCATAGCACCCTTGAATCGATTAGGAGCGGCGTACCTTTAATTCCGAAATCGATAAAATACCTATTGAACTATTACTTTGCCAAACATTGTGGGATGAATCAGGCAACGATAGGAATAATCGCCCGCCTTGGTAAAAATATGCTGAAATGTTTGTCCCGGATTAAACAACGGGCTTTTTATTTCGTCTCCAGTATTTGAGGTTACCATGTGAGGAGCGTTATCCTTATTGGTCCATTGCACGGTATCACCGACTGCAACGGCAATTTTGCCCGAACCGAAAGCCATGTTCTTAACATCGATATTATGAAAATGAGCAGAATGTATTGTCGGTGCGACTTTTTGTTTCGCAGTCGAATTCGTCTGGGCGCCAGCCGCTATGGTGAACATAGCCCAGATGATCATCAAAAACAATACTCTTATTGCCACTGTCCCATTGAATCTTTCCATCACTCTCCTCCTGTTCTGGCAGTTATATTAATAATGATCATCAAACTCAATTCCCAAATATAGAGTTCCTTTGAACAAACAAATTTGGATATTTAAAGCCCGGAATTCCAGTAATAAGGAATTGACATTATGAGTCTATTTTCAAGCATGATTTGTATTTAATGATGCTTGAGATTTGGATAAAAGCGAGTATATTCAGGCTGTTGTCGGGATGATAACAGGAACGGAGCGTTTGAAATTGTGATTTTATTGATGATATTTTATATTTCCATTGCGGTGCTTGTTATTGGGACGCTCATCAAAACCATAAAAATTATAAAAATGCCAATTCACTTACGGTGGGAACTTTATCCCATTCCTCATGAGCAAGGCAAAGGACATTATGGCGGTTCGTATTATGAAGAACCCGACTGGTGGACCAAGCCAGTGAAGCGGTCTCTGTGGGGAGAGCTCAAGGAAGTAGCTTTCGAGATTTTTGCCATAAAATCGCTTTACCGCAACAACCGAAACCTCTGGTATTTTTCTTATCCTTTTCATATTGGGCTTTATCTGCTTACCGGATTTATGACCATGTTAGTCCTGGGTGCGATATTAAAATTGAATGGATTTGAAATTTCCGCATTTTCATTAAGCTTATTAGGAAAAGGTCTATATCGGGCGACAATCCTCATCGGTATCCTGGGTTTGATTTTTGGAGTATTCGGAGTCGCCGGGCTGCTTGTAATAAGAATTGTCAAGAGTGAATATAGACAATTTTCAACAAGAGCCGATTATTTTAATTTGATATTGCTGCTATCTATTTGTCTTAGCGGTTTATATGCCTGGATCACTGCAGATAGGTCATTTTCGTTATTAAGGGAGTTTATTAAAGAGCTATTGGTATTTAAATCCAGCTTGATTATCCCAGCATCTATTAAATTAGAACTACTCTTGACTGCAGTCTTTTTTATCTATCTGCCGTTTACGCACATGACGCATTTTGTGGGAAAATTTTTCACTTATCATCATGTCAGATGGCAGGATGAGCCCAACATAAAGGGCAGTAAAACCGAAGCTGCCATCATCAAAGAACTTGGAAGCCGAGTCAGTTGGCAGGCAAAACATATAAAGCCCGGGAAGAGTTGGCTTGAAGGAGCCTCCGGCGACGATAAATGACCACAACCCCCAGAAATTTCGGAAAAAAAAACGGCCAATTGATAAAAATTGATCCCGCTGGTTTTTTGCCTTTGCCGCCTCCCTACGATAAACTCGAGCTTGAACCGAAGATCCGCAGTTTGACTCACGAGCAATCAGCCCGTTATGAATGCGAGCTTGACGGTGTGTCGGCAGTGATGTTTCCAAAACCGGAAACGGAGATCCAAAAACGGGAGCTTATAGAAAAATTCCTCTCAGGGTTGAAGAAGCTATTTGATGCCCGCGATAATTGGACATTTCTTCAACCGCTTTATCTCACAATGGAGTATTGCGCCAGATGCCAGACCTGCTCTCAAGCCTGCCCGATCTTCAATGAATCGGGAAAGCAAGAAATTTATCGTCCGGCTTTTCGGGCCGAGATCCTCAGGCGGCTTTATAAAAAATATATCAAGTCGGGCGGTAGAATCCTGGCAAAAGTCAGTGGTAACGATATAAACATCACCTGGGAGCTAATAGCTCGACTGCTTGAACTTTCATATCGCTGTACAATCTGCCGTCGCTGCGCCCAAGCCTGCCCAATTGGAATAGATAACGGGCTCGTTACCCATGAACTGCGTAAACTTTTCAGCCAGGAAATGGGTATCTCGGTTAAGCAACTTCATGAGCTCGGCACAGTACAGCATCTGGAGAAAGGCTCGTCCACTGGTATGAATCCTCTGGCCTTCCGCGATAATATCGAATTTATGGAGGATGAGGTTAAGGAAAAGACCGGTCTGGATTTCAAATGGCCGATTGATAAAGTAGGGGCGGATGTTCTTCTTATGCACAATGCCGGGGAATACCTTGCCTGGCCGGAAAACCCCGAAGCTTTCGCCATTATACTTGAAGCTGCAGGCATAAGCTATACCCTCTCAAGCGAACTTACCGGGTATGATGCTGTAAATTATGGCGTCTGGTATGATGATATGCAATTAGCCAGATTGGCGATAAAACATGCCCGGATTGCCAAAAAA
This sequence comes from uncultured candidate division Zixibacteria bacterium, assembly GCA_963801605.1. Lineage (GTDB taxonomy): Bacteria > Zixibacteria > MSB-5A5 > UBA10806 > UBA10806 > UBA10806. The sequence continues at coordinate 914,807 of CAWDFP010000006.1, forward strand.
CTTGGAGTAAAAAAGATTGTTATCGGCGAATGCGGGCATTCTCATAAAGCTCTTACCGTAATTGCCGATCGGGTACTTACGGGCGATCTAAATATTCCTCGCGAAAGTTGTCTTACCTTTATAAATGAGATTATTAAAAGCGGCCGATTAAAACTCGATCCTTCCCGAAACGCTGATTTAAATGTAACGATCCATGATCCCTGCAATATTGCCAGATTGATGGGGATCGTTAAGCCGCAGAGAGAAATTCTTCAAGCGGTCTGCCCCAACTTCCGGGAAATGACCCCTAAGGGAGTAGATAACTTCTGTTGCGGTGGAGGAAGCGGCTTTGCCATTATGCCAAACCTGAACTTCCCCGACTGGTGCCATAGCGTGGCGGGGCGGGCCAAACTGCGGCAAATTCTCGATCTTTTTCAAGACATTATCGGACCGGAACATAAAAAATATGTCTGCGCTCCCTGTTCAAACTGCAAGGGACAAATAAGAGACATCCTAAGGGCCTATGGTGTATTCGAGAAATGCAATATTTTATATGGAGGCTTAGCGGAGTTAATAGTAAATGCTATGGTCGATATTAAAGAGCCATTTCTTGAATGGCAGTGGCGCTAATCATCTTTAATCCAATACTATAATCGAGTTTTTGATTCTATTCATTAACCAAATAAATTTTAGTTTCCCGATAATTGTTATTATGCGTATAATCATCAAAGAGAGTAAGGTCGTTGTTGCTTTTCACGGAAAATTTTTAATAATGCGATCATTCCTATAAGCGGTTATGACAATAGAGCATAAGGCAAACAATTGGTAGTTGATGTTACAAAAAAATATAGCCAAAAAGAATTTGTCTGAATTATTCTAATTGATTATAATAAACTTAACTCGGATATATGCGTCTAATATTGATCGAGAAGACCTGAAAGCGTTTGGATGGTATTGGGCTTGGTCGTAAGAAAAGAGGAACAATGAAAAAGCTGTTTATTATAGCCCCCATAGTGGTTGTAATTGCCCTGGTATTATTTTTATTTTTAGGAAGAACTAAAAAAGTAGAGGGGAAATTTGTCACAGCGCCCATTCAGAGGGGTGATATCTCGATTACAGTCACTGCAACCGGGACGCTTCAAGCGGTTACCACGGTGCAAGTCGGAAGCCAGGTATCCGGCACCATTATGGCGTTAAACGCCGATTTTAACTCCAAGGTAAAAAAAGGGGAAATTATCGCGCAGCTTGATCCCACTTTTCTTAAAGCCCAGGTAGATCAGGCCGAGGCGGATTTAGATAAAGCTAAGGCCTCGCTAAACCTCGCTAAAACTCAATTCGACCGATCCCAATCTCTTTTTGAGCGAAATATGATTTCGCAATCCGACAAAGACAATGCCGAGGCCGTTTATCAGCAATCTCAGGCCGATCTAAAATCATCGCAAGCGAATTTAAGCCGGGTAAAAACCAATCTGGAATATGCCACGATAACATCACCTATAGATGGGGTTGTAATTTCCAGAAATGTCGATGTCGGTCAGACGGTGGCAGCCAGCTTGCAGGCGCCGACTTTGTTTACGATAGCGCAAGACTTAACCAAAATGCAGGTTGGCGCCAGTATCGACGAAGCTGATATAGGAAAAGTCCATGATGGCCAGAGAGTTCTTTTTACGGTCGATGCCTATCCGGATCAAAGTTTTGATGGCATTGTACAGCAGGTCAGGCTCAATCCCGAAGTAGTGCAGAATGTAGTTTCATATGATGTTATAATCGAGGTTTCGAATCCTGATTTATTGCTAATGCCCGGCATGACGGCTAATGTTACGATCGAGATTCAGCGTGAAAACGATATACTTAAGGTGCCATCGGCGGCGCTTCGTTTCCGTCCGGCGGGAGTTCAAACCGGTCAGTTGTCCGGCGCAAATAATTCATCAAACAATAGCGCTGCCTCTAACGGGGCCAGCGCAGCCATTCCCGATTCGACTTCCCATCGAGGTAAAGGCGGCAGACCTCACGTTTGGGTATTAAATGCTCAGGGGAAACCTCAACCCGTTCCAGTACAGGTGGGCATTTCGGACGGTTCCACAACCGGGATTACCTCGGATAATCTTAAAGAGGGAGATGCCGTAATAGTCAGCCAGGAAGGCGTACAGGCGTCAACAAGCAATAATCAGCAGGTTAATCCTTTCATGCCCAGGTTCGGTGGCGGTGGCGGCGGGAGGCACTAAATTGAAAGAAGTTATTACCACCCAGGATCTGGTTAAAACCTATACTCTAGGGGATTACGAGATTAATGCCTTGCGGGGAGTAAATCTCTCCATTAACAGCGGTGAATTTGTTGCCATTATGGGGCCATCAGGATCCGGCAAATCAACTTTGATGCATATTCTGGGTTGCCTCGATCGGCCAACATCGGGCAGGTACTTTCTCGATGGCGAAGATATGTCATCGCTGGATCGCAACAGCCTGGCCAGAATCAGAAATCAGAAAATCGGATTTGTATTCCAATCGTTCAACCTGCTGTCGCGAACCTCCGCATTGGAAAACGTAGAACTTCCCCTGCTTTACGATGGCAGCTCCGCCAAGGAAAACATAGAAAAGGCCAAACGTGCTTTAGGCAAAGTCGGGCTGGAGGGCAGAGAATATTCTTATCCCAATCAGCTTTCGGGAGGCCAGCAGCAACGAGTAGCGGTTGCCAGGGCGCTTATAAACGATCCCTCGATCATTTTGGCCGATGAGCCAACCGGAAACCTCGATACCAGAACATCAGTTGAGGTCATGGATATTTTTCAGACGCTCAATGAGCATGGAATTACAATTGTGTTGATTACCCATGAGACGGATATCGCAGCTTATACCAAACGAAATATAACGTTTAGAGATGGTTTGATTATAAAAGATGAAGTTGTGGCGTCGCCCAAGTTAGCCAGAGAGGAGTTGATAAACCTCCCGGCGGTGGGGACATAAACGAGAATTGACCAAACCTGACATCGGCGTGAACGGGGAATAAAATATGAAAAATTATCGGAGACCATATTACCTGTTGCTGCTATTGTTTTTAACAGGGATGGCTTGCCAGGAAACTAACCTGCGAAGCGATTGGAGAACGCCGGAGATAAGCAGTGATAATCCGGATACCGCCTGGGTGCGAACTTCGACATATTCCTGGAAAGACGAAAACATTTTGCTTGGGCTGCAAAATGATGCGGATAATCTGATAATTCTCCTGAAAACCAGAGATCGAGCTACACAGGCTACTATCATTCGGGCAGGGCTGACAATCTGGTTTGATCCAACCGGAAAAAAAGACAAGGCTTTCGGGATCCATTACCCGATAGGAAGAACGGTTCGTCCTGAGACGCCGGAAAAGGGCAAGCGACCTGAGGGGAATCCGGATGAAATGATAAAACAACAAATTCAAATGCCTGATACAATGGAAATTATAAAACGAAATGAGCATATAAAATTGCCAATTAAGAATGATCTGGGCATCTCGATAATTACAAACAACGATTGGGGAACCATCACATATCTTTTTAGCGTGCCTCTGAAAGCGCGCGGTGATTCATCTTATGGGATAAATACCAATCCGGGCAGCATAATTAGTCTGGGATTCGAAACCGGTTCAATCGCTTTTAAAGGTGCTGATGAAGATAGTGACCGGCCCGGTGGTCCGGGCCAGGGGGGCGATTACGGCGGCAGAGGTGGCCAGGGCGATTGGGGTGGTAGGCCCGGCGGAATGCCTCCTGGCGAGAGACCAGACAGGTCGCGTATGGAGCCGGTTGATTTCTGGACAAAAGTTACTCTGGCGACTCAGGGAACAAAGAAGGAATAAGAAATAAGCGTCAGAGGCTGGCAAAGGATTCTAAAGTAATATAAAACAGTAGCTATCGTAGAGGAAAATTAATGAGATATTTGCAAATATTAAGAGTAGCTTATCGAGCCCTGGGTAAAAACAAGATGCGCTCGGGGCTGACGATGCTGGGCATAATTATCGGGGTGGCAGCCGTAATTGCCATGGTGGGAATAGGCCAGGGCGCCAAGCAGATGGTCAATGATCAGATCTCCTCTTTGGGAGAAAATCTGCTTAATATTTTTCCCGGAAGCCAGCAGTCGGGCGGCGTAAGGTTCGGCGCCGGAACGCAGCAAACTCTCACTGAAGACGATGCAATCGCCATTAAGGCTAATTGCCCCGCTGTCGAATGGGTATCGCCTGTCGTGCGTGCGGGAGCTCAGGTAGTGGCGGGAAATCAAAATTGGGCTACATCAGTTCAGGGATTCTCTCCGGATTTTCCCAATATACGTTCCTGGCCAATGGAATCGGGCTCCTTTTTCACAGATCAGGATATCAAGGGCGCTACCAAAGTCTGCGTACTGGGTAAAACAGTTGTGGATAATCTCTTCCCGGGGCAAGACCCGATTGGGCAGATCGTCAGAGTAAATAAGTTGCCATTCAGGGTAATTGGCGTACTCTCAGCAAAAGGCCAAAATACTTTTGGTCAGGATCAGGACGATATCGTTGTCGCGCCTTATACTACGGTTCTCAGAAAACTTTCAAGGCAGAATCATATAAATTATATCATAGCCTCAGCAGCCAGTAAGGACCAGATCGATGCGGCTACAAATCAGATATCCACACTATTACGTCAACGTCATAGAATCATGCCGGGCCAGGACGACGACTTTACTGTTCGGAGCCAGGTTGAAATCGCGACTGCCGTAAATTCAACTTCTACTGTCATGAGTATTCTACTTGGAGCAATTGCCTCAGTTTCGCTTCTGGTCGGTGGTATAGGAATTATGAACATTATGCTCGTTTCCGTAACCGAAAGAACGCGCGAGATCGGAATAAGAATGGCTGTTGGCGCCAGAGGCCGCGACATTATGATTCAATTTTTGGCCGAATCGATCGTGCTAAGCGTGATTGGCGGTATCGCAGGCATAATGTTGGGGATTTTAAGCGCCAAATTAATATCAGCAATATTGCACTGGCCGATATTAACCTCGGTGCCGGCGATAGCTTTAGCCTTCTTCTTTTCGGGGTTTGTGGGAGTATTTTTTGGATTTTATCCGGCAAAAAAGGCAGCTCTGCTGGATCCAATAGAAGCGCTCAGGTTTGAATAAATGAAATAAGTCGTTGAAACGACTATAGATAGTTTGCCACTCGTCACCTTCCGAAATATTTTATTCCGCCAGGTCTTAAGCTAAAGTGACCTGGCATTTTAATTTACTAATCAGACGGATCACCTATAATCTTTCTTAAATGGCTTGTATTTGGAATAAATACTCATTAATATTAAAGCGATAACAAAATCTTCTTGACCAGTTGCAGGGAAGGCTCAAATGAAAAATAGAAATATAAAGCTGATGGCCGCTCTATGTTTTCTGTTTTTTTCAGCCTCGGCGCAGGCGCAAAACGATACCCTAAAAATATTATTTATCGGCAACAGTCACACCTATACTAATAATCTTCCGCACATGTTTAAATTCTTGTCGGAATCCGGCGGCTATCCGGTTGCGGTCGATTCAAACACTCCGGGTGGATATACGCTGGAAGGACATTGCACCAACCAGACCACTCTGAATAAAATTAATCAGGGCGGATGGGATTTTGTCGTATTACAGGAGCAGAGCGCTTACCCAACAATCGATTTTTATCGTTACGGAAGCATGTATCCCGCGGCCCGTCATTTGGATTCCCTGATTATTCGGAATAACGAGCATACAGCGCTTTATATGACCTGGGGATGGCGCGGTGGCGGCCAACGAGATATCGACGGGCATTACAGCGTTCCCTTCGTAGATTATTTCCATATGCAGGATACCGTCACGGCAGCGTATGTAATGTTGAGAGATATATTATCATCGGTTTTATTACCGGCGGGGAACGCCTGGGCCCGAGCCATGCGAACGGATACTACGCTTGACCTTTGGTCGCCCAATGATAACTACCATCCCAATCTTATGGGCTCTTATCTAGCGGCTTGCGTTTTTTATGCTGTATTTTTCCATCAAAGTCCAATCGGGTTATCCTATACGGCCGGCCTAACGAGGCCGCAAGCCGACTTTTTCCAACTGATGGCCGATCAAACGGTATCTTCCATTGGCGATAATGTTGTTTACGCCCCGGCGTCATTTGAGCTACTTCAGAACTATCCCAATCCATTTAATGCCAGGACTACTTTATATCTCAGTAAATCAGAAAATGTGAAGATTGGTATTTTTGATATTGCCGGCCGAATGATCAAAACTCTCTCCACCGAGAATGGCAGCGCGATATGGGATGCGTCTGATGTATCCTCCGGTTTATATTTTGCCAGAGTCCTGGATGGCCAGAACTCTAAAGCGATAAAAATGGTGCTTTTGAAGTAGAATATTTAGCTTTAGTCCAAGTAATCTAATAAATAAAAAGGCGACTTAATTGTAAGTCGCCTTAATTTGTTTATCGCTTAAATTGAATCGGCCTATTTATCTTTCACCACAAAATCAGCGTCTTTATCAACCTGCTTTATCTTTCGCCAAAGGGCATAAGCCACGAATAGAACCAATAACAGCGAAACCCCAAGGCCAATCTGACGAACCTTGATATCCCCTAACGCGGCCAGGGCTGTTACCTGAACACCTTCAGCAACCTTAATGCCGGCGCGCGTGATCTCGGCAACTTGATCCGGATCAAATGTGTGAACTACAGATTTAACCCGCGTTAAGTCGTCCTTGGCCGGTCCCAGATCGAATTTGGCCAATCCGGCTTCTACTCCTTTTTTCTCAGCATCCATCGATGTTGATTCCGCGAGCGAAACGGCCATTTTAAGGGAATCAATAGATTCTTTCATCGATTTAGCTGCTTCAAATCCCGGGGAATCAGGTTCATGACATTGAATGCAAAGAGCCCCCGCCGATGTCCCAAGCAGCGAATCATTGGCAGCCAAAATTAAGTGATTGCCATGACAGCGTTCGCAATCGGGGTTTTCGAGAGTCTTAAATGGTTCAGCATGCGGAGAGCTATTGAAGTAATCGCGATTCGAGGCATGACAATCTCCGCAAGCTGCCGAAACCGAAGCCAGCGATGGAGGTGTGGCCCCGTGATTACCATGGCAGCCGTTGCAGGCAGGCGCCGATTGGTCCCCTTTTTCAAGAACAAGGACGCCATGCACCGATTTTTTATATTGCTCAAGCTGATCCGTGGGGATCTGTTTGCCTTTATAATCATATCCGGACATGTAAGCCGGATCGGCGTGGCAGACACTGCAGGTGGCAGGCACATTTTGATGATAGACCTTACTTCGGGAATCTGAGGCGGGCAGGACGCCGTGTGCGCTGTGACAATCGCTGCAAACTGCAATTTTCTGATCTTTTTTCTCATAGAGAAGCTTGCCGTGCACCGACGTTTTATAAAGCACAAGTTGATCGGTTGGCAACTTTGGATTGTACTTTTTCATGAATTCGATATCGGAGTGACAGCGCGCACAAAATTCGGGAATGGCAGCTTTATCAGGAGGCGACATAAAACCCTTAGCGGGGTCCATTGCCAGAGTGGGATCGTTTTCGGTAAAGCCCTTGGTAGGATCGCCGCCGTGACATTTTTCGCACCCGATACCATTAGCCTTATGAATATCCGATGCCATGAATGCCGCGGCCGCTGTGGTGTCTGAAACTCTATCGCTCGAAAGGTGGCATTTTATACAACTTGATTTCTGGGCGTTTGCCTCGCCAACCAGCAGCATTAAAAATATTATCGGAATTAATTTTTTCATTTTATTCACCCGGCGCCAGGTAGCCAATTGCTGTTAATACAACCATATAGACTACAACGACCACTCCAATTATCGTATATATCCTGTTCGGTATGCCCCTGTTGGATTTCTTATCGAAAAAGGGCAGAAGTACCCAGATAAACCCCGCAATGGCAAAGCCGAACACGCCGATTACTTTGGGCACATATTTCAACGTCTGATACATAAAAACAAAATACCACTCCGGCCTGATATGCGGCGGAGCGGGTTTGAGTATATCGGCTTTTTCTCCAACTTCCCAGGGAAATAGCGAGGCCAAAAGAACGATCAGGCCAAGCGCCAGAGTCCAGCCCAGCATATCCCTTAGAAGATAATTTGGCACGAAGGGGATCTCTTTTCGTTTGCTCAGGCCTTTGGCGATCTCCTGCTCAATTGAGATTGGAACGCTCATGCCCTGGCGTTGTACGAAAAGTAGATGTATGGCCAGCAGAGCTGTTGTCAATCCGGGCAGCACTGCCACATGGAATCCGAAGAATCTTGTGAGCGTAGCCCCGGTAACTTCCTGGCCGCCTCGTAAAAACTCCAAAAGCCAATTACCAATAAAGGGAACCATGGCAGCGAAACTTGTGCCCACATTGGTGGCCAGATATGCCAGTTGATTCCACGGCAAAAGATACCCTGAAAATCCAAAGCCCATTGCCAGGAACAGGAGAAGCGCTCCCGTAATCCATGTCAGTTCGCGCGGTTTACGATAGGCCTTCATTAGAAAAACCGAGAACATGTGCACGAAAGCGCAGCCTATGAACAGGTTAGCGCCGTAAGAATGAATCGAGCGAACCAGCCATCCAAAAGGCACCTCGGTCATAATATATTGAACCGATTCATAAGCTGATTCGGCAGTTGGCTTATAATAGAGAAGAAGCAGTATGCCGGTTATCACCTGCACAATAAAAAGGTATAAAGTCATTCCTCCGAGATAATACCAGATCGAGTGACGATGATCTGGAACTGTTTTATGACGAAGAAAGCTCTCCAGACCTTCAAGGTCGACCCGGCCATCGAACCATTTGTATAATTTTCCGTGATCTGCCATAAGTTATGCCTTTGCCAGGGAGACAAAAATCTCCTCGCCTTTTATGGCTACTGTATACTGAGTGAGAGGCGATGGTGGAGGTCCTGAGATTACCATACCGTTCAAATCGTAATGGCCGTTATGGCAAGCGCACCAGATGTGCTTAAGATCGGATCGGTATTGCACCGTGCAGCCTAAATGAGTGCAAACCGCGGTAAATGAGATATAACTCAGGGCGCTTTTGGGATCGCCATCGGACTTAAGAATCAGGATCGCTGGTTTGTCTCCGAATTTGAATATTTTACCTTCGTTGGGCTTAAGCTCGCCCACTTTTGCCGCTGATACAGATGACGTTTCCTCTCCGGAAACTTGAGGAGGAATAATGTAGCGTACGATAGGGTATAATGTGGCCGCCCCCAGCGCCGCGATACCACCACCAAGAAGGTAGTTAATGGCACTGCGCCGAGATAGTTTTTGATCATCCATTCGCATCACCCGATTATGCTATTTTACCTGGCAACACTATTCTCTTCGGGAGCAGGCCAGCCAGATTCTTAAGGCAACTCCCAATTAACGCTTATTTTATCAAATCTTATGACATTATGCAAATAATAATTATAGTTGATAGGAGCCGATCGTAATTTAGGGATGAGCACGGTTTTGACTGGAATCATTATCGGAACTCGTTGAATTTTATAAGAGTTAACCCCTGAAAGGCAACAGGAGTTGATATGAGAATACTCAAAATTGGGACACTAATTGCCATAAGCGTAATTTTAATAATGGTTTTAACAGCTATGAGAACTGAAAGTAAAATCAAGGCGCCGGAGTTTCCGTCGGGTTTGACCTGGCTCAATTCGCAGCCATTAACCCTAAGTGATCTTCGCGGCAAAGTGGTATTACTCGATTTCTGGACCTACTGCTGTATAAATTGTATGCATATTATCCCCGATCTCAAAAAGCTGGAGACCAAATATAAAGACGAATTGGTTATCGTCGGGGTGCATTCGGCTAAATTTAAAAATGAGCATGACACCAGAAACATTAAAGAGGCAATTCTGCGCTACGATATCGAACATCCGGTTATCAACGATAATGAGTTTCAGGTCTGGAACGAGTATGGGGCACAGGCCTGGCCTACCTTATTTTTAATCGATCCTCAGGGATATATTATTGGTGGGTCATCCGGTGAAGGTGTCTATGATACTTTCGATACGACTATCGCGGCGGTCGTAAAGGATTTTGATTCTAAAGGCTTAATTAATCGCAAACCAATCAAGCTCGATCTGGAGAAATCCTCGACGGCAAGTTCGATTTTATCTTTTCCGGGAAAGATCGTATCCGACGAAAAAAGCGGAAGGCTCTTTTTTACCGATTCCGATCACAACAGGGTGATTATTTCATCTTTCGATGGTCAGATAAAAGATGTGATAGGTTCGGGTGAAATAGGCTTCAAAGACGGTGATTTCCAAACCGCGGAGTTCTACCGTCCGCAAGGCCTGTATTTCGATTCCATAAATAACATAATCTATGTGGCTGATACCGATAACCATGCCATAAGAAAAATCGATCTAATATCGCGAAAAGTTGAAACGCTGGCAGGTATCGGTAAACAAGCCGGTTTCTTAAGCACGGGGGGAGTTGGAACTCAGGTGGCTTTAAATAGTCCCTGGGATTTGGTAATGCTTGATGACAAGCTTTATATCGCCATGGCGGGTGCGCACCAAATCTGGGTACTTGATCCTAAAACCCTGGTGGTTACCCCTTTTGCGGGATCCGGGCGTGAGGATATTATTGATGGTCCTCTCGAGTCGGCTGCGCTGGCTCAGCCAAGTGGTATCACTACCGACGGAATGAAACTCTATATAGCCGATAGCGAGGTCAGCGGCGTGCGCGAAATAGATTTGGGCGTAAATGGCAAAGTTAAAACGATTATCGGCAAGGGGCTATTTGAGTTTGGGGACGTTGATGGTAAATATCCGGGAGCACGACTGCAGCATCCAATAGGCATCGCCTATCACGATGGATTTCTCTATGTAGCTGATACCTACAATCACAAAATTAAAAAAGTCGATCCCGTCGCTCGTGAGGCAACTTCTCTGATTGGCCTGGGAGCTCCTGGAATGACTGACGGTCTGGCGGTAAAGGCGTCGCTCAATGAGCCCAATGGACTCACATTCGCTAATGGAAAGATGTACATAACTGACACCAACAACCATTTGATACGGGTCTATGACATTTCATCCGGTGCCTTATCCACTTTGGAGTTCAAAGGGATTGGGATGCTTACTCAGGCTAAGGCATTCCGCGGCGAGGAGAAAGAGCTTCCCGCAATGAATATCGCGCCCGGAACTGACAAATTAAGCTTGGAGATAACACTTCCCAAAGGAACCGATTTTACAAAGGACGCTCCCTTCAGCATTGAGCCAAAATCAGATAATGCGAAGATTATAAGCTTTAAGGATGTTAATATATCTAAACCGGCCGGCAAGCTCGAGATTCCCATAACTGCATCTACAGGGATGACGACAGTCACAATCGATCTCAGCATTTACTATTGTTCAGGGAATCAGGGGCAATGTTTTTTCAAGGACGCTCGTCTGAAAATTCCGGTGAATGTAACGGAAAAAGGCAATCAGGTTTTAGCGGCATCATATAAAATCGAACATTAAGTTTATTTTACACTTACCAAAATTCGATATGGCATCAGGTCTATTAGTCTGACGCCGCCGTCAAAATGATTAGCCAATTGACTTATATCATTTATATGTCTAATTTGTGTTTGATATGGATCTAAAACAGGTAATTAAAGCTGAGGGTTATAGTCTCGGCCTGTCTGCAATCGGAGTGGCAAAAGCCGAATATAATCCAATCGGCCACAACAGATATTTACGCTGGCTTGATAGCGGTAATCAGGCAGATATGAAATATTTGGAGCGGGGTGTCAGGCAAAGGTTCGATCCCAGAGTTACTCTTCCAACTGCCAAATCCGTCATCGTTTGCGCTTTGAATTATTATCAGAAACTTGAATGATGATCCTCGAAGGCCATACTTTTCGGTTTATGGACGAGGCGAAAATTATCACGCAGTTATGATGGATAAATTGAAGGCTCTTTGTAAAAAAATCGAGGAGCATGCCGGACACTGGACTTTCAAAACTTATGCTGACTCTTCTCCGCTATCCGAAAAATCTATCGCAGTTAAAGCTGGGCTTGGTTTTATCGGACGAAACGGTCTTCTGATATTGTCATCCACTAATAATAATGGTTCAGCAATGGGAACCTTCTATTTCTTGGGTTCTATCATCACCAATTTGGAGCTTGAACCGGATGTTGCTATAGAAAGAACATGCGCGCAATGCCGCCGGTGTATTCGAGGCTTGCCCTACCGCGGCAATCAACGGTGATGTCACTATCGATGCCGATCGTTGCATCGCCTATCATACCATGCAAAATAAAGGCGAGATTCCCCGGGATATTGCTGCTAAAATGGGCCATATAGTATTCGGATGTGATATATGCCAGGCCATTTGCCCTTTTAATCGAGATATTGAAGAAACTAGAGAACCGCGTTTTACTCCCGATCCGATATTACAATCCACCGATTTATTTGTTTTTCTGAATATGACGGAAATGGTATTCAATAGACATTTCGAAAATTCCAGCGTCGGGGAAAAAGGATATCAGCTTTTTAAGCGTAATATCGCCATCGTTGCCGAAAATATAGGAAAACAATTACCCCGCTAATTTTAATCGTTAATAATCCCTAATAAATAGTAATAGTTTCTTATAAGCATGTCGGGAAAAACCACATCAAAGAACTATAATCGGGTCTTTTCGGAGTTGTTAAGGATTTAGGGAATATTCTCACAACGCAATACACGGCAATGTCTTACGGAAGTATGGAGAGACTATTTACGATTATTTTCAGAAGGCGGGAACGTTTTGCCTTGACGTGGAGTAATAGCTACAGTAATATCGGGGGAAGTGGATTAGTAAACTCCATTTTAAAGGAGAAGTAAAATGCAAATATCACGCAAATCCGACTACGCGTTGCGGGCGATGGTCTATGTGGCCGCCTGGGAAAATGATAAAATCTGTTCCATTAACGAAATTTCTGCCGCCGAGAAAGTACCGCGCGAATATCTGGCCAAGATTCTCAAAGAGCTGGCTCTTCAGGGATTTCTTCAGAGCTTTAAGGGTATTAACGGCGGCTACCGGCTGGCCATGCCTCGGGAGAGGATAACATTCCTATCCATCATTGAGGCTATGCAGGGCAAGGTCGCGGTCAATGATTGCGTTCGTAAGGCCGGCAGCGCTGAGGCTTGTAACAGAATGGGTGGATGCGCTATGCATTCCTTCTGGACTGCCGAACAGGAGAGAGTGACCAAGTCGCTTTCATCGGTTAACCTGGCATCGCTCGATTACGAAAAGTACTATCCGGAAGCTCGTAAGAAAAACAAACAGCAGCCGGTTCGCGTAGGCTAAAATGATTTAGAAAGGCGCATTGGGGGTAGTGGCGCTTAATTGATATGGAACACGTCAAAGCCATTGCTCTTTATTCTGGTGGCCTCGATTCGACGCTCGCCATTCTTCAGATGATGAAGTATGGAGTCGAAATCGAGGCCATTACCTTTTTAACTCATTTTGGCTGCGATGCTACCGACTCATCGTCCTGCGGTTCAGACCCCTATCCGGCGGCGCAAAAATTCGGGTTTAAAGTCAAGCTGGCACATCTGGGACAGAGATTCGTAGATATCGTCCGCAATCCACGATTCGGCCATGGTAAAAACATGAATCCCTGTATCGATTGCCGCCTGATTATGATCGATGAGGCCCGACATTATATGGAAATGGTTGGCGCCGATTTCATTATCACAGGCGAGGTGTTGGGGCAACGTCCCATGTCGCAGAGACGTTTCGCGATGGATTTAGTGGCTCGGGAATGCGGCTTGGCGGGCAAACTGGTCAGGCCCCTTTCCGGGCGGCTTCTGCCGGCAACTATTCCGGAAAAAGAGGGCAAGATTAAGCGGGAATGGCTTCTCGACATAGAAGGGCGTTCTCGTAAACGTCAGATGCAGCTTGCAGCTGAATTTGGCCTGACCGAATATCCCAACCCGGCTTCGGGATGCCTGCTAACTGATAAGCGCTATTCAGATAAACTTCGCGATCTCTTGAAATATACCCCCGATGCTGATTTCAATGAAATCAATCTGCTTAAAATCGGACGACATTTCCGTCTGGGACCGAAAACCAAATTGGTGGTTGGCCGCGACGAACCGGAAAACAATACAATCGAATCGTTAACTCTTCAGAACGATTATATACTTGAAGCAGTAGATTTTGAATCGCCTATCGGAATATTGCGGGGCGAAATAAATGACGATTTTATCGGAACCGCGGCATCTCTTGTAGCCCGTTATTGCGACGGTAAGAAAGAGAATGCACTAAGGGTTGAGGTTCGTAATGCGGGCCAGGCGCGTAATCTGGAAACATCGCCAGCTTCCGATTGGTTGTTAGAGCAAATTAGGATTTAGGCCATCATTGGGTTATTAAACCTGTTCGGGGGACACAAAGCCAGCCGGCAGCATCGAATCACCTCCTGTAAGGATAAGCTGCCGGCTGGTGTTTTTTTTGCCTGCGATATAATTTCATGGTCGTTTTGCATAATTTGTAATATCAACATATTGATTATAAAGAGCGTAGCGCTGTCCCCAAATCTGTATAGGGAATGGGGAACCCCTCAATCTGCTCCCATTGTTCTAACATCGATAAGGATTGCCGAATTCACTTGGCGTCGGAGTATATCTTGTTTAAATTTGGACAAATAGAAAGGTGATATATATATGGCACTCTGGAATCGCAATAAACAAAAAATGCAAACAGCCACCGATACTGCTCATCTTGAACCGGGCTTAGCAGGTGTTAAGAATATTATCGCTATTGCCAGCGGCAAAGGTGGCGTGGGGAAATCGACTGTTGCTACCAATTTGGCTTATGCCCTGAAAGACGCCGGGCATACGGTCGGTCTTATGGATGCCGATATTTATGGCCCCAGTCAGCCCGGAATGCTGGGCGCGGAGCTTGAACCTCCGCATGTTGTCGGCGGACAGCTTCAGCCATCGAGTCAGCACGGCATGAGCTTTATCTCGATGGGCCTATTTCTGAGCGGCGGCGGGCCGGTTATTTGGCGCGCCCCTATTGCCATGAAGATGATTCAGCAGTTTATCGCCAACGTTCTCTGGGGCGAGCTTGACTATCTCCTTATCGATCTTCCGCCCGGCACCGGAGACGTGCAACTTACGCTTGCCCAGCAGGCCCAATTGAGCGGAGCTATTATAGTCACCACTCCCCAGGAGGTTGCGATCGGCGTAGCTCGTAAAGGTCTTAAGATGTTCGAACAGGTCAATGTGCCAATTCTGGGGATAATCGAAAACATGAGCGGATTTATTTGCCAGCATTGTGGCAAAGAGACGGATATCTTTGGCGCCGGCGGCGGCAAGAAGATGGCTGTCGAATTAAACGTGCCATTTCTGGGCTCAATCCCCCTCGATACGGCGATTATGTCGAGCGGCGAGGATGGCGTTCCGGTGCTGGCGAGAGATCGAGAATCAACTGCGGCTAAATCATATATCTCCCTGGCAGGAGCGGTTGAAAAGCAAATTGACGTTATGAAAGCATCGGGAAACCTAATCGAGCCTGAGCATGTAGAGCTTGTTGAAAATGGTGAGCTGCACATGCGCTGGCCTGATGGTCACCAGAGCGTCTATACGCCTTATCACCTTCGAGTCAATTGCCGCTGCGCAAATTGTATAGATGAAAACACCGGTTTACAAACGCTCGATCCCGTCCTGATCCCTCTTGATATTAAAATAAACGACATCAAATCCGTCGGACGTTACGCTATAGCCATTGCGTTTTCCGATGGCCATAATACCGGAATTTATACTTTTAAGCGTCTTCGCGAACTTTGCGAGTGCCCGGAATGTACTAAGGATAGCAAGGGAGATTCTTTTGATGTATAAATTATCCACTTGGATAGGTTAAGCCCCCAACGGTTTCGGTATACGCGATTAATTAGGATTTTAATAAATGTCAAATTTGCCAATAAAAATCACCGCTGAACCGACAGCCGATCCTTTCGTCTGCAAATTTATCGTAGATACTCCAATATTGGCGAATCGCACTATTGGTTGTCGAAACAAGGTGGCTGCAAGGGGCGCCCCGCTTCTGGAGGCGCTTTTTGAGATTGAAGGCGTACGCGAGGTACTGTTAACGGGCAATATTGTCACGATTGCCAAATCGGGAACAGATTCGTGGCAGATATTGGGCAAAAAAATCGGGGCAGCCATCAGAAACGCAATCGAATCGGGTCAGCCGCTTATTCCTGATGATTGGGGCCAAAAGCCGCCGTCCGAAAACGATCTATATCAGGAAGTTGAACGCGTACTGGCCTCCAGGGTCAATCCGGGAATTTCAACTCATGGCGGACATGTGGAACTGGTCGATGTTAAGGGGACTTCGGTTTATCTTAGACTGAGCGGCGGTTGCCAGGGATGCGGAGCCGCTAACGTGACCTTACGTCAGGGAATTGAAAAAGCGATACGTTCGCATGTTCCGGCTGTTACAGAAATTATCGATGTGACCGATCATGCTTCCGGTAAAAATCCTTATTATAGAAATAAAAGGACTGATGGTTCGCCGCTGTAATTTACTGTTACATTAAATCGTAGCCCGCAACATATTTCTCAAACTTCATATGTCTCCCCGGGCGCGGGGAACTCAACAGAACTATATCCCCGGCTCTTGATGGCATCGCGCAGAGGCAAAGATTCATCCGGTTCGCCGTGCACGAGGAAAATATGCTTGAGCCGTTCTGTTGAGCTGGCTTTGACATAATTTATCAGGTCGTTTTTGTCGCCGTGAGCGCTGAATACATCCATGGTTTTAACCTGGGCGCGTACCCGGAACTCCTCGCCGAAAATCTTTACGACCTTTTCCCCGTCCATGATTTTTCTGGCGAGTGTCTCAGGCGCCGCATAACCTACAAACAGAATCGTATTGCGGTGATCCTCGATATTGTTCTTTAGATGATGCAATATGCGGCCGCCCTCCGCCATACCCGAGGCTGAGATAATAATCGCCGGATATTTCAACTGGTTGAGCGACTTGGATTCCTCGACACTCTCTACATATTTTAGTCTATAAAATCCGAACGGATCCTCATTTTGGCTCAAGAAAACCCGCTCAGTTTCACGATCGAAACATTCCGGGTGATGGCGGAATACCTCGGTGGCGTTTTTGGCTAATGGGCTATCGATATAAATCGGCATATCGGGTATGCGTCCCTGATCGCACAACTTGTGCAGGATATAGACCAGTAGCTGTGTTCGTCCGACTGCAAATGCCGGGATGATGATCTTACCGCCGGATCTGGCAGCAGTTCTTACAACTTCAGCCAGTCCTTCCGCCATGTCTTCCGAACTTGGATGAGCACGGTTTCCGTAGGTGCTTTCCATAATTAGAACATCGAGATCGAGCAGCAGATTCGGGTCGCGCAGGATCGGCATATCGGCGCGGCCGATGTCACCGCTAAAACCGACTCTCAATTTGCGGCTATTTTCCGTAATTTCCAGAAGTATTCCCGCCGACCCCAGAATATGCCCCGCGTCCTGAAAAGTGACATTTACTCCCGGCGCAACTTTTATATTTTCGTTGTACTGCACGCCATTGAATGCTGCCAGCGACATCTCAACATCGGAAAGAGTATAAAGCGGCTCTACCGGCGGCTCATGATTCTTGCGATGAATTTTATTGAGCCACTCCGCGTCTTTTTCCTGAAGGTAAGCTGTATCGCGAAGCATAATCTCGCAAAGATCAACCGTGGCGTAAGTGGCGAAAATTGGTCCTCGATAACCGCATTTCACCAGGTTGGGGATATTGCCGCTATGGTCGATATGGGCATGTGAAAGCAACAAAGCATCAATTTTAGTCACATCAAACGGAAAAGCCCGGTTCTTTTCGTACGTATCTTTTCTTTTGCCCTGAAACATACCGCATTCGAGAAGAATCTTCTTGCCATTTATCGAAAGCAGATGCTCCGAACCAGTTACAGTTTGCGCACCACCCCAAAATTGTATCTTCATGAATATTTTTCCTGCGATTTATTTAATCCGGTTTGCATTATCAAACGCCTCATTAAGAAGCCAATAACAATAAACGAGTTAGATGTCACTCTTGTCAATCGAAATAAGGCGATCTTATCAGGGTTCCGTGAATTCAAAAATTCGCAGTCTTCAGATTTCCGGGAATAAGCTTGCCGGTCTGACGTATGCTTTATAGAAAATAAATTGTTTCCACCCCTGACTGGAGGAAAAATATGAAACGGACAATCCTGACACTGGCATTGATATTAATAAGCGCTCAAGCACTTTGGGCTGATGGCATGCTTATACCCCGACCTATGCCCTGGATGCCGCCAAGCGCACAGGTTAATATCAAGTATCATGATGTTGATGTAGTAATCAACGATCCCGCGGCACTTACAAAAATTGACCAGGTATTCATTAATCCGTTCAATCGCGAAATCGAGGCCGATTATATTTTCCCGATCCCCGATAACGCCGCTATCAGTCATTTTACCGCCTGGCTTGGGGGTCACAAGATGGAAGCCGAGCTTTTAGATGCCACCGGCGCGCGCAAAATCTATGAGGATATCGTTCGAGCCCGTAAAGACCCTGCTCTGTTGGAGTATGCCGGCCGCGGGATGTATCGTATGCGCGTTTATCCCATCCCGGCCAGGGGAGAGGTACGCATTCAGATCGAATATGAACAAACTCTCAAGTCCGACAACGGCACGGTGGAATATATTTATCCTCTGAATACCGAAAAATATTCGGGCGCGAATTTAGAGCGTTGTAAGGTTACGGTTAATGTGAATTCGTTCGAAAATATCGGTTCCGTTTATAGTCCTACTCATCAAATGGCAATCGAGCGGCTGGGCGAAAAATCGATGAAAGTTGTTTACAATGATGAAAATGTCAAACCCGATAAAGATTTGGTTGTTTATTTCACCCGCCAAACCAGCGATTTCGGTTTTCACCTTTTGAGCTATGGCGAGCCGGGAAGAGAGGGTGGTTATTTTATGGGTATTCTATCGCCGCCGTTGGAAAGCCGTCGAGTTGAAACTAACAAAAATGTAATCTTCATTTTGGATTCCTCGGGCAGCATGCGCGGCGAAAAATTCCAGCAGGCAATCGATGCCCTTAAATTTTGCCTCGGCGGCCTTAACCCGGGCGACCGTTTTAATGTGATCGATTACGATGACGATATCCGTCCCTTTAAACCGGAACTGGTAACCGCGAATAAAATTAATATCGATGAAGCCTCCTCATTCGCCAATTTGGCCGAAGCCGCAGGCGGCACCAATATCTATGATGCTCTTGCGAGTGCCTGCCGAATGATCCGATCCAGCGTCAATCCGTCATATATCTTGTTTCTTACCGATGGCCAGCCGACCGTGGGCAATACAAGTATCGAGCAGATAATCAGCAATACATCCGCTTTAAACGAAGGCCGAGCGCACATATTTGTGTTTGGCGTGGGGTATGATGTCAACACCAATCTCCTTGATCGTCTGTCCGAACAGAATCATGGGCTGCCGGAATATGTCCTGCCTGATGAAAATATCGAATCCAAAATTTCTCGGGTAGCATCCAAACTCAGCCATCCGGCCCTGACCGATGTTAATATCTCATTCGGAAACGCAAATGTCTCTCGTATCTATCCTGCTCCGATACCGGATCTATTCTACGGTTCAGAAATCATTGTAACCGGACGATTTGAAAGAAATGGAACCTCGCAAGCGGTCGTTACCGGCCAAGTTGGCGGAAAGAATGTCACCTTTGAATTTCCGGTTACTTTTTCCGATGGCGACAGTCGCGATGATTTTATCGCCTTGCTTTGGGCTAATCGACGAATCGGATATTTGTTGCAAGAATTGAAATCGCACGGCTCCAACCAGGAGCTGCTGACAGAGGTGATTGAACTTTCCAAAAAGTACGGCATATACAGAGTACACGTCTTTTTTGGTTGGTGCAGGAAAGCGTGCGCATCTATCCGCTATTGATTTATTCTACGGTTCGGAAATTATAATAACCGGACGATTTGAAAGAAATGAAACCTCCAAGCGGTCGTAACCGGTAAAGTTGGCAGAAAGAATGTCACATTCGAATTCCCGGTTACTTTTTCCGAGGCGACAGCCGCGATGATTTTATCGCGTTGCTTTGGGCTAATCGACGAATCGGGTATTTGCTGCAGGAATTGAAATCGCACGGCTCCAACCAGGAGCTGCTGACAGAGGTGATTGAACTTTCCAAAAAGTATGGGATCATAACGGAATACACCTCGTTTTTGGTGACAGGTGATGAGAGAGATAGAGGAAGGTATCTGGCTCTGGAAGACAAAGCCCTTAGCGCCAAAAAGGGTAAGGATATATCCAGCTATATGGCGCCTCAGAGCGGCGAATCGGCAGTCAAGCAATCGAAGAATATACAGAAACAGTTTCGAGCCGATTTAGTTGCTCTTCCGATGGCTTTTAGCGCGGTCCCTGCCGAAGCATGGCAAACGGCAGCGCCCACGGTGACACAAGTTGGAGCGCAGGGCTTTTTCCGGGTCGGCGATAACTGGATACAGGGAAATCTCAAGGGTGATAAATACGACATGCAAATCAAACGATTCTCTCGCGCCTATTTCCAGCTTCTGGAGAAAGACCCCAAGCTTGGCAAATACTTGGGATTGGGTAATGAGGTGCGCTTGCAGGTTGGCACTCAGGTGGTGCAGATTGCCGACAGCGGCCAGGAAACGCTTAGCGACAAGGACCTAAGGGTGCTGTTTCCGAAATAATTAATTAAAAGCGAATAAGAAATTCTTGTAGCCGGGGACCCCTGTGGTCCCCGGTTTTTTTATGCCTCTGGCATTATCCTCTAAAAAATATCAGCGTTATTATTACAAAAATCGGCAGAAGTATCATAGCGCCGAATATGCCATATAGCCGAAGAAATGAGGTACTTTGTACCCCTGCTCCTCGGCGATCGATTTGACCATGAAATTGGGGCCATTACCGATATAAGTATTCGCCCCCATGAACACCGCCCCGCAGCTTATGGCCCGAAGGATATCCACATGCACCCCGGAGATGATGGCGCCTCCAGTTTCAGCAATTTTCGATGTTACGCTTTGACCAAGCGTAAAAAATGTCAGGTAGGTCGGGGCGTTATCCAAAAATGAACTCAAACCTCCGGTCCACCAGAAAAATTGCCAGGGCTTCGTTATGCCCAGCGATGCTCCTTTTTCGTGCAGCATCATCAACATCGGGACCATAGTGATGAAAATACCTGCAAATAGAATGGCAACCTCGCTGATAGGATAAAAGGTAAATCCATTCTCTTTCCGTAGTTTCTTCGATGTGAAAAACACAGACAACCCGGCCATGGCGATCATAATGATTTCCCGGTATGGCGCCGGTGTCTGGAAAAATACTGACAATACTACTCCGGCCAGGAAGAGAAAATTTATCTTGCCCGAAACTCCCAAGGGTACAATGGCGCTTTCATCGCGGATAAGATCAGCCTGTGACTCCCTCGAGTAGGCGCGCTTATCCCAGATATAAAATAGGAGCAGTAGCATCGAAATTAGGGTCAGCCATTCCGGCCAAAGGCCAAGTGTCCACGTAAAGGGTATCCCGCGAAGGTAACCCAAAAATAGCGGGGGATCGCCCAATGGTGTCAGGCAACCACCGATATTCGATACCAGAAAAATAAAGAATACCGGAATATGAGCAGTAAAATTCCGTTCGCTATTAGTCTTAAGCATTGGACGTATTAGCAGCATGCTCGCCCCGGTGGTACCAATGAAATTGGCCAGAACCGCACCTATGGCCAGAAAGGTAGTATTGATCCGCGGGGTGGCGCGCAGGTCGCCAGTCATGGCAATTCCGCCTGAGATAATAAATAACGAGCCTAATAAAATTATAAATGAAAGATAATCTTTGATATTTTGAACAAGCTCAAATTGGTAATTCGCAAGTAAGAAAATAAATATCGGCAGGCTGACTATGCCAGTGATAATTGCTTTATTTCTGTTTTTCTCCCAAAAGCGGGGGAATGCCAAAGGCATTATAGCGATTAAAAGTAGAAGGACAACAAAGGGTATGCCGCTGTAGAGAGTGATAGAAACTGGCATGGCCTCCTCGGCCGCCGCAATTTACGGCGCGGGAATGATAAGAGTCGGCAAGCCGGAATCGCTGGCTCGATACAAAGTCAGAGCCTGGTCGGGATCCATTTTCAACATCAGCATCGATTCGCCGAATGGACGCTGTAAAACATGCTTAACCTCGGCGATCGTGTTCTTGAACTTGGATTCGGCCTTACCGGCGACATCGGTGCGAATATCTATAATCAGGTTATTATCCCAGAGTATCTGAAATCGCTGCGGTACCTGGCGCTGCAAAAGCTGAGGATCGACGTTAACCGCTTTTCCAACAATGGCCAGAATTGAATCCGGTGTTTTTCCGGATGATGCGAACAGATGTTTCTCTAATACCGGCCTGATAAGAATATTGTCTTTTCCCTGGAATCGCTTGGAGAAATCCACCAGCGAGCCGTAATCGCCATCAATGGTTCGCAGCGGATTGTTCCATACCTCAGTACCCTTAAGCCTGATCTCAATTTCGCGCTTTTGAAAATCGAGAACCATATAAGGTTTGCCTGTTCGAGCCAACCTAAGTTCGGCCTGGATTAACTCGTATTCCTGCTCAGCTTGAGACCATTCCCATTTTTTCGTCTCATTTGGCTGAGATTCCTCGCTCTGCTCGCCTTTTTTTTGACAGGCGACGACCGATAGAAGCGCCAGAATAGCCAGAGAATATGTCCAACTTTTTTTTGTCATTAGAATATGTAAACCGGTGTGCCCGGCTTTACCCTATCATAAATTAACTTGAGATCTTCGGAGCCTAAACGAACACAACCATGTGTCACACTCACCCCGAGCAATCTCTCATACACCGTTCCATGTATAAAATAACCGCTGCCAAATCCAAGCGCGAAATCACCTAACATCTCCGGGTCAAGCCGTTCGCTTTCTTCCTTGGGAGGCTTTTCCCCTTCCTCGATAAATGCCCAGTCAGGTTTTCTCCACCAGGGCTGTTTGATCTTATTGAGGATCTTGAATGCTCCCCGAGGCGTATTAAACTGCCATTTGCGGCCGGTCAGGCTGTCGACAAGGATTCCGCCGTTGCCGGTCGAGCAGGTAAACTTGTAAATCAACGAATCTTCGGTGCGATAACTTAATTTGTTGGCATGGGTATCGATAACGATATATGGCATTTTAGGCTTGAAAGCTTGAAGATCCTTACGCGCCTTGACAAGCTCTTTTTGGGCCAGTTTTTTATCGGCTGGTAAGGGCGCAAATGTGGTATCGCTTAGCATCGTCATGCTCTCGGATGGCGGTTTAGCATCCCTGAATACGATGAAAGCGCCAAGAGCAGCCGCAACGATAAAAAGCGGTAAAATTACGAATAGAAACACCTTTTTCATGGCCATAAATCCGATCGACGGACTATGGTTATTGGCATGCCGACCGAGGCAAACTGCATTAGATGATCGATATCGCGATCCGAGAGGGCCACGCAACCATCAGTCCAGTCTTTGTTTTTGCCCCCTTGACCATGGATCTCAATTAAAGCGCCGGCCCGGGCATAACGGGAAATGATTCCCTTGGCTTTATTTTCCCGGAGGCGACGGAGATCCGTCTGGTTTGGGTAATTAATTAATAACGCATGGTGAAATTTGCTGCTAACTTTAACCTTTGTCACATAATATGTTCCTTCAGGCGTGGCACCGTCGCCGGCAAACAAGTTTTTGCCGGGCCGAATTGTAGCCCAATTCGCAATTATACGAGCGAACCAAATCTCCGCCCTTAACCAGGTGCGCCTTATGAGCACTTTTATCGATTATTAGGGCATAAGTTCCGTTTGCCCGTGACTGCTTCAGAGTCTCTCTTACCCATTGACGCCAAACACCAATCTTTCTGGCCTCATCATTGGCATATTCGGCGACTGTGTTTTCCATATTCCGCAATTCATCTCGTCCCTTTTCAAGGGTTTTGCGAGCCTCGTCAAATTCCTGTTTGCGAATGAGGTTATCGGCCTGGTTCAGTGCAAACTCGGCAGATGTCCAATGTCGTTCGGCCTGGAAATTTTCGAGAGAGCCATCCAGAGATTCGCGCCAGGTATGAAGCTCATCTAACAATTCTGCCCGTTCCGATAATGCCAACGAATCGAGATTGCGAATAGTTTCCATTGTCTGGCGCTGGGCGTCCCGGGCGGTTTGTGAGGCCAACTTGAGGAGCGAATCGGCGTGTTGGTAATCGCGAAATGGAGCCAATCGTCCTTTCTGATGGGCAATTTCAAGCCAGCCGTCCCGTAAATACTTCTCTGCATTGCGATATTGATCCTTGTGATATCGTAATGCCCCGGAATCAGCAGCCAATTTTAGAGCGGTTTTGGCACCATCATAAACGGCCATGGGAGGATCCTGACAACTTAAAGTTGCGAGAAATAAAATTATTATGATTGCCGATAAGGTTCGTGTTAAATGTCTCAACTTCAAATGATTCCGATACTTAACTTAAAAATTTGTTCTCTTAAGGCAAGGGCCGCCTTAAAAAAGACGGCCCACATTGCCCAAATTATTACTATCTAATTACTTGCCAGCTTTGCGAGCTTTAGCGGCGGCAATCTCTTCCATGATCTTATGAGCGTTCAGTACGACGCTCTCGATCTTGGATTTGGCAACCATGTACTTACCGGTGTTAATGTCCGCCTCGGCATCGGCGTATCCGGTTTGAACATTAGCTAATTCACCTTTAATCAGTTCGATGTCTGCCTTGTCGCCTTTGCCACGGGGGGCTTTGGCCAGAGCGGCGCTAGCGGAATCAACGACTGCCTTGGCGGTAGCCAGAGCTGCGACCACTTCCTGGTGCACTCTTTCCTTCTCGGTGGCGGCTTCAGTAGCGACGTTATTGAACATCTCGGTCGCCTTAACGAACATCTCTTTGGACTTGCCATAGCTTCTGAAGAGAGCGAACTTGGAATCCTGCTCCTTCTTGGCAGCGTCGGCGGCGTTCAAAGTGTCCATAGCGGCCCGGAAGCTATCCGGAACGTAAGTTTCGGCTTCAGCAGTTTGAGCAGCTCTCATCGCTGAATTGGCAGCCTGCATTTCAACCTCTGGGGGTTTGCTGCAACCAACCATCAGTGCTAACAGTGCCAGAGCGGCAACAATCAGTGTAAGACGTTTAAACATTGGGTCATTCCTTTCTTAAAAAATGTAATCGGTATCAAAAAAAATAGGACACGCGCCAGACCCATGCCAGCACACATCCCGCTTGCTTATTTTTTCATCGTTTGATGTTCCGTCGGATGCCGGATCGCTAGTTAATCCAGCCACCTCCTTTCGATACTAGACATTTCCTCTCCAACATAAATTTCCCCTAATTTCTAAAAAGTTCTATCCTCATTACTTTAGGTTGAGGTGATTAATATTAACCAGCCGTATAGTTGTCAAGTCTTTTTTTATAAAATTAATGCCAATTCGAGTGATCGACAGCCCGCGTCTGGGTTCGGTAAAGATTTACATGCTATGAGGTTGAGTCTCCTGACCGACTGTCTTTTTTAACATGGCGGTACTTCTATATGATCCATGACTTTCGAAAAACATGGGCCTTCGAGGTCCCTATCTTGTGCCATTTTTCGCAAGTATCACAAAAAATTGACTAATAATCACGATTCAATAATCACTCGTCTCGACAGATATCTCCGTTTTTCGCTGGCAAAATTGCCTATCGTCATTTCAGCCTATTAATTTTAATACCGCGCCAAATCCAAAATGACACTCGCTATCCACGATAAAATGACATCATTAGCATTATATCAGCGGCGGTTTGATACCCAGAATACGCAAATATTGATTTATCTGGCTGCGATGATGAATGTCATGCTCAAGAAGATGAAACATTATCCAATAACCGGGCAATTTATTTATTTTCCCTCCGCGCTCACGATCGTAGGTGTTTTCAAATATTTCAGGGGCACGTTCGAAAAATTCCTCAATTCTCTGCCAATGACAATCGAGCATGGCGGCGATCTCGGCTTTAGGCGGGCACACGCAGGGAGTGTAATCGATTGAATCATTATGATCGATAACACTGGTAATCCAGAAGTCGGATGCCTCGGCAATGTGCATGAAGATATTACCCAGAGTAATCATTTTGGGCGCCGGGGTCCATTCGAGCTTATCATCAGGCGTGATCACCAGGGCGCGATCTATCGGCGGGCGGATCTCGTTAAGCCAGAAATTCGCGAGATTCTCGATTTTCATATTTCCATTAACGCTCATTTAACCTCACTTGAAACATGACTTGATTTTAATCAAAACTTGAGTTTCTAATTTAAAAGGTATGTAGCTGCCGGTTAATCTAATGTTTTGTAGTATCCGGGGATGGCGGTGGAACTGTAACGCCTGTATCCAATACATATTTCCAGATTCCATCCGCTTGTTTTTTCCAGATTGTCACATATAAGCCGTAAGATATTTTCTCCGCTCCTGTTGAATCTTTATAAACAAACTCTGATTTCCCCAGAGTGTAACCCAGATCATTTGAAGCAGAAATATCGGAATAATAGGGAGCCCATCGAAGAGCTGTTCCTGCAGCATCGCCATAAAGCGCGCGAATAGCCTCCCGGCCAATAATCGGCCCGGAATTTCTCCTTAATATAGTGGCGGAATCGGCAGCATAGAATGCGAAGGCCTGGGCTATGCCGCTATCGGATGCCATCTTGGCAAATTCAAGATCAGCCTGAATTATAGCATGGTTGGGGATTTGAACCTCGGATATTGGAACTGCCTGCTGTCCCGACTGTGCCAGACAATTATTTGAAACAATTATACTTAACGAAAGTGAAGCTATTATTAACAAAACATTAAATAATTTGGATGACATAAGACCTCCTTCAATTCTGCCGGCATCATAGTTCGTTGGACTCATACAATAAACGCTTATTTCCCGCAACCATTTTTTATCTCCACGGCGGCAGGCCAATTAGCGTTTATTGCAATATTTATTAAAAATCTATTGAACTTTTTGATATTATATTATGTATTAGGTTATAGCTGACGGCGAAACACTCAAATATTACCTTTCAAAATTAACATCATTATAGTTGGCGTGATTTTTACCTTTATGGTAAAATTCCGCATACTTGGGATTTTTGGAAATAAAAATCTGGCGATGGCAGTGATCATTTAAGATAACGATGAGCAGCCAGAGAACGATAGGGCGATAAACGGAGGATCTAATGAGCAGGGTGTTTCGGGATATGTTGAAAATTAAAAACCTGTTTGGGGCGGCGCTGCTGATTTTCTTAATAGTGTCCGTTACCACGGTTGTATTGATTCTGGCGCAACAGACCCAATCCAGGCCAGATTTAAAAGTCAAAGTTACTGATTTCAGGCCGAATGAGTATCTCAGTACTCTCGAACCGACCAATATCACAATCCGCTTTTCGCGGGACCTGATGTCTGATGATAGTCTCAATGTACTTTTTGCCGATGTTCCGATCGAAATAAATCCCCCAATTGAGGGATTGGGCAAATGGGTTGATAAAAATACCTTCACTTTTTATCCCAGTGGCCCGTTCAGGCCATCGACAGAATACATAATAAAAATCTCCAGCGCAAAAACTTATCTTTATGGCAATCGTATCGACGAGCCGCGCACCTTTAAGATTAGGACCCCGACAATAGCCGTCAGCAATTTCTGGACTGAAATTGCGGATGTCCCCGAACCGCAATTCTGGAGCCGTCTGATAATTCACCTGACATTTACCTGCCCGGTGGATCCCAGCGAACTTAAAGAACATTTACCGTCGGTCTTAGGCGGCAAAGTGAAATTGAGCCTGATGGAACAGGCGCCTGCAAATGAGATGACTGTCGCATCAGAGCCATTCCGCAGCCAGGATTTCAATGGCAAATATGATTTTGTGATCTCCAAGGGGCTCAACTGTATAGGCGGTCAGATACCGCTTCAAGGAGATTATATCCAAAAGCTTGATATACCTAAGCCCGCGCCATTAGTAATTGAAAATGTGCGCTCCGAAGGTGCCGGCCCTAATTCGCATATCGTAATTCAACTCTCGCAATCAACCGCCCTGACCCAACTTGAGGATTTTATAACTCTGACACCCGGGATCGATTTTACAATCAGCCAGTACTATAGCGAGATCGATTTGATCGGTAATTTCAAACCGCGCGAAACATATACTATCGCAATAAAAAAGGGACTTCGCTCCCTCGCCGGCCAGGAGTTGGAACGCGATTTCTCCGATCAGGTTATGATAGGTGATATGCCGCCGCGAATAACATTTCTCGATAACGGCGTTTTTATGTCGAAAAAAGGCGGCCAGCTTTTAGCGGTAGAAACTGTCAATATCGACGAGATCACCGTAGAGGTAGAACAGGTTTTTCCCAACAATATCGTTTATTATTTAGGCGATTACGGCCGCGGCTATCACGGTGAAGATAACGGCCGATTGGGCCGTCGAATATTCACCAAAGACTTCAAACTTACTCAAAATCTCAACGAACCCCTGACATCGACCATAGATTTAGGCAAAATCGTGGGAGATACTCTGCATGGAGTCTACAGCGTGGCGGTGCGAAAAAAAGACCGCCGCTGGACCTACGACCAGCGTAAGGTTATGATCAGCGATCTTGGTATTATGGCGCGCCTTTCGGATAACTATCTTATGGTTTGGATTAATACCCTCAGCGCCACTAAACCCGTGGATAATGCCAGCGTAACCCTGATTAGTCGCAATAACCAAGCTATCTTAGAGGGGAAAACCGATTCGCGAGGTCTGGCCATTTTCGAAAATATCGCTGAGAAGATCAAGAGATTTGATCCCTTTGTAATCACTGTCTCCAAGGATGGCGATCTTTCCTATTTGCAGTTTTCGGATTGCCTGATACCGACAACCGATTTCGATGTCTCTGGCAGACCTTTTCTGGCCAAAGGTTATGAATCGTTTCTCTACTCAGATCGCGGGGTCTATCGTCCCGGCGAAACGGTTCATCTGGTTAGCGTGGTGCGTGGGGTGGAGGGTTCCGTCCCCCAGGAGTTCCCTTACAAGATAAAAATTACTGACCCCGAGGGGCGCGATTTCAAAGAGTATAAACTTGCCACGAAAGATGGCGGAATTTCCGCTCTCGATATTGAAATCCCATCATTCGCCAAAACCGGGGGCTATCTGCTGGCAGCCAAAATCGGCGATGAACTTATCGGCCAATACAATTTCCAGGTCGAGGAGTTTATGCCCGACCGCATTAAAACCGCTATCTCCACTGATAAGGAAAGTTATAACTCTGGGGATGAGGCCAGAATTGACGTCAACGGCGTTTACTTGTTCGGGCCGCCTTGTGCGGGTAATGTGGTCGATGGCCATGTAACGCTTGAATCGGGCCTTTTCCAACCAAAAGGATTTTCGGAATATACCTTCTCGGATCCGGCAGTTGCATTTACACCTATCCAGGCGGACTTAGCATCGGATAGCCTCGACGCACAGGGCAATCACACTTATCATTACAAGGTCTCGCAAAATTTGAGGCCGCCCTCAGCTTTGAGAATGACAGTTTCCGCAACCATACGCGAAGATGGTGGCCGGGCAGTCAGCGCTTATAAGAGCGTGATGGTGAACCCCTATAAAATTTATTTTGGTATCAAGCCCAATTTTGACGGATACGCGCGTTCAGGCGTCGCTGCTTCGTTTGGAGTGGTGGCGGTTAATGGCGATGGTCAGGGCGCTACAGCAGACTCGATCTGGGCAAAATTCTACAATATTACATATCAGAATATCATCAAGCGCGACCAGTACGGTATCTACCGATATGTCTCCGAGGAAAAAGACGTAATCATTGATTCATCACTCATCTCATTTTTCGGACAGGCTCAAACGGTTAATTTTACACCCAACGATTATGGCGCTTTCAGAGCCAGGATTGGAGTTCGAGGCGGGCATACGGCAACTGTAACATTTTATGTCCCCGGCTGGGGTTATTCTCCCTGGTCGATGGCGCATCCCGATAGAATTGATCTGACGCTTGATCGTAAAATTTATAAAGCAGGGGATAAGGCTCATCTTCTAGTTAAAGCTCCTTTTGAAGGAAAACTCCTCCTCACTTTTGAAAAAGACAAGGTACTGGAATTTAAAACTTACGATCTCGACAGCAACAGCGCCGAAATCGTGATTCCGGTTAAAAAAGATTATGCTCCCAATATCTATGTCACTGCCACGCTTATTAAATCGACCACTTCTCTGGAGCGATTCTCTCCTGCCAGGGCTTTTGGCCTGGTGCCACTTTCGGTTGACAATTCCAGTATGAAGTTGTCAATGACCATCGATGCACCCGACGTCATGAAGCCTCGGCAAAAGCTCGATTTGGCGATTAAGACCAATCTTGCTAAAGGCACCAGGCTAACGGTCGCGGCGGTCGATATTGGCATTCTGCAATTGACTGATTTTCAGAGCCCCAATCCATTCGATTTCTTCTACGGCAAAAAGCGGCCCGGCCTGAATCCCTACGATATTTATTCATTGGTATATCCCGATATCAAGGAGGCCGAATCGAAACTGACTCCAGGCGGCAGCAGCTACGAGGCCTCTCGAAAGCGACATCTTAATCCAATCAACGCCCGGAGAGTTAAACCTGTGGCGCTCTGGTCTGGAATTGTAGCAGTTGATGCCTCTGGATTAGCTCGCGTTTCGTTTGATGTCCCGCAATTTAACGGCAAGCTTTTGGTGATGGCCACTGGTTTTAGCGCCGACAAGGTTGGTTCGGTATCCAAAGAGGTTACGGTTAGAGATAAGATTGTTATCCAGGAGGCACTACCGCGTTTTATTGCTGGAGGCGATACGATTCAAACCCGGGTCGTGGTATTCAACAACACGGGAGCGGATAATAATTTTGATATCACTATGGATATTACCGGCCCGGCTACGTTAATCTCGAAAAAGAGCGCGAATGTATCCATTCCATCCAACAGTAAAGGTGTGGCTGATTTTGTAGTCCTGGCTAATGAAAAACCCGGCAAGGTTATCTTTTCTATCACGGCCTCGGGTGGGGGAGAGCAAGCGCTCGAAACTGTCGAGCTTGCTAACCGTCCCGGCCAACCCCTTTTGACCAAGCATGGCTCCGGCACAATAAAATCCGGTACCTCGGCGCACATCAATATGTCCACAAGTTGGTTGGAGGGGACAGCCCAATACGATTTGAGAGTGTCGTCTCTTCCCACGGTGCGTCTTACGGGAAGTATCCAATATCTTTTAACTTACCCTTATGGCTGCATGGAGCAAACAATCTCGAAACTTTTCCCGCTGCTCTATTTCAATGATCTTGCCAAATTTCTGCAACCTGAGATTTTTGGCGGTAAGGGTCAGGATTACTTTATTGACGAGGGAATTGCCAAGCTTACGACCATGCAGCTGCCATCCGGTGCTTTCATGTTCTGGCAAGGACAGCCGGTACCGAACCCCTGGGCAAGTATCTGGGCGACTCATTTTTTAGTCGAGGCCAGAAAGGTGGGCTACCAGGTTAGCGATGATGTGTACGATAAGGCGATTGGAAACTTAGACCGCATGGCCAAAGATAATACTCTGGATAATAACAAAGGAGTTCTCCGCATTTACGCCGCCTATGTACTGGCCAAGGCGGGCAAGCTTGATAAAAGTGTTGTGAATAATCTCAAGCTTCTGAATATCGAAATCCTCCCGGTCTGGTCGCGCTTCCAGTTGGCCGGAACAATTGCTATGACCAGCGGTGTCCAGGATGCCCTTTGGTTGATGCCTGCCGAGATTCACCCCATCAAGTATGAGCCTGAGACAGGAGGATATTTTGATTCCGAGATCAGGGGGAATTCGATTCTTCTTGACGTTCTAAGCGATATTGCTCCGGATAATCCTGCCATCCCGGAACTTGTAAAGGAAGTTTCGGAAAATCTTTATGTGGGCGAGTGGTATACCACCCAAAGCAACGCTTTCGCGCTTTTGGCATTGGGACGATATTTCCATGCGCAGGAAAAACCGGATTATAACGGTTCAATAATTGTTGACGGCAAAAAGTTTAAGCAGTTTGGAACTGAAGACCTCAACATTAATGATTTCGCCATAGGCGGTAAGGATATCGAGATCGCCATCAACGGAACCGGGACCTGCTACTACTGGTGGCAGGCCAGCGGCATAAGCGCCGATCGACAGGTGCGAGAATTTGACGATCGTTTGGTAGTAAGACGGGAGTATCTCGATAGCAAAGGCAGCCCGGTGAGCCTCGATGCACTTCAACTGGGAGATCAAATTGTGGCCAAAATAACATGCGAAGCACGTGATAAGGACCTCGATAATGTCGTTATTAACGATCTTCTACCATCCTGCCTGGAGATAGAAAATTCGCGGCTTGTTACAACCGGACGGCTTGCCTGGCTTCCCAATAGCGGAAATGGTCCTGCCTATATGGATATCAGAGATGATCGGATGCTGCTATTCGTAAACGATCTTCATCCAGGCAACCGCTTTACCTATTATTACTCGCTTCGGGTTGTTTCGAGGGGAGACTTCTTCGTGCCGCCGGTGGCCGCGGAGTGCATGTATGATCCGCTCATTGCCAGCGCAGCGTCATCGGGGCAGATGAAAGTTACTGATGCCAAATGAAATTGCGGTATCCTAACATATCGCGAAGGCAAATCAGGAGCGGCCTGGCGGTCCTACTTATCCTCTTATTAATGGGGATATTCCTGGACCGCCTGGTCTTCCCCTTACCGCTTGATAGTCTTCATAAGCCATCGGCTACATTTGTTTATAGTCACGATGGCAATCTCATGAGCTGTTTTGCGGCCCGCGATAGCTACTGGCGAAAACCTGTCAAGCTTTCCGAAATATCGCCGCTTCTGGTGCGAAGCGTAATCGCCTGCGAGGATCGCTGGTTTTATTATCATCCCGGAGTAAATCCTATCTCTCTTGTTTCTGCGGCGGTTGACGATCTCAAAGCCGGAAAGGTCGTCCGTGGAGGTTCCACGATCACCATGCAAATCGCGCGCATGATGGAGCCAAAATCAAGAACGCTTAAGGCCAAAGTGATTGAAATTTTACGCGCTTTCCAACTTGAATTGCATTACTCCAAGCGCGAACTACTCGAGCTTTATTTCAATATGGCGCCGTACGGAGGGAATATCGAGGGAGTCGGAACCGCGGCATATTTTTATTTCGGAAAACGGCCGATAGAACTATCCGCTTCGCAGGCGGCGCTCCTGGTTTCAATTCCCAACTCTCCAACAGCGCTTCGACCCGATTTGTATCTTGAGCGCAGTCTTCGCGCCAGGAAACGCGTTCTGGAAATAATGCTTTCTCGCGGGATAATTTCTAGAAAGGTAAATATACCGAGGCCCTTGATGAGGAGATAAAATCAAAACGATATGAGCCGCCGGCCTTTGCGCCTCATCTTTCGAGAGAACTTGCCCTAAAAAATCCCGGACGGCCTGAAATCGTTTCGACTATCGATCTTAGATTTCAAAATATCTGCGAGGGGATTGTTAAAAATCATAAGGATTATTTAGCGGCCAAAGGAATCAGTAATGCAGCGGTGGTCATCTTAAAAAACTCAACCTGCGAAGTTGTCTCAATGGTTGGATCGGCAAATTTTAACGATGTAGCGCATCAAGGACAAGTCAATGGGGCAACTTCACCTCGTTCGCCGGGTTCGGCGTTAAAACCGTTTCTGTACGCAATGGCACTCGATAAAGGTTTGTTTTCCCCAAGTTCGCTGGTAGAGGACCTGCCGGTTTATTTTGGAGGATATTCGCCGGAAAACTACGATAAAGAATACCGCGGCGCCGTCTCGATGGCTGAAGCTTTGAGGCTTTCGCTCAATATTCCGGCTGTAACGATTTGTTCGAAAGTTGGCCAGGACGATTTTTACAGACTTCTTAAAAGCGGAGGGATTTCAACTCTCTATCGCAAAGATTATGATTATGGCCTGCCGATTGTACTAGGAGCTTGCGAAATCAAACTCGTTGAACTTTCTGCGCTTTATAGCTCCCTGGCCCGTGATGGCATATATATTCCTTTTAAAACAGAGCTTGCGACAGAATCAGGCGATACTACCAAATTATTTTCGCCGGGCGCATCATATATTATATCCGAGATTTTGAGTGAGCTTGAGAGGCCTGATTTTCCGTCAAGCTGGGAATTTGCCCCGGATATTCCTAAGGTTGCCTGGAAAACAGGCACATCGTATGGCCGCAAAGATGCCTGGTCAATCGGCTACAATCCAGATTATACGGTTGGCGTTTGGACAGGAAATTTCTCAGGAGAATCGTCACCCGATCTGGTGGGCGCCGGGGCCGCCGCGCCAATCCTTTTTGAAATATTCGAATCTCTTGGTAACGGCCGAAGCGCCGGATGGTTCTCGCAGCCATCCGATGTCGCCACTCGAACGGTATGCGCAGTTAGTGGATTGCCTCCAAACCCCAACTGCCCTACAACAATCACCGAATTATATCTCGCGGGAGTATCTCCGGTCCAAACGTGCGAAATCCATAAAATGATTTTGGTCGATTCAGTCAGTGGCTATCGTCTCTGCCGTTTTGCTCCCGGAGTAAAAAGATAATCGAAAAAGTATACGAGGACTGGCCCCCCAAGCTTGCTACCTGGTTTGCTCAATCGGGAAAATTGGCGCTCGATATTCCTGAACATAATCCCGATTGTACCGGCACTTATGCCGGAGAAGGGCCCGTAATCATCTCACCGAACGACGACGCCGTTTATGTTTTCAGAGAGCATGTTCCAGCCAATGAACAGGAAATTGCACTGGAGGCCTCGGCTTCATCAGGAGCACATGAACTTTATTGGTTTATCGACGGCGAACTGTACAGACAAGCCAAACCGGGCGAGAAAATATTCTATGCGCCGGAGCCGGGAATCCATAAGCTTATTTGCAGTGATGAGGAAGGTCGATCCAGCTCGCTAACTCTTCGAATCGAATAGCCCCCTAATTGATATTCGCTCGCATATGTGTAAGTCGTTTATTTATATAGTATTATGCGGAAAATAAATATTCTTATTGACAGCGGGTCTTAACTCCTTAATTTATTGGCCGGTGATGGGAAGATAATGTGTTGGTGGTTGATGATGGCAAGCTCAAATACCAAATCTAACGATTTCTATTCTTATAGTAAATATGGCGTTCGCCAAATTGGCTTGGGCCTATTTTATCTTGTCATAGAAGGAATCTCCATTTTCAAAGAAATTATGGCTTAATATTTCGGCCGCGAATGCCGATACTTAATAGTAATGGTAATTATTGTGAAATAATTCACATCAACGCAGCGTGCGATCTTAGAGATAATTAAGCCAATCAAGTGTAATAACCTGAAACTGATGATAATGAAACTAAAAATGCTTTTAACTTGCTTTATGTGAAATATTTCACTATTATTGCGGCAATGGGTAAGATTAAAGAGTATTGAAATATGAGAAACTTACTCGGAATAACAGAAAAGATATCCTCAATGGGACGAAATGCCCGGCGCGGACTGATTTTCTATTGTTCTGAAAAGGAGGAAATGTGACAGAAAGGCAGAAATGGGATAAGATCACTTACGAAGCCGAACTCGATCCCAGGTTTGCCGAGGAGATCGCCGCCTTTCCCGGCGGAGACAAGATCTTCAACTGCATCCAATGTGGCACTTGCAGCGGGATATGTCCGATGAGTACCTACATGGACTACACCCCTCGTCGCATAGTGGCCATGATCCGAGCCGGATTCAAACAGGATGTGCTTAGAAGCCACACTACCTGGCTTTGTGCCTCCTGTTATGCTTGCACGGTCGAATGCCCCAAAGGGGTTAAAATCACCGATGTTATGTACGCCTGCAAGCGCATGGCAATCAAAGAGGGAGTTTATCCCAAAGGGTTCCCAATCCCAGTTTTAGCCCGCGTCTTCTATAACGAGGTCGAAAAAATGGGCCGCAGCAACGAGGGACCGATAATCGTAAAACTTTATCTCAAAACCAAACCCTTGGCGATGTTCAAGCAAATGGGATTGGGCATGAAACTCTTTTTCCAGGGGCGCATGGGACTTAAGATGGAATCGATCAAGAAAAAAGATGAGCTTAAAAAGATCTTAAGCTATTTCGAAAAAGAATCCAAGCCCGCTAAAATAGGCGGATCGATCCGGAAGGAGGTTGTGTGAGCTATTTGTACTTCCCCGGATGCTCCCTTAAGGGCAGCGGTAAGGCTTACGAGGAATCGTTTTTGGCGGTTTCGAAGGCGCTGGGTGTCGGCTTAACTGAAATCGAAGATTGGAATTGTTGTGGGGCGACCGCTTATATGGCGGTTAATGAGCTTAACTCGTTTGCTCTGACCGCGCGCAACCTTGCAATCGCCGAAAAGCATGCCGATAAGCGTGGCAGTGTCGATATGATCGCCCCCTGCGCCGCTTGTTACCTGGTGTTGAATAAAACTCAGAAATATCTTTCAGAGTATGACGGTATATCGAACAAAGTTAATCAGGCGCTCAACGCCGCTGGACTAAGCTATGAAGGCCGAGTTAAAATCCGCCATCCCCTTGATGTCTATCTCAATGACGTCGGCGTTGAAAAAATGAAATCAATCGTTAAAAAGCCGCTGACGGGGATGAAGGTGGCCTGCTATTATGGCTGCCAGATTGTTCGGCCCTTCGCGACGTTTGATGATCAATACAATCCGACCAGCATGGACAAGATATTACAAGCTATGGGGGCGGAAACAATTGATTGGCCGCTTAAAACCCGCTGCTGTGGCGGCTCACTAACCGGCACGATCCAGGAAGTCGGTATGCGGCTAAGTTACGTGCTTCTGCGCGAGGCCAATCGGTTAGGCGCCGACGCCGTTGCCACGGCTTGTCCGCTTTGCCAGTTTAATCTTGAATGCTACCAAAAGGATATGACCAAAAGTTACCATGAAAAAGTCGATTTGCCGGTAGTCTACTTTACTCAACTAATGGGAAAAGCCCTCGGCCTTGGCGAAAAGGAACTTGGACTACAAAGGGTTTTTGTGCCGCTTAAGCCTATTCGGGCGACTGTCACCGAATGAAAGGAGCTGCAAATGTCTGAGAATAAAAGTAATGGCGCTCCTAAAATTGGGGTTTATGTCTGCCATTGCGGAATTAATATCGCCAGTAAAGTTAATATATCGGAGACTGTGGATTTTGCCAAAACCCTCCCAAATGTGACCGTAGCTCGCGAATACAAATTCATGTGCTCCGACCCCGGTCAGGATCTTATCGCTCAGGATATTAAAAGCGGTCTGGTCGATCGCGTCGTGGTGGCCTCTTGTTCGCCTCTAATGCACGAGGCAACGTTCCGCCGGGCCACCGAGAAGGCCGGCGAGAATCCCTTCATGTTCCAGATGGCCAATATCCGCGAGCATGTGAGTTGGGTTACATCCGATAAAGAAGCGGCCACTCAAAAATCGAAAGCGTTGATAGCGGCCGCGGTCAGGCGAGTGGCCCTGCACCATCCGCTTGAGCAAAAGAAAGTGCCGGTTAATCCTAATGTAATGGTGGTTGGCGGCGGTATTGCCGGAATCCATGCCGCATTAACTCTGGCTGCGGCCGGCAAGAAGGTTTATCTCGTCGAACGCGAACCTACTATCGGCGGCCACATGGCCAAATTCGATAAAACCTTCCCAACTCTCGATTGCGCTGCCTGTATTCTGACACCAAAAATGTCGCAGGTTAAGGGCAATAAGAATATCACCCTCTGGACATATTCCGAGGTTGACTCCGTTGAAGGTTATGTCGGAAATTTCAAAGTCAAGGTGAGGCGCAAACCACGTTATGTAATCGAGGACCTCTGCGTGGGATGCTCGGTTTGTATCGATGAATGCACGTATAAATCGGGCCGCTTCCCTGATGAATTCAACGAAGGTCTTTGCAAACGCAAACCGGTCTATATGCCTTTCCCGCAGGCCACACCGTCGGTGGTCTTGATCGATCCCGAGACTTGCTTGAAGTTCCAAAAGGGAGGTAAGTGCAAAGCCCCTTGCGCCACATCGTGCGAACGGGAAGCTATCGACTTTGAACAGAAGGACGAGATTAAGGAGATCGAGGTTGGCGCTATAATCATGGCCACTGGTTTCCAGACATTTAATGCTAAACAAATACCTCGCTACGGTTACGGCAAATATTCACAAGTAATGACCAGCCTCGAAGTGGAGCGTCTGGTTAACGCCTCCGGCCCGACCGGCGGTGAGGTGGTTATGGCTGATGGCAAAAAACCGAAATCGGTTGGTATTGTGCATTGTGTGGGGAGCCGCGATGTCAACACTCACGCCTACTGCTCACGGGTTTGCTGCATGTATTCGCTCAAGTTAGCGCATCTGGTCAAAGAACGTACCGGAGCGGAGGTATACAACTTCTATATCGATATGCGAACTCCCGGCAAGGGATACGAGGAGTTTTACGATAAGCTCCTAAAAGAGGGCGTGCACTTTATCCGAGGGCGCGTGGCTGAGATTTCGGACTGGGCCATGACTCCCGAGGAAGAGGGTAAGCTCGTAATCAGGGCGGAGGATACGTTGGTTGGCGTGGTTCGTCGTATACCGGTCGACATGGTTATCCTCTCTGTAGGCTTGGAGCCGCGCAAAGATGCCGATGATATGCGTCGTCAAATTCAATATCAGTTGCAGCGCGGATGGTTGGTTCCTGGAACGTCATCCCAAGTTAGCGCCGGTATCAACCTTTACGGATGGCGTATACTTAGCCGGAGCATGCCAGGGTCCAAAGGATATCCCAGATACAGTTGCCCAGGCCGGCGCAGCCGCTGCCGAGGCTTTGGCGATTATTGATCGCGGTTATGTGGAACTTGAGCCGAATACTGTTTTCCTGCAAGATGAGTTCTGCTCGGGCTGCAGGACCTGTATCGGCCTCTGCCCTTACAGCGCCTTGAGTTTCGACGCCGAGAAAAACACTGCCGTCGTCAACGGCGCGCTCTGCAAAGGATGCGGCACCTGCGTGGCGGCTTGCCCGTCGGGAGCTTTGCAGCAAAACCTGTTTACAGATGAGGAAATTTACGAAGAAATCAAGGGAGTATTAAATTATGTCTGATAATGCTAAACCGTTCGAGCCCAGAATAGTGGCCTTCTTCTGCAATTGGTGTACTTACACCGGGGCCGATCTGGCTGGCATCTCGCGCATGACTTATGCCCCCAATGCCAGGATCGTACGTATTATGTGCTCCGGCCGCCTCGACCCGCAGTTTATCATGACAGCATTCAGGGAGGGCGCCGATGGTGTCCTCATTGGCGGCTGTCATCCCGGCGATTGCCACTATCAGGAAGGAAACTACAAAGCCTTGCGTCGTTTCACGCTTCTGAAAAATGTCTTGAAAGATTTCGGAATCGATGAGAAGAGAGTTAGGCTGGAATGGATTTCGGCCTCCGAGGGAGATAGAGTTCAAAAGGTAATGAATGAAATGAGCGAAACAGTCCGTCAGCTTGGACCGCTTAGGCTTGAAATACCAACTGAGCATGAAGGGGCCGTTCATGCGGCCAAAGGAGGTGCCAAGTGAGTAAGCCGAAAGTCGGATTTTATTGGTGCGCCTCCTGCGGTGGATGTGAGGAGGCTGTAGTCGATCTCAACGAGGATATCTTAAAGGTCGTCGATGCGGTCGATATCGTCTTCTGGCCTGTAGCGCTTGATTTCAAGCGTGAGGATGTGGAGAAGATGGCAGGATGGCGAGATGGCGGTTTGCTTTGTAAATGGCGCTATCCGAAGCTCCGAACAGCTTGAAATGGCCGAACTGATGCGAAAAAAATCCGGACTGTTGGTGGCTTTTGGAAGCTGTGCCCAACTTGGTGGAATTCCCGGATTAGCAAATCTTAAAAGTCTTAATGGTATTCTGCAGCGCGCCTATATCGAGGCCCAAAGCGTAACTAACGATCAAAAGACGATTCCCCAATTGGAGACCATAGTTCCCGAGGGGAAAGTCTTTCTGCCTAAACTCTGGGAAACTGTAAAAACATTGGATCAGGTGGTCGATGTAGATTATTATTTACCAGGTTGCCCTCCTCCGACTAAGCTCATCGTGGGTGCAGTCATGGCGATTCTCGAAGGAAAGCTTCCGCCTAAGGGAGCGGTTCTCGCGCCGGATATCGCCCTCTGCGAGGAATGTCCTCGCAAGAAGACCAAACCGGATAAACCGTTGCTGAAGGATTATAAAAGGCCACATGAGATTATTATCGATCCGGAAAAATGCCTCCTATCTCAAGGCCTATTATGCCTGGGCGCCGCCACGCGTAGCGCCTGCGATTCGGCCTGTGTAAATGCTAATATGCCGTGTACTGGATGTATGGGCCCGACCAGCCATGTCAAAGATTATGGCGCCAAGGCTCTTTCGGCAATAACTTCGATACTTGATTCCAACGATGAGAAGGAAATCGCGGCAGCTATGGCGCATATAGTTGATCCGACCGGCACCTTCTATCGTTACAGCCTGCCGGCCTCACAGCTTCACAAGAGAGTCGGAAAGGAGAAGGTATGAAACGCGAAATAATAATTGACCCCATCACTCGGTTAGAGGGTCATGGCAAGATAAATATATTCCTCGATGATGCCGGGAACGTTGAAAAAGCATACTTTCAGGTTCCCGAACTAAGAGGTTTCGAGAAGTTTGCCGAGGGCCGTCCTGCCGAGGATATGCCGCAGATAACATCGCGTATCTGTGGAGTCTGCCCCACAGCACATCACATGGCTGCGACCAAAGCGCTGGATGATCTCTACAAAGTCGATCCGCCATCGGCAGCCAAAAAAATCCGGGAGCTATTCTATAATGTCTTCTATGTAGAAGATCATGCTCTGCATTTCTTCTTCTTAGGCGGACCTGATTTTGTAGTCGGTCCCACTGCTCCCAAAGGCCAGAGAAATATCTTAGGTGTTTTGGGTAAAGTTGGCCTGGAGATCGGCAAGGAAGTCATCGGGCTTCGTAAGCAAATGCGAGAGCTGATGGTTCTCACCGGCGGCAAAGCGATTCATCCAGTCCTGGGATTACCCGGCGGAGTTTCCAAGGCGATTTCGAAGGATGATCAGGTGAAGTTTATTGCGGCTGGTGAGCATGCGGTAAAATTCGCCGAATTCAGCCTCAAGATATTTGCTGATGTGGTTCTTAAAAACAAGCAGTATGTAGATTGGATTCTTTCCGATACCTACACCCATAAGACCTATTATATGGGCATGGTCGATAGCAAGAACAAGGTCAATTTCTACGATGGATTGATTAGAGTTGTCGGCCCGGATGGCAAAGAGTTTCTGAAATTCAAAACTCAGGATTATCTCAAGCACGTGGCCGAACATGTCGAGCCCTGGAGCTATATCAAATTCTGTTATCTCAAAGATGTTGGCTGGAAAGGTTTCGAAGAAGGGCCGCGAAGCGGTATTTATGCGGTTGCGCCATTAGCTCGTCTCAACGCGTCCGATGGCATGGCAACCCCTAAAGCTCAGGCTGCTTACGAAGAGTTTTTCAAAACACTCGGCGGAAAACCGGTGCATCACACACTGGCCAATCACTGGGCCAGGCTGGTCGAAATGCTCTATGCCGCAGAGAGAGTGCTCGAGCTCGCCAAAGACCCCGAAATAACCGATCCGAACGTTCGTACTCTTCCCGTTGAAACACCCAAAGAGGGTATCGGCATAGTTGAGGCTCCTCGGGGAACGCTTTTCCATCATTATCAATCTGATGATCGCGGAGTTGTTACCAAGGCCAATTTGATCGTAGCTACCCAGAATAACGCGGCGCGCATGGCAATGTCGGTCGATAAGGCGGCTCGTGGCCTGATTAAGAACGGTAAGGCCGATGACGGTATCCTGAATATGATCGAGATGGCATTCCGCGCCTACGATCCGTGCCATGGCTGCGCGACACATGCTCTTCCGGGACAGACACCAATCCTGGTGCGTATATATGGTAAAGATGGCCAGGTAAAACAGGAAATAAGACGGGACTAATAAATTTGTGAAGACGCTTGTATTGGGACTCGGCAACGAGCTCATATCGGATGATGGCCTGGGGCTGTTGGCAGTACGACGGCTTAAAGAAGAAAATGGCACTTCCGCTGAGATTATCGAAAGCGGTTTGTGCGGTATGGCACTTCTCGATCTCTTCGTTGGCTTCGAGAGAGCCATTATCGTCGATGCAGTCAAGACTGGTCGCGGGGTTCCCGGTACCATCTATGAGTATAATCCGGATGATCTCGGGCCGGTGTTTGCGCCATCACCTCATTACAGCGGCCTTCCGGAATTATTGGATACGGCTGCCCAACTTGGGCTTGATTTTCCCGGTGAAATCAAGATATTTGCAATGGAGGTTTCCGATCCTTATACTATAGGGGGCGGACTTACCAAACAGGTTGATGAGTCATTGGGAAATCTCGTTGAGAAAATCAGGACCCAGTTGCGTTACTGGGAAAAGGTGGAAACTGATGCATGAGTATTCGATAGTTCAAGATCTCGTGGAGCGGCTTCTTCATGAGATGGAAGAAAAAGGCGCAACAAGCGTTAAGCAAATTCGTTTGCGACGCGGCAGCACTTTCGCGGAGGCTCCGCTTCAACAGGCATTTCTAATTATGTCTGAAAATACTCCTTTAGAAGGCGCCGAGCTTGTAATCGAATCTTTCAATGTCGAATACAAATGCAAATCCTGCAGTCATTCCCAGGTTGTAACAGCGGATGATCTCATCGGCCATTTGTTCGTTTGCCCCGAATGCGGCGAGGCGGTTGAGATGGACGAGGCCCACGGACTGGAACTTTTAGAAGTAGTTTATTAGTCGCGAGTTTAGAGTTATGATTTGAACGAGGTGTACGAAAGTATGCCTTGTTTTTATTTATATAATTGCTGGATATGGCGCGGGTTCCGCCTTTCGACCCTCTGGGTCGAAAGTAGGAAATCCGCATTGAAATTGTAAATACTGCAAGATGAAATATTTGAGAGGCTTTCATCTCGAAGTTGAATTTCTTGTAGCGGATTTCCGCCCAAAGGGGAGCGGAACCCGCGTGCCATGACTGCAATCGCGATTTTTAATAAAAAAATATAACCGCATCCTTACTTGGGACGATTAATCGATCCAATCTTAAATGCGGTTATTTGTTTTTTTATATGCTACGCCGGACAATTCCGGTGCGAAGACCTAATTAAAAGCCGCGACCTCCGCCTCTGCCGCCACGGTCACCGCCGCGATCGCCGCCGCGTCCGCCACGGAATCCGCCACCGCCGCCGCCGTCTCTATCGCCGCGGCTCTCACGAGGACGAGCTTCACTAACCTTAAGCGACCGGCCCTTTAGGTCTTGACCGTTAAGCCCGCTGATAGCCGCTGTGGCTTCAGCCTTGGTTGGCATCTCTACAAATGCGAATCCTCTCGATTCACCGCTGAATTTGTCTTTGATAATTGTTGCGCTTGTTACCTGTCCGAAGGCCTCGAATGCCTGCCGTAAATCCTCATCGGTGGCATCATGCGCTAAGTTACCCACGTAAATGTTCATTTCTTTCCTCCTAAATGGTTCGTCTCTTCGTGGTGTATAAATGAAAATTATAATTTTTGAAATGTCAACAGACTTGGCTGTTAGCTCCGTTTGATTCTTAGGGGATTTTTATTTCGGATTGTGTGGTCGCAAAAACTTTCTTTCTCAATAATATCGTGCCGGAATAATAACCATGAGCTATTTCGGTGTCAAGTTATAAATGGTTATTTTCATTTTGTCGGCAGTTCCTTTTTACAACAATTAATAACGTTATGGCCAAATGTTATGTTCCTTGTATGAATGCAAAATTGAATTTATGAGACTAAGGCCCTGTCTTACATAGCCTTATATCGATTTCAAAAATCAGTTTAATAGATAATACTTTTCCAGCAAACGGTCAATCAAGTATGCCAATAAGGTATCTTCGAACCATCTCAAGAGCTATTGTCG
Source organism: uncultured candidate division Zixibacteria bacterium (assembly GCA_963801605.1). GTDB lineage: Bacteria > Zixibacteria > MSB-5A5 > UBA10806 > UBA10806 > UBA10806. Next base: position 958,689 of record CAWDFP010000006.1, read on the forward strand.
CAGAGCGCTCGCGGTTTCGTTCCCTTTCCGTTCCGAAACGTTCCTCGCGCACCGCTACTTTATCGGCTGATGATAAACCGATATAGATTAGCCCTACCGGCTTTTCTGACGTTCCTCCGTCAGGCCCTGCAATTCCGGTTATGGATAGGGCGATATCCGAACCAAGATTTATTCGGGCGCCGTCAGCCATGAATCGGGCGCATTGCTCGCTAACCGCTCCGTGTTTGCTAATTATTTCGGGCGGCACCGAAAGAAGCTTAATTTTCAGATCGTTTGAATATGCAATAACGCCGCCGGAGAAATAATCTGATGATCCCGGTATATCGGTAATTAATTTACCCAGTAGCCCGCCTGTGCATGATTCAGCGACCGCTAATGTCAGCTTGCGTTGGCGAAGAAGCTCTCCTACTATTTCCGGCAGTGTTTGATTATCATAGCCAAATATATATTTCCCGATTCGCTCATATATTTTCGATTCAAGCTCATTTATTGCACGTTGTCCTTCTTTCTGATTGCGAGTCGTGACTGTGAGGCGCACATCAACACCGCGCGGCGATGGCAGAAAGGCAACGGTAAATTTCGATTCCGCCCCGATTTTAGTCTCAACCAGATCGGCGATTTTTTCATAAAGGGCTGATTCAAAAATACCCGTGGCCCGAAGTTTACGATGAAGCGTTACGAAACCTCCGGACCGTTGGCGGATGGTATCAGTTATCCAGCCTGTTAACATCGCCTCCATCTCGTCGGGAACACCCGGCATGGATATAAATAGATGGCCGCCTTCCTCCAGTACTATCCCGACAGCCGATCCCCGCGTATTCGGAATGAATGTAGCTCCTTGGGGAAGCAGTGCCTGATTTTGGTTTATGGCCGGCATAACAATGCCCCGCGCTTTGAATCTGTTTTCGATATTGCGCAGGATGTCATCATAAAAAATCAGGGGGCGTTTAAAATATTTGCAGATAGCCTTTTTGGTCAGGTCGTCACTGGTGGGGCCGAGGCCGCCAGTAGTTAACACAAGTTCTGCTCTTTGCATGGCGCGGGCAATAGCCTCGGTGATCTGATCGACATCGTCACCCACCGTAATCCGACGGGTCACTTGCGCACCGGCCGATGTGATTGCTTCTGATATAAAAGCGGCGTTGGTATCGATAATATGCCCGTAAAGAATCTCGTCGCCTATAGTGATTATTTCTGCGTTCGTAAGGCTTCCTCCCCCAAATATTCCAAATGGTAATTAGAAATAATGTACGCCCCACTTACTTAAAAGCGCTAAAATGAAATTTAGTATTATAGCCGCATAGACGGCGGCTGCGATATCGTCGGCCATGACCCCCCAACCGCTTTGAAGCGATTCCCATTGCCTGGCTGGCGGAGGTTTGATAATATCAAAAACACGAAATAGTAAAAATCCGAGTACGTAGGCAAGTATGTAATGAGGCGCCATGAATAAAGCGGTCATCTGGCCGGCGACTTCATCGATAACGATTTTTCGGCCATCATGGCCATAGTACCGTTCGGCCTGTCCAGCAGCCCAGGCTCCAAATAAATATACCGCCAATATCAATATAAATTGTGCATACCAATGCTCCGGCCAGGTAAAGTACAGAATTATTACCGTAATAGCCGAGGCCCAGGTACCGGGAGCTTTGGGAAGATACCCCGAGAAAAAGAACGTGGCGCATAGCTTGGTGAACAAACCGCCCGGCGCTACAGTTTGCCTGTCGGCAGCACTCATCCCAACATCCCCTTGAGAAGCCCACCCGATTTTATCAGATAGTCTATCCCCGTCCAAACCGTAAGGATTAGGGGCACAAAAAGAATGATATCGAAAAGATTGCATTGCCAGTACGTGATCGGCATGATCCAGACCAGGCTGTTTGCCTTGCCCTTTGGCGAAATTGATAACAGCGGATCTAAAGTCGCGTATAGTAGAATAACCGCGATTGCGACCATTTGTGAGACTGTCTTCCATTTTGCCAATATCGATGGTGCAATCACCATTCCGCGATACGCCGCTACCGAGCGCAAGCCTGTTATTAAAAATTCACGAACTATTATAATCATTACTATCCAGCCCCGAGCATAACCCAGAGTTACAAATGACAAAAATGCCGTAGATACGAGAATCTTATCCGCCAGAGGATCCATGAATCGGCCAAATCCGGAATTCATCCCCCAGCGGCGCGCCAGATAACCGTCGGCTAAATCCGTCAGAGCGGCAATTATAAAGACAATGGTGGCAGCCAGTCGCCAGTAGAAACTTTCAAAAATGATAAGTATCATAAAGACCGGCGAGAGAAGAATCCTGGAAACGGTCAATAAATTGGGGAAATTCATGCTCTCAATTTCCGGCTCGGATTAATTTTAACGGGTGTTTCAGCCTCACAGGGAATGAATTTAGCGGTAATTTGGCGGACAGTCAAGCAAATCGAAAATTATGGTTTATGTCTTTTTGGGGATAATAATGGCGAAGTCAACCCGGCTTATATTGTTTCAACTGAAGTTTATATTAGATCTAAGAAACCATGTCATCAATGACAATCATGGCACGGAACAACCGGCCAGGGGTCTTTTCTAAAAATTGAAACTATTCAGGTAACAACCAAAGCTCTTGTTAATAGGGAAATTGTTGAATGCATTATACGCCAAAAATAAATCAAGAACCTGACGAGATTGATTTACCAAATCCTCATCCCCTAAGGCACGCTAAAATAGAGTTTAGGCTGGTGGGCAATCAGGGCATGGATGTACGGCTGGCTGCATGCCCTTGAAATAACACACCATATAAGTAACATCTAAGCCATTAAAAGAGCAGGATCCGTTCACATCTCCAGCTACAAACCAGGGAGGTGGACAATCACATATATACGGAGGAGGGGGACCGCCTTTGAAATAACAAACCGAATAGACAACATCTAATCCATTGAATGCGCCGTTATTATTAACATCTCCAACAACGTATTGGCAGCCCGGCCCTTTCTGAGCTGGCGAATTTAATGAAAGTACGGCAAGCAACAAGATTGTTAATACCCAGAATCTATTAATCTTCACAATTCCTCCTATCAGCTAAAGTAATTACCGCGAATAGCCTTTAACTTTGGGGTTTACATGGGTGGGCAAGCAGGGCAAGGATGCGGGGCTGGCCCGCCCTTTAAGTAGGTCACCATATACGTGACATCTATGCCGTTAAAAGAGCAGGATCCGTTCACATCTCCAGCTACAAACCATGGTTCTTCTGGACAATAACAAATATATGGAGGAGGCGAACCGCCCTTGAAGTAGATGACTGCATAAGTCACATCTATCCCGTTGAATGAGCCATTGCCATTAACATCTCCAACAACGTATTGGCAGCTTCCAGCTTCCAGAATTGGTGAATTTACAAAAAGCAAAACCAGCATTAAAATTACGCCCGCCCAAGATTCCCTACTTCTCATAATTCCTCCCATCAATTACCCCATTTTGCCTTGCGAATTATGGCAAAATGCTAAAGAGCGTCTGCTGTTTATAAAGATTTTTGATATCCCAAACTGAAAGACAATAACAAATTACATAATTAATATAGCATGAGAAGAAATGGTGTCAATAATTATTTGCATTCAAACCAATTCTACAACGAACTTAATATTCCGCTTGCCATTCTATCCGGAAAAACATTATTTGGTTTCCGGTTTGATGAACATGATTCTAAAGGAGTGTATAAATGGTGCCAGAACAAAAAGCAAAGGCCCCCAGATGGGAAATAGATTCAATTTTCCCCGGTGGCTCAAAATCGCCCCAATTCGCTGAATTCCGTCAGAATATCGCCAGCGGAATAACAAAACTTACAAAGAGCTTCGATAAGCTGCCAAATAAACTCAATGAAGATTCCCGCGCCAAGTGGGCTAAATGGATACTGGAACTTCAAAAAACCTATGAAGAGCTGCACTTGGCCGGAGCCTTTGTCAGTTGCCTTACCAGTCAGAATGTCAATGATGAAGAAGCCATGCGAATCGATGCCGAGCTCGATGAGATGGGGTCCAAATGGGGCATGCTAAAAGCCTCATTGGAATCTTTTTCGGTAAAACAATCGAACAAAGAGTGGCAAAAACTTATGGAGAAAAAGGGCATCTCCGATATCAGCTTTTATCTTGACGAGATGCGCACCAAAGCCAAGCTTAAAATGCCAGAGGAGTTAGAAAAACTTGCCATTGAGCTTGCGGTTAATGGCTACCACACCTGGAATCGCATTTATGATAAAATGGCCGGTGACCTTCGAGTGACAATTGATGCCGATGGCCAGAAGAAAGAGATCTCTTTGGGCCAGAACGCTCCCAGGATGTCTGATCCCAACCGTGACATTCGCCGCGAGGCTTTCGGGAAGATGGTTGGCGCCTGGGAAAGCCGAGCCAATTTGGCCGCTATAGCTCTTAATTCTCAGGCCGGTTTCCGTCTTTCAATCTATAAAAACCGCAATTGGGAATCACCTCTTTTTGAACCGCTGCTCAATGCCCGCATGAAACGCGAAACTATTGATGCTATGTGGGATGCAGTTGTACAGGGCCGCCCCAAACTCGGGGCTTATATCAATTCCAAAAAAGCTCTAATGGGTACAGAAAAATTCTGCTGGTACGATCAGGAAGCGCCGCTTGGCAAATCGGTTAAAACCTTTTCGTTCGATGAAGCCGGCGATTTTATTGTTGAACACATTAAGAGCTTTTCCGACGAAATGGGCCAATTTACTCGCAATGCTCTCGATAACCACTGGATCGAGGCCGAAGATCGTCCTGGAAAAGGAGCCGGCGGCTGGTGTTCCCGTATCCCAATCCGCAAGGAATCGCGTATCTTCATGACATTTACGGGAAATTTCCTGGGTCTAAGTACGTTGGCGCATGAACTGGGCCATGCCTATCATGGTTATGTGCTCAGAGAATCTCCGCCCTTTGCCTCGATTTATCCCATGAATCTGGCCGAAACCGCCTCGATCTTCAACGAACTTCGCGTAACTGATGCCGCATTTGCAACTGCCACCGATTACGATGAAAAATTAATGCTTGCCGATCAGAAACTTTCGAGCGCGCTTTCGTTTCTTTCCAATATCCACGCCCGCTTCATTTTCGACAGCAGGTTTTATGAAGCGCGTAAAAAATCTGTTTTAACAAAAGATCAATTAAATGAGATGATGAAAGAGGCGCAGAAGGAAGCTTTCTTTGGTATCCTCGATGAAGAGGAAGGTTATCATCCGCTCTTCTGGGCATCGAAGCTGCATTTCTATATCACCGGCGCGCCATTCTATAATTTCCCCTATACTTTTGGCTATCTGTTCGCTAACGGAGTATATGACCGTGCGGTTAAGGAGGGAAAAGCATTCGCCGGTTCATATCGGGCTCTTCTGGCCGATACCGGCCGCATGACGACTGAACAAGTGGCTCAAAAACATTTGGGAGTCGATCTTTCCAAGCCCGATTTCTGGCGTGATGCGGTCTCGCGCGTTCTGGCTAATGTCGAGCCGTTCGTTAAGCTGGTCAACCAAAAAGGCTAATACTATACTTTTTTAATGCCCCGGGATGGAGCTTTGCGACATCCTGAGGCTTTAACTTTACCAAAAGCGGCATCTTATGTTGTCGCCTTTTGGCTTTTATAATCCCATTTTTTTAAGAGAATTCAATTGCCTTATTAATTATCTGTCCTTAGTTTGGCGCAGGTAGTAAAGGAGCGTGGTAATGCAGTATCTAAGAGTATTATTCGGCTATAATGCGAAATTTGCAGACGATATAATTAAGGCGATGAGAACCCTCGATCAAAAAAGGTTTATCGAGGAAAAGGTATCGTCCTGGGGCTCGCTTCGAAATCTGGTAATGCATTTAATCGAAGTCGAAGACTACTGGATTAATAAGGTGATTACATCCGGCGAATTTCAACCATACAATTTTGAAAACTTTACAGATCTCGATACGATCGAAAAGCAATGGAAACAAATTGACGCCGATATCATCCGTTTCCTTGAAAACCTGACGCCCGAGGAGCTTAATACCGAAAGAGCTGTCCAGTGGGATAAGGAGTATTCCTACCCCCTTGAGAGGATTTTGCACCATCTCTATACTCATACTGCCCATACTCGGGGACAGGTAGTGGCCGGAATTCGTATCCTGGGCGGCGATGTCCCCTCCGTGGATATCATATAATAGTTATGAGTTTCGAACTGTGAGTTGCGAAGGAATTACTGAAAGTTTCCAACATCGATAAACTGTACGCCATAAAAAACAGCTTTTTGCGCTTAGGATGCAATATTGTAACATATTGTTAGATGGTCGCATATCCCTATCAATCTGGCGATTTGACAGCGTTGACGGGGAACAACAAGATGCGAAAACAGTTTACATTAATGGATGATTGGGGTATATTATTTTTTTGGGAAAATTTGATGTGACCAATAAAGGAGGCTGATTTGCTAAGTGGATTGATTTTAATGGGTACTCCCCCGCAGGGCGGAGGATCCGGCGGTGCTGGTGGTGGAATATCGCTGATCATAATGTTCGCGTTGATTTTTGGATTTATGTACTTTTTTATGATTCGGCCCCAGCAAAAAAAGGAAAAACAACGTCAAAAGATGATCGCCGAGCTTAAAAAAGGAGATAAGGTCCTGACTAATTCCGGGATTATCGGAGTTATTTGGAATATCAAAGATAACGCTATTGTCTTAAAAGTAGATGACGAAGCGAAAATCGAGTTTGTCAAAAGCGCCATAGCCGGCAAGATGGATTAAATTTAAGGGGTTGTTAGGCTTGTCAGTAATATCTATTAAAATTTATGGAGAGCAAGTTCTCCGCGAGAAGTCAAAGGCTGTCGAGAATATCAACGGCGAATTAGTTAAGTTTTTGAACGATATGAACGAATCGATGCAGGCCGCTAAAGGATTGGGTCTCGCAGCCAATCAGGTTGGTAGAACGATCCGGGCCTTTGCAATTGATTTAAGCCATTTCGACGTTTTGGCCGAACCCAAGATCATTGTCAATCCCGAGATCATGGAAACGTCCGGGGAAATTATTACTGGCGAAGAGGGATGTTTGTCGTTCCCCGGATTATATCAGATGATCCCGCGGCCCAACAAAGTTACCATTAAAACGCTCAATCTCGATGGCAAAGAAAATTATTTTGAGGCCGAGGGACTGATCGCCAGAGTTATCCAGCATGAGATCGATCACCTCGACGGCGTGCTTTTTATCGATAAGCTCACGTCTGCGCAACGCAGCCTTATCAAGAGCAAGCTTACGAGGATAAAGGCCGGCGAAAGGGTATAATGAGGCTTGTCTATTTTGGGACACCTGATTTTGCCTCACGATGCCTGGAAAAAATTTTATTATCGAAACACCAGGTGGTGGCTGTAGTAACCGCCCCCGATAAGCCCAGGGGACGTGGCATGAAAGTCGAACCGTCGGAGGTTAAACGATTTGCCCGGGAGCGAGGACTTGATATCCTCCAACCCGATAATCTTAAGGATGCGACGTTTCTCCAAAACTTATCGTCTTATAAAGCTGACCTGTTTGTAGTGGTTGCTTTCAGGATTTTGCCTGAAGAGGTTTTTACGTTGCCGCCCAAAGGAAGTATCAACTTGCATGGTTCCCTGCTGCCCAAATATCGCGGCGCCGCTCCTATCAATTGGGCGATCATCAACGGAGAAAAGGAAACCGGGCTTACCACCTTCTTTCTCCGCAAATCGGTTGATACCGGAAATATAATCAAGCAGGCAAAAACTACGATTGGCCCGGATGAAACATTTGGGGAACTGCATGATCGCCTGGCGGCTCTCGGCGGAGAGCTATTGATTCAAACTATGGATTTGATAGACGCTGGCAATATAAATCCGCTTCTTCAGGATAGTAGTCAGGCTACACCAGCCCCCAAGCTTAATCCGGAGATGGGAAATATCGACTGGTCGAAATCCGCCCGTCAGGTTCATAACCTGGTACGTGGGCTATCGCCCCGTCCGGGAGCTTATTCTTTTAGAAATGATAAAAAGATTTTGATTCAGCGAACCCGGCCGATCGATCTCGATGTTGTGAATTGCAAGCCCGGTCAGGTGGTGCAGGCTGATCCTCAGAAAGGGATCGTTATAGCCTGCGGCGCGGGCGGAATCGAGATATTGGAACTGAAACCGCAATCCGGCAAGGCGATCACCGGAGCGGAATTTGTCAGAGGTTATAGAATGATCGTCGGAGAGGTATTTGAAAGAGAACTTGGAAACAAAAAAGAATTCTGAAATATATGTTAACGTAACCGATTACGAGACGCGTATCGGGGTGGTCGAACAGGGGAAGCTTGTCGAGCTCCTGGTTGAGCGTCCCGAAAAAGAGCGCATAGTCGGAAATATCTACAAGGGAAAGGTAACCGCTGTCCTGCCGGGAATACAGGCGGCCTTTGTCGATATCGGTATGGAAAAGGCGGGATTTCTGCATTTCTCCGACACCTCCGACTACCAGGGTGAGAAAAACCTTCTATTCGATATGGATTACGTCGATGAGGAAACTCTCGATACCCCGCGGGTGACCGCTCGCAGGAGATCATCGGTAATTACCGATTTTATCAAGAAGGGTCAGGAACTGCTGGTTCAGGTTATCAAAGGAACCTATAAATAATAAAGGTCCTCGTCTGACAACCCAGATATCTCTTCCGGGTCGCTATGTAGTCATGGTTCCCGGCGGAAAACATGTGGGCATATCAAAAAAAATATCGAATAGCACAGAAAAGAAAAGACTTCGCAAAATAGTAGGCGAGCTGAAGCCTCCTCATTTCGGAATCATTGTTCGGACCGTAGCCGAAGGAAAAGATCAGAAAGATTTCAAGGCCGATATGTCGCTTCTGACCAAACTTTGGTCGAAGATGAAGAAGAAGGTCGAGGAATCGAAAGCTCCTGACCTGGTACATAAAGAGATGGAGATTACAGGTGGGATCATCAGGGATCTCTTAACTCCCGATGTGACTCGCCTGGTGGTCGACAATAAAAAAGAGTATCTCCAAATCATAAAATATCTACGAGTATTGGATCCCAGGCTCTGCTCCAGTGTCGAGCATTACCAGGACCCCGAACCGCTGTTCGATAAGTATGGAATCGAACCCGAGATCGACAAAATGCTCGATCGCAAGGTTTGGCTTAAAGGTGGCGCTAATATTGTCATCGATCAGACCGAAGCTCTGGTAACAGTTGATGTCAATACCGGCCGTTTAAGCGCCAAAAGCAAAGGCGAGGACGCTATTTACCGCGCTAATATCGAGGCTGCCCGCGAAATCGCCCGTCAGATCAGGCTTCGCGATATTGGCGGTATCCTGATTATCGATTTTATCGATATGCAGGATAGAGAAAACCGTCGGCGGGTTTACGATGAATTCAAAAACGCCCTGTCCCATGACCGTTCAGAAAATTACATTTCATCGATCTCCGATTTGGGCCTGGTGGAAATGACCCGCGAACGAATCAGACCGTCGTTTATGCATACCTTTTCGGATTCCTGTCCGATATGCGGAGGCGTGGGACGAGTTTTATCGCGGGAATCAATGGCGGTGAAGATCGAACGCTGGTTTAAGCGCGCCACAATGACCTCTCGCAACAGACATTACCAGCTCATCGCCAATCCGCAGGTTGGCGAGATTCTTCTGGCGGGCAATCCAACGCGCATGCGAAATATGGAACGAAACAACAAACTCAAGATCGATCTCATAGTCGATACCTCGCTTCATCCGGAAATGTTCAAGGTAATTGATATGAATACCGAGGTCGACATGACAGAAAAATTTAAAGCGCCGGCATAATTTATCGGTAGCTTTTGTGTCAGACGAAACATGAGCGATTTATATCAGCGTTAGTTCTTTAAGGCTCCCATCGAGTGCAAGATAAATCCAAAAGTTTATTGGTATTTCAGTTTGCCGTTTATGCGCTTGCAGTTACGGCTCCTCTATTACGAGCCTTAACTCAGGCACTGATAATTTCGGTTTTAATACTTGGAATTTGCCTCTGGATTCGACGCCAGAAAGCCCAGGTGTTGCCTCGCTGGGAATCGATTACCCTTATTATTTTCTTGGTGTTAATTATCGTCTCGGCTTTTGTCGGTGGGCTTAACATGTCGGGCCAGCAAATGGGGAAGACCTTGGTTTTACTTGCTTTATTTCCCTTAATTGCCTATTCGGCGAATTTGTCAAAAAGAACGATTGTGGAATTGCTGCTTTGGGCAACAGTTATAGTTTCGGTGCTCGCAGTCTATAACTATTTCAAAGATAGTCTTGACCGGGCGGCGGCTCTTTCGAGCGGATATACAACCCTGGCTCTTTTTGAAGCTGCGATGCTTCCGTTGGGCTTAGTGTTTTTCTGGCAGGAACGGGGATTGAATAGATGGCTCTATGCCGGAGCTATCATAATAATGGCGCTGGGGCTTTTTTTGACGCAAACCAGATCCGGATGGCTGGCAGCGTTAATAGGTTTTGTAATCGTAGGATATTATCTCGCGAAAAAGGCAGCTGTTATCACGTTAATAGCCGTTCTGGCAATTGTGGCGATATTGCCTCAAACCAGATTTCTCATTGAAAAGAGGATTGGAAATGATAAGCCCGGAGGCTTTACCAGTGGCCGGGCGGTTCTCTGGAATTACGCTCTCACTCCTCTTTCGCATCTGCCCCCGATGGGATATGGCCCGGGAAGCTTTACCAGGCTGATGCCGCCGGAGGAGTTGAAAAAGACCGGCGATCTCAGCATAAGAAGCTGGCATTCGACGCCGCTTGAAATTTTGCTGGAATCCGGCCCTCTGGCGCTTTTGGCCTTTCTCATTTTCATGGGTTTTGCTATAGCGCGCTCCTGGCGGAGCTATTTTAGGGCTCAAACGCGGAATCCTATTTATTTGGGAATTTTCGCATCCCTCATAGTTTTGTATATTTCGAGCCTCACGACCAATATTTTCCGTGATTTAATGCTAACCGTGTGTCTGACGATCCTATTGTCGCTGGCTCTAAAACCGATTGAAATAATTGACGATATTCAGGTTTACCATTAAAGTTATGATTGAAAGGTGATGATTGCAAAATGAATACTGCTGTGCTACAGGTGGCGTCCCTCATGGAACTCGCGGCCAGAACCGCGCCCAAGACCAAAGGTGAAGATTTCGTGCAGGTTAAGATTGTTTCAGGTGATAAACTTCGAGAACTTGCCGATGGAATGGTTAAATTCGGAATTGAAAAAAAGAAGGCCAGATTTGATCGCGATGGCGGCAATGTTGCATCCTCGAATGCCGTGCTTCTGATTGGCCTCAAGGATGCCTTAGCCGCAGGGCTTGATTGCGGCGCTTGCGGTTTTCCAAATTGCGAGGCTTTAAAGGCGGCCAGGCCGGTGGATACCGAATTTAAGGGTCCAATCTGTGCCTATCGGCATATCGATCTGGGAATCGCGATTGGCTCGGCGGTCAAAACGGCCCAGATTTTTAACGTCGATAACCGGGTTATGTATCGTGTTGGAGCGGCTGCACGCTGGATGGGTCTGGTCGATTGGGATTATGTTTTGGGTATTCCTCTATCGGCAACAGGAAAAAGCCCCTTTTTCGACCGTTAAAGAGAACAAAATTGCCCATGAGGGGTTTAAGCACTTGGAAGGTTTATAACCTTGACGAGGGCGGGATTCTTGTTATATTTAAGGTTTTCTGATCCCGGTAGGAATTGATACTGACAGGAGGAATGATGCGCGCAATAATAGAAACGAACGGAACCCAGGTAGCGGTTGAGCCAAACGCCAAACTCAAGGTTCCTTGTCTCAAGGCCGAAGTCGGCAAAGAGATTAATTTCGATAAAGTTTTGCTTATCTCCGATGGCGCCACGCCTATTGTAGGCAAACCATATATCGAGGGCGCCAATGTCACGGCCGAAGTTGTAGGTCATGGTAAAGGTGATAAAATCGTGGTTTTCAAGTTTAAGAGACGTACTAAATATCGTCGCACAACCGGCCACCGCCAGGAATATACCGAAATCCTCGTAAAGAAGATTACGCATTGATTAACCGATTCCTTGCCATACTAATTCTACTTTGCACTGCCGCTATTTCCGAGGCTCAGGATAATAAAATCCCGATGCCCGGGGCTGGCTCCGACGTTTGGGGCAAGTCGGTAGCGGGGGTTAAAGTCGACGGAATACAAAGCGCTGATACTTTTCTTGTTATAAACTCTTCCGGTATCGTTATTGGCGATCAGTTATCTCCCGGGATAATACAGGACGCTGTCAAGGGCGTTTATGCATTGGGGCTCTTTTCCGACGTTCAAATCGATACCGAGCCGGCCAGAAACGGGATCGATGTAACAATAAAAGTCACTGAATATCCGAAACTCAGCAAGCTTAGCGTTACCGGCAATAAAAAAATCAAGACCAAAAAAATCAAAGAGAGCCTGACTCTCTTCGAGGGCAGATTGGTCACCCCTGAAGCGATTAAGAATAATATCGAAAAAATCAAATCGCTTTACTCCGATAAGGGGTTCCTTATGGTCGATGTCGATATCAAGCAAACCCCGATTGAGGGTTCTCCCGGGCAAGTCGATGTTACCATGAATATCTCTGAAGGCGGAAAAGTAAAGATCGAGGCTATTACCTTTCAGGGAAATAAGCATTTTTCTGCCGGGAAACTCCGCCATCAGATGTCGACCAAAGAGAAATCGTTTTTCCGCGGCGGCAACTTTAGCCGCGAAAAATATGTCGAAGATAAAGATAAAATCATCGCTTTCTATAAAAATCAGGGTTTTATCGACGCCGTAGTGACCGGGGATTCCCTCTGGTACAATTCCGATAAAACCAGAATGTTTATTCATCTCAATCTTAAAGAAGGCAGCCGTTATTATTTTGGTAATGTTACCTGGGACGGAAACAAGATATTAAGTGATCAGCGGATTAAAAAGACCATTCAATTTGATCCGGGCAAGATTTATAATCAGAAAAAATATGATGAATCGATTGCCAAGCTTCACGAGACTTATCAGGATGAAGGTTATTGGTACGCCCAGGTTGACGAAAAAAACGTTCCCCAGGGCGACACAGTTAATTTTCATTGGGCTATTGCTGAGGGCAATCCGGTACACGTCCGCCTGGTAAATATCGAGGGTAATACCAAGACCCGCGAGAAAGTAATCAGGCGCGAACTGACAGTATTGCCCGGAACCGTTTTCAAGCGATCCGTATTGGGCAGATCTCTTCGCGATTTGATGATCACCAATTTCTACGCCAACGCCGAGCCCAATTGGGATATCCTGCCCAACGGCGATATTGATCTTAAAATCAAGGTAACCGAAAAGGAAACCGGGCAATTCTCGGTAGGGGCCGGATATTCGCAGGTCGATAAACTCACAGGCACGGTGGGAGTGGGAATTCCAAATATTTTCGGCACCGGACAAACTGCATCGCTCGACGTGCAATTTGGGCAAACCACCAACAATTTTGATTTCAGTTATATGGAGCCCTGGTTTTTGGATACCCCCACCTCGCTTTCGGGAAGCGCTTATTTTACGAAACGCCAATGGTACTCGCTTTACGATCAGCATAACGAGGGTGGTACATTTCAGGTTGGACGCCGTCTTCGTTGGCCCGATAACTATTTCCGTATATATGGATCTTACGCCCTGGATCGATTGCGCTATTCTGCTATCGTAGATACTAACTATGCCAAGCTTCTCAACCAGAACTGGCTGACTCAATCATCGATAACGCTGACGATCGTTCGTGATTCGCGCGATTTACCGCAGTTTGCTACCAAGGGATCGGTGCTTACCAGCCAAACAGATTTGTCGGGTACGTTTTTGGGCGGAAACTGGAATTATTTTAAGCAGCAATTTATTGCGGAATATTATAAAAAGGTGTTCTGGAAATTTGTGATCATGGGCCGTGCCAAGTTTGGTTCGATGGGCGGCATCTATCACGGCGATAAAGATCTTCCCTATGGCCAGAAATTCTCGCCCGGAGGAGTTGATCCCGATGGCACTATCAGAGGCTATGACGATGGCCTGGTGGGCCCCTACGATTCAAATGGCACATTCCTGCGAGGACGATTCGATCTAATCTACAACCTCGAATTGACTATTCCCATATCGGATCAGCAATTCTATATCATTTTATTCGCCGACGCTGGAAATTCTTACCGGACAAGAAGTGATATCCATCTCTTCAGGGATTATAAGCGCTCATTTGGACCCGGCTTCCGCATCCTCATTCCGATGGTAGGAATTATGGGATTTGATTTTGGATATCCTCTTGATAGCGTCAACGGATCGAAAAAGGGAGTGTGGAAAACTCATTTCCAGATTGGCAGAGGCTTCTAATTTAGTCAGATTAATATTATCTATAAGGAGAATTTATGAGGCATTTATTTTTAGCGGTTGGCTTGATGCTCGTTGCTGCTTTTCCCGCGCTGGCTCAGCAGAAGATTGGTTACGTAGATTCCCAGAAAATCTTCGCTCAGTCTCCGGAATATCAGGAGGCTCAGGCTAAGTTTGATAAAGAAGTCGAAGATTGGAATACCCAGGCCGGCGCTATGAATGACGAAGTTGAAAAGCTAAAAGAGGATCAACAAAAGAACTCGCTGGTTTGGTCCCAGGCCAAAAAGAAAGAAGCCGATGATAAGCTCAAGGCTAAACAGGACACTTTGCAGCAATATCTCGATTCCACTTTCGGGGCTAATGGCAAAGCTGAAAAAAGAATGGCCGAGCTTTCCAAACCAATTAAGGATAAAATCGTCGGGGCTATTAAAAAAGTCGCTATTGAAAACGATTTCGAAATGGTGTTGGATGCTGCCAACGTAAGCATCGCTTACGCCAAGGAAAGCCTCGATATAACTGATGACGTCATAGCAGAGCTGGCTAAAGAGAAATAACCGATGCAATTTCATCTGGGAGAACTTGCCCAAAAGATCGGAGCCGAACTCAACGGCAGCTCCGATCTCGTCATTTTCGGCCTGGCAACTCTTGAAGATGCCAAAGCAGGCGAACTCTCTTATGTGGCCACTCCCAAGTTTAGAAAAATAGCCGAATCGAGCAAAGCCTCAGCGCTTATCGCCTATCCCGGATTTGATGACAAGACCAGGCCGCTCCTTTTAATGAAAAATCCTTATCTGGGATTTGCCCTGGCCATGCGAATATTCTATCGGCTCTATCCACAGGCGGAGCCTGGAATCGAATCATCTGCTATGATTGCCAATGATGTTTCTGTGCCGAAAAGTGCCCATATCGGGCATAACGCTGTGATTTCAAAAGGGGTAAAACTTGGCGAAGGCGTGGCGATACTTCCAGGTGTTTTTATCGGCGAAAACACCACAATCGGGGAAAAGTCCTATATATTTTCCAATGTCACTATCAGGGAAAATATAAGAATCGGAAATAACGTCGTTATCTATCCCAATGCCGTTATCGGCTCCGACGGTTTCGGCTATTGTTGGGATGGCAATCATCATATTAAAATTCCCCAGGCGGGCACTGTTATTATTGAAGATGATGTTGAGATCGGGGCCGGCACAACTATCGATAGAGCTACCCTTGGCGAAACTATCATCGGCCGCGGGACCATAATAGATAATCTGGTACAAATAGCTCATAACTGCAAGATCGGGGAATATTCAGTAATTTGTGCTCAGGTCGGTCTGGCCGGAACTACGACGCTTAACCGTCATGTAACCTTGGCAGGTCAGGTGGGCGTAGCCGGGCATTTAACGATAGGAGACAACGCTATAATTGAGGCCCAATCAGGGGTGCCCGGCGATGTGCCCGCGGGCGAAGTCCATTTTGGCTATCCCGCCCGGGAGTTCAGGCAGGCGCATAAAATCAACGCTATTATAGCCCGTTTGCCGGAATATATCGCTCGTCTCAGGAAACTCGAATCGAATATTAAGAAAGACGATTAACCGCCTACGGGGGAACCATTTCCCATCGCCTTTCGTTTCTATTTTGTAATGTTGTTTTGATTTAAGAAAGGAAGTTGTAATGTCCAAGATCATCGAAATTGATGAATCCAATTTTGAAACCGAAGTTAAGAAATCCGAGATGCCCGTCATGATAGATTTTTGGGCTACCTGGTGCGGTCCCTGCAAGATGATTGCTCCGCATGTAGAAGAGGCCTCCAATATTTACTCTGGCAAGCTTAAAGTCGGTAAAATCGACGTTGATAATAATCAGCAAATTGCATCGCAATACTCGATCATGTCCATCCCGGCAGTGATGTTCTTTAAAAATGGCGCGGTGGTGGATCAGATAATCGGGGCCGTACCCAAAAAGGCTCTTTTCGAAAGAATTGACAGGATTCTATCGCGTGAAGGCTGAACCTAAAATGATTGATATCATCGATCGCATCTTAGGCGAGTCGCATACGATAGCCGTAGTGGGGCTATCCAATAAACCCGAACGTGCCAGTTATGACGTTGCTAAATACCTGCAATCTCATGGATATAAAATTATCCCGGTAAACCCGATGCTTACCGAAGTACTTGGAGAGAAATCATATCCAAATCTGGTATCGGTGCCGGATAAGATCGATGTAGTCGATATCTTCCGTAAGAGCGACGAAGTCGAACCGATCGTTGACGAGGCCATTAAAAAGGGCGCCAAGGTAGTCTGGATGCAGCTCGGAGTTGTAAACGATCAAGCTACTCAAAAAGCAAAGGCCGCCGGGCTGGAGGTGATCATGGATCACTGCATGAAACATGAGCATCACATTCGTCATGGCGAGGAATAAATTTGGCGAGTTGACAATAATACACCAATAATAAAAATTTAGGCGACTTTCCCTTAAGTCGTCTTTTTTTTCGATTACGATAGGTTTCATTCGGAAATGGGTGCTATGAAAGGTTACGAATTATGTCATTTTTTATAACGCTTGCCCAAAATTTGCCGATGGTATATATTATTGGGCACATGTAAAACGAACAGAAAAATTACATTTGGTGAACGATGAAAATCAAAGAACCCTACAAAAAGATTCCTAAAGTCGTCGGAGCTACCATAGAGTGGAATGGCAAAATGGGTTTCAAATGCCAATCCGATTCCGGACATGAGGTTATCGTCGATGCCTCGCGCGCGCACGGCGGCGATGATTCCGGCGCCAGGCCGATGGAGTTTCTGCTGTTTTCCCTTTCAGGCTGCACGGGCATGGATGTAACCATGATCTTGAAGAAAAAGAAACGCGACCTGCAAGGCCTGAAAATCAAGGTTCACGGTCAGAGAGCTCCCAATCACCCGCACGTCTATGAAGCGATAACTCTGGAATATATTGTAACAGGTTCTGATTTGACTGATGATGATATCCGCTGGGCAATCGATCTTTCTCTCGATAAATACTGTTCCGTGGCAGGCATGCTAAAGAAGATCTGCAAGCTTAATTATCGCTGGAAGATTATCAAAAGCCCGCCCGGAGGCTCGGCATGAACAGCTACGGACCGCAGGGCGGCAGTTATTTTGACCGCTACAGCGGCCTTTTTCCTCCCGCCATCAAATGGCTTCTGATCGCCAACGCGGCCATGTTTTTTGCGCCGCGTATCCTCTTTGCCGATCTCGAACCGTTCCATAGATTATTAGGTTTGGTCCCGGGATTAGTATGGGGCAAGGCATTTGTCTGGCAGCTTGTCACCTACATGTTTCTGCATGGCAGTTTTTGGCATATCCTCATGAATATGTTTATCCTCTGGATGTTCGGCGCCGAGTTGGAGCGTACCTGGGGCAGCCGCGAATTTACCAAGTTTTACTTTGTAGCCGGGATCGGGGCAGGGGTCATCAATGTCCTTTTTGCGGCTCTCAGACCATCAATGGCAAATGTGCCTATTATCGGAGCTTCGGGTGCAATCTATGGCCTTCTGGTCGCTTATGCCATGCTCTTCCCCGAACGTTATGTTTATGTCTACTTCTTGATTCCCGTAAAGGTCAAATATCTGGTTATGTTTCTGGTGGCGATCGAATTTTTCTCTACCTACCAACCGGATGGTGTCGCTCATTTCGCCCATCTTGGCGGCGCTTTGGTGGGATTTCTCTATTTGAGATACGATCTCAGATGGCGGCTCAATCGCTGGTCGCCGCTCGATTTCTACCAGCGGATAAAAGCTGAGGCCATGGCCAAGAAGAGGCAGGAAGGCCTCAAGCTAATGGACGAGGTTGATGCTATTCTCGATAAGATCAATCAGGTCGGTTACGACAATCTTTCAAAAAAAGAAAAGAAGATATTAGAGAAGGCTTCCGATAAATTATCCAAGCATGAACAAAAGTAATGCTTAAGTGCCCGGTCAAATGGCCGATGATAATATTGCGCCATAGGTTTTAACCTCAGTGGAGGATTGATGAAAAAGGTAGTAGTGGCCGAGGCCTCTCCCACCATAAAAAGCGTAGCCGATTCGCTTTTAAGGCAGATCGGGTTCGACGTAGTATGCACATCCGACGGGCTTCAAGCCTGGGAGGTTATCTCTGCCGAGAGACCAGACCTGGTCTTGGTAGGCCAGGGGCTTTCAGGTCTATCGGGTCTGGAGCTATGCAGTCAAATAGCATCCGACCGCCTCACTGGAGGTATTCCAGTTGTTCTAATGATTGGCGCCAAAGACGCCATCACTGAGGAACAAATTCTTGCTTCCGGAGCCCGCGGTAAGCTGCGAAAGCCCTTTTCGCCAAAAGATTTATTAGATGTAGCTGAACGTCTGGCAGGCCAGGGACCAGTTTTGGCGCCGAAAATTCCGGTCGTCAAAGCTCAACCGGAGACCAAATATAATTCTCAAGTCTCTTCTACTCAACACCTTCACGAAAAGAAGGAACCTTATAATCTGGGATGGCTGGATTTAAGTGAAAGTAATCCAACCAGCTCAATTTCAAAAGTAGTCAGTTTTGATCTCGGCGCTGATGACCAGAGCCTGATTATCGACGATGATCAGTACGGTCTGGCCAATCCCCAACCTCCGCCAGTGGAAGAAACTATTCAATCGCAGCCAACTCCAGTAGAAAAGGATGAGGATTACGAGTGGTTTTTGGGCGAGTTTAAGAAAGAAATGGAGGGTAAGGCAAAATTGGAGAATCAAATCGAACCTAACCCTGCTCGTGCGTCTGCATCGTCATTATCCGCTAATTCAACTCCTGAAAAAATCAAGTTTGATGACATTATTTCCGCCGATGAACCTCATAATTCTGTCACCAGTCCTAAGATCCGCGATGCATCGTTGCCAATTTCCCAAAATTCTTCGAGCAAGCCGAAAGTTGGCGATTCTTCCGCCAAAATCGAATCCGAATCTCCCGGCCAGGCTAGAAAGTTGTCGGAAGAAGAAATCGCCATGATGGCCGATAGGATTGCCTTGAGATTGGCCGCTTATTTGGCATCCAAACTTGATAAAAATTTGATAATCGAGGCAATCAGAGCAGCATTCAAATAAAAAATCTTGTTAGCAGTACGCGATAGTCCCCGGAGTCTAATAAATTCCCCCCGTATTTGTCTTGATATATTCCGTGGTGTTTGCCCCAAAACAATTTCTTTCTTGCGTTCACGAATTTGAGTCTTATCTTAATATAAGACATTGATAATTGATATTACCAGGAGCAGCAATGCACTTGTTTTTATGATCTTCTGCTGCAAATTTCCATAGGCACAGCTATGTGCAGTCAAATAATATTGCAAAGAAGGTAGGACGGGCGGTAATTAGGAATGCCCGCATCCCGTTGTTTATGAAAAGCGGTAATGCAATTTGCATATTGGCGAAAAATCCTCGAACCGGACTGGTTAAGAACGGCCTGGAATGTTTGATAGGCGACAAGCAGGCGGCTCTCTTGGCCCGCGCCCTATTGTTTGACGTTATCGCCGCTTCGCTTAAAATCCCCAAATGTGACGTTTATATCGCTCACTGGCCGCCGGACAGTGCAAAGGATTTCGAAAATATCCTTTACCTGTTTAAATCCGAAGAAAAAAATAAAAAAATTGCCCAACGATCCGACGATATAATGCTTATTCCGCAACGAGGTGAAAAAATCTGCGAGAGAATGGCGAACATTTTTGATGCCCTGTTTAAAATGGGTAACGACAAAATACTATTTGTTTGTTCGGATAATCCGCTTTTAGACCCGATGATCTTCAAAATTGCCTTTGAGCTTCTAAAAGAGAACCGGGCGGTTCTGGGTCCCACTTTTGACGGTGGTTTTTATATTCTTGGTTTTAGCAATTGCATTCCGGGGATATTTGATAATATAAATTGGGTGCCGGGCAATGTATATCGAGAACTTAAGACCAGGTTCGAGGCCGGCGGTTTCCCCTGGCAAGAACTTGAGTTGTCTTATGATATCGACCGCCCTGAAGAGCTCGAACAGCTTTATAACGATATCGATACACTGCGCTTAACCGGTATAAACGATTTAGGATACCATACTGAAAAATGCCTCGAAAATCTAAAGAAATAGTCAATAGTCCGGTAGTAACTCCGATCTACCAGAGTTCCACATTTATTTTCCCCAATACCGACGCTCTCAAGGATTATCAGCTCGGTAAAAAGGGCGGTTATCTATATTCACGCTATAGCAATCCCACATTGGATTCAACTCAGCGTCTCCTGGCAAAACTCGAAGGAGCTCCTGCAAGTCTGGTGCTTTCATCGGGGATGGCCGCGATTAGTACCGCCTGCCTCACTATGCTAAAACCGAAAGATCAGGTAGTATCTTCATATCCGCTTTACGGCGGGACAACCAAGCTCTTTACCACTATCTTCAAGAAGTTGGGCATTGAAGTCCGATTCTTTCCCGCTGGAAATGTCGAGAAACTCGAGCGGCTAATTACTTCGAAAACCAGGCTTATTTATCTCGAATCTCCTACAAATCCCAATTTGCAGATAATCGATCTTAATGCGATCTCAGAGATCGCTTCGCGGAAACGTATTTTCACAATTATAGACTCGACCTTCGCCACTCCTATAAATCAAAAACCCCTGACATTTGGTATCAAAGCGGTAGTACACTCTGCAACCAAATATCTCGGAGGGCATTCGGATCTTATCGGAGGAGTAATTTCCGGAGATAACGCTTTTATATCTGCAACTATCGAAACGATGAAATTATTGGGAGGATGTGCCGACCCTCATCAAGCTTTTCTGATAGAACGCGGCCTAAAAACCCTTCCGGTTCGAATGGCGCGGCATAACGAAAATGCTATGAAAGTTGCATTATTCCTCGATAGGGAGCCTCGTCTTTCGCGTGTTATCTATCCCGGCCTTACGAACCATCCTCAGCACATTCTGGCGGCCTCCCAAATGTCGGGATTCGGCGGTATGGTAAGTTTTGATTTTGGCTCGGTGCAAAAGGCCGTCAAATTTGTCGATTCGCTTAAAGTTGTAAAAAACGCCGTTAGCCTGGGCGGTACGGAATCCTTAATATCTATCCCGATCTGGACATCCCACATGGGCCTTGCCAAAAATGAGCTATCGAAATCAGGCGTGACTCCCGGCATGGTTCGGCTTAGTGTCGGCCTTGAAGATCCTGATGAACTAATTGATGATTTAAAACAAGCGCTCAGGGCTACCTATAAAAAGTAATATCTTCCCAAATTAACAAATCTAATAGATTTATACTGAATTATTAAAATCATCCTTGCACCTGAATGATTACATCTCTATTTTCCCCATCGATGATAAATACTATACTCCATAAGGAATTAATTTTGATATCTCAAAGGGGCGGTAAATATTGATCACTACAAAACAGGATGCCCCGCAAAACTATCTTCCGGATATTTCGCTATTTTTGTGTACTGTGATCTGGGGTATTTCTTTTACCGTCATAAAAGATATCCTTGGCAAAGATATATCTTTAGTCCTGTTCATCTTTGTTAGATTCGCAATCGCTTCAATTCTAATCTACCCCCTATGCCGAAAAAGCTCTGCCAACAATGGGTTGGGATGGCGTCAAAGCCGGCATATTATTGGGTCTTTTGCTTTTCGTAGGATTTGTTACCCAGACAGCCGGCTTGCTGTACACAACGGCCTCAAAATCTGCCTTTATAACTGGTCTTTCATCGTTGTTAATCCCATTTATCCTTCTCTTTCATAAAAAAATCCTACCCGAATTGCTTGTGATTATGGCGTTGGTAGTGGCTGCGATAGGGCTATATTTACTTACCGGTCCGGCTGGGGGCGGATTTAATTTTGGGGATTTTTTGACTCTTCTTTGTGCAATTGCTTTTGGTGCTCAGATCTATCTAATGGGAATTGTGACAGTACGATATGATTCGCTCAGTTTGACTTTTATAGAACTTGTCACTATGACTGTACTTTCGGCGGTTGTACTGCCGTTTGAAAATATTATATTTGTGCCATCGGCGAAAATAATAATCGCCGTAATCTTTATGGCAATAGTTGCCACGGCAATGACGCTTTCTGTTCAGACCTGGGCCCAGAAACGGACAACTGCTGTCAGAGCGGGGCTTTTGTTTTGCGCCGAGCCAGTTTTTGCTTATATGATCGCTTTTGTCGCATTGGGGGAACGATTCAACCTTGTTCAAATGATAGGTGGAGCGACAATTATTGTTGCTATCGTTGGTTCGGAGCTTATTCCGTTAATATTGAACGCTGCAAGCGCTAAACCTATGGATTAAATTTACTTAAATGCGGCTTTGTGATTTGAACAGTTGGCCTTATAATCTTGTTAATGATTAAATTTTGATATTGAGGAATGTATTTTATCAGATGAAAAGAATGTGCTCCAGTTATGTCTGAAAAACTTGGCATAGTATTAGACCCCGTATTTTACATGCACGATCCTGGGCCGACTCATCCGGAATCTCCAAAGAGACTGCGGGCAGTTGAGGAGGGCATCAAGGCCTTTGATTTACCAATTACCCCGATACCCGCTCGTCCGGCCACCAGAGAAGAAATTTGCCTGGTGCATTCTCCCGAATATGTGGATAGTATCCTAAATATGCAGATTGACGGTATAGTTCAGCTCGATCCCGATACGGCCGCCTCGACTCACAGCCCGGAAGCCGCCAGAAAAGCTGTCGGTGGCGTCATCGAGGCCATTGATCGAATTATGCAGGGAGAACTTAAAAAGGCTTTCTGCGCCGTCAGGCCGCCGGGCCATCATGCCGAGCCGGATCATGCCATGGGTTTTTGCATATTCAACAATATCGCGATTGGTGCTGCCCACGCCCTTTCACGCTGGCAACTCGAACGCGTAGCCATCATAGATTGGGATTTGCATCATGGCAATGGCACACAGGATACATTTTACGATACTGACGAAGTCCTTTATATCTCGCTTCACCAATCTCCTTTTTATCCGGGGACTGGCAAAGAAATCGAAAAAGGCGATGGGAAAGGATTGGGTTTTAATATCAATATCCCGATGGCGCCCGGATCATCAGACGAGGATTTCAGGGAGGCTTTCCGAGAGATAGTTATTCCCGCCCTCTCAAATTACGAACCGCAGCTTCTCCTGATTTCGGCCGGTTTCGATTCACACCGTGACGACCCCCTGGGCGATCTCTATCTTACCACTGAGTATTTTGGCGAGATGACCTCGAAATTAAACGAGATCGCCGGTCAGTATTGCGACGGCCGCGTGGTTTCGGTTCTTGAGGGCGGCTACAATCTTCAAATTCTTAAAGAATGCGTGACACTTCATTTGAAGGAGTTGGCTGGATGAATAAATATGTCAGAATAAAGGAATATGACGGGATATTTTGGGGCCGAGTCCATGAAAACGAGGTCATATTACTGGACAATGCCCCCTGGGAAAGCCCCCGGGACATGGGACGGAAAGTAAAACTGGAGATGGGCAAACTTGCTGCCCCTGTTACGCCATCGAAGATCGTTTTGATTGGCAAAAACTATCCGGAGCATATCAAAGAGATGTCAAATCTCGCGGGAACGCCATCCGAAGAGCCTATTATTTTCATGAAACCGCCAACCGCCGTAATAGGCCCCAACGATTCCATACCCAGATATTCTCAACTGGATCGAGTCGATTACGAAGGGGAGCTGGCTGCGGTCATCGGACGGAAAATATTCCGAGGCGGATCTTGGTAAAGTAAAGGAAAGTATATTTCGGATATACCTGTGTTAATGATGTCACTGCCAGGAATTTACAAAAGAAGGATGGCCAATGGACTCGCGCCAAAGGATTCGATGGCTTTTGTCCGGTTGGTCCCTGGATTGTGACGGACATCGATCCTCTTGACCTTAAAATTGAGACATATTTGAATGGTGAGCGCAAGCAGTCTGGAAGATCATCCGAACAACTCTGGAATATCTTTGAACTTATTATTTTTGTATCGAGTGTCATGACACTTTTGCCGGGCGATCTTATTTCCACTGGAACGCCCCGCGGAGTCGCACCTATGATGCCGGGGGACGTGGTGAGAGTTGAAATTGAAAAAATCGGAATACTTGAAAATAAGGTTGTATCCGCATGATCGGACTTTCGGGCATCGTTGCCAATATTACTGCGGCCGGCGCTGATATCACTTTCGCCTGAATTGCCGGCGTCATATCGAATGGATGTTAAGCTCGATACCTCTAACAACAATATAACCGGATTCGAGAATATCGAGTTTATGAATCCGACCTCGGATACTCTTTCTCAAATCTGTTTTCATCTTTATCCCAACGCATTCAAGGATACATCCAGCGCCTTCTGCCGGGAAAACTCGGAGATAAGATCAGAGGTGGCTGCAGGCAATACGTCTGAGCTTAAAATTTCAAACCTTACCATCGATTCGCTGTCTATCGATTCCAACGGCATCGAGGAGTCCGGCACGCTTTTATACGTTAATCTTCCAACGAAATTGCCACCCCTGAAAACGATTTCAATTTCGCTAAAGTTCGAACTGAAGATACCCAAAACCTTGATGCGTTTTGGCTATAACGATCTGGGCAATTACCTCCTTTCACACTGGCACCCCATTCTTTGCGGCTACCAGAAAGGTGTTCTGCAGGATTTCGAATATCATTCCAATAGCGAGTTTTTCTCAAATTTCTCGAGCTATGATGTCAGGCTCGATGTTCCGCTGGGTTTCGCGGTTGGCTCCACGGGGGAATTAACCGAGGTTTCGCGCGATAGCAGTCGTACCATTTGGAATGCCCACGCCGATACCGTTATCGATTTCGCGTTTGTCTGCGGACCGGGTTTCGAGGTAATCGAGTCTGATACACTCGGGATAAAAATCCGCTATCTGCTTGAAAAACGTCACTTAAAATATGCGACCGTTTACGGATGACTTGACCAAATTATCCCTTTGTTATGATTCCGAAAAATTCTTCAAATATCCTTATAAAACATTTACTTTAGTTGATTTTCAATCTGGCGCCTCCGGGATGGAGCTTCCCGGTATGGTGGTAATCAGCTATCCCGGCACAAGATTATTCTCTTTTGGGAAGTCAATTTTGGCGCTAACCATCGCTCATGAAATCACTCACGAATGGTTTTATGCTACTGTTGCCACCAATGAAGCCATTGAACCGTGGCTTGATGAGGGCCTGACCAGCTACGTAACCGAACGTCTGCTGTCATCGGGCGGAGATAGTCTAAGTCAACTAAACTTTATGGGATACAAATTTAGTTTTCCAATTTTCGAACACTTGAGCGCGATCATGGTTAAGGGTGAATATCCGATTGACCTGAAAAGCTGGGACTATCCTGACGAAATGTCTTATGCCACTGCCGTCTACAACCGAAGCAGCCTGGTGCTTAAAACCCTTGAAAATCTGATTGGGCGGGATAAGTTCGATACATTTTTGAAAGCCTATTCCAACAATTTTCGATTTAAGCATCCTCAAAAAGATGATTTTGTTAATCTCAGCGCTATCTATGCCGGTGCCGAAATGAGCCGTTTTGCCGGCCAATTTATCAATGGTACGACGCGACTTGACTATGCTATTAAAAATATCAAATACAAATCATTTCAAAATTCGGATTCGACAAAAGAATACGAGATTACAGTTACAGTTGTGCGCGAACTCGATGGTGTCCTGCCTGAGAAAATCAGGCTAAGCCTTGAGGACGGCACTACCATAGATACCACCATCATGGAGAATAATCTGAAAATCGTAGATCTGAAGTTTGTTGCGTCTTCCCGTCCGCTGTCCGCCGAACTGGTCAATCAATATGCGCTTGATGAAAATATTGCCAATAACACCTTTTCCGAAAAATCGTTTGGCTCGCGCCTGATATCATTCGAATGGGATATGGTTTTTGGTGTGGAATTTTTACTATCGCTTATACTATGAAAAATATTCTTAAAAACAGGCTCATTGCGGCAACGCTCATGTTTCTCCTGCTGAATTTAACTGGAGCCTTTCTGATTATGGCCCCGATCCTGGTAATTCTTCGCAATCGCTATGATCATTCCCAGGCCGCCCTGAGCCTCTGGCCGGTTATCTCACCGCTCATGTTGAGCGATATCCTGATCAATGATGCTCAAATGCTCGGCACATTCATCATTTCAGCTGTGGTAATATTGACTTTTTACATGCTTCTTCGGACATATTTTTCCGGCGGAATATACGGCGTGATCATTTTAGATAACAATAAAGCCACACTTGATGCCAACAATCCTTTGAAAGATTTTCTAATTCGATGTGCTTCATTCTGGCCGGGCTTTATCAAAGCGTCGCTCTTTTCAATCCTGGTATATTTAATTACCATCTTTCTTGGAGTTTTCTTTGCGAAACTTATATCGATACTTGGAATATTCTGGCAGATCGTAATTTTTCTTTTCTTCATGCTGCTTGGTTCGACTTATATCCAGCTTCTCAAGGCCCGGCTCGTTTCAGGAGACACTGGTTCTGTCACAGAGGCAATTCGCTTTACACGCCCGATGATCGCGAAATCGGCTTTCAGACTTATCGCGGGGAATCTTGCGGTTGTGGTTGTCGGCGCTTTGATCATATTCATCTTGTGGAAAATTCTGAACGGCTCTTCGCGGCTTGGGCTGGAACATAGGTCTTGCCGTGCTTTCAATTGTTTTGGAGCAAGGAATTGTTTTTGTAATTTGCATTATGCAGGTGATAAGGATAAATTTTAATTATTCAATAATCAAAAGAGGTGAACTCGATGTTGTGGGAAGAACTGAACTGGGCGGAGTTTGAAAAACTCGTCCCCGAAAAATACGATACAGCCATACTGCCGGTAGGTACTATCGAAGCCCACGGCGTAGCCCCGTTGGGAACTGACGATCTCATTCCCATGGAAATGGCCAAAAGAATTGCCGACGATTTACACGCCATCATCGCGCCGATTGTAAACCACGGAATCACCAGGACTCTTCTGGCTTATCCGGGTTCGCTTTCGGTGTCTGCTGATACTTTCGAGAAATATGTGATCGAATAATGATCTCAATCGCCGATTGCAAATTCAAGAAGCTCGTTATCCTCAATGGCCACGGCGGCAATACCGAACGTCTGGCACGGGCTGTTCGCGAGGTCTGGCACGCCAAGCGCATCAAAATTGTATCGGTGGATTGGTGGACATGTTGCTGACGATCTCGTCGAGAAGATTTATGGACGAGCAGGCGGCCATGCTGCTACTGACGAAAACGCGGTAGTTCAGGCGTTTCGCCCGGAGCTTATTAAAAAAGAATTTTATTCCGATGAAATGGTTTATCTTCAGCCGCCTGGTTTCTCGGTCTATCCCAATCCCGGTACAATTCTTTCCTATAAGGAAGGAGCCGGTTTCCTCGATTTCGATCAGAAAAAAGCCGAGCAATTTTTCAACGCTGTCACTGAACGAATAAAAACGCATATCCTCGATATATTTAAGCGCTGGGAACGGCTATAAGATTGTGCGAAAAGGAGTTCCCGTGCACAGAATATTGTGCGCGGGAACTGGCGGAATACCTTCATTTTCTCGTATAACCATCAACAATTCATATCCTTATGACGTATAATATATCGGGCACAAGGTTTGCTCTTCACGTATTTAGGTAAGTTTAGTTCTTTGATAATAGAATCGAGTTAATTTATTTGACAGTCGATCGGCTTTGTGTTACAATCGGCCCATGAATCGTACGATGGCCAAATTAATGGCTCTCCTGCTCTTGATCTCCGCGCCGGTTCTGGCGCAGCATGAAACTGCTGATGATTCCGCCTACGCCTTCGCCAATATACCGCGAACGCCTATTCGCTGGACCATCAGATACCCCGACAGCGGGTATGCTTCCCAAAGGTTCATTCGATCTCGATATGCGTACTTTTTCCGGTGGCGGACTGCAGGCCCAATTGGGCATCGGCTTGATGAATCGATTTTCAATCGGCCTTGGCTTATGGAGCATCCTCGGTTCTTTCCGATACCACACCGAACTGGGCTCCACGTTTGGAATTTCAAATGCGCCTGACCGGCTTCTTGAAGAGGGTCACGGTTTTCCGGCAGTCGCAATAGGCTTCAATTCGCAAGGGTTTGGGCCTTATGATGATTCATTAAAGCGCTACCAGGTAAAATCGACCGGTTTTTACGTGGCTTTTACCTCCAATTTCCAGTTTTACTCCAATAATGCCGGCTTGAGTTGGGGTGCAAACTACAGTCTCGAAAACGAACGAGACAGTGACCCATCCGCCTTTGTGGGATTCAACGCCGATCTTGGTAATAACATGCTTTTCTTAACCGAATACGATTTAGCTTTAAACGATAACACCCGCTATTCTGTCTATGGAAGAGGACGAGGCTTCTTCAATATGGGGTTGGTCTGGTATCTTACCGATGGACTGTCATTGGAACTCGATCTCAAGGATCTTTTACGAAACCGGACAAATGCCAGCTCGATAGATCGAGAGGCTCGCCTGGTTTATACAGAGTTCTTTTATTAACGCAGGAGCGGTTACTATGAATAGAACGTACATTACCGTCCTGGTGGCGGTTTTTTTATCGCTGACCATAGCGGGATGTTATACCAAACTTAAGGGGCCGGAACCGGGGACCGGGGTATATGACAACTATTATTATGAATATCCCTATTATTATGACGGTTTCTACAATCCCTACTCGTTACAGTACGGATGGTATAGCCCGTTCTTTTTCGGTTACCCGTCCTACTATGGCAATTTTTATTATCCCTGGTGGTACGATCCTTATTATGGCGATGGAGGCTACGGTCATGGCGGTCAAAACCTGCCTGGTAAGGACGTAAGAACCCGTCGGGGAGGTGAGCCGAGTACAATGCCAAATGTTCCGGGAAGCAGCTATTCGCCTCCACCATCTTCACCGGGACCGAGCGATACTGGCACTCGAACGCCGTCCACGCCATCATCCGGCAATCAGGGAACATCAAGCGGTGATGATAATTCATCTGGCGGCAAATCAACCAGAGGCAGACGATAGGAGAAAAGATGAAAATTCTATTCTAACCGCGGGCAACGGTTTTACTTTGCCCTGGCACTTACAGCGCTTTTTATAACTTTTGGATATTCGATTTCGTAGGCGCAATATTCGCAGGATTCTCTTTAGAGGTTTACGAACCGGCGACCGAAAATAATTTCCCCGTTGGCGGCCGGGCTTCTGGCATGGGCGGAGCGCAGATTCGGCGCCGGCGATGATGGTTCGGTTCTTTATTATAATCCCGCTCTTTTAACCAGAATTCGAAGCACCGAAATCTCGGGTACTCTGACCCAGCAGAGATTTAACAATAAGACCTCTATATATGGAATTAACACGCCCGAGGCGCGACTCAACAACACCTGCGTTAGGGAGCCTTTGGGCCATTTTTCCTATTCCCACTGAGCGGGGTGGCATGTCGGTTGGAATTGCTGTCAACCGCGTGAAAAGCTTCGATAGAATTTTCCGCTATTCTTCCAGTAATAATTGGTTTGATAATCCCAATTTGAATGGTTATGGCGGTGGTGAGGACGAAACCGGCAGTATTTGGGATTGGTCTTTTGGCGGCGCTATTGAGGTTTCGCCTAAATCCTCGGTTGGTCTTTCGCTGGATATTTTCGATGGTCATGATGATTATTCAGCATTTTTTGATTCCACTTTTGGTGGCGCGACCTATCATTATCGCCATGAATATCAACGATAGCTACACCGGTATTTCCGGTAAGCTCGGCGCCACCTATGCCGCCACGAATTGGCTCAACTTGGGTGCTGTAATAAGATTTCCAACCTCGCTTTCGATTGATCAGTCGTCTTCAACATCTGACGGCGGAAATATCAGTAATGGCGAATTCTCTTATCGTTACACCCTCCCTTTTTCATTCGGTTTGGGAAGCGAATTTAATATCCGAGACCTCACTCTTGCCGCGGATATCAGTTATCTCGACTATACTCAATTGAGCTATCAGAAGGGGTTCGAGGACCTCTCCGCGGCTGATCGTTTGGTGAGGCAGTACTATCGCGATGTTTTAAGTTATCATCTTGGGGCTGAATACCTGATTCGTTCTGCGGGCATCAGCCTTCGTGCCGGATATTTCAGCGAACCGATTCCTTTAAAGGATACCCTGTAGTTCGCGATCCCAAATTTTTCACGGTTGGCGCCGGAATAGTAATTGAAAACTCGGCCAATTTCGATTTAGCTTTCGTTGGCGGCTCCTGGAAACGCCAGGACCCCTCAATTGGCAGCACCGAGGAGTACAACGCTCAAAGATTTTTGGCTACGCTATCATTTAGGATAAAGTAGTATCGTGATGTACCGTCGAGCCTCAAACTCGGCAGTGACATTTCCCGGCCGGGGTTCTGCAAGAACCCCGGTTTTTTTATTACAAATGGGCTATGGAACTCGGCTAGGTCGGACAGATCTCAGTCTTGTTCATTTTGAATGTTCAATAATATTGAACAAGGGGAGATAATGAACAATAATGGACTCGTGGTCAAGACCCAGTGGCATTGACAAGGGCTTTTTATTTGACTTTCCCTCGTATTCGCATACTTTACCGCGCGGAGATATGTTGACGTGATACCGCTTTTTTTGCTCTTTGTCCTAACTGTAGTACTAATCAGATTTAAGATTCCTATTGGAGTGGCCCTGATCTCAGGCGCAATCTTCCTTGGCGTTTATCATTTCGGGCTTACTGGCGAATTATGGGAAATGCTTTGGAAGGCCCTGATCAGCCTTAATACCTGGAAACTTGTACTGACTGTCGCCCTGATCCTAACCTTTGCCAATATCTTTGAATCGGCCGGCTATGTGCGCTCGATGGTGGCTTCGCTTGAATCATTTCTGTCGCCAGGCTGGGTAACCCGAATCGCGCCGGCGATAATCGGTCTTCTTCCAATGCCGGGTGGGGCCATGGTTTCTGCACCTATTGTAAAACAAATGGGGGAGGGCTCGAATACCTCGCCTGAACAATATACAGCTGCCAACTATTGGTGGCGCCACGTCTGGGAAACTACCTGGCCGCTCTATCCCAGTATAATTTTAGCTGCCGCGGTTCTTAATGTTTCAGTTTGGGATGTTGCCCGTATCAATTTCCCGATTTCGCTGACTTGCATAGTTTCAGGTTTCATCCTCAAACGGATCGGTTCGCCAGTGAGGTCCGGCAACAAAATCAATTGGTTAAATCTTTTGGGTTCGCTCTGGCCTATAATTCTGATTGTCCTCTTGAGCCTGCTCTTCAAAGTCGATCTGGTTCTTGCAGTCATCCTGGTTTTGGTCGTTGTGATAATAAAGAAGCAGGTCTCACGTCCCATAGTATTCGACGGTCTTAAGCAGGGCTTTTCGCTCGATATCATCGCCCTTATTTTCGGAGTTATGACATTAATGTATGCTATCGAAACAACCAAAGTGGCGATGGTTTTTTATGGAGAACTCCTGGAGTTCGGTATCGCGCCTATGATGGTCGTTTTCGTGGTGCCATTTGTGGTCGGGCTTTTGACCGGAGTGACGTCGGCATATATAGGAGTCGGATTTCCTATCGTTCTACCGCTTTTGGGCACGGCGCAGGTATCGCAAAATGCGGGGATGCTTTTGGCTTTCGCTGGCGGTTTCATGGGTGTCATGGCTTCGCCGGTGCATCTTTGCCTGGTACTTACCAATGAGTATTTTAAAGCCTCGCTTATAAAAACCCTGACCCTGCTAATATTGCCAATTTTATTGACCTCTTTGATCTCCTGGGTAATGGCCTTGGCGGTTTATCATTAGGTTTTGATTTAGCCGCTGTCCTCCGGGAAAAAATTCCTCATCACTGATGTTATTTGACCCACCTGCTAAAGTATCCCTTTTTATATCCGATAACCCTATTGAAAGGGGAAAACATGGGAGATCTGACTTCAATACTTTTAGGGGCATCGGTGGTAGTGCTATCCTGGACTGTGGCTAAGCTAAACGAGAAAGTCGACAAGCAAATAAAGAAATTCAAAAAGTTCGAAGAGGCCCTCAAAAAGAACGCCACGGGTGGGGTCAAAACCAGCACCAACTACAAGGGATACCCGCAAGACATTTATAAATAATAGGTTAGCTTAAAACCTTATATTTGCATTAGATTCCCGGAACACTTTCCGGGAATTTTTGTATAATTATATGAGTTTATAATGCCTTGCAAAGGAGAACCGTGAATAACGGTATTAAAGAAAAAAAACATCCAAAAGTATCAGACAAAGAAATTATGGAGTTGATCCAGGCTGGCGACGAGCACGCCTTTACGGAATTGGTGTCTCGTTATCAGGATCGTCTCCTTAACTTCGTTGGTCGAATTGTGATCGACCAGGAAACTGCCGAAGAATTAATTCAGGAAACCTTCTTACGCATTTATAATCAAAAGCACAGCTATACCCCCGAATATGCTGTCTCAACCTGGATTTATACAATTGCTTTAAATCTGGCACGGTCCGAACTTCGTAAAAGGAAATTGAGGAAGTTTCTTAGCCTGGATTTTCTGAAGGAGGAATCGGATATCGAACTTGCCGATAAAACAAGTTTTACAGGAGAAAGCCTGGCGCCGATATTACAAAAGGCTATCGACTCCTTGCCGGAGGACTATAAAACGGCTTTTGTCCTCTGCGATATCCAAAGATTGCCATATCAGCAAATCGCCGAAATCCTCCGGGTGCCTGTGGGTACAGTGAAATCCAGGATTAATAGAGCCAGAGCAATGTTGAGAGATAAACTAAAACCATATAAGGAGATCTACTATGAACTGTCGAGGGGTATCCCACAGGTTATCAGCCTACATTGATAATGATCTATCTCCCGGCATAAAGCAGGGAGTGGAAGATCATTTGCAGTATTGCATTTCATGTAAACGCAAACTGTCGGAGTTTCGGGCCATAGTTATTGCGGCTCAACAGCTTAAGCCTATGGCTGTATCTCGGGGATTCGAAAATAGAGTACTCCAGGCAATCCACAACAGGCAGGAAACTCGTGAAGTCCTAAGCAACTTTCGTTACCGATTAACCTTGGCCGGAGTCGCTTTTATGGTAACATCGGCGGCAATCTTTTTTGTAGTCGGTCCGCCATCCACCTCGAGCTTGAACGGCCTTGCGGGACGGCCCGATACGATGGGCACTTCTAGCTCAAACGCTTGATTTTTATACCCATCCTGAAACCAAGGTAAGGTCTTTCCCAGTACCCGAAGGTGCCGATCCGGGCAAACTTGCCAATGATGAAAATCCTATTCGAACCGATTCCATTCAACCCGATAACTTTAATATGCCTGGCGTGCAGAGGGTTAATGAGAACATTAATAATGGTAAATTTTGATGAGGGCATTGAATGTAAATTGTTTTTTTTAGGTTTGTAATTATTTGAAGTAACATATTAGTAGATGGTGGCTAACGCGCGGCGGAATTCAACTTCCGATCATGAGTTAGCCACTTTTAATTAGCGCGAAAAATTACCCCTCATGCTTTAATAATTCCGTTAGTTACATAATTGGTTTGCGTAATCGTTCATAATAACCCGCAGCACATTTTCATTGCAATTTAATACGATTTAATAGGTTGATATGGTTATTAGGAATAGTTGGCAATTTCGGAGAAAAATTACATTTCGTCACCCGAAGTTTACAAAATTTATTATAGCAAAAATGACATTAATTTTTCGCCTAACTTATCGCGTTTAGCTTGCTCATGACAAAATTTCAACAATTCGCGGTAATAAACATAAATGGCATACTGCAATACCGTAGCACAAGCTTGATAACATGGGCATTGAGGATTAAATTGATGATTTTAAGCTGGCGAAAATGGAAGATTTACCATTAAATTCATCAATAAAAGAATAGCCCCGAGACATCGTTAACCCAAGTTAAGATAATATTTTATATAATTGTATTATTCCATCGATTTCCATGAGTAAATAATGGAACTCGATTTTTTTCGATTTTGTTACCCTCATGTGATGCGGTATTGTCCGTGGGATATTTTCGTTGACTGTCAATTGGGTGGTCACTATATTGCTTGGCGAGGAAATTGCTTGAAGCAAGAGATACGGACTACTTTTTAATTCCATGCAGGTAGTTTTTTTTCGAAAACAATAATGAGTAAAATCAATAGACCCTTGAAGGAGGTACTATGCTAAACAAGCGACGCGACACCAAAGGATTCACCCTAGTAGAGGTATTGGTGGTGGTAGTAATTTTGGCAATTTTGGCCGCCATCGCCGTGCCAATTTATCTGCACTATGTTGAGAGCGCCAGGGCCGGCGAGGCTCAGGAAGCAGTTGGAGCTGTTTGGGCTGCTTCTAAGGTTTACCACGCCGAGAATGGCCGTTGGCCGACAGACACCCGTCAGTTGACCCAGCTCAACCTCGATAAAATAGTTTCGGATAGATGGCAATTCACCATTACCCCCGGATCCAATGGTATCCAGAGAATCGCCGCTACCTCTACCGGTTTGATGCCCGGCGGAGCAGGTAAGATCGTGACTTTCAATGCGCAGACTGGCAAATGGAGCGGTTACGGTACCGATTAATAATTAACCCTTAATTTGGATGTCGAATTGGATAATTTTGATGCAGTGAGCGGTATTTCCGCAACTGATAAATCGCTTAAAATAAACGACCTCTTGAAGTTCACCAAGGATCAGGGAGCTTCGGATTTACATCTTTCCGAAGGCTCGATCCCGATGATCCGCATAGACGGCCGTTTACATAAGCTTGATCTGCCCGGGCTGACTCGCCAGGGGATCAAGGATCTGGTTTTAAGTTCCATGACCAGCGAACAAATCAAGCGCTTTGAGCAGAGTTTCGAGGTCGACTTCGCTAAGGAGATTGACGATAGCACCAGATTCCGCTGCAACGTCTATCGTCAAATTAACGGTATTGGCGGAGCTTTCAGAACCATTCCTGCCGATATTCGGACATTCGAGGAGCTTGGTCTTCCCGATATTATGAAGAGGTTGGCGCTTCTGGAGCGCGGATTGGTTCTTCTAACCGGTCCTACCGGTTCAGGCAAGACCACTTCGCTGGCCACCATGGTCGACTGGATAAATCAGCACAAAGAATGCCATGTCATCACGATCGAAGATCCTGTGGAGTTTTTCCATCACAGCCGGCACAGCCTCATCAATCAGCGTGAGCTGGGAGCCTCGACCCAATCGTTCGGTAACGCCTTAAGAGCGGCACTGCGCGAGGACCCGGATGTTATTCTGGTGGGCGAGATGCGCGACCTGGAGACGGTATCGCTGGCCCTGACAGCGGCCGAAACCGGTCACCTGGTACTGGCGACTCTGCATACCTCATCGGCTACCAAAACGATCGACCGTATTCTCGATATCTTCCCATCAGAGCAGAAAGCGCAAGTGCGTTCAATGCTCTCTGAGTCGATTCAGGCGGTTGTCGCCCAATCGCTTTTGCCCCGCAAGGACAAAGGCCGGGTGGCGGCGCTCGAAGTTATGATAGCTACTGTTGCGGTGAGAAACCTGATTCGTGAAGACAAAATCTACCAGATCCCCTCAATCATTCAAGCCGGCGGTAAACAGGGAATGCAATCTCTCGATCAGCATCTTCTGACGCTGGTGGCTGAGGGCAAGATTGAGCGTTCCACGGCGGCTCAGCGCGCCGATAACCCGAAGCTCTTTTTGGATTAGAGGAACATGAGATCTAAAATGAAGATTGCCCCGAACAGCGGCCGATCAAGCGGTTTTACGCTTGTTGAGCTTATGTTCGGGGTAGTCGTCGTTTCCATCGCCGTACTGGCGCTTTACCAGATGTTTATAACCGGCACGCTGATGATCACTCAAGAGTATCATCGGCGGGCGGGTCTGGAAAAAGCGCAGGCTAAGATGGAAATGGCGCGGTTTTTTAAAACCCAATTGGATACTGTGCCACGCAATTTAAGCGGGACATTTAGCGAGATGCTAATTCCGCCCGAAGAAGGCGAACATGATGGGATTGAAGCTGAATACACGATAATTGTCACTCCCAGCTCAGAACTCACCCGCAATGGATTACCGGTTTATAGCAGTATAGTCCTGAATTATACCTGGGTTGAGAAATCGGGCAAAGAACAAAAAATTGTCCTTCAAACTTATTTTTAGGGTGGGCATAAAGCAATGCTGATAAAAATAGCACAAAGTCGTTTTGCGTCACGAGCCGGTGCAACTCTTGTGGAAATGGCGGCTACCTTATTTATCGCCGGTATCGCCATGAGCGGGATGGTGGTCGCATATACGGATGGGCTTCAGCACTGGCGTAAATCTTCTGAAAAGATGGTACTTTACAACGAGGGTGCGACAGTTTTATCTCTCATCGAGCGCTTTGTCAGGCAGTCCGATTATATCACTACTTATTCCGGCTATCGGGTTCCCAGCCACAAAATGGATTTGAAGGTTCTGGTATATACAGGGAACACGATTGCCGAACGGGATGCCCAATTTTTCTATTCCTCGTTCGACAACACGTTGCGTTGGAACAATATGACCGGCAACGATGGCGCTTTTAACGAAAGACTATTGCCGCAGTATAATTTCCGACTCGAGCGGGGCGAAAAACCCTATCTGGAGGTTCAGGAGGTTACGTTTACTCCGTTGGATACCATACCATCTCAAAGCCCGTCAACCGATGGCTGCATTCTGGTGAAAATTGATCTTTTGTTGAACGATGCGACGTGGGGATACGTTATCATTATCGAGCATGATTGCAAGGCGAAATAAATCGGAATAACTTTGAAACTTCGCAATTCCAGCAAAAGGAGACCCAGGGTGGTACTCAAAAAATCAGAAGAAGGTAGTATCCTGGTGATGGCGGTGGTGCTTTCGTTTGTCACAATACTTTTGGGTGTGACTTTTTTGACTTTTGCGGTAACACTCCATAACAATGTCAGCTATGAGATCGCCGACAAGCAGTCGTTGTACGATGTTAATGCTGGGTTGATGTGGGGATTGGCGGATAAGGTGGCCGGTCGTGATAGTCATGGCGTGATGCGCCCTTTTTATGACGACAATTGGATCGGCTATAGTTTTTCGGCTGAAGGCGGCCAGGATATCGATATCGGCACTCTCAATCAAATTGAAATTTATGGCCGCGGGCGTTCCGAATACGAGGGCTTGAATCTCAACAAGAGAATCTCGATGAGTTACTCCTGGGAGACATACGCCGATTATCTTTATATTACAAGTTCTGAAAGAGACCCTCTGCGTCATGAGCCAATTTATTTTTGGACTCCTGACACCTTGGATGGCAAAGTGCATTCCAACGATACCATCCGAATTATGGATTATGATGATCACCCGGTATTCAAAAAGCGTGTGACCAGCACTCGCAATGTGTTTTTGCCTCCCGGAAATCATGCCCGATTCGATCAGGGCAAGGGACCCCGGGCGAGAATCGTATTTCCCGATATGGCAACTGAGTTACGCAACACAGCCGGCTGGAGCACGGGTACCGGAGGTCACGATTCGTTGACGCAATTAGTTCTTTCAGACAATTATATTTATTATCGAAAATGCGGTAAGGTAAGAGTTGGGAGTGTCTGGAAAATTCATTGCGATCCGGCGGCAATAGGAGATCAATATATTTCTATTCCTGCCAGCGGCGTGATCTTCATTTATGGGAAATGCTGGGTATCAGCCTCGCGGGGAATGGTTGATATGATGGATGGCGCTTACCCGGAAAGTTCCATGGTCGATGGAATATTTACTTCCAACGGCTTCTCGGGACAGCTAACCATTGGATCGGCCGATACCATGATCATTCCCGATAATATTGTGTATAAACATGCCAGGCTGGATCATTCGGTACCGACCACCATGGATTCCTGCTCGGATGTCTTAGGATTAGTTTCAGAAAATTATATAATGATGGGTAAGCTAACGAGAGATACTCTCTACGTCAATGCAGCATTGGCCGCCGTTAGAGGTTCTATTTCGGTACAGGATATTTATTCGAACTCCGATAACGAAAAGCAATCGCTTTTCATTTGGGGCAGCCTGGCGCAGCGCAATCGAGGTATCATCCATATAAATGATTTTTCTTCTCGGGGTTTCATTGAAAAGGATTATCACTACGATGTCAGGCTTATGGAACATCCCCCGCCGCATTACATGAAGACGGCTCAGGAGAAGGTTCGCTTTATAGAGCCTCTTTTTGGCAGCGGGGATAATACTGGCGGCGGAGGCGGTTGAGATCGGTCGCTCTACTAAAATTTATGGTTTGGCTACGGGAAACGCGAGGTTTTACGAGATGATAGCAATCGGATCGAACACGGAAAAAGGAAGCATCCTGGTAATGGCGGTGGTGCTTTCGTTTGTCACAATTCTCTTAGGTGTGACATTTTTAACTTTTGCGGTGACGCTCCATAACAATGTCAGTTATGAGATCGCCGACAAGCAGTGTTTGTACGATGTTCATGCCGGGTTGATGTGGGGTCTGGCGGACAAAACGATGGGTCGTGATAGTCATGGTGTTATGCGCCCCTATTACGAGAACAATTGGATAGGTTATAGCTTCTCGGCCGTCGGGGGAGAGGATATCGATATCGGCCAGCTCAGCGAGATCTCAGTTTATGGCCGCGGCCGCTCCGAATATGAAGGGCTCAATATCAGCCGCAAAATGTCGCTTAATTTCTCCTGGGAAACTTATGCCGATTATTTGTACATTTCGAATAAGGAACGAGATCCAGTCAGGGGCGATATAATCCGCTTTTGGACCCCGGATACACTGGATGGCAAAGTTCATTCCAATGACACTATTCATATTCAGGAAAGCGCGGATCGGCCGAGGTTTATGAAGCGTGTCACCAGCACCCGAAATTTTTATGATCCGCCGGGAAACCATGCTCGTTTCGACCAAGGTAAAGGCCCCAGAGCTCCAATTTTCTTTCCGGATCAGGCAACCGAGCTGCGCAATGTGGCCGGCTGGACTACCGGGACCGCGGGTCATGATTCGCTCACTCAGATAGTGCTTTCGGACGGATTTATTTTTTACAGAAAATGCGGTAGAATAGTAGTCAATAACGTCGTTAAAATTCACTGCACTCCGGATTTTATGGGCGATCAGTATGTAACTATTCCAGCCAGCGGGGTTATCTTTATATACGGCAAATGCTGGGTTACGGCCCCGAGAGGCAGAAAAGACATGATGGATGGCCCATATCCAGAGAGTTCCATGACCGATGGTATTCTTGTTTCCAACGGTTTCGAAGGACAGCTCACCATTGGCTCATCGGATACGATGATTATTCCCGATAATATTGTGTATAAACACGCCAGATCAAACTACTCGGTACCAACTACTATGGATTCCTGCCGTGATATTCTGGGGCTGGTTTCGGAAAATTATATCATGGTCGGCAGGCTGGTACGAGATACGGTTTATATTAACGCCGCTCTGGCTGCTGTGAGAGGCTCTATCTCGGTAGAGGATATTTACTGGTATAATCCGCCTCTATGGGATAATGAGAAGCAATCGCTGTTTATCTGGGGTAGCTTAGCGCAATACAATCGGGGAATAGTGCATACCAGCGAGCCCAGCGGTCACACGCGCGGTTTCGTTGAAAAAGATTACCACTACGATATCAGGCTTCAAAATAATCCTCCTCCGCATTTTATGCGTACGGCCAGAGAGAAGATTCAATATATCGAGACTCTGTTTAGCGATGGAGGCTGAGAACGCTTCCAAGAGGTGAAGCGTTAGGGGGGTAAGCAGCGAGTTGGCGAGTTAAGGGATGATGGCAGCAAAATTGAAAAAGCAGGGGGGGAGCGTACTGGTGATGGCGGTCGTGCTATCGCTGGTTACTATTTTCCTCGGCGTATCATTCCTTACTCTAGCAGTTACGTTACATAATCAAACAACTTATGAGATTGCTTCAGCGCAAGCGCTTTATGATAGTTTCGCGGGAGCCTTGAAGGGAGCTTGCGATTGGCAAAATGGCAGATATGAACGTGGCGCAATGCGCGAATTCTATAAGGATAATTTTAACGGATTCAAAATAATTGGATTTTCCAATATAGAAGGCAGCCCGCCAACGACCGCGAAGGTCATCGGTTATGGTCGCTCTACTTTTATGGAAAATGATATCACCAAAGAAGTAATTCTGAATATTGTTCCTTTCGAATCGTTCGCTGCTTTCGCTTATCTTTCCAATAGTGAACGTGATCCCATGAGGCTTGATCGCTTGCATTTTGCTACGCCCGATACATTTGATGGCAAAGTTCATTCCAATGATTCGCTCTATATATTAGGTCAAGCGGTGTTCAGAAAACGAGTAACCAGTTCCCATGCTGTGTTTACTGATAACCATGCCCGGTTCGATCAAGGCAAAGGCATTAGGCCACCGATTGAATTCCAGGGCCAATCACAGCGTATTAGATCACATTCCAAGTATGATTGGGGGACGCAGGGGCATGATTCGCTAACCCAAATAGCTCTATCGGACAGCCTCATTTATATGAGGAAATGCGGTAAAATATTGGTTGATGGTATTTATAAAATCCACTGCTCGCCAGCCGAGCTTGGGGCAAATTCCTTTCCAATACCTTTAAACGGAGCGATCTTTGTGAAAGGCAAAGTCTGGATTTCGGCGGCCCGAGGCAGAGTAGATCGAATGGACGGAGAATTTCCGGAAGACTCCTTCACCGATGGCAATTTTATATCGCAAGGTTTTTCGGGACATTTAACATTTGGTACATCAGATACCATGATAATAGTTGATAATCTCGTTTATAAGCATTCGAGACCAAATTATACGATCCCAACCGTAATGGATTCCTGCTCTGATTTATTAGGGCTAGTTTCTGAAAACTATATAATGGTTGGCAAGCTTGTAAGCGATACGGTTTATATTCATGCGGCGATGGCTGCACTTCGCGGGGCATTTTCAATACAAGATATTTACTATGGCCAACCACCGGGATGGGATAACGAAAAACAATCGCTTTTTATTCGCGGATCAATAGCTCAATTTAACAGAGGCATACTGCATACAAGTGAACCGAATGGTCATCGACGAGGCTTTATTGAAAAAGAATACGACTATGATACCAGACTAGAAAATCAAGTGCCACCATTCTATCCTATTGCTAGTGAAGGCGAAATGGTATATTTGGAATTGCACCAGAATTAGATGGTATAGGCAATGACGACAAACTTTGAAATTATGATGATTATGATCGCAGATAAATTATTGGGGATGATTGAATGTCGGAGGTAGTATTAATTTTAGGCACGATT
The DNA here is from genome assembly GCA_963801605.1 of uncultured candidate division Zixibacteria bacterium. Lineage (GTDB taxonomy): Bacteria > Zixibacteria > MSB-5A5 > UBA10806 > UBA10806 > UBA10806. Next base: position 1,000,200 of record CAWDFP010000006.1, read on the forward strand.
CTTATATTTTATTCTCCCCTTTTGCACGCCAAAGAAAAGTTACAATTCGCAAAATATATGGAATCTTGAGGATAGATAGTTTCAATGGATAAGGAGTATTATGGCAAAGACGACTCTGGGTCTTGACATCGGTTCCTACGCCGTCAAGATGGTCGAAATAGATATCGAGGAAAGCAGGCGCAAGCTGAAAAGCTTCGCCATCGTCGATGTCTATGGAGATGGCGAGGAATATGATGCCGAGGGCGCCAGCTACAGCCGCCTGTCTGCGGCCCTGAAGAGCTGCTTTAAGCAAATCAAGGTTGCTCCCAAGCGGATCAAGAATCTAAACTGCGCATTAGGCGGTACGAGTGTGGCCGTCAAGCAGATAAGATCCATTCCCTTAGGCCCCGAGGAGCTCGAATCCTCTCTGGCCTTTGAAGCCCGCAAACATCTGCCATTAGACGATACCGAGGCCATCCTGGATTTCCAGATCGTCGACGGCGGAGCGGAATCAACGTTCATGGATATTCTCCTGGTGGCAACCACCAAGAAGGCATTCGACAACGAGCTCAAGCTATTGGCCGATTTTGGAGCCAAACCCAAGATCATCGACGCCAACTGCACGGCCCTGGTTAATTCTTATCTTCTTACCAGAGGCAAGCCAGAGACCGAAGCCGCCCTGGTGTTCATTGACATCGGAGCTAAATCAACCAATCTCACGATCTTTACCGACAAGAACATTCTCTTCTCGCGTGATATCCCGATCGGCGGATACAAAATCACCGAGGACGTCAAAACGGTTCGCAAGGTTGAATATGCCGAGGCCGAGGATCTCAAAAAGAGCCGCGGTATGGGCGCTTTGCTGGAAGGCCCGGATGAAGGTCCGGCCATCAGAGTGGCGCGCCGCATGTCTGTCGATGGTCTTATCGATGAGATCAGGCGTTCGCTGCGCTATTATACCAAGGAAACCAGCGTCCGCGATTTCGACAAGATTCTCCTTTGCGGCGGCACGGCCCTGATGCCGAATCTCAATTCTCACATGGCGCAGGCCCTTAATATGACGGTTGAGATTTATAATCCGTTCGAAATGTTTACAGTTCCGCCGGGCTTTAATGCTCCGATGGGGGCGCAACTTGCTATCGCCTGCGGATTAGCCCTGAGGGAGGATTGATGAGAGCACAATCGTATAAAATCAACCTCAACAAGGCCTCCAATCGTCTGGATCAGTTTGAAAATACCAGGAAGAGACGTAAATATATTACGCTGGCCCTGTTTTTCCTTTTGCTGATCGCCGGCTCCGGTTACGTGGTATATAAGACCTCCCTGGTTCAAAAGCAGATCGACAGGCAAAAGGCGGATTTGCAGGAGATACAGAACAAGATCGAGCGGCTCGAAGCCTCGACCGAGTATCTCTCACCCGAGGATATTTTCAGATTGGCTAACGTGGCTCGCGGCCGATTGACCTGGTCGCCCAAGCTATCTGTGATAGCCGATATTCTCCCCAAGGACATTGCCATAACAGAGCTCACCTACGACAGTAATCTCAAGGTTTTTATGATCAAAGGCGTATCCAAAGTCAGATCCGATATGAAGGATCTTGATCTGGTGGTTTCGATCATTGATTTATTGAAGGCCCAACCGGAATTCAGCAAGGATTTCGCAGAGATTAAGTTCCAAAGCTCGCAACGCGTCAAGCACAACGAACAGGAGATCGTCAAATTCGAGATCGCCTGCTTGCTGAAGGCATGAGGTTGGAGGGAAAATGAAAGACAATCTGATAGTTTTAATTTTATTTTTGCTGCTTCTCGCGGGCAACTACTATTACTATAACACCGTCATCGTGCCCCAGCCGGAGGAGATCAAATCTCTTCAGTCCCAGATCGAGGAGAAGAACAAACAGCTTCTGGCCGCCCAGATTCTGGCAGAAAAGCGCGAGGGTGTCACTCAGCTTATCCAGAACAACCTCATTACGAATCCGAACGATTCGCTGGCCGAGAAAGCTTCGGTGCCGTTTTTGCGCTATCTAACACAGCATATGGATGAGCTTGATATCAGGCTGGTATCCATTACACCAATGGAAGTAATCGGCGCCGCTGATCCGGTTTCCGCGCAGCAAGCGAAAGAATATCTGGAAGTACCCTACGAACTAAAGGTCCTGGCCAGCTATGACGAGCTGGGCAAGTTTCTGGATGTTCTGGAGAAATCACCACATCTCATTAAGGTAGCCACATTTTCAGTCAGCAATGATCTGGACCAGGCATCGTTTTCCGAAGAGATCGCGGGCAAACCAAGACAGCATAGCATCAGCCTGCAAGTAAACACCATAGCAATATTGAAAGCGAGTTTCAGAAGTGAACCGGGATAGCATAATAAAAGGGCTGGCCGTCCTTTCGGCCGTCGTATTGGTCCTCTTCGTGGGATTTCTGATCGTAAGGATCGTTCTGAACGATTATCGGAAAGATCTGAAAGCAGAACCCACCGAAGCGGTAACGCTTGACGCCAATGATGCCCTCAAGGCTACCATCGATACTCTTGAGACATCCTGGCAGTCAATCCAGGCTTTCAACTTCAGAGCCCCTCAAGATCCGCTGCACCTTGGCAGAGTCATTAAGGACTTCACTTACAGCAAGGCCGGTTTCCAGGAGACTGAGGAGGAAGATAATATCCGACTAACCGCAACGGTGGTCGATGATAATCCGAAAGCCATTATAAAATTTAGAAATAAAAGTTACGTGGTACAGGTCGGCGAATCGATTGAAAACATTTACAGAGTCGTCAGCATCAGCAACAAACAAGTCGTCCTGGAAACCGCCAGTGGAAGAGTCGTGCTAAACAATAAACCCGTTCAGCAGTTGGAGAGCGAACCCGGGGGCGAATCGAATTTATCCAACAGTGGTGGTACGGAAGAAGGAAACTATTAGCGTGAGATATCGCGGTATATTAAGGAGGACATCTTGATTAAAGCGTCCGTACAGGGATTGATTATGTGCCTGGTCATAGGAATCATCCTTTGGTTCGCCCCGGCAACATTCGGACAAGTCAAATCCCAGAATGTTACTACGCCGGAACAATTGCGAAGTGGGTTGACAAAAACCGTGACACTGGATGCTGACGATGCGTTTTTGCCGTCAATTTTAAGCATTCTGGCCGATAAATCCGGGTTTAATATTGTCACAGGCCCCGGAGTCAATACTCAGGAACGCATTTCTGTACATCTGAAAGACACCCCTATCGAAGAAGCCATTAACCTCGTGGTTCGCGCCGCCGGTCTGGCTTATGAGATTGTGGGTAATTCGATTCTGGTGGCCGATGCCGCCGCTCTCCAACAGGAGATTGGTCTTGCGGCTCATGTAATCGATCTGAAATTTGCCAAAGCTGAAGAAGTCAAAGGCCTTCTTCAGGACCTTACTACCAAAGTTGAAATTGATACTTCCGGCAATAAAATACTGGTTTTAGCCAGCCCTAAGGTCATTGCCGAGGTCAATAAAATCGTCGAGGCCATCGATGTCGCTCCGCCACAGATCATGCTGGAAGCACGCTTGATCGAAGTTGCCACTGACGATCTCGATAAAGTTGGAATCGATTGGGAAAAGCTGTCTAACTTCACCACGGTTCTCGCCGAATCACCGCTGGTTAAGGACGGTCTTACAGGCGCCACCGACGGTACTTCTCGGGCGCCAAACGAAAACGACTTTGGAGGCAACCTGCCTGATCTGGGTCAATTGCCAGAGAAATACAGCTTCGAGAAGGTCGACGGTTTCGACAACACCTTTAAGTTCTCTCGTCAGCTTTATGCATTTGATATCGCTCTCGATTTCCTCATGAAGAGAAATAAAGCCAAAGTTCTGGCTCATACACAGCTAACGACCCTGAACAATCGCGCTGCTACCATTTTGATCGGTGAGACGCTGCGCTGGGCGGTAACCTCGCAGCAGAACGCTATCGTTGTCACCGACTCGGTAGGTATCAAGTTGCAGATTACCCCAACCATCAATTCCGACGGCTACATTACGACCAGGGTAACACCCGAGGTTTCCTCCATTACCGAGTTGGTTTTGGGTATCTATCCGCGCAAGAAGATCAGGACTGCTTCAACCACCGTGCTGGTAAAAGACGGTCAGCAAATCTTCATAGGCGGCCTGTTCTCAGTTCAGGATGCTAAAGTTGAGTTCAAGATGCCGTTGTTTGCCAATATTCCGCTTATTGGTAAGTTATTTACACATACTTATAACTCTGTTCAGAAGACCGATCTCCTGATAGAAATCACTCCTCGGGTAGTTCGCGAAGGAGTGAGCTACAGCGATGCTCGCAATTTAACCAGCAACGGTGTACGTGTTCTCGATGAAGGCCAAACGACTAATTTACGAGGCCTGATGCCTGAATTGGATTCGCTGGATGCCAGCAAGTCGGAAGCCCTGGACATAAAGAAAGATCAGAAGGAAATTGTAAAACCATATGAACAAAGAACAAAGAAATAGAGAATCTATGTCTCTGCCAACCCACCCATATAAGGAGGTGAACATGGCAACCAACAAATTCTACAAATTGGTTGTTTATGGCTGCATAGTAATGGCGATACTAATGGCTGCCGCTATGCTATCGTGTGACAAGAGAAACGCGGTAAGCAGTCCCGAAAATGGGGGAGGTGTACCCGGAATCAGCAATATTCTCGTATCGCTGAATCCTAATCAGCTCCGACTTGCATCGAGGGATGCCATCGACACGGTTCAGGTTTTAATTGCCGTGGTCGATTCCAACGGCGTTGGCGTGCCGAAAGTTCAGGTACACGTCACCCGTACTCCCAGCATCGGCTTTCTAACTCAACCTGACAGCACCGATGATATGGGCCAAACCAGAGCCCTCTTCGTTGCCGAACCTGGCGTGTATGATACCACCAGAATTAAAGTCAACGTCGGTAATATTATCCAAACAGCGCTTTTGGCAATCAGCGGGCCGACACGTTACACTCTAAATTTGACGTTCTCCCCGCCGATTCCCAAACTGATCGACCATGAGGCCGCTCCCTATACAATCACAGGCAACCTGGTAGATTCAACTCAAAGAGGAGTTTCCGGTCAGCAGGTCATTTTCGCCGTGTTAAATCAAGTAGGCAGGATTGGATTTTCCGATCCCAACACGACAGTTCCTGTAACGAACAGCCAGGGTCTTGTGGAAGCGCTCTTCTATAATACTGAAACCGATGAAATAATGCTTCCTGATACCGCTGTTATTCAGGCTGTTACGCGCGCTCCATCCGGATCGGGATTCTTATCCGCCGATGTGAAGGTGCCGCTCAGGCCTGTTCATAACTCATTAACTCTTCAAGCCACTCCGTCAACTATTGTTGGTGACGGCGCCAGCAGCGTTTCCATCAGGGCTTTCCTGCTCGATACCGATGGTCATGGTATCGTGGGAGACACCGTAAAATTCAGCAATCCCACCCATGATGGTTACCTGTTAGCAAACGCAATCACTGATGCTAACGGTATTGCCACCAATAATTTTACTCCGTTCGCCGGCCGCGACACGACGATAATAACTCGAATCGTAGCCGATTATAAAGCCGGTTCACCCGTACATCAGGCAATCTCTACGGTGAATGTAACAGTGTCACCGATACGTTCGATAGGGTTTATCACCCTTTCGCTTCAGAAACAGAATGTCGTTGCCAACGCAGCTGATTCCTCGGCTATTTTTATCACAGTCCAGGATTCGACTGGCGGGCTTATCGCTGACGGCACGATTATACATCTTGAGCATAGCGGCATCGGCGTTCTCTCGGCGCCGCAAGTTACAACCACTGATGGTCAGGCCAGAGCCAAGATTACAGGACCTGCCAATATCAATGGTGGCCCCAGCACTAAGGTTGATACGATAACAGTTTGGGGAAATGTGACTGACTCAACTGTCATTAAAGCGTCGGCGGTAGTCAATTATATTCCGGGCAACATTTTCCAAATGGCTTTTGTAAGCCCTGATTCAACCGTTAATCTCGTTGCTGGGTCGGGCGATACGTGCTCAGTATGGGTTCTGGCTGTCGACGTCAACGGTAATCCAGTGGCCAACGGCACTCAGATTTCATTTCGTAATACGCCAGTTATCTCTTCGTCTCTAACTCCGCAGGCCGCAGGCACATTTGACGGATATGCCAGGAGCATATATCTGGTCGGCTCGGGCACCGGCGACGATAACGTTACCGCCTGGATTACTAATCCCACGAACGCGAATGATACTATCAGAACAGTACATCCGATCGTCTTCCGCTGCCTTTCATCATCAGCAACTACTCTTGAACTTTCAGCCAGCCAGACCAATATCGAAGTTGGCGGAACTTCAACTCAGATCATTGCCACTCTTCAGGATGCTTATGGCAATCCGCTCTCCGAGGGCTATTGGGTGAGCTTTGATATAACTGTATCGCCAGGTGCAGATCCTATTGATAAACCATCTTTCGATACGCAACAACTCACCCAACACGATACGGTCGCAACCAACATTAACGGCCAGGCTATTCTGCAGTTATATTCCGGACGTAGAGCTGGCGCGGTCTCTATCAGAGCCTGCACTGTCCCTCTGCCGCCGGAATCGCTATTTGTTTGCAACGAGAAATCGCTAGTGACCATCTCTTCAGGTCCGCCCGATCACATCAATTTCGCTTTTTCCAGTAATGGCGAAGCCGAACCGCCGGCACGTTTCGTGCAGGTTGGCGCCGTGGTTGGCGACCGTTTCAGTAACGATGTTCAATATGGGACAGCGGTTTATTTCAGCTTGATTCCCAATGACCGCGCAAATATCGAGGGTGATTCTTATACTGGAGGCGCCAGGCAGTATCATCCTGATTCCACTGCCGGTGTAGCATATACCAGGATCATATATGGCTGTCTTGCCACTTTTAAAGGCATCCAGGTTATTGCCTCTTCTGCTGGTGATTCTATCGAAGTTGTTGATACTTCCGGTACTTATACACTTCCGATTTTTGAGGGTGAGATAGGTCTCATGGCCAATCCGGGAGCGCTCTGGACTCCTAACCAAAACCAAACTTCGACTGATACGGCTTTTATTACAGCCTCACTAATTGACGGCGGTGGTTGCGCGATTGAGGGTGGAATTATCACTTTCGTCGCTCAAGTAGCAGGAGAAATTCTGCCTCCGAGTACTGATACCACCGATGTCAACGGTTTAGCAACCTGTCGGTTCGTCATTCACGGTAATCAAATACCTCGCTTGCCGGACGGCCGTGCCACGATCGATGCTGGTGTCAAGGCAACCTTGATGCAAAAGACATCGGTCTTTAGCGTGATTAATATCACCTGTTCTACTCCTTAGGAGTAAAGCGTGATTTAGGAGCAGCAACGGTAGAAGCTTGCCTGCGAGGGCAAGCTTCTGCCTAAACAAGGTAACAATTTGGAGAGCAGCAAAAGACTGATGGAAGTTCCGTGGGCCGGGTTATGAGTTCTATATCCGCGCCAGAGCACCCTTAAATAAGGAAGTGGCCATGGCTACCAAAGTCTTAAGGCTGAAAATCGCGGGAAAAATCCCCGTAATAGTAGTAGCGATTCTGGCGCTGCTCTCATGCGATAGAAGGCATGTGACAAATCCGATTAATTTCCCGGTTCAAGTGGGAAATATTTTAGTATCATTATCACCGCCGCAGGTTCACCTACCTTCTACAGAGGCTATTGACTCAGTTCAGATTATGATTGCAGTATTGGATTCTCAGGGCGTAGGTATGCCCAATATTAATGTTCATGTAACGAGGACACCAGCGATCGGTTTTGTCTCCCAACCTGATTCAACTGATTCCCTGGGTATAACGAGCGCCTTGTATATTACGGATCCCGGTATTTTTGATAGTGTATGGATAAACGCCGCTGCGGGTAATAAATCAGATTCCGCGCTTTTGGTTATTAGCCCATCGGTTAATTCACCCCGCAAGATAGTTGTCTCTCCGCATGAGGCCAATCTTATATCCGGCGAAATCGACACGTTCACCCTGTTTGTCACGGTATTAGATTCTCTTGGCTTGCCCGTTAACGAAAGCGATACTGTTTATTTGGAAAATACGGGCAGAGCCACGTTATCTTTAAACAATGTATTAACCATAGGCGGCCGCGGCCAGGCCTTGATTACTCTAACTCCTCCCGCAAATATGCCCGGTTACATCGGACCAGATACCATATTTGTTCGGGGTTCCGATAATGAACAAAGTCTTGAGCCAGATACTGTGATTGCTCATTTTATAGCGGGAAATTCGCTTCACAGCATTGTGGTCTCACTACAAAAACCCAATCTGGTAGCCAATGGGCTCGATACAACATCTATAAATGCTATCGTCACCGATCCTTCGGGTAATCCGGTTCCCGATGGCACTACAATCTATTTGAATAACACCGGTGTGGGACTTCTAAGCCAAACCCAATTGACAACGATCAATGGACAGGCCAGGGGCAAGATAACTGCTCCGATTAATATTATACATCGCCCCAATGTCGATACAGTTTTCGTTCGCAATTTTCCCGGTGATTCGGCTAACGTGGCTGATACGGCGATTGTACATTACATACCGGGCCCAATCCATCAAATGGCGTTCATTTATCCTGAAACTACGGTGACATTAGTTGCCGGTTCGGGCGATACCTGCTCAGTCATATTAAGCGCCACTGATGCCAACGGAAATCCGGTTTCCCCTGGCACACAGATTGTTTTCGGACACACTCTTCCATGTTCGAACTTGATTCCCCAGCCCCAGGATACCGTAAATGGATACTTCAGAAATATCTATCAGGTGGGCGATTGCACCGGCGATGATAATGTCACCGCCTGGATTGTATAACCCCGTCAACCCCAACGATACTATTCGGACTGAACACCCGGTTGTTTTTCGCTGCATCGCTCCGAGCAGGCGAGCTTGGAGTTAAGCACACCGAATGACAGCATCCCGGTTGGAGGTGCATCCACGATGGTGATAGCCACGGTTTTGGATGAGAATGGCAATCCGTATGGCGGCGGAAACCCATATTGGGATGGAGTATTAGTAGCTTTTGGTATTATGGATTCCACTGGCGGTGCGTCGTTTGATTCTTTGAACCAAGTGCGGTATGATACGGTATGGACGAATATTAACAGCCAGGCGATTGTCCAACTGTTTTCTGGCCATAGGGCAGGAACTGTCTCAATCAGGGCCTGCACAGTACCCGAACCGCCGGATTCGCTTTATCGTTGCGATCGAAAGGCCGCTGGTAACCATAACTCCCGGGCCGCCGGAACAGATCATGTATTCATTTATTGGGCCACCTGAGCGACTGCCTGGTGAACCGGCAATATATTGTGTTGTGGCCGCGAGCATAGTTGATGAATACTTAAATCCGGTTGAATATGGCACTCCTGTGTCATTTCAGCCTGATTCCAAATGATTTAGCAAATATTGATGGCGACTCTTATACAGGAGGCGGCAGACCTTATTATCCTGATTCGTGCGCCGGAACGGCTTATTCCGGTAATATATGGCTGCTTACTACATTTAGGTCTGTCAGAATTGTAGCCCAGTGCCGGAGATTCCGCTCAGATCGTAGATACATCAACAGTGTTTTCGCTTCCGATTTGCGAAGGGCGGATAGGTATTATGGCCAATCCCGGCAGCCTTCATACAGCAAATGATAGTTGTGACTGCCATCAAGCGCCATACTTGGGTTGCCGTGATACATCGTTTATTACAGCAACTTTGATATGCATGGATGGATGCCCTGTTGCAGGCGGAATTGTGACTTTTACTGCCGAAGTAGCCGGGCAAATCCTTCCCTATAACGTCGATACAACCGATGTCAACGGGCAGGCGGCTTGTCGCTATATGATTCGCGGATGTGATATACCTTGCGATGATAATGGATGCAGTGTTGTAACAATTGTAAGGGCGGCTCTTGTACAAAATCCCTCCATATTTAGTACGGTTGAGATTACCTGTTCAAGACCACCAAATAGAATGAGGTAGTAATGCAGTTATTAGGAGAAGTGCTCCTTAAGGAGAAGCTTATCGCCGAAGATAAGCTGCAGTTAGGGCTGAAAAAACAGAAGGAGAACGGCAAGAGACTCGGCGAAGTTTTGCTCTCCGAAGGTTTGATTACCGACGAAAAACTGGCGTTTGGCCTGTCCCGTCAGCTTGGCGTACCGCTTATGACTACCGAGAGTTTGATGAAAGTCGATAAAGCGGCGCTGGAATTAATTCCCGAGTTTTTCGCCCGCGAATATCACTGTATGGCGTATGGCAAAGAAGATGATACTATTCAGGTAGTTTTAGTGGACCCGGAAGATATCGTGGTCCTCGACAACCTGCATAAAATCACTTCTTACCAGCTTAGCATCAGCATTGCCCCGCAACTGATTATCGATGAAGCTATCGAGCGTCATTATAAAGAGTTGCGTACTACGGGTGAGGTTTCCGAGGCCTTGTCAGGCATGGATTTTATCATCTCATCCGATGGCCACGAAATCGATGATATCGATGTCAACAAGCTTAAAGCCGAGCTCGATGAAGCGCCGATCGTAAAGTTGGTCAATCTTATCATCTCCGAGGCTATTAAAAGCCGGGCCACGGATATTCACATCGAGCCGCTGTTCGATGCGCTTCTTATCAGGTACAGAATTGATGGCGCCTTGCAGGAGATCATGACTGCTCCGCAGAAATCGGCAATGGCTATAATCTCCCGTATCAAGATTATGGCCAACCTTAATATTGCTGAGCGGCGCTTACCTCAGGATGGTCGTATTACAATCAAGACTCCGGATAAGGAAGTCGACGTCCGTGTATCGCTTCTGCCGACAGTGCGCGGTGAAAAGATCGTGATGAGGTTGCTCGATAAAAAGGGATTTGAGTTTACTCTGACCAATCTTGGTTTCGAAAACGATATGCTTCAGATCTTCCGCAAGTGGATCACGATGCCCTACGGTATGATTATCGTATCAGGTCCTACCGGAAGCGGTAAATCCACCACGTTGCATGCCGCTTTGAAGTCCGTGCAAAATGAGGAAGACAATATCGTTACCGTAGAAGATCCGGTAGAGTATCAGATCGATAAGATCAACCAGGTTGCGACCAACGATTCAATCGGATTGACTTTCGGAACCACCCTGAGACATATCTTAAGACAGGACCCTGATAAGATTCTAATCGGAGAAATTCGCGACCAGGAGACTGCCGATATCGCGGTGAAATTCTCTCTAACCGGTCACCTGGTGTTTACTACCCTGCACGCCAACGATGCACCATCAACTATTACCAGGCTTCTGGATATCGGGATGCCGCGCTATCTAACCGGCTCGGTGACAAACCTGGTCATGGCTCAGCGCTTGGTAAGAACAATCTGCAAGGCCTGCAAATATGAATATCCCGCTACCGTCGAAGAGTTAAAAACTCTCAAGATGGATCCTGATAAGTACAAAGGCGCCACCTTCTTTAAGGGCAAAGGATGTGTCCGCTGTCGTAATACCGGCTCCTTTGGCCGTACCGCCCTGTTCGAACTCATGGAGATGAAGCTTCCGCTCAGAAAGGTAATTTTCGAGGGCAAGAATGAGGACGATGTCAGGTTGGAAGCTATCAGAAATGGTATGGTCACACTAAGAGATGCCGGTATCAGAAAAGCTCTGGCGGGCGTCGTCTCAGCCGAGGAAATCCTTAAGAAGACTGTGAATGAGGATTAATATAATAGTTCAAACGGGGAGCAAATGCCCCGCAGGAGAGAGTCATAAATGGCAACTTTTTCTTATGTAGTAAAAGACAGCAAGGGTAATAAGCACGAAGGAACCATTTCGGCAAACTCCCTCGATGCTGCCCTGAATAAGCTCCGGGAGTCGGGCCAGACTGTAATTTCGGTGCTCGATACCAAGCTGACGGAAGCGGGCAGGCAGCGGGGCCTGATCGACGAAATAACTCTTTATATCTATAAGCTTCGGACTCGTGTTCCGCTGGGAACGCTGGTATTTTTTACCAGCCAGATGGCTACCATGTTTTCAGCCGGTTTGACGATTGAAAAAGCTCTGAATAACCTGCTTTATGAAGAGTCAAACAAGAAGTTCAAAAAAATCGTAGCCCAACTTCTCAACGATGTTAAAAAGGGTTTCTCGATGTCGGATGCTATGGAACGGCATCCCGGCGTATTTTCGCCTCTCTATATTGCGTTAGTGCGCTCGGGTGAAATTTCAGGCTCCTTGCACGGTGTACTGGAAGAACTCGCCGACTATTTGGAGTTTATCCAGGATACCAAGCGTAAAATCCTTTCGGCCATGTCATATCCCGCCTTCGTGGTTATGGTGTTGACAGGCCTGACTATCGTGTTGATGACCTGGGTAGTGCCGATGTTCGAAGGAGTATATGCCAAATTTAACGCCAAGCTTCCCGTTCCGACCCAGGTTCTTATTCATGTTTCTGATGTAATTACCGCCAACTTTTTCTATACGCTAATTGGTGTTATTCTTCTGACGGCGGGATTTATTGTAGTCAGCTTGACCGAAACCGGGCGAAAAGTAATCGACAGAATTAAACTTAAAATTCCAATTATTAATACCATCATCACCAACTCCCTGATGAGTAAATTCTGCCGAACCTTTGGAATGCTTTTGGGCGCGGGCGTGCCGGTGGTGGATTCCATGAACCTGGTATACAGGGTTATGGATAATGTTCATTATAAGGCGGCGGTGCGCGAGGCGACGGGCTTGGTTAGAGATGGTTACTCAATCGCAGCCTCTCTTAAGAAAACCGACGCTTTCCCCAATACTCTGATTTCCCTGGCGGCCACGGGCGAGGAAACCGGAGATATGGATAAGATGCTTACCAAAGCCGCGCAGTTTTATGACAAACAACTCGAAGCGGTTATTACCCGTTTGACATCGCTGATCGAGCCGATGCTGATCGTGCTGATCGCCATTGTCATCGGGACTATCGTTATCATCATTTATCTGCCGGTGTTTTATCTCGGTTTTGCCTTCAGAAAAGGTATCAGTTAAAAAAGCGTTGATACTTTAAGATTGAACCACCGTTTCGGCTTGCCGAGACGGTGGTTTTTTTTATTTGTTCCAGCGACCCTATAAGGATGCACTAAAGCATTGCTCATAAAGCCCGAATATTCTTAAATAGGAATCAGGATAAATTTGAAAAAATTTCAACAAAATAGGTGCACTTTTGGCTTACTTGGAGTATTAAATAGCTGTGAAAAGGCGTCTGAAGGTATTTATTGGGCCGGATACCGATTGGCTTGTGGGGGAGCCCATCGCGGATGCGTTTCTATCGGTAGATTACCTGATTTCCTGTATCGTTTTTCCCGTCGGGAAACGCCTATCAGCAGGGAAAATGGGCACAAAATGAGCGTATAAATAGATATGAAGAAGATTCTGACATTGCCCTTATATTTTCTGCTTCTCGCTGTTGTGATTGTCGGGGCGATTGTTTATATCTATTATTTTACTACTCTGCCTGAAACTGAGGCTAATAGCTGGTTAAGAAGTTTTTCTGAAAAGAGCCTGGGAGTGAATATTAGCTTTCAGAAAATCAATCGCGACATCTGGAACGGGCTGAAGCTCGAGGGAGTTGAGGTTTTCCCACGGGGCGGGGCAGGCATGCCATTAATATATATATCGCAGCTCGAAGCCGGATACGATATTATGAATTTGGCTCGAGGGAATTATCGCTTTTCTTATATTAAAATTGACTCAATTTATGCCCATCCGCTTCCTGATGGTTTTAAGTTTCCGTCATCATCGCAAGGCGTGACAACTAAGCCATCGAAATTATCGCTTGCAATAGATCAGATAGCGTTAACCAAAGCCGTTATCGTGCTTAAAAACGGAAATACCCTGAATTTTGATTCCCTCAGATCGTCGCTTTCTATCAAAGATGGGAAACCCGATTTAAAGATTGATCATCTGGCAGGAGACTGGCCGGCTCGCGATATTAGTCTTAATTCTCTTTCCGGCAGGCTAAGTGCAGAGAAAGATGGTTATCGAATTGATTCGCTTGAAATTTCGGCCGGTCAGACAAGGGTTTCGCTTTCGGGCGCCGTTGGCAAGGAATTTACGAAGAATCTTAATTTAAGTTTCGCGACGAGATCCTTTGATTTCGATGATATTACTAAATTAACCGGTACGCGGCTTTTTGGGGTTCTCGTCGGGAACGGAACTATTCGCGGCTCAATTGCTGATCTTTGGGGTGAAGCGAACCTTAACGGAACTTTTCTGGGCAAACCCTTTGAAAACTTCAAATGCAGTTATGCTTTTTCTAATAAGATACTCCAACTCAACTCGGTTACCGGTAAAATTGTTGAAGCTCCTTTTAATGGCTCGGCAAAGTTTAATTTCGGAGTCAGGCCGGAGGAATATTCCCTTTCCGGAAAAGTCGAGCATTTGGATTTGAGAAATATTGGGCCCAAGCTTAAAACCGATTTCAGCGGTACAGTTCACTTAAGCGGCGTAGGTTTCAAAGAAGAAAATATGGCTATGTCGCTTGAGGCCGATCTCGATTCGGTAAGAATCGAAAATTATTATTTCGATCAGGTTTCCGGTCCGGTAACATTTGATCTTAAAAAGATAAATTTCCTACCGGGTTTTACTGCCAGATATAAAAATACGACTGTCTCCGGAACAGGTTATTTGGAATATATGGGAGACCTTGATATCACCGGAGACGTTGATTTTCAGGATCTTACCAATTTTACAGGTCAGATATTTCTTAAGGAGTTGGGTGGAAGGGGTACCGCCCAATTTCATGTCACCGGACCGACTCTCGATTTTAATGTTCATGCATCGTTCCAATCCGATTCCGTCTGGACCTATGGGCTCTATCCAAAACATCTTAATGTTAACACCGAACTGAAAACATTTATTACCCATCCCGTCGGAGAAGTTAACGCCGATTGGAATGGGGGAACACTTTATTCGCTGGACACCGATTCCGGTTATTTTCACGCGGCGGTTTCCGGAGTGCAGGTCTTCATTGATACGGTGTCGGCTAAAGGACCGCTTGGCTATCTGGCCATGAAAGGCCAGTACAATGGCACTACGGTTCCACCCGTATTCAGAGCCGATACGGCTTACGGGAGCGCGGCGGGGAATACGTTTTTCACACGCGAGCCGATTATGCTTAATGTCCGTCCAACTACGACCGAATTCGAACGTTTTGTAGTGGGGATTGGCGGCGGCACGATCCAGGCGACCGGAGATGTTTCCAACGATCTAAATCTCAATTTGGACGTCGTAGCCACCGGATTTGAAATCAAACCAATAGTCAATCAGTTTTACAAAGATAAAATCATAAGCGGTATCTGGTGGGGCCAGGCGAAGTTACGGGGCAATTTTACCGATCCTCAAATGGATTTCAATTTGGAAATCGACAGCCTGGCGGTAAACGATACGGTGCTTGGCGATCTGCATGCTCAGTTTATCTATCGCGATAAATACTTAAGTACCGATTCCACCCATCTGGCATCTAAATACGGGGATTATAATTTTTCCGGGAAAATACCGATTGATCTCTCTTTCAGCGAAGTGAAAAATAGATTTCCCGATAGCCTCATCGATCTGCGGATGACGGCGACAGGCAACCGGCTGCTGCTATCGGAGGTGTTTATTCCCTCTGTAGAACGGTTTCAAACCGATTTTACCGTCGGGATGCGCCTGGGAGGAACTTATTCCAAGCCAACCATCAGGGGTCAGGGCGCCCTGACCAACGGTACCCTAAAAGTTCTCGATTTGGTGGATCCCCTGACTAATGTCCGTGCTTATCTCAGGATGGAAAACGAGACAATCTATATTGATAGCATGACCGCTACTGCTCAAGGCGGCCAGGAACTGATTAAGCCGATTAGCGAAATCCTTTCGGTTGGCCGGAAAGGGGGCAAAGCGGTTCAGGTGGTAAGCGCCTCGGGAACTATCAAACTGCTTACCCTGGGCAATTTCGATTATAATATCGATGTTGCCGGTAAAAATTTTTATTTTCAAAGCGATGCTTATGATATCAGCGGCCTGGCGGATCTCAATGTGAAAGTCGTCGGCGCCAAAATTCCCACAATCCAGGGCATTGTAACTTTGAAGAGGCTTGATGTTCGTGACGAATTTGACAGATTTGTTACGCCCGAATATAATCCCAGCGTGGTACTTGAAGACTCAACCATTTGGAATCTCGATCTGGCAATCAGCGCCGTAAACAATATTTGGATAAACAACAGCGATTTAAACGCCGAGCTAAAAGGCGATCTGCACGTAGAACGCCAATTAGGAATTCTGACTATTCTGGGCGAACTCGACATTATCAGGGGAACGTATAATTTGCTGGGCCAGAGATTCCAATTTACATCGGGAACGATGCAGTTTCAAAATGTTTCCACTGTAAACCCCAATATTAACTTTGTAATATCGACCAGGTTGCGCAGCCAGGCGAACCAGGCATCAACTGATGTTGATCTGAATATCACCGGCACTTTACTTGAACCTAAAATCGGAGTATCGTCGGCATCGGCAGTTTCTAATGAAGATCTTCTGAAATACCTGGTGACTGGCAGTCAGGTAAATCCATTAGGCACATCGACATCTAATTTTTCCCGGAGCCTGGTTAGTAGTCTATCATCTACAATACCAACTTTTTTCCCGGGCCTAAGGGGGGCAGGCCTATTCGAAGAACTGGATATTTACCCAACTCCGAGCGGCACCCAGCTTTCACTGGCAAAATATCTTTCCAGGAGCTTGTCGATAAGCTATTCGCAAACGATAACCAGTCAGCAGCAGGCAGGCAGGACAATTGGAGTGGAATACTATTTAAATAATAATGTATCGCTAAACGTCACACAGGGCCTCCAGGGCACATCGCAAAGCAATGAAGGAATATCTTTCGACCTTAATCTTAATTTCGAGTATTAGTTTAATTCTTCTTTTTCCGAATCTACTGTTGGCGCAGCGGGTGGTGGAACGTATTGATCAGCAGCCATCCTACAAACGTCCGCTCGTGGAAAGGGTAGAGTTGAAAGGCGTTCGTGCGTTCAGTTCGGGAGATATAAAAAAGCTTCTCTACACTAAACCCAATCATTGGTTTAATTTTCTCCAAAAACGGTATCTATCCAAATCGAATGTCAGGATCGACGAAGAAACGATAAGACGTTTCTATATGCGCAGAGGCTATCTTTTTACTCAGGTTCAATCCGATATAACCTATCCGAAACAGAATAAAGCCGATGTTACCTTTTTTATAGATGAGGGAAAGCAAACCTATCTAAAAGCAGTATCTATCGAGGGAGGCCTCGATTATATAAATCGCAAGTTTGGTGTGCCGCTCTCAATCCTCAAAATTGGCAAGCCTATCAACGCCGAGGATGTGACCTCTAATGGTTTCAAACTGCGCGATCTCTATGCCGATAACGGATATCCCTATGCAATTGATTCGAGCCGTTATGAATTTTACGGCGATAGCACTCAGGCTTCATTAACTTATGCTGTGGCGGAATCCGTCTTTACGGTTAACGATACGACCAGATTGGTAACCAAAGCCAGAACCAGAACTCACGTCATTTACAGGGAAATCGTCGCCAAACCCGGCAGGATGTATCGCCAGAAAGATATCACCGATTCCGAACAAAGGCTCTATACATCGGGCCTGTTTAAATTCGTAAGTATGCGTCGAAACGATTCCACGGCCGTGATTAAAAATGATACCTGCCATGTGGGTTTCGATTTAGGGATCGATGAGCGAAAGCCATATTTCTGGGGCTTGGGTTTGGGTTTGGGAAGTCAACAGAATTCGCCGGTGGTCTTGCGCACGTCCGCTCAATGGGGGATTAGAAATATTGCCGGAACAGGCCGCGGATTTGTTTTCAGCGTTAAACCCTATTTTCAGGTGGCCAATACCAAAAATGGAAGTTTGTCCAGCGTGCATCTCTCCAATCTTGTTAAAAAAATATATTTAACAATGATCAGTTCCAATATCGAACTCGATTATGTGGCTCCCTGGATGTTGAAATATAGAGTACCGGTCACTGCCAAGATAATTTATGAGCCCTATACGCTTTTTCCGGGAGTGCCCAAAGGTCAGGGTGTCGATACTGTCAGTGTGCCGGCCTACAGATTCGATCGATTTTCGGGAGAGGTAGTCTTTTCCAGAGAAATTGATCGCTTTACTACTACACAGCTCACAGCCAGCGCCGACTATGTAAAAATTAGAAAAGTTCCTCCCGACTCGGCGGCCTTCTATAGAGATCAGGGAAATAATCAGATCAGAAGGAGACTTCTGCTTTACACTCAGCGCGATACCAGAGACAATTTCCTTGTGCCCCAAAAAGGCTCATATTCATTTGGCGGTATAGAATATGTCGGCGGAATTTTGGGCGGCGATTTTACATATTATAAACTGCAATTTTCCTGGAGCCGTTATCAATCATTAATAGGTTCGAATATTCTTGCCACCCGCATCTGGTTAGGATGGCTTAACGATAATTTCCATAATGGCCGTTCCGCAATCGCTGACAGATTCTTGATCGGAGGCTCAACCACCATCAGAGGTTATCTCGAAAACAGCATCAATCCCGATGGTGGCCGCTATCTAATGTTAGGCAATGCCGAAATCCGGAGGCCTTTGTTCTGGAGATTTGGAGGCACCGCTTTTATCGATGCCGGTAACGCCTATTCTCGGCTTAAAGAGTTTGACGCCATGTCCATCCGTTTTTCGACCGGCCTTGGTGTACAGTTCTTCACGCCCGTTGGACCCATAAGACTCGATTACGCGGTCCGGCTGAAAAAACAGTTTGACTTATCTGCGGGGCTTTTCCATTTTGCGATATTATATGCATACTAATAAGCCCAAAATAGGGATAACACTCTCCGAAACCGTTTATTCGGAAAACTATCGCTGGCCGGCGCGTAAGCGCTTCGACTACCTTAAACGCGAGTATTATGAGGCTATCCTTAAAGTTGGTGGCATGCCAATCCTCCTGCCCAATGTTGAACCCCCAACCGCTATAGACGAGGTCATCGATACACTTAATGGCCTCCTTGTTACCGGGGGAGGCGACCTGGAGCCGGCGACCTATGGTCAGGCCCCGCTTTCCGGGAGCACCGAAACAAACGCCAGAGACACTTTTGAATTGACTCTACTCGAAAAGGCAATATCCAGAAAATGGCCGGTTTTAGGCATCTGTCGAGGCCACCAGGCGCTAAACGTGGCTCTGGGCGGGACTTTGTACCAGGACCTTACCTGTATACCATTTAAGACCTTACCTCATGCCGACCCCCAGCAAACCGGCAGGATTTTCCATGATGTTACTATCGATTCCGATAGTAAGCTTTTTGCGGTAATAGGGGCAGAATCGATCCAAACTAATTCCAGCCATCATCAAACGATTGATAGGCTTGGACGAGGGCTAAAAGCGGTTGCCTTTGCCCCTGATGGTGTGATCGAAGCCATCGAGCATACTGCCTCGGAGTTTGTATTAGGGGTCCAATGGCATCCCGAGGGGATATTTGAAAGCGAACACAGCCTCAAAATATTTACCGCTTTTGTCGAAAATGCCCGCCGATTAATGTAGACCATAAAACTCTCTATTGACAGTTTTATCGCTCCTAACTATATTTGCATGGTTAATTATTGGGAGAAATTGATGAGAAACGTTTACCTTGATCATAATGCCACTACTCCAGTTCACCCGGATGTTCTGGAAGCTATGTTGCCATTTTTTAGCGAGAGATTTGGCAATGCCAGCTCTATCCATACCAGCGGACGCGACGCCAAAGCGGCCTTAGAGGACGCTCGAAATAAAATCGCGGAGCTTCTTGCCTGCAAATCATCGGAAATTTATTTTACATCGGGCGGCACCGAATCGGACAACTTCGCAATTAAAGGCACAGCCTTTGCCAATAGAAGCAAAGGTAAGCATATAATCACGTCACCAATAGAGCATCATGCCGTCACAAGATCCTGCGAATTCCTTCAAAAAGAGGGATTCGAGATCACTTACTTGCCGGTCGATTCCGTAGGTTTGGTTGATCCTGATGAGCTTCGACGTGCCATAAAAAGCAATACTACTCTGGTTACAATAATGTATGCGAACAATGAGACCGGTATCATTCAAGATCTCAAGGAACTTGTCTCGGTGGCACATCAAAGTGGTGTATACTTTCATACCGATGCCGTCCAGGCTACCGGTAAGATGGCATATAAAATCCCCGAATTGGGATGTGATTTGCTTTCGATTTCGGCTCATAAGCTTTACGGTCCTAAGGGAGTCGGTCTTCTTTATGTTAAATCCGGCACAAAAATCCAACCCTGGAACGAAGGAGGCGGCCACGAGCGAGGCCGTCGCGCCGGTACCGAAAATGTCGCTGGAATAGTCGGCCTGGCCAAAGCCCTTGAAATTGCTTATCGCGATATGGAGAAGGAAACAACCAAGCTTCTATCATTAACTCACCGTTTTTATGAATTAATCAAGGAGCGGATTCCGGATATCCGTCTTAACGGAAGTTTTGAACGGCGCGTCCCCAATACGTTGAATATCTCCTTTAAAGCAATCGAGGGAGAATCGATGATCCTTTCTCTTGATATGAAAGGTGTTTCCGTATCATCCGGCTCAGCATGCACTTCTGGAGCGACGGAACCTTCGCATGTTCTCTTAGCTATGAAAGTACCGCCGGAATTAGCGCATGGTTCGCTGCGCTTTTCATTCGGCCGAAGTAATAGCGACGAGGATATTGATTATGTGGTTGACGTATTGGCCAAAGAAGTGCAACGTTTAAGGAATATCTCCCCGCTTTACGTTAAATCGGGGAATTAATTATAATTAATATTTTCGAGGAGCCCCGGTCGCTCCGGGGCTTTTTTCATAGATGAAAGTACTTGTAGGAATGTCAGGCGGTGTGGATAGCTCGGTCGCTGCCGCTTTATTGTTGGAGCAGGGATATGATGTCGTTGGTGTCACCCTGAAGCTCTATGACTATGCCGAGCTTGATTTCGAGCCACCCGATGGTGGTTGCTGTTCGCTCGATCACATTAACGATGCGCGTGCCGTGTGTGCAAAACTGGGAGTCCCGCACTATGTCATCGATCTACAGGAATCATTCCGTAAAAATGTAATTGATAAATTTGCTGATCAATACAGCAGGGGCAGAACGCCAAACCCATGTATCGATTGCAATCGTTTCTTGAAATGGGGCGAGATGCTTTCGGTTGCCGACAAGCTTGGATGCGAATTTGTTGCGACCGGACACTACGCCAGAATTGAGAGAATGGGCCAATCCGTGAATCTGTTCAAAGCGCGTGATAATAATAAGGATCAATCGTACGCACTTTGGGGAATCGGATCAGTGGCGTTAGCGCGCACGCTTTTGCCAGTAGGCGAGTTTACCAAGCCCGAAATACGCGATATTGCTCAAAAGCATGGCTTCCGCAACGCCAACAGGCCGGATAGCCAGGATATCTGTTTTGTGCCAGCGGGAGACTATGCGTCAATTGTTAAAAAATATCGTCAAGCTTCTGATGGATCGCTGCAGCCAGGCCCAATCTTGGATAGCAATGGCAAAAAGATCGGCGAGCATAAAGGGTATGCCTATTATACGATCGGACAAAGACGGGGATTTGGTATCGCCGCTAAGGAACCGCTGTATGTTACGAAAATAAATCCTACGGATCGCAGCATAACCGTGGGTAGGGATGAGGATCTTTTTCGGAAGCGATTCTCTGTCGTCGATATCAATCTTCTGACATCCGAAATGCCGGAAATCGTGACCGTAAAAATCAGGTATAAGCACCAGGGAAGCAAGGCGATTGTGGAGCTATCGCCAGATGGCGCTATGGTATCATTTTTAGAACCGGAACGCGCCATTACTTCAGGGCAATCGGCGGTATTCTATGATGGAGATCGTGTCCTGGGGGGCGGGGTAATCGATAAATTACTGGACTGAATTGGTAATAATTTATTGACAGCTTCAATCAGTAGAAATAGATTTCGTAAACGATAGAAGGGAGGTTGGTATGGTCAATGTAACCTTTATCGGGCATTCCTGCTTTTTGCTGGATAATGGCACTCACAAGATCCTCATCGACCCATTTATTTCCGGAAATCCGATAGCCAAAATATCCGCGGAACAAAAGAAAGCTGATTTCATACTGATATCTCATGGTCACGGCGATCATTTGGGTGACGCCATCGAATTGGCTAAAACCAACGAGGCGACTATCATCGCCAATAATGAAATAGCCAATTATTGTGGCAGTAAAGGCGTAAAAAAGGTTCACCCGCTCCATATCGGAGGCGGGCACACATTTCCTTTTGGATCGGTTAAGCTTACCATAGCTCATCACGGCTCAACTTTGGGAAACGAGTTCGCTTACGGCGGCGAGCCTGCCGGAATACTGATACGTACAGATGGCATGGTTATTTATCACGCCGGCGATACTGGACTTTTCCTGGATATGAAGCTAATCGGTGAACTCGATAAAATCGATTTGGCCCTTTTGCCTATCGGAGGCAATTTTACTATGGATGTATCGGATGCTGCCAAGGCTGTGGAATTCTTACGTCCGCGCTATGCTATACCTATGCACTATAATACCAACCATTTTATTACCGCCGATCCCCATGATTTTGTAAGTAAAATAAAACCCTTAGGAGCCGAGGGTATTATCTTAAATCCCGGCGAAAACTTCGAGCTAAAGTGATACTGGCGAATTGCAGAAAATTAGAAGCCCGGATACGAGTTCTGGGCTTTTTATTTCTGTTGTTTTTAATTTCAGGTAATTCACATTCGGCCCAGGTCACTTCTTCTTTTCAGGTTCTACCATCCAACGATATTTACGTCGATTCAGCCCGCTACTTCCTTGATTTTTTTGAACAGAGGCTTTCAAAAACACTTGGATTTACCCTGGATACAACGGTAACGCTTTTTCTGGCAACTAACGATGCTGAGTTTGTAAAGGATGCCGGTGTTACTCCTCCTGATTGGGGAGCAGGTCTGGCCCTTCTGGATCAGGCTCGCATTGTAATTAAATCACCTAAATACATGCCAATTAATCGATCATTTCGTGAGCTTATTGGCCATGAACTGGCTCATATTATGCTTTATCGCGCCGCTGGTGGCCGTTGGCTGCCCCGCTGGCTGCAGGAGGGGTTTGCCATGTATTCCTCAGGCGAATGGCATATCGGGCAGGATATCCTCGTTGCCCGGGCCGCCTGGACCGGCCGATTGATCCCTCTTCATAAAATGGAAGACCTGATTACTTTTAAAGGAGGCCAGGCGCAGCTTTCCTATACCGAATCATATCTGGCGGTAAATCATCTCCTTACGAAAGCTGATCCATACTTGCTCTCCGATTTTTTGACGATGTACAGATCCAACGGCGATTTTTACGCTGATTGGAAAAAGATGGTCGGTCAGGATTATGTGGCTTGGATAACAAGCTGGCTGACCGGTACGTCAAGGGAATATCATTTTTTCATCTTTTTACTGGATAACGAAATGTTTTGGATAATTTTGGCCGCACTGTTTATACTGCTGTTTGTCCTTAAGAAAAGGCAGAATGCCAGGACGAAAAGACGCTGGGAGATCGAGGAGAAACTTAATCCTCCTGATGACAGCTATAAAAGCTATTACGATGGATATTATGATGAAGAAGATAAGGTATGAAATAGAATATATCGCCGTAAAAGGAATACTATTTCTGGTCAACCTCATACCCTATAGAATGGCGCTTTGTTTAGGAAACATCATCGGCTTTCTGGCCTTTTCAGTATTTAGAATCAGACGAGAGGTAACGCTTACCAACCTAAAAAAGTCTTTTGGAGATCGTTTTACAGATCGACAATATAGAAGACTTGGTCTTCGAGCCTACAATAATATCTGTAAAAGCATGATAGAGTATGGTTTGTTTCCCTCTTTTAATAAAAATAAGCTGGAAAGAATTATCACAATTGAGGGAGCCGAGCATTTCCAGAAAATCAAAAATGCCGGGAAAGGGGCAGTGCTGGTTACCGGGCATTTTGGTAGCTGGGAACTCATGGGAGCTTATGTTGCCCAGCATGACTGGCCTATCGATTATTTGGTGGGAGAGCAGCATAACCTTAAAGTAAATAAAATCATGAACGATCATCGCCGTATGTTCGGCATTGGGCTTATCGAATTAGGTGTGGCGGCTCGAGGAGTTATTAAGGCTGTTCGCGAGGGGCGTATGGTTGCTATGCTTTCTGATCAGGATGCGGGAAGCGACGGAGTCATCGTAGAATTTCTGGGCCGACCCGCCTCCACGCCTAAAGGACCGGCAGCATTCTCGCTCAAAACTGGCGCGCCGCTGCTTTGTGGTGTAATTATCCGTGAAGGTTTGCGTCAGCGAATAGTTGTTGAGCCGCCGATAAATATCACGCCAAGCGTCGATAAAAATGAAGATATCAGGGCCTTAACACAAGCCTATACCTCAATTCTTAGTAAATATATAAAGGAGTACCCCGATCATTGGTTTTGGCCGCATCGGCGCTGGAAATCAACCTCATGAGAGAGCACTCTCTTTTTACGGGACGGCCCGGACTGGTGGCCATTCTTCTATTTATTCTTGGTATTTTCGTCGCGCTATTTATTCAGTTTCCTTATTCAATCCCATTGACATTTCTTATCATTACTTTTTTTGCACTTACTTATACCTATCTCAAGGGGTGGATGCGAACATCCGCCTGGATAACTGCGATTCTTATTATTATAACAGGTTGGTATCTTACGCGGCTTTCCAGCGGCCCGTTTGCCCCCAATCATATCGAAAATCTCGCAAAAAATGGCGGGCGGGTAGAGCTGGTGGGAAGGATTATTGAAGAGCCGGATATCAGAAGAGATAAGACTTATTTGGTTGTCGAAGCTGATTCGATTTTTATGGGCCGAGTTTGGATTCCCACATTCGGCAGGGTACGCGCCGGCATTAAAGATGGCGGTTCCCATTATGAGCATTCTGATATCATAAACCTTAACGGATATATCTATCAGCCCGAGGGTCCTCGAAATCCGGGCGGCTTTGACTATCGGGCTTATCTACGTAATAAGGATATTTCCGCAGCTATTTCAGTTTCGGGGCCAAATCAAGTTATTATTTTGGAAAAAGGAAGATCATTTCTTTCTGCGGTAATATCGCCGCTCCGAACCTGGCTGGTTTCAAAAACGAGGGAGTACCTATCACCCCTATCAGCGGCGCTCCTATCCGGATTTATACTTGGCGAGCAACGTGATATCCCCGATGAATGCCAGGAACTTTTTCGCAACACCGGAACGCTTCACCTGATGGCAGTCTCCGGATCCAACGTAGGGGTCGTACTGGCGCTCTTTGCATTCCCTTTAACGCTTTTGAAAGTGCCGCGCAAAATTAAAGTCGTTATCCTGTTTTTGGTAATACTATTCTTTGCCATCTTAACCCGGCTTCAGCCATCCGTGGTACGTGCCTCAATAATGGCGACGATTGGATTAATCGCTTATGGCTGGATACGAAAACCCGATTATATCAACCTGCTTTCATTTTCCGGACTTCTAATGCTGCTCTGGCGCCCCCTGCAATTATTCGATGTTGGAGTTCAACTTTCTTTTGCCGCCACGTTTGGCATCATATATGCGCTGCCCAAAATAAATGGCGAGCTCGCGTTTTTAAAAGGTCGAGTCGGTGGATGGTTGCGAAATTTCCTGCTTGTAGTGGCAAGCACCTTAGCGGCTCAATTGGCCGTTCTGCCGCTTATGGCTCATTATTTTCAAAATATCCCACTTTCAGGCGTTCTTGCTAATATCCCCATGATACTTTTAGCGGGCCTGGCAAGCACCCTGGGGATCGCATTTTATTTTTCGCCAATTTTAGGCGGATGGCTATCGACACTGATTTCAATTCCTCTTGGTTGGTGCCTGGATATTATTGTGATAATCCTTCGCTTTTTTGCCTCTCTGCCTTATGCCAATATCGCGGTAGCTTCGCCGGGCTGGCTCTTGATAATCATTTTTTGGCTTCTTCTATACTTTGGTTTCGAACTTTTGGCCAACCGAAGATTCAGCAAACTTACATTAATTATGGTCTTGATGGCATCCAACATTTTGATATTCAGCCAAATTTTCCAAACGCGAGACGATTGGAGATTGGAGTTTCTCGATCTGGGCAGAAACCACGCCTGGATCTATTCTAATAAAGGAGCACCAACTGTCGCCTGCTTAGATTTTTTCGTTCCACAAGAGGATGCTGCCAACGTCATCATTCCGCACATTCTTAATCATCATGGAGGAAATCTTAATTATCTTATTACCAGCACTCCTGAAGCAAATGACGTTACTACGATAGCCACAATTTTTAATCCAAAAATAATTTCATTTTCAAAAATAGATACTATCTTAAAAGATACAGCCATAAGTGATACGGACATAGAGCCTTACAGCAGCCAAAGCAATTTTCCGGCCAACATAAAGGTTATATGGGAAAGCTCCGATAATAAGGAAGGGCGCCAGGAGTCTCTCCCGGCGTTTGAGATCGATATAGGGAAAGGTTCGATTGTTTTGGCTGACTGGACTGGAGCGGAAATTTTGAATGGGCTTGATCAAAAGCGTGTAAGCCTTCTCGAACTGCCGTGGGGCGTCTATGCCCAATCAAGCTGCAAGAACGCAATCGAAAAGATCGCTCCGGAGTGTGTAGTTTTCTCCCCCGACCGCTTCACTCAGGCCATGCCTCGGAAGCGGGACGAGTTGACATACTCGGCTGATCGAATTCTTTCTACATCGATCTTTGGTGGAATCTCATTTAGCAGCGTTGATAGCACTATGAGAATTGAAACCATGAAACCAATTTTCAACGAGAGGAAATAAAGTGAGTTTCGCGGGCAACCTGAAAACCGTATCTCCGGCTGATATTTTCCAGCTTATTGTCACTTCCAAAAAAACAGGTGCCCTGTCTATAGTTAAAAGCGATTCCCGCCGCTTCATTTACTTCCAGGATGGTCTTCTCACATTTGCCTCATCCTCCGACAAACAGGATATGTTCGGAAGCCTGCTGCTTAAAAAAGGAAGAATTTCCAAACCTGAGCTTGATGCCATTCTTAAAGAAAAACATGATGGCAAGAAAATCGGCCAGGTATTGGTTGAAAAAGGAATCCTAACCCGGGATGAGGTTTTCGACTGTCTCAAGATGCAGATCGATGAGATAGTCTATAGTCTTTTCGGATGGAAAGACGGCGACTTCGAATTCATCGAGGGAAAGGCGCCGCCGCCCGATGTCATTCTTACCGAGCTCAATCCCATGAATATGATCATGGAGGGGATGCGGCGTATTGATGAATGGACCGAACTAAAAAAGATTCTGCCCTCCGATGATGCCCAAATCGAGCTGGTGGTTGATCCGGTCATGAGAAACGAAGAGATGAGACTTACCAAGGATGAGTTTATCGCCCTGGCGTTGATCGGATCTGGCAAGAGATTCTCGAAAGTTGTGGAAGAAAGTTACCTGGACCAGTTCCAAACCTGCAAGGCGCTGGCTAATTTGTTACAGATGGGGCTTATCAAGGTCGGGAAAATTCTTCCGGTAATTAAAAACTCAGAGCAGGAACAGAAAAATTTAGTCGAACTATTAGCCCAGGTTTATATCAGCAATCTGGCGCTTATCTTCTCCGGATTAAAAGAAAAGCTGGGTAACAAAGGCGACCGGGTGATATTCGAGACGTTCGAAGAAAATAAAATGTTTTATCCGATCTTAAGCCAGTTTTTTACCGCTCGCGATGGTACCATTAATTTTGAGCACTTCCTTGAATTCTATAAAAGATTGCCGGAAGAGGCTCGAATCTGGCGCATTGTTTCAAATTTCAACTCCCTCCTCAACGATTACCTCGTGGCTGTCCAAAGGCATCTCGGAAATAAGATTTACCGTCGAGTGGTTTCCGAAATTAAAATAAATATCCAAAACAGTATTAATCGCAATCGCCAATTGGCCTTAAAGTACGGGCTCGAAGAAGAATTTTCGCGAGCCTTGCGAGATAGATAATTTCATGAAGAAATCCTTCGTTGTTCTTATTACCGGGCTTGTCCTGGCGGATCATGGACACGCTAATGCCATGACATCCACAGGATATGCTATACTGGGCGAGTCATTTTCGCTGGTATTGTTATTGGCCTGTCTCATTATTGCATCGCTTATTATAACGGAGCTTCGAGGCGGGAAATTTGGCCAGCCCTGGATTTTTATGGCCGCCGGATTTGCCGTTGCTCTGGCAGCCAGCGTAATCCATTTACTCGATCTGAAGGCAATTATCTTTGGCGATTATGATCTCAGGCCTATTTACCTCGCGGCCCGAACTGCTTCAATGCTTTTAATCCTGGTTGGCCTTTTTTTCTATAAGAAGGGGCTGCAATAATCGTTTGATTGGCTCTAAACATCTTCGCGGCCTTGTCGATAACATTATTAGTTGGTTTGACCTGAGAGGTCCTATATGATTGATGTCATTGAAATAGACGAACGTATCGCCAAGTGCGAAAAGATTCTCGATATGAATCCGCAAAGCCAGATTTTTGCGGCTTTGGCCGATGCCTATCGCAAAAGGGGAGATTTGGCCAGAGCTCAGGAAATTTGCAATGATGGGCTGAAACTTCACCCGTCTTACGCATCGGCTCGAGTCGTCATGGCTAAAATTCAATTGGCCAGAGGGAATTATGATTTGGCCTCCGATGAACTTAAAATGGCCATCCTCTCAACCGGACGCACCAGGGCGATCGATGTTTTAGAAGCTGAGATATTAATCAGACGCGGCCAGAAAGCCGAGGCCTGCCTTATCCTCCAGGGACTCGAGGCAACTGACCCCGATGACGAAAATGTAAAGAATCTCAAAGCGCTTCTCGATGAAAAACCGAACCCGGATAAGATCGAACTGCCTGCGGATTTATCGCTTAAGCTCGAAAGAGCCGATCAAAAGAGCCTTACGCTTGCTCATGCCTTAAGTGTTCTTAAAGTTATGCCGCGCGTTATGGGCGTGATTGCAGTTGGATCTAACGGGCTTCTCCTTGATGGCCGTTTCGACAGCCATAATGTTAAAGAGGAATTTGCGGCTCTTTCAAAAGGCTTTGTTGATTGGGCAACACAGGGAAGCCAGCGCATCGATTTCGGGGCGGTAAATGAGGTGCTGATTGAAACCACTTCGTCGAAAATCTGGATTTTCGATAAAATAAAGTATCTGCTCGTAGTTTTTACCAGAGATGATGTCAGCATGGGTGCTCTTAAACTGAAAATAGATGATCTCTTTAGAGACATTGTTATTTGAGGAATCGATATGGCCCGAGCAAAAGCAGTTAAAAAAAACCAGGACAAATTTCAAATGGCTGTCAACTATTTGATCGAGTACGATGGGGTAAGGGGAGTCGCTATCGCCGATCCCGAAGGGCTGGTTATAGCTCGCGGCGGAAACGATTTCGATGCCGAGCTCCATTGTGCCCTGGCGCAGCAAATTACAGCATCCTTAGATGCTATATTGCCGAAATTAATAACTCCGGGAATCGAACATCTTATTGTCAAAACCCCGCAGGATTGGCTGACCGTGGCTCGCTCGGCAACCTTTCTTCTGATTGTGGTGGCCAAACGAAATGCCGATGAGCTTCTTAATATCCGAATCGGCAAAGCGCTTGAAATGATTTCATCTCATCTAAAAGGCAAATATCAACCGGCCTTTTCGACTGACCCATCCGGAGTCAAGGCGAAAAAAATGGAGGCTATAAATGTATGATGTTTTAGGCGATCTCAACAAGACCTCCGGAGTCAAAGGCTCTATGCTGGTCGGCAACGACGGTATCATTATCGCCGCAGATCTCGATGCCAAGCTCGAAGACGAAACCGTAGGCGCGATGGCAGCTTCGATTATGACCAACATCGGCAAAGCTCTGGGTCGGCTTAAACAACATAACCTGGAAAGAGTAACCATCGAGGCTGATGCAGGAAAAATATTCCTATGCGAGGCCGGAGTTGGGATCCTGGCAGTTGTAACTGAGCCGCAGGTTAATGTCGGATTAGTCAGGTTGGAGATTAAAAACGCCGTTTCGCAAATTAAGGGGATGTAGAGAGGAATTTGGGATGGTATCCATTAATTACGCTTTCAGGGAGATTATCTCCAAAATAGTTTACTATGGTCCGGGCCTCTCAGGGAAGACTACTAACCTTCAGTATGTCTTTAAAAAGATTCCCAGTGAAACCCGCGGCGAGCTCATCAGCCTGGCAACTGACGCCGACAGGACTCTATATTTCGATTTTCTGCCTGTCAATGTTGGAACGATACAGGGTTTTGCCACCAAATTCCAACTCTATACGGTTCCCGGCCAGGTGTATTACAACGCCACGCGCAAGCTTGTTCTACGGGGCGTGGATGGCTTGGTATTCGTGGCAGATAGCCAACTGGCCAAGATGGATGAGAATCTTGAATCGCTCCATAATCTAAAAGACAACCTCGAGGAATATGGGTACGATATGTGCCAGATTCCTTTGGTTATACAATACAATAAACGTGATTTACCGGATATCGTATCAATCGCCGACCTTGAGAAAGCTCTTAACCCGGGCGGCTTGCCGTACTTTGAGGCCGTGGCCGTCACGGGCGATGGAGTGTTTAAGACACTTAAAGCCATAAGTAAAATCGTTCTGGATCAGGTAAAGGCCAAAAGAATGGAACCGGCCAAGGTTATTAAAACGCAAACGCAACCTCAACCAGCGCCCAAGGTGCCCGTGGGAGTAGCCCCGGCCGCCAGCCCGCGAGCAGTTAATAATGAAGTACTTGTTGCTCAACCAAAACCTGAGATTATTAGCCGGGGAGTCGAGGTGCCGGAATCTAAGCTAAAATCCGATGATAAGATTGGTACCAGCCAGGTTGAATCTGCAATCATTTCCGATATACCGGGCAGAGTGGTGGTATCTGACGCGCAGGATGATAAACCGCAGCCTCATGAGGAATCAGTGCATCAGACAGCCACCGAAGAGACAACCGAAAAGGCTGTCATTCGGGATGAAGCACCAGAGCACGGTACGAAGAGCATCGTTGTTAGCCAGGATTTTGGTCTTACCAACGAATATAGCGTGGTTGACACCAAAGAAGAGGCTTCCCAGGGCAAGGGATGGCTTTCGTATAATGACAACAAATCAGTCAGCGAAGATGATAATGACGAAATAGAAGACATTAGTCTAAAAAGCGCTTTGCCGTTACGCAAACCGCAAATGGCTGAGAGCCGTAAGGTAAAGAATAAAACAGGGAAGTTTAATATCTTCGGCTGGTTCAAGAAATCGAAAAAATAATACCTGGCGATAAAAGGAGGTTTAAGTTGTCTCAAGAACAACAGGTCCTCTATGAGGATCAAATTCAGCAGATCGATCAGGTCCTGAGCCGGATCATCAGGGAAGCGGAGGCTAAATGCGCGCTCCTGGTGGATAAGGACGGGCACCTCATCACGCGGCAGGGGTTTACCCATACTCTCGATACCACGGCCCTGGCTGCTCTTCTGGCGGGAAGCTTCGCCTCCACGAAGGAGATTGCTCGCCTGGTTGGCGAACCGGAGTTTTCGGTTCTTTTCCATCAGGGGAAAAAAGATCATATCCATATCTCACTTATCGACGAGCGCACCATTATGGTGGTGATTTTCGACGACCGCACCACGATCGGTATGATCAGGCTCTATGCCAAAGAAATCGGAGAGACTTTAAAAACTATTCTGTCTGGCACATCGGAAAGCAAACATGATGATCTTGAATTGGGCAAGGATTTCTCGGATAGCGCTGAAGCTAAACTCAACGATATTTTCCAGGAATAGATTCGATTGGCATATTTGTGGCTGTATAGAAATTAAGGATTCAGAAGAATGGCAATAGAGCTCGGTAAGATACTTGTCAAAGCCGGCAAAATCACAGAAGTCCAACTTCAAAAGGCGCTGGAAATGCAAAAAAACGGCGCCGGTAAGCTGGGTGAGATCTTGGTTAAAATTGGCGCTATTACCGATGAAAATGTCATCTCGGAATTTATCGGAAAGCAGCTTAATATTGGTGCGTTACGCTTAACCGATATTGAGCTCAATCCCGATATTGTTAAGCTTATCCCTCAGGATATCGCCCGTAAATTTAACGTTATTGCCGTTTCCAAACTTGGCAAGACCCTGATTGTCGCCATTTCCGATCCTAATAATATTTATGTTCTCGATGCCATTAAATTTATCACCGGCTGCAATATTCAGCCGGTCATTTCGCCCGAAAATACCATCCAGAGCGCTATCGAAACTTATTATGGTGATACCAGCGGCATCAATGAAATCATTAAGGGGATGAGCGCGAACTGGAGGTAGTCGAGGAGGCGGAAGATGACCCCATCGGAACAGGATCTGCAATCGCAGGTTCAGGATAAGCCTCTGGTGAAATTGGTCGATGGTATCATCGCCGATGCCATCAGAAAAGGCGCCTCAGATATTCATTTCGAAAGTTATGAAAAGCGCGTTCGGGTCCGTTATCGTATCGACGGCGTACTGCAGGAGATGGCTCCTATTCCGTTTAAATACCGGGCAGCCATCATTTCACGTATTAAGATTATGGCCGATCTCGATATTTCCGAGCGTCGATTACCGCAGGATGGCAGAATCAAGGTGAAGTTGGGCGAGCGCACCATCGATCTTCGTGTTTCGGTTTTGCCAACAATTTTCGGCGAAAAGATCGTCATGAGAATTTTGGATCCCAAATCACTTATGATCGATCTGACCAAACTTGGTTTTCCCGAGCTGGCGCTTGATAATTTTAGCAAAGCTATCAGTCTGCCTTATGGCATGATTCTGGTTACGGGGCCTACCGGATCCGGTAAAACTACGACCCTGTATTCGGCCTTAAAGACGTTGAATACGATTGATGTTAATATTATGACTGCCGAAGATCCGGTCGAGTTCAATTTCGACGGTATTAATCAGGTATTGGTTAGATCCGATATTGGCCTTACTTTTGCCGCCGCGCTACGCTCCTTCTTACGCCAGGACCCCGATATCATCATGGTGGGCGAGATTCGCGACGGCGAAACTGCCGATATTGCCATCAAGGCCGCCTTAACCGGTCACCTCGTATTTTCAACTCTGCATACCAATGACGCACCTTCGACCATCAACAGGCTGGTGGATATGGGCGTACCCAGCTACCTGGTAGCGGCTTCTACAAAGTTAATCATGGCTCAAAGAATGGTGCGTAAAATCTGCACCTTCTGTAAACAGGAAGTGGCCATTGACGCCCAAAATCGCCGATATACTTCGATTGGATACCGAAGAAACTAAATCAATGAAGCTATTCGAGGGAAAAGGCTGCAATCAATGTAATGGTACCGGGTTATTCCGGAAGAACCGGCCTTTTCGAAGTTATGCCGATATCACCGGCTATTGAAAAGATGATCGTCCTGAACGCGTCGACGGCCGAAATAAGGGCTCAGGCCATGAGCGAAGGGATGCTGACTCTTGCGTCACGCCGGGTTTGAAAAACTTCGCCTGGGGATCTCCTCGCTGGAAGAAATAGTAGCCGAGACTGCGGTATAAAAACTATAGTAGTTAAATTTATTGTCGATAATAAGTAAAGAGGTATAATTGAAATGGTTACACTACGCGAATTACTCGAATTGATGGTTAAGCGCCGAGCCTCCGATCTTCATCTTACGGTTGGCGCTCCACCGGTTATTAGAATAGATGGCAAGCTCGTCAGAACCGACTACGAGATATTGACGCCTGATTTAACCAAGAAGCTGGCTTATTCGATCATGAACGAAAGGCAGCGCCAGAAATTTGAGGAAAATTCGGAGCTCGATTTGTCTTTTGGAATTGAGCATCTATCTCGTTTCCGCTGTAACGTTTTCATGCAGCGAGGCAACGTAGCGGTAGCTTTGCGTCAGATTCCGTTCAAGGTTCTGACTTTTGAGGAACTTGGGTATTCCCGATACGATTGTTAAATTAGCCGAACTGCCTCGTGGTCTGGTTCTTGTAACAGGTCCTACGGGCTCAGGCAAATCTACAACTCTTGCGGCTCTGATGGATAAAATAAATACCGAACGGCAACTGCACATAATAACCGTAGAAGATCCAATTGAGTATCTTCACCGCCATAAATCATCGCTTGTCAATCAGCGCGAAGTCCATTCAGATACGAAGAGCTTTGCAGCTTCGCTTAAATATGCTCTTCGCCAGGATCCCGATGTGGTTCTGATCGGAGAAATGCGCGATCTGGAAACGATGGAAGCAGCCCTGACGATTTCCGAAACGGGCCACCTGGCGTTCGCCACGTTGCATACCAACTCCACCGCCGAAGCCATTAATCGTATTGTTGACGTATTTCCTCATACGCAGCAGGAACAAGTACGAATCCAGCTTTCCTTTGTCTTGCAGGGAATTGTTACCCAGCAGCTTATCCCCAGGGTAAACGAGGGACGAGTTCTGGCCATGGAAGTACTGATTGCTACACCTGCCGTCCGTGCCGTCATTCGTGATGATAAGATTCATCAGATTTATTCATTGATTCAGGCCGGACATAAGTATGGTATGAAGACCATGAACCAATCGCTACTAGAGCTTTATACGAAAAAGAAAATAACATATAGTGATGCCCTTGCCAGATCGACAAACGCCTCAGAGTTCGAGGAGATGGCGCGGCAGGGTAATCTTCGTGGCGATGCTACCAGCAGAAACTTGGATGCCACGGGTAGAAACTTAGCTGAACAGATTGAGAGGTAAGGCATGCCTGTCTACGATTACAAAGGCAAATCCCTCGGAGGCAAGCAGGTCCAGGGTGAACTCAAGGCCAAAAACAGAGTTGAGCTCGAGAGGCTCCTGCGCTCCAATAAGATCTTAGTAACGAGCATTTCCAAAAGGCCGTCGCAAATTAAGATTCGCTTTGGAAGCGGTATTAAGAAGATCGACATCTCACGCTTTACTCGCCAGTTTGCCACTATGATCTCAGCCGGTCTTCCTATGGTGCAGTGCCTGGAAATACTTGCAACCCAGATGGAGTCTCCCGAATTTCGAAAAATAATTAACGAGGTTAAGGAGTCTGTGCAGTCGGGCTCAACCTTATCGGAGGCTATGAGCAGGCATAAGAAAGCCTTCGACGATCTCTACGTCAATATGGTAGAGGCCGGTGAGGTCGGTGGTGCTCTCGATACCATCTTGATACGTCTCGCCTCTTACCGCGAAAAAGCCGATAGGCTGGTTCGCAAAGTAAAAGGCGCCATGGTTTATCCTGTGGTGGTTATGATCGTAGCCATAGGCGTGACATTCGCGATGTTGCGATTCATCGTACCTGTATTCGCCAAAATGTTTTCCGGATTAAATGCCGCTTTGCCGGCGCCTACTCAATTCGTATTGAATATTTCCAATTTTCTGCGGGATAACTCCCTGATTCTTCTGGCAGGAGTCGCCGGCATCATCATAGCATATAAGCTTTTTGTTAGGAAACCAAACGGCCGACTGGCGGTTGATAAATTTAAACTTCGCATGCCGCTTCTTGGAGATCTCATCAGGAAAAGTTCGGTCTCGCGTTTTACCCGGACTCTGGCGACACTGCTTTCTTCGGGTGTTTCAATTCTGGACGCCTTAAACATCACTGCAAAAACATCGGGCAATATGGTCCTGCAAAATGCTATCAAGCAGGCCATGCTCTCTATCGCCGAAGGTGAAACGATTACCGCTCCCCTTAAGGATTCCGGAGTATTCCCGCCAATGGTAACCCAGATGATTTCGGTTGGTGAGAAGACGGGCGGAATGGATGAGATGCTGACCAAGATCGCCGACTTCTACGATGAAGAAGTCGATGCGTCAGTGGCGGCTTTGACATCAATTATCGAGCCGGTCATTATTGTATTCATGGGCGGTATGATAGGCGCTATTTTGATAGCCATGTATCTACCCATGTTCGATATCGTCGGAAAGATTAACTAGAGGATTTCGGCCTCTTACTTACAAAGGGCTTCTTTTTCCAATGAAAGAAGCCCTTTCTTAATATGAAACTATCATCCAAATATTTCCAAATTGAGCCTATCGATAAACGGGCCTGGTTTCTAATACTTCGCCTGATAATCCCGGCATTATTGGTCGGCTCAGGGCTGGAGTTTTTACGTCCTATCGCCTTCAATTATGCACTCCTGGTGATCTATGGTTTATTGGCAATAGTGCTGTTTATCTACACGCTCGCTACCCGAAATACTACCGGGACTTTTATCAGGTCGCTTATTATTGCCCTGATATCGGGAGAACTGTTAATTGAAGGATTACTGGTCAATCAGGTCGGCGCCAACTTCTCGCCGTTTATTCTGTTTTTTATTATCACCATTGTCACGGCTGCCATGTTTTTCCATCTGATCGGCTCTATCGTGGTTGCATCTCTGGCCGGGCTCCTATATTCGCTTCCGATATTTTTTAATCTATCTACAATCTATGAGGGCTTGATTGAACCCGCGAGGTTGGCTGGAATCGGACTTTCATCGGACGAAGCTTTCTATACGGTATTCCTGCACCTTTGTTTATTCTATATCTCCGCCTTTATTGCCGGATATTTGGCGCAAAACTTGTTACTTGCTTCACGCGAATTAAGCCAGGTTCGACTTGAGACCAATGAAATTTTGGAGCAGATGCACTCCGGCCTGTTAACCATCGATGGCGAAGGCCGCATAATATATTTTAATCGGGCCGCCAGCGAAATATTGGCAGTAGATCACCTGCGTGCCAAGGGGACCTATGTTGAGGATATATTTCATTCCGGCCTGACCGATTTTTCTCAAAAGATATTAAATGCCCTGCAAAATGGCCGTTCTGAGATTCGCGCCGAAATAAATATCAAGCATCCAACCAAGGGCATCATTCCCATCGGTCTGACATCATCAGTGCTGCGGGATGATGATGGGCATACTCGCGGGGTGATTGCCGTTTTCCAGGATCTGACCGAAGCTAAAAAACTCGAGGCTCGTCTTCGGGCGTCCGATAGACTGGCGGCGGTTGGACGCCTGGCCGCGGGGATCGCACACGAGATTCGAAATCCGCTGGCATCGATTTCGGGATCGGTAGAGGTCTTGAAAGATGATCTTCATCTAACTGATGGTGATGATCTCAGACTACTCGAACTTATCCTGAAAGAGTCCTCACGTTTGAATACCATCCTGACAGATTTTCTCAACTTCGCCCGTGTCAGCAGAGTATCATCCGGTCAGTGCAATCTATCGTCGGCAATCCTTGAAGTCGTGGCGCTCGCGTCGGCGCATCAACAACCGGGCCAGAAGATTTGCATTACCCAGGAAATTCATCGTCCTAACATCTTCATTCAGGGAGGCGAGGATCAGATCAAGCAGATTCTCTGGAATTTAATTCTAAACGCATTTCAGGCTCTCAATGAAAACGGCGGCGAAATCTGCGTGGCCACCCGCGAATTGCGCTCCCATGAGGGTTCTCCAATAGTGCGCCTGGAAGTAGCCGACAACGGCCCCGGGATACCTTCCGATCTTAAAGAAAAGATTTTCGAACCCTTCTTCTCGACAAAAGATGACGGCACCGGCCTGGGATTGCCAATGGTAGGACGAATCGTCGATTGCCTGGGCGGGCGAGTCGAGTTAGAATCGTCGCCTCTATGGAAAACAATATTCGCAATTTATCTCCCCGTGACAACCGGCAACATATCGAGCCAGGAAACGGCTCAACAAGAAGTATCAGCTTTAATAAACTGACATATAAGTTTTTCACGGTTCCCCAATAATATCGTTCATTCATATTGCTTTTTGAATAGCGGTTAGCGATAATATCGTTGTATTTATTTATTAGCCGCTATTCTTTTTTTACAGCGAAATTGACCGGATGAAACGTATCGATTACAAACATTCAAATATATATCCAAATATCGCAATCACTCTTACGGTTGCATTATGGCTTTTTACTGTAATTTTTCATCCCCGGCCGATTTTGGGGTATGGGGCAGCTTGCATATTTCCCGATAGTATGGTCATTGATATATATCGCTGGTCTGATATTCCTGTTTGCTTATCTATCGAAAATAATTCAATCGGCTGTTCTCACCAATATTTTAGCTTCAGTTTCATCCTTGTGGAAACGGTGTCCGGAATGGTTAAAATTTTCAATAACTGGGATTACCGCACTTGCCTTGTTTATCATATTAAGGGATCGGACCATGCTGCTGGGTGACAGCATTATTCGAATCGGAGAATTGGGCGATAAAGGCCTCGACAGAATACTCAGCACTTCAGCGGCTGAACCACTCGATTATGTCATTCACCGTGTATTTTATAAATATCTTTGTCTTCCGCTTGGCCTCAACGCTACTATTTGTTACGAATTGATCTCATACGCAGCCGGCTTGATATATCTTTGGGTGGCTTGCATGATTGCACGGCAGATTAAAAGCGATGAGTCCGGTTTCTGGCTGCCATTTTTATATCTGTTAGGATGGGGTGGAGTTTTTATGCTTTTCGGTTATGCCGAGGAATATGGCCTGGCGGCCTCGGCTTTGTTGCTGTTTGTTTACTACTCGATAAAATATTTTAATAAAAAAGGAAGTATCATTCCTGTTGCGATTGTCTTTCTAATCGGCTTTTTTTTGCATAATCTGTTATTGATATTACTGCCGTCAATTCTCTATTTGCTTTTTATCGAATATAAATCGAGCAGCAAAAAAGCGATTGCGGTATTTATGGGATTAGCGATTCCTATTGCGGGTTGGCTTCTGATAAGCTACACGAAAAAAGAAACCGGGGCATTTCTTTTACCTGAAAGCGGAACCGAGCCGGGATATATGCTCTGGAGCGGCAAACATCTTCTTGATATTATTAACGAGCTGCTATTAATCTGTCCGGCAATTTTGGTAATGCTATCGCTCCAGGAAAGAGGTAAGATGCCAACCGCCAGACGCAATAGCATGCGTCAGGCTATCGGACTCGCGGCCATCTCCAGTTTGATCGTACTGATCTTCGTTGATCCCCAACTTAGCATGGTGCGCGATTGTGACCTCTTTGCGCTGCCCCTTCTGGCTTTTAATGTGGCGCTGTTTTTGGGAGTCGATTGGTCTAAAGTGGGGACCATTCTAAAAAATGCTATCATAATCATTACGCTGGGATTCACTTTCTCCTGGATTATGATTAATGCCAGCGAAGATCTGGCGTTGGCGCGCTATGAGAAATTACTCCCTTTAGATCCTGCCAGAGCGCGCTTGGGATATGACCGTCTCGGTTTCTATTATACGTCGCAAAAGAAATATCCTGAAGCCGAAGCCGCTTATAAGAAATCGATTGAGATAAAGCCAAATTTCCGCACTATTTTAAATCTGGCTTATTTGCAGGAAGATATGGGGAAAAACACTGAGGCTGCCGCAAACCTGAGGGAATTGCTAAAAAAGGAACCCATGAACGCGATAGTACTCTATGAATTGGGATGGCTTTACTATAATACCGGTCAACCCAAAGAAGCACTTGAGATTTTCCGTCAATTTGAGCGAACCGGCGAGTATGCCCCTGATATCGACCAGGCAATTATCAAGCTCGAGAAAAAGGCGCTTTGATAGCGATATATGTGATTTCTATCCATATTTTCAATTTATTAGCCAGGTAAACCTTTTACCTATAACGTATTATCAGATTTTGTGCGGGGCTTCTTTTTTC
This sequence comes from uncultured candidate division Zixibacteria bacterium, assembly GCA_963801605.1. Taxonomy (GTDB): domain Bacteria; phylum Zixibacteria; class MSB-5A5; order UBA10806; family UBA10806; genus UBA10806. Next base: position 1,039,811 of record CAWDFP010000006.1, read on the forward strand.
CGCTTGACATGAACAAATGAACAGTATATTTTTATGCAGCAAAACAGATTTAACGATTTTGATAATTGAAGAACTGGTTTTATAGATTGGAGGCTCCTATGGCCAAAGACTTAACCGCCCGGCAGACGGGAAATATTCGAATTCATCAAGAATATGATCCGCAGTAAAGGCCGTCCGCCATCCATACGAGAGATCGGCGAAAGCTTTAAGATTCATTCTACAAACGGTGTTCGCGCTGTGCTGGAGGCTCTGGAACGCAAGGGGTATATCAAACGTGACCGCTACACCTCGCGCGGCATAGAGCTTCTCAAGGAGGCTCTCGATCAGACCATCTCCGATCGCCTTCGGGAAGTACCCTGGGTAGGCCGGGTGGCCGCCGGTACCCCTATTTGGGCGGAGCAGAATATCGAGGGCAGCTTTTTGTTGGATCGCGATTTTGTGCCCGGTGAGGAGGTATTCTCGCTCAAGGTGCGCGGCGATTCGATGATCGATGCCGGTATTTTCGACGGCGATTATGTGCTGGTCAAACGTCAGGATATGGCCAACGCCGGTGATGTGGTGGTGGCACAAATCGGCGACGAGGCTACGGTCAAAAAGTTCTTTCCGGAGCGGCTGCGTATTCGTCTGGAGCCTGCCAATTCCGACTATGGTCCGATCGTGGTGGAGAGAAACACACCCGGTTTTGCCATTGCGGGCAAGGTAATTGGGCTGTTAAGGAAGATGTGATAACCGTAGGTCAGGCGCCCTGGCGCCTGACATTGCGTGTCACAATTTATTGTGACCGCAAATATTGCCTCAGGATGTGCCCCGATTCATGATCGGAGTATCCTGAGGCATAAAAACAATGTGTTTGGGGCACGACAACCGTACCCCATGGAAATAAATATCATTCCCATGTACCAGGACATCGAAGAATCAGTTGACGTAATCGCCGTCTTTGAATCGGGACGGCTGCAGCCGATCAAGTTCCGCTGGAAAGGCCGCTCGATCAAGATTAAGCAGATCACCGGTTCCTGGAAATCGGATGTCGGCGCCCACAAGATACGTTTTTATGCGGTGCTCGATAGTGCCTCCAACTTTTTCCAACTCGCTTACGATGAGAAGAACACAGCCTGGGTACTCAATAAAATATGGGTGGAGTAATAGAAAATAGTGATGGCACACGAGGACGTGCGCCATCCACGGGCATGTTGGATTGGGGCAACAGCCCGGTCATCATGCATCTCGATATGGATGCTTTCTTCGCCGCAATCGAGCAGACCATCCATCCCAGTCTCAGGGGCAAGCCGGTAATTGTGGGGGGAGACCCCGATTCGCGCGGCGTGGTCTCCACCTGTTCTTACGAAGCCAGAAATTACGGAGTCCACTCTGCGATGCCGATGAAAGAGGCATACAGGCTTTGTCCCGATGCGGTCTATGTCAATACATCTGGCGACAAATACTCCTATATGTCGGCCCAGGTAGTATCGATCATGAGACGATATTCACCGTCGATTGAACCTGTCTCTATCGATGAAGCTTTCGCTGATATCACCGGTATATACAAACGTTACGGCGGACCTGAACAGGTTGCCAGAGCTATCAAAAAAGATATATTAGATGAGATCAATCTAACCTGTTCTATCGGAATCGGACCGAATAGATCAGTAGCCAAGATCGCCTCAGGTTCAAATAAACCGGATGGGTTGGTGATAATTCCGCCGGCTGATGTGAAACAATTTCTCTGGGTGAGGCCTGTCGATCATCTCTGGGGTGTGGGAAAGAAATCTGCCGAGGCTCTTGGCAGAATCGGAATCAAAACAATCGGCGATCTGGCGCAGACTCCGGAGAAAACCTTAAAGACGATGTTTGGTATCATGGGGCCGGGCCTGGTGCGTATGGCCAACGGCGAGGGTGAAACTGATGTCAGAGCCAGCCATATCGAGTACGAAGCAAAATCGATGGGGCATGAGCATACGTTCGATAAAGACACTAACGACCAGGAAAAAGTATTAGGTCTTCTTTTGTATCTGTCAGACCGGGTTTCCCGTCGGCTCAGGCAGTCCGGATGTATTGCTCGAACGGTGACCCTGAAAGTTAGAAGATCAGATTTCAAACTTCTCACCAGGGCAAAATCCCTCAATGTCTATATCGATACTGAAAAAGATATATTCCGCGCTGCCCGCAAGCTGTTGCTTGACAACCGCTTTCTCGATGAGCCTATCAGGCTGATTGGAGTCAACGTTTCAAATCTGAAAAATAACGGAGGCGAGACATTTGACGATTACTTAATTGATTACGATCCCCTGAAGAAACGCAGGCAGCTCGATAAAGTCCTGGATAACCTCAGGGACAAACATGGGGAAGAGTCAATCTTTTTTGCCGCTTCGCAGATATTTTAGTATCGAATTATACTTGACTTATACTTCCATCTTTTTATTATTAAGAGCGTATTATATGATGTTTAGGGTTTGACGGATTTTCATTTAAGGTGGGTGCACTATGTCGGATATTCTGGAACACGTGGGGCAACTTGTGGACCGTTGGCAATTTTCAAACAGAGCTAGAGCACAGAAAAGTTCTATTATCAGAGAGATCCTCAAGGATTCCTCCAAGCCTGGCGTAATCAACCTCGCAGGTGGACTTCCCGCTCCCGAGCTATTCCCGGTTGAGGCCATCAAGCAAGCCTGCATTCGAGTGCTCGACAAGTATGGACCCGATTCTCTCCAGTATTCTCTCACAACAGGTGTGCCGCTTTTAAAGAAATTTTTGGCAGATCGAATCAGCGCCAGCGGCCTGGAGTTTTCTCCCGATTCTATCCAGATTACTGGGCGGCTCTCAGCAAGGCCTCGATATCGTCGGAAGAGTATTTATCAATCCCGGCTCCGTAGTTCTTACCGAAGAGCCTACTTATCTGGGAGCGCTTCAAGCATTCTCATTCTACGATGCTAATTTTGTTTCGGTTAAGACCGATGAAAACGGCATTATCCCCTCCGATCTCGAATACAAAATCAAGGAGTTTAATCCAGTTTTTGTATACCTGGTGCCGAATTTCCAAAACCCATCAGGGGTTACCCTTTCAGCGGAGCGTCGCGAGGCGGTAATTGCCCTGGCAAAAAAATATGATGTTCCTATTATTGACGACAACCCCTATGGGGAGCTTCGTTTCTTTGGGCAGCCCGTGCCATCTCTTAAGGCTTTGGGCGGCCAGCATGTCATCCAGCTCGGGACATTTTCCAAGATCATTTCGCCCGGCCTTCGCATTGCCTGGATTGCCGCCGACAAAGAGTTTATCAGAATGTGCGAACTAATGAAACAAGCTTGCGATTTGCACACCACCACATTCTCACAATATGTCGTATATGAGTTTGCCAAGGATGGCGCCTTAGAGGACTATATCGAGGTCCTGAAAAAGGCTTACAGGCGCCGCCGCGATGTGATGATCGAGACGCTTTCCCGCGAGCTAAAAAATCGGGCCACCTGGTCGGAGCCTGAGGGCGGGCTTTTCCTCTGGGTTAAGCTGCCTGACGGGATCTCGTCCTCCGAGCTTTTACCCAAAGCCATTAGTTCCGGATTTGCCTACGTGCCCGGTAAATATTTCTATAGTCAAAAACCTGACGATACGACCTTGCGCCTGAATTTCTGTAATGCCAGCGAGGAAAATATTGTCGAAGGCATAAAGCGTCTGGCCGCCGTGGTCAAGGCAGCAATGTAGATATTCGAAAAGTGGATATACCTTTTATAAAGATCGAGGGCCTCGGGAACGATTATATCTTTGTCGATGATAGCGTTTTTCGCGGCCGAAAGATGCGTTTTCCCTCTTTAGCGCGTGCCATTTCCCATAGAAGATTCGGCGTCGGCTCCGATGGATTAATAATCGTAAAAAAAATCGATTCTAAATCAGCTTCCATGACAATTTACAATTCAGATGGCTCGCAAGCAGAATTTTGCGGCAATGGACTTCGTGGAACTGCACTTTATATCAAATCTGTTTATAAGGCTAAGGGTAACGAGTTTTCCGTTTCCACGAAGTGGAGAGAGTATCGCACGAATATTGTTAAAACCTATGGTAATTCGGCCATGATAAGAGCCTCTTTGGGAGCGCCTTCGTTCGATTCCAAAGATGTGGGTTTCAATGGCCCCAATTGTCTGGGGGTTGAGGTTACTCCGGCGGGAATTCCACGGCAACTTTACTGCGTCGCTATGCCCAATCCTCACGCCGTGATTTTTGTCGATGATTTCGATTTTAGCTGGCAAAATGAAGGCATGATTCTCGAAAAGAGCAAACTCTTCAAAAACGGCATTAATGTCATGTTTGCCAGGGTCGATTCGCCAAAGAGGATCTCGCTGATGCCATGGGAACGCGGGTCGGGACCGACCATGGCGTGCGGTTCCGGAGCTGCCGGTGCAACTGTGATTTCTAATCTTCTTGAGATGACTAAAGGCCCGGTTACGGTTCAGATGCCGGGTGGGACTCTATTAACCCGTTGGGATATCGCTGAAAATCAGGTCTACCAGGCCGGACCTGCACGAATAGCATTTTCGGGAACTTATAAAATTTGAAGTCTCTAAAAAACGATATAGCAGAAAAAATCTCGGCCGTTGTCGGAGTCGATAAGGCCCAGCTAATCGATTTGTTTGAAACCCCGCCATCCGAGGATATGGGCGATCTTGCACTGCCATGTTTCCATTTTTCCAAGATGCTGAGGAAATCCCCTTTAGCTGTTGCTATCGATCTGGCAGCCAAAATCCATCCGGACGAACTTTTGGAACGCGCCGAAGCCAAAGGGCCTTATCTCAACTTTTATTATCGCCATGATAAAGTTATATCGGATATTCTTGCGGAGATTTCCGAAAAGAAAGAGAAATACGGTCGAGATAATTATGGGGCCGGCAAGACCGTTGTAATCGACTATTCGTCTCCAAATATTGCCAAACCATTTGGAATCGGGCATCTGCGATCTACCGTTATTGGCGCGTCACTCAAACGGATTTTCGAACACCGCGGATATAAAGTTATCGGCATTAATCATCTCGGTGACTGGGGAACGCAGTTCGGCAAAGTCATCCTGGCATATAAGCTCTGGGGAGATGAAAAGAAACTTGGCATAAATCCGATCGAGTATCTTTACGATCTGTATGTCAGAATACATCAGGAAGAGGAAAAAGACCTTGCGCTTAAGGAACGAACTCGCGAGGAGTTTAAGAAGCTCGAATCCGGAGACCCGGAGAATCTTGCTTTATGGAAAAAGTTTTCCGAGCTAAGCCGCCAGGAATTTGACAAAATATATGGCATTTTGGGTATTACGTTCGAAAGCGTGGCGGGCGAATCGTTTTATAACGATAAAATTGCCTCAACCGCGGAACTTCTCGATAAGAGCGGTCTTCTCTCAGAAAGCCGGGAGGCCACTATTGTCGATCTCGAAAAGTATAATCTTCCTCCCCTGCTGATTAAAAAGAGTGATGAGACCACTCTATATGCTACCCGCGATCTGGCCGCGGCTATTTATCGTCAGAAAACATACAATTTCGATAAAATGCTGTATGTGGTCGGTGTAGCGCAATCTCTTCACTTTAAACAGTTTTTCAAGGTTCTGGAGCTTCTGGGATTTGATTGGGTAAAAAAATGCCACCATATAAGCTTTGGATGGGTAAAACTTGGCGATGAAATGATGTCGACCCGGAAGGGAAATATCGTTTTTCTGGAAGATGTTATTTCAAAGGCAGTGGAGCTGGCCCAAAAAATAATAAAGCAGGGTAGCCCCGATCTTCCCGATCCCGAAAAAACCGCTCGTGACGTGGGAATCGGCGCGGTGGTATTCACCGATCTTGCTTTCAGGAGAGATACCGATATTTCTTTTGATTGGGATCGAATGCTCGATTTCTCGGGTAACAGCGGACCTTACCTGCAATACAGCTACGCTCGCATATCGAGCATATTTAGAAAATATGGCAAGCCGATGCCATTGAATTATTCACCGAACGAACTAACGCTTCCCGAAGAATATTCATTGGTTAAAAAACTAAGCTATTATCCCGAGATTATCGCAAAAGCGGCGGAGGAGTGTGAACCATTTTATATTTCAACTTTTCTTCTTGAACTTTGCGGACTTTTTAACACATATTATCAAAAATACAAATCCGCGGAGGATAGAGTTCTTTCAAATAATAATGATAAAACCGAAGCTCGACTGGCACTGGTAAATTCAGTAAGATATGTGCTTGGCTCCGGTTTATCCATTCTGGGCCTCACGGCTCCGGAGATGATGTAAGGTCAATTAACATTTAATCTTCAAGATAAAGCATTAATTAGTATGGATAAAATTATAAATCCCGTTCGCAAACTTCAGGGAGTTATTAAAGTCCCCGGGGATAACCCAATCTCGCATCGTATCGCTTTTCTTTCGGCGGTATGCGAGGGGCCGGTTGAGATAACCAACTACTCGTCAGGAATGGAAGCCCAATCCGCCTTAATCTGTCTTTCTCAATTGGGAGTTGAAATTGAGCGCCCGGAGGGATAAAACCATCATCCACGGCAGGGGCATGCATAATATTAAAAAGCCCGATCAGCCAATCAATGTCGGGACCTCAGTGATTGCCGCACGCATTATTTGCGGAATCCTTGCCACCTGCGATTTTGAATCCGAACTTATTTGCGATGATATCATATCTAATTTGCCCATGAGGAGAATAATCGAACCCCTGGAGCAAATGGGAGCCAAAATCGAATCCAATAATTATCGCTTTCCTCTTAAGATTAAAGGCGGGAAACTAAAGGGTATCCGGTACGCTATGCCCGTTCCCTCCTCGCAGGTGAAAGGCGCTCTGCTTATTGCCGGGATGACCGCCGATGGAGTTACCGAAATTATCGAACGCATGCCCAGCCGCGACCATTTGGAGCGCTTGTTGACATACTTTGGAGTTCGTTTGCGCAAGAGCAGAGTCGAACCTAAAGCATCCAACGAAGATCCGCTCGCCAAACGATTCAAAAAGGCAGCGGGAATTGTCTCGCCCGACATCAAAGGAGATATGATTTCAATCCGCGGCGGGCAAAAGGCAATCCCTAAAGCGGTGATAGTCCCTGGCGATCTATCTGCCGCCTCCTATTTTATTATCGCCGGTCTACTTGGTGGATGGCTCAGAAATTCGAGTAGATGATGTCGGCTTAAATCCTACCAGGCTGGGATTTGTCGAAGTTCTTAAAAAGATGAAAGCCCCCATCACGGTCAAGCAAACCGGTGAATACGGATTCGAACCAGTGGGCAGCATCGAGATAAAATCGGCCAATATCAAAGGGCGACGAATGGTTGGAGAGCTTATCCCCAGCATTATTGATGAACTTCCTGTAATGGCCATAGTTGCCGCTGCTGCTCAGGGCACATCCGTCATTCGCGATGCCTATGAGCTTCGCCATCAGAAAACCGATCGCATTAAAACTATCGCCGGTAATCTTCGCAAAATGGGAGTTAAAGTCGGCGAGCTCGAGGACGGCCTGGCAATCGATGGTGGTACTGAGCTTGAAGGGGCCGAAATCGAAACTTTCGGCGATCACCGCATTGCCATGTCATTTGCTATTGCGGCGTTAATTGCCAAGGGCCAGTCGGTGATTAAAGATGCGGAATGCGTCGAGGTCAATTATCCCGGCTTCTGGGACGATTTCGACATGCTTGTCAACGGGGAGCTTCCCAGGGCTTAGCGCTCCCGAGGCATAATCTCATCGAAAAGCGGTTTATCCATGCAGCAAGCGAGGGGTTCCGAAGCGGAATCCGCGCTTTCTACAAGCTTTCGACCATTATGATACCGGTATATCTGGTTGTTGCTCTCCTGAAATTAACTCCATTATTCGATATCTTGAGTAGATTTTTTCAGCCCTTTATGACCTACTTTGGTCTTCCGGGAAACTCGGCTCTAGCCTATGTCACGGGCACCTTCGTAAATCTATATGCCGCGCTTGCCATAGTTGCAGGAATCGATATAACCGGCCGTCAGGTTACCATTCTGGCAATCATGCTGGGGATATCGCATTCGCAAATTATGGAAGGAGCCGTTCTGGCCAAGATGAAGGCTCGTCCGGTTATAGTCACCATAGCGCGAGTCGTGTTTTCGCTGCTCTGCGGGTTCGTCCTTAATTTGGTGATGCCGGAATAAGTATGGATTTTGCCCTCGATACTCTGATGGGACTTGGCAGCCTTCTTTTGAAGGTCTTTCTAATTGTGGTTCCTCTCATGGTGCTTCTCGAGGTTTCCCGCGAGTACAAAGTACCTCGATAAGTTGATTCACGGCAGTTACCCTATTACCCGCCGGATGGGATTAAAGCGCGATTCAATTTATCCTCTTATCGCCGGAATTATATTTGGAATTTCATACGGCGCCGGAGTCTTAATTGGTGAATCCGATTCAGGGCGTATCAAGGGCAATCAAATGTTTTTGGTGGCGCTATTTCTTGGAATATGTCATTCTATACTCGAGGATACGCTGTTGTTTGCAGCGCAGGGCGCCAATGGTTTTGTCATTCTCGGGGTGCGGATTCCATTGGCCATAATTATTGTATTTTTTGCGTCATTAATACTGCGGGAGAAATCCGATTAGCACCAGATCCAAAGGCGCCAGGGCAGAGCAAGTTGCGGTCTCATACCTGAAATCGCAAGGCTATATCATTATCGCCACCAATTGGCGGAAGAAAACATTCGAGATCGATATCGTTGCCCGCTTAGGGGATGACCTTATTTTCGTGGAAGTGAAATCATCCCGAAACACCGCGTTTGGGCCTCCGGAATTAAGAGTTAATAAAACCAAGCAAAAGCGCCTGATTACCGCCGGATGGGAATATCTTTCACAAATTGATTGGGAGCCGGTCGGCGTCAGGTTTGACGTTATCGCCATTACGTGGCCATTTGGCAAATCTCCTGAAATCTGCCACTTGGAATCGGCTTTTACGGCTGATGTTGATGACTGATAGTAAGAGTATCAGGCTCCTTTACTTTTCTTAGCGAATCGAGCCTGCCGGTAATATTATTCCAAACTTGAACGCTTTTATTCAGATCTTTCGATAGCTTGTTCCCATAGTTGGCCATCCAAATAGAATCGGTTCCGTACTTAATATATATTTTGTCGATTGCCAATTTTAGAGAATCAGATGCGTTATATTTTTCTTTGGCGATTGAAATAGCCAAATAGGTCAGGATGAAACGGTTATCATTGGATTTACGATAATTTAAAAACCGGGACCTGGCGCCAATGGCCGCCGCGATCCCGGCTAAAATTATTATCAGGATTATCGTTAACTTCGCAAACGGCTTAACTGCCATAGTACGTTGAACGGAAATCCTCTATCTTCGAATTTTGTTTAAGGCTGTTGATCCACTTGCTCCAGATATCTTTTCTCTTGGTGTTGATCATCTCGTTTGTCAGTGAATCAGCCGCCACCGTAAACTGTGTGGTATCTGCCGGTTGATGATCGACGAATTTCAGTAAGAATGAACCGGTACGCGAACTAACCGCTTTCGAATATGGTTTTGACGGTGAAAGGGCGAAGGCCGCACCTATAAAATCTGGATCACTGCCGATTTTGGGTACGAATTGAGAGCGGCTGAAAAGTCCGGTTTCCAATATCGGTTTCCCGGTTTCGAGAGCGATTTCCTGGAAAGTTTTGCCGCGAGACATTTGCTCGGCAAGTTCCTCGCCTCTCTTATGAGCCATATCAACTCGCTTTTCGCGCAGAATTGTATTCTGGAGACGATCCTTAATATCGGCGTATGGCGCAATGCCGGCCGGAGTCCTGCGTTCGATCTGAACCAGGAAATAGCCGTTTCTGGTGGAAACGACATCGGAAAGCTCACCCGGTTTGCCGATAAAAGCAAAATCGTTGAGTTGCTGATTCTGTCCGATTGCCGGTACACTTGGGCCTTTGGGAAAAGGCCTGCTTTCAGTTACGGTTAGCCCATACTGCTCAGCCGCTTTTTTAAGACCGAGATTTTCGGCGTCGGCTTTGAGGTTGTTCATCTTTTGTTCAAGATCGGCCAGCGTTTGAGAGGATGCCTGGGACAATATCAATATATGGCTGGCCATGTATTCGACTTTATCTTTACCATCCGGACCCTTGGTTGAGCGCTTGCCCGTCAGCTTTACTATATGCCATCCAAACTGCGATTTAAACGGAGCTGAGATATCGTTAATGTTTTTAAGGCTCGCGGTCGCATCCCAGAATTCCTTGACCATTCGGCCTTCGCCAAACCAGCCTAGATCGCCTCCCTTTTTACCGGAACCGGGATCCTCGGAGCGCGCCATTGCCAGGGTCGCGAAATCAGCGCCGCCTAATAACTGCTGATAGATGCTATCGATCACGACTTTGGATTCCTTCGAGTCGGCCTCGCTGGGTGTTTTCGGCATCTGAACGTAACTGATAATTGCCATTTCCGGCTGTTTGAATTGGTCTTTGTCCTTTTCATAACGGGCTTTAATCTCATCCTCCGGTACCTTAGTGATGGTAGAGTCATAATCGCCGCCGGGGATAAAGATATACTGAACGTTGATCTTGTCGTTTTTATCGACATAGTCGTTCTTGGCATCATCCTGGGTAATTCTCACATTGGAGAGCACAAAATCCTGAAGTCTGGAGACCAGAAGTTGCTGACGAATCTGAGTTTCGAAATCGGTGATGATGGTTTGGGCTCGCGGGTCTTGCGATGCTGCCAACTGCTGCAGCCACATCTGGTATTTGCTGAGATCGAACTTACCGTCGGTGGCGAAATCTTTCGACTGCTGGATATCTCTGGGAGGCGATTGCCTCATATAATCGGCGACTTCGGGGTCGGTAACCGCGATACCATGCTTCTTGGCCTCCTGTTCCAGAAGGGCCAGGGTGGTCATGCTATTCCAGATATCGTTGCGGGCCTGCTCCAGCTCGGCGTCGGTTGGCTCGATAATTTCCTTGGTCAGGGAATCTTCTTTGGTCAGGGCCTGCATCCGTCTGCGGTAGCTTTCGTCGAAGGTATTGTGGCTGAGTTGTTCGCCATTGACAATGCCAATAACTCCGGGGGGCGCTGCGCCTCCCTGTGCCCGGTTTTTGCCAGAAAGAAGGGAGACCACTCCGCCATAGGCCATAAAGCCCACAAAGGTGACCAGGACTATGAAGAAGATGATCTTGGCTGAATTTCGCATTGTCTGCATCATAATTTTATCTCTCCACTAATTATTTCGATCAATCGGACTTTCCCGAAAACCAAGTAAAATATATGGTTTGAGGGGTAGAAGCAAGGAGAAAATGGGGGCGAAAATAGGAGCCTGAGTTTCGGATTAAGCATACATTATTTCCATTTTTAACTTGACAAAGGCGACCCGCGCCCCCATTATTTTAGTGCATACATTGTTTTGCCTTCTTTGAAAGAATTTTTCTGGAGGTGCCCTTGAAAGCGCCAATCAAGATTATTGGGATAATCGTTTTGCTTCTACCAGCCATATATTTATTGGCATACGCCGGTTGGACCGAGCCGGTGCCGGTTCAAGAGCTTAATATGAGCGGCGATGAATTGACCGCCCTATCTTTCAGCAGACGGTCAGATAATGATGTTTTCGGCGCCAAGGTACCGTTACAATGAGCCATTGGAATGGAACTTCGTGGGGGCCAAGAGAATACTTGCCCGCGCCAATTAACTATGAAGGTCTACAGCGGCAAGCCGCAATAACACCCGACCTACATTGGATTTACTGGGTTTCGTGGAGGGCGGGTGGAATGGGGATGTGGGATATCTGGCGAGCGAGTTGGGATGATAGCAGCCATACATGCGGACCGGCTGAATGCCTAGGACCGAATGTGAATTCAGTCGGATATAGAATGGAGCATTTGCTTTACATTCGAGCGGCAATCGTATGTATTTCGTAACCGATACCTATCAAAAGAATGGACAATATGGCTTTGGATCAATGGATATTTGGTACGCCGATTGGGATAGTACGCTCGGAGATTGGGGAGAACCATCTAATCTAGGTCCGCTGATTAATACTACCGATATAGAACAATCCCCATATTTATCGGCAAACGATTCTACGCTTATATTTTGTATGCGCCGGTGGCCATAGAGCTTCCAGGCTGGCAAGGGGGTGATGATATTTACGTAGCATTTGGTAATGGTTCGGTTTGGGATAGCGTTCAAAATATAGGACCGCCAATTAATTCACCCACTTGGGAATGGGGTCCGACAATAACGCCGGACAATCTTAAGCTATATTTTTGTACGCATCGCAATAGGGATCCTAATGCGGATTATGAATTAATGGTATCTACTTGGGAGCCAGAGGGAATAGAGGATGATAATATAGAACCCGAGGGATAATACAATTAAGCGTTGATTGTATACCCCAATCCGTTTAACGAACAAGTTGAAATTCGAATAGAAGCCTTAGGTCAGAAACGGAAAGCACAGCCGAAATCGCGATTTATGACATAGGTGGGCAGAAAGTGAGGGAGTATGTCATAGCACTATAAGAGCGATGGCCGTGGAAGAGCAACATGGGACAGCAAGAATCGACAGGGCCAAAAGGTAGGAACCGGAAATTACATACTTACAGCTCGTATACCGGGCGGGCAAAAGACACAAAAAATAGTTACCCTGCTTAAATAATGCATTTTTTATTGACAACTTTATCTGTGTATATTTGGAATAACGATGTATCAATATTAATCCGGTCGCTTTTAGGAAAATCAATAATATGAAACGAATTCTTCTGACAATTATTTTGGCTCCATTGTTGAGTCTTTTGGCCTCCCCCGCCTTTGCCGGTTGGACAGAGCCGGTGCCGGTTCAAGAGCTAAATATGAGCGGCGATGAACTATTACCGAATCTTTCTGCAGACGGTCAAATTATGATGTTTTCTGCTCAAGGTACGGTTACAATGAGCCATTGGAATGGAACTTCATGGGGGCCGAGAGAATATTTGCCATCGCCAATTAATTATATCGGCTTACAAGATGAGGCCGCAATTACCCCGGATAAGCGTTGGATATATTGGGTTTCCTGGCGTGAGGGCGGAATAGGAATGTGGGATATCTGGCGGGCAAGTTGGGATGATAGCAGCCATACTTGCGGGCCAGCGGAGTGTTTGGGACCTAATATCAATTCATCAGATATTGAGTGGGGATTATGTTTTTCCTCGGACGGCGAACGCATATTTTTTGTCACCGATACGCGTAACAAAAATGGGCAATATGGTTTTGGATCAATGGATATTTGGTATTCCAACTGGGATACAGTAATTAATGATTGGGGCGAGGCGTATAATTTGGGACCACTTATTAATACAACCGATACGGAAGAAACCCCGTATATTTCTGCAACAGGAGATACTCTTTATTTTTCATGCGCTGGGGGTCATCATTTGCCCGGCTGGCAAGGGGGATACGATATATATATAGCGGTCGCGAGTAATAATGAATGGATATATGCCGAAAATATCTTGCCTCCAATTAATTCGCAAACCTGGGATTTCGGTCCGACAATAACTCCCAATGGACTATATTTATATTTTACTTCGCCTCGGGAAAGAAATCCAAATTTTGATTATGAATTGATGGTGTCCTATTGGGAACCTGATGGTATAGATGACGATAAAGAACCGAGAGACAATTCAATTAGGGTAGAATGTTATCCTAATCCGTTTAACGAACAGATAGAAATACAGGCTTATTCTACTGGACGAAAGCACTGCCGAAATTTCTATTTATGACATAAATGGCCAGAAAGTGAGGGAATATGGTCTAAGTATCAGTAATGGCTATGGAAGGACAACATGGGATAGTAAAAATCAACAGGGCCAAAAGGTAGCAACGGGGAATTATATAGTAAGGGCTGATTTCCCAGATGGCAAAGAGATTAGAAAATTAATTACTTTGTTGAAATAATGTATCTAGACAAGGAGGCCAAATTGAAACGGCTGTTTATTGCTGTAGCCCCAATATTACTATTCCTTAGCCTGTCTCAAACGGTTTCCATTCTGAAAATAAAAATTCGACGAAAACTCTAAAGTGTTTTCGCGCAAACGGGTATTTATAAGAGCATGGGGCGATGTTGCGGTGGTTGGATTGCCGATATAGGCACTAAACAGATTAAGTAAAATACCGTAAGCCTCAGTCGCTTTGATTTGCCAGATGCCAAGTGGCTATGGACTCGGAGGGAAGGAGGGGGGATAAAGAATATCAATGCGCGGAAAGCGACTGGTGCCAAACTGGCTTAAAAAAGGAGTGGCTACCTCCCCCGAATCTACGTAGTAGCGGTTGAGGCGGATGGTTTAACGGCCAGGAAATATCCGAATCCGAGAGTAAAGAAAAGATAGAGCGCGACAACGAGCCAGCCCAATGGATTTAAAATCCCCTTAATTATTGCCATTATCGACATAATGACGCCAACGCCATCATATACAAAAAGGGCTCGGATAATGGCCAGTCGAGCTTCAGATGCACCCGCATTACGGGCAAACCAAGTGAGCACAAGATTACCAAAGAGGGCGGCACCATATTCCCATGCGGGAAATACCGCCTCTGGGCTCAATACGACTCCAAAGATTGACAACAATTTAATGGGGGAGAAGATAAAGGCGATGCCGAAAAAAAGGCATACGACCGCCTTAATGATCATCAATGTTTTGAATCTCATGGCAATTTCTCCTTTGATAGTAATGCCCGGGTTAATATTACCGGTTGATTTTATTATAAGGCCTTTGGCGCGGTTTAGTTAATTGAGATAATCAATTAAGGCTTATCGGCATGTTATTTCAAATGAACTGAAGCAAATGATAGAATAGAATTTGGGAATTTACAATAAATAAGTTAGCGAAATAAGAAAGCGGTCAGGTTCGGGGACCTGACCGCACAGATTGATATGAGCATTGCGAGTCCGGCATGTGTCCTCACATGCCCGACCTCTTGCAAATATTTATTCCCCTACCTTTTCCCCGGCCGGAACGCGGGCTACGTCGATGACCTTGTCGTCGTCGGTCATGCTCATCAGATGCACACCCTGCGTGGCGCGGCCAATCGAGCGGATCGAATTAACCGCCAGACGGTTGACGATTCCCTTCTGCGTAATCAGCAGAATCTCATCGCCATCGACAACTTCCTTAATCGAAATCACCTCGCCGTTGCGCTCGGAGACACGGATATTAATCACGCCCTTGCCGCCGCGGTTGGTGATCCGGTAATCGGATATATCGGAACGCTTACCGTAGCCGTTCTCGGTCACGGTCAGCAGAGTCGATTCGCGTCGAATAACCACCATGCCAACCACTAGGTCGCCCTCGGCTAAGGTAATACCCCTGACACCATAAGCGGCGCGGCCCATGTCGCGTACCTTGCTCTCGGGGAAACGGACCGCCTGCCCCTGACGAGTAGCCATGACGATATCGCTGCTGCCATCGCACAACGCGGCTTCGATCAAATCATCGTCGTTGGGCAACGTCATGGCGATAATGCCGTCACGGCGCGGATTGGAAAACATCTTGATCTCCGTCTTTTTGATCTGGCCTTGCTTGGTGCAGAGGATAATAAACTCGTTGGTATCGAAACTGCGCACCGGCACAAAGGCCGCGATTGAATCGTTCTTTTCGATTCCAATCATGTTGATAATCGCTTTGCCCTTGGCCAGTCGTCCGCCCTGGGGGATCTCATGCACTTTGAGCCAGTGGCATCGTCCCTGGCGCGTGAAGAAGAGGATATAGTTGTGGGTCGAGGCTACGAACATATGTTCGCAGAAATCCTCGTCCTTGGTTTCCATGCCGATAACGCCCTTGGTGCCGCGGTTTTGCTTTCGATACGATGTGATCGCCAGGCGCTTGATATAACCGGTATGGGAGATCGTCACGATCATATCCTCTTCGGCGATCAGGTCCTCGATATTGAAATCCTCGTTAATCTCTTCCTCGATTATTTGGGTGCGACGGACATCACCGAATCTATCTTTGAGTTCGATGAGCTCATCTTTGATAATCCTCATGCGCTTCGCCTTAGAGGCCAATATGCTGTTTAGCTCTTCTATCAGCTTGATCGTTGCTTCATACTCCTCGATAATCTTGGTGCGCTCCAGGCCTGTAAGACGTTGAAGACGAAGATCGAGGATTGCCTGCGCCTGAATCTCAGAGAGCTTGAAATTTTTAATCAAACCGGCTTTAGCTTCAGCCGGGTCTTTGGACGAGCGAATCAGCTTGATAACCGCATCGAGATTATCCAGCGCGATCTTGTATCCTTCTAAGATATGAGCGCGTTTTTCGGCTTCTTCGAGATCGTATTTGGTACGGCGCAATACCACTTCATGACGATGATCGATAAAGTGCTGTAGGATTTGCTGAAGGTTTAAAATACGGGGTTCGCCTTTGACAAGCGCCAGCATGATCATTCCGAAGGTGGCCTGCATCTGGGTCATTTTGAAAAGCTGATTCAGAACCACATCGGTTTGGGCGTCTTTCTTAAGTTCGATAACGATTCTCATGCCGTCGCGATCGGATTCGTCGCGCAGATCGGAGATGCCCTCGATCTTTTTATCGCGCACCATCTCGGCGATACGCTCCAGAAGATTCGATTTATTTACCTGGTAAGGAATTTCGCTGACGATAATGCTTTCGCGTCCGTTCTTTTGAACCTCGATATTAGCCTTGGCGCGAATGAAAAACCGTCCTCGCCCGGTGAGATAACCCTGACGCATTCCCTCGATACCGAATACCAGTCCGCCGGTGGGAAAATCCGGTCCTTTGATATGCTGCAGCAATTCCTCCGATGTTGTCTCCGGTTCGTCAATCAGAGTGCAGATAGCGTCAACCGTTTCAGCTAAATTATGGGTCGGTATATTTGTCGCCATTCCTACAGCAATACCGGTGGCCCCGTTGCAAATCAGATTGGGGAATTTCGATGGCAGCACCGTTGGCTCTTCGCGGGTCTCATCGTAGTTGGCTTTCATACTGACTGTGTTCTTTTCGAGATCGAGAAGCATCTCCATAGCGATGGGGGAGAGGCGCGCCTCGGTATATCTCATGGCCGCCGCAGAGTCACCATCGATAGAGCCGAAGTTTCCCTGGCCATCGACTAACAGGTAGCGCATATTGAAATCCTGCGCCATACGCACCAGCGTTGGATAGACCACTTGCTCGCCGTGAGGATGGTAATTGCCCGACGTATCACCGGCGATCTTGGCGCATTTACGATGTGGTCTATTTGGCGCCAGGCCCAGGTCGTTCATCGCCACCATGATGCGCCTATTGGACGGTTTCAGCCCGTCGCGAACATCCGGTAAAGCGCGATTGGTGATGACCGACATGGAATAGTCGATATAGGAGGTTTTCATCTCCTCTTCTATAAAAACAGGGACGATTTTTTCAGATTCTAACGGCATTCAAAGACTCCTTCTATATATTTTTTCGCCGCTTTTTTGGCGAATTTTTCCAGATCAATATTATACCAGGAATGTCTCTAAAATTTCAACTCTTATTTTGAAAAAAATGATTTGTAACACAATGCAGTGTAACAAGATATGTATATCAAAAAAGCATCTATGGGTGTTTGAGGACGATTTTTAGAAGCGGTTTTATAAAACAATAATATATGGCAAATTTTGGTGAGATTAAGGGAACGTTCGACAGAATGTTCCCTTAGTCGAAATGATGTTGAAGAGATTATTTCATCAACACTAATTTCTGTGTTTTGCCTAAATAATCGACGTTCCACTGGGTAATTCTGGCGAAGTATATCCCCGATGCAAGCTCATTGCCCGAATCATCACGGCCATTCCAGGCTATGGAGTGCTTTCCCACCTCCCTTTTATCATCTAATAACGTTCTTACTTTCCTACCTTGAATGTCATAGATATCAATATTGATCTGAGCTGGTATTGGCCCCAAATTGGCAACATAATAGATTATGGTAGTAAAAGAGTTGAAGGGGTTAGGGTAGCTAGATTCTATAGACGTAATAGAGGGAATATCAATTCCTGTATAGTCATCTATTCCCACATTAATTACCCGGAGTTCCTCAGAATAGGCGCTTAAATTCCCTTGATTGTCATAAGCCGCTATTTTGTAGTAGTAGTTATGCAGACTATCCCAGTTTAAATCTACATAAAAGGAGGTATCGGGTTCAGAAAGTATGTTTCCGGCCCAAGGGGCAAATCCGGGTATCGTATCTCTGTTTATGATATATCTCCAAAAATCAGCTTCGAGATTATCATCTTCCACGCAATGATCAGGCTGTCTTCCGAAATCGTATAAGAAAGGCTATCAGGTTTCCTTGGCGAGTAAATCCAGATACTGGTAGGAAGAGCCACATAGGTCCCCCGAAAACATCCAATATCAGACTTCTTGGGTTCGTCTACATCTAGTATATGTAGGGTCTCCGGCATCTATCAGGGGGGAATAAGCCTGGAGATGGACATCAAAGGAGTCAGGGTTGGAATACATGGGATCAGCGTAGAAATTACCTATCGTATCTACTCTCCTCCGAGCCGACGATCTACAGCATCAGCAACTGTAAATTCCCCCAGAAGGCGTTGTAACCTAACGGATAAGCTGTCGTGGGGGGCATAGATAGCCGTGCCACATTCGGTAACGGAGTTGTTTCTAAAGACTACTGTTCCCGGAATCTCGAGAGACCATAATATGATCCCAAAAGCCTGAGCCCCAAAGGAACTATTATAGCAGATCCTCCTGACCGTATTGTTTTCAACAATGGCTTTCTTGGAGGCCATGACACCATGCCCTCGCTGAAAATTGTCAATGTAATTGTTTCTGAAAAAGGAGGAATCCTCAACCCCGGTAAACTCATCAAAGACGGCAAGGTGTCCATTTCCAATTATATAGAAGATGTTATTTTCAATCACCGCCCAAGACCAGTCGCCGTGGAGGACGGAAGCATTCACGGTTATTAAGCGCGTGATGGAAAATATTGTTTTTAAACAAAAATTTACCGCTAAAAAGGGATAGGTTTACCGCTTCCCAGCAGTTTATAAATTCACAGTCTTCCACATAGGCTGAATCTCTGCAGACCGCCGCCGGCTAGAACGCCGATTCCACCTGTAAATTTGCAGTTGATGGCTAAAATAGAGGCTGGCCTCAACGTATCCCCTAAAACCTGAGCGAGTATCACGCGGTACTCAATGAAAGCCATATCCCTAACCAAGCGTATTGTCTCAGGCCAGCCAGATGATTAGGGCTGGTATTTTCGGTTAATATGGTCGAATCGGATCCTGCCCCAATGAATGTAAGGCAGCTATCTTGGTTTCTTTGCCTGATAAGTTGATCGAATGTACCTGGTCCTATAAAGATGGTATCAAATGGGCTTGAGGCATATATGGCAGAATCGATTATCTCTGCCGCCGTCTCCCAGGAGGCATAGGGGTAAGTATTGGAGCCAGTGTGGGAGGCGTAGTGGTAGTCGGCGTGGGCTGGAACTGCGGACGCTATGGTAATTATTATTAAGCAAACAACGAAGGTTTTCACAAATACCTCCCGAAATTTCGATTTCAAAGCAAATAAAAGGTGCAAGAAAAATATAGAAGGCGAACCCTTTTTTGTCAAGATTATTATGGATTGTTTAAGATATTTAGAATAAGTAAAAGTGAGGATGATATTTATAAAGCTCCGGGGCAAAGCGAATCAACATAAGAATCATTTTACCCGCAAAAAACAAAGCCCCGCCTATTATGACGGGGCTTAAAAACTTGAAAATTCAATTAGTACTTGGGGGGAGCGTCTTTGCCTTTAGAGGCGAAAGATAATTTCACACCGACATATAGAAAATCCCAGGCGTTGGTGCTCATATTGCCCGGAAGACCGTAATCGGCGCTGGTAATGTCAGCCCGTCCCATATTATATCTTATTTCCAACTCATAAAGAGTCTTAAGATAAGGCGAACTGGTGAGGCCGATACCGGCAAAACCAAAATAGCCTCTATTAGGCGAAGTGATATCGATGGAGTGATCGGGTACGTAATAATGAGCATTGGGCTTAAATGTCCCGCCTCCGCCATTGATAAAAATAGCTCCGTCGGACAACGAAATTAGGTTCAGTCTGGCAGTGCCGCCGAGTTGGCTGAAGTTATAGCTTAAACGGCCGGTTGCCGATGAGATCGTTGTTCCAAACCTGAGCCAGTTGCCCATAACGCCTATTCCAAAACCATTAAATAGATAATAGCGAACCTCGCCCTCAAATCCAAAACCTGAGCCTGCGGCCAGAAATTTCGGGTCGCTAAAATCGCCCTGGGCCGAAGGAAGACCAAGACCCAAAGAGCCAACAAATGCTCCGGCCTGTTGCGCGGATGCATAAATTGGCGTGATCGTTAATAATAGCACAATCAACAACAAAGCTTTTTTCATCAACTTCTCCTTAGCAAAGATATATAATTCAACTTTCTCCAATATAATATAACTCCATCGCAACGTAAACGGATTTTTCCGGAAACCAAGCCTGTAGACATTTTTATCCTATCACCCTATTCTGCTTACTCGGAACAAATGTCGAGGCCCCCCAAAGCAGGTTTACAGTATAACAAAATGCCCCGGAATTCCGTTGCAATTTCTTTTCAGAGCTAAAAATATTTTATTTATTAAGCTATTTATAGACACTCAACAACAGCAGATATCTATGGCTATATTGAATAAAATAACTAAACGGGCATGTTTCCTAAAGCTATTAAGATGTTATGACGTAAACCGTTAGGCGATCGATTGACTATGACGTTGCTGCAAGAGATCTAGCTCTCGTTCATAGGCTTCCAACACCATCCCTTCCAGATGGCGGCGCATATCGGTATTGATGGGATGAGCCACATCCTGGTAGGTACCGTCCGGGCGGCGCCGCGATGGCATGCTGACGAATAATCCCCTGCTACCGCTTATAACTTTTAATCCTCTGATTACGAATGAATCGTCAAAAGTTACATTAGCGAATGCCCTTAGTTTCTCCTCATTCCTCATTGTGAATCGGATCTCTGTGATTTCCACTTTACCTCCCAGGTTGCATGCAATTTCCAAGATGCTTTCAACATGCAATTAACCGAGACCGCGGATGCTTTTTGTCAGCTTAAGCGCTGTAAGGTTGAAGCGGAATCGGTCTGCACCGGAAAACCTTTATTCCCCATTCTCTTAAGGTTTCAAGCTTATCCTGCTGAATGGCCCCAGGTGAATAAAGGCCAAAAAAGGATGAGCCTGATCCTGTCATCGAACTATAAAAGGCCCCGGATCCCAACAGAGACCGTTTTAACTGAGTTAATTCAGGATTTTTTGCCAGAGCGACTTCTTCAAGATCGTTGCGAAAATATTTTGCCAGTTGCAACAGATCGGCGAAGTCTATCCTGCTTTTTAATAAAGGTCCTATTCTCTCCTTTGTCAAGTCAATTTTTGCATTCGCATAAGCCGTGGCTGTAGATATTGCCAGGGGTGGCGAGACTATCACAATTTCGTAATCAAGCGGTAAAGCAATGGGCTCAATTATCTCCCCACGCCCCTTTATGAGTGATTGCCCCGTTGAAAGGAAAAAGGGAACATCCGAGCCGATAGAGGCGCCGATTTCGGAAATTTCGCTAATTGACGGCCTTAAGCCGAATAGCTGACATATTCCTCGAAGTACAAAAGCGGCATCCGATGATCCGCCTCCAAGACCTGCTCCCATGGGGATTTTTTTGAGCAACTCGATTTTTACGCCGGGAAACGGAAAGAAATCTTGAAGCGCTTTCGCTGCCCGAAAAGCTAAATTGCCCTTATCGTTTGGAAGCGAAGAATCGCTACAGACAAGTTCGATTTTATTAGATTTTTCAAGATGGATTTCATCATAAAGGTCGACCGCCTGAATCAGGCTTTCGATTTCATGAAAACCATCGTCCCGTTTCCTTAAAACCTCAAGGTATAGATTGATTTTAGCGGGTGCTTTTATTGATAATTTTTCCAAAAGGGCAATCCCAGGCTGAAGTCGTAAGACAGCTCCAATTTACCGTAGAACTGTTTGGGGGAGATTCCGGATCGATGTTGGAAATTACGTATAGTTTGGTATCCGGTCGCAATATGTGCAGTCAAGCCATTGGTTCCATTCCAGTCTGCCGTCAGCGCCAGTTGACGAGTCCATTCCACCAGTCCTGATGGAAATTTAACTCCAAATGGCGCCATACCGGGCTGAAGATCGGCAGCATCATATTCCCCCTTATCGCGTCCCACAAATTCCGCACCGAGTTTTAGCTGGTATCCAAGCCTTCTATAAATGCCGGCGAAATATTCTCTTTGATCGGAATCAAGTCGGGACAGGGGCCAGCCATAATTGAGATAGGCATTATAGCGCCATCGTTGCCCATAAACGTACGTATTGACGATATTAAGTTCTACAAGCCCGGTCCAGTTCGGTAAGATGGCAGGCGCCAGATTCGCTCCAAATTGCATGGCAATTTTCTGCGGCCCGCGGTGCTGGCGTTGGATATCATCGAAATTAAACTGAGTGTATAATTTCCCCAATCCCCGTTTTGTCCAGGAGATATCCAGGCCCCAAAAAGCGTTATCGTCAAGATGGCGATTTTGAGCCTCCCAATAAAACAGGACAAATGGAATATTGTAAAATAATTCCGGTAGCCTGTCGGGTCCGCCATAGATATATATTTCGGAAAGCGCAATTTCCCAACCCTTCCCGGGTGTGAAACGAAGCCTATGGCCCGAAATGAATCGCCGGTCAGCAAATCCAGTCGCCGGGTCGATATAATCGTCAAGCCTGGCGCCAAAACCGGATAATCGGAATGGTTTTAAGGTGAAGCTATAGCCGATCATATCGAGAGGGGGCGAGTTGTCATCGAGAAGAATGCTTCCTCTCGGCGATGGTCCCCAAACAAGCCGATCCCGTCCGAACATAAGGCCGAATCGATTGAGCTTAACCGTTAGATAGGCGCGGTCGAATTGGCCGATAATATGCTCCCTATGAGCGACGCCGTAATACCAGGGATATCGAATGCCATCGGAATCGAAAATGAGCTGGCTATCCCATCCCCAACTGGATTCCTTCGAAAGTTGAATTCCTGCTTTATATACCGATCCAAATTCATTTTTATATCCACGATCGATAAAGATATCGCGTTGGTAGAAATAACCATCGGATTTTTGCCGGGATAAGGCTCGAATCTCAAGCCCGCCGTTAAAACCTGCCGATAGATTTTCGGGCTCTACCTTTTGCGGAGGAGTCAGACGATTCAAAATTGTCGCCGCGATTTGTTTGCTTGTAGGATCGAAAAGAAAGGTCATCTTTGGCAATTTCAGCGGCGATATCGGAGATCAGCCAGGGTTTTTCAGTCTGGCTTAATCCACTGAGATACCCCTGTATCTGAAGATCCTCAATTTGTTTGACTATTGGATCATTTGAAGGCAAATAGATTAATTGAGCGGATATTATTTGGATAAAAATCAGAAAAAAAATAAAAAAGCCGATACTGAGAGGAAACGCTTTTCTCATGGACATAAAGGTATAGCGGAGTTCCTGCAATGTCAAGGCGATAGCGCCCGTTTGGCCCGCGGGTTCCGCCTTTCGGTCCGGAAGACCGAAAGAAATAAATCCGATTGGGAACAGATGCGACCATGCCCATTGATTCTGGCACCTATTAGTTTATGGATAAATAGTCGGATCTCTGAGAGCTATCTATCGGCGAAACAACTGTCAGACAGCCCCAATCGGATTTCCTGCCCCGACTTCGTCGGGGCTGCGGAACCCGCGGGCCAAGAGTGATGGAATGATTTCTAGAAGCCCAAATGGATACCGAAAACGGTTTTGCCGTCGCGGTTTCTTACCGATTGCGAGTCGTACGGCCACCAGCCAAGATAGGCCATCACGATCCCATTTTTGCCATAGACCACGAAATCAAAATTCAGCCCATGCTTTCGCTTGAGATCGTGGTGGGAATTGATTACCCACAGGTTGTTTGATTCGATATTGAATCCCAGGCTCTTATACCGGGCAACCAGGATATTAAAATTGGTCTGCGACGTGAATTCGTAATCGTGGTTTTTCTGCCAGGTGCCTTCGCCTCGCGGTGCATAGAAACCGATTTGCAGATAGTAATCGAGCTTGCTTGGAAATGAAAGTCCGGGTATGCCGGACTTGGGTTGATGATATTTGTATTTTGAGAGATACCCTTTACTTCCGAATCCTATACGCGGGCTGTTCCAAAAAACGGAGTAATCCTCCTGCTCCCAGCGGCCAATATCATGGAAACAATCGTGATGCATTTGCAGATCGAAAAAGTGTTTTTCGAATTCAAATTTACCGGCAATACTGAATGCCCAGCCGCCCCGGTTGGGATCGAATACCATATTGGAATGATATTTCCGACCCATATAAATTTCGTGAGTCAGTTCGACCAGGAAAAAAAATCGATGATAGCGAATTGTCTCCAGGCTGACGCTCAGTTCTGTATCTATAAAGTAAGTGGCATCCTGATTAAAATAGATATATGACATGATGTCGCCGTAGCCGGTCATCAAAGCTTCGAAATTGGGTTTATCCTGTGCTGCACTGTTTGATGAAACCATTATTAGTATTAGCGCCGATATGGAGAAAAGATATTTACGCAATTGAACCTCGCTCCTTAGGCAAAACTCAAACCGGCCATGTAACGCATAGCATCCCTCTTACGGTAAATCTACCATAGCGTACGGAAAAGAGCAACAGGCATAAAAAAACGCCGCTTTTACAAGCGGCGTATTAATATCCACTAATGCTATCTTTTAAAGCTTAAAGATTTTCTTTTTGGAATCAGTCACATTACTGGTAGCGTTTCTTGTATCTACGATGAGATTGGCTTTATCCACAATCCATTGATAGTTGAAGCTTGAGTGGTCGGTGATAATTGCTACGCAGTCGGCGGATTTTAGAAGCTGCTCATTTAGCGGAGTTGCTTTCATGTCCGGGCCGACTTCCATCTTAATTGTCGAAACGAAGGGGTCAACATATTTGACATTGGCGCCTTTTCCCTGCAAAAGCCTGATTACATCGAGAGCCGGTGATTCACGCAAGTCGGAAATATCTCGCTTATAGGCTACGCCCAGGACCAAAATAACCGAATCATTAATCGCTTTTTTCCTGGTATTGAGGGCGTTAACGATCTTTTCCACAACATATTCCGGCATGTGGGAGTTGATATCACCAGCTAACTCAATAAAGCGCGCATAGTAGTTAAGCGATTTAAGCTTCCACGACAGATAATGCGGATCAATCGGGATACAGTGTCCTCCCAAACCGGGGCCGGGATAGAACGGCATAAATCCAAACGGTTTGGACGCCGCCGCATCGATAACTTCCCAAACATCGATTCCCAGACGATCACACATCAAGGCAACCTCGTTGACCAGACCGATATTTACCGACCTGAAGGTGTTCTCGAGAAGCTTAACCATTTCGGCGGTTTTTGTCGATGATACCGGTATAACCTGCGAGATGACCTGCTCATAGAAGAACTGGGCTACCTTGAGACATGCCGGGGTGGTGCCGCCGACAACCTTAGGGGTATTTCGAGTCTGGTATTTGGGATTGCCGGGATCAACTCTTTCGGGCGAGAAGGCCAGGAAAAAATCAGTGCCCAGCTTCAGGCCTGTAGCCTCAAACTTCTCTCGCAAAAGTTCATCGGTAGTGCCGGGGTAGGACGTCGATTCGAATACGATCAGCATTCCTTTGTGCAAATACTTACTGATTTCCGTAACCGCTGCCAGTATGAAGGAAACATCGGGATCTTTAGTTTTATTAAGTGGAGTGGGGACACAAATGATCGCCACATCGGCCTTTTTCAAATGGCTGAAATCGTTTGTGGTATAGAGCCTTTTTAATTCAACCAGCTCCTTTACCTCATAATCCTTGATATCATCGACATCCGATTTTCCGGCGTTTAGGGTTTTAATCTTTCTCTCTAAGATATCGATACCCGTTATCTTGAACCCTACTCGTCCGAATTCCACCGCCAGGGGGAGCCCGACATATCCCATTCCAATAATTGCAATTGATGCTGAACGATCCGCAATCTTACAGCGCAGCGATTCGACGTAATTATCTTCGGCTGCTTTTGCGATAGCGGCTTTGGTTTTGGCGTTGACCGATTTTATTGATTTAGCGGGCATTCGAAATCCCCCTCTCATAAGTTGTTACTACAATCGTCATTTATCTAAACCTCCTCAACTAAGTATTCGCGCCAGTAATCAAATAAATCCTTTAAGGTTTTATCTATTGGGATAGTTGGATTCCATCCCGTATCGCGCCTGATCTTTTTATTAGAACCTACCAGTATCGGGATATCGACCGGCCTCATGCGGGATTGATCCACGACAATCTCGATATTTTTCGAGGTAAACCGTCGATACTTTTCAAGCAGGTCGGCAAGCTCGTATCCGGTACCTGAACAAACATTGTATGGTTCCCCAATCCGACCCTTATCTACTATATCGACATAAGCCCGAATTACATCACGTACATCGCTGTAATCTCGTCTGACCTGGATATTGCCGACTTTAATTGTCGGTTGGGAAAGTCCCAAATCGATCTTGGCAACCTGGAAAGCCCAATCGGAGAGCACCCCCACGGTTTTCTGCCAGGGGCCCGAATGGGAAAAAGCCCGGGCAATATAAACTTGCTGCCCGTACGATTTGACATATTGATAGGCCAGAAGATCTATCGAAGCTTTGCTTACTGCGTATGGGTTTACAGGACGCAGAGGATGTTCTTCAGTTACCGGCACTTCCTCGGGCTTTAATGGTCCGTAAACCTCGGATGACGAAATCACTAATGTTTTAATCGGGAAATCGACTTTATTGATCGCTTCGAGTAGAGTCAACGATCCCATAATATTTATCGCTAACGTTTCTTGCGGATTTTCAAAAGATAAGCGCACCGATGATTGCGCCGCCAGATGATATACTATGTCCGGTTTGAACTGCTTTAGCGCTTTGGTAATAGTTTTTTCGTCGCGGATATCGCCAGTGAAGATTTTAACGTCATGCGCTTTTGTCAGTAGCGCAAGATCCTCGTTATCTTCCGGCTCAAGACCGGCCACCTCATCGCCTCTGTTGAGGAGAAAAGATGTCAGGTGCCGTCCCGCAAAACCCGCTATGCCTGTGATAAAAACTTTCAAATTTCTTTTCTTCTATTTGTAAATCAAGACCCCGAAAGGGCATGACTTATCATCTCAATTATTATTATGACTTTGTCTTATATTATCCGTTAAAAATTATCGCTGAACCTTGCTCAATCTTTCCATATCGCAATCCACCATTATACGGACCATATCTTCGAAAGTCACAGTTGGCTCCCAGTTGAGTGTCGTTTTGGCATGCGACGGGTCGCCAAGCAACACATCGACCTCTGCGGGACGAACGAATCTGGGATCTGTGACTACATAATCGTTATAATCCAGATCCAGGTGCGAGAAGGCCGCTTCGCAAAGCTGCCTGACTGAATGATGCCGTCCCGATGCGATCACAAAATTATCGGGTTTATTCTGCTGAAGCATCAACCACATGGCGTTAACATAATCACCGGCATACCCCCAATCGCGTTTGGCGTCGAGATTGCCGAGCGATAACTTATCGAGCATCCCAAGCTTAATGCGGGCTGCTCCGTCGGTTACTTTGCGAGAAACAAATTCCAATCCACGCCTTGGCGATTCATGGTTAAATAGGATTCCGCTGACAGCGAATATGTTATATGATTCACGATAATTGACCGTTATAAAATGTCCGTAGACTTTCGCTACTCCATACGGGCTTCTGGGATAAAAAGGAGTCTTCTCGGTTTGCGGCACTTCGGCCACTTTACCGAACATTTCTGATGATGAAGCTTGATAAAATTTGATCTTGGTATCAACCTGCCTGATCGCTTCCAGCATCCTGGTGACACCGAGGGCGTCAAACTCGCCTGTGAGAATAGGTTGTTTCCAGGATGTCGGTACGAAGGACTGCGCTGCCAGGTTATAGACTTCATCCGGGCGAACCTCATCGATTAACCGCAGTATCGAAAGCTGATCCAGAAGATCTCCCTGGATCAATTCCAGCCTGTGACGAATATGGTTGATCCGCTCGAAATTTTCCGTGGAGTTGCGGCGTACCATTCCCCAAACCTCATACCCCTTCTCCAGCAGAAGCTCCGCTAAATATGATCCATCTTGTCCCGTTATACCGGTAATTATTGCTCGCATATCACCCTTTCGTTACAGCCCGCAAATATAGCGTGCTAAATCTAACTGTCAATTGAATATAATTGAATGGCAGACTCATTCGGTAATTGGGATATTGATTCGTTTTATAAGCAAAGGTGGCCGCAGCCGCCGGACGTTCTTTGAAACTCCTTGCGCTACAATATGTTATAGGTATAAATTAATAATAAAATATTGTTATTTAGCTTGAAATTTTACTCCCAAAATGGTATATTTTGTGACTGTAAACGAATTAGAGGATGTCCCTTGAATAGGAGGGGGATATACCTCGATTTTAGGAGGTTTGGCTTGGCCCGGGAGCCTGAGAAAATCGGCGGACTTATTGCGGGATATTTGGATAAGCTCGGTTTTGCCGGCAGGCTCGGTAAACAGGCCGCGGTTTTAAACTGGGCCGAAATAGTCGGCCCGAGGATTGCCCAGGAGACCCAGGCGCTTCGCATAGATGGCGATGCGCTGGTGGTCAAGGTCAATCAATCGGCCTGGAGGCAACAGCTCTCATTTCTGAAAACGGAGCTATTAGCCAAATTGGATTCGAAACTTGGTAAGGGATGCATCAAGGACATCCGCTTCATTTGAAAGGATCATCATGAGTATGGAAGAAATGGACGATACTTTGACCAAAAAAAGCCCATCGGCAGCGGCAGGACATCACTATGATGCCGGTACGATTCAGGTATTAAAGGGGCTTGAAGCGGTCAGACGCCGTCCGGCGATGTATATCGGGGATATCAGCGCACGCGGATTGCATCATCTCGTTTATGAAGTTGTAGATAACTCCGTTGATGAATCGATGGCCGGTTTTTGCGATGAAATTAAAGTCGCGATAAATAACGATGGCTCGATTACGGTCGAGGATAACGGACGCGGCATTCCGGTTGACATGCATCCCACTCAGAAAAAGCCTGCCCTGGAAGTGGTTATGACTATGCTTCATGCCGGCGGTAAATTCGATCATGACAGCTATAAAGTTTCCGGCGGTTTGCATGGCGTGGGTGTTTCAGTGGTTAACGCTCTTTCGATCTGGTGTGAGGTCGAAGTTGCGCGCGATGGTAACGTCTATATGCAGCGTTATGAACGCGGCGTAGCCGTTACGCCGGTTAAAAAGATCGGGACTCGCGCCAAGAGCGGCAACAAAACCACTTTCATGCCTGATGAAGAAATTTTCAAGAAAAGGACTTTCGTTTACGATACTATAGCCTCGCGCATGAAAGAGCTGGCCTTCCTGAACGCCGGTCTTAAAATTATTCTGACCGATAAGCGCGCCGGTGAGGAGAAAACCGAAACCTATCAGTTCAAGGGCGGCCTGAGCGCGTTCGTAAAATATCTTAACGAGAACAAAGAAACTGATTCATCCCAAGCCGGTATATTTTCACCGCGATCGCGAGGGTACCGATGTCGAGATCTGCTTTCCAGTATACCGATGGTTACGCTGAGAATATTTTCAGCTATGTAAATAATATCAACACCATCGAGGGTGGTTCGCATTTGATCGGTTTCAAAACTGCCCTGACACGCACCATCAACAATTACGCCACCAAAAACAAGCTGACTAAAAACGGCGAATCGCAGCTCCAGGGCGAGGATGTGCGCGAGGGATTGACCGCCGTATTATCCGTAAAGGTGCCGGACCCGCAGTTTGAGGGTCAAACCAAGACCAAGCTCGGCAATTCCGAAACTAAAGGCATCGTCGAATCGATAGTCGGGGAACTATTGAACGAGTTTCTCGAGGAAAATCCGCCGGCTGCAAAAAAGATTTACGAAAAGTGTTCATCGGCGCAGCAGTCGCGTGAGGCTGCCCGCAAAGCCCGCGATCTGGTTCGCAGAAAATCAGCTCTCGAATCGGGCGCGCTTCCCGGCAAATTAGCCGATTGCTCGTTAAAAGACCCGGAGCTTTGCGAGATATATATCGTAGAGGGTGATTCGGCAGGCGGATCGGCCAAACAGGGCCGCGACCGCAGGTACCAGGCAATTCTGCCTCTGAAGGGCAAAATCCTGAATGTCGAAAAGGCCAGACTCGATAAGGCTCTTGGCAATGATGAAATCCGCACTCTTATTCTGGCGCTTGGCACCGGTATGGGCGAGGATTTCGATATCGCCAACACCCGTTACGGCAAAGTGATTATCATGACAGATGCCGATATCGACGGTTCGCATATCCGCACGCTGCTTTTGACTTTCTTCTACCGCTATATGAAACCGCTGATCGAGGCCGGCAAGGTGTATATCGCGCAGCCGCCGCTCTACCGCGTGAAGAAAGGCAAAGCCGAGTATTACGCATTCGACGACGAAGAACGCGATCGCTTGATGGAGCGGGTCGGCAAGATTGGTATAAGTGTTCAGCGTTACAAAGGTCTGGGAGAGATGAATCCCGAGCAGCTCTGGAAAACCACCATGAATCCCGAAACTCGCACTCTCAAGCAGGTCGATCTGGAGAATGGTGTCGAGGCTGATATCATCTTCACCACTCTCATGGGTGATGCGGTTGAACCCCGCCGCAAGTTCATCGAGGAACACGCCCGCTATGTCCAAAATTTGGATGTGTAGATAGAGACGATAATCGCCGCCGGGTTGAATTAACTGGGGGCAGATTAATGATAAATATTTTAGATTTTTTGTTTGTAGGTCAGGTCGCCCGCGACCTGACTCTTTTAATTTCCTTTTTTTATTCTATGAGGTTTTATGAAACAAGGACAAAACCTTGAATGGATTCCGCTAAATTCGGATACTAGAAATTTGTTAAATTCGGCAGGATTAATAATGATAGATTACACAATTGGTTTTATGGGTATTGAGACCCAAAATAGAAGGGACAAAAGTATTGATGTTGATTCGTGGTTGATTGGTTCAGGCGTATTAATAAACGTTGGTAAAACAAAAGGTATTTTGACGGCTTATCATCTAGTTAATAGTAAAATATTTAAAAAGGCAAACGCAATTGGTTTAATTTTACATAGAAAAGGCCCACATAGATTTCCTATAACTATAAATTGTGAGGATATAGTTATTATAGCAAAACCAAATTCGGATGATTTGGGGCCGGATTTAGCTTTTATTAAATTGAAGCAAGACGCTATTGGATCGCTAGAAGCATATGGGAAAGTATTTTGGAATTTGGAAAAAAGGCGAAACTCGATATTATCATCACCAGTTTCAATTGAAATCGGCGCCTGGGTTTTTTTGGGATATCCCAAAGAAAAGTCGAAGAAGACATTACCTAAAGAGCAATTTTTAAGTAATACACAGTTAGAGGCCTTGGTTACTTTTGCAGAAATACAGGATGATGGAATTCGCGATGGATTCGATTATTTAAATGCAAGAGTTCCCTATAATGTTGACCCGCAATCCCAACCAACTTTCAAGGAGTTAGCGGCGGAGGATTATGGCATATTACTTCATTAGATAAAAACGGTGATCAGAAGAAACTTAGCGATCCAATTTTATCTGGTATAGCCTATTACCAAACACCCCTAGAAGATGATCAAAGGATTATTAAATGCCATGGAAGACTCAGTCTATATAAAAAAGTATATGAAGCCATTTTGGGCTTGAATAATTCCTGATTTTTCAATATGCCAGTCCGTAGCCCAAGTCGCCTGCGACCTGACTCTTTTAATTTCCTTTTTTTATATTTGTCAGGTGCCAGGGCACCTGACCTACCAAATTTGATTGTAGGCGGCCAATTTATTTGGCCACATCCTGGTGTCGGCGGATAAACTGCCAAACTACTTACGTTCGGTCAGGTCTTAGGCATTTTGCCGTGACCTGACCGTTTTGCGGAGATACGATACCGCCAGGTCTCGGAAACCTAAGACCTGGCGGAACCATTTGCGTGACAGCCATCCTCGGCTGCCCGTTCTTGAAAGCCTCGCGTGCATGGTGTACGTCCTCGTGCACCATGCATTAAATGGCCGTAGGGTGCGCTCCGCGCACCATATTTGTCGGGGTTGGTGCACATAGTGCACCCTACGTCTGGCAACATCGCGTGCAGCGTATATGTCCTCATATACACAGCCTTCTTAAAAGAAAATTATTTTATTCCTTGCCCGGCAGCCATCCTCGGCTGCCCATTCTTTTTTGGGTGGTGGCGGGGTCTCCGTACCCGCCACCAATCTGACAGCAGTCAGGTGCGGAGACCTGACCGCACGCGTTATAAATCGTCTCATATTAACGGGCAAAAATTCCTGTTCCCATTATCCCATTTGATTCGTATCCTATATATGCCGATGATCGAAGAGTTTCAAATATCAGTCAAACTGACCAAATGGGAGATTGCTACCTATAATTTTCATCATATCCGATGGCTCTTGTGGCTGGATGGTTTCGGCCTTTGCCTGTTACTGGTGGCCGCCTATTTTTCCTTTACCAGCCCCGATCCTGCGGCCAGGAACAACTTGAGTATCCTGGTTTTTTGGGGAGTTCTATTCCTGGCAGTCGGGCTTTCGCAACCGTTTATACTATTTTTGCAGATTTACATTTTCAAAAGCCCGGCGGTGATCGATCAAATGCAACCCAAAATATATAGATTCGATGATTTTGGCATTCATATCAAAGTAGATAATCGTAAAGCTACTACTATTTGGTCGAACGTAACTGATGTTAAGGAAATCGACCAACTCTTGCTTATATACACCAGCCCCAAGCTGGCCTATATCATTCCCAAGCGCTATTTCTTTTCGAGTGATGAACAAAAGCGGTTTGTCAAAGAGCTTCTCGAACATCTCAAGATCGAAAAGCCTTGAATTAAAATTTATTAAAGCCCCTGGAACACTCCTCAAATAAAAAAGGACCGCCAAAGCTGACGGTCCCATAAATTAATTAGTAATAATATCTTAGAAGATAAATCTGATTCCCAGATATCCCTTTAGAAGATTTTTATCGGATTTCTGCGGATTAATAAATCCCACGAATCGTCCTTCGAGGAAAGCCATTGTTTTAGGATTGATTTGAGCCTCAACGCCCATCCCGCCACTAAGCTGCCCGAGCGAGTGCAGACCTTTGGATTTCATGCTGACAGTACCGTTACTGTCTTCCTCACGCTTGTAATCGAGGAAATATCCGCCAACACCGCCGATAAGATAACCGGAGAAAGCATTGGAGAAATCGATAGCGCGATATCTCTCTAAGATCGCTACTCCCAATCCGGAGTATTGTTGTTCCCGCAGTTTGGCAGTATAGGGCTGGCCAAAAGAGCTGGTTTGAACCGAATCCCCGCTTTTGGTAAATTGAACGCCCCATTTGTCCAGATCAAATTGGGTCGTGAATCTGGAATCGGGATTGGCAAAAGTCAATAAAAGCCCGCCCCCAAGCGCGTTAGAATAATTCTTACCCGGAATAACGCCTTCGAATTTAGCCCCAACACCAAAATGCCAATAATCAGCACCGGCCGCATATCCGAATGCTATTAATATGATTGCAGCTATGCTAAAGATTTTTCTCATCACTTTCTCCTTCTGCCGCAGTAATATTCTCGCTGCACCTAATATAGTCTCTTAATTTTAAAAGGGCAAGGAACTTGAATGTCCCTACCGATTATTTCCCGCTCTCGCAGCCCGAGGGTCGGGCTGAACGATGTGAAGATATAAAACCGGGGTTAGATTGTCAATATTAGCCGGATTTCTTTTGGGTAAGTTTATCCTGTCGGAAAAGCTTCTTGAAAAAGAGCTTCCAGACTCCGAAAACCGCCTCGTAGACAATCTTTTTGGACATTTTGGATGTTCCTGCCCGCCTATCGATAAATAAGATCGGCATTTCCTTTATCCTGAAACCGCCGCGCCAGACAAAGAAATTCATTTCTATCTGGAATCCATAACCATTCGATTTTATTTTCCTCAGGTCCAGCCATTCCAGTACTTCACGTCGGAAGCATTTAAAGCCGCCGGTTGGGTCCTTGATCGGCATTCCGGTTATAACGCGCACATAAATCGATGCAAAATAGGAAAGCAGCAGACGGCTCATCGGCCAGTTGACAATCGAGATACCATTTGAGTAACGCGAGCCGATCACGAGATCGTTTTCTTTGATATTTTCGCGAAAATCGCTGATATATTTGGGATCATGCGAGAAATCGGCATCCATCTCCATGAGATATCCAATTTGCGGCATGGCTAATCCGAATTTGAAACCATCCACATAAGCGGTACCCAGGCCTAATTTACCGGGCCTTTTCAGGATATGTATTCGAGGTTCATTTGGCATCAGGCTTTCCACGATAGCCGCGGTGCCGTCCGGGGAATTATCGTCAATTATCAGTATCTCAATATCATTTCCCTGGGTCAGGACTTCCTCAATGATATGCCTGATATTTTCTTTTTCATTGTAAGTAGGAATGCAGACTAGAATATTCATCGGACCCTCGGAGATAAAAGATAGACGATGCCTCCTATTGCCACCAGGCTCCAGTAGCTGATGAGGCGATCAGTCATTGTTACGGCGGCTGCCAGAGATGTTGACATGCCGGCGGACGATAAAAGTTTCAACATTAAAAATTCAACCAACCCCAACCCCGCAGGCGAAAGAGGTATCGACATCAGGATGAGCGAAGCTTGAGAAATAAAAAGGGCGACCAAAAATCCGGTTTTCACCCCAAACGCCAAAAATACCAGATATAAGCGCAGTGCTTCGGATAGCCAGATCAGCGTAGTCATGGCGGCTATTTTGGGTAGTAGTGACGGCCACTTAAAAATACCGGCGCTGAATAGCTCAATCTTTTCGCGCCATTTCGATGGGGCGATTTTCGATATGGCCGGTAAAAAGTATATAGCTGCTATAAAAAATATCACCAGCGCTGTAACGGCAATGAGACCCCATACTATATAACGGCCTTCCTCGGCGTTCTTCAACGCTCCCCAAAAATAAGAACCGGATAGAACCAGGAGGATAGCCGTAACGGCCAGGTCTAAAATTCGCTCGGAGAAGATTACTCCCAGCGAGAGCGAAATTGATACGTTGTCGTTTCGTTTGAGAAGATATGCCCGGTATACATCGCCGATTCTGGCCGGAAGGATGGCATTGGCAAACCAGGATAAAAAATAATAATGCGAAAGAGGGATATAATTTATCTCGACTCCTGATGGTTTTAAAAGCGCGCTCCAGCGCAGTCCTCGTAATGGCAAAGACGAGTAAAAAGCAACCGTTGCCAGAATCAGGATCAGAATATTAGCTTTTGAGATATTAGTTAATGCTTCGCTAAGGTTAAAGTTGCGCAAGAATAGGTAGATAACAACTGCGGCAATTGCAAAACCCAATAGCGTGCGAAGCTTAAAAATGTTTTCTTTTAACCCGATGGTTTTTCCGGCGATAGTTTCAGTCAATCAGCTTACCTTTCTTGCGCTGAATATACTATTGAGGATATTTGTTGGCAACACCATAAGTGCCGATATCATTCAATTCAAGAGAGGTCTGAACAATATGAAAAACGCCAAATTCTTAGAACGTTGCTTTCTCACTTTTTGACCATTGCCTTTTTTTACGTCATCGACTACCTTTGGTTCGTGAAACGATTTCGTCATCTTCTCTTAGATATCGAGGGTACCATCGTACTCGATAAAAAATACACTCCTGTTCCGGGAGCCGTCCCTTGGTTCAATTTACTGGAAGATAGAGGAATTTCCGCTCGTCTGGTTACCAATAATACTACAGAGTCTCCGGATAGTTTATATCGAATCCTTACACGAAAAGGATTCCATTTCGGCCGCAACGATTATTACACTTGTCTGACAGAGGCCATTGTATTGATGAAACGTCGCGGTATTCGCTCCTGCCTGGTTTTGGCCAAAAGCGCCGCTAAGGATTTCCTTAAAAGCGAAGGGATAAAACCGCTCGGTACGTCCGGAGTCGATGCAGTATTGGTCGGATACGATCCATCTCTAACCTATCACAAAATGAATCTGGCAGTTAAGGCCATCAAAGACAACGGGGCAACTCTTTTTACATTGAATCGAAATCGTCGTTTTGTAAATGAAAATCGAGAGATCGTCATGTCCGCCGGGCCGATAGCGGCTGCTCTGGAATTCGCATGTATGACTCGCGCGATAGTCTGTGGTAAGCCGAGCCGGCGATTTTTTCTCGATTCTATTAAAGGCTGGGATATTGCCCGAGAAAAGATTCTTATGGTCTCGGA
Organism: uncultured candidate division Zixibacteria bacterium; assembly: GCA_963801605.1. GTDB lineage: Bacteria > Zixibacteria > MSB-5A5 > UBA10806 > UBA10806 > UBA10806. The sequence continues at coordinate 1,076,098 of CAWDFP010000006.1, forward strand.
CGATCCCTTTGCCGATCTTATCGGCGCTAAAAAAATCGGTATGTCGACCTGTTGGGTTCTCACGGGATCGATTAAAGACCGCACTCAAATTGACGTAATTCCGGGAAAATATCGTCCGGATTATATTTATGATAGTGTAATTGAGATGCCTCTATGAGCATCCCAAATTATATCGTATATTAAGGAAATGGCTATGCTGCAACTTGGAATATTAGGCTTGCCTCTTTCCGGCAAGACAACCGTGTTTAACGCTCTTTCCGGTTCTCATGCCGCGGTGGGCGATTATTCCACATCAAAATCGGCCAATTTGGCCGTGGTCAAGGTCCCCGATCCGCGATTAGACCGTCTGGTGGAAATATTTCAACCCAAAAAGATCACTCATACAGAGATCGAATATATCGATATCGCCGGCCTGACTCGGGATGCCTCCTCATCAGACAAGAAAAAGGAGGCCGCATACGTGCATTCGCTTCGGCAAACCGACGCTCTTCTTCAGGTAGTACGGTGTTTTGAAAATCCCAACGTACCCCATCCCGACGGTTCCATTGATCCCCGCCGCGATATCGCCGAGGTAGACTCAGAGCTTATCCTCGCCGATCTCATCGTGGTGGAAAACAGAATCTCCAAGCTTGAGCATCTGATTAAGGTCACCAAAAAGGATCAGGATGTGGTCCACTTGCAGATTCTCCAAAGATGTAAGGAAACGCTGGAGCAGGGATTACCACTGCGAATTATTGATTTTACGTCCGATGAAAAAAAGGCGATCGGCGGCTATCGATTTTTAAGCCAGAAACCGATGCTGTATCTGCTCAATCTCGATGAGAAACAATGCAGTGACGGGGTGCGCTGGGAAGAAGAATATTCATTTGTTACAACGAATCCTCAAAGCTCGCTTTCGCATATCTGCGCCCTGCTGCAAATGGAAATAGCCGGGCTCGACGAGGCTGATCGCGCCGAGTTCATGAAGGACCTGGGGCTTAAGGAACTGGCCTCAGAGACAGTTATTAAAAAGTCATTTGATTTGCTGGGATTAATCGTCTTCCTGACCGGAGGAGCTCCCGAAGTACATTCCTGGCCGATACGAAAAGGTATCAATGCCCAGCTGGCAGCGGGGGAGATTCACTCCGATATTCAAAAAGGGTTTATCAAAGCCGAGGTGGTTTCGTTCGCCGATCTCGACCGGTTGGGAAGCTGGTCTCGTGCCCGCGACGAGGGCAAACTCAAACTTCAGGGCAAGGAATATATCGTGCAGGATGGCGATGTGATGCTGTTCAGGTTTAATGTTTGAAATCGAAACCATAAGCTTAACTCAGGTAATTTTTGCATTGCCAATGAATAACAGTTTAGGTTATATTTTTACATTCAAAGATGTTAATATTATTTTCGGGAGCCTATCTAAGATATGATTGAAGAGGGCAAGATTCGATTCAGAACCTTTATTCTGGAGATTAAGAAACGGCCCATTCCCAACAGCTACCTGCTATCTTTTTCGGGTGGCACCGAAATCGATTCCAGCGGCTGGGAAACCCCGGCAGGCGATCGCAAGAAATTCGAAGGGGATTTCAAATTTATGTGGAACCCGCTTGATGCCCCCTCGAACAAAAAGGGCGAATATATAGTTAGATTTTCAGCGGATGATAAAATAAAGAAATTTGAGTCGTGGTTTGAAAGTCAAATAAAACAGTACGGCGGCGTACTCGATAAGTAATTAAACGAACAAAATCTGACAACGGAAAATATTGGGGAGGTGCAGTGGTAGACGGAGCAGCAAAACAGGATAGCGCCGGTTCGACCATCCTGGATAAAGATAAAATAGCGGCAACTGCCCTGGCGGTTCTACCTATTAAATCGGCGGTGGTTTATCCCTCGCTTGTCATGCCTTTGATGATATCCGAGGCCCGGTATGCCAAGCTCATCGATGATTCTCTTATGGCAGGTGAGCCGATTGTATTGGTCACCCAAAAAGACGCTGACCAGGATTTTCCCGGCCCGGAGGGCTTGTATACTGTCGGTACAGTTGGGGCTATTCTAAAAATGTTGAGATTTCCCGACAGCTCTGTTCGGTTTCTGGTTCAGGGTTTGGCTCGGGCTCAAATTTTAGAATACACCGAAACTGAACCATATCTTAAGGCCAAGGTTAAGCCGATAGACGAAGTTGTCACCACATCTGTGGAAATGGAAGCCCTGGTTCGAAATATACTCGAACAACTAAAGCATGTGGTCCAATTGGCGCCTTATCTGCCCGATGATCTACAGGTTTCGGCTATGAATACCGAGGATCCCTCCAAACTGGCAGATCTTATCGCCTCCAATCTCAATCTTTCGACTACTCAAAAGCAGGAGATTCTCGAAATTTTCGATGTCGCGGAAAGACTTCGCAAGCTCACCACGCTAATTGCCAAAGAGATCGAAGTTCTGGAAATGTCGCGCAAGATTCAATCTGAAGCTGCCAGCGAAATGGGAAAGTCTCAAAGAGAGTATATCCTGCGTGAGCAATTAAAGGCTATTCAACGGGAGCTTGGCGAAACTGACGAGCGCACGGTCGAACTTGAGGATTTTCGGCAAAAGATTGAGGCTGCCAAGATGCCCGCCGAGGCCAAAGAGGCCGCCGAAAAGGAACTCGATAGACTCTCCAAGATGAACCCATCGGCTGCCGAATACACTGTTAGCCGCACTTATCTCGATTGGCTGGTATCGCTTCCCTGGGCGATTGCGACTCAGGATATCATTGATATAAAAGAGGCAGAGAAGATTCTCGATGAGGATCACTACGACCTGGAAAAGGTTAAAGAACGCATTCTGGAATACCTGGCAGTGAGGAAGCTTAAAAATCAGCTCAAGGGACCAATTCTCTGTTTCCTGGGGCCTCCCGGAGTTGGCAAAACTTCGTTGGGCCGATCAATAGCTCGCGCCATGGGCCGTAAATTTCAACGGCTCTCGTTGGGCGGCGTGCGCGATGAAGCCGAGATTAGAGGCCATCGACGAACTTATATCGGCGCCTTGCCCGGTCGTGTTATTCAGGGGCTTCGAAAAGCCGGCTCCAACAACCCGGTTTTTATCCTCGATGAGGTCGATAAAATGGGTCAGGATTTCAGAGGTGACCCGGCCTCGGCCCTTCTCGAAGTACTTGATCCCGAGCAGAACAATTCATTTTCCGATCACTACCTCGATGTGACTTTTGATCTCTCAAGCGTGCTGTTTATTACTACGGCTAATTTAATTGAGACCATTCCGCCGGTGCTGTTGGATCGTATGGAAGTTATTCAGCTCACAGGCTATACCGATATGGAGAAAGCTGGCTATCGCCAAAAAATACCTTATACCCAGAAATTTAAGCGATCACGGCCTTAGCACTGAGCATTTAAAATTCACCGATGCCGCGATTCAAAAAGTTATCAACGACTATACACGCGAATCTGGTTTGCGCAATCTCAATCGTGAAATAGGTAATGTCTGCCGTAAAGTGGCACGTAAGGTAGCCTCCGGCGAAGCCAGCGATATCAAGGTTGATCCCAATAAAGTCAGGGAGTTTCTTGGTCCGGAAAAGTTCTATCAGGAAGTTGCCGAACGAACTTCGCATGTTGGAGTAGTCCCCGCTCTTGCCTGGACATCCTCAGGCGGTGAAATACTTTTTGTCGAGGCTACCAAGATGCCCGGCAAGAAGGGGTTGATACTTACCGGCCAGTTGGGTGATGTTATGAAGGAATCGGTCAAGGCCGCACTATCGTATCTGCAATCGCATCAGCAGCAACTTGGCATACCTAATACGGTTTTTGAAAATCACGATTTTCATATTCACGTGCCGGCGGGAGCGACTCCCAAAGATGGCCCCTCGGCAGGCATCACGATGTGCACGGCGCTGGCATCGGTGCTTACCAATCGAGCGGTAAAACCGGAATTGGCCATGACAGGCGAGATTACTCTTCGGGGCGATGTTCTACCTATTGGAGGAATCAAACAAAAGGCTCTGGCAGCCTATCGGGCAGGGATCAAGAAAATCATCATGCCCAAACGCAATCTCAGTGATCTCGAAGAGGTTCCCAAGGAAATCAAAGACAAGATTGAGTTTATCCCGGTGGAACGGGTTAGTGAGGTTCTCTGGCACGCTCTGGGTATTAGAATGAAAGATGACGGCGCTCCCGTGATTAAAAAGATGGCCAAACGCCCCCCGGCTTTAAAAGAGCGAAAGAAAAAAGCGTCCAGGTAATAATTATTGTAATGGAATATTTAGGGCGTCCGAAAATAAACGGGCGCCTTTTTCTAATTATTGTTCGCGCCGTTGGTACACCGAATCGACCTAAATTCTCTAAATAAAAAAGGCCGGGCGATTTTGCCCAGCCGCGTTAAATACCATAAAATCGTATATCAATCCCCCGGAATAATCTCATAGTCGTAAGTGATTTCAGCGCCGGCTCTTAGCATAGCTGAAACTGAACAATATTTCGTTTCGGAAAGCTCAATCGCGGTCTTCAATTTGCTCTCATCGATATTATTACCTTTGATGATATACTTGATATGAATCGTCTTCCACGATTTCGGGTGCTGTTCACGTGCCTCACCATCGACCAATATTTCCAACGAGTCAAACTTCACACGCATCTTCTTTAGTATCGAAACAACATCGATTCCGGTGCAACCACCTAATGCCACCAATGTTAATTCGCCGGGGCGAACCGCGACATTATCGCCGCCCGCTTCAGGTGGGCCGTCAAGTAGAATGCTGTGCCCCGAGGGCGCGTCTCCCACGAATTTCAGATTTTCGACCCATTTTACCCGCGCTCTTTTCATATTTTCACTCCAATTATTACCTGCCCTTAAATTTTCAATGCCATAGCGTCCGACGCCAGACTCAGGTTCGATATGCCGAATTTCCCAGCCAGTTGAACGATCTTATCCGGCTCCCGATATATTTTGTCAGTAAGATGTGTTAGTACAAGCTGTTTTACATTGTTTGTGGCAACATCCGCGAAAAGTTTTTCCAAATCAAGATGCATCCCCTCAGTGATAAGCAGATCGCACTCGTCCAATAAATCGGAGTAATCATCCGACGATCCGATATCGCCCGAGTAGATCATCTTCTTATTTTCGGTTATAACTACAAACGAATACGATTGCAGTTTATTGGGATATTTCCCATTTTCAATAAACCGCCTGTAATTGTCCAGATGGCTATTAGAGCGGGCATATATAGTTACATTCTCATCGCGGAAGATCGGATCGGGCTCTATGGCGCGTATGGGAATTTCGAAACCCATCTTCTCTTCAAATAGATAAGTTGCCTGCATGAATTGTTCGACTGCTTCTTTAGCTTCTGCGGGGAGGTAAATCGGCAATGGCTCCTTGCGCCCGGCAAGGTACATCATCTGAATTTCCAGGAAAATACCGGTGATATGATCCGGATGAGTATGGGATATGAAAACGCCGCTTATCTTCGAGTGATCGATTTTTTGCCTTTTCAAAGCTGCAGAGCAGCCCTCACCGGCGTCAAACTGATAAAGCTTGCCTCCGGTGCGGAGCAGAAATGAGGAGTTGGCCCGTTCCGGCGAGGGGTCACCCGATGCGCTGCCGAGAATAATTATATCAGCCATCTCATGCCGCTTCTTATGGATTAACCTTAAAATAGGCCACGGTTCTCTCGAGCCCCTGTTCGATTGTCACCGATGGCATCCATCCCAAAAATTTCTTAATTTTTTCCGATGAAATGCAGCTCCGCCTTTGCTCGCCGGGTTTTGGAGGAAGATTAATCCGGGGCTGGGTTGATTTGGTAAATGTTTTAATTTTATCATATATCGTATTGATATCAGTTTCGATTCCGGTACCGATATTAAAGGCCATCGAGCTTTCGAAATTCATGGCCAGGAGATTCGCTTTGACCACATCATCAACATAAACAAAATCGCGTGTCTGGCCCCCATCGCCGTTAACAAAAGTTTTCTCTCCAGTGAGAAGCTTTTTGCAGAAAATAGCAACCACACCAGCCTCGCCCTCGGAGTTTTGCCTGGGTCCGTAGACATTGGCATAACGAAGGCATATATAAGAAAGACCATGCTGGAAATTGTAAAAGAATAAATATTTTTCAAATGCCAGTTTGGAGACCCCATACGGACTGACCGGATTGGCCGCATGGCTTTCAGTAGCCGGAAACTCTTCCTGTTCGCCATAAATTGCTCCGCCGGTAGAGGAGAATATCACTTTCTTGACTTTGTGTTTCACCGCCGCCTGAAGCAAGTTCAGTCCTCCGACAATATTGGTCCGAGCGTCAAAGGCGGGGTCCGCGACCGATTTTCTTACATCCATCTGGGCCGCCAAATGAAAAATTGTATGGAATTGCCCTTGTTCGAAAACCTTATCTATTTCGGGGCTGGCGATATCGAGTTCAAAAAACTTCGCCTGCGATGGCATATTTGATCGTTTACCGCTAGAGAGGTTGTCGATAATCGTGACCTGATGGCCTTTCTCAACTAAAGCGTCTGCTATGTTGGATCCTATAAAACCCGCACCGCCGGTTACAAGTACGTTCATTTACTGCCTTTATTTAATGGTTATAATTTTCGATCGTTTAGTAATCCCGCTTCTTCATCGATAGAAATCCTAATCTAAGCGGGATAATGGTGGTTGTCAAATTCAAAATCGCCATCATAATCAGAGATATCGTTACTTCGAATTTGGGAAATGGGATAGTAGGGTCAATCTTGTAAATCGAATAACGTTGAGCCGGTATAGCGGCAATCACCACCATCAGGCCGACATAAATCAGGCTTAATACCGTAGTCAGCATCCCGCCTACCGAAGATGCGATTTTTCCGGGATTGCGTTCCTCGAATCGGGGATAGATCGCCCCCATGCCAACCGATAGACTAACAAGGGAAACTGACATCAAGAGCACTGAGAAAAAAGTAAGCACCATGAGCAGTCCGCGCAGACCCAGCATGATATTAGAAACCAGAGCCAAAACCTCCGAGATAAGCAGGAAAATTATAAATGCCGACCAAAACTTTTCCCAAAAAACCCGCGACATGGGCATAGGGGAAGCTGCAATTGCCCAAAACGATCTGCCCTCAAGGCTAATATTGGGAAAGACAAAACGTACTGATAGTGTGGCTAATATAAATCCTGAGAACGCGAAATTGGTAAAACCGATAAATGTTTTCCAATATGAATCTTTTACCTCAGTTGGGAAATATTTCAAGTTTACCAAATATATGAGAAGGAGAACCAAGAGTACCGTGAACTGCGCCCATTGAGCCGGCTCTCGGGCAAACAATTTAAGGTCTTTAGAAAGAACCGCCCGAAAATCGGCAGGCAGCCAATCAGGCAAACGGAAAAATGGCGGTGAACTTCTGGGCCTGAATACTTTGGGTTGAAGAGAACCATGATATTCCAGTGACGCTAACCAGCTTCGATAGTAAAACTTATCGGCCAATAAGAAAATAACATTCAAAGCCATAATGGCCGTCGCTACCAGGGCCAGCATATATATAAACAGGGAACTCCTGGCCCCGATGGATATTAATCGCAAAGATTCCGATACCCAAAAGCTCGGGAGAAAGGCAAATGATGTTGCCCCCATCGAACTCAAATAGCGGTTAAGTATTCGCCAGTCGGAGATCACATTTATTGCCAGCGAAGTCGGCTGACCAAATTTGAAATATAAAGCAACAGCCAATATTAGTAGCGAACCCATACCGAGAATGAGAGTTTTCGGACTGATATAATGTGACGCTAAGAACATGAAAATCGAAAGGCCCACTCCAATACAGCCGGGAATCAGCACAAACGGAATCAGTACACAAAATAACTCGAAAATATATTCCCAGAATACGAAGCCCCGCGCCATTCCATAAGCGATAACAACCGGCATACCCAAAAGGAGCACTGCCCAGGTGGAAAAAATCATATTGTCGATAAATTTAACTGTAAAAACCTGCCTATAGGTGGCCGGAGTTGAAAGCAGGAAGGCAGTCTCAGGCGATCTATAAAGAGTTGAAATGGAAGTCACCAGATTTGATATAATCAGCATTATAAAAATTGCCAGGAAACCAAGGGAGATAATTTTATTCATCAGGAGAAACCCGATATCCATCAGGCCGGCCAGATATTCAAAGACTCTGTGGAAAAAGAAAAGACTGCCCGAAAAAAAGCAGGCCATAACAAATAATCCCACCAGCCCTTTTATGACTCGTTCGCTGTTTAAGTCCCTGAAATAGGACCTGATAGCCAGAGTCTTATAATGCAGTATGTGTAGAGTTCTACTCAGGTTTCGCGCCGGGCGGCAGATTGGCTGGCCTCGGCCCTCCGGTCAAGTGCAGGAAGAGGCCTTCGAGATTCTCGCCTCTATCGGCCGCGGTCTTCCTCAGATCGGAAATGCTGCCTTCAAGTATTAGCTTGCCATTATTAACGATTCCGATCTGGTTGCACAGCTCCTCCGCTACGGTTAGGGTGTGGGTCGATATAAAAACAGTCGTTCCCTGCTGAGCAAATAATTTGAGCATATCCTTTACCAGGCGCATCGACTGCGGATCAAGACCAACCATCGGCTCATCGATTATAAGGACTTCAGGTTCATGCACGAATGCGGCTCCGAAAATCACCTTTTGGCGCATACCATGTGAGTATTCCTCGCAACGCCGATCGGCCCAACCGTCCATTCCGAATAGTTCGAAAATCCATTCGATTTGAGCTTGAAGCTTATCAGTAGGGAGGTTGTATAATCCCCCTGTAAATTCCAGGTATTCGCGGGCCGTCAGTTTTTCATATAGATATGGTGAGTCGGGAATATAGCCAATACGCATTTTTGCGGCCTCCGGTTCTTTAGAGACATCGATACCGCAAATTTTCGTAACACCGTTTTCAGGCTTGATAAGCCCTGTCATAATCTTGATGGTCGTGGTTTTGCCGGCGCCGTTTGGTCCCAAAAATCCAAAAAACTCTCCCTTACCTATAGTGAGGGATAGATCGTTTACCGCTTGTTTTTTCCCGAACGATTTAGAAATATTAATTAGTTCTATCATAATGGCTTTCTTTATAAATCTTCTGGAGTATTGAGAATCGTGATACTAATCTTTCCAACAACTCGCATAAGCTCGGCCTGACGTTCAAATCCTCCTTCGAGAAGCTTGATATGGGTGGCATCGGCGCGCTCCTGCCCGAACGTCGGATCGAGAGGAGTCCAGCCCCCTAAATGTACTGCCGGCCAGGCATGATAATAAAATACGCCATCCTTATATACAAGGCCGATACACATCTTGGTAGGAACCCCGGCCGCACGTGCCAGCGCCGTGTACAGAGTGGTATGTTCGTTACAATCTCCTTTTTTAACGCTGAGAACATCCACTGCCGATGGCAATGAAATGGTGTAATCCTTTTTTAGGGTTTTAAATACCCAGTCGCCAAGTTTTTCCGCTTTTTTTTCAGGCAAATTTTCATTTCCCACGATTTCCTCTGAAGCTGAAACAATCCTTGGATCAGTTACCTGCAAAAACGGGTCTGACTCTAAAAAAGGCGCTGTGTTTGTCAATGTTGAAGTATCAATTTTGCCTGTATGGATTTCAATTACCAGTGGATTGGTTGAGATTACTTTCTGGAAATCATCATTTAGATCAAATAGGCCGGGATCAACTCCATCAATTTTCAAGCGAAGTGTCTTGATATTTCGCGGATTCTCGATTTTCCCTACGCATGAGACCGCCAGGTTAGCCAGAAGATCTTGCCCTGTTGGGATGGCGACCGGCATATCCAGCGCCAAATCCTTAGTGGTAGCTTCCATCACCATACCGCCCGTTTCTTCTTCGCGAAGGACATGTCCGGTGGAATCAACCCACATTGTACTCGTCATGCCAGAGACGAAAATAGTCATCCGATGGGCTGGGGTTGCCCCGCCCGCCGTTTTTAATTCTTCGGGAAGACCGATTGTCACCTGTATCTCATTTAAAGCTAAAGAAAAGGGATCGAATGTCGGAAGCGAAAACTCGCCTTGAGGAAAACCGCGCAGGCTGGCCAGTAGGGGTATTACTCCGGGAAGATAAACTCCCTTGTTTGCGGGAAATGACGTTTCCGAATTACTATTTTGCGATTTTATTCTGATTTGAAGTTGGTTGTTTTTTACTTCGCCGAAAACATCAGTGGTATAATCCCCTGAAACCAGCCCGAACGTAAAAGTCTTAATAGAGAAATCCAAATTCAGCACCGCGTATGAATCGAGATATATCTCCTTGATAGTTCCTCCCAGCGGAAGACGAATCAGGGAATAATCTTTGACCACGTACCCCAGAGGAGAATTGGAAAAAGATTGCATGGTATAGCCGATTTTCCCTCCTCCCATGGTAACATTCATCCAATTCTGAAATTCGCCTTTAATGGGTGCATCTATCGGCACATCGATAAGATCAGTCGATTTTGGCGTAGCGTAATTCTTATCATAGATTAAAAACATCGATACGCCCCAAATGATCACCGCGACCAGAGTCGAGATTTTTGAGCCTAAGCCTTTTTTGAGCAAGTTTCCTCCACTCATAATATATCGGCGGCAAGCTCGGTTTTATTGAGCTTGAGGCTCATGCAGCACCTGCGGTTTCGATCATTATTTTCGATGCTTTTTCAATATCGTTGTCGTCTATATCGAGATGCGCCACTACTCGTATTTTCCCGGCGCCAAACGGCACTGCCAATACGCCTTTTTCAGCCAGTTTCGAACAGAATTTGCCGACTTCAAGTGGCGGTTTCAGGGTAATAACAAGAATATTGGTTTGAACTGATTCAAGATTTATATTGAAAAGCTCACATTTCGATAAATTCGTTGCCAGTGTCTTTGCCCGACGATGATCTTCGGTAATCCTTTCCAGGTTGTGTTCCAGGGCATAAAGGGCTCCGGCGGCAATTATTCCCACCTGTCTCATACCGCCTCCAAACATCTTTCTCACCCGGCGAGCTTTGGCAATTCTCTCCTTGGTAGATACTACTGCCGACCCGATTGGCGCCCCAAGTCCTTTGGAAAAACAAACCGAGACGCAATCGAAATGGCCCGCGATTTCTGACGGTTTTACCGAGTGATAGGCAGCGGCGTTCCAGAGTCTGGCGCCATCAAGATATAAGAGAAGCTTGTTGTTTTTGGCGAGCGTTTTGATTTTCCCAATAAGCTCCATTGGATAAACCGTGCCGCTGGCGCGGTTATGAGTATTTTCAAGAGCAATTGCGGCTGTTACCGGAGTATGGATATTGGCCGAACGAATATAAGGCTCAAGTAACTCCGGAGTCAGGATACCGTTTTTGGCCAAAATTGGTTGAAGCTGTATCCCGGAGAGAGCAGCTGCTCCGGCGACCTCATTATTGAATATATGGGAAAAGCTTTCACATAGAATCTCATCTCCGGGCTGGGTTAATACCCGAAGCGAGATTTGATTGGCCATAGTCCCCGATGGAACGTACAGGGCCGCCTCATGGCCAAGGAGTTCAGCAGTCTTAGCCTCAAGTTTTTTGACAGTTGGGTCGTCTTCGAATACGTCATCTCCCACCTCGGCCTCGGCCATTGCCTGGCGCATTTGCAGCGATGGTTTGGTGACTGTATCCGATCTCAAATCGATTATTTTCATATTTTCCTCGCGAAGCGCCATGCAGGCATTCGATTATTTCCTTATTTAGACAAAATAATCAGGGGCTCAAATACTAACGAGCCCCTGAAAAATTTTGCTATTAAAATCGCTGATATACTTTCATCACAGCCTATTTTATAAGCTAATGCAACGGCTCAGGCCGTCAGAAAAGATTAGTCTACTAATACGACATTGGTAGCTTGAAGCCCCTGCGGGCTTTCTGCCACCTCAAATTCGACTTTTTCTCCCACTTTCAAAGTCTTGTAACCGTTTTTCCGGATTTCGGAGTGATGAACATAAAGGTCCTCCGAATTCATGTCGGAAGTGATAAAACCATAGCCCTTAAGGTCGTTAAACCACTTTACCTTACCTCGTGCCACAGCTTCCCTCCATAGTGGGTTGAACTTTTATTATAGTACTGAAATATATTCTCATAATCGATAAAGGTCAAGTGAAATTTTTAAGTATAAATAATTGACTGACAACAACTTGCATGATGGCCCCCGCTGATATCGGAACGATTAAATTGTCGTCAATGTGAAGTGTTATTGCCTCGACAATAGTGGCCGTAATCGCCCCAATTATCATCACCCAAAACGGAATACCCGGCACTATTATAGCTACCAGAACACTTGCCAGAAAAAAACTCACCGATCCTTCCAAAGACTTGGCCCTGAACCTGACTCGTCCCCATAGCCGGCCGATAATCGCCCCGGCAGTATCGCCTACTACGATAAAGGATATCGCGGCGATAGCGATAGGTTTGTCAAATAGCTGAATTGCCAAAATCGAACCGGTTAAAATATATGTCGCCCCGACTAAATCTCTTTTTTCGCAAGGGCGGATCATTATCCCCAGGTATTTATAGACGAAATCTCGACTGCGTTCATGCCCGAATAGCCGGATATAATCAAGTATCAAGGCAAATACGAGAGCCAAAATCAGAATAGGCATCACAATGGGATAACCAAGGAAATAATAGCCAACCGGAATAGCGATAGCCCCCAGGTGAATTAACTTCCTGAAGACTTCGCCAATTATCGAGATATCATCGGTATTGGACGGAGAGAAGACCGAATCGGCTGCCATGCCGTCATCCCGCACATCCAAAGGAAGAATGACTCTAACTTCCTTTTTGTCCCTTTGATTCAATTCGAATTACCTTCTTTTCTTCGGGACGATATTTCTTGAATGTTTTTTCTTTGATTTCAATTTTTGCTCCCTGACGCCAATTGGCTACCAGCGCACCGGTTTTCTGAGCGTCGCGAACGTCTCTTAGATGCTGTTTGATGCCGGGAATAACCTGACCAAGAGTTCTATCCTCTTTACGGTTAACCAGCTTTATTAAGTGATAGCCCCAGTTGGTTTTTACCGGATGACTGACCTGGCCTACTTTCATTGAATCGGCTGCCTGATAAAAGATTTGCCCCATCTCATCCGGCCCGATATAATCTAGATTATACAAAACCTCTCGTATTTCGGCGTCTCCAGGATAGTACCTTTTGGCCATCTCGCCGAAATCCGCCCCAGCCATAATAGAATCCCTGATCGCTTCCGCTTTGAGCGAATCCTGGAAGAGGATATGGTAAACTTGAAGCGGGCGTTTTTCTTTGTAGGAATCAATATGGGCGTTATAATAGTCTTCGACCTCTTTATCGCTGGGATCGTATTCGAGATCTCTCATATAGCGCATCAAGCGGGATCTGGCCTCGCTGGTGGTAAACTCATCGATATCGCGTTTGATCTCAGGAGCATCCATATATCCCAGGGTCCTGGCCGCACTCCGCAAGAGATATGTCGGGGCCATCATTCCCAGCATTTCCTTTTTATCGGCAACGGTTAGCGAATCGACTTTTTTCCATCTTTGGAACTTGGGAATAGATTCCTTAACAACCTTCCCATAGATGGTATCGGTCCCATTGGCCGTCATAATCCAGGCGCGATCCTCGATCAGGCTATCTGGCCTGGCCAGCATCTCTTCGTTGTAGCTATAAACCGCTATTGATTTCAAAGAATCTAAAAAAGCGTTAGCCAGTTTTTTGCGCTCTTCTTCCATAAGTTGATTATTGATCTGTTCGAAAATCTCGGGGCTGTAGGCCTTAGGGCCTGCCTGCTTATGATCCTCGATTTTAAGAATATCGTAACCGAATTTATTGCCTATCGGCCCGATGATCGAGCCTATCGGAGCCGCAAAAGCAGCGGAGTCAACCTCTGGCATCATCCTGCCGTGGACGAAGTATCCCAGTTCCCCGCCCTTTTTGGAATTGTTGGCATCTTCCGAATATGTGGCTGCCAGAGTATCCCAGTTATCGCCGGCCAAAGCTTTTTTCATCACTGCATCGGCTCTGTCCTTGGCAAACTTGTCGGAATCGACCAGGCGCTGCTTCTTTTCAGCTTCGGTTTTTACGGAAGCAGTATCCGGTTTGGGACGACGAATCAGGATATGACGCGCCGAAACCTGTTCCGGATCCAAAAACTGATCGGGGTGTTCGTTATAATATTTTGGGACCAGAGTGGAATCGAGATGAGCCCTTGGTTCGATAGATCTGTCGAACAGCACCTTCATTATGGTTTGATTAACCTGTTCGAGACGATTCTGGACAAAATCGAAATCGTTGTTCAGGACCTGCTTGATGGAATCCTCACGAATTTCAGTCAGCTTACGCACTATGAGGGAGTCGAGGGCGGCCTGCTTGAGGCTGTCGACATTCTCCTTTTGACCATCGGAGAGAACGGCCGGAGATACTTTCTCCATCTGCCTGATTGTTGAATCAAGACTGGCGACCGATATGATACGGCCGTCGACCAGGGCTACCGGGGCTTGCCGCTGTTTTGCTGATTTTGTTGATGCGAACAGGCATCCCGCCGATGCCAGCATTAATACAACCACCAAGATTCTTTTCATCCTAACCTCGCTCCTCTATTTTTCTTATAATCAAGGAATCAATAATATTCAAAACGGGAACCCAAAGTCAACTATAATTAAGCTCGCTTGTCAAGTCCGCCAATAACCGCTTGCGCCCAAACCACAAAAAGATTTTATGAGGCAAAAGGCGAAAGGTTCAGAGCCAAATGAGACGCGGGGATTGGCCAAAACCATTCTGCCTCAAAATTTTCAATATTTTCTTGACTAATAAGGACTGCACCTACTATGTATGACCTGCAACTTAGTTCTGCTTACTGCGAGAAAATCTTTTCTGGAGGTATTTGTGAAAACCTATAAAAATTGTTGGACTTATCATCTTCTTTCTGTCGACGGTAACCTAAAGCCTCTTGCCGGTTGGACGAGCCGGTGCCGGTTCAAGAGCTAAATATGAGCGGTGACGAATTACCCCCGAATCTTTCTGCAGACGGTTAAATTATGATGTTTTCTGCTCAAGGTACGGTTACAATGAGCCATTGGAATGGAACTTCATGGGGGCCGAATATTTGCCATCGCCAATTAATTATATCGGCTTACAAGATGAGGCCGCAATTACCCCGGATAAGCGTTGGATATATTGGGTTTCCTGGCGAGCGGGCGGCATGGGAATGTGGGATATTTGGCGAGCAAGCTGGGATGATAGCAGCCATACATGCGGGCCAGCCGAGTGTTTGGGTCCTAATGTTAATTCTACTGCTATAGAAGGAGGAATCTGTTTCGCTTCAAATGGCCAGAGAATGTATTTTGATACGGATGTTCATTATAAGAATGGACAATATAATTTTGGTTCAAATGATATTTGGTATGCGGATTGGGATAGTTTGATCGGAGACTGGGGCGAGCCCTTTATACTTGGTGAGGAAATTAACACTACTGATATAGAAAGAGCTCCTTTCGTATCCTTAAATGGTAATACACTATATTTTTCATGCGCAGGGGGCCATCACTTACCCGTTTGGCACGGCGGCTGGGATATTTACTTGGCTCATTGGAATGGCTCAGCTTGGGATAGCGTTCAGAATATCGGTCCGCTCTATTAACTTATCGGCGCAGGATTTTGGACCGACCATTTCGCCGGACGGGCTGAAGTTATATTTTACTACGGAGCGGGATCGCGTACCTAATGCGGATTACGAGTTTATGGTATCAACATGGGAACCGGACGGTATAGACGATGATATAGAGCCGAGAGATAATTCAATTAGGGTTGAGTGCTATCCTAATCCGTTCAACGAACGGATAGAAATACAAGCTTATTCGGCGACTGAAAGCACAGCCGATATTTCTATCTATGACATAAATGGTCAGAAAGTGAGGGAATATGACTTAAATATCAACAATGGCTGTGGAACGACAACATGGGATAGCAAGAATCAAAAGGGCCAGAAGGTAGCCACTGGTAATTATTTTATTAAAATTGAATTTCCGGGCGGGCAGAAGACACAAAAAATAGTTACCCTGCTTAAATAATGCATTTTTTATTGATAACTTTATCTGTGTATATTAGAATAACGATGTATCAATATTAATCCGGTCGCTTTTAGGAAAATCAATAATATGAAACGAATTCTTCTGACAATTATTTTGGCTCCATTGTTGAGTCTTTTGGCCTCCCCCGCCTTTGCCGGTTGGACCGAGCCGGTGCCGGTGCAAGAGCTAAATATGAGCGGCGATGAACTATTACCGAATCTTTCTGCAGACGGTCAAATTATGATGTTTTCTGCTCAAGGTACGGTTACAATGAGCCATTGGAATGGAACTTCATGGGGGCCGAGAGAATATTTGCCATCGCCAATTAATTATATCGGCTTACAAGATGAGGCCGCAATTACCCCGGATAAGCGTTGGATATATTGGGTTTCCTGGCGTGAGGGCGGCTTAGGAATGTGGGATATCTGGCGGGCAAGTTGGGATGATAGCAGCTATACTTGCGGGCCAGCCGAGTGTTTGGGTCCTAATGTTAATTCTACTGCTATAGAAGGAGGAATCTGTTTCGCTTCAAATGGCCAGAGAATGTATTTTGATACGGATGTTCATTATAAGAATGGACAATATAATTTTGGTTCAAATGATATTTGGTATGCGGATTGGGATAGTTTGATCGGAGACTGGGGCGAGCCCTTTATACTTGGTGAGGAAATTAACACTACTGATATAGAAAGAGCTCCTTTCGTATCCTTAAATGGTAATACACTATATTTTTCATGCGCAGGGGGCCATCACTTACCCGGTTGGCAGGGCGGCTGGGATATTTACTTGGCTCATTGGAATGGCTCAGCTTGGGATAGCGTTCAAAATATAGCCCCCCTATTAACTCATCGGTTCAGGATTTTGGACCGACCATTTCGCCCGACGGCCTAAAATTATATTTTACTACGGAGCGAGATCGCGTACCTAATGCGGATTATGAGTTAATGGTATCATCATGGGAACCGGATGCTATAGACGATGAAATAGAGCCGATAGATAATTCAATTAGGGTTGAGTATTACCCTAATCCGTTTAACGAACAGGTGGAAATACGAGTATTTACGGAATCGGAAACAACAGCCGGGATATCTATATATGATATAAACGGCCAGAAAGTGAGGGGATATGACATAACGCTTAATAACGGGGCCGGTATGACAACATGGGATAGCAAGAATCAAAAGGGCCAAAAAGTAGCAACTGGGAATTATATAATGAAAATCGATTTCCCAGATGGGAAAGAGATTAGAAAAGTCATTACATTGTTGAAATAGTATTGCTGGGCAAGGAGGCCAAGTTGAAACGCATTTACTTTACTCTATTAATACCTTTAATTGTAGTTTTTTATACCGCTGGCTGGCAGACGCCCTCGTCTGCCCTTTGGTAGGATAATTCCTAAAACCTGGCTGTCAGCGATGCCAGATAAGTATTATCCAAATCAGAATGGTCTCGCATGGCGAGATCGACATTGAAGCGGCCCAACTTCAATCCTGCGCCGAGTGTCAGATTACCGGCGTCGGAACCGATCCGAGCAGCCAACTTTTCCATATAGGATAACTCTAATCCAAGATGCATATCCGCCGAGACCGGTCCGGCTGAAATCTGGGAGGCGTAATCTCGGCCTTCGAATCTGATATCGCCGTCCGTATATAGGCTGCCGAATAGCTTGCCCTTGTTGGCATGAAATCTAGCCCCAAGTTTCGCGGTCGGCAGAATGCTTTCTTTGGTGCCGGTAGAGTATGACAAAAGCGTGGTGGTGGCATCCTGAATATTCAGGCCCAGATCGATCCATCTGGCGGCTGTGTAGTTGGCGCCCAGGTCAAGCCCGATCCCAAATGCGTTCTGATCGATGATATGACGATAGATGAGCTTGGCTGTCAGTCCGCCCAGGAGACGCTCGCCGAAACTTCGTCCGTAGGAAAAATACCCGGCATAATCGGCGTGCGATTCACTCTTGATCTGATAAAACCTTCCGGTCTCATCGCGCCCGGTAATTGCAATGCCGCCGCCGCCCAAACGATACAGGGAAATCGCTATAGCGGCTTTATTCTCACCGGTTCCTATCGGACGAGTATACGCTAAGAAGTCATGATTCAGGAGATCGCCGAACGCCGCGGAATGCATGAAGATCGCTTGCGATTGCACCACAATGGCCAGTCCCGCGGGATTATAATAACCGTCAAGGACGTCGCCTGTTTCTGCTACATAAGCTCCGCCCAGAGCAATGGGCCTGGCTCCTACTCCGAGATTGAGAAACTCGCCTGCATACTTGGCAGCGTGGGCCGGTATGGTCAGAAGAGCAACCAGAGCTATTATCGCCAGTCGCGTCATAAACCTCATTGACCACCTCGAATGTTAATTTGTTTCAGCCACATCCCCGCGCGAATTCGTAACGCGCCTCGTGACCGTCAAAAAATACTACTTAGTAGAGGTAGCCTTGGTATAATAATCCTCGAATTTTAATGTTTTATAATGGCCATCGCCGTAATATCTGAGAAAATGGATAAATACCTCTGGTGGCATATATCCCGGCCGGCCGCCAAGCTTGGTACCGTCGGATTGTACAAACCAGGTCTGCGGATAGGACCTGACGCCAAATGAACGGGCAACTTCGATTCCATTGGATTGACCGCTGGGCAGTGTGAAGGCCTCTCTCGATTCGGCATTGAGCCTGACCGGCACAAAATGGTCATTGATATATTTGGCCACCGTGGGATCGATATAAGTTTGCTTATCCATCTTTTTACAGAATCCGCACCAATCGGTGTAGAAATCGATTATCATCGGCTTTTTGTTTTTCGCTGCAATTTTAACGCCTTCATCGTATTTATTCCAGGTGATCAACGAGGCTTCCTTGGTATCCTTGGTCGCGATAGGCTTGGTTATGGCCCAGACCGATGCCACCGCCAAGAGCAGCGCTACGATGATTGCGATTGATCCGAATTTTTTCATAATTTTACTCCCCTATTACAAGCTCGGCAATTATTCGCTAATCCTGTTTCGACAATATTTCAGCGATACTTTATATATGGCCACGGTTTGGTATGGTGTGGTGTGTCGAACAACGCTGATTAAGAAGACATCCCATCATTTTCGTGAATAATATAATGGTCTGCCGGTTTGGACGCAAGAGCTTCATTACCGGGCCAACACATCTTATCCATTTAACAGCTAAGGTATTATCCATGTTCCAGGATATCTACCAGGAGCTACGTTTGGGGTTATTTTGGTGTAATTGATGGCGTCAGATTCGTGGCAGACAGTTTTGGACATGCGAGAAATCCGACAACTGCCAATCGCTATTTCAGCAACACCAGCTTCCGAGTGATTTGGGTATTTTGCGTACTTAGCACCAGATAATAAACTCCACTGGTGTATTGTCCCATATCGAGCGAAATCTGCCTGTTTCCAGCCGGGTAAATCCCCTCATCGATATTCTTAATTTGCGGCCCAGGATATCATAGAGGCTTAAGGTAACCTGTTCTTCTTTGGGCAATGTATATTCTATTATGGTTGTTGAATTAAACGGGTTGGGATAGTTTTGTTTTAGGATAGCGCTTTTAGGGAGAGGAGGAGGAGTATCATCCGCGATGGCAGTTACCCTATCCACAAAATTGTAGTTTCTGGTCAAAAGGTTGTCATGTGAAAGCATTGGCCACTGATTGGGAACTCCGGTGGAATCAGGAAAGCGGTAAACGTTAACATAACCGCTATCAATCCCATGAGTACCAGGTGGAGCAAGATTATCGGTGTATACCGCCATATATAGCTTATGGGATAATGGATCAAACGCGAAATTTGGAGGACGCCCTAAATATGAACCATTGATAATGAACGGATATCCATTTAGCTCTTGCCCATTGCGATCCATTGCGAAGAAATAACTGTGACCGAACCAGGCAATAGAATCAGATCCAATGGAATCTGCAAAGAGCACATTGTAATCATGAAATATTTCACAATAACCATCTCCGTTGATATCAACAATAATTAAGTCAGCATTTGTCATGACGCTAAAAATACCAGGTGGGGGAATAACGACAGGCCAGGGAGCCAGGCGGGACGCATTGGGTTCAATAAAATAGAACGAATCTCTGGCTTGAAAGCCGAGTTCAATCATGCCATCGTTGTTAATATCGCTGGGGACAGGCGCTTCTTTTATGACCGCATGCGGGAAAAAAAGCGGCCAGTTTTCCTTGATCTCTCCGGTATGCTCAAACACGTAAAGGTAAGCGTTAAACCAGGGAGCTTCGAAAGTAACATCATCGGCCGCAGCGATAATTTCCGGAAATCCATTGTGGTCGATATCTCCTAACGTCGGAGGCCAATTCCAGTTATTGGAAAATGTGTAGGTTGAATCGATTTGTGGTAAGCCAATCGGGAAGCCGGGTTGCATAGTGCCATCAAAGCGATATGCATAAATATGGTATAGGCCCTGAATGACGTATTCATTGGTTTCATCGAGGTCAAAATCCGCAACCGCTCCTCCCGAACCAGCAACCGTGTTGCCGATTACATCTGATGGCAATGGTATCGGCCAACCCGGTTTTTCAACTCCCAAATGGTTAAAACAGTGAATTAATCCCTCGCGGGCCGAAAAACTCATTATCTCATATTCGCCGTCATGGTCGAAATCGGCTACATTAAGCGAGACTGGATGGTTTATAGGAATAGGAAAACCGGGCATCACCGAACCAAAATGATCTACCGCAAAAATGAAGCTTTGGGAAAATCCAAAAGTATTTGATATGCCGAATAAAACATTATCCATATAACCATCGCGATTCAAATCTACGACTATGGGAGTGATGCCAAAAACGACGCTATCAATAATCAACGGCCAGCCCGGGAAAAAGGACGCATTAAGGTTGAATCTATCGATCATGCCATCGTCGGTATTGAAAAAGATACTATAATCATAGAATCCGCTAGAAAAATCAAATCGGGGTGTTAACGCAGGAGTGGGATTTATATTGTAGGGCCAACCTGGGACTAATTGCGGAACCTGCGAAAAAGATGATCCAAATGTCATTCCCAAAAGCAGCGATATTAGTAATGAAGATTTCATGACTTTCGTCCTGTTTTCAAATTGATATTGTTATCTGGCGCCGGGATTTGGCCAGCGCCAGATACAGCTAGTGTTTAAGGGCCTTGTGGACGGCTAGGCTCTGGGAGAGGACCCCAGCATTTCAAATCTACTTGCTGCCATTCCAATCCATGAACAACTCTTTGAACTACGGGGCTTCCAAGGCAATTAGTGTGGGCGGGATCAACAACCACCGTTAATTGATAAGTTCCTGGCGGAAAAGTATTGTATGGCCAATTAGAATTTGTATTATAGCCAGGATTGACCCCACATCTTAATGGGCAGGTGAAACTCTCTTGTGTTTCGATATGGTAAATTGATATCCATTGATAAGGAGTTTCGCAGTCGCAGTACTTAAAATTCACATATCCGTAAAAGCCACCGTCCGCATAGGCCCATGATGAGAGACAAAGTATGAAAAACAGGGCAAGGAAAATAAGTCTGTTGGACATTTCATCCTCGCTTGAAAAGGTTTAATTAGATACAAAAATTAAACAAAATAGCCGCCCCTTTATTCCCAATATTTTAGGGTTCGTTAAAGAAATTATCGGAGGCGAACGAGCTAAACTTGAAAGTAACATAAGGCCAGATGCCTTTCAAAACGGTTTAAGGGTCAGATTTTACCCCATCATAACCCCAATGGCCCTGATGTCAATACGACAAAATAGAGACTTTTTTGGGTACATAAGCGACATACGCAGCGGTAGAATTAAGCGCCTCAATCTCAACAAGATAAACTATGCCAGATAATTACGTATAGGTATTGTTTGGGGGGAAAATACTACGAATTAAGTAATCCGGTTAAGATGGGATAAGCAAGATTTTATCTTAATTTTACAGACTATTAGCGTCCGCCGTTTCGCATCCTCGAGAGCTTGACATTCCCCGCCCCCACCAGGCCTTTGAGCGTCTTGAGAAACTTCGGATTGGGATCGACTTTGAATTTTGTAACCTTGAATAGAATTCGTTTGCCGTTGGCGCCATATTCAATCACAATTTCGCTGGTCCCGGGATTAGCGGTAAATTCCCTGGTTAACTCCGCATTAAGCTCTTTGGTCGGATTACCTTCGAGAATGATTTTAATAACGGTGGGGAATTCGCGCGGCGCGGCTTCAAGCAATGTCAGGTCATCTCCCTTAATTTTCGGCTTTTCGCCCTCGCGCACCGAGCTGTAACCGAAAATAATGACCGTGTTACCTTCCTTGATCAATAACCTTCGCTTTTCTAAAACGTCGGAAAAAATAATCACCTCGCCGGTTCCCGTAAAATCTTCAAGAGACAGCACCCCAAACGACTTTCCTGCCCGGCTGGCCTGAATTTTTACCTTGGTAAGTACACCTGCCGCGGCCACTTTTTTACCATCGTTGACGCTTTCGAGATCGGAAAGCTTTAGATCAACGAAACAATCGTAAATATCACGATACGGATCGAGCGGATGCCCGGAAATCCAATATCCCAACGATTCCTTTTCGTGAGCGAGTATTTCTATTTCGCTCCAGGGCTCGACTTTCGGCAGCTTCGGCTTGGCAAACGTTACTTGCTCCGGTCCGCCAAACAGCGTCGACTGCCCGCTGTCCTTTTCCTTCTGCAATGTCGAACCGTTTGCGATGGCTGCTTCCACTCCGGCCAACAGCTCCGCGCGATGAGAACCCAGCGAATCCATCGCGCCCGACATCACCAGGCTTTCGATGGTGCGCTTATTGACTGCTCGCAAATCGACCCGGCCGGTAAAATCGAAAAGGTCCGTAAACTTGCCGCCATCCTTTCTGGCCGCAACGATCGATTCTACTGCCGCCTGGCCTACATTTTTCACCCCGGTAAGTGCAAATAAAATAACATCGCCCTCGACCGAAAAATATCCCAGGCCCCGATTGATATCCGGGGGCTTAACCGTAATGTTCATCCGCTCGCATTCGTTTCGAAGCTCCAGGATTCTGGCGGTATCGCCCATTTCCGATGTCATCAAGGCGGCCATGAATTCCACTGGATGATGTACTTTGAGATAGGCCGTCTGGTAGGCGACATAGGCGTAGCAGGCCGAATGGGCTTTAACAAAGCCGTAACGGCCAAAGGTTTCGATCTGATCGAATATCTTCTCCGCCGTTTTCTTGTCGATCTTCTGCGCAGTCGCCCCGGCGACGAATTTTCCCTTTTGCTCGGCCATGACATCAGCTTGCTTTTTGCCCATGGCCTTGCGCAGGATATCGGCCTCGCCCAAAGTATATCCGGCCAGTTCGCGCGCTATCTTAAGCACCTGTTCCTGAAATACAATTACACCGTACGTTTCTTTCAGGATTTCTTTAAGGGTTGGATGAGCGCACTCAATCTCTTTCTTGCCGTGCTTGCATTCGATATAGGTATCGATCATCTTGGCATCGAGCGGGCCGGGACGATAGAGCGCGTTCATTGCCGTCAGGTCTTCAAGACAGGTCGGCTTGAGTTTTTTGAGATACTCACGCATACCGTCCGATTCAAACTGGAAGATACCGATGGTCTCACCACGCGTGAACAACTTGTAGATTTTGGGATCATCAAGCGGGATATGGTCGATATCAACCTTGATGCCCTCGTCAGCTAAGAGCTTGAGGCAATCATCTATTACGGTCAGGGTCCGCAGCCCCAGAAAATCCATCTTGAGAAGCCCGATCGCCTCGACTCCATGCATATCGTACTGGGTGGTAATTTCGTCCTTGTTCGATTTGTAAAGAGGAGCATAATCGGTAATCGGCCCCGGGGCGATCACCACACCGGCCGCGTGCGTCGAGGCATGCCGCGAAAGTCCCTCCAGCACCTTGGAGAATTCGATAAGTTCGCGGATTTTATCATCTTCATCGTAACGCTTCTTCAGTTCCGGCTCTGCTCCCAGAGCCTTATCGAGCGTCATGTCAATCTCCGCCGGAATCAGTTTGGCGATGACATCGACGTCGCCGTAGGGGAGAGACATGACCCGGCCAACATCGCGCACTGCGGCTCGGGCCGCCATGGAGCCGAAAGTAATTATCTGCACAACGTTATCGCGTCCGTATTTCGATGTCACATACTCGATCACGTTATCGCGTCCGCGGTCGGCGAAATCGATATCGATATCGGGCATGCTGATTCGTTCAGGATTTAAGAATCTTTCGAACAGGAGGCCATACTCGATAGGATCAAGGCTGGTTATCTCCAGGCAATAGCTGACAATCGAACCCGCCGCCGAACCTCTGCCGGGACCAACCCTGACTCCGATGCTGCGGGCGTAATCGATAAAATCTTTGACGATTAGAAAATAACCGGCATACCCCATGCGGTTGATGACGCTTAACTCATAATTTAACCGCTCTTCAAGTTTCTCGGTTATTTCGCCATAACGTTTTTTTAATCCGATGTAACATTCAGCCTTAAGGTACTCCTCCAACGTTTGAAAACCTTCGGGAAGCGGAAAGCGCGGGACTTTGTTTTTATACAATTCGAGTTCCAGATCGCAGGCCTCGGCGATCCTGAGCGTATTATCTATAGCCTCCGGAGTTTTTCCGAACAGGGCGATCATCTCCTCCGGCGATTTGAAATAAATTTGATCGGTATTATAACGCATCCGATCAGTGTCCGTTAGAAGCTTGCCGGTCTGGATACATAGCAGGGCATCATGTGCCCGCGAATGCTCCTGTTTCATATAGTGGCAATCGTTGGTGGCCACCAGACGAATCTCGAGCTTTTTGGCCAGATCGATAACCAGTTTGGCTACTCGCTGCTCGTCTTCCTGCCCGTGGTCCTGAATCTCGAGATAATAGTTTTCCTCTCCGAAAATCTCACGATACTCGCGAGCTACCCGCTCCGCTTCATCGAATCGCTGATTCAATAAATTTCTGGCAACTTCGCCATGCAGGCAGGCCGAGCAGGCGATCAGTCCCTCGCCATGTTCTCTGAGAAGATCCTTGTCGATACGCGGCTTGTGATAAAACCCCTCGGTATAACCGGCCGAGGAAAGCAAGATCAGATTTTTATATCCCGTTAGATTTTTGGCCAGCAGCACCAGGTGAAAACCGGATTCCGTCAGGCCCTTGACACCGGTTTTCTTGAACCTGCTTTCGGGCGCGACATAGGTTTCGATTCCAATGATCGGTTTTATTTTCTGCTTTTTGGCTTTCTGATAGAAATCGATTGCTCCGAACATATTGCCATGATCGGTAATGGCCACTGCCGGCATTTTCATGGCGATCGCAGTCTTCAGAATATCATCTATCCGGCAGGCGCCGTCGAGAAGCGAATACTGAGTGTGATTATGCAAATGAACAAACTCGGCCCCGGAGTTTTTCGACTTGCTCACAACGAATTCCCTTCGGCGGTATCATTGGTCGGATTGAGGAATTGCTCGATCTCATCCCGGCAAACCGGGCAAACTATATAATCGAATTTTTGATAGATCTGTTTTTCCAATTGGTCAGCTGTCATCTGTTCTGTTTCCTGTTCGATCTTTTCCACTAATTCAGCCAGGCTCTTGCCGCTGTCCTGAATATGCCCATCGAAATGCGACAGCAGTTCAGCCTTGAGACGATAAGCCAATCCGCCCTTCTTGATTCGTTTGCCGCATCGAACGCAGCGCAATTTCCTTTCGGCTCCCATTACGCTATAATATGAACTAACACATGTCAATCAAGGCTTTTATTGAAACTTTTATAATTGCCGTTAATCTCAACCTTTTTTCCGTCTTTTCGCAAATTAACTTAAATAATTTCTAAAATGTAAAGTCTGTCCATAATGAATAAATTCCATTTATCGGCCATGTCAATCGACCATAATATGCCGCTTAAAATTATTAAAATACCCCATTTTTACAGTTTCACCGCAACCGACCTGTCGCAAGTGGGTTTGCCTGGGTCGATAGTGATTGTAACAGCTTGAAACACATCCGCTTATAAAGTGCAAATTGATGCACTCCAAAATAAACCTTTGCGACACTTTGGGGTCAAATACCTCTTGACAAAATTTTCACAATTCCTATATTTTATCAGGCTTTAGCGTTCTTCGAAAAGCAGACGGATTAATACTTCACGGGATTTTTTAGCGTCCATGCGGGTGAATATGGACCCTACACTGTTCGAGTCGCCATCTTCAGGCCTTCCGTCACGGTGTATACAAAGATTCCGATAAAATCAGAATAGGCATACGAAGTTTTTGATGGCCAACACAACTGCGCTTTTAATTGGGTACGATGTGAAAAAAGAAGCGGGAGGGCGGTTTTGTTTCTGGTCTAAAAATATACTATGCAAATTACGTGTATCTTTCTATCTGTACTCAGATTGCAGGAACTTTGGACGATATGAAAACTAATGAAACGTTTCAAGCGAGTGTTTTCGCATTGATAAAGGGAGGTGAATCTGGAGAATCATTGATGTTGGAAGTATATCCTCTGAAACTATTTAATCAATTGGAAATCAGGAAAATCAGGTAAGTAGTTGTAATTCGATTTAAACACCTTCGTTTTGGAGGCATTAAACCTTATGAAAAAGTTACTCGTGTTGACCGCGCTCGTGTTGTTCGCCTGGTCTATCGTCTGGGCGGCCCCCCAAGCCGGCAACACCAATCAAAAAGCTGATCAGACCACTAAGGTCGATCAGACCAAGAAGGCTTCTCCGCAGGGTACTCCTCTGCAGACAGCCCACAAATTGCCCGCAAAAAATGCTAAGGCATCCACTACCGAAACCGCTCCTGCTCCTGCTCCGCTTGTAATCGGCAACAAAGATGCTGACCAACAAGCCGAAAAAGAAGCCGGCGCCAATGCTCCGACCATCCAGCAGCTTCGCGATGAGAAAACCAAATCCGAGGCCGTCATAGAGGTCCTTCAGCAGAAGGCCGTCGAGGCTCCGAAATATCAGCCTCGTTATGGCGTCAAGGGCGAACTTCTCAATCCCGAGCCTGTGGTATATCCTATGGGAATGAACCCGAGCAATCCTCAGGGCGAAATCCCGATCATCACTTCCACTCTGCTCTCGCAGACCTTCCACGGCACCGGCTGGAGCCTCGATAATCAGGCCCCTCTGGGCGGCTGGATCGTTGCTGACAGCGGTACCGAAGGTTCGCAGACATGGTATACTGATGACTGGCACAAGTTCTACTATGCCGCCACCGGTTGGAACGATACAGTTTTAGCCGACGAACTGGACTGTCAATGCCTATATCGGAATCGTTATGTAGCGATTGGCTGATCACTCCTGCTTTCGATCTTTCGGTTGTCACTACCTGCTCACTTTACTTCAAGCAGTACTATGACAATGTCAGCACTACAGCAGATTCTGCCAAAGTCATGATTTCGGTTGATAACGGCACCACCTGGACAAGACTCCACAACCTGGAAGGCTGATACACCAATCCCACCAGAACTGGTATCAATCTGGATGCCTATGCCGATAACGAACTGAACACTCCAGGTGAAACTCGCCTTCTGGCATGGTAGGATCGCTCGGAACCTTTTCCAGCGTCAGCAATGGCTGGATTGTCGACAGTATAACTGTCGTCAGGGATGGTGTTCCGCATGGGTTCAGGACGTCAGCAATCAAATGTCCGGCTTGCTTCGGCAATACGCCACCCGCAGGACCCGGCGGCGCCTGGACAATCCTGGATAACGGTATATGTTAGCAGGCCCAAGCTCACCACAAGCCAACGATTGGAACCGTAGAGTTGGTAATCTCGGTAGCCGATACCGTCGCTGCTGTTACCTACACCAGTTCCAATAATCGCCGCGAGTTTGAAAATGAGTGGCTGATTAGCCCCTCGTTCTCAATTAACGCCGGTGTGCAGTGCACCCTTTCTTTCAACGACTTACTGGAACTTTGATGGCGTCTCCACCCAATGGCTGGGCGTCAATGCAGAGCATGGTTATGTAAAGGTACAGGAAACCACCGATGGTGGTACAACCTGGGGACCGTGGACCATTATCAGTGATTATACTACTACAACTATCGGTTCTTCCAACACCTTACCCGTATACGTAGCCAAAGTTCCGCTAAACGCTTATACAAATAAAACCGTCCGTTTGGGCTTCCAGAAATTGGCTCCTCCGGAAGCATCCTTTGCAACCTGGTACATCAGCCATCTGCTGGTTCAGGATTATTACTGGCCTCTTGAACGACATGTTGACGACCTCGATTGGGGCTCCGACCTATGCTTATACCGGTCGCGCCTGGACACCGTTACCGCTAACGTTTACAACGCTAGGTCAGAATGCTGCCACATTTGCAGACAGCTTCGATATCTATCAAAACGTAAAAGATAGATTCTTCTTCGAAGAGTTCAGCAATCCGCAAAGCTGGACAATTGCAAATCCGCCGGTTAACGCTCTCGGTCCCTGGACCGTTATCGATAGCGGCGCCGGTGGACCGTTGAATAATCCTACGACCTGGTCAGCATACTATTATTCAACCTGGACAGATACGGTTGCTCGCGCCTATTATTCTCCTGCCAGACAGCAGAACACCTACATGGTTTCCCCGGAAATCGATTGTTCTGCCAAGACCAACGTTCATTTGACTATGCACCTGTTTCTTCGATTGGTACAGCACCAAGGATTCATGTTCATTTATGGCAGCACAGATAACTTTGCTACCAGAACTCAAATCGCTCAATATGTCGGCGCCGATTTCGGTCCGGCATATCCGGATTATGATATTACTTCCTGGGCTGCCGGTTCATCCGCGTGAAGATCGCTTTCCGCTACGTTGGTAACGACGGTATGGCAGCTTACTTCGATGAAGTCGAGCTTTATTCGCCGCTGCCGCCAGTTTATTCTTACCAGCAGCCGAGACCGTTACTGGTTTGGCTTCATTGACCGCTGCTCCTGTCAATTATACCTCTACCTGGATAATCCTGACTGCCGGTCTCCACAATCTCAGAACATTCACCAATCTCGCCGGTGACGAAGTTCCCGCTAATGATACTGTCAGCGGAAATGTTACGGTTGTGCTCACCCGGTGCACGGCTGGCCCCGATGCCGGATACTATTCCTACGCGGATAACTACACTGGCGGTCCCGCTTACGATTGGAAAGACATCAGCACCTTCGGCACTCCGATCACCTTCGCCAATGGCAGCGGTGATGACCGCTATTCCGCTCTCCTGCCCTTCGGCTTCAACTTCCAGTTCTATGGAATGAACTGGCCGAGCATTGGTGTTGGTGAAGATGGTGTGGCCCAGTTTGACGGCCTAAGCTCTGGCTATAGCGGCAACGCCGCCATCCCAACCTCAGCAGCGCCAAATAATATGTTGGCCTTCTTGTGGGATGACTTGAAGCAAGGCACTTCCGGCCAGGCTTTCTTCTATACCAATAACGTCGATACCGCAATTGTCAGCTTCATCAACTGGGTCATTCTACGCTTCAGCCGATGTCAACATCAGGTTTGACGCGCAGTTTATTTTGACTGCCGCCGACAACGGCATTAAATTCCAGTATCGTAACTTTGGCCCTGGTATTACTCTCAGCCATACAATTGGTATTGAGAACTTCCTCGGCACTACTGGCTTGCAGTATGTGTACAATGGCGTCCCGATGGGCAACCTGCCGGTCGCTCCGTTGGCGATTTCCTTCTCCTATAATCCGCCTGCGGTTGACGTGTCGGCCGAAGCCATTGTGACCCCGCCGAACGCGGCTCTGGTTATCAATGGCGCTACCTTCACTCCTCAGGCTTCAGTGAAGAACTGGGGCGGTGCCAATGCTACCTTCCCGGCGACCTTTACGATCTTCGACGCTGCTCATGTCGAAGTCTATACATCGACACAAACAGTTACAGACCTGGCTCCTGGTGCGACTGCAAACGTCGATTTCACTCCGACATCGATTGCGGTTAACGGCGCTCTATACCTGCTCGACATTCGTGTCGATCGGTGGCGATTCCAATGCTCGGAAACGATTGGAAGAAGCACCACCTTTACAGTCGATCAGCACTACGGTACCGGCGGCCCGGATGCAGCTCTCTACAAATGGATCGACAACACGGTGGTTGGCGGCCCTGCATACTCATGGGTTGACATGTCCGCAAGTGTTCCGATTACCTGGAACGGTACTCTGGATGATGGCTGGACAAACGGCGTCTCCCTGGGTACTCCATTCTATTTCTATGGCAACATGGTTTCCAGGGTTTGGCTGGTAACCAACGGTATGGTGTCGTTCGACTCTCTGTCCACCTATCCGGGTTATTTGGCAGCCATTCCGAGCACCTCCACGCCGAATAACTTCATCGGCTTTATGCGCAGCGATATGTATGCCAGCAAGCCGGCTACGGTTCTGGATGATGTTGTCAACAACATTTTTGTCATTCAGTACGATAGTCTCTATTTCTACAATACGCCGTCTCAGTCGTTCGATTGTCAGATTATTCTGAACAAAGTCGACAGCTCGGTTACAATTCAGTATGCAAACTTCAATGCCCCCGGTCAGACCGATGCAGTGATTGGAACTGAAGGTCCCGGTGGATTGGCCGGTTTGCAATACTATTACAATGGCGCTCCGCTATTGAACTATCCGTACAACGGTCTGGCCATCAAGTTCTTCCAGTACACACCTACTCTTGATGTGTCGATGGTTTCCTATGATGCCCCTAAGGGCGGCATTACCGGAACCGCTTACTTCCCGGCCGTAACGGTGAAGAATAACGGCACCACTCCTGTGACAATTGACGCCACAGTGAAGATCGTCGGACCGGCCCCTGCCACCGATACAGTCTTCAACTTCACCGAGACAACCCCTGTGGTCGCCTTCGGTGCTACTCTGCCGTTTACTTTCTCGATCAATAGCTGGACTCCAGTTGCCAGTGGATCATACAGCATGATCGCCTTGGCGAACACCGCCGGTGACGAATTCAGCACCAACAATTCCAAAACCGGTTCGGCGTTCATTTACAATGTTGCCGCTCTGAATTACACGAATGATTTCGAACTTAATGACGGCGGATTCATTCCTACTAATCAGTGGCAATGGGGCGTTCCCACCTACGTAAGCGGTCCTACTGCGCACAGTGGAACTCAGCTTTGGGGAACCAACCTGGCAGGCGATTATACTGCTCTTATGCTCAACAGCCTTTACTCTCCGGCCATAACCCTTACTGGTGGTCTGCTCTATAAGGCCGACTTCTGGTTATGGTATGCCACTGAGACCAATTATGACGGCGTCAACGTGAAGGTTTCGAATGACTTTGGCGCGACCTGGACCGTCATTACAACGTCAGTCCCATACAACGGTACTGGCTATTCTACCGCTCCCGGTATCGCTGGTCAGCCGGTCTGGACCGGCAGCAGCACTGCCTGGGTGCATCCGACAATCGATCTTACCGCTTATGCCGGCCAAACCGTCATTTTGCGGATAGACCAGTCTTCAGATGGTTCCGGTAACGCAGCCGGCGCTTATGTCGATGACTTCAGCGCGATGGCTATCAATCTGGATATCGCTGTTAACTCCATCGATGCTCCTCCGTATATTATGTTGGCCGGTTCGTATCCGATTACTGCGACCGTTGAAAACCTGAGCCCCGTACCTGTTACGGTTGACTCTATCGAATTCAAGGTCGAGGATGCAACTCCTGCCGTCGTATACGAAGGCAAACTCTATGCTCAGGCTCTTGCCGCTAACGCTATCGTGCCGTTTACTTCCCCGACTCCGTGGGTTGTTGCAACTGCCGGCGAATATAGTGTAACGGTTACTGCTTACCTTGCCGCTGACGAATCTCAGGGCAATAATGCATTTACCGAGCCGCGCATCGTTCAGGTTCCGCAGGCCTTCCCATATTCGGAAGACTACGAGAATCCTGCAAATCTCGGTAACTGGTGGATCTTCTACAACGGTTCTGGTGCCGGTGTAGGCTGGACAACTGCTATCGCTCACAGCCCAACTCATTCGATTGATATCAGCTATTCTCCGTATCCTCGCGAGCTCTGGTTTGTGGGTCCGCCTGTAACCATTACCGCTGCCATTATTCCGCAGCTTAAGTACTGGGAAGCTGGCGATTCATATTGGGGCGACGAGCCTAATCAACAGATCGGCGTCTCCCTGATGGTGGATGGTTTTGATTTGAATGGCACCATACAGTTGGGTCTCTGGACTCCAGCCACTCATACGCTTGAGGATGGCATATTCACCTCAAATCAATTCGATCTTACGCCATACATCGGACATACCGTATGGCCGGTGTTCTACTTTAATAGTCCGACCTTCTACAGCGGCGACTGGTTCCTTGATGATGTCAGCATGTACGAAAGTGCGGTTCCTGCAATCAGCATTGCTCCAGCCACTCTTGATCATTCACAGAATTCAGGTACTACTCAGACTTACATCGCCGACTTCACAATCAGCAACCCTGGTACTGCTCCATTAACCTGGAACGCCTCCAACACACTGCCTTGGATCACCATGATTCCAGCTGGAGTAGTTCCTGCCGGCGGTTCCTTACCGATTGATGTTACAGTCAATACTGCAGGCTTGCTCGGCGGCATGTATAACGACGTTATTACCATCACATCCAACGATCCAGCTAACCCGACCGTTACTCTTCCGATTAACATTTACGTGATGGCTGCTCAGATCTACGTATCGCCAGGCTCCGTGCATATAACTCAGGAAACCGATGTTAACATGACTCATAGCAACGTTATATGGGTCGGTAACAACGGCGGACCGGATCTCCATTTCACCGCTTCCAATACGCTTAGCTGGATCACTGTTGATCCGACAGTTGGCACGGTTCCAATGGAAGGTACGCAGCCAATCAGCCTGATCATCAATACGGCCGGTTTGGCAATTGGGGATTACAGCGATCTAATTACCATCAATTCTAACGATCCCGCTTCACCTGTTAACACCGTTCCTGTAACCATCACGGTTTCCCAGATGACTCCGGGAGTGGATCATCTCGATTTCAGCTTACTCGAAGGTTTAACGCAGACACTACCTCTTCCGATCAACAACGCCAGCGCTGTTGATATTAGAGTTGATCTGGTCGCTGCACCCTCCGAGTGGCTCTCAGTTGATCCGATCTTCGGTATCATCCCGGCTGCCGGTTCTATGGACTTCAACGTTACGGTGAATGCTGCCGCCCTCGCTGAAGGTTTCTATAATGGTACGATTACAATCACGTCCAGCAACGTTACTGATGCGATAGTTATTGTGCCTATTAACGTTACCATTGAGCGCGGTGGTTGCGACTACATAACCGGTGATGCCAATAACAGCCAGGTCTTCAACGGCCTTGATGTGACCTATAGCGTCACTTACTTCAAGGGTGGCCCTCCGCCTCCGTTCTCCTGCGAGTGCACAGTTGGACATATCTGGTATGTGGCCGGCGACGTTAACGGTAGCTGCTCATTCAACGGTCTTGATGTGACCACAATGGTTGGTTACTTCAAGGGATTCTTCACAGTCAGCCCATGCCCGGATTGCCCCCCGGCTCGCGGCATACTGAAAGTGAAAGATTCGAAGTTGAATTCGGAGCAATAACGCTTATTAAACTGTCTCGGCCCAAAACCGAAACAGGTCTATAAGTGACATTCGGGCCTCCCATCCGGGGGGCCCGATTTATTTTTAGTCGAAAAATAATAGAACTCTCTAATATTCGATTTTTGTTATATATTGTGAAATCAGGAGGTTCGCGATGAAAAAGATAATTTATACGCTGTTATCGATTGTTTTTTGCCATCAGGCGTTTGCGGGAGATATTACGTTTGAGGCTGCCAGCGGATGCGCTTCGCCATATACTCCTTTCTCAGCGCACTGGAACGGAGCCGTGAGAGATAACGGCCTGTTCCACAGAGAATTTTCTTGCCGCGTTGGATATGATCTTAAAGATTGGCTGTCTGTTTCTGGCACTATCGGCTGGCTTAAAAATCGAGATTATGATAGCCGTCCCATTTTTATTGATCCCGAGCCAATTCCACCCTATGGTTATCATTATTCTAATCCGCTAACCGATGTCACTTATTTAATCCCCTCGCTGAAGTTTTCCAGCGAAAATATCAGGCTTGATTTTGGGGCAATTATCTATTCGTCCTCTATTACCAACGGATCGCGCAATTTCAATTATCCTTTTAACGGCAGCCATCGATTCAAACCTGCAATAGGAGTCGAGTTGGGTGGTCAGGGAGTCTATCTATTTACCAGATTGCTGGATTCTTTTCCTCTTTATTCCGGCGGATTAGCATCGGTGGGGGTAGGTGGAAGAGTGGGCGGAAAATATGAACAGCAGTTTTCATTTCTCGGCGGGCCATTTGAAATAACAGGTTTTGGCTATCGCGGCGAATTTAGAGTATATCAGGAAACGGCATTCTCCATCGGGCTATCCATTGGCTTCCCCAATGCTAATAACAACGACGCCATTTATTTATTTTCATTCGGGCTTAAGACCATTCTGTAGTCATTATTTTCTTATCGAATTTATTTCCATTTGAATAGATCGTTTATATTGGCTATATTTTATAAAGATGATAAACGCTGCTTCGGATAATCTCCGCCACAATATTAGCGTAATCAAATGGGCGATTCTTTCGGCGATTCTTTTCGGCTTAAGTACTCCTTTTGCCAAAATGCTTACAAGCCAAGTTGATCCAATTATATTGGCAGGCTGCCTTTATTTGAGTTCAGGTCTGGGGCTTTTTATTTGGTATTTTTTACGAAAGCATATTAAAAGCAATAAACAGGCAAAAATTGTATCGCTTGCCGCAAGTGATTATCCTTATCTGGCTGTAACGGTTTTAGCAGGAGGAATGATTGCGCCGACGCTTCTCATGGTCGGATTAACGATCACCCCATCTTCGACAGCCTCGCTGCTTCTTAATTTTGAAATCGTTTTTACGTTTCTTATCGCAGCGATCATATTTCGCGAAAGTTTCGATACGCGGATGATTTCGGGCTCCGTTATTATCATCTTTGGAGGCCTGCTTCTATCCTGGCCCGGTAAAGTGGGATTCTCGGGGATCTGGGGTCCGATCTGTATCGGTTTAGCCTGCCTCGCCTGGGGTATTGATAATAATATAACGCGCCAAATCTCAGCCGGAGACCCAATTCAAATTGCCGCCATAAAAGGTTTGGTAGCCGGATTTGCTAACTTAATGATTGGGTTTATAATCAACAGAAAAATACCGGGACTTGGATTTGCAATTTCGGCTGCCATAATTGGCCTGTTGGGCTATGGCTTAAGCCTGGTGTTCTTTATCTTAAGCCTGCGCCATCTCGGTACAGCTCGGACATCAGCATATTTCGCAGCCGCGCCATTTATTGGAGCCTTAGCTTCATTTTTGATACTGGGGGAGAGGCTCACTGCTCAATTTGCGCTGGCTATGGTATTAATTATTTCAGGGATTTATATGTTTCTCTCCGAACGCCATGCCCATCAGCATACTCATCGGGAACTGATTCATGAGCACAGCCATACTCATGACGAACACCACAGGCATATACATGACGAGGGTTTCGATGATTCTAATGAGCATGTGCACCGCCATGAACATAGAGAACAGATGCACTCGCATCCTCACTATCCGGATATTCACCACCGCCACACACATTGATATCCGGTCTTTGATTGTTTTGATTTATATTGTTGGAAGGCTCGCCAGAGGCTTGAAAAAACGACGGCAATCGATGATCTTCACTTCTTTTTCGCCGCGTTTAATTATGGCCAAAGGGTAGCGATATTTTTTAATCCCGGCCGGCAAGGCTTTTTGCGGCGCCAGACGTTTGTTATAATCACGGTCCCTTATGGCAAACGCCCAATAATCGCCCGGGTCGTAATGGCATTTACGTTCATTCGAGGTCAATATGGCTTTTACGCCCCGTCCCAGGTCATATACATTTTTCATTGTTATAGATGGTGCATAGCCTGACCAGCGGCGTACCATTGGTGACAGCGCGTGCTCAAGCGTGCTTTTGCCGTTTCTCTTTCTGGTAAGCAGAGGATGAATATCGGAGTCTAAGACTATTAAAAGGCCGCCGGATGTGCTTTCCAGACTCTCGATCTGGGCCATCTGGCTTCCTTGCCTTTGAAGCTCGGTCACCGCGTTGGCTACCTCGATCCAATCGCCCGGCTTAAACGATTCTCCCGCGACCGGCTCCGGCTCCTCAACCAGGATGCTGCGCGTATCGATTGCTTTTATGGCGCGGGCGACAACGGCAGCATTTTCGTCGGACCATTTTATGCCTTCATTCAATCCATCGCTATTGGGAATTCCCCGATGTATCTCGATTCGATAATGCAGGTTACCCGGAATCAAGCCTCCTCCAAGATCGATCTCCCCAAAATTTAGCGGTAATTGGTGAGCCGATTGATCGATCTGTAAAGTGAGGGCGATATTGCCGGACGGTAAATTTTCTCTCAGAAAAAGCTCTGCCTCATCCGGAGTGCTTAAATTATCAGATGAGATTACTCGGACCTGACCGATCAGTTTGGCTCTCAAGCAAGTATCAGGACCTCCCAGGGCCGGTTCCCGCATGAGTTCATCATCAATATAGCTTGCAGTTTTTTTCCAGGCTTCGAGATATACAATCAAATCGCTTTTGCCCTCTGGCAACGCCGGCTCGGGAAAATCAAGTTGGGTTCTGAAAGTGGTGTCTTTTTGTAATTTATAAAGATAGCCCCCTATATATGCTATGCCGCGTGAGACGCTAAAATCGCATACACCACCGGAGCCGTTCGTAAAACCTTCGATAACAAAAGCGCGGGCATTGTCGTTGCGGATACTATTTGGTGCTAACGGAATGGCAAAAGGACCCAAAATATCAGATGTTATTTGCCTGAAATATTCGTTTATCAGCTCGGCCTGTTCATTCCAATCGGAGTCGAGATCAACTCGACCCTGCTGTTTGAACACCGAGATATAATTTTCCAGAGGATTAAATGTAAATCTGGAGAAATCACCTTTCATGCGATTTCCTTATTAAGACAAATAATTGCGTCTTCCAAACTGTCGACCTCGCGCTTAAGGGTTCCTGAGCCCAGCGACGGCCCTTATATCATTACCCCGTCAGGCTGTCAAGTTTATAAATTAGTGAATTATTATTGTTTCAAATCCCGTTTCCGGGTGATATTTTATGAAACAGCACGATGATTATATTTTGACCAGATTGAATGATATCGTTATCGCCATGTTCATATTATTGCGCGAGCCAATAATCTAAACAATTACGCATCATATACTTATGAGCAGCTTGGATATTTTCTTGCTGTTTTTATGGGTATCCTCCCTCTATGAAGATGTTAGGTAATCTGCCGAATCAATAGTCAAGGATGTACCATTGGCTCGATAGTCCAGGGTATACCCGGGTTAAAAAAGGGGAGAAATGCGATGAAAATAATAAAAGAAGTCGTCATTCGTTCCAGCATATTAAATACCTGGTCCTGGTTAACCAAAGAAGAAATATTAAAAGGTTTGATGAGCGGCGCTAGTGACGCCGCTCAATCGACCAAGTGTTCGCTTTCTAAGGTAGCCACATCCAAAATATCCACAGAGCCGCCTCGAAAATTGTCTTTGGGCGGTGGAATGATTTCACCCGATATAGTTACCACCTTTGAACTTTCCGAACGAGGCGAGCGCACCGGTCTTCGCTTGACAATCAGCGGCTGGGAGACTGTTGATCCCGAAATTGCCCGGACGGAAATGCCCATGTTATCATTGGCTTGGGAAAAAAAGCTCGGCCTGTTGAAGCACACAATTGAATCTACTGATAATAATTAAGCCACAGACTAATAATTTATTATTTTAAGCCCCCCTCATATTTTTCATAGCCCCAAATAATGGAACTGGCCTTACCCATAGCTTTGTTTATCGCTTGACGTTACGGGACGGTTTGAGCTTGACATAGGTGTCCCGTTTTTTATATTGCCCTCTTAGAAAGGGTTGCGTTGTTTTTTTGCACCAGTGATTTGCGGCGGATCATTAATTGTTAGTTGAGAATCAAAAAAAGGGCAGCTTTACAGGTTATCGCCTGTCCTTAATTATATATATCCAATCTCATCGTTTTCCGGAGGAACACTGTGTATAATAATATGCGCTTAAAATCCGTTATGCTCAGAAATTCGCTTGCCTTATTTCTGGCGCTTACTGCTATACTATTAATGGCTGGATGTGGCAAAGATAAAGTAGTTACTCGTTATGCGTATCCTCCGTCTCCGGTGTCACTTATCTATCCCATGGCCGATTCAATAGTTACCAGCAGCAATCCCACATTTCTCTGGCACAAGATACCTGATGCCACGAATTATCATCTACAGGTAGCCAAGCTCAGCGATTTTGTCACCACTACGATTAATACTCAAATTAGCGATACCAGCCATACTACGGTCACATCTCTGATTGATGATACCTATTACTGGAGAGTAAGGGCTCAGGACGCCAACGGTGTTTGGGGAGATTGGTCTGATTCCGAAATCAGGATTTTCTATAAAAGTGCAGTCGCCAATTATGTAACCTTATTATCGCAGACCTTAACAAATGGCGCCGCGCAGGATGTATACGTTAGTGGCGATACAGCCTATGTCGCCGATGGTCAGGCCGATTTATCGATGTTCGATATTACCAATCCGGCCAGTCCCAGGATGGTACTTAATATCGATACCGGCGATGATGATTTTGCCAAGGGTGTTTTTGTATTAGGTCACCAAACGCCCGAAATCGATACATTCCCATTTGCCTATGTGGCCGATATGGATGGTAAAATTCAGGCCTTAAATACCAGAGATGCCTCGTCCACTCTTAGCCTTTCATTCGGGACCGATCAGAATCTCGAGGATATTTGCGGATTTGTCAGGTCCGATACGCTCTGGGTACTGGCCGTTTCAAGTGGATTCAACCGCCGGAAACTTTCTTTTTGGAAGATCATTTACGATCCCTCCAGCGGCGGCGGCCCCAACCCCTTCAGCTATTTCTATCAGATCGATATGCCTGCTGATGCCTACGGTGTTTGCGCCGATTCGGCCTATGCTTATGTAGCTTGCGGCAGTTCAGGAATTAAAATTGTTAGTATATCTGATATTTATAATCCAATTGTAATATCCGAATTAGCGTTAGAGGGCACGGCGCTTTCGGTCGGCGTTAAGGATAGTACGCTTTATGTTGCTGCCGATCGTGCCGGGCTTTTCGCTATTAATTTGGGTTCAGATCGACTTACTCCCACTATTGCGCATCAGGTTAACACAGTTGGCAGAACCAAGGATGTGCAGATTGTTGGCAATTATGCATTTCTTGCTGATGCCAATGGTGGTCTGAAAGTAGTTGATATCTCTGTTCCCGCCACGTCCCACGTTGTAGCTACCTATGTGACGCCGTATGCTTATGGCGTATGGGCCGATACCGATCGCATCCTGATTTGCGATAGGGATTACGGCCTGATGATATTTAGTAATCTCATATCCAAATAATTTAGGGCTTTTTCTGGAGGATTCATGAAGGGTGTGTTAAAAGCGACTATAATGGTATTTTTGTTGTGTTTGTTGTTTGGAGGAAGCCTTGTTTGGGCTTCACAGACAGTAAGAGTTGTTCAGGATTTAGGTGATACGCAGGCAGAATTCTCCTGTCAAAAGCAGGGAAGCGGCGAGGTTATCGGGCTGAGTGTTCCGGCGATCGCATTAAATGACGTGACTGTAGGCGGCAAACCTTTCAAGGAATTATCACTCCCCGTTTCAGAAAAACTCGTAGCCGGCGAAACGAATCAGGAGGGCCTCCCCAGCATGCCCATTCTTACTTCGCTAATTATCCTGCCTGAAAATGCCGACCCTATCCTGTCCATTCAATACTCAAGCTACGAAACTATTGAGAATGTCGATATTGCCCCCACTCAGCCGCCGACGCTGGAGGGTGAACAGAGCATACCGGCATTTACCCAAAACGAAAGTTTCTATTCGCAGGATATCTTTTATCCGGAAAAACTTGCTGATTTTCAGGAACCTGCTATCATGCGGGATATCAGGTTTTCGCAAATATCCATTTCTCCGGTCCAATATAATCCGGCTCGAAGAGAGCTCAGGGTTTATCACGATCTTAGCGTCAGTGTAGCCTATGATTTCCAGCACGTGACAAATCCTCAAACTATTAGAAGGCCATATCTTTCCGAGGCTTTTTATCCGCTATATAAATCGCTCTTTGCTAATTTCGACGAAATTTTTACTAATACCGAAGTTAAAAGAGGCGGTTATGTGATTTTAACCAAGCCGATGTTTGTCGATTCTCTGGCGGCCTTTGCCAACTGGAAACACAGAAAAGGATATACTGTTCGTATTGTCCCCACGACTGAAATTAACACCAACGGTAATCCAACGGCCGCGCAGATAAGGACCTTCTTAACTAACGCTTATAATACCTGGGACGTGCCTCCGGAATACATTATGATCGTGGGCGATCAGGACAACACGAGTTCCACAGGGATTATTGATTATCCATATAGCGGTTACACATCGGATCATCAATATTCGATGTTAGCCGGGACTGATTATTTACCTGATGCTTTCGTGGCGCGGCTCAGTATAGATAATATGACAGATTTCCGCAGAACGATTGCGAAAGTGATAGCCTATGAAACCACGCCCAATATGTCAGACACGACTTATTGGCATCGTGGCCTTTCCGTTGCCGGTAATATTAATTCGAATACACCGAGAATAATAGTGCTCTGGGCGCGACAGATGATGTTTGATCACGGCTTTTCTCAGGTTGATACCGTTTTCGATTGGGGCGGTGGTGGAGGTGGAAACCTGATTACAGCTTCGATGAACCGCGGAGTCGCTATGGTGAATTATCGCGGATGGGCAGGGCCGTCAGGATGGTATAATCCGAGTTTCGATGTAAGTTCTCTTAATGCCGTTCAGAATACTAATAAGCTTGGCGTTATGGCCTCCATAGTTTGCGGAACGGGCGATTATGGCCCGGGTGGTGTTGATCCTTGCTTCGGAGAAACCTGGGTGCGCATGGGGGCCTCCCCTACGTCGTTTAAGGGTGGCCCGGCATTTTATGGCATAACCGATCATAGCACGCATACTCAGTACAACAACCCCAATATGGTTGGGTATATTTGGGGTATTTTCGGTGAAAAGATAACGCATTTTGCAGCCGCAACTGTTAGGGGCAAAATGCAGCTTTACAGAACATTTCCGGGATCAAATGGTTCGGGAAGTGTAGTAAATCTGTATTTTAATACCTGCAATGCGCTTGGTGATCCGGAAGTTGAAGTTAGGACCATGGTTCCCATTAGAATTACTGTAAGCCATCCTGATTCTCTGGCTCTGGGAGTAAACCATATTGAAATAAACGTAACAGATACTCTTGCTCAGCCTTTAACGGGATTATACGTTACATTGACCAAGGGGTATAATAGCAGCGAGGAAGTATTCAAGGTTGGCCAAACCGATGAAACCGGTAGGGTAGCGCTATCATTCGCGGCTGCCACCGCCGATACAATGTTCGTTACTGTTTCAGGTGGACAGGTTATTCCATATAAGGGAATAGTTCAAATAGTGCAGTCGGATCTGGCAGTCGGCTATGATTCGCTTACAATAGACGACGACATTTCCGGTTTCTCATTTGGCAACGATGATGGAATTGTCAATCCTGGTGAAACAGTGGAACTGGGTTTGATACTAAAGAATTTCGGCTCAACCATCAGTGCTCATAATGTGCAGGCTACGCTCGAGACGATGGACCCCGAATTGGTTTCAATTTTCGATGCACACGAAGCGTATGGCAATATTGATCCCGGCCAATTGGCATTTCCTGCTTCACCTTATGTCATTAAAATTAACGAATCGGCGCAAAGCGGCGATTTGGCCAAAGTTAAACTTTCGGTTACAGATAGCACCAATGATTTTTGGTATTCGGTGATCGAATTGCCCATAGTTTCCCCTAAATTCTCCGTGACTTCTATAGCTTTCCAGGACAGTAACAGCCGTCTCGATCCCGGAGATTCTCTCCAGCTATCACTTACCATTCGCAATGTAGGACAAAAAAACGCTGAGGGAGTCGAGGGCAAGCTTTTAAGCGAGGATGATTATACCAGGGTAATCAGATCGCAGTGCAGTTTTGGTAATATGGCGATTGACAGTTCGGCGACAAGCCAGGGTACTCCTTTGATCCTTAAATGCAGCCCGGAAACTTTTAATGGCCGCAGTATCAACTTGGCACTTGAAGTGACCACTTCATCGGGAGAGAAATCGATCGTTCCGTTTACCGCCACGGTGGGACTTGCTACTACCAGGGA
This sequence comes from uncultured candidate division Zixibacteria bacterium, assembly GCA_963801605.1. Lineage (GTDB taxonomy): Bacteria > Zixibacteria > MSB-5A5 > UBA10806 > UBA10806 > UBA10806. The sequence goes on from CAWDFP010000006.1 coordinate 1,118,361, forward strand.
TCCGTCGGGACCTGATGCTTATGGCTACTATATGTATGACAACACTGACACGACATATGCCCCGCATCCAACTTATTCCTGGGTTGAAATCAATCCGGACAGCGGCGGCGCGGGAATCAGGCTGAATTTAGGTTCTACCTGCGATGATAAATCGATATTAGCCACTCCGCCATTCGATATTAGATACTATGGGCAGCAATTCAATTATTTGATCGCCTGTACCAACGGTTTTGTTGCTTTTGACACTTCCAGATTCGATATGGCTGGTAATTTCTTCTATAATTTCTTCAACTGGCCGATTCCGGACCCGGGAAACGCCAGCGGGCAGATCTCGCCCTTCTGGGATGATTTACAGTATGCCACAGTTCATACGGGAATTTACACCTGGAACGATAGCACCGAGCACAGATTTGTTATTGAATGGTCCGGTTTTACAAATAGAAACACCAGTGCCAGGGAAACTTTCGAGATGATATTTTATGACCCTGCGTACTATCCGACCATTACTGGGGACGCATCTTTTGTTTTCCAGTATCGAGTTGTCAATAATAACGATTCCGGCGAAAACTACGCCTCGGTAGGTTTTGAAAGCCCAAGTCAAGTGATGGGCTTACAATATACTTTCGCCAATCGGTATCTGGCAACGGCGCCCACTCTAGCTGCTGGCCGTGCCATTCTGGTTACGACCAACACTGGCCGCGGAGGCGTCCAGGGTGGTGTAGAGCTTAATAACGGTGGGAATAACAGCGGAGTAACAATATCAGCATCCACCGGCCAGCAACGCACTACCGGCCATGATGGGATATTCTGGTTGCGTGACGTTCCTCCGGGGATCATATCCTTGAAGGCTGAGTCGCCGGGATATTTCCCAGAATCTCTCGATAGCATTGTGATTGCCCAGGATCAGACTACGACTGGTATCAGGTTTAATCTAACTCAATGTATGGTACCTGATAGCTTAACCGCATCAGAGACATTTGAAAACAGGGTGGAAGTTAGATGGCACGCCGTGGTTAATCCTCGCTTGACAGGCTACAATATTTATCGTTCTCGCTGGCAGAGCGGTGAGTATACCAAACTAAATAGCTCACCGATAAGCGGTACTCTATATACTGATAGTGCAGTACCGGATACCGGCCTCTATTGGTACTCTGTAAAAGCTATCTACACAGATTCTTCCTGGAGCGGGGAATCGTTTGCATCCAATTCGGATTGCGGACGGCTATTTTCGTCTCAAGGCATAGCCGAAGGCCGATTAATACCGGAGACATTTTCGCTTTCACAAAACTACCCCAATCCCTTCAATCCCACAACTACCATATCTTTTGGCTTGCCAAAGGACAGCCAGGTAAAGGTGGAGGTTTACAATCTCTTGGGACAGAAGGTTAAGGTCCTTTTTAACGGGCTTGCAAAGGCAGGTTACAAGAGCCTAATTTGGGATGGTAAAGATAATGCCGGTAAGCCTGTATCATCAGGCGTGTATTTCTACCGGATCGATGCTGGTAGCTATCACGATTCCAAGAAAATGATGATGCTTAAGTAGCGTCATTATTGAATTAGCAAGAAAAGGCGGTTTCCATCCGGAGGCCGTCTTTTTTTTCGGCACGCCGCCAGGGTTCCGCCTCCTGACCCAAAGGGTCAGGAGCAAGAAATCCGATAGGGGCTTACCCGCTTTTTCTCAAAAAGATTCTTCAATTCGGTGAAAAATTTCCAAATACATCTACCCCAAAATCATTGAGAGACGGCGATGCCCCAATCGGATTTCAGTGCCCCGATCGGAGATCGGGGCAAGCGGAACCCTGGCGGCAAGACGGCTCGTGACGCCAATTTGATTTTGACATTTAGGAGATACGGGCCTATATTCAAATTCTGTGACAGCGAATATTGAATCGGTGGGCATCGATTTGGCTGATGTCCCCAGGATCAGAAAGGCGATCGAGCAATACGGTGATCGTTTCCTTTCGCGCGTATTCACTCCCTGGGAAATCCAATATTGTCATTCGAAAATAAATCCCGAGTTGTCATTTGCGGCCAGGTTCGCTGTTAAAGAAGCGGTTTTCAAGGCTATCGGTACCGGTTTTGCCGAGGGCGTTAAATGGACATCGGTGGAAGTAGTTAACGATAAGCGTGGCCAGCCTCAGGTGCGTTTGGGTCAGGCTATCAGACGTCATATCGGATCTAAAGAAATTATGATTTCGTTATCTCATTCCAAAGATTACGCAATTGCATGTGCGATTCTTGTTTCCAAAGCCAATGTAAATGGCAGTTAGTTTGATTATAAATTTATTTTCTAATAGCGGAGGGAAAAGGTGAACACCCCATTTCAGACAAAAACGGAAATGGTGGAGATTGCCAAACGTCTCTACCAGCGGGATCATATCGGGGCTGCTGAGGGCAACCTCTCGACACGCCTTTCGGATGGCAGGATCATGATTACACCGTCGGGGGCCAATAAGGGCTATATGAAACCCGAGGACCTGATCATTTGCGATTCAGCCGGCAAGAAGCTCCAGGGAAGCGGAAAGCCATCCTCGGAGATCAAGCTTCATATCGCAATTTATAATTGGAGGTCGGACATAATTGCCATCTGTCATGCTCATCCGCTTTATGCAACCGCTTATTCGGCGGCCAGGATCGCTCTCGATCGCTGCATTTTGCCGGAGGTGGTCGCTACGCTTGGGGCGGTTCCGTTGGCGCATTATGGAGCGCCCGGTTCAAGCGATCTGCCGGAGACATTAGCTTCCCTTGTCGACCGTTATGATGCATTTTTACTTGAGGCACATGGGGTTTTGACATTAGGCAAAAGTCTTGAGGATGCTTTCAATAAAATCGAAATTGTCGAACGTTACGCCCATATCCTTTCGATTGCCGAACGACTTGGAGAGGTTAAAGAGCTATCGCCTGCTGAAATAGAGCGAATGCTAAAATCCGCGGGACGATTGAATCTCAAAGATGAGCTTCTCGCTCACCGCACCGCCGAAAAGTTAGATAAGAAATCTGCTGATTCACCCGCCACGCCTGATAGGAGAGCCTCAGGCTATCGTTGATGAAAGTTGTCATAAATAAAGCTGACCGGCTCTGGAAACTTCCGCAGCCTGTTTTGGGAGGGATGCACTTTACTCAAAAGAGACTGGCAGCCCGGCATGTCGAACTTATCGATCTGGAAAGCTTTGTCCCTGAGATTCCTCCTGCGCTTAGGCGGGCCGTTAACACTGGCGATTTATTAAATTCAGTATCCAATTCCGACCTTGTCGCTCGGCTGGCTCAAAAGATCACTGCGAAACACTTTTCCCTGAAATCTATTTCGCTTGATCCTGAAAAGGAAATTGCCATCACCCCCGGTATCAGGGCATCCGCCATGATGCTTTCCCTGGGCATGCTCAATCCCGGCGATACGGCCGCTTATCCTGATCCTGGCATGCCATATATCAGAACCGCGATTTGTTTGGCGGATGGTGCGCCTCGCAAATACTCTCTTCTTGAAAACAACGATTATATTATTAATATTTCATCTTTTCTCGGGGCCCCCTCGAAGAAAATTAAGATTCTTTTTATAAACTATCCACACGATCCCACCGGCGCGACAGTAGATTTTTATTTTTACCGGGAGCTGTTGAAATCCTTTCGTTCAACAAACTGCCTTATCGTTGCCGATTGCGCCTATATTTATCCCGGAAATCCCGATCCCGCCGGGCCCCTTCAGATTAAAAATGCAACTGGTAAGGCGGTGGAGTTTCATTCCTTTGCCACTACGTTGGGGCTGCCAGGCTTAGGATTTGCTGTGGGCCATAAAGATGTGATAGCAATTTTGAAAGCCCTTTTTGCCGCACAGGGGTTCGCTCCCCAAAACCAATCGCTGAGTTGGGCGCTTTCCGCGCTTGACCATCAGGAAGAAGCTTTTCAGAGCCGTATGGAAACCTTAAAAAAGCGTCGCGAAATTCTAATTGAGGGTCTTAAGGAGCTTGGATGGAAAGTGCGAAGCTCCCGATTAACGCCATTTATCTGGACCGCCCCGAAGTGCATACTAGTTCGGCAGCATTTGCCAGACGTCTTTACGCCAAGGCCGGTGTCAAGGTAGCGCCGGGCACAGATTTCGGCGAAGCGGCGAGGGCTGGTTGCGCCTGTCGCTATGTTGTGATGAACAAACGCTTTCCGAGGCTCTTAAACGGCTTGCGGAGCATTCGAAAATCTGGCAGAGAAAATACAAACCTGAGGACTAATTGATGGCATCCGGCGGTTATATTGCAATCGAGGGACCGATTGGGGTCGGTAAGACTACCCTGGCACAACAGCTAACGGACCATTTCAAGGGACGATTAATTCTGGAGCTAGCCGAAGATAATCCCTTTTTGCCCGATTTCTATAAGAACCGCGAACGGTTCGCTTTTCATACCCAGCTCTTTTTTCTCATGAGCCGCTTTCGGCAACAAGAGGAGTTTTCCACTTACGATCTTTTCACGGAAACTATCGTTTCGGATTATCTTTTTGCCAAAGACAGGATTTTCGCATCGCTCAATCTGTCAAATCGGGAACTGGCGCTCTATGATCGGGTGGCCACAGTACTCGAACAAAATATCGTTTGGCCGGATCTGGTCATCTATCTAACAGCCTCGCTTGATATTTTATTGGGACGAATTAAAGAACGTAATCGTAATTTTGAAAAAGCGTTCGATAGCGATTATCTGGCACAGCTCTGTGAATCCTATAGCAATTTCTTTTTTTACTATAACCATACGCCGCTTTTAGTTGTGAAAACCGATAATTTTGATTTCCGACGCGATAACGATAAATTTGCCTACCTGGTTGAAAAAATAATGTCTAAACCGACCGGAACTGAGTATATTTCTTTCGATAGCTTGATTATCGGTGGTAACTAAAGGTTGCCGGTTTGTACAGCCGGTTTTCTAAAAAGGAGCCGAATATGGCATACATCAGACTCATGAATATGACATTCTATGGTTTTCATGGTGTCGCCGCCGCCGAGCAGGAAACCGGACGACGGTATGAAGTCGATTGCGAGTTGGAATGCGATGTTGCCAGGGCCGCCAAAAGCGATCATCTCGATGATACAGTAAATTATGTTTCGATTTATGAGATTGTAGAGGAGTTTCTGGTACGGCACCATTATAATCTTCTGGAAACGCTCGCTGAACGCCTTAGAGCGGAAATTAAAAAGCAGGTAGGCGCGTCTAAAGTTACCGTCCGCGTTAGAAAACGGATTCCGCCGGTGCCGGGCAATATCGATTTTATTGAAGTTGAGACCACGGGGTAAGGTAGTAAGGAGTTTGTCAATGGCCGATGTTTTTTTGGGAATGGGTTCCAATGTTGGAGATAAAATTGGAAATATAAGGGAAGCGCTTGGGCTACTAAATAAATCCGGAAAAATAAGCCTGGCTGCCATTTCATCGCTTTATGAAACCGAACCGGTGGGAGTTTCGGGGCAACCGGAATATGTTAATTGTGTGGTGCGCCTGGAGACGGAACTCGATCCCCATTCGCTTCTGAACTTGCTTAAAAGTGTAGAATCCACTCTCGGACGAAAGCCTCATTCACATCTTCGTCCGCGCCCGATAGATATCGATATCTTACTTTATGATGATATTGACCTCGAATCACTGGAACTTGTGATCCCTCATTCACGTCTTAAAGTTAGGCGATTTGCCCTTGAACCGATTTTGGAAATCGATCCTGAGGCAGCAGATCCGATTACGGGCAAACCGCTACGCGAATTTTTGAACGACGTCATGACGCAGAAGATAAAAATAGTAGCTTCTTCAAATGAGGTTTGGAATGGCCCAGGGCGGTCCGCAGAAGCCTGAAACCGGCAAGGTCACTACTCGTACCATTCGGCGAATGAAGCAGGACGGCCGTAAGATTGCTGTCCTGACTGCTTATGATTTTCCCACCGCCAGAATCATGGACCAAGCGGGGATCGACTGTATTCTGGTGGGAGATTCCGCCGGTACGGTCGTAGCGGGATATAAAAATACTCTGCCGATCACAATGGACGAAATGATTTTCCTCTGCAGGTCCGTGATGCGGGGAGTCGAGCGGGCACTGGTTGTCGGAGATATGCCCTTTATGAGTTTCCAGCCATCCGAGGAGGAAGCCATTAAGAACGCCGGCCGTTTTCTCAAAGAGGGTGGAGTTCAGGCAGTTAAACTTGAGGGCGGCTCGGAGATCGCGCCTCTCGTAACCAAGCTGGTTAATTACGGCATACCTGTCATGGGACATATCGGTTTGACACCGCAATCGCTCAATAAGTTTGGCGGTTATTTGGTGATGGGAAAAACCGAACGTCAACAAAATTATTTTATGCGTTCGGCCCAGGATCTTCAGGAGGCCGGATGCTTTGCCATTGTGCTTGAGTCGATGATTCCCGATCTGGCCAGGGAAATCACTGAATCGCTGAAAATCCCCACCATCGGTATCGGCGCCGGGATCGAATGCGATGGACAGGTCCTGGTTATTTCCGATATGATCGGGCTTTTCGAGGAGTTCCGTCCGAAATTTGTACGCACTTATGCTAATATGGCCGATGTCATCCGCAAGGCCGTATCATCATACATCGACGATGTTAAGCAAGGCCGGTTTCCTGATGAAAGCGAAAGCTACGGCTCGTAATTAGCTCCATGCCCGTCCTCGTAATCAAATCACCCCATAAAATGCAGGTTATGGCGGATTCGCTTCGCCTCGATGGTAAAATTATCGGCCTTGTTCCTACTATGGGCGCTCTTCATGAGGGGCATCTAAAATTGGTCAAAATTGCAGTGAAACGCGCCGATATTGTCATCGTCTCGATTTTTGTCAACCCCGCTCAATTTGGACCGGGCGAGGATTTTGGCAAATACCCTCGCAACTTCAAATCCGATTGCGATAAGCTTGAACGTGCCGGCGCCAAAATCATATTTCACCCCTCAGCGGATGATATTTATCCGAAAGGATTCGATACTTATCTCGATATGGGCAAAATAGGAGAAATCCTTGAGGGAAAACGTCGCCCCGGACATTTCAGAGGAGTGGCTACCGTTTGCGCCAAGCTTTTTAATATCACTAAGCCACATTTTGCTGTCTTCGGCCAAAAGGACGGTCAACAGCTGGCTATCATCAGGAAGATGGTGCGCGATCTTAATTTCGATCTTGAAATCATCAAGGGGCCAATCGTGCGTACCAAAGGCGGCGTAGCGATGTCGTCCCGCCATGCCTATCTATCGGAATTGGACCTCGAAAAAGCAAAGGTGATAAAACGCTCTCTTGATTTGGCTAAAGATCTCATCAATAGAGGCGTGCGCACCGCAGATCAAATAGATTCTCGCATGCGAAAACTGATCGAATCAATCCCCGGCGTTAAAATTGATTATATCGCTTTCAGTCGCTGGGACGATCTAACACCGCTCACACGGCTTTCGGGTGATGTTATGATTTCGTTGGTGGTCGTTATTAATGGCGTGCGCCTGCTTGATAACATAATCCTGAAAATACCACGCTGATAATAATCGTTGTGACGTCAGAAGGACTGGTCTGACCTGACGCAAATATGAATGTATTAATTATATTTGGGGATCGAAAAACGGAACTCTATTCGAGACTTTATCCTTTTATCCCGATTATAACAACGCCCGCTAAAACCAGAAAAATGCCCAACCACTTGATTGTACTAAAAGGTTCCTTTAGCCACAGGAACGATACCAGTACAACCAGCGCATAACCGCTGCTCATCAGAATTGGATACGCCACCGAAAGCTGAGTCCGTGACAGGACTACAATATATCCTGCCACCGAGGAGACATATCCGGCCAATCCCAAAAGTACATATAGGTTGGATATCGCACTTAGCGCAAATTCCAATATTGGTCTGCTGCCCAACTGGCCCACTTGATTCATACCAACTTTAAGAAACACATGCCCGCAAACATTCAGGGCAATGACAAAGAGCATTAGTATAATCAGCATTATCTATCCTCGCAGCTTTTTGAAATATCCTATTTGATATGTCGGGCTATCAATAGCTCTGAAAAAGTTGACCCCAATCGGTGGTTTTAAGCCAGTGATCGAATATCGGTTTGCCCTTGAACCTGTACCAAAGCGTATCATGATACAAAGCCGAACCGAATACGAAAAAATATACCAGCGGCGTATGAAATAGTAGCCGCTGCATGAATTTTAACGGCGAAAACCAGAAAATGGCGCCGGCGGAAATTAGATTATGCCCGACAGGAAAGTTGAAATTAAGATTCGAAATATCAATTCCTTTAACATCAATTTCCTCAATTCTACCAACACCGAGCCCTTGTTCGTGCGCCATTCTAATATAGCCGATTGACATTGGGTCAAATCCCATAATTTTGGCTGCTACAGCGTCTATTGCGACCTGGTCGGACGAGGCTAATATCAGATTCTTAACATGCGGCGTCATAGTTCGAGGTCCAGGTCCGGAACCCGCAGTAGTGCCATCCATAAAGGCAAAGATTCCAGGATGAATCTCTTTCTGGATCGCCAACAAGTCTACCAGAGTCTTATGTATCTCCGAATGCGTATAATGTCTTTTTGTAGAAAGTAAACCGCCGAAGGCATTTTTCATGGCGCCAGTGGTGGTGGTGTAGATATGCGTTTTCAAAGTTGGCAAATGAACAATATTTTTTCCAATAAAATATTCCGGAATGTGAATCCCTTTGTTAAAAATCTTATCGAGGACGAGCATCTTGGCTTTGGGATGATATTCAATCCATTTTAAATCTTTTGGGTCGTTATTATAGTGTTCCTCGATCTTATTCTTTTCGTAAATTTTTTTCAATTTGAGTAGCTTGCCGCCCACATAGGGATTTGTTACCACTGTATTATTATGGACTGCCACCAAATCGCAAAGTCCGTTTGTCTGCAAAGCCCGTATAGCGCCATCGAGCTGCCAGGGAACCGTGTTGGCCCCGGGAAATGGCAGATGCCAGGTAATATTATCTTTTAAGATAGTGGGCTTGGATTTATCAAGCGCATCGCTTATTCCGGCCAAACCGCCAAGTTTGGCATAATCATCGATTACGCTCTTTGGCCTGGTTTCTAAAATGGCCACAATTGGTTTATTTGAATTCATGTCTGCTCCAAATTACGCAAAATGAAACACCGATAAGACCGCCGCCAACCATAATAGTACGCAAATCATGAGTGGGGGGTCGGTTAATAATAGTCTCGTGGGGCTGCCCCCTTCATCGCGCTTAAAAATTAAATATTGATATCTGAAAATCCCGTAGAGTACAAACGGTATTGTTGATGACATCCACTTGGTTTGAAAATGCTCGACCACCTCCGGTGATAGAGTATAAAACGCGTATGCAACCACCGTTGAGGCGGTAACGACTGATATCATCTGGTCCAGGAAGGGAACCGAGTAATTTTCAAGAGACCTGCGATGACTACCGGCGTCGTTGGTGAGCAACGATAGTTCGTGACGGCGTTTTCCGAATCCCAGAAAAAGCGCCAGAAGAGTGGTACAGACCAAAAGCCAGGGGGAGATCGGAACAGAAATCGCTAATCCTCCTGCTACAGCTCTTAAAACAAAGCCGGAGGCTATTGTCATGACATCTATTATGACGATATGCTTCAGGACCAGAGTATATGTAATATTTATAATTACATATGAAATTAGAGCAATGAATGTCTCAAAATTAACTAATAACGATATAATCACTCCACCCAGCAGCAGGATCAAGGCTACTGCAATGGCAACCAATATCGGGACCTTTCCCGAGGCTATGGGACGTTTGGATTTTATGGGATGTTTTTTATCGTTTTCGCGGTCCAGTACATCGTTAAACAGATAAACCGCTGATGTACCCAGACAAAAAGCCACAAAGGTAATTACCGCCAGGCCGATCTTTTCGGGGACCTCATATTCTTTAGCGAATATCAAGGCCGCAAATATTATCAGATTTTTAACCCAGTGTCCCGGCCGGGCGCTTATTACAAGTCCCATAAACATTAAGAACTTAATATTACATTTAGGATACATTCGGTCAAGTTAAAAGAAAATCCCTAAACATGGAGGCCGTTTTCGGGGTTGAATTATCCTGCATGTGCATTAATGGACCAAAGGCTTAATGATTAATTGAAGATCTTTTTAACAAATAATCTTGTAAATAGATCTGATTCAAAAGGTAAAAAAATAGGCCCGACCTATGCCGGGCCTTAAATAATTACTATAATTCTACTTAGTTGATTTTCTTGGTCATAACAGCTTCCATAAAAGCCGGCGCGCCTTTAGGATGTTGTCTTTGATAAACCTCGCGTAATTGATAGCCGCCTCGCTCCCAGTAATTAACCAATCCATGTTCTATCACGGTTCTAAGGAGGACATAAACATGCTTGGCTTCACCGCGAGCGAACTTCTCGAACTCATGCAATACCGAACTGGCCACTCCAAGATGACGATATGCGGGCAAAACGCTTAGATTGGAAATTTCGTAGTACGGCTTATCCTCGGTAACATGCTTGAATTCCGCGGCGCTGTCCAATTGGACGATACCAATGACTTTGCCGAGTTGCAGCGCCAGAAAGAAGCGGCTTCCTTTTTCCATCATCAGGCCGATATCATCGGCATTAATAAGCGGCAATGGAAAGGGCGAGATGCCGCGAAGGGGAGTGTTGTTGCGGTTGGACTCACGCATGATGTAGGCTATGCCGGCGATGTCCGCAATGGTTGCAGCTTCCAGCGTAGTTGTTGGCATCAGGTAACGCCGTAAATTGGCGCCGCGCAGATCACGAGGGTTTTTGTCGCAATCGAGTTTGGGGACTTCATCGAGATAGGGAAGGCCATCGAGATGAATGGTCCAGTCTTCGCCTTTCATTATGGCGTCAGCCACTTTCTGCAGCCGATATTCCTGTCCCTCCCAGCGTTTCTGCAGAGCGTCAATTTTCTTCTTATCCAGTAGCATCAAATTTCCTCCTTTTCACACGATGACAAGAATCGTCAAAATATACCCTACTATTGGGAATGGAGCAATAGATTTATTTAATAATGAGAATGGGAATTATATATCCTCAAGAGGCTTGCAAAATCGCTTTTCGATCTCTTTAACCTTCTGTAGGCGCCTCTTATGACGGTCCAGATTGGAGAATTCGGCGCTAAGAAATGCCCGGCAGAGTTCGATCGCCAGGTTTTTGCCAATAACACGCGATCCGAGGCAAAGTATATTCATATCGTCGTGCTCTACCCCTTGATGGGCCGAATAAGTATCGTGACAAAGAGCAGATCTTACTCCCGCAATTTTATTAACCACTATGCATCCTCCTACGCCAGAGCCGCAGATAAAAACACCCCTTTCGGCATCGTGATTGGCGACCAGAAGGGCAACCCGAAGTGCATAATCGGGGTAATCCACCGGATCTTCAGTATCCGTGCCGAGATCGATCAATTCATGACCATCAGACTCCAGTACAGGTAAAAGCTGTTGCTTGAGCCATAAACCGGCATGGTCGGATGATATTGCGACTTTCATGATAAACGCTCCTGCATATTTATATTTCTTGACCTATTTATTGGCTTTTACGCTGGCTATTGCCAGTTAAATCGGAACCATTAAAAAAAGCATTTAGCCTCATTAGAGCTTTAGCGGCCATTAACTGCAAACAATTATGGAATATACATTTCTTAGGGTTTATATCAATATCAATATTTATTAAGAATGATGGCAATTAAAAAAACGCCGACATCCCTGCCGGCGTTTATACTCGGATACCAGTCGCAATACGCTTAGCGCGCGCGCTTGGTGGTCTTGCGGGTGGTAGCCTTCTTGTAATTTCTGGTCTTACGAGGCTTTACGGTCTTACGAGTCATGTTTCCTCCTTTTAATGGAACATTAATCCTATCGGAATTATAAGATAAAGACTGATAGGCAAGTGCCAAACTATATGGAATATTGTTCAATTTCGAAACATCAAATTTTACGGGGCGATTACCACATGGAAACCAATATCGATCTATTGAATTAGCGGAAAAATGCTATTATGAATTATCCGGGAGCATCGCGCTTGACAATTCATTCAAAATCAATTTTTATAGTGCATAATGAAAAAGAACGATAGATCTATTCTCTGGCTTCTCAAACCATATATTCTGAAATATAAAAAATTATGGATATTCGGTTTTATTGCAGTAGCACTGACCGATATTTTCATGTTAGCCTATCCCTGGTTGCTAAAAAGAGCCATAGACTCGCTACAGAAAAATGCTACTCCTAAACAGATAGCGCTTGATGCGGCATCCATATTGGGGGTGATATTCATATCATCCATTTTCCGCTATTTTATGCGTCAAACCTTAATTGTAGCTTCGCGACGAATTGAATATGATTTCAGGAACGATTTTTTCTCTCATCTTTTAATTTTGGACCGCCCCTATTACAATAAGAGGCCCACCGGCGATATCATGGCTCGTGCTACCAGTGATTTGGATGCTGTCAGGAATATGCTAGGCCCCGGCGTTATGAATTTTGTCTCGACCGCAATTATCTTAGCTATGGCGCTGCCAATGATGATCTCAATCAGCCCCAAACTTACTCTGCTTTCGATGGCCCCTATGCCGCTTATAAGCATAATAGTGCTCTTTTTGGGGCATGAGGTTCACAAACGCTATACCAAAATCCAGGAACAATATTCGGCGATTACGGCGCGTGCTCAGGAGAATTTTTCCGGTATTCGGGTAGTCAAAGCGTATGTGCAGGAGCAAGCCGAAATCGATGATTTTTCCGAATTGAATAATACTTACGTTAAGCGCAATATGTCGATGATCGTAATTTGGGGCATTCTGTTTCCCGCGGTGGCGCTTTTCGGCGGAGTGGCCTTGGTCATGGTGATCTGGTTTGGAGGAAAAGCCGTCGCGGCAGGCACTATGACATTAGGTTCATTTGTGGCGTTTATCGCATACCTGATAAGTTTAATTTGGCCAATGGTTGCTGTTGGCTGGGTGGTTGGCTTATATCAGCGTGGCAAAGCCTCTCTTGTACGAATAAAGGAGATACTGGATGCCAGGCCGGTCGTGGTTGATAGTCCCAATGCTGTTTCGCGTCCAATAGCGGGGAAAATAGCATTTCGCAACCTAATATTTGGATACGATTCCAAGGATATTCTCAAAGGGATCGATCTCAAAATCGAACCCGGTACAAATATGGCGATTATCGGAGGAACGGGATGCGGTAAATCAACTCTGGTTTCGCTTCTTATCCGGGCTTATCCGGTGGAGCGAGGAATGATATTTATCGATGATATTGATATTAACGATTATGCTTTGCAATCGCTCCGGTCTCAGGTTGTGCCCGTCATGCAAGAGACATTTCTATTCTCAGAAACTATTCGAAGCAATATCGCTTTTGGGGATTATGATCAGAATTTCGAGGCGATCTCACAGTCTGCGATGATTGCCGGACTGGCAACTGAGATCGATGAGTTTCCATCCAAATACGACACCATTCTGGGTGAACGGGGAATAACACTTTCCGGAGGGCAGAAACAGCGAGCGGCATTAGCTCGGGCTTTGGCCGCCGATCCGCGGGTTCTAATTCTGGATGATGCCTTTTCATCGGTTGATACGCGTACCGAGGAGGATATTCTAGCCAACCTCCGGCAAATTCTGAAAGGCCGGACCAGCATCATGATTTCGCATCGCATTTCGACTGTTAAGAGCGCTGATTTGATTCTGGTTATGCATGATGGTAAAATCGTTGAGCGCGGGCGGCACAACGAGCTCCTGGTGCTTGGAGGACGATATGCCGAACTGTATGAACGTCAATTACTCAAGGATGAGTTGGAGGCGCTATGAGTTTCTTAAAGGATCAAGTTCCCGCCATGGAAAAGCGGTTCGGTGTGCCGGATATTTTGACAAGAGTCCAGCCCGTTTCTCCTACTGATTTCGGATATATTAAATCCACCATGATCGATGGTAGGGCGCACGATATCACTTTTTTTATTTCCAAGGATGATGGCTTTATCTTTATCGCCAAACCGTTTTATCCACCGGGGCTTTTTCGGGCGCCATCGGGCGGAGTACATCCTGGTGAGGATTTCGAGGTTGGGGCCAAACGCGAGGCACGCGAGGAAACTGGCGTCGAGATAGAGCTCGAAAAATATATCCTCCGCATCGATGTTAGTTTTCAATCTCCGAACGATACGCTGGAATGGACATCGCATATTTTCAAGGCGCATTATCTGAGCGGCGAGATTGAGCCGATCGATCGACACGAGATCAGCGCCGCCCGCCTGATTCATCTTGACGAAATCCCAACATTCAACGAAATCATGCTGGCCACCGGCCGGGGCGGCTTTGCCTACCGGGCGTTCCTGACTGACGAGTCGCTCAAGCGGTTGTAAGCCTGGCCCGCGGGTTCCGCTCTCGCGACTTCGTCGCGAGGAGAAATCCGATTGCCCCGTGATGTCCGGCAGTAGCCGAACATCGCGGGTTATGCCTTGAGGATTAATCCTCAAGGCTTGGGCACAAGGTGCCGCAATCGGATTTCAGCATTCGGTCCCAATGGGATCGAAAGGCGGAACCCACGGGCTTCTAAATCATCTATTGTGATTTTATTGAGATTTGTCTATCGGAAACAGCTTGGCCAGCCGCACAGGGCAGTTCTCGGAGTCATCGACGCCGCGCAGACAGTAGAAGCGACGGTATATAGCTGGCTGTTGACGGCGGTTATCGGTGATATCGACCAGAGAAATGTAGGAGCATCCCTGGCAGGGCTCGACCGGCCCAATAATAATTTTGCCCGTCGCTCTGCCTACAAGCGCACGGGAGACATTGAGATTCGATTTGCCGCCGTTGTGAGTGATTTCGAATTGTTTGGGCTTGCGCAGAATAATTCGTCCGCGCGATTCGGTGAAATAGGCTTTGCATTCGAGATGATTCCCCGGAGCAATCGCCAGCCGTTCTAATTGATTGCCGGAGAGCTTGAGATAGAGACGGTCGTCAAAGAGGTCGCGGTCGATATGGCCGCTGTCGAATGTTACATAGAAACCATCCATCTCAACCGCTCTGGTATTGGGATCGATATGCATCTCCAAGTGTGGCGTAACCGAATCGACCTCGCCGGCGAATTCGATCAGACGGCCATCCATCGATTCCAGCCAGCCCTGGTATTCGCGGAGCGCGTCGATGAATTCGGCCTGCTCGGCCTCGTCAAGTGTCGATTCGGCTAAATAGTTTTCCTTGATTTCGTGGTATTGTTTGCAGGAGAAACAGCCTCGGCCCACATGCTTGAAACCGCGCGGGCAGGCCTGGCCTTTCTCGAACGTGTGGCAGCGCCAGAGAAATTCGACACATCCTTTGCCGTGGCAGCGTTTGACACAGAATATATGGTATGGTGAAACCTCGTAGCCGAACTGCTTGTGGGCGGGGTGATGGCAGCTAAACAGCCCAACCGCCTTATACAAATTGCGGATTACCTGCGCCATGACGGGAATATAACAATTATTAGCAAAAAATCCAAACAGCATAAAGTTGCGGCAGGTCGTAGGCTTCCGTGACCTGACGCATAGGATATGTTAGGGGAGAGGGCGCCGAAAGGGAGAAGTTTGATTGTCCCCAGTTATGCGGATGTAAATTGGTGACGGTTAATTCAATTGACATACTAACGATGTCAAATTATTGAAATAAGGTATCAGGCAAGCATTGGTATTTATTAAGATCAAATTGAGTAAGGAATTTGAGTTGAATTGCTTTGACAAATTCATTTGTAATGTTAGTAAATAATTCCTCTGGATTAATCTTAATATTGGCGTCATCGAATATATTTAGGATTCTAAGCAATAGCATCGTTGAATTCGTTACAAACAAATCATCATCCTTAATATTATCCGGTATCGATTCTCCTCGAATATAATTGGCGATTCCACGTTGCGCTATATTCTTATATTCATTTGTAGTAGTACAACCAATAAGGCCAGATATATTTTTATTTGATTGGAACAGGTTGTTTAGTGCAATATCTGTCTCTGCTTCCACATGGGGATATAACTTTGCAATCTTTTGTGTTGCCTCAGGAAATCTATTTAATAGGATTATCTGCCAAATACAATCATAATATATTCTTTCTTCCATGAATAATTTGCCTGTATAAGCTGCAATCCTCGGGGAGACATGAAGTATATTCGCTGTGCTAATTACTGAATTTGTTAAAGTAAAACTAACCAATAATCCGGGTGCATCAGGATTATTGAGAAAATTAGCACCAGCTGACATGTAATACTCTAACATGTTTTGTAGCCAATCAGATATGATTAAGGCATCAATGGAGCTGTCGGGGCGCTTATTACGAAATTTATTGAATAAATTCATACATATATTATAGGTAGATTAATACATTTGATCAATGGATAATTATAATAAATATTCGGGATGTCGCATCTAAGTTACATGAGCGTCAACCAATTTCGGCTACCCGTTCGAGTACAATTAAAACCGCAGGTCCCAGGGGACCTGCGCTACAATCTACAATTTGTATTTTATATGGGCGCCTTCATTGTGCCCATCTATTTATAAATTATGATTTTCCCACCTGCAAAATCGCAAAAAACGCTTCTTGCGGGATTTCCACCTGGCCGACCTGCTTCATCCGCTTCTTGCCCTCTTTCTGACGTTCGAGGAGCTTGCGTTTGCGGGTGATATCGCCGCCGTAACATTTGGCGGTCACGTTCTTGCGCAGCGGCTTGACCGATTCGCGGGCAATAATGCGGTTGCCAATCGCGGCCTGAATGACGACCTCGAACATTTGCCGAGGAATCAGCTTGCGAAGCTTCTGGCAAAGCTCCCGTCCCCACTCGTACGCCTTTTCGGTGATGCAGGATATAGGAAAGCGCGTCAACCGGATCGTCATTAAGCAGGATATCGAGCTTAACAAGTTTCGAGATGCGGTAATCCAAAAACTCGTAATCGAGCGACGCGTAACCGCGCGAGACCGATTTCATCTTGTCGAAGAAATCGAAAATGATCTCCGAGAGCGGTATCTCGTAATGCAGGCTGGCGCGCTGAGCGTCGATATACTCGGTGTTGCGATAGACCCCGCGACGGTCCAGGCAGAGCTTCATGAGATTGCCGATATACTCCGATGGCGTCACAATCGAGGCCTTCACAAACGGCTCCTCGACGCTCTCAATTCTGGATACATCTGGCATCAGCGACGGGTTATCCACTAAAAGCTGCTCGCCGTCGGTGGTATTGATATGATATTCCACCGTCGGAACGGTATTGATAATGCTAAGCTCGTATTCGCGCTGCAGACGTTCCTGGACAATCTCCATGTGGAGCAATCCCAGAAAGCCGCAGCGGAAACCGAAACCAAGCGCGTTCGATGTCTCCGGCTCGAATACCAGCGCCGAATCGTTCATCTGAAGTTTTTCGATTGCCGTTCGCAGGTCCTCGAAATTCTCGCTGTCGGTGGGATAAAGTCCGGCAAACACCATCGGCTTGGCCTTGCGGAAACCCGGCAGCGGATATCGAGGCCGGTTTCTCGCGGGTGGTGATCGTATCGCCCACCTGCGTATCGCGCACATTGCGGATATTGCCGATTATATACCCCACCTCGCCTGCGGTTAGTTGCTCCAGCGGGAAATACTTAAGCTTGAGATACCCCACTTCATCGATTTGATATTCTCTGTCATGCGCAAACAGACGCATCCAATCGTTCTTGTGGAAGGTGCCATCGAACACCCGCACATAAGCTACCGCGCCGCGATACGTATCAAACGCCGAATCGAAAATCAGCGCCCGCGGCGGTGCATCGAGATCGCCGACCGGAGCCGGTATCTCTTTGACTATCGCCTCCAATAGTTCACTGATACCAACACCCGCCTTAGCCGATACGCGGTGCACTTCCTTGCTTTCCACTCCCAGCAAGTTGGCGAGGTCATCGACAACGCGATCAGTCTCTGCCGATGGCAGATCGATTTTATTGACCACCGGAATAATATGCAGTTCGGCTTCCATTGCGAGATAAAGATTGGAAATAGTCTGAGCCTCGATTCCCTGGGAGGCATCAACGACTAACAAGGCCCCTTCGCAGGCAAACAGCGAACGCGAGACCTCATACGTGAAATCGACATGCCCCGGCGTATCGATCAGGTTCAGGACGTACTCCTGGCCATCGGAGGCGATATAGTTCATCTTAATAGCATGGGATTTGATGGTAATGCCGCGCTCGCGCTCCAGATCCATCGAATCGAGGATCTGCATTTTCATCTCGCGATGCGAAATGGTATGCGTCTCCTCCAGCAGCCTGTCGGCAAGTGTCGATTTCCCATGATCGATATGGGCGATAATGCAAAAATTCCTGATATGACTAACTTCCATAGCTCGTTAATTTAAGCAAATCGAGGTGAAAAACAAGGCTTATATGGTTTCTAGCCAACGGCTTGAAATCTTGATTTACTTAATCCGTCTATTTTGGGGAAGAAGAAAGCCCATCTTTTTGGCTTTCTCCAACGGATAGATATTATCCCTGATCCACCTTATGCCCTGCGAAACATGAGGATTATCCAGTATAAAAAATCGCCAGAGCTGTTCGCTTCCGCCTGCACCAATCCCTATTCGCGGTGAGGCGCCTATCTTCGGCTTTCTCTCCGGCGGCCCAACTATATAAATATGCGATCCCGTTAAATCAGTCCCATTATCTTTACCTTCAACTCCTAAAGCTTTGGCCAGCTTTCCCGGCCCGGATGAGATATTAGCAATATCATCCGTTCCTCGCCGCGCCGCCATTGTATCGATATTGCTGTTCGGCTCTATACCCCGAAGCAGAACCGCCGCCGGATAGCCGTCATCCTCGGTAACTACATTAAGCATAAAATGATTTCCGTAGGTGAAATAGACATAGAGAAATCCCGGCTTGCCATACATAACTTCATTGCGCCGGGTGCGTCCCTTGAAGGCGTGACAGGCGGGATCATCCGGTCCGCAATAAGCTTCTGTCTCAACGATTACGCCGCCGGTTTTAATACCGTCAGTGTTGCACACAATCTGACAGCCCAGCAGAGCGAGCGCCACCTCAATCGTATTTCGATTATAAAACGATCTTGAAAGCTTTTTCATTTCTCTTTTGGAAATTGTGCTGTAACGCCATGCTTCTCAAGCAGGGTATTAGCGGCCTTGATTCCCCCGCCAAGCTGTGACGGTTTATGCGAATCGGAACCAACCGATACTATCTTCACTCCCGCCGCTATAGCGCGCTCTATTATCGATGGTTTAGGATGAAACGTTTCCACTCCGTAACGAAATGGTGATGTATTTATCTCAATTCCCTTATTGTTTTTGATGATTGTCTGAAACACGTCATCATATCTCTCTGGCTCAATTCTATCGATCTGATCGCCGTAGTAATCCCGCGCATAACGCACATAATAATCAAGATGCGCCAGGCAATCGAAACCCGGAACTTGCGCCGATTTTATGAGCAGTTCGAAATAATCGTTGGCCATCTGATCGAGCGTTTTTCTTTCAAAGTACGATGGCGCCTCATTTTTCTCCGAAATAGAAACATTATCCAAACAATGCACCGAGCCAATCACAAAATCCAACGGGAAAAGCCTCCTGACTCGCTCAACTTCCTTGTCTACGCCATCGAAATAATCAAATTCTAATCCGCGGTAAATTTTAAGGCCAAATTGCGAGTAATACTCTCTGGCTTGCTCGATCTCATTGAAATATCTTTCAAGAAGCTCATCGCTAACCCTGACCCGTTTCCCGTCTACGCGCCAATAGGCATCCTTCTCAATTCGCAATGGATTCAGATCATAGTGCGATGTAAAGCAGATATGCCCGATATTAATTTCCAGCGCCCGGTCGCAGTACTGACGGATCGTGCCGGCGGCATCGAGCGAATAGCCAGGATGAATATGAAAATCCGATAACTTTGTCATGATAAAAAGGGATTGTAATCCCTTTCCTGCTCGATAGTCGTATCCGGGCCATGACCAGAATAAACTATTGTATCCTCAGGAAGCGTCAGAAGCTTTTTATGAATCGATTCCAAGAGTGTCTCATGCGATGAGCCCGGAAAATCAGTGCGCCCGATCGATCCTAAGAAAAGAGCATCGCCGGTAAAGACAACTCCATGACCATAAAGCGAGATTGAGCCAGGCGAATGTCCCGGTGTTTCGAAAACCTTAAATTGCAGTTCTCCGATGGAAATGATATCATCCTCATGCAGGAGCTTATCCGCCGGAAGAGCCTTAAATTGTTCGCCTAACGATGCCGAAAGATTGGCATTAGGATCGATAAGCATTACGGCATCTTTTTCTCCAATCATTACACTGGCGCCAAAATGCCGACGGATTTCATCTAACGCCATAATATGATCGGCGTGGCCATGCGTAATAATGATATTTTCAATTTTCAGATCATGCTGTTGGACATGTGAAATTATCGTCTCTGCATCCCAACCCGGATCGATTATAATTCCCTTTTTCGATTTTGGGTCCCCCACGATATAACAGTTAACGAAAAACGGTCCAACTTCCAGAATGTCGATAATCGGTTCATTACTCATCTATAGTTTTCCCCATTGATTCCTGCGAATCCGCTGATTGATTGAAATATTCGTAAACGGCCCTGGCAATATTAGTCGGGATATTGGGCGTAGCAGAAAGAGCCTCCAGGGAAGCACTTTTTATTCCCTCGACCGAACCGAAAGCGGCTAACAGATCAAGTTTCCTTTTTTTGCCGACTCCCGGAATCTTTTCGATTTCGGACTCTTCCAATCGTTTCGATCTTAAGTTGCGATGATAAGTCACCGCGAATCTGTGCGCCTCATCACGTATGCGCTGCAAGAGCTTCAACGATGATGACGTCCGGGGAATCGAAAGCGGCTCGGATCGCCCCGGAAGAAAAACCTCCTCGAAACGCTTGGCCAGCGAGGCAACCTGCAGCTCCTCGATATTCTGCTCTCTAATTGCGGATAGCGCCGCGTTAAGCTGCCCTTTTCCACCATCGATTAAAAGCAAATCAGGATAATCCTTTTGGTTTTCGGCTAAATGCACTAAGTAGCGGCCCACGACTTCTTTCATCATCGAAAAATCGTCCTGTCCCTCAACCGATCTGATCCGCATCCGACGATATTCGCTTTTCTTGGGCTGCCCATCGGAGAAAAAAACCACCGATCCAACCGCCAGATCCTTTCCAAGATTTGAAATATCGAACGCTGCCATGGTTCGCGGCAGGGTTTTGAGATAAAGATCGCGCTCCAGAGAATAAACCGAGTGATGCGCTCTCGTTTTGGTAGCGCTTTTCTGAATAAGGTAGAGATCGAGATTATGTTTGGCATTATGAAGCGCCATATCGATTAATTCCACCTTCTCGCCGCGTTGAGGCACGATGATATATATTCGATGTTCGGCCTTTTCTTTCAAAAACTCCTCGATTAACTCGGCATCCGAAATTTCGGTCGGGATAATTATCTCATTGGGGTAAATTGTGGCGGTCTTGTAGTATCTGGGAATGAAGTTTCTGACGATCTCTCCGATACTCTCCCCGGCCGTAGCCACAATATAATGTTCCTGGCCGATCAGGATACCCTCGCGCACCTGGAGAAGCGCCACGCAGGCATCGCCTCCTTCGGTTGCCACCGCGATAATGTCGCGATCAATCTGGTCGTGGCTTACGGCCCGCTGTTTCTGAATGACCGATTCTATCGCTCGAAGCTGATCCCGAATTTTGGCCGCCTCCTCATATTTCATCTCCTCGGATAGCTTTTCCATGCGCTCCTTAAGACGATTCGAGATCTCTTTCGATTTACCGGAAAGAAACATGATAACTTCATCGATCATCGCCCGGTAAGCTTCGGGAGTGGTTTTGCCTTCTTCGCAGCAACCCGGGCATCGCCCGATGAAATAATCGAGACAAACGTGATGTTTTCGTTTTGATGGCAGCTCCAGGGAACAGGAGCGGATCGGGAATAATCGTCGTACCACCGCCAATGTTTTCCGCATGGCTCCGGCATTGGTATAAGGTCCGAAATATTTGGATTTATCACCAGCCATACGGCGAACTACAAATAGCCTGGGAAAAAGTTCCTCAGTCGTTATTTTTATATAGGGAAATCGCTTATCATCCTTAAGATCAATATTGTATCGAGGCTTGTGCTCTTTAATAAGATTCGATTCCAGAATCAGCGCATCGATCTCGGAATTAGTAACCAGGATATCGAGATTTGCGATTTGCGTTACAAGTTGTTCGGTTTTCGGATCGGTATGGTTCTTTTGAAAATAAGAGCGCACCCTTTTCCGCAACGATTTAGCCTTACCGATATAGATTATCTGGCCATCATCGTTCTTAAATAGGTAGCAACCCGGTAATTCGGGAAGATTGGCTAATTTGATATCCAAATCACCATTACTCATACTTGATTATACTATAATATAGGGCCGAAGGGCAATGTCAAGTCGTTATAATGGCTAAATTTAGGAGCTAATTTAGAGGATAAAATAGGAGCGCCAAGCCCGCTAACAATCCCGTTACGATAAGCATTAAATCCATATTGCTTAGCTTCAGGTGTTTTTCTTTTAGGATTATCATATAAACCGCCTTAAAAAAACGCACGGGAGTGGAGGAGGGGGATGCCCCGAATCATTCGGGGGGGTTCGGGGTGACCGAACCGCACCACTCCCGCGCCATATTAATACTTTCGATTTGAATAACTGGCAAGTTATATGCCCGAACGGGGATATAATTGGCGGAGTTTATAAGTTTTATCGCTTTCAGGAAACCAATTGGAATTCAATAAGTTAAGCAAAACAATTAAAACCTTGCGGCGGTTGAAAAACACTCCCAATTCTCCGAGTTATTGATATAAGGCAAAAAGTGTGCATAACATTGCGGAGTAAGCTTATGATTTTAATCCCCATAAAAAAAGCCCCCGAGTATCCCAACTCAGGGGCTTTTTTACAGATGTTTTCTTCTTTATTTAAGAAGCGTCATCTTCATGGTTTCAGTCTGAGTGTCGGTTTTCAGACGGTAGTAGTAAATACCGGATGATACCGTGTTACCAGAGGCGTCGTGGCCGTTCCAAATAACATTGTAGGTTCCGGGATTGTAGCTGCCATCAACCAATGTCATGATCTTCTGACCGATCATGTTGTAGATTTCAAGCTCAACTCTGCCCGCTGTCGCCAGCTCGAAAGAAATCATGGTCTGAGCGTTGAACGGGTTGGGATAGTTTTGAGCTAATGAACTTACTGTCGGAATCTGCGGCACGTCGTTACCAACCGAGGTGGCATTTAGAACGACATCAGCATCGCCAACATCGTTTAATACGGCGTCGAATGGTTGATTCGCCTGGCCATCGCCATATACCGACACGACTGAGACGTCATACGAACCGGGCTCAATGCCTTCGAAGGTATAGTAACCATCGGGATCGGTTACTGTAACGCCAACAATTGCGCCGTTGATACTGGCATAAACAATCGAACCCTCAGCAATATCATCTACCAGCGAAAGAATATAACCGCCAAGTAGACGAGGGCCGGGGGCAACTGCGGCCAGCGCGAAATTGATTCCGGTGGCATTCGGCGTCACCGGTGTGGCGTCGGCGAAATTGTGGACGTTGTCATAAAATTCGCCCATATAGCCACGGGCCGATGAAAATACCTTGTAAGGTATCTGCGAAAGGCCGTCGAGTAGGTAAGTACCGTCATCATTTGTGAACGTATAGCGGAAATTACGATGGCCGCCGTCACCTACTGCAACAACAACAGCGTGAGCAATCGGTGTGCCGGTGGAATCATCGGTTACTAAGCCGGCGATAGTACCGTTGAATGGAGGCGGAACCGCCCCGAGAACGATATTAATACCCGTAACATTTTGACCTTCGGCAACCATTACAGAATCAGGATATAAAGCGTGTCTGAAACCGCGGCTGAACGCCCTTACTCTGTACGCGCCTGCGACGGCATGAGTCAGAGTGTAAGCGCCGGTGCTATCGGTTCTGGTATGAATCAAATAAGGTATGCCTAATTTCCGACCCTCAACAAATGCACCAGCTATACCGTGACCGGCAGTATCTGTAACCGTTCCGGAAATGCTGCCAAATACTATTGGCGTCAAAGCAAAATTGATGTTCGGAACGATAGTGCTGTCTGGCACTGTAACGTGAGTCGGATATTCCAGCGAATTATAGTCTCTGGCTGACGCCTGAACGATATATTCGCCGGGACGAGCTGCCAGAAGATATGCGCCGGTGGAATCGGTTCTGGCCATAAAATGCATCCAATGGTTGTTTACATCGATGGCAGTTACCATAGCGCCGCGAATCGGCAGAGTGGTAGCCGAATTTGTAACCGTTCCGGAAATACCGCTGGTTGGGGCTGGCGGCGGCGGAGGCGGACCCTGAGGGGAAAGCAGGAAGTTGATGCCGGTCGGGTTGGTAGCGCTATCAACCACTACTGTAGTGGCCTGGGCGCGCTCGGGAACGTTATTATACCAGAGCCCTGTAAAGTGATAGGCTTCGGCTCTGATTTGATAATCGCCAAATTGAACATGCAGGGTATAATTTCCCGAACGATCTGTTTCCGCCATTGCGGAGGGACGATCGCTATTGGGATGATAGGCAAATACCATCGCACCTAAAGGAACAGAAGTGCTATCAGCATGCCCTAAAACTGTTCCAGTTATTGTTCCCTGGCCAGGAGGCGGGGGAGGGGGTCCCTGTTCGGCAAGCAGGAAATTAATCCCGGTCGGGTTGGTTGCGCTATCAACTACAACTGTGGTCGCCTGAGCACGTTCGGCAACGTTATTGTACCAGAGTCCCACAAAGTGATAGGCCTCGGCCCTGATCTGATAATTGCCAAACGTTACATGTAGAGTAAAATTGCCGGAGCGATCAGTCATCGCCATGGCAACTGGACGATCACCGTCCGGATGATAAGCAAATACCTGAGCGGATATAGGAACATTCGTAGTATCTTCTTGTCCCAATACGGTGCCTGAAATTGTACCCTGGCCGGGTGGCGGCGGAGGCGGCCCCTGGGGGACCATCAGGAAGTCGATGCCAACAGGATTAGTGGCGCTGTCAACCATAACGGTTGTAGCTTGAGCCCGTTCGGGTACGTTATTGTACCAAAGCGGACTGAAACGATATGCTTCGGCCCTGATTTGATAATCGCCGTAGGGTACACGTAATGTATAATGTCCCTCTGCATCGGCCATTGTGCCGGTAACCGGCATTTGCCCATTTGGATGATAGGCGACGACATGTGCTCCGGGAAACGGCTGTGGAATGCTGTCGGTTTGGGCCATGACAGTTCCAGAAATTGTGCCTTGCTGATGTTGGCCCCAAGCTAATGTAGTCATTAGCAGCAGAGCCATAGTCACGAAAAACAGTTTCTTCATCAATTCCTCCTTGCACTCATTTAAATTGTTTGATCAATAAATTTCGTATTCACCTTTGACTTTGACACAGTGAAATAGAAGAGGTTTAATCCCCGTTTGCCATTTGGGGATAATACTTCTTTCATTGTCAATATCCAAAAAAAGCTGTCAAAAATTAATTTGGGCCATTCATTTTGCTCGCAACTCACCGTACATTTTAAAAACGCTTGGTCAATTTCCCGGTTTTACAACAAAATAATACGAAGAGCAGTTCCGGCCTATTAAGAAACTCCGTTAAAAATTTCTTTTCAAATAATAATACCCTTGTCGCCCCTTAATGTCAAGATGTTATGCTGCTTCAATTCCAATTTTTGTCTGCTAAAGTGTAATTATTATTAATAATTTTTTTTACGATAATTCTCTATCGAACAAGCCCGAACCTTCTACAAAAATTTGGGAAATGAAATAAGCGTGAAAAATCATTTGTAATTTAATACTGTAAGACCTTTCCTAATAAGAAGTTAGTTATTTTATTGTGCTTTCTTTACGAGGACAACCATTAAAAGTGTTATTAAAATAAGCATTGCCAATTTTGAGAAATAGGATATATTCACTACTGTAGAAAATTGTAACAGTTATGGATTTAGTTAATAACAGATACGAACTAAAAAGAATGCTCGGTTCTGGTGCACTGGGCGATATATACCTCTGCCATGATCATCGCGAAGACCGGTTGGTCTGTCTAAAGATATTAAGAGCAACTAACCCAGACGTAATTACTGACATTATTGAGGAGTTCAAACTTCTTTCTGCCCTGGATCATCCCTGTCTAATCAAGGTTTATGACTTTGAACGCGATGAAAAAATCGGTCCCTATTTTACGATGGAGTACGCCTCAAACGGCGATTTGGGACAACACCTGCCTCTTGATTTCAAGAGATTTATTTCCGCTGCAAATGCGATCCTGGCGGCAATGGCATTTATTCATAGTCGAAATATTATCCATGGCGACCTGAAACCTGCTAATATACTGATCGATTCAAAAAACAATTATCGGCTGAGCGACTTCGGGTTATCATCAATTCTGGGAGGATCGGAATTAACCCGCCGGTCAGGAAGCATCCTCTATGTTGCGCCGGAGATAATGCGTTACGAGCAGGCCACCGTTAAATCCGATATCTATTCTCTGGGCATATTATTTTATGAGATGCTGTTGGGTTGTTCTCCCTATCACACCGAAAATCCCGATGAAATCTTAAGCGCTAAACTTCGCGGTGAAACTCCGATAGATCTCATCCCGGATGCAATCGGCGGAGAAAAAATAACACAGATTTTACGCAAGATGACATCATCTCAGCCTGCGCAACGATATCCGTCAATCGAGGATGTCGCGAATGATTTAAAAAGTTTGAGAAATAACGGGGAACCTGTTGAGGCTATCTCAGTTATCGGGCGCGCGAAATTTGTGGGACGGAAAGAGGAACTTGCCTGGTTAAATGCCGGACTGGAGCGTTGGAGTCAAGGCGAAAGTGTCACTTATTTCATTGGGGGCGAGGCTGGTATTGGGAAAAGCTGGTTATTGGATGAGTTTCGAGTCAGGTCGCAGGTGGCAGGATATAAGTTTTATCGAGTTTACTGTCGCGAGGATGATTTACGGCCATTTTCCCCGATTCTAAAGCTGCTAAGCCACCTTTTCGATGAGCTTGATCCGAGTTTAAAGAGATTTTCAAGCTTCGGCCCGGACTTGAAAAGATTATTCCCCGTTAAATTTTCAGGAGCTGGGCAACAGGCGTTAAGCGAGGCCGATATTAAATCGGGGCGGCGCAGGCTGCTCGATAATCTTCTGCAATATTTGGGCGATATAAGCTCGAGCGGCAAAGCAATTTTCGCCATTGAGGATATCCAATGGGCCGATAGTGATACTCAAGATTTCCTGAAGTTAGCTTTTGAAATGCCATTAAATATAATAGGCCGAGCATTATTTCTGGTCACCACCGGACAAGTACATTCGGATAACAAGTCACAAATCCCAAAACCATCAAATCCGGTTAAACTCAGAATATTAGCCGGCCCTGACAGGGAAACCTGGAAGCTGTTTTTAACTGATTTAATCGGCGGCAATTTTCCGGAAGATTTTTCGCAACGGCTTTTAAGCGAAACCGGCGGGAATTTTCTATTTACAACCGAGATCATCAAAGAACTTGTCGAATCCAGACTTCTTCATCGGTTACAGGGAGAATGGATTCCAGAGGTAGATTGGCCAACCAAAATTAATGTTCCTCAGGGTGTCAAACCGGTAATTGCGAGGCGAATCAACCGCCTCCGTCCGGAGTTGAGAGCAGTAACGGACCTGGCTTCAGTGTTGGATCGCTCGTTTTTACCCGAGGAACTTGAAGGGCTGGGAGTAACGAAACCCGAGACTTACCTGCATGAATTGATTGGGCTGGGAATTTTGGGACGCACGATAATTGGAACTCATGAACGATATGATTTTTCCCACGGTCAGCTTCGCCGAGTCTCTTACGAGCTATTAAGCGAGGATTGGCGCGAAACCTATCATCGCAAAATCGCGGAATTTTCCGAAAAGAAGGGAGGCGAACCCGAATATTTAGGTCATCATTATTTAGAAGCAAAGAGATTCGATAAAGCTTATGGCTATATATACAACTCCGCTCATAAAGCGGAACAGCTTTATGCATATCATAGATCTGCCGATTTCTATCGGCAAGCGCTTCGATGTTTAGAAAGCCAGCCCGATAGCCTGGAGCGAAATGACCGTTTTTTTGAAATTTATCTCGGTTTGGGGAAATCTTTAGATTTCTTTTCGCCGCTTGAGGCTACCGAATCGCTCTTAAGAGCAGTGCAGTTAGCCCAACTGGGAAAACCGGAACAGCTGGCAGAAGCTTCAATCTGGGCAGGTAATAATCATGTGCATATCGGCGAAAATGAAAAGGCGGTTCCTTATTTTGAAAAGGCACTATCGGCGGCTCGGGAAATTAATAATTTCAGGCTAACAGGCGAGGCAGGCACCGGATTGGGATTTGCTTACGACAAGATGGGTCGTCTCGATGAGGCTGAGAAATCGTATCTGCGCGCTCTTAATGCGCTTTCCGAGGTTGACTATCCGGAGGCATCCTGTCGCGTTTTAAATTCTATGGGAATCATCTCCAAACGTCGCGGTGATTTCAATCGAGCTCTGGATTTCTACCGTCGGGCGCTTGATATATCTATCGAAAAGAAATTTTTCTGGTCAGCCATGAATCTCTACGGCAATCTGGGGAATCTCTATATTGCCAGGGGGGATCTTAAAAGTGGTCTCGATTATTATATAAAATCGCTTCAGATTTCAGAGGAGATATCAGATCGGCGTATAGAGAGCATTAACCTGCTAAATATCGGCCATACATTTAATGAGGTGGGAGACCTGGAGCAAGCCGAAAAGCATTTCTTCCAGGCGATCCATAAGCTTAAAGACCTCGGAGATAAGGGTTCGGAGGCCATAGCGCTTAACAATCTCGGACTTCTCTATTATCGTAAGGGAGAGATTGCCAAATCGATCGAGCACTATCAAAAAGGTCGGGATTTAGCCAAAGAAATAAATCAACCTCGTGCTGAACTTGCCAACCGTATCGGGCTGGCCGAGGATTTTACTGCCATAGCAGCGTTTGATGAAGCCGGAGAGGAGGGGGAGCTGGCTAAATCGATGGCGACAGAAATCAATGATATGGAGCAATTGGCGGCCGCTCTTTCCACACTTGCGGAAATTAAATTCGAAACGGGTGACACAAAGGGAGCCTCGCAGGAGATTATCTCATTCCTGGGGCTATCAGATCAAATTGGCGAGCCAATTCAAAGAGCGAAAATTCTGTTATTGGGGCAAGCCTGCGCCATGACCGTCATACCGCTGAATGAGCTCGATGAGCTTCTATCCCAAAATCCCAGAATTGGACCTATGGTAACCCGATTTCGAGCCCTGGGCGCCATCAACAGCAGCAAAAATCCGGAGCTTTGGCTGGCCCAATTAGATGACGCTATCAGAAAAGCTCGATCGTTTTTCTTGCCTGGTGAGACCTGGAGGCTACTATCGCTAAAGGCCAGATTTTTAAGCTTAATGGGGGAGAAATTTGAAAGCGTTCGCGAAATAGAAAAATTAAGGGGAGAGATTTCGTCAGCTTTGGCGGGCCTGCCCCAAAAATCAAAGCTGATTGCTTTCTTGCAGGTATTGCCCGAAACCGAGAATAAAACCGAAAGAAGATTGGATACCATGACTAATGCATCGCGCGAAGAGCGTTTGGAAGTCCTCATACGGGTAGCGAGGACCGTGAATACCATAAGAGAGCTTGATCCGCTCCTGAATAAAATTATGGATTTAGCGCTTGAGACTCTGGGCGGTGAAAGAGGTTTCATAATGCTATTTTCCAATTCCGATGGATTGGAGGGAAAAGCGCTGGAACCAAGAGTGGCTCGAAATTTGGCTCGTGAGGATATCCTGAGCGAAACAACAATCTCGCATTCGAGCGCCATGGATGTGGCCGTCACGGGAAAGCCGTTGCTATTGGGTAAAAGCGAAGACCAGGTTGATCCCCGGCAATCGATGGTGACATTTCGTATTTCATCGCTCCTTTGTGTGCCATTGGCGGTTAAGGGAGAGGTTTTAGGGATTGTCTATGTTGATAGTCGGTCGGGCAAAACATTTACAAACGACGATCTCGATTTTCTGGTGAGTTTCGCCGACCTGGCGGCAATTGCGATAGAAAATGCCAGCCTATCGGAGGGTCTTTCGAAAAAGAATAGCTATCTTCAAAAGCAGGTCGAATCGATTTGGGGATTTGGTAATATCGTAGGACGGTCCGCCGCCATGCAGAAGGTTTTTCGGATGGCGGAATCGGTGGCTGAAACGGATGTTACAGTAGTAATCGCTGGTGAATCGGGCACCGGTAAGGAGCTTTTGGCCCGCGCCATCCATTTTGCAAGCCCTCGGAAAAAAGGACGGTTTGTTCCGGTCGACTGCGGAGCGATGGCTGAAACGCTTCTGGAATCCGAACTCTTTGGCTATCTCAAAGGGGCTTTTACCGGAGCGGTTTCCGATCGGGAAGGTCTTTTCGAGGCTGCCGAGGGCGGAACTGTTTTTCTCGATGAGATCAGCAATACCAGCAAAAACTTTCAAGCCAAGCTTCTTAGAGTATTACAGGAAAATGAAATTCGTCGGGTAGGCGATACTCGCACCAGAAAAGTCGATGTCAGGGTTATTGCAGCCACCAATAAGGATCTCGAGGGAGAGGTGAAGACGGGAAATTTCAGGGAGGACCTTTTCTACCGGCTCAACGTAGTCAATATCACTTTGCCGCTTCTAAAAGATCGTTCAGATGATATACCTGTTTTGGCCAATTATTTTCTGCAAAAGATTTGCGATAAAATGAAAATCCCACACAAAACTTTTTCGTCTCAAGCTCTCGATGCTATTCAATGTTTTCACTGGCCGGGGAATGTCAGGCAACTTGAAAATATATGCGAACGGGCCACAATTTTCGCCAAATCAAGCATTATCGATCTTGAGGTGCTTCCCGTTGAAATTAGATCTTATAATACGAGTCCCCGTCAGACTGGCGGGCCGCTCTCGGCCCCCAAAACCAAAGCGGAGCTTAAGAGCGAAAAAGCCCGGATCGAACGTCTCTTTATTTTGGATATCCTAAACCGAACCGATGGCAACGTTATGGAAGCATCGCGGCTTTCCGGCATGGACCGCTCGCAGATTCATCATTTGATGAGCAGGTTGGGAATTATTAGCGCCGATTTTAAGAAAAGCGACTGACAAGTTGGGTCGTCCGGCCCGGGTTCCGCCTTTTGTCCCGATAAATCGGGACAAAAGTAAAATCCGATGAATTCAAAATCGTATATAATTCTATGTTACTTTATTTATTCAGAATAATAACACTATTCCCGGCGATTTCTGCGTCCCGATCTATGATCGGGAGGCGGAACCCGGCCGGAAATTGTCGATCGCGGTGTGCTTTGCTAGGCTCTCTTTTTTGGACCGCTATTCTGGCTTTTGTTACGATTTTGGTATTTCAGATGGCGATCAATCCATATAAGCACCACTATTCCGGCAGCAGTCCCGGAGACGGCCCCCAGCATAAGCTCTGTGGATGATGGAAAGTTCAGTTCGGTTGCTAATTGCTGTATAATCATAGTTCTACTTCTCGCATTCTTTTTATTCTTGACAGTATTACAGACGCTTTTTAAGACCTTAAAACTTATTTTAACTATACTATAATCAAAGGACATGCCCGATTTTATTGTGTCGCCGATTGGCGTGATAATTCGCCGGATTTCGAATTTAGAAATCGAGAGGCATCATCTAAATTGCTGATAAAATATGAATTGCGTCAGAGGATTGATAGGTCGCCGAAGTGATCAATATTATAACAGTAATGGGCTCATTAAAATATATTATCTTATCGATTTTAGATACTGTGAAAAAGAATGCATACTCAGATTGCCTGCTTGCAGGTATTATTCTTAAAAAAAGACTTGCAATATTTCGAATGATAGCTATAATTATTTTGGATGCGTACGTATGGGAAGATACTAACCGGCTTTTTTATATTTTTATTTCTTTGTATTTCCGTTCAGGCGGCTGACCATGGCATCCTCTCGGGACAGGTCACTCTGAAGGGAGTAAGTAGTGCTATCGAAGGGGCCGCCATATATGTTTATGATATTTCCGAGACAAAAATAGATTCGGCTTTCAGCGATATTCAGGGGGAATTTAACCTGAATTTACCAGCCGGTAATTATTATATTTCGGCCGAAAAAGATAATCTCATTAAAGAGTATTTCCCAGGCGCTTATCTTATTAGCGACGCTCATAAGGTTGCGATTTCAAACAGGCAAAATACCAAGGTGCTTTTTGCCTTAAAGACCGGCGGCTGGATTTCGGGCACATTCGCATTTGAAGGCGATGATGTCCCCACGGGGTTAATCACAGCTATTAAAATCGATCAGCCCGATGAGGGTTGGTATAAGAGCTTGAATTTGGATGGTCCTTTTCCCAGCGCTTATGCTCTTCAGGGGCTAATCCCCGGTACCTACAAACTACTGGCACGAGCTCGCGGCAAGAGCACCGAGTATTACCCCGGAGTTGAAAATATAGGAGACGCTTCGGCAATTACTGTTAGCCGGGATTTGGGCGTTTCCAATATCGCCTTTATGCTCGATCAAGTGGGCTGGGGCACAATTCAGGGGCATGTTATTAATCAAATTAATGGTCAAGGTATAGCCAATCTATCGATAAGTGCATATCAATGGCGTGATTTTTGGCAAGATCCCAATCTTTCCAATGTTAGGTCTAATCCTGATGGCAGCTACCAACTAAATGTACCGGCTGGGGACTACTTCATATTTACGGTTTATTCGGTTTACAGCGGAGCCTCGATGGTGCTTTATTATAACAACTGCTTTGACCCCACAAGCGCCAATATTGTTCACGTAGCCGAAGGTCAAACGGTCCAAAGCATTGATTTTGAAATCAATTTTACAGTCAAGCATAATTTATCGATTTCCGGTATGGTCACTGACCAGCGCACCGGGTATGGATTAAACGATGTGGTAGTTACTGCCATCAATAGCGAAACGGGCCTCCAGGCGGGTTCGGCCTATAGTATTGGCGATGGCAATTTCTCGATTAACGGTCTTATGTCTGGAAGATATCTGCTGATGTTTTCGGGTACTTATGTCATCCCATACTTTTATTCCGGGGCCGAAAACTGGCAGGATGGTAATATAATCGAGTTAAGCGGTCATTTTGACAATATCCGAACTGAGGCGATTACTCAGGATTATGGCAACAATGGGCTATCGATTGCCGGTACGGTGACAACACCTGATGGACCGTTAAATGGTGTTAGAATTTACGCCTATCCGTATGGAAGTTCTGATCCGATCGCCTATGCCAGAACGGATGATTTTGGTTATTACTCAATCGTTAACGGCTTGGTCCCGGGCGTATATCGGATTACGTGCGATATGTTTGGTTATGAGCATCAGGAATACCCGAACGCAATTTATCTGGACCTGATGACAAACCCCGAAGCCACGGGAATCGATTTTGTACTAAATGGAACCACCAATATTGCCTATGATATTGCTCCGCTGGTAGGCAAAATTTCAATTGAGGGCAATTATCCGAATCCATTTAATATGGTAACTTTAATAAGAGTTTACTCCGGTCGCAGCGATGAATTTTCAAGCCATTTGACTGTGTTCAATTTGCTCGGGCAGATGGTTGGTGAAAAGGCCGTTCAAATCAAACCGGGTTACAACGGAATCCAGTGGAATGCCAATGATTTTAATTCTCCCATTTCATCGGGCACATATTTTTACCATTTCGATGGAATTACCGCATCCGAACGCATGATTCTTCTAAAGTGAATTCAAAAATACCTTGACATATCGTTTTTAGCGGTATAATCTTTTGCGTATAATGGAGATCGTCTGATAAGTTTAGGCGTTCCAACCTGCTTAAGCGATTTTTACTTTGGCGTTTTTTGGCGAGAATGCGTCAAGCAGGGAATCATCAGTTTTATAGTTGAAAATAGTCTTTGTGTTGAAGCCAAAGCGACCAAGAACGGTTGCTTTTAAGTATTAGGTGAAAGAGTACTTTGACAAGCAAATATTTTTTTAGATTCGCGTTTACCTCCGGCTGGTCAGGGATTATGAATATGGAGGCCGATCGCTTTTTTGGAGATGTGGAACCGCCTGATCTTCCGTTGGTGCGATTGTACACCTGGGATATTCCGACAATTAGCCTGGGCTGTAACCAGAACCCAGCTAAAAGATTGGATTTGGCATTGTGCAAACGGCGCGGTATCCCGGTGGTGCAGCGTCCCACGGGCGGACGAGAGCTTTTGCATGGCCATGATCTTTGCTATTGTGTGGCCATACCTCATCAGATCGGGATGACCGCAGTTGAAGCCAAACAGATTTTTTCATCCATAACGGATGTATTAAATATGGCTCTGGCTCAAATGGGTATCGCCGCGGAAGGCGGAAATCTTAACGGACGGCCCAGTGCGATGCGGGGACCATGTTTTGTTCAAACAGACGCTGGTGAATTGTCAGTAAAGGGCAGGAAACTGGTAGCATCAGCCCAGAGGGTTTTCGACAGGTGTGTCATTCAGGAAGGCTCGATTCCGCTGGAAAAGCCGTCAGTTGACCTGACTGAATTTCTTTGCGTGGAAAATAGGGAGATGCTAAAAAAAGCGATGGATGCTAACACCGCTTTCCTTTTCGATCACTTAAAGCAGCCTGTTCCGATCGATGCGGTCGTGGAACAAATAAAACAAGCATTTATTAGGCATTATGGCGGCCCGGCGCAAGCATCTGATCAGCTTCTCGATCATTTTCTGCGGAATAATAAGAAATCGTTATGGTATTATTGATGATAGATATATATAATGCGGGGGAGGTGATACCGGAAGTTTTCATTTGTTTTTACTTAAATTAACCTCGAAACACTTAAGGAGAAATGCAGATGACAAGAAAGTTGTTGGTTTTAGCAATCGTTGGTTTACTGCTTGTTTTAGTTGGTTCGGCTTTTGCTGTAAATATGGTAAAGACGAAAACCATGCCTATACAGCAGAACTTTACCGGTGATGAGCAAGTGCCGGTAGGGCCTTATTACCCATCGATGCCCGGCGTTATTTGTCAATCGCCTGGAGATACAATGGGTATGACCCAATATGATTATCAAACCAATGGTTCAACTGGCCGCAGGGTGGTTCTTGATTCCCAGGGTGGCCTTCATTTTGATTGGATGTGCGGTGACCCCTATCCGTCGATCAGGAATGTGAAATATAATTGCTTTACGCCTACCTCGCCGTCGCAGTGGCCCGGTGAAGGTACCACTATTTCCTATCGCAATGGAGCCGGCTATACAACAATCGGCGTTACTACCGATGGCCGTGCGGCTTGCGCTTTCCATCAGGCCCCAACCAACGCTGAATCCCTTTTTGTGGCAGTTGACCAGTTCCAGTGCCTGGGCGCTATGGATATGCGTCATCCGCCAAATCGGCAGGGTACCAACAAGTACGTATGGCCGTATGTCACAGTCGACCGTAACGATAGAATCCACGTTGTGGCCACAGCCAATTTCGCCACTGGCGCCCAGCCCTTTGGTTACACTCGTTCCAATAACGGCGGTACCACCTGGGTTGCTCCCGCCATTGTCGATACTCTAAGAACAATTTCCCCCGTTGTAGTTTCCAGTAAAGTATCG
Organism: uncultured candidate division Zixibacteria bacterium; assembly: GCA_963801605.1. GTDB lineage: Bacteria > Zixibacteria > MSB-5A5 > UBA10806 > UBA10806 > UBA10806. Next base: position 1,153,979 of record CAWDFP010000006.1, read on the forward strand.
GATAAGGTAGCCATTGTTTACACTCATCCTGCCGATACCACTCAGGCCAGAAATAACGTTTACTATGTTCAATCCACCGATGGTATTACCTGGAATAGCTTTATCCCGAAGGTTAATGTTACCAATTACGGCCGCAACCGTGATACCACCTGGGCTTATACCGAAGTTTCCGCTCTGTACGATTTCAATGATAACTTGCATATCATCTGGAACGCCAATTTGGTATCGGGTGCATTGAACAGCTCTCCATCCATGTATTACGGCAATTCCCATATTTATCATTGGGATGCCACCTCCAATTCGATTAGCTACTTCGCAGATTTTGATTCCACCTGGCCCCAATCCGGATGCGATATGAGCAACTGGAATTTCACATACTGCAAGTTCTCCGTCGCTACCGATTCGCTCAACCGCTTGTATGTTGCCTACACCAGTTGGGATACATCAGATTGTTCGCTGGCCGGTTATGCCAATGGCGATATTTATCTCCAATCCTCTCCGGATAATGGCAGAACCTGGACTCCCAAAATCAATTTGACCAATTCGCAAACTCCTCAGTGTGCGGCCGGTGATTGCGATTCGGATAACTGGTCATCATTAGCTGAAAATACTTCTGGCGGAAACACCCTGCACCTGTTCTACGTGAATGACAAGGATGCCGGTGGAATTCCTCAAACGGAGGGCGGCATCACCGATAATCCGATGCTTCACTACGCTTTTGAGGGTCCTATTGGCTGTAGGCGAGGATATTCAGCAGCCCAAGAGTTTCTCGCTTTCGCAGAACTATCCGAACCCCTTTAACGCCCGGACCAACATCGATTTTGAGCTGGCCAAGCCAGCTTTCGTCGATCTAACCGTTTATGATATCACCGGTGCCAAAGTGGCTAATCTGCTTAGCCAAAATATGAACGCTGGCCAGCACCAGATCAACTGGGATGCCAGCCGCGTTGCCAGCGGGGTATATTATTACACTTTAAGAGCTAACGGCTCCGAAGTGACCAAGAAAATGACTCTGCTGAAGTAGAAAAATTCGATTCTTGCCGAAGGCCAATTATGGGGTTTCGGCAGGAAACCGAATAATCAAAAAGAGGCAAGTTTGCAAAGCTTGCCTCTTTTCTTTTTATAAATTTCCATGAATACCGCTACTTATTGAACCTTTAATAAGTTTCGCCGCGATTTATGCAATTTCGATGCCTCTGTGCATGACAAAATTAATATACAAATTCATTGACGGGTGATTCGGTAAGGTTTATATTTTGGGGTAATTTGTACAGGCGTAATGCGGGCAGCGCTCATTAATATATTTCAGTTGTAAAGCTTTTATCCTATCGGCGTAAGCCCGAGTCCTTAGAGTTGAGAAAAAACAAATAAAGGTTAGGGGAAAAGTAAATAATACTGGCCATAAAATACTGCTTAATAAAATAATTTCGATACGAGGTGTTATTTAGCACAAATGCAGGCAGGATGAAGCAGAAAACCGTTTTATTTAAAGCTTAATCAATTTCCGAATCTGTTAATTCGAATTGTAATTTGGTAAATTTTATATCGTAACCCGGAACACTTTTACAGGAGGAATTAAGATGTCACGAAAGATTTTGGTTTTGACAGTCGCCTCGATGCTGTTGATATTGGCCGGTCTGGCTTTTGCCACCGAAATGGTAAAAACCAAAGCCATGCCCGCAAATCCAGTATCTATTACCGGGGATGAGCCTGTAATCGGCGCAAAGTACTATCCATCAACCCCCGGGCTGATCTGCGAGTCACCAGGGGAAATAATGGGTTATACTCAATATGACTTCCAGACTAACGGTTCTACCGGACGCAGGGTTGTAGTGGATTCCCAGGGAGGATTGCATTTTGATTGGATGTGCGGCGACCCCTATCCGTCGATAAGGAATATTAAATATAATTGCTTTACGCCGACGACTCCGTCGCAGTGGCCGGAGGAAGGCACAACCATTTCTTATCGCAACGGCGCGGGCTACGCCACGATCGACGCCACTTCCGATGGTCGAGCCGTTTGCGCCTTTCATCAAGCCCCTACCAATGCCGAATCTTTGTTTGTCGCAGTTGACCAGTTTCAATGCCTGGGCGCCATGGATATGCGTCACCCCGGAAATAGAATTGGGATATTCAGGTTGCTTTGGCCCTATATCACGGTGGATCGCAGCAACCGGGTTCACCTTGTAGCCACTACCAATACAAACAGTCAGACATATACCTATAAGCCAATGGGCTATACCAGATCCAATGACGGCGGATCCACCTGGGTAGCCATAGCCACCTTCGATACTTCAAGGACTATCTCGTCGATTGTGGTTTCCAGTAAGGTTTCTGATAAGGTGGCCATAGTCTATACTCATCCAACCGATACTACGGGGGGCAGAAACAACGTTTACTATATCCAATCAGCGGATGGTATCACCTGGAATAATTTCTCTCCCAAGGTGAATATAACCAATTATCACCGCAACAACGATTCGCTGTATGCCTACACTGAAGTTAGCGCTCTCTATGATTTTAACGACAATTTGCATATCGTTTGGAACGGCATATATGTACAGGGAGCGCCAAACACAACTCCATATTTTTATTATGGCCGTTCCCATCTGTATCATTGGGACGCCACCTCTAATTCAATTAGCTACTTTGCCGATTTTGATTCAACCTGGCCTCAATCCGGATGCGACATGGGCGGCTGGAACTTCACTTTGTGCAAATTCTCTGTTGCGACCGACCAGGCCAACAACCTGTTCGTAACTTATACCAGTTGGGATACATCCGATTGCTCGCTGGCCGGCTATGCCAACGGCGATATCTACCTTCAAAGCTCTCGCGATAATGGCGCGACCTGGGCCCCCAGACTCAATATAACCAATTCGCAAACGCCCCAATGCGCGGCGGGCGACTGCGATTCGGACAACTGGTCAACGTTGGCGGAGAATGTCACCAATAATACCTTGCATCTATTTTATGTCAACGATAAGGATGCTGGTGGTATTCCTATGACTGAAGGGTCCGCAACTGATAATCCCATGCGGTATTTAGCTATTGCTGTCGATGCGGTTGATGACGGGGTTCAGCAGCCAACGAGATTTCTCGCTTTCGCAAAATTATCCAAATCCATTCAATGGCCGGACAAATATCGATTTTGAATTGGTTAAACCCTCCTTTGTTGATTTATCAGTATATGATATCACCGGCGCCAGGGTCGCCACGCTGCTTAACGGCAATATGGAATCGGGCAGCCATCAGGTTAATTGGGATGCCAGCAATGTTGCCAGCGGTGTATATTACTATACACTCAAAGCAAATGGCTCAGAAGTTACCAAAAAAATGACTCTTCTTAAGTAATTACAGAACTCAAGCAGAACTAATGGCTTGATAGGGGCGGACAAGTTATGTTCGCCCCTTGGCATTTGTAGGAAAATAAAATAACGGTAATTATCACGGGAATTTTATACCGGCTTGAATTGTAATATTGATGACTAACCGGCCGCTTTACTGGGAGAAAAGAGTATTGAAGGTGAAAATCTACCGAACGAGCATAATGATATTATTGATTCTATTCATCGCGCTCCTATTATTATTTTCCTGTGCTTCATCAAAATTGAAGAAAATAGACGGTATAGGTCCTATACGCGAGAGATATAGGAATTATTGCTGCCCGAGCCGTCGAATCCGATGATTCATCGAATATGGCCAAAATAGCACAAGATTCGTCTGGCCGCGGTAGCGTATCGGGAGCTGTAACAGATGAAAATGGGGAGGCCATTCCCGGGGTTCATATATATCTGGAAGGAACATCGATAAAAACGGCGTGTGATATTAATGGGTCATTCCGCCTGGCTCATGTCCCGGTTGGCAATTACTTCATTATCGCTGGATGCGTCGGATATAGATTAAACCGAAGAGGCCCCTTAACTATCTTAGCGAATATTGAAGATTCTGTTAAAATTCTGCTAAAATCATTTTCGGTGAAACCATTGGCTGTGCTCGAAGAGCCATGGGGTTTTATCAACAAATATGACACATCAAACAAATGGGAACTCGATTCCCGGCAGATCGAGGCTTTACCTGGAGAAACTATCCACGATATACTCAAAGCTTGCCCCGGACTCAGCCGTTAAGGGAAGGAGTTTTATGCAGAATTGGCTTGACTTTACACAAGAAAAAAAACAAATTCGGGGAATAAAAATGTGGACCGCCTGTAATAGAGGTGGTCGGGACTCGGTACGCGTTTGAGGGTGATGGAAAACTTGAACCGCAGTTGTCTCCCGAATTTTAGCTACGCTTTCTAAAAGATAAGGATTTTTAATATTTTGATTTTTCCCCTGCGAAGCATGACCAAGAAGGAGGTTAAGGAATGAGGTTCAGAAAGATTAAGATTTTGCCATTGTTAATGGTTTTTCTGATAACCTTGGTGACGGCTTCCAGCGTGCTGGCCGGCACAGTCGGTAAGATCTCTGGTGTTGTAACCGACGAGAAAGGTGAGCCGATTCCAGGCGTCTCGGTGAAGATCGAGGGTACCTCGATTGGCGCCGCCGCCGGAATCGACGGATCTTACGTGATTCTAAATGTGCCGCCAGGCACCTACAACGTTTCCGCCCAGACTGTGGGATACAACAAGACCACGGCACAGGGCGTTGTGGTGCAAGCTGACGTAACCACCGCGCAAGATTTTAAGCTGGTATCCAACGCCATTAAGGCTGAGGATATCTTAGTCATCGTACCCAAAAAGACGATCGACAAGTACATCACGACCACCGAATACACTAAGTCCGGAGACCAGATTAAGACGATGCCCGTGACAAATCTCGGGCAGTTGCTTAAGAGCACTCCCGGTTTTGTTAAAGAAGGCGGTCTGTTGCACTCCCGTGGCGGCCGCGCCGGCGAAATTTCGTATATCGTCGATGGTATCGAAGTAAAGGATCCATTGGGTGGTTATGGCGCCGCGCAAAGGCAGGCAGTCGATATCCCAGCCAGCGAGGTGGATCAGCTTTCGGTGCTTAAAGGAAATTTCGATGCTGAATACGGTGGTGTAAGCTCGGCTATTATCAACGTGGTTGGTAAGGGTGGAGACACCAGGGTAACATCAGGACGAATTGAATATCTAACCGACGATTTCGGAATCGCCAGCCTGAACAAATACTCATTCAATTCCGACCGTCTCGAATGGAACTTATCCGGCCCGATTCCCGGTCTCAAAGATCAGCTTTTCCCAGCTCTCGGTCTGAAGTGGCCGGGCGAGAATATGGCATATTTCCTGAGCTTCTCGGGCGACAAATCGAATAATTATGTCGATTACAATAACTATTCCTCGCCCAATTCCAAGATTGATTATGGCTACGAGAAATTTTTGGGAATTAAAATCCCCAACAGGAGATCAAACGCGTATTCGGCCAATGCCAAGTTAACCTGGCAAATGGATGCCAACGGCAAGTACAAATTGTCGACCAATTACCGCAAACTCTGGCAGAACTTTACAGGATTCAGCTGGCAGTTCTTATATACGCCTCAAACGGCTCCTACTATTTCCGAATCCAAGGAAATTTATGGCGCAACATTCACCTTCTCACCAAGTTTCCTGAAAAATACATTCGGCGAACTTAAAGTAAATCGATTCAAACAGCGCTACGAACAAAGGCCCGGAACCCGTACGCCAGGTGATTTTCTGAACTCCGAAAATTATGAATCGTACGTGGATCTTAATCATAACGGAAAATGGGATGCCGCTGAATCTTATGTTGATACCAATCATGATGGATTCTTTGGCGAACCGTTTGACGATTACAACGGTAACGGAGTTTGGGACGCGGGTGAACCATTCACCGACCTTAATGCTAACGGAAGATATGACGCCGATATCGGCGAACCCTACTCTGATCTCAATGGCAATGGAAAATGGGATCGCGTCGAGCAGATCAATAATGATCACTACTTCTACGATCAGAACAACAATGGCGTATTTGACGCCGGCGATTCTTCTTACCTGGTAGATGGCCGAGGCAATGGGGTTTATGATACCCAATTGCGCGATGTCATTAATATAGATCAGCCCGAACCTTATACCGACGGCGATAAGAGCTCGGGAGAGCCATTTATAGACGTCGATTTGGATGGCGTTTTCACCGGCCCTCCAAACAATCCAACCGGGCAGGACATTTTCCTGGGCGCCTGGGATCTCAACAACAATGGACGTCATGATGGTCCGAGTGATCCCTGGAGTCAGGGAATTCCGTACGTAGACCTCAATAACAATGGGCGCTACGATGCTCCCAACGGGCGTTACGATTACGGTGAACCTTTTGTTGATCAAAACGGCAACGGTGTTTATGATGCCGCTGATGGTTTCTGGGACTACGGATATGATCAGTGGGCTCTTTGGCAGATGACCCAAACCACTACCAATACCTTCAGCTTAAACCTGACCAGTCAGGTCTCCAAGCAGCACGAGATTAAATCGGGTATCGAATATAAGGATATGAATCTGGATATGAACGAATTACAGTATCCTGATCAGACTTATGACGGCTCCGCTGATGGAGGATCGTGGCCCGATCGCGGTATTTTTAGAGACTTCTATACCCGCACTCCGAAACAGGGTTCGTTCTATATCAGGGATAAAATGGAATATGGCGAAATGATCGCCGATCTGGGTTTCCGTTACGAATTTTATCTGCAGGCGAACGAAGTGCAGGATTCAGTTTATTCCTCGGAAAATTACCAGGGAAAAGCTATTTACGATTCCCGAAACAAATTCTCGCCGAGGGTATCATTCTCATTCCCGGTCGCAGAGAAGGCCAAGCTATACTTTAACTACGGGCATTTCTATCAATTGCCCGATTTGAGCAACTTTTTCAAGAGACCGACTCAGGCTTCGAATGCCGCGGGGATCATCGGCAACCCCAATCTCGATTTCCAGAAAACAATCTCTTATGAGTTGGGTGTTCAGTATTCAATCTCTCATGGTTACGTTCTCGATCTTTCCGGCTTCTATAAAGACTACTACGGACTCTTAAACTCGATCCGGCAGGTCTACGGCCCAATAACCACCGACGTTTACGGCAACGTTGACTATGCCAGAACTCGCGGTTTGGAGATGCAGCTCGAGAAACGCTATGGAAACTTCCTGGCAGGCTCATTAAACTATCAATATACCTGGGCATTCGGCAAGAACTCTTCGTCACAAGCCGACTATTATGCCCGCTTCTATCGTCAGGAGATTCCGATCCAGGAGAGGCCTCTTGATTGGGATATCAGACACCAGTTAACGGTCAATGCCGATATCAGGGCAGCCAAGAAGGTTCATCCGAGATTTGGTATCTTTACTTTACCGGATGACTGGTCGCTCAATTTCATCTGGCAGTTCAAAACCGGGAAACCGTTTACTCCAGATGTCAAGTATCCGGGTCTGGTACTCATTGGAAGAGAGAAACCTTTAGCCAATTCCAAGAGGATGTCGAATTACTCCACAGTGGATGTTAGATTCGATAAGAATTTCCAGGCGTGGAAACTCAACTATACCTTTACGGTCAACGTCCTGAACCTGTTTGATACCAAAAATATCAATGATGTATACACCACCACAGGTCTGGCTTACAGCAATGTAAACGAAAATGGCCAGATTCTTACCGGACTTACCAGGGACGCCAATCCAGCCAATTACGATTCCGGCCGTCAAATTCAGTTCGGCATGAGCTTGAATTTCTAAGGCGCGTAAAGTGATAGTGAAGGTTGAGATGAATAATATGACAATAATAGAAATGTTCGACGCCTCGTTGAGCAGAGACTTATCTATCACGTTGCTCCTTTACGGGGAGTTACGAAAGAAAGAGAGGTAAGAACTTGATAAAGAAGATTCTTTTACTGCTTCTTCTTGTAGGTTTCGCGACAAACCTTCAGGCCGCTTTTCGGCATGATACCAGCGGAGATGGTCCAAGGAGGCTTGCCAAACCATCCGTGCTTCCCAATACACAATTGAGAGTTCACGATGTTGGCAAAGTTTGGATGTCTGTGACCAACTTCGGGTTTTTCGGAAGTCAGGATGGCGAATTCAAGGATGCCAGCGGGAAATACCTGGTGGCGCCCGGCTGCGAATTCCCCGGAGGAAGCAACTTTACGTATCTTTTCCAGGGCGCGCTCTGGATTGGAGCCATAATCGATACTACTAATGATCTGGGCCAGAGCGTATTTGATACCCTGGTATCGATTGGTAATGACGGTTGGTGGGGGAACCTGTTTGAAATGTATCCCTCGAATCCCGCCCGGCGGAGATATCCTTGTCCGTTCGATCAGGCCTGCCGATGTCTATCCTTACGGTGATTCGGCTGGTGCAAAATCGGAACAGGACTATGTTGCGGTATACACTGATACAGTTACCTCATCGCTGGTTAGCGAAGATCCCAACGATGGACGCAAGCATATTCCACTTGGTATTGAAATTACCCAGCGCAGTTATGCCTGGAGCTACGAATATGCCGAGGATTTCATTCTTTTCGACTTCGATATTGCAAATATCGGCCGTCGAAATCTGGAAAATCTCTGGGTCGGACTTTATATTGATGCCGATGTGTATCATAGTTCGGAAAACCCCTACGGTATCGAACAGGGAGCCCAGGACGATATCTGCGGTTTCGATCTTTATAATACCACCGGGAGCGACACCACAACCATTAATACCGCCTGGATTGCCGATAACGATGGGCAACCTTATGACGGCGCCTACGACTACCGTTCTCCCCGCGGTGTAACCGGCGTAAGAGTCGTTAGAACACCGCTGGCCGATACATCGCTTAAGACCAGTTTTAATTGGTGGATTTCTAATATGGATGCCCCTAAGGATTGGGGTCCGAGAAGAACTTCGTTCGGTACTGAACCATTTCCGGGCGGCGGTGTGGGTACACCTGGCGGAGATGTGGCCAAATATAGAGTGATGGCAAACGGTGAATTTGATTATGATCAAATTTGGTGCGCTATTCAGCATGAGGGCTGGATAGCACCGCCAAGCACTGCTACCGATCTGGCCAACGGTTACGACACACGCTATCTGTTCTCATTCGGTCCTTTTCCAAGCGTACCTTCCGACAGCATCCTCAAGCTAACCACGGCTTACGTTTGCGGCGAGAACTTACATTCCGATCCCCAGAATTTTGCCAACAATCTGATGGGAAAAGAATCCGATTCGGCTTCGATTCAGACGTTATTATGACAAGCTGGACTTTACAGATTTTGCAACTAACGCGCAATGGGCCGACTGGGTTTATGATAACCCTGGCGTTGATACCGACGGCAATGGTACTTTTGGAGATTATCGAATTACGGCCACAGGCGATACCTTCTGGTTCAAAGGCGATGGTGTTCCGGATTTTGCTGGTCCGCCTCCGCCTCCAGCTCCCAAATTGTACGTCGCAACCAGTACCGGGTATGTGAGTTTGGCATGGGATGGAAATATAACTGAATCCACAAAGGATAATTTTAGCAAGAGAGTTGATTTCGAAGGTTATCGAGTCTATATGTCGAAAACCGGCCGCAGCGATGATTATACTCTTCTGGGTGATTACGATTTAGTCGATTTTGATTACACCTGGTTTGATACCACTCAATCGCCGGCACAATGGACTAATTGGAAAAAAGCCCCGAAAAGGATCGAGGAATTTCCAGCCGGTTTTGATCCCGACGTTTTCAGATTAGAGGACTTAATTCCGGATACCGCCGGAGTGCTGCAGGGAGGCCACTGGATTAAGCATGGTTGGAACACCGGCCTGGCGGCTGTTCAGACGCCCGATTCGACTCGCTGGTACCATATGGAGATGGATAGCTTATCGGAAGCCCAGGGTCTTTATTTTGCAGTTACGGCTTATGACTATGGTGATCCGGTAACAAAGTTGTCTTCACTGGAATCGTCACCGGCCATTAATGCCAAGCTTGTCTTCCCGATCGCGATAGGCAGCGGTGAAAAAGTCGCAGTCTACCCCAATCCATATATTTTTACGGATGCTACCAAGCCCGGCGGATATATCGACAGGGGATGGGAAGATCCTGACAGATCAGGCAATACAGTATTTGATCGTCGCGTCAGATTTGAAGGCCTGCCACCAGGATGGTCCGTCAGAATATTTACTCTCGATGGCGATTTGGTCAAGCAGATCAATTATGGCGACGCTCCATATACGATCGCGCCGACCACCTGCTACTGGGATCTCATCAGCCGCAACACTCAAGCCGTGGTTTCGGGCGTTTACATTTATGTAATCGAAGGCGCCAACGGTTACCATGAGCTTGGGAAGTTAGCGATTATTAAATAGACCAGGAGGCTATGAATGAAAAAATACGTTTTGTTGTTCCCCTTAGTGGCGCTGCTGCTTAGCCCCGGCCTATGTTTTGGGCAGGCTAAGGTCGGGACCGCGGGGGCCAAGTTCCTACAGATCGGGGTTTCGGCACGAGCCATAGGCATGGGTGAAGCCTTCCTGGGTGTGTCCGATGATGCCTCCGATCTTTATTACAATCCCGGTGCGCTGTCTCTTCTTACCCAGAAAGAAGTGGTATTCACGCATGTGCAATATCCCGCCGGAATTCAATATGAATTCGTGGGATTTGTGCTTCCGACACCAGCGTTGGCCGGTTCATTCGGAGCGGCATTCTATGCGCTCCACATGGATGATATTCCGGTAACCGATTATGATCATATCCGCGGCAACGGCACGACCTTTACATCGCAGGATATGGCAATGGGACTTTCTTACAGCGCCGGTTTAACCGATAGATTTTCGGTCGGCGTAACGGCGAAATATATCACCCAGCTTCTACACACGTACAAAGCCACCGGTTGGGCGATGGATTTAGGAACTTACTACGATACCGGATTCCGCAATTTCAAGATATGTATGGTGATTGCCAACTTCGGACCGGATTTGACATTCATCAGCGATTCTTATCCTTTGCCTACCGATTTCAGGTTCGGCACAGCTATCGATGTCATCCAGAGCGAAAGCTCGCGTTTGACGGCAGCGGTACAGGTTTCGCATCCCAATGACAATCTTGAGAAGTACAATATGGGACTCGAATACTGGCTTAGCGATAAGTATTCGATCCGGGTCGGTAAGAAGTTCAACTACGATTATTATGATAAGGGCGATGTGGGCGGAGGTCTGACCTTCGGCGCGGGAGTCAGGCTGCCGTTTTCAAGTTATCGTCTGACCCTTGATTATGCTTACCAGGATCTAGGTTTTCTTGATTCTGTAAACCGGTTCTCATTCGGATTCAGGTTTTAAGGGGAGGATGAAGCATGAAAAACCAAAAACTAATACTGATCGTCCTTGTGATAATGGCAACGCTTATGCTGGTTTTCGCCGGATGCAGCGAGAAATCGCTTAAGGGGAAACTGTTGACCCCTCAGCCGCCGTCGATTTTCTGGGCGAGCGTTAGCATCGATACACTCAACCATCGTAATCCGGTCTTGCATTGGTTCAGCACTGACCAGGATGGCGTAGTGCTCGACTATCAATATACCGTGATACTAACCTCATCAGTCGATTCGCTTGGCGGGATAAACTCTGTGATGCAGAACTTCCCCGCCAATGCCAGCTGGAATATCATTCATACAGATTCAGCGACCATACCGCTATATGCCTCCGGGGATACTTCGGTGTTTGTCAGCCAATATGTTTTTATTCGAGCCATGGATGAGGATAGTCTCTTTTCGGGTATTATTTACAAGCAGATGGCGCGAAATAATCATCCCCCTACCTGTTATGTCGTAGTACCGATGACAATAGATGGCGTGCATCCCGAACAACAATGGAGCTTGCCGGAGACAACCGGCACCTGGAAAGGTATCAGAGTTGCCTGGGTAGGGAAAGATTCGATTGATATTCCCGGCAGTATTCAGCCGGATTTCGATTGGAATATCCGTATCTATGGACCTTTTACCGATTCATTATCCGCCGATACCACGGGCCTTTATCGCCAGTACTATTCGGATTCGACACACACCAGCGTCTGGATTCGATCTAAGCAGATGTACCTCACTAATCTTCAAACCGGCTGGTACATCCTTTATGCTCAGAACCGGGATGATGCTTTTACAACGTCAGTTCCGGCGCTGGGATACCTGACATCTTATGAGCCTACCTGGATCAGACATCCTGAATTAACCAAACCGATACTAATTGCCAATCACAGTTTCTATGCCCAGGAAGGCGCTTTTAACGCCACCGCCAAAGGTGAGCTTAGAGTTTCCAAGCGCGATTCCGTCCGAGCTTTCTACATGCAGATGATTCAAAATGCGGGCTACGATACGGTAACCGATGTCGATTGGAAGGATTTTATCAGCAATACCTCGCCTCGTGCCGTTGCCAAATCGGATCTGTATAACCATAAAATGGTTATCCTGCTCGATACCGATTACAACTATCCGCTGGATACAGACATCCAGGAAACACCTTATTCGCTGTATATGGATGTCGGCGGTATGATATGGCTTATTGGCAGGCGTTCATTTGATCCCTCAGGCGGAGGCCGAATTGATTTCGGTATCAATGGAGACCGCGACGGGAAGCATGCTATCGCTTACAGATATTTTAACCTTTCCGGCGCTTATTCGCAGCCCACGAATAATTTCAGGCAGGCTGAATTTGCCGGTGCATCGGCTCTCATTGCAGGATTCCCGGATTTAGCCGTTGATACTCTGCGAGTAGCCCAATGTAATTGGGCTCGAATCAGCGGTACTGACACGACTTATTTCCTCTATTCTCATGGACTCATCGGGGTGGATAACTTAAACAGGCTCGGGGATTCCGAAACCATTTATAAATATACTGCGGTCAATCCCGACACCTCCCGTTTCCATAATTTCCCGGTGGCAACTCGCTATAATCGAGGGACATTTAAGACCTCTTACTTCGCTTTCCCGCTCTATTTTATTCAAACTGAGCAGGCTCAAGAGGTGGTAAATCAAATGCTGGCATGGTTTGATCCTCGAAATTACTAATCGATTTTTACTATTTTTAGGGCGCCCGATATATTCGGGCGCCTTTTTTTTATTTATTCAATTCACGCCACAGATTATATTAAGAGCGATATGAGTACCAGATTAGTGGATATGCCCAAAATCGCAGTAATCGGGCACCTGGTAAAAGATGAGATAAAGACGCTCGATGGCGCAATTAGTGTCGCCCTGGGAGGCACAGCCTATAATCTGGCGGCGTTGGCGGCCGTTCAGGTCCAGGGAAAGATTTATCCCGTTTGCCGTATCGGGAGCGATATAAAGTGTCTATCCGATGAGCTTTTCGATTTATCGCCTCGATTTGATCTCGCGAACGTTAATTATGCCAGACGGCCCAATGCGGTCCATCGGCTAACTTACAATCCCGATGGCAGCCGCGGTGAATGGAATTCCGGGAGACAAGTCCCTCTTAAAATTGATTCGGCGCTCTTAAAATGCAATGCACTTTTGATTAATTTTATCTCCGGAAATGATGTTAAACTTTCTGATTTACAGGCTTTAAGGAAACATTATAAGGGCCTGATATATTGCGATTACCACAGCCTTTCGCTGGGTTTGGATAGCGATAAAATAAGATTTATACGATATCATCCCCGCTGGCGCGATTATTTGTCGGCAGTCGATATAATTCAAATGAATCTGCTTGAGCTTTCCAGTATTTTTGGTCGAAAACTCGATAGCCGTAAAGCGGCGATGGAAGCCTTTGAACTATTACATAAGGCTGGCCCCCAGGTTGCGATAATTACAGCCGGACGAGATGGCGTAATATTATCGCAACATTCCGAAGGGCGCTACTACCATATACCGGCAGTCAAAATTACCAGGGAAGTGGATGCCACCGGATGCGGAGATACGCTAAGTTCCTCATTTTTATATCATTATTTGATTTCGGGAAATATCGTAGGTTCACTGGAAACGGCCAACCATTATGCGGCGGCTAAAGCTACTTTCTCAGGTTTAGCGGGGTTTGCCAATATCGAAGAAATCAAATCCAAAATAGGACCACCATCCAAAGCCGAGAGAATTTTCGGCATTTCGCATTAAGCCAAAACAACTCGTCAGGCAACTGGTATAAGGATTTTGCAATAGCCCACAAGGCTTAAGGATTAGATAATTCTATACAAAATTTTAATTTGCTCCGTAGACTTGCATTAATAAAAATTAATCAATCACACTTTAATACTAATAAAAAGGGGATAGAGCTAATGGCTCTATCCCCGGAAATAGTAATATTCAGAAAATTACATCGCAGGCGGCGTTGGAGGTTGTGCCGCGGCAATCTGCTTTTTTATCCAGGCAGTTGGCACTGATTTAGGGCGTTCGATCGGAATGCCATAAGCGCGGTTGACGACAAGCTGAGAGCACATGCCCAATGCACGTGAGATCGAGAAGAGCACTGTATAATACGAGAACTCTTTCAATCCGAAATGATAAAGCAGCGCGCCGGAGCCGGCGTCAACGTTGGGCCATGGATCTTTAGCTTTGCCCTGCTCAACGAGAACCTTTGGCACGATTTCAAATACCTTATTAACAATCTGGAAGACTGGATCATCTGACATTACACGTTTTCCAAAAGCGCGGAAAGCGTCAAAACGCGGATCGGTGATGCGGAGTACGGCATGGCCATAACCGGGGATAACCTTACCTGAATTTAGCGTATCCCAGGCGAATTTGCGAAGCTGATCGTCGGTGGGAACGCCTTTGAACATATCAAGTACCATCAGCACCCAACCCAGGCACTCTTGATTGGCCAAACCGTGAAGCGGGCCGGCGAGCCCGTTGAGACCGGCCGAAACAGCATAGTATGGATCGGAAAGGGCCGAACCTACGCAATGGCAGGTATGAGCAGATACGTTACCGCCCTCGTGATCGCTGTGAAGCACCATATAGAGGCGCATCAAATTGGCTAACTCACCGGTCTTATCCTTAATGCCAAGCATGTGAGCATAGTTGGCCGCCCAATCGAGTCCTTTTTTGCCGGCAATGCGCGGGCCTTTTTTGAAGCGCATGCGATATACTCCGGCGCCAATGGCGGGCAGCTTGGCGATAATATTGAGTGAATCCTCAAGCGTAGGAAGCCAGTAATCGTTCTTCTTCATGCCTTCATCATAACGTTTGCGGAAGATCGATTCTTTCTCCATAATTAGAATGGCGGTGTTGAACATCACCATAGGATGCGAATCTTTGGGCATTGCCTCTAATGTCTTCCAGACGTAAGCCGGTACTTTGGATCTGGCTTGGAGATCAGCCTGAAGGCTTTTCAGCTCTTTCTGATCGGGAAGCTCTCCAGTGAGCAAGAGGTAGAGGACCTCCTCGGGCAGCTTTTCGGTCAATTCAGCCACGGGGATTCCGCGAATGATGAGTCCTTTATCCGGGGGTACTTCGGAGGTGTCGCAGATCATTCCTTTGACACCGCGCATACCGCCATAGGCCTGTCCGATATTAACATCGGAAATAACCTGGTTTCCATGCTGTTTGTTTATGACGGCTATTTCATCGCGCCATTTGGGGATAAGTGCTTCAAGACGTTGTTTTAGCATATATCTATTCTCCTTGGTTTTTGAGTTTGGATAATTATACTAATTATCAACATGTTCATATTTTTTCCATTGTCAAGGGTTCGAAATAATAATTTGCTATCGATATCCATTAAGTCTCATAATTAATAATCTTGCCAGGCAAAGTCAATTAAAATATGGTTTTTGGTGGTTTTGGATGATAATTATTTCACAACAGTTCATTGGGAAAAGCGTAACCGGTATTATTAAAATTTATGCAAATTTATCGGGCATTGCCCATATTATTATTGTTAACCGTATTTAATTCTTATGGTTAGGGAAACAGTTTTCAGACAATCCCTTGGATTTCTATTAGAATATCGCAGTTTTCAATTGAAGGGATAACTTTGACTATTGAAGTAACATGTCTTTCGTCTTTCCGACATGATGCTTAGAATTTGCAAATCGATGTGATGAAATTGACGGAAACATACATTAGTAAAACGGCACAATCGAATTTTTAATCGGATACTGATCAAATCGCGACATATTTCGCCTTTTCTATTTGACCTATCTATCCTTAAATACATATAATCCCTAAGTGAGAACTATTAAAATAACATTCGCAATCCTGATGATGACGACGCTATCGGCATCTGCTGGGCTTCCGCCTCCTCAGGGATATGTGTCCGATTTTATGAATCTACTCGATAGCCAGAGTAGAATAAGAATCACCGATGCAATCCAGACTATCGAACAAGGTACCGGAGCTGAAATCGCAGTAATTATCCAGGATTCTCTGCCTGCCAATACCTCAATTGAGGAACAGGCATTGGCCTACCTTACGGATTGGAAGATCGGTAAGAAAGGTCAGGATAACGGCCTGGTGCTATTAATTATCGATGATGAAACCAATCGTTACCACGCTTATCGGTTCGAAACCGGCTATGGTCTCGAAGGACAGCTTACTGACGCGACGCTCGGGCAAATCGGCCGTGAGGAAATGGTACCTCGTTTTCGCTCTGGCAATTACGGCGATGGCGTATTGGCTGGCGTTATCAGAATTGGTCAGGTTTTAGGCGCTGATATGGGAGCGGTGCCCAAACCAAAGAAACGCTCATCAGGCGCCCAGGGATTTGGCGCGCTTATATTCGTTATAATTATCTTAATGATGGTTTTTGGAGGCCGTGGCCGAGGTTTGGGCGGTGGATCAAGCCTGTTCTGGCTAATGATGCTGGGTGGCATGGGTGGCGGCCGTCGCGGGGGCGGATTCGGCGGCGGTGGCTTTGGAGGTGGTGGAGGAGGCTTCGGTGGTTTCGGCGGCGGCGGTGGAGGTGGCGGCGGTGGCGCCACCGGAAGCTGGTAAATAGACTATCAATGGGCGTCTGGCAAGTCTGCTGGACGCCTTTACTGTATCTGATGTAAACAGTACTGCCGCGGGTTCCGCCCGTCCCGATCAAAGATCGGGACGCGGGAATCGGATTGGGGGTCCCGAACCCCCAATCCGTTTCCCTCTTTCGGTCCGATGGACCGAAAGGCGGAACCCGCGGCGTATCGAGTAGCCAGAAGTGTGCCGAGGCAGTCGATGGCAGGTTAAACGGGCATAATTTTGCCACAAAAAGAGATTCTCTTTGCATTTTATAACTCATATAATTAAGATTAGAAAACCGGATTCAGTTTCAGTTACTCGTTAGCATGTTTAGGGTAGAACTGTTTGAAAAAAATAAAAAGGGAGGAAGGAATATCATGGATATTTTGAAGAAAATCACACTGGCATCGATTGGCGCCGTCGATCTTACTCGTGAGAAAGCGGAGCAGATGCTCGATGAGCTGGTCAAACGAGGCGAAATGACAAGCGATGAAAGGGCCGAAGCGATAAAGAATTTCGTTAACAAGTCAATTGATTCCACCGAAAAATTGCGGCAGCATACCGAGGAGTTGTTCGAAAGGTTTTCAGGGCGGATATCATCGAAATTTAATGAGCAAATATCGCAACTGGCGAATCGAATCGAACAATTGAATGTCAGGCTATCGGAGCTTGAAAACAGAGCAAAATAAGCGGGAGTCTCAAAGTTAATGACATCCGCCTTATAGAGGCGGTTCAAAGCCAAAAATGACGAAAATGTTAATTTATAAATTACTCTAAAAGGGGATAGGATGGACTTTACCCGCCCCGGAAAAACTATTCGAAATCTGAAGCGCTATAGAGAGATCACAGCAGTGTTGATCGAATATGGCTTTGGCGAGATTGTGGCCCGTTTAAATCTCTATACCGCTTATCGTATTGGACGGCGCGTTTTCCGTCGAATGCCTCCTCCGGAAATGTCATACGCCGTGAGAATCAGAAAAGCGCTCGAAGAGCTTGGGCCTACATTTATCAAACTTGGCCAGGTTCTTTCGATGAGGCCGTTTCTGATTCCATCCGAGTTGGTGATCGAACTTAGTAAACTCCAGGATAGGGCCGCTCCTCTGGCTCCTGAGGTGGCTATCGCGGCCATTGAAGCTAATCTGGGCAAATCCGTATCTGAGGCCTTTTTACAGTTCGATCCTGTTCCGATCGCCTCGGCCTCTCTTTCACAAGTGCATTATGCCACCCTCCTTGATGGGACCGCAGTGGTAGTTAAAATCCAAAGGCCCGGCATTAAGAGAGTGATAGATTCCGATATGATAATCTTGCGGGATATAGCATCTCTGCTGGAGAGGCATGTTCCCGAAAGCCGTCAATATGAGCCGATTGGTTTGGTTGATGAGCTTGCCAAATCGACTCGAAGGGAAATCAATTTTCTATACGAGGGACGTAATATCGAAATATTCGCCCGTAATTTCAAAGACGATCCCCGCATATATATTCCCCGAGTTTTTTGGAATTATACTACCCGGTATATGCTAACTATGGACCGAATCGATGGCATTAAAATAACCGATATTGAGGCTCTTCGTACTGCGGGAATCGATCCTTTAGCGGTTTGTCGAAGCGGCGGAGATATGGTTTTTAAAATGGTTTTCGATGATGGTTTCTTCCATGCCGATCCCCATCCCGGAAACCTATTTGTGACATCCAGCGGACGGATAGCCCCTGTGGATTATGGCATGGTGGGTATCATGTCAAACACCCAAATGGAACAAACCGCCGAACTTCTGGGGGCTATTGTAAACAACGACCCCGCGTTGGTGGTTTATTCATTTAAAAAGGCAGGGGTTCTTCCGGAGGATATTAGCGAGGCGGTCCTGGAATCCGATGTCAGCGAACTTATAACCCGCTACTACAGGATTCCACTTGCTGAACTCGACATGGCCACAATTTCCGATGAGTTTTTCGAAATTGCACATCGACATAAAATAAAGGTGCAATCTGAATTTATGGTTTTCGGAAAAGCCTTGGTAACCTATGAGGAGGTGGCACGCCAACTCGATCCGACCTACGATTTTATCGAAAGTGCCGCGCCTTTTGTGCAAAAGATGGCTCTTCGACGATATAGCGCTAAACGTTTAAAACGCGATGCCGTGATGGCTGTTTCGGAATTTCATGATCTAATTACAAAATTGCCGGAAGAACTTAGCGAATTCACCAATAAGCTTAATAAGGGCAAGATCAGAGTTGGGCTCAACGTGCATGGCCTGGAGCGCTTGATACTTGAACTTGATAAATCATCAAACAGGCTCTCTTTTGCCCTGATAATAGCCGCTATTATAGTGGGCTCGTCCATGATAATGACCATAAATGTGGGTTTGAAAATTTACGGTGTCCCGGCCTTGGGGCTTCTGGGTTATCTCTTCGCAGGCATTCTGGGGGCGGGTCTTGCCATTTCCATTCTTCGATCCGGCAAATTATAGATAGCATTTAGTTTGGCGGAAACTCAATTAATCTTGACTGGTTATAATCAATACGTATATTTTGGCTGGATGAGGATTATTGAGACATGACATTTACGAATTTATCTGAACGCGAAAAGCAGATACTCAAGGCTCTTATCGATCATTATATCGCATCGGCTGAGCCGGTTGGGTCATCTGTTCTGGCCCAAAAATGCGGATTGAATTTATCATCGGCTACGATCCGGAATATTATCAAAGTTCTCGAGGAGCAGGAGCTGGTAAAACAGCCCCATACTTCAGCAGGGAGAATCCCGACCACGCTGGGATATCGCCTGTATGTCGATTTTCTGCTTCGTCCGGAGAAACTGACCAAAACCGATAAGGAAAAAATCCAGAACAATATCAGTATGGAATTTGCGGGGATTGAACAGATTCTCGAACAAACCTCCCGGGTTCTCGGTAACGTCTCTCATCAGCTGGGTGTTACCATCTCACCGCGTTTCGAATCGGGGGTCCTGACCCGTTTGGAGCTTATACCGGTGGCTGATCGAAGAGTAATGGTGATCCTGGCCATGAAATCGGGGTTAGCCCGCACCATTCTACTTGAGGTCGAAACGGAGCTTCGAGAAAAAGGCTTGATGGAAACATCAGCGATTCTGAATGAACGTCTCTGCGGTTTGACGATCGGCGAAATAAAGAACACTATAAAGGAGCGGCTGGCCACGCCCACCAGCGGCGATCCGCACCTTATTAAAATGTTTATTGAATCTTCGGATGAGCTTCTCAAATTTAATGATGAGGTCGATGTTCATTTTGGCGGGACTCGCTATATATTAAGCCAGCCGGAGTTTCAGAATCCCGTTAAGATCAGGGAGTTATTCGATCTTATCGAGGAACGACAAGCTGTGTATAATCTGGTTTCCAGCGCCGGTGCTGACGGCACGGCTGTGGTCGTCGGCGTCAAGAGTGCCAGGGGCGCCTCGGCTGAGGAATTATCGCTGCTATCGGCCACTTATCAGGCCGGGCGATTCAAAGGAGTTTTAGGTATCATCGGGCCTACACGGATGCCCTATTCCAGATTGCTGGGAATCGTGGATTATACAGCCAAGAGATTATCCGAAGTTTTATCAGAGTAGTTGCTTGACAATTCAGACTCATTGTAGTAAAAACATAAAGTATTGTAATAGGTTTTAAGGTGGCAAAGAAATTACACCCCGCGGCCGAGTTAGCCGCTTACAAAACAGGTCAAGAGAAAACACCCCCCTGCGCGGAATTGGAAGATCGGTATCTGCGTTTGGCGGCGGAGTTTGATAATTATAAAAAAAGAACCGCCCGTCAATATGCCGAAATCGTTAAAAATGCCAATGAAGAGTTAATTCAGGATTTCCTTGGAGTTATCGATGATTTCGACAGGGCATTACAAACCGCGGCTACGGCCGAAGGCCAAAATCAACAGGCTGGCAAAGACAACTTCATCGAGGGGATGAAGATGATCTATGACAAGCTAATGGCAGTTTTGAAAAGCCGGGGCGTGGTTCAGTTTGACGGTATGGGTCAGCCATTTGATCCGCAATACCACGATGCTGTCATGCAGCTCCCATCGGATGCCGATGAGGGGACAGTTATCGGAGTCATTTCGCCGGGCTATATGCTGAATGATAAAGTTATCCGACACGTTAAAGTCATCGTAGCATCTTCAAAAAAAGAATAAAGAATCGTGATTTAATACAATTTAGGTTTTAACGAATCTGGAAAGGAATGCTTCCATGACCAAGGTTATTGCGGTCGTCAATCAAAAAGGGGGGGTTGGAAAAACCACCACCTGCGTAAATTTGGGCGCGGCGTTAGCTCAAAAATCGTTCAAAGTACTTCTTATCGATCTCGATCCCATGGGAAGCCTCTCGAGCTGGCTGATCGAAGAGCCATCCGAAAATGGCACCGGTACGGGAGACCTCCTGAGGGGGACTATCGGTTTTCTCGAAGCTATTAAGAAATCTGATGAATTATCTGTCGATTTCATTCCAGCCGGAAAACATCTCAACGACATTGTTCTCATGGAAAATATCGACCCCTTCATCCTTGGCGAACGCCTGGGAAGCTGGATTGAAAAATATGATTTTGTTGTCATTGATTGCCCCCCATCGTCGAACGTGCTGATCGCCAATGCCCTGATGGCGGCAGATTCCATCGTGATCCCAATCCAAACCGAAACTCTGCCTCTTAAGGGAGGAATCAAGTTCCTGCAATGGTTAACGGAGTTTAAGAACGAATATAATGCCAATATCAATATCATGGGAATTTTGCCGTGTATGTTTGATTCGCGCACCAGGTTGTCGGCGCAGATTCTTGATGTCATGAAGCAAAGCGAAAACCTCGGGCCGCTGGTTTTCAATACTGTGATCAGAAAAAATATCCGTTTAGCCGAGGCTCCCGGTAATCGTCGCTCAATTTTCCGTGCAGCATCCAAGAGCAACGGCGCCAATGATTACACCAGCCTGGCGCTGGAGGTGATCGAAAGATCCGGCCTAAAAGTCCCGGAAACAGCGGTTGAAAATATCCCCCCATTCATCGAGGCGGTTCAGAGCCCGGCGGAAGCAGAAAATATAGAAATGTAACCTTTAGCGCTGTTGTGGCTTACGGTAGCCGAAAGCCATGCCTAATAAGCGAATCGAGTCTTTGGTTGATCAAATGAAGATTCAAATAGAATACTGTGTACTCTGACACTATGATCCCCAGGCAGCCAGTTTGGCGAAGGCCATTGAAAACAAGTATGGTGTCAAACCGGAGCTTATAAAATCCGGAGGCGGCGCTTTCGAGGTAACTGTCGATGGCAATAAAATCTATTCAAAAAAAGAAACCGGGCGTTTCCCGGAAATTGAAGAGATTTTAAAGATCATAGGCCGGAAATAAGATTTATTGGAATAAGACGGTTTTAATCGGGGAAATTTTAGAATCTCCGCATGATATTGGCCCGTTCATCGAGATTCGCTGATAATCTTAGATTATATCAGTTTTCTTCGCCTGAAATGCTCGATTGATTCTTTGATGCCCGCTTTGTATGGTGTCGGAGCATATCCAAATCTTTTTTCGAATTTAGTGGAATTGAATATATAATCGAATTCGTTCTGATAGAGCATTTCATAAGATTCTTTAATTGTTGAATCAAACAGTCCGGCAGCCTTCAACATTAATTTATTAAGAGTTGCATATTCCGCTTTTTTGCCCAGGAATTCGGCAGTTATTTTAATAAATTCCTCGCCCGTTATCGGCGGGCTGGCAGTGGGAAGATGCCAGATTTGATTGGCTGCATCCTCAGTTGTCGCTAATAGATAAAGCGCTTTTCCGCAATCGCCGGTAAAGGTAAAGGTGTGCTTCGTTTTAGCATTAACCAGCCATTGAGCTTTTTTATCCTGCGCCAATCGTTGAATCACAAGAAAGAACGGTACGCTTGTTTTTTCGGTGTAAGGTCCATAGAAATCGGCCGATCTCGCAATAAGAGCTGTAATGTTTCCGGCCTTAACTTCGGACATTAGTTGAGTGGCTATTCTGGCTCGAATTTCGCCTTTTTTGCTGGAGGGGTTATAGGGAGTCTCCTCGGTCATCGCTCCGTTTACTTTTCCGTACATATAAACGTTATCGAAAAAGATAAGCTTCGCGCTTTTCGCCTGGCAGGCCGAAATGACGTTGCTCATTATTTTAGGCCATTGGTCCTGCCAATCGGATAATTTGTACTGAAGTCCGGCCACCAAATAGACAATTGACGATTCCTCGACAACCAGGGTAACATCATCCAGTTTAGTTAAATCAGCCTGTTGTGATTCTGCCCCGGGCCTATTACGGCCGCTTCGACCGACGAGCTTTACATTTTCATTTCTCGCAACGAGTTCATCGGCCAGTACATTTCCTATCGCCCCGCCGGCTCCCAAAATAATATGTTTGGTTTTAGTCATGGCTAGTCTCCAGTTATGGTCGTAATTCGATGAATTGTCCGGCTTCAATATCATGTGTAAGACGAGAAATATCAATTGTTAATTTTGATAACAAGTAAATACCCATAACTGTTTCAATAACACCGCTTGAATTTCCCTCTTCTATTTCTTATTATTCGTTCCAATTAAGTTCTTAGGTATTGTTTAGGGCCATATTTCGGTCCCCTGATTAAAAAGGAGAGGATGAATGCTAACGATGCTAAAATATGCCATAAGCCTGCTAATCTGGGCGGCAATCGCGGCTTTGCTCCTGCTGCTTGGCAAAGTTCTTTATCTGGCATTTTGGGCAATTTTGGGTCTGGCTCTCCTTATTATCTGGTTCGGGCACATGATCTATCATATCATCTGCTGGTTCAGCCCTCAGTTTAAGCCTATCAAACTTATCGTTCTTTTCATAGTTCTCATAGTTGTGGCAATTGTTTCTTATAAAGTATATTTACAGCCATCCTGGGATCGTTGGGGCTCAACCGATCAGGAGGTTGCCGCCAAATATAAAGCCGATGAATTTTGTCCGAATTCCGACTTGCGCGTTGTCCGCACTGTGGAGGTTAATGTTCCTCCCGAATATCTTTTCCGTTGGGTACGGCAGATGCCGGAGGCCGGTTCTTATAGTTGGGATCTGCTTGATTTCCGCGGGCGGCATAGCGTCCAGCGGTTGATCGAAGATATGCCTGATTTAAAAGAGGGAGACGCTTTTCTGATCGGCAAAGTAGTTGAGGTCAAGCGCAATAAAAGCATCACGTTCGATATTGGAAGCGATCCGAAGTTCCCCAAGCTTGGTATAAACTGCATGTATGGTGGTTATTATTTCAACGATATGGGGCATGATAAAACCAGGGTTAGTATGGTGGTGCGAGCCGACTATGAGGGGATTTGGGGCTGGCTTTATTCTCAGGTAGTAATTGAGGTAGGCGACTTCTTTATGGCATCCAAACAGTTGTCGAATTTGAAGGGGCTTGCGGAAAAACATTTTAATGAAAAGTCATAAATTTTAGGGCTATACAGCTATAAAAATAAGGAATTATTGATGGATGGGAAAATTAATTGGAAGCCAATCTGGTGGACTTCTATAATCGTCGCTATTGCAACAATCGTCATAGGCCAGGTACTGCAATTGATAGAGCCAAGGCTTGTTAACGAGTTCGCCCGCGCTCAATTGAAAGGCTACTTTACATCGGAGCAGTCGGTAAATTTTCCGCTGCTGTTTCTATTGGTTGAATTTATCATCACTTTTCTTATTGTTATGGTCTATCGGATGCTATTATCTCAGTTGCCATCAAATTGGATTTCACGCGGGCTTCTTGTCGGATTGGTTCTATTCGCGGTAAGTGATCTTCCATACTCGATTCTTATCGGTTATACTACCATCGCGCCGGCAGTGGTAGCATGGGGGATGTTGTTTACAGGTTTGATCAATAAACTTATCAACGGGTGCATACTAACTTATTCATATCGAAAATTTTCCGCTGATACTCAAATTGGCGTAAAGTCGAAAGCCTGATGCCAACCAAGGGGCTTTGAACATAAATTGATCTATTTGGGAGGATAAAAATAAAATGGCAAAGATAATTGGAATCGATCTGGGCACGACCAACTCTTGCGTGGCCGTTATGGAGGGTGGCGACCCTGTTGTTATCCCCAACCCTGAAGGAGGCCGTACTACACCATCGGTAGTGGGATTCACAAAGGACGGTCAGCGGCTGGTGGGGATGATCGCCAAACGTCAGGCAATTACAAATCCTGAAAATACCGTTTTTTCAATCAAGCGTTTTATGGGACGGCGCCATTCCGAGGTGGCATCGGAGGAGAAAATTGTACCCTACAAAGTGGTCGGCGCTCCCAATGATGATTGCCGGGTGGCAGTTTTGGGAGGGGAATATTCTCCGCCTGAAATTTCGGCCATGATCCTCCAATATCTCAAAAAGACCGCTGAGGATTATCTGGGCGCCGAGGTCAAGCAGGCTGTTATCACTGTCCCGGCATATTTTAACGACTCTCAACGTCAAGCTACCAAGGATGCCGGTAGAATCGCAGGTCTCGATGTGCTTCGTATCATAAATGAACCAACGGCCGCATCGCTGGCTTATGGTATGGAAAAAAAGAAGGATCAGAAGGTGGCGGTATTCGATCTTGGCGGCGGGACATTCGATATCTCGATCTTAGAGCTTGGAGAAGGCGTATTCGAGGTGCGTTCAACCAACGGCGATACTCATCTTGGCGGCGATGATTTCGATCAGCGCATCATAGATTGGATGGCTGACGAATTCAAGAAAAGCAATGGCATAGATTTAAGGCAGGATCGGATGGCTCTCCAGCGGCTCAAAGAAGCTGCCGAAAAGGCCAAGACCGAACTATCCAGTACCATGCAAGCCTCGCTTAATCTGCCTTTTATTACCGCCGATCAGAACGGCCCCAGGCATCTTGATCTGACATTAACACGCGCCAAGCTCGAGCAGCTCTGCGAGGATCTCATCGAGCGTACTGTCGGTCCCTGCCGTCAAGCGCTGGCGGATGCCAAGCTGACGGCGTCGCAAATTGACGAGGTGATCTTAGTTGGCGGCATGACCCGTATGCCCAGAGTTCAGCAGGTAGCAAAAGAGCTATTCGGACGTGAGCCGCACAAAGGTGTCAATCCTGATGAGGTGGTGGCAATCGGAGCCGCGATTCAAGCAGGTGTTTTAGGCGGCGAGGTTAAAGATGTGCTCCTACTCGATGTCACTCCGCTTTCGCTGGGAATCGAAACTCTGGGAGGCGTCTTCACACGTCTCATCGACCGCAATACCACGATTCCTACTCGCAAGTCGCAGGTTTTTTCAACAGCATCGGATAATCAACCGGCGGTTTCGATTCATGTTCTGCAGGGCGAACGCGACATGGCTCTTTACAATCGCACCCTGGGCAAGTTCGACCTGGTTGGCATTCCGCCGGCGCCCCGCGGCATTCCGCAAATTGAAGTCACTTTCGATATCGATGCCAATGGTATCGTAAGCGTCTCGGCCAAGGATTTGGGGACAGGCAAGGAGCAATCGATCAAGATCGAGGCATCGTCGGGTTTATCCGATGCTGAAATTCAAAAGCTTGTCAAGGACGCCGAAGCTCATGCCTCCGAGGATAAAAAGGCTCGTGATTTGGTGGAGGCGCGCAACAAAGCTGACGCGTCCGCCTACCAGGCCGAAAAAAGCCTCAAGGAATATGGTGATAAGATATCAGAGCCTGATCGCAACCGAATAAAAGAAGCGATCGAGAAAGTCAACAAGGCTAAAGAGCTTACTGATCCCGCTGAGATCGATAAGGCGGTTGAGGAGCTAATGCAGGCCTCGCACAAAATGGCCGAGGAAATGTACAAGCAGCAGGCTTCTCAGCAACAGGCAGGACAGCCAGGCGGCCCGCCTCCGGGACAAGAGCCTCCCGGCGGTAAAAAGCCCGATGACGGCGCCGTCGATGCCGATTTTGAAGTTGTTGACGATAAGTAGTAAATATTTATGAGTATATCAAATCCCGATGGGATTTGCTTTGAATCAAGACCCCCCTCGGGTCTTGATTCTTTTAGAGGGCTTAATATCCCATTAATTGACTTAAACTTCAGAATAGAATATATTTATAGTTCTGGACAGATTTAACAGTTCGGAACAGAGGAACATGGCAAAAAGAGATTATTACGAAATACTTGGCCTCGATCGCGGCGCAAATGAGGACGAGATAAAAAAAGCGTATCGCAGGCTGGCGATCAAATATCATCCCGATAAAAATCCCGGTGATAAGGACGCGGAGGAGTCGTTCAAAGAAGCCACTGAGGCTTACGAAATCCTGAAAAGTCCGGAGAAACGTCAGATTTATGACCAGTATGGCCACGATGGGCTGCGTGGTGGAGGCGGTTTCAATGGATTCGGAGGGTTTGATATCAGCGATGCGCTTAGGGCTTTCATGCACGATTTTGGGGGATTTGGTATCGAAGACCTGTTCGGCATGGGAGGCGGTGGTGGCCAGAGACGAGGCCCCCAACGTGGGCGCGACCTTCAAGTAACTCTCGATTTAACCTTGGAAGAGATTGCCAAAGGTGTCGAGAAAACTCTCAAGGTTAAACGTCAAATAGCCTGCGATAGCTGCGGCGGCAGCGGGGCCGAGCGCGGAAGCTCCAAACGGACTTGCCCCACCTGCGGCGGAAGCGGCCAGGTGCGCAGCGTCTCACGTTCGATATTCGGGCAGTTTGTCAATATTCATCCCTGTTCCAAATGCGGAGGAGAGGGCCAGATAATCGACAAGAAATGCACCAAGTGTAGCGGTCATGGCCTTATCAGCGGTAGTTCTACGGTCAGTGTCAAGATTCCGGCGGGAGTGGCAGCAGGCAATTATCTTCAAGTAAAAGGCTCCGGTGATTTCGGCCCCAAAGGCGGGCCGCCCGGCGATGTGATAGTAGTTATCAACGAACTGGAACACGAGCATTTTACTCGTCACCGCGATGATATTATCTGCGAGATACCGCTTTCATTCTCACAGGCCGCCCTTGGCGCGGAGATCGAGGTTCCTACTCTCGACGGTATGACTTCGATAAAGATCCCTGCGGGCACACAATCGGGAAAGATATTTCAGCTTCGTGGTAAGGGTATCCCTCATCTCAATAGTTTCGGGCGCGGCGATGAATTGGTGCGAGTGATAGTCTGGACCCCCGAAAAGCTATCCGATGATGAGCGCGAGATATTCCAAAAGCTGTCTAAAACGCGCGGCGATAAACCGCCCAAAACCGATAAATCGTTTTTCGAGAAGCTCCGGCAGACGCTGGGCGGGGTGAGGTAGTTTCTCAGTTACGAGTTATGAGTTGCAAATTAACCGGGTTGAGAAACTTTATTTCCTGGAGATAGCCCATCGATAGTCACCGTCACAAATTTCATTGTTGAACCCAACCAGGTTACCGGAGAAAAGCTCACCCTAACCGGCGAGGAAGCCAAGCATCTCTCGCAGGTACTCCGTGCGAAAATCGGTGACGCCTTCTGGGCATTCGATGGTTCCGGCCTCAAATATCGAGCTGTTATAGAATCAATTAATAAAACCTCGATTACTGGAATTATCTCCAGCACCACCCGCCTTGAGAATGAACCATTCTTCAATGTCACTCTCGCCCAGGGTATCTGCCGTCCCAATAAGATGGATGAGATCGTCGAAAAGGGGACCGAAATCGGCGTCTCCGGATTCATTTTCTATTACTCCGATAAGGGATACTCCAAACAAACCGAGGATTCACAACCCGCCAAAAAAATATCGCGTCTGATTCGGATTGCCCGCGCTGCCGCCAAGCAATCCAAAAGATCAATCATTCCATCGATAGGCGATTTAGTAACCTTTGGGAATCTACTTTGCCTTCGCAAAGATTACGACCTGGCCCTGGTGGCTCATCAGGATTCATCATCCAAATCAATTGAACATTATCTCGAGGATACCAGCGCTATCCGAAAAATTCTGCTTCTTGTCGGCCCGGAAAGCGGCTTGTCCGAAAGCGAGATCGAGGCCTGTCTTCATGCCGGTTTTATGCCAGTTAATCTTGGCCCCCGGCGCCTTCGCACCGAAACTGCCGCCATGATCTTTCCGGCCCTGATACTAAACCGTCTGGGAGACTTATGAAACCCTGCATTTTTTGTGAAATTGCCCAAAATAAATTAAAAGCTCAAATCCTGTATGAAGATGATCAATTTGTCGCATTCGAGGACACTCATCCTCAAGCCCCCACCCACTTCCTGGTAATCCCCAAAGAACATATCGAAACGATTCTCGATACCAGCGAGCAAACTCTTGGCCGTATGATGGCCATTGCTGTTCAGGTGGCTAAACGTAAGGGCCTCGATGCCGACGGTTTCCGCACCGTAATTAACTGTAAACGTCACGGCGGACAGACGGTTTACCATCTTCACGCCCATGTCATGGGCGGCCGCTGGTTTTCCTGGCCGCCGGGCTGAGAGCCGCGGGTTCCGCATCCCGACCAAAGGTCGGGACGAAATCCGAACCATTCAGTTATGCCTCAGGCTGAAAGATTTTTTTAGGCGGTTGCCTGAGGCATAACTTTCCATATAAACCGGAATTCTTTTTTTCGGTCCCCGGGACCGAAAAAGCGGAACCCGCGGCCTATGGGAGTGAATAAGCCAAAATCCTTCTATCCAACCCCAATCCCCACTCGCATTTATATAGGCTAAATTGAAAAAATGGACGGATAATCATTGACATTCTGTTTCGCTATTTTTATTTTGGTTATCTGTTCAAAATTGTTTTGGAGGCATGATGAAAGAAGAGACAATTGAAAGGGTGCGAAATATAGGATTGGTGGGCCATGGCGGTACCGGCAAGACTACGCTCAATGAGGCAATACTGTTCGTCGGAAAAGCTATCGGGCGCATGGGAAGTGTAGATGATGGTTCATCCGTTTCCGATTATAGCGAGGATGAGAAAAACAGAAAAATTTCAATTAGCCTGGCAATCTCTCATCTCGAATGGGGTAGCCATAAATTTAATATAATCGATATGCCCGGTTACACCGACTTTGTAGGAGAGGTCGAAGCCGGATTGAGTGTCTCTGATTTTGCCCTTATTGCCGTCAACGGTGTCACGGGTATTGAGGTAGGAACAGATACGATCTGGCGTATCAGCCAGCGATTAGGGCTTCCCCGCGGCTTTTTTATAAATCGCATGGATAAAGAGCACGCCGATTTTGATAAAATCGTGGGCCAAATTCAGGAGTCCTACGGCGCCAGAGCAGTAGCGGTAACGATGTCATGGGGAGCGGGTCCCACCTTCAAGGGGATAATCGATATTATTTCGCAGAAAGCATATACGCATGATAAATCCGGCGGAGTTAAGGAAGTCGCAATTCCAGGGGATCTCAAAGGGGCCGCTGACGCTTACCGCGAGAAAATCATGGAAGCTGCCGCCGAGGCCGATGACGCCTTATTGGAAAAATTCTTTGAGGCTGGTGAACTTACTCCCGATGAACTCAGGGATGGTTTGAAAAAGGGAATCGCTACCGCTAAGATTTATCCCATTTTCGCTGGTGCGGCCTTAGAGACAGCCGGTATCCCGGCCTTTCTTGATTTCGCCGCCGAATTTTTCCCGGCTCCGGATTATATTGGCGAAAAAGAGGGTTTACTTCCCGGTACCGATAAACCTGTCATTCGTAAAATTTCGGTCAATGAGCCTACATCGCTGTACGTTTTTAAAACAATCTCAGAGCCGCACGTTGGTGAGCTTTCGTTTTTTAAGGTATTTTCGGGCAAAATCAGTACCGGCGATGATCTTTTGAATGTAAATATCAATTCTTCAGAGAGAATCGGCCAGATTTTCGAGATGAAAGGCAAGGATCGCAAAGAGGTCGGAACCACTTCAGCTGGTGATATCGGGGCCTTGGTAAAATTAAAAAGCACTCATACCGGCCATACTCTCGCCGATAAAAAAACTCCAATTCAATTTAAGCCGGCGCCCATTCCTAATCCGGTTATCAGAATGGCGAGCAAAGCCAAAGCCAAAGGCGATGAAGAAAAGATCGCTACGGGCCTGGCGCGGCTCCGTGAAGTTGACCCATCATTCAAGCTTGAGGTTGATCCCGAGATTAAGCAAACCATAGTTTCCGGGCAGGGAGAGCTGCATCTTGCCGTAATTATTGACCGCCTGAAAAGTAATTTTGGCGTTGATGTTGAACTTGAAAAGCCCAAGATTCCTTACAGAGAATCGATCAAATCAAAAGCTGAAGCTCAGGGGAAATATAAAAAGCAAACCGGTGGCCGCGGCCAGTATGGTGATTGCTGGCTCAGGCTCGAGCCGCTACCAAGAAGTACTGGTTTTGAATTCGTCGATGAGGTCGTCGGCGGTGTGATTCCCGGAAAATTTATCCCATCCATTGAAAAGGGTGTGGTCGAGGCGCTGGAGAGCGGGCCGCTTTCGGGAAATCGTGTTGTGGATATTAGAGTAACGGTTTATTATGGCTCTTACCACGATGTTGACTCATCAGATATGGCGTTTAAAATTGCCGGTTCGATGGGTTTCAAGAATTGCTTCGCCAAAGCTGACGCTTACCTGCTTGAGCCTATTTATAATGTCGAAGTCATGGTTCCCGAGGATTATATGGGCGATGTTATGGGTGATATCTCATCACGGCGCGGCAAAATCATGGGCATGGAACGTGATGGTAATATGCAGAAAATCAAAGCTCAGGTGCCCCTTGCCGAGCTTTACAAATACTCAACCTCACTTCGTTCGTTGACTCAGGGTCGTGGATATCACACTATGGAATTTTCACACTATGAGGAAGTACCGCGCGAAATCGCCGGCAAAGTGATCGAGGAAACCAAGAAAGAAAAAGAAGAGGAGAAATAACTCTTCTATTCGAGATTAAAAGAGGTCCCGGGTTAATGCGGGGCCTCTTATTATTTTATGATAGGACTTTCTACAAGTATATTCACTAAATTGCCTGGTTCGGAAATTGTTGAAAAGGTCGGCAGTCTGGGAATAGCCCAGATCGAGCTTGGTTTTACCCTCACCCCAAAACAGGTCACGGATATTATCCGAGCGGCCAGGGAAAACGATATTCAAATATCCAGCCTGCATAATTTTGTTCCCGAGCCTCCTGAGACAGAGCGCGGGATCATGCTTAGCGATATCGACCAATCGTTACGTAATAAAGCGGTGCAGCTTACCAAAGATACTGTTATGCTGGCCTCCGATGTTGGAGCACGGGCGGTTGTGGTTCACATGGGACAACCGCGAGGTTGGGACTACGAGACAATTCAAAAAGAGCTTCGCGAGGCAATCCGCTCCAAAGCTTCACCCGATGATATTGAGGCGTTACGGACACGATTTCAAAAAGAACGGATGTCGCTGCCAGGCGCATATCTTGATTCAATGCTCCGCAGTCTCGATGAAATCCTGCCCCTTTCAGACGATTTGGATATTAGCCTCGGGGCAGAAAACCGCTTTTATTATGGTCAATTCCCCAATTTTGAAGAACTTGGAATATTGATTCAGGAATTTTCCGGTTCAAGGCTGGGATACTGGCATGATTGCGGCCATGCCAGGCAAATAGAATATTGTGGATTAGGTAGCTCCGTCGAAGGATTAGAAGCGTTCAGAGAGCTTTTGGTTGGCATTCATTTGCACGATACCAAATTATGGACAGATCACGAGCTTCCCAGCCCCGATGGCGATATTGATTTCAGCTACCTTAAACCCTTTATTAATAGCACCACGATATTGAATCTCGAACCCGGTAAGTGGGTCGATCCCAAGCCGTTGCAGGCGGCTCTTGATCATTTACAATCGGCCGGAATAGAGTAGTTAGGCGATATTATGCCGTTCATTATGACTGATAAATGGGCTTTTCCGATCCATCCAGAGAAACATATTGCTAAGTTGGTGTTAGTGTGTTAATTTTGAGAAAATTGTTATAATGATTTAGTGAATAGGAGGCGCCATGTCTGGCCATTCTAAATGGTCCACCATTAAGCGGAAAAAAGGCAAATTAGACGAGGAACGCGGCAAAATGTTCACGAAACTGATCCGTGAAATTACAGTCGCGGCCCGCGAAGGAGGCGGAGACCTCGAATCTAACGCCAGGTTGCGGACGGCCGTAAATACGGCTAAAGCCGCCAATATGCCGGCAGATAATATCAAAAGAGGAATCCTCAAAGGAACCGGCGAACTTGAGGGCGTTCATTACGAACAATCAACCTATGAAGGGTATGGGCCCGGCGGTGTTGCTGTCCTGGTTGAAACCCTGTCCGATAATAAAAATCGAACGGTAGCCGAAATCAGGCATATTTTCACTCGGCATAACGGTAACCTCGGTGAGGTAGGATGTGTCGGTTGGATGTTCGATCGCAAGGGATATATAGTCGTTGACAAAGGCACAATTGATGAAGATGCTCTGATGGAAAGGGCTCTTGAGGCGGGGGCATCGGATTTCGTGGTTGGAAACGATATTTATGAGATCTATACCGAGTTCGTCGATTTTGATTCTGTAAGGTCTACATTGGAAAAGGCCGGTGTTAAATTCGCTACGGCCGAAATCAGTATGATTCCCCAAACCACCGTTAAGCTTGAAGGTAAGCCCGCTGAACAGATGATTAAGCTCTATGAGGAACTCGAAGATCATGATGATATCCAGAGGGTCTTCGCCAACTTCGATATCGACGAATCGCTGTTGCTCAAGCTGTCCGAGGCTTAAGGCGTGTGCCCGATCGTTCTGGGCATAGATCCGGGTTTGCATCGTACTGGATATGCTGTCGTAGAATACAATAATAAGGACCCCAAATTATTGGAAGCTGGTGTCCTGACAACCAAAGAAACAGACAAGCTGCAAATTCGGTTGAAATCGATATATGATAGCGTTCAAGAGGTAATCGAGGATTTCCATCCCGACTTAATTGCAATCGAAAACCTCTATTCACATTACAGTCATCCTTTGACCGCGGTAGTGATGGGACATTCCAGGGGGATTATCTTCTTGTGCGCTGCGCACCACAATATTCCAATAACATGTTACGCAGCCACGAGGATAAAAAAGTCAGTTACGGGCAATGGACGGGCGCCTAAAATGCAGGTTCAGAGGAGCATTCAAACTATAATGAAACTTGAAAAACTTCCGGATCCGCCGGATGTCGCCGATGCAATTGCAGTGGCTCTTTGCCATATCGAGGCCGGCCGATGATATCCAGAATTAGGGGCATTCTTGAATCAATAGATGAAACCACGTCGGTTGTGAGTGTCGCCGGGTTATACTACGAAGTAATGCTGCCATCGGCGCTGGCTGAATCGATGCACAATACTACCGCTATCGGTAATGAGATTATATTTTATACAATCGATTATATTGAATCGGCTCAGGTTGGAAATCAATACCCCCGGCTGGTTGGATTTGCCGATCAGGTCGATAAGGAATTTTTCAGCATTTTCACGTCAGTTCCGGGGCTTGGAGTAAAAAAAGCTCTGAAATGCTTAACCATGCCGATCAGCGATATCGCCCGCGCAATCGAAACGAATGATCTGGCGGTGCTCAAAAAATTACCGGGAATAGGCCCCAGGTTGGCTGAGAAAATCGTCGCCGAACTTAAGGGGAAAACGGCCCGTTTCGCTCTGGCTCGGGAAAGCAAGCCTCTGGCCAAACCGGAACATAAACCTGATTTCGCTGATGAGGTCATGCTGATCCTTTTACAGTTGCAATATCGACGATCCGAAGCGCAGGCTATGCTTGACAGGGCTATAGCCACCGGAAAGCGGTTTAAATCATCAGAGGACTTATTGAATCAAATATTCAAACAGACCACAAAATTGGATACTAAAGAAACAGAAGAAATAGAATGAGAGAACGAATCGTAACGCCCGGAAAGGTATCCGAAGAAGAAGAACAGTATATTGCCAGTCTTCGGCCAAGAAGGCTCGAAGACTTTATCGGCCAGAAAAAACTGACTGAGAAGCTGATCGTTTCCATCAAGGCTGCACTTCAAAGAGCTGAACCTCACGAGCACATGCTTCTATATGGTCCTCCCGGGCTGGGCAAGACGACTTTGGCTCATATCCTGGCGCAGGAGATGGGCACCAAGCTGGTGGTCTCTTCGGGTCCTTCTCTTCAAAGGACCGGCGACCTCATGGGCATATTGACTAATCTGGAGCAGGGCGATGTCCTGCTAATCGACGAAATTCATCGGTTAGCGCCGGCGGTAGAGGAATTCATCTATCCAGCCATGGAAGATTTCAAGGTTGATTTCATTGTCGATAAAGGCGCCTTTGCCCGCGTTATAAACGTTCCGCTCAAGAAATTCACTTTAGTAGGCGCGACTACACGAGCCGGGCTTATCTCTGCTCCTCTTCGGGATAGGTTTGGAATTGTTCATCATCTTGATTTTTATCCTCCGGAGGAGCTGGCATTAATCGCTAAGCGCTCGTCGGGAATTTTAAATGTTAGTATCACTGATGATGCCGCATTCGAGGTTGCCGGGAGAAGCCGGGGCACACCGAGGATTGCCAATCGCCTCCTTCGCCGCGTGCGCGATTACGCCCAGATCAAAGGGCAAAAGGAGCTAACTGTCGAAGCGGTCAAGGAATCATTGGCGCTCGAAGGAATCGATAGTCAGGGTCTCGATGATCTCGACCGCCGCTTGATCCGTATAATAGTTGATTATTATAACGGCGGACCGGTGGGCATAGAATCGCTGGCGGCAACGTTAAATGAGGAATCGGATACTCTTGAGGAAATGGTAGAGCCGTTTCTTCTTAAAATTGGTTTTATCAAACGTACCTCAAAGGGCAGAATAATTGGGGATGCCGCCTTGAGACATCTTGGACTTAAGGTCAAAGGAGATACCCAACAAGATTTGCTATGAGTTTGAGTAGAAGGATTTATATTACACTACCTGCAGCCATCATTTTACCCAGGGTGGCTCTTATAATTTTTAATGGGGTATAAAATTGGGTGAATTATTGATGAGCCTTAATATCGAAGATTATAATTATTATTTGCCCGAGGGTCGAGTTGCTTTCTATCCGGCCGAACCGCGAGATACTTCAAAGCTGCTTTATTTACCACGATTTAGCGGACTCTGTCGGCATCTAACATTTACGGATTTTCCGGATTATCTTAAAAGCGGCGATGTTTTGGTTCTCAATGATTCTAAAGTCTTTCCGGCTCGTCTCTGGGGACATAAGAAAGGGAGTGGCGGCAAAGCCGAAATATTCCTTTTGCAGGAATTCCCGGACGGTACGTGGGAGGCTTTAGTTAGGCCGGGAAGACGATTACCGCCGGGTTCAGAGATTGAATTTTTCGACGGAAAGCTTCTGGCTACTCTTGGAGACCGCACCGAAAGCGGCGGGCGTTTAGTCAGATTTGAATCTGAAAGTGATCTTCTATCGCTTATCTGGCAGTATGGAGAGGTGCCGTTGCCTCCTTATATCGATCGCAAAGCGGAAGAATCCGATAAATCGCGATATCAGACAATTTATGCCGAAAATATCGGCGCCGTGGCAGCTCCCACCGCCGGATTTCATTTCACTGAAGAGATCATAAATAAAATAAGGGATATTGGAGTTCAAGTAGTCAAATTAACTCTTCATCCCGGGCTGGGTACTTTTCGGCCGATAACGCACGATAAAATCGAAGATCATAAAATGCATCAAGAGCGCTTTTTTATTCCCGAGGAAACATCAAAGGTAGTCAATCTGGCTCGCCAGGAGGGAAGAAGAATAAT
Organism: uncultured candidate division Zixibacteria bacterium; assembly: GCA_963801605.1. Lineage (GTDB taxonomy): Bacteria > Zixibacteria > MSB-5A5 > UBA10806 > UBA10806 > UBA10806. Next base: position 1,190,502 of record CAWDFP010000006.1, read on the forward strand.
CGCCGTGGGAACTACCAGCGTGCGAGCCCTGGAATCATCCTGCGATGAAAATGGGATATCCATTCCGGGCGGCTGGAGGGAAACCCGGCTTTTTATAACGCCGTCCTATGAATTTAGATTTATCGATGGCCTGTTGACCAATTTTCATCTTCCCAAATCAACCTTGTTACTATTGGTTTCGGCTTTTGCCGGCCGCGATCGTATATTAGCCGCATATAAAGAAGCAATAGATAACGGGTATCGCTTTTATAGTTATGGCGACGCCATGCTGATAATATGAAAGTTTCAAGGAATATCGCAATTGTAGTGGCTGCCGGAACGGGCAGTCGAATCGGAGGAGAGCTTCCCAAGCAATTTCTCCCGCTGGGAGGGAAACCGATGGCGGTCCATTGCCTGGCATTATTCGAACGAAGCGCTCTCATCGATGAGGTCATCCTGGTGGTTAATGAGAATTACCTGAGTTATGCTTCCCAGGCTATTGTCGATGAGTACCATTTTCATAAGATCAGGAAGATTACTTGCGGCGGCAAGACTCGTCAGGAATCGGTCCTGGCCGGCCTTTCGGCTTGTCCGGCAGGGATCGACCTGGTGGCTATCCATGACGCCGCCAGGCCATTTCTCACTAATGAGCTTTTTGAACAGGTAATGGCTAAAGCATCCGGGACGGGCGCTGCCATCCTGGCGGTTCAAACCAAGGATAGCGTCAAAGCTGTAGATAAGGGCATCATAACTAAATCTCTCAAGCGCGACACAATCTGGTTGGCTCAAACTCCACAGGTTTTTCGTTTTGATGGAATTCTCGACGCCTATAGACGCGCCGAAGCTGCTCGAAATGATGCTACGGACGATTCGGAGTTATATGAGCAATATTGCGGTCCGGTGGCAATTGTGCCGGGGAGTTATAATAATATTAAAATCACAACACCCGCCGATCTGGTACTGGCCCAGGAGATAATAAAAGGACTTATATGAAAGACTTTCGTATTGGCCACGGTTATGACATCCACCGGCTGATTGCGGGCCGTAAGCTCATATTGGGCGGGGTTGAGATTGAATTTGAGAAAGGACTCGACGGCCATTCCGATGCCGATGTGATTTGCCATGCGGTTATGGATTCTCTTCTGGGTGCAGCAGCGCTTGGTGATATTGGCGGACATTTTCCCAATAATGATCCCGCCTATAAAGGCGCCGATTCGCTTAAGCTTCTATCCCATGTAAGAGATTTGATTTCCGATGCGCATTATTCAATTGGCAATATCGATATCACCGTGATTGCCGAGAAGCCCAGGCTGGCTCCTTTTATTCCGCAAATGATTTCGAATATTTCCCGTATTCTCGGTGTTTCGCCGGCGGCTGTGTCCATTAAGGCTACTACCAATGAGGGTTTGGGTTTTATAGGGCGAGAGGAGGGGATGGCCGCGTTTTCGGTGGCTCTCCTGCATAAATGAGTTTCGATCAAATTCTGGAATTTATCCGCTCCCAGAATGAATTTATTATCTACGGTATTCTTCTGGTTAGCGCCTTTATCGAAAATGTTTTTCCTCCGTTCCCGGGAGATACGGTGACATTGGCGGGCGCCTATCTTGCAGGCGAAGGGAATATCGCTTATATTGGAGTTCTGTTATCGGTCGTAATCGGCGGAATCGTCGGGGCGATGACCCTATACGTATTAGGGAAAGTAAGCGGGCGGCCGTTTTTTGAAACGGGCCGGGGCCGGTATTTGATAAAAGGAAGTTTGCATCGGATTGAAATGAAGTTCGATAAATATGGCAGCGGAATAATCCTAACGTCGCGTTTTATTCCCGGAATCAGGTCGGCCATTGCCGTTACCGCCGGAATAGTAAAGTATGACGTTTATCGGATGGCAGTTCTCTCGACGATCAGTATTTTCCTGTGGACCGGCATGCTGATGGGGCTTATGATTTATTTTAAGTCCAATTGGCGGTTGATTGCACATTTAATAAGCCATTTCAATATAGTGTTTCTGATTATAGGAGCGCTGCTTTTAATAGGATGGATAGTAAGGGCGTTGTGGAAAAGAAGAAATACAAAATAGCAGTTTTGATGGGGGGGAACTCCGCCGAGCGCGATGTCTCGTTGGCATCCGGCGCTGGGATTGTGGCGGGCCTTAAGGCCGCCGGCCATGAGGCGATAGGAATCGATACCGCTCTGGGGGCCGGACAGCTTTCGGCTCATGCCAAAGCCGAGATTAGTGGAATCAAATCCGAACCGCCTACTGTGGGCGACCTCGCAGTTATATCGAGCGAGACTACCATCCAAACCGTGAGTTCTCCTGATTTAAAAGCGGTAGACCTGGTTTTTATCGCTCTTCATGGTGGCATGGGTGAAAACGGCACCATTCAAGCCCTTCTGGACCTGATGGGGATTCCCTATACCGGCTCCGGGGTCCTGGCTTCGGCGGCGGCGATGGATAAATTAATCGCTAAAAAGATATTTATTGCCTCCGGAATTCCCACGCCTGATTATTTTGTGAAGGCATCGTCAAATATTGGCGCCGAACAGGAGTTGATTGCCGAAGTTGAAAAAACAACCGGTTTTCCGGTGGTAGTCAAGCCCAACGATCAAGGCTCATCGGTGGGGCTCGATATCGCAAAGGACCCAAAAAGCCTATTTGAAATCGCCAAAAAAGCGGCGCTGTATTCCGATAAAGTTCTCTTTGAAAAATATATTCCCGGCCGGGAATTAACCGTTGCGATTTTGGATGAACTAACTTTGCCAGTGGTTGAAATCAAGCCTCATGATGGATTCTACGATTACCGGCACAAATATACCGTGGGCCAAACAGAATATCTTGTTCCCGCGCCGATTTCTATCGAACTGGAACGCCGAACCCGCGAGCTTGGCCTTCAAGCATTCCAGGCTCTTGGCTGTCGCGGATATGCCAGAACTGATTTTCGGCTGTCGCCCGACGGTGAGCTGTATTGCCTCGAGGTAAACACTCTTCCCGGTATGACAGCCACATCGCTTGTCCCCAAGGCAGCCAAAGCCGCAGGTGTCGAGTTTTCGGAATTACTAAGCCGTATCGCGGATAGCGCCATGCGGTATTATCAGAAAGGAAAGTAAGTTTTTGAAGTTTGATGCAGCCATATTTGATTTAGGCTCCACGCTTATAAATTACGAAAATCACGAATGGGATGAGCTTGGGCGCATGGGATGCCAGAACGCCTGCCCGATTCTGATTGGACTTTCAAAGGAGCTTATTACCCCGGAGCTTCTCTGGAACGATTTCCATTATGCGATCGACCAAATGTTTGAAAGTCATACTGCTGATCTGGCAGAAATTGATCTCTATGAGGTTACATCAAAAATCCTCACCAAACTTGGTATTGGCGTCAGGGATGGTTTGGTCACGAGATTTGTTGATGCTTACTATCTTCCGATAACCAACCAATGCACAATTCTCCCCGGAGCGGAGGAGATTCTGTTAAAATGCAAATCGGCCGGCCTTAAAATCGGATTGGTATCGAATACAATTTTCCCCGCCGCTTTTCATCGGGCCGAAATGGAACGTTTCGGAATCTCGCGCTTTTTCGATTTTACCATATTTTCATCTGAATTTAAGTGGCGCAAACCCAGGAAAGAAATCTATCTTAAAGCGTTGGAACTTGCAGACGTAACGCCCGAGCAATCGGTTTTTATCGGCGATAGATTGGTAGAGGACGTGGGCGGCCCGCAGGCCGTGGGGATCAAAGCAATTTTAAAATTTGTCGAGGGGCGCGATTACTCGGCCCCCATAACACCCTATAGAACGATTTACAAGCTTAGCGAGCTTGAAAAGATAATACTTTCCTAAAACAGGAGGCACTTTGAGCAAATATCAGAAGCTTCTACAGGAACTCACCGATGCCCATGGAGTATCGGGTTTTGAAGAAGAAGCTACCAAGGTAATGAAAAAGCATATCAATGGCGCGGATGAGATCGTTTACGATAACCTGGGCAGCCTGATCGCCAAGAAACGAGGGAAATCAGATCGCCCGCGTATCATGATTGCGGGTCATATCGACGAAATCGGTTTTATAGTCAAAGAGATCACATCCGAAGGCTATATTAAGTTTTTGCCTCTCGGCGGATGGTGGGGGCATGTGGCCTTGGCTCAGCGTGTCATTATCAAGACTATGAAAGGCGATGTGCCGGGAATTATCGGCTCCAAGCCGCCTCATATTCTTAGCGATGAGGAGCGCAAAAAAGTCCTCGACTTAAAAGACATGTTTATTGATGTCGGCGTCTGCCAGGGATTCGATGTTAAATCCCTGGGAATTCGCCCCGGCGATCCAGTCGTGCCCGATTCCAAATTTCAGGTAATGGGAAATCCCGATCTCTATATGAATAAAGCTTTCGATAACAGATTGGGAGCGGCTGCAGCCGTCGCGGTATTTAATGAGTTTGCAAATATCGAGCATCCCAATACGATTTATGCAGTCGGCACCGTGCAGGAAGAAGTAGGATTACGCGGCGCGGGTACTGCGGCTCACGTAGTCGATCCCGACGTGGCATTTATCGCCGATGTTTCAATTTCGGGCGATAGCCCCGATTCACAGATGACTTTTGGAAAGCTTGGATCGGGTCCGTCTATTACCGTGTTTGACGGCTCAATGATACCCAACCGCAAACTCCGCGATCTGGTAATAGACATAGCCGAAGCGCACAAGATTCCCTATCATTTCGCGGCATTGGACAGAGGCGGCACCGACGGCGGTCGCATTCATATCAGCCGAGCAGGAGTCCCCACGCTCTATGTAGGTGCGGCTACAAGATATATTCATAGCCATACCGCTATTCTGCATAAAGGCGATTTTGAAAATCTGGTAAAGCTTCTCACCGAGGTTATCAAGCAACTGGATACCAAAACGGTGGAGAAACTGTACCAAAAATAAGCGAGCCTGATCCGGCCGTCCGGGAACTCGAAACGGGGATTCAATTAATCGAAGGAAATTACCATGGCGCTTAGATTTTTCAATACCTTAACCCGGGCATTCGAGGAGTTTCAACCAATCAATGACCAATCGGTCAGAATGTATACTTGCGGCCCAACCGTCTATGCTCCGGCTCATATCGGAAATTTTCGCGCTTATATTTTCGAGGATATCCTCAGGCGTTATCTGAAATACAAAGGATATCAGGTGACTCAAGTGATGAATCTCACTGATATCGATGATAAAACCATTCGAGATTCCCAGGCGGCCGGTATCAGCCTTGATGATCATACCAGGAAGCTTAAGGAGCAATTCTTCCGCGATCTCGATCGCCTTAATATCGAACGCGCCGAAATCTATCCGGAAGCTACCAAACATATTCCAGAAATGGTTTCTTTGGTGCAGGCTTTGGTTGATAAGGGTCATGCCTATCAATCCGGCGATTCGATATACTTTAAGATTTCCACTTTTCCCAAATACGGCGCGCTATCGCATATGGAGTTGGAGGCGCTTAAGGCCGGCGCCAGAGTCGATAGCGACGAGTATGAGAAGGAAACCGCCTCCGATTTCGTTCTCTGGAAAGGCTGGACTGAGCGAGATGGCAATGTTTTTTGGGATACATCTCTTGGCAAAGGACGTCCCGGCTGGCATATCGAATGCTCGGCTATGTCGATGAAGTATCTTGGCAAGCATTTCGATATTCATACCGGCGGAGTGGACAACATATTTCCCCATCATGAAAATGAAATTGCCCAATCGGAAGGCGCTACCGGTCAGAAGTTCGTCAACTACTGGATGCATAACGCCCACCTCGTCGTTGAGGGCAAGAAGATGGCGAAATCGGAGGGTAATTACTTTACGGTCGAGGATCTGGTTCGCAAAGGTCAAAACCCGATTGCCATCCGGTATCTTTTAATGTCTACTCATTACCGTCAGCCGTTGAATTTTACATTCGACGGTCTTGAAGCCGCCAAAAACGCCATAACACGGTTACGCGATTTTAAGCTAAATGTGGAAGGCGCCAAAGCTGGCGCAGGAAATCCTGCGGTTAAAGAATCGATTAATAAGGCGGTCAGCGGTTTTGAAGCCGGTCTCGATGATGATCTCAATATCTCGCCTTCAATGGGAGCACTATTCGATTTTGTACGTGAGATAAACGCCATAATTGCAGAACAAGGTTTATTCGAGACCGATAAAAACGATGTTCTTCAAACCTTGAAGCGTTTCGATAGCGTGCTTGGTGTGATTTTTCATAAAGAGGATGTTATCGATGAGCGTATCGAGCGCTTGATAAATGAACGAAATGCCGCTAAAAAAACTCGCGATTTCAAAAAGGCAGATCAAATCAGGGCTAATCTTTTATCCGAGGGTATCATATTGGAGGATACTCCCAAAGGCACTGTCTGGAAACGCAAGATATAGAAATTGCAAATGCAGAATGGCATGCCTCCAGGCGTAATATCCTGCTTTTTAAGCAAGACGATTAACCCCCAATAATTATCACCGGTGGGAGTATGATAAAAAGATTAGCAGCCTGCCTGATTCTCCTATTTGCCCTTAACGTTAAGGGTAATTGCCAGGACAACCAGATTTATAACGATACTACCAGCGATTCATTAAGCGCATCCAGCGATGATGATTTCGGGGAATGGCTTCTCAGTTCAGATGATGATACCTCGGCGATAAATAATTCCAAAATAACTCCGAATCTCGATCAAATCCGTGCGCAAATCAACGCGGTGAATTACGATTCCGCTCTGCAGCTCGTAAACAGTTATATGAAGTATGACAGTCTGGATAACGAAGCCTGGTATCTCCTTGGATTTATATATGATCGCAAAGAAAATTTGCCACGCGCCATGGAATGTTATCAAAAATCGATAAGACTCGATTCGACTTACTGGGGACCATATCGCGATCTGGCTTACCTTTATGAGGTTTTTGCCAAAAATGATAGCCTGCATTTTTATCTGAATAAAGCGATACAATATTCCCCCACGCCGGAAAGCCTTTATTATGATTATGGCTATTCATTCGATGTTCTGGGCAATGGCGATTCCGCTTTAGTCTATTATCATAAAGCGATTGAAAATGATCCTCGCGATATTGATGCTTACCTGAATATTGGCGCTTTATGGGGAGCAAATAATTATATCGATTCGGCCGGGATTTATACCCAACAAGCGCTGGAGCTAAATCCTGCCCTGCCTCAAAGTAACTATAATTACGCCGAGATACTCAAATCCGAGGGTGACAGTACCAGGGCAATCGATTATTATCAGAAGGCTCTGGCGCTCGATCCGTCATTGATAGAATCCAAGCTGCGACTGGGCGAGCTTTACGAGGGCCTTGGTGATTCCGCTATGGCTAAAATCTATTTTCAGGAATTTGTTGGCTCCAACCGAATGGATTATTACGACGATATCCAGCGCATTAAAACCAAACTGGAAAATTATCGCTGATATTCCTTGTGGTTGGCGTGTATCATGGTGCGCCGACCAACTCTAAAATTGGTTGAGAAGCAGCTATGACTCGCTCTCAAATTATTTGACCTTTTCGCAGTTCATACGTATATCATCTATAATGCGTCTCAGGGAAAGGACCGATTGATGCAAGCCAACGTTATTACATTGGGCAGGATCGTATTGGTTTTCGTGGCGCTCTGGATGTTTACTCTCGGTTTCCAGTTTAAGTTAGCGGCGACAGTCTTAACAATATTGATTATATATCTGGATTCTCTCGACGGTTACGTAGCGCGCAAACTCGGGACCGCCTCCGATTTTGGAGCGCTGCTCGATATTGCCGGTGACCGCATTGTCGAAAATGCCTACTGGATATTTTTTGCCTGGATAGGACTTGTCAGCTTTTGGATTCCGATTATTATCGTGGCCCGCGGCTTCCTGACGGATCTGGCTCGCAGCGTGGCTTTCGCCAAAGGCCAGATGCCATTCGGAAAAAGGACCCATCTTCGTTCTAAGATTGCCCGCTTTCTCTGCTCCAGCCGTTTTTCAAGAGCGGTTTATGGTGTTACCAAGGTATTAGTATTTGTCTGGTTGGGGTTATATTTGTCGCTTCAGGCGGCAATCAAAAAGTATGATCTGAACCTGCCCGCAATTTATAGCAAAGCGGCTTTTGATATTGGCACCGTACTGGTGTATATTACGCTTGTTATGTGTGTTCTTCGAGGCATTCCCGTATTATGGGAGTCGCGTTACCTGCTTTTAGCCAAAGAATACCCAACCAGGGCGGGATTTTGATCCTCTTCGATATTGACGGCACAGTACTACCGGGCACGTCCTGCGAGCGCCTGTTTGTACGCTACTTGATTCATCATGGCATCCTTAGTCCCTCAAACTTCGTAAATTTCGTTATTAGAGGAATATTGCTTTTATATAAAGGCCCGGTTTATTCGCTTAAGGCCAACAAGGGATATTTACGTGGTTTTTCGACAGAGCGAATATCGGCTATCGGACGGGAGTTTTTTCAAACCGAGGTTGCCTCGCGGATTTCCAAAGTGGCAATCGAAAGAATTAACGAACACAAACGCCGCAGCGAACGCGTTATTATTTTTTCGGGTATGCCCGATTTTCTCCTGGCCAATTTTGCGGAATTTCTGGGAGTGCATGAATATTACGGCAGTGTCATGGAAACTAAGGGCGGAAAATTCACCGGCAGGACGCTGGGGACTTTTCCCCTGGGACATGGCAAAGTCAAACTGATTAAAAAGTTGATTTCGGAAACGCATTTCAACTGGTCCGATCTCACTTTCTATGGGGATCACTGGCTGGATCGCTTTCTACTTTCCCGGGTGGGTCGGCCGATGGTGGTCAATCCCGGTAATCGCCTCAAACGCATTGCCAAACGCCGCAACTGGCATGTCGAGAAATTCCAATAAATAATGCAGCGTTTTCAACTCGCCATATTTGGCGCTTGCGTTTTAAAATATCTTGTGACCGCACTAGCTGAAAAATTCACTTGGCGTCGGATTTAAGAATCGACGCTTTCGTTCTTTTGCAGGTTAAGACCCTCAGGGGCTTGACGCTTTAAATTTTTAAATAAGACTACTTCAAAAATAATTTGCAGGACTGACATTGATGTGCCGATCATACTGGAAATAATAATATAAATTATGCTGAATGATGTTAATCCCATTTTATTCAAACGTTTGGTAACAACAATAGAAAGAATTGAAATAAAAATTACTACTATAGTCGGCAACAATATCCTTCCAAATACTTGCCACCACCTGTTTTTGACAAGCGCTTTGCTTTCTGATAGCGCTTTGAAATAATATTTGCGATCTATGACCACAAAATATGCTGAAAAATTAAACCATACATATACAATTATGGCTGGAATTATCAGGCATAACCCTGAAAGCAGAACACTCAATACGAAAATAGCGCCAGTTATCAGATAAGGGAATTATCAGACCCAAAGTTTCTTTGTAGAGTGTCCCTGCTTTTCCGGAACTCGCTTCATCATTCGCAGCAATAATAATTGGAATTCCCGAAATCATCACCAGCGTCATGAAGATATAATTAAGAATAGGAAAAATGACATTGCCTGAGTTCGAGAAGATTGGCATATCCAAAATATTTGATATAATTGATAACAAACAATAAATTGACCCAAGAATAATAAAAATACGCTTATTATCAGCAAATATATCAATCGTCATGGACAACAATTTGCCTAGCGGAAGTACCGGTAGCGGCTCTATGGATTCATTTATTATCGGAATTTGATTATGCTGGACTACAGGACTTACAAGCGGTGTTTCTTCTTCGGTGTTAATTGCAGATTCTGGCACCATGCTCTCAGCGTGACATGTTTTGCACGATGCCATTTCGCCGACTTTAAGAAATTTGACGATAATTAGATTCCCGCAGCGCGGGCAATCATATTTTAGAGCCATCTATTGCTCTTTCCGCCACCCCGCTCTTTCCAAAGATCGCAAAGAAGATCGTTCCGATTACCCCAAATCCAAAGGCTGTCCAGAGATTAACCGTTGGGCTGATTTTCCAGAGCAGCCCGCCGCCAAACGCCGCCAGTGAGACTACCGTATCGCGAAATAGATAGTAAGTGCCCATCGTGCGCGCCTTTGCCTCCGGTACCGAAAGATCAACGATCAGCGCCTTGCGGGTTGGCTCGCCGAACTCTTTCAAACCGCGAATGAAAAAAGCGAATATCAACATGCTCGTGGACCGCGAAAAATAGAGGATCGCAGGGAAGATAGTGAAAAAGCAAAAGGTGATGACCACAAAAGGCTTGCGTTCCGCCTTATCGGAAAAATAGGCCACCGGGATATAGAGCAGCATGGCGGTCCCCATTTCGATTGCGGTAAGCCAGCCGAATTCCAGCGCCCCCTTTTTCAAAATATCCATCACCCAGAGGACCACAAAGGCATAAGGTATCTGTTCGCAGAAGCGAATCAGAATATCGGAAATTAAAAGTCGCTTAAGATTAGGGCTGAAACGCTTGAACAGCTCGAAAAAATGAAGCGGCTCGTAGGGCTTTTTTTCTGCAGGGGCTATACGCTGTTGAATGAATATCGAGATGATGCCCAGAATTAAGGCAAAACCGAATGCCAGCCTTACGCCGTTTACCACGCCGTAATAGGCAATCAATCCGCCGCCGATTACCGGCCCTAATCCCATCGGAATGCGACGGATAATCGAATGCATCGAAACGCCCATAGCGCGTTTGCTCTTGGGCAGAAGATCGGATACCATGGTCATGGTCGCCGGAAGCGATAACGCTGACCAGGCTAAGAAAAATATCGCGGCGATTAGCACCGCCGGCCATAACGGTATCAGGATTACAATCAGGTAACCTATCATGGCGATGATATTGAATATCAACAGCGCCCGCTTGGTCCCCAGGCGATCCGATAAAATTCCGCCCGGCAAAGACCACAGCGCTCCCAGCAGGTTCTGCAAACCGCCATATAAGCCAATAATTATGATGCTGGCGCCAAGAGCTTCGATATACTTGGGGATAAACCGTTCGCCGATTCGCTCGCCCATCCCAATCAGGATTACCATTACTAATAGGAAAATGTAATCCCTCTTAAGCCCCAGGAAATTCAGTATGCCGTTTTGCGATGATGTTTCTTCTGTCATTGGGATAAATATATTTCCCAGGAACCAAGATTGCAAGAGCGATGTTTGTAGGTTTGATGCGGGAAATTTTTCACTTTTTAGTCGAAAAGCAGGCTTTGGATTTAAGTCTTGACAGATTATGCTCGATATGTTTAACATAAGATCGATAAGTTGATTTCTGATAGCTATTTAAGAATTGGACCCTGACATCAAATGGCCTGTGAATTAACAATTTCACATCATTCCGCAAGCGGTCCGAAAAAGTTGTTTTTATTCAGTCTGAAGGATTGGAATTCAAATTATCGATTATTTTGAGCAGATCAAAAAAATAGTTGTTTAACATCCGCAATTTATTAAAAAAATTAATATCGATCGGGAGGACTTAATGCCCTTGAAAGAAAACGATAAAAAACCATCCCTTAAGGAGATTGGACTGTCAGAGGAGACTCTGATGGATTTGTATACCAATCTCCTTAAAACCAGGCTTTTGGATGAGAGGCTCCGTAAGCTATTCCGTCAAGGCCGATACGCCGGAACCTATTTTTCGGCGGTGGGTCAGGAGGCCACCACTGTGGGGCCGACCTACGGCCTTCGCGATGATGACATCATCGGCCCATCGCATCGCGAGATAGGCGCCAATGTCACTAAAGGCGTGCCGCTGGCTAAGATCGTGGCCCAGGTTTACGCTCGCTCCAATTCGCCTGATAAAGGCAAATCACATCCCTGCCATTACGGCTATCGACCCAAGGGAGTGATCACCCCGGCCTCGACCGTAGCCGGTCAAACTATCATTGCTACCGGATGCGCCATGGCTTTCAAGATCCAGAAGAAAGATAATGTAGCTCTGGCATTTTTTGGCGAGGGTGCAACGTCGCGCGGCGGCTGGCATGAGGCGCTGAACTACGCCGGGATTCACAAGCTTCCGATTATTTATATCTGCCAGAATAATCTCTGGGCAGAATCGGTACCGGCAACCCTTCAGGCCAATATCGAGAGATTTTCCGATAGAGCCAAGGCATACGGTATTCCGGGTGTCACCATCGACGGCAATGACGTTGTCTTAACGCACAAGACGGCCAAAGATGCTATCGACAAAGCCCGCAACAATGGCGGCCCGGCATTTATAGAATGTCTGACTTACCGCTGGTATGGCCATTCGGAAATCGATCCTGCCGATTACCGTCGCCAGGAAGAACTCGAGAGTTGGAAAGCCAAAGACCCGGTGCTTCGCGCCGAAAATCTGCTCATCAATCTTGGTTTGCTAACGACCCAAAAGCGCGAGGCTTTGGTGGAGACCATTAATCAAGAGATCGATGAGGCTGTCAACGAGGCCGAATCGGCTAAATACTCTGAGCCGGAGGAGGCTTATAACGATGTATACTCCGAGGATTTCCCTGTTATTAGAGAGGAGATCTAAGATTTGTCCAATAATCTAAAATCCAAAAGCCCGGCAGAGTCCGAAATCGTAATGACTGAACTGGTTATCCCCAATGATGCTAATATTCTTGGCAATGTCTTGGGAGGACGAGTCATGCATTGGATCGATCTTTCGGCCGCTATGGCAGCTCATCGCCATTGCAACTCGATCTGCGTTACAGCTTCAATCGAAGGGCTTTCGTTTTTACATCCCATAAAACTAGGACAACTGGCTCTTTTAAAGGCACGTGTCGTCTTTGTGGGAACAACATCGTTGATAGTAAAAGTCACTATCCATTCCGAGGATATGGATACCGGTGAGCAGTTAAGAACTACTGAAGCCTACCTGACATTCGTTTGCCTGGGACCGGATGGTAAGCCCAGAGCGGTACCGCGGCTTAATCTTCAGACCGAAGATGAAAAAGCGGAATTTGCCAAAGCCGAGAATAGCCGCAGGAAAAGGCTTGAATCGCAGAAGCAGGAGAAACAATGAAAAAGGTTACTTTTATAGATGCCATTACCGAGGCTATGGCCGAGGAAATGGAGCGGGACGAGAAGGTCTTTCTGATCGGGGAGGATATTGGCCTCTACGGCGGTGTATTCAAAGCCACCAAGGGCTTACAACAGCGTTTCGGAGTTGAACGAGTCATCGATTCCCCGATATCCGAAGTTTATATCGTTGGCGGTAGCGTTGGTGCGGCCATGGTTGGTATGCGTCCAGTGCCGGAAATACAATTTGCCGATTTTATCACCCCATCGATGGATCAAATCATTCAACAAGCAGCCAAAGTCCGCTATCGTACTGGTGGGCAATGGACCTGCCCCATGACCATAAGGGTTTGCTGTGGCGGAGAAGTAGGGGGAGGTCTTTATCACTCTCAAATTAATGAGCAGTGGTTTTTCTCGCAGCCGGGACTGGTTGTGGTTTTCCCGTCCACTCCGTACGATGCCAAGGGACTGCTCAAATCGGCGATCAGGGGCAATGATCCAGTTATCTATTTCGAACACAAGAGGCTTTACCGTTCTGTAAAGGAAGATATCCCCGAAGAGGATTTTACCGTGCCAATCGGCAAAGCCGCCGTAAGAAAAGAGGGCAAGGATGTTACCCTCGTAGCCTACGGGCTTATGTGCCAGAAGTCGCTGGAGGCCATTCAGATGCTCGAAAAAGATGGTATTTCCGCCGAACTCATTGATATGCGTACGCTTCGTCCCTGGGATCGCGAGACGATTTACAATTCGATCAAGAAAACATCCAGGGTCATCCTGGTTCAGGAGAATTCCAAAACCGGCGGCGTTATGGCCGAGGTTTCCGCATCGATTATGGAAGAGGCTTTCGATTACCTGGATGCTCCTGTTACCCGCGTCTGTGGTTTAGATGTTCCCATGCTGCCTTTTGCTCCTCCTATGGAGCATTTCTTCCTGCCCAATGCCGAGAAGATCACCAAGGCTGTTAAGAAGTTGATGGAGTATTGATATAGTGAAGGAGCCGAGATGGAATACAAAGTAGTCGTACCGCCCCTGGGTGAATCAGTGGTCGAAGGGACCATTGTCAAGTGGCTGAAAAATGAGGGAGATAAGGTCAAGGTTGATGAGCCATTGGTTGAAATCATGACCGATAAAATTAATGTCGAATTACCGTCACAGTATAATGGGATAATGAAAAAGCATCTTATCTCACCCGATACCACTGTTGAAATCGGAACTGAAATCGCGATTATGGAGATCGAGGGTCAGGGAGCAGAGACCAAAGCTTTCCAGGTCAAGCCCGATAGCGTCGAACACATTCCCGTCGAGCAAACCGCCAGCGCACCTCCGGAGGAGTTTGTCGGCACCGCAGCTCACCACGAGCGAATGGGAATTCATGCCGATAAAGAGGCAATCGAATCCGGCATTAAAGCGGTGAAAACATCTCCTGTGGTCCGTCAACTGGCTCGCGAGCATTTTATCGATTTGCGCCTGGTGCGGGGAACGGGAACAGGCAACCGCGTGAGCAAAGAAGACGTCTTAAAATATATACAGGGCCGTCACGATGTTGATAAGAAAATTCCCGATTTCGCCTGGCCCAGCGGAGAGCCTGAGGAGATTATTCCGATTTCGGGAGTGCGCAAGGTTATTGCCGAACATATATCGAAATCTGCCTTTAGTATTCCGCATGTCACCACCTTTGATGAGTGTGATATGTCTAAATTAGTCGACTGGCGGAAAAAATATGTCGATAAATTCCAGCAGGTCCATGGTGTTCGAATCACCTATATGCCCTTCTTCGTAAAAGCTATTATTTATGCCGCCAGGGAATTCCCCTGGGTAAATGCTACTTTCGAAGATGATAAGATTCATATCAAACAATATTTTAATATCGGGATGGCGGTGGCTCGTCAGAATTCGCTCATTGTTCCGGTGGTAAAACACTGTGAACAGAAATCGATCATCCAGATTGCCAAAGAGATGCGTGATCTGGGAGATAAGGCCAATACCGATAAGTTATCTCTTGACGAGATTAGCGGCGGGACTTTTACTATCACCAACGCCGGCCTGTTCGGGGCGACAGGCTCCACGCCTATAATCGTTCAACCGCAGGTTGCGATTTTGGGCGTACACATGATAAAAGAGCGACCGGTGGTAGTCGATGGTCAAATCGTTATTCGTCCGATACTGAATTTCGGACTTTCATTCGATCACCGTATCGTCGATGGCGCTTATGCGGTGCAATTTTTGCGGAAAATGATCACATTCTTGGAGGATCCAGATAGCTGGCTTATCGAGGTAAAATAAATGGCAGATAAATTCAAGTTGGTTGTTATCGGGGCGGGACCGGGTGGATATGTGGCGGCTATCAGGGCCGCTCAACTTGGGTATTAAAACCGCTATAATTGAAAAAGAATATATTGGCGGGGTGTGCCTGAACTGGGGATGTATCCCATCGAAGGCGCTTCTCTATTTGGCCGAGCTCAAGCATTTGGTTGAGCAGTCGGAGCGAATTGGTTTAAAGGCTGAGAATGTCGGAATCGATATTGAAAAGCTCAAGAAACACAAAGAAGACACCGTCAAACGTCTCACCAGCGGTGTAAAAATCCTGCTCGATAAAGCGGGCGTTAAGATTTACAACGGCCAGGCTGCTTTTATATCGGATAAACAGATTGAGGTTACCGGCAACGGGGGAGAAAAGACTCTTATCGATGCTGACAACTTCATCATTGCGACTGGATCTTCAACAGCCGATTTGCCCTTCTTGCGTATCGATGGAAAAAATGTCATCGGCGCCAGAGAAGCGATTGAATTGCCTCGCATACCTGAGCAAATGGGTATCATTGGCGCCGGTCCTATCGGCCTTGAAATGGCTACCGTTTACAGCGCTTTAGGTTCGAAAATCACAGTAATCGAGTTGTTAGGCGCGGTGTTGCCGACGCTTGATCAAGATATTTCAGCGGCTTCAGAGCGAGCATTGAGAAAACAGGGCATGGAGATTTATACCTCATCGCAGGTTAAGTCGGCCGAGCAAAAGGATGGAAAAATCATTTTAGAGGTCAAGACTCCTGATGGAGATAAATCCTTTTCCTTCGATATGGTTTTATTGGCCGTCGGTATGAAACCAAACTCCGCGTAATCTCAATCTCGAAAAAGCTGGGGTTAAAACCGATAATAAGGGTTTTATTGTAGTCGATAAGAAGATGCGAACCAGTATACCGAATATCTTCGCCATTGGTGATGTCGCCGGCGGCCTGCTGTTGGCTCATAAAGCCTCACATGAGGGTATCGTAGCTGCCGAGGTTGTTGCGGGAGGCTTCGCCGAGGCCGATTGGAAGGGTGTTCCTTACGCTGTCTTTACTGAGCCGGAAATCGGGGGTATCGGTCTGACGCAGCAGGAAGCGGTTGCGGCCGGCAAAAAGATAAAAATCGGGAAATTCCCCTATCGAGCAATCGGACGTGGTATCGCTACGTTAGCTACCGACGGCTTTGCCAAGGTTATCTCAGATGAGGAAACCGATGAGATTCTAGGGATTCATGTCTTCGGGCCGCATTCTGGAGATATAGTTTTTGCCGGCACCGCCTTGTTGGAATTTGATGGCACTTCAGAGGACCTGGGGCATTTGATGGCTATTCACCCTACTCTATCCGAGGCCTTGATGGAGGCCGGTTTGAACGTTCACAAGAGGGCAATTCATATCGTCAATATGTGAAATAGGGGAACAGGATTTGCCAGGCGGACATTGGATATTTCCAGCGGATTATGAAACCGGGATTATCATTGATAGTCCCGGTAATTATTTGGGATAAATTGAAAATAAAATATCCTTTTCCAAATTGCGCTGTTTACCCTTATGATAAAAAGGTAGAATCTGGAAAGATGAGGAGTATTTATGCCCGATATTGAGAATGAAGCTCTGCATATCGAAAAGCATTTCGGGGCCAGTGAAACGGTGCGCGATATTGTTATTGGGATGTCTGATGGCCTGACAGTGCCGTTTGCTCTGGCTGCCGGTTTATCGGGCGCGGTAGCGTCTACAGGAATTGTGGTTACGGCCGGATTAGCCGAGATTGCAGCAGGTTCGATTGCCATGGGGTTGGGTGGTTTTCTGGCTGCCCGAGTCGATATCGAGCACTTCGCCGCTGAACGGCGAAGAGAATACGACGAAATTGAAAAATTGCCCGATGTCGAAACAAAAGAGGTAGCCGATATCTTCCGCGGTTACGGAATGCAGGAAAGCGAGATAGAGCCGGTTGTTAAGGCTATTAAGTCCGATCCCGCCAAATGGGTTGATTTCATGATGCGGTTTGAACTTGGCCTGGAAGAGCCAAATGCTACTCGCGCCAAATTCAGCGCTCTTACAATTGCCTTATCATACATAGTTGGAGGTCTCGTTCCTCTTGCCTCATATATATTTATAGGGAATATTAAGACAGCGCTTTATGTTTCAATAGTAATAACGTTAGCCGCCCTTTTCATTTTTGGCTATGTCAAAGGACATTTTACGGGGCTCAGCCCCTGGCGCTCGGCATTTCAGACCATAGTTGTAGGTGGATTGGCTGCCACAGCGGCATTTATTATTGCCAGGCTAATCAGCGATTAGTCTCGGCTCGAGCGATTCCGGTCTCGAATATTGATCTTCCTAAACGGCACGGTAAAATAAATAAAAATTGCTTGCCAGATGCTTCGTGTGGTGTTATTTTAAGTCTGAGTTATTTTCTTCGTTATTTTGGCTCTTTAGGAAAACTTAAGTCTGATGGAAAAATCATTCGTTGGCGATCCTGTCCAATGGCCCGGATTGGTATATTCGCCCTTAAATAGCGCCGGACTTCTTTTTGCTTTGGGAGCAATTGCCGGGTCAGCCGGTTTGTTATTCGAGGAGTTTCAAGACGATTGTCAGACTGCGATATGCAGGCGCAAGACAGCAACCGGCTGGGAACGGCTCAAGGTCGCATTTGCCGTTAAAAGCTCATCTTACTATGATTCATCCGATGATATTGATCTTTTAATATGCTGGGTAGATGATGCTCCCGATACAATCCGTATACCGCGGCTGGCTCTATCGCAATCGGCGTTAGTGACGCAAAATCGTGCTGAGCAGCCGGCAAAGGTCAAAGGGATCGAATCTATTCTGCCAGATGGAGCTGCGGAGGATCTAATGGAACGCGGCCGCAGCCATGAATCGTATGAGGAGACTGTCAAGTTACTTGATGAGCAGATAAAAAAGCTGCAAAACAATTAATAATCGCTTGCAAAGGCAGGTTCGATCGGCCATAATAATATTACTTTTGGAGCTTCACCAAAGGTACTTGGTTGGGAATTAATTTAGCCGACAAATCCATGTAAGTTGGCTAAAACCGCAAAATTGGGATATGAAAATAAAATCCATAAAATTTAAAGAACGGAGATCCATCATGTTGAGGAGAGAAGCATTCCGGGCAATATTGGTGATATTGGGCTTGGTCTGTTTTATTGGACTCCCATCCTTGTCTTTAGCGCAGGATCCGGGCATTCAGGATTCTATGATTATCGGTAAGCTGGATAGAACGCCAATTCTGGCGGGTCTGAACATGCAGATCCTCGTGCCGGTTTATTTGCGAACCGATGATTCGATTACATTCCTGCACATTCCGGTGGCTACCGATGATGATTTTATCGCGACTCGCGATGGCGGAATTCTATATCCGCCTCTTTCGCTGTGGGACGATAAATCATTTCTGGCCCCCGATCCTAATAGTCCCAGGGTAGGCTCTACGAATCAAAGCATTCTTGGATTTGCCTATCTCCAGGATCCCCGAGATCCCCAGAATTTTCTCTATACCAATAATCAGTGGGTACATATCGCCGATTTTCGGATGACGACCACCAACAATATCGCGGTTTTGGGTGATACCACCCAGTTTGTCATGGGCCGCAATCCCGCCAATGATACTTTGGTAATGGGTCTTCAGGATGGTGTCACTGAGGTTCATCCTGCCGTGATCTGGGGCAAAATTTATTTCCCGCCGAACACTCCGCCCGCATTTACCGGTCCGGTTGCAGGTACTTATCCGGTTAATGAGCAGTTTGGAGCGACTTTCGTTGTTACTGCCGTTGACCCCGACACCGATAGCATGGTCTTAACAGTTGATTTCGGTCCGACCGACTACACTTTCCAGCAATTGCAGAATGTCCCCGGAACAATTTCGTATTTATTTAGCTGGGTGCCCGCCCCCGGAAGCGCCGGGACATATCCTCTTACATTTATTGTCAACGATGGCAACGGCGGTGTAATACCGCTGCAACTCACTCTCGAAGTAACGCCTGCCGGGCTTACCATCGGCAGTATGAACGCCATGCCGGGAGGCACTGTATCTATTCCGGTCGTGCTTGATAATCAGGGCAGTTCATCGGCAGTTGGGGCGTTCGAGGTGATGGTTAGCTGGAATCCCGAAGCTTTATCGCTTAATGGTGTGACACGCGCCGGACGAACAGGTAGTTTCGAATATTTCCATATAAACAGGGACGAGGGCGGACCTGGAACCGTAAAAATTGTGGGGGTTGCCGATCTCAGAAATGGCATAGTTTCGCCTCCCATGCAACCTGGCATTGGCCCGATCTTTATGCTCGATATGTCAGTTGCTCCGGATGAAAACCTGATTGGAGTTGATCTTCCGATTCCATTCTTAAATCTCGATCCCACCGATAATACCGTTTCTGATTCAACGGGTTACCTTCTCATTCGTCCCAACCTTACCAATGGATTACTCACTATTATCGGTCCGGAAGAGGTTTTATTGGGCGATATTAACCTCAACGGTTTGCCCTGCGAGGGCGGAGATATAGTTCTCTTTGTCAATCACCTGACCAATCGCATAGCGTTCCCCTTCAATGCCGTTCAGCGGGCAGCCTCCGACGTTAACGCCGATGGTCTTCCGGAAACGGTGGCCGATCTGATTTACACAATTAATATATTCAATGGCAATATCCAGCAGCCAAAGCTTGAAATAAACCCAGGCCTGCTCAATCTTAAAATGCTTAGCCAAAACGGCTCCACACAGTTTATTGCCCAATCACAGAGCGCGATCGGCGCTGTCTTGTTCAATCTTGCTCACGAACCCGGCGCGACGCTCACGCCTGTATCGAACGGCGCCTTCACGCTGGCATTCAATGATGACGGCAAAGTCCTCACTGTGCTTGCCTACCTGCCCAATTTGACCGAAGGCGGAGCTCCAACAGGCGAATGTGGACTTTTCACCGTAAACGGCAATTTCACCGAGGCCAATGTCACCGAGCTTTCAGCATCGAACGCTTATGGTTATTTGATGGAAGCGGGAGTTGTGCCTACAACCTACCAGCTTTCGCAGAACTATCCCAATCCGTTCAATGCCACCACAAAGATCGAATTTGCGATGCCTGAGGCCGGCCATGTACGCCTCGATATTTACAGCGTCAGCGGCCAAAAGGTTTGCACTCTTATCGATGAAAACCGCAACGCGGGTTTCTACGGTGTGGTTTGGGATGGTACCGATAACGCCAATAATATTGTATCATCCGGTACCTATTTCTATCGGTCTGGCAACCGGAAGCGATGTTCGCGCCATGAAGATGACATTACTCAAGTAGTAGATTTCGCGATCCAAAATATAAGCCGGGGTTCAATCTCGAATCCCGGTTTTTTTATTTGGGCATTTTAATAATCAAGAGGCCGGAAAGGGGGATGCTCCGGCCTCTTGCATAAGGGGGGTTACGCTTGGGAGAATACAGATCGAATACTATCTAAAACAATTTTAGTGGTTGAGCTCTTTTTCGGCGCCTCGTACCCTACTCGCCGTACCTTGAACGCCGGAAGATTGACCACATAGGTCACCTGCCCGATATGATGAGTCTCGTGCATATAGCTGTAAGCCAGATGCTGCCCAACACTATCAAATTGCCCTCTGCTGGGGCGCGAAAGAAGCGAGGGGTCGCACTGCTTCAAAAGCTGATCGGTTAATAGTTCGAGTTTCATAAAACGCGTCATAAGCTGTTTGGGTTGAGGATAAATCGATTGGTCGCTTGAGGGCTTGGTGCCGCGGGCAAAGAGATCGCCTAAATCGCGGGTGGACGGGTCACCTCCGAGAAGTTCGATAATCTCACCACGATTGAGTACAATATGGCCCACTAACCAGATCAAGGGATTGCCGCGCCCTTCCGGTCTGATGAAAAACTTATCCGACGAAACACCGTCCAATGTTCGTGCCAGATAGGCAAGATTAAATTTTAGCAACTCGGCAAAAAGACCCGTTGTGAACATAATGACTCCCCTCATTTTCATCTAATGAGCTAATATGATTCGCTGGATATACATATAAAATCCGTGCCAAACCGTTTCAAAATGCATTGCCTGCAATCTGCCGTTATCCTGCAACGGGTTACAATTGCCGATAAAAAAGAGGGAAAGGCTTTAGCAGTTCAAGTATGGAACAGGAAGCTTAAAAAATCAACAATTGAGAATTGGCACATTTTTGCGGTCATTGTAGATATTGTGATATTTTTCACCAAAAAACCTTGCGGCGATACTTACATTTGTATAAACTATTGAGGTCAAATGTGACGGGCTGGGGTTTTGGGAAGATGATGATCTACAACGATTAATCCTGACTGCCCAAGGAGAAGCTATGGATATCAGTATTGCTAAAGAAGTATCGTTAAACGAAAGCCGCGTGGCGCTGACTCCCGCTGCCGTCCGCACTTTGGTTCGGTTCGGTCATAACGTATATGTTGAAAGTTGTGCCGGATTGGCTGCCGGATTTACCGATGAGATGTTTGCCAGCGTCGGCGCTAAAGTTGTTTTTTCCAAAGATGAGGCTTTCAAACGCTGCAAACTTCTTCTTAAGATATTTCCTCCCAGCTTAGAGGAATATCAGCTTCTCACTGAAGATCAAATTATCTTCTCGTTTTTGCACTTGGTGGCCGCGCATGAGGAGGGTGTTAAAATCCTTCGCGAACGCCATATCACTGCGATCGGCATGGAGACAATCGAGGACATGCACGGCAATCTGCCCGTTCTGACTCCTATGTCGGAATTAGCCGGCCAGATGGCATTGCCGTTAGCGAGCCTGTATCTTTCAAATATCGGCGGCGGGCGCGGTATTCTACTGGGTGGCGCCGCTGGAGTACCCCCGGCTACGGTCACAATTCTAGGAGCAGGCATTGTTGGCCTCAATGCCGCCCGTACCGCTCGTGGAATGGGCTGTAACGTCATCCTCATCGATTCCAGCCTCGAACGACTGCGTTATGCCAATGATCTTTTCTGCAAGCAGATTGTAACCTATATGCCCAACCGCTTTAATCTCGAAAAAATTCTGCCATTTTCCGATGTTGTTATCGGGGCAGTGCTTATTCACGGCGAGATAACTCCGAAACTGGTACCAGATGAGATTGTCAGTACTATGAAGCCGGGAACGGTTATAATGGATGTGTCGATTGATCAGGGTGGATGTTTCGAAACGTCGCATCCCACCAACTGGGCATCGCCCACATATAAAGTGCATGGGGTAACTCATTTCTGTGTTCCCAATATGCCCTCAAATGTTGGCCGTACAGCCACCTATGCTCTGGTAAACGCCTCCCTTCCTTACATTGCCGCTATCGCCAATAATGGGTTGGTGAAGGCATTCAATGATGATTCCGGATTGGCGAGAGGCGTCTATACTTATCGGGGCAAGGTAACCAATCTTTCGCTCGCCAAACGTTTTAACTTGAGCCAAACTCCTCTCTATGAATTGTTTGCCGGAGGAACAGAGTGAACTGGATAGATCAGTACCAGCGCAAGAGAACTACTGCCGAAGAAGCGGTGAAATGTATAAAATCGGGTGATCGCGTCTTCATTCATCCCGGTTGCTGCACGCCTGAGTATCTTATATCAGCGATGGTTGCCCGCAAGGATGAACTTGAAAATGTCGAGGTTTGCCATATCCTTACCGCCGGAAAGGCCGGCTATGCCGCTCCCGGTATGGAAAAACATTTCAGGCACCGTTCATTTTTTACAGGCGGTAACGTTCGCGAGGCTATCAACGCCGGCCGTGCCGATCAGATGCATATATTTCTTGGCGAGGTCGAGGATCTTTATCTATCCGGTCAATTGCCGATTGATATAGCTCTAATACAGGTCAGCCCGCCGGACGAGCATGGTTTTCTCTCCTATGGCGTGGGTGTGGAAGTTACGATGTCGGCGGCACAAGTTGCCAAGACCGTCATTGCGCAGGTCAATCCGCAAATGCCCAGAGTACACGGCGATTGCTTCATTCATATCAACAAGATTACTCACATCGTCGAGCATGACGCTCCGTTGCTTGAGATGCCGCAAGGCACAATCGATGAAACCTCGCGGCGGATCGGAGAGCTTATTGCGGAGCGTATTGAGGACGGCTCTACGCTTCAAATGGGGATTGGCTCTATTCCCGACGCTTTTCTGGTGGCCCTTGAAGGCCGTCGCGATATGGGTATCCATTCAGAGATGTTTTCGGATGGAATCATTCCGTTAGTCGAATCGGGAGTTATAAATAATTCAAAAAAAACGCTTCATCCAGGGAAGATTGTCTCAGCATTTATCCTGGGTACCAAAAAGATTTTCGATTTCTGCCACGATAATCCGATTATCGAGCTGCACCCCTGTAAATATACGAATAACCCTTTTGTTATCTGTCAGAACGAAAAAATGGTATCTATAAACTCTGCCTTGGGAATCGACCTGACGGGTCAGATTTTCGCCGATTCATTGGGATTTAGCTTCTATTCCGGATTTGGCGGCCAGGTCGATTTCGTCCGAGGGGCAGCGAGGTCTAAAGGCGGTAAACCGTTTCTGGCGTTTCCAGCCACCGCAAAGGATGGCACCGTCAGCCGGGTTGTTCCTTTTATCCCTCCGGGTACCGGTGTGACCACAACCCGGGCCGATGTGCATTGGGTGGTAACCGAATTCGGAGCGGTTAATCTTCATGGCAAAAGCGTCCGCGAACGCATCATTGAACTCGTCAGCATTGCCGATCCCAAATTTCGCGATGAGCTTATGCGTTTTGCCCACGATAAAAAGTATATTTGATTGGACAATTATACAAATGTCTGGCGTTAACTCCGCGTAGTTGACGCCTTTTTTTATATGGTACGCTATCGGTTCTCCAGGTCCGCCTGTCTCATTCAGCGCTTATCCATTTCTGCCGATAATATTATTGGAGGGATTATGAATAAACGTCAACCTTTTGTGGAATTGGAATTATCGGGGGAGAAGCTTGATACCCTTGTTTATAGCTTAAGAGATAAATTATTGGGTGAATTCTGGGCGCACGTGCCCGATGGGGCTTACCGTAACGAAATTAAATCCCGCCTTGAACGGAATATAATGGCCGCTCTCGATTATGCTCCCGATGATATGGAGGCGACTTGAGCTTAGACTACTTCCAGATAATATTTTTTCACGGTGCCGGGTTACTGAATTCGGCACTTTTTTTTGCGCCAATTTACTTGTCCTTGCAGGGAGTCTTTTCGACTGACGATGCAATCCCATTTGACATTTGCCATGACATATTTTAATCTTACGGCATGGATACAAAAGATACTTTGATTTCGGATTTTGCCAAGCTCTGGTTGGCGCATGACGGTCTCTGGTTCCAGGCGGTTGAAAACGCCTATGGTCTCGAAACCGCAATTAAGCTCGATACTGAGGCCTGGAGCAAGTTCTCTCCAATCGAGGCCAAGCGGATATTGGAACGGCTTGGAAAAGAGCCGGGGGGCGGCCTGGATCTTCTTGAGGAAGCCCTTGGCCAACGTCTCTATGCCTTTATTAATAAACAAAGGGTTGTCGAAAAAACCGATCATAAGATAGTGTTCGAGATGACCGCTTGCCGCGTTCAGGACGCTCGTCATCGCCGGGGACTGGAATCGTTTCCCTGCAAATC
The DNA here is from genome assembly GCA_963801605.1 of uncultured candidate division Zixibacteria bacterium. Classification (GTDB taxonomy): domain Bacteria; phylum Zixibacteria; class MSB-5A5; order UBA10806; family UBA10806; genus UBA10806. The sequence goes on from CAWDFP010000006.1 coordinate 1,215,337, forward strand.
GGTTGGTATCGTTGAATATTCCACATTTGCGAAAACCATCGATCCCCGAATCGAAACCCGCTGCCTGCATTGCCCGCCTGATCCCTACAATGGCGAATACTGGTGCCGCTGGGAATTTGAGATAAAATAATATTTTTTGGCGACTCCCATTATAGGTTTCCCGCTCAATAAAGAATAAGATATAATCGTTGTAATGCAGGATAGAAAGTCTATTTTGGATGATTTCTGTTATTTGGATACTTCTTTTGCTCATAAAATATAGTCTCAAATTCTTCTTGACAGCATTCTCCATTCTTCTTTATATGCCCCAGATTTTGGAATTTACGGACCTCGAAATTTGATCGGGGAACCGTCTGAGTGTGGGAGGTAAATTGGCTTACATCATTACCAACGATTGCATCATGTGCGATGCCTGCTTGCCGGAATGTCCGGAAAACGCGATCAGTGTCGGTGATCCGGTCTATATCATCAGTCCTTCTTTATGCACCGATTGCGGAGAGTGCGCCGAGGTCTGCCCAACCGAGGCCTGTGTCCCCATGGACGATGAGGAATAACGTTCAGTAAAAAAAGTAGTATCTTAAATAGATTTATGTAAACCGGAGGAGCCGGATGACTCACTCCGGTTCTTATTTGCTGGAAATATCCAGATATATTTTTTAGATTATATCAATGAACAACTCGGGATTCGAAGAATAATGATCTTAGCATCATTTTCGGCAGTAGATAAAGCTTTTCCGTCACGAACAGTCTTGAACGGAGCCGCCGGAGCCATCAAAAACGGCGACCGTATCGCTCTTTTAGGGATCAATGGTTCCGGCAAGACAACCCTGCTTGAAATCCTGGCCGGCCGAATCGATCCCGATATGGGGATTGTCGAAATACCCAACGCCGTTCGCCGAGGCTACCTGCCTCAGGTTATCGAGGTTAACGGGGAGGAGGTTCTGTTGGAGTATGTCCTGGGCGGTTTGCAGCATCTTCTCGATATCAAAAGTCGGCTGGAGGAGATTCATGAGCTTCTGCCACACGATTCAGGAAATACGGCTCTGCTGAGCGAAATGGGCTCCCTGCAAAAAATCTTCGAATCGTCAGGCGGATACGATCTCGAATCAAGGGCAGCGGACGTTCTGCGCGGTCTGGGCTTCAAGGATAGCGAATTCGGCATGAAAGTAATCGAGCTTTCGGGCGGACAGCGCAACCGAGCCGCGCTGGCCCGTACTCTGATTGCCGCACCGGAGCTTATTCTTCTCGATGAGCCAACCAATCATCTCGATATTTCCGGTCTGGAGTTTCTGGAATCGTATATGCGTTCGTTCCCCGGCGGAATCCTCTATGTTTCCCACGACCGTGCTTTCATTCAGAAAACCGCCACAGCTATTTGGGAATTGACCCTGGGCCGCATAGCCTCGTATCCGGGGGATTATGAAAATTATACCGTGGAACGCCAGAAGCGTCTGGAGACCATGTCCAAAACCTACGAGGCACAGCGCGATTTCATCCTGAAAACTGAGGATTTTATCAGGCGCAATATTTACGGGCAGAAAACGCGGCAGGCGCAATCGAGACGAAAAATGCTCTCCAAGCTGGAGCGGCTGGAACGTCCGCCGGGGGCAGCGGATGTTGCTCATATCAGGTTTTCGGGCGCCGATCGCTCTGCCCGGATAGTAGTGCAGTGCCAGTTGGCGGGCTTCGCATACTCCGAAACGCCGATCTTGCGAGACCTTGATTTCGAAATCGAACGCGGTGACAGAATCGGCCTCGTCGGTCCTAACGGCTCCGGTAAAACTACGCTGATTAATCTTATCACCGGTAAACTTGCCCCTCAAACGGGTCGCCTTGAATTGGGCAAGAAACTTTCGATTGGTTACTATGACCAGCTAACCGAAAACCTCAATCCGGATTCAACCCCGCTGGCTACGCTCTGGGAAATAAAGCCAGAATATAATGAGGGCCAGGTACGCTCTTATCTGGCCAGGTTTCTTTTCCGTGGCGACGATGTTTTCCGCACAATTGATTCCTTTTCTGGTGGAGAACAGTCCCGTTTGGCTCTGGCTCGTTTGATAGCGACTGCTCCCAACTTCCTGGTGCTTGACGAGCCGACCAACCATCTCGATATACCGTCCCGAGAAGCTCTGGAATTAGCTCTGGCTGAATATGATGGCACCATCCTGTGTGTTTCGCATGACCGCTATTTCCTGGATCATTTTGCAGAGAAGATTTTCGCTCTTGAAAACGGTACCGTTAAAATTTATTTGGGCGATTTTTCCGAATATCGAGAAAAGATTCGAGCTGCACAGGAGCAAATCAAACCTCAATCGGTGAAAACGCAGTCGCAACAGGAAGTGTCAGCCAAGCCCCGTGAGAAACGGATAAACCCGATTATCATTCAAAAACTCGATTCCGAGATTGCCTCGTTAGAGGAAAAAATCGTGGAAACTGAAATCACCCTGACCGCCTCAGAGACATCCACGGACTGGCAGCGTCTGGCGGTGCTTCTTAACGAACGGGACCAGCTATATGACGATCTTGAGCGGCTATATCAAAAGAAAAATGAACTTTTAGGTTCCTGATAATTGCAATTAGCATTTTCAGTTAATTTTTTATATAATATTAAATTAAGTCGCCTCAGAGATTGGGCTCTAATAAGGTTTTGTAGTCGTTTTGATCGAATAAATGGTGATTGTGAAAGGTGGGAATAATGATCGATCCGCGAATTACCAGGCTGGCCGAGGTTCTACTCGGCTATTGTGTCAAACTAAAAAAAGATCAGCTTGTTGTCATCAACAGCACAGAGTTAGCCGCGCCGCTGGTGCGTGAACTTTATAAAAAAGCCCTTCGGATGGGAGCTCATCCTTACACCAGGATCGCTATCGAAGGTATTGAGGAGATCTATTATAAATATTCCTCGCTTGAACAACTTAAGTACATTTCTCCTATAAGTAAATTCGAGATAGAGAAAATTGACGCCGCGGTCGGAATCATGTCAATCTATAACACTCGTTCACTAACTAATATTGATCCTCAAAAGCAGGCTATTTCGCATAAAGCGTCAGCGTCATTAATGAAACGATATATGGAACGGGCCGCTAAGGGACAGCTCAATTGGGTAGGTTGCCTGTATCCGACCTATGCCTCGGCTCAGGACGCTGGTATGTCGCTGGTCGATTACGAGGATTTCGTGTTTGGCGCCTGCGCGCTCGATAAAAAAGATCCGGTTGCCGAATGGAAGAAGATTTCAGCCTACAATCGCCGCATTGTCAATTATCTCAAGCGCAAAAAAGTGATCAGAATCAAGGCTCTTGATACGGATTTGACATACAATGTAGCCGGTCGTACCTGGATCAATTGCGATGGCGCCAATAATTTCCCCGATGGCGAAGTTTTTACGTCACCTCATGAGGATTCGGCAAATGGACATATCCGTTTCTCGTTTCCCGCCGAGTTTTCTGGTCGTGAGGCCGAGGATGTGCGTCTGGAGTTCAAGAACGGCAAAGCTATCAGCGCCAAAGCCGCTAAGGGCGAGGATTTCCTCAATGCCATGCTCGATGTCGATAAAGGCGCCCGTTTTTTGGGTGAGGTGGCTATAGGCACCAATTTTGGTATCAAGCAGTTTACCAGAAACACCTTATTCGATGAGAAGATCGGCGGTACGATTCACATGGCTCTGGGCCAGTCATATCCCGAATCCGGCGGTAAAAATCAATCCGGTATCCATTGGGACATGGTATGCGACCTTCGCAAGGGCGGCGAAATCTATGCGGATGGAGAATTGTTTTTCAAGAATGGCAAGTTTTTGAAATAGGGTATATCTGCGAATGTTTATTGGCTGGCACACGTCCTCGTATGCCAGCCATTTGTTATGCGGTTGAATAAATCCTGATACGCCTTTGCCTGATAATTACCAGGCAATCCGATAAAAAAGATTGCCAAATCGTTCCTCACCCTATTAGTTTATCTATTGTCAAGTGATGGAAGTTAATATCCATTTAGAATAGGAATAGATACGGGAGGAGAATATGACACTGCTCTTATCGCGAAACGATGTGATGAAGGTCCTGGATATGCCGGATTGCATGAAAGTTGTTGAAAAGGCGTTTGGCGAACTGGCCTCCGGCACTGCGGTGCTGCCTCTGCGTATCAATATCACTCCGCCGGATGGTCTGGCTCTATATATGCCGGCATATCTTAAAGAAATGGGCGCATTGGCTTGTAAGGTCGTCACAGTCTATAAAAATAATCCTACCAGGCACAGCCTGCCCACCACAATCGGTAAGGTGCTTCTGCAAAATCCTGAGACCGGCGATGTTATTTGCATTATGGATGGCGGTTACCTGACAGCGGTGCGTACCGGAGCGGTATCCGGAGTGGCAACGGAGTATTTGGCTCGCAAGGACAAAGGCCAGGTGGCCGGAATTTTCGGGGCGGGTGTACAGGCCAGAGATGCAGCTATGGGCGGTGGCAATCGCCAGAGAAATTTCCAAAGCGTATGTCTATGATAAAATAGATGATTCCGCAATTAAGTTTGCCAAAGAAATGAGCGATAAGCTGAAAATTGATGTCATTAAAGTTGATTCGCCGGATAAAATTCTCACGGCCGATATAATTTGTGCTGCCACCTCATCGCCTACTCCCATTTTCGATGGTAAAAAAGTCAAAAACGGAACTCATATAAATGGTATTGGCAGTCATACTCCTGGGGCCCGTGAGCTTGATGCCGAGATTATCAAGCGCTCCAAATTGGTAGCCGATTCCCGCGAGGCTTGCCTGAAAGAAGCTGGCGATATCATGATCCCGATCAAGGATGGCATAATTAACGAAAATCATATCTGGGCGGAATTGGGCGAGATTATCAATGGCAAAAAAGCCGGACGGGCAAACGATAATGAGATTACCCTGTTTAAATCTAACGGCCTGGCGATTCAAGATACCGCCACTGCCAAACTCGTCTATGATAAAGCCCGAGTCGCCAGAATCGGTACTAATGTAGAAATCTGATGATAGCTTAAATCCCGTAATAGATTTGATAATTCAATATCGTATGAGAATATCAGAATGATCGATAAACGCAATCCGGGTGCAATTAGCTATTTCGATCGACGCATAGATGATTTCGACAGTATCTACCGTAGCGAGCGCACCGGTTTGATGGCCTGGCTGGATAAAACCTTGCGGGCCTCGGTGCGTGAACGATTTCAACTCGCTTTTGAACTCGCGGGAGACTTAAGCGGCAAATCGGTACTCGATATAGGTTGTGGCAGCGGGCGGTATATGTTCGAGGCTGTACGGCGCGGCGCAATTGACGTAGTAGGTCTTGACGCAGCCCCCGGAGCCATTGACGCTGCCCGAAAATTCGCGGGTGAATTGCAGCTTGAAAAGAATGTCAAATTTATCCAATCAGATTTCATGGATTTGAAATTTGAACGTCAATACGACATTGTTTTCGCAGTCGGTTATTTTGATTATATTTTAGCTCCTCAGCCGCATCTTGAAAAAATGTTGGGACTATGTGATCAATTCCTGTTTGTTTCATTTCCGCGCCTCTGGCATCCAATGACCCCGGTCCGTAAAATCAGACTGGCGCTAAACAATTGTCCCGTAAGGTTTTATTCTCGCTGGCAAATCATGGAAATGATCCCAAAAACAGACTATAAAAAACTCGATCTGCGTACCGTATCGCGCGATTTTACGTTAATTATAAAAAAATAAAAAATCCATACTGCCGTTATTCAGTCGGACTATTAATTACTATAATTTTAATCTAAGGAAGTCGATACCGTTTGCGCAAAGCCCATTCGAGACATAGGCCTGCTAAAAGAAGGCCGAGGAGTAACGGCAATCCAAACGGTCTGATACTCGCCTGATTTTCCTTCACATAAGGAATAAGCTTCAGCTGTTCCGGGAATTTTTGAAAATCATCGGCACTATAAGCAATGGCGCCGGTAGCATCGGAAATGCGTCTGGTGAGATTATAATCGGGGGCGCTTGACGCCATCTCCAAACTGAAGTTTTCTATTGTAAATTCCCCCGATGTCTTGCCAACCGTATCACCGTAACTTGTGGCGTAAGCTTTAAAGTTGTAATGCCCGGGTCCCAGAGAAGATATTTCTTCAGAATATATACCATTGTTTACTGGGGGCAGAACAATATCTTTTACACTGGTCTGTTGGCTATCGGGTAAAACCGAAATCGCGACATAGGCGCCATTTTTGGGACGATTAGCCTCATCATAGAGATAGCCCGTCAAGCGGACGGGCTCGCCCAGACGATACACTTTGCGGCCCGTAATAACCTTGAAATTCTGCATCTGGTCGGTGGCGGCCGACCACTTAACGAGATTTCGCCAGAAATTCGGAATTGCCCCTGCGATCTTCTGATCACTGACTGAGCCGAAATAGCTCTGCCACCAGGGATATCCGGTGATTGCGGCCACTCGACCTTTGCCGTGCTGGGCGACTGTCAAAACAGGCTGTCCATCCAGCCTGGTCGGATTTGGTATTCTGATATTTAGAAGCGAATCATTTATGCTTATCCCGGCTTCCAAAAGAACAATTCCGGTAGGCTCGATTCCCGTGATGATATCTCTGAATGGCGGCAACGAATGCCAGAGTCGCGCGCTCTGATCGGGATCATCATTCATCAGAATTGCCGCATGCTGTTTTCGGGTTGGCGCCGGTTCGAAAGAATATTCGCTTTCTCTTATCTGAGGATTCGTTAGTTTTATCGGAAGCAGATCTCCAAACGCCTTTATATTATAAATTGCATTTGTGCCAGCCAGATAGATCAGGGAGCCGCCTTCATCGAGATATTTTCCAAGGTCGGCCGTGGAGATATGTAAATCGCCGGGAGCGCTGTTTACAAGAATTATTGTATCATACTTTTTTAGGCCCTCAAGCCCGCGAAGAGTACCGGGTGATGCAAAATTCCCCGGAGCCAGCGAATAAACCGCGTCAATATCAAACTCCTCAAATTTCGAAAGCGCCTGTTTTACAAATTTGAATTCCCAATTAAGAGCTGACGATCCTATGAAAAGTTTGAGCTTGTTTTTAAGCACGCGAATGGCGAAAATCCTATCATTGTCGACCTTATTGGTTTCGCCTTCGAGAATTGGAGTCGATACCGTATATTCGTAATTTCCCGGTTCAGGCGCTTTTAGATCGAAACTAACTTTAACTTTTCTGCCTTCCTGGGGGATATCGAAGGGCTTGTCCGATATCACGTTGGAACCAAGCTTGAGGAACACTCTTGATTTACCCGCTGGCAGACCCTCCGCCGAAAGTTCAGCTTCGATCTTTAAATCCGCTCCGCTATATGCTACGGCGGGGTAGATGGTGTTATCTATTGAAATATTTATTTCCGGTATTTGATGTCCGACCGTCAAGGTATAAACCGGCATGTTTAGCTTACTCGCCGCCGTAATTGGATCCTCGCCCAAATTCTGACGACCATCCGTTACAACTATGGCGGCGCCATAATTATCAATATCTTTTCTCGAGGCCAGATCCCGCAACGCGTTGGCAATCGAGGTAGCATCGCCCGTGAGGTCCGATTCGGCCGGAACGCCGTCCGCTTCCTTGATGCCTGTGGAAAAATCGAATATGTGGTGTTCCGCTTTTATATTCGCTAGCGCCTTCTGAGTTAATTCGCTTGCTTCCGCAATACGGCTCGTAGTTCCCTCTCTGACCCCCATGCTCTTGGAGATATCCATGAGGACCGCAATTTGAGGCTTGATGGTTTTGGTCGAATATAAATTTATCAGCGGCTCGATCAGGAAAATTCCCAATAGCAGCAGCATAACTGATCTCAGGGCGGCCAGGAAGAATTTTTGAGCTTTTCCCAGCGGAGGAAAGCTGCTACGATACGAAATTATTCCAATCGCGATGGCTATAATTGTAAGAAGTATATACCAGATGATGTGATGAGAGATTAACTGGATTTCCATAAGCGGTGATCTCTAACAAAAGCGCCACCCATCAGGTTTGGTGCGAGTGGCGTTTCACGAAATCCTCATAAATCGAAACTTATTTACGCATATCATTTATCTCTGACGGCGGCCAAAGTTGCCAGGCTTACCAGCGCTTCTTTGGTGGGCAAGCCGTCCATGCCGCGTAAGATTGCAATCGCTTTTTCAACGTATCCTCTGGCTTTTTGTTCCGCGTATTCGATTCCCCCGTTATTCTTGACGAAACTTACAACTTTTTCGAGTTCAGATTGGGCGATATTGGCTCCGAGGATATTCTTGAACTCTTTCTTATATTCGCCGTTGCCATTTCTAAAGGCATAGATAAGCGGCAGGGTCACCCAACCTTCGCGGATATCGGACCCCAGCGATTTGCCTGTTTTGGTTGTTTCTCCGATCAAATCCAGCAGATCGTCGGTAATTTGAAAAGCCAGCCCCAGATTTTCGCCATACATTTTGAGCAACTGACAGGTTTTTGAGTCCTGTCCAGAACAAATTGCTCCGGCCTCAGCTGAGCATGCGAATAGCGAGGCCGTCTTATCCGATATGATTTGAATATACATTTCTTCGCTGATATCGAAATTACCGGTATAAAAAGCCTGATTCAATTCGCCGACCGATACCCGCTCAGTGGCAGCTGCGAAAGATTGCATTAGCTCTGGTTTGCCGGCTTTAACCAAAAGGCCGAAAGCTTTGGCAAACAGATAATCGCCCATCAGCACGGAAATCAAGTTATTCCATTTGTGATTGACAGTATCGATACCGCGCCTGGTGGGAGATTCATCGATGACATCGTCGTGCAGCAATGTGGCGGTATGGATAAGCTCAACTGCCAGGGCAGGATAGAGAGCCGAATTATCATTTTTGCCGGATGTCAGATACAATAGTGCCGGACGCAGCCGCTTGCCGGAGGCGCCCATAAGATGATCGGTGATCTGCCGCACAATGACAGAATCCGATTCCAAAATCTCTTTATATTGGGTTTCGAACCGTTCAAGCTGGCTCGATATTGGGTTAAATACTGCCGAAAAATCCATCAATCCCCACGGTACAAAATAATCTTGCTCCGCAACACTCTGCCATCCATAATCTCATGGACAAGCGGTAAAACATCAAAATATCGGTTGAGGTTTCGGATGTCAACCCCAAACGATTAGAATTCCCATCGATTATCCCGCAAGAACCGCTCCGCCATTGACATTAAGGATTTCTCCGGTAATAAAACTGGCCCAATCGGATGCCATAAAGACTATCGGCCCGGCGATTTCGTCGGTTGTTCCGGCCCGTCCCAGGGGAATGATGGGAAACGAATTTAGGGCCATCGGGACCGCTTAACGAGGCGTGGCTCATATCGGTATCGACCCAACCAGGCGCCACGCAATTGACCCTGATATTATGGCCCGCCAATTCCGGAGCTAACGATTTTGTAAGCGAGATCAACGCGCCTTTTGAGGCCGCATAGTGGGAGTGCCAGGCTTCGCCCCGCTGCCCGGCGGTGGATGCTATATAAATTATATTTCCCATCTTTTGACGTTTCATATACGGCACCGCCGCAGACGTGGTATAAAAACAGCCCTTGATATTAATATCAAGGGTTCGCTCGAGGATTTCATCGGTCATGTTCTCGATTGCCGCCTCGGTCCAGATTCCGGCGTTATTAACCAGAATATCGATCCGGCCGAGTACCTTTGCTGTCGAATTCACCAGATTTTCGCAGTCTTTTCGCAATCCCATATCGGCTTTAATGACTAAACATCGCCTTCCAATTCGCTCGATATCGGCACTAACCATCTCGGCGGCCTTTTGATCGGAATAGTAATTAATTGCCACATCGGCCCCAAGCTTCGCAAATAATTTAGCAGTCGCGGCCCCGATGCCTCTTGAACCCCCGGTGATTAACGCAACCTGATTATTAAAATTAAACATGAATCATCCTTTTAAATAGGGCTAAAATCCTGCAAACGCCGCAAATAAACAGTTGTGACGATATTTGTCAAGCGTCAGGCGTTATAATACCACGGAACTCCACGCTCAAGATCATCGTTTGTCGTGAAGAACCGACCGAAAATGGCCGGAATATATATTGACAAAAATCTTAAGTTTTACAAGATTAGCCTAAACTAAAAGGAGGACCTGTGGCGACATATCCATCGACAGACATGCAGCTCTCGGCGCTTGAAAACGCTATGCAACAATTTGACGAGGCCGCGGCCAAGCTCAATATCGATCAAGCTATGCTCGATATTTTGAAACTGCCGCGTAAGGCGATTATTGTAACGCTTCCTATTTTGATGGATAATGGCAAATTCAAAGTATTCACCGGCTACAGGGTTCAGCATTCCATAGTGCGTGGCCCGGCCAAGGGAGGTATCCGCTATCATCCCAATGTGAATCTCGATGAAGTCTCCGCCCTGGCCGCCTGGATGACATGGAAATGCGCCGTGGTCAATATCCCCTTCGGAGGCGCCAAGGGCGGTATCGCCTGCGATCCCACCAAAATGTCGGCCAATGAACTCGAACGATTAACCCGTCGCTACACGGCCGATCTCATGGATTTCATCGGCCCGGAAAAAGATGTTCCTGCGCCTGATGTTAACACCGATTCGCAGGTCATGGCCTGGATCATGGATACCTACTCGATGCACGCTCGCCATACGGTGACATCGGTAGTGACCGGCAAACCTGTCGAGCTTGGCGGCTCGCAAGGCCGGCGAGAAGCCACCGGCAGGGGGATAGTCCTTGCTATACGCGAGGCTTGCAAGCACAAGAAGATCAATCTTAAAGGATGCCCGTTGCGTGATCCAGGGTTTTGGTAATGTTGGATCTGTGACGGCTGAGATTCTTCATAAGGAGGGCGCCAAGGTTATCGCCGTTTGCGATGTCTTTGGCGGTGTATCCAATCCCGATGGGCTAAATATTCCGGCCCTGATTGCACATGTCCATAAAGTTAAAAAGGTGGTCGGCTTCGAGGGTGGAACGCCAATCACTTGCGATAATATTCTGCACATGGAATGCGATGTGTTGGTACCGGCCGCGCTGGAGAATGTCATTACCGCCCAAAATGCTCATGAAATTAAAGCCACGATTATAGCTGAAGGCGCCAACGGCCCCACCACTGCCGAGGCCGATAAGATTCTCGATTCGCGCGGTGTTTTCCTTATCCCTGATATTCTCTGCAACTCCGGCGGCGTGACTGTCAGCTATTTCGAATGGGTTCAGGATCGGATGGGGCTGTTCTGGAGTGAAGAGGAGGTCAATCAGCGGCTCGAGGCGATTATGGTTAAGGCTTTTGATGATGTCCTGCAAACCTCCCTGACTAATAAAACCAATATGCGAATTGCGGCTTTCATGCTCGCTATAAAAAGAGTGCTTGATGTCAGCCTGATTCGAGGAGTTTACGCTTAACAATGATTGATAGATTAATTATCAGGCTTCTCTATTATCTGCCGCCGTTACTTCTGGCCCTTTCGTTTCATGAGAGCGCCCATGCTTTTATGGCCTATCGTTTCGGAGATACTACAGCCAGAGATGAGGGACGAATCTCCCTCAATCCGATAGCACATATCGATCCTTTCGGACTTATCGCGATTCTTTTTTTCCCCATCGGATGGGCTAAACCGGTAATGATTAATCCCTATAATCTTAAAAATCCAATTAAGGATAATATTTGGATTTCATTGGCCGGGCCGGCCTCAAATCTAATCCTGGCTGCCATTTTTGGAATAATATTCAGACTTACTTACGGAGCGCTTTCATCATCGGTGGCTGGCCAGTATTTTAGCCAATTGATTCAAATCTCCGTTCTCCTGAATATCAATCTCATGGTATTCAATCTGATTCCAATCCCGCCGCTGGATGGCTTTCATATTCTCGAGGGAATCGTTCCTACCGAAACCTACGTGAAACTTCAGCAAATCCGGCAGTTTGGGCCGCTTCTGCTCATTGCCATGGTAATATTTGGCGGAAGCATATTGTGGGCGATACTTGGCCCTATACAGCAAGTTTTGGGAGGATTCCTGCTTGGCATGCCTGTGGTGCTGCAATAAAACTGCCCTGACAGGCATTATTATATTTACTTTTCTATTTGCCTGTGGGCTTCCGCCCAAAGATAAACCTCTTGAGCCGCGTCTGCTGTTTACGACCGGCTCATCTTTTTTAGACAATGTCAGCAGCGTGGCGTTAAAGGGGCAAATTTCATTCGAGGGCGGGTAAAATCGATCAATCCGGTGGTTTCCAGTTATTCATCAATGGCCGGGACTCACTCTCATTCATAGTCGATGGCCCCTTCGGAACTGATATTTTTAGAATGATTATTGTTGGCGATACCGCTTTCCTGCTTTCAAACAAAGAGGAGGGTTGGGTAACTCTGAAAAAAGATGAGGATATATCAATCCCTGAGTATGGTATCGAAAATATATCTCCTTTTTTGCTGGGCTTGTTTGCTTTTCCGCAATATTATCTGAATTCCAATTCGGGTGATTCGCTTTCTGATGAGTACTCTTTTCGCAATCAAAAGATTGTCAGCCAGTTTGGACGGAACGACCGTGAGTTTTTATTGATCGACCCGCATTCGCTGGTGGCCGGAGCCTACACAAAGCGAAAAAACTTTAACGATGGATTCTTTCCGTCAATGGTTAGGATTTTTGAACCCGGCCGCGATTGGCAGATAACTCTTCAGATCGATAAAATTCGCCTCAGCCCGCCACTCCCCGAAAGCATCTGGAAAAGAGGATTATAGTATTTGCCTCTAAAAATAAAAAAATCCCGACGATAGCGCCGGGATCAATATAAAATATATTAGCAAAAACTAAAGCTTCATCACCTCCGTGGCCTGCGGCCCTCTCGGACCCATGGCAAAATTATATTCCACCATTTGACCCTGCGTTAAGGTTTTGAAGCCCTCGTCCTTGATGGCTGAGTAATGGACGAAGATGTCGGTGCCACCCTCCGGCGGCTTGATGAACCCGAATCCCTTTTTCTCGTCGAACCATTTGACCACGCCAGTCGGCATGAACTACCCTCCTAAAAAAGTTAAAACTGTAACGAAACCGTTAATTTTATCGGCATCTAAAGACGATTATTTAGCACGTTGGACTGCCGCACTCGATTAGCTGATAGTTATTTCTAAAGAGTAGCCCGCAGGCTTATGTTCCCATTTCCCAGGAAGTCAGATACTCTCTCTGCTCTGCAGTGAGCTTGTCGATAGTGACTCCCATTGTTTGCAGCTTGAGCCGAGCGATTTCCATATCTATCTTATCCGGCAAAGCATAAACTCTGCGCTGCAATTTGGAGGCATTCCGCAAAACCCATTCGGCCCCCAGCGACTGATTGGCGAAACTCATATCCATCACGGCTGCCGGATGTCCCTCTGCTGATGCCAGGTTGATCAATCTTCCCTCGGCCAAAAGCAGGATATGCTTGCTGCCCTTAAGCGTATACTCCACCACGTTCGGACGAATATCGCGCTTTTTGGTAGCCATTTTTTCGAGCGATTTGATATCGATCTCAACATCAAAATGGCCGGAATTTGCCACGATGGCGCCATCTTTCATAAGCTTGAAATGCTCGCCAGTGACAACATTGATATCGCCGGTTAAAGTCACAAAGATATCGCCAATCTTCGCGGCCTTGCTCATCGGCATGACCCGGTAACCATCCATAACCGCCTCGATTGCCTTGAGCGGATCGATCTCGGTTACGATGACGTTAGCGCCCAGCCCGGAGGCCCGTCTGGCTACGCCTCGCCCGCACCAGCCGTAACCGGCTACCACGAAATTCGAACCGGCCAGAAGATAGTTGGTGGCCCGCAGAATACCGTCGATAGTGGATTGTCCGGTGCCGTAGCGATTATCGAAAAGATGCTTGGTAAGCGAATCGTTGATCGCCAAAACCGGGAAAAGGAGCACACCTTTCTTTTCCATCGCTTTTAGCCTGATAACACCTGTGGTTGTCTCTTCCGAGCCGCCCATTATCTCCGAGGCTTGTTTTTGACGCTTGGTATGAAGAGTGCTCACCAGGTCGGCCCCATCGTCCATGGTAATGGATGGGTGGATATCGAGACAGGCGTTGATATGATCGTAATATACTTTATTGGATTCGGCCCTGATTGCAAATACCGGAATTTTGTGATCTGCTACCAGCGAAGCAGCTACATCGTCCTGAGTAGATAGAGGGTTTGAGGCACACAGGTAAGGCATAGCCCCGCCCGCCTTGAGTGTAATCATGAGATTGGCGGTTTCAGTCGTCACATGCAGGCAGCATGCCATCTTAACCCCTTTGAGGGGCTTATCTTTTGAAAATCTTTGCCGGATTGAACGCAGCACAGGCATGAACTTTTCAGCCCATTCGATTCGGTTTTTGCCGGTTTTGGCAAGCTTTAGGTCTTTGACATCGTAATTCATTCGGCCCTCTATGGTAATTTATGCGTCTTTTATCAGTTGGTCGACTTTGTCGGTTTTTTCCCAGGTGAAATTGGGCATCTCACGTCCGAAATGGCCATACGCGGCGGTCTCATTGAAAATTGGCCGTTGAAGGTTAAGGTCGCGGATGATGCCTCGCGGGGTAAGATCAAAATGCTTTCTAACAAGCTCTGTTAATCTCGAATTAGGCATAAGCCCGGTGCCGTTGGTAAATACCATAACGGAGACTGGCTCGGCCACTCCAATAGCATAAGCTAATTGTACCATGCACTCCGCGCATAACCCGGCAGCCACCAGATTTTTGGCGATATACCTTGCCATATAAGTTGCAGAACGATCCACCTTGGTCGGGTCTTTTCCGGAGAAAGCGCCGCCGCCATGAGGCGCGGAACCGCCGTAGGTATCAACGATAATTTTGCGGCCGGTCATTCCGGTATCTGATTGGGGTCCGCCGATAACGAATTTTCCGGTAGGATTGACGAGATACTTGGTATTTCTATCAAGCATTTCTTTGGGCACGATTGGCATTACCACTTCCTGGATAATCTCTTCTTTGGCGCGGTTGGTAATTTTTTTTCCGGTACTATCCAGGATATCCTCAGTATGCTGCGAGGAAAGAAGCACCGTATCGATTCGGCAGGGACGTCCATCGGCAAATTCCACTGTAACCTGGGTTTTGCCATCGGGGCCGAGATAGGGGAGAACGCCTGTTTTTCTAATCTTCGATAGCTGCATGGCCAGCTTGTGCGCCAGGCTTATCGGAAGAGGCATTAGTTCAGGTGTTTGATTGATCGCATACCCAATCATTAACCCCTGATCGCCGGCTCCACCGGTATCGACTCCCTGCGCGATATCAGGTGACTGCGACCCGATAGCATTTAGTATTCCGCAGGTCTTATGATTAAAACCGTATTTGGAATCGGTATATCCAATCTTGCGTAAAACGTCTCTAACGAGACCGTTGACATCTACATAACCATTTGTGGTGATTTCGCCTCCGACAATAACGAGCCCCACAGTAATAAAGGTCTCGCAAGCTACCCGGCCGTTGACATCTTGTTTTAAGACATCATCAAGCACGGCATCGGAAATTTGATCGCATACTTTGTCAGGATGCCCCTCCGTCACCGACTCGGAGGTGAATAGGTATTTGTCTTTAATCACTTTGCCTCCGCAAAACTTGGTTTACCCCTCCTGAATTGGGGCAATTTAAATAACTCTGGTCCCCCAAGCAAGTAATTCTTGGGTTATTATCAATAACATTTATAAATGATTTCACTTAAGATAAAAACGCCCTTAATATCCGATCTCCGAGGAATCCCCCAAATTAACCTTTTGATAGTGGCCCAAAAGATAAGAATGATTTCCCACCAGCGACGAATCCAACATCGAATCGACTACCTCAGCCGACTCTGAAATGATGCTGTCTTTGACTATCGAGCGGATGATCCTGGAATCGTCACCCACGGAGACATAAGGTCCTACCACCGAATTCTCCAGAATCGCCGTTGGCGAAATAAAAACAGGCGGAATAATAACGTTTCCTTCGCGGCGATCTATCGATTTAATTTGTGAAAGCAGATAGCGGTTGGTGGCTAATAAAGCATCTGGCTTACCGCAGTCAAACCAACCATCGACATTGAAAGTCGTCATCTGGCATCCGTATTTAAGCATCAGCGCCAGGGCATCGGTTAGCTGATATTCGCCTCGGGTAGTGATTCCCTTCTTCATTAACTCGTCCAAACATTTCGAAAATAGATCGATCGATTTTATATAATAGATTCCTACCAGGGCCAGGTTCGATGTGGGGTTTTCCGGTTTTTCGACGAGGGCTGTTACAAATTGCCCTTTGGTTTCCGCTATCCCGAAACGTCTTGGATCTTCCACGGTTTTTGTTCCGATGGAGTCATAAGCGCCTGTAATAACCTTATTTAAGTCGGTCTCGAAAATTGTATCACCCAGGATAATCAATAATGGCTCATTATTAAAGTGTTCGCGCGTCAGATAGATCGCCCATCCCAGCCCTTTCAATTCTTCTTGCGTCACAAATGTAGATTTCAACGCGGGATAGTTCTTTTTAACATATTCAACGATTTGGTCACCCAAAAAACCCACAATGATTACAACCTCCCGAATCCCAAAGGCGCGCACCTCGTCGAGAATGTGCCCTAAAATCGGTTTTCCCGCTACGTGTAATAGCGCCTTGGGAGCGGTGTGGGTATGCGGTCTGAGACGGCTTCCAATTCCCGCCGCCGGTATGATTGCTTTCAATCCAACCTCAATTCGTTAACTTTTCTTTTAAATAGTCAATTGCCGCCACCGGATAAGGATCGACCTCATTCAATAGCGCCAGATAGTAACTCGTAAAATCCAGATATTGGATGAAGAAAAAGATCCTTTCCAGGTCTTGTCCGGCCCGGTTCTCAAGTGTAATTACTCTAAATCCTTTATCTTTGAGATACTGGGTCACTATTTCCATTCGGGCTTTTATACGCTTATGCTCCTGAATATCTTTCAGGATAACAATTGTAAATTTTTTGTCGAGATCATAGAGTTTATGCCAGCCGACAAGTTCATTGTGATTTTGCTCAGGGAAAACATTTGTGAAGGCTAACGTCTCGGCATTTTCGCTTATCTGTCCCTTAAAGCGCGTGGCTACGGCATCAAATTTCTCATAACCTGAATAGATTACGGGCACTGTGCCGTGAATCTGTAGCGCCAACCATAAGGCCGGATTTTTATCATCATTCGATTCGTAATCCTTTGCCCATCTCTTCATGGACGATGCCGCCAGCAATATCTCCTCCGATTGCTCCTCGCATAACCCCAGACGCGTCAGAATCATTAACAGCGGGGCAATCGAATATCCCAGGGCGGCCCTTGGCGGTAATCCGCCCTTAATCTTAACGACCGGTATTCCATCGCTATCGGCTTTTTGGGCAAGTTTTCCGCCGCTGGTGATCGCAATGATATGAGCCCCGTTATCGATGGCGTTATCGTAAGCTGCCAGAGTTTCTTCGGTATTGCCTGAATATGACGAGCATATCACCAGCGTTTTGCGATTAACAAAACCTGGTAAACGGTAGTGACGGCAAACTACAAAAGGAATCTGCATCGATCTATACAAATAGCTTCTGGCAATATCACCGGCTATGGCCGAACCGCCCATCCCGGCCACCACGACGGAGTGAAACGTTTCCAGCTCCAAACCTTTCAAATCGGCTTGCCTGCCTAATGAGACGCCCTCTTCCAGATTAAACGGCATAGCCTTGATCAAGCCATGCATATCGTGGCTATCATACATTTCCCTGAGCGCCTGAATATCAGACATGCGAATTTCTCCTCGAAAACTCTATGACCGGTATGATATCCGGAAAAACTCGAGCAATTTCCTTCTTCAGATACGATTCTATGTCGCTATGGCTTTTCATTTCCATTGCAGTTTCGGCTATCTGCTTGGCATCCGAAAAAGTTATCGATCTTATCACCTTTTTCAATATCCCGGTCATGCGGAATCCACCGGAAAGCTGATCGACACCCAGCCCGATCAATAACACTGCCGCCAGAGGATCGGATGCCATCTCGCCGCAAACGCTCACCTTACGTTTATACTTATGCGCTGCTGTTACCGATGTTTTAATAAGGCTTAATATTGCCGGATGGAAACTCTGATAAAGTTTGGAAAGCAGTTCATGGTCACGATCGACAGCTACCGTATATTGAATAAGATCATTGGTGCCGATTGAAAAGAATTCGGCCTCGCGCGCCAGATGCTCCGAAATTATTGCAGCGGACGGTACTTCGATCATTATTCCCAGAGGGATATTTGCTTTATAATTAACATTCTCAGCCCGCAACTCCTCCTTAGATTCCTCCAAAATCCGTTTGGTGGCGATGAGTTCATCGTAATTTGAAATCATCGGAACCATGATCGAAAGATTTCCCAACACCGAAGCCTTAAGAAGAGCTTTTAATTGTATTTTGAAGACATCGGGACGATCCAAACAAAACCTGATAGCCCGCCATCCCAGAAAGGGATTAGCCTCGGCATAAGTCCCTGCCATCCCCGGGAATTTGTCGCCCCCGAGATCAAACGTTCTTATCACAACCGGTTTATCACCCATCTGGCGCAAAATTTCGGAGTAGGCCTCGTACTGTTCGTCAAAAGAGGGGAAATCGGTTCTGGTTAAAAATAAATACTCAGTGCGATAAAGACCGATACCCATAGCGCCGGCCGCCAGAACCTTGGGCACTTCATTGGGCAGCTCTATATTGGCCAACACCGAAATCTCTACACCGTCTTTAGTGATTGCAGGCTTGGTCCTGAGTTCCTCGAGCTGACGGTGAAGATTAACCTCAGATTGTTCAAGCTTACGATACTCCTGAATTGTGCTCTCCGAGGGATTTAATATGAATACCCCTCTGTAACCATCGATAATTACCCTTGCCCCGGAGGGCACTTTTTCAGCAAGCTCGCCTAATCCCAATACGGCTGGCACTCCCAGGGATTTTGCCATCAAAGCTGCATGCGATGTTGGGCCGCCGACTCCGGTGGCAAATCCTATATTTTTCTTAGATGAGATTGCCAGAATATCGCCGGGGGAGAGGAACCGCGATACAACCACGGTTGGACCATCAATATCTCGCAGAATTGTTTGTTTTTCGCCCTTAAGAGAACTTATAAAGCGTGCAGTTACCGCCTGTATGTCCTGAATGCGTTCTTTAAGATAAGAATCTTTCGATTCTTCAAGTTTGGCGATAACCTTGCGGGCTTCATCATTATAAATATATTCGACGCATAAGCCTTCTTTTAATATACGCTGTTCGATCGTCTTATTCCATACTTCATCGCCGGCGATCATCGCTTGAGCATCGAATATCCTCGCAAAATCGCGGCCATGCCTTTGAAGCACTACCGCCGCCGTAGTTTCCAGCGAATGTTTAACCTGCGCAATTACATTACGAAAAGTTTGTACTTCGTTTTTTGCGTCGGATACCTTCGTGGGCGTAATGTTGTTGTTATTTCGCGATAAAGTTCGAGCAATGCCAATAATTATTCCCGGTGATGCGGGAATGCAGTAAAATTCTTCCTCTTTATCATTATACAACATGAAACTCATTCCTCACCGAATTTGGATTGAATAACCTGGATGATTGCCTCCACAGCTTCCTTTTCATCCGGTCCTTCTGCGATAATCGTGATTTTCGATCCCATTTCTGCGGCGAGCATCATCACTCCCATGATGCTTTTGGCATTTACCTCGAGATTGAACCTCTTGAGCTTTATTTCAGCTTCAAATTTCGAGGCGCGTTGTACGAGTTGCGCCGCCGGACGGGCATGCAGTCCTAATCTATTGATAATTGCGACTTCTTTCTCGAACATCAGGCCTTTACCACAAAATTGCCGGGTTTCCTCATTATAAGACCTTTTAGTTCCAAGTTCAAGAGCGCTTCGGCAATTTTGCCCGGCCCCAGTGCGGCTCCGCGGCCGATTTCGTCTAAATGCACCGGCTGAACTGATAATAAGCCAAATATAGCCAACTCATCTTTGGAAAGTTTGCCCAGATCGTAGTTACGCTCTTTAGTAGCCGTGCTGCGATGCCAACCAAAATTGGCAAAAATATCATCTGCCGATGTTACAGTTAGCGCCCCTTGCTTTATAAGGCTGTTAGGTCCAACGCTTAATTCATTTTCGATACTGCCGGGAATGGCTAATACATCACGACCCTGGTCAAGCGCCAGGCTGGCTGTAACCAGAGCACCCGATCTTTGTCCGGCTTCGACTACTAACACTCCATCCGAAAGCCCCGCCACAATCCGATTTCTAACTGGGAAATTGAATCTCTCAGGCTTGGTCCCCATCGGAAATTCCGAAATAAGGCATCCGGATTCAATTATGCGTTGGGCTAAAGTCCGATGACCCGGAGGGTAAATTGTATCGAGTCCGCAGCCAAAAACTGCCGCCGTAATTCCGCCGGCCTCTAATGTCGCCTGATGCGCAGTTCCGTCGATACCATAAGCCAATCCCGAAACTATTACCACGCCTGCTGCGGCCAATTCAGTTACTATCCTCGATGTTAGTCGCAAGCCATAATCGCTTGGTCGCCGAGATCCAACTACTGCCAGCGATGGCTGCTCAAAAATACCAATGTTACCTTTATAATATATATAAGGCGGGGGATTCGAAATGTTTCTTAGCTTCGATGGATATTCTTTTTCCGTCAGGCTTATCGCTTTGGCGCCATCGGGAATTGTCCTGGCAAACTTGGAAGCCGATCTCATCCCAGTTTTTTGGAGAAGTTATCTTTTGGATTACCGAAGGCGAAACAATTTCCGCTGAAAGGAGCGCATCATACGATCTCTCAAATACGGATGCAGCCGACCCGAATTTTTCGATCAAACGCAAAAACCCGGCCGGTCCAACGCCCTTAATTTCGCTTAAAGCCCAGGCGGCAAGACGTTCGTCGATCATTGCGAAAAAAGTTTACCCGTTAATGCGATTAGAAATTCGTTCAGATTTTCACCGGAGACAGCGGATATATAATAAACACCGCTATTCTTAAATCCCTTTACCTTGATCGGTCGCTTCGGTATCAAATCTATCTTATTAAATACCACAAGTGACGGTTTTTCCACAAGTTTCGGATCAAATGCTTTCATTTCACCCTGTAATACTTCCAAATCCCCCGCGGGATTCTCCGAAGTTACGTCGATGAGATAAACCAGGATACGTGTCCTTTGGATATGTCGTAAAAACTGAATACCCATACCCTTGCCATCATGAGCGCCTTCGATTAATCCCGGGATATCAGCCATTACAAAGCTTTTGTAATTTGGAAGATTAACAATTCCGAGATTGGGAACTTTGGTGGTGAATGGATAATCCGCAATTTTCGGATGAGCCGCTGAAACCCGTGATAGGAGCGTTGATTTTCCCACGTTGGGGAACCCAACTAAACCCACGTCGGCGATTGATCGAAGTTCCAGGGATATTCGCCGATGCTCTCCCGGCTGGCCCTGTTCGGCGGTTCGCGGTGTCTGATTGGTAGATGATTTGAAATGAGTGTTGCCGCGGCCACCTCTGCCGCCTCTGGCGATAAGCACCTCTTGCTTGTCTTGAGTGAGATCGGCGATTTTTTCCGAACTTTCGAGATCGGTCACAACCGTGCCTATAGGAAGCTCGATACAAATAGAATCGCCATCCGCGCCATATCGATTGTTCTTTCCTCCGCGCTCTCCATGCTGGGCCTTGAATTTTTTCTTATAACGAAAATCAAGGAGCGTGGCGAGATTAGACGATGCCCTGATAAAGATATCGCCGCCCCGGCCGCCATCGCCGCCGGCGGGGCCTCCCTTGGGCACGTATTTTTCGCGGCGAAAACTAACCGCCCCGTTGCCGCCGTCACCGGCCGCAATTTCTATTTCAGCATAATCAACAAACAATCTATTTATCCTTGCTCGAAAATCTCGACCAGCGCTTTTTCAAGCTCATTAACGCTCACGTCGCGATACAGACGGCCATTAAAAGCATACGATATCTGACCCGTTTCCTCGGAAACGATGACAACCACCGCATCGGTGTCTTCGGTAGCGCCCACTCCCGCTTTGTGACGCATACCGTGGAGCCTGGTGTAGGCCGGATTTTGTGAAAGAGGTAATGTACAATTGGCAGCCACGATTTGATCCCCTCGAATTACTACGGCTCCATCGTGAAGGGGGGTATATGGAGTAAAGATAGTCTGTAAGAGATCCGCTGACGCAATCGAGTTAAGCTCTTTGCCAGATTCAACCATCGAGGTTAATTTGACATTCCGTTCGATTACAATCAATGCTCCATAATGCATATCTGCCAACTTTTGAGCCGCTATGAGAACCGCTTCAGTAGTTCCTTTTATTTCGGGATTAATGAACAAGCTTAGAAATCTTCGTCTGCCCAGCATGGAAAGTGCTCCCCGAAGCTCCGGCTGAAACAGTACAGCCAGAATAATCGCTCCAGCGATAGCGATATTGGAAAATAGCCATTTGACCATGCCCAGGTTAAACCAATAAGCTAGAAAACCGGCTCCCAGTATGATGATTATCCCGATAATCATCTGAACCGAGCGAGTTTGCTTGAAGAATAATAGAGTTTTATAAAAGAAATAGCTAACGATTAAAACGTCAATGAGATCGATAAGTGTAAAATGCAAAAATCCCAATCGCAGGAGGGTCATGATTTGCTTGCTCCGCTGATTTTTTCAATCATCGAAATTGCACGTTTAGTCTCAGCCACGTCGTGTACCCTTACAATATCGGCCCCGTTTAATACCGCATAGCAGGCCGCGGCGATAGAGCCTTCGAGGCGATCTGGCATTTCAAGTTCTTTCCCGACAAATGATTTTCTCGATACACCAACCAAAAGGGGATAATCCAAATCGAGAAAACGATGTAGGCTCTTTAGTATCGAAAAATTACCTTCAACTGACTTTCCAAATCCAATGCCTGGATCGATGATAAGTCTGTTATTCGCGACTCCGGCCCTGGCTGCTTTATTCGTTGCCGCTTCAAGGTAGGAGTGAATCTCGCCGATCAAATCGTTATATTTGGTGTCCTTTTGCATTTCCTTGGGGGTTCCGCGCATATGCATCAATATAAGATAGGCTCCGTATTTTGCGGCGACTTCGCCAATTTTCTCATCGAAATTCATTGCGGAAATATCGTTTACGATTGATGCTCCGGCTTCGAGAGCGCGGCTTGCCACCTCAGATTTGGTTGTGTCGATTGAAATCGGAATATCGAATTCGTCTTTCAGCTTTTCAAGGATAGGTATTACGCGTTGAATTTCATCTTCGGTAGAAACGCTCTCGGAACCCGGCCTTGACGATTCCCCTCCAATATCGATAATATCTGCTCCTTCGCTTGCCAGGCGCCTGGCATGCTCTACCGCCTTATCCGGCGCGAAAAATTTACCTCCGTCGGAAAAGGAATCAGGAGTGACGTTGAGAATTCCCATGATCAGGGGCCTTTGGCCCAGATCTTTGATTTCTCGGTATCTCGACATAAAAAACGAGGCTCTCCTCTTATTTTTAGTTTGATTTAATCAGCAACAGAGCTTCCTGTCGTGTTGCTTCATTTTTTAGAGCTCCCCTGACTGCGGAACTTATGGTCCTTATCCCCGGTTGCCTGAGGCCCCTCATTGTCAGGCAGAGTTGTTCGGCCTCTACCACTACCAAGACGCCCTTGGGATGTAAAACCTCGACAATCGTATCGGCAATTTCGGTGGTCATGCGTTCCTGAATTTGGGGACGACGCGATAATAACTCAACGACCCGCACCAGGCGCGAAAACCCGGTGATAGTGTTATTCTCGGGAATATAAGCTAAATGCACTTTGCCAAAAAAGGGGAGAAGATGATGCTCGCACATTGAGAAAAAGGAAATGTCCCTGGCGATTATCAATTCATCGCGGTTTTCGGCGTGATAGAGTTTAAGCGAGGCCTTTGGATCTTCATCCTTACCCGCGAAAAATTCACTATAAAAATTGGCTACCCGGCTGGGAGTATCCTTTAATCCTTCGGATTGAAGATCCACTCCGAGGCCTTCCAAAATCAAATCAACGCCCTTTTGAATTTTCGCCTTATCCACGGGGTGATTCTCCGCCGGGATCTACGCCGGCTGTTTTTACTTCCAACTGCTCTTCATCATCAACTTGCTTTAGTATCGCATCGATCTCGGGGCCATCCAGGATTTCCTTTTCAAGCAGGCTCTTGGCCAGTGTGTCGAGTTTTTTGACATTGGCTGTCAGAAGTTCGGTTGCATTCTTCTCGGCTTCGACGACAATATCCCTAACTTCGTTATCGATTTCCACAGCAATTGCTTCGGAATAATCCCGACGCTTTGCAAAATCCCGGCCCAGAAATATCTCATCATCTTTTTTACCAAATGTCAGCGGCCCGAGCTTTTCCGACATTCCCCAGTCGCATACCATCTTTCGAGCCAAATTCGTGGCTTGCTCAAGATCGTTTCCAGCGCCTGTGGTTAGTTGATTAAATTTCAATCTTTCAGCTACGCGGCCTCCCATCATATGTACCAGTCTCGTCTCCAGATACTCCTTGGAGAGCGTGTGACGTTCATCGATTGGCAGATAATGAGTGAGGCCCAAGGCCATACCGCGAGGAATTATTGTCACCTTGTGAACCGGATCCGAACCCGGAATAAGCTTGGCTACGAGAGCATGACCGGCCTCATGATAAGCGGTGGTCTTTTTCTCTTCGGGAGAGATGACCAACGACCGTCTCTCGGTGCCCATCATTACTTTGTCTTTGGCATCCTCAAAATCGTTCATGCTAACCGAGGTGCGATTGCGGCGAGCGGCCAGCAGCGCGGATTCGTTAACCAGATTGGCCAGATCGGCGCCCGACATGCCCGGCGTTCCGCGGGCCAAAATCTTGAGATCCACATCGTCAGCCATCTTGATCTTTTTGGCGTGAACTCTCAGAATGCCCTCGCGACCTTTGATGTCGGGTTGATCGACTACTATCTGACGGTCAAATCGGCCCGGACGAAGCAGCGCAGGATCGAGTACATCGGGACGGTTGGTGGCCGCGATCAGGATTACTCCCTCGTTCGATTCAAAACCATCCATTTCGACGAGCAATTGATTTAGCGTTTGTTCACGTTCGTCATGACCGCCGCCAAGCCCCGCGCCGCGGTGACGGCCCACGGCATCGATCTCATCGATAAATATTATGCAGGGAGCGTTGCGTTTGCCCTGATCAAACAGATCCCGCACACGCGATGCGCCAACGCCCACAAACATCTCTACAAAATCGGAACCCGACATCGAGAAAAACGGTACCTGCGCTTCGCCAGCTACGGCCCGCGCCAGCAAAGTCTTGCCTGTTCCGGGAGGGCCTAAAAGCAGCGCGCCTTTGGGGATTTTTCCGCCAATTTTTGAAATTTACCGGGATCTTTGAGAAATTCGATTATCTCCTCGAGTTCTTGCTTGGCTTCATCGCACCCGGCGACATCCGCAAAGGTTACTTTGGGACGAGAGCCCGTTAAGAAGCCGAGCCTTTGATTTTCCAAACGAGAAAATTCCCTTCGGGCCCGCCCTGCATCTGGCGAAGCATGAAGATCCAGAAAAATATTAAAAAGAGCCAGGGGAGGGTTGCGATCAGCAGGCTGCCCCAATTGCTTGACGGCTTTGGCCTCGATCGGTACATCATGATCTTCCATAAGCTTGAGAAGTTCGGAATCGCTTGCAAACGGAATCATGCTGGTGAATTTCTTGGCGGTGACAGTCTGGTTTCCAACCTTTTTGGTGAAATCGTTCTTAAAATCGCCGCTGACCCGACGTTCCTCAAAAGTGACCCGCGATACATTTCCCGCTAAAATCTGATTTTGCAGATCAGTATAGGTTATTTCCACCGTATCCCGTCCGGTGCCGAAATAGTAGTTGAAAGCCCAGAAGGAAAGTAGGATAATCACTGCCCAGAAGGCCAGCGTCTTTAACGGTTTTCTGCCAGTTGAAATCCGGGCCGCTTCCGTCGGGTGCAGGCGGTTTGCCCCGGGGATTGCGACGGTCATCGTCCGGTCCTCCGCGGCTGAAGCTTATTATCAAGTTTTTGATCGTCAAACTGCTGATTCATTTACTCATCCTTTGGCAATATATGGCAATTGCCGGTACTTTTCATTGTCATCTAATCCGTATCCCACCACAAAAACTTCCGGGATGTCAAACCCAACATATTTTATGTTTAAGTCGACTTTTCGTGCCGTTTTTTTATCAAGTAATGTCACGAACTCAACCGATTTCGGTTTCCTGAGCTGGATATATTGCATGATATAGTTGCCGGTCAGGCCGCTGTCGATTATATCCTCGACGATTAGCACATGCCGGCCCTGGATATTTACATTAATATCCTTCAGAAGCCGGACTACTCCCGTGCTGCGATTATTCGAACCGTAAGATGCCACACCCATGAAATCGATCTCGCATTGGATATCGGCCGCCCGAATCAAATCCGCCATAAAAATAAAGCTTCCCTTTAAAATACCTATAAAGATCGGGTCCTTATCTTTGTAATCGGATGCAATTTTGCGGCCTAACTTTCGCACCCCGGCCTGGAGCTTCTCCTTAGTTATCAAAGCGCGCATAACGTAGATTCAATACCTCTCGAGTTTGTTCAGTGAGCCTGAAATCATCCGAGATCATTACCCCGGGAATCCAGGCGATATTCTTATCCGATAAAACTATTGGAACAATTTCTCTTTCATACTCGGGGATTTTTCGGTTAATGAAAATATCGGATAACAGTTTATGTCCTTTCATCCCCAGCGGCCTGATCTTATCACCGTCCTGCCAGAATCTGGCCGTAATATCCCCCAACTTCTCCTGATCGAGATAGATATTCAAATTACTTTGGTCGAGTTTTTCGATCCTGTCGCGCTTCACGATTTTGGCTTCAATAAGGCCTTCGGGAAACTCCGTTTTTCCCGGGATTGCCAGCCGGTAGTTGCCTTTGCCTGCTTGAGGTTTTAAGATTGCAATCCCGCCCTGGGATTTTTCGATGCAAATTCCTTGTGTTAGTGGCGCTTTTCGCCCGCTTTCTCCGTTAACGATGCTCAAGGCTCGGGAAATACTTTGAGACGATAGGCTATGGATGTCCCCGCTCAGGATCCTAAAGGCCTCCTTGATCACCTTTTTTATCAAACTTTTATCATATTGCACAAGTTTCCCTAAATCAAGGACTATTTTGCTCTTACCGCTCTCAAGCAGTGCTGCCTTATAGGCTAATACCGTCAAATTGGCATTAAATTCAACCTCATCCGAAACTATCTCACTTAGCCGCATGATATTTTGTCTGGCGCCGGAGTTTATTTTCTCTAACTCTGGGATAACCTTCAGCCGGATACGGTTTCGCGAATAATCAAGCGAGCGATTGGATTTATCCTGTATAAATCTGATTTTTTGCACTTTCAGCCATTCAAGCAGTTCCGCTTTTTCAATATCCAATAGCGGACGAATAATCTTGCCTCGTTTTCGGGGTATTCCGGCCAGGCCGGAAAGGCCGCTGCCTCTAATCATGTTGAAAATGACCGTTTCCACGGTGTCATCGAGCGTATGGCCGGTGGCAATTTTATCACATCTATATTTTTCCGTCAAAGAATCGAAATAATCATATCGAGCCTTACGGCCGGCTTCTTCAACCGAAAGCTTATTGCGCCCGGCCAGCGCAGGGATATCAAGGCGTTTGGAATGAAACTTGATATGGAGATTGCGGCATGCTTCCTTGCAAAATTTCTGGTCTTTTGCCGACGTTGGCCTGATGGTATGATCCAGATGAGCGGCGGCCAACTTTATATCGTATTTAGCCTTAAGCGAATTAAGGAGATGCAAAAGCGCCATCGAATCAGGACCGCCCGATAGGGCTATAAGGATATGGTCCCCTTTTGAGAAAAGGGAATATTTTTTAATAGCCTGCTCGATCTTATAAACGATATCTACCATTGATACAAATTAACAAAATTGGCCCATGAAGTCAATTGCGGATATGGAGGAAATCGAATGCAATCTGGCTGCCAGTTCGATAACATTCGTTCGGGGCGAATAGGAATATCAAGGCTATCTCAATAGCACCATCTTTCGCGCCGTCTGGTTCCGTCCTTCGATGATATAGAAATAAACCCCCGAGGACGCATCCCTGGCATCCCAGATCAATTCATGCTTTCCCGCGGATTGAAAGCCCGTTTCGAGTGCAGCTACTTTGCGTCCCAGGATATCATAGATCTCAAGCGTCACCTCAGTGGCGTTAGGAAGATAATAGCTTATCGTCGTCTGCGCGTTGAACGGGTTGGGGTAGTTTTGTAAAAGCGTAAATTCTTTCGGCGTGTTCGGAATTTCCCGCGTCTCTATGCCCGTTGGCGCGCCCCAACGAAGATGCTGAAGAGAGTAGTAGTCTGAGGCAAAAAAGTTATTGCCGATTGTACATACCTGATTGATAACGTTGCCGGTAGAGTAGCCGCCTTTATATTGAAGATCATTGTAAGGCATATAATTGAAAGTAAAAATCTTTATTCCATTGACACCATCGGCGATATAAAGAGTATCGTTTGAGGAATAAATTTGCTTTACGTCGGAGAAGTACTCAGGGCCGAGGAATGCCAGGCTGTCGAACGTGTTGATATCAAAAATATGGGTGCCATGACGGCCCGAGGCCCAAATTATGGCATTTAATATATCAAGATTTTGCAAAGTATCCGCTGGCAATTGCAATTCCAGCTCTATTACTGGTAGAGTAGGGTTGGCGGCGTTAATCTTAACCAACTTCGCCAAATTCTCCTCGAGAAGAACCGAGGTGTTTAGATACTGCCCTATCGATGTCAGGCTGCCTGCGGGAAAGTCCATACGCGAGAGGATGGCCATGCCGTTTAGAGAATCATAATCGATGACATAATATGATTGATCGGTTATGGCAAACAAGAGGCTGTCGTAAGCCGCGCAATCCAAAATCTCAGCCTCAAAACCGATTAGGAAATGGCTGACCACCGGCTGGGCCGGATTCGCCAGGTTGACCTGGAAAATTCTATCCCGGCAAAAACAGATTGCAGATGAGCCGATAGTTATAATTTTGGTAGGCTCTACTCCATCCAATGCTGCAATGAGATTCAGTTGATTTGACTGATCAATCTCGTGCACTAACAGCTCCCCGCCATTAGATTCCGCGCCAGAAAGAATGTAATTGCCATAGGTGGCAGTGGAGAGGATGCCATAGTGCTCTGGGCCGGTAGAGGCTAAAAGGGGCATCTGTATATTATATGAAAAGGTAGCTTGATAAATATCTATTGAATGGATTTGATCTTTAATAAAATACTGATTATTGTATATTTCAAAATTGCAGTTAATTCCCAAAGTATTCGGTGACAGGGGACCCAATATTGACATATTACTATAGGAAAAGACGTCACCTACATCCGTAAATATATCTGAAAATGCATATCCGTATTTGGTACATTGGTATTCAATGGGATCAGAAAAGGGATAACCGGTAATATCTCGCCAAGCGCTGTCTGGCAAAAATTGATAAAAAAGTAATCCGCTACTAAACATTACGGTCGAATATCCTATTGCCAAAGTATCACCGTTTCCTTGAGTCATTCCATAGGACACAGAGCCAACGCTAACCGTGTCGGAATATCCCAGGACTATATTATCAGGCATTCTTATATCATAAATATCATAATAGATGACAGATATAACGAGAATATAGTATTCCGCATATACTATTACCAAAGGCGATTGTTACAAAAATTCCATGAGGTATGCTTCTATATAATGAAATTGAGAAACTAATGTTGGATTATTGATATCGCTGATACTATATGTCCTGATAGAATCATCATTCGAAACGGCGAATAAATAATTACCCGCTAATTTCCAATTGAGCATGCCCAATAAGGAAATATGACCTGCAACTCGCGTGCTATCAAAATCTGCGAAATCGACCAAACTTAATTCGCCAGATTCGGCTTTCGCCATCAGCCGTCTCTGAAAATCTATCTGGTCAAAACCCGAGACCTCCTCGCGGCCGATAAATACCGGATTGGACGGATCGGCTATGTAATAGCGCTCCACACCGTGACCATTAAGCGTATTAACATAAAGTGTATCGCCGTCAAGGGCCAACTTGCCGTATCCCGACGGCCATAAAGTATTGATATGATCTATTTCATTTTGGGCAATTGCCGGATAGGTAAATATAAAAAGCGCACAAATGATTTTGATAATCTTACACATGCGCATCTCCAGTTTTATTTAGTGGCCTGCAAGTAAATAATATGATTCGTGGAGATACTTGTCAAGCTATATTTTAGTCTATTGTAGGTTAGTTCGCCCGCAACCTGACTTTTTATTACCCGCCAATTACCACCGTCCAGGGCCGAACCTGCCATTTGGTAATCAGGCCTTGCGTCACATAGATATCATTTTTCGCAAAGTTTTCGGCGACTGCGGGGCTAACTCCCTTGAATATGAGAACTGCAGTATCGGTGGGGTCCGCCAGCGCTCCGGCCAGCAGCAGCTCTCCTCTGTCATGAGCCGCGGTGGCATATTTCAGATGAGTGTCGCGGAAAGGTACGCGTTTTTCGATGTAGTTATCGACTGTCGTATAAAAGAGTATGTAATACATTCAAATTTCTCCTCGTTTTTTCGGATGATAAATCAGGGACGTCCCTACTTCACCAACACTAACTTGATAGAGCTCCGCCTTTGCCCGTTTTCAAGCCGCGCAAAATATACCCCTGACGATTGACCATTCCCGTTCCACAAGACCTTGTGCTCGCCAGCGTTTTGATTGCCATCGCGTAGCGTAGCCACCATCTGTCCCGTCAGATTGTATATCGTTAGCCTCACATCACCTGGCCCGGTAAGGTTGTAACGAATCAGCGTACTGCCGTTAAATGGGTTGGGATAGCACTCCAGCAGCGCTGTCCTTTCCGGTATCGGTTCATCTTCGATCCCCTGAGTGGGGATCATGATACTTATCTGCGATTCGCTGTCCGGTTCCGAATATTGCCCGCAGGATGTTCGCGCGAAAACCGTGTAATAATAACGCACTCCGGGCGTGAGCGTATCGCCGATCAACTCCTGGCCCGGTCCCTCATAAACGATATCGCCGTCAAACGGCGTCTGCGGAAAACCGGTGGTGCTCCTGTGAAGAATCGCCTCTGTAAAAACACTCATCCAGACCGGGTTTGTCCAGCCAATATCGGCTTTTCCATCGATAGTGTCAGCATGGATGCCTATTACCTTAAGCCCCGGGATGTAGAAACGGTTGGCAGCGCCGCGGCTTGGAAAACCATCATTGAAACTGAACGATGTAATATCATTGTAGCCCCAGAAAGCTCGAGACCAATTCTGTCGAGTTGTATCACCATCGGGGTAGCGCATAAAAGAAACATCCGCGCCATGATCGCTTGACCACCCAACCTGATCAACCAGGCAACTATCGGTATCAATTAAATAAATATTATCAGCTTCAAAATCCATATCGAAAATGGACGGGAAATTATTTTCATCTAAGACATAATATCCATGAGGGCCGATTCTGGCATTCTCGGGTAAATTGTATATAGTATCACAAACAATTTTCCAATCTGCAAGATTGACCTCGCTATTAGTAATATTATAAAGCTCCACGAAATTGCATCTATTAGCCCAATCGCAATGGGAATTTATTTCATTGATCACCACCTGATTTCCTCCATGGTACGACCATACGAAATCGAAGCTCAGGCAATAGAGCATTGGAGAATACAATTTGCGATCAACTGAATAACCTTTGATGGGTGGAGTGCTTATATCCCACGTACCCCATTTAACCGGTTCCATTCCAGGAAGATTTGTTGTTAATGAATCTGTTTCTGAATTGAAAACAAATCCGGAGGTATTAGAAGAATCAAGTATGATAGAATAAGAGGAATTTACTCCTGAATCAATTAAGGCTATTCCTGTTGACGTATATATGGTATCGCCGGAAAGATCAGTCGGCTGATATGTACGAATGCGAAATTCTGGCGGATATGCCCTTACATACTCGATATAAAATGGCGGCAACGGATTTGCCATCGCTCCATTCATGGCAAACATGCCCGCCAAAAGAATAAGTATCAGCAATCTTTTCATAACCCCAAACCTCCGTCAAATCTATTTTGACTTCCAGCTTATCACCATATCTCTATTAGGCATAAAATTAGTACGACGCGCCAGATATTCGCAATTGTCACCCTTTATTATCGAACTGTCCGGCTCGGGCCAGGCCTGGACGTCCTTAAAACGCTTAGGTATGATAAATCTATAGGCGGCATCTTCTAATGGTTTTCCCCAGGCGTTTGTGGACGTTATTATATAGACCGCTCTATTGCTTTTTATCTTCTGGCTATAATCCAAATGCCAAACTGTAATGCCATTCGCTTTTATCGGGATGGAGATCCTCACCGCATTTTTCATTCTTGATGATCTAATATCCAGCTTGCTTGTATCGGCGCCGTTCAAGACATAAGCATACATCGAATCGGGGAATAGGCTCAAGCTATCGACATAAAATGGAAATATAATCGGTATAATTCCGTCACGATCAGTATTGCTGCGAAAATAATAGATACCCGACACGTTGGATACACCCTCACCAACCGTAAGCGTTATCTCTTCTTTGAAAAAATCGAGAAGAGGAGTATCCGGTATCGGCTGTTTATCCTGGGCAAGGCAAACCGCGATGGAACTCAGCAAAATCAAGATACAAATCGATTTTATCACTATTCATTCTCCGGGCAAAAAGCGGTTTTGAATATCAAAATAATTATAATTATCGTAGGTAGGCTTGTCAATAAATATTGTTATCGCAAAACTGCCTGTCGATGATTTGGGCCGGCAGGGCAAATTATATCCCAATTGTGCAGCCTGTATTTTTTATCCACGATGAATTTTCAATATTTATTATGAAAATGAATATTAATATCAAAATAATCCTTGACCGGAAACATAACTTTGAATTATCATGTTTTTATGACAAATTAGTAAAGGATGACTGATATGGTTTTTCCGCAAATGTTAAGAAGTCCGATATTGGGAATCGCTCCAATAAAAATCCCGATTAAATCTTTCAAATCATCTACATCATTTTCTATAGGCAAAAAACGCGGAGATCAAATCATATCCTCGTCCATTTGTGCCAATTTTATAGCTTAGTACAGTGTTAAAAGGAGGGAAGCGATGAGCAGAGAACAAATTTACGCCGAAATCAAGGAAATGCTGGGATTGGTACCCGGTTTCCTAAAAGCTATTCCCGATTCCTCATTGGAACTCGAATGGCGGCTTTTTAAGAGAGTGCAATTCGAAGAGGGGCCCATTCCAAACAAATATCGCGAATTGATTGGACTGGGCATCGCGGCCGCCACCAAGTGTCGTTATTGCGCCTTATTCCATACCGAGGCGGCCAGGCTAAATGGCGCCACCGAGGCCGAAATCGAGGATGCTGTGCATTTCGCTAAGTCCAGCGCCGGCTGGAGCGCGTATATCAACGGCTTGCAGATCGATTACGACGAATTCAAGAATGAGGTTCGTCAGATTACCAACTATATCCGTAACAATGCGCCGCAGGAAAAAGTAATGCAGACTGCCAAAATGGGAAGGTAAATCGAATTTACCCATAGTCACCGGCGCCAAATTAGGGCCGGCCTTGAGACGGCCGGAAATGAGAATCTGAATTAGGATTTCAGGAGGGGAATTCTTCAGATCGTTTGGCTCATTAAATTGGGTAAGCGATCCAAAATTTGGCGTGAATTAGAAGGGAGAAATTAGATACGAGTTTTCACCGGGGGAGAGAATATTTAGATTTCTCCCCCGCAGCATTAAAAAATCATTTTATGGTTGAATGTTCAAATTTACCTCCTAATTGAGCGTAGAACATTCATACCAAACATTAAAAAGGGAGGGCGTAATGGGTAATCAGCAGAAAACTGAAACCCGGATTCGCGAAGAAAACAGAACCATGGTTAAAAATTGGTATCTGGTGACATCACCACATACTCAGGAGGAATGCATGCAGGCGCTGGACAAAGTAGCATCTTTGGGCCAGCAAAACGCATCCCAATGGAAATGGGGCTGCATGTCGGGTGACCATACCGGATATGCCTTTGTTCATGCCGATAGTCCGGAACAAGCCTTGAAAATGGTTCCTGATATTATCAGGGAAAAAGCCAAAGTAGAAAAGGTAAACGAGTTTACGGTCGATCAAATCAGGGCTATGCATAAGTAGTCCGATAATTTATTCCACATTGTAATCGCAGGGAGGAGTCGAAACAAAACTCCTCCTATCATTTTCTCCCAAATTAGAGATAAAGTACTGTCAAATTAATATATCCTTGCTCCTCTTTTCATAAGACTATCAGCGGTTAAGGCTATAACGGCGTAATTGGCGATAAGGCTTGACAATAGAAGAGCCCGTCATATCTTTACGCCGAATGAGTTCTGTATTCAATTGAACAAACCCGGAGCCATTCAGGCGGATCGAATGTCATTATTCAAGCCTCAATTGTTAAATCTCTCTAAAAATACTTCGATTTTTATAATCCTGATTTTTCCGATTCTATCAATCGTATCCCGCGGAAATGCCGCAGAAAAAGATATATGGGCTAAGGATCATTCGGAGAGCCTCATGCCCAAAGGGTCTGAATTGGACGAACTCCTCAATTTTGGCGGTCCGGATAGTTATGGCTACTATTTTTTTGATTCGCAGGATAGCGCTGCCAACGCTCCTCATTACCGCTGGGTAGAATTGGCGGCAATCGGCGACAGCATAAATTTATATGAGGACGATCAGATATCCAGTTCACTTGCTATCGGCTTCCCGTTTTTCTTTTATAACCAGAACTTTACGACTTTTAGAATCTGCTCCAACGGTTGGATAAGTTTCAACTCGACAATCCCCAGCTATCAGAATCGTCCTATTCCCACCGCCGACGAGCCCAATAATCTTTTGGCTGCTTTCTGGGACGACCTGGTGCAGGATTCCGGAATGGTCTATTATTATACCAATAATACCGATACCTGCATTGTGGAATGGCGTAATTATCACCATTACAACGCCGTCGGCAATTACACTTTCGAAATAATTTTAACCCGTGACAACAGTATCCATTTCCAATATCAGCATCTGAGTGGCATACTCGATTCACACACCATCGGCATCGAAAATTCATCCGGCTCATCGGGATTGCAATATGTCTACAATAGCTATCTTGATGAAACAGGCAGATCGGTTTACTTCGGTACACGCCCGCCGCATTATGCCACTCACGACGTCATGCCATCGGCAATCAGATCGCCCGGGGTCAGAGGTCTGGTGCGCATCGCAATTGCCCCCTCGATCAGATTCACCAACGCCGGAAACGTATCCGAAACTTTCGATGGCCGCGTAATAATTTCCCATAACGGCGAGCTTTACAATCAGGTCCGACATCTAACTTCACTTCGTTCCGACAGTTCTCTGCAAGTTTCATTTCCGGCATTCGCGCCGACCGACACCGGCTCTTATCAGATCGTGGCGATAAGCCAGTTGGCAACCGATTTACTGCCGCGCAACGATACGATCAGTATGTCCTATTTCGCTTATGGGGCCATGATATCGCAAAATTTCGAAACCAATTCCGGCTCATTTCTGGGCAACCACGATTGGCAATGGGGAACCGCTACGCGCGGGCCGAGTAGCGCTCATTCGGGCGTTAAGGTATGGGGAACGATATTGAACGGCAATTATACGGTTGGTCCCCTGCTTTCGACTTTATATTCCGATACTCTTTTCTTAAGCGATAGCGCCATCCTTACATTCTGGCAATGGCATAACACCGAAGCCCTTTTCGATGGCGGCAATGTCAAGATTTCTACTGACGACGGCATTAACTGGACGCTCTTAACTCCCGAGGGCGGGTACGATGGAGTGCTTTCCAACGCTTTTGAAAACCCAATGGGGGGACAGCCGGCATTTTTCGGCATTTCGCCGGGCTGGATAATGGAAACTATCGATCTTTCATCGTATGCGGGTACAACCGCCATAATAAGATTCGATTTCGGCTCGGATAATTCCGGGGTGTCAACCGGCTGGTATATTGATGATTTCGCTCTAATAGACGGAGGATTGGCAAAGCCCGGTTGGATTAGTGGCGTTGTTAGAAATGATTCTGCCCGCGCCATTCCGGGGGCAATGATTCGAGCCGGAAATCGAAATCGTGCTGCCGATTCACTGGGCCGTTATTTTTTGGAAATCATTCCGGGGACCTATTCCGTTACAGCCTCCGCGCCGTATCATAATACTCTTACATCAAGTGGAATTGTGGTCTATGCCAGCGATACCACATCCCTTGATTTCGCTCTGACTGCTCCGCGTATCGCAGTAGATACCGCGGCTATCGATACCTCATTACGGCAGGAACAAACTATCGATTTTACTCGCCAGATCACCAACAATGGAAGCGGCCCGCTTGATTTTAATATCAGAATAAATAGCGAAAATATCATCCCCAAGAACGGTCGGGGAAAGCTCGATGCGAATGGCAGAGATAACCCCGATAATCCGCCTCAAATTGCTGATTTCGGAGACGAGTCTTTCATATTCGATCCGCAGACTCCCACTCAGGATGACGGCTGCGTTGGAGTGGAGTTTGACGGCAAATATTTCTGGGTTACGGGACGGCATGGGATCGACGAGTTCCACAAGCTTCACAAATTCAACGCCTCCGGTGAACTAATTGAATCGTTTGAACAAAACACCCGCTCCGTGTGGGGCTGGCGAGATCTGGCTTTCGATGGCCGCTACCTGTATGCCTCCGATGAAAATGGGCTGGCCGTGATCGATACTGCCACCGGGCAAAAAATTGACACTCTTCATGCTCCATCGGGCATTCCGTTGCCCTTGCGCGCCCTGGCTTATGATCCTCGAAATGATCATTTCTGGACGGCCAACTTCTCATCCAACATTATTGAATTTGACCGTACCGGCCAAACGATCAGGTCTTTTCCCAATGACCGCCATATCTTCGGCCTGGCCTGGGATGATGCCTCCATCGATGGCCCCTGGCTTTGGGTTTTCTCGCAGGATAGTATCCCGCCACTGAAAGTTTCGCAGTTTGATCCCAGAAATGGCGTCTTTACCAATGTCACCTTTAGCGCCATCGATCATAATGGAGGCGATCCTGATCTGGCAGGAGGCGCCTGTTTTACAACCGAGTGGAATCAGTCCAAAGGCATTTTATTTTGCATGGTTATGGGACGAACCGATCCTTTCAATATTTTAGACCGAGTTCAGGGATATGAAATCACTCCTGTTAGACGATGGTTGCGGGTAGATCCAATGTCCGGCACAATCGCACCCGGCGGCAGCCAGGATTTATCAATCTCATTAGATTTCAGTGATTCGCTCTTCACCGCCGATTCGCTCTATCGCGGCGCAATTTCTATCCTCAATAATGGGCCATACTCCCCAACCATTCCAATCACTGTTGGTTTGCTTTCGGATGTTTTGGAGAATGGGCAGACTTTGCCTCGCGAATTCAGTCTGGAGCAGAACTACCCCAACCCGTTTAATTCCTCAACGATAATCAACTTCTCATTACCGCGAGAATCTGCTGTCAGGCTCGAGGTTTTTAATATCCTGGGGCAAAAGGTCGTAACTTTGATCGATAAGCGCCTTCAGTCGGGATATTACAGCGTAAATTGGGATGCCAACGACGTGGCATCAGGTGTCTACTATTATCATTTATCTGCCGATAACGCCTCTCAAATCGGCAAAATGACTCTTCTAAAATAACCGGCTTAATTTAAATATTATGTAAACATTTCTATAGATGTGCCGAAACAGATATTGTATGGTTACGTCTATGCCAGAGAGCCTGCAGCGCTACCTCGATTACCTCAGTCTCGAGAGAGGCTTAGCTAATATGAGTCTCGAATCCTATCGCAACGATATTGAGAAGTTTCGTCATTATCTCGAAGAGCGTAAGCTTGCTCCGGATAAGCTGCGGCAAACGGACTTGACCGGCTTTCTCGAATACTTGCGTAAGAGCGGCATGGCGCCCAGTTCTATTGCCAGAAATTTGAGCTCCATTAAGGGATTTTTTCGCTTCTTAAAAAAATCCGGCGAAACTAACAGCAACCCGGCCGAGTCAATAACCGGCCCCAAGCTTTTCAGGCCGCATCCCGGAGCACTTTCGGTCGATGATGTCTTTAAGCTTTTGGATGGCGCCAGGCTGGCTCGTAAAAGCGATAAGACCAAAAAATGTATGGTGCTTCGGGACCAGGCGCTTTTGGAATTCCTCTACGGCACCGGGGCCAGAGTATCCGAGGCCGCCAATGCTAAGAAGGCCGACCTTTATTCCGAGATGGGACTTGTCAGGCTCTTCGGCAAAGGGAGCAAGGAGCGAGTGGTTCCAATGGGCAAAGTGGCCTGGGCGGCGGTGAAAGAATATCTCGATGGTTGCAGGCCCAAGCTGGTCGGAGCTCTAAGCGCCGATTACCTGTTTCTGAATAATCGCGGCGGGCAACTCTCTCGTATGGGGATTTGGAAGATACTCAATAAATATGTGACCCTGGCAGGCATCACAAAAAATGTCAGTCCGCATACGCTCAGGCATAGCTTTGCAACTCATCTTTTGGCTGGTGGGGCGGATTTAATTGCAGTTCAGGAGCTTTTGGGTCACGCTGATATCACTACAACCGAAATATACACACATCTCGATAACGATTTCTTAATCTCTGAGCATCGGGAGTTCCATCCCAGGGAAAAATGGTAACGCTTTTAGAAAGAGAAGTTGGCCACGAGGCCAGGGTACAATCGCATAAATTACATTGCGGTTTATGCCAGCGCAATGTTGCCATCGAGGCAATGTTGACTGCTTCGCTTTCCGGTTACGAGGTCGTCATCCATCACTTCGATACCATCAGCGCTCTCTATGAACAGAACCAGCGTTCCTATATCGATCTGATCGTCTTTGCGGCCGGCGAGGACCCCGAATGGTTGATGCCCTTAGTGCGCGAGATAAAGGCTCACTCAATTCTGCAATTTATCCCCATACTGATCTTTGCGCCGGCGGCGGGGAAAAATTATGTTGTTGAGGCCTACCGCTTGGGAGTCGAGGAGTGCATTACCGGTTTCTGGGATCATCAAATCGAGGCTGCCAAGATTGAGATGCTGATATTCCGTTCGCGGCGCGATCTGAGCGTCAACCCATCCTCGAAACTGCCCGGCCCCAACGCCATCGAATATGAGATCGATAAACGCCTCCAGATCGGTGATAAGTTCGCGGTCTGCTATGGCGATCTCGATAATTTTAAAGCTTATAACGATTATTACGGTTATGTTTATGGCGATAAAATGATTCGGATAACGTCGCTGATCATCCGCAACGTTGTACAGGATTTAACGCCGCAGGGATTTGTGGGGCATATCGGCGGTGACGATTTTATCTGGATTGTGCCGGTGGAGATGGTGGACCCCATCTGCAAAAACATAATCGCTACCTTCGATCGCATGGTGCCGTTTCGCTACGCCGAAACTGATCGAAATCGCGGCTGGATCGAGGTTGCCAACCGTCGCGACGTGGTGGAACGATTCCCGATCATGAGCATCTCTATCGCTGTGATAATCAATCAGAAGCGGATGTTCAAACATCCCGGCGAGATGAGCCACATGATGGCCGATCTCAAGAAATACACCAAATCCCTGCCCGGCTCCAACTACATGGTTGAGCGCCGCAAAAAATATTAAATCCCAAAAAAATAATTATTTAGCTGCCGTTGGTCAGGTCGCCTGCGACCTGACTCTTTTTGATGGCGCATTTTATGCGCGCGAAAAAGTAGCCGGGGGTCCCTGTGGTCCCCGGCTTATTTTTCATCTTTGGCTGTAGCATCAGGTCCCCGAACCTGATGCATAGGGTAGGTCGGGTTCCGGCGGTGGCATGCTTCCCGAGTCCCTTGGACGAGGAAAGCTTGTGCAGGGCTAAATGAAAATAAAAATGGCGCCAGGCCGTTTGACCTGACGCCACTTGTAACTCGTAACTCTCTCTTACATCCCGTACATCTCGATAATCTCTTTTTTGCCTTTGCCAAGAATATTGTATTTGGCGCCGACTTTCGTGAAGGCGGCAATAGCCAGATCGAGATGATGACTTCTCATGCGCCGCTGAAAGCTGGGTGCGAATCCTGGCCGCGCCTTTGGGCACCACCGGGAAGAAGAATCCTACCGCGTAAATCCCTTCGGCGTAAAGATCGCGGGCGAAATCCTGAGCCAGCTTGGCGTTGTAGAGCATTACCGGCACGATCGGGCTGTCGCCTTCTTTAAGATCGAATCCGGCTTTCTCCAAAGCGCTTCGCCAATATTTTGTATTCCATTCCAGCTTATCGCGACGTTCGGTGGTTTTGGAAATCAGGTCCAGCACCCGAATCGCTCCCGCCACTATCACCGGCGCTACAGTATTGGAGAATAGATACGGTCTGGCGCGTTGACGGCACAGCTCCACCAACTCGCGACGACCGCTGACACAGCCACCCGATGCGCCGCCGAGCGCCTTGCCCAATGTGGTTGTGATGATATCGATCTTGCCGACTACGCCGCAATGCTCGTGCGTACCGCGACCGGTCTTGCCGATAAAGCCCGATGAGTGCGATTCATCGACAAATACCATCGAATCATATTTTTCGGCCAACGCCACAATCTCGTCAAGCTTGGCCAGGTCGCCATCCATTGAGAAAACGCCATCGGTGATAATCATCCGGAAACGCTTATCCTGATGTTCCTGAAGCTTTTCCTCGAGATGCCCCATATCGGAATGCTTATAGGTGTCCTGCATCGCTTTGCAGAGACGCATACCATCGACAATCGAGGCATGCACCAGGCGATCGGCTATCATGATATCTTTATCTGTTAAAATTGCCTCGAAAACGCCGGCGTTGGCATCCATACAGGATGGAAACAGCAGGGTGTCCTCGGTGCCGAGGAAGGTTGTCAGCTTGCTTTCCAGTTGACGGTGAATATCCTGGGTGCCGCAGATAAAACGTACCGATGACATTCCGTAGCCGCGGGAATCAAGTCCCTCATGCGCCGCTTTGATAACCTCGGGATGGCTCGATAGCCCGAGATAATTATTAGCGCACATATTGATTACTTTTTTAAGCTCGGCGCCGTTGGGAAATTCCACCACAATATCGGCGTTCTGAGGAGCGTGAATATAGCGCTCCTCCTTGAAAATCCCGGCATCCTTAATACCACGAATTTCAGTTTGATATATTTCGCGGGATTTATCACTGTAAGCCACGCTTACCTCCTAACATCAACATTTTACGAATTGATCAAATTCTACGCCAGGTTCGCAAGTTATGCTTTTGTGAATCGATTTACCAAATCCACAATTTTGTTGACCGAATCGAATGCTTCCGGCGATGCATCGGCATCCGGTATTGTGATAGTGTATTTCCGTTCCAGGAACCGCTTGAGCGAAACCATCGAAAAGGAATCGACGATACCGCCTGAAATGAGCGGGGTGTTCTCGTCCACAGTACGGTCATCATCTTCTTCCAGATATTCACGTTTGACGTAGTCCAGTACGACCTTTTTCATCTCATCCATACTCATTCATCCTTTCAGAAATATTGTTAATATTATTATTTTTCAATTTCCTTATCACTTACCGGATATTTTCATCCGATAAATGTATGACCCGCGACTCATGACTCCCTAATCATTTTCAAGAGTCGAAATATCGCCGATCGGCTCGCCCCATTCCTGGGCGCGTAATACTCGACGCATAATCTTGCCGCTCCTGGTTTTGGGCAGCGATTTTACAAATTCGATCTCCTGCGGCATTGCCAATGGCGACAGCCTCTTTCTGATAAAATTCATGATCTCGAGTTCCAGATCGTCACCGGGTTCAAAACCGGGCTTTACTGCTACAAATGCCTTAACCACTTCCATATTGACCGGATCAGGCTTGCCCACGGCTGCCGATTCCGCTACCGCCGGATGTTCCAACAGCGCCGATTCTATCTCGAACGGCCCTACCAGGTGACCGCCGGTGTTGATAACATCATCATCGCGGCCGACAAACCAGTAATAACCCTCTGCGTCGATACTGGCTCTGTCGCCGCACAAATACCAACCATTCTTGAATTTATTTTTATATATCTCTTCGTTTTTCCAATAAGTGCGGAACATCGAGGGCCACCCCGGACGAAGCGCTATCAGGCCAACCGTGCCGACATTATTGATCGGCTCGAATGTCTTGGGATTGACCACCGTGGCGGTTATGCCGGGGAATGGTTTGCCCATCGAACCGGGTTTAATCGGCATACCGGGATAGTTGGTAATAACTATTGAACCGGTTTCGGTTTGCCAGAATGTGTCGTGGAACATCTTCCCAAACGCCTCTTTCGACCAGATGACCGCCTCGGCATTTAGAGGCTCGCCTACGCTGCAGAGATGACGAAGACAGCTTAGGTCAAACTTTCTGACCAGATCAGTGCCGTCACGCATTAAAAGCCTGATGGCCGTGGGGGCTGAATACCAGACCGTGATTTTATGTTTTTGAATGAAGGCGTACCATTTCTCGGAACTGAAACCCGCATCGAGCACTGCCTGCGTTACGCCGTTTACCCAGGGCCCGATAATTCCATAGGATGTGCCCGTTACCCAGCCGGGATCGGCATTACACCAGTAGATATCATCGTCTTGTAGATCGAGTACCCATTTGGATGTTAGGTATTGCGAGATAAGCGAATAATGCACATGTTGGGCGCCCTTTGGCTGGCCGGTAGTCCCCGATGTGTAATGCAGCACTGACGGCGTCTCCGCTACTGAGGGGTAAGCATCCCAATTTTCCACGCGAGGCTCGGTTTCCATATTGAAAGCGACCTCACGTTCGCGAAGCAGCGAGGAATCATCTGCATCAACTACAATGATATGCCGAATTTCGGGTAGCTGCTTTAGTATTTTGCGCACTTTCGCGACATGCTTTTTCTGAGTCAGTATTGCTGATGTTTTAGCGTTATCAAGTCTCGTAAACAGAGATTCATCGCCGAATGCCGAAAATAACGGTTGGGCAATTCCGCCCATCTTGAGGATTCCCAAAAACGAAATATAAAGCTCCGGTACTCTATCCATGAAAATGCAGATGCGCTCGCCCGGCTTGAGACCCAATTTGGTGAAGAAGCTGGCAAAAGTATTCGAGAGTAGGCGAAGATCGTTGTAGGTAAATGTTTTATTATTGCCAAGATGATCTTCCCAAATCATCGCTTTCTTGGCGCCTTTGCCCTGGTTGCAGATACGATCGCTGCAGTACCATCCGATATTTATTTTATCGCCTTTTTTGTATCCAAGCTCTTTTTCGGAAATTGACCAATCAAATCCCTTTAATCTCTGTTCATACGATTCAATGTTTGACATCACTTTTCCCTCTAATCATGTACGAATTTATGATTCCAATATCACATTTGCCGAGGCCCATTCTGCGGTATGCGACAAAGAGACGAAGATATTTTTTATCCCCAGCCGCTTGGCCGTTTCCCGCACCCCACCGCATAGTATAATAAACGGTTGACCGTTTTCCCTGTTTTGTATATCGATTTCAAGCCAGGACATTTCCGGCGTCAAACCGGTTGAAAGAGCCTTGAGTAACGCTTCCTTGGCGGCAAACCTGGCTGCAAAATGACGTTCGGGATAGCGCTTGCATTCGCAGTAAGATATTTCTCCCTGCGTAAATATACTGTCTTTGATGCCGGAACCGTTGCGATCAAGCTCGCGACGCATTCTGGCGACTTCAAA
This sequence comes from uncultured candidate division Zixibacteria bacterium, assembly GCA_963801605.1. Taxonomy (GTDB): domain Bacteria; phylum Zixibacteria; class MSB-5A5; order UBA10806; family UBA10806; genus UBA10806. Next base: position 1,259,054 of record CAWDFP010000006.1, read on the forward strand.
AATATCATTGCCAATCCCGACGATCATCTCATTGTATTACCGAGTCTCTGTATTGTATGCGTCAGGATGGAAAGCTTCCAACATCCAGACGCCTAAACTCACAGCTCTACTTGCGCTTCATCGCTTCGTCCAATTCCTTTTTATCCGGGAACAGAACTATCTTACCGGCTTTTCTTTCCTTAAACGGCACCAGTAACTTGTCGAATCCAGCCGCAAAATCCTGAAGCGCCATTTTGTGTGTTACCACCGGGGAAACATCAAGCCGTTTTGGATGCCAATAAATTCCTGACTCGATACCAGGTATCGAACATCTTACGTCCGTTGATACCATGAATCTGGCATCCTTTGAAAACGATACTGTTATTGTAATCGATTGTCATTGTAGGTTCAGATAACACCCCAAACGCTGAAAAGCGTCCGCCCTTGCGAAGCATCCCGAAACCTTCCTGGATCGCCTGCTGGACTCCTGCCATTTCCACAACAATATCAGCCCCATAGCCGAAGGTATGATCCTTGACATAGCTTATGCGATCAATCTTGGCGTCATCAGCGTAAAGGATATGATCGGCTCCCATCCGACGGCCTAATTCGAGATTAAACGGGCTCATTCCAACCATAAAGATATTAGTGATGCCAACCGCGCGTGCCACACCCACCGCAAATAGCCCGATTGGGCCATCGCCTAAAATAACCATTGATTTGCCGGCCACGTCATTATCCTCGCCTAATACAGCGTAAGTGGCGTTACCCAATGGTTCCTGAATCGTGGCATATTCCGGCGGGATCGATTTGTCATTCACCCAGCAAACCACCTCCGGGATAGCCACATACTCCGCGAAAACGCCGTCGCGATCCACACCCAGGATTTGCATTCTCTCACCCAGATGCATCTGGCCTAACAGCGCCTGCAAATCACCGGAATAGGGGATATGTGTTTCGGCGGAGATGTAATCTCCAATCGCGATCTTTTTGACGAATTTGCCTTTATCGACAACTACGCCCGCCACTTCATGGCCGAGTATCTGAGGCAGGCCCTTGGCCCCGATCCTCTTGTCCGACCAATCATCCCATTTATAAATATGAACATCAGTTCCGCAAATGGATGTTGCGCTGACTTTTACCAGCACCTCATCATCACCTATAACTGGCAGCGGTACTTCCAGAAGCTCCGCACCTTTTTCCGCTTTGGTTTTCACCACGGCCATCATTTTTTCGGCCATTTATTTCACCTCTTCAAAACACAAGTTACACATTTAGTTTCCCAATCTAATTCTTTATCTCCATGCAGGCAAATCATTTTTGGCCATAATAAACTGCGCTTGGTTTTTGCAGGAGAGTTCAAATTCAATAACTGCCGTCGAGCATTTTCGCGCCGTCAAATTGCTTAGACAATCATCGAGTCGAACGTGCAACAGATCTTGTTCAAGGCCTTTATAAAACCGATTCAGAATGGGGTTTCTCCATCGCCTATAGGAATTAATCAATATTTTATCGGGTCTCGAAGTTGCGCCAGGATTTCCTGCATTAAAATAACGCTCGTAAGATAATATATCATAAAGATTTGCATATCCGTAAACGCTTGCTCAGAGTGGCATGTTAATTGCCATAATATTGGAATGGAAATTGGGTGAATTTATGAAATTTAGATACTTGATTACAATTTTGGCAATCCTCGCAGTTTTTGAACCGGTTGCTCTAGCAGGTCCCGGCCGCACAAGTGCCGTATTTTACTTGTCAGAAAACAGCCTTGATTATGCCAATAATATTAATTATGTCCCGGATGATACTCATCAGTTGTCTTTTACTTTGCGGTTTGAACATTCCCGGGACGCCATAAGTTTCTCTCAGGAATCTATTTCACCTCAAAAGCGAGGTGCTGCCAGGTCGGACGCCCAAACGAAGAAAGTGATTTATCTGGTTTGTGCCGCAAGGTACAGCACCAGGGCGGACGCCGAACGGCATGTGGAAACCTTACGCCGTTTCGGTTTTTCGTCGAAAATCGAATTAAAAGACCGGGACAACTTCAGGGTTGTGCTGGAAAAAACGGATCAAAGATTGAAGGCAGAAAAAGCAAAAACCAGTTACGAGAAAAGGGGGGTGTCCTGTTTTATTGAAGAAGAGTAGTTTCCTCCTTTTGGGTGAGTCCCGACCTGTAGTTCCAAGGGGGCCTGGTCCACGGCCCCCTTCTTTATTTGACTCTAATTAATAGTAGGTCAAATCTCTTCAGAGATTTGACGCTCAGCTTTGGAGATTTGACGCCCAGACTATTTCCGCGATTTGTACATCAAAACAAATCCGACCGAAAGAAAAACAATATCCCCGATAGAGGCCGCCAGAAGCGGTTGCAGTTTACCCGCGTTGCCAAAACTCTGCCCAATTCGGATGAGGACGAAAAATATAAATGAGATAATAATCGAAATACCAAATCCCACGGCCGGACCGGATCGTCGAGGATTGGCCGCTAAAGGAGCCCCGATAAGAACCAGGATAAAATTCGCCAGCGGAAATGTAAACTTTAAATACAGCTCCACTTGATCTTTATAAACCTCCTCGCCAAGCTGCCTCTTTTGCTTGATTCGTTTAACCAGATCAAAGTAGTTAATCTGTCTGGGAGGAATTGGTATCTCTGCCAGCATTTCAGGTGTCTGAGTAAGGAATGGCGCCGCCAGGGTATCGAATTTCTCGAATCGCACCGGTGGCCCGGCTGGGTCGGGCGAAAAGACCTGTCCCGTGCCCTTTATCAAAATCCATCCGGAATTTGTATGCGCCAGCTTCTGGGCAGTGTAAGTTTCCATAATCCTGTTATCGATAATCCTGTGTATCTTTACTCCGGTCGCTGTCTGTTCACCGATATTGTAAAGATCGCCGATAATAATCCATCCATTCTCGCCTGGCACTTTAATATCGTTCCTGGTCATTTTGGAAACGGGGGGCCGTTTTTCGATCTGATATTCCTGAATCTCGTCCTTCCGTCGTTCGGTGGCGGTTAAAACAAATTCGGCAAAAAACATTACCCCGATGGAAATCAATAGCCCCGCGATCAACAGCGGGTTAACGATTCTATAAAGGCTCAGCCCCGATGCTTTCATGACATCGAGTTCATGATTTTTGGCAAGCGATCCTGTCGAAAATAACGTTGAAACCAGCATCGCTACCGGGAATGCCAGGATTATATAGAATGGAAGATAGTTTATATAATAAAGTGTAATTACTTTGACCGAAACATTGTAGCGTTCCATGATACGCCAGCCGCGTTCGACGAAATCGACCACAAATACAATTACAGTAAACGAAAATACTGTCCCGATTAAGGCAGTGAAAAACTTTTTTAGAATATATCTATCGAGAATATTAAGCATTATACATGCTCCGCTTTTGACCTGCGGAAAAGATCGCGGACCCTATCGAATATTGAAACCACGGTCGATTGGCGAATAAACATGATAGTTAAGATCACGCCCGCTCCGCCTATAATAAAATTGGGAAGCCACATTGCCCAAAACGCTGGAAGAACATCGATATCCGCAAGCTGTTCACCTCCGATTAAAAAGGCCCAATATACAATGAAGAATAAAAGCGAAAGTCCGATTCCCGTAGCGAACCCGCCTTTTCTGGCTAATGATCCCAGCGGCGCTCCGATCAACGCAAAGGCGATACAGGCCGCCGGAATCGAAAACTTCTTGTGTATTTCCACATCCAGCGAATTAATTTCCTGATCGTAACTCTGGGCGCTCTTTTCTAAAAACGCCAATTTGGCCGCGACTTCCTTATTGTCGTTTAGGACTCTATCTTCCGGTTTTGGAAGTAATGCCGCCAACTCGGGCTTTATATCCCTGGCCCGATATGCGTTCGATATCGTAGCGCTGATTATGCTGTCCGCTTGCGCCATGACTCCCTGTAACCTCAGCCTCCGCCCCCTGTTCTGTTCTATCATCATTCCGATGGTCATTTCCCGATCGCCTCTGGTGCTTTCGGTTGTTCGTTGCATATCCGATGATGCACCAGGTATGGCTATGGTTTGTTTGACAAACTCGGTTCGGGTATATCCGCTGGGATTCTTGGGATCATAATCCAGCACCTCGCCGGATTCGAGCTCCAAAATCAAAGTCGTGCCGTCGGCTGAAAAAAACATCTTGCCGTGCTTGGCGGTAATCACCCGCTGGGAATTCGCTGATTCAATAATAACTATATCCGCAATTTCCGATGTCTGCCGTGATACCGTTTTTACCCGGATACTATAACCTTCAAAACGATCCAAAAAAATGTTTTCTTCGAGCGACCAGGTCGGCTTTTTTCGGGTTATATCGGTCAGGAGCATCCGGGCGCGATGATTCGATTCGGGCAGCACCCGATCATTGAACAGTATCATCAGTACCGCTAATACAAAAGCCCCGCCTAACATCGGGACTAAGAGTCGTTTAAATGAGATACCGCAGGCCTTACAGGCGGTTATTTCGTTATCCGAAGATAACCGTCCAAATGCCATTAGCACCGCTACCAGAACTGCCATCGGAACCGCCAGGGCCAGCATCCACGCTAAATTGAGTGCAAAAAGCTCTATCACCGTGGCGATATCCAAGCCTTTGTCGATGATGAGATTCATGATATCCACCAAAAAATCCATAATCAACACCAGCGTGATTACTGCCAGGCCAAAGAAAAATGGCCCTATCGATTCTCGCAGTAGATATCGTGATAGAATCTTCATCCCGTCGATTATACGTGCCATGTCCATTTATCTCAAGCAGTTTCTGCTTGACATAAGCGCCGCAATTCAAATATTGGTACCACATGAAGTCCATCTTTGTGATTGATCTATTGGCCGGTAATGCGGTTGACGAGCTTTTTGCCCTGCGAAAAGTCGAACTTAAGGAATATTCCAACGGCAGGATGATTGTCATCGAGGCGGGGGACCAAACCGGACGAATCAAAGGCGTCATCTGGTCGGGATCATCCGAGCTATATAAAAGCCTTGCTCCCGGCGAGGTTTACCGAATCAAAGGCACCGTCACCACCTACAAAGGGGAGACTCAGATCACGGTTGAGCGCATGGAACCTGAACAAAACTACGATCCCCGGGATTTTCTTCCATCGGGCCCCTTTACGCTTGAGGAACTTGAAACCAGGCTCTCTGCCGCTATCGATGGAATCTTAGATAACGATTACCGTTCGCTGGTTGGGATAATTTTCATAGATGAAAAACTTCGCCGCGGATTTCTTTCCGGAGTTGGAGGAAAACTCTGGCATCATAATTATATCGGGGGATTGGCCGAGCACACTTTTGGGGTTCACGATCTTTGCTGCGATTTTGCCGCCAGATATAAGGAACTCGACGGAGACCTCATGGCTGCCGGTGCGCTTCTTCACGATATCGGCAAGGTGGAAAGCTATTCTCTTGAAAATTTTATCGATTACACTGACAGCGGCCGCCTTATCGGCCATATCGTTATTGGTGATGAAATCTTAAAATCCGCAATTTCGCGCCTTCCCGATTTCCCGGCCTCGAAAAGCCTGAAAATCAGGCATCTCGTCTTATCGCATCAGGGCTCTCCGGAGCAATCGTCTCCGGTGCCCCCGATGATTCCCGAGGGGGAGGCTCTTTATATAGCCGATCTGCTCGACAGCAAACTGGCCGCTTACAGGCGAATTACTAATAAAGAAAAGCGCGCCGGGGTTAAATGGTCGGCATTTGTAAACCTTTTGGATAAGCACATATTTTTTGGAGATGACAAAGCAGATGGCTAAAAAAATATTTGAGCCGATGACGGCACTGGTTCCGCTTCCCGCCGTTATGGTTAGTTGCCAGCGGCCGGAGGAACCGCCCAATATCATCACTATTGCCTGGACCGGTATTGTTTGCAGCGAGCCGCCTATGCTCTCGATCAGTGTCAGAAAAGACCGCTTTTCGCATTCGATTATTAAAAGTACCGGCGAATTTGTAGTCAACATAACCACCGGCGATTTGGCCGAGGTCACAGATATTTGCGGGATGATTTCCGGTCGCAATGAGGATAAATTCAAATTGACAGGGCTTACTCCTCTTCCGAGCTCCAAAGTCAGAGTTCCCCTGATAGCGGAATGCCCCATTAATCTGGAATGCCAGACCCGAACCGTTCTTGAGCTTGGAAGCCACGATATGTTTGTCGCCGAGATAGTCGCTACTCATATTGATGAAGCCATGCTCGATAACGACGGCCGTCTCAATATTAAAAAGCTTGATCCCCTGGTGTACTGCACTAAAGCCCGTCAATATTGGGTGGGGCTATCGCAGTTCGTGGGGAAATATGGATTCACCAGCGCCGCACAGAGGGACCGGAAAAGAAGTTGAAATTCGAAATCAAGGCCCAATCCGGCCAGGCCCGATGCGGCATCCTTACAACCAGCCATTCCACTATATCGACCCCCGTATTTATGCCGGTTGGCACTCGTGGCACTGTCAAAACAGTTTCTCGTGAGGAGCTTGAAGCGCTTGGCGCCGGCCTTATTCTGGGGAATACCTATCATCTATATCTCCGTCCAGGCCAGGAAATAATAGCGCGTTTGGGCGGCCTGCATAATTTTACCGGATGGCGCGGCTCTTACCTGACCGATTCCGGCGGCTACCAGGTCTTTTCGCTGAAAACTCTAAATAATATCGATGATGGCGGTGTCAGTTTTCAGTCTCATATCGACGGTTCCCGGCATCGTTTTACTCCCACCGGGGTGATCGATATCGAGATCGCCCTCGGAGCTGATATAATTATGCCCCTCGATGTTTGCACTCCTTATCCGGTCGACGAGAAAACCTCATTTAACGATATGGAGCGCACCGTTAGATGGGCCGGTGAATCATTTGAGCATTTAAGATCAAAATCGAATAATGACCAGGCGCTATTTGCTATTGTACAGGGTTCAATCTATGTCGATCAGCGTCTCAATTGCCTGGAGCAGATGATGAGGTTTTCGCCTCCCGGTCTTTCCATTGGCGGCTTGTCTGTAGGAGAGCCAAAAGAGGATTGCTCCAGGGTCCTGAGCGAAACCCTGCCGCATTTCCCCGGGCATCTACCGAGATATCTGATGGGAGTTGGCACTCCTGAAGATATTCTCGAGGCCGTAGAGCTCGGCGTTGATATGTTCGACTGCGTGATGCCCACCCGAAACGCCAGAAACGGCACTCTTTTCACCCGATACGGCAAGATGATCATCAAGTCTGCCAGATATATTGAGGATTCCCGGCCGGTCGATCCCGAATGTGCCTGCCCCGCATGCCGAGGTTATTCGCGCGCCTATATCAGGCATCTACTTTCCGTAGGAGAAATCCTCGGATTGAGGCTGGCCTCGCTGCATAATCTCCACTTCTATCTCGATATGATGCGCCAGATCAGGGATGCCATCGAGCGCGATTCGTATGCCGAATTTAAAACGCGTTTCTTGTCCGATCTTTCCAAAGGTGTGGAAGCCCTGGAATAGCACTAAATAATTTTCATAATGCAGTTGCGTCAGGTCTTAGGCTTCCGAGACCTGACGCCTTTATATGTCTAATTGCGAGGAATCCGGTTTTTTTATGCCTCAGGATGGAAGGATTCCGACATCCTGAGGCCGTTGTAACGGCAATCGACCCTAATTTTCTTGAATTTAGCGCAAAATTCATTGACGAAATTCGCCAATTATGCTAAATAATGCCGCGTGAAAAATGACGATACGTTAGGATATGCGTTGGGGCTTACCCCGATCAATATAAAATGAATCTTCCCAAAAGCTACGCTAACAGAAGCCAGACCCTTCAGGCTCGCGTTCTCAGGCGATTAATTTATCTGTTACTTTTCCTCTGCATCTTGGTGGGAATTCTGGTTTTCGCACCCCAGGTGTTGGCAGATGAACTTGATAATATCAAATTAGCCGGAGTGATGCGCGTTGGGACCGATGCCACCTATCCGCCTTTTGAATATGCCGATGATAAAACGCGGGAGATTATCGGTTTCGATATCGACCTCATGAAAGCGCTCAGCGAACGATTGGGGGTCAAACCGGAGTTTGTCGTGGTTCCTTTCGATGCGATCATCTCCGGACTCAACTCCGGAAAATATGATTGCGTCATCTCCTCGATGACGATAACGCCTGAGCGGTCTCAGGCGATTCTTTTTAGTGAGCCATACTATGATGCCGGCCAATCTATCGCCGTTAACGCTGATAACCAAACCATTAGATCATTTGACGATCTTGCTGGTAAGCGGATCGGCGCCCAACTCGGCACCACGGGGGAGATGCTTGCCAAAAAAATCCCCAATGCCGTCGTTCGCTCCTTTGATAATATCGGCGAGGCTTTCCGCGACATGGCCAATGGAAATCTTGACGCCATCGTTAATGATAAACCCGTTTCGCAACGCATTATTATGGCCCGCGGCAAAGCCAAGCTTGTGGGACCTGTTCTTTCTACCGAGCATTACGGTATTGCAATGCGTAAGGGCGAGGATCGTTTCAAACGCGCTATCGATAACGCTCTCTCCGAGCTTCGGGTGAGCGGCGATTACGCCAGGATAAATGAAAAATGGTTCGGGGCGCCGATTGCCCTGCAAACCGGCCAATCGTTTTTTCCCATGCTCTGGTCAATCTTGAAATATCTGGCCCCCGCAGTGCCGATGACGATCTTAATCACGCTTTGCTCATTTCTCCTGGCAGTCATTTTGGGTATCATTGCCGCTTTGGGACGAATCGCTCGTAGCCGAATCGCAGTCAATATCGCCAAAATATATTCTGATGTTATTCGAGGCGTGCCTCTTATCGTGCAGATATTCTTCATCTATTTTGGTTTGGGCTCGATCTTTCATCTTGGTGAATTCTGGGCCGGCGTGGCTGCCATCGGATTATGTTACGGAGCTTACCTCGCCGAGATTTTTCGCGCCGGTATCCAGGCTATTCCTCGAGGACAATCCGAGGCGGCGCTTTCGTTGGGCATGAGCCGTGCGCAAGTGGATCGCTTTGTAATCCTGCCTCAGGCTATCCGATTGGTGATTCCGCCCGTATCGAATGAATTCATCGCCTGCCTTAAAGATTCATCGCTGGTTTCAATTATTGGATTGCGCGAACTGACCCGCGCCGGACGGGAATACCTTTCCTGGTCTTATGTCGATTTCGCAACCTGGCTAATGGTCGGATTACTTTATCTGATTATGACTCTTGCTCTGGCGCGTTTCTCGCGAGTGCTGGAAAGCCGTTATAAAATCCCTGGACTGGGGACTCATTAGCGATGCCCATAGTCTCGATAAAAAATATCAGCAAAAGCTTCGGCGCCACCAAAGCAGTCGATGATGTCTCCTTTGATGTCGAGAAGGGGGAGGTAATTGTCTTAATCGGACCATCGGGCTCCGGCAAATCAACTTTCCTGCGCTGTATTAACGCCCTGGAACGGATTGACAGCGGCCATATAATTATCGAAAACGAAATTCTCGATAGCGCCGGCAAAAATATTCATGATGTTCGGCTGGAAGTGGGCATGGTTTTCCAGCAGTTCGATTTATTCATGCATCTGACGGTGCTTGATAATCTGATGCTTGCCCAACGCGTGGTGCGCAAACGGTCCCGCGATGAAGCCGAAAAGATCGCCCGGGAATATTTGGCTAAAGTTGGTTTATCAGATAAAGCCGATTCATATCCGGCCTACCTTTCAGGCGGTCAGAAGCAACGCGCCGCAATTGCCCGGGCCCTTTGCATGAATCCCAAAATTATGCTCTTCGATGAACCAACCTCGGCTCTTGACCCGGAGATGATAGGAGAGGTCCTCGATGTTATGAAAAATTTGGCGCTTGGCGGCATGACCATGATCGTTGTGACCCACGAGATCGGTTTTGCCCGCGAGGTCGCGGACCGAGTTGTCTTTTTTGAATCAGGTCAAATCCTGGAATCAGGGCCGACCAGCGATATCCTCGATTCAGCTAAACATCAGCGTACCAAAGACTTCCTTTCGAAAGTCCTCAAATAATCCGGTATCAAGTTTCATTCCAGTCATTTTAATATTATAAACTCTTGGCTTTGCATTTTGTTTGTGATTTTTTTCGCAACAAAACCTATATTATCTTAGTTCAATACTTTCGAGATGCAAAACAAGCGCCGGTTCATCCGGTTTGAGTTCATTCCGATTTGAGGGAAATTAATTTTTTAATCTAAAATCAAAGCCGTTAATTTAAGTGTTAATAAAAATAGTAATATTTACTTAAAATGTTTGATTAATCTCTTGACACTATGAAATAGCCGGAGTATTATGACAAAAGTCATAAAAAACGCATGCATTTCACTGAGGAGGTAGTTAAATGAAGAAAATTGCAGTATTACTAATGTCAATTGCCATGCTGATGCTTGTACTATCGGCCGTATCAATCGCCCAGGAGAAGGCCGCCCCGCCCGCCAAGGTTGTCCACAAATTTGTCGGAGCTGCCAAGTGCAAGATGTGCCATAATTCACCAGCTAAAGGCGATCAGTTCAAAATTTGGAGCGAGTCCAAACACGCCAAGGCTTTCGAAGTCTTAGCCACTCCCGAAGCCGATTCAGTCGGTAAAGCGCTCGGAGTTGAAAAGCCCCAGTTGAGCGACAAGTGCCTGGGCTGCCACCTGACCGGTTATGCCGCCGCTGCCGATGCTAAAGCCGCTACCTATAGCGCCACCGAAGGCGTTGGTTGCGAGGCTTGCCACGGCGCTGGTTCTGACTATATGCCTATGGGCGTCATGAAAGACAAAAAGGCAGCTATTGCAGCCGGCCTGGTTATTCCTGATGAGAAGACCTGCGTTACCTGTCACAATGATAAAAGCCCGACTTACAAGACATTCGTGATGGCGGATTTTGTAAAGAAAATCGCGCATCCGATTCCCAAGGCTAAGACAGAAGAGCCTGCCGGGAAAGCTACAACCAAGTAGCAAATTTCTCCTGGTAAAAATTAAGGGAGGTCTCTATTCGGGACCTCCCTTTTAATTGTATATCAAATTTTCTTAGTCTAAGAATTTTAAATTGTCCTTAATCTTATTTTTCAGAAACTGTGGAGCTTTTTGATCAAAGCAGCTTTCCTGAATTAAGGATTTGATCTTTTTCTCGAAATCAAAATGATCGCAGCAGCTTTTGCAAATTTCCAAATGACGATCTAACTGCGCAACGGTTTCTTTATCCAGTTCCTTATCGATATATTCATATAACTTTTTTACCGCTTCTTCGCACGTCATTTCATAATTCCTTTCCATGTCGCTCGTGCTCAAACTGCTGCCAGGGGACATCAAATCCTTTACGATTTACCCCCCAAAGGCCGCCAATTTCCAAAATTATCGCAGGACCAGAATATTGTTATCAACTTATTGCCTGCATCATACTTAACAACCATACCGCTCCCAAATGTTCCGGCGCGACTCATAATTGTCAAAATCTCCTTCTAATCATCACACTCAATGTTTATATCGGTCTGATGTGCTTCCGAATTATATTCCTTCACTGTTTTTATTCTGATTTAACATAGCGCTTATCAGTCCATGATGCCTTGTTTGCGGGATTAATCGCTTTTCGCTATTGGAAAGAAGAATCATTTTCCCTTAAGATTTTTGATAATTAATAATGCGAATTTCCGATTTTCGCCCCCGGCGTTACTGTTATCCTTTCACTATGCCGCGCTGCCTGGCGAAATCCCATAATTGCTTCTGAAGTATTTTTCGTCCTCTAAAGATTCGCGATTTGACAGTCCCCACGCTGATTCCCAGGATCTCCGAAATTTCCTGGTAGCTGAATCCTTCAACGTCGGATAATAGTACAGCCATGCGGAACTGATCAGGAACGCTTTCGAGCGCCTTGATTATATCGTCGGAAACATAATCCTTAAGGACCGTGGTCATGGCCTCCGCCCCCTGCGCTTCCGATTTATCGGCGGCGGTAATCTCTTTGACCATTTCGTCGGCTAAGCAAAAATTTTCCACAGCCTCGAAATCAACCATATTCGGTTCCGCTTTTTTCTTGCGATACCTGGTTCTGAAAGTATTGGTCAGAATAGTTAAAATCCAGGCGCGGGCGTTGGTGCCGCGTTCAAAACGATGGAAGAATCGAAAGGCTTTAAGATAACTCTCCTGGACTAAGTCTTCAGCATCTTTTTCGTTACGAGTCATACGGAGAGCGATGCTGTAAAGGTTGTCGAGGAGGGGTAGAAATAATTCTTCGAACTCTCGTTTTTTTACTTGATCTGTTTTGTTTTCTGTCATAGAATTATCCACGATGTATTCCCCCTTCGAACCAATTCTAAATGTATGCGAAAGTTTTGTCAAGCCTAAATATCCGGTGAATGCAATGATTAAATTTAATCATGTTTCGATTTCATTTCTAATGCTGCTTACATTCCTTATAACCATTGCCTCTGTTTTCTCCGTTATACGCTCAATCCGGCGATACGGGAGAAGAATCCTACTGGATTTTCTTTACTCAAAAAAATTCATTTATCCCGGTGGAAATACCGCAACAGACTATGGATCGAAGGTTTATGCGCGCAGGATTGACAATCAGGAGCTGGTTCGATCTGCCTGTGGATGAAGCCTTTATCAATAATATCAGTTCGCGCGGCGGACATGTGAAAACTGTTTCACGATGGCTCAACGCCGTCAGCGTTAAAGCTGATCAGGAGGCGCTATCGCAAATCAGCGGCCTTTCGTATGTTTCTAGAATTACTCGTGTAGCGGTATCCTCCAGGCCTCTTCCTCAATTTACTGAGGCAGCCTATTTTCCTGAAATTTCCATGATAACCGCATTCGATTATGGCCCCTCATTCAAACAAATTTCTATGCTGGCGATAGATTCTCTGCATAATTCCGGCCTATCAGGCCACAATGTTAAAATCGGAATTATGGATACCGGCTTTGATACTACTCACGAAGCTTTTACTCAGATGGCCGCCGAACACCGTATTATTGCCACCCGAAATTTCCTGAGCGGTGGCGATGATGTCATGGGAAGCCCCACTGATATCCAAAGATCGCATGGTACCGCCGTGCTTTCGGTAATCGGAGGGTTTCATGAAGGAAATATTATCGGCCCCGCTTATGGCGCCGATTATGTTTTGGCCAAAACGGAGTCGGTGAGCGTTGAAATGCGATTCGAAGAAGATGATTGGGTTGCCGCCTCTGAGTGGATGGAATCATTGGGAGTCGATATCATTTCGTCATCCGTTGGTTATATCGATTGGTATGACACCACACAGCTTGATGGTCAAACTGCGATTATTACCCAGGCCGCCAATATTGCAAATCAGTTGGGAGTGGTTGTTGTCAATGCCGCTGGTAACGAGGGCAGCAATATCCGTTGGAGAAAGGTCACCCCGCCTGCCGATGGTGATTCCGTGATCGCTGCCGGTGCGGTTGATACCTCGGGCCTGGTGGCCGGCTTCTCCTCGCGCGGCCCTACCGCCGATGGCCGTATTAAGCCCGATGTCTGTGCGCTGGGAGTGAATGATTACTTGGCTATCAGCAGCACCGACGGATATGGTCTATCTTCCGGTACTTCATACGCGGCCCCTTTGATAGCCGGAGGCATTGCGCTTCTGCTTGAGGGTCATCCCCAGTGGAGACTTGCCGATATCATTTCAAACCTCAAACAGGCATCATCTAATGCCGATGAGCCCAATAACGCCATGGGCTGGGGTTATCCCAATTTCGTTTCCGCTTATTTTGGATTGCCATTTCATCCACCGTCAGAAGTTCCGGAAGTTCTTACTTATTTTACCTCAACCGGCTCGCGATTCGGTGATCTTTAAAATTATATTTGCCAATCCTGGTTCGGCAGTGCTTTCCGTCCATGACCTTTCAGGAGCCAAGGTGCAGGAATGGAGTATTACCGCTACTGAACCGTCAATCGTCACCCAGGTTTGGGATGGGAAAAACCTTTCGCATGATAAAATCGCCTCCGGTATTTATATCTGCGTCCTGAAGCTCGGCGATACCGAATATCGTCAAAAGCTGGCTTATTTTTCTAGATAATATTAATTGTGTTAGTTAATGTCGGATTGGTAGCCGGGGACCCTCGCGGTCCCCGTTTATTTTTAATAATCCGGTTTATATCACTCCGTATTTTTTACCCACTCTCCTGAAGGCTTCAATCGCCATATCAAGTTGCTCTGTTGTATGAGCTGCGGAAATTTGCACCCTGATCCGCGATTGCCCCTTCGGTACCACCGGATACGAGAACCCGATCACATAAATGCCTTCAGCTAACATATCGCGTGCAAAATCCTGTGCCAGTTTGGCGTCATTAGGGAATCGTCCAAACAAAATTGGCACTATGGGATGAATACCCGGCTTTATCTCAAACCCGGCGTTAGAAATCTCTTTACGGAAATATTGAGTGTTACGTTCCAGGCGGTCGCGAAGCTCGGTGCTTTCCCAGAGCATATTGATTGCCTCGATTCCGGCGGCTACTATCATTGGCGGCATCGTATTGGAAAACAGATACGGCCGGGCTTTTTGACGAAGCATATCTATTATCTCTTTACGACCGGATACACAACCGCCGCTGGCTCCGCCCAACGCCTTACCAAGAGTAGTGGTAATAATATCGATCTTGCCCATTACACCGCAATGCTCGATACTTCCGCGACCGGTACGCCCCATAAAACCGGTGGCGTGGGAATCATCTACCATTGTTAATGCCCCGTGCCGTTTTGCTATTTCTACGATTTGATCCAGCTTGGCAATATCGCCATCCATTGAAAAAACGCCATCGGTGGCGATCAGCTTAATCTTGGCCCCGCCTTTTTCGGCTTCCTCAAGCTGCAGTTCAAGGTCTTTCATGTCGCTATGCTCGTAGCGGAAGCGTTCGGCTTTGCAGAGCCTGATGCCATCTATAATCGAGGCGTGATTGAGTGCATCCGAGATAATCGCATCCTGACCGCTGAGGATAGCCTCGAATAATCCTCCATTAGCGTCAAAACAGGATGAAAACAGGATCGTGTCGGCCGTGCCCAGAAATTCGCTGATCGTATCCTCGAGCTTTTTATGCAGGTCCTGCGTTCCGCAAATGAACCTTACCGATGACAACCCAAAACCATGCGTATCGAGCGCCCGCTTGGCAGCCGTCTATTAACCTGGGATGATTGCCTAACCCCAGGTAGTTGTTGGCGCACATATTGATAACCTCGCGGCCCGGCGCCACCGTTATTTTGGCTCCTTGCGGGCTGGTGATTACCCGTTCCTCTTTGAACAAACCTTGATTCCTGATGTCATTCAAAGTGGTGCTTAAATTATCGAGTTTTACAGTATCCATATCCAAATCCTAATCCTCCAAAATTCGCCAATTAGCCTAATTACGTCCCAAAACTCAAGTAGATTCGCTAAACTTTGTGATTATTCCTTTTGTCTTGATAAACCCTTTCCGGGAAACGTTATGTTTCCGGCGGCTTTACCGTCTTGACATTTCACCCCATTCGCTGTAGAATCTTCGCAGTTTATTCTTTTATGAGATTTAATTTAGAAAGGAGCGTCGATGAAGGACAGGCTAAGGGAACTTATCGACTATATAAAAAGCAAAAAAATCGATTATGCCGATGCCCGATACGTCGAGCGTAAAAGCGAATCCATCACGGTTAAAGATGGTCAGCTTGAGGCGCTCTCGCGTGACGAGGGTCGCGGCGTTGGCATAAGAGTCTTGCATGGCGGCTGTTGGGGATTTGCCTCCAGTGCCAGTATCATGCCGAACGATCTAAAACGGTTGGCTGATAGAGCCGTTGGGGTCGCCAAAGCGTCGACAGTTACCAAAGGGAAACCGGCTGCGCTGGCCCCCACGCAAATTTATCAGGATAAGTATAAATCGCCAATGATCGAGGACCCCTTCAAGGTTTCTCTTGACGAAAAAATCGGTTTGCTCATGAAGGTTAGCGATATCCTGAGAAAGCAGAAAAAGATCAAAATCACCGAATCCAGCCTCGATTTCTTCAGAACCGATAAAATATTTTGCTCCACCGAAGGCGCCCTTATCGAGCAAACTATCGTTGAATCCGGTGGTGGTTACGAGGCCACCGCGATCGAAAAGGGTGATGCTCAAAAACGAAGCTACCCCAACTCGCACCGCGGCGATTTCCGATGTGCCGGTTACGAATTTATCCGTGAATTGGACCTGCCCGGCAATGCCGAGCGAGTAGCCGAGGATGCCGTCGCGCTGCTTTCCGCTCCGCCCTGTCCCGTAGGAAAAACCGATATCATCATAATGGGCGATCAGATGGCGCTTCAGGTTCACGAATCCTGCGGTCACCCGACCGAACTGGATCGCGCTTTGGGCACCGAGATATCTCTGGCCGGCGGTTCGTTTATGACACCTGACAAGCTCGGCTCGCTCCGCTATGGTTCTCCCTTGGTCAATATCGTTCAGGACGGCACTATTCCTTACGCTCTGGGAAGTTTCGGTTACGATGATGAAGGCGTTAAAGCGTCGCGAACTGATGTCATTAAGGAAGGGCTTTTCGTCGGCTATCTTACATCTCGTGAGACAGCTCAACTTGTCAATGCCGCTCCTAATGGCACCATGCGGGCCGATGGTTGGGATAAAATCCCTCTCATTCGCATGACCAATATCAATCTCTTGCCCGGCGAATGGGATTATAACAATCTCGTGGCCGATACCAAAAACGGCATTCTGCTGGCCACTAACAAAAGCTGGTCTATCGATGATAAGCGGCTCAATTTCCAATTCGGAGTTGAGGTCGCCTGGCAAATCAAGGATGGCCGGATCACTACAATGTATAAAAATCCTGTCTATACTGGCATTACGCCGGAGTTCTGGAATTCTTGCGATGCCGTCTGTAACGCCAACCATTGGAGGATCTGGGGTATTCCGTCCTGCGGCAAAGGAGAGCCGATGCAAAGCGCGCACGTGGCGCATGGCACCGCTCCGACCCGGTTCAGAAATGTCATGGTGGGGGTGAGCAAATGATTGGAAAAGAAAAAATCGTCCGTCTCTTAAAAGAAGTTCTGACTGAATCTAAACTCGAAGTGGCCGAGGCGGTTTTCATCGGCGCCGAATATGGACTGACACGCTATGCCAATTCCGCAATCCATCAGAATATGGCGGATCAAAATCATAATGTCTCATTCAAAGTGGCTCTTGGTAAGAAAATCGGCGTGGCTGCCACCAATATATTCGAGAAGGAAGCTCTTAAAAGGGCTTGTCTGAACGCCGTCGCTATCGCCGAACGGGCCATGCCCAATCCCAATTTCGGCGGATTGGCAAAACCCTCGAAATATAAAAAGCTCACCAATTATTTCGATGTCACCGCCAAAGTAACTCCGGCCAAACGGGCCGCGGTAGTCAAGAAAATTTGCGATAAAGCGCTAAAAAATGGTTTGAGCGCCTCCGGGGCGTTAAGCACTTCTCAGTCTGAAATTGCCATCGTCAACACCCGGGGATTAGTGGCCTACCAGCCGAGCACGTCCTGCTCAATTAATATTATCATGTCCTCCGAGGATTCCTCCGGATATGCTCAGGGCCTTTCGAGAAGATTCGATAAAATTGATTTTGCCGCTCTATCCGATAAAGCGCTTGCCAAATGCCTCAAATCGCGGAAGCCGCAAACCCTCGAACCGGGGCATTATGATGTTATCCTCGAACCAACAGCGGTTGCCAACCTCATGGAATGGCTGACATTCATCGCTTTTTCGGCCAATCCCTACCATGAGAAAACCAGTTTCTTGAGCGACAAGAAGGGCAAAAAGATTGCCGCGACCGCTCTCTCGATCTATGATGATGGTCTTGACCCCAAGAGCATCGGTTTTCCATTCGATTTCGAGGGTGTGCCAAAGAAAACGGTATATTTTATTCGCAAGGGTCTTGGCGGCGGACCGGTCTACGACTTATCAACCGCAAAAAAATATAAAGCTAAGACTACCGGGCATGGTATGCCTCCGGGCGGCAGCGGCGGGCCAACACCGCTCAACGTTCATATCGCGTCCGGTACCAGGCCGTTCGATAAGATGCTTGCTTCGATTAAAAAAGGCATCCTCGTTACCAGATTCCACTACATCAATGGATTCCTCGATACACCCAAAGCTCTGCTTACCGGCATGACCCGCGACGGCACGTTCCTGGTCGAAAATGGCAAGATTGTCTCCGGTATCAAGAATTTGCGTTTTACCGAGTCGATGCTGCGTGCTTTTGGCAATATCGAGGCTATTTCGAAAGAAAGCGAACTGGTGGATACCTGGTGGGGTGATATCGGTTGTGTCCAGGCGCCGTCCCTTTTAATCAAGGATTTCAACTTTTCGGGAAAGACTGAGTTTTAATTTGAAAATCAAACTGGCTATTATTCTGGCGGCTCTGCTCCTGGTAACGGGAGCAGAGTCCAGGGCTGCGGTCTTTGGTATTCGGTTTTCCAATACCCAGGAACAGCCTTTGAGGGCTTTGGTCGATAAGGGCATTGGCGATTCCGGCGCCAAGGGACGATTCGGTCTTTATGCCGGCACTACGCAGGGAAGCAGCTACTTTTTGATCGGCGCGGATTATGATCGATTCAAGATGGAGCGCGGCGATTCGCTTCTATATTCGCGACGACTGACGATTGACTTCGGTTATCGCTACCAGCTTCTCGGGGCGGATAAGGCTAAAGCGATGAATTTCATGCCGTTCTTAGCTTTGCATCTATTCAAGAGCTATTCCAAAGTTGAGGCCGATTCCGGCACGCTGCGCCCGGCTGAAGTTAAATATTTTCAAGACCTCTCCAATGACGAAGGCGGTTGGCTTTCTGTGGGTGCAGAATATTTCTTTGCGCCGGTGTTCAGCCTCGGCGCTGAGGGTGGTTTGCGTTACACCCGCGCCAACTCCAAGGCCCTGGGTTGGGATGTTAAAATTCGCCAGTACGATACTTTTGTTGCGTTGTTGCTGAGCTTTTATATGTAGTTATGCTTGGATTTGCGGGTCGGGTTCCCAGCGAACTTCGCGAACAAGAAACCCGATCCCAATTTGTTTTTGGGACATAGCCGGGGTGCCTGTGGACCCCGGTTTATTAATTAGACATTACTCCTCAACCACATCCCCTTTTAGTGTTACCGCCGTGGCCGAATGAATCTTAACTGACTCATAATCACCGGGCTTTTCGTCATTATAGGGGAAAATCACATTTAAGCCGAAATCGTTTCGTCCGCTCCACTCTGACGATTTTCGCCGGCTGGGGCCTTCGACTAATACCTCAAATACCTTGTCAATATGACGCTGATTTTGAGTCTTGCTGATTTTATTCTGGATTTCGTTTAAGAGCGTGATCCGATATTTCTTTTCATCCGACGGTATATCGTCTGGCCAGCGCCGAGCGGCCACTGTGCCCTTGCGTTCCGAATAGTTGAATATAAAAGCCGAATCAAACCTTACTTTTTCGATTATCGCGACAGTTTCTTCAAACTCCTCGCGCGTCTCGGTCGGATATCCCAGAATTATATCGGTGGTCAGCGAAATTTCGGGAATTATTTCTCTGATATGGTCTACTAACCTGAGATACTCCTCGGCGGTATGCCGACGGTTCATCATCTTTAGAATTCTATCGCTGCCCGCCTGTAGCGGCAGATGGATATGTTTGCAAACGGGGGGATGCGTCTTTATCACATCTAAAAGATCATCCGGAAAATCTTTCGGGTGAGGCGATATAAACCGCACTCTTTTAATGCCTCGAACCTCTGCCACCGCGCGCACCAGAGCGGCAAACGATTTTCCTTCGTGTTTGTAAGAATTGACATTCTGCCCCAAAAGAGTAACCTGGCTATAACCCTCACTGACAAGTTTCGCAGCTTCGTCCACAATACTCTCAAGGGGACGGCTCCGCTCCCGTCCGCGAGTATAAGGCACCACGCAGAACGTGCAGAAATTATCGCAGCCGCGCATCACTGCAATCCAGGCGTTGACGCCATCCTTGCGGGCCGGATAGATATCATCATAAGTCTCAAATTCAGAGAGATCAATCGAGAGAGCCTGTTTGGCGCCATCACGAGCTTCGCGTATCAATTGCGGTAGATTTCGGTAGCTATCAGGCCCGGCTACCAGATCGACATGCAGATCGTTTTCGAGAAGTTCAAGTTTGAGATTCTGTGCCATGCACCCCAGCACGCCAATAGTTAGCTCTTTATCTTTGTAGAGATGTTCAAGTTGTTGAAGCCGTCCATAGACCCGGTTATGGGCATGTTCCCGTACCGCGCAGGTATTGATTAATACCACTTCGGCCTCGCCAGCATCGGAAACCTCAATAAAATTGCTCTTCAGAAGAATAGCCCGCACCAGTTCGGAGTCATACTCGTTCATCTGGCAACCGTATGTCTCAATAAAGACTCTCAGTTTTCCGTTTGAATTCGATATTTTAACTTCGTTGTCATTCATAATACGTCCGAATGTTAGTGCTAAGTTATCTATAAGTGCCCGAATATCAAGAGAGAATTGTTAATCTGAGGAATTTGATTGATAGTTAATAGGTAATCGGTCTGAAATTATTGATTCTCGCAGCCGCTATCGCATGGACCGCAGGCCTTAATCTTATCAACCATGATATCGACCTCGATATCAGCGTCGATAATTACCCCCGATTGATCATAATTTATCTCGGCAATCTTACAAGCAGAGCTTACAGCGCCCGATGATTGGCCGGTATATGTTTCGAGCGCCAATTGAAGCGCAAAAAGATGCTTGAGCCTTAAGAAATTTTCGATTCCACTATCTTTTTCGCTCTGAAATTTAGCTGGTTCCAGAGCCCTGATTTCCGAAATGGACATATCGCGGACCCGATCCAAAATTAACGATTCCGCCCCGATAGATTTGCCGCAAGTCATAAGCTGCAACTTGTACGATTTGAGCCGCTCGTCCGAATCGAGTGTAATTCGAATAAGCTCGAGTACATTATCGCACGGCATCGGATGTCTGCCTTTCAATCTTCACGAAAATCATGATAATGACAATTAATATCAGACGCACTCCAAAGTCAAGTTTCGTGATTAATGGTTGCGATTGCCTGTGATCCCCGAACCTTTTGGCCATTTTGTCGCCTTAAATCCAGATGGGATCTGCCGAATGTCAAAACCCCGTCAGTAATTTTGACATTATTCATTAATATCTAAATCATAGACTTAAAGATGCCCATACAGCCCGGCCAGATTCAGTTCTCTATTGACGGATTACCTAAATTGACTTAATTGATAGTATGAAAGGCTTTGTTTTCAGTTCGTTCAAAGCCGTTACTCTTTCCATTATAGGAGCCTGAAGATGTCTCCAATCGATAAATCCGCTCTCTCCAAATTTAAACGATATTATTTGTTTTACGGCCCCAACGCCTTCAAGCTCGACGAGCGCGTCAGAAGCCTCGGCCAGGCTTTGATTGAACCCGGCAGCGAGGCTTTCGATCTGGACCATTTCGATGGTGATAGAGCGGACATTTCCAATGTTATCAACGCTGTCTCCACGCCGCCGGTCATAAGCCTTCTTCGCGTCGTTATTCTAACGAGCGCTGAGAAACTTTCAGCCCAGTCCCTGAACCGGCTTGAAGCTTTTCTCCCAAAAATCCCCGACTATTCCGTTCTGGCCATGACAGCTATCAAGATCGATAAGCGTATCAAGCTCTTTAAAAATCTTGCCGCTCAGGATAAGGTTCATACCTTTTATTTCGATCTATTTTCATCATCGGAGGCCGCCGACCTGGTAGTCAAATTTGCCGCTGCCCGGGGAAAGAAAATGTCAACCTACGTGGCCAACGCTGTTGTCGAAACCTTCGGCACCGATCCCTATCGACTCGAAAATGAGGTTGAAAAACTGGCGCTATATGTGGGGGAGAAGCCCGAGATCGAAAAATCCGATCTCGCCTTTGCATCCGGGTTTAACAAGATCGAAACGGCTTACGACTTGCCGAATCTGATCTTCGCAGGTAAGCCGGAACAGGCCTTGGAGTTAGCCCGTACAGCCCTGGCTTCGGGGATCTCCGAAATTCAGCTTCTCTGGATTCTTAAAAATCACCTTATTCGCCTTAACGGTGCTCATGCCATCGGCAATCCCAGGGGCATGATGAGCGAACTCCGAATGCCATTCGGGGCTGCCCAGGAACTCCTTAGGATTTCGAAAAACATTAGCCAAGATGATATAGCAAAAGGACTTACATTTATATTTCGAGCCGAATATGCGCTCAAATCTGCCCGCTTCCCGACTGAGGTTATCATCGAACTCCTAATTTCAACTCTATATTTAACTTTCAAGGGGAATATTCCCAAAAATAAGTTGTATTCTCTATGAGCGACGAAACCGAAAAGAGCGAGCAAATGGACCAGGACCTGGTTAATCTGGCTCTCAAAGGCGATGAGAGAGCTTTCGAAAAGCTTGTAGAGAAGTATAAAAAACGGGTTTATTATTTGGCTTATCGAATGACACGCGATCATGATAGCGCCGATGAACTGGCGCAGGAAAGCTTTGTGAAAGCTTACCAGGCACTGGGAAATTTCAAAACAGGCTATAACTTTTACACCTGGATCTATCGCATCTGTGTCAACCTTTCGATTAACTTTATCAAGCACGAGAGGCGCACAGTTTCAGCCGACCTCCTGCGCGAATTGGACCTGTTGCCTGAGGGCATATCTGGTCTCGACCAGCTTGAAAAGATGATCGCTTCCGAACAGGCGGCCCTGGCCAAACGGGTTCTCGATAACCTGCCGCCAGAACAAAAGGCGGCTTTCGTGCTTAAAACGTATGATAATATGTCGTATGAACAAATGTCTGATGTTATGCAGTGCTCGATAGGTACCGTGATGTCACGGCTCTTCAGGGCGAGACAAAAACTAAGGAAAGCCCTGAAAGCAGCCGAAACTGAAAGAGATAGTAGAGATAATTTTGATGACTGATTGTAGCTACATAAAGAGATTGCAATTATATCTTGATGGCTGGACCGAGGGTGACGCGACTCGTGATATCGAGGAGCATCTTAAAGTCTGTCCGCGATGTCAGGCCGAGATGGTCGAATTGGTAGAGGCCAATGCGGCCGCTCTGGAAATTGTGGAGGTAGCTCCCGACCGTTCTTATTGGGATTCTTTCGTAAACAGGGTACATAATAGAATTATTGCCCGCGATGTTGAGCCCGTCAAAGAAATTAAAAGCTCGTCGACTCGTTTTCCCGCATTCAGATTAGCCTCGGTTCTGGTAATTCTAATCGTCACGATTAGCACAGCCTTTGTCATGTTACGTCAACCCCTGCGAGGATCCAATTCCGCCGCCATTTCACCTCGAATTCAAGATGCTTCGATTCAGCCTAAATTACAGCCGCCGGTTTTAAATACCGCTGAACAGGCTATCGCTCAAACCAATAAAACGAACGATCTTTCATCGGAAGCTTCGGCTGACCTTCCCGATGTCAGCTCGATGAAATCGTCCGATTTATCTTCCGGTGTTCGGCCCTCTACCCGCGGTACGGGAATGCCTGAATTCAAAAATTTATCTGATGAGATTAGAATATCTTCTCTTCGTGGACAAATTAAATCAGGGCCAAGCAATGAATCAAGATTGCAGGCCCCATCATCATTTGCCGATTATTCATCCGATCCATCTTTTCGCCTTAAAACCGCCTTTGTTGGACAAAGAATTTTAGCCAGCCTCGGAATGAACGCCCAAAATGACACCCGTGCGTCATCTCAGGGGCCGCTCTACGCATACAATGAAACCTCGCTAACCGGGGCAGGCGACGATCCCGGCGCCGCCTCCACCTGGGGTTACCTGCGTATCGCTTCCGATACCTCCAGGGCCAGTGAAGTTAAGAAATACTTCATTGAGCTTGAGCTTATGCAGGGCAAGTAGCAAAAAATTTCCCCTCTTTTTATGTTGATAATTCAAATCCATGTCTTTATATTCACGGGCTGAACTTTACGGGGGCGTTGGTTTTGGGATATGTGGGTAATAGCAGTTCTTATTGGAATACTAATTATATACGGCTTCTGGGAATTTCGCAGTCACCAATTTAATCTTAAAAAACTGCGCGTCAGGATCCATGTCAACGGTACTCGCGGCAAGTCGTCGGTTACCAGGCTTATCGCCGGCGGGCTTCGAGGCGGCGGTTTGAAGGTTTTTGCCAAAACTACTGGAACTAAACCCAGAATGATTTTTGTTGACGGCAGTGAGGCGCCGGTATTGCGCGTTGGCAAGGCCAACATAATTGAGCAAAAAAGAATTGTGGCTAGAGCGGCGCGCCAGAATGTCGAGTATTTTGTAACTGAGTGCATGGGAGTCCAACCACACTTGCAGGAAATCCTCGAAAATAAATTCGTCAAGTCGCAGGTCGGCGTCATCACAAACGTCCGCGGCGATCATCTCGACGAAATGGGTCCCACCCTGGCTTGTGTCGCCGCCTCGTTGTGCAATTCAATTCCCCAAAATGGCCACCTGTTCACCTCTGAAGAGCATTACCTCGATATTATCGAAGCCCGCAGCAAGATGCGTAATACCGTGGTACATAAAGCTAATCCGTCCGATATCGATAATCTCGATATGCGCGGTTTCACGTATTTAGAGCATAAAGACAACGTTGCCCTGGCTCTGGCAGTCTGCCGTCATTTCGGAGTATCCAAAGAGGATGCTATTCGCGGCATGCAGCAGGCTATAGCCGATCCGGGTGTGCTACGGCGATACAAAATCGAAACCCAGGGAAAGAGCATTGAATTTGTCAACGCCTTCGCGGCCAACGATCCCGACAGCTACAAGATCATCTGGGAGATGCTCCGCATTCATCGCGAGCCTGATAAGAAACTCATCGTCCTGCTCAATTCGCGTAAGGACAGAATTCAAAGATCGGAGCAAATGGGTGAGTTCATCGCCAAGGAACTTGACGCTGATTACTTTGTGATCTCGGGAGAAATGACCCATGCCCTCGTTGCCCGGGCAGTCTCCTGCGGTTTGCCGCATAATAAAATCGAAAATCTCGGAGGCAAATCGCTCGAATCGATTTTTGGCAGGATCTTAAATCTAACCGAGAAAAAATCGCTTGTATTCGGAATTGGAAATATCGTTGGATTCGGGGAGCAGATCGTGAATTACTTTGTTGAAAAGGGGATAGAAATTGGGTGAAGCCTTAATGGTCGAATCAGTTGGCTTGGGACTGGTCGTCAGCATCATCTTTTCGGAAACTCTGGGATTAGCCGCTGGCGGTATGGTAGTGCCTGGATACCTGGCGCTTATGATCCATGAGCCTCTCAGAATTCTGGGGACTATCATCGTCAGCCTTTTAACCTTCTTTATGATAAAGCTCCTTTCCAACTATATCTTCATATACGGCCGGAGACGAACCGTGCTGGTAATCCTGTTCGGATTCCTTTTTGGATGGGTGTCTCGCAGCTTTTTTGTAATCCCGCTTCCGGGCGGTAACGCTGTGGAGTTTCAATCGGTTGGATTTATTATTCCCGGCCTGATCGCCAATTGGATGGAGCGACAGGGGGTTATTCAAACCTTGAGCACGATGGTGGTTGCCGCAGTTCTGGTTCGGTTGCTCCTTATGATCTTTTCCGGCGGGCAGGTGATATCATGAAGGCGCGCGAGGTAAATCCGTCTATCCGGCTACTTGTTCTGTTGGCCATTATATCGTTGGGCATATTCTATCTGGCTGAGTCTACCCGTCATAAAAAACAAGCTCCTTATTACGATCTTAAGATAAAAGCCGCTACTCTAGACCAAAAATGTCAAATTGCCATTCGCGACGAACTTAAGAAACGTGGAATCGCTATCGATTTCGAAAATGATCCCAATGGCAGCGGCCTTATAGGCGAACAAAGCACCTTGATTACAACCGATCTTGGTGATCTCCGCAGCAAATTAAGCTCAACCAATCCTAACTTTTCAGCGGTTTTTGTGGATTTATTTAAGGAGAGCGGGATCAAGCGCGGAGATAAAATTGCAGTGGCTTTGACCGGTTCGCTTCCCGGAGTAAATATTGCTCTCTATTCGGCTTGTGATGTCATGGGAATCGAACCCGTTGTAATCACGTCGGTCGGCTCATCGACCTGGGGCGCAAATAATCCCACTTTCACCTGGCTCGATATGGAGAAACTTCTTTTCGATGCCAAACTTATAAATTCTCGTTCGGTAGCCGCGTCGTTGGGCGGCGGTACTGATAATGGCCGCGGCCTTTCCATGACGGGACGCCGGCTGCTTTTGGACGCTATTAAGCGCAACAGCGTCGAGCCTATATTTACCGGTAATCTCGAAGGCGCTCTGGAGAATGCCGGATCGCTTAAGAAAAATATCGAACGCAGAATACAAATCTACGATCGTGAAAGCAAAGGACGAGCCTACGCCGCTTATGTTAATATCGGAGGCGGTTTGGCTTCTTTGGGTTCCGCCCAGAACGGCAAGCTTATTCCCTCGGGAGTGAATTTTCACTTCGACCAGGCTAATTTCCCGGCGCGGGGAGTTATCAATATCATGGCTGAGCGGAAAATCCCGATCATCCATGTCATGGAGGTGACCGATATCGCCAATAAATACGGCGTCTCGATCGAAGTCACGCCCGCTCCCGTCGTTGGCAAGGACGCCATTTTCCAGCGCGATGAATACTCAATTACTTCGACGATAATTTATGCTATTATTCTGATGATAATCGTTGCGGTTTTTATACGCATTGATGTAAAATACTACGTTAGAAAGCAAACCAAGATCCTTTTTCCACCGAGAAGGGATGAGGACCCGGAGCTATAATATGAATAAGCTTGGAATTATTGTACTGGGTACAGTCCTGCTGGTATCCGGATGCTTATATGCGGCCGATACCACTACTACGGCCTATAACGTTTTCACTCCCATCGGCGCCGGCAAGAGCGTTTTAATTAAATCAGGCGCCAAGCAGTACAACTATTTCGTAGTCGAAAAAGGCGTCTCCTTTGGCTTCGATATTACCGGACCGGATAAGATCAAGATACATACCCGGGCCGAATTTAAACCTGGCCTTAAAGATATCGGATATGAAATCCAGATATGGGAAGCTAATCATCTGATCAAAGGACGTAAAGTAAATGCCACCCCGTCCGCGCTGACATTCAACAATCAGGCCCTGGGCCTTTCCAGAGATATTATCATCGATGTCCCTGAAGGCGTTCATAAATATCGTCTCTGGATTACATCAGATCAGGCCGATAGATATTACACCAGGTTTTATCAAACCAATACAGCCGTCGTTGACAATCCGGTTAGCTACATTCAGCCATCGCAATTTCGCCAGCAGGTAACACTCCTTTCTGGCGGTAATTTGGAAGCCTATTATATTGTCGATACCGCCGGTGGAGTCACCTTAACAATTGACGGCCCCGTTATGCTTACTCTTTTTTGCCGCGCGAATTTTGACAAAAACATGAAGGGCAGAGCCAAGTTTACGCTGGGGATGTTTGAAGGCGACAGAGAAGTAACCCAATTTGCGGGAGCCGTGCCTATATCATCCAAGGCGGCGTTTAAAGAACTCAGCGATCTGGTTCCTTCTACGTTGAATACTTATGGCTTTTCCGTACCGCCCGGCAGGCACATTTACCAGTTCAGAAAGATCAATTCGGCCTCGCCCAGCCTGGCGATTAGATTTAAGGCCACGAAGAGCACAACTCCATGAAAAAGAGCAGTCTTACTCTCATTATTGTACCGCTGATTTTGGCGGCTTTTATCGTTTCGCCTGCCGAAGCGGCCAAAAAGAAAAAGCGTATCAAAGCCCCTGTTAAGACTTTCATTCTCGATGTTACTCTCGGTATTACTTACGATGATAATATCATCAGATATTCGGATGCTGATTTAGATCTTTACAGCTTTGACGCTATCCCGTCGAAGTTTTCTATAGAATCAAAAAGCGATTGGATCATTGCCCCTCAAATCCGCCCTCGTATCCAAGGAAAGCTGCTTGGAAATCAACCTGCCACTCTGACTTTAGGATATGATTATTTTGGTTACATAAGAAATGATATCCGGCGTTATAGCCGCTTTCTTATCGAGCTCAGGCAGGATTTCAGTTCTCGTGGCTACGCCCAGGTTTCTTATGGCTATATACCAAAATATTACTACCGCAATCTTTTTATCCGCCATGACACGATCGGTGGCGATATTTATGAACCGGCAAATTTCTCCAAAAATACCGTTGGAGTTGAAATCGGTTACGATATCACTAAAACAATCAAAGGTTCGGTGGCTTACCGGTTTCTCAATAAATCTTATGACCAAATATTTGATTATCGCGACCTGACTTTAAATGGATTTGAAATTGACGGTATTTGGCGGGCCTCGAAACCCCTCAAATTTTGGGGCATTTACGGCTATGAAAACGCCAAAGCTAAAGGCGCCGATAGGCCCGATTCAGTTCTCGACCTATCTTATATCGCCTGGGACCTGACTTTTGGCGTCCGGCATTATGCATCTTTTATGCCCAGGCTCAAACCTGAATTTTACACCAGCTTTCAGTACCGTCGTATCATGTATCAATCTGATAAACCTCCGGCCATGTTTGGACGGAATGCTTTCCAATATGCGAGAAACGATAACAATTATTTGCTCCATCTGGGAGCAGGCTGCCAGATAGCTTATAAGATACGTCTTGACGCCGATTACGCATTCACAACCAAGAAATCCAGCTTGCCGGATATATATCCTAACCCTTACCTGAGTATTCCCCAGACCACTCAGCAATTGGAACAGATGCTTAACTATTCGGCCAATACTATCTCCCTGAAATTTTCCAGACAATTCTAACTTGACCCTCTCCCGATAGCGCCATATAATTATCTTGGGAGTGTTTATTATTCCCGGTTATTAAAACGGCATATATAAATTTTATGGATGTTATGAATCATCAGGAATTAACCGAACAGCGCGAATATATGATCAAAACCCAGATCGAGGCCCGCGGCGTTACTGATCTACGGGTGCTCGATGCCATGAGAGTTATACCGCGTCATCTTTTCTTACCCGAAAACCTTCGACGGTTCGCTTTCGATGACTCACCTGTCTCTATTGGATATGGCCAGACTATCAGCCAGCCGTTTATCGTAGCCTATATGACTGAGCTTCTCCAGACCAAACCGACCGATAAAGTACTCGATATCGGCACCGGTTCAGGTTATCAGGCTGCCATATTATCGCAACTTGTAAAGGCAGTTTATACTATTGAGATAGTGCCGGAACTAAATGAAATGGCCGATTCTATTTTCAAGAAACTGGGTTATGCCAATATCATTTCCCGGGTTGGTGATGGTTATTTCGGCTGGTCGGAGGAGGCCCCATTCAATGGTATCGTTGTTGCTGCGGCGCCCGGACGAGTGCCTCAGCCGCTTTTGGAACAGCTCGCCGATGGTGGCCGATTGGTTATACCGGTTGGAGATATGTTTCAATATCTTGAGGTTTATACTCGCGACGGCGACCAGATTAAACGCGAAAAAAATATCGCGGTGCGATTTGTCCCCATGACCGGTACGGCGGAGGATAAGGAATAGGGGAAAGGCTAATCCCCTGTATATTGGGAGATTGCCCCCCAAAGAAAAATGATTATTCCATTTCCGTAACTATCTCGGATATTATTTCGTAATATAGAGTAGATAAAAAAGGATGGGAATATGGCAAAAAAACTTTACAGATCGCGCCATGACAGGATGATCGCCGGAGTCTGTGGCGGCCTGGCTGAGTATTTCGATATCGATTCCACCCTGGTTCGTCTGATTGCTGTAGCCTTGACTATCGCAGGCGGTTCCGGGATACTGGCTTATATCATATTCTGGTTTGTGGTGCCGCAACGGCCGCTTGATCTCGCCGCCGTCGATAACCCAATCCAGGCCCCGCCTGCCGCTGATACGACTGAGCCTGCCGAGGCGGAAACTAACGAAGTCAGTTCCGCCGCTCTATTTGTTGGAGTGATTCTGACCGTTTTGGGTTTTTTGTTTCTGTTGGGGAATTTAATTTCGTTCGCCTGGTTGTCATTTTCGAGACTCTGGCCATTGGTGCTCATCGCAATCGGGATAATTATCGTTTTGAAAGGTACCGGGAGAAAAAGCCATGCGAGTTAGTTCGGTTCGTTGGGGTGTGATTTTTATCGGAATCGGCCTTCTCTTTTTGGCGATTAATCTCGAACTGTTGGATACCCTGGTATTCCCTCGACTTTTTTCGCTCTGGCCGGTTCTGCTTATCGCCATTGGTCTGGAGATAATGTTTCGTCGCACCCGTCTTTATGTTTTGGCATTTCTCTCACCGATCATTATCGCGGGCGCCTTCATCGCTGCCGCAACCGCTACGGGCGACTGGGGCTGGAAAGCCGATGAGTTCTGGAACCGCTGGGTTTGGCGGGCTACCGAAAAAAAGGTCGACATTGTTGAGATACCTTCCGATACAGCTGTTCGCGCCTTAAAGCTTGATTTGGAGTGCGGCCCCAGTGAGGTAACCTTCAAACCATCGTCCGATATCATGTTTAAATCTACGACCGAATATTATCGTCGCAGCCCCTGGGTTGAGCATTCCGTAACCGATAGCACCGAGAGTATCAAATACATCAATCGCGAAAAAACCCGGTTGGCGTTGTTCGGTCTTAACATCGCTGGCGCTCAAAATCAGTTTAGAATCGCGGATTATCTTCCTGTCGAGGCTAATATCAATGCCCTTGACGATGAGCCTGATTTCGATCTTTCCGACATTAGGCTTTCATCCCTGACAATTCATATACGCTCTAATCGCGCTACCTTACGATTGGGCGGATATTCCGATAGCTTGAGCGTAACCATTTCCGGCAAAACCGATGATTTAAATTTAATTATCCCCACAGATATCGGCTTGGCCATATCCGGCAACTCCTTAAAGCTCAATAGTATTCTTAAGGATGCGGGCCTGCAGTCCAGCGCCGGTGCATTCCTCTCAAACGATTACGCGACTGCAAATCATAAAATCAATCTTGTACTCGAGGCTGATATTAAATCGCTTTCCATAAATAGAGAATAATATTTCCATTGAAATTGATAAATAAAATAAGCCGTCGGGTAATAAACCTGACGGCTTCTTAATTGGCGTTTATGCCATCGATAAGAATACTAAATTTACGTAAATATCTGAATTAGGAATACCTCGCCGTCGCGTTCGACCGTCAAAACCACTCGATAGCCCCGACCGATTTGCGATACAATATTGATATAATCGTTCAGGTTCGGGACCTCATAATTCCCGACTCGTCTGATAATATCATTTTCCTGAAGGCCCCAATTGTATGCCTGGCTTTTGGGATCGCTTCCCAATACTATCACGCCGCTGCGGTCGCGCAGCCCCAAATAGCCGGCCACGTTAGTCGTAATTTCAGCTACATCCAGGCCGTATTTGTCGGTTTTGTGGGGAGCTTTCCGAGTTGGTATCTCATCTGGTACAACCACTACCGATATCTCCTTATCACCGCGAATCAGTTTAACCGGCAGTGCTCGGCCCGCCCTGGAATAATTAACTACCTCATCCCAATCGCCGGTGGTGGTCATTTCGAGTTTGCCAACCGATACCAGGATATCGCTCGTCTTAAGCCCGGCCCGCGAGGCCGGCGAGTTGGCATTAACCGATGAGACTATCAATCCCCTGGCTTGTTTCAGTTCCAGGCTATGGGCGAGCTCCGGAGTGATATTTTGAACGTTCAGCCCGATCCAGGCCTTAACAACTTCGCCATATTTCAGGATATCATCGATAACAACCTTGGCGCGATTTATCGGAATCGCGAAACCAATGCCCTCCGAACCGCGGCTTGATGAAAATATAAAGGTATTTATGCCGATCACTTCGCCCAGAGCGTTTACCAGCGGCCCGCCGGAATTACCGGGGTTTATTGCGGCGTCGGTCTGAATCATTTTACGATAAAATGCTTTCTGCCCTCGCTCCGGCTTGATATCGCGGTTGGTAGCGGAGATAACCCCTACTGTCACTGTGGGTCGAGGATCATCGAGCAGATAGCCAAAGGGGTTGCCGATCGCAATCGCCCATTCTCCGATGATTAAATCGTCGGAATTACCCAAAACTGCATTCTTATATTTCACGGTGTCGGCCATGATTTTTACGACAGCTAAATCGGTGACCGGATCTGCGCCGACTAATTTACCGGGATACTCATCGCCGTTTTCAAGAGTGACGCGAATCTCCTGAGCGCCGTCAACTACGTGATCATTAGTGAGCACATACCCTTTGTTATTTATTATCACCCCCGAACCTAACGACATAACCTGCCTCTCTCTTGCTTGCGGGGGCAGAAATAGATCAAATAAATCATTGCCATAGGTCGGGGTATTGCGGGTCTGAATTACGGAAAGCGATACAACTGTCGGGCCTATCTTCTCAGCGGCCTGAACAATGGCATTGCGCCTCGATGTTTCGATATTTTCTACGGCGCTGTCCCGAATTCGACCCTGATCCGAGTTGCCGGGCACACTGGTATAATCGGCATTCCGAGTATCCGATGTTCTTGTGATGCTATTAGCCTGACGGTTTCCACCGATGGTGATATAACCCAGAATCGCCAGCATGAAAATTGCCCCCAGCAGGGCTCCGCCGATAATTGCAATTACAGTTGCTTTATTGTTTTGAGACATACCTCATTACCGGATAAATTTTGAATTCCTGTCATTATACCCTGAACTGGCATTAAGGTTTCCTCTCTTTATTCGAGGATTACTCAATCCCATAAACTAATTCGATATGAAATACATCTCGGCCTCGGTTTGAGGCTGGTCACGGCGTTATGCAGCCGCAGTCTAAATCGGTGCAGCATTCGCATTCAAGCTGCAACGTGGCATGATGAATATTATAATGCTCGCTGAGAAGTTCGCGGGCATTCTGCAGGATACGCTGCGAATCATGGGTCGATTGATTCGAAATATTAATATGAGCCGAAAGCGCTAGATTCGCCGATGATATCGTCCAGACATGAAGGTCGTGAATCGATAAGACGCCCTCGATTTTTCCCAGATTTTTCTTGAGATCGTCGTAGCTTATCGATCTCGGTACGCCCTCCAAAAGGATATTGGCTCCTTCCCGAAGAACTCCGAACGCTCCCCAAAGGATTATTGCGCCTACAAAAAACGAAATTATCGGGTCCGCCATATAGTTGCCGGTAAATATCATAATTAAACCCCCGGCCACTACACCCACCGAACCTAACATATCGCCCACGACATGCAAAAAGGCCGCCCGTACATTGAGATTGTCCCCGGCGGCATCATGCAGCCTTTTCATAACGACCAGATTGGCTGCCAGGCCGATTACCGCCACAACCAGCATTAAGATAGAACGAACCGGTTCCGGATTAAGAAGCCTTTGATAAGCCTCGTAGAAAATATAACCCGCCAATGCAAATAGCGTCACCCCGTTTATTATAGCAGCCAGTACTTCCGCTCGATGATACCCATAAGTGCGTTTGGATGTAGGGGGGAGGCGTGATATTCTGGTCGCAAACAGGGATAGACCTAAAGCCAGAACGTCGCCAAAAAGATGTCCGGCGTCGGATTTTAATGCCAGAGAGTTGGAGATAAATCCTCCCACTACCTCCAGCACAAATATTCCCACTGTAATTATCAGCGCCCACCAAAGCCGCTTTTCTATTTCTTGAGAATGAGACCCGCTGTGATGGTTATGTTGATGGCCGTTATGATTATGCTCGTTCATTCTATCGAAACCAACTCCAATCCATTTCTTTTCAATAGGGCTGCCGTCACTCCGATTCCGCTCGTCAAATGCCCTCTTATATATATCATGTTTACCCCGCAAGACGGGCTTTTTTCCTTAAGGATTGCTTTTTTGATTCCCAAGGTTAGCGCCAGATTCAAGGCCGCCTTTGCGCCATTGAGGAAACTTGCGGTAATATCCGTTCCCTTATCATCTTTTACTTTCGAAAACTCGTCAAGAACATCATTCCCATCGCCTTTTTCAATCTCGGCGCGTGAACGAGGGCATGGTAATCCTCCATCCATTTCAGGGCAGATGGAATAGGTCTCGAAGCCCTTTAATCGCTCTTCGTAGCTGCCATCCAGCAATCTGGCGTCATAACGGCAGCGTTCGCCCAAAAGACAGCGGGATACCAGAACCTTTTCCATGATTATTAAATATAGGATGTCATAGTATAAAGGCAATAAAAAAGACCGGGCTAAGCGCCAGATGAGTCTATACAATAATTTGAATATATATAAATTAACCATGATTTAGACTATGCCATCCCCGGCCATACTATTAGCTTGCGATAAGTCGCCGGCAACTATTATAATCGGTGTGGAAGAGGATGGGGTCTGGTGGCCCCCGCGGCCTTCAAAGCCGTAGGCGGTCGGTGTTCCCGGTCGCGGGAGGTTCGAGTCCTCCCCCTTCCGCTTTTTTATCAGGCATACTTCAAATGAATGAGCCGAAATTGACAACTCGCGACGATTCAACCTGGTTTAATCTTATAATTCTTCTCCTGGCCTCCGTTTCAATTATGGCTTCGTTCAACCCTCAGTGGCATCTCTGGGGACTTGATTCCGCCAAAATATTCCCAATATGGATAAGGTTTGTTATCCTCGCGCTTTTGCTGGTATTTACGATACCTAAAATAAATCGTCCCGTTGGAGACGCCCTTTCCAATCTCCTCGAAGGATTAGATACAACCCGCTTGAGCTTAATCTATTCCATTCTCGCAATCGCCTTAGTTGTTCTTTTCGTGCTTTACTCCTCTAAAAATCATTTTATGGGTGATGGTTACGCTATTCTTGGATGCATTAAAGTCGGTATCAAATTTTTCCCGGCTGAGCCTCTTGATTACTATCTCCATCAGGGAATAGCCCGTATCCTGGGAACAACTGAAAGAGCTTTTTACTGGTCTTACGCCGGATGGTCTTACCTGTGCGGCATATCCTTTCTGATCGCGCTCTATTATTTTATCGAGGATAAAGCTAAGTTAATTTTATCATTGGCGGTCATTTCCTGTTTTGCGGTCCTGCAATTTTTCTTCGGATACGTTGAAAACTACACCTTTCGATTTATTTTTATGTTCTTCTATTCTCTTTCTGCCATTAAGGATTTGGGAAAAAACAAGATCTCGCCTCTTACAATTGTCTTGCTCGCCTTCGCGATTCCCTTTCATCTAAGCAGCGCCGTATTGGTGCCGTCGGCGGCCTATCTCGCTTTGGGAAAATACTCTGACCGCCAGAGATATTTATACCTGTCCATTGCAGCTATTGCCGGCTTGGTGCTCGGAGCTGTTTATCTGATGATTTTTAGCCACGTCAAGCTCCTTAGAATTATCGTACCAATCCTGCCGACATCGACCAACCCCTATACGCTATTCCTCGGCCAGCATTTTATCGATCTGGCAAACTGGTTTCTTCTGTCAAGCCCGCTTCTCTTATCTATATTTTTAATAAAAGGTTTAAGGGAAAAATTCTTTCATCCTTTCTATTTATTGCTAATCGGACCAGCCATTATATTTACGCTTCTTGTAGATCCTATTCTCGGCGCTTATCGTGATTGGGATCTGATGTCAATAGCCGCTGCCCCCCTTATGGCCTTTTTTATTGATACTTTGATTCTGAACAAAGCTCAGGAATCTATCCGCACTTATGCTATATTTCCCACTCTTCTCCTCTTTGGCCTGCTTCACACCGGTGGCTGGATTGCTCAGAACGCCTCATCTGACGCCTCCTACGCCAGCGTCAAATTAGCTCTTCGTCAGGATATCCACTATTCGAAAGCCTGCAGTCATGGTGACCGTAATAAATCCTGGGCATATCTGGTCGCTAAATATAAAAACGATACCAAAGAAGTCGTCTGGGCTGCATCCGAAAGATACGCCGGCGATCCGGATGATACCCTCAATACTTATCAGCTTGCGGGCGCTTATCTTCTCGATGGCGATACCGCTCAGGCCATCAATATTATTTCGGAAAATAAAGTTCGTTTCAATGGCAATATTAGCGCCGTATCTTCAATGTCTTGGACTATGGCTATGGCCGGCCGTTACTCCGAAGCCGAACAGATGTGCCATAGTTATCTTTCATTAAAAGGGGGAGAGCCTCATATCTTTTTCGGCCTGGGAAATATCAAACAGCTCGAGGGTCAGACCGATTCCTCATTTTACTATTTCGATAAAGCTTATGAACTCGATTCCGATTCCACCCTTTCAAAACAATTCAAATTGTATCTCGATTCGTTTTTATTCGGTTACGACAAGCTGGCGCGCTCCGGGCTTGAAAGGATATTGCTCAAACTCGATCCCGGCCCCAAATCGCTGGCCATCGAAATATTAAGGGACCTCAACGAGCCTGATCCCGTCAAAGCCGATTCGCTTAAAACGGCTACCAGAACCTATCTGAAACAACAGGGCTTTTACTGATCCACTTTCAATTCGCTTGAAATGCATGATGAAAAAGCGTTATATTCGCCCTAAGCTCTAAGTTGAAGGGTTTTATGGATAAGAAAGAAGAGATATTCAGGCTGACTCAATATGTCGCCTGCGCGGGGTGAGCGTCAAAATTGGCGCGAAGCGACCTCGCCCAGGTGCTGGGCGACCTGAAATTACGTGGAAATAAAAATGTGATCGTTGGCCCGGAGCTTTTTGATGATGCCGGCGTCGTCAGGCTTTCCGATGAGCTTGCCATTGTCACCACCGTGGATTATTTCACACCGGTAGTTGATGATGCTTTCGATTTTGGCGCCATCTCGGCCGCCAATTCGCTCTCCGATCTCTACGCTATGGGCGGCTGGCCGATCTCGGCCTTAAATATTGTCGGCTTTCCGAATAATACGTTGCCCCTTTCGGTTCTGAGGGACATTATCAGAGGGGGGCTTGATGTGGCCACTGAGGCAGGGATACCGATAGTAGGCGGCCATACGGTCAAATCGCCTGAACCGTTCTACGGTCTTTCGGTCACCGGCGGTGTTCATCCTGATAAGATTCTCACCAACGCTACCGCCCGACCCGGCGACTATCTCTACCTCACTAAGCCTATTGGAACCGGTCTTGTTACTACGGCCCAAAAGAACGGCAAGTGCAAACCGGCGTGGCTTAAAGCGGCCGTTGCGGAGATGAAAACGCTTAATAATGCGGCGTCGGAAGCTGTCTTGAAGGTTGGCAATTGCGCTGTTACCGACGTAACCGGCTATGGTCTTTTGGGACATCTTTGCCAGATGATGGCCGCCTCTGGAGTTTCGGCATTGCTCGATTATAGCAAAGTACCGCTTTTGCCCGGAGCGCTGGAATTAGCCAGGGAAGATGAATTCCCCGGCGGTAGCCGTTCTAATCTGTTAAGTTGCGAACCAGATATGGAATGGTCCGGCCATTTCGAAAAATATGAGAAATTGATACTTGCTGATGCTCAAACATCGGGCGGCCTGCTTATTTCAGTCAAAGCCTCATTAGCAGCCAAACTCGAATCGGAGCTCAAAAAAAGGCAAGTTAAGCACGTTCGTATCGGAGAAATCCAGGACAAAGCAAAATGGCTGATAAAAGTCGTAAAAGGGTAAAGTC
This sequence comes from uncultured candidate division Zixibacteria bacterium, assembly GCA_963801605.1. Classification (GTDB taxonomy): domain Bacteria; phylum Zixibacteria; class MSB-5A5; order UBA10806; family UBA10806; genus UBA10806. Next base: position 1,296,480 of record CAWDFP010000006.1, read on the forward strand.
CAAAGCATCTCCAATAGCGTCAAACAAGAATCTGCGCAATTTCCCGAGCGTCTCCTCGATTCTTGAAGATAGCGCGGTTAAATCCTTGATCGAAAATTGGTCATTTCCATTCGTGTCTTCAGAATTAAAAAAGTTATCTTCGGAACTTAAAAAAAGATCCATTTCCGACGGCGCCATTCCCACTTCAGCCGATTTCGTGGCCGAGCTTCAGGATATATTTAAATGTTATGCGCGCGAGCTTATTCAACCCGTTATCAATGGCACCGGAGTTATCCTGCATACCAATCTGGGCCGCGCTCCGATCTCTTCAGACGCCTACGAGGAGCTAATCGACGCCGTTACCGGTTACTCCAATTTGGAATTTGATCTCGACTCGGGAAAACGGTCTAAACGCGGCCGCATGCCAGGACGGCTTCTCGCGGCGTTATCCGGCGCCGAATCGGGTATGGCCGTTAATAATAATGCTGCCGCTGTTTTTCTCATTGTGGCAAATCTCGCCGGGTCGGGACGAGAAGTCATCATATCGCGCGGGCAGTTGGTCCAAATCGGAGGCGGTTTCCGAATACCGGATATCATCGAACGTTCCGGCGCAATCCTGAAAGAGATCGGTACCACTAACAAAACATCTCTTTCCGATTATCAGCGCGCGATCAATAAAAATACCGGCCTGATTCTCATTGTGCATAAAAGCAATTTTGTTCAAAAAGGCTTTACCGAGGAACCCGAACCTTCCCGCATCGTCGAAATTGCCAAATTGAAAAAGGTTCCCGTATGCTATGATCTTGGGTCGGGCTTGATAGATAAAAATGATTCATCGATAGAGTTTGCTGAGCCAACCGTATCATCAGCTTTTCATTCGGGCGCCGATCTGGTTTGTTTTTCGGGCGATAAGCTTCTGGGTGGACCGCAGGCCGGCTTGATTATCGGACGGGAGAAACTCATCTCGGCCCTGCTGAAAGACCCGCTATATCGTACGTTCCGTCTCGATAAGCTTACCATCGGCCTTCTGGAGCGTGCTCTTCTCAGCCATTTGCGCGGCGATGCCTTGCCATGCTGGGAATTGGCAACTCGTCCTATCGATGAGCTAAAGCAGATTTCAAATGAGATAGTAACATCAGTCAACAGCCCGGCGATCAGCGCCGTCGCCCTTAAAAGCTCTTTTGGAGGCGGTTCGCTTCCGGAATACGAATTTGAGAGTTACGGTCTTAAGATCACGGGCGATCCGGTTGCCATATCTCAAAAGCTGTTAGAATATCATATTCCGGTGGTCTGCCGCACGACCTCCGATGGAATATTAATCGATATGCGCACCGTAATGCCGGAGCAGATAAATATTCTTTTTGACGCCATAAAATCATGTTTGTAGTTGGAACCGCCGGACATATAGATCACGGTAAATCGTCGCTGGTTCTTAAAATGACCGGCATCGATCCCGACCGTTTGCCCGAGGAAAAAGAACGCGGCATGACGATTGACCTCGGCTTTGCCTGGGCGGAATTACCGTCAGGGCGCCAGATCGGTATCGTTGATGTGCCCGGGCATGAACGCTTTGTAAAAAACATGGTTGCGGGCGTGGGAGGAATTGACGCCGTCATTTTTGTCATCGCCGCTGACGACGGCTGGATGCCGCAATCCGAAGAGCATTTCCAGATCATAAATCTGTTGGGCATCAAAACCGGTTTGGTCGCTTTAACAAAAAAAGATTTGGTCGATGAGGAGTTTATCGATCTCCAGATCGAGGCCATCCGCACCCGGCTTCAGGGAAGCTTTTTAGAGAATTGCCCGATTGTACCCGTATCCAATACCACCGGCGACGGAGTCCGACAGGTGCTCGAATCTCTGGATAAGGTTTTATCGGATCAAATGCAGCGTCCTGATATTGGCGCGGCCCGCCTCTTCATCGACCGCCGTTTCACCATACAGGGGATGGGCACCGTGGTTACCGGCACTCTTCTTGGAAGGGAAATTTACGGTCGACCAGCAGGTCGAAATCCAGCCATCGGGAGCCAAAAGCCGTATCAGAAATTTGCAGACTCATAAACACAAACTGAACGAGGCCACCCCCGGCAGCCGCGTTGCCATTAATTTGGCCGGCATTGAAAAAAGCGCTATCGACAGGGGAGAGGCAGTCTGTTTGCCAGGCACCATCGTTCCCACGCAAAGGATCGCCGCCGAGCTTTCGCTTCTTGAAAGCGCCAAACTCGCTCTTAAAAACGGCTTTGAGGTGTCATTCCTTCTGGGCACTGCCGACGTTTTAGGACGAATATATTTTATCGATACCGAGACCATCAAACCGGGCCAAACAGGATTTGTGAAAATAAAACTCAACGATCCCGTTGCAGCCAAACTTGGAGATCGATTTATCATCCGCCGTATTAGCCCTCAGGATACCATTGGCGGCGGAGTCGTCCTCGATACCGATTTCTTGCCGAGTGTCAAGGACAAAGCCCTGCAAAAACAAATCCTTGAAAAAAGGAATAACCTGAGCGCGGAAAACATCATCCTGACAGAATTTGATAAGGCCATCAGGGTGCCGCTTAATAAAATCTATCAGAACATTCCCTTTACCCGTCAATCAATGGAAGTCGCCGTCAAAACCCTTATGGATCGAAAAGAACTGGTCATATTCGGCGAAAGCATTCTCTCCCGAAAAGCGCTCGATAAATTCCTCGGGCCTGCTATGGCCATCATCGAGGCCGACCATCAGCTTCGACCCTGGTCCGATGGTTTAGAACCCGGTATAATCGCCAAGAAACTCAAACTAACTCCCGAGCAGCTTCCGGCAGTTGTAGACTATCTGGTGTTAACCGGCAAAATTACTCATGACAAAGGCTTTCTCAAGCTTGCGGGCCACGAGGCACAACTAAATCCCGATCAGCTTCGTTTGCAGGGACGGCTGAACGCCCGCTTGTCGGCCAGCCCCCTATCCGCTCCCACCCGAAAAGATTTTATCGATGAGGACCCTAAGTATGAGGTCGTCATCAATTTTTTGCGCGATAAGGGAGATATCATTGAGCTTAAGGGAGGAATACTATTTACTCGGCGTGATTTCGATCAGATAATCCGAAGCCTGAGCGATTATCTTAAGAGCGCCGGTAAGGCCACCGCCTCCGATCTAAAAACGCATCTTAAATCCAGCCGCAAATATGTAATCCCGATCCTGGAAAAACTCGATCAGATGGGCATTACTGTCCGTGAAGGCGATTACCGCAGGCTCGCCTGACTTTAGCCTCAAAAGTGAGTATAACCATGGATAATAATAAAATCTTCATCAATGGCCGATTCCATACCTGCGATTTCGCAACCGACGGTACCCAGGCAATTGCCGTCGAAAACGGAATTATCACTCAGGCAGGCGATAACACCACCATCAAGCCTCTGGCTCAACGGGGATTTGATGTTATCGATCTCAAAAATAAGCGTGTTTTACCGGGGCTTATCGATGCCCATCTTCATTTCCTGAGTCTGGGGCAAAGTTTCAATCGCGTTAATCTCGATGGTGTTGACTCACTCGATAAAGTAAAAAATAATCTGCGTAATGCCGTCGCTAATCTTTCGCCCGGTCAATGGCTTCTGGGACGGGGCTGGAATAAAAACCTCTGGGGTGATGCTTTCCCCGATAAAAGCATTTTAGATAATATTACTAATCATCCGGTAGCCCTGAGAAGCAAAGATGGTCATCTCCTTTGGGTTAATTCCGCCGCCCTGGAATTCTTCGGAATCGATAAAAATACTCCTGATCCTCCCGGCGGTGTTATTGATAAAGATCGCTCAAGGCGTCCCAACCGGCATCCTCAAAGAAAACGCCGCGGATAATGCTAGCGAACTAATTCCCAAACCTTCATATCAGGACAATCTCACATCGATCAAAGCCGCTCAAAATCATCTATTAAAACTTGGTATAACCGGTGTCGGTGATTGCGATGAGGAAGCCGACCTGTTCAAGGCTTATAACGAACTCGATCAGCAAGGCCAGCTCCATGCTTCGAGTCTTTAAGATGATTTCAAGAGATGGTTTTCGTAAGGCTATCGAATTAAAACTCAAGACCGGCGATCGGAAGCGAGCATTTTCGAACTGGATGCCTTAAGCTTTTTGCTGATGGCGCTCTTGGTTCCCAATCCGCATTAATGTTCGAACCATACGACCATTCCTCCGGAAACTACGGTGTTGAAACCCTTAATCAATCCGGTATTGAGGAGTATGTCCGCACTGCCCTTGATGCCGAAATTTCCATTGCCATCCATGCCATCGGGGATAAAGCCAATTATCAGGCGCTAAGCGCCATCGGCAAATATCAACCGGACTATCAGAGGCAAAACCTCAAACCGCGCATCGAACACGCTCAATTGTTGCGGAAATCTGATATCGATCTATTCAAGGTATACAATATTATCGCATCGGTGCAGCCGATTCACGCCACCTCCGACCGTGATACCGCCGACAGGTATTGGGGACAGCGTTCGCGCTACGCCTATCCGTTTAGAACGTTCCTTGAAACCGGTATAAGAATGGCATTTGGTTCTGACGCTCCTATCGAAACCGCTAACCCCCTGGCCGGAATTCACGCCGCGGTGACTCGTCAGCGCGCCAGTGAAAACCGTCCTGGATGGTATCCCGAAGAGACAATTACCGCGAATCAAGCCGTAGACGCTTATACCAGGGGATCGGCCTATGCGTCATGCTTTGATGATATCTGCGGAAGTATCTCAATTGGCAAACGCGCCGATTTGGTTGTCTTGTCCGATGATATCTTTGAGATCGAGCCATCCCAAATTGCGCAAACCGAAGTCCTGATGACCATTATCGACGGCAAAACTGCTTTTTCCCGGGATTCCTGGTAGGTCAAATCTCTTCGGAGATTTGACATTCATCTTATCATTTCCGATAATACTTGACAACCGGTCCTATTCTGGGCTAAATTATATGCAATGAAAAAAATATTTATCGTTCTATTCATCCTGATGGGTGTCTCTGCTCTATTAGCACAGGATACCACAAAATCAGTTGCTAAAGCCCTTTCCAATGAGCGATCGGGCCGCACCGTCACGATGCTAAAAATCCAATCTGCCATTGGTCCGGTAACGACTCGGGAAATTGCCGCCGGTATCCGCCACGCCCAAAAAACTGACGCTGAGGCTCTGGTAATCGAACTCAATACGCCCGGCGGTCAGATGGAGGCTACTTGGGATATCATTCGTGAGATTCTCGCCTCCGAAGTTCCCGTGGTAGTCTATGTCTATCCGCCCGGATCGCGCTCGGCTTCCGCCGGCGTCTTTATCACTTATGCCGCCCATATCGCTGCCATGGCGCCTCAAACCAATATCGGATCAGCTCATCCGGTTGGCATGGGTGGCGCCAATATCGATTCTACTCTGGGTGAGAAGGTTACCAATGACGCCGTCGCCAAAATCAAAACTCTCGCCAGCAAACGCGGCCGCAATATGCAGTGGGCTGAGGATGCTGTCAGGAAATCGGTTTCGATTACGGAATTCGAAGCTGTCAAAGAGAATGTCGTCAATCTGGTCGCCGCCGATATCGAGGACCTGTTAGCTAAAATCGATGGCGATACGGTCGATGTTGTTTCCGGCACACGCGTTCTTCATACCAGCGGAGCTAAAATTGACGAAATCAGTATCGGTTTTGCCAATCAACTGCTCGAAGTGATTTCCGATCCCAATATCGCATATATTCTCATGGCAATCGGTATGCTGGGGCTTTATTTCGAGTTCGCCAATCCCGGCGCTGTGTTGCCTGGTGTTATCGGAGGTATTTCCCTGATACTGGCCTTATTCTCTTTTCAGGCTTTGCCGATTCGCTTTGCCGGAGTCTTGTTGATTATATTGGCTATGATTTTGTTTCTGCTGGAAGTTAAAATTACGAGCCACGGAATTTTAGGAGGTGGTGGCGTGTTAAGCCTCTTTTTTGGTTCGCTGATGTTGGTTAATGATACCGAATGGCCTTATAAAGGGATCTCTCTTTCTGTTATAATCCCAACGGTTATTGTCTTTACCGGCTTTTTCTTTTTGGCCGCCTATATGGCAATGCGCACTTTCAAACGCAAGGTGACCACCGGCGAGGCAGGATTGAAAGGGGAGATCGCACTTACCAAAACGCCGGTTGGCCCCGATGGTGGCAAAGTGTTCGTTCACGGCGAATGGTGGCAAGCGGTTTCGGACCAGGCCATTGGGCCTGACAAAAAGGTGCGAGTTATCGAGGTTCGCGACCTGGTGCTGAAAGTGGAATTGATGTAATGCAAATTATAAACGGAGGATGGAATGCCTGATCAAACCGTAACTAATGTTTCTTTTCTTTTCCCCATAGTCGTGGTCATAATCCTGGTTTTGTTCATACTGGGAAATGCCATCAGAATATTGAGGGAATACGAACGCGGCGTAGTTTTCAGATTGGGACGCCTGGTTGGCGCCAAGGGTCCGGGGTTGATCCTGCTTATCCCGATTGTCGACAAAATGGTAAAAGTCAGCCTGCGTACTGTAACCATGGATGTTCCCCCGCAGGATATCATCACTCGCGACAACGTTACCGTCAAAGGTCAGCGCCGTTGCTTATTTCCGAGTGATTGAGCCTACCAAAGCTATTATTGATGTTGAAGATTATAACTATGCAACTTCGCTTATTGCGCAGACCACACTCCGCTCGATCCTTGGCCAGGTCGAGCTTGACGATCTTCTTTCTAATCGCAACAAGATTAACGCGGAATTGCAGGCCGTAATCGATCAGCAAACCGAGCCCTGGGGCGTGAAAGTCGCCATCGTCGAAATTAAGAACGTCGATCTTCCGCAGGAAATGCAGCGTGCTATCGCCAGGCAGGCCGAGGCTGAACGCGAACGTCGCGCCAAAGTTATTCATGCTGATGGCGAATTTCAGGCTTCCGCCAAGATCAATGACGCTGCCAATATCCTGGGCCAGAATCCGGTGGGCGTCCAGTTGAGATACCTGCAAACCCTTGTGGAAATCGCCGCCGAGAAAAATTCTACTACTATTTTCCCGATTCCGATCGAGCTTTTCAGGCCGTTTATTGACAAGTACTATAAGGATCAGGAACCAAAGAAACAGTAACCGGCTGAATTGTTTTTATAATTGCAATCGAGGTCCCTGTTGGGGCCTCGATTTTTTATTTCAAACGGGCATTTTTGGTATGACACTTGTATGTTATCTAAAACTTAGCATTTCTCGGCGTTCTCGGGAATGGTATCGCATCTCGAATATTAGCCATGCCCGACATGTACATCAACGAGCGTGTGAATCCCAGGCCGAATCCGGCATGCGGCACGGTGCCATAACGCCGAAGATCGTAATACCATGAGATGCTTTCCTCTTTTACATGATGGAACTTCACCTGCTCCTTGAGCGTCTCAAAACGTTCCTCTCTCTGGCTTCCCCCGATAATTTCCCCAATTTGCGGCACTAATACATCGACCGCCGCTACGGTTTTATTATCATCGTTGAGACGCATGTAAAACGCCTTGATCTGCCGAGGATAATCATGCACCATGATTGGTCCCTGTACATGCTCCTCGCAGAGATATCTCTCATGCTCGGCTTGCAGGTCGAGACCCCATTCTACGGGAAATTCGAATTTCTTTTTTGATTTTTTGAGGATTTCAATTGCCTCGGTATATGTCATATACTCGAATTTTGATTTTACCAATGCTTCCAATGTCTCAATTCGATGAGATTCGATTCGCTCATTGAAAAACTTCATTTCCTCGCTGCACTCGTTGAGAGCATAATTGAACAAATACATCAGAAATTCGCCGGCTAACGCCATATCCTCATTAAGATCGCAAAACGCCATCTCCGGTTCGATCATCCAGAATTCCGAGAGATGCCGGGAGGTGTTGGAGTTTTCGGCCCGGAACGTTGGCGCGAAAGTGTATACATCCCCCAACGAAGTAGCTAATATCTCAGCCTCAAGCTGGCCCGAGACGGTCAGAAAGGTCTGATCACCGAAAAAGTCCTTGTCGAAATCAACCTCGCCCTTTTCATTGCGCGGTACCTTGTTAAGATCAAATGTCGTTACCCAAAATTGCTCACCGGCGCCCTCGGCATCGGTTGCCGTTATAACGGGGGAGTGTATGTAATAAAAGCCGCGTTCCTGAAAAAACTTATGAATTGCAAACGCCATTTTGCTGCGAAAACGGTTCATGACTCCAAAGGCATTAGTGCGCGGCCTGAGATGTGCAATCTCACGCAGATATTCGAACGAATGTCGCTTTTTCTGCAACGGATATTCAGGCGGGCAGAGTCCTATTAGCTGCAGTTCCCCGGGATGCATCTCGATTTTATGTGGCCTCTCCGGCACTGGCACCAGATTTCCAACTATCCTTACCGACGCTCCCAGGCTAATCTGTTCTAAGTCGGGGAAACGATTCTTGTCTTCGATAACGATCTGAAGATTGCCAAGCGTGCTCCCGTCGTTTACTTCCAGGAAAACCAGATTGGCCGAATCGCGTCTGGTCCGTATCCAGCCCATTACTATCACGTCCTGACGAGCTACTTCAGATTCAGTAATGATCTTTGCTACTTTAGTGCGTTTAAAATAATCCACTGCTCCATCCTTTCAGAGCAACTTATATACCTTATCTGAATCCGAAAATCAAGCTCGACAATTAATCGGTGGATAAGTATGCCGGATGCTTTTGGTATTCCCATCCGGATAAATTTATTGCTAAATCCATTTGCGATTTAACTGCTTTTATCCTTTATTAAAACACCTGAATCAAATTAAAAAACAAAAGCCCCGGCGCATTTGCCGGGGCCTTTATTAATTATTTTCAATTTATTATGGCACCGGCGGACAATCCGGACAGGGATGGATAACTGGTCCGCCCTTTAAATAACTCACCATATACGTTACATCCAGACCATTAAATGAGCATGAGGCATTAACATCGCCTGCCACATACCAGACATGACCGCTTCCCGGAGGACATTCGCAGCTATACATATCGGGCGGAGTGCCTCGGAAATAAGCAAACGGCAAAAACCACATCAAGACCGTTGAATGTTCCGCTGTTGTTAATATCTCCAACCACGTAGTGGCAATCATTGCCCGTGGATTGCAGGGCGATAGCTACATGGGTTGTCTCATTCTCGGCGACCGAAATCAAGTTTACTGTCGTATCGAGATATCCCGCCTTGCTGAATGATTCCGAAAATATCCCGGGAGGAAGCGTAATATTATACACGCCTTGCACATTCGTTGTATCCATTGCAACTATGCCAAGCGTGTCTTCTGTAACTACCGTAACGCCTTCGATCGGAGTTGTGCCATCGGAACGAGTTACCAGACCTCTGATATGGCCATGAGGCGCTGCTATCGGTCCCAATGTACCGTCAGCATTTACGTTTTGCAGGAAAATATCGCCGTCAGCATCAGATCTCATATCTTTCCAGGTGACGATAAACTGACCAAGTGGATTGATACAGGACATAAGTTTGTCTTTACTGCTTAGAACCGAACACATCGTTGCAGCCGGAGGTGCCCAGACCGGAGTTCCGGCGCCGGTAATCCGAATCGCTTTGATTCGGGCGTTGGTAACGTCCCCGGCAGGTTTTTCAAAATAGCTGACCACCGCGCCGCTATCGATCATCTTAACATTGACATATCCCCGTTCCTGAGTGCTCAGGGGCACAAGTGCCAGCGCATTAGTTGTCCATTGCCGCGCCCCGGCTGAGTTGAATTTCTGGCCATAAACACCCCATTGGTTCTGGTCGGTGTTTTTATTTAGATAAAAAAGTATCAACTCGTTTGTAGTCGGGTTATAAAAAGCGTCCGGACTGACCTGGATTTGACCGACAGCCGTGGAAACCACTACACCATTGGCTGTCCAGTCTACTGTGCCATGGGACGAGATATGTTGAGCGTAGCAATGAAGAACATTGCCTCTTGAATCGTACCAGAATGAGAATGCTCCACCGGCTGTATCGGGAGTGATATCGGGAGCCATATATATTTGAACTGAGGCCGCATTGTTTATCAGCACCCCGTTTGCGCCCCAGAGATCGGTTCCCAGCGAATCATACTTATGAGCATACATATACCAGGGATTATAATACTGGGAACCCTGATGAATTATTAGCTGAAGAATAATGCCATCATTGTCGGTTCGCGCCAGACGCGGATATCCCACACCGTATGTGCTGGTGAGGACTTTTATGGATGGTGTCCAAAGGTCGCTCCCATTGATATCGACTTTTCTCATCCGAATAACGCCTGCCGCAGTTATGTCGCTCCAGGCAAACACTATATTACCATTATTGGTGACAGTGGCCTGCGGAAAAGCATCCGAATTGGCATCATTGGAAACTGTCAAACCGTCCGGTCCCCATAAAAATTCACCCGCCGGATTTATTCGATAAGCATAAATATCCCAATCGCCGCCGGCTCGAATATCATTTAACGCCAGAATTGCGCAATCGGTGTTGTCGACCGTGAGAGTATAATCCGTGATCCATGAATCCTGGGCATGATTGCTGATTAGCATGCCATTGGATCCCCACATGACATCTCCATTGGCGTTCAATCTCTGCATGTACATGCAGTAATGCCCGGAAGTGTTATCCCACCAACTCACATAACATCCGCCATCGGATGTTGCTACAATATGCGGGTCGGTTCCTTCGCCTGACGTAAGACTCAGCCCCAAATTTAACGCCGGATTATCTGGCCATTGTGCAAGGGCTCCTGAGGCGAAAAGTACGCATAGCGCCAATACAAGCCCCGCAGCTTTCTTTGAAATTACCATGTTGTCGGCTCCTTGCTAAATGCCCGTAAGTGGAATAAATGTTTATCTTTAGTTAAAATAACATGAATGATAGATTAGTCAATTTGTTTCTATCGTTTTCTTTGGGAAAATATTATAATGATCGAATTAAATTCATGCTTTGTTAATCTATTGATAGGTAGAATGTTAGGAGACAAGCCAAATTCAATTAGTTGGCATTATCGAGCTTTGGTGGATTCTGTCCAGTCGACCTTGTAATCCACAAAGCTATTGACATTAGCCATAATAAATGGCATATTACAAATCTATGAGATATTGGTCAATAAAACTATTCGACCATTGATTCCTTTTTGGCTTAGCGGCTAATTTAATCCGCCGCCTGCTTATTAATTTTAAATCAGTATCATAATATTTGTAACAATTGCCAATGTGGAGAAGTTGAGGCATTTATGAATAGAAAACGAATACTAATCATGGGAGCGGCCGGACGCGACTTTCACAATTTCAATCTTCTTTTTAGAAATAAAAAGGAATATGAGGTCGTCTGTTTTACCGCTACTCAAATTCCCGATATCGAAGGCAGAAAATATCCTGCCAAACTTGCGGGCAAGCTTTATCCTCGTGGAATTCCCATCTACCCCGAAAGCGACCTGTTGAGCCTGATCGCCGGCAAAAAGATTGATGAGGTTCTGTTCTCATATTCTGACGTTAAGTACAGCTATGTAATGTCTAAGGCCGCTCAGGTTAATGCCTGTGGCGCCCATTTTAAGTTGGCTGGCGGCTTTCCCACCATGCTTAAATCGACTAAGCCGGTTATTGCGGTTTGCGCCGTCCGGACCGGTAGCGGCAAGTCCCAGACCACCCGCAAGGTCGCCGAGATACTAAAGGGGATGGGCCTTAGGGCCGTGGTGATCCGTCACCCGATGCCTTATGGCGATCTTACCAAACAGATCTGTGAACGCTTTGCCACCTTAAAGGATCTCGACAAGTACAAATGCACTATCGAGGAACGCGAGGAGTATGAACCTCATATCGTTCGCGGCCAGGTGGTTTACGCCGGAGTCGATTACGAGGTGATTCTGCGTAACGCCGAAAAAGAAGCCGATGTTATTATTTGGGATGGCGGCAACAACGATCTGCCATTCTACATGCCCGATCTGTATATAACCGTTGCCGATCCTCATCGGCCCGGGCATGAGCGCAGCTATTACCCCGGCGAAACCAATATGCTTTTGGCTGATATCATCGTCATGAATAAGATCGATACGGCTCCCATCGAGGGTATTGAGGAAGTGCGCGCCTCCATAAGTAAGCTCAATCCCAAAGCCATCGTCATTGATGCCGCCTCGCCTATTACAGCCGATAAGCCGGAGCTTATCACCGATAAACGCGTTCTGGTCGTTGAGGATGGCCCGACTCTGACCCACGGCGAGATGGCTTATGGCGCCGGTGTTGTCGCTGCTCAGAAATACGGCGCTAAGGAACTGGTCGATCCCCGTCCTTATACGGTTGCATCGATCACGGCCACTTTCCAGAAATATCCCGCCATCGGCACCCTTCTGCCCGCGATGGGATATGGACCCAAACAGGTTAAAGACCTCGAAACTACGATTAATCGCACCGATTGCGATACCGTGGTTATTGCAACTCCTATCGATCTGGCTCGGATTATTAAAATTAACAAGCCAAAAGTTCGAGTCGAGTATGAGTTGCAGGAAATCGGAATTCCTAATCTTTCCGACGTTCTCATTGAGTTTTTCGGTTCCGATGAAAAGGAAAAACCTGCCAGGAAAAAACGAACGGCAAAAAAGTAATCGCGGCATCCTGCCGTCAATTTTAGGACAAAATGGCCAATACGAAAAAAAAGAAAAAAGCGGTGATTGCGCTGGGCGGCAACGCCATTTCGGCGCGGGACCGGGCCGATACCATTTCAAATCAATTTGATAATACAATTGCCAGTTTGGGATCGATCCTCGAACTCATCAAGCATGGTTATCAACTGGCTATTACTCATGGCAATGGACCCCAGGTTGGCAATGCTTTGCTTCGAGTCGAACTGGCGCGTGGCAAGGTTCCGGCTTTACCGCTTTTTGTCTGTGTAGCCGATCTCCAGGGCGGTATGGGTTACATGATCGAGCAATGCCTTCAGAATCGCCTCAAGGATGAGAATATCGGGCGCAATGTCGTGACAATGGTATCCCAGGTGGTAGTTGACGAAAAAGATCCTGATTTTAAGAATCCCACCAAATTCATCGGTCAGTTTTATTCCAAACCGACTGCTCAAAAGATGGCCAAGGAGATGGGATGGCAGAAGATTGTGCAATTCCCCGGCGATAAACGCTGGCGTCGCGTGGTGCCGTCACCTCAGCCGCTCGAAATTATCGAGGGTAATACCATCAAGCGCCTCGTCGAGGAGGGTACGATTGTCATCGCCGCCGGTGGCGGAGGAATCCCCGTTCTGCGCAAAAAAGGCAGATTGGTTGGCGTCGATGCAGTCATCGATAAAGACCGCGCCGCTGCGGTCCTGGCTCGGCAGATCGAGGCCGAACTGCTTATAATCCTAACCGATATCGACAGGATAGCCATCAATTATCGTAAACCCAATGAGACGTGGCTGAATAAAGTGCCGTTGAAAAAGATGATTGAGTATCATCAGATGGGACAATTCCCGCCCGGCTCGATGGGCCCTAAGGTTGAGGCCGCTATCAGCTTCCTTAAAAATGGCGGTAAGCAGGTCATAATAACATCGATTGAAAACGGATATGATGCGGTTCGGGGCAAAGCGGGGACACGGATTGTCAAATAGTATTTGTATGGGCGCGGTCATCGCGCCTTTTTATTAAGTTTCCATACAAATATATTAACATGGTGTCGGGTCCCCGAACCCGACACTAACAATTTCGCCATCAGGTTCTGGGAACTGACGGCACGCGTAATTTCCCGTTTCTCTCAAAAGAAAATACTGGAACCATAAATCAGTCACGCTTATTATATTGCTGCATGAATAACCAATTGCTGCATTCCGAACTCATCCGGGTAATTACTTTACTAGGCAGGCTCTATGAGGTTGGCGGTTCGGTTCGTGATTCGCTGATTTCTCAAGAGACCGAAAATAAAGACCGCGATTATTTAGTTACCGGAATTCCGATTGATGAGCTAATGGATATCCTGCGGCGTTTCGGCAAGGTTGATCTGGTTGGGAAATCCTTCGGCGTTATCAAATTTACTCCTCGGGGTGAAAATGAAGTTGTTGATATTGCTATTCCGCGCACTGAACGATCAGTCGGAGTAGCGCACCGCGAATTTGAAGTTACCTACGATCACAATCTTCCGATCGATATCGATCTCAAACGTCGCGATTTCACCATCAACGCCATAGCCCGCGCTATTCCCTCGGGAGAGATAATCGATCCATACGGCGGCCAGGCCGATCTCACCAATAAAATAATAAGAATAGTTTTTCCCGAGGCCGTCACTGAGGACCCGCTGCGGATTCTCCGAGCCGCCCAGTTTGCCGCCAGATTCGAATTTACCATCGAACCGGAAACGCTAACGGCAATGAAAACCGGCGCTCATCTGATTGACACCGTTTCGCCTGAGAGGATTGCTGATGAACTTAATAAGATGCTATTGAAAGCCAACCGCCCCTCGATTGGGTTTCACTATCTTCTCGATATCGGCGTTTTGGAACGCATCCTGCCCGAGTTAACTCAAGGTGTCGGTGTAGAGCAGCCGGGCGGTTATCATCGTTGGGATGTTTTCGAGCATACCATGGTCGCGGTTGACTCTTCGGCCAGGAGACTCCTGGTTAGGCTGTCAGCGCTTTTCCATGATGTTGGTAAACCGGCTACGAGAGAGCTTGTTGAGGATGGCGCTACTTTCTACGGCCATGATAAGCTTTCTGCCCGGATGGCGGAGCAGGCTTTGAAAAGATTGCGATATTCCAATGATGTTATCGATAATGTTTCAACCCTGATCGGGCGACACATGTTCAGCGATAGGGCGGGGGACAAGGGGATTCGACGCCTTATTCGCGCCGTGGGGACTGATTTGATTTACGATCTTCTCGATTTACGCCGCGCCGACATTATTGCCCAGGGAATGGGGCAGGAGCCATCGGAGGTGGATGATTTCGAAGCGAAGGTTACCGCGGAGATTGAAAAGAAATCGCCATTTGGTCTCGCTGATCTCGAAATTTCCGGCGACGATATTATGAAACAGTTCAACCTTCAGCCCGGCCCGCTCATCGGCGAAATTCTCAACGATCTCCTTGAAATGGTTTTGGATAATCCCTTAGCCAATTCTTACGATACTCTCATCGCCCGCGCTACGCAGTTTCTGGCAGAGAGAAAGCCAGAGTAGCTCAAGACCTCCGCGTTTACCCGCCGGTGGCGGGGTCTTGACATTATGCTTAAAAAAAAGCCGTCAAACCTGATAGCTTGACGGCTGATTCCAACTATTGTCCCGATTTAGCGGGCGTTACTGCCTCCCCTTTCCTGGCCACGGCTGCTCGTGCCACCCTATCCGCCGTCTCACGTCCAACACCGGTGATTTCGATTATCCGATCTATTGCTCGATCCAGCCACACAGACCAGTGCGCCGTCGGAAACTTGAGACGGAAATAATCGGTGACATCGTCAGCGATCACCAGGATATACTCCGCCACCTCCCGGTTTTTCTGAACCATCAGCAGCGGTACCAGATGCTTTTTTACAAGCACCCCGATATAAATCATCAGTATCGCCCCAAGTGCGGCCAGTGATTTCTCCGTTAACAGACCTCCAAGCCAGGAGAATACTCCCGCCTGCATCGGATTAATTAAACATATTTGATAAATCATTTTGATTCCTCCAATTGGTTTTTGTGGCGTCAGGACCCCGATCCTGACGCTTTGCGTTTCGCTCATTTCGGTCGGGTTTTTGGACCCACCGCATAATTAACTCACAACCCGCAATTTGTAACTCATAACTACCTGAATTGCCAGCTTGCCGTATCCGGTACTACCACCTTTGATTTCAGAATCACGCCTGATGGATACTCAAGTGCAAATTGGTATTTTGAATTCGTTTTCGAAAGAACGCTATTAGGGAAAAGATCAATCTGCCAGTAGCCGCTGGAATCGCTGGTTGTGGAACGTTTGAAAGGCGTAATCACTATATTGCCATATTTAACGGGTTGGTAGTCCGCTGGAATCTCCGCAGAAATAGTTGCACCCGTCACATCCTTTCCGCTGATATCATAAACCCAGCCATAAACGCGGCATAATTCCGGCGATGGCGGGTTGCCGGGATCAAACGGTGTCATGCTTAATTGCCAGACCGAATCGCGATGAACGTCAAGGGTATCATATATCGAAACGTAATTGTTGGCCGTAACAGATATAAAGTACGAGGCTTCGTCAAGCTCGACGATTCTTCTTCCGTTTATATCGGTGGAAAGACCCGGCACTCTGGTGACTGTTTGATCCAGCGACCTGATCACAATTCGGGCGCCCTGGATAGGAGATATGCCGTTTTGTTTGACCAATAACGTGCAGGCTTCGCTTCCCCCGCCGCTGATGGAAAGCCCGGCGATATCAGCATCGATACCATCTACACCATTGCCATCGGTAAAATCATATACCATTTTAAGACGATCCAGAGCCCTGATATAGGCAGTATCTGAGACAGCAAGCAAACTCTCGATTGGATGCTCACTGACATAATACCAGCCCTTATGCATGTGACTGACCCGTTTGCCGTTGTAGTTTTTGGTTACCAACGCCCACCAGGTATAAGCCCCGAGATGGCCGCTGCTATCCGAGGCTCGAGACCGCCATTCAAACATGGTGTTCGCTGGCCAGGAGTTGCCTATATCGTAAGCGGTAGGAGATGTAAGTGTAACCTCCTTAAAGGCGGCGCTTCCGTAACATTGCTTGATATAGGCGGTATCCCAGGCGGCGTAATCAAGTCCTTGAGAATCGGCGAAACAGAACTGAATGACGAGAGTATCATTTTTATCTCCAGAACCGTTATCAAAAATCAAACCGGCCCAGGCTGTCGATGTCAGCAACAGGAAGCCTGCCAATATTTTCTTCATCTATCATTCTCCATTCTAATCATTCTCTGGCGACGCACTAACAATGCAGATTCATGGTAGAAAATTTTTATCGCCATGCAATCGATATAAGTATCTGTTAGCCACTCATCCCAGGAAGTAACCGCATAAAGGCCGAAAGCAGTTGAGTTCGCGCCCGAAATAGTAATAACGATGGGATCGAAATTGAGAAATCTCGCGCTGTCTGCTCCGGCAACCCCTGAAAGAAGAAATTCGTGCCAGGCGCCGCGGTTTGAACCGGCAATGAATCCGATCTCAAGAATAGCGTAGTCGCCTTCGCTTGAACCAGCCCCCGTAAATTTATACCAGAGGCTGTCGATTATCGCGTCTGAGGGCAAACTAAATCCATAGTTGGATGTAAAAAGGCTATCATCTACGTTGAGACCCATATAGTAGGCGCTGGAGCCATTGCAGGTTTGTACGTAATTGGGATATTCCCACCCCGATCCGGATGCGACCGAATCGCTTTGAGGATAATGCCAACCGGTGCTTGCGCCAAATGCCGTAGATACTAAGGCGGCCATTAATATTATGACCAGAAAGCAGACGCGGGACGGAAAGCTATCGTTTATTTTGATTGTCATTCTCCTTCCTATGCTTTCGATGGTGACTTAAAGGAACTTATGGCGATCGCAAAACGCGAAAGGATATTGAACGATTCCTTGCGGTACATATCAGAGATGGTAGCCCAGGATTGTGCATCATTGCCAGAGGTTTTGACCCGCAGCAGGCGATAGCGATTCCATTGCTTTGATACGGCAGATAATCGATACTGCCATATAGGTCTCAGCCATCACCAAACCGCGGTCGGACGATTCCCGATACGATTCATCGATAAATGAATTAACCTGTTCGTTGGCTTCGGTTATGGCATTATCAATAGTGGAATCATCAAGGCTTCCATATTCGGTGGTATAATCGATCAAGACCCATTGTCCGGCCTCGATTGCTCCGGCGGAACGGCGGCGGATAGTCCCTGCCTGGTAATCGATATCGTAATCGACTCCTCTTTGGTAGACCCGGTAAAATTGATACCAGATTACAACATCGGAGTTGGCCGGAATAGCGCTTACCGTTAAACGGCGAATCGTGCCGAGACTGTAATCAATATGGTAATCGATATTTTCCACATAAACGATACCCAGGGAACTATCGCTGGCAACAATTATCGAATCGGGTATTAATTTGGGATGTCCAAGCTGAACCTCATCTCCCATAGCGAAGCTAATCGTTTCCCTAACCGGGACATTTTGCTCTTTGGCTTTAATCGTTTCGGATGATGCCAGAATCATCTGATTCTGAAGTTGCGTAGAATCCGAGACTGAGAACTCGGCGGTTTCATTAGAGACGATTGCCGAACCTATATGATGATCCAGAATATGCTTTTTTACGATTTCGTTTGTTGTAAATGGCATTTTAGTTCATCTCCATAATTATGAGGTCAACCAGGGCATCGGTCTCAGACTCGGGCGATTTCGCCAGTCGAAATGATGTTGTCCCAATCGATCCTACCACAAAGCTTCCGACTTCGTTTTTGGGGACAATGATGATCTCAGCATTATTTAGCGATTCGGGCAGCGCGTTGCCTCGGTGGTCAACTAAGTCTGCAAATTCCACGACTTGAGCAGCCGCGCCGCAGAGTTCGCGAAAGACGATCAGACGATTTGAAGATGGACCATTTTCGGTGGCGATGATTGCGGTATCGAGCGAGCCGGAATCTCCCCAGACAACATAATCGCGTACCAGCCACTTGCGATTGCCGGTGAGATAATCGAATGTCACATTCATGCGCCCTCCTCGGCAAGCGCCAGATCATTGAGTTTGGCGGCAGCTAATATCTGGGTGCCAATCGGATTAGTTTCAAAGCCGTTCTCGACTCGCGCCCGAACCCAATAAGCGGAGATATTGTTTACCAGACCCAACTGCCAACCGGATGGAGCCGACGCAGCATCCTGCCAGAAATAGATAAGCACATCAGGGGAATCGAAATTATATCCTCCGGAATTAGGCGTAAATTGCACCCAGGATGAACCATCGAAATATTCCCAGACAACACTGCCTCCGGTACCGGAGGTCGATAGAATTATAGCGGCACAGAAGAATTTCGATTGCTTTCCCAGATATATACAATCGCCTATCGAATCGAGCAGCCCTTGCGATATCGAATGGAAAATATCACCGGCCGTGGTATTGCCTGCCGCTGAGGTTTTATCCTGATACTGCGGCGATCCGGCATTCACATAGAGTATGACCTTATCCAATTGTCCCAGAGCCTGCGAAAAATTCTCCAGGTTAAAAACCGATCCTGATTTTCTGGCATAGCGCGGAATGAAGTAATTATTTCCCAGATGTTTTCCAAAGAAGATGTGAGGCTTATTATCGCGGTAAATTATCTGAGGGGATCTAGCCTCAACGCTTTCCACCTCGATCAAGCCGCTCCAGAGTAGACCATCGAATTCCTTAAGGTAGACTTTGTCTGATTCTGACGGGGAAAATACAACTCCGAGCCTGCCGTCCTCACTTGGAGCTAAATGAAAGCAATCATCTATATAATCCAGCGAGGCGATAGCCGATTCATCCTCCCAAACAGGGTTTGAAAGATCGCATCTTCTTAATATCAGGTTGGATCGTCCCACACAATAGACGGCATATATTTTGGATAGATGCTGACAGATTCCGACATAACCTTGTTCCACCCAGGACGCCGAAAGTGTTGTTCCCCGATCTGTCGGGCCGGTCCCCCAGCTTTGGCCGTCATCCGTTGATGTTTTAGCCTGGATCGTGTGCCTCATATTGGTAGAAATCCAATGATGATCGAACAGGCACCACAGCTTACTATCGGCATCTTTCAGAATGACCGGTCGGGAGGAATGATCAAGATTACAAACGACAAGAGGGCTTCCCTGATTCCAGACTCCCGCGTTCAGAGTCAACTTGATTACCTTCAAGACCTGATTCGTATCGGCATAAACCAGGTAAATATTCCCCGCGGAATCGATACATGCTGAGAAAGGGGAATCATGAGCGTCGCTGGCAATCTGCTGAGCCGCCGACCATGACTGATAGGGATAATCGGCAAATTTCAGCGATATGCTATTGGCTGAGTCGGCGTAAAGCGCCACCAACCGGCCCTTGAAAATGCCTGATGGCACTTTCAGAAGCCTCGTTTGGGGCGGCGACCCGGATGGCCGGGCCGCCGTCGAATTTGAAAGCAGTTTATGCATTAGCTACCTCAATCTCAAGTCCAGACCGAGTCGAGCACCAATGAGGCCTCTTTGACCACCTTGGCATAAGCGATAGACTCGGATATTACGGCCTCCTCGATCTTTTGCTCGATCACCTTGTCATATTCCACCATCAGAGGCTGGCTGATGACTTCCTCGATCGCAAAACGGTTGTCGAGTCCGATCAAATAATCGGTGGGAACCTCATCACATCGAATCAGGGTGGCGCCCAGGGGCGAGGTGATCTCTCCGTTGGTCTGGAAATTGAAACCGATCATCGGGTCTTTGAATTCGGTGAGAGTCAGGATCGATCTAATCTTGTCCTTATGACAAATAAGAACATTGGGCTGATAGGGATAGAATTCATTCCAAAATTTCACCAGGTCGTCATAATCGAGCGTGCCGGTGACATCGGTATTGACGACCGTCGCCGAATTGGTATTGCCATCGCCATTAATGATGGTATTCACAATCAAAGCCATCTTGTCGGATTGCAGCCGGTAACCGATGTACCACAAGAGCACCTTGAACTGCGCCATACTGCGGTACCGCAGCGCTTTGTACGTAACTTTGAGCGTCAGGCCGTAATCGGGCACCACGATCGTATTATTCTGTTCGGTGACATTGACCGATGGAATCTCGGCGCCATCGCCAACCGGACGAAGCGACATGGAAGCATCGGTAGCGCTGTGATCTATCTTAATAGGAGAATAGCGCGAGGTATTTACCTGGGCGCTGGAGGCTATCAGCCGTCCCAGTTCCGGCCGCATATTCATGCCTCTGCGAATCTCGCGCATCATAAATTCGGGCATCAAAGCCGGCGCTCCGCGATAGAACATTTCGACCGTGATCGGATTGCGTCCGCCGGTGCGCAAACCACGTAGAGCCAATTGACGCTCGAACGCATCGAGCGGTGAACTTGCGGGACTGGGATCGTACTCCGATTGCTCCAGAAGCTCGGTGAGAGTCAGGCCGCGGGCTTGAGCATCCATATAGAGGTCGCGGCTAACATCGATCTTTTTGGCGCGCGTCAAATCAACTGATTTTGCGCCTTTGGTATCGGATACAAATGCATTTCCTAAATCGGACGATAACAGTTTTTCCATTTCCATTATTTCTCTCCTTTTGATTTCATGAGTGGCAGACCCCTGGGCCTGCCTGGCGATCTTTCATTAATCCTAATTCAAAATCAGCGTTACGTCTGTAGCGCCGTTGACATTGACGACCGTACCGCGAGCCACGTTACCGCCGGCGGGATCGTACGCGGCCAAAACAGGTGCTTGCCTGACAGCCCCGGAGCCATTAACCACCACTCGATTGCCAACTGCCGGCGTTGTTGCCGCTGATGTTAAAGTGCAGATACCGCCGACCTGGACTGTAGCGACGCGCTTGCCGTTATCGACATCGGTCAGCGAAAGATCGATGAGCTTTCCGAGCAGAATGCCGCCATTGGTTCCCAGGCTGATTTCGTAATTGCCCACGATACTTACAGCCTTGCCAATATCAATATCCTTGAGATCATCAAGATTGGCGGTCTGATGAATCTTGAATGTCGCTGTTTGAAAGCCGATACTCTGCAAATTTTGGTCTCTTACTGCCATTGTTTCTCCTTTTGATTAAATGCTGCGATTTTGATCTCATATCTTACTGCGATTCCCGAATCTGATTTACCTGTAATCCCCCGTATAAATGATTTTGCTATGTTCGATCGATTCCCTTGTCTTCAGCAGACGCATTTGGATAGGATTTAGATCCATGTGCATTCCACTCGTTTGAAGCTCGCTTTTGATTATTTCCAGATCGGAGGTTATCCGATCAAAATCAATCTGTTCCGTTTTCAAAGGCGTCTTCAATTGATTTCTTGATTCCCTCGATTCGTTTGACAATTTCATTTATTTCCAAATTGACCTCCTTGACAGTTGGGTAGACCCAACCCTATTTGCCGCTGTTATAATTCATTGGTCTTGATGTTTTTGCCTTTGGCTGTTCCAGTATGGTCTCAATAGCCGAAAGCCTGGCAACTACCTCATTTTTGAAATCGAAGAGATCGCCCTTGGTGGAAAACCGCTCATTGATTGTGGCCTCAAGGCGGGCCAGACGAATATCGAGCTCGGCCACATAATGTTCCTCGGCCTTGGTGGCAAGCCCGACGCGAAGGCCGGTATAAGCGGCATAGTATCCGGATAACGCCGCAGCTACAGCCATGGCAAAGCTTATCAGGTATTTCACAAGCGGTTCTTTGGGAAACATATTTGAACTCCCTTACTCGTCTTTGATAAGAAGGCATTCACGGCCGCCGAATAGCCCAACGGCTGTGCGTCGATCTGATTCAGTCACCGACCTGATTTCAGCGCAACTCACCCGGATAACTTTCTTAATATCTGCCGAAAGCTTGTCGGTGATATAGGTGCCTCTAACCGATCCTTTGTAGACCAGCGATGTTTCCAATACCTGCGAAATACCGCCGTAAATGAAATGGGGCGAGTCGGGGCCAGCGCCAGGATCATGTGGACATCGCCGGATATCCTCGCCGCAGATTGAGCATTCGGGAACGGTGTAGATAAATGAAATCGAACACTCTTTTAAAATGCCTGAATCGATCTTAAGAAGCAGTTCGTCGCTTCCCTCGGCTCTTGGCCAATAGAAGTAGCTCTTAAGCCAGAGAATCTCGCCGCCCTCTTCCAGCTCAGCGTGAAAGGTGCGCGCCAACGGAGTTTCGGAACGGTTATGGCCAACGAGCACCGGGGTATCCGCAATCAGCTCGCAGAGTTTTGACAGGTCCTCCCGACGAAATCGTCCTCCATGCGAATTGATCATATCGTTGACCACATACATGGCTCGGATATTGACATTTTCCGCAGTAGCCGGCTTGGGCGGTTTTATGATGCTGTTGATTTTGTCAATCAGGGCAGCCCGGCGATCTTCCGGATCACCAAGTGATAAACTGCCGATTAGCGTTTCAGTAATCTTTTCCAATTTTCCTCCTTCCACCAAAAAGCATTTATAAATCAAAATGCACTTTGAACGCGTTTTAGAGTCGCTATAAGAGCGTGGAAAGGTAGGGGGGAACAATCCTTTGACGGAGAGAGGACGATCGTTCGGTTTTTATGAAAATCGTCTACGAGAGTACAAAATAATTTTTTTGACAGGATTATTTGAATGTTAGAACAAACATGGCTGTAAACATAATCCTATGCAGAGTATTTCATTATCTGCAACTGGAATATTTACTCGATTAGCTTATATAGAAGTTTAGGGCTGGTTTTAAAATTATAAATCGTTGATATTACGGCATTTGCATTTTCTTTAAAAAGAAAACCCGAAGGCATGGATATTGCAATTAATTACAACCGATGAGCAATTCCGCAATTAAGACCTGCCTCCTGACCGCTGCTTAGCGTGTTTTGCGCCAGTCCCTTATGGGGCGGAGCAATCCGCACCACCTCGAAGACCGGCTTACCCCCCCCTCCTTAAGACCGGTCTTCACTTTTTATATGATTTGCGAGTGATGTTTAACTCTGTTTAGTGCTATCAAGCCGGTGGTAGTTTTGAACCCCAAAACGGCACTTTCAAGATGGGAGCGAGTATGCAACCATTGATGATCCCCAATGTCAACGGAAGTAATCCGAATATCGCTATAATCCATCCGCCCGTACCGTGGATAACGCTGATTCCAAGGATAATCAGGACCAAGCCAACCACTATTCGCAATCCCCTTCCAAATGCAGTGGCCATGAATCGTGCTAAACCCATCTGGTTCTCCTTTTTTTCATGGTTTGAATAATATCTATGTTGTCCAACGATCTTTCAGGGTCATCAAGTTTCCGCTGGCGAGACCTATCAGGCATATCAAAGCGATTCGCGGAATCAATCATTGTTGTGGTTACAGGTCTCAAATTCTACTAATTCTAACTAAGTCTATAAGCGTATCTCCCGCTAGGCAAAAGACTGCCTGAGCTGGACTCAATTTGGCCGAAATCCGCACTCGCAACCCCTCTTGCTGGAACGATTCCGGTAAGATCGTAAAACCATACCGATTGCCATCATCCATGGCAATTCCCCAGCATCCGCCTTCAAGGCCGCTGTAAACAATCGAGCCATTCCCGGTAATGAGATTCGCCCCCTGGTCGCTGCATCCACTAACCAGAACAAAACAAATGATTCCCAGCCCAATCGCGAAAATTAATTTCCCCATATTGTCCTCAACTTGATCAGCCGCGAAAATTATAACTATGCAAAACGAATAAATACCCGCTGGAAATTTACCATCTTTCAGCCAATTGTCAATCAGATTGCATAAAAATCAATAGCTATTGCAGGGTAGTGTCGGGTCCTCGAACCCGACACAAATAAACATTGGCGGTTGGTTTCAAGACATAACGGTCCCCCGGATATTTTTCACTTAACAAAACTAATAAATTATTCGTATATTAATAATCTCGCGGCGGTCCTCATCCTGGTTTAACCAATTCAGGCTTTTATTTCAATTTTTGTTGGATTTGGATTGCAATTTTACGGGCGTTGTTGAACAGGTAATACGATGATTAAAGGTCAGATAAAAGAATATCTCGCTCATATACGGATGTTTTCCAAAAACGCCCGCTGGTTTTTATTCGCGTCGTTTTTTATGGGGTTCGGCTATTCCATCGTCTGGTTGCTTTTCAATCTTTATCTAAAACAACTTGGATACCAGGAAGGCACTATCGGCACTATCCTGTCGGCGTCATCTTTGGGGACAGTATTGATCGCCATACCGGCGGCGATAGTAGTGGATCATGTGAGGGTCAAACGAGTTTTGCTTCTGGCAACGGCTTTGAGCTCGTCGTCGTTTATTATGATGGCGCTTTCCAGCAGCGTTTGGCCGCTGCGCTTTTTCTCCGGCTTTTCGGGAGCGATGTTCACCGTGCATTCCGTGGCGATCTCACCATTTTTTATGCGCAATTCATCACCGCAGGAACGCTCTCATCTGTTCGGAGTTGATATGGCGATGGAGACCTTGTCGGGCTTCTTCGGCACTTTTATCGGAGGTTTCATTCCGAAATATCTGCTGTTGCAGGGAGTCTCGCTGCTTCATGGCTATCGCTTTACGATCATCGGCGGTGTAACTCTGGCATTGTGCTCGATTATTTTTTATGCAATGATAAAGTCAGACAAACCGGCCCGCACAGGACGACTTAAGTTATCGGAATATTTCGGCTCGCGAGACTGGAAGACCATCATTAAGCTGGTTACTCCGCATTTTCTGGTTGGCATGGGCGCTGGACTGGTGATACCGTTTCTGAATCTGTACTTTTTCGATCGCTTTCACTTGCAGTCCGATCAAATCGGACGAATCTTTTCGTTCGGATCACTATTTACCGCCGTGGGGTTTCTGCTGGGACCAGTGCTGGCCAAACGAATCGGGCTGATCAAGACTGTCGTGGTTACCCAGTTTCTATCGATTCCGTTTTTCCTGATTTTGGCTTTCTCGCACAATCTGGCGCTCTCGATTGTCGGTTTCCTTTTCCGGGGATGCTTGATGAACCTGGCTTGGCCGATGTACAATAATTTCGCCATGGAGATGGTGCCTGAGGATCAGCAGGCTGGAACCAATTCGGTTTTGTCGCTGGCCTGGAGCGCCTCCTGGATGGTCTCGGCTAATATCGGCGGACATATCATTCAGAACTACGGCTTTACTGTGGTGATGGTAGTTACTGTGGCGCTGTATCTGACATCTACCACTTTTGCCTGGATGCTGTTCCGTCACAAGAAAATGATGGGGCGGGCAACCGCGCCTCTTAAATAGCTTGATATTTCCGATATAGCGATCGGAAAGGGGATCAAGACAAGCATTATTGATGTGATCTTTTTGGGATCAATAATACGGTCATGGAATATGCTTTAGATAACCCCCTGAAACCTTATTTCATTTTCAAGAGTATATTAATTAAATGGGAAAAATAAACCCACAATATCGAGTCGCCCCCTTCAGGGCGGCTCAAGTTCTTTATGCAATCCTCTTCAATTTTGGCATATCAGTTAGGATACAAACGGTTTGATATCATAGAAATCAGGTGGCCTTTGAGCCAATTAAATCAAGTCGAGGAAGTAGAACAAATAAATAGCGAGCTATTAAAGAGCAATATCGCCGCGTATACGCGCCGAGCCGGGCGCGAAGCATCTGGCAGCTGGTAAACTCGATGGTTCCTTTTGCGTTGCTATGGGTTGCGGCAACTATGCCCTGCAGTACTCATTCTGGCTGGCATTGCCGGTAACACTTCTGGCCAGCGGCTTTTTGGTGCGGATCTTTATAATTTTTCACGATTGCGGGCATCAGTCATTTTTCAGGTCGCGCAAAGCCAACGACTTCTGGGGGCGAATCACAGGAGTGATAACATTTACACCCTACCACTACTGGAGCATAAATCACGCCAAGCATCACGAAACGTCGGGCAATCTCGATCAACGCGGCTTTGGAGATGTCTGGACCATGACAGTCGCCGAGTATAACCGTGCCCCTCTCAAGTTGCGCCTCAAGTACCGGCTGTTCCGCCATCCGTTGGTAATGCTTCTTCTGGGACCGCTCTTTATTTCGCTCATTACCAACCGGATCGCCAAGGGTAAGCCGGATAGACGGGAGATAATCAGTGTCTATGGCACCGACCTGGTCATCATAGCAATCGGGACCGCGTTTAGCCTGATCATGGGGCTGAAATCCTATCTCATCATTCAAGCGCTGACATTGCTGGTCGGCCTGGTCGGCGGGATCTGGCTGTTCTATGTCCAGCATCAGTTTGAAGGTGTTTACTGGGCCCGCGAAGGCGAGTGGGATTTTATCGCTGCGTCTCTAAAGGGAGGTTCATTCTACAAACTTCCGAAATTGCTCAACTGGTTTACCGGAAACATCGGGTACCATCATGTGCATCATTTGATGACCCGAATCCCCAACTACAATCTGAGCAGATCAAGTAAGACCAACGTATGGCGTTATCATCATTGCCGATAATCCTGAATATGATGCCATGCACCAGGAAATCCAGGGGCTGGCGGCCGCGAAAATAATCCCCGATTTGAGGTTGCCTATTATAGTATAACCGTCACCGAGAAAATAGCTGTGCGAGGTAAAAATTACAAAGAACAGAACAAGAATGATCCCAATCGCAAGAAAGATGACCCTTGACTGTTTTATTGATAATGATTCGACTAAGTTATTAAGAGCCTGACCAACCTTTTTCTCTACATTAGGGATACAAAGGGCAAATAGAATGAATAAAAAGAAAAGCCTTATCGAAATTGGGAAAATCCTTACGGAATCTAGACCCCCACAGCAGCCATTGAGGGTTAAATGAGGCTATTACAGATATTATCGCCAGGACTAAAATAATTATATTTATCCTTATAGCGTTATTCGAAAATTCTGTATAATCGGGCTTCATTAGTATGAATATACAATCCGCTCATTGATTATTCCAATTGCAATTATAATTTCTGTGCGCCTATAATTTCCCCGATGAAATCGCGCGCCCCCAAAAACAGAACCATTTCGCTCTCAAATACCGACCGCAAGCGGTTATCAAATAAATTGATTTGCCCCTATTATGCCGAAACGAAAATAATTCCGCTCAATTCGACTATCCTTGGCGATTACACGCAGATAGTCCCCTTTATGCCTCAATCAAGCGTTGATTTGATGATTCTCGATCCACCCTATAACCTAAATAAAACCTTCAACGGGAATTCCTTTAAGCGGCGCTCCGTAGATGATTATACAAGTTATCTAAAAGAAGTCCTGGAGGCATTGATCCCCCTGCTCAAACCCACCGCGACCGTTTATATCTGCGGGGATTGGCTGAGTTCGGCGTCAATCTTTGCGGCGGCGTCAGAGTTGCTTGTTGTCAGGAACCGCCTCACCTGGGAACGGGAGAAGGGGAGAGGCGCCTCCAAAAACTGGAAAAATTCGTCCGAGGATATCTGGTTTTGCACGGTGTCGGATAGATACACTTTCAATATCAAAGATGTAAAATTGCGCCGAAAGGTTCTTGCGCCTTATCGCTCTAATGATGGCGCGCCGAAAGACTGGAATGAAACCGCATCCGGCAACTTCCGCGATACGGCGCCGTCCAATATTTGGACCGATATTACAATCCCGTTTTGGTCGATGCCTGAAAACACCGATCATCCCACCCAAAAGAGCGAAAAGCTGATCGCCAGGCTAATTCTGGCATCGAGCAATCGCGGCGATCTCGTGTTCGATCCCTTTCTCGGGAGCGGAACAACATCGGTAACAGCCAAAAAGCTTGGACGAAAATATCTTGGTATCGAAATCGAGAAGGAGTTCTGTCTCCTCGCGGAGAAACGGTTGGAATTGGCTGACGGCGAACCTTCAATTCAAGGATATACATCAGGAATTTTCTGGGAACGCAATACGTATTCCGAACAGACTAATATAAAACGATAGTATTAAATTACCTTTTCTGCGCTTTGATTATAAAAATAATAATGGCGCCATGTCTTGCGACATCGCGCCATCTGCTTTTCGACAGTCATTACTGCCGGATTCGCCCTAATGCTTAATAACGGGAACGGCCCATATTGCTGCGGTTCTCGGTGCGTGGACGAGCCTCGCTGACATTAAGAGAGCGGCCATTAAGCTCTTTGCCGTTCAAACCGGCAATAGCGGCTTCGCCTTCGGCCTTTGAGGACATTTCCACAAATCCGAAACCCTTGGAATCGCCACTGAACTTATCCTTGATAATATTGACTGATACGATCTGGCCGTGGGCTTCAAATGCCGTGCGAAGATCGCCTTCCGCTGTGTCGCGGGATAGATTGCCGATGTATAATTTCATCGTTTCTCCTTTTTCTCGCTACTTGTTGCCCTGGGGGAGACTTTGGCAAGAATGAATGATTCATGCGCACAATCGCGCTTTTGTCTCCAGATTAATATTTTGACAAGGGCTGATAATTCAAGTCTTGAGAAAACTTAAGGCGGAGATATGTTTACATCGATTAGTGTAGCAAATAATTCCTCGAATGTCAATAAATATCGCGATATAACCTGTATCGTGTTGCTGTGATACCGTTTATGGTAATGTGATTTTTTTAAGATTTAACATATTCGGTTGGCAATTTTTTGTTTAATGCCTAAATATATGATTTTAATAAAATTTTAATCCAATCGTTTTCATAAATAAATAAGCCCCTACCGTGAGATAGGGGCCTTAAATTTTGTATGTATTTCTGTATTAATTTAGTCTGAGCACATTCTGGGCCTGAAGTCCCTTGGGGCCTTCAGCTAATTCAAATTGTACTTCCTCTCCCTCTGCGAGCGATTTAAAACCATCACCCTTGATCGATGTGTAGTGGACGAAGATGTCTTGTTCGCTCTCATTTTGTCGAATGAACCCGTATCCCTTTTTACTGTTAAACCACTTAACTTTACCCACATTAGCCAATAGGATACCTCCTTATCAAGAATTTCTTGGTTAATACTGTCAAAGATTCTCGAATTTCCCGGAGCATTGTCAAGTGACGGCATCATGCCAAAATACAATTATATAATATAGTAGATAAATAGGTCAGTCAAGGGAAATCTGCATTTTGTTATAGTTTTTATTAGCATTGCCTCCCCCCCAAGTTTGCGCTTTTTTTTCAAATGAATCCCAAATGAACCGGAAATGATACCTTTCGCCGCTCAAATCCGCCATCTATTAAGGCAAAAACGGAGGCGTGATGGCCAGAATTGATTATGTTGAACCTGAAGTCTTACAGTCACTTATCTCGCTTGAAACGGCACCGGTTGATCCCCGGTTGAAAGCCGAAGTCGAAAAGGCTTTGGCACAGCTTCCAGAGCATCTGCAGGAACTTGTAATTGCCCGAATTTATCAGGGCAAGACCCTTAATCAGATTATGCGACTTAACAATCTTCCGCGGGAATTGGTCATTTCGGAACTCAAGGAAGCCATGCGCCAACTTCGATTGCTCCTGGCCGATTTTGTTCGCAATCGTTGGAATATCGAAATAGGCCCGATTTGCAGGATCTGTGTTCATCCACAACGCGAAAATATCAATCGAATGCTCAGAAATAAACCGGATTCCCAATCCTGGGGATTATTTGGAAAACATTTGCGGCGCGAAATTGGAGAGAATATCGGTCCCCCGAGGGTTTTTATTACTCATCTGAATCATATTGAAAGGAGTAGAAATGACTATGCGGGCAGATAAGCATCACGTTCAAATCCGCCTATCGATGCAGACCAAAAAGGAACTCCGCGACGCCTCCAAACACTTGGAATTGACGGAATCGGATGTTATGCGAAGCGCCCTGTTTTTCGGATTGCCGATCGTGGTCGCTATGAACGAATTGCAGGGGGAATTGATAAAACGTCTGGTTAAGAAACTGAAGGGTGAGGCGCGAATTCACCGATCCGGCTGACACGCGAAATTATTGCGCCGGCCCGGTTCATTTCGTCTATTGCCGCTGCCGAATCGCCCGCTTTGACCTCAACTCCCATGATAGCATCGGCAAGTAAAACGACCTTGAATCCGTTGGCAAGAGCGTCTAGTGTGGTGGCCTTGACGCAGTAATCTGTTGCCAGGCCGCCGATGAAAAGACGCTCCACGCCGGCGTCCCTCAACATTTTGGCCAATTTCGTTCGCTGGAAACCGGAATAAGCTTCTTTGTCCGGATCGCTGCCTTTTTTGATCTGAGTTGCTTTCCCGATTTTCAAGCCGGGATGCAACTGCGATCCTCTGGTTCCGGCTACGCAGTGCGACGGCCAAATGCCCCCCTGCTCTTTGAACGATATGTGGTTTGCGGGATGCCAATCCTGCGTGGCGTAGATATGTTTAAAATATGGCTACGAGAGCATTTAGGCTCTCTATTATCGAATCCCCTCCGGGAACCGGCAGGGCCCCGCCGGGACAAAAATCGTTTTGGACATCGACAATGACCAGCGCGTCCTTTTCCTTATCGATTTTAATCTCATTCATGTCATATTAAATTGCGTTCGCCCGAAAACTGTTCCCTCGATTTATCATTACGATAAGATAGGAGTATAATGGATTAATGATACATGTGGGATGCTCTGCAATTTCGATTGCAGATTCTATTCCGGGCCGATATATTTCCGGTAGGAATTTCGAACTATGAGAAATAATTTAAATAGATTCAAAAAGATGGAGCCGATAATGAAAAAAGCAGCAATTCTAATGCTCGCTCTTTTGGCTTTGGTTCAAGTGGCGTCCGCAGTGGAGTTCACCGGTTCTTATGCCGATGTCAAAGCTCAGGCCATCACCCAGGGAAAGCCAATCCTGATCGATTTCTTCGCCGAATGGTGAAGCGCCTGCAAGCAGTTCGCTGGTGCAGTGAACTCAAATGCCGAGATTCAAAAAGCGCTGGAACCGGTCATCCTTTACCGTGTGGATTGTGAAAAAGGCGCCGGTAGGGATTTGGCCAAAGAATTTAATATCAGGGCTTATCCCACATTTATCTTGGTTAATAAAGATGGGCAAATGCTGGATATTTGGCTGGGTTTCGAAAAGGCCAGTTTCATTAAAACTTTAGACGATGCCCGCACCGATCTTACCACAATCGAGGAGAAAAAGGCGCGTTATAAAGCCCTTCCCGATTTACGGTCGGCGGCAGTACTGGGCCGATATTCCTCGGCGATAGGCGAATATAAAGATGCGGTTAATTATTTTCGTAGGGCCTATGTGCTTTCAAGTGATACCAGGGCTGATTATGTTTTCGATATTTTTGAAAACACCGCCAGTGGCGCTAGAAAAAATATATTTACATACGACGATGTTTCCCAGGCAGCCGAGGCTATCATCAACGGACCGAAAAGAGATCCCTGGCAAGTCGTTCAGGTAATTACCGAGATGATCGGAATTGCTAAAAATCTCAATAAAACAGACGATGTCGCCAAGTATACTCAGGCCGGGCTTGACGCTACATCCGTAAGCGATGATCCCGATATCAAAAACATGCACTCCGAGTTGATGGTTGAATTCGCATTATCTGTTAAGCATGATACCGCCACGGCAGTTGAATATAAAAAAGCGGCCATGCCGGATGGTTGGCAAACCGATGCCGGCAGGCTTAATGAATTTGCCTGGTGGTGTTTTGAGAATAAAACCAATCTTACCGAGGCCGAGCAACTTTCCCGCAAGTCAATCGAATTGGCCAAGCCGGGACGAGAAATATCGAATTGCTATGATACCTTAGCCGAAATTGTAAACGCTAAGGGCAATCCCAAAGAGGCGCTGGAATTATCGAAGAAAGCCGTAACCGAGGATCCCTCGAATAAGTATTTCCCCACGCAGGTCGAACGGTTCCAAAAGGCCGTTACGCCATCGAAATAGGATTTATCTGATTGGTTTAAAGGCGGCCCGATTAGGCCGCCTTTTTTTATATTATGCCCCTGAATGAACGCTTTTTGAGTATTGAATCGATTACAGAAAAGGCCCCCTCTTTATTCTGGGCAGGCGTGGCGAATTTTTTGCGCCTCTCAATCTCTATTCTTTGGTTTGGCCTTCTTTGGCCATTCTTTTAATTTCCTTTTTTAAAGCTTTGGCGAAATTTTTGGCGGTGTTCTTAAATATTTGATTACCTTTAGTTGCCCAATCGCTGACCTCGGCGCTGAAATTTCCAGCAAAAATGGTATTATTACTATCTGCCCTGTCTATAAGTCTCAAAGCTACTGTTAGCTTGGCGTTACCTACGCCAAAGCCGATAAAGAATCTGGCTACTCCACTGCCTCTCTTAAATTCTATAACGCTTCCATTGATTTCATAATCGACCTTATCGTCTTTGCTTATCATGGTAAAAATATCTTGAGTACTGAGTTGATAATCCAACTCAGTCTTTAGCATTTCTATTTCCTCGAGAGTGGGTTTTTTTTCGATATCCATATTAGCGGGTAATTCGTCTACGATACTGCCTATCGAACAAAATTTGGAAGCCTCAATTGGCGCTTGCAGGGGCTTTGTTATCACATAAGGTGTGCAGGATATAATAAAACAAAATACAACTGCGGCGCAGAATTTCGATATCGTCATACAATCCCTCCTTTAGATTGCGGTTCAAGATTTTACTTCAGCTAGAACATTGTGACAGCCCTTAGTTTCAAATCAAATATATAGCCATAGAATACTTCTGATTTGTGAGCGTTATTTCCTGATGAAACCGCCACTAAGTCCAAAGTAAAACCACAGTCGAGGCCCATTCTCTTTGAAAACATTTTTATTGCTCCGAATCCGAACATAAAGGCAAATTTGGAATTAGATTGACTATCGTTGATATTGCCGATCTGGCCCGTATTAATCTGTCTTACGGTGGCCTTCGTTGTGGTTGTATGCGTGATTATCCCTATTCCGCTCAATCCATACCACATACTCCTGGAATCCTGAATTCTGGAAAATGGCTGATGAAAATTGACAGCAGCCTCATAGCGCGTGGCATGAAAACCTAAATCCTCATTGAGAATTTGTATATTAGGATCATACGATATGAGATGCATCTTTTCGCTGATTCTCATTCCGGATCGTGAGACTATAAACTGCAAGGCTACTTGATGACTCAATGCTAATCTAAAATCGCCTTCATAACCAACTCCGGATTTAATTCCGTCATAATAATCCCCCGCCGGGATGCTTAAATTGCCTCCAATGGAAAATAAACCAACCCAGGACTTAGCCATCGCGGCTTTGTATTCGTTTGATTCGCGGGATACCCATTCTTCCTTCTGAGGCCTATAATACCCCTGCAGCACTCTCGAGGTTACATCGCGTCCGCTTTGATCGGTTATTATTTTTATATCACTGAAGCTGACATTTATTTTTGACCCCTGATATTCAAGCAATACCGTTTTATAAAAATCGTTCACCTCGAATTTGACATCTTTATATTGCTCGCCGGACTTAAGTTCAAAAGTGGCAGTTTCGGAAGCTTGTATTAGGGAAACGGACGTTATTAACAATAAAATTAATGCAATTAAAACTCTAGGGGTAATTTTGGACGAAATTATCATTCGAACCTCCGCTGTTTTTCCCATTTTAAAATTGAACGACTTGCGAGTCAAGTTAAATATGGAACCAATTCTGATAATCGAGACGTGTTTACCTCCCGATCGGGGGAAAGTATTATTGACATTTCTATAGAATCTATATTCATATTTATCCAGACTTTTATAGTCATGCTATGAAGAACGCAATAATAAACCGGGGCTTAATACAAACCCCGGTCATGTATTAGTATTGCATCTAAGATTATCTTTTTATCTTTTGAGTGGCTTGGCCGCTTACCAACGCATTTAACGTAATTCGTTCCTTTTTCACGGTAATGTCATGTTCGAGTGCAGTGACTCGAGACCGAAGATTATTTACCTCGCGCCTGACCTCACGCTCGTGGATGGCTTTTTTAATTGCCAGGTCGATCTCATCGAGCTTAAAGGGTTTGAGAATATAATCGGAAGCTCCCATGCGAATCGCCCTAACGGATGAATCGAGAGTCGGAAATCCGGTCATCAGTATTGTTACTATATCAGGATTAATTTGGGTGATTTTCTCGATCGTTTCGAGACCATCCATGCCCCGCATTTTCAAATCCACCAGCACAATGTCGCAGGGTGATTTTACCAACAACGAAATAGCATCCTCGCCGCTGCCCGCAGTTTGTACCTTATAATTTTCCCGTTTGAAATATTCATTAAGAAAATCAAGAACAAGATCGTCGTCATCGACAACCATCAGCGATGGTTTTTCAACATTTTCCACTCGCTGTTGATGTTCTATGGTATTTTTGGTTTTATAGGATGTATCTTGTGCCATTTATCCCTCTTAAAAAAATGGTTTGACTGCCAGTCTGTCGCCTCTATTAAAGGCATCCATTAACATTATCGGAATATTTGACAAAAGATTTATGGGCTGAATTGAAAGTGACAGCCATCCTCGATCAAGGGGTAAATCGATTATAAAGGTGTTTCCACGCTTAAAGTGACCACAAATAAACTTATATATGCCAGTTATGAGCATTTAATTAGACTTAGCTTTTTATGCATATCAAATAAAATGAGTCTTTTAGAATGAAATTTGTTAAAAAAATAGGGCTGCGAATGTATCAATTCAACAGCCCTTATACTCAAAATACAATTATATTTTGTTCAGCGCCGCCAAGTATACTTGTAATTCCTGCTCCGACAGGCAAAAGTCATTTATTTTATAACCATCATTTTTTTGGTTTCCGAAAAAGTGCCTGTCTCAATTCGATAGAAGTAGGTGCCTGATGGCTGATTGCCGGAGTTCCAGGTAATTTTGTGATAGCCCGCTTCCTGGTAGTTATCAACCAATACCTCTATGCGCCTGCCGGTAATGTCATAAACTTCAATGCTAACGTGAGATTGCTCCGGAAGGCCATACGCAATAGTCGTTGTCCCATTAAAAGGATTTGGATAAGATTGTCCAAGAACATAATCGGATGGCACAGTCTCGTACTCTTCATCCGTCTCATCTTCAAATTTCGACATAAAAACATTTCCCGCGCGGATTCTAAAATTGCGATTTGATCTGGCGTTGGCCATATTCCCGAAAGTATCGCGCACTGAAACCCTAACACGGCAAGTTCTCGACGATACATTTGGGACTATCCAATTATATCTATGAGGATCCCCCGATGTCCAATCCGCGATCATCGTCCAAATAGTCCCTGCATCGATGCTGTATTCCAGTTTATAGGCCGCTACCCCAACGTTATCATTATCGGTCCATGTGATGCTATAGGTATTAAATCCTCTTAAATTTTGGCCACCGTTGGGATTGATTAAGGTTAACGTAGGGATAGTATTATCCCTGATGGTGAAATTAGCATTTGAAAGATCGCTGCCGATAGCCCCAAAGGCGTCTCTGCATGAAATTCTTATCTTCGCGCTTATTGTGGGATTGGGGGGTACGGTCCAGGCAAAAGTATGAGGATCCCCTGTTGTCCAATCGCGAATTATGAGCCAGGTGGCGCCTGAATCAGCCGAATATTCCAGTTTGTGAGAGGCAATCCCGCCGACTACATCGCTATCGGTCCAGATAATATTATGCGCAGAACCAATATCCCAAATTTCGCTTCCGTTAGGCGCGCCAACTGTAACCAGAGGATTATCGTTTTGCGAACTGGGAACAACAAAGGAATCCGGTCTGGACCACAGGCTTGAATCGCTTAGATCCCTGGCCATCACCCGACAATGCCAATAGTATTTTACGGCGCGATTTAAGCCCGTGTATGTTACCATTGCCAGTGAATCTATCAGGCTGTCTGCTGATATTGATGGGTTTGAAAAATTAGATGAGAAATCTAATGCGAATTGGTATTTGATTGGTAACGGTGCCCCCACCGTATCTGCCTTAAGCGTGGCCGACGCCTGCACTGAATCCATAACGGCCGGCCTTGGATTCGGAGTCATTAGTCCCCCCGCAAATTTCCTGATTACATTTGATATTACCGAGACATTACCGGCCCGGTCATAAGTCTTAATGGCGAGATAGTAAGGCGCCCCGCGATTAAGCCCGGAGAATGTAAAGCTCTGAATTGAGCCCGCAGGAAGAGGAAGCGGTGGATTGGGGATACTTGGAGCCAATCCCCAATTTAATTCCGTAATAATAGTACTTGAGCATTTGATGATATAATGATCGGCGGTCCCGTTATTCCCATCATCGCCTGGCGCGGTCCAATGAATAGTCATTTCTCCGGGGACAGTCTCGATTGACGCCGGCGAAAGAGTTATATCATCTTTAAAAGCGGGTTGTAGATGTACGGATTGTACAGCATATAATGTTGAGAATTGCAGCCCCCATAATACAATAAAAACCATAAATATGGTTTTTCGCCTCGATAACGTCATTCATCCTCCTTGAACTAAACTTGTTGACGTCTTTACAGCCCGCTTTTCACCGTCAAACGGACTTTTTTATTTTGGCGATTATTTTATTAATTAGATCGTAGATATTTCTCTGGGAAATCGATGCGATCTAATTCAATTTAGTTTATTTCGTCGAAGTTGAATCCCTCATTCAACAATTGACGAATTTGCTCAATAGGCTTCCTCCATATTCATCCATTTCGTAATTATCGAGCTCACAATCAAAATTAATGCCATGAATTTAGCTACGGCACAATAAACGACCGCCTTGTATCTGCATTGAACTCCTTATATTTAAGGACTTCAATACACCTTGGCTTTGGGCCAGCCCGCCTTTTGTCTTAAATTATTATTGTTACGAACTAGAGGATACTCAACACGAACTATTTGTACTATTTAAGAAGTCGCAGAAGAACCCTTAAAGCATCCCACCAATTACAACTTAACCGGCTCAGTCATATATCTCACGGCCGGTCGCACGCCCCTTCTGAGAGCCTGCCTAACGCATATAGTGCATTAATCATCAGCTCGTCAAGAGTTATTTGTAACATTCCTAAAATATTGTTACTAACACTTGTGTTACATAATTATCTATACTTATTTGGGATACACGGGATATTTTGAAGATTATTTTTATGCCGTAATCCTCTTAAAAAATTAAAAAACTATTATATTTCCCGTTATAAAATGATTTGATCAGAATTTTCAATCGAAAGTCTTCGAACTTGGGCAATAAGTGTATCTAAAACCTTAGATCGATATTCAAATATATAGGTGTCGACCGATTTATATGATTTTAGCCCTATTAAATTGAATGAAGATGCATCCGCCCTGAGTGAATAATCCAAGGTAGACTTCTAATTACACACTCCTCTCTATAAACAGATATATCTAAAATTTTCTCCACGCTCTTAAATGTCCTCAAAACGCGTTCAAAGTGCATTTTGATTTCCCAAGCCTATAAAAGTGAAGAGATGATGAAAGGAGAATCGTTAATGTTTGGATTTAAGAAAATACCTAAGGTACCACAGGGTAATCTAGCTGCCAATGCCCGAATGATCAAAGCGCATCAAGCGCGTGAAAAGGCGGGATCGCCGTTAAAATCCGGATCTGCAACCATTTCTTTTCCCGCAGAATATGGTTTTGCGGAAAGGGTAACGCTTTATCGATTTCTAAGAGAGAATATCCCAATTATAAGCGGCGCCATCTGGATTTGGTCCCGCCTCTGTGCCAGTCCAATGGAATTCCAGTTAAGCGGAGGCCCCAGCAAGCATAATATCGCTTTGCTCAAATCGCATTTAGACAAACTTAATACTCTGCTTTCGCCCAACGCTTACTATAAATCCGGCGGCCTGGACAGGCTTTGCGATCTCTTTTTCAGTTCCCTTTTTATCGATGGCGCCTTTGCTGGAAATATCGAGATCGATCAATCCGGAAAATTGGCCGGTTTTACTCCCTGCGATATTAGAAATTTATCTTTCGAATCTGATAATGGTCAAAACGGTTATCCCGGATGGAAAATATATCGCCAAATCGAGGGCAATCGGGAGCTTCTCGATCCCGCTACTTTCATCTACATCCCTCTTGATGATGATGCTTGCGATCCTCGTGGCAAAAGCATATTGCAGTCGGTCGGTTTTGTCAGCCGGTTGGAACAAAAACTTCTCGACGATATGCAAAAATCGCAGGAAAAAGCCGGGTATAACAGGTTACATGTTCTTATTAAAAAACCCGAAAGGCGTTTAGGCGAAACCGAGCAAAATTATATCGATCGCGCTAACGGCTATTTCGATGATACCGTCACGCTTTTTTCCGGAATCAAACCATCAGATTCGGCAGTCACCTGGGATGATATCGAAATTAAGACAATCGGGCCATCGTCGGGCGCGGGAAGCGCCAGCAACTCCTGGTATCTCTCGCATCGGGCGCTGGTCGAGGATATCTGCGCCGGTGTGCATCTCGATCCATTCATGTTAGGCTATTCTTACTCATCGACCCAAACCTGGGCCAGGTTCAAATTCGAGCTTGTTCTACGTGAGATTATATCAGTCCAGAAGCAGGCGGCCAAATTTTTCGAATGGCTGGTCAACACTCATCTGGCCCTTGAGGGTTCAAGTTCGGCAGTATCTGTCAAATTC
The DNA here is from genome assembly GCA_963801605.1 of uncultured candidate division Zixibacteria bacterium. Classification (GTDB taxonomy): domain Bacteria; phylum Zixibacteria; class MSB-5A5; order UBA10806; family UBA10806; genus UBA10806. Next base: position 1,335,573 of record CAWDFP010000006.1, read on the forward strand.
GATAACGATCGGGTTAATAGTGTTCTTGAAAAATACCGTGCCGAGCGTGAAGCCAGCGATCGGGTTATCGAGTTATTCAAGGCTGGCCTTCTTACCAGGGAAGAGGCTCGCGAAAAAATCAATGAAAGGATCGATTGACCATGCAGCCATCCTCATGCGCCATCTGCGATTCGCCATTGCGCTCCGAAATCGAAAAACTTGATTCCCAATGGAACGACATTCATACTGTTCAGTGGGCCCGTAAACAAGGACTAAATATCAGTCGTTTTTCGCTTGTAAAACATCGAACCAACCATTTGCAATCAGCGGCCCCCGGAAATAATGGCAACGGCGGGAAAACACTTGATAATAAACCCGCAGAGATTGTCGTGCTTAAACCGTTAAAGTCTGCTATTAAGGAAATGGTACAACCATCGGAAAATAATATTCCGAAAACAAAACGTAAAAATAATGGCCAACGGCATTCCCGAAAATAGATCGGTAAAGCCCGTTGATACAATATCCTCTGTGGAAAACTCCCAACCCGAAGCAAATTCGAACACAACTAAATCGGAACCGTTGATAGAAAAAGCAGTCCCCGCGAAATCGCATACTACTATTACCGATCAATTGCTTCTCGACACAGTGCGAGATCAGGTTTACCAAAAACTCGTTAGTGGCGAAATCAATCTCGGATTGAGTGATGGTTTCAAGGCAATCGAGATCAAGCACAAGATTGCCGAGGGATCGCAAAATGAGAAGCTGCTTCTGGAGATCTTAAGCGAGATCCGTTCTCAGGAGCTGGCAACCTGATAGCCATTGCGAGGTCTCCGGTCTAAGAGACTGAAGACAGTGGCAATCGCCTGGCACAACGCTGTATTGCGAATAAGCGCATTATATCCCGGCCAGGCGATTGCCACTCCCCAACATTTCATGTCGGGGCTCGCAATGGCCGCGGGCAGCCCGTTGGCATACCCTGATGACAAATACGAGTACAAAACATCGTAACTGGCGACGAGCGATAAAGGACCCGGTCTACTTTGCGCGCGCTTTTTTGGGATTGGAGCCTCATCCGGGCCAGGCGCGCTGGCTTTGCGCAAGCACTGGCAGCGAAAACGCGCTCGTTACCGGAAATCGTTGGGGCAAATCGGAGATTCAGGCCGTTAAGCTGTTACATCGAGCGCTCTTTCAAATCCGGCCTACGGAGTGTGATGTCAAAGACTGTTATCGCTGCGTCAATGTGTCGATTACTCAGGATCAGGCCGGGATTATTTTCGGCAAGGCCACGTCACTTATCAGCCGGTCGCGCCCGCTCCAGGCAATGGTGAAAGAGATTAAACAAACACCATTTCCGCATATTGAACTGAAGAATGGTTCCGAGATATGGGCGCGTTCCTCGCATAACAGGGGTGAATATCTGCTTGGCCATGACTTCGATTATATCAATTTCGATGAGGCTGCCTATGAACCGTTCGGGGAATGGGTTGTTGATGGTGTTATCAAGATGCGCTTGGCGGATCGCCAGGGGACTCTCGATTTCTCATCGACTCCAAATGGGCTCAACTGGTTTTACAGGCGCTGCCAGAAGATTGAAAAGGATAAGCGCGGCCATATTCAGCACGGTTCGACATTTGAAAATCCACACCTGTCTCAGAAATATTTAGCCGATCTTAGGGAATCGCTATCGGAATCCCGGGCCGCTCAGCATCTTTATGGCAAGTTCACTTCGTTTGAGGGACGATTATTTCCTGAGGAGATTATACAGCGCTGTCTGATAACAAATGCCGGGTGGCATGCTTGTCCCGATCTTAATCGGGATAAGCATGGTAGATCGGGTTCCGAGTCCCGAACTTATCAGGACGAGAAACCCGAAAGCCCGTCCAGTGGATTCTTCATTCATGGTTGGGATCTGGCGCGCAAGGTTACATATACTGTTGGAATATCACTTGATACTACAAAGCGTCCATTCCGAGTTGTAAACATCGTCCGTATGCAGCGCGAATGGCCGGTGACTATTAAATCTATCAAGGATATTCATGCCAGGTATGGCGGCATTACGATTATCGATTCCACCGGCTTAGGGGATGTGGTTCTCTCGGAACTTGGGGATATCGGGGCAATTGGTTTTAATTTCGGAGGCGGCAATCGCGATCTGCTTTTGGCCAACTTTGAACGGGCCATTTACGCCGGTGAGGTGCTCTGGCCCGATATTGAAATTCCCGATGATAACGGTGGTACCTGGAGCTTAACCGACGAGATTCGGGCGATGGATAAATCATATGAGAATGTTGGTGATGGCGTTTGCGCGCTGGCCTTGGCGCTCTGGCAGGTCAGACAGCGATCATCCGACCTGCCGTTTCTGAAATCAGCCGTTGGAAGTTTTTAATATTGCTGAGGATTTGCTGTATTCACTCTTACCCCAATCCTCATTATTCAGTCCTTACAACCCCGGCGGGCACTCGGGACAATAGAGTAAACTCGGCGCCCAACCCTTCAGGACAATCACGAAATACATGATATCAAGCCCGTTAAATACGCAATCGCCGTTAACATCTCCGCCTGCGTAAAAAGGATCAGGCTGATTCGGACAATAGGGATGACAGTCTATCGCCGGGCGCGGCCCGCCCTTGAAATAGCCAACCATGTAGGTCACATCGAGACCGTTGAAATTTCCGCTGCCATTTACGTCGCCGGGAGTATAAGGGCAAAGTATTAATGAATCCTGCAATTGGAAATCAACCAGGGTCGTTTGGTCTGAATACACTTGAATGTTGTATTGAGTTTGAGGGAAAAATCCCGCTTTATAGGCCGTGACATCATATAGCACGGTCTGCATATCGAGTAGTGTGTAAAAGCCTTCAGGCGACGTGGTGTCGGTATAAATAAAACCACCTTCTATGGGATTAGCCACAACTACCGCACCCTCGATTGGCGTCTCACCATCTGTTTCTCTAACATTTCCGGAGATTATCCCGATAGGCGGGGGAGGGATGCGCACTAAAACGAAATCGACTATCGGATGATCGCATTCTGTTACAAAGACCGGCGATGATATCTGAGTTATATAACCATCTTTGGATGCTTCCACTGAGTAGAGGCTTTGTTCGAGAGACATGGCTCCGTAGTAACCTTCAGCGTTCGTCGTATCTTCCCAAACTGGAGAGCCGTCCTGAAGAATCCTCACGGTTGCCCCGCTTAACGGCCCTTGCCCGGCTTCGAATACATGCCCCGAGATAGATTCGGCCTGCGGTGGAGAAAGAGTGAGATCGAAAGTATAATGCCCGGAGTAATTGTTGTACCCATCAATTACGAAATAATAGGTATGGCCCGGTTCCAGCGGCAGGCAACTTATACCCGAAATGAACTCAGAATACTGATTGGAGCAGAAATCATCGTTGCACGCGATAATATTATCGGGGCTATCTTCAAAAATATATAGCCTGGTATCAAAATTGGTCCCGGCGCAGAGGAATACCATGACGATTGTAAAATCGGTTGGAGTAAAGCTGTAAACTACGTCCGGTGCGCCGGTATCGGTACCGCAGTTGCCGGTGTAGTCGTTGGTGTAACCTGTTGTTGTGCCCGTATCGCTGAAGGGAAGAGAATTGATGACAAAGGCAGTATTGATATTGTCGCCGCCCTGTAGAGTTGTTTGCGCTAATGCCATAACGCTCCAACTGCAAACCAATGATATGGCAATAAACATTTTTGAGGAATGCATGTTACACCTCCTCGTTTAAAATAATCATGAGTTTATGGCGGACAATTGGGACATGGATGGCATGTCGGGCCGCCCTTGAAAAAACTTACCATGTATGTAATATCTAAGCCGTTAAAAGAGCACGAACCATTGACATCACCGGCGGCATACAAATATTGGCCGGGAAGAATTTCAGCTTGAAAGGGAGGGGGAGGCCCCGTTCCCTTGAAGTAATTCATACAGTATATCACATCGAGGCCGTCGAAGACGCCATTGTCATTTACATCGCCCAACAGATAGTAATAATAATAAGGAAAAGCCCAGGTATCATTGAATATGGTTAGACTGTCTCTGCCCCCAACGAGAAATGCTGTTGCATAGGCGTCAGTGCAATACGCCATGGCCGCTTTGGACCGAGCTCGAGGCGGGTTAAACACGAATAATTCCTGCCATTCGTTTTCAGCATCTGGGCTATCGAATTGCCAGGTATCGCGAAACACAGTTTCAAGACTATTGGACGCCTGACCGCCAAAAAGATAGACATCCTCGTAATTATAGCCGATAGCATGGCCGATTCTGGCGTAAGGGGAATCTCCTGTTATTTGCAGTTGACTCCAGGCATCTCCATCCCATTGCCAGGTATCATTATAAATAGTGCTGTCATAAGCTGCCTGACCGCCGAAAAGAACACAGGAACTCGCTGGATACCTTAGCCTGTATGCCATCTCCGACATGAACCTCGGAGGCGGGCCGATTGCGGTTCGCCGTTGCCAACCGTTTGCAAAATCCCATTCCCAGGTATCGCCGTAAACGCTGTCGTTTCCGATGCCGCCGAAGAGAATTACTTTTCGCTGATTAAGATCATAAGTGTATCCAAAATATGCTCTGGGTGATGGCCCCGTGGAGTCGATTTTAGTCCATGAGGTCCCATTCCAAATCCAGGTATCATTCAAATATTGCCCCGCCTGATTGATGCCTCCGAATAGGATGGTACCGGAGTCAGGAAACGCATGCCACATTCCATGCCCTGCGCGTCCTTCGGGTCCGGTCGCATCGATACAAATCCAGGCGCCGGGATTCGATGCGGGGAGTTCCCAAACATCAGCGGGCATTTGGCCTGAAGAATCCTTGCCTCCAAATAACACTACTGTACTTCGTAACAGGTCGGTGGAGCATTTGTGATCATATCGGGCAGGAGCATTCGAATTTATTAGACGCCACCTGAGCGCTACAGGATTTGCCTGAATATCAAAAGTAAAGGTGAATGAAAAAATTACCAATAGCGCCGAAGTAAATATCAATCTTGAAACCAATTTACCGGGTATTTTCATTACTCCTCCGTGTAAGGAGTTTTTAAACAGATACAAAGGATAACAAAAGATATTAAATCAGGAATTTAATAGATGTCAAGTAAATTATGGAGTTTATTTATTCTATTTCAAGCGACTAAATAATAAAGGCCGGTCTCAAGGAGGATGCTCAAAAACCGGCCTTTAAAACTTGGACAGAGGTGTACCTGTCCGATAAGTGTTGGCTTTTTCCATTTAACAGGGAATTAAACAGTGCCAATTCTTATCGCTGTAACAAACTGCAATAATTATGCCCGCTTTAGAGTCCCTGATAATATTTATAAGTTATTATTTATTAGTTGTTTATAATCTAATTCTTCATGGATTAAGTGGGTAAAAAATATTCGTATGCAATAAAATGCATATTAGTGTATGAAACGTGACCAATACATGAAGGATTTTTATATCGATTATGGTGTTAATTTGAGCCCTTTTTGATGTCTCTAACAAGGGTGAAGTCAATTGTTTCTATTGACTGGCGTGCTATGTCCAGATTATATTTCCTTCGATGGTAATAATTGAAAAAATTTTTACCCTGAGGATTCAAGATGAAAAATTCGCGTATGCTCCTGGTCTGTATCGGGCTCAGTGTTATAATTCTGCCATTAATTTTTATAACCTGCAGTAGCAACAGTACGACCAGCCCGGCGTTGGTTCCGACGGTGCCATCGCAGCTTAACGGCAGCGCGATAACATCGAGCTCGGCGATCCTATATTGGCAGGATAATTCCGATAACGAGAATGGATTTGATCTGTTTCGCCATCCTGTGGAAAATCAATTCTGGACCAGGGTGGTTCGCCTGCCGGCCAATACAGATTCATATATTGATACCGCTTTGACGGACAGTAGCGCCTATACTTATTATGTGCGGGCTTTCAATACTGCCGGTAATTCAACCGCCAGCGCTACATTTACATTGACTACCTTTGCGATCGGTCTGCCGCCTGACGCACCCCGCAATCAAATCCCCTGGAACGGCGTTGATTCCGTTTTAATTAATCAATTATTTAGTTGGGAATGCGTTCGATCCCGACGGCGACCCCCTGACTTTCGATATAAAACTTGGACGGGATACGATTCCCGATATTATCCGCACCAGTTGGCCCTACGACACGCTCAGCCACCCGCTCAGCCAGCCTCTCAGCCCCAATACCACTTACTATTGGCAAGTGATTGCCAAGGATACGCACAAGCATCAGACACCCAGCCCGCGATGGTATTTCACGACCGGAGATCATTAAAATAGTTAAATCGTAAATTCGGCGGCGTTAGGCAAACCCTGACGCCGCCTATTATTTTGATTTGACAGCGGGTCCATTTTCAGTTATGCTGTTAATGCGGAAAGGAATTCCTTAATGCCCCAACAAATCAGAATGAGAATTTTGTTTTTTAGCGTAATTTGTTATTTCATTTTAATAATCCCGCCAGGGAGTATTGCCGGCGCGGGAACCCCCAACCGTTTTTTGATATCATTCAGCGGCGATTGGGCCAACTACAATATGAAAGGAATGGCCGGGACCAGCTACTACTGGCGGCAGTATTCTACAGGAATCACCTTCGATCAAACATATCGTGAACGGATATCGGGGGGGCCGGGCTTTTCAGTTGAATTGGCTTATCGCCTGACCGATAGATTCTCATGCGGAATCGGAGCGATATATCAGATTCCTCGCCATATTGACTATTCTCTGGACAGGTATGCATTTATGGATGATTATTATTACTTGTCCGATCAACCCGAATTTCGCTTGATTGGAGCGAAATTGTTTGCGCCGAATATTATATTGGGATATCGCCTGCCATTAAAGGATATAACGTTAAATTTCTCGACAAAGGTAGCTTGGCTTTTGGGATCTGCTGAACATGACCAGCCGATATATTATACCGTTTGGCGCAAACGAAGATATGAGATGGCGCTTCACTGCCGGGGGAGTGGGGTATATTTTTAACACTGGATTGTCGCACAGGCTAACTAAGACGCTTTATATAAAATCCGATTTGGGCTACCGATTCTTAAAAACAAATGAACTCAAGGATAAGGACGGCAACAAGTGGAGCGGTATGCGGCTTGATTTCAGCGGACCGTTTGTCGGGGCGGGATTTGAATTTGGTTTATAAGAGGCGGTAGATAATGGCAGGGTCAGGCAGAAGCGGTGTAATCCTATTATCGGCGATCGCCGTAATGCTGTTGGTTACTCCGGCATATCGCCTGGAATTCGCATTCGCCGAATATATCGAATACCGGTTTTCATATTGGCGTGAACGGAGGCTGGGGGCATTTCAATCTGGGCGATCTCAACGAATATCCAATGTGTTTATCGGTAGAAAAACTAATAACGGACTAAACCTGAGTATTGATGGTACTTATTTTTTATCGGGGAAGTTTGCTCTTGCTGTTGGGATTAACTATATGTCCAGTAGCGTCAGGGGCGATTTTCGGTCGCCGTATCCCTCGGATAATAACATGGTTTTGTATACCTATTCACAGAATATTAAAGCCTATGCGCCCTATCTTGGGATTAGATATTATTTCCCGCTGGCCCATGTTGATTATTTCCTCTCAGCCGATCAGATATTAGGTTTTGGCAAGGTACACACAAAATATCTTCGTTCGGATGTTAGAATAAACTCCGATAGGAATTATACTGGGATCGGCATTGGAATCTCTGGTTCGGGCGGACTACACAAAAGTTTCGATAGACATTTCGGCTTGAATATCGAAGTGGGATATAGATATTTAGTAACCGGTGATCTGCTCGATAGCAATGACCAGCCATTGGCGGCATCCCAGGGGTCTAACAGAAATGCCATTCTCGATCTCTCAGGCCCCTTTGCATCCATTGGGATTTCGTTTAAACTGTTTTGAGCCGTTTTAAAACTATATCCGTTGAGGTTTAAATGAGAAAGATTATTCTACTCTCTTTAGTTTTCGCCGCCTGCGTTCTGCTGCAATGCAGTGATCAAGGCGCCAAAGTTATTAAAGGACAGGGCACTATTCATCTGTCGGTGGTGGAATGTTATGTTATCGATATGGACCATGGCGAGAGATACGAACCCCGCAACTTGTCCCCGGAGTTCATGCAATCAGGTTTGCGGGTTCGGATCATTGCCAGGATAGCAGAGAATCAGGTAAGCATTTGCCAGACCGGCGACATTATCGAATTAATCGAAATTCATCGGCTTTAACTTGATTAGCCGAATATCCACTCATTTCTTTACCGCTTTGGACTGGCTAATTGCCCCTTTTTTATTCATCTTTCCATTTGACCAATTAAATATTATTATTATCTTTATGTCATACCAATAATGGCCGCCGGGGCCTGCCTCATATGTGACGGTCATAAAATTTATCCACCATCTGTAAGCGGTTCCAACCGGGTAGAGGAAAGAGGCGAGGATGGGAGGAATCAAATTAATCCTGTTTGACTGGGGCAACACGGTGATGCGTGATTTCCGTGAATACGATGGTCCCATGCATCTCTGGCCCCAGGTTGATGTTTTGCCGGGGGTAAAAAACGCCTTATCGGCCTTAAGCCGTGACCACACTCTGGCCCTGGCCACCAACGCGGCCGAATCGTGCGAAGAGGAAATTTGGATGGCGCTTCGACGGGTCTCGCTTGACATTCTGATCGACAAGGTTTATTGCCTCCGTAAAGTCGGATTCAGAAAGCCGGCGCGCCAGTTTTTCGAGTATATTTTGAAAGATATGAATTTAACTCCCTGCAATGCTGTTATGGTAGGCGATGATTTCGAATCGGATGTCCTGGGCGCTAACAGAAGCGGTATATTCGCGATCTGGCTTAATCTCGTAACCAGTGAACGCCGGGTTTCCCGTATGTACGATACAATTTACACCATGGCGGATTTACCGGGTCTTATCAATAGACGGGAAAGCGTTCCACAGGGCACCTGAATTTTGTGAGAATATGAAGCTCAATGTTTGAATTGGGAGATTTGCCATGAGCCAGGATGTGCCTATTCACTATGTCAGCACTCATGAAGAAGCCCGGAAGCTGGCTTTTGCTCACGATCATTTTTGGGTTTCGAACTGCGGTTGCCGTGAGGGCAATAAGGCCGGCTGCCAGCGATCCCGAATTGATATATGCCTGATGTTCCGTAACGATATCGGTTCCAGCGGATCAGGGATTAAGGAGATCCCGTTAACCGAGGTCGTTGCCATATTCGATGAGGCAATTAATAAAAAGCTTGTCACCCGGCCTTTTCGTAACGATACCGACAAGAGCGTTAGCGACGGTGTCTGTTTTTGCTGCGACGATTGCTGCGGTTATTTCCTGAATAAATCCGAAATTTGCGATAAGGGCAAACTGATCGAATCTACAGAGATGAAACTTTGCAATCAATGCGGTGATTGTGCAGCGATCTGTCATTTTGACGCCAGGAAGATGGTAAACGATGAACTGATGGTAACATCGACTGACTGCTATGGCTGCGGGCTATGCGTCGAATCCTGTCCGGAGAATGCCATTAGAATGGTGAAGAGATAGGCGTCCGATTCAATAAAACGTTTTTAAAGTTTGAAATTCTAAATACACTATTTTAAAAGAAATATAATCGGGAGAAGAATATGGCAAATGGATGTAGACCTGTGGCGGCCAGCACTGGAATTAGTCTCGGGACAGCCCTGGCAGTTGCTATCTCCTGGTCGGTTAACCATTCAATTCCCTGGGGTATTTTGCACGGCTTATTCAACTGGTTTTACGTTATATATTACGCCCTTGGTTACGGCCATTCAGGTTAAAACCATAATTCCCTGACAATTTAATCGAAAGGCAGGTAGTGATGAATACTAAGATTGTTATATTAATAATATTAGTTCTCTTAGCCTTGATCCTGATGTTCCAGAACAGAACCCCGGTCGCGATACAATTACTATTCTGGGCCGTAACAATACCCAGGATAATATTAATTGTTATGTTTCTGCTGATCGGTTTTGCCTCCGGATATATAGCCGCTACCATGAACTCAAAGAAATCGTCAAGCAGCTGACCATTCGTTTATAATCCGTGATGCTCGATAAAAATATTAGGCCCAAAATAGATTTGCCGCGCACCCCGCTTGATCATGTCCTCGAAATCACAGCGTCGCTGGGGATATATATCTACCAAGCTCGAAAAGCGCGATAAGTAATTATGATGCGTATTACAGCTTTGATATTAGCAATTGTCTCAATTACTCTTTTCTCTGGTTGTGCCAGTCTAATTGGTCTTGCCGTCGGAGCTGGTTCTGATGCGTCAACGCCATCGAAAACTCGAATTGCAAGCGCTCTGCCGCTTAAACCAGGCGCCAAAATAACTGCGATTATGAATGACAGCTCCAGTAAATCTGGAGAATATTTCGGATTCGCGGGGACGGTTTCAAACGAAGCTTCCGATTCATCCAACAATCAATTGGGTATATTGCCCGGTTTATATGAGCCTATTGCCATAATCGATACCATGGGATTAAAAGCTGATTCATATTTTGGCGGGTTCTACTATCAACGCAAAAATGAAAACTGGATCCCCTATATCGCTGTGGGCAGCCTCAATGGAATCTCCAGATTAACCTTTAGCTTAAATTCGATTCTTGAATTGAAAAGGGGAGACAAAACATTCTCCCGAAATGAGATTCTAACTGCGTTTGCGAACCAAAATATGCGGGCCTCGTCGGCTCTCCTGATTCGGGATTCAAAACGCCTATCAGCAATCCCGCTTGCTGATATTGATCATCTTGAGGCGTCGCAAAAAAGGGATGCGGCCATTCGAGGTCTGCTGTATGGAATGGTTATCGACGTTGTTTTTTGGGTTTCGCTAAGCCTAATCGCTTTGCGCAACTGGCCGCAGGATTGATGATTTTCTCTTACCCCGCTTTACGACTTGTTTCCGAAAGTTAAGCTCAAGGCCTTAATTAAGTTAGGCACAATCTCTATCGCCCCATAACCTGAACTTTCCCCCAATAACATTTAAATATTCAATTAATATTTAATATTTCTCTTGACAACTGCACATTAGTTCACTATCTATATTTGCAGTTAAACAACAAAAGGACTTTTAAAAACGAAGATTACTATTTAACACTCCGAACAATAAAGAGTTACAAAGACGGGAGGATTTTATGGTACGCAAAATGGAATATGACCTGTTTGCCGCTCAAAAGAAATGCCATTGCGGCCACGGGCTGGTGTATGATGGTGATCTGTTGGTATGTACCGGATGCTACAACATTTTCTGCCCCAGTTGTTTCAATACTGCCATTTCCGAGGGTGGCTGTTTCGCTTGTCCAAGCTGCGGTTGGAGCGCCTGCGCCTGAAGATAGCGCATGAAAGTTGATGCTCTTTCCCGGTATGGCCTTCCCGGCCAGATCATAAAACGATGGAGTCTCGCCGGTATCCGCTTTCTTCTGCCGATTCAATCGGAATCGGTCACGAGATTCGGCTTACTCGATAGTAAAAGCCTGATCATATCGGGCCCGGGAACATCGGGGAAAACCTTTTGCGGCGAACTGGCGGTGCTATCCAGAACCGCGGATCGTCAGAAAGGGGTTTTTCTCGAACCTCTTAAGGCTGTCGCCGAGGAAAAGTATAAAACCTTTGTCGACCGATACTCATCGCTTGGTATCGCCGTAAAACTCGCCACCAGAGACCATAGCGTTCATGATCATGATATCTATCGCCATAAATTCGATATCGGGATTTTTATCTACGAGAAATTTAATTCGCTGACAGCCACCGATATTTCTCTCATAAAGGGCGTTTCCTGCTTTGTGCTCGATGAGTTTCAAATGATTTCAGATCCCAAACGAGGCATAGAGTTCGAGCTGGCGGTTATGAAAATAAGAGCATTCAATCCGCAAGCGCAGATAGTGGTCCTTTTGGGAGGAGGGTCTGCTCCTGATAAGATCGCCGCCTGGCTAAACATTCCGCTGCTGGAGGAAAACCGTCGGCCGGTAGATCTCCGGCTGGGGATACTGCACCGGGGCACCTTTCATTTCCGCGAATTTAACGATCTTAGTGAGGGTGATGAGCGCTGGCTAAATCAAATTGATCCCGATGAAAACGATCTTATTTCAAATCAGAATATGGCCGCCATCAAATATCTGGCGGGGGAGAATGAGCAGATTCTGATTTTCAGTAGTTCGAAAAAAGCGCCGTGGGATTAGCCGAGTATCTGGCCAACCATCTTGCTTTGCCCGAATCAAAAGCGGCGGTGGCTGCGCTGGCGGAATGTCCTCCGTCGCTGCAAAATGAGGCCCTGGAACGCTGCCTGAGACATGGCGTGGCTTTTCATCATGCCGAGCTTGACGAACATCAGCGCTCGCTTATCGAAAATGGTTTCCGACAGGGTGAAATCCGCATACTCTCATCGACATCTACTTTAGCGTCAGGCGTTAATCTTCCCGCCAAAAATGTCTTTATCGAATCGGTGAAATATGCCGGTATAAGGTCTTCTCATACCCGGGAGCTTGTGGCGCCGTTGACAGGCGTTGATTTTCACCAGGCGGCCGGCCGTGCGGGACGATTGGGATGCGAGAAGTCGTTCGGACGGGCCATCATGACGGCCAGTACTCCTTATGAACATGAGATTCTGTGGGATAAATATATCTATGGGCAATCTGAAGATCCTCTTCCGGGGCTTTCTCTCGATCAGCTTCCCGAATTGCTATTGCATGCTATCTCCTGCGGCGCCGCCGGCAAGCCCGATGAAGCTGAGATGGTCTGTCGCCAGACTTACGCATCTTCGCTTGATGCCCTGGATATCGATCTCCGGGGGCGTGTCAACGATGTGCTGCTTTATCTCGATAAAGGCGGCCTGATCACCATCAAAAGCTGGGGGAAAATTGAGGCTACGAAATTTGGATTGGCGGCCGGCGCAACCGGATTAAGCGTCAAATCGACAATCGATATTTGGGAATGGCTGGTCTCAAAGAATACTCCCTCGCCTTTGGAATGCCTCCTTTTAGCCACAAGGCTTGGTGAATGGAAATCTGAGGTCACCGGTTATTATCTTCCGAATGTATCACCGGAAATGTTAATAATGAGGATCGAAGAAATTCTGAGGGCGGACGAGCCAGATATTTACGCCAATCTTCTCAGCGCACTTCAGGAATATCACGATCTCAAACTTAAACCGTCTTTGGCGGCCTTTTTGTTCGCTCTCGAATGGAGTACCGGCAAATCGACTCGGGAGCTTGAAGCGACTTTCCAGAAGGGAGCAGGCGGCCTGAAACGCGATTCGTCAACTCTGTGCTGGCTTTTACGGGCCTTTGAAAGGATAGCGCGCTCCATCGGCCCTGCTGTGGTTGGAGATAACGAGGCGATCTCTGGCTTGGAACTTTTAATGGAACAGCTGCATTTCGGAGTTCCCAAATATATGCTTCCCCTTTCAAAAGCAATCGGATTGGATCGGGAGTTTATTCGCAGATTGTATGAAAACGGGATAATTTCGCCGGATCATTTGTATCAAACGAGCATCGGAACACTTAATTCGATTCTTCCTCCATCAGCGGTTAAACTGATTGAAAAATGGCGGGACAAATTTATAACATCGTATCAACCAAATGTAGTGTCTGTAAAACCAAAAGATGCGAGATTAAAATTCACCGGAAATACCAGCAAACTCAAAAACGAAGTCATAATTGATGGCCATTCAGTCTATTTGGAGGAACGGCTGTTCAACTACCTTCAAAAACTTTGGTGGGGATTTATAGATAATAAGCCCTGGGTGCATAAAGACATATTCGATGCCGGCCCCAATCAGGCCAAATATATCAGCCGCCTCAGACGAATTTTACGAGAAAATAATATTTCTATCGAAATTTTATCAGATGGTCGCGGCAGCTATGCGCTGGAAATGGGAGATGATTCCCACGTCGGCTAATAATTATATGGTCCCCGCAGGCCGCCGCGCGAGGATTCAAGCTTGATATCGGGCAGAGTTTTGATACTTATACGGGCATAATATCCGGCAACCGCTCCGGTGGGGATCCAGGTAAAGGTAAATTGCCAGCAGTGAAGATCGCGTCCGATGTTGAACGATTGAGATTCGATCCGCTTATTGACCATATTATAACGGCAATCGTATTCGATACGCCAGCCGAGAGTGGGTTGAATCTGAGTCCCCAGATTTATCCATTGAGTTTTTTGAGTGTTGCCGGCGCCTCGGCTCTCCGAATAATTGTGAGATAAAACGAAATCTATTCCCAGGCTGGTTGGTTCGGATGGCCCGGTTGCCTTAGCCCCGAACGTAGCCTTTTGGGATATATCTTTTTCATCATCGCCCTTTTTCCCTCCACTGCCGGGATGATACCCTCCCTTTATGCTCGTAGAAATCGATAACGATGTTAGCCGTGGCTGCAACAGAGGCCGCCGGTGAGCGCTGTTTAGGTCATAGAAAGAGTGAACGGAGTTAAAGGAAATATCGAGATTGGGAATTGCCGATGTTCTTAGAGATGTAATCAGCGGGCTGAATTGTAAGCTGTCGACCGCAAAATTATAGCTGCCGGAAAAGGAAAGGTTGAATAGATCGATTTTCTTTTCCGCTTCGCCCGCTTTGTACTTTGCCTGGAATAAATTCGTAAGGGAATATCCCAGTGATTTCGATCTGGTGGAGCCGCTTCCGCCGCCGACATATCGGAAATAGCTCTGGTTTTTCCTGATGGACGGCGTGAACGAATAACTAACCGCTGGTGTCATCACATGTCTGATGCCGAGCAGCCCGAATCTATTCGGATAGACTGTGCCGTAAATCGAGGTGTTGGCTCCAACGCTGAGACTGTACAGCATTCGTTCCACGAATTTGCCGGTAGCCAGCCCCAGGCTGTCCGCTAATGGGCTGGCGCTCAGCCGCACCAGTGAATGAGTCCCGCTTATTCCGGGAGTCACAGTCAAAAATCCGATCAGCTTTAGCGGGCTGGAAAGCGACGACGATGTATTTATCGTTTGGTAATCCTTACGGTAAAACGTGGAATCGGGATTCCTGAACCGTTGCCTGAGATTCTGACCGGAGCTTCTGATATCAAAGTATATTGAATGATAGAATCGTTTCTTCGGCTCCTCGATCTGCTCGTCGGGCCTGACTCTTGTTTTCCTTTTTGCTTTGGATGGGTCGCCAAAGAGCGGTAAACGGGATCGGGAGATGGAAAATGACGGCAGAAGCTCGGTTTTCTCATCGGTATCGAGATTCCAATCCTGGCGGGCTTCGATCACCATCGAGATTGACTGCTTTGGCCAGCTCTTGTTAAAGCTGAAATCGGATGAAACCGTACGGTTCAAGCGCGCCACTGGATCGTAAACATTTTGATTAATATAATTTTTGTCGGAAATGAAAGTGCCCGAGCCTCCCAGTGAAGTCGTTTGATTTATTGTCTGGTTATGTGAGAAGCTGAACATCCAGCGATTACGTTTGTTCTGCACGAAACGGGTGAGATCCCAACTACCTTCGCGCGAATAATTTACCGAAACGGTACCGGCCAGCTTATAGCGAAGCGCATATTGAAGCCTCCCGTTAATAATGGTGCTGGTATTTTCGGTAAAATCGAGGCTGCCCTGCAGATCGTAATAGTCGGAGGCTGCCCAATAATAGCCGAGATTTCTTATAAAGCGGTTGCCGCTTTGTAAATTGCCAAGCTCAAATGGAAGAAACCCGGAATGCCGTCCCTTGCGAATTGGGAAAACATAAAAAGGAACTGCAAAGACCGGAAGATCACCGATATACAAAAAAACCGGTTTGGCAATTACTTTGTTTTTATTTATCATCTTCATTCTATTGCTATGAAAATGATAATGCGGATCAGGTTCTTTGTCGCAGGATGTGTAATTGCCCTGAGATACCAGCAGAACATCCTGCGATACCTGTCTCAACGCCTGGCCCGAATAAAATCCACCCTCGTACTTGGTGCGGGCCATTCGGACCTGCCCTTTTCTGGTATCGATGTTATACGACATTTTTTCGCCGACGAGCTCTTCGGTCCCTTGCTTGAGTACCGGCGCCTGATTTTCGCCTCCGGTGGTGTCGGTCCCCAGGCCCTCGGCGATTAATATTCTGGTTTTTGTATCGTAGCTTATCATGCCCGATGTCAGGGCCATATCGTGATAATGCATTGAACCGTTGCGATTGAGATCGATCTGGTTCTTATCGAAACTGTAATCGATCTCGTCAGCGGAATACTTGGTGGTATCGAAATATCCTTTACCATCATTTCCGAATTTTGGCTCGATAAATTCGCCCTGCGCCCCGCCCGCGATAAACACTCTTTTAATCGCTGAATTTTCGAAAAATAGAGTGATTGAATCTCCCGACGCCACGTTGGTGCCATGAACCACTGTATCGGTAATGGCCGGGGAGTAACGGCTGGTGGCATTGTAGCGGGTTATCATCTGCTGAATTTTGTCATTGGCGAAAAACGCCTCAAGTTCTCGGCCCGCTATTTCGGCGGTCGTATATTCCTTTATCGCTGTGTCCGGCAGGGCTTTATAAATCGCCTTGGCATCACCCCGTACCATAAGTTTGTTCAGCCTGCGATTATCTGTAAATATGGAAATTGTATCGCCGGAAAGTTGATTCTGTCCGTTTACGATCACCGGTTTCTTAATAAGCACCGCCCGTTCCGGATTTCGATAAAAGTCGGCCTGGCCGGCATGAGCCACCATATCGCGTTTTACAATTTGAACTGAATCGTAAGCGGTACCGTGCGCGTCAGTACCGAAATAGGTCATCTTAAGCGCATCGATCACCATTCGCGATGTATCATCGGATGGATTCAACACCAACTTGGGAAAACCTGAGGCGTCGAGTTGCTTGCTGTCTCGGTAGTAATCGGCCCGGTCGCAGAAAAGCTGTACATTTTGGATACTATCAAGCAATACCACTTGATGCAGGGCCGTAATTTTCCTGTCGCGTCGATAGTAGGTCATGGTCTGAGCGCTAATGCGCCTGCCTTCTTCTAATACCAGAACCGAATCGACAAATTGGACCAAACCCGAGGCCCGATACCAGGTGGCGCGCTGGCTGTAGAGATCGGCTTTATCGTGCTTGAAATGAACGTTGCCGACGAGATTAACAATATCCCCGCCACCGCCGGAGCTTTCCAGTTTATCGGCATGCACTAAAACCAGCGGCCCGGATTCTTCCTGGGCAATGGATAAACCCGGATAGAATAAAAGCAAAAAAGCGATCGCCGCCAAAAACAGGTATCGCCAATTCTTAATTTGTAGCGATAGATAAGCTCCCATCCAGTTAACATATACGGAACAACCGCGATTTTGGCAACGGAAAATCATTGACCTTTTTGATGGCAACGTGGATTGCCGTTTCCTTATCAGCCGTATTGATCAAATGAAAACCGGGATTTCTTTGGAAATCCCGGCGAATATTAAATCTATTTGCCGCAACAGACCCTATTTAAGCATCGTCATTTTTTTAGAAATCCGGTAATCTCCGCAAGTCAGACGGTAGTAATACATTCCTGACGATGCCCCAAGTCCCGAATCGGTTTTGCCGTCCCAAACCGCAGAGTGATAACCCGGCTCAAGATAGGAATCGACCAGACTCCTGATTTTCTGGCCAAGGTTGTTGTAAATTTCGAGGTTCACATTGCCGGCGTTCGGCAAGGCGAAATCGATCCTGGTAGTCGGATTGAAGGGATTGGGATAATTTTGCCCCAGAGCTATTTCGCGCGGCAAACCGGAAACATAATCGGCTCCGATACCCTGGCCGCCCTCGACCAAAGTCATCCGGATCATCCAATCACTGAGAGTCCAGTGGCTCCAGCCGTCGGGATTGTTGTCTGAGTACCACCACGACTGTCTTTCGACGGGAGGCATAGTATCCGAACCGACATAAGGCCCGCCATCGGTTACATCCGCCCAGTGCAGCACTACCCAGAGCGGCTGATATTCGGTATTGACATTAACGTCATAACTGGCCCACTCGCCCGGTCCGGGAAGAACCGGATTTTCGATTCTAAATAGATATGATGTCGTGTCCGGAAGAGCATCCATTTCGGGGTTTATGTCGACGTAGTCGAAGTAACCTGAGAATGCTATCGGCGCTAAATAGAAACGAACATTCGTAATCGTAAAGGGCAGCGTTATGTTGGGATCAAATCGCGTGGCGAACTTGCGGTTTGTCGAATTTGGATAGGCATCCACCCAGATTGACATATCCGAACTGTTATCATCGTAGATCATCTCATTGGTAACGCGGAATTCCTTCGAAATGGTATTGTTGTCCGGAGTGTAATCATCGGCTAACGGGACTGAAAACTGGATCCTGTATGTTCCCACTATTGACGGTACCCAGCCGTCGAAATTCATCCGCTCGCTGGCATACGGCGCCAGGTCGTATATCGTATTGATTGTCGAATAAACTTCAGCATCGAGAGAATCGAAGATTGAAACCAGGACATCGGCGGTTTCTGTATATGATCCAAAGTTCTTAATTGTTGCGATTGGTATTGTCGGCCAGTTGACAGTAACTTCATCAAAAGGTGAGGCTATTGAGACTGCCTGCAGATCATGCCAGCTTCTCGATACCAGCGCCAGCGTGTTATTCGAGGTATCCTCATCGCCGACCATTTCCGCCGCGAACGAGATGCGATATCGTCCATCAGATGGCAGCGTCACGTTGGGGCTGAAAAACACCTGAGTCGCCACAAATGATGTTAGGTCAGTCACGTTGGATGATGATGTATACAGCACCTGATTGCTATCGAGTTTGGTAATGGTGCAGGTAACTGTGAAACTTTCGGTAGCAGTCCCGACATTCATAAATGTGGCGGTGGGGGTAAAGCTTACTCCGGGCGTGATAAACTCCGAAGGATCGTCAATAGATGAAACAGCCACATCATGAGTCAATGGATCGCGAAGCTGGATAGAGTAGAGCATCCCGCCGCTGCCCCACTCGCGGGCGTTTACCGCCTTACCGCCTGCAGTCGCGTAATGACCAGAATCGCTGATAGCCACGCCAAATATCGAGCCGGGTTCATCGATATCATCGAGAAGCTGGAAGATTGGTACGTTGCTCTCTCGAATAAAACAGGTGACAACATCGCCGTAAGTTGCGCCATATTTGCCATAACTGCCCGCTATGGCATATTCGCCTGTGGCCGAAAGCGCCACCGATGGCACCATATCACCATACTCTGCATAATCTATCAGCACGCCGCCGGTTTCGGCATCCCACATCATGAATTTGCCGCCGACAATTTGCCCGCCGTCAAAATCCATTGTGCCGCAGGCTACAGTTGAGCCGTCGTTGGATACGTCCACCGCGGTTACCCAATCATGCTGAGTGGCTCTTATCCATCTGGTACTATACTCAGCGCCGTTCCAGGCATAGAGATATACAACGCCCGTAAACGTTCCGATAGTTACAAGGGAACCGTCGGAGGATGTCTTGGCAATATTTTGTGAATAGTTATAAAGCGTGGTCCGTTGTGTGCCGTTGGGAATCTCGTAAACATAAATAGCGGAATAACATGAGACTACTGCCACCGAACCATCATCCGATAAATCGATTCCGTTAAGCCCTTGAGCCAGATCAAAAGTACGCGTCAGAATCGTATCGCCGGTGGCGACCTCGCACGCTACCAGGACTCCATCGCTGCCGGTTCCTGCAAACGCATACACAACTACACTGCCATCTCCCGAAATGGCCGTGCCGCTTCCATTGAATGTTGGATCAACTGAAATCTGATGTGTGGGAAGCGGTGAATCTTTATCCCACATGAAGCCCGGCATACCAGAGCCTGTCCCCGAAAAATTAATATTGGATGCGGCTACGGGCATATTCCAGGGGGTTCGTTCGTAATAACGCCAGACTGGAGTTTCAAGCCCGGCCGAGGCGTAGGCCGCAAAACGCATGTGATTCAGCCACCATCCGGCGAATATACCGGAGCCATCCGGTGTTGTTGCCACATTCTGAGCAATCGCGTCCTCATGATTGCGATCCACCCACATGACCTCAGACATAAGATGAGGATTCCTGTAGGGACGTCGTTCCTGCGATAATATTCTCGATGGTCCTTCTCCGGGGGTGACCGTCCTCATGACCTGCTTTCCATCCATTGTGGAAAACTCGTTGGATTGCCCCAACGGATTGGTCGCAGCCAATATCGAGATAGGCATAAGAACGATTAATAAAACTGATAGCATTTTAGACATTTATCCTCCTCAATTTTAATAATTTTCGTTATCAATATATTCGGGAGATTTAATTCGAAGCAGAATCGTATTATTTCCCTTGGATGAAACGCGTTATAATAACTCGGCGTCAGGTTTGCCGGGCCGTAATCATCTAAATATTAAATATAGGGGTGATTTTCCGAATTACAATTAAATTATAATTTCAGTAACAAATTCCAATAATGCCAAAAACATTATTTTCGGCTAACAGGCATCTACTTAATAGCCCCTTTGCCTTAGTTTGGAAGATTCCTTCCGGGATCGGATATTAATTGAACCCGAGCCAGGTCTCCGGCGTTCAGAAAATTAATATCCTGCGGTATTACTATAAAAGCGTTGGCCGAATAAAACGGCATCACCGATTGAGTGGTCCTTGAACCCGATGGTACTACCAGGAAACCATCATCCGTAACCTTTACCTCGGCGCGAACAAAATGGGTCATACCTCCGCCGCCTTTGACATCCTTTTCGAGTCTGGCCACGACCTCCATTCGGCGAATGTCTCGTCTGCCCTGCATTTTTAGTATTGCCGGCCGTATAAATTCCTCTAAGATTACCATCGATGACAGGCAGTTACCCGGTAAGCCAAAAACAGGGATACTGTTATAGGTGCCAAATATTAACGGTTTACCCGGTCTGATGGCTACTCTCCAAAACTTCAGGTCCATTCCCACGCGCTGCAATATACCCTTAACGAAATCGAAATCTTCCATCGATGAGCCGACGCAGCTGATAAACATATCGCTGCAAACGGCCTTTTCAATGCTGGCTTTGACCTCGTCGGAATTGGTGCTCACTATACCGAGATTAACGGGCACGGCGCCATATTCAGTTAGCTGGGTTTCGAGAATGGCGGTATTGCCGGCGCGAATTTTACCGTCCTGCAGCGGCTGGTCGGGAGGAATCAGATCGTTTCCCGAGGCGAAAAATGAAACCCGCGGTTTGCGGTAACAAAGTACATCCTGGTTGCCGATTGCAGCTAAGACACCGATATCAGCGCCGTTTAAGACTCTTCCTTTAGCCAGAACGGGATCGCCCGCATTGATATCGCTTCCCTTTATATAGATATTCTCGCCCGGTTTTTCACCCTTGTAGATCTTAACTTTTGTGGCGGTTTCGCGGACTGTGTTCTCGGAAAGGACAATAGTGTCTGCTCCTTCAGGCAGTGGGGCGCCGCTGGCAATTCTTAGGGCATGCCCCATTTGCATGATCTCTTTCCAGGGGCAGCCAACCTTCACCTCACCATCGAGTTTGAGAGTCACCGGGTTGCTCTGCGACGCTTTGTTTACATCATCATTTCGGACAGCATATCCATCGACCATGGCCATATCGAAAGATGGAATATCGTCATTTGAGATGATATCCTCGGCCAGGGCCATATGCTGTGCTGCTAAAATCGGAATCCGAGCAGTATCGAGAACGGGGGTGTTTTCAAGAACAATCTGCAGTGCCTTTTCAACTGAAATCATAAGAACCTTCCCCTCCATTTGAAGGTAATCCGTGACTCGTAGTCGGCGAACAGAATTAAACTGCACCAACCAAGAAGAAAACTGCTGTCTTGTAATACTGAAAAGGGGCTTTTATTACTTAAAATTTCAAAGCGGGCATCCCCTCCCACAAGTTGAAATATAAGGAGTTAGGCTAAAATTTGTCAAGCAATAATCGCATTGGGGGCCCGTATTTTCTACTTGTATTTTAGCAGAAACAACTCTGTTTCGAGGCTGTCAAAGGATATTATATTTCAAAATAACCAAAATAAAAAGCGCCGACCCTATTTTTTTAGGATCGGCGCCTTGGTTTTTAAGGAAATTAATCTACTTTCTTAGTGGTTCCTTCAAGAATACCACTATAATCCTTAGGCGATGTCAGGATGCTAACAGCTCTTAATACATAGGGGTCGGTCTTTAATACGACCTGCTGGTAGACTTCGCTTTCATTGTATTTGTGAGTCAGGATATCACGCTTAAGAGAGCGCTTGATATAATCGGTCGCCTGCGTAAATTCGGTTTCCTTATCCTTTTCAATTACAGCCCTGAGACGATCGATCTCAGTTGTAAATTGGGGATCGTTATTTTCTGTTTCCTTGGCGGTTTTCTCAAGAGCTTCAAGCTGAGTTTCCATCTGATTTTTGTAAGTGAACTTCTTCTCCTTGAGAAAATCGCGGAAATCTTGAACCATGACGTCAGTTACTTCGAAATCCGGCTTGATATCGGAATGGCTATTGGAATAACGGATGGCGTAATCGAGGAACATCGAAAGCCGTTCGAGATTGAGTTCGATTGGAGTAAGTTTCTCAGGTTCAACTGTAACATCCGGAGTTATGCCTCCGCCGCCATAAACGATTCTGCCGCCCTTGGTATGGAACAGTTCAAGCTTGGTGGAATCTACCTTCGCGGAATCTGATAATGCGTCCGTCGTGTCAGCATCGGTCAGGTCCTCAGGGTGACGGGTATTTCGGCTGCTTTTCTGAATGCAGCGGCCCGATGGTACATACCATTTAGCGGTAGTCAGTTTGAGAGCGGTACCCTCGGAAAGGGTGTAAACCTGCTGAACCAAACCTTTTCCGAAAGTTGTATTGCCTATAATCACGCCTCGGTCGTTGTCCTGGATAGCGCCTGCCACAATTTCAGAGGCCGATGCTGTCATATCGTTAACCAACACCGCCAGAGGGACTTTGGGCAGCATCGGGTCGCGGGTGGCATAATGTTCATTGTTTTGATCGGGAGTTCTGCCCTTGGTGTACACCACTTCGGTTCCCTTGGGCAGATAGTAGTTGGCCACCATCACCGCCTGGCTTAGAAGACCGCCGCCGTTAGAGCGAAGATCGAATATTAAGCCGTCGATATTCTGTTTCGACATGTCCGCAACCGCCGATTCAATTTCGGTATCGGCATCCTCACCGAAACGCGACAGCCTGATATATCCGATCTTCTTGCCGTTCTGGTCAATTACGCCGGTGAACGGAACTGTCTTGATAGTGATTACGGCCCTCTCCATGGTGTAGTCGAGAGGCTCGGGAACGCCCTCCCGCTGTATGCCCAATGAAACCTTGGTGCCGGCATCACCGCGCATTAGTTTCGAGGCTGCCTGGGTGCTCATATTCTTTGTGGATTGATCGTCTATTTTGATAATACGATCGCCGGAACGAATCCCCATCCGGTAGGCCGGAGTACCCTCCATGGTGGACATAACCGTTACCCAGCTATCTTTCAGGAATATCGTCATGCCCAATCCGGAATATTTCCCGGATGTCATTTCCATGAGGTTGTCATAATCCGTTTTTTCCAGAAATTCGGAAAAAGGATCAAGTTTATCGAGCATCCCTCGAATGCCCGAATAGACTAAATCCTGTACATTAATTTCATCCACATAACGGGCGTTAATTCTGAATGCTATTTCGGATGATAACTTTACCAGGGAATAAATAGAATCGTTGGGATTCTGAGCAATCGCGTAAGCGAAAAACACTACCACCGCCAGAACCACGGTAGCAACTATCCCCATTTTATACTTTGATTTCACGGCACCTCCATTATTTTTCATCTATAACAATATATCGACAAAAGCGGTTTCATTCTTTTCATAAACATATTCTGCGGAATCGGCTGAAGCATTCAAACATACATAAGTATAAGTCTTCCGGCGGACAAATGTTCCCTAATTATTGATCTCATAAACTCTTAGGTATCGTAACGGATCTTCGGCCTTATAATCCGGTCTCGATTACTGCTCAACGGAATAATATGCAACCTCGTTGCATTTGGCAAGGCTTTTGGAATTGATCCCGCCGCCGCTGATTGGGTCGATACTGATAATGCCTGCTTTTTTACTCAAAGAATCGCTGGCATTCAGTGATTTCTGTTTATAGCCGCTCGACAAATTTCGCTACCAATTCAATTACCTCGCCGCTTTTTTCGCGATGAGGAATATGTCCACAATCTGGCAAAATAGCTTGTTGGGAGGGGCCGCCGGCGAATTTGCATATCATCTCCGGATGCTTCAGCGTTCCGTATTCGTCTCGATCGCCGTGAATCACCAGAAGCGGGCATCTCACGTCAGGTAATACTGCTTTCAGATTCCATGATGCAAATTCCGACGCTAACCAGGTCTCGGTCCAGGCATCGAAAACCCATTTTGCTTTCTCACCATGATACTTCTGCAGCCGCTTGAGTTGGCTGTTATCTTGATTGTGCTTCTTTGCCTCGGATATCGCCAGCAAGGTTTTTTCCTCAATAAAAGCCTGCGCCGATTCGGCGATTACTGCCTTGCATTCGGAACGAAATTTGGCGGCGGCGGTGATTGCCATCGCTCCACCCACACTATGGCCAAAAAGTATAAATTCCCTAATTTGAAATTGACCTGCTATGGCGGGAAGGCATATTTCCGATTCTTCGCTGATAAATTTTAATGGCAACGATCCCGAACGCGGATCGGATTTGCCAAACCCCGGCCGATCATAGGCAATTACGTTACAGCCAGACTGTTCGCATAACCTTGCGGGAAATTCGCGCCAGAGTTCAACACATCCCAGGGAATCATGAATTAAAATAATCGGCGCCTTTTTGGTGGTAGGCGACAATATCCATTCCCTGGCAAATATTTTGCCCAATTGCGATGCGATAAAGTAATCGCTGATTTTAATCGCAACCGACGACATTAATCCGTTTTATCTTCTATAAAAGTAATTTTATCAATAGCTATTAAATTAGTAGTGATTAATCGGTTACAACTCGGGCTGTGTTTTTGAAATGTATCTTGGCAACTTTGCCAAGCTCATTCCTCCCCAAACGCGCAACGAAATTCCTGCCGGCCTCATCAACCGGCGTGCCCGCGCCTTTAGGAAGCCTGACACCATATTCATTTGATAAACCCTCAAGCCGCCTTAAAAACTCGGCTCTTGCTAATATTGACGCTGCCGCAACCGCCGGGACCACTTCGGCTTTGGTCATTTGAGTCAAATTAATTCCGCGGCCCTTTTTAAGAAGCGCGTTTTCTATCAGGCTCTTATCTCCAAATTGATCGGAGATAACCTCTGTAGGATTGACCCTTACCAGAAGATTCTCCAGCGCGCGGGCATGTCCCCAGGCCAGCATTTTATTCAGATTTCGAATTTTCGAATGTAATTCGTTATATTTTTCGGGTCCGATGGTTACGATTTCGCAGGGGGCAATTTTTCGGATTTCACGATCCAGCGCGAGGGCGCGGCTGTCGCTGACCTTTTTGCTTTCGCGAAGGCCTATAGCTAAAAATGCTTGTTCGATTTTTTCATCGGTGTAACAGGCGCCGATAACCAGCGGGCCGAAATAATCGCCTTTGCCGGCTTCGTCAACTCCGATTATGCCAACCGGCTGGCCTATGAGAAGATCGCCCTGCAAGAGGCTTAGTTCACTCGTTCCAGATACTTGCCGTCCGAGGTATCAATCTTAATTAGGTCGCCTTCCTTGATGAAAAGCGGCGCCCGGACGGTTAAGCCGGTTTCAACTACAACGCTTTTGGTCAAATTGGATACTGAATCGCCTTTGACGGCCGGTTCAGCTTCCATTACTTTCAAGGTTACCGCTGACGGCATATCGATGGCAATCGGGTTGCCCTCGAAAAACATGATTTTATATTCTACGTTTTCCTGCAAATAGGATTTGGAATCGCCGACCTGCTCGACATTTAATATTGCCTGGTCATAAGTTTTTGAATCCATGAAATTGAACGCCTCGCCATCATTATATAAATACTGCATCATACGCTCTGTAAATTCCGGCTCCTGGAAAGTTTCGCCGGCCGAAAAGGTACGCTCTAAGACTCGTCCTGTTTTGAGGTTCTTAAGCTTGGTCCAGACATTGGCCCGTCTTTGAGCGGTTCTGGCGTGCTGAAAATCGACAATAATATACAGGTCGCCATCCAATCCCAATTTCATACCTTTTCTAAAATCGCTTGTACTGAGCATTATTCCTCCGTCACATAAAATCCTCGAAATTAAAACATCATTCAATATAAAGCCTCTAATATTGTTAAGCAAGGAGAGATTAGCCGCTGAACCGCGGCGTTGGGAGGTAATGGGGTGTCACAATTTATTATGACATCAATTTATTGTTTCGGATTTTACTTATGGCCAGAGATGAAGGGTAATATTGACTCCGGTTAGATGAGCCCCCGGGCCGACTATCAAAGCGTCATCGTCAGTCCAAACCCCATCTTCGTTAAGATCATAAAACCACCAGCCATCCCCATTATCGATTGGGTTCCAGGGTCCGCTGTTGTTGACATCATCCTGGGCTTCAAAACGAAGATGTAGGGGAGCCGGCAAATTATCTAAAACGATTGTAAAATTGCCATCTGTGGGATTAACAGTGGCCTGGCCGATCAAATATGGAGTGTAGTTATTTATCGTGTCGGCGAAGGCGTATGTATGTGATGTTAAAGTATGCCCCGGCCAGGTGACAGTCCCGCTAATAGTAGTCTGTCCGGTTCCCTCCTCAAATACTGCCGTTACCGTCATATTTCGATGCATAACCAATGTCAGAGGATTAAGAATGCCTGTCGTATCGCCTATCCAGTGCAGGAATGCCCAACCGGAACCGGGAATGGCGGTCAAAAATACCGTATCGCCGTACGCATAATTCGAGCTGTCTGGTTGACGGGTAACAATTCCGAGCCCTTGAAGCAGCGTAGTTAATGTGAATGTGATCGAATCGCGAGTGGTAAAAGCCCAGACCGGACTGGAGGTTGCGTGATGATCGGGGTCTTTGGCTACAACTTTCCAATTATATTGCCTGAGATATTGAAGCTGAGAAATCTGGTAGCTGTTGATAGTCAAGTTTGAATCTACAAGCATTAAGTAGCCGCCCGATCCAAAATAAAGATCATACTTAAGAGAATCATCATCGGGATCGCTGCAATTCCATCTGAGCGTTGGATTAATAGATACCCCCAGACTGCTATCGGATGGCTGCGGCTCTCCTGGTATCAGCGGAGGCAGCCCGATTGCCTGCGTAGAAATCGCAATTGAATTCGATGGGCTTGATTCGCCGTTGTCATTTTTGGCTGCGACGCGGTAAGAATATTCTGTTGTATCCTGCAGCAGGCTATCGATAAATAAGGTCGAATTTGCGGGAACGAAGGTTAATGGAACCCAATCGTTTTCATATCTTCTATAAATTAAAAAACTGGTTTCATCATCAGAGTTATCGACCCAGCTTAAAGCTATCGATGCTGACGACAGCGATTGCCCGGTTAGATTCGATGGTGCGCCGGGGAAATTGCCTACAGTGCTTTTATTACCGCAATCAATTAATAGGAAAAGACAAAGGCAGAATCCCAGAGCGGATTTTAAGGCGTAATCATGCAATTTCATAAATCAACGATATTATATCATTTGTGTAACGTCAAGCCTGTATTTGAAATTAAAATAAAACCGGCAGATGGAGAAACCATCCGCCGGAATAATCGAAATCTAAATAGAGTTACTTTGCTGGAAGAACGAACGGCCCTTGTCCGTGACGGCCATCAAGGCCCCCATAGATTATTATGTTGATACCATTGATTGCCTGGCCATTTTGATAGGTAAACCAATCGCAATATTGGTTTCCATCGCCGTCATAGCAGTTCCAGGGTTCACCCTGTTCGCCGACTGTGCCATCGTTATCAAGATCATCAAATGCATAGATATACGATGCACCGGCATCAGCAGGATTGAAACTGACGGAGAACGGAGCGCTCTCAGCTCCTCCCGAAAGGCGCCAAGAATTCAGTATAGAACCGCTGCTGTCGATCAGGGCTACAATGGGATGAGTCAAAGTATTACCTTGCCAGGTCACGGATCCATTTATTGTCGCCTGGCTGATTATCTGTTCAATCACTCCGATAAATTGCGAAACGAAATTGGTCCACGGCACTTGCTGAAATTCCAATCTGGCGTAGCTCGTGGAATCATACATTTCCCGCAGATAAGGCATATGGATAGTCAGACCGCCGCGAGTGATACCCTGGGCATTCGTATTGGTAATGACGATAGCCTCATTTAGTGCGGTTATCACCGAATCTGCGGCGTGGCTTATGAGATTGATATTTTGAAGATTAGGCTCCTGTTTGACCTTATTGGCCAGTTCCCTGATATCAACATAAGCCGGGCCATCATATTGAGTGGTATTGGTGTTGAGCCAGGCATCGAGCAGTTCATCCCAGTGATCCCCAATCGATGTCGAAAGCTGAGTGCCGAAGTTATCCATTTTAGCTGCCAGATGTCCGATCTTTGATAGGTCTGTGGCTGCCATGTGAACGATTTTCTGTTTGTCGATACCCGCTTGATAAACGGCTTGAGCGATATTTGAGGCTAATTCACGGGCGCCAAGAGTGGGATTATGGTTAAGATTCGATAACCAGATGTTCGAACCTAATACACTTTCCATCGGCATTGAAAATTCCGATGCCACCAGATAGTTGGCGCTATTCCTGAATTCGTAGGCCACCTCGACCATCGACATCAGGCAGGCGTGAAATGTTATGATTTCGAATTTAGCGACATTATTGGCGGCCGAGGCTTGCTCTACGGCATTAGCCATATCGTATGTGCTCATAATTCGGCCCGAGCCGTTTTGGTCGTCGACACAAGAGCCTGGCCAGCCGGCGCCGTGATCGTCAACGATCAGCATATATTTTTTGGCGGGATAATTAGCCAATCCGTAATTCAGGAACTCCTTAAGCGTCTGCCAGTCGGACATGTCTTTAGTGCCTTTGTTTTCGAGAACCGGTGAGCTGATATTATCACCAAGATCATCGGGATAATGCTCGATATGATAATATTTGGCGCCGCCGCCGGTTCTCATCGAGGCTACCATCGCCACGATTTCAATCTTGTCGGTTGAACCGTTGCCTTCGAGATCCTGAATATCCTGAATGCAGTAAGAGCCGCCGCCCTGGGCAGCGTCTAAATTATTGTTGCCATCAGCATAAACCAGAATTGTCCATTCCGTCGATGGTCCTGACGGGGTGTTGGACTTATCTTTGCTGCAGCTAACATATAGCAGCAGACCAGCTAACAGGATTGCTGTAACCGGAATAAAAACCCTCATTGCAAGTTTCATTTTTGCCTCCTTATGAAATTGAACATGTTAATTTGACTCGAAATATCATTCGGAAACCCACAGATATATGCAATAATATGTTATGCCCCGCTAAAACAATTTTGAACTGACAAAACTAATGGAAAATATGGATTTGAATACTTCCCGTCAAGGTATTTAACAATCCGAAATAAAAATCGTCGTCTTTCGGAACATAAGATAATGATAACCGTTAACTATATTCGCGGCAGGAATTGCTTGACATCTTTTGCCTAATCAGTAAATTTGCCCTTTAGCGGAGAATAAATTAACGGGAGACCACTGTAGACCTTACATTTATGCCTCACAACGGGCCTAAGTAAAATAAGATTGATTAATATTAAGTCTTAACACCACAAGAAACCACCTAAGGAGGACTCGTGAAACGCAGTTTGATTTATCTCGTAGCGATCATGTTTTTATTGACAGCAGCTGTAGCCTTTGCCGGCGATGCAACCAAAACCGAATCCGGCGGTTGCCCCATGATGAAAGCCAAAACAGCATCCGATACTACTGCCGCGGCTGCCTCGCATGCCGGTTGCCCCTATGGTAAGGCCGATGCTAAAGTCGGTGCCGCCGTTTCCACATCCGGCGAGACAAAGGCTATGGGTGAATGCCCGATGCATGCCAAAACCGTCGTTGGCAAGGCCGAAGCCTCTGCAAGCGAAGCCACTACAGGCGCCGTCGCTCCTGCAGCCGAGGTTAAAGTCGAAAACGCTGCTGCCGCCACCGCTGCTACCGCTGCCACTGAGGAAAAGATTTCGGTGAAAATTCCTGAAGGTTCCTGCCCCGATGTTGCCGACAAAAACGAACTGACTAATTTCCATAACAATATGCATCCGATGGATATGGCGCTGAAGTCCGGCAACTATGCCGAAATCAAAGGCTCTATGCCGAAGCTTATGGAAGCCTCTAAGGGTATTGCCGCCTACAAATGCCCGATGACCGGTAAATGCTCTCCCGAATGCCTCAAAGCATTTGACGATAAGAAAACCACTCTCTTAAAGGCCGTTGATGAGCTCAATCTTGCCTGTCAGGGTGATGATAACAAGAAGATCGAGGCAACTTTCGGAACGATGCATCAGGCTTATATCGATTTTGCCGGCATGTGCAATCCTGCCGCCAAAGAGACTGCTAAACAGGTCGAAACCAAGTAGCTTTACTCAATTTCATTTGGTTTTATCGGCTCGGTAATACCACCGGGCCGTTTTTTTTACAATGAGGCCGTTTATCGACATGTCATTATCAAATTTATTATAGGCAATTCGATACCAATAATCGTATCTTATGGAAAAGCTAACAGTCCCATATCAAGATATGGCTGCTGATAATGTGTTGACTTGCCGATAATAGCATTGTAGATTTTCGGGCTATGAAGATGCTCAAAGAGTTGGAAAAAAATAAAAAGAATAGAATCCTGGGGCTTCTGCTTTGTACGCTGGCTCTGCTTTTACTCGTCAGCCTGATTTCTTATGACAAAGCGGACTATAGCGGCACGACTCTATCGAGTGATATTCATAATCGCGGCGGGATTAGCCGGAGCTTTCATTGCGCATTGGCTTTTCGTGGCCTTTGGGCTTTGCTCCCTGATAATTCCGATCGCCTTAATCCTCTGGGGAGTAAACCGGTTTCTGGGACGGTCTATTGAGACCATGCGTCGCCTGAGTTTTATCGCCGGCTTTTTTATTATTACCATTATTACTCTCATATCGCTTTTTCACGCCAGAGATGATTTCGCAACGTTGGGTACGACTTTCGGTGGCGCGCTTGGACACCAGTTGGCCTATGGGCTGGTGAAGCTCGTGGGCGGCCTGGTGGCTTTCACCTTGATGATTTCCCTGATTGTCACCGGCCTGATGATAGTTGTCCCCGGAGCTCTTACCAAAGCGGCCCACTTCTTTATAGGCGTTTTCTCAAAGGATACTCTCGAACGCCTTAAAAAAAGCAAAGACTCCGATAAAACCAAAGCCACCGTGCTGAAGGAAAATACGCCTGCCGTCAAGGCCGAGGCGAAACAGGGATTTGTTAAAAGCATCCTTCATATTAGAAAGCATGACGAGGCAAAACAGGAACCTCAGCCAATTGCCTCCGATAATTCCAAAGCCGATTCGCCCGTGATAGCAATTGAACAAGCTTCGACCAAACCTTCGCCGCCGAACAGGATTAAGGGAATTCGCTCGCCCGGAACTAAAGGCGAATATCGCCTGCCGACAATCGATCTTCTTGATGATCCGCCCGGCGGAGTTCCCATCATTGATGAATCTTACTTCCGTAAAACCGCCGAGGCTCTTCGCCATACGCTGTTAACATTTGGTGTCGAGATCGAATCCGGCGAGGTTAATATTCTGCCTGGCCCCATCATTACGAGATTTGAGTTTAAGCCCGCTTCCGGAATTAAGGTTTCGCAGATATTAAATTTAGCTGACGATCTGGCGCTGGCTATGCAGGCCGAACGGATCAGGATCGTGGCTCCTATTCCCGGCAAACCGGCGGTGGGAATTGAAATACCAAACAAAGTCAAACGCGGTATTTATATAAAAGAGCTTATTTCATCGCCCGTTTTTACCGATTCCGACGCCAGGTTGTTAATGGCGCTCGGCAAAACAATTAGCGGCGATCCTTTCGTAGCCGATCTGGCCCGCATGCCTCATTTGCTATTAGCGGGTTCAACCGGCAGCGGTAAATCCGTATGCCTCAATGTCCTTCTTACAAGTTTGATATTCAGGCTTCATCCCGATGAGATCAGGTTCATCCTGATCGATCCCAAGCGGCTGGAGCTATCGGTATATGATGGCCTGCCGCATCTGGAAAAACCGGTCGTCACCGAAATGAAAGACGCCGAAAAGATGCTTGCTGATGCCGTTATCGAGATGGAGGATCGCTACCGAACTCTGGCCCGCGCCGGCGTCCGTAACATTGCAGAATACAACGCCCGCGAAAAGGAGATACTGCCTTATCTCGTAATCGTTGTTGATGAGTTAGCCGACCTCATGATGAGCGGACTTAGCCGGGTTGAAAGCCTGATTACCCGTCTGGCTCAAATGGCCCGTGCGGTTGGAATTCATCTGATACTCGCCACCCAAAGGCCATCGGTGGATGTCATTACCGGTCTCATTAAAGCCAATTTCTCGACCAGAATCGCTTTCCAAACTGCCTCCAAGGTCGATTCGCGAACAATCCTTGACGCTAATGGCGCCGAAAAACTTCTGGGCAGGGGAGATATGCTATTTTCGACTCCCGGTCTCGCCGAACCGGTCCGGATTCACGGAGCCTATATCTCCGGTGAGGAAACCGAGCGGCTGGTGGAATTTATCAGTCAGCAGGAATACCGCACCAAGGCGATCGAGACTTTCGAAAAGAGCGAATCCGAGGATACCATTCCCGGTTTCGATCCGGCATCCGATCCGTTATTCAAAGAAGCGATCGAACTTGTCATCAGGCATAAACAGGGTTCGGTATCTCTGCTTCAGAGACGGCTTGGCGTTGGTTATCAGCGTGCCGCCCGTTTGATCGATCAGCTTGAACAGGCTGGGGTTGTCGGTCCGTATGATGGCAGCAAAGCCCGCGAAGTTTTGGTTGATGAAACCTACCTGGAATCAAAAGAGTACAAATAATAGATGTTAGCCTATATTCTTTCGCTCCTGATCGCCTCGCAGATTTCGGTATCAAAAGGCGAGGAAATTCTTAATCAGATGGCCAATCGCTATAAGGCCGTTAGCGGTATTCAATGGACCATGCAATCGCGCATCTATCAACCGGTTTTCGATGATACTCAAAACTCGTCGATACAATTTATGTTCAACTCCCCGGATACATTTTATTATAAGAGCGATAGCGAGGAGGTCGTGGGGATTGCCGATACCATCTGGGTTCTATCCCGGAAAAATAAGCAAATCCAGAAGAAACTTACCGAATCGTATCTGATGCCGACCGATTTTATAATCAAATGGAATCAACATTATACATTGAATGATTACCGGGCCAAAGATGATACAAAGCAATTCGATTTAGTGGGCAATGAAGGTGTATCACCTGCTAACGTGAAACTTACTCTGGATAAGAATAACCGCATCAAAGAAATTTATTATAAAGATATCTCCGATAACGATGTGACCCTGACCGTTACCAAAGAGACACTCAAGCGATCCAAAAAAATCAATCTGTTTTTTATTAATATTCCCCAAGGTTATAAACTGATTGATTTGATAGAATAACCGAATCAGATTATTCTCTGAGATGTTCGCTTTCTCATTTGCTTCCCTAATTAATAGCCCGGCCTGTACATACTAAGTTAAGAAATCACAATATCTTACTTGCCCAGACACCATATTTTTATGGCCTTTTAATATTATTTCCCTATATTTGGCCCCAGGCCGCGAGTAAATAATAAAGGAGCACATAATAGATATGGCAGTCGGCGATAAGGCAAAATCATTTTATTTGGCAACACTTGGTTGCCCCAAGAACGAGGTCGATTCGGAGGCTCTGCAAACGGACCTCCTTGCCGCCGGGTTGATACCGGTTGACGACCCCGGTTCTGCCGACCTGCTCCTAGTCAACAGTTGCGGCTTCATTAATGATGCTAAAGTCGAGGCTATCCAGACTGTCCTCGATCTCCATCAGGATAGAAAGGCCGGGTCAATCCTGGTATTGTGCGGATGCCTGCCCGTTCGATACAACTTAAGTCGGTCGCTTAACGAGGTCGATATCTTTCTTCCCTGGAATCGGCATCATGAGCTTGTCTCAAAATTGCAGGAGTTGGGCTGGCCGATAAACAAGCCAAAGACACCAGCTTTCGATAGGTATCATCCTAAAAGGGTTAAGCCGATTTCGGCCTTTTCATATCTACGCATTTCCGAAGGTTGCGATAATCGCTGTGCTTACTGCGCCATCCCCAATATCAAAGGGCCGTTCACCAGTCGCCCCCTGCAGGAAATTATCTCTGAGGCTGAATTTCTTGCCAACAACGGCGCCAGAGAACTGGTTCTGATTGGACAGGATACTACCCTTTATGGACGAAACGGCGCCGATAAAGATAGCCTGGCCAATTTGTTAGAGCGGTTAGCCTTAGAAACTTCCTGTGATTGGATCAGGCTGATGTATGCTCATCCGGCACATCTCGATAAAAATATAATTTCCGTTATGGCCAGCAACCGATAAAGTAATTAAGTACATCGATCTTCCCCTTCAGCACATAAGCGAACATCTCCTCAAGAAAATGAACCGCAAGGTACATCGCATCCAGATCGAATCGCTTATCGCCAAATTGAGGGAAAGTATGCCGGGATTGGTATTACGCACCACGTTTATCGTCGGGTTTCCCGGCGAAACCGATAAGGATTTCGCCGAGCTTCTCGATTTTTGCGAAACTGCGAAATTCGATAATGTTGGAGTTTTCAAATATTCCCCGGAGGAGGGAACCCCGGCTTATAAATTCAAAGACCGTGTTGACGAAGAGACTATCGACGAAAGATACTTGACTCTTTTGGATATTCAGAATATGATTTCGGGCGAGATAGCTAAAGCAGCGTGTCGGACAGCGGGAACGGGTCCTGTTGCAGGAGATCGATTCCGACGGAGTCGGCCATGCCCGCGGATGGTTTCAGGCGCCGGAGGTTGACGGTCAGGTGCTGATAAGCAACTGTCACGCTAAACCCGGCGAGTTTACAGAGGTCAAAATTGTAGGCTCCGATGCTTATGATCTTTCCGCCACCGAGCTTTAGAGAAAGGAGGCAGTATGTCTGTCACAGGAACGAAAATTAAAACCTCAGGGATAATCATCTCTCGACCTGTCAGCTTTACCTTTCTTTTGATTTATATTCTCCAGGGCGCCATTATTGCCTGGCTTATCTGGCAGTACAATCAGCATCAAACCGTAATTGTTGAACAGCAGAAGAAGATCGAAGAACTTGAACAGAAAGTAAAGATACTCGATATCATCGAACACTACCAGGTCGGGTTCAACGAAAATGAATCTGCCCAAATCGCCAATGTCGTTTATGATGAAAGTAATAAATACGGGATTGATCCGCTGTTGATCTTAGCGGTAATCATCTCTGAGAGTTCGTTTCGCAAATCACAGACATCGGATATGGGGGCGGAAGGCTTGATGCAGATATTGCCATCCACTGCAACCAGGGTGGCCGCCAAATGGGGAATTCAATGGCCGCAGAAAGGCGGCCTGGGAAACCCGGGCTTGAATGTTCGGGTCGGCACCGCCTATCTTTTCGAGCTTATTCTAAGATATAAAGATATTAAGAAGGCGATCACGGCTTATAATATCGGAACCGGCGTTACCGAGGAGTATTTTTCATTTGGCGCAGCCCCGCCGGCGCGTTATTATGATAAAGTTCGAAAAATCTACCTGGAATTAAAGGATCGATTTAATGAAAAATAGCGCTCCCCGGACTTTCCTTTTTTCTCTTCTTCTCGCATTCATCGGCTTTACATCAGTTTGGTCGCAGCCCGTTACCAATGAACAAATCGTGGTCAATTCCGTTCGGGAACAGATTACCCAGGGTATCGAAAAGGATTCGGCTGCCGCGCTGCTTATAATATCTGGTGAAAAAGACCTCGAGATTCTCATCGCCGGAGCAATTGCCGATGCGATGCGATCCAAATATCCCCAGGTGCTATTATCATCCACGCTTGCACCCAACGCAGATAACCTTCAATTCGATCTTCAGGGATTTGATTTTTCTTTTTCTAAGGGAGCCTCAAGAGGTTTCCTTAAAGCTCATAAAATAAAACGTCAGTTGCAGGCTCAGTTGCGTATAACCATTCGTAGCGGTATGGATGGACAATTGCGTGAGGTGAAAGATTTCTCGGTCGCATACAACGACGTTATCGATCCCGCCTGGGCAAAGTACGTTAACAGCCGCAATATTCCGGAACTGGCTCCGCAGGCGCCTGCTTCGGGATGGTCGCGATACGTGGAGCCAACCCTGGTAATCGGAGCGGTAGGGGCGTTGGTTTATTTATTTTTCGCAAACAGATGAGGAATTGATGAGGCAAATTTCGATTTGGATTCTTGGTGCTTTAATTATGGTTGCGGCTTTGTCGTGCTCAAAAACGGCGGTAAAGGAAGAACTAACTCCTTATAAGCAGTTCCAGCAGGGAATGAACTATTTTGAAAAGGGTAACTATCTCAAGGCCCAAAAGGAGCTTCAAAAAGTAATCTATGGCTTTCCCGGACAGACCTTCATCGATACTGCTCAGTATTATCTGGCCATGAGTTATTATAACATTAGCAGTTATCCCGAAGCGATCGGTGAATTCCGAAAGGTATTGCAGACATTTCCATCGTCAGCGCTGGCCGATGATTCCCAGTATTACGTAGCTATGTCATACTTCAAACAATCACCTCCTTATTATAAGGATCAGACCGATTCCTATTCGGCTGTTGACGAATTCGGCGTATTTCTCGACAGATATCCGGATAGCCCGCTTGTTGATGATGCCAGGGCTAATTTGGATCAGCTTTATGATAAGCTGGCGCAAAAACTGTTTAAATCCGGCGAACTATATTTAAGATTAAACGATTATGATCCCGCCCTTCTCTATTTCGGGCAGGTTAGAGATAATTACTCCAATACTCAATGGGCTGCGGCATCGGTTTACTATTCCGGAGTAGCTTTGATGAAACAGGGGAAAACCGCTGATGCCCTGGAGACATTTCAGAATTTTGTAACCGCTTTCCCTAATCATAAGCTTGTCAAAAAAGCCCAGGCCAATATATCGAAACTTGGGCCTAAAGAGTCTGCGGGGGGCTGAGATCTCTTGGCCAGAATTGGCATACTGGGAGGCACATTTGATCCTCCGCACAATGGTCATATTGCGATTGCCCGGGCCGCGTTGGAGGAGTTGAATCTTTCCGAAGTTATTTTCGTTCCGGCCAATATACCACCGCATAAGCTTAAACGAATCGTTGCCGGTCAATCAGATCGTTTGGTGATGTTGGAACTCTCCTTAGGGAATAATAGCAGATTTAAAATTTCGACAATCGAAATGGATCGGCCAGGGCCGTCCTATACCGCCGATACATTAACTGAGCTTAATGCCTTATATCCAAATGATGAGCTTTTTCTATTAATTGGAGCCGATAATGTTACGGATATCGAAGACTGGTATCAACCGGAACGGATTGCGGAGTTGGCCAGGATAGCCGCGGCCAATAGGCCTAATTTTAATCCGCATGGCATTTATGCTGATAAGGTGATATATTTTAAAATGCCGCCAACCGATATCTCCTCAACTGAGGTGCGCGATCGAATCCGGGCGGGGAAACCAATATCGGACTTAGTTTGTTCTGAGGTTGAGAAATATATTATCGAACACAGGTTATATATCAACCATGAGTAAACTTATTTTAATAGACGGTTCGGCGGTTGTTTATCGAGGTTACTTCGCATTTATCCGCAACCCGCTGATAAATTCGCATGGCGAAAATACCGGAGCCGTGTTTGCGTTTATCAGTTCTCTTACGAAAATAATTAATGAACAGCAACCTGATTATCTGGCCGTAGTATTCGATACCCCCAAACCGACTTTTCGCCATAAAATACATGCCGAATATAAAGCTAACCGCGTCAAACCGCCCGCCGAATTGATTGAGCAATGGCCCTGGATCGAGGAAGTCGTCGCTGGTTTTAATATTAAAGTTATCAAGATGGAAGGCTACGAGGCTGATGATATCATCGGCACGCTTTCCGAACAGGCAATGAGGAAAGGGATTGAAACTCTGCTGTTTTCGGGAGACAAAGATTTCTTTCAATTAGTGCGCGATAATGTCAAGATTCTTCATCCCAAAGATTTTTCCATTATGGATGCTAATGCCGTGAAGGAAAAATTCGGAGTATTACCCGAAAAGGTAATCGACACCTTGGCGCTGATGGGAGATAAATCCGATAATGTCCCCGGCATACCTGGCGTGGGGACAAAGACGGCCGTTGCACTGATCGATGAATACGGTGATCTTGATACCGCCCTTGAGAAGGGGCCCAAAGAAAAGAAGGGTAAGCTCGCCGAGCTCCTTGCCACCTATAAAGAGCAGGCTATTCTATCCAAAAAATTAGTGACGATTGATATGAATTGCCCGGTTGAGCTTAATCTCGATGAATTGAAAATTCAAAAACCTAACTCCGATGTTCTTATACCGCTGTTTCGACGGTTGGAATTCAAAGGCCTGGCCGATAAACTGGCTGCTCCCCAAGCGGTGAATCTTTTCGCCACCGAAACAGAAGGACCGATCGCGGCCTATAAAACTGTTCGCGATCTTTCCGAACTCGATAACGTGCTCGCAAGTATGGCAAAGCTCAAGGAGTTGGCGCTCGATACGGAAACAACCTCGCCCAACGCCATTGACGCCAGTCTGGTTGGTATCTCGCTTTGCGCCAAAGAGGGGAATGCTTTTTATATTCCGATAGCGCACACTACGGGGACAAGCCTGCCGATGGGTGAGGTGCTGGAACGGTTTGAAAAATTTTTCAAGGCGGATATCAAAATCATCGGCCATAATATTAAATATGATCGCCAGGTTCTTCGAAACCACGGCTTATATATGGATAAGCTTGCGTTTGATACTATGATCGGAGCGTATTTGCTCGATCCCGGCAAACGCGCCTACGATCTTGATTCCCTTGCCCTCGAATTTTTCAACTATAAGAAAGTTTCAATAACCGAGCTTATCGGCAAAGGGAAAAAGCAGATCGGTTTTGCGGACGTGCCAATAGACAAGGCTACCATGTATTCCGCCGAGGACGCTGATTTCACGTTTCGGCTCAAACAGTTGATCGAACCGCAAATAAAGGAACTCAAGCTTTTGCCGCTTTTGAATGATATCGAAATGCCCCTGGTGCCCGTGTTGGGTGATATGGAGGAAACCGGTGTCAGAATCGATCTCGGATTCTTAAAAGAGCTTTCCAAAGATTATGGCCATAAGTTAAAAAGTATCGAACAAAAAATTTATACGGAATGCGGCGAGGAGTTCAATCTTAATTCTCCTCAGCAGCTTGGCCGAATACTTTTCGATAAGCTCAAACTCAAATCTACTCGTCGTACAGCCAAAGGAGGCTCCCGGGCAACATCTGTTGATATCTTGGAAAAGCTGGCCCTGACTCATCAAGTGCCTCGAATGGTTCTGGAGTACCGTCAGTTAACGAAACTTAAATCGACTTATATCGATGCTCTTCCACTAATGGTTAATCCTCGCACCGGGCGCGTGCATACCAGTTTCAATCAGACTATCGCGGCCACTGGACGGTTGTCGTCCACAGACCCCAATCTTCAAAATATCCCTATCAAAACCGATGAGGGCCGAGAGATTCGAAAAGCGTTTATTCCTCGCGGTAATGAATATAAGTTTGTTTCCGCCGATTACTCCCAGATTGAGCTTCGCATTATGGCTCATTTTGCCGGCGACACCACCATGATTGAATCGTTTAAGCGTGGCGAAGATATCCATAGGCGTACAGCAGCCGAGGTTTACGGAGTCGAAATCGAAAATGTTACGCCCGCTCAGAGACGGAAGGCTAAGACTGCCAATTTCGCGATCATCTATGGTGTCTCCGCCTATGGATTGGCTCAACAATCGGAGTTAACCCTATCGGAATCAAAAGAATTCATCGATGTTTATTTCGAGCGTTATCCTGGAATCAGGAAATACATGGACCGCACGATTGAATTTGCCCATAAAAACGGTTATGTCTCCACGCTCTTCGAGAGACGGCGTTATTTACCCGATATAGACGCCAAATCGGCTCAAGCGCGAGCCTTCGCGGAACGGATTGCAATCAATACACCGATCCAGGGAACCGCGGCTGATATGATTAAAATTGCCATGATTCATATCGCCCAACGTATGAAAAATATGAAATCGAAAATGATCCTTCAGGTGCATGACGAACTTGTGTTTGACGCTCATCAGGATGAACTCGACGAGCTTAAGGCGCTTGTCAAACATGAAATGGAGCATGCTGTGGAGCTCAATGTCCCGATCAGGACCGATATCGCCGTTGGCAATAATTGGCTGGAGGCCAAATGATCATTATCGGATTAACCGGTGGCCCGGGGACAGGCAAATCGCTGGCCGCAAAATATCTTGCCGAAAGAGGCGCTATCATACTTTCAGGAGATGATGCCGGCCGACGGGCAGTGGATGAGCATCCCGGAGTACTTCGAAATCTCGTGAAAGCATTTGGCAACGAGATACTAAATTCCGATGGCGCCCTCAATCGACGCCTGTTGGGCCGGATCGCTTTCTCCGATGTTGAGGCTCATCGCAAATTAAATGAAATAGTTCATCCCATGCTGCTTAAGATTCTAAAATCCGATCTCAAAAAACATCGTAAGAAATCGAAATTGGCCGTTATCGATGCCGCTCTCATTTTCGAATGGGGTATTGCCGATTGGTGCGATTATATCCTGGTTGTTACCGCCAAACGTGATATCCGTTTGAAGCGCTTAAGGGCGCAAGGCCTCTCCAGTCGCGAGGCCCGGGATCGAATCAGCTCCCAAATTCCGGATCGCGACAAAGCGGCTCTGGCAGATTATGTTATTAAAAACAATGGCTCCAAAACTCAACTTCGAAATGCTATATTAAAATTCCTCAAATTGTTGCCTGATTAATTATTATATACTTTTCCTCTCTCAGGCTTTACGGGATACGAATTGTGTTGATCCCTGACGCTTTCCCAATCAAAACCATCCATTACCGTGTTTCCATCGCAATCATCGTAGGGACACATCTGAATGCCGTCAATATCGCGATATTCACCACGATGATAAGTCCTCTGACAATGCAGGCACCATAAATAATCAGAGCGTTTCTCCTCGTTGAAAACTTGATCGCGATGATACCCATCCTTAACCCCGGCGATTTTCATCATTCTGCGATACATGTCACTTTGCGGATCTTTCATTGTTCCTCCATGTAAAAATTTCCTCAAATGCTTAAATTATATCAGGCGTTACTGACAGAACCTGTCAG
Source organism: uncultured candidate division Zixibacteria bacterium (assembly GCA_963801605.1). GTDB lineage: Bacteria > Zixibacteria > MSB-5A5 > UBA10806 > UBA10806 > UBA10806. Next base: position 1,376,864 of record CAWDFP010000006.1, read on the forward strand.
TAGATTTTGCATGATTTTGAGGCCATCACAGATGGCTCGCGGGTTCCGCGGCCCCGACGAAGTCGGGGCACAGAAATCGGATTGGACGCCCGAAATTCTTATAAGAAGAGTGGTATGCTTCCTTTGTAAAAGTGATCTATCCCCGATTATGAGAAGGCCAAACGGGCTCCAATCCGATTTCTCCTTTTGTCCCTTGGGACAAAAGGCGGAACCCGCGGGCTTTTTCCCTTGCGGATTACCACCGCGATCTCCTAAATAGTGATTCATGCATCTCTGGGGTTACATTGTCAACACGCTTGCTGTAATAGCAGGCTCCGGTCTTGGCTTGTTGGCGGGAGCTCGTATATCCGATCCCGTTAAAAAGATCATTTTGACCGCCCTCGGGCTTTCCACAATTTTGATTGGTATCCAAACAACCGTAGCCACTTCTAAGGTCCTTTTGGTTGTAGGGTCGCTCGTTGTTGGCGGAATTATCGGGCAATTGATCGGTATTGAGGAGTGGTTGGAACGAGTCGGCGAAAAGATTCACTTAAAAATTGCCAGACCTTCAAACAATGATACTCAACCGGCACCCAATACTTTTGTTTTGGGATTTGTGACTGCCTCGCTTTTATTTTGCGCCGGGCCGATGACAATCGTCGGTTCGCTTCAAGACGGTTTTGCGCGGGATGCCAATATCATCTATATCAAATCGCTTATGGATGGTGTGGCGGCAATTGCCTTAACCGCCTCGATGGGTGTGGGAGTGATTTTCTCCGCTGTTACGGTATTTGTTATGCAGGGTCTGCTAACTTACGCCGGTATGGCTGCCGGTAATTCTATCAGTAAAATCGTGATGGACGTAATTAGCGCTACTGGCGGGGCATTAATTTTGGGAATTGGATTTAACCTTTTGGGATTTGGGAAAATAAAGGTCGGGAATTTAATTCCAGCGCTTTTTGTCGCGGGTATTTTGGCGTGGTGGCTTTTGTAGAAATTCATTTGTTGTGGTTATTTAGAGAATTATAATATGGATGATAAAAATATCAGGTACCTTTAATAATAATGGTTAATGCCTCCTATGATGTTTGTCGATAATAAGTTAAGTGAATATATGAAAGTAAGTTCAATCATTGAATCGAGGGATCATAGTATCAGGATTTCATATTTTTCAAGGCTTGTTCGAGGTTGCTTGAACCTCTGTTCTGCAAAATTATTCTTGACATTTTTTTCGGCGAAGGTATTTTAATTGCAACGATTTAGAGGAAAGGGATTGCGTATCGCGATTAGTTAAAAGGTTTTTGTAGAGAAGCAGAACAACTGAAGAAAGCGTGCGCTACATTAACCTGTTAGCTGATTTTTGATTTTGCGGGCAATTTCCCTCGCCCGGAAAATCAAATTGCGGGTATGGAGACCTAATGAATCGTTCCTCTCAATCGAAAAAATTAACAGCCATCATCTATCTATTTATCATAATGCTCTGCGCCAATTTATCTTGGGCGGGGGCCATATTTGATGATGATGTGGAAATTCTGCAATCGGATGCCGGTGGCGTAACTCTTCGCTATATTGTTCCGGATGCTTCAATTGTGCCTTATAGCGAGGATGGTTTTAATCTGTTGAGTATTCCCGGAACAGCACAAAATGCCAAAGAGGGTACAATCGAAATCCCCCTCAAAATCGTACCGTTGGCTATGCCGCCCGAAGCTTCAGCGAGGATAACCGTTCAGGAATCCCAATATGCACCCATAGTTTTCCAGCAGCTGGCGCCATATTTCTCACGACCTAACTCTGACGCGCTCCATCAGGCCTATCTTCAAGCTAAACTTGCTAAGCCGATTATCCCCGATGATAAACCTTATATATCTTCCAGCGGCGTCACGCGAGGCTTGAACATTGCTCGTCTCGCGATTCCCGCAGCTCGGTATTCTCTTGAACCTCAGGAAATTTCCGTGCTAAAAAGTATGACGGTGCGCGTCGATTTCGTCGGAGGCAGTCAGAAATTCGCTGAAGGATATCGAGATCCGGGGCCGGCTTATCGACGAATGTTCGAACAAATCATAGCTAATTATGATATCGGACGTAACTGGTATCTACCTCGTAATCTGCCATTTGCCAAAGCGGCCATAACCAGTTCGACTCCATTCGACTCCTCTGCAACCTGGATCAGGATTGAACTTACCACTGACGGTATTTATGGTTTTGGCTGGCCGCAATTTTCCATGGTTGGAATCGATCCCTTAAGTATTGACCCCACTCGTATCAGGGTATTTTATGGTGGTGGCCAGGAACTTCCTGTAGCCAATAGCCAGCCTCGACCTCAGCTAACTGAAATCCCCGTCAAAATTCTGGGCGGCGACGATGGAAGTTTCGATAACGGAGACCTGGTTGTTTTTTATGCGGATGCGGTAGATAGTTGGCAATACTCCACGCAATTTCACAGGTTCGAACGCTATAAAGATCATTACACTGATAAAAATGTTTACTGGCTTACGTTCGATGGCGATTTCCAGGGACAGCCGCGCCGGATTGCATCCTTTGATGGGGCTCCCGATGGTCCGGTCGATATCTCAGTCGATAGCTACACCTCGGTTGCCCATAAGGAACAGGAAACGGTCTTCTGGTTTTCCGGCGATCAGGAAATGGATGAATTCGAATGGTACTGGGGAAGAGGCTTGACGTTTTCTGTCACTTCCCAGTTGACTGATCTGGTGCCCGGCTCCGAGGCTACTGTAACTGTCAGGCATCAATATGGCGATCCTACCTTGTCGGTAAATGGCGGCGCCCCTATTACGGGCATGCTTTATCCAACATTTGCCTTTTACAAAACTTCCGAATTCGTCGAGGGCGCCAACGGCCTTCAATTCCAATCGCCCGGCGATATGACTCTCGATTATGTTGATGTTGATTACAAGCGATGGCTTAAGGTTGTCGATGGTGTCTTGACGTTTACACAACCGGATTCTTTTGGAACGATAAAATACACGCTTACTAATGTGAGAACGCCCTATTTTCTGTTCGATATTGGCGATAGAAATAATCCCGTTGAAATTGTAAATGGGACTCTTGATAACGGCAATCTGGCTTTTGATGATACCGTTTCTTCTCTATCTCATAAAAGGTATTGCTTCACCAGCCGCGACAGACTGAAAAGCCCCGGAGCGGTTTCGCTCTATCAAATGGATAATCTCAGGGATGCTACCCTTTCTCAGAATCGCGCCGACGAAATTATCGTCACTTATGATGGTTTCTATGATCAGGCCGTGCGCCTCGCTCAACACCGGCAGGCCGCCAATGGTTTGACTGCCAGGGTTGTAAAAATATCCGATGTCTATAATCAATTCTCTTTCGGACTCACCGATGCTGTCGCCATTAGAGATTTTCTCAAATACGCCTACGAAAACTGGCCCGACCCGGCCCCCAGTTTCGCCTGCTTGCTTGGCGACGGCAACTATGATTATCGAAACTATCATGGCAACAACCTTCGCAATTATATTCCTCCCTTCGAAAATACCACTGCTATGGGGGATGAGAATTTCATTTATTTCAACAGGGATGGCTTTCTTGATTCTGATGGCAATCTCCTTCCCGATATGGTTATCGGGCGTATTAATGCCCGAAGCGCCCAGGAAGCCGATGATATTGTCAGCAAAATCGAGGATTATGATACCAATCCCGATCTTGGGCCCTGGCGGAATCGCGTGGTTATAGTCGCCGATGATAATTTGCATCCGGGTGACCCCAACGAGAGATACCATACCAATCCCCAGGCTGAAGCCTTAGCGAACGGACATGTCCCGGCCAAATTCGAAATCAATAAAATTTATATGGTCGATTACCTCATGGGTCCGGGAGGGGAGAAGCCCGAAGCCCGTAATGCTCTTATCAGTGCCTGGAATCAAGGCGCCTTAATTATAAACTGGATAGGCCACGGCAGCGCCAATCTTTGGGCTGATGAGCATATCTTCCGGCGCGTCGAGGATATCCCCAGGCTGACTAATGGTAAAAGGCTGCCCCTGGTTTTCACCGCCTCATGTTCTATCGGCCGTTTCGATGTTCCCAATGTCGAATGCATGGCGGAAGAGCTATTGCGCGGAAGATCGCGCGGGGCAATTTCGGTGATCTCGGCCACTCGGGATTCCTGGGCGACACCCAATCAATTCCTTAATAATTATTTCTTCGATCAAGTCCTGGTTCACGACTCGATCGGGATCGGCATGGCCTTGTACATGGCCAAATTCCTGCGCGCTAACTATGGACAGGTAGATGACAATGATCGCCGCTATATGGTCTTTGGCGACCCTGCCCAGATTCTCCAATATCCCAAATATGATGTCAACATAACGGCCGCTCCCGATACTCTGGTCGCCCTCTCGGTAGACAGCCTGGCCGGTGAGATTACCGATGATCACGGTAATTTACAAACCGATTTCAACGGTACCGTTTGGATTACCGTTAAAGATGGAAGCGTAGTCCGTCAGGTAACCCTGAGAGACTGGCTGAATAATCCCTTACCATATCAGGTAACTTTCATCTCTCCGGGCTCAACTATATTTTTCGGGCCCGCTGATGTGGTCAACGGCCATTTCTCCAGCCGATTTTTCATCCCCAAAGATATTTCCTATGGCAGCCGAGGCGCTAAGATTTACGCCTATGCCGGCAATGGTTCGTATGATGCCGTCGGCGTAAAAGACTCGCTTGCTATCTCCGGTTCGCTTTCGACTGTTCAGGATACCGTCGGCCCGTCTGTATCGCTTCTGGTGGATGGCCGCCAGTTTGGTGACGGTGTCACCATGGTGCCTCTAAGCTTCACATTGGGGGCTGAGGTTCACGACGAGCACGGGATAAATATTACCGGACAACTTGGGCACGGGATTGTCGCCGCAATCGATGGCGGGGAAGTTTACAGCGGGGACGTTACCAGCTATTTCCGCTATAACCAGGGCGACTATCAAAGCGGCAGGCTCGATATCAAGCTGCCCGAAATACCTGCCGGTGAACATGATATTTCCCTGAAAATCTGGGATAATTTCAATAACTCCACTCTCATCACGCGCCGTATCGAGGCAGTGGCGACCGACAAGCTGGAATTGACTGATGTTATGAACTATCCAAATCCAATTAAGGCCGGAATGTCCAGCACTGCTTTTCAGTACTGCCTCAACGATAATGTCGATCATGTGACAATAAAGTTGTTTACCGAATCGGGTAAGAAAATAAAAACTATCGATATCACCTCAGGCGATCTAACCCGGATGGATTGTAACCAGGTAAATTGGGATCTTTTGGATGCCGACGGCGACCGCCTGGCAAACGGGATTTATCTATATAAAGTTACCGCTGAGAAACGGCTCCCTGATGGCTCAAGTGAAAATGCCGATAAAACGGGTAAACTGGTTATTCTCAGATAAGGAATTAATTACGAAAATGTTTTTGTGGTCTAATATATGGAGGAAAAGATGAAGTTTTACAGGCTCGTGGTCATATTAATTCTACTTTGCACCGCTGGAGCATCTGCACAGGTGGGACGCACCGGTGTGCCGTTTCTGCTGATCGCGCCGGGAGCGAGGGCGGCCGGCATGGGAGAGGCATTTATCTCGATTGCAGATGACGCCACGTCCGTGCATTGGAATCCCGCCGGATTGGGGCGCTATCCCTTAACCGGAACCTGGAAAACCCTTCAAGGCAGCGATAAAGACTCCATTCAGGCGGTTGTCTTGGTTAAAAATAACCTGCCCGAAAATAATTACCGCCAATATGATATCTGGGGTTTGGTAAACAGTAAATTGGCCAAATGGGATGGTGTTGCCTGGACGACAGGAAGCAGGCAGCAATTGAATGCCGGTTCATCCCTAAAATCGCTTCTGATACGCTACACCGGTTTAAGTGAGGAGGCGGCCGGACCCTATATTGATAAGCTGGCCCGTCAGAATAATCCTATCACTCCGGAGACAATCGATTCGCTCAGGACCAGACTGACCGGCGCTCTTCCGGCAAATTACTCTTATAAAGACGAAATCGGATATGGTTTCGATAAACTCAATAAGGCCTGGCTGGAATTGCGAATTAATCCTGTCGGAATCGACCAAATTCGCGCTGATATCAATGGCGCTTTGAAAGATTCGATTCCCTCTACGGCGAATCTCGATAAGATCGCTTTTGGATTTGATCGCGCCATTGCCTCCAAGGGAGACCGTCGTATCTGGATACCTTATGATCTTATCCTGCCCGATACCATCAACTGCGTTGGATCAGATGATAAAAATATTTATATCGGCACAAAATCCGGATTCTTCCGCCTGGAGCCGGATAAGTTGAGATGGTCGTCATTCAGCGCTAAAGCAGATTCGATGGTATCTGACAATGTCACCGTTGTCGAAAAAGTTGGAACCCGCGTCTATGTCGGAACCGATAAGGGCATAATGAGTTTCTCCGGCCGCACTTTTAATGCCTTCGCATCCGACGCTGGCGCTCCCAAGGGACGAATCACTGCTATCGCCGCCGATGGTGATCGCAATGTTTGGGCTTCCACTCCCACAGATCTATATCATTATGATGGGTTAAAATGGTCCAATGCTCAGGAAAAGCAATTTGGCGTCGGCCAGACTTTAATTAAGTCGACTCAAAATTTCTACGGAGAGCTTGGAGTGGTCGACAGCGCCAGAATTCTAACCGAAATCGCCAGGGCTAACGCTAATCTTGGTGACACGGTATCAGCCGGACAATCAATAAAAATGCCGTATCGCTTAGGTTATAAAGGCGAACCCACGGCTCTTGGCGTTGACCCCAAAGGGCGAGTGTGGATTGGCACCACCACCGGCATAAGCTATTTCGATGGCGAAAGTTTCCGTCTTTTCGGTTACAAACTTATCCAGGCCGATCAGCCAACGACTGTTGACGAGGTTGCCACTCGTTTTATCCCGGATCGCAATCCGGTAAAACTTCAAAAATTAGCGGCATTGATAAAACAATATAACGGCTTGACCTCCGATTCTCTTGCGGCTGGGTCCAGAATACTCGTTTTTGCCAACGCTTTGGGAACTGAGATTAATACTATCGAGCCGATTTCTTCCAAATCGACTGTCGTGGCGACAGACCAGGGAGTGGTCGAATACGATAACGGCAAATGGGGTCGGATGCATAATAACGATTTCTCAGGCTCCAGTATCTCCAATATCTATTCGCACTCCAGGGATTTATGGGTCGGCTCGAACGATAAGGTTTCAGTCTATGCCGCGCCCAAAAAGCAAATCACATTTATGCATTCCAACTACCTGGTGCAGCTTGCCAGTGATATCTATTATGAATATTTCTCCTTCGTTCTCCCTACCAGGGATTGGGGAACGTTTGGAATGGGAGTCACTTTCCTCTCTCTGGGAAATCAGCAGAGGATGGATGAGGTCGGCAGGCCAATGGGTACTTTCTACACTTACGAAATGGCCTTGACCTTGTCTTACGGTACCAGGCTTATGAATAACGTTTACGGCGGCCTGTCGCTGCGTTATATTAATTCGCATCTATCGATTGCAGGCGCTGGACGAGAACAGGGTACCGGTATTGGCTCTTCGGCGGCTATCGACGCTGGCGTTCTCTATGATATGAGCCGTAAAATGACCCTGGCTGCTACGGTAACAAATATCGGACCTGACATTTCTTACATCGACGCTGATCAGGCTGACCCGCTTCCCCGCAAGCTTGCGGTCGGTTTCAATTATAAGTTGATCGATTCCCCGTTCAATCGACTCGCGGTTATCGGCGAGGCTACCAAGCTTTTGGTCGATCTTAACCATAGCGTCAAAACCGAAATTGAAGAAATCATTCCGCATGTCGGTTTGGAATATTGGTATTCGAATTATGTAGCTCTGCGCGCCGGTTATGTTTATGACAAGGTCGGCTACCAAAAGTACGTCACACTTGGCGCTTCTCTGCAATACACCGATTACCGGTTTGATTTTGCCTATATTCCGCCAAGCAACGAAAATACCAACCGCCTGGGAAACACTATCAGGTTTTCCATGAACGTGGGGTTCTAAATAGTGTCCTTTCGCAGCCTTCGGATAATTATTCCGGCAGTCATATTACTAATCCTGCCGGAATTAGCCTCATCTAAGGATATGATGCGTCCTATTACCTGGAAAGTTGTTCCTCAGGAAACGGACGGGGGTAAAATCAGGCCATCATTTAAATCCGATATCTCTCAAAAAAATATTCTTGGATTGGATAGGCCAACTCCGTTTTCGCTTCCTACCGGAAAACGCGGGTTGCCCCTGTCGCTGGCGGTTTTAGAGGATACCGTCAAGGTCCTGGTGCTCAAAATAGAATTCCAGCCGGAAATACCTGACGATCCCAAAACCACCGGTATCGGCACTTTCGATATGCGTTCTTATGATGAATTTGTCGCTCAGGAACATCATTATATCGATCCCGCTCCGCATGGAACGGCTTATTTCAATTCGCACATGGAAGGTTTGCGTCGATATTGGTATTTCGTCTCCGATAAAAAACTCGACCTTAGCTGGGATATATTTCCTCAACCGGAAAGCTCGACTTTCAGGCTGCCGGTTAAAATGTCTTATTACGGTTCCGAGGGTCCCTGGGCTGATTCCTCGGTTGCCGACAAGTTGGGGCATTTTCTAATCGACGCTATCACTTTTGCCGACTCGGCCGCTCCGGAGATAGATTTTTCGCAATACCAGGCGATAATAATCTTCCATGCCGGCTCGGATCAGCAAAATAATTTCGCATTTATCAACGATACTCCCGATGATTTTTATACCGGGTTCATCAGACTGGCCGAACCGGTTATCGTCGACAACGGAGCGTTTCAGGTAAGTGAAGCTTTGCAGGTGCCGGAGACTGAAAGCCAGGATAATCGCATCACAGCTCTGAATGGCGTTCTGGCGCATGAGTTCGGACATCAACTTGGGCTGGTTGACCTGTATGACACCTATAATTTCATGACACAGATCGGCGATTTCTCGCTGATGGATAATAACGGCATGTCTGTGGGTGTCGAATTCGACAGCATCTCATCATCTGTTGGTGGCACTATTCCGGTTTATCCCGACGCCTGGTCGCGGGCCTATCTGGGTTTTGATGTGCCCAAAGTTGTGTCACGCATGGGGGGAGAATCCGTCAGCGCGGCCGTCCTCAATTATTCCGAAAGCGAAATTGTCAAAGTCCCTATAACGGATTTTGAATATTACCTGATCGAAAACAGGCAGCAGGTAAATCATGAAACTGCCCTCATTGCTGATCACCAAACGGGTGTAATTTTAGGTCCGGGATATTTAGATAACGAAGGCCTGTTGGTTGCCAACGGCGAATACGATCTCTTCTGCCCCGGCAACGGTATGCTGATCTGGCATATCGATGAATATCCGGCTTATCAAAATTATACGGGATCTCCCGATAACAACTTCTTCACCAATACTCTTCAATGGGATAAAGATCGTCGCTTTGTGTCTCTGGTCGAGGCCGACGGCGTGGTCGATTTTGGAGGCAACTATTACCGTGGCTACGGCGATCAAAACGATTTCTTCAGGGCTGGCGGCCCCACAGCCATGACTCCTTTTACTCGTCCACCCTCGCGAACCAATCTGGGCGCCGATTCCCATGTATTTATCACCAACGTTTCCGCTTCCGATACCATCATGACAGTCGATATCGATAACAACTGGCTCTTGCCCGGCTGGCCGCAGATGAGTCGTCCAGCGGCCATGTCTGATCCAATTATTACCGATGTTGGCGCGCTGGGCTCTAATGCGGTCGTAATGGCCGGCGGAAATCAGCTTTTGGCCTGGCGATTCGATGGCAGCAAAATTATCCCTAATTACGACTCAATTGGTTTCATGCGTTATGACAGCAGTATCGCCGTTTACCCCTTAGCGGTGATAGCTGATTGCAATACCGATATCGTTGGCCGTCCGGTCGCGGTTGATTTCGATGGTGACGGTATCAACGAGCTTGCGGCCGTCACAACTACTGGACGACTTTATGCAGTTAGGGCCGCTGACGATGACCACGATGGCCGCGGCGACGCCCTAACCGGATTCCCATATCAAATTGGCGCTGGAGTCACGCTTCCGCCGATTGCCGTTAATTTTCTGGCGCGGCCCGGTCAGCAGCTTCTTGTATTCCGTAGTTCCGAAGTCCATCTGATTTATTCCAATCCTCCGGATTCGTTACCGGTCGATAGTCTGATTTTTGCATGGGAATATGACTTTCCTTCCGCGTCCGCTTATAGCGTTGCCGGAAAAAATGTAGTAGATCTGATTGAACGCGAAAGGTTTGGACATATTATCAGGATGACTGCTGATTCTGGCGCGGTTAATTTTCAGCAGGCGTTTAGGGCCTCATATTATGACCCCGCGAAATATCTGATCTCAGGCGATGTCAGCCGTAGCGGCGGAATGCCGGATATCGTGCTCGTAAGCGGTCGAACTGTGCGGCTTATTGGAGCGGATGGCGCTCTTAAATGGGCTGTAGATATCCGCGATGAACTCGGCCGCCCGGCGCTGGGCGATATCAATTCGGATGGTTTCCCGGAAGTTGTCGTTGCCGGCAATGCGAAAATTTACGCTATTTCCTACAATGGCGTTATGCTTGATAATTTCCCCATCAATATGCGGCTATATGATACCAGTGGCATCCCGGATACGTCCGCCATTACATCCCCTCCGATATTGGGAGATGTTGACGGTGACGACAATCCCGATATCATCATTGGTCTGCCGGCTGGCTCTATCTATGCGTTCAATTATCACGCCGATAAACTTTCAGGTTTCCCGCTTCCCAGTTCATTTGGGATATCGCGAGCTTGTGCCCTGGGCGATATCAACGCCGATGGCAGGATCGATCTGGTCACCGTGGAAAATCCCGGTTTTGTCAAAGCCTGGGCGATAGATACATCGTATATTGCCGCTGATGTCCCCTGGGGCAATTCGGGCGGCACTCCTGGCAACAGTGGTTACCTCAACCCCATTTATGAAAAACCGATGGTCAGCGCTGATCTCCAACTTCCTGAAAATTCCGTATTCAACTATCCAAACCCGGCCAGAAACACTACCACCATCAGGTACTACCTTAACAGCGATTCCCGGGTAAATATCGATATATTTGATTTCATGGGGGAGAGGGTTCACGATATCCAACTTGCCGGGTTGGGTCATGTTTCGAACGAATATGTTTGGGACTGCAGCAGTGTGGCATCCGGAATATATTTTTGCCGTGTCGAGGCTGTAAATGACACTGGCAAGAACTGGCGGATGATTAAAATTGCGATTGCAAAATAATGGTGTAAGCAATAGGCGAGAGCATTCTCGCGGGAGGAATTATGAAGGCGCTTAATATTTTGATTGTGATAGCTGTAGTATTTTCGGCTGCTCTGTGTCAGGCCGCAGGCTTGACCCGGACAGTTTCGGTTAACGAATATTTCGCGGAAAAATCATTATCCCTGCATAGCTATCTATCCAATCAGCTTGATGTCAAAGGCAACGACACCGACTTGCGCGCTGATATTTATGAATTCCACGCCAAATCACCTGTTAAGGCCTTTGTGATGTCGATGCTGATACCTGGCGCGGGACAGTATTACAATGGCTCAAAAATAAAAGCTGCTTCATTTTTTGCTGTCGATGTAGCCCTTTGGTCGGGTTATCTCCTTTATCATGGTAAAGGCGTCAATATGGAAAATGATTATAAAGCCTTTGCCAATCAGAATTATCATTTTTCGACTTATTTCGGTTGGTGGGATGGTCTGGATTCAAGCAGTCAAAACGTTTTTTCGCATCGAATTTATCTCGATTCAACAGGTCAAAGCCCGATTTATAACCGCGAGTATTATGAAAATATAGGAAAATACGATCAATTTCAGGTTGGCTGGGGCTCCAGCGGTCTGAATCATCCCCCGCGGATTTCTCCCAACGATACTACCAGAACTGCCTGGTACGGAGATAACAACGAACGTCTGACTTACCTTGGAATGCGAAAAAAATCAAACGATTATTTCTCAAATGCCAAAACGATGGCCATAGTGTCAATAGGTAATCATCTCATTTCGGCCATCGAGGCTGCTATTGGCGCCAGAGGATTTAATAAAGGCGGCAAGCAATATTCGCTCCAGTTGGAATCGAGAGATATTAACGGACGGGTCGTGCCGTTTGCAATGGTCAGGACGATATTCTGATTATGATAGCTCGTAAATTAATAATTTTAGGGTTGGTATTATCCTTCCTGATGCCGGTTCAGGCATTCCCTGAAACGATTTCTCGCCTTATGGAGCGGCAACTTAAGCAGGGCGGCGAAGATCTCAATCCTCCCTCTTTTTTAACGCCGCAAAAGGGAAAAAGGAAATCCAAGTTCAAAGCGCTGGGGCTATCGCTTCTCCTTCCGGGTGCAGGGCAGTATTATACCGAAAATAAAACCAAAATGATTATCTTCGGAAGCGCCGAGGCTCTCATCTGGACCAGCTTTTTCGGCTTACGCACCTATGGCAAATGGAAAAAAGATGATTATAAGGGATGGGCCGCTGTACATGCCGGAGCGTCTATCGCCGGTAAATCCGACCTCTTTTTCGAAAAGCTGACTTACTACAATAATCTTAACGAATACAATCAGCTTGAGCTTGTCTATGAGGGGCCTGATGCGCAGCTTTTCCCAACCACCGCCAGTTACTGGTGGAATTGGGATTCCCAGGCTAACCGGGATTATTACCGCAGCCTGCGTAATCAAAGCAAAAACGCCTATCGACGATCCCTTTTTCTGGTAGCTGGAGCCGTGATTAACCGCGTCCTTTCGGGAATTGACGCTTACCGCTCCGCTTCGGCTATGGATCGAAATCAGGAATTTGGCGCCGCCGACTGGGGTCTTTACTATTCTGCGGACGGCCCGCTATGGGATAGCAAACTTGAAATCGGGTTTGTTAAAAAGTTTTAAGGCTGCCCTGGCATGCCTTTTAGCCTTCTCTTGTGCTACCGGAGGGATGGGGCAATCGGGCAAGTTGCCGGTTCGCTCGCAATCCAGGCCGATCTTGAACGTCCGGCAGATTACCCAGGCCGGCCCTCAACTCTCCGATGATGTAGCCCTGATTTCGCCCGCGGCGGTTGTTATTAACGATATTGGCGAAATTTTTATCTCCGATAATGCCTCCAACTCGGTTTACAGGCTTTCATCGTCATTGGAGCTGCTTTCAAAGGAGGGTAGTCCGTCATCGAGCATCTTCAATAAGCCTTTGGGAATGGCTTGCGATGCTGCCCTCAATCTTTACGTAGTCGATAGCGGCAACCATCGGATTCAGGTTCTTGATCACAATTTGCGCTTTGCCCGAAGTGTAACCTCATATTCCGATCAAAATAATGAATCAGTTGATTTTTCCCAGCCGACCGATATTTCAATTGATGGTGAAGGCAATTTCTGGATTGCCGATGATAATAAGATTTTAAAGCTCAACCCTTTTTTTGATCTTCTTCTTGAAATATCCGACCAGGTCCCCAGTCCGTTTATTGTAGGTAAAGTTTCATCGCTCAGGGTCTCAAAGAAAGGTCTGGTTGCCATCGCCGATAACGGTAACCAGCGAATCAGGATCATCTCAACCGCTGGCAACTATATTTCTGAAATCAACGTTTCCTCGCCGCGGGCGGTTGCCTGGGATGGGGATGATGATATTTGGGTTGTCGAACAAAATAAACTTTCGTCCTATGATTTGGCCGGAAATGAGCGCTATTCATTTATAGGAGATCAGCCCGGCGCTCGGCCCGGCTGGGCCGCGTTTGATCCCGGCGGTCGGCTGATTATCCTCGATAGCGGCCTGCGCAAAATTGGAATCTTTGAGGTGGTTCGAGGCTCCCAAGGTGGTAAATAAGATGGTATTTAGCCACGTAATCAATTTGCGGGAATAACTCAAGAAGGATCATATATCCTTGATGATAATTTCATGGAATAAAATAAGCAGGGGCGTACCGCGAAACGCCCCTGCATTATTAATAACATCGCTTGTTGTCATTATAATGTTATTGAAAATGAATGACTGCTGATGAAAAAATGTATCGCTTCATTATTTGTGTTCTTTTTATATGCCATCGCTTCGAGCCAGGCGCCGGATACTTCTGTTACGGTCCACGGTAAGGGCACTCGCGGGCCATATCAGCTTGGCTTCCGATATTTAATTAACGGCTCATTCTCCTTATTTCACGGCGATAAACCCATCAGCGCCGACAGCTTTACAGTCCAATTCGCTGACGGTATCCTCGATCTTACTGAGCCTCTTCCAATCGGAGATTCCCTGTTTGCCCGATTTCGCTTCATGCCGCTTACGCTTAAAACACGCTATTTCCTGCATGATATCGCATCTTCCAGCGCGGATACGTCAACAATAATTGATCTAAAATCAACTCCTGGCGTTGAACACTTTGGAAGCGATCTCTCTATTACCGGCAGCAAAGGATTTTCATTTCAAGCCGGGCAGGGAGTCAATAACTCCTTGTCTCAATCGCTCAACCTGTCTATTGCCGGCGATCTCATTCCGGGATTGCATACCTCTGCCCATATCTCAGACAAGTCAACCGGCACAAACGGGGTTACCCGACGGCTTGAGGAACTTGACAAGATTTATATCGAGGCCGAATCCGACAAATTCAAAGGGACCTTTGGCGATTTTGATTATACTCGTGATCGTGATCCGCTCTTGGGATTCGAAAGAAAATTGACCGGCTTAAAAGCTCTTTATGCCAATAAAGGCAATTCGATACAGGGAGCCGCCGCATTTTTCCCCGGAGAATATTCCTCTATTACCATAAGCGGCCATGATGGTCAACTCGGGCCGTATTATCTAACCGATCTTGGTGGACGTCAGGGAACGCAGATATTACCGGGTTCCGAGAAGATTTATCTCGATGGAATTTTGCAGCGGCGCGGTGATGATTATCAGATCGATTATGATGCTGGAACCATCCTGTTCGCACCCTCAAAAGTGATTCGCGATGAGAGCCGTATCACTCTCGATTATGAAGTTTCCCGCGAGGAGTATGGACGAAGTTTTTATTCTGCGTCGGGTGAAGCTGCGCCCGCGCCGGGTTTTCGCGTTTATTCAAGTGTTCTTCAGGAGGGCGATAACAAAAGCTCCCCCAAAAGCTTTGAAATGACCGACGAGATCAAAAGCATTCTTCAGAACGCCGGCGCAAACCGTTTCAGTGCTGCTAAAAGCGGTGTAAAACCTGTTGGCCCCGGATTGGGAAGCTACAATCTTGATACCACCGGGACTCCGCATTATGTTTATGTCGGGGCAAATCGCGGCTCATTCGATGTGACATTCTCATTCATTGGTACAAACCTCGGCTCCTATCGTGCCCTGGGTGGCGGCTCGTATGTTTATAACGGTCTTAACCTGGGCGATTATGAACCAGTAATATTGATTCCCCTTCCTCAGGTAAGCAGGTACGGCTCTTTCGGCTCAACCTGGATGGCCCCCGACAGCTCAATTGCCTTTGAAGGTGAATTAGCCGGCTCTCTTAATGATCGTAATACTCTTTCTAATTTCGATCCGGTCCAGCAGGGGGCCTCCGGATATGGGGCCGCGCACCTCAGGCAAAATATATTTGGAGAAAATAGCTTCATCGGCTTTGATGCCCGGTTTCGTAAGATTGGCCGTGAAGCTATCTTCCCGGGCAGAATTGATGATGTAGAACGTTATCGCAAATACGATCTCGATGCCGCTCTTCCCAGCGCCGGAGAGAAGGTCGAGGAGGCTGCTATTAGCGGCGGCCCCGATAAACAGCGTGTTATTTCGTTCGAAATGGGCTATCTGACTCATCCCGATATCAAAAGCCGATATCGTCAGGCCGCCGGACTTAATTGGAAGATTATAGGCCCGTTAAGCATCTCTTCGAGTCTCGAACGAACAACAGGTATTCGAACCTGGTGGAAACGCAATGCTTTAATCTCCGCCAACATGAAGCGTTTCCAACCTTCTTTCAGAGTCAATTTCGAGCAACGTGACGGCCTTTCCGGATTTAAATATTATGAATACGGGGCATCCTTACCGGCGACATATACCCAAAATATCAGCGGCACAACGGAGTTGGTTTTTCGAGATGAAAAGTATCTGGATACGGTTTGGAAAAATAAATTCCAATCGGGATCGATTCAACAGAACCTGAATTTCGTTTTGGGGCCATCCGGTTTTTCGGGCGAATTGGCCGGATCATATTATCGGAAACATTACCGGGATTTCGCGGGTACCGACTCCGATCAGCGCACCGGCTGGACCCGGCTGACATACTCCGATCCCGCTGGCAGAGGTTCATTTTCGGTTAACGAACGCTTAAGTTCATCAAACGAAAGACTGCAATCGAAAAATTATCTCTTCGTGGGATTGGGACATGGCGACTACCGATTGGAAGATGGCGAATATATCAGTGATCCCCAGGGAGATTATATAGCGGTAATCGATGAGCTGGGAGAAGGGGAGAAGATTTCCGAAATCAATACCGAACTGAGCGGTTCGCTGTCTCCTTTCGTGGCATTCGATCCATCCCGAAAAATTGAATCAAGCGCCGGACGGTTGAGTATCGAATCCGATCTCACTTATTCTCTTAAAAAATCGTCTAATCGTCTTTTGGGATGGGATTTTTTCCCCTGGAGAACCTCACACGTTTCCAAGGTGGTTCTTCAGAATGGGCAACTCAACACCAGAGTTTATTATTATCCTCCGCGCGGCAATCATCGCTTTCGATATAATATGGAGCGTACCTTCGAAAATGGGGCGCCATACTCCAATGAAACTTCAAATAACCGTTCCAGAACCGATGAACTTTCCTGGGCTTTTCCTGCAAATAAAAAACTGGATATAATATTATCATTGTCATCGTCAAACGAAAGAAGATCGGTCAATGGATCGGGCTATAATATCGATCGCAACAGCGTTACAATATCGAATAGCTATCGCCCGACAAAATCGTGGACCGTCACTTTTAGCCCGTCTTTCGAATCCGACCGCCAGAGCGATACCGGTCTCAAAGCCTCTCTTCCGGCGGTGGAAACGGGTCTCACACGGGAAATCGAACGAACTGGCAGAATTTCAGCCAGGATAGGTTATGCCAGGATGATTGCTGCTCCTCATAATGTTTATGTTCCCTTTCAGGTGGCGCAGGGACGAGGCCCTGGCGATAACTTCGAGGCTAGCCTCATAGCTCGGCTAACCGTTACTAATAACGGACGGATTGATTTGTCTTATCGCTTCGAGGATTATGCCAAACGGCCTATCAAGCATAATTTTAGATTAGAATTTACGGTGCTATTTTTATGAGATGGCGATTCGGAATATTTCTTCTTCTACTTTTTGGAAATGCCTCGGCAATCGAGATTTCGGGCAATCATCTATTTAGTTATAAAGATATATCCCATTCAGTGAAACTTAATGTTAGCAGCGATTCTCTGATTAACCAAATTCAGACGCTTTATCGAAATGCAGGGTACTTCAATGCCAGGATTGACATTATTCCCGCCCAAAATACCGCTGATACAAAAATCATTATTCGCGAAGGCCTACCATCCCGAATCGATGGCTATGACAATCGAACTTATCCCGCCTGATTCACAGATAACTTTTGATGATTTTATTTCCGAAATAAAAGGCCAAATCGCATCGCAATCTAATCTCGATGATTTGGCCAATCAATCAATAGCACGTCTCGCCGAAAGCGGTATGCCGTTTGCCAGCGCCCAGTGGCGTGATTTTCAATTTGATTCTACCGGCAATATCGCCGCTGCCCTGAGAATTGTCTCCGGGCCGCGTATCAGGATTGCCAGAGTGCTTTATCGTGGCTTGAAGCGAACCCGACCGGAAACTCTCAATCGTGTCATGAACTTCAGGCTCGGCGATTTCTATTCTGAATCGAAAGTATCTTCATCCGAACGTCTGCTCGATCAAATGCCTTATCTTCGAATTGCCTCTAAATTCGAAATCGAACAAATTGGCGATGGTGATTCCTGCGCGGTGATATTTAATGTCAGGGAGCTTCCCTCTACAAGGTTCGATGGTGCTGCCGGGGTGTCTTCGATTAAAGGCAAATCGACATTTGTGGGCCGGCTCGATCTCGAATTTGGTGATATCCTCGGCAGCGGACGAGCTTTTGGTCTTTTATGGAATAAAAAAGATCGCTTCTCCAGCGAGATTCGCATAAATTATCTTGAACCGTATCTACTGGGAAGCCAATTTGATTTAAACCTGGAAACTCACCAGGTCGATCGCGATTCTCTTTATATTGAAAGTGGCGCCTCGCTGGGTTTATCGCATGATTTTGGTGACGGCCTGGGCGGCAGCCTCAATCTGGCAATAGGACGGACTGTACCTGAAACTGGAAGCAAGGTCGCCTCATCGAATGGCAGTGCTGTGGGTGTTCAGTTCGATTATTATAATTCCGATCACCCGGATAATCCGACTACCGGCTATGTTATTATGTCAAACGTAAACTACAAATATCGTTCCAATCAGAATAGTGATTCGCTCGATCTCCCCACTCGTCTTACATCGGCAGGCGTCGATCTTCGCTATTATGCGAAAGTCTCATCACGTTTCGTGGCGGCCTTTGCTGTTAGCGGATGGGGAATTATTTCTAATGATGGTCAGGTTCCGCCCGACGAGCTTCGCTACATCGGAGGCTTTCAAAGCCTTCGTGGTTACGCCGAGCGCCAGATTCCGGCTTTTCGTTACGCCATCGCAAGTTTCGAACCGCGCCTTATCACCGGACGGGCAAGCCGCGCCTACCTCTTCTATGACCTTGCTGAGGTTAAAGGCGGACAGGTGGGACCATATCGATTTTTCCCCGGATACGGCTTCGGACTGGTAGCGCCGACCAGCCTGGGTCAATTCAAGCTTGAAATCGGATGGGGGAAAAATGGCTTTCCCTCCAATGCCATCCTCAATTTTGGCCTGGCAGGACGATTCTAAATGAAGAACCTCTTGCGCTGGCCCGCTCTCTGCCGCCCTCTGAACTGCCTGATCACCTTTCTATCCGTCTGGGTTGGGGCCGTGGTCGCGGGTCAGGTATATTTCTCAAATCGAATATTAGCCGCCTCGCTTTCAGCCGCGCTTATCACAGCTTATGGAAATATCGTCAACGATCTTTTCGATATCAAAGCCGATAGCATCAATAAACCTGATCGTCTGTTGGCAGGCGGAATTGTAGACAAATCAACTGCAATCGTGCTCGCCATTTTGTTTGCTTTATTTGGATTCGCCTTGTCATTTACCGTCGGCAATCGAGGTTATCTTATCGCCCTTTTGACAATCATCCTTCTTCTCTTCTATACCCCGATATTCAAGGGTAAAAGCTATCTTGGCAATATCCTCGTGGCTGCGGTATCGGCTCTGGCATTCATTTATGGGGGAATGGCGGTCGATAAGCCCTTTGGCGCCTTTTTCCTGATAATTTTTGCCTTTCTGCTTCATCTGGGCAGAGAGATTGTTAAAGATATTCAGGACACAATCGCCGATCTGATAGTGGGGCATCGGACCGGCGCAACTATTGCTAACGGCAACTGTTCGCGCGTCCTGGCATCGCTCATTCTGGCACTCCTGATCGCCACGACCTTCGTGCCATACTTCCTCCACATCTATGGCCTTGGATATCTGATAGTCGTAATCGCAGTCGATCTAGTTCTCGCCGAGTCTATCAACCGCCTGATCATCTCCGGAAAAGAAGACGCTGCCCGTCGCGTTTCCCGCTGGCTCAAGTTAGCTATGCCTTTAGGTTTGCTTGCTGTACTCCTCGGACGGTTAGGATTGTAATTTATTCAGGAGAATCGCGGTTTAAGTATCGCGGCCAACTCAGCTAAACATTCGATCGGATTGCATTTACATCCCCAGTAATTGATTCCTTAACAATATCTATAATATTTTCTAAAAGCGGAAACTTGGAGCGACTCCAACATGTTCTATATTCAAAACACAGAACCTTTTTAAGGAGCATTATATGATAAAAATAAACTCAAGAATCATCGGCTTTTTATTTGTGATCGCTATCGGCCTCTTCGTTATTGCTGGATGTGGCAGTAGCAGCAAGTCCACCAATCCGCCGCCCCCGCCGACTCATTCGGCTCATTTCCATGATGTTTCTATCGCAAATTTCGCCTATTCACCGGCTACCCTCACGATCGCTGTCGGGGATACTGTTTTATGGACCAATAATCAAAACGTCCAACATACTGTGACCTCTGATACCGGTACCGAGTTGTCGGGAGACCTCGCTGCCGGAGCTACCTATCAGCACATTTTTGGAACGGCCAACGTATACCCTTATCATTGCGCGATTCACCCCACAATGCATGGATCGGTAACTGTACAATGATAGGTTATAAAATATCATTTTGAGGAATAGGGGCGCGTGGATATCACTCGCCCCCATTTAAGAAATATGACACTTAATAATATCAAAGCGAAGGAGGGTTATGATGAAAGTTCTACAGTCTGCTTTCATGAGCCTGCTATTGATGACCGTGATGCTGTTTCTCGTTCCTATCGACGCATATTCCACGGTGCATCAAATTGCCATGCAGGATTTCTTTTTCTCACCGAGAAATACAGTCGTTAGCCCCGGCGATACCGTCCGGTGGTCCAACTCCAGCCTGGCGCCCCATACCAGTACGGGTGATACTCGCATCTGGAGTTCCGGTGTTGTTAATCCCGGGGCATCTTACTCCCGTCAATTTCTCACGCCGGGCGTTTTTGCCTATCAATGCAGTATTCATGTTTTAATGGGAATGCGCGATACTATTCACGTCTCATCCGTTGGTATTGATGATCCCCAGTCTGCAATTCCGAGCGCTTACGAATTAGCTCAAAACTATCCCAATCCATTCAACGCCCAAACCACCATTCAATACGATTTGCCGTCCGATGCCGATGTTACCATCACGGTTTTTGATATTCTTGGCCAGAAGCTGGAGACTCTTGTTGACGAGCATCAGGATGCCGGCCATCATCAGATCGCCTGGGACGCTGCTGATCAACCGTCAGGCATTTATTTCTATAAGATTCAAGCCGGGGATTTCTCTCAAACCAAACGGGCCACGCTGCTGAAATAAATTTCTTAAAGTGGATGGCATACGTCCTCGTATGCCATCCTGATAATAAAAATGTTATGGCCGGTAGACGCCCTCGTCTGCCCCGACACCGCGTTTCGTCAGGTCGTAGGTCCCTTGGGATCGTGACCTGACGATTTATTCTTCCTGATTTTATAACACTTCTCAAGCACTTCCCGGCTGATTTGAAATCCGTGCGCCGGGATAAATATCTCGCACGTGCTTTCGAGCAGCTTGCCCCAGCTCTTGATTAATTGGTCGGCATCATCCGCGAACGGGGGGAATGCTGAATTGGGAATCGCGCCATAAAGCGTATCGCCGGCTAGTGCTATCTGGTCATCGATAATAACGCTGATCGATCCCGCCGAATGTCCCGGCGTATGAATGATCCTCGCCTCGAATCCGTAATCGTTTAGGCTGATCACGTCCTCTACCAGAATATCCGCCTGGCATGGCTCATATTTTACTTTGGCCTGTACCTTTTTCCCGAGCAGCTCCAACGCTAACTTTGCCGGACGAATAGTTCCGCCCGGCAGCGGTGAATTCCCACTTTCGAGAAACTCCGCCTCCGATTTATGAACGATTACCTTCGCGCCGTACTTATCCCGTACGTATGCCGCATTTTCGACATGATCAAAATGGGTATGCGTCAAGATCAGGGCGTCGAGTCTGGCGATCCCCAATTTCTCGAGATGTTCCACCAACTTCGTCCTGTAACTCTCCATGCTGGTATCGATAAGGATATTATTATTGCCATTGGAAAGCAAAAATACATTAGCTCGTAAGGTCAACACTTCTGTAATCGTATAGCCGCTTTTGGTCTGCCATTTTTTCATTTGCGCCCTTCTTCATACATAATATACCAGCCGGCCATCGATTTGTATGCAAAATTGATATATTTAAAACCCGCGTAGGATGCGCTTCGCGCATCAAAGGGGGGATGCGCCGGCTTATTTATGCCTCAGGATGGAAACGTAGTGACATCCTGAGGCCCATTCTTGGCAGAGTCTATGATCGTAGCGTCTTGAGCGCGTTAGTGGCGTTGGTATTGCTCGGGTTAAGCTTAAGTGATTTTTTATAATTTTTGATGGCAAGTTCCTTATTCCCCAATTTCATATACGCTTCACCGAGACAATCATAGGAATTCCAGGCGTCGGGAAATTCTTTTACGTAAAGCTGAAAAATCTTAAGGGCATCATCATTTCTGTTTCTTTGAAGCAAATAATAGCCGACCGCGACCAATTGGCCCTCAGAAAATGAATAATCGTTGGGATTGTTCTTTTTTAATTCGTACCATTTTGCAATGGCGGCATCGGTGTCTTTTGCCTTTATCGTTTTGTAAAGCTCGACCCCCGCCGGGTCTTTGAGCTTTTTATCTTGCAGGCCATCAACTATCGCTTGGATCCATGGCCCCTCGGTGGCTGCGTTAGTATATGCCGGCCACTTATTCAGTATTTTTTCTTTCTGCATGGTCCCGACATCTTTACCCTCGGCCAGCCCGGCTTTTACGTCCGCAATCGAATTTTCGATCATTACCAGAAAATCTTTTTCTTCGGTTATGGTGCAATTAGATTCGTGACCGGGAACGAGAATTACATCGGCGGGAAGCAGGTCTATCGCCTTGCGGACAGCTATGGGATATTGAAGGGCATTTCCGCCGCGCGGGTCGACATAGGGGAAATTATTATTGGCCCCTAATCCTCCCATGCAAACCACTTTTGATTTTGCGAAATGCACGATGATATCGCCGTCATCATGAGCGCCGGGGTCGGCTATTAGGCGGATATTTTCGCCGTTAAAAAACAGGTTCAAGGAATCTGCGAAACCAATCGTGGGCAGCATCGACTCGGGAAATTCCTGAAGCATATACGCGCCGGATGTCAATCTGCTGCGAAGGCTCGCGTGGCCGATTTTGATTACGTTTTTATCAAAAGAGGCGTTACCGATCAAATGCTCAGGATGGGCGTGCGTGCTGATAATTATCTTAACCTCGCCTTTGCCGAATGATTGAAGGATATCCTTAAATTCAGCCGACGATGCTTCGGGGCCGGCATCCACCAATAAAATTCCATCGTCACCGACTGAAACCAGCATATTAACCGCGCCTGGATTATTGGATGTGATCTCATAGATATTGGGGGCCAATTGAGTTGTGGTGAAATTGGATTGCTGCTGGGCTAATACCGGTCCCGCCAATAAAAAAGGCAGGATCAGGAACGCTGACGTTAGAAACCTCTTCATTCGAATCCTCCGCATTTTTGGTGATGATATGTGAAAATCTATTCTGGAACGGGATAATATTAGAGACTGAAATGTATCGTCGGTTAGTATTAGAAAAAGTAATCGCATAATACTAATAAACTTTACGTAAACTATGAATATCTGTTGCGCTGATTATTCTGTCGCTTGATGGGTCGGGTTCCGAGTCCGCGAGAAACCCGACAACTCCGGTTACATCAGCCTCACCGTAAACTCGCAGGTCTGAGCACCCTCGCGAATCGTCTCATCCATCCGAACTTTAGCAGGGCTGTTGAAAATCGAACTGAAATATTCCTCCAGCCAGGTCCGGCTGCACTGGCAGTAGATATCGGAAGCGAACGGCTTGGTCGCCGCGGCAACCTGTCCGCAGTAGCATCTATCGTATCCACCCATGATGGTGTGGTCGTCCACCAAAACCAGTCTGCCGCCGCCCATGCCGGTCTTATTCAGCCTGGTCAGGAAATCGGCAATTGATGAAGACTCCCGGTAGAGCGCTTTCGCCCTCGATCTGGTCTGCGCCCCGCAGCATTTCCGTCCGCACGATTGCATAACCTCCAAAGCCTTTTCGCGGCCCAGAGTTTTCTCCATCCGAACCATAGTGATGTCCCACCAGGCTGCTTTCTCCGGTGCTTTCAGTTTGTCGTAGCTTTCGATTCCCCTGGTAATTTTCAACGCAGCGTTCTCTCCGCCGATAGCGATCAGAAACTGCGCGAACCGCCCGATTCGCCCCGATGTCGGCAACTCCGATTTGGGTTTAGCTTTCATCAATACCTCCAATACAAACATAAGACAGGTTGGGGGAGGGAGCAAGGGGATTTGGCAGGCATCTTTAGTCATGTACCTGTCATATGCCTCATGATGAAAAGCCTCTGACATCCTGAGGCGTAAAATATAGGTTACTGATAGGTTTGGTTTGTTCTCTTATCTCTTGATATTCGCTTAAAGTAATTCTCCTTTCGTCATATTGTCAGTTTGTCAAAGGTTTCTCGGAACTCGACCTACGATCTTCTGTTTTCAAATCCCCTTATTGTAAGGGGGCGGTCCCGGGACCAATTATCCCGCCAAAAATACGGCGGGTAAACCCTTTACAAGGTGGGACCTGCCCTAACCGTCGCCGCAATATTTCCGTCGCTCCGAAGAAGTCTTACTGACCTTCCTCATTGCGAAGGAGGGCGGTGACAGCCGACTCCGAGGGGAGTCCGGAGGACCCCCGATGGGTCCTAAGAGGACAGCCACCAAGTGGGAAGGTTTTGTGGCCACAATCATCCTTCCACTTATATAGCCCTTAGAAATCAAAATGCACTTTGAACGCGTTTTCGGGGCTTTGTAAGAGCGAAAAGGGTGTTTATCAAAATGAGCCCCCACGGAGAGAGAGGGGATTTTTCGGTTTTGTGAATTTGAGGGAAAAGTACTCTGATTTGGGATGGTGTCGGGTTGCCTGACCCGACACCAAAAAGAATCCGGTCATTGCGAGGAGGCCCATTTGGGCCGACGAAGCAATCCCCCTGCAAAAAGCGTCTTATGTTATAAATGACGAGGTAGGGATGGGGATTGCTTCGCTTCGCTCGCAATGACACGTCTGCGTAAGATGCCCCCGCAAAAGGCTATAGCGGACCAGATAGCCACTATTTTTGTTGACGATAATATTATATTTGTTTATAATCCTATTACAAAGCCAATCCTGATGTAATGGTGATGAATGTGTTATGTTCAATAAATATTGAGTATGAATATTTTTTTTATTACCAATAGGAGAAATCAATGAGTACGGAAGCCAAAGCATTTGTGTTAATGTCTTTTCAGCCAGAATTTAAATCGATTTATGAAAAATTAATTAAACCTACGTTGGAGGAGGTTGGCTATTTAGTTGAAAGGGCAGATAGTATATTGGATAGAAAGAATATTCTAAAGGATATTATTGAACGAATAGCGGTAGCGGATTTAATTGTAGCCGATTTAACATCAGTCAACCCCAATGTACTATATGAACTTGGTATATGTCACGGGCTTAGAGTTCCTACTGTTATGATTGCACAGTCAATTGATGAGGTTCCTTTTGATCTGCGAGGTTATAGAATCGTTGTATATTCTAAAGAATTTGACGAAGTAGAAAAATTTATAAATGAACTTAAAAGCATTGCTCAAGGTCGAATAAACCAAACAGTATCATTTGAAAGCCCAATAACTGACCATTTTGCCAAAATGGAAATATCTAATAATGCCAATGATATTAAAATGTCTGAAGCTTTAAATAGTTTAGATGAATTAGAGGAAGAAGGTTTCCTTGATCTTTGGTGAGGTTAGAAGGCAATACAAAAATAATGGAATTTAATTTGAGCACTATTACAGAAGCAACGCTTGAAATAGGGCAGAAAATTGATATGCGTGCCGCGGAGATAAATGAAGTTGTTGGTAAACCCGGTCCAGGGAGCGCATCAGCATTGCATAAAATATCAAATTCTACTGCTAACGACCTGATTCAATATTCTGATAAAATGGAAGGAGCTATACCGAAATTTGAATCAGATATGGAATTATTGCTAGATACATTTTCAGCGGGCGTTAAAATATTAAAAACACTACCATCTGTAAATCCCGAATCAGTTACTCAATTTAAGGCATCTATTTTTGAATTCATGGAAGCATCGGCCACAACGCTAAAAAGCATAAAAGGATTTAAGGAAATAATGTCTAATACTAAGGGAATCTCAAAAGCGATGAACAGGGGTATATCCCAAGTAATCAAATCCCTTGATAAGATTATTACAGTTATGGAGAAATCTGAAGCGTATTTAGCAAGGATAGCCACTTCTTTGAATGGTATGTAATGGGGCGGCAAGCCTATTGGCTTTCCCTTCAATCGCGATTGGAGGGGCAGACATTGATGTCCACCAGCCACAAAACAATAGCACATATTACCTTTAAAATCGAGGCATTATGGAAGAAACTCATGAACTAAAACTTGATCCGGAACATCAAGGGAATAAACCCTATTATGCAATATGCAATGAAGCTAGTGAGCTTTTAGAAAAAGTTGATAAGCTACATTTAGGATTAGATAAAATAAAAATGCCTAAATTATTTCCATTTAGGGCTAACAAGCAATTAACAAATCTTAAAAAGGAGATTAATAAAATCATCCCGGATGTAAACAATTTTTGGATTAAAGCCAAAAAATTCACAGAGCAACCTTCCTTTTATGTCACTTATCGCGCCGATGCCCCGCTTGATCAAGTAGTTGGATATTTTCATTTTTCACTATTATTATTAAATAGAATTACCACGCTTGAAAATATTGTTAATAATACTGTTCGCGATTTACAATCTTTTTCCTTAAGGATAGATGGTGTTAAATCCCTATTTTGGGCATTACTTTTCTTTACTTTTAGCATTATTGTTACAATTATCATATCAGCTTAAAGATAGCGATTTTGTGCCACAAGAAACGCTTAGCGACAAACGCTAACCGGTTTGTAGCCGGAGAACCCCGCGGTCTCCGGTTTTTATTTTTCGGGAGGCATTCAAACTCCTTCCTCAGCCCCCCCCCCCGCCCCCCAGCATACCACCCCCTTGCCAGCACTTCTGAAGACCTATTAAATAATGCGTCAGGTCTCGGATGCCTAAGACCTGACGCAACCGTAGACGGATACTTGACATCCCCCACCGTCCCCCTATATCTTTGCCACCTTTAGGGTTCGATGTTTTTGGGCGGTCCAGATGGCCCCATAAATGAGTGAATCGGCAGACGAGGGCGTCTGCCGCGCAGGACCAGGAACAAAGACGGAGTTTTCGCTGTATAATCGACCTGAAAATGGTTGAATAAATGGACCGGGGTCGAACATGACGACCAGGGAGGTTTTTAATGGAGCAACAGATTACTGAAATCCAGGAATTCATCAAAGAAAAATCAGCCTTCGTAAATCGTCTAACATCGGAAATAAGCCAGGTCATCGTCGGCCAGAAATATCTGGTCGACCGGCTGCTGATCGGCCTGCTCGCCGATGGCCATATCCTGATCGAGGGTGTCCCCGGCCTGGCCAAAACCCTCTCGGTCAAAACGCTCTCCGATGCTATCCAGACCGGCTTTCAGCGCATCCAGTTCACCCCCGATCTGCTGCCCGGCGATCTCGTCGGCACGCTCATCTACTCCGCCAAGGATGGCAAATTCACGGTCCGCAAAGGCCCGATCTTCTCCAATCTGATTTTGGCCGATGAAATCAACCGCGCCCCGGCCAAGGTGCAGTCGGCGCTGCTTGAGGCCATGCAGGAACGTCAGGTCACTATCGGCGATGAGACCTTCAAGCTCCCCGATCCGTTCCTGGTGCTGGCCACCCAGAATCCTATCGAGCAGGAGGGCACCTATCCGCTGCCCGAGGCCCAGGTCGACCGCTTCATGCTCAAGCTCAAGGTCACCTATCCCACACCCGAGGAGGAGCTGTTAATTCAGGATCGCATGACCTCCGGCAAAACTCTCACTGTGAACAAGGTAACCACCCCGGCGGAGATTCTCGAGGCCCGCAAGGCCATGCAGCAGATTTATATCGATGACAAAGTCAAAAGATATATTGTGGATATCGTCTGCGCCACACGCGATCCGAAAAAATACGGTCTCGATCTCGAGGATCTGATCGGCTACGGCGCCTCGCCGCGCGCTACGATTTATCTGAATCTGGCCGCCAAAGCTCACGCTTTCCTGCGCGGCCGCGCCTATGTGACGCCTGACGATGTCAAAATCATCGGCCCTGACGTTCTCCGGCATCGCATCATTCTCTCTTACGAGGCCGAGGCCGAGGAACTCAAGAGCGATGATATAGTCGCCAAAGTCTTCAACGGGGTCGAGGTACCGTAGGCATAGGAAGTGTAGGTCGGGTTCCGAGAAACCCGGCATTTCTATAAAATTGTATTCTATGTTTTTTGAATATTCGAGGTACGTTCGCCCCCCGATAAGATCAGGGTTCTCACTCGGAACCCGACCTACGTCGGGCCGAAAATATGCAGAGGTTTAGATGCTCCCACGGGAGATATTAAAAAAAGTCAAACGAATCGAGATCAGAACCTCTCGGATGGTCAACGAGGTTTTCTCCGGCGAGTACCATTCCATCTTCAAAGGCCTGGGGATGGAGTTCTCCGAGGTTCGCGAGTACCAGCCGGGCGATGATATCCGCAATATCGATTGGAACGTCACCGCGCGTTACGGCCATCCCTATCTGAAAGTTTACCGCGAGGAGCGCGAATTGACCGTCATGCTCATGGTCGATCTTTCGGCCTCACAGAATTTCGGCACCGGCGAACGTTTCAAGACCGAGGCCGCCGCCGAGATCACTGCGCTTCTGTCGCTGGCCGCTATCAAGAATAACGATAAGGTCGGTCTTCTCGTTTATACCGATAAAATCGAAAAATATATCATCCCGAAAAAGGGACGAAACCATGTTCTGCGCTTGATTCGCGAGATCATCTATTTCAAACCGCAGGGCAAAGGAACCAACACCGGCGCCGCTTTGGAATATCTGCTTGGGGTGATGAAAAAACGCAGCGTCCTTTTTCTGATCTCCGATTTTCTCGATTCCGGATTTGAAAAACCGCTCGGCGTCGCCGCCAGAAAACACGATCTGATTGCACTCAAGATCAACGATCCTCTGGAAACCGATTTCCCCAAAGCCGGGCTTATCAGATTCCACGATCTCGAAAGCGGCCAGGAAAGATTAATTGACACCTCCGATCCTAAATTTAAGGAGCAGTTCCGATCTCGCGTTCGTGCCCGCAATCTGCAGTTCGAAAAAATGACTACTAAGATGGGAATCGACCGCGTCTTCATTCCTGCCGGCGGCGATTATTCGATTCCCCTTATCAGATTTTTTGAAATGAGAGCCAGGCGTATAAGACATTAGTTATGAAAGCGATTTTGGCTGATAAAATATTCCGTCCACTCAATTTTTTGCCGATTGCCCTTTTTATTTTGATATTCGCGGCAAATTCATCGGCTCTAACAATCAGGTCACACGCTTTCCCGGAGAGCCTGACAGTTGGAGATCGTTTCCTGTTTATCAATACGATCGAGCTTCAGCCGGGCATGGAAGTTGATCCCGTTACCCCCGATGAAAAGCTTGGCGATGCCACGGTTCTCTCGCGCGTTTTCAGGATGGAGAAATCGCCTGCCAACAGCGTCGCCTATGGTTGTACACTGGCAGTCTATCAGCCTGGCCCGGTAAAAATTCCCACGCTTGCCTTCCGAAGTTCCAATTCCGCTGACACCACTACCTATACCGGTGATTCTTTGACCGTCAATATTCACAGTATCCTGCCGCCTGATACCACCGGTCTTCAAATGGCCGATATCAAAGGGCCGCGCCGTTTGCGCGAACCGATCTGGCCGTATCTGGCAATTATCGCCGGAGTCGTGCTGCTGATTTTTGGAGGAGGATATCTCTATCGCCGGTTCACGGGCAAGATCGTTGCCCCAACATTACCGCCCGTGCCGCCCTGGGATATCGCCTGGCAGCGTCTCGATACCCTGAAAGGGGAGAGGCACGCCGAATTCGGACGGTTCAAGCAATTCTATTTCGAACTATCTCTGATTATCAGAGGCTATATCGAGGGCCGCTACGAAACTCCGGCCGTTGAAAGCACTACCTATGAGCTTGAGGACGATACCAAAATTAAAGCCGGATTATCCGATGATCTCTATCGTAATCTTTTTGAATTCTTTATGCGCTCCGATTTGGTCAAATTCGCCAAATCGATTCCCACTACCAAGGACGCCGAAAAAGATATGGCCTTCGCCTATGATTTGATCCTTCAAACCAAGCCGCTGCCTGTTCCCGAAACAACTCCGGAGAAACCTGCTCCGGTGGAGGCGCAGGACTGATATGTTCCGTTTCAAGGATCCACTCTGGCTATTGCTTTTGATTCTTCCTGCTGGTTATGTTTATGTCCGTTATTTTAAGTCCTTTCTAAGGCCGCCCTCGATTCCTTATTCCGATTTAAAAACATTCGATGGCATAGGCTCATCCTGGCGCACCAAACTTGCCTCGGCCATGCCTGCCATCAAAGCGTTGGGGTTGTCAGCATTGATATTGGCGCTGGCTCGTCCGCAATCCGGATTTGGCGATACCAGGCAATCCGTCGAGGGTGTTGATATCATGCTCGCTCTCGATACATCTGGAAGTATGAAAGCGGAAGATTTTAAACCGAAAAACAGGCTTTATGTCGCCAAGGAAGTTATCCGCAATTTTATTGAGGGCCGGGAGAGCGATCGGCTTGGCCTGGTGGTCTTTGCCCGGCGCAGCTTCACACAGTGCCCCCTGACAACCGATTATGATCTCCTCAAAACGCTTCTCGATCAAGTCGATTTCGGTATGGTGGAGGATAAAACCGCCATCGGTCTGGCCATCGCCAACGCCGCAAACCGTCTAAAAGAATCGAACGCTAAATCGAAAATTATCATTCTGCTTACCGACGGCGTCAACAATGTCGATGACCTTAGCCCTATCGACGCCGCCAAAGCTGCAGCTGCTTTGGGCATCAAAATATATACCATCGGCGCCGGACGGCCCGGCCTGGTCGATATCCCTCTCGATACCGGTTTCGGCGTACGATATGTTCAGCAGGAATCCGAGATCGATGAGGATGCGCTTCGCGAGATAGCCAGCATTACCGGCGGCCAGTTCTATCGCGCCAAAGACGAGACGACCTTAAAGGAAATCTACGATCAGATTTCCAAACTTGAAAAGACCAAGATCGAGGTGCAAAGATTTTATCGCTATAACGAATTGTTCGGGCAATTCCTGCTTGTCGGCCTGGGGCTGCTCCTCGCCGAATTGGCTCTTTCAAAAACCGTGTTGGGAGGAATCCCCGAATGAGATTTTATCTTCCCCAATATCTCTGGTTGTTGGCGGCGCTGCCAGTTGTACTTGGCTTTTTTTTAATTGCCGACAGATTTAGAAAAGCCCGCTCCCAAAGAATCGGCCAACCCACTACTGTTTCCCGTCTTTTTGGACGATCCAATTTTGCGGCCTCCAACCTTTCATTAATTTCATTTCTGGCAGGAATTGCCTTTATCATCGCGGCCATGGCCCGCCCGCAATACCCTGGCGGCGTTGAGAAAATCGAGGCTCGCGGCGGCAAAATCGTAGTGGCGCTCGATCTCTCGCTATCGATGAAAGCCCAGGATTTTCAGCCTGACCGTCTGGAGAAAGCCAAACGCGAGATAATCGATCTGGTCGAAAAGCTAAAAGCGCAGACGGTCGGCCTGGTTATTTTTGCTGGTGAGGCCTTCGTGCAGTGTCCGCCGACCATCGATTACTCTGCCTTCCGGATGTTCCTCGATGTCGCTGATGTGGGAATGATTTCGGATACAGGCACGAATTTAGCTGATGCTATCACCGTATCGGCCAAACTCCTTGACGATGGCTCGACAGTTGACAAGGCCGTCATCATCTTCACCGATGGCGAAACTTTCGAGGGTGATGCCGAAAAGGCCGCCTCTGCCGCCGCCGATAAGGGCGTCAAAGTCTATACGATTGGAGTGGGCAGTGTCAGCGGCCGTCCCATTCCCGACCCCGAAGGCGGTGGCCTGAAGAAAAATGAAAACGGTGAAATTGTGATTTCCAAACTCGACGCTGATATCCTTGCCAAAATCGCGGATAAGGGCAACGGCAAATTCTTTCGCGCCACCCCTGGTGAATCGGAGCTTGATGATCTCTATGCCGATATCAAAGGGCTCAAAGGCGAGGAAAAGGAAAAAAAGTTCCGCACTCTGTATAATGAAAAATATCGCTGGCTTCTTCTGCCGGGAATTGTTTTAGTTGGGGCGGCAGCATTTATTCCTACCAGCAGGAGGGAGGACGATAGCGATGCGGCTTAGATGGTTTATTATTCCCATGATTTTGCTTGTGACACATATTACCTATGCCGATGAGTACCGCAGCAAGATTAACGAGGGGTACGATCTTTATAAGGACGGGGAATACGAAAAGGCCGCAGAGAAGTTTAAGGATGCCGGCATTCTGAAACCCGATAAAGCCTTGCCATCCTACGATAAAGGCACAGCGCTTTATAAGTCGAACGATTTCGAAGGCGCCGCCAATGAGTTCCAGGGCAGCGTCGCCAAAAACGATCCAATCGTTAAGGCTGACGCTTTTTACAATGCCGGAAACGCCTATTATAAAGCCGGAAAATATGACCAGGCGATTAAATCTTATGTTGACGCGCTTAAGCTTAAGCCCAAAGATACTGATTCCAAACATAATCTTGAAATGGCCCTGTTGCAGATGAAACAACAGCAGCAACAGCAGCAAAATAAGCAGAATAAAGACAACAAGCAAAATCAACAAAAACAGGATCAGCAGAAACAAGATCAAAATAAGGATCAGCAAAAGCAGGATCAGGCTCAAAACCAGCAGAACCAGGATAAGCAGGACGAAAAAAAGCAGGAACAGCAGCAGCAATCGTCACAACAAAATAAAGATGAAATGGATAAACAGAAGGCGCAGGAACTGCTGGCCCGCTTTGCAAATGATGAGAAAGACATTCAAAAACGTCTCAAGCAGGTTCATGTTAGAGGGAAATCGGCTAATGATTGGTAGGAAGCTATTTACAATTTCCCTGTTCCAATTGCTGTTAACTGGAATCGCTTCGGCCATCACTATTACTGCCTCGATTGATAAACAAACAGTCAGCCTCGGTGATCCCATAACACTTACGCTCACAATTGTAGGCAAGGGGGGGACGCTCCCGGAGCCGACAATGCCTGATTTGTCAGCTTTCGAAATTTACTCTTCGGGAAGAAAGCAGAATATTTCCATTATAAACGGAGCTTTCTCATCGTCGCTTGATATCAGCTATATCCTCGTCCCCAAAAAGGTGGGAGATTTTATCATCGGTCCCATTACGATTCGAGATAACACCGGCATGGCGTCAACCGAACCAATTAAGATTCATGTCTCAAATCAAGGCGCCGCTTCTTCCAGCGGCAACGCGGCAACTCAGCCGGGGCAGTCTCCCGAGGCCAAAGCCCAGCCTCCTCAAAAAGGCGGGGATTTTTTCATAGATCAGTTTGTTAACAAAACTAATCCCTATGTCGGCGAACAGATAACTCTGACCTTTAGATTTTACCAGGCAGTTAATCTTTGGGATCAACCCACGTTGGAATGGCCCAAATACGCCGGATTTACTGTTGAGGATTTACCGCCCAATGGACGATATTACCAGGTCGTTAATGGACGGCGTTATCTCGTCACCGAAATCAAACGCGCCCTATTCCCCCTTTCATCCGGGAAAATGGTAATTGATACTCCCAGGCTTACCATCAAACCCGATGATTTCGGAAGCGCCTTCGATCCCTTCAGCATGTTCGACCGCGATCTCAAAGAACTGTTTCGCCGCGGCCAACCCAAGATTTTAACTGCTGACGCTCTTAGCTTAAACGTCAAGCCTCTTCCCGAACAAAACAAACCGGCCGATTTTGCCGGAGCCGTTGGGAAATTTTCAATACAGGCGGAAACCGATAAAGATTCAGTTGGAGTCGACGAGCCGATCACCTTCAAGGTCACTCTTTCGGGTACCGGTAATATCCGCTCACTCTCGCCTGTCAAGCTTCCGGAGCTTTCCGATTTCAGAATTTATGATTCCGGCAATACTGAATCCGTGTCCAACAACAATCAAGTGGTAGCGGGCACCAAAACTTTCGAACAGGCTATTATCCCCAAAACTTCGGGGATTTTTACAATCCCGGCAATTAGCTTGAGTTATTTTGATCCCTCATCGGCAACCTATAAAACGATCGAAACTCAACCCCGACGAATCGTGGCCTCAGGCCAGGGTTTGGCTGATGTTGGCGGAGCGCCCAAGAATATCATCGGAGCCGGCAAACTTTCTTTAGGCTACATAGTAACCGATTTCCCCAAGGTCGATACTCCCATAAACCTCTTTGGCTCAGGTTGGTTCTGGTTTTTGCAGTTATTGCCTTTGTTTGGAATCATAGCCGCGTTGGTTTATAGATCGCATTCCCAAAAACTTCTGGCCGATCGTGGTTATGCCCGTCGTCTAGGCGCCGGAAAACGCTTGCGTTCGATATTTAAAACCGCGGCGGCCTTAAAGGCCAAAAATGATTTGGTGGGTTTTTACGGAGCATTATATGACGCTGTCCTTGGTTTTGTAGCTGACCGCCTGAATCTCGAAAAGGCCGGCCTTACTATTGAGGATTTGAAAATACATCCTAAAATTCCTGATGATATTAAAAGCGAATTGTCGACATTTCTGGATAATTGTCAGATCGCCCGTTTTGCTCCCGGCGGTACTACGAAAAACCATGCCGAGGACCTTCTCGAAAAAGCCGGCGATTTAGTTGGTCGACTGGAAAAGATGCTATGAACCGACTTCTTATAATGACATTGTTATTTACGCTTATTCTTTTTGTGATAAGCTTTGCGGCTGATAATCAAACGCTCTGGCAGGAGGCCGCCACTTACTACGATCAGGCTAATTACCGCGCCGCTATCGACGATTACAATAAACTAATCGAGAAGGGTTTTATTAATCCTCAAATATATTATAATCTTGGTGATTCCTACTTTAAAGCGGGCGATCTCGGTCACGCCATTTGGAGTTTTCGAAAGGCCCTGCTGCTCGATCCCGGATTCAAACCCGCATCTTCAAACCTTGATTATGTCCGCACGTTCAACACCGATCAAATCGCCGCCAAACAACACGGGTTTGTCATCGATATTTGGGATGCCTTAAGCGGCCTGTTGTCTGCTAACGGTTATCTCTTGCTATTAATGCTTGGATGGTGGGCGCTGGCGGGAATTTTGATTTTCAAGATCATCAGGCCTTATAACTTCTCCTGGTTATATTATTTGTTGATAGTTCCGGCAATACTCATTATCTTTTCAGGTACGTCAGCTGCCAGGCGGATCAATGAGGATCGGCTGACTCATTGGGGGGTTCTTATTCAGGAGACCGCCGATATCCGCGAGGGACCCGGCGAGGAGTTTAACCGCGTCGAGGTTGCCCATGAGGGATTGGAGCTTAAGATCCTCGGAGCCAGAGAAAATAGCTATCTGATAGAGCTCGGTAACGGTCTTAAAGGCTGGGTAACCAAAAAAGCCGTGCTGGAAATTTGAAATTACTAAAGTCGAGAAGATTCTGGGGATTGCTACTGACGGTCGGCCTCCTGGTCTACTGCTTTTATGACTTCGATTTTTATAGCGTCTGGCAGGCCATTGCCGCCGTTCATTTCTGGTACTTGATTCCGCTGATTTTCCTCGAGGCTGTCATCGCTTATATACGCACCGCTCGTTTGAAATATATTATCGATCCCGTTAAAAGCATCAAAGTATCCGCTCTCTATCCAATCTATTGCATTGGAATGATGACCAATCTGCTCATGCCTTATCTCACGGGCCAGGTAGCCCGTATTTACCTCTTGAGCAAACGAGGGCAGCTAAAGAAAACTCTTCTTGTGACCACAACCGTGCTCGAGGTGCTCTTTGATGGTTTGGCTCTGATCGGCATCACATTAGTTATTTCTCTATTTTTTGTTTTGCCATCCGAATTTCACCTCTGGCATTTGTTCCTGTTGGCTGGCATTTTAGTTTTGGCCATTTCTTTTTTATTTTGGATATCACGCCGTCGAGGTAAAAGCGCCGGAGTTCTGGGCTTTTTAATTGGCAAATTACCTTCCAGGTTCGGAAAAAAAATCGATGAAGTTCGATCCTCGTTTTTGGCCGGGCTTGAAACCCTTCGAAGCTCCAAACATCTTCTCATGGTCTCGTTGCTTTCGATTCTTTCCTGGGTGGCTCAAGCGGCCATGGTATATGTCCTGATTCTGGCTTTCGGCTTTAAAATCAGTATATGGGGCGCTGTCATCATTACAACAGTCGTTACCGTTATGATGATTATAGTCCTTTCGCCGGTTAATATCGGTACTTTCCAGGCTGCCACGCGCGCCGCTTTGCTGCCATTCGGTATTATTAAATCCGAGGCTTTAGCTTTTTCGTTTTTACTTCATATTGCGGTTTATATTCCTCCCATTATCCTGGGGGCATTTTTCAGCTTTAAGGAGGGTTTAACTTTAAAGCAGCTTCGTGATGAAGGCGAAAAAAGCGTCGATGATGATACCAATAATGGCTCTAACGATTCCCTGGACTCTGCCGCCAATCAAATTTTCGAAACACGTTGAAAAATTTTTTTGATGTTTTTAACCGAAGAGTAGTTCGGGTTCCGAGTCCCCTAAAGGACGAGAAACCAGACATGATCGTATATCAAGACCCCTGCGGTTTTAACGACATGTCCCGTTTAGGACTGATATGACCAAATCCCAACTCCTGCAGCGCGCAAACGCCATTGACCGCATTCTGGCCAAAACCTACGGCGCTAAAATCCAGAATCGCCGCACCGACCCCACCTCGGAGCTCATTCTTACTATCCTCTCTCAAAACACCAATGATACCAATCGCGACCGTGCTTTCAATTCCCTTCGTGAGCGTTTCCCAACCTGGGATGATATCGCATCCGCCAACTCCTCCCAAATCGCTAAGGCAATCGAAACCGGCGGGCTATCGAGCATTAAATCTAAAAGAATAAAAAAGATCCTGTCCCAAATTGCCCAAAGATCATCCGATTATAGTCTTTCTTTTTTGGATAAAATGAATGATCAAGAAGTTTGGGATTATCTTATTTCATTTGATGGCGTTGGGCCAAAGACTGTATCCTGCGTGCTGCTTTTCTCGTTGGGACGAAATATTATGCCGGTCGATACCCATGTGCATCGTGTAGGTCAGCGCTTGGGATTAATTCCTGACGATTTTACTGCCGAGAAGGCCCATCAATATTTTATTGAAATGAATCTGCCTTTCGGCATGTATCAACTACATCTCAATCTCATAGCCCACGGACGTGCCCTCTGCCGTCCCCGCAACCCCGGATGCGACAGATGCCCCTTGAAACGTTATTGCCTCTACTATAAAAAATTTGTAGCCAATAATTTAGTGTAATAGGACATTAGTATCATAACGTTTCATCCCGCAACACCACTGAATCCACTTGATTTCAATGGCCTGCCCCCCTTATATCTACGTTTATACGATATATAGAATGGTAAACTCATTTGTATAACAGCCTGAAAAGAGGCAAAATCATGTTTCAGCAATTCTGGTCAATAGCGCAAATGAGGCTTTATCTCCCGTTGGAGAAATTCGAGGCCTGGCCGGAGGATACTTTCTCCTTCTGCCCTCGATGCGCCCTGGATAGTTTCGAACTGCTCCTTGATTCCGGATTCGAAAGCTATATCCGATGTAAGGTCTGTGGTTCGCTCTGGATCGTGCATTCCCTGGCCCAATGCGACCATCCTGTTGAGGCGTCCATAGCTTGAACCATAATGGTCTTTTCCCTGTTTTGTGCGACTCGAAATACCCCTATTCTTTATTTATTCTAACCTTAAAAAAACTTGACTCTATAAAACTCCTGGGAGTATAATTAAGTGTTTTCTGGGAGGCAGCGGTCATCCTTGATATCTAATGGCTGTAAAATAAGTTACGCCGCTAAAAGGACTTAGCCCGGCTGCCGAAAAGGATATTGGTTGCTAAAAGATATCACCTGTCATAAGAATAATGTTTTTAACAACAATCGGCTGTGTTCCTCGACCGACTCGGCTAATTGGTTTCTGCAGAGCACTAAAAACGATCCGTCTGTTGAATGGTCGATTTTAAGATTATCTAAATTTAAAGGGGGAGAATATTTATGCCTGAGAGGGTAGGAATTCTTACAGGCGGTGGCGATTGCCCCGGCCTGAATGCCGTTATTCGAGCCATAGTTCGAAGATCCATCAATCGCTATGATTATGAAATTGTAGGCCTTATGAAGGGTTGGCGCGGCCTGCTTGAAATGGACTACGAAATCATAGACCGTGAAAAGGTTTCGGGGTTATTGCCTCGCGGTGGAACCATCATTAGGACCTCGCGCACCAATCCATTTAAAGTCGAAAACGGCGTAAAAACCATTTTCGAAAATTTCAAAAAACTCAAACTTGACGCCCTGATCGCTATCGGCGGGGAGGATACCCTTGGCGCCGCCAATCAGCTTTACGCCCAGGGCCTAAAAGTGGTCGGAGTCCCTAAAACAATCGACAACGATCTTGAGGGCACCGATTACACCTTTGGATACGATACCGCCGTAAATATCGCTATGGAGGCCATTGATCGGGTGCATACCACTGCCGAATCGCATAACCGGGTTATGGTGGTCGAGGTTATGGGACGACATGCCGGATGGATTGCCCTCGAATCTGGAATTGCCGGTGGCGCCGATGTCATCCTGATCCCTGAAAAACCATTCGAAATTGAGCAGGTTTGCAGGATTATCAAGCATCGCCATGAACGAGGCCGCGATTTTTCAATCGTAGTGGTGGCCGAGGGCGCCAGCTTTAAGGCGGATGGCCAAACCGAGGGTAAGCTCGTTTTGCAGGACGCTGAGGTTGATTCATTCGGCCATGTACGGCTTGGAGGCATAGGCACTTTCCTGGCAAAGGAAATCGAAAATCGTACCGGATTTGAATCGCGAGTTGTTATACTGGGTCATATCCAGCGCGGAGGATCGCCTACCGCTTTTGATCGCGTTCTGGCTACCCGCTTTGGTATAGCCGCGATCGATCTCGTTCACAAAGGCGAATTCGGGAAAATGGTTGCCTTGCAGGGCAACAAAATTGTCAATATCCCGATCTCCGACGCTGTGCAGAAATTAAAAACTGTAAGTGAGGATTTATACCAGGTAGCTGAAGTCTTTTTTGGATAAAGAAATGGAGGATTTCTTAAAATGGCAGCGAAAATAGGGATAAATGGTTTTGGACGAATCGGGCGTCTGATTATTCGCGCCGGCCTGAATAATCGAGATTTGGAATTTGTGGCGGTCAACGATGTAACCGACGCCAAAACTCTGGCTCATCTTCTGAAATATGATTCTGTGCATGGGATTTATCCCTGCGAGGTGAAAGCCCTGGAGGGTGCAATTTCAGTCGATGGCAAAGTCATCAAAGTCCTTTCCGAAAGGGACCCGGCGAAGCTTCCCTGGAAAGATATGGGAGTCGATATCGTAATCGAATCGACCGGCTTATTCACCAAAAAAGAGGATGCCATCAAACATATCCAGGCCGGTGCCAAGAAGGTAATCATTTCTGCGCCCGCCAAGGGACATGACGGCACCTTTGTGATGGGTGTCAATTTCGATCAATATGATCCCGCCAAGGATCAGGTGATTTCGATCGGTTCTTGCACTACCAACTGCCTGGCGCCGGTCGTCAAGGTTCTGCATGATACCTTCAATATCAAGCGTGGTTTTATGACCACCATTCATGCTTACACCAACGATCAGAAAATCCTCGATATGCCGCATAAAGACTTGCGCCGAGCCAGAGGCGCGGCCCTCTCGATGATTCCCACCACCACCGGTGCGGCCAAGGCGATTTCCGAGGTAATCCCTGATATGAAGGGACGGCTCGACGGCGTGGCAGTGCGCGTCCCTACTCCGGACGGTTCGCTGGTTGACCTCGTTGTCGAAGTTGAAAAACCGACCACTAAAGAAGAAGTTAACGCCGCCATAAAGAAAGCCGCTGATGGCCCCATGAAAGGCGTTCTGGAATACACCGAGGACCCGATTGTTTCTATCGATGTTGTCGGCAATTCGCATTCATCGGTGTTTGATGCTTTATCGACGATGGTATCCGGTGGCAATTTAATCAAGGTCTTCTCCTGGTACGATAACGAGTGGGGTTTCTCCTGCCGGATGGTCGACATGATGAAGATTATGGCCGCCAAGCTTAAATAGGCTTTTTCCGGATAAATTGCTTTGAAATTTCTGATATTGAAATAGTTTTTAAAAGGGGCGTTGCACAGATAAACTGCGACTCGCCCCTTATCTACTTTTTTTCTGGGGGCATAAAACTTTAGCGGGTGAGGGTTATATGTTCCGGAAAACTTTCGCGTTGGCCTTGGCCTTAAGCGCTATCCTTTGGCTGGCCTGCTCTAAAGATAACAAATCGACTGCTCCCACGTCGGGTACCATCAGCGGCAGCGTAACCGCTGACGGTATCGGTGTTCCCGGTGTAAGTATCGTAGTTTCGCCTTATCTTTTCACCGATGGCGGGCAAAAAGTCGATAATGCCTTCGAGCAGGCAGGTTCTGCCGCTGACGGGGATTTCCGGGTTGAAGTGCTCGCGGGGCGCTATAGAATTTCTTTCAGCGCATTTATAACGGCGAAAGTTTCAATACTGCCCGCTATCCTATCGACGTTGCCGCGGGGACAGAGGTGACTGTCAATGTTGAACTGAAAAACCCGGCGCCCGTAAATCTTCTTCTAAGCGAAAGGGAAGCCGCTGTACAAGTTACTTGCGAACCGGGTTATAGAGCGATTTCACATAATATCTATCGCTCTCCGCTCGAACTGGATAACTATGTCTTGGTCGGGTCCTCGGCGGGCGGCGGCGCCGTCAGCTATCTCGATTCACCTCCGGTGTTGGGAGGATATAAATATCGGGTAACGGCCGTTTCCATAAACGGAGAATCAGCCCCCAGCAATGAGGTCCCGATCGATTTCACCGGAATGATCCCGGCGCCCTCAAACTTTACAGCCAGCGATCAGGTAAGTTATGTGCGATTGCAATGGAATCGCGTTAGTTCGGCGGTCCAATACAAAATTTACAGATCAAGCACATCGAACAATTGGACTTTCCTGACTTCGACGACTGCCTTGACCGGCGCTGACGTCCCCGATCAATTTGGGACTTATAACTACCGCGTAACTGCCATATCTTCTTACGGCACCGAGTCGATTCCATCTATGGCGGTTTCGGTGAATTTCGATGGCCGTATTGATGCTCCTCAGAGACTGACCATCATAGATCGCGGCTCAAATATCTATCTTACCTGGGAGGAATCCGAACAGGCCGGACAATACTATATCTATCGCTCGCCTGGCAATGAAAATGCCTACGCCAAAATCGATTCGACCGAATCAGCCAATTATACCGATCACCCCGACAACCAATGGACGATTCTTCTATAAGGTTTCCGCGACCGGGCCTAATGGTTTGGAATCATTCCAATCCAGTTCGGTTTATATCGACTATGACGGTCGCCTCGATCCGCCGCACTCCGTTTCAGCCTACAACCAGGGATTATCGGTTGCCGTCACTTGGGAAACTGTACCATGGGCCGGTGCTTATGTTGTTTACCGCTCCGACGATAATGGGTCAACCTACCACCAGATCGCCCGGGTTTCGCCGGCTTCAACTCAATTTATAGATACTCCTCCCGCATCCGGTGATTATCTCTACAAAGTATCTACCGAAACTATTGATGGTATCGGCGGACCTCTATCTGCCCCGGCTGCTGTGCATTACCTGGATAATTTATTACCTCCTTTTAATGTCACCGCCCAGAATATGGGACTGAGCGTTCGCTTAACATGGCAACATGTGGATAACGCCACTGCCTATACCGTTTATCGAGCCCCCGAACCATCAGGCGATTATGTCGAAATCGAGGATTCCACCGGTAATATCGATTTTAGCGATACTCCGCCTGTTGCCGGGCCGTACTACTATCGTGTCGAGGCTTTCGATAACCATGGGCATAGGTCTCCTCTGAGTTACTACGCTTATACATACTTCACCGCTCGTCCAATGACACCTTATAATCTACTTCTTGAAAATTTGAATTATTATATAAGACTTGATTGGGATTACTCAGGCCCTATCGATTCTTTCCTGGTTTTCAGGGCAACAACTTTCAATGGCACGTTTGTACCTCAGTTCTGGAGCCGGCAATCCTATGCTAATGATTGGCCTCCGTCAGCAGGACATTATTTTTATAAAATTCAGGCAGTTTATCACGGGATATCTTCAGAACAATCGGAGTATGGCCATGTTTATTTGTCGGGCATATTCAATTCTCCGAGCGATCTTTCGGGCTATGACGCTGGCAGCAATGTTCGCCTGGATTGGAGTTCCGTTACTGGCGCGGCCAGTTATGACGTTTATCGTGGTACTAATCCGGACAACATGATATTAAACCAAACCGTCTATTTGCCCAGCGCCTCCGATACGCCGCCGGAGTCCGGATCCTATTATTACGCCGTTTCGGCTAAAACAGTGGGCGGGTTGGAATCTCCTGTTTGCTCGCCGATAATGGTACAATTTACTCCCTGATCAGATGCAATTTAGTTGTTTTGAAAAGGCTTTGGAAAGTGGATTGTATTTATTTATAATGAATTACAAAGGCGTCCTTTTAATTTGCAGTTGCCGCGGCGCTGGCAACCCGGGCGGAACCATCGCGTTCTTGCCTTGATGATGATGGAGGAGAGAAGCATTTTACCTCGGGATGCTTATAATGATTTAATTCCGAGCATAACTATTTTTTCGCGGAGCAATTAACAAACGCTTCCGCGAACATGATATCAATCCGTCATTTTTTGGAATTGGTTGATTCGAGGTGATTATGAAAACTCAGGTTCTTATCTCAAGCGCGATCATCGCGGGATTTGTGTTATTTGGATGCAGCGATGAGCGGACTACAACACCATCGTCCAACACCGGTTTTATCGAAGGCCATGTCACGGTGGATGGTGTCGGCGCTTCCAGCGCCTACGGCTTAATTATATCTGTAACTCCCTATGTTATACTTAATGGTGGCAGCCCCAAACCCGATCAATCTCTGAGTCAATCCTCAATCTCCGAAGATGGCGACTATAGAATCGAAGTCACGCCTGGCTCATATAAAGTCTCGTTTACCTCTTCTGGAAACTATTACGGATTGTCCGCCTACAGATATCCAATTGAGGTTACCCCCGGCCAGACTACGACATTAAACGTAGAAATGAGAGAGCGCGGTGCCGTTAACCTTCTGGCCCTGGATTTTGATGCCCAGGTTTTGCTAACATTTGAAGGTGGCTATAACGCCGACCGATACCGTTATTATCGTTCACTCTCCGAGCTTAACCAGTACGAACTTATTTTGGAATCTTCTAACAATTATAGGAACCTGACTGATCGTCCCCCATCTGTTGGAAATTATAAATATAAAGTTGTCGCCATTAATTCAAACGGAGAGACTCCGCCTTCAAATGAGGCCATGGTCTCGTTCAGCGGCATTCCTCTGCCTCCGTCAATCTTGATTGCCCATGATCATATCAATCACGTTTCGCTATCCTGGCAGCGAAATTCCGACGGGCAGTCTTATGATATTTATAGATCCCTCAACGGTAACGATTGGACGCTCATTAAGACATCCACAAGTACCAGCTACGATGATTCTCTTCAAAATTATGCCCTTTATTATTATCGCCTTAAAACCCTTTCCCAGTACAATCTCGAATCGCCGCCAACTCAAACTGTGAGCGTTAATTACGATGGCCGCCCCGATGCGCCCACTAACCTTGGGGCTCAAGATGCGGGGAATGAGATAGAATTATATTGGAATTCTTCCTTACCCGGCACGATATATAAATTATATCGAGCCTTTGGCGAAAATGGGAATTATGAGTTTATCGCAACGGTAAATACTAATAGATTCGTCGACCGCCCAACCGAACCTGGAACTTATTATTATCAGGTTACCGAATTGATAGCTGGTGGTTTCGAATCAGAACGTTCAATTCCTGTTTCGATTTACTTTGACGGCCATTTCGATCCTCCTACTGCTGTTGCGGCCAGTCTTCAGGGATTTCGCGTCTACATTAGTTGGAATTCAGTCCCCAATGCCAGATATTATGGAGTCTATCGCTCCGCAGATAATGGCGAGCATTACCAGCGGACTGATATGTCTAACGGAAATCAATGGGACGTTCCCCCTGCCATCGGGACTTACCTTTATGCTGTTACTACAATTACTGATGATGGCATGGTCGAAAGCGAAAAATCGGTTCCTGCCCAGATATATTATTCAGGCCAGGGGACCGCTCCAAATTATATTAATGTTAATAGCTATGGCACATTTCTTCAAATCTATTGGGGGTCAGTGGAGGGCGCCGACTACTATAAATTATATAGATCGCCTACTCTGGATGGAGAATATATTTCTATCGTGGACAGCCTTCATAATACCAACTTTTCAGATTCTCCCGATACCGCCGGTTACTACTATTATAAGGTCCAGGCTTTTACGCAGGACGGTTTATCCTCCGCTCTTAGCAATGCCACTTATATCTATTTTACTGACAAACCTATTCCGCCGCAATTCTACATTAGCAATATGGGATACTGCCTTCAATTAACCTGGAATA
Source organism: uncultured candidate division Zixibacteria bacterium (assembly GCA_963801605.1). Classification (GTDB taxonomy): domain Bacteria; phylum Zixibacteria; class MSB-5A5; order UBA10806; family UBA10806; genus UBA10806. The sequence goes on from CAWDFP010000006.1 coordinate 1,421,450, forward strand.
CCGACACTACCAGATCGCTTTATATCGTTTATAGATACGACACCTACGCCAACGATTATATCCCTATCGATTCCACCACCGGTTTTACATTGTATGATTATTTGGTTGCTCCGGGTAATTATAGTTACAGGATGAGAGTCAAACAATATGACATCTATTCCGATTTTTCAGAACCGGCCTGGTGCTATTTTTCAGCGAGACTTGATGCTCCCCGTTTGTATTATCTCAATGATATCGGCCTATCGATCTTATTCACCTGGTATAATCTTGAGGGCGCTAGTAAATATAATATTTTTCGAGGAACCAGCCGTAATAACCTCGTCTGGATAAATTATGTCATTGGTGATTGCGCTGTTTACGATACCCCGCCTTCCGAGGGTTGGTACTTCTATGCTGTTACCGGCGAAACAGAAGGTGGCCTGGAATCCCCAATGTCGGCTATCGATAGCATTTACTTTACTCCCTGATAATTTTGTTCTATTTCGTTTTCAAAAGGAGGATTGGTGAACAAACTGACAATTGACGATATCGATTTGAAAGGCAAACGAGCCCTGCTCAGGGTCGACTTTAACGTTCCTATCGATGGTGGTAAGGTCACCGATGATACCCGGCTGGTGGCTTCTATACCAACAATCCAAAAATTGATTCAATCCAACGCCAGGGTTATCCTCATGTCACATCTCGGCCGGCCCAAAGGCGGCCCCGATCCCAAATATAGCCTGCGTCCGGTGGCGGAGCGTCTCTCGAAGCTCATGGGCATCCCCGTTAAATTTGTTGATGATTGTATTGGGGCTGCTGCCCAGAGCGCCGCAAAAAATCTCGGTAATGGTGAAATTCTCCTCCTGGAAAACTTACGTTTTCATCCCGAGGAGGAAAAAAACGAACCCAATTTTGCCAAAGAGCTGGCGTCCCTTGGCGATATTTATATCAATGACGCCTTCGGGTCTGCCCATCGCGCCCACGCCTCCACCGAGGGTGTAACCCGCTATATCCAGCCCGCGGTCGCTGGATATCTCATGAAAAAGGAACTGGATTATCTTGGTATGGCCCTCGAGGATCCTGTCAGGCCGTTTGTAGCCATCCTCGGCGGAGCCAAGATATCCGGAAAGATTGATGTTATCTCCAACCTGCTTGATAAAGTTGACTCGCTTCTTATCGGAGGCGGCATGGCTTTCACCTTTTTCAAAGCAAAAGGGCTCAACGTTGGCAAATCCCTTTTGGAAGAAGATAAAATTAACGAGGCCAGCAATATTATGCTGCTTGCCGAAAGCCGCAAATCCAATCTGGTATTGCCAATCGATGTGATAGTCACGACCGATTTGAACGACCCCAACGCTCCTTCCGAAATTGTCGGCGCCGCCGGTTTAAAAGGAGATATGATCGGTGTCGATATCGGACCTCGTACCGTTGATGCATTTCTTGAACATATCTCGTCCGCTGGCACCGTAATCTGGAATGGCCCTATGGGCATTTTCGAAAATCCGCGCTATGCATCCGGTACTTTTGCAATTGCCAAGGCGTTGGCCGATGCTACCGACCGCGGTTGCATCACAATCGTAGGCGGCGGCGATTCAGCGGCCGCCGTTGCCAAAGCCGGGTTGGCCGATAGAATGTCCCATGTCTCAACTGGCGGTGGCGCTTCGTTGGAATTTCTCGAGGGCAAAAAACTGCCCGGTGTGGCGGCATTGACCAACAAAGGAGGCAATAAGTGAGAAAAGCATTCGTCGCCGGCAACTGGAAAATGTACACCGATTTCGCATCGGCAGGGGAGTTGGCCGGGAAACTTAAAATCTCCCTGGGAAGCGCTGACTGGACCGATATCGCGGTATTTCCGCCTTTTACTTCGCTTGGCTCCGTTATTACCGCCTTACAGGGAACAGCGATCTCTGTTGGCGGCCAGAATCTGTTTTGGGAAAAGGAAGGCGCTTATACCGGCGAAATTTCCCCATTGATGCTTAAGCACGTCGGCTGCAGCATGGTTCTGATTGGACATTCCGAACGACGCACTTATTTTGGAGAAAAAGATTCCACCGTCCTTCGTAAAATCCACGCGGCTCTGGGGGCCGGTCTCAAGCCTATCGTTTGTGTAGGGGAGACTTTGGAACAGCGCGAATCAGGCATCACCGAGTCGGTCGTGGAACGCCAGATCAAAGAAGGACTGGGTGAGATTAAGAATATTTCTAATATCACTTTGGCTTATGAGCCGGTATGGGCTATTGGAACCGGCCGCAATGCCACGCCTCAGCAGGCGCAGGATGTCCATAAATTTATTCGAAACCTCGTAGCCCAATGCTGGAACCTCGAAACAGCTGAGGCGATCCGCATATTATATGGCGGTTCGGTCAAACCGGATAACTCCCGAACCCTATGGGAAATGGACGATATCGATGGTTTTTTGGTGGGTGGGGCCAGCTTAAAAGCCGATTCTTTTACGGCGATTGCGGAATCGGTTAAATAAGGCCTTGACATATTTGGCTCAGTAAATATCTTTAGAGGTTACTGAAAATTTTTTTGGAGGATTGAAATAAGAAATGGCATTTTTGTATCCCATACTGATCGTAATACATATCTTGATCAGCGCTTCGCTGATTATCGTAGTATTATTACAGTCATCAAAAGGTGAAGGCCTGGCAGGCGCTTTTGGTGGCGGCGGCTTGAGCGGCGCGGTTTTTGGTGGACGTGGCGCGGCCACATTCTTGTCCAAGGCCACTTCGGTATTAGCTATCTGCTTTATGCTTTCGAGCATTGGACTGACAGTTGTTTCATTAGGCGTAAAAGGCAGCAGTACCTCATCCGGTGTTATCCAGAATTTGAAAACTGGCCAATCGCAGCAGCTTCCCGAGACTCCAACTACTGTTCCTGGAGCCCCCCAGCAGGGTGCTCAGCCAGGCGCTCAGAATGGTACGGGATCGGATTTGTTTAATCAAACTGCCCCGGCTCAATCGCAGCAACCTGCTACGACCGCACCTCCTCCGGCTTCCCAGCAACAGACTCCGGCCACGCCAAAGCCGGCTGGGACCAAGTAAAGCTATCTAACGCGGAAGTGGCGGAACTGGCAGACGCGCCATCTTGAGGGGGTGGTGCCGAAAGGCGTGAGGGTTCAAGTCCCTCCTTCCGCAGATAAAGATATATCCCGCAAGTCGTTGTAAGACTTGCGGGAATCTTATTTTCTGGGAGCACTTACAGTGTTTTTCTCAGATTTTAAGTCAGTATATCTACCAATAACTTACAACGAATTTATAGGCATATATGTAACAGTCACAAAATAAGAATGTCCATAGACGGGTAAAAAAGACGGATAGAAGCCGTCTCAGGCTGTTAACAATTAGTCATTTCGAGAATTGTTGCTTGCAAGAGTATATTTCCCTATTGATTAAAGTGTAGGGGCGTATTGCAATACGCCCCTACAATAAAATAATTAAATTTCGAATGGGATAAATCTATGACTTTGTAAACAATCTCAGACGGATAGAAGCCGTCTCTTTTTCGGGTGGAGCAACGCATATGCCAATTGGTATCCCATTGAGATTCTAGTAGGGGAGAAGATTGATTTTTTCGCGGTTCACATCGGGGGCATGGTAAGCGTAAATGAGCGTTGACTGAATATCGGAATGCCCCATCCACGCTTGGATATCTCGAATCGGCACTCCCGATGCAAGGGTATACGTTCCAAACGTACGACGCAAGTCGTTCAGTTTGTCTAATTGCCCAAGTTTTTGTAATTATCTCTGGTAAGCTAATGACAATTCCTGTGGCCTGTGGTACTTAATGGTTACCCCTTCTTTTTTGCTTCTGGGAAGTGCCCATGAATCCTTGAGCACATTGGTTTGCTTGAGAATTTTAGCCAGCTGATGACTCAGGGGGATCGTACGTGGCCGCTTACCTTTGGAAGTATAGCTGCGATCGGACCGTATTTTTATTTCCATCTTCTTGAAATCGATGTCCGACATTTTTAATTCAACCATTTCAGATCTTCGCAAACTAGAATATACTCATAATCCAATCAGCCTCTTAATATATGGCGAAGCGGCTGTCATCAGGAGCCTTTGGGAAGTCGACAGCAGGGTATGGTAAGCCTCGAAATCAATTTGGTTTTCCACTGCCGGGTACCGAAGCGTTCTTAGATTGCTTCTCCTGCTTTCTCAATGTCTCCTGGCCCTGTTTATCTAACTTTTGTTTTTGGCTCTTGTTCTTATCCTTTTTCCCGCCTTTGTCTCCCATTTCGTGACTCCTTTCAATTTACCATTTTCCCTCTTACTGAGGAGGGCATTAGCCGCACCATAGATTTAAGGCGGCTAATCTGCATCGTATTTAAGGCCATTAGTATAAATTACAATAATTATCTATAATATTATAGCCCGCCAATTAATTAGTGTCAACCAGAATCAAGGTAAATGGTCGAGTTGGCGGTTCGAGTTTGATGTCTATTGCTGCCATATTATTTGTACTAAGGCAATTCATTTTCAACTTGACGAATTAGGCTTTTTTTTGCTAATCTTGGCATTCGTAATACCCGCTTGCCCCGCTGTTATAATGGTAGGGGTGTCGCGGCGGCCAGAACATTAACGCCTAGACGGTTGTGGAGGCACAATCGAATGTCGAAAATCAGAGTACTGCTGATCGAAGATAACCGCCTTCTACGAGAAGGCATAGAAGCCATGCTCAACGAGCAGGAGGATATCAGGGCACTTTCGGCCGCCGGGAATGGTGATGCCTTTGAAAAAGCGGAGAAGCTCAATCCACATGTCGTCCTCCTGGATCTTGGTCTCAGGAGCCAAAACAGCCTAAAGGTGGTAGGACACATCAGGAAGAAGTTTCCCGGGACAGAGGTGGTCGTGATGGATCTTATTCCCGTGCATGCCGAGGTCATTGAATTCGTGAAAGCCGGTGTTTCGGGCTTCATTCTCAAAGACGCCACTCTCGATGATTTTCTGCATACCATCAGGTCAGTTGCGAAAGGGAAAAAAGTTCTTCCGCCACCATTAACCGATTCGCTCTTTTCCCATATTGTCGAGCACGCTGTCCAGGCGGGTAAAGTAGACGAACTAATCGAGTCGGTTAAGTTGACTAAAAGGGAACAGGATGTAATAGATCTGATAGCCCTTGGCCGAAGCAATAAGGCAATCGCCTCGGAACTTAATATCGCTATCCATACAGTCAAAAGCCATGTGCATAATATTCTCGAAAAGCTGGCCCTGCATACGCGTCTTGAATTGGCCAGTTTCGCTCATACCAAAAACACAAATATCGATAACTCTGAACGGTAACCTAAGAACCGTAAGTAGAAATCAATCAAAGGGATTAGACCCTTTTTCAATCCTTAGAGCGATTGACCCAATTTTAAATCTTTATATAATAGGTCCATAGATATGTACCGTTTTCCGGAAGACTAAAAGGGGGCTTCCGGAGAACTGAATTTTCATGAAGTTTGATTCATGAAGAGGCGAACTCGGCGAGGGGACAATCAATTAAGGGACGAGTTAGAATATTATTGTGTGGTGATGAGGTTATCATGAAAACCCTGAAGGAGATTACCGTCGAGTTAGACTTGCTTTTTGCAAGGCTGTTCAACATGGACGATAAGGTAGAAATGCTGGAACAGCAAATTGGGGGAGTATCAGTCTGATTATCTGGAGGAACTCGATAATTCTAAGGCGGAGCAAAAACAAATTGTAATTGATTCAAAAAATATAAGTAAGGAATATTGGGGTACCTTGTAGAGTATTTCAAAATTCAATTGCCATTTATCATGATGCAATTTGGCATAATTTATTAATGGTTCATAGAGAAATAAAATAAGGACATTGTTCGAATCTACATAACCGGGATCAAGGAGCGGTAGGGCGTTCTCTGGAAACCCATGAGGGGTCTTTAGAGAAATAATATTCCCTGGAATGAGGGGAAATTTCCAGGGAAAAGATCCCCCGAGAAGCTGATAAGGCTTCCGGGGGAGTAAATAAGACTCAGGAATAAATCAAGATCGGGAAATTATAAATGCTCCCACAGCCAAGTTGTATTCGTCCGAACGCCCGTACGTATGCCTAACAATTAATAGATAGGATTTTCCATGACCTATGAAACGATAGGGAAAAATGAACTCCAAGACGAGGCCCTATTAAATCTGGATGCTATCTGGCAAACAGCTCTATGGTTCGCCAATAGCGACCACGAAGCTGAAGACCTGGTTATGAATACCTACGTGAAAGCCTCTACGTTTTGGGTTGATACTATTTCCAAAGACGGCTGTAAGGCCCAATTGTTCAAGGTTTTGATGAAGTTGCTCTTTGGAAAAACCCGGCTGAATTTCCGCGCACATTCATCCGTCAGTTTCGAAAATATGCATGATTCAATACCACCAGATAAAGTTTCAGAATTCGAGACAATTCCCAGGGACGTGATAATTGGGGCCATCAAGGGGCTTCCGGTAGAAATTCGCCTGGTTATGGTATTATCGATTTTTGAAAAGTTCTCATATCAAAAGATCGCCGAAATATTAGGCGTTCATAAGAAGGCTGTAAGACTAAATATATATCAAGGATATATGCTTCTTCGACGAGATATCATCGATTCTTTTGCTGCGGGGAATAATAAAATGGCAGTTGGATGATACCAAAGAATCAAATTCGCAAGGGGGCAATCTGTGACGAAATACGTGGAACTCGATAGACTTAGACCTAACAGTTGGTTTCTTAATAGGAAAAAGGTTGAAATTGTCCGCCAAATTTGGCGCGAAGGGAAGCAGCATCATCTCCATTGCTATACTTGTAACCACCATCGATAACGAACTAAGTTTGCTTGATGGCCATTGCCGGGCTTTTGTAGCCTGGGAAAATGGAGCTTTAGAAATTCAGGCGAATATTGTATCACTCGACCAGGTCAGCGGCCCCACGGAATTATATATTATCTTTCATCATCAAGCGCCCAGCGTCGGTATTCGAAATGTTCATGATCTAGGCAAAAGAATATATGATTTGTCTGATACAACCGACCCTGACATCGCGATTGCAATTACAGACGTATAAGTTGGAAATATAAGCCTTAGTTGCAATAGAATATTCAATGCGCAAATACATAATATTTGGATAATTAAAAAGGCCAGGCAAATTGCCTGGCCTTTAATAATTCCATCTATGTGAGTGAAATTACATGCTGTTAATAGCGGGAACCGCGGTCGCGGTTGTCTGTGCGTGGACGAGCCTCGCTGACAGTTATCGAACGACCATCGAGATCCTTGCCATTAAGATTGAGAATGGCTGCGTCGGCTTCAGTTTTATTCGGCATTTCAATAAAGCCGAACCCCTTTGACTCGCCGCTCATCTTGTCTTTGATAATGTTGGCGGTCGAAACCTGGCCATGGCTTTCAAACGCCTGTCGAAGGCTGTCAACTTGTGTCTGGTGTGATAGATTTCCGATGAATATATTCATCATTTCTCCTTTTTTCGTTCATCTCGCGACTTGCATCGATTAAGACGCACATTCTGGCAAAATAAACAGATTCTTGCGCGTTATTGCGCTTGACTCCGGGATTAATATTTTGCCAAGGATTGGGTGTTAGGCAAGGCTTGAGAAAACTTAATTAGGGAGGTCGTTAACATAATGATAATAACTATTAGATTCTTGAATGTCAAGGAATATCTTCTGGTTATAACAGACAAATCAACCTTTGAGACTTAACACAAAAACTCAACTTTGTTGTTCAAGCCATTTTAGGATGACACTTAAGCTTCCGGTTGCCAGTGCAATGCTCGAATCCGCCGCTCCATAATATAGGTGAATGGTATCACCATCCGGAGCAATTGTGCAGCCACACGGGAATACAACGTTATCGACATCACCGCGCTGTTCGTATGGTTTTACCGGACCGAATATCCATTCGTCGCCTCGTTTAAGGCACTTTTCCGGCGCTTGTAAATCAAACAACGCCAGGCCAAGCCGATAAATTGCGCCAGCTGCATTTTGTCGAACACCGTGATAGATTACAAGCCAACCTCTTTCCGTTTCGATGGGCGGAGACGAGAGTCCGATTTTATTTGCATCCCACCATCCACCAAGCCGAGCTTCCAACATCATTTTATGATTACCCCATTGACGCAAATCGGAAGAATAGGAAATCCACATGTGCGCCCCTGGCGAACTTACCGGACGGTGGATCAAGGCCCAATTTCCGTCAATCCGATGCGGCAAAAGAGCCGCGTCTTTATCTTCCGGCTGCATAATTAAACCGTATCGTTCAAAGTGTCGAAAATCTTCTGTGAGGGCCAGGGCTACACCTGGCGCCATCACGCGTGTAGGCAGTGTATACGACGGCGTAATTCCTTAATTCTGGTACATAAGTAATGCGCGGATCTTCAATGCCCCACAATTCTTCCGGAAAACGTTCGGGATCGGCCATTAAAGTGGGCTGTGAATCAATTTTCCAGTTATCGATGCCGTTGGCTGAGCGGGCCGCGCATAAGTGAGAATGACCTCGACGATCTTCCACTCGACACAACAACAGAGTGGTTCCATCCGGCAACAATACCGCTCCAGGGTTGAATACGCTATGCACTGGGTAAGGCCAGTCGGCGGCGGTTAGGATTGGGTTTAGATTATGGCGAATAAATAATTCGGGATATTGATTGCTCATTATGATCCTATCTCTGTGGTTAGAAGGGGATTTTCTGCCAGTCGCAATTCCAGCAATGATTGAAGAAAGGCCAGAGTCGATTCCGCGCCTTGATTCTCGTTTGGTCGGTCAGGATGCAAGCCATCCCTGCAGCCGCCTGTTGTTGGGTCGTAAAGCGGAAGGTTCAAGTCGTTGCGCCCAAGAAACCATTCGAAGGCGCGACGGGCTTCTTTACGCCATTGTTTATCGCCAGTGGTCCTAAAAGCTTCGAGACAAGCGGATACCATCGCCTGAGCTTCTATCGGCTGCTGATCGAATCGAGCGCGCTCGCCATCTTGATGATAAAAGCCATTAGATCCGATCGGAACAAAGTGCCCGGCTTTGGAGCGCTGCAGATCAGCCAGCCAGTGGAGTGCCTCAAGTGCATTCTCAATCATGGCGGTATTCGGAATCCATTGGCCGCACATAAGCATCGCGTGCGGCAAGGCAGCGTTACAGTAGGTCAGCTTGTCTTCATACCAACGCCATTTCTCCGAACTATTACTTTTATACATTGCCAGCAACCGCCCGGATAATTCCTCCCTGACCTGGTTGGCTCTACTGTCTCCGGTAAACCGTTGCAGGTATTCATGAATTCCGATAAGCGCGAAGGCCCAGGCTCGAGGGCTGGTCGTGTTGATAATTGCGGGCAAAGCCTGCTCAAACAACCGACCGGCCATACTCTGTAAGGACGGTATGTTCGAGCGTCCGAGGACTGTGCCCAACGCCCATAGTGTACGACCATGGCTATCATCCGATCCATTGACTTCCAGCCAATTACGCTGGTAATCCATAAAATTGCGGAAGTATCCCGTTTCAGTATTAAAGGCATACCAAATAAAAGCAAGATAACGAGTGGCAAATTCAGTGGCCTCCTCATTTCCAGTTGCTTCCAAAAGAGCGCTTACCATCAACGCGCGGGCATTATCATCGGTGGTGTAACCCTCGATATAGTTGGGGATCGTGAAAATAGCATGCTGCAAAATGCCGGTTTCATCCGTCATGTGGCGCAAGTGGTCAATTTTAAGTGGCGGCAATTCACCTGGGCGTTTGTCTAACGGCTTGACTGCGAGCTCCTGGCGAGAAGAATGACGCCGCTCCGCTCGGGCCCGTTCAAAGCTCTCCATATAACGGCTGGCGACTTGTGGCCAGATCATATCTCGTCCAAAAACGTATGCCTTTTTGCGCATGGCATGACGCAGGGATTCATTATCCAAAAGGTTGATTACCTGATTGGCCATCGCTACTGGATCTCGGAATGGTACCAGCGCCCCGCGTCCATCTGCCAGCATTTCCTCTGCGTACCAGTAAGGAGTTGAAATGACCGCCTTTCCTGCTCCCACAGTATATGCCAGCGTACCAGACGTGATCTGGGCAGCATCGAGATATGGTGTGATATAAATATCCGCCACGCTAATGAACTGAATAAGCTCATCCAAACTGACAAAGCGATCATAAAAGATCACCTGGCCTTCTACACCTTTTTCCTGGGCCAGCCATTGCAGAGACAGTCTATACGATTCGCCTTCATTTAGCAGTACGTGTGGATGGGTAGCACCCAGAATGATGTATACTACATTTGGGTGTTTGGCCAATATATCAGGTAAAGCGGAAATTACGTTCTCGATCCCTTTATTCGCTGATAGTAAGCCAAAGCTAAGCAGGACAATTTTACCTTCCACTCCAAACAGGTCTTTGTGAAAACTGGGATCAACAAATGGCACATCGGGTATGCCGTGTGGGATCAAGTCAATCTTACCGGGATCTACACCATATACTTCTTGCAGGAATTCAACTCCTCGAGCGCTCATAACCACCAATCGATCTGACAAAGCTGCCACTTCTTTTAATACCCGTAGCTGATTGAGATCGGGTTCGCGCAGTATTGTATGGAGGGTTGTAACAATGGGCATCCGCAATTCGCGCAAGAGCGCTAGAATATGGCTGCCCGCCCGTCCTCCAAAAATTCCATACTCGTGTTGCAGGGATATGAGATCTACATCGTTAATATTCAAGAAATCTGCGGCGCGGCGATAGGAATTAATATCCTTCTCCGTGAGTTCAAATCGGACGCGGGTCGGATATGAGTAACCGGCCTCGATGTCATTGACAGGCAGAACAATGCACGTCTTTTGGCTATATTGGGTGGAAATAGCCTCGCACAAATCGGTGGTAAATGTTGCAATGCCACAATGGCGGGGCAAGTAGTTGCCGATAAATGCAATGCGATCAAGTTTCGAATTGTTTGAGCTATCATCCATGCCTAAAATCTCTTTCCCTGCAACAAGCCTGCCCTTTGGCTGCTAAAGCTCTATTAACATAAAGAGGCGGTTGCTCCCGCGACTGCCCCTACAAGCACCTTAATAGACACCTGTAAATCCTTGCCAATCGGATATCGGAATTGGTTTTTATTATAATAACTAGATTCCGGCTCGAATGCAAGTCATATAACCAAGCTCCCTCGGATAGCTCAATGAAAATGAAGGGCGCCGAACAATACAATTTTTTCAATTCGAGATTAATGGCTTGATCTCAAATTTGATTTTATTCTCGAAATAGAAAGAAAATCATAAAGGCTAAAAGAAAGGCTTTCTAACAATTTTCTAACATAACACGGCGTAATGTGGAATAAAACGGGACAATACCGGAAAAGACAGCCAGGCGTTAGTCTTTGCCCTCGTTGTCGCTTATTGTTCGGTAATGACCCGTGTTAGGTGGTTATATCCGGCTTATAACCCAAAGGTCCTAAGCTTAAATCCCAGCCCCGCTACCAAGTTAAGCCGCTGAGGTTCAACAACTCAAGTGGTTGCGTTTTTTAGGAACACCTTCGATTTTAGGGTTGACAATGTTACGTTAATCTTTTATTTTTTTTGTTGGGTTACCCAATAATTTCTTAAGGAGGAATTATAGGTGCAGAAGATACAGGTGCTATTGTTAGAAGACAATCGCCTGCTTCGTGAAGGAATCACCAAAATGCTGAATGCCGAGGCGGATATCAAGGTGATTTCGTCTACTGACAGCGGTGACATCTTTGAGAATGCAAAAACACCGGCGCCAGATGTAGTGCTACTCGATTTAGGCCTAAAAGATCAAAACAGTCTGACGGTGGTCGAAGTAATCAGAAAACAATTTCCGACTACATATGTGGTTGTCATGGACCTGATACCGGCGCATGCGGAAATTGTTGAATTTGTCAAAGCTGGAGTTGCAGGTTTTATCCTCAAAGACGCGACTCTTGATGATTTTCTACATACGATCAGATCGGTTAGCAAAGGGGAAAAAATTCTCCCTCCTACGATGGCCGGTTCGCTTTTTTCTCAAATCATAGAGCATGCGCTTCAGGGCGGGAAAATCGAGGAATTAAAATCAGCAGTCAAAATGACCGCCCGTGAGCGGGACGTAATTAGTCATATCGCCGCCGGAAAAAGCAATAAAGAGATCGCCAGTGATCTCAATATTGCTGTTTATACGGTTAAAAGCCATTTGCACAACATCCTGGAAAAACTGGCTCTTCACACTCGTCTGGAGTTGGCGACATTCGCGCATTCACAACAAATAAGCCATAAACCATCCGCTGGAACTCCCGAAGATAGCGATTAGCATATCTATCAAAAGAATTAATCCTTTTTTCATCCCTTCGAGCGATTGATTCTAATCGAATTGGTCGTATCCTTTACATAGAAATTTATAATGCTTTGGACTTTTCCCGCTAAGCTTACCCGGCCTGGAAAGGTCATCCGCTAATTAATAAGGGGAGTGTTCAGTTATGAAAAAGATAAAAGTATTGCTAATCGAAGACAATCGTCTTCTGCGAGATGGGACAACCGCACTTCTTAATGAACAAGAAGACATTCGGGCAGTTTCTTCCCCGGGTAACAAAAGTGCGCTTGAGAAAGCCAAAAAGCTGGCGCCGGATGTGGTCTTGCTCGATTTGGGCCTAAAGAGCAATAATAGTATGAGGGTGCTCGAATCAATAAAGAAACAACACCCTCAAACGGAAGTTGTCGTCATGGACTTGATCCCGGTACATTCGGAAGTTGTTGAATTTGTAAAGGCTGGAGTCGCAGGTTTTATCCTCAAAGATGCGACTCTTGATGATTTTCTACATACGATCAGATCGGTTGTCAAGGGAGAGAAGATTTTACCTCCGACAACGGCCGGCTCGCTTTTTTCTCAAATCGTGGAGCACGCGCTGCAAAGCGGCCAAATTGACGAGGTGATGTCTACCCTTAAAATGACCAGCAGAGAGAATGAAGTGATCAACCATATAGCCAGGGGAAAAAGCAACAATGAAATTGCAGATGCGCTCAACGTTGCAGTTCATACAATCGAAAACCATATACGTAACATTTTGGATAAGTTAGCCCTTCATACGCGCCTTGAATTGGCCACACTCACTCATATTAAAGAAGTTTTGTAACCGTCTGTAAAGACCAGGATAGGTTGTCGATTTATCCCTCGCTCTAAAGGGGTAGCTATTTTTTCAACCTTTTGGGCGATTGACCAACCCCGGCGTATCTATTAAACTAAGTTAATTATACGACATTTCTATGGAGCATATCTTCCGCTAGCACAAATCGCGTATAATCGACAATTATTAATTGGTTATTGAAACAGGCTTTACTAAAGCAATGGAAAAGAGAGACGGTTGTTTGCGTGCGATTTAGGCGGGGAGAAATCCAGGCTTGTTATTACGATGGCCATGTAGATTGCTGCACAACGTCTAAGGCAAGTATAAAAAGATCAAGTTTATGAAGGGAATGGAGGTCCTTTTTATATACTTTAAATAGATACATTAGGGTCGAACGACCAGCCTGAATCTCGATAAGTTGAGACCGGGTTTTGATTCACAAAAACAGGTAAAACCAAAGGAAATACATCATGCGTTACATACTAGCATTAATTGCGGCAGTGCTTTTTTCGAGCGCTTTAAGTGCGCCAGCAAGCGCAGAGGTTAATATCAGTGTTAACTTCAACGTGGATCGTCAACCAATTTGGGGGCCGACCGGCTACGATCATGTTGATTATTACTATCTTCCGGACATTGACATTTATTACTACGTTCCCCAGCACAGATATTTCTATTTTGAAAAAGAACAATGGAGGAATTCCACATCGTTACCGAGCTGTTATCGGGGATTTGATTTTTACCACTCTTACAAAGTAGTAATAAACGAGCCAACCCCTTACCGTAATGACAAAATGTATAGAGATAGATATGCTTCGTATAAAGGTCGTCACGATCAAGAGGTAATCCGCGACAGCCGCGATTCAAAATATTTTGTAAACCCAAAACATCCCGAACATAAAAACTGGGTAAAGCAAAATAAGCAAGCCAAGAATAATGGACGGGGTAATGGCAATGATCAGGGTAATCGCAATGGAAACGATCACGGTAATAACTCCGGACGAAAGTAGCCGATTCGTAATGTGAGGTCTGTTTAAGGGCTTTGGCAAGTATACTGATTCCGCTTCGTCGATTTAGAGATATCGGCGAAGCGGGTTAAATCAATTTCGGAAATCATAAAAGCTATTAAGACAGATAGAGCGAATATGGGTTTCAGGAATATGCGACCGATCTTAGAAGGGCAAATGATTGGCGTTAGGAAGAGATCAATTAGGATAAATGCAGGAACGATAAAACTGATGGCCTTAGTTGCGCTCATCTTAATATTAGTGTTTTCTATGCCTCTGCAAGCACAGGATACCGGTAAGGACGATAAAGGAACTTCGCTGAATTCTAAAACGGTGGCAGATTCGACCGCCGTTAAACAAGCCGCACCAATTCCCAAGACTCCTGCAGATACTGTTGCCGCTGAGAAAGTTGCACCACCGCCAAAGGCGGGAGCAGATTCATCCGCAATACAGAAGCGAATTGAAGTTCATTCCGAATTGGGCTTAAATACCAAATGGTATTCGGCGAGAGACTCTATTTTTTACACCAAGTACAACAAGTACGGTTATTTGAAGGATGACGACCCTGTATACAATCCTAAAAAGCCCTGGTGGCATGTGGCTCTTAAGATTACTGCCTCCAATGTTTTTACAAATACTTATGACATGCATATTCTAAAAGATAACTTTGCGAGAGTGAGCATTCATTCATGGTCTCATAATATAAAGACAGGATGGGAATGGGATACAGATAGATTCGGAATGAATTTTTTCTTTCATCCATATTCAGGGGCAAGTTATTTCAATTCGGCTCTTTCCAGTGGATATAATTACTATCAGGCGATCCCCTTTGCAATCGGTGGCAGTTTGATGTGGGAATATTTTGGGGAAAACACTCTTCCGTCGTACAACGATATTATCAACACTCCTGTCAGCGGCATGTTTTTGGGAGGAATACTCTACCGGATAAGTTCGAATATTTTGGATGACAGAGCCACCGGTATCGGTAGGTTTTGGCGAGAGTTAGCAGCTGCGGCCGTAGATCCTTCCAGAGGTTTTGGCAGGCTTACATCGGGCAAGCTTTGGAGGCATACATCGAGAGAGATATATCAGAAAGAACCTCTTAACATTACATTATCCACCGGGTTGCGTAAACTAAATAATGGACATAGCTTTGGAACGGGATCCAATAGCGCAACATTCAACATTCATCTTGATTACGGAAATCCGTTCGAAGTAAGATCTCGAAAGCCCTTTGATTACTTTAAATTTCGAACCGATTTAAATTTCGGCGTGGGCAGGAAAACTCTGGATAATATAACTGGCTCCGGAATCATATATGGCAATAATTATCATATCGGCTCATTGGAAATGCTGGCGGGTATATTTCAACATTATGACTATTGGGACAACAAGACTTTTGAGTTGGGCACAATGGCCTTCGGCGGTGGTGTTGTTTCCAAATTACCCCTCACGAAGAACTCTCAGCTTTACATAACAATTCACCTTAATATTGTGCCTCTTGCCGGAAACAGCACCCAATACGGACCCGATACATCTCAATTTAGAGACTATAATTACGGTGGCGGATTCGGAGGAAAAATCGATAACACTCTCGAAATTGGGAAAGCGGTTAGCGCTACCTTCATCGGATATTATTATTGGATTCATACCTATGTCGGCCATAAAGGGGATCATTACTTAGGTTTGATCAGGCCCAGAATCGAACTCAGAATGATTCGCAATTTTAGCCTGGGATTTGAACATCTGGTCTATTACAGCGATAGATACCCGACTGATTTTCCTTCAATCCACAAAGTACGGACTGAGCAGAGGGTATATTTAAAAGTATATTTTGAACAGTTCAAGCGAAAAGAATGAAACACTTTTTGGTAATATTGGGAAGAGTTTGAAGGCTTCATTAAATATTATGCGACGAAGAATTATATTATCATTCCTTCTTGTATTCATCTACGAATCCTCGCTGTTTGCGCAAAACCATTACAATATCTCGCGGTTTACACATGAAACCGGTGATTTCTTCAAACAACCTGGCAATTGGCAAGGCAACGATTGGCTTAAATTTAGCCTGTTAGCTTCTGGAACAATTTTAGTAATGCAAGTTGATCGGCCAATCCGCGATGTTGTCCTAAGAAATAACGGAAGTTACTACCACAGCATTCCGATTGAAGCCGGTAGAGTTTGGGGGGAATGGTATACCCCGCCTGTCGTCGTAGGCGGGTTCGCGCTGCATGGATGGCTGGCGCATAATAGCTCGTCAAGAAAAGTCAGCTTTGAAATATTGCAGGCCGTGCTCTACTCCGAGTCAATTACGGGAGTATTAAAATTCGCTTTTGGAAGGGCCAGGCCGTACGAGAACGAAGGCGCATTCTCTTTTCATCCATTCTCGTTCAAGAAAGTCGGCTTTCAATCATTCCCCGGCGGACATAGCACCGAAGGTTGGGCAATGTCGGCGGTTCTTTCTCGAAACGCCCAATCAACTGCATTGAAAATCGCTGCTTATGCCCCGGCAATACTTACTTTTGTATCACGAATTTATCAGGATCAACACTGGACATCCGATTGTTTTCTCGGCGCCGCAATCGGATATACAGTCGGGAATTGGGTTGTGGATATTCATGAGGAAAAGGCATCGGCGGTGAAAGTTTCGGCGATCTATCCATTTATTCTAAGAATCAGCTTTTAATTAGCAGAATAATCCACCAATCGCGCTCCGTAAAATTACCCGAAAGTGTCTCATCCCAATGGACTAACCCCCTTTTCAATCCTTTGGGCGATTGATAATAAAGCATATCAATATATAATAGGTTCATAGAAAAGTATTAATCGTGGGAAGACAATAGGGGGCTTCCAGTTTGTATTCAAATCCGGTACCTATCCGGTAAAATTTTAAATCCGTGGAGGATAGTATGTATAAGTCTAAATTAGTGATTCTCTGTTCTGCAATTTTCCTGAGTGTAACCTTGCTTTTAGCCGGAGGCTGCCAACAGGGCGCGGAAAATGCCTCGGCGGCCAAAAGCAACGTTACTCCTGTTGTACCGCAGCAAGCCAAGCTGATCGTTCCGGGTTCGACACAGTTCCTCGTCACCCTTAATGAGACTGTGGAAACCAATAAAAACCAGGTTGGTGACATTGTTAGTGGCCAACTGGCTAAATCCATCGATGTGGCAGGAAAGGTAGTCCTTCCCGAGGGGTCGAATGTTAATATGATCATCACCCAGCTTGTTAAAGGGGGTACGATGAAAACGAGACCTGAAATCGCCTTTACTATCAGGGATATCACCCTGGCCGATGGGAGGGTCTATTCCATAGAGTCAAACCAAGTCTATGAAAAGGGACGAAGTCACACCGGGCGTGAGGTTGGAATGATCGGTGGCGGAGCAGCAGCGGGCGCGGTTGTTGGCGCCTTGCTTGGTAAAGGGAAAGGGGCCGTTATCGGAGCGGTTGCCGGAGCAGCGGCAGGAACCGGCGCTTCGGCTCTAACGGGTCGACAGAATCTGGTTTATTCGGCTGGCGAGATGATAACTTTCACTTCGACACAACCAATAACCGTGACCATGCGGCGGTAATGATTCAGGGGGTTGTTAGTTTAATAATAGGAGTTTTCAGCGTAACATTTTCTGAAAGGATTGAAAAATGAAAAATTGGATTACCATCACATTTATTATTCTGCTATTCGCGGTTACTGCGAATGCCGGCAGCCGTCACATCGGTTATTACGGCATGGGGCCGCGGGTTGGATTTACGATTAATCCCGACCAGTTTCATTTCGGGGGCCAGGTGGATTTCGGAGAAATCACCACTAATTTGATGATGGTTCCGAATTTGGAAATCGGGTTTGGCGATAACCTGACTACGGTTGCACCATCTTTTGAGCTTGATTATCGCTTTCGCACTGATTGGGGAGTCTGGTCGCCATATCTGGGCGGCAGCGCGGGCCCGATTTTCTATTCATACAGGCATCATGGCAACGATCCTTACGGGCACAATGGCAGCGATACCCAATTTGGTTTATATATTCAAGGCGGAATCCTCAAAGGATTTTCTGGCAGAAATTCGGGATATTTCTTCATGGAAGGCAAGCTTGGACTGGCCGATGCGCCCGATGCGAAGTTTACTATCGGTTGGACATTCGGGAATTAACCGTTGACTAAACCATTGGAAAATTTGACTCCCGGAAAGCAAATTGTTTTGCTCAGGGGGGCAACACGAGGAATGCGTAGATAACAAAATGACCATCAAGGCATCGTAATCCTCGACTGATTAGATTAAAGGATTTACGCCGGCCGATAGGGGGATTTATCGGTCGGCGGCAATTCCCAAACTTAGGGAAAGGAGATTTATATGTTGTGGACAATAGCAGTAGTGCTGCTGATTTTATGGGCACTAGGATTAGTTGCCGGCTACACGATAAGTGGATTCATTCACGTTTTGCTGGTGATCGCAATTATAGTCGTACTGATTCGGGTAATAACCGGACGAAGGCCCGTTTGAAGCGGTCTACTTCAAGATAGGAGTATTAATGAATACAACGACGGTAATCGGCATTATTCTAATCGCGCTTGGCGTGGTGGGACTTATATATGGAGGCATTACCTATACTTCCAGCAAAGATATTATCGATATGGGATCGATGCATCTCAAAGTCGATCAGAAAAAAGAGATTCCGCTGTCACCAATCGGCGGAGCGGTGGCCGTGGCGATCGGAGTCGTGCTAATTCTTGTGGGGCGGCGGCGAACCTCAAACGGCAATGCAATATGAGTGAGGTAAATTTGAAAGAGAGGAGTTAAACCTGAAGCTGGTAAAACTCATTGCTCCTGCTCTGATATCGCTCTGTTTTGTCTGCGCATTTAGCGCGCGAGCGGAGCAAAGGTCTACTGTGCTAATTCGATTACCACTTGAGGATATAAGCGTTAACGTCTCCATCGACAATACGGTGTACTATCCTGGTGATACCGTGCATGTGTCGATAGCCTGGGATAGCACCGAAGCAAAGGTTGACGTGATCCCAATATTGATTATCGAGGGAACCACGCTTGATTCTGTCGGGCACAATGAATACATCGCTGTTATTCCCCGAATAGCTACTCCTGGCTCTTATCCTATTCATCTTAATGTTCTGGATTCTCGGGGGCGGCGTCTTGCTTATGAGACGGATTGTGTTGTATTGGTTGAAGAACATCAGGAAATCGAGCGGATCGCCAATTATGTTCAGTTGGGTCCCGAAGATGGCAGTATAGATCCGCTTCAAGCAGTTACCCTCAATCGCGATCAAATACGGAAACTATATGTGGACTTCAAGCAAGAAAGAATCCAGGATGGTATGGGACCGCAATACCTCACAATAAAAACGTCGGTGCTTTCACGAAAAGGAACGGTAACGGCAACATCCGAACGACGCATGATGACTTTTCGGAATAGCGGCGATCCAACTCGGGATATGGAAAAGTTTTTGCGGTACCGCATGGCCTACGGTGCGTACGCGGTAATCCATCCTGAAGAAATTGGGCGGGTGCGATTGTTTCTGGATTCCCTGCCTTCCTGGGCCATCATCAAGGTCAGTATCGAATCTGATTATGCTATCAATATCGGTGCAGTGGATCAGTCCAATTCCGTCACCAGTTACTATCGCGTGAAAGGTCCATCAATCGAAATGGGGTTTACGCTTGGCGTTCCCAAGGTTTTGTACGATACTCAGGCCAAAGATAGTATGGACTACGGCAAAACCAGTGCGATGCTTCGATTTTATTATGTCAGCAGTAAATCGGGAAATCGGTTTCCTGTCAGCTTTGGTATTGGCACCTTCGGAGTAAACACGCCGATAGATGTGGGTAAAGGCCGAGGCGGTTTTGCTGCATCATTTTTTCTGGATGTTATCGAGCTTGCCCGATGGTTCAATTGGAATGTCGGCGGAAAAGCCAGCGCGGGTTTGGAATTGACACCCTTTTTGCCTATCCAAAAGAGATCGCGCATCTTGTTTGATGCCCATGTGGGCCTGGCGCTCTAAACAAAAATTATGCAGGAATTAATCGAGATTCAGGTATTTTTAAATTAACAGGAGAGAATAATGCCGACAACTTATATTGAACTGTGTGAGGCGTTTTCGCAGGCCCGCCAAAGCTATCTTGATTACAGAGGAGAATCCTATGAACTTGCTGACAGGATATATAAAGAAATGATCTCCTATTTAGGCTGCTCTGAAAATGATCTGAAATTGGTACCCGATAAGGAAGGTTATGATGATACCTTAACATATACTCCCGCCGGAGCGTCGTGCCTGGGCAATGATTCATACTGGCATATCGGCTTTATTCTCCAATTGAAGGCAACCGACTGCGAAGGTCCGTTCGAGAGCATACGATTCGCCATATTGTTTAAGAAAACACCGGATGGGTATTCGACAAAAATAGCAACTAAGGCAACTGAGTTTAATATCATCCCCAACGATCCTTCAACATTTAATCTATTATTTGACGATTTATTCAGCCATATTAAGGAATCGTATGAGGTTGGTTTTAAGGATTTTCTTAGTACGGGCAAATCATCTCATAATATAGGTTTCGATATTGGCAAACTACGCGATAAAAATGAAATGCAGATTGCTGCGGTGACCCCTCCCAAATAATGGCGGACAATTCTTTAGCTTCCGACTATTTCAAACAACCGCGGCTCTGCAACCCCGTATTTTCTGTGGGGGCGCGCTTGTTCCGATCTTCCCGGGCGCACGCGATAATTCAAATAGTCATAAGTTGAGCGCTAAAAGTCACGATTGACAATCCCAGCTGAAATTTAAGACAAATTACGAATATTTATAACGGCGTTTTGATTATCAGCATTTCATGACGTCTACGATACTGTTATAGGCGATTTGGAAAATGCGATGACCGGCGGTATTAAAAACGCCATGGACCATGAAAGCCCGATTATTTCCTCGTTCTAAATAGTTAGCTATCTTTTCAACCCTTTGGGCGATTGCTCTACTCCTGCATAACCACTAAATTCCTTTCATACAAAGAATTTTCTATAGGACGTGTCTGTCGATAGCACAGATCAAGTCTGATCGAAAAACACACAGAATGCTATCGCAGAAAACTCTCATTCACGCACCAGGAAAAGGCGGTATGTGAGCGTGCGAGCGAAACCCTGAGAAAAGAAGGTACCTGCCACAAGTCATCGGTAGGTTGTGCGGAAATTTGAAAGGAATTTTATGAATATCGTCTCTAAGTTGATAGGAAAAAACCGTTATCCGGGAGTAAATATGAAAAGACCAATATTGACCGTAGATTCGTTTAGGAGACTGTTCTTGCATCTATTTTTATTGATTGTTCTGTGGTGGGGAATCCATGGGAATGTAAATGCCCAGCAGGTGACCCAACCGCAGGCAATAGCGACTTCTTATGCATCGGATGGCGCGACTCTGGCTATCCCAATATGGAAGGGATATATGCTGGAATCCAATTCCAACAATGTCTGGCTGGTTTATTCTCAATCGGGGTCATCGCGGAGCAATATTATATTCACCACCGATGGAGGCAGTAACTGGAGCTCCAATGTCTTTCAGGCGGCTAATGACGGAAATCTGGATATGCATAGCGCTCTGTTCGGTAAGAACGGCGATCTATTTTTCACCTGGCCCGGCGCCAGCAGCATTAATTTCAGGAAGATCGATTCGCCGGCTCATGACAACAGCAGCCGCGAGCCGATATATGCCATCCCCGGGACTTCCGGCGCTAACCGATCCAGCGTTATGACCCAGAGCTCGGGCAGAATTTGGGTTTTCACCCGTCTGGATGGAACCTCTGCCCAGAATGTCAATTACCACTATTCCGATAATAACGGTCTGAGTTGGACTAACGGAGTGGCCTTTGCCACTAATTTTCCGATTGTCAGGATCGGTTCCATACCTTATGTCAATGGTAATCCGGCCCTGGTGGTACTCTATTCAGGCGACAATCGGGGCTATGAATATTACATCTGGAATGGCACATCCTTTGAGGCTAAAGCCGATCATTCCATATATCCGGCCTGGATGGGGGATACCCGGGTATTTACCAACAATGTCGTCAACGACACCACCATGCACCTGATATTCGGACTGGGCAACAACCTCATCCACGTCTGGAAGAACTACAATAACGGCCAGGGAACCTGGAACAACGAAATAATTGATTCCTCTCCCACTACCCTCAACAATGACTGGTTTACAACCTCGACTGTCAGAGGGGGAGAGCTTTTTCTTTTCTATACGAAAAAGTCCGCATCGAGCTTCACAACTTCTCAGGTCTATTACAAGAAATGGAATCAAGCTTCCCAGACCTGGACAGCTTCAGTGCTTGTGTCCGGCACAATTGCCTCCAACCGCGATCCCAACACCTGTTTTCAGACAAATCCAAGCTCTAATTATATCCCTGTTTTTTGGAATTCCGATCCTGGCAGCGCCAAGACAATTTATTTTGCTAAAATTTTGATGGGAACCGCACCAGTGGACACAACGCCTCCATCTGTAACGGTATCCGTGCCCAATGGTGGCGAGACATTATCCGTTGGATCAAGTTATAATATCATTTGGACAGATAACGATAATGACGGCATAGCCGCCCACAAGCTGGAATATTCCATCGACGGGGGTACAAACTGGCTTCTGATTCGGGATTGGACGACTGGTGATCCTCATACCTTTGCCTGGACTGTGCCCAACGCGCCTTCCATTCAGAGCAGGATCAGGGCTTCGGTCAGGGATAATACCGGCCTCACCAACTCCGATATTTCTAATAATAACTTCACCATCAGAAGCGGCCCAGTTCTGACAACTGCCGTAACATTGCCCAACGGCGGGGAGACATTAACCGTTGGAGCAAATTATAATATCATTTGGACTGATAGTAGTAGTAACGGCATAACCGCCCACAAGCTGGAATATTCTATCGATGGGGGAACAAGCTGGATTCTGATTCGAGATTGGACCACCGGTGATCCTCATGCCTTTGCCTGGACCGTGCCCAACGCGCCTTCCATTCAGAGCAGGATCAGAGTTTCGGTCAGGGATAATACCGGCATCACCAACTCCGATATCTCTAACAATAACTTCACCATCAGAACTAACTCGGTTCTAACAGCTACTGTAGCATTGCCCAATGGCGGCGAGACATTAACCGTTGGATCAAGTTATAATATTACCTGGACAGATAGTAGTAGTTACGGCATATCTGCCCACAAGCTGGAATATTCAATCGATGGGGGAACAAACTGGCTTCTGATTCGGGATTGGACGACTGGAGATCCTCATACCTTTGCCTGGACTGTGCCCAATGCGCCTTCCATTCTGAGCAGGATCAGAGTTTCAGTCAGAGATAATACCGGCCTCACCAACTCCGATATCTCTAATAATAACTTCACCATCAGATCTCAAGATCGGCCTCCTGTTGTCGTGCCAATTCCGCCACAGGTTGTAATTGCCGGAGGTCATTTGTCCGTACCAATAACTGCTTCTGATCCGGATGGCAATACCATTATCCTCAGTGCCCAACAGCTACCGCTTAATTCCACATTCATCGATTCGACCGGCGGGCGAGGCGCTTTTATATTTGATCCCAGTGTTTCCCAGGCCGGTTCATATCAGGTGAGAATAATTGCATCATCTAATGCACTGGCCGATACTGAATTCATCGGTATTACAGTGACACCAAACAACCCCGGCCAGGAACAATTGACGTCCCCTGTAAATATCGCGACTACATCTCAAACTGATGGCTCTACCATTGCAATTCCACTCTGGAAGGGGTATATGTCTGAAACCGACCCCAACAGTTTCTGGCTGTCTTATTCAACTTTAGCTAATGCCAGCGGTAATATTAAGTTTACTACCGATGGCGGTAACAACTGGAATAGCAATATATTTCAAGTTGGCTCGGACGGTTATTTGGATTGTAATGTTTCTCTGTTTGGTCAGAATAATAATCTATATATCACCTGGCCCGGCGCCAGCAGCATTAATTTCAGGAAGATCGATTCGCCGGCTCATGACAACAGCAGCCGCGAGGCGATATACACTATTCCCGGGACTTCCAGCACGCATCGATCCAGCATTATGATCCAGAACAGCGGCAGAATATGGATCTTCACCCGTCAATCGGGAAACTCTGCCCAGAATGTCTATTACCACTATTCCGATAATAACGGTCTGAGCTGGACTAACGGAGTGGCCTTTACCACTAATTATCCGGATGTCAGGATCGGTTCCATGCCTTATGTTAATGGCAATCCGGCCCTGGTGGTACTCTATTCAGGCGACAATCGGGGCTATGAATATTACGTCTGGAACGGCACATCCTTTGAGGCTAAGGCCGATCATTCCATATATCCGGCCTGGATGGGGGATACCCGGGTATTTACCAACAATGTCGTCAACGACACCACCTTGCACCTGATATTCGGACTGGGCAACAACCTCATCCATGTCTGGAAGAACTACAATAACGGCCGGGGAACCTGGAACAACGAGATAGTTGATTCCTCTCCCACTACCCTCAATAACGATTGGTTTACAACCTCGACTGTCATGGGCGATAACCTTTATCTGTTTTACACCAAGAAGTCATCATCGAGCTTCACAACTTCTCAAGTCTACTACAAGAGATGGTCCCAGTCGACACAGAGCTGGACCGCCCCAGTTTTAGTTTCAGCTCAGTTGGGCAGCAACCGCGATCCCAATACCTGCTTCCATGTCCCCCAAAACTCCAACTACATCCCTGTCTTCTGGAACTCAGGCTCCGGCTCATCCAGAAACATCTACTTCGCTAAAATCGTCCTGTCCCCAGCAATCAATGATGTCCCACTGGTTATCGTTAATTCACCCATGGATTCGATTCAAACCAGCGTTGACGAAGCGAATAACATGTTGGAATCGAACTCTACAGATCTTATTACAGGGGCTATCCCCACTCATTACTCACTGGCTCAGTCTTACCCCAACCCTTTTAATCTCTCAACGACGATCAAATATGAACTTCCCAATTCCGAATTTGTAAATATATCCGTCTATGACTTGTTGGGAAGAAAAATGACAGAATTGGTCAATGAGGATCAGCAAGCTGGATACCACTCAGTAATTTGGAATGCAGCTCAAATGCCATCAGGAATGTACTTTTACCGGATTCAAGCGGGCCCTTTTACTGAGATAAAAAAGATGACATTGCTAAAATAAATGGCTGCCAAGCATTTGGATTTTGCCGGGCCTGTTAGAGTATCAACCGAAAAGGGTCGTCTTGCCAAGAGGCGACCCTTTATAATTGCAAAATCTGCTTTTTGATATGGCTTTTATTTTCAAACAATTTTCTAACACAACACGCCGTAATACGGAATAAACCGAGACAATACCGGAAAAGACGACAAGGCGTAAGTCTTTGCCCTTGTTGTTTAATGTTGCTCCCCTTTTAACTAAACACTAATTATCATAGGTTGAGCAAAACCGGCCAGGCGGAAATTTTCGCTTCCTATATAATCCCGATTAGTAAAATTTATCAAAAAGATACGCGGAGCAGACTTTAGCATGTTTGACGTCAGCAGAATCTGGACGGATGGAGGGGTTGAGTTAAGAGAAGATTTTTCTTACAAAGCGATGCAAATTTACTCTGACCAACTGGGGGAGAGGGTATCGTTGCGAGCACTTCGTTTGCACTCTCGCAGCGGCTCTTTTTTTATTCCCGATATTCAAATAACGAATCTTTATTGCCGACCATATTGTCATTTAATCGGGTACGCGGATGAACAAGATAAAACCTGAATGCTTGGCATATCAACCTTCGTTAATCTCATATTCCGCCGCTTTCCTGTTGACTGAAACCTCTTTATTATATATGATGACCTCAGATGAATCGGGAGGATTTATGTGGATAATAAAATCTGCTTTAGGCGTGATCGTTTTTTTGGCTTTCCTCGGGTTTTCTTTCCAGAACTCATACCAGGTCACAACCGTAAATCTCGCGGGTAAGCAGTATGCATCGGCGCCGCTCATTATTGTTCTATACATTGCTTTCTCTGCCGGTGTTATTTTTTGGTTCATCGTTTCGATTTTTCAATATTTTAAATACACCGGCCAAATCTCCGATCTCAAACGTAAAAATAAGCAGCTCCTGGAGGAGATTAAGGCTTTGAGAAACCTGCCGTTAGAGGAGATTGCGCCACAGGACCTGGCGCCCGACATTGGAATCGATGATTGACATAACAGCGTACTGGTGGCTATTAATTCCCATAGCCATCGTTATCGTTTTAACGGTTTTTGCCCTTTCCAAACGACGTTTGGGACCGCGCGAAACCGCTATGGAGGCTTATGTCGAGGGTCTCAGGTATTTTGCCTCCGGTGATGAGCATAATGCCTTTATCAAATTTCGGCAATCGGTTGATCAGGATACCGGTAATATCGATGCCTACCTCAAAATGGGCGATATCTTCCGCAACCGCGGCTTGACCGATAAAGCCCTGCAAATTCATCGTGAACTAACCTTGCGTCGCAATGTCCCCTCCGAGATATTTGTCGAAATTGAAAAAAGCCTGTCGCAGGATTATATCAAAGCCGGTATGAAAGAAAAGGCTTACGAAATCCTGGAGCGCATGGCCAAGGATGGCGGCTCCAAAGTCTGGGCGGCTGAACGTCTTCTCGATCTCTACGCTAAGGATCGCAAGTGGAAAGAGGCCTGTGAGCTTTATCAGGACGTTTTTAAGAAAAACTCGCGAACCAATGGAGCCATGCTGGCCGGGTTCAAGCTCATGATGGGCCTCGAACAGTTTCAATCTGAGGAATATCATAAGGCTCGCCTGCTTTACAAAGAGGCTTCGTCGCTTAATAAGTCAAACCCTCTGCCGTACCTTTACATCGCTGAAAGCTATCTTGCCGAAAAGAGGGTGGAGGATGGCTTGGATTTCCTCAAGCGGCTTTGCTCCGAGGCTCCTCAGCACGCTTATCTCGCGTTTCCGCTGATAGAAGAAACACTTTTTCAGCTGGGCCGTTATGGCGATGTGGAAGTTATTTATCGTAATTTACTTAATCAGGATCCTTCTAATATTCCAGCCAAAGTTGCTCTTTCCGGAATACTTGAGAAGAAAGGCGAATTATCTGCCGCGGAAAATCTGCTCAAATCGGTTCTCGAAATCGATCCATCCAACTATCTGGCTACGCTTCGTCTCATGAGCATTATGTCCGCCCGCCGCCGTTACGATGATGTCCTCAATACTCTCTCCGGCCTGGCTGATAAAATCGATAGTAAAAATCAGGAATTTAAATGCCGCAAGTGTGGCAAAACGCTTTCCCGGATTCTGCCGATTTGCCCGCATTGCGCCTCGATAGGGACTTTCATTTGATACGTAATCTTTTATTTTGGTTTTTATTGCCGGGAATAGTCCTGGCTGCCGATCAGCAAATTCAATCGCTGATCAATAAAGGCGACTATGAATCAGCCTTTGATCTTCTCCAGGAATCGGCAGATACTTCTGCAGGAAACGAGGAGACGCTTTATCTTCTTGGCGTAACCGCGCCATCGGGAAAAAGCTCCTCGTCATATTTAAAAGAATATATGCAGAAATTCCCTCAGGGAGCCCATATAGATACCGTCCGGCGGCAGCTTGCCGACTATTACGCCGCCCAGGGTCTCAATATCACCGCCAGCCGCATGTATCCGGATACCTTAAATAACGCCGTGAGTTTTAACGAACAATATCAGGTCGGGTTATACCGTCAACAGGCCGGTGAGTATAAATCCGCTATCGATATCTATACCCAAATCCTGACCGGGGCCTCTGATGGCCTTACCGATTGGGCTCGCCTCGGAATTGCCGACTGTAACCTCCTCTTGGGACGATTCGAATTGGCTATCGATGGCTATAAAGAAATTATCGGAAGCTCCTCGATTACGGCTCCTTTTGCTCTGTTGGGTATATCCGAGGCTTTTCAGCGCCAGGGAAAACTCGATCGAGCCGAAAGTTATTATCGTACCTATAAACAGAATTATCCTGATGCCCCCGGTTCACTGGAACTCGAGACGGCCCTTGCCGAGCAAAAACCGACCGAAAACGAGGCTAAGGTTGCCCAGGCCATTAAAGCCGGATACTTCATTCAGGTTGGTGTATTTTCTAAAAAAGATAACGCCAAAACCTGTCTTCGAAAATTCAAAACTATGAAATTCCAGGCCAGGATTGAAAACTTCGACGAGGATGGTCAGCGCTATTATAGAGTTATTTTGGGGCCTTATGTTGACGAGATATCCGCTCGCAAAACCAAAGCCGAATTGGAAAAATCGCAGGGCGAGGAATTTCTAATCTTTGTTGAATAGCGGGGGCGTTTCTTCAGACCGCTAATACTTTAGTTAAGTTTTCGGCAATATTGACATACGCAGCCCAATGGCCGCCCCAAAATTGATTATAATATTTGATTAAATTATGAAATCTCCCGAAAAACTCACTCCGCTTCTCAAACAATATTACGCCATAAAAAAGCAGCATCCGGGACGACTCCTGCTTTTTCGCATGGGTGATTTTTATGAGTTGTTTGGAGATGATGCTGTCACCGCCTCATCTATTCTCGGGATCGCTCTTACTTCCCGCGCTCATGGTGAATCCGGCAAACTGCCCCTGGCAGGCGTGCCCTATCATACTCTCAACCGTTATCTGACCAAGCTTCTGCAGGCCGGATTCAAAGTTGCCGTTTGCGATCAGGTGGAAGATCCTAAGCAGGCTAAGGGGATTGTCAAACGCGAGGTAACCGAGGTTTTTACTCCTGGCAGCATCACTCTCGATGGCGCTCTCGATGCTGACAAACCAAACTATCTGGCTGGGATCAATATTAAAGATGATATCATCGGCCTGTCCCTCATGGATATCACTACCGGCCGCTTTATTATCGACGAATTTCCTCTAAGCTCTCTGGCCGATAACCTCTCCTTTCATCATCCATCCGAGATAATCATCGCGGAGTGCTTCCGATCTTCCCTTTCGCAAATTATTGCCTCGGCCGTACCCCAGGCGACCGTCACTCCTATCGATGATTACAGATTTGATTTTTCACTCGCTTACGGCGATCTCCTCACTCATTTCAAAACTCCCAGTCTTGACGGTTTCGGCCTGGGAACTCTGGGACCATCCATTGGAGCCGCCGGTGCTGTTTTGGCATATATCAAGGATTTGAAAGCGGGGAAAGTCGGACAAATCACCCGCATCGAGAAGCTTCACAAAGAGCAGTATATGGAGCTTGACTCTGCCACCATCAAAAATCTCGAACTGGTGGAAACTCCTTATGAGGGACGGAAAAATTCGCTTCTTTCCGTAATTGATCGAACCCAAAGCCCCGGAGGAGGCAGGCTTCTGCGAAATTGGCTGTTATCGCCTTTGACAATGCTTGAACTTATCGAGGCTCGTCAGAAAGCGGTGATAGCCTTGCGCCAATCGAGCGGACCTCGAAAGGAAATTGCATCATCATTGCAGGGAATGCCCGATTTAGAACGCCTCTCATCCAAGGTCTCGATGAAAAAGGCCGGGCCCAGAGATATCGTCTATCTCCGTCACGGCCTTGAAAAAGTAATGGCGATTAAAGAAAGCGCCCAAAGCCTGGATTCCAAACTTATCAGGGAATCTCTATCGCATGTCGCCGATTTTACCGATTTGACTGACCTTATCGCCAGGGCTATTATCGATGAACCTCCGGCTACGCTTCAAGATGGCGGTCTTTTCCGACGAGGTTATTGGCCGGACCTGGATAATCTTATCCTGGGCATTGACGATGCCCGCAAATATATCCATGACCTCCAGAAAATTGAACGCGAGAAAACCGGAATAACCTCGCTTAAAGTTGGTTATAACAGGGTTTTCGGATATTATATCGAGGTTACCAAGCCTCACCTTTCAAAAGTGCCCGACTATTTTATTCGCAAACAAACCCTGGTCTCAGCCGAAAGATTTATCACCGAGGAACTTAAGACTAAAGAAGAGCTTATTCTAAATGCCGAAGAAAAAATCAGGACTTTAGAATGCGATCTTTTCTATAAACTTCTGGATCATATCGGCGAATATGTGTCAAAAATCCAGGATGCTGCCCGAGCCATTTCGACAATCGATGTTCTTTTAAATTTCGTATCACTGGCTGATCAAACCGGATATCTAATCCCCACCCTGAATCAGTCGCTCGAAATAGAGATTCTCGACGGCCGTCACCCGGTTCTCGAAACGATTTTACCACCCGGTAAATTCGTACCCAATGATATTTTTCTCGATGGCAGTAAAAAGAGGTTTGGAATTATTACCGGTCCAAATATGGCCGGAAAATCAACCTTCTTGCGCCAGGTGGGCTTATTAACGCTTTTAGCTCAGGTAGGTGCTCCTATCCCGGCGCGAAAAGCCACGATTGGCATCTGTGATCGCATCTTTACCAGAGTAGGAGCATCCGATGACATTATTCGGGGTCGATCTACATTCATGGTTGAAATGACCGAGGCCGCCGCCATTTTGAACACTGCTACCGACAGAAGTCTAATACTGCTTGATGAGCTTGGCCGAGGCACGTCCACCTATGATGGTTTAGCCATCGCCTGGTCGTTGGTTGAGTATCTCACTAATGTTCGAGGCAAACAGGCCCGCACTCTTTTTGCCACTCATTACCATGAGCTGATTGAACTTGGCGAGAATGGTAATGCCGTGTTCAATCTTCAAGTGGGTGTCAAACAATGGCAGGACACGATTGTTTTCCTATATAAAATTCTGCCCGGCGGTTGCGACGATTCCTATGGTATCCAGGTGGCTCGATTGGCTGGGTTGCCTGAACGGATGCTCGACCGCGCACGGGAAATCCTTTCGCGGCTGGAATCTGAGGATATAGCCGGAAAGGGCAGGGGCGCAACCGGCTCGGCCACGGCCTTTCAGATTTCGCTTTTTTCGCCTGAGGAAGATAAACTCAAAAAAATAATAGATAATATCGATCCTGAGAAGTTGACACCGTTGGAATCTTTGAATATAATAGCACAGCTTAAACGAATTGCGGGGGAGCAGAAAGACAAGGTATGATTCCAAGGCTGCTGCTTGCAGTATTAATTTCTCTCCCGACGGCCCTGTATTCCGCCAGTTCTGAATCCGTACTTAATCAAAATCCCATATTATTACTATATAATCAAAATGATTTACCTGCCGGATTAACGCCAATCTATTCGGATAATGGAATCATGTTGGTTTTCGGGGACACGGCTATTTATAAAACCGGGCAGCCTTTGCTAACCGCTGAACGCGGAGATTATTATTTACTGCGTCTTTATTCGCCTGATGCTTTAGCGCCTTTCGCTGATAATCTATCATTTATTATCTTGGGCAAAACCGCAGTAATAAGGGCAACTCCTGAAAAGGCCGAGGCCTTATCAAATTATGGATGGGGCTTAACGAAACTAAACGAGACTATGGTAACTGCCACACCTGGCGAAACTCCTACATTTCCCAGTATAGCCGTCGCCGATAGCAATATTTCAAATTTGGTTTCAATTATTACCCCGGAATCATCACGAAGATTAATTGCTGATCTTTCAGCGATTCCAACCAGACATTCGAATTATCCGGGATGCCGTCAAGCCGAACAATATATTTACAATAAATTTGATAGCTTGAATTTATCGACGTCATTTTTTACTTTCCAATATAATAATATCGATATGCGTGACGTGATTGGCCAGTTGAATGGAATTGTACATCCCGAATCGGTAATTATCGTGTGTGCGCATCTTGATTGCACCAGCGAGACTCCGTCTCAGCGAGCTCCTGGTGCCGAGGACAACGGTACTGGGGTTGCGGTAGTTCTTGAGGCCGCCCGTGTCTTAAGTCAATGTCAAACCGATTTAAGCGTACGTTTTATTACTTTTAGTGGTGAGGAACAGGGGTTGATCGGCTCTGACCGTTATGCCTCGTATGTTCAGGAGCAGGGGCAAAATATCGCAGCGGTAATAAATATCGATATGGTGGGTTACAGCGGCTTATACGCTCAGGATATGCATGTCTTTTCTGATCAAAATTCTTATGCGCTTGGAGCCTTAGGAACCCAGATTCTGGCATCTTATACGTCGCTTGATACGGTGCCTCATTATAATCCGGCGCCGGAGTATGGTTCGGACCATTATCCGTTTGCGACCAGGGGATATCCATCGATGTTCTTTATTGATGCTTGGCAGGGTTTCGACTGGTATCCATACTATCATACAGTTGCGGATACTGTGGGAAATCTGAATATGATTCAGCAGTCAGCAATCGGACGAGCTGTCGCTGCGATGACGATAACGCTTGCCGGGATAAATGCCGGTCCTGCATTTTTACCCGGCGATGCCAACGGCACCGGTGATGTGAACGGCTTGGATGTTGTTTATTTGATTAATTATCTTAAAAGCCTCGGACCCGCTCCAGATCCCCTTTTACGGGGTGATTCTAATGGCGATTGTGTTACAAATGGCCTTGATGTGGTCTACTTAGTGAGCTATCTAAAAGGCGGCCCCCGCCCCATTTCCGGCAACTGCCAGTAGCAAAACAAAAATATATTTCATCAACATAATGTACTCGTGTAGAACAGCATTTTCTACACATGCAATAAAAGGCTGATTACAGCTCATTATATTATTAAAATTACTTGACTAATGGGATATTAAATCTTATGGTATATCAAATTTAAATAAATTTGTTGATTTTTGCCGGAGGTTATATGAATTTTATAGCAGCAACTTTAGTATCAATTTCTATAATTTTTTTAGTACCTATATCGGTCGCATTTGGAATAACGTTTAGTAATGTTACTCATCAGGCTCATTTAGAGAATTTTCCTGTGTGCAGAGCCTCTACTTGGTTAGATTATGACCGAGACGGATATCTTGATTTATTGATTGGAAGTGAAGTTGGGGCAAATCGACTACACAAAAATCTTGGCGATGGCACCTTCACTAATGTGACTGCTCAAGCTCACATTCCGCAAAGATCGGGGATATGGGGAGTGAATTTTGCGGATATAGATAATGATTGGTTTCAAGAAATTTATTTATCCGCTAGAGCTCCCGATACATTTAGCGCGGGGAGGAATATTCTACTTTATAATTCCGGGCGGGGGAATTTTATTGATATCTCAGATTCTTCCTACACTAATGTTCCTGGTGGAGGAGTTGCTGCTTGTTTTGCGCCGTTTTCAAAAGGCCCATATTTGGATATTTTTGTTCCGAATCAATATTATCCAAATCAAGAGTATCCTTTTTTTTTAAGAAACAATGGGGATGCAACATTTTCTGATAGGACTGCTATGGTAGGTTTATTCCTCAGGGACTGGTGGGATATTCCTATCGCTTTTGATTATGATAACGATAATAGACTTGAACTTTTTTGTACCAAAGACTTTCATGGTAATAGTATGTATGATCAACCTTATGGGACAGCATTTGTTGATATTACTGATAGCCTTAACATACAGACTCCATGTGGATATGGTGCAACTGTAGGTGATATTAACAATGATGGATGGTTTGATTTATATATTACGAACTGGCACGAATTTGATGATAATCTCTTTCTTTTTGATACCCTAAGCCATCATTATATCGATGTAACGGAAGATTGGGATGTTCCGGGTGGGTCATGGACATCGGCGGCTCATTTTGCGGATTTTGATAACGATGGGTGGCTTGATCTTTTTATTACGGGTGCGGGTGTTGGAAATAGATATTACCATAATACTAATGGAATTGGTTTTAATGATCAAACTGACGAAGTAGGCTTAATTAATTTTGGTTACAATTGGGGGGCAAGTATCGCGGATTATAATAATGATGGCTTTTTAGATATATTTGTCCCCGAATACTATCAGGGGAGCGGCGGGGAATTATATCGTAATAACGGTAACAATAATAATTGGGTTAAATTTGAGCTCGAAGGGCGATATTCCAATAGAGATGCTATTGGGGCGAGGCTAATCTTAGAAGCATCTACTTTTACTCAAACAAGACAAGTTATTGCTGGTTCAGGATTTGGTTCTCAAAACACTTTGGTTCAACATTTTGGTTTGGGACAAGACAGCATTATTGGTAAATTAACCATTTTTTGGCCAAACAGGGGATTTGATATATTTGAAAGCTTAGGAGTTAATACATATTATCATGTGATAGAAGGCGAAGCATTATCCAACGACGATAATACAACGAATCTCCCGATTGAATTTAATTTCACAAAATTATTTCCAAATCCATTTAATAATCAAACACAAATAGAATTATTGGTTAGTCGGGAGGGCGAACTGATTGTCGAAATATTCGATATACTTGGAAGAAAAGTAAAAACTCTAATATCAGGCAATGTACCTTCGGGGACTATCACATTAATATGGGACGGTAAAGATCAAACCGGGGTTGGAGTAAACTCCGGAATATATATATGCCGTGCTGCAAATTGTATGCATTCTAATTACCGCAAAATGGTATTATTGAAGTAGTTTTCGATTAAATCTTATAGCGATTTACTTATAATATTTTAATATACGAGCTATTTCCGAAAGGAGTTAATTATTTCGGTTGATTATAGGCATTATCAAGTATTTATAGAATATAGGGCACTAAAAGCAGCCCAATAGAGCATTCCATATTAAATAATTCCAATCTTGAAAAGGCAAATGTACTTAGGCTAATTCGAATAGTGGAGCGAAGCACATATTTAGCCTATTATCATCAAGATTCCATATTAGGGCCGCTGCCTAAGCCCATAAATAATTATAATTTATCGTTAAGATTCAATTTAGTATCCCATCCCCGCCCCCAGATTATCCCAATCCCTCTTGACAACCACAAGATAATCAACAACATAGCAATCATGATGAAAATGTTTGTTCTGCGCCATAGTGCGAAGTTTGGTATACTCATTATCTACGGCCTTAATCCCCGTTGACCATTACGCCTTATTCCTCATATTTAGCGCAAGTCAATGATGCGATACCAAAATAAATTAAATTAATCGTTTGATTTGAAAATGTATGACAGCAAAAAATGAAAACCTTAAATTTGATTGTAACTATTACACCTAGTGTTTATTTCAGAATTAATAAAATCACTAGCATTTTTTAATTATTAAAAACCAGATTTTACAAATGATTTCAAATATTAAAACGGGAGTTGCCATGACCAAACAAACAGAATCCAGCTTCAAAGAGAAAGCCCTGCCGCATTTGGACGCAATGTGGAATACGGCCCTGTGGTTTGCGGAAAATGATATCGGCGCCGAAAGTCTGGTCGAGGATGCCTATCTCGAGGCATATCGGAAATGGGACGATTCGGTTACCGTAGCGGGTGCAAAAACCTGGATGTTTAAATTTCTGGTGAGACTGGTACTCGAACGAAGCAGAATGATTTCGAGAAAATCGTTTCCACAAAATCTTGATAATGTTTTAATGTCCCTTTTGCCCGACGAGACACTTCAAATTAACAATATTCCTAAAGAAGTCATCGCCGATGCCATTAAAAATCTGCCAGTGGCGATCCGCCTGATGATGGTACTCTCGATTTTCGAAAAATTTACTTACAGCCAAATTTCCGAAAGCACCGGGATTCAGAAAGACATCGTCAGCGCCAAAATTTATCAGGGTTACACCCTTATTCGTAAAACAATTTTTAATTATTGCACTGCTCAACATGCCGGACTGCAAACCTGTTAAAAATAAATAATAGGTCTGATGGGGGGGAGAAAATGACACAATACATTGAACTCGAAAGGCTTCGACCAAACAACTGGTTCCTTGATAGAACGAAACTCAACCGCATTAGGGATGCTTGGAGTCAGGGAAACCAACGCCTGTTACCGGCTGTCCTGGTAACTATCATAGATGGCGAATATAGCCTCATAGATGGGCATTGCCGCGCATTTGTAGCCTTTGAAAACGGTTCTTGGGGGATTTTGGCCGAGATAGCCGAGGCCGATCAGGTAACCCATAATATTAATCTGCTTACAATTTTCCATCGCCAGGGGCCATTCATAGGTGTGAAATGCATTCAGGATCTCGGCAAAAGGATAATTGATTCCATAAGTGTCGAGAAGCCAACTCCAAAAATTCAGGATCGCTTGAAGCAACTCGCGTTGGTTGCTGTTAATTTATAAAATTATAATAATCGTATGAATTTATATTAGAATATTTTGCTTGAAATTTATTAAATTCCATGATAAGGTCTTCTCGAATGCTTCAAGGAGGAGGTATGAATTCAATTTTGGTGGTGGAAGACGAAGCCAATCTTCGTGATCTATATGTTGATGAACTAAAAGATGCTGGATACCATGTAAGGTCAACTGCATCCGGCAAGGAGGCCCTCGACTGGGTTAAGAGAGAACGCCCTCAATTAGTCGTTCTGGATATTATGTTGCCGGATATTAATGGCTTACGGGTCCTGGAAGAAGTTAAGGCTTACGATAAATCAATTCCAGTGCTGCTGAACTCCGCCTATAGCGTTTACAAATCCGATTTTTCGAGCTGGATGGCTGATGATTACGTCGTAAAATCATCCGATACCAGCGAGCTTATTGATAAAGTCAGATTTCTAGCGAAAGGCAAAAATCCCGATTACGTTAAATCTTGTCTCAAATCAAATTATTAACCAAAGATTTATTAACTTATTCAATACTAACCGAGGTTTAGATTAGCCGCGGTTATTTTTTTGCGATAATCCCTTAATTCGATCCTGATTTTTCATTACTTTTACATTTAGCAAAACTCTATTCCCTGATTTATAAATAAAATCTCGATTTTCAGTGATTTTTACGGGAATATTGCCAATTTCAATCTGTTTTTAGCTAACATTTTACCGAAAAGCAGGTAATTTTTAGTCTAATATCTTTTCCCCGCGATCTCCAACCTGGTGAAATAATTATCATATTGTTTATAATAACTGTTATTATTTGCTTGCAATTGCCGATAATTTATGATAAATGTCATACCGTATACAGGTTATGATGTTTTTGGGAAACGCGAATTATGAATGAGCAAAATTGACAAATACTTAACTTGAAGGAGGAGTTCGTGAATTACAAACTTAGTATCTTAATTGTCATCCTGGCGGCATCGATTCTCTTAATTGGCGGTTGTTCGGGTGAAAGAGGAGTAAAAGGCGATTCGGGAACCGCCGAATGTATTCAATGCCACAGCGATAATACTACCATCGTTGCTATTGATGGCCAGTGGCAACATTCTATCCATGCCACCGGCGGAAATTTTGAACGCAATACGCCGCCCTGTTCAGGCTGCCATACCAGCGAGGGTTTCGTTGCCCTGATCAACACCGGAGATCCTGGCACGCCCGAAAATCCATCGCCGGTTGGCTGCTTTGCCTGTCATGAGCCCCATACCAATAAAAATTTCAATCTAAGAACCAGCTCGCCCGTTACCCTTGAAATCAGCGGAGCCGTTTATGATCGTGGTTTGAGCAACCTGTGCGCCAACTGCCATCATGCTCGCACCCTTTCGCCTCCTCTAACCGGCGGCGAGGTTACAATCACCTCCAATCGCTGGGGCCCGCATCACGGTCCACAGGCCGATATTCTCAGTGGCACCGGCGCATACGTATTTGAGGGAGCGACCTATCGCAATTCGCCTCATACATCGCAAGTTACCAACGGATGTCCGACTTGTCACATGGCTGCACCTTATGGAACTCAGGCCGGGGGCCATACTATGAGCCTGGCCTACGATTCCCACGGCACCACGACGGACCTGGTTGCCGGCTGCAATAACGATGGTTGCCATAGTGGTTTAGCCGATTTCAACGTTGATGGTCTCCAGGATTCTGTCGAGACTTACATGGGGAACTTACGTGCCGCTTTGGTATCAGACAGCCTTCTCAGCGACGCGACCGATCTGCCTAACGCTTCAAGTTCACATCCATTAGTTATGTCCGCGGACCAGGCAGGCGCCCTATACAACTACCTCCTGCTTGAGGCCGACCGTTCCGGCGGCGTTCATAATTCCAAATATGTGCTCGATGCCCTAAAAGCGTCAATCGGGGTTTTAGCTACTAAGTAATAGAAGCAAACACTTGTTTTAAGATCCCGCCATAATTTGGCGGGATTTTTTTATTTTAGGTACCAGGATGATTAAAATCGATTCATTTTTTAATTGTAATTTTATAGTTTGGCCACAATAATATTCAAATGCTAAATTTGCCTCATTTTAATGACGATAAATTAGTAGTATGCGCAAATTAGGCTTATTGTTCATCGTTGGGGCTATGCTTCTGATATCCTGTAGCGGCCCCATAAGACGCTCGGATAATTACCCCAAACCTTTGCCGGCAAAATCGTCCAAACGTCTTATTAAAGAAGCTACCAGGCATATTGGCGAGCCTTACCGCTACGGCGGATTATCTAAAAAGGGATGGGATTGCTCGGGTTTCGTAAGGACTATCTACCAAAAATCACTAAATATCGCTCTTCCCAGAACCGCCAACGAAATGTACCGCTTGGGTTTTCAGATACCTTATAATCATGCGCGGCCCGGCGATCTCTTATTCTTCAAAATCGGTCGAAAAAACGTCTCGCATGTTGGTATTTTTATGGGGAACGGCAAGTTTATCCATGTGAGTAAAACGGACGGCGTAATTGTTTCCTCGATAACAGATCCTTACTATCGACGGCATTTTCTCGATCTCCGGCGCATACCGGTTGAATTAGTGGCACTAAAAAAATAAACGCGTTGCCAACTGGTCTTCTTAGGATCTCAGTTAAAACGATATATTTAGATTTACATTCGAATTACAACCGCGCGAATTATTTCTTAAATTTCAGTAACCAGATATCGCCGAAATAGTCATTTCCCCACAAATACTCTTTTTTCGATCTGACAAAAAGCATCATGCCGTCATCGGATGAGAAAGACGTGAGGTAATCTGCTATGTCCTCGTCGTTCTCCGGTCGTTCAATTTTATAAATGTGATTAGTTTTCAAATCAAATATTAAGAGCCAGGTTGGTCCGGAGTTATAGACGGCGGTCAGATACCGGCCGGTATTTGAAAATCTTTCTACAAAGCAGGGGATATCGCCGTAGGTAAGTTGACGAACTGAATCGCCTTCGCTCAAATAAATTAAA
This sequence comes from uncultured candidate division Zixibacteria bacterium, assembly GCA_963801605.1. GTDB lineage: Bacteria > Zixibacteria > MSB-5A5 > UBA10806 > UBA10806 > UBA10806. The sequence goes on from CAWDFP010000006.1 coordinate 1,460,612, forward strand.
TGAGTTTTCTCTTTGCTTTTAGTTGGTATGGTCTCAAATGCGATTGTAGCGCTGTCGGGCGAACGCACTCCCCAGACTGTCTCCTCGCCCACAATTTGCGGCAGCTTGGAAACCTCAATCTCCCTTGTTGACGGAAATTTCGGCTTTCCCTCCAAAGTATACAGCTCGCCGTTTTTGATATTTACTCCGTATGGCTTGATGATATCTTCGGGAAAATATGCAAATGTATCGGCCAGGTCAGTCAGCAGCAGCCGTTGATAATAAACGATAGTGTCCCCGGGATCGAATGAAGGATAGATGCTCCTGCCATCATCAGTTAGCTTCTTAAGAGTCCCAATTTGCAGAACGTTTTCCGGCAAATTCTTGAATTTGATAGTTTCTTTGGACCTATCTGAACCGCAGGCCAAAACGGCAATAATAACAAATGGGAAAAGCGCCTTTCTCATGACTGCTGATTATATCCATAATCCTGGCTCTTGTCAAACCCTCTAACGCTATTCGCTTGATTTTATTTGCGTTATGGCTGGTAAATTCCTATAATCCAAACACTGATGCAGGTAGTTTGGCAGAAACTTATTACCCGGTATTTTATCCCCAATGGGGAATAATATCTTAATCGGAACGTATAATGGATGGAATGGATAGAAATGACAATGATCAAGGCCGAACCCAGATTCAGAAGATCCATTCCGGAATACTCGATTGGATCTTTCTGCCTTTGCCATTAGCCTTTGTGGTTATAGGGTTAGGCATCTTAACCGGGCTTATTTTTAAGGAGAATTTTCTATTACAGGGAACCATGAAATGGATCATCGGGCTGGCCTTTATCATCTACGGCTCGATTCGCGCGGGAATGATTATCCAAAAGTATCGTCGAAAAAGGAAAGACCTATGGATAGAAAAATCTTGACAACTTATTATGAACTATTATGTTTACAATCTGGTAAATTTTGGGGTCCTTTTATGTTGGGAGGTAAAGTTTTCTTGAAACCACTAATAATCGCCCTTATCGCTCTGACCATACTCGCCATACCAGCTTTGGCTGGCCCTGGTGACGTCGCCTTAAAACAAGCGCAGGATTTGAAAAGCAAAGGCGATCTATCCGGTGCTCTGGTCGCGGCCAACTCCGCCTTAGCCCTTGAACCCGCCAATCCCAAAATATCGCTATTTGTGGGTGATATCTATTTCGCCCAGGCAAAATATGATAGCGCCCTGGTATATTATCAAAAAACACTCGAGAAAAAAGGCAAAGACCCTGACGCTCTTTACGGCGCGGGCATGTCGGCTTTCAATCTCAAATCGTACGATCCGGCTGTCCAGTATTTTTCCGATGGCCTGAAAACCGGAAAGAATAAACCCAAATTTTTCTACGGTATGGGCCTGGCGCTAATGGAAAAAAAGGACTATGCCAATGCCGATATTAATTTCCGTCAGGCGATCGATAAGGATAAGAAAAACCCCGCTTACCATCTGGCGTTAGGCGAGGTTAATTATCGCAATAAAACTTATCCGATCGCTATCTCGGAGTTTTCCAAAGCCATCGAGCTTGATTCATCGCTCTACGCCGGCCAGCCGGATATCCATTATAAATTGGCGCAATCGCAATTTAATTTGCGAAATGTAACTCAGGCCATTCAGGAATACCAAATCGATGTCCAGCTTCATCCGGCCGATACCACTGCCTGGGTTGAGCTTTCAAGAATTTATGATGTTTCCGGCAACACCCCGCAAGCGGTTCTCTGTTATGAAAAATACCTGGCGCTCTCGCCTAATAACGGGCAATCATGGTTTGAACTGGGCAAGCTTTATCTGAAAGCTCAGGATCCGGAAAAAGCCGCTACCGCCTTCGAAAAAGCCGTGGCTCTCAAGGCTAAAGAAGCCGAATCGTACGGTTACCTCGGCAAGATTTATTCGGACCGCAAGGAATACGAAAAAGCGTTGGATGCTTATAATCGTTTTGAGGCAGCTCTGGGCGCTCCCGATAGCGTTGAGTACTGGTTTGAAAAAGGCAAAGTCTTGATGAAAGTGGGCGAGAAAAACGCCGCTTATTTCGATAGCGCGCTGATAGCCTTCGATAAGTGCATTGCCCTCAATCCCAAGCTTCCGGCTTCCTATGAATATGCCGGTCTGACTCGTTATTATCAGAAAAATTATAGCGCCGCTATCTCGTATTTTGATCAGGAGATCGCGCTCGATTCCACCAGTATCAATACCTATCGCAACCTGGCATTTTCATATCTGAAAACCGAGCAATACAGTAATGCTGCCAAATCATTTGCCCGGGCCCTCGAACTTAAGCCCGATGATATCTTAATGCGCTCCATGCTCGGCAGAATTTACAGCTTTAATAAAGATTTTAAAAACTCCGTGGATCAATATGAATATATCCTGAACCATGAGAATCCCGATCTTAACGATTCGGTCCGCTGCGAGATTTATCCCGAGCTTGGATCAGGTTACCTGCAAATGCAGAACTGCCAAACCGCTTTGACATATCTGCTTAAGGCCGAACGATGCAAACCGAATGATTTTACGATCCTCATGAATATCGCCGCATCTTATGAACTGTGCGATAAAATTAAAGATGCGAATACATATTATAAAAAAGCGCTGGTAGTTAATCCATCCAGCAGGGAAGCCAAAAAGGGTGATATGCGGACTACTCTTGTAGGCAAGGGATAAAGGAGCGTAGATGGGCAATAAAGAATCCAATGGACCTGTTATACCGGAAAACGATGATATCATTAAATACCTTGGCTTTAATGTTCATCCTGGTAAGATCGAGGAATTTTGGACTTCGACTGATGAGGAAAAAGAGTTTCGCCAGAGGGTAAAGGCCCGTGGCGGCAAGGTGGATGTATTAAATCGCGAAGCCGCCCTGCTGAACACCAAATTAATGTCCAAAGCCGATAAAATTATTTCCTATATCGGTTCGCTGCTTCTTGTCATTGGTCTGGTTTTTCCAATCTATTCATATCAGATCGGCGAAAAGGTCATTTCCGGATCGTTTTTTTCCTATTTGGCCAATATCGGTACAATTATGGGCGGCGCGTCCGATAGCGGTTTTATCCTGATTTTGGCTTTCCTGGTTTTCACTCTTTATCTTATCGCCTGCCCGGTAGCAGGCGTAATCAATTTCCTCGGGTTGCTCAACAAGGCCGGGGGTGACGAATACCTCGAAAATGTAAAGAAAAATTCCCGTATTTTTTTCATTCCCATGGCCCTGTTCGGCCTGATGATTTTATTGCTGCTGGTTGGGTCGCCGATGCCAGGAGACTTATCTTCTCTGGGAGGTTCGTTCGGATTTGGAGCCATCTTCACGATGACTGGCGCGGGTTTCTGGCTTCTCGTAGCCGGATTGGCGATTGGATTCGCAGAGCGGCGCGGCATTTAGTTTTTTGGTAGATTTGGCATTTGAATATTAGAAGTTTATTTGGTGAATAAATTCTAAATAAGGAGGCATTTAAGTTGCGTCAAGTAATTTTCACAACAATCCTGATCATAGTGGCATTCGGTGTCGGTATCGGTATTTGGGCCGGTATTTTTAAGACCTCTCCCGATGGCTCTCTGATGCAAACTATGTACAAGGGCGGGCCGCTGGTCGTAGCCCTGATCGCTTTGCTGGTCATGTTATTCGGATTCATTATCGAGCGCGCCATTACGCTCTATCGCGTAGCAGCCGGCAAATCGTCTGTTCAGGCGTTCTTCAAAAAAGTCATCAATGCGATTCAATCCAACGATTACGAAGCCGCCATCGCCGCCTGCGACAAGCAGAAAGGCACCGTGGCTAACATTCTGCGCGCCGGTATCGAACGATACAATGCGATTAAGCAGGACAACACTATGAATCATGAGAAAAAGATCTCCGAGACCCAGCGCGCTATCGAGGAAGCCAATGCTCTCGAAGTTCCGCTTCTTGAGAGAAATCTGATTGCTCTGTCGACCATCGCTTCAATTGCCACCATGGTGGGACTATTGGGAACCACCATCGGTATGATCCGCGCCTTTGCGGCTACCGGCAAAAAGACCGGAGGCGTCATTAACGCCGAGGCGTTGGCGACTGGTATTTCCGAGGCTCTGGTTAACACCGCTGGCGGTCTGACCAACGCTATTATCGGTATCGTGGCTTACAACTTTTTCGTAAACAAGGTAGATGCCTTCAATTACACTATCGATGAAGCATCTTACGAGGTGGTTCAACTTCTGAAAGACAAAGAAGGTAAGTAATGTCAAAAAGGGCAAAAAGGAGAATAGGCATTGCCATCGATATGACCCCCATGGTCGATATCGCTTTCCTCCTTTTGATCTTCTACATGACTACCACCCAGTTCAAACCGCCGGAGAAGCAGCAGGTGACCCTGCCGATGTCGGAATCGCAATATAAAGTCCCGATTTCGGATATCATCAACATTACCGTCAATAAAGAAGACAGCATTTTCCTGGAATATATTACCAATTACGCAGCCATTAGAGATACCATGATCGATGGCGTTCTGCATAAAGCCGGTGACACAACTACCATCCGGCAGTATGTGGATGTCGACGCCAGAACTCTCAACCAGGAGTTCATCAGAGTTCAAAGCGAATTCCTTAGAAACCACGTGAACCCGATGGTTATCGTCAAAGCCGATAAAGAGGCGCGTTACGGTACGATCAAGAAAATCATGGATACTCTCCAGGATATTAATATCAACCGCTTTTCTTTAATGACGGAAATCAAACGAGGCGAGGCGCCACCACCGCCTCCAGGCTCGGCGGGATAGGGGGTAGAATAATATGGCTGGAGTAGATTTAGGCGGAGGAAGGCCGAAAAAGCAAGCCAAGGGCGGAGGACTTAAACGCCCCAAACATCGCATTGGCATCCGCATCGATATGACCCCGATGGTCGATATCGCATTTTTACTGTTGATTTTCTATATGGTTACGACCATTTTTTCGGCGCCGCTCTCGATGGAAATTTCGCTTCCTCCCAAGCAGGAAAAGCCTGCTGAGGGTGTGATCGCGGCCTCGAAGCTCCTTCAAATGTTTGTCGATCAAAATAATACGATTTACTATCAGATCGGCGAAGACATGAAGCAGCCTCTTGTAACCGATATGGCTAAGCTTGACAAAATAATCGACGATAAAAACCGGAACGTTTCTAAACTGGTTATGGTTCTAAAGGTCGACCCCAAAGCGTCTTATCAAATGATGGTAAATATCATTGATGCTATTCAGGGCACTGAACGAAGCATTAACGCTAATCCGCAACAACTTGCGGCCCTGGGCGTAGAACCAGGTGAGAAGTTTTCGGTTAGATTCAGCCTTGCAGGATATGAGTGCCTGGGATCAGCATGTCTTGGAGGTTGTAAAAGCCGGAGGGACGGTGGAAGAATGAGTACAAGATCACTTCTATTGGATTCCTATGAGCTTAAGGCAACCTATCAGAGGAATATGGCGATCGGCTTCGGCGTTTCCGGCGCCGCTCACGTCGTTGCGATTCTGTTGGTTATCTTAATCGGCTCGCTTTCGAGCAAGCCGGTGCAAGCTCCGGAAATTGTTATTACCAGCAAGCAGAATCTGATCGCGCCACCTTCGCTTTCGCAGACTCAGGAGCAGATCAAGCTCGCGGTGCAGGAGCATATGGCCAAACCCAGTATCGTCAATCTCAAACCGGTGCCTGATGAGGAAGCGCCTGAGGAAGCTCAGGTTTTGAATCAGCAGGAATTGGCCAATCTGGCTCCCGCGACCCCGGTCGCAAACCTCGATGCCAACATCAACGTCGATGTTAACAAGGTTATGGATGAGCTTATGCCAACACCTGATGAGTTCGTACCCTTCGAGGATGCGCCGGTTCAGATTACTCAGGTACAGCCCAAGTACCCGGAGTTGGCCCAGCGCGCCAATATTCAGGGAACGGTTTGGGTTAAGGCTCTGGTGGATAAGGAAGGCAAAGTTCGCGATGTCTTGATCGCCAAGGATTCGGGCGCCAACGCCGGATTCGAAGAGGCTGCTATTGATGCTGCCAAGCAGACGATCTGGAAACCGGCCATTTCCAATGGTCAACCGATCGCTGTGTGGGTGACATACAAAGTCGAATTTAAGCTGAAATAACTTTTGCGAAATATCCTATTTCGATGGGCGTGCCGTATGGTGCGCCCTTTTTTATTGATTAATGCCATCAAGTCGTACGTCGTTACGACCGTGACTCGATGGATTAGGACTGAAGGTTGAGTCGCCTGCGACCTGACTATTTTTCAATAAAATGGAATAATTCCCGCCTCCATTCGTATCCGTTGTGAAGATAAAACAGATCGGAGGTGGATATGAACTCAAGATCACTGCTTTGTGGGGCCTACGAACTCAAACGTCCCTATCAGATTAATCTCGCAATCGCTTTTGCCATTTCAGGATTAATGCACCTGGCATTTGTTGCCGTCATTTTCGTGTTGGCATCTTACCAGCCCGAACTCCCTGGTCCAATAGACCCGCCGAGATACTCCGATGGAATCAAAATTCTTCCGCCCGTCGTTAAAAATCCTGAACCGCCAAATCCAGGCTCAACGGATAATACAGGTATTGTCCCCAACATCGATAAATTCATACCAGTACCCGATACGGCGATTGCGGAACCGACCGATATTCCCACTCAAAACCAGTTGGCCGCGATGGTACCATCCAATCCTGCTATCGATTTCAGCGACAACCCCATTATTAATTCCGGCAAGGTCATCGATTCGCTGCTGGTTCCCCGCGGGACTTTCGTTCCGTTCGATGAACCCCCGGTGGCAATCAGCTCCGTAATGCCGGATTACCCCGATCTGGCGCGCCGAACTGGTCTCGAAGGCGTAGTTTGGCTGGAGGTGCTCATTGATAAAGATGGTAGCGTGCGCGATGTGTCGGTCATCAAATCCAATAATAAAGATATGGGTTTCGAGGATGCCGCTATGGCCGCCGCCTGGAAATCTGTTTGGAAACCGGCCATCTCCAACGGTCTTCCCATCGCAGTTCGGGTGACTTATTCGGTTGTCTTTAAGCTGAAATAGGAAATTAAAAATAGGTTTAAGACCGGGGACTAATAAAATGTCCCCGGTTTGATTTTATAGCTAATGCAATTTCCTGTGTAAAATTGTCGGGCTTCCGAATGCTCCCGGATCGTCCTTCGCATCTACCCTGATAAGCCGTTGAAGATCGGCTGTCTGCGCCGTCAAAATCAGACTATTATCAACGTCCTCATGAGCAATTTTGATATAGCCGCTGTCTATCTTTTCCCGTAACCAGTCGCCATCAAATAGAGACAGGCTTAAGGAATCGCCGCTCAACTCTGCCTTTCCAAAAATATGGGCAGGCACAAAATGTAACTGATAAAAATCGTTCTTAAATTCATCGACTGGATACGTATCCACATAAAGGATCTTATCGAGTTGCAGGAGATACGCCTCGAAACGCTTTGTATCGCCTTTCGTAGTTTGGCTCAGGTTATATGATACGCTGTCGCTGGCCAGGCTAAACTCCCAGATCTCGGTGTTGTCATCATTAATCCAGGTGCCAATCAACCCAGGTTTTTGAATGAGATCTGAATCATTATATAACGGGTACAACGACGGTACGCATCCCAGAGCCAGTAAAATCAATACCGATGCTATCTTCAAAATATCGCGCATTGTAACCTCCTTGTGAGGAATTCTCTTAACGGAAATAAGTAAATTATCGCGATGAATATCAAGTCATATTTAAATAATAATGATATTTCGCCTTGTATAATTAATGCGGCTCAATGCAATTGGGATTGGTCGAAAATAAAACCGGGGCTGACTTGAGCCCCGGTTGGAAAGCAAATTATTTGGCTTTATCACTATTTCAACAGCGACATCCTGATTACGCCGCTCTTATCGCCGGTTGCTAATCTCGCGAAATATACGCCCGATGAAACCGGGACGCCCTCGCTCGATTTCCCATCCCATTCGATCAAATGATTTCCCGCCGTAAGGGATGCGTCAAGAAGCGTCGCTACCTTGCGGCCAAGTATATCGAATACCTCCAATTTTACCGCCCCGGCCTCCGGGATCGTAAAGGAAATCTTGGTCGACGGGTTGAACGGATTAGGATAGTTCTGATTCAAAGCAAAATCGTTTGGAAGAGGCTCTCCCGATTGATAGACATCCTGCGCAATGCCGGTGCCTACAATCCTTATTCCCCAGCTATTCAGATGGCCAACGTTGCCGGTGGCTCTGTCGGCGACATATAGAATCCAGCGCCCCTGGCAGGAATCACCGTTAAATATCGTCATAGCGCCGGGGCCGTCAGGCGTGATATCGTCATCATACCAGCCAACGATGCTGTCGCCATCCGCGCCGGATCTATTATGCAGCGTGACCCGCCTGTTGCCCGTACTGCCATATATGTAAAAATAAAGATCGCCGATATAAGGATGAGTAATGTTCACATAGATATCGACGGCGTAAATCCGCAAATGTTCCGGTATTATTATCGTATCCGCTACGCTGCGGGCGCCATCGGGAATGTCGAAACCATCCGCCATATATTCGGCTGTCTGCGTTTCGAGGATTCCGAATGAAAAATAACCGCTGCCAGGAAGATAGGTCACGTTGTGCGCCACCGCCCGGTCTCTGGCCTTTATGCGATAACTTACAGTATCAAACGGAACCACTGTGCCGGTCAATACGCCTCTAAAGTTATTTGTGGTATCAACCCTGGCCAAAGCAATAGTCGTTGTTGAATCACCATTGATGTTGAATTCGACCCAAACGGAATCAACACCGAGATTATCCGTAACTGTCGCATTTATGGTCGGAGGCCAGCCTATAGGTGGCAAGTCTCCTATCGGGGTATGCGTGATAATCGGTCTGATGGTGTCAGGGCCTACATAAAAATGGAACGGTGTTGCCGGCGCAGTTACGGGAAGGTTCGATGTAAAGTTCATGCTATCCGCCGCATGAAGGTAATAGAAAACCGTATCCTGATGGCCGGGGCCGGGTAACAGACCTTGATACTCATGAGGATTCGCAGTCGGTGTCATTTCGACAATTGAAAAAGCGGTGTCTCCCTGAAAACGATAATTAATCGAAAGCGAAGCCATCGGGAATGTATTATTCATTGTGGCTAAAATAGGATAAGGTCCGGCCTGATTCTCAGTGGTAGTTAACGCTGCATGATGAATTTCAAGATGCACCGGCAGCTCGGTGAATATACCCCTGTCAAGGAACGCCTGACCGATATCCATAAGATGGCGGCCGTTATAAAGATCCATATCGGCCTGTACTATGGCATTGGCCGCTAATCTGAAAGTGGCGGTGGGAGTAAGGCTGAAATGGCTTTCAAGAACCACCTGTAGCGAGGTATCATAACCGATATCGTTCATAATATCCCAGAGGGCGCGGCTCCAAATTTCGCCGTCGTCATGCACTTCTCCGTCCATATCCGCTGGATAATGCTTGTTGCCGTCAACTCGTCGTCCCGGCCAGAAATTATCGTTATGATTGCCATCCCAATCAAAAACCTGGGCTTCATGCCAGTTGCCCGATATTGGATGAAAAAACGCCACCGTCAGAAAATCGCCAAATCCCTCACCCATGGCCCCGCCTTCTTCAAGCTGTCCCCAGCCCAGGGACCTGATCATATTGCGTGGCGTGACCGTACTCATGAATAATTACATCGCCATCCTCGGCATCATCGACTCCACCGGATCCGTAAGTAATTCGACGCTGGCTGGGAGTAAACCAGGAATTATCGTCAGTGGTACCGTTGACAGCCAGTCCGATCGAATAATCCATGAGGCTGTCGAAGCCGAGCGTCCGATAAAACCTGGCGCAGGTATCTATCTGGAAATATGCCATGGTCTCTTCAAACTTGGGATTGCTGCGCGTAAAATTGAAAGAATCGGGGCTCGTAAAGCGCGCCCGTCCCGATGTGGGCGTCGTATTAACAAATGTACCGGATAAATAATAATAACCGCCTGATGGTGGATTTAGGTTCCTCAAAACCATGGGGAACCTGGCATTGGTTAAAATCGGATAATCCCTGTTCGATGAGTCTCTCAATCCCGCATTCTGAGTGCTGACTATCGGATTGGGATTAAACACCATTCCCGCGCCATCGACAAAACACATATCATTTCTTTTTGCAGTGATACTGCCGTTACTTGCATTTACAAATACCTGCCAATCACCAAGCGGACGGTCGGCGGGAATTGTCACCAGCCAGCAGAGAGTCGGAGTTATATTCTGCGCATATATTATGATCTCGGTTGTGGGGTCACCCGTAAATGACACCACGCCAATTTCTTTTATCGCAATGTCCTGGGCAGCCGATGCGGACAGCGATGGCGTTGTGGATATATTCATGTTGGTTTTATAATCTGAACTTACCGATGATATCACCCCGTCACGCCTGATATTAATCAGGACCTGGGATGCGTATACCGGCACACCCTGCCACATCTGTTGATATCTATAATGATACCCGGCCAATGACGGTTTTGCCGACATCAGGCTTAAATCGCTGCCATCACCCTTCAGACCCAAAAGAGCGCTGTTCATCTTTAGATAATCAGATACAATCTCCGCGGTCGTGGTTTTTTGCGAATTAAAATTCGGGTAATAGAGCACTTTGGCAATGCCGTCAGATGTTATTTCGTCAAGCATCGGCTTGCCGGAACTGGCCTGCATAGGCGGATATTGCCCGGGGACGATACTCTCCGGTCCCGGCGCCTTCTTGGCCAGACTCAATGAAAAAGATAGAGCGATCATGATAGTTGATGCGATCAGAATTCTTTTTACTAACACAAGGACCTCCGCTTAAGCTGTTTGTATAAATATATGTAGCTTAATAATACTTATCAAGAAGAAGTTTAATTTACTTTTGAATCCCTTTTAATATACTATATTTATTCTATTTTTCATCTTGCCGAATCAAGCGCCTTCGCAAATTTATAGCCAAACGAAGCCGATTGATATTGACTCGTATGCCCCTATCTGCTAAGTTTGATGTTTCGTGGATGGGGGGAATTAGTTAATCGCTTGGGTTTAAAGATTAACATGAATTTGTTCGAATCCCTTGAGGATAAATAAGATAAGTTGATTTAATTTTCTTTTTGCGAAAGTTTGAAGGATTTGACAGGATTATTAATAGCAGTTTTTGCTTCCGGTGGAGGCACTAATTTAGAGGCTTTAATCGAAGCTTCCCAACAGGGTATATTTAATGGCCGAATAAATGCCGTCATATCCAATAATTCAGCGGCTTTTGCCTTGGTGCGGGCTTCGCAGCACGGCATCCCCGCCTATCATATCAGCTCCAAAACCGCGCCCGACTCGGAAACCTTCATAAATCAAATTCAACAGGTTCTACAAAATCATTCGATAAACCTAATCGTATTGGCCGGTTATATGAAATTACTGCCGCCGGAAATCATCCGCGCCTACCGAAGCCGTATTATTAATATCCATCCCGCCCTCCTGCCAAAGTACGGCGGTAAAGGTATGTATGGCGCCAATGTCCACCGGGCTGTTTTGGCTTCCGCCGATAAACTCTCAGGAGCCACCGTACACTTTGTCACCGAGGACTATGATCGCGGCCCTATTCTTATCCAGAGAACCCTGCCCGTACTTCCCGATGATACTCCGGAAAGTTTGGCGGCTAGGGTTCTCGAAATTGAGCATACCATCCTGCCGCAAGCCCTACGAATGTTTCTATGAAATTGCTCTCAGCTATTATTTCAATAGTTATCTTATTTTCGCAGAACTGCCTGGCATACATAGATATTTCGGACCTCCAACCCTATACCGGCCGAACCATCACCAAAATTGATATTGTCAGAAAGAATATTTTTGATGATAAAATTGCGTCAGACCACGGATCGCCCTTCTATTATCGCTGGGCCAACAGCCTTCACATAATGACTCGCCAAAGCGTTATAGAGCGTGAACTGCTATTCAAAGTTGGAAACAAGCTCGATCTCGAAAGGATCATCGAAACCGAACGCAATCTGCGGCTTGGGGGTTTTATTGGCGAGGTTAATATCGAGGCCGCCTCCGATGGCGCCGATGGTGTTGACCTCAAAGTTGTTACCACCGATCTCTGGACCACCAAGGTGTCGGTATTCGCCGATCTGGCGGGTGGTAAGTATGCCACCGGTATCGACCTGGTTGAACAGAACCTTTTCGGCTATGGCAAGACGATTGATATCCTCGGCCAGGTGGGTAATGATCAGAAAGGCTATAATCTTTTATATTTAGATAATCGCCTGATAGGATCCCGTCTGGCGTTAGGTTTGATGGCGACTGACTTCACCTATGATAGGGGATTTTCGATCAGCCTCGGACATCCGCAATACTCCTTATCGGTCCATACCAGTTATAAGGCGATTTTCTCGCAATTTGACACGAGGCCCAGACTATTTTATAAAGGCAACGAATATTTTAGATATAAAAATAAGAATACTCTTTCTAATTTTGAAGGCGCTTACATTTTTGGAAATTATACTCGCCTGGGTGTCATCGTCGGCTATGATTATGAAAAATATAATTATTCCCCCAACGATCCAAATTCGACATTCAATTATCTGATTCCCCCGAACGAAGTCATTTCATATCCTTTGATTGGTTTGAGTGGTTCCGTCATTCAATATGATGTAGAACGCTATCTTGATGGCCCCGGGCTGCCTGAAGACCTTACATTGGGCGCCAGCCTTAAGGCCACCATTGGCCGATCCGCTAAAATTTTTGGAGCCACCTACAGGGGCTATTTCCCTAAAATGACAGCCCAATTCCTGTTCAAACCGGGAAGCCGGACCTTTATAGGAGGCATAGAATCCATTTCCTGGTGGCATCGTAACGGACGAAACGAGCGTATCAGGCATATCAGCGAGGCGGCCTTCTACTACAAGCCATATTATAATCATGTACTGGTACTTCACGCCCTCACCGATTTCGCCTGGCGCCAAAAATCGACATATCAGGTTTTCCTGGGAGGCGGTAATGGCTTAAGAGGCCATTCCTATTATGAGTTCTCGGGCACGAAATCGGCTCTCGCAAATATTGAATACCGTTTCTACCTGCCAATCGAAATCCTGACTGTAAAATTGGGAGCCGCTGCCTTTTTCGATATCGGAAACGTTTGGCGAAGCGACCAGCATATAAAATTAGGCGATCTTAAATCCGATGTCGGCGTGGGATTGCGCTTCGGTTTAACACGGTCATCGACCTCGCGCGTGGTAAATCTCGATATCGCCCGGGCTCTTTCGCATTATGGTGTATTTGTAGTGTTCAGTTCATCAACCTCGATGTTGCGTTTGAGTGATATCAATGTCATTCAATAAGAAATTTTTCTCGATTCTGGGGATAATCACCTTCATCAGGCTCTTCTATGCCATTATTTTGCCATTAGCCCCTCAGGAGGCTTATTACTGGAATTACTCCCGGCACCCGGCCCTTTCGTATTTCGATCATCCGCCAATGGCATCTTATGTTATCAGGTTGACAACCTTGCTGGGCACATCTGCATTCTCAATCCATCTGGCGGCTATCCTGATTTCAGTCGTAATGACAATAGCCATTTACCGCTTGGCCAGCCTTCTGTTCGATGAGTGGGTTGGTTTCTGGAGCGCCATTGTTATAAATCTCGTATTTATTTACGCCCTGGGCGCGCTCATCATAACCCCCGATAACCCCATGCTGCTTTTCTGGGTTTTATCGATGATCGCCTGCATCAAGATTGACAGGGGAGAGGGGCCTGTCTGGTGGTTACTTCTGGGGATATTTTTGGGCGCGGGATTTATCAGTAAATATCCGATTGTCTTTGCCGGATTTGGAGCCTTGTTATTCTTTCTTTCTTCGAGCCAACGCCGAAAATGGTTCTCTACGCCCTGGCCGTATATCGCCTTGCTGGCTGCTTTTATTGTCGCCCTTCCGGTGATTTACTGGAATTATACCCACAACTGGGCCAGCTTTGCGTTTCAAACCTCGCGGCGCGCCGGTGAAATGAGTCGTTTCCGTTCCGATTATTTCTTTGGCTATATTGGGACTATTTTGGGGATTTACGGTTTTATCCCCATTCCGATACTTGTAACCGGTATGTGGAGCTCGCTTAGGAACGCCATTAAAACGAAAGCGACCAATCATATTCTACTCGTTGCATTTTCATTACCACTGGTACTCTTTCTTTTACCGGTTGCAGCGCGTTCCTGGGTAAAAATGAACTGGACTGCTCCGGCCTTCATCGGATGGTTTATCGCGGCGGTGGCTTATTATCGAGCCAACTCCCTCAGTCGCAGGTGGGTACGAATCCTGGGCAGGATCAGCGTGATTTTCTTAGCGGTCAGCATAGTAGTAATTCATATTCTGGCGCCTTTGCCCGGTTTGTATCTGGGCAAAGGAGATTATTACGCTGGATGGAAAGACCTGGCGGGCAGGATCGAATCGCTTCGTTCTGAGATGCCCGCGCCTTATTTTATAGCGGGCTCAGAATACAAAATATCATCGGAACTGGCCTTCTATCTCAAAGGGCATCCGGAAACGGTTGGCGCCAACGTTATCGGGCTGCCGGCGCTGCAATATGATTATTGGGCTAACCCCGATACCCTTTTAGGTTACAATGGAATATATATCTCTGATTGCTCCAACTGCCCCGGCTTTGCTGACGAATTGAAACAGTTTTTTGGAAATGTTTCCGAACCGCTGGTTTTTCGAATCGAAAAAGGTGGGAAAAAGGTACGTGATTATTATATATACCTGTGCTATAATTATACGGGAATCAGGAGGTAATTATGTATACAGTCTTAAAAACCGATATAAAAGAGTTTCCGCTCATAGCCAGGGGCAAAGTCCGCGATATCTATGATCTCGGAGATACGCTTCTCTTCGTGGCCACGGATCGAATCTCAGCTTTCGATTTTATCCTGCCAACCCCGATTCCCGGCAAGGGGATAATCCTGAATTCGATGTCCCTGTTTTGGTTTTCGTTTATCAGCGATATTATCCCCAATCATCTGATGACCAGCGATTTCAATTCCTATCCGAAACCGCTTCAAAAGCACAAAGACCAACTCGAGGGCCGTTCGATGATCGTTCGCAAAGCACAGCGAATTGACATCGAATGCGTGGCCCGTGGCTATCTGGCAGGCTCCGGATATAAAGAATATCAGCAACTCCTCAAAGCCAGTCCCGACGCTTCGTCTGTTGATCTTTATGGCAATACCGTTCCCGCCAATCTAAAAATGGCGGATAAGCTTCCGCGTCCCATCTTCACTCCCGCTACCAAGGAGGAATCGGGACATGACCAGAACATAACCTTTGATCGCATGGTGGATATTACCGGTTTCGAGGTCGCCAGTCGGCTCCGCGACGCTACCCTCGAGATATATACCCGCTCAAATGTTTATGCCAATACGCGTGGAATAATTATTGCAGATACCAAATTCGAGTTCGGGTTTATCGATGGCCAGTTGAGCCTCATTGACGAAATCCTCTCTCCTGATTCCTCGCGCTTCTGGCCGATTGATTCGTATAAACCCGGCAGCAATCCGCCATCCTTCGATAAGCAATTCGTCCGTGATTGGCTGGAGAGTTCCGGTTGGAATAAGAACTCCGCGCCGCCGGAACTGCCGCCCGATATTGTCGAAAAGACACTTGAGAAATACAAACTCGCACATAAAATATTAACAGGTAAGGATATATTATAGGTCAAATCCCTGCCTGCCGGCAGGCAGGTCTTCGGAGAATTGACAGGGCGATTGCTAACTAATTAAATCTATGGTGATAGGATAATTCGCAATGAAGATTAAACGTGCCTTAATTAGCGTGTTCGAAAAAGACGGCCTCCTCGAATTAGCGAAAGGCCTCCTCGAATTTAACATCGATATTCTTTCCACCGGCGGGACTATGAAAGCCCTTAAGGACGCTGGCATACCCGTAACCTCGGTTTCGGACATCACCGGATTCCCCGAGATACTCGATGGCCGTGTTAAGACGCTGCATCCCAAAATCCACGGTGGTATTCTGGCCCGGCGCAATCTGCCTGAGCATCTGGCGGCAATAGAAAAACACGGTATAACTCCGATAGATCTGGTAATCGTAAACCTCTATCCATTCGAAAAAGTGGCTGCCAAACCCGGCATCTCCGATGACGAAGTTATTGAAAATATCGATATCGGCGGGCCAAGTATGGTGCGTTCCGCTGCCAAGAATTTCGCTGATGTTACCATCGTAACCTCGCCATCGGATTACCCGGCTCTTCTCGATGAGCTGAAAAATAACGGCGGCGCTGCCACCCTTGAATTCCGTCGCCAAATGGCTGCAGCCGCCTTTGCCAGAACCGCTTCCTATGACAGCGCTATCTCAACCTGGTTTGCCAAACGTTCCGAGGAATTTCCCGGGTCGCTCAATCTTTCATACCAGCTATCTTCCGGTCTTCGTTACGGCGAAAACCCCCATCAGAAAGCGGCTCTATACGAGACTCCTAATTTCCCCTTTACGTCGATACCCAAAGGGAAACTTCTCTCCGGAAAAGAGCTTTCTTTCAATAATATCTGGGACCTCGAGGCCGGCCTTCAAATGGCGCTCGATTTTGCCGAACCGTTTGCCGCAGTTATCAAGCATACCAATCCTTGCGGCGCGGCTATAGCCAAAACGCTGGCCGACGCCTACAAAAAGGCTTTGGACGCTGATCCCGTTTCTGCTTATGGCTCAGTTATCGCTCTCAATCGAATAGTCGATATGAATACCGCCAGACTCCTGCACGAGACCCCCTTTGTAGAATGTATCCTTGCTCCCGGCTTTGAGCCGGATTCGCTGGAGCTTCTCGCTAAGAAAAAGAATCGTCGGCTTCTCGATGTTGGCGCTTTTTCTCGATTGCCGGAAAACTCCTATGACTATCGCCCCATCACTGGAGGAACGCTGGCACAAACTCCTGATCGCTTTGACGTAAAAAGGGACGATCTAAAAGTTGTCACGAAAGTATCGCCTACGGATGCGCAATTAGAAGAACTCCTGTTTGCCTTCCGGATTGTCAAGCATATCAAATCGAACGCCATCGTAATTTGTAAAGATAAAACCGCCGTCGGCGTGGGGCCGGGACAAACTTCAAGAGTGGAATCGTCGATTATCGCTTTACGCAAGGCAGGGGAGAGGGCTCGCGGCGCGGTAGCCGGTTCTGACGCTTTCTTTCCAATGCCTGATGGTCTCGAAGTGCTGGCCGAGGCCGGCGTAGTCGCTGTCATTCAGCCGGGCGGCTCCAAGCAAGACCCTGATGTTATCGCCGCCGCCGATCGTTTGGGTATCGCCATGGTGCTTACCGGCATCAGGCATTTCAAGCATTAGGATCTATTTGTTTATATATCCGGGGTTCACAGGGAACCCCGGAACTTGCTTGATTATTGTTTCAACGCCCCGGCCGTAATGCCTTCGGTTATTTTTCTCTGAAAGATCAAAAAGAATATAATCACCGGAAGCGCCGCGATCACCGATCCCGCCATCGTGACCGGCCAGTCGCTGGAACGCGGATCCTGCATTAAAGCCAGTCCGACCGGCAGGGTATACATCTCGCTGGAGTTGGTGAGTATTTTAGGAAAGAGAAACGAATTCCATGTAGTTAGAAATGTCTGAATTCCAAGCACCGCCAGCGCCGGAGTGCACAGCGGCAGCACCACTCGGAAAAATATCGCCAATTCCCCGGCGCCATCGACACGGGCCGCATCTTCGAGATCGCCAGGCAAACCATCGATATATTGCTTCATCAGGAATATTCCCACGGGCGTAACCAACCAGGGAATGGTTAAGGCCCAATAAGTATCGAACCATCCGAATTTGAGCATCATTTGAAATATGGGCAGGATCAATATATGGGCCGGTATCATCAGCATGGCGACTGCGATAATAAACATTGGCCAGGTGAGTTTCCGCGGCCCCCGCGATAAACCATAACCGATCATAGCGCACAGCAGCATATTGCCCAATGTTACTACTATTGCAACCAAAACCGAGTTAAAGAAATATCGCCCGAAATTATTCGATTTGAACACCACCGAATAATTCTTGAGAGTCCAGGAAAGATGTTTGAGATCGACTGCGAATGTCCCTGGCGCCTGGAAAGAGAGAACAGCCATATAGAGCATTGGAAATACCATAACTCCGAAAACGAGGATTAGAAAAAGAGTAATAATCCAGCGCGATCTCATTTATCACCCGCAGGCTTTTTAATATTGATAAGCTTGAACTGCGCCAGTGAGAATACCAGGATTATTAAAAACAGAATATAGGCCGCTGCCGAGGCATAGCCTATGTCCCCTCGTCCGATACCTTTTTCGAAAATAAAATAGACGCTGGTCAAAGTTGAGTTGAACGGACGGCCCGATGTCATCACAAATATCTCGATAAATATCTGAAACGATCTAATCGTATTTAGTACAATCACAAAAGCGAATGTCGATTTCAATAGGGGAATTGTTATCCCCACGCTTCGTTTCCAGAAACCTGCGCCATCGACTCTGGCTGCCTCGAACAGCTCCGTCGGTATGGCCTTGATGCCGGCCAGAAATATCAGCACATAATATCCGATAGCTACCCAGATATCCATTGCCATGATCGCCCACAGCGCGGTCTTCTCAGATTGCAGAAATCCGTTTTGCGGAGGAGAAATACCCGCCAGCCGAAAAAGAGTATGAATGTAGCCCCCACGCGCATAGAGATTATAGAAGATAAGCGCGATCACCACCATGGCTGTAATCGATGGTATAAAATATGCCGCCTGGAAAATCTTATGGCCGGGGATTTTTTCTGCTATGAATAAGGCTATTATCAATGCCGCAATAGTCGTAATCGGTATGGTGCCAAACACAAAGTAGAAGGTATTTACCAGCGACTTGGTAAAAACCGGATCGGAAAATAGTCGGCTGTAGTTGGCAAAGCCGATAAAGCTGCCCGTGCCCCTCAAAAGCTGGAAATCGGTTAGCGATAGATAAAATGAATATGCCAGCGGATAAAGCCAGAAAACCAGGAAATAGGCAACCCAGGGTATCGTAAAGAGCAGTATCTTATTTTGTCTTCGCATTAGCGCCCGACTTTAATTTAGCATCGATTGTTTTGGATGCGGTTGTTAGAATTTCTGACGCCGTTCCGTGGCCATACATGGCGGCCTCGATGGCATCTTCGATATCCCGTTCAATATCGACCCAGAGCGGTGTAGGCGGATTCGATTTCGAATTGATTAGTTGCTTAAGTTCAACCTGGGTATTGGGATCAGTAACAGCGATATCGGTATATGGCGGAAACCCGAATCCGGCTGCCGCGCATAGCGTTTGCGAATTATTTTTCTCCGTCAGAAATCGGGCCAGCCGTTGGGCTGCCTCGCGTTTCTCGCTTTTGGCGCCAATTGCCAGGTATTCCCCTCCAAAAAATGATGTGCCTGTATTACCGTCGGGGGTAAAAAACTCGCTCAGCTTGTATTCGAAATCGGGAGGCGTTTGCCTCAGACGATCCAACAGCCAGCCGCCGGAAATTACCGCCCCGATCTTTCCCTGTCTGAAATATTCCTCCAAACGTCTCTGGCTTTCGATCAACCCAGAGTCGCAGAGCTTGAGATAAAAATCAAGCGCCCCGATAGCCGCCGGAGTATCGAGTTCCGAACGAGTGCCGTCATCGCTCAAAACTTCCCCGCCCCCGCTCCATAGAAACGGTAGGAATTTCTTGTAAAGCCGGTGAGGTTCCGCGCTATTGCATCCAAAACCGAAATAATCATCACCCAGACGAATCAATCTTTTGCGACGCCGCCAAAAGCTCCGGCCAGGTGCGGGGAATATCCATACCCACTTTCTTTAACAAGTCCATATTGAAATAGAGGAAACGCGAGTCGAGAAGCCAGGGATACGCGTAAGTTTTGCCATCCCATTTAGCTGGATAGAGGAAATTTTCCGGGAAGCTATCGGCCGCGCATTCTGCCAATAGGTTATTGGACGCAAATTCGGCGATCCAATCGGAGCCAAGTTCCATGAGGTCGGGAGGCTGATGTGCCGCAAACGATATAACAAGTTTATCGTGGCCGTTAGCCCAGGTGAGATCGGTGATTTTTACCTTGATATCCGGATTTTCCCGTTCGAATTCGCTTATAAGTTGCTCGATTACCGGTTTAGTCTTGATATCTGACCAGAACTGCCAGAACTGAAGGGTCTGACGATCCCCGGAGGGATTTGAACAACCCAAGAGAATAACGAGTGCTAAAATTAACCTTTTCATCATAGTCATTCTAAATTCAATTCTATTACCCTGTCAAGGAAAGATAAGATGCGACCAACGTCTTACACGACATCCTTTTATTTCGTTTTTGAATAATTTAGGAAAACCTTGACATAATAACCACGTAGCCATAGAATCATCCCTGTAATGAGATCGCTTTTTGTAACATTCCTGCTGCTATTTTGCATTCTGATTCCAGGCGCTAACGCTTACCGTCTTTCGATATCCGATCTGCCTAACGATGATGGTACCCGGCTTCTTATACGCTGGGAAAAACTGCCGCCTCCCGAGCTCTCAAAACTAAAACCTCTGACATTTAATTTGGAGCGCTCCGTTATTTCCGATAGCGCTTTTTCGGTTGTTGGCGCCATCGCTGTGAGTGATACGACCTATCGCACCATTGATAGCGGCCTTAAAACCGGTCAAGGCTACTTTTACAAGCTAACCTATCGTGATTCCAGCGTTTCCTGGAGTTCGATGATTTTCGGGCCGGAATCTCCAAAAGAAAACTGGTATAATAGCGCCCGAACTAATGTCTTGATCGGTATTATTATCACCGGCCTGTTAGTTGCGCTTTTCATATACCGCGGACGGCAGGGCAAGAGCCTTTATCTTCGCCCCATCGCCGGCTTGCAGGCTGTCGATGAGTCAATTGGCCGGGCCACCGAAATGGGCAAGCCGATTCTCTATTCGGCGGGACGAGGTACCATGTCTCGGCCGGCTACTATGGCCAGCATGAATATCCTGAGCTCCGTTGCCGAAAAGGTTGCCACTTACGGCACACCCCTGATATTCCCCAACAATGATCCTGTTGTTACTGCCGTCGCGCAGGAGGTTGCACGCGAGGCTTACACGAGAGCCGGACATCCCGACGCTTACAACAATGACAATATCTATTTTGTGACCGACAGCCAATTCGGCTACGCGGCGGCTGTCGATGGTACCATGATGCGCGAGCGGCCCGCCACCAACCTCTTTTTCGGAACCTTCGAGGCCGAATCGCTGATCTTGGCGGAAACCGGAAATTCCATCGGGGCTATTCAGATCGCCGGGACCGATTCCTCGATCCAGATGGCCTTCTTTATGGTTGCCTGTGATTATGTTATCATTGGCGAGGAGCTTTTTGCGGCCTCCGGTTACCTCTCGAAAGACCCCCAGGTGATAGGCTCGTTAAAAGGCTCGGATATTTCGAAAATTATCATTATCGCCATTTTGGTTTTGGGTGTAATTCTCTCGGTTCTTGGATATGGCTTTTTTGTGGAGCTTTTTACTACGGTATAAATGATGAAACGCACGATTCCAGTTGTAGTTTGTTTTATCTTCGGCATGGCGATGCTCATTCAATTTTTCGTGCCGTCCAAGTTATCGCGTTCTGTTTATAATAATATCACCGATTGGGCTCAGATCATCTTTGCCTTTGCGGTTATTGTCGGAGTCTTCGGAATTTTAAAATACCATCTTGAGAAACTGGCTAAGAGGCCCGAGGGATGGATATTCAATTTCATAACAATTACATCGATTATAATTATGTCAATCCTCGGTTTTGCCCTGGGCCGTAAAGATGATAGTCCCTTTATGTGGGCATTTAATTATATCCAGGCTCCTATGCAGGCTTCGGTTTTTTCTCTTTTGGCGTTTTTTGTCGCCAGCGCCGCCTATCGAGGCTTCACCGCTCGAAATACCGAGGCGCTTTTGCTTCTGCTTTCGGCGGTATTTATAATGTTTGGTATCGCCTCGGTGGGCAATGCCATTCCCCTTTTTTCGAATATCGCCAATTGGATTTTGATGAATCCCTCGATGGCTGCCCGGCGCGGCATCTATATCGGAATTGGACTGGGTGTAATTGCGACATCGCTTCGGGTGATACTTGGTGTCGAACGAACTTATTTGGGTAAAGAATGAATTTCTGGCTTAAAATACGGCACCTGGATCGCCGGGTCATTTTCCTGCTCATGGCTTTGGGCGTGACATTGC
Organism: uncultured candidate division Zixibacteria bacterium; assembly: GCA_963801605.1. GTDB lineage: Bacteria > Zixibacteria > MSB-5A5 > UBA10806 > UBA10806 > UBA10806. The sequence continues at coordinate 1,482,808 of CAWDFP010000006.1, forward strand.
CGCTTTTGATCAATATTGATTTGCCCGTGAGAATTACTCCTGATGTCCGCTCTATTTACGACTATATAGATAGCCGCCAACCCGGCGACGTGATATTGATTTCTTATGATCATGATACCGGTACGCTGCCGGAGATGGTCCCGATGTCAACCGCAATTTTGCGACATGCCTTTTCCAAACAGCTAAAAGTTGTCGGCCTGGCCCTTCGTGCTGAGGGTTCGGCAATCGGACGGCAGGCTTTCCGAAAAGTGGGCGCGGAATTTGGCAAAGAGGAAGGGATAGATTACGTTTTCCTCGGATACCGTCCAGAATTGACCGCCACCATACTGGGACTGGGGACCTCATTCAAGCGGGTCTTTCCTCTCGATGACCGTGGTATCCCCGTTGATAGTCTTCCCTCTGATGCAGCATGTGGAAAATTACGCCGATATCGCTCTGGTGATTTCAATTTCCGATGATGATTCGCCGGTTTACTGGATTAATTATGGCAATGCCCGATACCAGGTTCCGGTCGCCCCGGCTGTGACAGCTGTCATGGCCACCACCTTTTTCCCTTTCTTAAATTCGCATCAGGTTGTGGGCATGATCGCGGGCCTCAAAGGGGCAGCCGAATATGAAAAGCTGATAAATAAAAAAGGAATGGCAACGAGAGGTATGGATGCCCAATCGATAGGGCATATTGTCGTCATTGGTTTTATCCTGGTTGGGAATATCGCTTACTTTATCACCCGAGGAAAGAAGAAAGCTTAGGATATGAGCACCAATATCGGAATCTGGATCGCTGCTCTTCTTACGCTTGCCATCTATTCTTTTCTATATAAGGATAATCCAATTTATCGTTTTGCTGAAAGCCTCCTGGTCGGTATCTCGGTCGGCTTTCTGTTAGTGGTGACTATCGATACAACCCTGATGCCTAAGGCCATAAATCCTTTGATATCGTCTTTCCGGGGAATGTTTTCTGGCGGTCCTTTTTTAGATTTTCTATTGGTATTAATACCGGTAATTTTGGGCTTATTCATGTTTGCGCGATTTGTGCCGGGAATGGCCTGGCTGTCGCGAATTGCGCTGGCGCTGTATATCGGTTTTGGGGCCGGGGCCGCTATTCCCGCCAACATGCAATCGCTGATCTTGAAGCAAATCGAGGCCACCATCAGGCCGTTTCTGGCGATTGGTGGTTGGGTCAATGCCGTTAACCTGATTATCATAACGCTGGGATTGATAGCCACCATAGCGTACTTCTTCTTTTCGAAAGCGCATACCGGCAATTTCGGACGAGCGGCTAAATTGGGCACATATTTTCTGATGATCTTTTTCGGAGCCACATTCGGTTATACGGTTATGGCCCGAATTTCGCTCTTGATCGGCCGCGTGACTTTTCTGCTTAAAGGATTGGTTGGGCTTGATATCTTAGGTTTTCGATTATTTGCAGATAGAAATTCGAATATGAGAGGGGTGCCAAATGAAGAAACTGATTGTAGCTGCTCTCGCGCTTGTGCTGTTTTTGTCTTGCGGAAGTGGAAAGATGAATAACTGGCGGCAGGTTCAGCTTCCCAAAGGGTACAGCGACTCGCATATTTTATCTATTACCTCGCGGGATAACCAGATGCTCATCGGCACCTATGGTCGGGGAGCTCTGCTAAGCCGAGACAACGGCAAAAACTGGAGCGTTTTCGACACCTCCAATGGCCTATCCTGGAATTTTATCTTAGGGGGCGATTGGGATGGCGAAACAATCCTGTTGGCAACGTTGGGGGATGGTATCAATATCACTCCCAATAAGGGACTGAGCTGGTCTCGCTTCGGTTTCAATTTCTTCGGTGTTGAATATCTGTACGCCGTTGGGGCTATTATTCGCAATCATAAAAGCTATGTGCCAACCGCTGATGGCCTGGTAATCTTTGACGATATCCTGAAATGGCATTCCATCACCGAAAAAGAGGGGCTGGCCTCTCAGTATATCTATGATATCGCTATGAAAGGGGATACCATCGCACTCGGCACTCTGCATGGCTTCTCAGTCTCTTATGATGATGCCAAAACCTGGCATAATTTTTCCCCCAATGGAAAATTGACATCGGATAATCTGCCGGCCTGCAAGGTTCGGGCCGTGGAGTTCGATAATGGGAATCTTTACGCCGGTTGCGATGATGGCCTTTATTTATCATCCGATCAGGGCAATTCCTGGAGCAGGCTTGGAAAAGATTCGCTCTCCAGCGATTTTATCCATGATCTGATATTCGATAAAAATGGCGCCCTTTGGATCGCCACATATAAGGAAATCGCCTGCTATCATCCGGATACGAAAACCTGGCAACTATTCGGTTCCGCTGACGGGTTGCCTGGCGGAAGCATCAACTGCCTGGGCCTCGATGGTTCTGGAAGAGTTCTCGCCGGGACCAACTACGGGCTTTATCGCCTGTCAGCCGGGAATGTCCATAAATCGAGTGAACTTCCTGTTGACGTGGTATTCGCGCAGGTCGAGGAGCCGTTGCATCAGTGGATGCTCCGACCTATCGGACCATCCGATCAGAATTGCCGTGACCAAACCTATCTTTATGGTTCAACTATGGGCGGCAATTTCCGTCAGCATCAGGGCAACGAGTACAACGACCCCGAAGGTGTTCCCACGTTGGCCGTTGACGATGGAACTATTGTTTTTACTGATACCACGATAGGACACGCCGTGCTGAAATGCGACCGGAAGCAGGATGGAGCTGATATCTTCGCCCATTATCATCATCAGCATCAGATCATCCGTAAAGTCGGAGAGCATGTTATCCGCGGCGAGCAGATCGGAACCGTCGGCAAAAAAGGGAATGTCACTAACGAGCATTTACATTTCGAGGTTGCCTATACAGAGATCGGTTCCCAGATAGATTCCGGCGCCACTCAAACCAGAAATTCGGAGCTTTGGATCGAGCCGCTCCCGGGATGTGGTACCATAGTGGGCATTCTACTTGATTCGTTGAATATGCCCGTAGGCGGAGCCAGGATTTACGGCCTGACAAAGCCTATCCCCTCCGAAACGCCGTTCTCCTTTGCTGAAACGTATAAGGATAAAGTGCATCCGGATAACGTTTACAAAGAGAATTTCGCTATCGGCGATGTGCCCGCTGGCGATTATGTCCTCTATACTGAGGTAAACAAATTAAAGTCGAGGATTAAGGTTCATGTCGAACCGGGCAAAATAACCCCGGTGATGATGCAACTGAAATAAATTTGTCAGTGCCAGCAAGCGAAGTGGGCGAAGCACTCCCCCCGACTTGTCCGCCGTGGCGGATTAATCGTCTCTTAATCTTCGAGGGGGGAACTCAGCTAATAGAGAGGAGATTGCTTAATCATTTTGACTCATGCTGTTTCGCCATAACCGTATTTTGATTAGAAAATGTATTGCCGTAAGTGCCATAAAAAGATGCGCGAGGAAAAACGATCCTTTCATAAAAAGCGCAAATGGATTTGTCAGTTTTGCGGCGCGGTCAGGTTTCAGGAGTTGAAATCCAGTGGCAAAAAGTAATCTTTTAATCGGCACTTCGGGCTATTCGTTCGATGATTGGGAGGGTGTCTTTTATCCTCCCGGTTTGCCCAAGGGTAAACGGCTCGATTTCTATAAAGATTATTTTCCCGTTACTGAAATCAATTCCACTTACTACCGCATTCCGCATGCGGCGGTTTTTTATCACCTGGCTAACAAAGTGGGTGAGGATTTCGAGTTTATGGTCAAAACTCATCGCAGCTTCACCCACGACAGAAAAGACCTCGATGACAATGGCAAGGTATTCAACGAGGCCGTCAAGCCGCTTTTGGAATCGGGCAAGCTAAAAGGATTTACTGCCCAATTTCCGTTTAGCTTTAAATATACGCCCGATAATCTCGGTTATATTATTCAGGGCCAATCCTATTTTAAGGATGCGCCTCTGTTTGTCGAATTTCGTCACGTTAGCTGGGATAAACCGGAGGTGTACGAAACCCTCAAAGCCAATGGCATCGGAGTGTGCTCCGTGGATGAGCCGGCGCTTCCCGGGCTGTTTCCCTCTAAGGCGATTGCCACAACCGATATTGGTTATATCCGCTTGCATGGGCGAAACGCCGCTAACTGGTGGGGCGAAGGCGGAGATCGATACGATTATCTCTATTCAGAAAAAGAGCTTAATGAGTGGAAAAATAAAATTGAGGACTTGAAAACTAAAACTAATAAGATATATTTGTTTTTTAACAACTGTCATCTGGGGCAGGCGGTCAGAAATGCCAGGATGTTTTTTGATCTTTTGCAAATGGAACTTGGAAAATGAAAAAAATTTGGAATAAAGCCTTAGTCGTTTTCATTATTGTCTTAGCCGTCTCCGCAGGAGTCGCGGCCCTGATAACCACCAAACCGGATATTCCGGGAGTGGCATCCTCTCAGAAGGGGAAAGGCGCCTTAAAACCATTTCAGCTCGTTAAGGACGAAAAAGTTATTCGTCCCGCTCCCAAAATCCGAACTCAGTCGGCCATTGTTGTCGATCTTAATTCCGGCAATATCATCTTAAGCAAAAACGAGGAAAGCATCCGATCTATCGCCAGCCTCACCAAACTTGCGACGGCCCTGGTTTACTTGAGCACCAAACCCGATATGCAAAAGATCGATACCGTTACGGCTCAAGATCGCAACGGCGCCGGACGAAGCCGTTTGCGATTGAAATCCCAGGCCAGGCTTTACGACATCTTTCATTTAATGCTTATTTGCTCCGATAATGTCGCGGCGCGCATCGTCGCCCGATCAACCGGTCTCGATAGCACCCAGTTTGTGGCTCGGATGAATAAGATGGCGCAAATTCTAAATTTGACTCATACCCACTTTGCTGACCCGACCGGTCTTGATGCTGGTAACGTTTCAACCGCTGCAGAAATTGCTATTTTATTTAAGACTGCATTAGATCAGCCGTTCATTTCGGACGTGGTTGCCAAAAAGGAATATTCATTTTATCCTGTCAAAGGCAAGCGAATGATCGCCATTCATAACACCAATCACATGCTGTATGGACGGCAGGATATTTTCGGCGGTAAGACCGGATTCATAAATGAATCGGGTTATTGTCTCGCTCTGGGAATTGAAAACGGCGATGGTAAAAAAATGGCTGCGGTACTACTCGGAGCGCCGTCGAGCGGCAGTCGCTTCAGAGATGCGGCTCGAATAATTGCCTGTCTGGCGCCGCCGAAAGTCACTAAACCCCGGCGCGCTTCGTTTTAATTTCGCTGATTATCTATGCTTGACAAGTGCTTTTCGAAATATATATTCCCCTTGGCTCTGGCCTGTAGGGGGGCCAATGTGCTCTTTGAAAATTTAGGCCGGAGTAGCTCAGTTGGTAGAGCAGCTGATTTGTAATCAGCAGGTCGGGGGTTCAAGCCCCTTCTCCGGCTCATAAATATTCTTGGTGGGGTTCCCGAGTGGTCAAAGGGAACAGACTGTAAATCTGTCGGCGACGCCTTCGGAGGTCCGAATCCTCCCCCCACCATTTTTTTATTTCTGCAAAAACCTTTTATCGGGTTTCGAATATGACAGCAAAGAAATTTCTTCATCATCCATTCAAAGGGCCTTACTGATAAAGCCAACGAACTGGCAGGCAGGCTTCGCGCTGACGGCCATGAAGTTTATGTGCCCGGAATCCAAACCAAGCAGGACACCGATGAGCTCACCATCTGCACCGCCAATCGCGAGGCAATGAGCCGCGCTGATGAGGTTCGCGTCATTTGGGATGGCACCTCGCATGGCGTGATTTTCGATTTGGGTATGGCCTTTGCCATGAACAGACCGATCAAGCTCGAATATGTAATCCCCAAATCGATGAAGGGATTGATGGAACGCTTAAGCGGTGAATAATAGCCAGGAGCAATTATGAAACGATTACTTGTTGATAAAATTCGCAATGCATCGACGGCATTCATGTTTTCGATTGTGGCGGCATTAATAATTGTTTCCTTATTTAATTGCAGTGATAAAAAGATTATTACTGAAACTCCGCCCGGTATACTATTTGGGATCGTTACTGACAGCGTCACTTCGGCGCCCATTGAAAGCGCCGCCGTTTATCCTTATAATATCAACTCCGTGCCCAAATATACCGATAGCACCGGCTATTATGCTTTTCCGCTGACACCCGTAAACGGAGTCAATGTCACTTGTTTGAAGCCCGGCTATATTGGCAAATCTTCTCTGTGCAATATCGTCTCTGCCGAATCGACACGCGTTGATTTTCAAATTGCGCCAATTTCTAAATAAGATTCTCTTAATTATTATCTCCAATAATTTTTCTCTGCCTGACAAACTAATTATTAAAATTGTAAACGTCTTTTTCCGTCTTGACATCCGGGCCATTGAGAACTTAATTAGAGCGAAAACGCGGGAGTAACTCAGTTGGCTAGAGTCACAGCCTTCCAAGCTGTTGGTCGCGGGTTCGAACCCCGTCTCCCGCTTTTAAAATCTACAGAAAATTTAAATGCCATTCTACGTTTACATTTTATTTAGTCAAAAAGATAACAACCTTTATATTGGCCAAACCGGAAATCTGCCCGGGCGGCTCAAAGCGCATAATGAGGGACATGTATCTTCTACTAAGAATAGAAGGCCGCTAAAGTTGGTTTATTGCGAGGAGTTTGAAACCAGAACGGAAGCTATAAAACAAGAACACCATCTTAAAAGCCCATCCGCGAGAGATTTCAAACGAGATCTGAGGAGCAACTCAGTTGGCTAGAGTCATCCATCTGGATTGGTCGCGGGCCCATTTTGGGTCTTGAGATTCGAACCCCGTCTCCCGCTTTTTTATATACAAGAGCAATTTTACTTCAAGCGTACCAAAAGGGTGTTATTAATGACCATAAAAGAAACTCTTGGTGTTTGGTCATATTAAATTGCTTAAAAATACAGAAAATTTAGTGAATTTATATCAGGGCTAAATTGGCGATTTGATACGGCTTTTGCAAGAACCGGAACGCCAGTGGTTTACAAGCTAAAGCAAGCACTCTGCCAAAACCTAAAAAATTTAAAATAAAATCCAAAATTCCCCTTGACTTGGATTTTGGTATTTCTATATTGCAAGTTTGTTATTTTAAGGGAGTTATCCCTTGTTAAGCTATTGGGGTGGCAATCCAAAATGCCCAAGTAGCTCAGTTGGTAGAGCACGTCCTTGGTAAGGACGAGGTCACCGGTTCAATCCCGGTCTTGGGCTTGTTAATGAAAAACATTTTATTTTTTTCGATTTTTACGGAGAGGACATTCGATGGCCAAGCAGAAATTTGACAGGACCAAGCCGCACGTGAACGTGGGGACGATCGGGCATGTGGATCATGGGAAGACCACATTAACGGCGGCCATCACGATGGTCTTGAATCGGAAGTTCAAGGGCGTAGCGGTCAGGGACTTTGACAGTATTGACAACGCCCCTGAGGAGAAGGAACGCGGGATAACGATCGCGACGGCCCATGTGGAGTATGAGACTGACAAGCGGCACTATGCCCACGTGGATTGTCCGGGGCACGCTGACTACATCAAGAACATGATCACGGGCGCAGCCCAGATGGACGGGGCTATTTTGGTGGTCTCAGCCGCCGATGGACCGATGCCGCAGACCAGAGAGCATATCATCCTGGCTCGTCAGGTGGGAGTGCCGTATATCATCGTCTACATGAACAAGGTAGACATGGTAGACGACCCCGAGCTTCTGGACCTGGTGGAATTAGAGGTTCGTGATCTGCTGACTAAGAACGAATTCCCTGGGGACGATATCCCGGTAATTCGTGGTAGTGCGCTTCAGGCCATGACCAAGGGAGTTGACGCCAACGTGAAGATGGACGCTCCGGAGTTTAAGTCGATTTTGGAACTTATGGAAGCAGTAGATTCCTATATCCCCGAGCCGGTTCGCGATACGGAGAAGCCGTTTTTGATGCCGGTGGAGGATGTGTTTTCGATAACGGGCCGCGGGACAGTGGGCACGGGCCGGGTGGAACGAGGCAAGGTGAAGGTAGGCGAGGAGATGGAGATCGTGGGGATCAAGCCGACTCGCAAGACGGTAGTGACGGGTGTGGAGATGTTCCGCAAGCTTCTGGACTACGCGCAGGCTGGTGACAACATTGGTTTGTTGCTTCGCGGCGTGGATAAGGAGGAGTTGGAGCGCGGGATGGTGATATCGAAACCAGGCAGCATCACACCGCATACGAAGTTTAAGGGGAACGTTTATATATTGAAGAAAGAGGAGGGTGGTCGTCACACGCCATTCTTCAACGGTTATCGTCCGCAGTTTTATTTTAGGACGACGGACGTGACGGGTATAGTGAATTTACCGAAGGACGTGGAGATGGTGATGCCGGGGGACAGTGTGACCGTAGATTGTGAGTTGATCGTACCGATAGCCATGGAGAAGGAGCTGCGTTTCGCGATTCGCGAGGGCGGCCATACCGTGGGCGCCGGCGTCGTAACCGAGATTGTAGAATAGGGGTCTTTTTATGCCGCGTGAGATCATAATTCTGGCTTGCACCGAATGTAAGCGTCAAAATTATACAGATACAAAAAATAAGAAAAAACACTCTGATCGAGTTGAGTACAAAAAATATTGCAAATTCTGTGATAAACATACTCCTCATAAAGAGACCAGGTAAGAAAATATAGGACAGTAGCTCAATTGGCAGAGCAGCGGTCTCCAAAACCGCAGGTTGGGGGTTCAATTCCCTCCTGTCCTGCTTAATCAAATAAAGGGAACAGAGCATGTTTGACAAGGTAAAGAAATTTTTCAATGACGTTTACGTCGAGCTTCAAAAAGTGGCCTGGCCGTCCCGCGAGGAGCTAATGGGTTCCACCGCGGTCGTCATAATTATGTCTGTCATTATGGCGGCATTTGTCGGCGTCGTCGACAAAACGCTTAATATGATCGTTAATATAATGCTGAAGCTCGCGGGAAGTTAATTTAAGGATATTATGGCAAAAAAATGGTATGTAGCCCATACGTATTCGGGGCATGAAAACAAGGCGAGGAAGTACCTGGAATCCGCTGCCGAGGCTGAGGGGCTGAAAGAGCAGTTCGGTCAGATATTAGTGCCTACCGAGGAGATCGTGGAAATGCGCCAGGGGAAGCGCTCCACCTCGGTTAAAAAATTCCTGCCCAGCTACATCTTAATTGAAATGGAGCTCAACAAAGAGACTCAACACCTTGTTACCTCTACTCCCGGTATTACGAATTTCGTCGGTGCCTCCGGCAAACCGGTGGCCCTTCGCGAAAATGAAGTTAAGCGTATTCTGGCTCAAATAGATCGATCCAAGAACCGCGATGTTCTGGATATTCCCTATAAGATCGGTGAGGCGGTTAAGGTCGTGGATGGTCCGTTTTCCGATTTTGCGGGGACTGTTAGCGAAGTCAATCCTGAGAAACGTAAACTCAAAGTCATGGTTTCTATTTTCGGACGTCCTACCCCGGTTGAGCTCGATTATCTTCAGGTAAAAAGTCTTTAGGAATATTTTTTCAAGGAGTTCTTGTGGCCAAGAAAGTTGTTGGCATGGTTAAATTGCAGATTACGGCTGGTAACGCCACACCTGCCCCGCCGGTTGGACCGGCTCTGGGACAACAGGGCGTTAACATCATGGAATTCTGCAAACAGTTTAATAGCCGGACTCAATCTCAAGCCGGATTGATTATTCCGGTGGTAATCACGATTTACCAGGATAAGTCGTTTACCTTTATCACTAAAACACCGCCCGCGGCCGTGCTGCTTAAAAAAGCGGCCAAGCTCGAAAAAGGCTCCGGCGAACCTAACAGAAACAAAGTCGGCATGGTGACTCGTTCTCAGGTTAAGGAGATTGCCAAACTGAAAATGCCCGATCTCAACGCCATGGACCTCGATATGGCCGAAAGCATGGTTGCCGGTACCGCTCGCAGCATGGGTATTGACGTAATCGAAGGGTAATGTTTACGGGGCAAATGTAGATTAGGTAAAACTGTTAGGAACAAATAGGGGATTAATTAGTATTTTTTTATACCATTAAGTTGGGTCGCTATGGGGAGACCCTGAGAGTAAGGAGTATATGAAACGAGGAAAAAACTATAAGGTAGCTGCCGACAAGCTTGAGGCAGGCAAAGCCTATACCCTGGGTGATGCTGTTGCGCTTATCAGGCAGATGCCGCGCGCCAAATTCGATGAAACACTCGAAGCGGCTGTGCGCTTGGGAGTAGATCCCAAGAAGGCTGATCAGATGGTTCGGGGTACAACCGTATTGCCGCACGGAACAGGCAAAACTGTCAAAGTGCTGGTGCTGACCAAAGGCGAAAAAGCCAAAGAAGCCCAGGATGCCGGAGCCGATATGGTTGGCGCTGAGGATTACGTTGAGAAAATTCAGGGCGGATGGGCTGATGTTGATGTCATCATCGCCACCCCCGATATGATGGGCCAGGTTGGCAAGCTGGGTAAAATCCTGGGTCCCAAAAAGCTCATGCCAAATCCCAAATCGGGCACCGTCACTATGGATATCGCTAAAGCCATCAAGGCGGTTAAGGCGGGCAAGATAGAATATCGCGTCGATAAAACCGGAAATATTCAGGCCGGATTGGGCAAGGTATCATTTTCCGATGAGGCGCTTGTGGAAAATGCCAGAACATTTTTTACCGCGATCATGAAAGCCAAGCCGTCGACAGCCAAGGGCACTTATTTGAGGAGCGCAACTTTATGCTCTACTATGGGCCCCGGTATCAAACTGGACGTTAATGAAATAAGCGCGTTGGGCAAGTAAAGGCAGGATTAAAGTGGATAAAAAGCAAAAAGAACAGGAATTGGCCAGCTTAAAAGAGAAGATGGCGTTAGCCAATCAGATCGTAGTGGCCGATCACACCGGTATCAATGTGGCCGACTTGACCCTTCTGCGCCGTAAGCTTAGAGAAGCCAAAAGCGAGTTTCGGGTTACAAAAAATACGTTGCTTAAACTGGCCATTAAAGACACCGATCTCAAGGATCTCGAAAAACACTTCAGCGGTCCGACTGCGATCATTTTCGGTTATGATGATCCCTCGGTTCCGGCTAAGATCGTTTACGATTCCATCAAAGAGTCTGAAAAACCAAGGTTTAAGGCTTATTTCCTGAATGGCAAGGTCTATGGAATCGATACCCTCAAGAAGATCGCCGAACTCCCGCCGAAACCTATAGTCCAGGCAATCTTGATCGGTACTCTTCAGGGACCCATCGTACAGTTCATTATGGTATTAGAGGCCGCATCCAGAGAATTTATTGGAACCCTGGACGCCTTGGCCAAGAAAAAAGCGGAATAACGGATATCGGTCTCAACGGAGCTTCTAAGCCGTCTTGGGAAGGACGGTTTCCGACATGAGATCGAAATGTAAATATTGAATTTGAAACAATAAACAATTCGGCGTTTTGCCGAATCAAGCGAGGTAATACGAAATGAGTGACAAGATTCAACAAGCATTTGATATCATCAAAGAGATGACCGTGGTCGAGCTTTCCGATCTATCCAAGAAAATGCAGGAAGAGTTTGGCGTTACCCCGGCTGCTGCCGCGCCCGTTATGATGGCTGGCGGCGGTGCCGCTGGTGGAGCCGCAGTTGCTGAAGAAAAGACCGATTTTGACGTAGTGCTCGAAAATGCCGGCGCCAAAAAGATTCAGGTCATCAAAGTCGTCCGTGAGCTCACCAATCTCGGCTTGAAGGAAGCCAAGGATTTGGTAGAGGGTGCTCCCAAGGCTGTTAAAGAGGGTGTTCCTCGTGAAGAGGCAGAGGCGGCCAAGGCCAAGTTGGAGGAAGCCGGAGCGACCATTATACTTAAGTAAAACGACCCCATCGGGTTCTTATATTTTATAAACCGCGGGGATTATCTATTTCCGCAGGAGGTTTTTTTGAGACCATCTACGAAGGTCGAACGTCATAGCTTTTCAAAGTTGAAAGAGAAGGTCGAGATGCCAAATCTTCTCGATGTTCAGCTTTCATCTTATGAAAGCTTTCTACAGCGTGATGTGCCTCCGGAAAAAAGGGAGAATACCGGGCTTCAATCGGTTTTCACCTCCATCTTTCCGATTACCGATGTCCATGAACTTTATTCGCTGGAGTTCGTGAGATATTCGCTCGGCGAGCCTCGCTACAGCATTCGCGAGTGCCGGGAACGGAATATGACTTTTGGAGCGCCGCTTAAGGCCACTCTCAGACTTGTGGTTAGAGAAGCGGGGGCAGACGGTAAAGAAAAAGTCGTCAAAGACATTATTGAAAGAGACGTTTTCTTAGGGGAGTTTCCTCTTCTGACTGAAAACGGCACTTTCATTATCAACGGCGCCGAGCGTGTGATTGTCAGCCAGTTGCACCGTTCACCCGGTGTCTTTTTCGACGAGGAAGTGCATCCTAACGGCAAGAAACTCTTTTCGGCCAGGATCATTCCTTATCGCGGTTCGTGGGTCGAGTTCACTCTCGATGTCAACGATATCATGTTTGTGCATATCGATTCCCGTCGCAAACTTACGGCAACCACTCTTCTCAGGGCGCTGGGTTATTCAACCAACGATGACCTCCTCAAAACCTTCTACAAATGCAGTACCGAAACGATCTCTCCCAAGAAGGGAACCAAGTTGATCGGCGCTATCGCCGCTCAGAACGTGGTCGATTCTTCCACCGGTGAGGTGATAGCCACCGCTAACTCCGAAATTACCGATGAGATTTTCAAAAAACTGCTCGATCTGAAAATCGACAAAATCGATATTCTGGATGTGGATTTTACCACTGATGCCGGTATCATCAGAAACACCATCGATAAAGATAGCACCACCTCCGATGAAGAGGCGCTTGTTCAAGATTTATGCCTTGATTCGTCCTGGCGATTCGCCAACCCTGGACCTTGCCAAAGATCTGCTTGGAGAAGCTATTTTTCAATCCCAAGCGCTACGATCTCGGCGAAGTTGGCCGCTATATGATAAATCAGCGGCTCAATCTCGATGTGCCCCTTGAAGAGACCGTTCTAAATAGAAAAGATTTTCTGGCGATCATCAGATATTTGATCGATCTGCAGAAATGGCATTGGCGATGTCGACGATATCGACCATTTGGGAAATCGCCGGGCGCGCTCGGTAGGCGAGCTTCTGGCGAACCAGTTCTCGGTAGGACTTTCGCGCATGGCCCGCACTATCCGCGAACGGATGAGCCTGAAAGACCAGGAACAGATTTCGCCCCACGATCTGGTTAATGCCAGAACCGTGTCGGCCGTTATCGATAGTTTCTTCGGTTCTTCTCAGCTTTCGCAATTTATGGATCAGACCAATCCGTTGGCGGAGCTAACCCACAAGCGTCGTATGTCAGCCCTGGGACCGGGCGGTCTGACCAGAGAGAGAGCCGGTTTTAAGGTCCGCGACGTGCATCATACGCACTATGGACGAATCTGCCCGATTGAGACTCCTGAAGGTCCGAACATCGGATTGATTGCATCGCTTTCGTGCTATGCCAGAATCAATAAATACGGATTTCTTGAAACTCCCTACAGGATCGTCAAAAATGGCAAGGTGACCGATGAGATCGATTACCTCACCGCCGATCGGGAAGATAAATTCCTTGTAGCCCAGGCCAACGAACCGCTGGACGATCATGGGCGCTTCGTCAATAATCTCGTTAAGGCCCGCGCCAAGGGAGATTTTATCGTAGTCAAGCCGGAGGAGATAAACTATATGGATGTCTCCCCGAAGCAGCTTGTCTCCGTGGCCGCGGCCTTGATACCGTTCCTGGAGCATGATGACGCTAACAGAGCGCTCATGGGCTCTAACATGCAACGACAGGCTGTTCCGGTTCTGAAAACCGAGGCTCCTGTTATTGGCACCGGTATTGAGCGCAAAGCTGCTGTCGACGCTGGTGCGGTTATCGTGGCCAAACGGGCCGGCGTTAGTGGAATATGTCGATGCCGAAAAGATTGTAATTCGTCCTAATCCGACGCGGCAAAGAAAAAATGATGGAGCTGGTTGAGTTCGACGAGTATGAATTCACCAAATTCAAACGCTCCAACCAGGATACCTGCATCAACCAGAGACCGATCGTCAACATGGGTGATAAGGTTGAAGCCGGTGATCCTATCGCTGATGGTCCCGGAACGGATCGAGGCGAACTGGCGTTCGGCGCCAACGTCCTGGTGGGCTTTATGCCCTGGAGAGGATACAACTTCGAGGACGCTATTATCGTTTCCGAACGCCTGGTGGCCGATGATGTCTTCACATCGATTCATATCGAGGAGTTCGAGCTTCAGGTGCGCGACACCAAGCGCGGCCCGGAAGAAATCACCAGGGAAATCCCCAACGTCTCCGAGGAAGCGCTGATGAATCTCGATGAGCGCGGCATTGTCCGCACTGGCGCCGAGGTTGAAGCCGGTGATATTTTGGTCGGCAAAGTCACTCCTAAAGGAGAGACTGAGCTTTCTCCGGAGGAAAGGCTCCTCAGGGCCATCTTCGGTGAAAAAGCCGGCGATGTGCGCGATGCTTCCCTTAAGGCCCCTCCGGGTATGAAGGGAATCGTCATCGATACTAAGGTTTTCTCGCGCAAAGAACGCTCCGAATCTGCCAAAAAGCAGGAGCGAACTGAGACGGCCAAAACCAAGAAAAGCTTTGCCAAACAGATTGAATATGTGGTCGGTATGCGAAACCGTAATCTGGGCCAGCTTCTTGAGGGCCAGACGGCGCGTACTGTAAAAGATGAAAATGGCGAAGTGGTTATTAAGGCCGGCACCAAATATAAAGAAGATACTTTCGAATCACATTCACGCTCAGGATTTGATCGCTGATAACGGCTTTACCAGCGATGATAAACTCAATCAAAAAGTCGAACAGATGCTGGTCCAGGCTCGAGCTCTCGATCCAGAAAAAGCAGGCTCAGCTTGAAATCGAACTGGAAAAAATCATCCGTGGCGCAGAGCTGCCGCCTGGCGTGGTGCAATTGGTAAAGGTTTCGATCTCTACCAAGCGCGTACTTTCGGTCGGCGATAAGATGGCTGGCCGTCATGGGAACAAAGGTGTGGTGGCCAAGGTTGTCCCAATCGAGGATATGCCGTATTTGCCCGATGGCACTCCGCTCGATATCATTCTCAATCCTCTGGGCGTACCATCTCGTATGAACGTCGGTCAAATCCTGGAAACGCATCTTGGCTGGGCAGCCAAGCTTTTAGGATTATATGTGGCAACGCCTGTTTTTGATGGCGCCACGCTTGACGAAATCAAGGGATGGCTCAAAAAAGCCAACCTGCCTGAAAGCGGTAAAACAATATTGTATGATGGCCGAACCGGTGACAAACTCGATAACGAGGTCACCGTTGGATATATGTACATGATGAAACTTGTCGCACCTTGTTGATGACAAGATTCACGCCCGTTCTATCGGACCTTATTCGCTGGTTACGCAGCAGCCTCTGGGCGGTAAAGCTCAGTTCGGCGGGCAGAGATTCGGCGAGATGGAAGTCTGGGCGCTTGAAGCCTACGGCGCGGCTTACACTTTGCAGGAAATGCTGACTGTAAAATCGGACGATGTGGCCGGCAGATCTCGTATCTATGAAGCCATCGTTAAAGGGGAGAATCCTCCGGAGCCCGGTATTCCGGAGTCGTTCAACGTGCTTGTCAAAGAGCTTCAGTCTCTTGGCATGGATGTTGAACTTATCGAAAAGTAATTAACGGTTCCTTTTGGAGCCATTTAAGATAAGGAGACTTTCGTGGTCGATCCTTTTGCAAAAAACCAAAGAAAACCTTCGGACTTTCAGGCGATGAGAATAAAAATCGCCTCTCCGGAGGTTATTAAATCCTGGTCTTACGGCGAGGTTACCAAACCGGAAACGATCAATTATCGCAGTTTTAAGCCGGAGAAAGACGGCCTCTTCTGCGAGAGAATTTTCGGCCCTGTCAAAGATTGGGAATGCAATTGCGGAAAATATAAGAGAATCCGTTTCCGCGGTATCGTCTGCGATCGTTGCGGAGTGGAAGTTACCCAGTCAAAGGTGCGCCGGGAAAGAATGGGCCATATCGATCTGGCGGTTCCGGTAACTCATATCTGGTTTTCTCATTCGCTTCCGTCCCGTATCGGTTATTTGCTCGATCTCACTGTCAGAGAGCTGGAGCGGATTATCTACTACCAGTCTTATATTGTTATCGATCCGGGTAATACCTCGCTTAAGAAGATGGAAATCATCTCTGAAGATCAATACTACGAACTGGAAGAAGGCGGAAAACAGTTTATCGCCAAGATGGGCGCCGAGGCAATCCGCGACTTGTTGCGCGGCTTGGATATCGAGGAATTGGCTGTATCATTACGCGCTCAGGTTAAAGTTGAGACCTCCGTTCAAAGAAAAAAGGACACTCTTAAGCGCCTCCGCGTTATCGAGGCCTTTCGTCAATCGCAAAATAAACCGGAGTGGATGGTTCTTGAGGTAATTCCGGTTATTCCGCCTGATCTTCGTCCTCTGGTGCCGCTCGAGGGTGGACGTTTTGCCACCTCCGATCTCAACGACCTTTATAGAAGGGTGATAAATAGAAATAACAGGCTCAAAAAGCTGATCGAAATAAAGGCTCCCGAAGTAATCTTGAGAAACGAAAAAAGAATGCTTCAGGAGGCAGTTGACGCCCTCTTTGATAACGGTCGCAGATCTCGTTCTGTTCGAGGCGATTCCAAACGCCCGCTCAAATCGCTCTCCGATCTTCTCAAAGGCAAGCAGGGCAGATTCCGCCAAAACTTGTTGGGCAAGAGAGTTGATTATTCCGGCCGTTCGGTAATCGTGGTTGGTCCGGAGCTTAAGCTCAATCAGTGCGGCCTGCCGAAGAATATGGCTCTGGAGCTTTTCAAGCCGTTTATCATCCACAAGCTTGAGGAGAAGGGTTTTGTTCAAACCGTAAAATCTGCCAAGAGACTGGTGGAGCGGGAGAGACCTGAAGTTTGGGATATTCTCGAAGAGATCATTAAGGACCATCCGGTACTTCTCAACCGTGCTCCGACTCTGCACCTTCTGGGTATTCAGGCGTTTTACCCGGTGCTGGTTGAAGGTAAAGCCATCAGACTGCATCCTCTGGTCTGCGCCGCCTTCAACGCCGACTTTGACGGTGACCAGATGGCAGTTCACGTGCCGTTATCTTTCGAAGCCCAGCTCGAAGCTCGCATTTTGATGCTTGCCACCAGCAATCTGCTCCAGCCTTCGTCCGGCAAACCAATAGCAATCCCATCGCAGGATATGGTTATCGGTTGCTACTACCTGACCAAGGAGAGGAAAAGCGATAAAGAAATCGGACTTGTGGTAAGAGGCGAGGGTATGGTCTTCGGCTCGGCCGACGATGTAGTTTATGCTTATTCGGTTGAAGCCATAGACCTTCATGCTCCGATCAAGCTCATAATTCCGGGACGCAAAAAACCGCTTGAGACTACTGTTGGACGTGTTATTTTCAATCAGATAATTCCCAAAGAGCTTGGTTACTTCAACAAAGTTGCTTCCAAAGGTGAACTTGAAAAATTAGTTTCCGAGGCTCACAGGCTTTTGGGAAATGATGTTACCGCCGTGTTTTTGGATAATCTTAAAAATATCGGTTTTGAATATGCCACCAAAGGCGGTGTCACCGTGGGTATCGATGATATCTTAGTTCCTCCTGAAAAAGAGAAACTCATCAAAGAGGCCAACGATGAAATTAAGCGCATTCATAAACAGTATGATAAAGGCGCTATCACCAATGGTGAACGTTACAATAAGGTCATCGATACCTGGACTCGTACCACTAACGAGGTCGCTCGCGCTCTCTTTGACAGAATCGCCAAAGTCGACCAGGGATTCAATCCGGTTTACATGATGGCCGATTCCGGCGCTCGTGGTTCGAGAGACCAGGTCAGTCAGTTGGCCGGTATGCGCGGTTTGATGGCCAAACCCCAAAAGAGAATGACCGGTCAAATCGGTGAAATTATCGAGTCGCCAATTACCGCCAACTTCCGCGAGGGGTTGACTGTGTTGGAGTACTTCATCTCAACGCACGGCGCCAGAAAAGGTCTGGCCGATACCGCTCTGAAAACCGCCGACGCCGGTTACCTGACCCGCCGTTTGGTTGACGTGGCGCAGGATGTCATCATCAATGAAATAGATTGTGGCACGATTCTGGGCCTCGATATCGGAGCCTTGAAAGAGGGCGAGGAAATTATCGAGCCGCTCCGCGACCGTATTTTGGGACGTGTAGCCCTGACAGATATTTACAATCCGATGAATAACGACGAAATAATCGTCGAAGCCGGACGAGAAATCGATGAGGCCGCCGCCACGGCTATCGAGGAATCCGGTGTTGATAAAGTGCCGATTCGCTCAGTTTTAACCTGCGAATCACGCCGCGGAGTCTGCGAAAAATGCTATGGACGAAATCTCGGTACCGGCCGTATGGTGAACCTGGGCGAGGCAGTGGGCGTTATAGCCGCTCAATCGATCGGCGAGCCGGGCACTCAGCTTACTCTTAGAACCTTCCACATCGGCGGTACGGCGGCAGTTATATCGGAACAGTCCAAGATTACCGCTAAGGCTTCCGGTAAGGTCGTAATAACCAAGGTTAAAAGCGTGCCTGTCGAGGGAACGAACGATCATATCGCTGTCTCTCGTGATGGCGAACTCGAAGTCGTTGATGATGAAGGAAAAACCAGGCATCGCTCCAGCATTCCTTACGGTTGTGTCCTCAAGGTTCGTGCTGGTCAGATGGTTGAAAAGGATGATATCCTCTTCGAATGGGATCCGCATACCAATACGATCCTGACCGAAAAATCAGGAACTATCGAATATGTGGATATTATCGAAAACGTCACCTACCGCGAGGAACTCGATGAATCCACCGGCCTTTCTGCCAGGGTTATCATCGAGCAGCGCGAGAAGGCCCTTCGTCCGCATATCGCCATTATCGATCCGAAAGGCAAGAGGCTTGCCAATTACTCGATTCCCACCGGCGCTCACCTCTCAGTGAAAGATGGCGATGAAATCAAAGCCGGCCAGATGCTGGTTAAGATTCCGCGCGAGATTTATAAAACCAAGGATATCACCGGCGGTTTGCCCAGAGTGGCTGAATTGTTCGAGGCTCGTCATCCCAAGGATCCGGCCGTAGTATCGGAAATCGATGGCACCATCGAATACGGTAAAATTGTCAGAGGCAATCAGCAGATTCTCGTTCACGGCGAACATGGCGAGAGCAAAGAATACCTTGTCCCGCACGGCAAGCACATGTTGATTCATGATACAGATCAGATTCTGGCAGGCGACAGGCTTTGCGAGGGTCCGATCGATCCTCATGATATTTTGCGTATCAAAGGCTCCGAGGCTGTCCAGGGATATCTGGTTAACGAAATCCAGGGAGTCTATCGGTTACAGGGCGTGAAGATTAACGATAAGCATATCGAGGTCATCGTGCGCCAGGTACTGCAGAAAGTCCGCATCCTGGATCCCGGCGATACCAATTTCCTTGAAGGCGAACAGGCCGATAAGATTCGCGTCGTCGATGAAAATAACCGCGTGATTCAAGAGGGCGGCAACCCGGCCACCTACGATCCTCTCTTGCTGGGTATTACCAAGGCTTCGCTCTCTACCGATAGCTTTATTTCGGCGGCCTCATTCCAGGAAACTACCAGGGTATTGACCGAGGCTTCTATCAACGGCAAGATCGATGGTCTGCTGGGATTGAAGGAAAACGTCATCATCGGCAGACTGATTCCGGCTGGAACCGGCCTCGAATATTACAATAGCGTCGACGTTGTAGAGGAAGAAGAGCCCGAGACAACTGAGAAAAAGATAGAAACGGTTGGATGAAAAGGGCTTGACAAAAGGAAATTTAAGAATATTTTAGTAGTCTGTATTTTTTTAGAACGGGAGGTTGTTTGCCAACGATCAATCAATTGATCAGGATAGGTCGAAAGAAAGTCACTGAAAAACCGAAGACGCCGGCTCTGGGGAGCAGCCCTCAAAAAAGAGGAGTCTGCACCAGAGTGTATACTTCAACTCCGAAGAAGCCGAATTCCGCGTTACGCAAAGTTGCGCGCGTCAGGCTGACCAACGGCATCGAGGTTACTTCATATATACCTGGTGAAGGACATAACCTCCAGGAACACTCTATCGTTCTAATCAGGGGCGGAAGAGTTAAGGACCTGCCCGGTGTGCGCTATCACATCATCAGAGGGACATTAGACACGGCAGGTGTCGCCGACCGTAAGAAGAGTAGATCGAAATATGGGGTCAAGAGGCCCAGAAAATAGTTCGAGGTTGCTTTGCCGAGAAGAAAGAGAATAATTAAAAAAGAGAGGGTGCCCGACCAGCGTTTTGGTTCACCCGTAGTGACGCAGTTTATCAACGGTTTAATGCGCCGCGGTAAGAAATCGACCGCCGAGGGAATCTTCTATGATGCCGTCGAATCAGTTGGTCAGAAAACCGGCCAGATCGGCATCGAGGTTTTCCAGAAAGCGCTTAACAATGTTAAGCCCATGCTCGAAGTAAGATCCCGCCGGGTCGGTGGCGCCAACTATCAGATTCCGGTCGAGGTTAGACCGGCCAGACGAACCGCGTTGGCGATTCGCTGGATGATAGGTTATGCCAAGAGCCGTCCCGAGCGCACTATGGCCGAAAAACTGGCGACCGAAATTATTGCAGCCTCTCGCAATGAAGGCGCGGCCATCAAGAAAAAAGAAGACACTCACAAGATGGCTGAGGCGAACAAGGCGTTCGCTCATTTTAGATGGTAGGTTTTTAGACGAGGATTTAATCTTTTGAGGATCTTAGAGACTCAAAAATAACCGAAAAGCAGGGTAGATCCGCTACCGCGGGTGCCTGGCTTTTCGGGCGCCAATTTAGATAAGGTAGTGGATTTTTTTATGTCAATGGATAGGCAATTAGAACAAACTCGTAATATCGGAATCATGGCTCATATCGACGCCGGTAAGACCACGACCACCGAGCGTATTTTGTTCTATTCGGGTAAAGTCCACCGCATCGGCGAAGTCGATGACGGCGCTGCTACGATGGACTGGATGGAGCAGGAGAAAGAGCGTGGTATTACTATCACGTCCGCGGCTACTACCATCTTCTGGAACGATACCCGCATCAACATCATTGACACCCCCGGTCACGTCGATTTCACAATGGAAGTCGAACGGTCGCTCAGGGTGCTCGATGGCGCTATTGCCTTATTCTGCTCGGTCGGCGGTGTCGAACCGCAATCCGAAACGGTTTGGAGACAGGCCGACAAATATCATGTCCCTCGAATCGCCTATATCAATAAAATGGATCGTACCGGTGCTGACTTTTTCGGCGCCGTTGAAATGATGAAAAAGAGACTGGGTGCCAACGCCGTTCCCATCCAGATACCCTTGGGTCAGGGCGAATTATTCACGGGCGTAATCGATCTCATTACAATGACCGCTCGTATCTATAGCGATGATACCCAGGGCGTAACTTTCGCCGATGGCCCGATTCCATACAGTCTCTATGATAATGCCCAGGAAAAACGCGAAAAGCTTTTGGAGAATCTCTCGGATTACGATGATCAACTCCTTACGAAGTTCGTCAATAACGAACCCATCGAACCCGAGGAAATTAAGATTGCCGTCCGCCAGGCCGTACTCGATATGAAAATCACTCCCGTGCTGTGTGGTACGTCCTTTAAGAACAAGGGTGTCCAGGCGCTTCTGGATGCTATCGTTGATTTTCTGCCGTCGCCGCTTGATCTTCCGCCTGTCAAAGGTAAAGACCCGATAACCGGCGAGGAAATTGAGCGCCAACCCTCAGTTGATGAGCCTCTGGCGGCTCTGGTCTTTAAGCTGATGAGCGATCCCTATGTTGGAAAGCTTTCTTATGCTCGGTTATATTCCGGCGTACTTAAGGCCGGCCAGACCGTCTATAATCCGACCAATCAGAGACGGGAGAGAATTAGCCGTATCTTAGCTATGCATGCCAACAAGCGCGCCGATCTCAAGGAAGCTCAAGCCGGAGATATTGTCGCTCTTGTAGGATTAAAGAGCACGCCGACCGGCAACACCATTTGCGATGAAGATCATCCCATTATACTAGAGCAGATGACTTTCCCCAGCCCGGTTATTTATGTGGCTATTGAGCCTAAGACCAAAGCCGATCAGGATAAGCTTTCGGAAGCCCTTAACAGGCTGACCGATGAGGACCCAACTTTCCAGGTCCGTACTGATACCGAAACCGGGCAAACCATCATTTCCGGTATGGGAGAGCTCCATCTCGATATTTTAGTTGATAGAATGAAACGCGAATTCAACGTAGCCGCTAATGTTGGCAAGCCGCAGGTTGCCTATCGCGAAACCATTACGTCCAGCGCCGAGGCCGAGGGCAAATTTGTGCGTCAAACTGGCGGACACGGTCAATATGGTCACGTCAAAGTCAGAGTCTCTTCGAATGGACAGGGCAAGGGCTTCGAATTCGTCGATCGCACCAAAGGCGGCACAATTCCCCAGGAATTCATCCAGCCTGTGGCGCAGGGAGCCAGGGAAGCGCTTGAAAATGGCGTCCTGGCTGGTTATCCGATGGTCGATGTTAAAGTTGAACTTCTTGACGGTTCTTATCACGAGGTTGATTCCTCAGAATTAGCATTTAGAATCGCTGGTTCGATAGCAGTTCAGGAAGGCGCCCGCAAGGCTTCTCCAACCGTTCTTGAACCTATCATGGATGTTGAAGTTGTCATGCCTGAAGAATATATGGGTGATGTTATTGGCGATCTCAATTCCCGGCGTGGTAAGATTGCCGGCATGGTGCACAGACCTGACGCTATTGTCGTTGCTGCTCAGGCGCCGCTCTCGGAAATGTTTGGTTATGCCACAAATTTGCGCTCTCTTTCGCAGGGCCGGGCAGTATATTCGATGCAATTTTCGCATTACGCGCCTATTCCAGATAACCTTCAGGATGATCTGGTCAAGCAGGTGCGCGGCGTGCTTATCGGGCAAAGAAGATAAGAATAATTTTAATGATTTTGACGGAGAGGACATTCGATGGCCAAGCAGAAATTTGACAGGACCAAGCCGCACGTGAACGTGGGGACGATCGGGCATGTGGATCATGGGAAGACCACATTGACGGCGGCCATCACGATGGTCTTGAATCGGAAGTTCAAGGGCGTAGCGGTCAGGGACTTTGACAGTATTGACAACGCCCCTGAGGAGAAGGAACGCGGGATAACGATCGCGACGGCCCATGTGGAGTATGAGACGGACAAGCGGCACTATGCCCACGTGGATTGTCCGGGGCACGCTGACTACATCAAGAACATGATCACGGGCGCGGCCCAGATGGACGGGGCTATTTTGGTGGTCTCAGCCGCCGATGGACCGATGCCGCAGACCAGAGAGCATATCATCCTGGCTCGTCAGGTGGGAGTGCCGTATATCATCGTCTACATGAACAAGGTAGACATGGTAGACGACCCCGAGCTTCTGGACCTGGTGGAATTAGAGGTTCGTGATCTCCTGACTAAGAACGAATTCCCTGGGGACGATATCCCGGTAATTCGCGGTAGTGCGCTTCAGGCCATGACCAAGGGAGTTGACCCCAACGTGAAGATGGACGCTCCGGAGTTTAAGTCGATTTTGGAACTTATGGAAGCAGTAGATTCCTATATCCCCGAGCCGGTTCGCGATACCGAGAAGCCGTTTTTGATGCCGGTGGAGGATGTGTTTTCGATAACGGGCCGCGGGACAGTAGGCACGGGCCGGGTGGAACGAGGCAAGGTGAAGGTAGGCGAGGAGATGGAGATCGTGGGGATCAAGCCGACTCGCAAGACGGTAGTGACGGGTGTGGAGATGTTCCGCAAGCTTCTGGACTACGCTCAGGCGGGAGACAACATTGGGTTGTTGCTTCGCGGCGTGGATAAGGAGGAGTTGGAGCGCGGGATGGTGATATCGAAACCAGGCAGCATCACACCGCATACGAAGTTTAAGGGGAACGTTTATATATTGAAGAAAGAGGAGGGTGGTCGTCACACGCCATTCTTCAACGGCTATCGTCCGCAGTTTTATTTTAGGACGACGGACGTGACGGGTATAGTGAATTTACCGAAGGACGTGGAGATGGTGATGCCGGGGGACAGTGTGACCGTAGATTGTGAGTTGATCGTACCGATAGCCATGGAGAAGGAGCTGCGTTTCGCGATTCGCGAGGGCGGCCATACCGTGGGCGCCGGCGTCGTAACCGAGATTGTAGAATAGCAGAAGGCGGGTTTTAGTTATGCAGGGACAAAAAATAAGAATCAGGCTCAAAGCTTATGACCATGCTGCGTTGGACCGCTCGGCCAAAGAAATTGTTCGAACAGTTACGCGCACCGGGGCCAAGATTTCAGGACCTGTTCCACTGCCTACCAAAAAGACGGTGTACACCGTTCTCAGATCGCCTCACGTCGACAAGAAATCCCGTGAACAGTTCGAGATGCGAATTCATAAGCGTTTAATAGACATTTATGAATCCAGCCAGCAAACAATCGATTCCTTAATGCGACTTGATTTGCCGGCAGGGGTTGACGTAGAGATAAAAGTTTAATATATTGGAAAGTTTTGTGATTTGATATGAACTCGATCTACGGAAAAAAAATAGGGATGACTCGGATTTTCACCCCTGCGGGAGACTCAGTTGGCGTCACTGCCATTGAAATTGAGCCGGTGACCGTGGTGCGCGTGAAAACCAATAAGACCGATGGCTACTCCTCGGCGGTGATATCCTTCGGCAAGATTAGGCCAACTCTCCTCGCCAAGCCGGTTAAAGGCCAGTTCGAGAAGAATGGTCAGGAGCTAAAGCGTTATTTGCGCGAGCTGCCGCTTGCTGATGGCGAGACCTTCGAGAAAGGCTCGAAGATCGGTGTCGATATCTTTAAGCCGGGCGAAATGGTTCACGTCTCGGGCGTTTCTCGCGGTCTGGGTTTCCAGGGCGCTGTGAGACGGCACCACTTCAAGGGCGGTCCCAAGACGCACGGTCAATCCGACAGAATGAGAGCCCCGGGCTCAGTGGGCGCCTCAAGCTATCCGTCGCGGACATTTTTGGGTCAGCGTATGGCCGGCCACATGGGCGACGCTGGCGTGACCGTCAAAAATGTTCAGGTTGTAGCTGTCGAACCGGAACAGAACCTGCTGTTGGTTAGCGGTCCGGTGCCGGGCCATAAGAATGCTCTTGTCTACGTCAGAAAGGCAAGGTAGGAAGATGCCAGAAGTCAAATACATCTCCAAAGACGGAACCGAAGCCAAAACCATAACGCTCACAGGTCCGCTTTTTGAAACCGAGCCTAAAGAATATATTCTCCAGGAATACATTAAGGGCTACCAGAAAAATCAGAGACAGGGCAATTCCTCTACCTTGAATCGTATGCGCATGAAAGGCGGCGGTAAAAAGCCGTTTCGCCAAAAAGGTACTGGTAGGGCCAGGGCGGGCAGTAACACCTCTCCGCTGTGGACCGGTGGCGCCATTGCTTTTGGGCCAACTCCCAAAGATCATTACACCAGGCTGCCTAAGGGCCTCAAGAGAAACGCGCTTCTTTCGGCTTTTTCGTTGAGGGTCAAAGAAGGCAATTTGCGTGTGGTTGAGCTTCCTGAGCTAACTGAACCGAAAACCAGAATCGTTGCCGGTTTCCTGAAGAGCCTCGGCTTGACGAACAAGAAGACCATTCTTTTACACGAGGGAACCAGCGAGCATTTAGCCATCGCTTCGCGCAACATTCCAAACTTCAGTGTTAAAAGAGCCATGCAGGTTAATCCTTATGATCTTCTGTTTCACGAAAACATTCTCGTGACCGAACAGGGGCTTGAGAAGATAAAGGAGATTTTCAAAAATGGTTGATGCTGGAAAAATATTGCTGCAGGCTCTTATCTCCGAGAAGGCGACGACTCTTCAGGAACAGGCTAATTGCTACGTTTTCAGAGTGGCCAACGACAGCCAACAAGCTTCAGATCAAGCAAGCGGTCGAAAAGGCTTTCAATGTCAAGGTCAAAAACGTATCTACTACCAATATCATGGGCAAGAATAAGAAGATGGGTAGATTCGAAGGCAAGCGTTCCGATTGGAAGAAAGCCTTCGTCTGGCTCAAACCCGACAATAAGATTGAGTTATTTGAAACTGTTTAGAGGTTATATACAATGGGTGTGAGAAAATTTAAACCAGTGACTCCCGGACGGCGCTTTATGACCGTCTCCGATTTCGCGGAGATCACCCATGATGTTCCTGAGAAATCGCTTGTTCGACCCGTCACGAAATCCGGCGGCAGGGGAAACACCGGCCGCGTTACATCCAGGCATCGCGGCGGCGGCCATAAGAGAGCCTATCGTATCATCGATTTCAGACGCAGCAAGATCGGTATTCCCGGTCGCGTCGCCTCGATTGAATACGATCCTAATCGCACGGCCAGAATCGCCCTGATTTTTTATGCTGACGGCGAGAAACGTTATATCATCGCTCCCGAAGGCCTGCAGGTCGATCAGGTCATTTATTCCGGCGGTGTCGAGGATTACGAGATCAAGCCCGGTAATACTATGCCGCTGTCGAAAATTCCGTTGGGCATGAGTATTCATAATATCGAATTTCGGCCCGGTAAGGGCGGACAGGTAGCTCGGTCTGCTGGTACTATGGCGCAGCTTTTGGCCAAGGAGGGCGAATTCGCCCACGTCAAGATGCCCTCTGGTGAAGTCCGGCTTTTCAAGCAGGACTGCATGGCTACGATTGGGCAGGTGGGTAATATCGATCATGAGAATATTTCTATAGGTAAGGCCGGAAGATCGAGATGGATGGGAATAAAGCCGCACGTCAGAGGCGTGGCTATGAACCCGGTCGATCATCCTATGGGCGGCGGCGAAGGCAAGTCGTCGGGCGGCAGACATCCTTGCAGTCCCTGGGGCCAGTTGTCCAAGGGGCTTAAGACCGGCAATCGCAAGAGAGCTGCTAAACTGATCGTCAAACGGCGCAGCAAGTAGGTTTGGAGGAATTTATATGACTCGTTCCTTAAAAAAGGGACCTTATGTAGACGAAAGGCTGATGAAAAAGATTGACGCCTTGAACAATACCGGTGAGAAAAAGGTCATCAAGACCTGGGCGCGCCGGACCACCATCTCTCCGGAGTTTGTGGGGCACACTTTAGCTGTGCATAACGGTAATAAATTCATCCCGATCTATGTCACTGAAAATATGGTCGGTCACAAGCTTGGAGAATTTTCCCCCACGCGTATTTTCCGGGGACATTCTGGCAAGATAACAGAAAAAAGCACGGCGATAAAGTAGGATAATACAATGGAAGTTAGAGCCGTTTCGAAATATGTGCGCATGTCGCCCCGTAAAATCAGGCGGGTGGCAGATTTGATTAAAGGTGAGTCAGTTGACCGGGCCCTGGGGATTTTGCTTCTTACGCAAAAAGCCGCCAGTAAAGCCCTTTACCGGACTCTCAAATCAGCCGCCTCCAACGCCATCGCTTCCGAGGGGACAAGCAAACTTAAAGTTGAAAATTTATTCGTCAAAGATGTTAAAATTGACGGTGGACCGACCTGGAAAAGGATCCGGCCCGTGGGCATGGGACGAGCCTATATGATTCGCAAGAGAACCGCGCATATCGGCATTACGCTCATTGAGAAAAAGCCCAAAGTAGTAGAACCTGTTGCGGTCAAGAAGACAAGGAGGCCGAGTGGGACAGAAAGCCCATCCGTACGGTCTAAGACTGGGGATAGTTAAAACCTGGAAATCCAAGTGGTTTGCCACTCGGAATTTCTGCAGATCTATTGCAGGAAGACCTGCTTATCAGGCGCTATGCCTATAAAAGGCTCGAACACGCCGGTATTGCGGCTGTTGAGATCCTGCGCGCACCCAAGAAGGTGACGATCGATATTCATACCGCCCGTCCGGGTATCGTCATCGGCAGAAAGGGGGCCGAAGTCGACAACCTGAAAGGTGAGCTTGAACTCCTGACCGGTAAAGAAATTCTCCTCAATGTTATTGAGGTTAAAAAACCGGAGCTTTCCGCGACTTTAGTTGCTCAATCGATTGCCAAACAGCTCGAGGGTCGTGTCAGTTTCCGCCGCGCTATGAAAAAATCAATGGCGGCTACCATGAAATCCGGCGCTGATGGTATCAAGATTTGCTGCAGTGGACGACTCGGCGGAGCGGAAATCGCCCGCATCGAAAAATACCATGATGGTCGCGTACCGCTGCATACGCTCCGTGCCGACATCGATTACTCACCCGCGACTGCTCATACCACCTATGGCACTATCGGTGTCAAAGTGTGGATTTGTCTCGGTGAGAAATACGGCATCGAGGAGATTGAAACCGAGGCCACCAGAGATGCAGCCCTGGGTCTTGAAGAGAAGCCGGCCGAGAGCAAACGTCGTCGGGCTCGTTATAGAAAACAACAGGAAGCTGCACCCGAGGGCGGCGATAGAATCAAGCCATCGGCTAAGGCTCTGGATAAAGCCCACAGACGTCCCAAATGGTCCGGCCCGCGCCGTCCCGAAGGCGGCGGCGGTAGGCCAGATAATCGCCCCGATAACAGGCCGAATAGACCTGATAACAGACCTGATAACAGACGCGATAATCGTGACAAACCTCAAGGCGGTAGCTGGAGGTGGCGTCTAATGTTAATGCCGAAAAGAGTTAAGTTCCGTAAACAGCAGCGCGGACGCCGTCGCGGCAAAGCTTATCGCGGTTGCGAAGTGGATTTTGGTGAATATGGTCTCAAGGCTATGGAGCCTGCCTGGATCACCAATAAGCAGATCGAGGCCGCTCGTGTCGCTCTGACACGCCATATCAAGCGCGGTGGTAAGGTCTGGATTCGCATCTTTCCCGATAAACCGGTAACAAAAAAGCCGGCTGAAACCAGAATGGGTAAAGGTAAAGGCGCTCCGGAATTCTGGGTTGCGGTGGTAAAACCCGGAAGAGTGATGTTTGAACTCGAGGGAATCACCGAGCCGCTGGCCAAAGAAGCGTTGAAACTTGCGGCTGCCAAATTGCCGATAAAAACTAAATTCGTAACCCGTCATGATATGACGACCGGGGACTAGAGAATATGAAGCCTCGTGAATTAAGAGATTTGACAAAAGATGAAATCCTCGTCAGGAAAGAGGAATTAAGTCGCGAAATATTTAACCTGAAAATCCGTCAGGCTACCAAGCAGATCGATAATCCCCTGCGCATCAGGGTTCTGCGTCACGAGCTTGCTCGGATTACGACTATCCTGCATGAGGATGAGCATGATATTAGAAAATTGGCTTCTAAAGGAGAAATTAAGAATGCCTAGGGGCGCGCGCAAAACCAGATCTGGAGTGGTTGTCTCCAACAAAATGGACAAGACGATCGTGGTCTCAGTAGAGCGCCTGTTCAAGCATCCGGTTTTCGGTAAGACGGTGCGGATCAGCAAAAAACTCTATGTTCACGATCAGGAGAATAAGGCCAAGCCCGGTGATAAAGTAGTCGTTGTGGAGACTCGGCCGCTGTCCAAGACTAAACGATGGAGATTACTCGAGATCACCGAAACAGCTAAGTGATTTTAGGGGCGGGAGAGCGTAATGATACAAGAATATTCTAAACTAAATGTAGCAGACAATTCCGGGGCCCGGATTGTGCAATGCTTCAGGATTCTGGGCGGGACCCGGCGGCGCTACGCCCGCATCGGCGATATTATCGTGGTTTCAGTCAAGGATGCCATTCCGGGAGCGGCGGTCAAGAAAAGCGAAGTCGTCAAGGCCGTTGTGGTTCGCACCACTCGCGAAACCAGGCGCAAGGACGGTTCCTATATCCGCTTTTCCGATAATGCGGCCGTTATTATAAATGATCAAAACGAGCCTCGCGGCACGCGTATCTTCGGGCCGGTGGCCCGCGAGCTCCGCGAAAAGCAGTTTATGAAAATAATCTCTTTGGCGCCGGAAGTACTTTAGAGGATGATATTATGAAAATTCGTAAAGGTGATACAGTCAAGGTCATTGGCGGGAAACGATAGGGGCAAGGTCGGAAAAGTGCTCAAGGTTTTCCCCGATAAAAACCGGGTGATTATCGAGGGTGTCAATCTGATTAAAAGACATTCCCGTCCCACTCCCAAAAACCGCAAGGGCGGTATCGTGGAAAAGGAAGGTACCATTAACGCTTCCAACGCCATGTTCTTCGATGCCCGTTCCAACACGGTGGCCAGGCTGGGTCACAGAATATTAGCCGATCGTAAGAAAGTTCGAATTAATAAGAAAACCGGAGAGATCATAGAATAAAATGGCCAGATTAAGGAAACAATATTTTGACGAAATCAGGTCTGCCCTTCAAAAGACCTTGAATCTCAAGAACGTTATGGAAGTCCCGCGCCTTGAGAAAATCATCGTCAATATCGGAGTTGGTGAGGCTATTGCCGACGCCAAGAAACTCGATGCCGCCGTGGCTGATCTGACTGCCATTACCGGCCAGAAACCGGTGGTCAGGCGGGCTCGCAAATCGATTTCCAATTTCAAGCTCCGCGAGGGTATGCCGGTAGGTTGTTCCGTAACCTTGCGCGCCGATAAAATGTATGAATTTCTGGATCGACTCATCAATGTGTCCATCCCGCGTATCAGAGATTTTCGCGGCATTCCTGCCAAGTCATTCGACGGTCGTGGTAATTACACTTTGGGTGTCACCGAGCAGATTATTTTCCCGGAAATTGATTATGATAAAATAGATAGAATAAGGGGCATGAACATAACGATCGTCACCACGGCCAGGACCGACAAGGAGGCGTTCGAGCTTTTGCAGGCCTTTGGAATGCCTTTTAAGAGGAATTAACTGTATGGCAAAAAAGTGTAAAATAGTTGCTTCCCTGAAGAAACCGAAATTTGAGGTTCGCCGCCATAACCGTTGCCGTCGATGCGGCCGGCCGAGAGCCTACCTCCAAAAATTCGGACTCTGCAGAATCTGCTTCCGCGAGCTGGCTCTGTCAGGGGAGATTCCGGGCATCACAAAGGCAAGTTGGTAGGTGAAATATGAGCATGACTGATACAATAGCCGATTTCTTAACCAGAATACGCAATGCTGCCAAGGCTAAGCAGCGCCGGGTCAATATTCCGTCGTCGGCCATGAAAATCAGGGTCGCCGAGGTTCTCAAGAGGATGAATTATCTGCGCACCGTCGATTTTGTCGAAGATGGCAAGCAGGGGATCCTCGTTGTCAGGCTGAGATATACGCCTGATTCCAAGAGCGTCATCACCGGGCTGGAGAGAATCTCTAAACCTGGTTTGAGGATATATTACGATAAAGATAAACTGGCGGCAGGTTCTCGCAAGATGGGTTCAGTGATACTTTCCACCTCGCGCGGAATCATGACCGATAAAGAAGCTCTCGAAGCAGGCGTCGGCGGCGAAGCCTTGTTCCGGGTTTGGTGAGTCGAGGAGTATAATTATGTCACGAGTTGGTAAACAGCCCGTCCCGATTCCGCCCGGCGTAAAATTTACCCGCGCCGGCGATAAGATTACGGTTGAGGGACCAAAGGGCAAACTTTCTCAGAATATCCATTCTGAAATCGCTACGGAAATCAAGGACGGCGAGATTATCTTCACCCGGCCTTCTGATTCCAAGTATAATCGCGCTCTTCACGGGCTCTACCGCGCTCTGGTGGCCAATATGGTCAAAGGCGTGACCAAGGGTTTTACCCGCGAGCTCGAAATTGAAGGTGTCGGATATAAAGTCGAACAAACCGGCAAGGCTTTTACCTTCGCTCTTGGTTTTTCGCATCCTATTTCGGTTTTACTCCCCGAGGGAGTAGAGATTAAAGTTAATGCGCCTACCAAATTTGTTGTCTCTGGTATCGACAAACAGTTGGTTGGCCAGGTAGCATCCAAGATTCGTTCTTTCAGGCCCCCTGAGCCATACAAGGGCAAGGGAATAAGATACGCTGGCGAACATATCAGACGTAAAGCCGGCAAGACAGCAGGAGCATAATAGAATGGCTAATAAACAGGCATTTAAGCGTGATGCCAGGTTAAAACGGGCCGGCAGAGTCAGAGGTAAGATTAAGGGCACAGCCGAGCGTCCGCGCCTGGTTGTTTTCAAGAGCCTGAATCACGTCTACGCTCAGCTTGTCGATGATCTCCAGAAAAAAACCATTACTGGAGTCTCAAGCTTGAAAGGCAGCGTCAATGCCACCGGCAAAAAGATGGAAAAAGCCAAAGCAGTTGGCACCGCCATCGCCGAAAAAGCCAAAGGCTTGGGCATTAA
The DNA here is from genome assembly GCA_963801605.1 of uncultured candidate division Zixibacteria bacterium. Classification (GTDB taxonomy): domain Bacteria; phylum Zixibacteria; class MSB-5A5; order UBA10806; family UBA10806; genus UBA10806. Next base: position 1,514,973 of record CAWDFP010000006.1, read on the forward strand.
TAAGGTGGTATTCGATCGTTCCGGCTATCTCTACCATGGCAAAATCAAAGCCCTGGCTGAGGCGGCTCGTAAAGCGGGTTTAGAGTTTTAGTCCTATAAGAGAGGTGAAATTGGCGAGGTTTAACGAAGAGCAGTTTGAATTCCAGGAAAAAGTAATTCATGTCAATCGCGTTGCCAAAGTTGTGAAAGGCGGACGGCGTTTCAGCTTTACCGCTTTGGTGGCGACCGGCGATAAAAACGGCAAGGTTGGCATCGGATTGGGAAAAGCCGCGGAGGTTTCCGAAGCTATCCGCAAGGGAAGTGAAGCTGCCAGGAAAAACATGATCCCGGTGCCTATTGTCGGCGGCACTATTTCCAAAGAAGTCATCGGCCAATTCGGGGCTGCCAGCGTCCTTTTGAAACCGGCTGCTCCCGGCACAGGCGTTATTGCCGGCGGGCCGGTGCGTGCGGTATTGGAATCCGCAGGAATACAGGATATCCTGACCAAATCGCTTGGCTCGACCAACCCTCATAATGTTGTTAGGGCTACTATAGACGGTCTTTTGAAGCTCAAGAGCGTCGAGGAACTCGAAGCTATCAAGGATATGGAGAGTAAGTAATGCCTGGGAAATTGGAAATTAAGCAGGTCAGATCCCTGGCCGGCTCAAACGATAAACAACGGCGGGTGATGCAGGCCCTCGGCTTCAGGCATCGCGAACAGGTCGTGGTTCACCACGATTCTCCGTCCATTCAGGGGATGATCGACAAGGTTCGTCATCTCGTGGAGGTTACGCAGAAAAATGATTAAACTTTCCGATTTGAAGCCAAGCCCCGGTTCTGTAAAGAATCGCAAACGCGTTGGCCGCGGCCCGGGCAGCGGGCACGGCAAGCAATCCACGCAGGGCGGTAAGGGGCAAAAGGGAAGCTCCGGCTATAAAAGCAGACGTCACAAAGAGGGCGGTCAGATGCCGCTTCAGAGACGTATTCCCAAGCGGGGCTTTAGCAATCATTTCCGAATCGATTACCAGGAGATCAATATCGGATCTCTACTGGCGCTCGATGTGCCGGAAATCACGGTTGAGATTTTGCGTAAAGCCGGCCTGGCCACCAGGAAGAACATGCCCATCAAAATTCTGGGCAATGGCGAACTGGGAAAAGCCTTAACGATCAAGGCCCATGCTTTTTCGGCTTCGGCCAAAGAGAAAATCGAAAAAGCCGGCGGCAAAGCCGAAATAATCAAGAAAGCATAAGGTCCATCATCATTGAAATTCTGACGCGGGTAATATCAGGGGGATCAACAGGTGAGGAATAATGGCGTTTGATAGTGTAAGAAATATTTTTAAGATACATGAGCTCAGGCAGAGAATTCTTTTTACTCTCGGCCTTTTGGTTGTCTATAGGATAGGCGGCCATATCCCTACCCCGGGAATTGACGTTACGGCTCTTGAAAGATTCAATCCCGGCGGTTTGCTCAATTTATTCGACCTGTTCGTAGGTGGTGCCTTTACCAAGGTCACCATCTTCGCGCTGGGCATCATGCCCTATATCTCGGCCTCGATTATCATTCAGCTTTTGGGAGCGGTTATTCCCTTTTTCCAACGGCTGCAGAAAGAGGGCGAGGAAGGCCGGCGGAAAATCACCCAGTATACTCGTTACGGCACTGTGCTTATCGCCGCTATGCAGTCTATGGGTACCGCCATTTATCTTTCCGAGCAAACCAATCCGACCCTCCTTCTTCCCGGTATCTCAAAAATGTTTTTCATTCTGATGACGATGGTTACTTTCACCTGCGGCACGATATTTATCATGTGGCTTGGTGAAAGAATTACCGAACGAGGTATCGGCAATGGTATTTCGCTGATCATCTTCATAGGCATTATCGCCAGACTGCCGATCGCGGTTATGGATGAAATTGCCAAGTTCTTTCCCGGGCTCTTCGGCATGACCGGCGTGGCCCGCGGAAATATTATTAAAGAGCTTCTGATAATTGTGTTCATGGTTGTTATCGTGGCGGCCGTGGTGCTTGTCACCAGGGCTCAGAGACGGATACCCGTTCAGTATGCCAAAAGGGTAGTCGGACGAAAAGTGTACGGCGGCACCAGCACTCATATACCGCTGTCGGTCAATACTGCTGGTATCATCCCCATCATCTTTGCACAGTCGATCATGTTTGCTCCGCAAACCATTTTTTCATTCTTCCCGGATAGCAATTTTATGATGATGCTTTCCGGATGGTTCAGCCCTACCTCGGTTGTGTACATGGTGGTTTACTCGTTGCTTATTATATTTTTCGCCTATTTCTACACTGCTATCGTCTTCAACCCGGTTGATTTGGCGGATAACATGAAAAAACAGGGCGGATTTATTCCGGGTATCAGGCCGGGTCAGCGCACAGCTGAGTATATCGACCGCATCCTGACCAGGATCACTCTTCCCGGAGCCTTTTTCTTTGCAATTATCGCGGTTTTGCCGAATATCATGTCGCGGCTCGCGGATGTTCAGTTCTACTTCGGTGGAACCGGGCTTCTGATTGTGGTTGGCGTGGCGCTCGATACTTTACAGCAGATCGAGTCGCATCTGTTGATGAGACATTATGACGGATTTATTAAGAAAGGGCGATTGAAAGGGCGTTATAGCTGATGCGGATCATCTTCTTGGGGCCGCCCGGATCCGGCAAAGGAACCCAGGCGAAGAAGCTGGCGCAGAAATTTGGTCTCGAACATATTTCAACCGGAGACATCCTGCGCGATGCAATCAAGAAGAAAACGCATTTGGGTATTAAAGCCGCAACTTTCATGGACGTAGGAGAGCTTGTACCGGACGATGTTATATTGGGGATTATCAAGGAGAAGCTCTTGACTATGATGGGCAAAGGCTTTATATTTGATGGTTTCCCCAGAACCACGGCCCAGGCTGATGGTCTGGATCGGATGCTCGGGGAACTTGGTATAAGCATTTCCAAGGTTGTCAACCTTGATGTTCCCGATGAGGTCATCGTTAAAAGGTTGGAATCGCGAGTGCTTTGCAATAATTGCGGCCAGGATTATAATATCGAAAGCAGGCCGCCAATCTCCTCCGATACATGCGATGTTTGCGGAGGAAAGCTTTACCGTCGGGCAGATGACTCTGCCGGAATTATCGAAAATCGCCTTAAGGTCTATCGCGAAAAGACCAAGGTGATTGAAGATTTTTATCGCTCAAAAAAACTTTTGATCGATATCGACGGCAATAGAAGTTGCGATGATGTTTTCAATTCTATCGCACAGGCCGTTGTTGATTGAAGATGATACAGCTTAAGTCGCCGCGCGAAATCGAATTGATGCGCCAGGCGGGCAGGATCGTTGCTGAGGTCCTGGAATTGATCTCTGAAAACATAAAACCCGGTGTCACCACCAAAACCTTGGATCGGCTCGCCGCCGAGTATTTCAAAAAACGCGGCGCGAAACCTGCCTTTCTCGGATACCAGGGATTCCCGGCCAACATCTGCGTCTCTATTGACGACGAAATTGTGCATGGCATTCCCGGTGACCGTAAATTGGTCGAGGGCCAGATCGTCAGCATCGATGTTGGTTCCATCCTCAATGGATACTATGGCGACGGAGCCAGAAGTTTCGGGGTGGGCGAAATCAGCCCGGAATCCAAACAGCTTTTGGAGGTGACAGAAGATTCTCTTAATAAGGGAATCGAGCAGTGCCGAGTCGGAAACCAGTTAGGAGATATCTCCGCGGCTATCCAGACTTATGTAGAGGCCAGGGGATTCTCGGCGGTCCGAGATCTGGTTGGTCATGGTATCGGTCGGAAGATGCATGAGGAACCAAAGGTCCCAAACTATGGTAAACCCGGCACTGGGATGGAGCTTAAAGAGGGCCTGGTGATGGCTATCGAGCCCATGATTAACGCCGGCGGATATGATATCCGTATCCTGCCTGATGGCTGGACGATAGTTACCGCTGATGGCTCCAACTCGGCTCATTTCGAACATACTGTGGCGGTGACCGCAAACGGTCCGGAAATATTAACTGTAAGGTAGAATGGCTAAAGAAGACGTAATTGAGGTTGAAGGAAAAGTTATTGAGCCGTTGCCCAATGCCATGTTTAAGGTTGAACTTGACAATGGACATCAGGTGTTAGCGCATATCTCGGGCAAAATGAGGATGCATTTTATTAAAATATTGCCCGGTGACAAGGTGACTCTGGAATTGTCGCCTTACGATTTGAATAGGGGCCGGATAATTTACCGGCATAAGTAGAATAGCGGAGATAAAATGAAAGTTCGTTCGAGCGTAAAAATCCGTTGTGAAAAATGCAAGATTGTTAGGCGCAAGGGTGTGGTCAGAGTTATCTGTTCCAATCCCAAGCATAAGCAGCGTCAGGGATAAAAGGAGGTTTTTTTGGCACGTATCGCTGGCATAGACCTGCCGCGTGATAAGAGAATAGAGGCAGCCCTGCCCTACATCTATGGCATCGGCCCGGCGGCAACGCAGAAAATTCTGCAAAAGTCCGGTATCGATCCCAATATTCGAGTCAAGGATATGACTGAAGATCATGTCTCGAAGATTCGTACCATTATCGAGCAGGAATATAAAGTCGAGGGCGCTCTCCGCACCGAAATAAATATGAATATCAAAAGGCTGATCGATATCGGTTCTTATCGCGGCCTTCGACATAGACGGGGACTTCCCGTTCGCGGCCAACGTACCAAGACCAACTCCAGGACTCGCAAAGGTCCCAGAAAAACAGTTGGCAGAAAAGCCAAAGCAGCCACAGAATAGTTAACTTTAATAATATAAGGATGGAGTAATTGGCAGAACAACAACAACAGCCTGTCACAAAACGAAAAAAGGCGAAGAAAAAAGGGCAAAAGGTAGAATCCGTCGGTGTTGCCCATATCAAATCGACTTTTAACAATACCATTATCTCGATTTGCGATACCAGAGGAAATGTGATCTCCTGGTCGACATCTGGCAAATCCGGCTTCAAAGGTTCCAAGAAGTCGACACCTTTCGCTGCCCAGATGGCGGCTCAGTCGGCGGCTCGCGAAGCTATTGAGCAGGGTTTGAAGAGAATCGAGGTTTGGGTTAAGGGGCCTGGCGCTGGTCGTGAGGCTGCGATTAGATCCTTGCAGGCCGCCGGTCTCGAGATCACTGCCATTCGCGACGTTACTCCCATCCCTCATAACGGTTGCCGTCCGCCTAAACGGCGTAGAGTTTAAGGGGGCATTGGAAGATTATGGCTAGATATACCGGCCCAAGTTGCAGATTATGCCGTCGTGAAGGCATGAAGCTTTTCCTTAAGGGCAATCGCTGTCTTACGGATAGATGCGCTATTGAACGGCGCGGATATGCTCCGGGACAGCATGGGCAAAGCGGTCGCAGGAAAGGCTCCGAATACGGTTTTCAGCTTCGTGAGAAACAGAAAATTCGCCGTATATATGGAATTCTTGAACGGCAGTTCCACGGTTATTTCGAGAAAGCCTCGCGCTTAAAAGGAATCACCGGCGAGAACCTGCTGGTTCTGTTGGAATGCCGCATGGATAATGTTATTTATCGTCTGGGATTCGCTCCTTCAAGAAAAGCGGCCCGGCAGTTGGCGCTCCATCGTCACTTTACCGTCAATAATAAAATTGTCGATATCCCCTCGTATCAGATTAAACCGGGAGATGTCATCAGGGTGCGCGAGAATAGCCGCAATATCGATATGATCCATTTGGCCCTTAAAGATGCCGGCAAGGGATTTGAACTTCCCTGGCTGCGCCTCGACAAAGCCAAAATGGAAGGCGAGCTGCTCGAGCGGCCAAAGAGACTGGATATCCCAACCACTGTCCAAGAACAGATGGTTGTCGAACTATATTCTAAGTAGAGCAAACTACGGGAGGCGTGTTAGAATGAAGTGGAAAAGTATGCAAATGCCCAAGGATGTGGTTCTCGATGAGAAAACCGCAACTCAGAGCTATGGCCGATTCACCATCGAGCCGCTCGAGAGAGGCTTTGGGCATACCCTCGGCACGGCGTTCCGACGAGTGCTGCTCTCCTCGATCCAGGGCGCGGCCGTTACCGCTATTAGAGTCACTGGGTATTTTGCATGAGTTCTCGACTATTCCCGGTGTGCTGGAGGATGTTACCGAGTTAGTCTTAAATGTTAAAAAACTCAAACTCAAACTTTTAGGCGATGAGCCGAAGACTATCGTTCTTTCGGCAAATTCAAAGGGCGCCTTTAAGGCTGGCGATATCGAGGCCGATCCCACTATCGAAATTGTCAATCCCGATTTTCATCTCGTCACCCTCAATGACGATATCAAATTTCGGATGGAGATGGATGTCGAATCCGGTCGCGGTTTTGTTACCGCCGACCTCAATAGAAAGACCGGACAACCGGCTGGCACGATCTACCTCGATACCAGATTTTCCCCGGTTATCAAGGTTAATTATGCCGTTGAGGACACCCGCGTCGGACAGCGTACTGACTATGATAAATTGACAATTGAAATCTGGACCGACTCCACAATCACTCCCGAGGAGGCCCTGACCTTCGCTGCCAGACTTGTCAAAGACCACCTCAATATATTTGCCAAGGTCGACCAGGAAATGGAAATGGTCGAAGAGGAAAAGGTTGACGAGGAAGTCATGAGGATTCGCAATCTGCTCAAGATGCGGGTCGATGAGTTGGAGCTATCGGTGCGTTCGTCGAACTGCCTGCATGCGGCCAATATTATTACCCTTGAGGACCTGGTCCGCAAAACCGAGCAGGAAATGTTGAAATACCGTAATTTTGGAAGAAAGTCGCTTAACGAGCTTAACAGCATCCTCTCCGAATTGGGCCTGTCCTTTGGCATGGATGTCGATAAGTACAAAGAACCGGAAGAAGCAAAGGCAATATAGATGCGACATGGAAGACATGTAAAGAAACTTGGTGTTAAAACAGCCCATCGGCATGCCATGATGGCCAATATGGCCACCTCCCTGATCCTGGCTGGCAAGATAAGGACCACAGTCGCCAGGGCCAAGGTAGTCCAGAGCAAAGTAGAAAAACTTATTACGCTTGCCAAACGGGGCGACCTTCACGCTCGTCGGCAGGTTGTCGCGGCGTTACGTGATAATGATGCTGTCACGAAACTATTTACCGAAATCGTGCCCGAATTCAAGGATACTAAAGGCGGATTCACTCGGCGTGCTATTTGGGGCCGTCGTTTAGGTGATGGCGCCACCTTAGCCGTGGTTGAGCTTAACGTCGAAAAGAAGGTCGTTGCCGAGCCCAAGAAAAAGGGCAAAGGCGAAACCGAGGAAAAGGTTGAGGCCGCCGACACCAAGAAAGAAAAGAAAGCCAAACCCGCTAAAGAGAAAAAAGAGAAAAAGCCCAAAGCCGAAAAGAAAGAGACTCATAAAGAGACTAAAGTGGTTAAAAAGAAAAAGTCTCCTACAGCCAAATAATCTTTTTTCTCAAATTTATTGACCGTTCACGGTCAGCAAAATTCCACCCGGCAATCAAAGCCGGGTTTTTTGTTTGTGCGTGCGGTCGGGTCCCCGAACCCGACCGCAACAATCCTAAGCATTTGTGCGGCAGGGTCTCCGCACTCTGCCGTTCTACCGGTCAAACAGGATTATAATATAATGCCCCAGGATCGAAGAGTCCTTCCAGCAACATCTGAGGCAAAAGACCCGTGGCCCGGGTGGCATCTTATTGGACCGTCGCAGACGCCAGAAGCATGTTTGCCCTGTGCCTCAAAATAATGGAACGCCTATTCACTAATATTTTGTTACATCCTTGAATTGGTAATAATCGCGCCTTTGACAGCGGCATTTCTTTATCTTAGAATAGCTTATTGCTATGCCGCGATCCTTCTATCTTCCTGATCGGGAGGCAATATGAGAAAGTTTCTTTTCGTTTCATTATTAGTCGCCATATTTGCATCCGTGGCTTTCGCGCAAACGCTTGAATATGCCGGATCTGCTCTGTGGAATGGCGCATGGGATGTCAAGGTCGTTGACAACCGCGCTTATTGCGCATTTTATAGCGGTTTGATGATTATCGATATATCGGATCCATCCAATCCTTCCATTATCAGCCGCCTGTTTTGCCGTGGTAATAACTATAAAATAGCTATTAATGGAGATTATATATTTTTAGCTTCAACGCAAAATGGAATTAATATTATAAATGTGTTAGATCAATCAAATCCTGTATTAGTGGGTAATATTGTGCCCCGTGGTATGCGGGTAAATGATATCTATGTAAACGGCGATTATCTTTATTCTGCTGAAGATACCGCGGGTTTCCAAATAATAGATATTTCCAATATGATGCAACCAGTACGAATAGGATCGTATCACTTAGTATTTTCTTCTCCATTTCCTGCGGTATATGTTGACGGTGATTATGCCTATTTTACATGTAATAACCGACCATTGTACATAATCAATATATCAAACAAAACAAATCCTACATTAGAAGGAACGTACTATAATCCAGAGCAGGCCCTCGGTTTTTATGATGTTGTGACAATTGGTGATTAAATATACTTAAGTGCCAATTCTGGAGGGGTCATGACTCTCGATGCGCAGGATAAGAGTAATCCCGTACTATTGAGTAACCTTGGTCTTTCACATGAATGTGTAAGCTTGGCAATCTCCGGCCAATATGCGTACATGGCTTCTCCCAACAATGCCCTTGAAATTATTAATATAGCTGATCCTCAAAACCTGGTATTAAGCGGGGAATTTACTTCATCCCAATTCAATTGGGGCCTTGATGTTAGCAGTAATTACGCTTACATGACTGACCGCTATGGCGGATTCAAGATAATAGATGTTTCTGATTCCCAATCTCCGGAATTATTAAGCGATTTTAATTATAGTCGTTATGTATATCAGGTAGGCATCACAGGAAATATGGCCATTGTGGCCGATACAACGCATTTTTTGAAAATTCTAAATTTATCTTATCCCGACAGCCTTTTTCGGTTGCCCAATTATGGCATGGGACCTTGGATTAATGGAATAGAAATAGTAGGAAATCTGGCGCTATTTTCCAGCCAAAGTGGTTATGAATCAGGGTTATATATTTTTGATATCTCTAATATTGAACGACCAGTGTTATTAGGTAGATCTCTCGATACGTTTACTTATGCAGGGGATTTGGCCATAGATAGTACTTATGTTTATTTGCTTTCTGATGCCGGTTTTCATGTGATAAATATTAGTGATCCCTCTTCACCATGGCGCCAAGGGCATTTTTATATATCAAATTATAATCGTCCGAATGATATTGCAATTAAGGATAGCATAGCTTATGTCGCTGCAAACGATTCAGGCCTTTATTGCGTATCGATATCAGACCCGAGCCATCCGGCCTTACTGGGTCATATTATTCCCGCTGGGTACACTTATGGTGTTGCTATTCGCGATAATTATGCCTTCCTCGGCTGCGGGATTGATACGCTCATTGTATTAGATATTTCTGATCCCACCAATCCCATCGTTGCTGTTACCTATGAGGTCCCTGATGTCTATATCGCTTTCCGGGACATAATATTATCGGGCGATTATGCCTTTATAACCGACAGTCACCGCGGATTATCGGTGATCGATATTTCGAATCCTTTAAGCCCATCGTTTGTGACCTTTTTTGGGACTTATGGGGAAGTTAACGGCATGGCAGTATCCGGGAACCTCATTTACCTTGCCAATCAATATTCCCTCCTAATCCTCCGCTTCAATCCCGAAACAGGTACGATTGAGGATATCACTAATCTCCCTCAAGCGCTTTCCCTTTCCCAAAACTATCCCAATCCCTTCAACGCCCAAACAACTATTCAATATGACCTGCCCGTCGCTTCAGATGTCACCCTCTCAATTTATGATATCCAGGGCCGCATGGTTGGAACCCCTAGTAAATGAACACCAGAAAGCGGGTCATCATCAAACTACCTGGGATGCCTCAAAGTATTCTTCTGGCGTCTATTTCTATAGAGTCCAGGCCGGGAATTTCAGTCAAACCCAAAAGGCAATCCTTCTAAAATAATAAGTTTTTATTATATCCATAATACGATATAGTATCTCGATAGCCAAAGTTAGGCCGGTTTATTTTCCCTTTACAGAATGCCCCCTATTTCATAGAATTACCCTCATGCGTGCCTGTGTTCTTATCTTGGATTCCTGCGGAGTAGGGGAGCTTCCCGATGCCGCCCAATATGGCGATTCCGGTGCCAATACCATCGGAAATATCGCTAAAGCTTTGAATGGTTTGCCAATTCCCAATCTCCAGAAAATGGGCTTTGCCAATATTATCGAGATAATTGGTGTACCTCCCGCGCAAAAACCGATCAGCTTTTATGGCAAGATGGCACAAGGCAGCGCCGGAAAAGATTCTACTGTCGGCCACTGGGAGCACTTTGGGATAATCACCCAAAAACCGTTTCCTACCTATCCCAATGGCTTTCCTCCGGCCATAATCGCCGAATTTGAAAAGCGCACCGGACGCAAAGCTATTGGAAACAAACCCGCCTCCGGTACCGAAATTATAAAAGAACTTGGTGAAGAGCATCTTAAAACCGGCGCCCTTATTGTGTATACATCAGGCGATTCGGTCTTCCAGATAGCCGCCCATCGGTCGATAGTGCCCGTCGATGAACTCTATCGCTATAGCCGTATCGCCCGGGAGATAATGACCGGAGATCACGGCGTCTCCCGCATCATTGCCCGGCCTTTTGATGGTGAGCCTGGCAAATTTTATCGGACTGATGAGCGCCACGATTTCTCTCTCGTCCCGCCGACCGACAGCGGCCTTGATATCTTATCACGTGCTGGCCACAAGGTTATTTCCATCGGAAAAATCAATGACCTTTTTGCTGGAAAGGGAATCACGGAATCCCATCCCACCAAATCTAATGCTGACGGCATCGATAAACTGATTGATATACTGGGTCAATCCTTCGATGGCCTGATTTATATTAATCTTGTTGATTTTGATATGCTCTGGGGGCATCGTAATGATGTTCGAGGTTTTGCTGACGGTTTAATTTATTTCGATAAGAAATTGCCGGAGATTTTAGCCAAACTGTCGAGGGGCGATCTCTTCATAATCTCCGCCGACCACGGTTGCGACCCCACTACGCCATCCACAGATCACTCCCGTGAATATGTGCCGATTCTGGCCAGTCTTTCAAATTTCGACTCTTATTCGGGGAAATCGTTGGGAATCAGAAAATCATTCGCCGATCTTGGCGCCACTGTACTTGACTTCTTCGGCCTTCGTCAGCCGACAGGAGAGAGCTTCTTGGGAGACCTAAAATGATCGATTGGGAAAAATTGATTTCGGCCGCTAAGGATGTTAGAAAAAATGCTTACGCCAAATTCTCCGGTTTCGAGGTTGGCGCCGCCCTTCTTACTGAGGATGGCGAAATCGTCACAGGCTGCAATGTTGAAAATAGCTCCTTCGGGCTGACAATCTGCGCCGAACGTACCGCCGCCTTTAAAGCCGTCTCGGAGGGGCATAAGAAGTTTGTGGCAATCGCAGTATATTCCGAATCGCCGCAGCCCGCTCGGCCATGTGGCGCTTGCCGTCAGGTGCTGTTCGAGTTCAATCCCGATCTCGAAATCGCCTGCGCCAATACGCAGGGCATTGTCGATAAATTTACTCTCTCAGAGCTTTTACCGGAGGGTTTCAGACTCAGATGAATTTGGGGAAAGTTACCGGCTGTCTCTGGGCCTCGGCCAAACACGGCTCGCTTAAGGGTGCCAAACTTCTTATCGTATCGCAGATCGGTTCCGATGGTAAATTTACAGGAGGATATGAAGTCGCTTACGATACTGTCGATGCTGGAATCGGCGATACGGTACTTACTGTCAAAGGCTCTTCGGCCAAGATGACTCCGCAAACAACAAATGCGACTATCGATTGCGCAATAACAGGGATTGTAGACCATGTCCAACAATGATGAATTGATTAAAAAGATCGTCGAGCAGGTTATTTCAGATCAACAGAAAAAACCGGGCTCCGAGGAAAATGATCACGCCTCATGTCAGGGCTGCGGGCATTGCATAGCAAAACGGCAGGATGCTGTGAAACAGATTGCTGATGCTGGAGCCAGCCGGCTATCCGCCGGAATTGGTGTTGGCAAGGATATTGTCACGCCTACCCTTATCGATCATACTCTTCTCAAACCCAATGCTACCGCGCGCGAATTGGAGCAGCTTTGCGGCGAGGCTCTTGAATACGGCTTTTATTCGGTATGTATCAATCCCACCCATATCGCGCGTTGCCGGGATATTTTGGCCGGTTCACGCGTTAAGGTTTGCACCGTAATCGGATTTCCCTTAGGCGCGAATACATCGGCCACTAAGGCCTTTGAGGCGGCCAACGCCGAATCGCTGGGAGCCGAGGAAATCGATATGGTGATAAATGTCGGCGCTCTCAAAGACAATCAGTTGTCTTTTGTGAAAGACGATATTGCCGCGGTTGTCGAGGCCACATCCAAAACTGTAATCACCAAGGTCATATTGGAAAACGCCTACCTTACCGCCGAGGAGAAAATCAGGGGCTGTCTTATGGCCAAAGCCGCCGCCGCCGATTTTGTTAAGACTTCAACCGGGTTTGGGCCGTCGGGCGCTACCCTTGAGGATGTGGCTCTTATGCGCCGAGTGGTGGGCGAGGAGCTCGGTGTCAAGGCCGCTGGAGGAATCCGCGATACAGCTATGGCCTTAAAAATGATGGAGGCCGGAGCGACTCGTATCGGCGCCTCGGCGTCTATCAAAATAGTGACTGGAACGACATGAGCCCCGTTGAAATAATAGCCAAGAAGCGGGATGGCAATAAGCTTTCGCGCGATGAAATCGCCCATTTTATTAATTCGTTCCTAAAAGGCGATATTAAAGATTATCAAATGTCTGCTTTCCTCATGGCGGTCTATCTCAAAGGGATGGATTTCGAGGAAACCGGCTGGCTAACCGAAATTATGCTCCATTCGGGTGAGGCAGTTTCCTTCGGCGAGCCGCGCCGACTTTATGTTGATAAGCACTCCACGGGCGGCGTTGGTGATAAAGTTTCATTGATCCTTGCGCCCTGGATCGCAGCTTGCGGAGCGAAGGTCCCGATGCTTTCCGGCCGAGGTTTAGGTCATACCGGCGGGACTCTCGATAAATTGGAAACGATTCCCGGCTATAGGACTAATCTCTCGCTTGATGAGTTCAAAAATGGTGTCGAGCGCGTGGGATGCGTAATCTCCGGACAGACGCCTGAAATCGCCCCCGCCGATAAGGCTCTTTACGCTCTTCGTGATGTCACCGCTACCGTAGAATCAATTCCCTTAATTTGCGGCTCGATTCTTTCTAAAAAATTCGCCGCCGGGCCAAATGGGCTGGTTTTCGATGTTAAATGCGGGAATGGGGCCTTTATGAAAACGGTCGAAACCGCCTCCAGTCTGGCCTCGAATCTTATCGGAGTCTGCAAGGCTATGGGTCGGAATGTCTGTGCGCTGCTCACCGATATGAATCAGCCTTTGGGGTACGCTTCTGGAAATATTCTCGAGGTCCAGGAATCTGTCGATGCACTCAACGGCAGCTTTGCTCCCGATTTATATCGGGTTACTTTCGAGCTTGGAATTGAGATGCTGTTAATTGCGGGCCTCAAACCGAATAGGGAATCCGCTGGAATCCTTCTTGAGCAAAAGCTTAAAGATGGCTCTGCCTGGCGTAAGTTTCAGGAGATGGTTTCCTACCAGCAGGGTAGTTTGACGATTTTCGAAAACGATAGCCGGATGCCCAAAGCTCCCGTAATCAGGGAGTTCAAATCTCCTCTCAGCGGATTTGTTCAGGGATTTGAAACCGAGGGAATCGGACGGCTGATTGTCGATATGGGCGGCGGGCGAAAAACCAAAGACGATATAATCGATCCCCTGATTGGATTTATCTTCCGCAAAAAAATCGGAGAGCCGATCAACGCGGGTGATACTCTTGTCGAAATCCATGCCCGCGATAATGCCCAGGCGGAACTGGCAGCTTCACGACTTAATGAATTAATCCATTTAGGACCAGAAAAGCCCGAGGCGCCTGTACTTATAAAAAAACGTCTTATTTAATTACTAACGAAATTTATTCGATAATATAATTAATGAAAATCAGGCTTGCTAAAGTTGATGATGCCCCCGCCATTTCCCGGGTGCATATCGATTCCTGGCGAACGTCATATAGAGGCATAGTCCCGGACCAGGTGCTCGATAATCTCGATTATGTGCGCAATAATATCCGGTGGCGCGAGATGCTTTCCAATCTCGGCGAAATGAAGTGCTTTTTTGTTGCTGAGGATGATGATGGCCGGATCGTTGGTTTTGCCATCGGCGGGCCTAATCGGGACGAGAACACCGGCTTCAACGGCGAACTTTACGCGATCTACCTTATCAAAGAATGCCAGGGACAAGGGGATAGGCAAAATGCTCGTCTCAAAAGTTGCAGCCTGGTTGGCCAATCGACGATATGATTCCATGCTGGTTTGGGTGCTCGAAAAAAATCCTGCCAAATATTTCTACGAGTCTCTCGGCGCCAGGCCGGTTGGACGGAAAACTATCGTGATTGGTGATGCTTCACTTGATGAGCTTAGCTACGGCTGGCCTGATATTAAGACATGATTTCCTAAAAACCATATAGTTGCATTTTTGGCCCCCAGTCGGATTTCTCTATCAATTTTATATCGGTTGCGTCAGTTCTTAGGCCTCCGAGAACTGACGCATTCTACACTGAGAATGGCATGCGCCTTCCCAAATCGGATTTCTCTATCAATATAGGTAGGAAGTAATAGTGATTGTTGATGAACTCAGGTGAATATACTAAAAGCCCACCTAAAATCTTTCTTTTTTGGTGCGGCCTTTTTCATCGAGTCTGAATCGGGAGTCGCTGTCGTTTTCCGGTCGACCCCCCTTGTGATTCAGCGTGCATTCCTCTTTTGGTAACGTTGACTCTGTAAAGATATCTGTCACCGTACGCGGACAATCCGCACGAGCCAATTTGCCTGAGTCCAGACAAATGGTGGTCGTATAAATTCCCGGCGGCATCGGGAAATCCTTGACCGGCATATTGGCCGTTGCGGCTATCATAAAATTTGTCCAGATCGGCAGCGCTGTTGTGGCGCCAACTTCGCCTTTTCCGATTCCAATCTTTGTTTTATCATCGAACCCGATCCAAACGCCGCAAGTGATTTGTGGTGTGAAACCCATAAACCAGTTATCGGTATTATTATTGCTGGTTCCGGTTTTACCGCCCGCGGGACGGGAAAATCCCAGGGCTCTTGATGCTGCTCCGGTGCCATGATCGACCACCGTTTGAAGCATATTGGTCATGATATATGCGGTTTGAGGGGATAGGACCTCTTCCTGGTCTGTTCGAGTCTTTTCGAATTTTACATTACCGTAACGATCTACAATTTTCGTTATGTAAAAAGGCGCTTTTCTAATTCCCCCGTTGGGGAAAACCGAAAAGGCCGGCACCATATCCCACATGGTCACTTCGCTTGAGCCTATCGCCAATGATGGCACCGCATTGAGCGTCGAGCTTATCCCCATCCTATGAGCATATTCGACTACTTGTTGCGGTGTTACCAGCGGATCCATTATCAATTTGATTGCGATCAGATTTCGCGAGTCTTTGAGCCCGTCGCGAAGCGTCATTTCGCCTCGGAACGTCATATCGAAATTATCCGGCCGCCATTCTTTGCCGCCGATTGTCAGGACTATTGGCGAATCGATAAAAAGATCCGATGGTGAAAATCCGTTGTCTATCGCTGTTGTGTAGACGAACGGCTTAAACGATGAACCCGGCTGACGAAGCGCCTGAGTTACCCTGATAAATTTACTGACATTAAAATCGCGCCCGCCTACGAATGCCAATACTCCGCCGGTCTCGTTATCGACCGCCATCAGCATCCCCTGTATCTGTTTGTATACTCTTTTGGGTCTGCCATTGCCGGTGCTGTCCGGTACCAGCATGGTGTATTCGGGATTGTCGGAACGGTGATTGGCGACTGTCTGTCTTTGAAGCTCATCGACCTTGGCAAAAAGCGACCGCTCAGCCGCCGCCTGCATATTGGCATCGAGAGTGGTATAGATACTCATCCCCGAGGCGTAAAGCGCTTCCTCGCCATAAGTCTCTAAAAGATGCTGCCGAATTAGCTCCGTGAAATATGGCGCCTTACCAAAATCGCCCTGATTAGGATTTACTACTAATGGAAGCCTTTTTAGCTTTTCCGCATCGTCATGAGAAAGCTTACCGTATTCAACCAACGAATTAAAAACGATATTCCTGCGTGCCAGAGCTCTGTCTGGATGTTCGATTGGGCTATAACGGTTGGGAGCTTTAAGCAGCCCGACCAAAACCGCGCAATCGGATAACGTCAGTTCCCAGGCGTCTTTACCGAAATATACCTGCGCCGCCGCCTGGATACCGTATGCGCCTCGCCCAAAATAATTCTGATTGAGATACATCTGAAGAATCTCATTTTTCGAATATGTTCTTTCGATTTTTATGGCGGTCAGCGCTTCCTTAATTTTTCTGATATAACTTCTTTCCGGCGATAATACCGTCGGGAAAAGATTTCGCGCTAATTGTTGGGTTAGCGTCGAGGCCCCTTCGCGGGTTAAGCTAAGACGGGTGAGATTATGTATTGTGGCCCCCACAATCCGCCTGATATCCACTCCCCAGTGGCTGTAAAATTTGCGGTCTTCGGTCGCTAACAGGCAATCGATAAGATAGGGCGGTATCTTTTCGTAAGGAATTAGCATGCGGCGTTCATTATAGAACTCTTTTAGGAGCACCCCGTTTCTATCATAAACATGGGTTATCAGGCTGGGCTGGATATCATGCAGCTTGGCCAGCGATGGTAAATCGCGTCCCAGAGTCCTGGCTACGATTAATCCTATCACGACCACCATGGCCAGCGCCAGCAAACCTGCTATAGCTGCCCTGACTCGGGGATTGCCGCGGTATTTATAAATTTTAGACATCGGCTTTAATTACGCATCAGGGGCATGATTGTGTCAAGGCAATTCCGTCAATATTCTCTTGCAATCAGCCTTCAATCTCGTTAATTTTACCTTTTTTAAGGGAGGAGTATTTTTGATGACTACGGTTAGGCCGGAAGAGCAACTTGAGCTAATCAAACGCGGAGCAGTCGAGATCATCCGCGAAAATGAACTTTTGGAAAAGCTCGAACGTAGCTTCAAGACCGGAAAGCCTCTGATTATCAAGCAGGGATTTGATCCCACCGCGCCCGACATCCATATCGGTCACATGGTTAGTATCAATAAACTGCGTACCTTCCAGGAACTCGGCCATACCGTCGTATTTTTAATTGGCGATTTCACCGGCATGATCGGAGACCCCTCGGGACGGACCTCTACTCGAAAACCGCTTACTCGTGACGCTGTCCTCGAAAACGCCGAAACCTACAAAAGGCAGATCTTCAAAGTTCTCGATCCCGACAAAACCGTGATTGATTTCAACTCGCGTTGGGGTTTGAGCATGACTTTTACCGATGTTCTGGCTCTGACTTCGCGCTACACTGTTGCCCGTATCCTCGAACGCGACGATTTCTCCAAACGCTATAACGAGGGCAAACCGATCAGCATGTTGGAATTCATGTATCCGCTGGTGCAGGGTTACGATTCAGTGGCGCTTAAGGCCGATGTCGAACTTGGCGGCACTGATCAGAAATTCAACCTGCTTGTCGGGCGGGACCTTCAGCGTGAATACGGCCAGGAACCGCAAGTGGTCTTGACTATGCCCCTCCTTGTTGGCACCGATGGCACCGAAAAGATGTCTAAATCGCTTGGAAATTATATCGGCATTACCGACGAACCGGATCAAATATTTGGCAAGACGATGTCGATCCCTGATACTCTTATATTTGATTATTTCAAACTTGCCACCGATGTTGATTTGGCTGAATTGGATATTATTAAAAAGCAACTCGAATCGCCTGGCTTAAATCCCATGACTCTCAAAAAGCGCCTGGGCTGGAAACTCGTGGAGATGTATCACAACAAGGACGCTGCCGATGCTGCTCAGGCCGGTTTCGAAAAGCAATTTTCCAAGCGCGAGGTACCCGATACTGTGCCGGAGCTCTTGATAGCGTCAGATAAAGACAAGGTCTGGCTGCCCCATATAATCACTGCTACGGGAGTAGTCAATTCTAACGGTGCCGCCATGCGCCTGATTCAGCAGGGGGGAGTAAAAATCGACGGTGAGACAGTTACCGATAAAGATTATGAACTTTCTCTTACCAATGGCCATATTATTAAAGTGGGAAAGAAAAATTACTTTAAAATAGGGAAGAAGTAAAATGGAAACTCTAATTGATATAAACGACCTCAAATCGCGCCTCGAAAAGCTTCGGGGGTATCTTTGAGATTGATCGCTTAAGAGAAACTGCGGTTAAGCTCGAAAAGGAAACCCAGGACCCCAACTTCTGGGGTGATAATCAAAAAGCTCAATCCACGGTTAAAAAATTAAACGGACTCAAGAAAACTGTCGCCGATTGGGAATCGCTTAAAAAAGAGATTGATGACACCGGCGAGCTAATTACATTGGCCGAAAGCGATCCGGGGATGCAACAGGAGCTATCCGCCCAGGCTGGCGTGCTGACCCAAAAACTCGATGATTTTGAATTTCGCAGTTTTCTTTCCAACGAGGAGGATTCGCAGGACGCTATCCTTGCCATCCATCCCGGCGCCGGCGGTACCGAGTCGCAGGATTGGGCTTCGATGCTGCTTCGTATGTATCTCCGTTGGGCTGAACGCCATGGTTTCCAAACCGATACGATGGATTATCAGAATGGTGACGAAGCCGGTATCAAGTCTGCCACGCTTGAAATTAAAGGCCCTTACGCTTATGGCTATCTTAAATCGGAATCGGGAGTGCATCGTCTGGTTCGCATCTCTCCCTTTGACGCCAATAAAAGACGACACACCTCGTTTGCTTCCGTCTTCATATACCCTGAAACCGGTGAAGATATCAATGTCGAAGTGAAACCCGATGATATCAAAGTCGACACTTTCCGGGCTTCTGGAGCCGGCGGCCAGCATGTCAATAAGACATCATCGGCGGTGAGAATGACACATATCCCGACAGGGATCGTTGTCCAGTGTCAATCCGAGCGTTCTCAGTTTAAGAATCGCGAATCGGCTCTCAAGGTCCTTAAGGCGCGCCTTTATCAAAAAGCCCTCGAGGAGGAACGTGCTAAGCTGGCCGTGGTTGAGGCCACCAAGAAAAAAATCGAATGGGGTTCGCAGATAAGATCCTATGTTTTCCAGCCTTATATGCTGGTCAAGGATCATCGTACTGATTTTGAATCTTCTAATGTCAACGCCGTCATGGACGGCGAAATTGATGATTTTATACATGCCTTTTTGTCGCATAAAGAGTAAAGGAAACGTGATGAATATCGTGACAAGCATTCAGGACAAAGCGCGTAAGCTGAAAGGACGGATCGTCCTTCCGGAAGGATCAGAAGAGAGAACCGTGCAGGCGGCTAAGAAACTTTTATCCGAGGGTATTTGCGCTCCCGTACTTTTGGGTGATATCGATCAGATCAAAAAACTCTGCCAGAATTATACTCTCAACCCCGATAAGGTCGAGATCGTCGATCCCGCCAAAGATTCCATGTTTGATTTCTATGTTGATGACTACTACCGTCTCCGTAAAGAAAAAGGGATGACCCTCGACGAAGCCAGGCGTGTCCTGCAAAACACCCTGTTTTTCGGCGCTATGATGGTCCGGCACGCTCGCGTTGATGGTTCGGTCGCCGGAGCCTTGAGCACCACCGGCGATGTTCTTCGCGCCGCTATCCAATGCATCGGGCTGGCTAAGGGTATCGATGTTGTCTCCTCTAGTTTCCTGATGGTTCTTCCGGAATTCCAGGGCGAACGCGGTAAGCTCTTCGTCTTTGCAGACTGCGCCGTGCTTCCCGATCCCACTGCGGAACAACTGGCCTCGATTGCCATCTCATCTGCCGAAACCATGCGCAAACTTGGCGGCCAGGAACCACGAGTGGCTATGCTCTCCTTCTCAACCAAAGGCTCTGCTAAACATGATAGAATCGATAAAGTCCTCAAAGCTCTTTCGATTGTTAAACAAAAAGCCCCCGATCTGGCCGTCGATGGTGAACTTCAGCTTGACGCTGCTGTCGTGCCCTCGATTGCCAAGCGTAAGGCTCCCGATTCCAAAGTTGCCGGAAACGCCAACGTGCTGATCTTCCCCGATCTCGATTCCGGTAATATCGGTTATAAGCTTACCCAGCGTTTCGGTGGCGCCGACGCTATTGGTCCTGTGATTCAAGGTTTGGCCAAACCTGCCAACGATCTCTCCCGCGGATGTTCTGTTGACGATATTGTCAACGTAGCCGCCATCGCATCGGTGCTTTCAAAGGGATAAATAAGTCTATCCGTATGCCTCAGGATGGAAGCCTTATGCGCCATCCTGAGGCATACAATCCCAGGCCAACGATAAACAATATTTTTACAATGATTAATTTATTTAGCCGTAGGTCGCTATTCATTATGCCCTGCTAAATAAAATTATTCTTTTTTGTAGTTTTCGTAGGTCGGGTTCCGAGTCCTCTTAGGACGAGAAACCCGACAAAATAAACACGCCCTCATTGCGAGATCCCGTAGGTCAGGTGCCCCGGCACCTGACAGTTAATTATATGAGTCAGGCCGCAAGCGACTGACCTAGGACTTTTGCGAAGAGAATAACGCAGCGAAACCGGGTGGCATGCTTGTTCGACCCCGATTTTTTCAGGGGAATAAGCATGTACTTAAAACATTCTTTTTTTGCGTCAGGACGCAGAAAGTCTGTCGTGCTCCGACTCCCCTACGACGAGAAACCCGACAAACCCGGACTAACTTGCCCCAAATATTAATTGGCAATACCTTCCGCCCGTATTATCTTGTAATTGCATTTTGTTTCTGCATAAATAAAGTAATTCTTTTTAGCTCAGCTCATCTGATCGGAGGTGTGGTTGTGAGGTGCTTAACAGGTTTGATAAATGTGCTGATAGCGGTTTTTATTTTACTTATGGTCGATGCCACATTGGCCCAGTCGCCCGGCGACACAATTGGGTGGATGCAATTTGATAATCAAAGCTGGGCTTCTATCGGCCATAAAATCGCGATCGATGACGATGGTGGGGCCCATATTGTCTGGCATCAATCTTACCCCGATACAATTGAATGGAACATCAAATACGCTCATATCAGTAGTTCGGGTTCAAGAGAATATTTCGATCTTGGTGTGGGAGAATGTCCCCAGATTGCTCTTAATTCTCAGAATCAACCGGGCATAACTTTTCATCATGGTGATGACTGGGATATGACTTATTGGACTCCTCAAGGCCGCTATCTTTTGCCGGATATCGGGATGTGGCCGATGGTGACTATAGACCGTCAGGATCGGGTTCATATCGCTTATTTTTGGTTCGGTGGCGGACGGGAAGGCGTCCGCAATATTGGATACGTTCGTTCCGATGATAGTGGTCAGACCTGGACAGAACCGGTAAAAGTCGATTCCGCCCTTACTCCGTCTTTTATGATCACTTCCAGCCCCGTTTCGGATAAGGTGGCAATAGTTTATTCTAATAATCTGACCTGGGAGCCTGTGGGCGTTTCATATATTGAATCCCGAGACGGCGAAAACTGGGATTGGCAGGAAGGCGCCATTGATGTCACCAATTATCCGCACGATCCTTTTGTCACGGGGGATGATCTCGATGCCGTCTATGATTACAACGATAATCTGCATATAGTCTGGAACGCCCAGGCATGTTATGGTAACAACGATAACGACTCGGTCTATATTCGCCATTATGATTCCGCCTCGGGGCAGACTAACGTGGTTGCTGTAGTACCGCCCTGGCCGATAGATAATAATTGTATTGTAGGTTGGTGGAATGGCCCCCTCTGTAAAATGTCGATTGCTCGTTCAATTGGATCGCTTCTGGCAGTCACATATACCAGATTTGATCCCAAGGATTGCTCGCAGGGAGGGAGCGCCGAGGGTGAAATATTCATGCAATTATCTCGTGATGGTCAAACCTGGAGCTTCCCCTCAAACCTCACACATTCCCGGACTCCTTTTTGCGCCTCAGGGGACTGCAATTCCGATCACTGGGGTTCGCTGGCTGAAAGGCTTGACGGCCATGCACATCTGTTTTATGTCAATGACAAGGACGCTGGTGACCGCTATTTTGGTGAGGGTTCATATACCATTAATCCGATGCTTTACTACCCTATCCTGATTGAGGAGTCAAATATTGCTGATGGAACAGCTGCACTGCCAAAAGAGATGGTAATTTCCTACAACTACCCCAATCCTTTTAATGCCCAAACAACAATTCTATATTCTCTCGCAAAAGAGTCGCAAATTAAAATTGAGCTGTTCAATGTCTTAGGTGAAAAAGTTAAAACCCTGAAAGAGGGAAGAGAGATGGCCGGCAGCTATGCTGTTACCTGGGACGCCGAAGATTATCCATCCGGCATCTATTTCTACTGCCTGCAAACGGAATTCGGCGCTCAAAACGGAAAGATGGTGCTGCTGAAATAGTAAGCATTTTAAAACTTGGTGACCCCTGCGGTCTTGATAAACCCGATTAAATATATCCTCTTTTATTTCCTGGGTCCTTTGCGCTACCCTTTTCATTTAAGAATTTCATTGACAACCCTCTCCACGCGGCCTATATTTTTAACATAATTTGTGCCTGCATGAGCGGGAAATTTTATCACCTATCCTATAATCTGTACAAGCTCCTTCAAGGAGGAAGATTATGCGATGGTTAATTGGTTCCTTTTGTTTAACTGCGATTTTCATAACGATTTTTGCCTCCACGGATGCCCTGGCCCAAACCCCGGGTGATACTGTTGGATGGACTCAGTATGATTATCAAGCCAGCTACCCAACCGGCCAGCGGATTACAGTTGATAATCTCGGACGGGTGCATCTGGTCTGGATATCCAGTTATACCTATCCCGCTAATAGACGGGTTCGTTACGTCTATAGCGATTCATTAGGCGCTTTCCACGGCTACGATCTTGGCTTGGCCGGAGGCCCCCAACTTGCCGTAAACTCTCAAAATCAGGCCGGCATCATATTCAGCGCTAATACGGGTCTCGAATACTGGACAATAGATAGCCAATCGCACGTTGCCACTGGCGCTAACTGGCCGAGCTTGTCAATCGATCATCAGGATCGAATTCATATCCTTTATTATACTCCCGGTTTTATTATTACCTATACCCGTTCGGATGACAATGGCCTGACCTGGAACCCTGCTCAGATCGTCGATTCAACTGATATGCCATCTTATATGATTACCTCCAGTCCGGTTTCGAATAAAACCGCTGTTATCTTCTACCATTTTGACTCATCATTGCAGCTTTGGACGATTAATTATATTCAATCCCTCGATGGTCAGCAGTGGGATTGGCAAAATGGCAGACAGCAAGTCGTTCCTCTATATGGCGATCTGAATCCCTACGGCGCTGATTTCGATGCTGTCTATGATTACAACGATGATTTTCACATAATCTGGAATGCCCAGCGCGGAACCCCTTATGACCCGCCCGATACTCTATATTTTTGCCATTTCGACGCCATAAGAAATCAAACCAGTATAATTTCGAAATGGGACCCGTTACCTGATCCCCTAATCCTGGGCGCCTGGAACAATGTTATTTGCAAAATGTCGATTGCGGCACAAATTATCAGCTCGCTTCTTGTGGTTACTTATACCAGATTTAATTCCAACGATGTTTCGCTTGCCGGATTTGCCAACGGCGAAATTTATCTGCAATATTCCTATAATGGTCAGAATTGGTCAATTCCGGCCAATATTACCAATTCGCCTTCACCCGATTGCGCCGCCGGAGATTGTAATTCGGATCACTGGTCGTCCCTGGCGGAAAAAATCGATAATAACCTGCATCTTTTCTATGTAAACGATAAAGACGCCGGAGCTATTCCTCAATCCGAGGGTTCGATCACCACTAACCCTTTGCTTTTTCTTCGTTATCCGGTCTCTCAACTTGGAATAACCGAAGATGAACCTGCCGCTCCTTCTGAATTTTCGCTCTCGCAAAACTACCCCAACCCCTTCAATGCCCGCACTACCATATCATATACCCTGGGAAAAGAATCTGACGTCAAACTTGAGATTTACGATCTCCTTGGAAGACGGCTTGAAACGCTTCAAGACGATTGTGTAGCCGCTGGTAGCCACTCAATAATCTGGAACGCGGCAGATCGGGCTTCCGGTGTATATTACTATCGCCTTAAAATTGATGAAAAATCGCTTGCCAAACGATGCCTTTTGATGAAATAAAAGGCGTGTATGATTGTATTTAATAGATGAAACAAGAATGTAAGGTATTGACGATTAAAATTTTCAAACAATTTTCAGACCTTTTATTAAGGAGGAAAACTAATGAAACCTAAAATGCTATTGTTGTTGATTGTGGCAATACTCCTTGCCCTAACCGTCTCGGCTTTAGCGGTCGATATGGTTAAAACCAAACCCTTACCGGTAAACCCGGCATATCTCACCGGAGACGAGATTTTGCCGAACGCTTCCTATCATCCCACCACTCCCGGCGTAATCTGCGACTCCCCGGGCGAGATTATGGGCTGGACTCAATATGATTACCAGTCTAACGGTTCCACCGGCCGCCGGGTCGTGGTCGATCCCGCTGGCGGATTGCATTTCGCTTGGATGTGTGGTGATCCTTTCCCGTCAATTAGAAACATTAAGTATAATTGCTTTACGCCTACTTCCCCGTCTCAATGGCCGGAGGAAGGCATTACGATTTCCTATCGTAACGGGGCAGGATATACTCAAATCGGCGTTTTGGCCGATGGCCGGGCTGCCGTTGCCTTTCATCAGGCGCCAACTAACGCGGAATCGCTGTTTTGCGCCATAGATCAGTTCCAGTGCCTCGGTGCTTTTGATGTTCGCCATCCGCCAAGCCGACTGGGAACCCTTAATAAGACAATTTGGCCCTATATTACGGTTGACCGTAGCGGCCGGATTCACCTCGTTGCCACCACAACTACTACCGGTTTGAGCTACACTTACGAACCCGTGGGATATTCTCGCTCCAACAATGGCGGCACCACCTGGGTAGCGATGGCCGCAGTTGATACCACGCGGGCAATCTCAACAATTGTCGTTTCCAGCAAGGTGTCCGATAAAGTTGCCATAGTTTATACTCATCCATTCGATACCACTGCTGGCAGGGCGGATGTTTACTATATTCAGTCCGCCGATGGTATCACCTGGAATAATTTTACACCCAAAGTGAATGTTACAACCTATCACCGCGGTGGTGATTCTCTCTATGCCTGGTCCGAGGTTAGTGCTTTATACGATTTCAATGACAATCTGCATATAGTCTGGCCGGGGATATATGTTGCCGGCGCCCCTAATTCGCCGCCATCATTCTATTATGGCCGTTCGCATATTTACCATTGGGATGCTACCTCTAACTCAATTCATTACTTCGCCGATTTCGATTCAACCTGGCCCAGCGCCGGTTGCGATATGGCCAGCGGAGGCTTCACTCAAGCCAGGGTTTCTGTAGCTATTGACTCTACGAACAATCTTTTCGTGGCCTATACCAGTTGGGATACATCGGATTGCTCCCTTACCGGTTTCGCTAATGGCGACATCTATTTGCAAAGTTCGCATGATAACGGCGTCACCTGGTCTCCCAGAGTTAATATGACCAGTTCTCCAACTCCGCTTTGCGCCGCAGGCGATTGCGATGCCGATAACTGGTCATCTTTGGCCGAGGTTACCACCACCGGAGGCATGCTCCATCTGTTTTATGTCAACGATAAAGACGCTGGTGGCGTTGTCAATTCCGAGGGTTCCGCCACTGATAACCCGATGCGTCATATAGAATATCCTACTACTGCCGTTGGGGATGATATCAGGCAGCCTCTATATTTCTCGCTGGCTCAGAACTACCCCAATCCGTTTAATAGCAAAACAAATCTTGATTTTACCTTGGATAAGCCATCCCATGTCACCCTGACTGTTTATGATGTTACCGGCGCGCTTATCGCTACTCTGACGGCAGGGGAGATGCAACCCGGCGCCCATTCTGTAACCTGGAACGCTGACGGTGTTTCCTCTGGAGTCTACTATTATCGTCTTGCCACAAATACTGGTTCTCAGGTCAGGAAGATGACTCTGCTTAAATAGCTGACGCATCATTTCTTTCGATAATATTTGCGGGGCGTACCTTCAACGATACGCCCCCTTTTTATTCGTAACCCGCCTTTCAGCAAGTCTATTGTAGTTTATTATAGGTCAAGACCCCCGAGAATCTTGACTCTTTAAATCTAATCCTGTGATAAACAATATTTTGCAATGCCTTAATTTATTCAACCGTAGGTCGGGTTCCGAGTCCTCTTAGGACGAGAAACCCGACAAACCCAGTCTCTTTAATTCTTGCCTTGAAATAAATATTATTATTGCCAAGCCTCCATTTACTCAACCGTATGGGCACATCTCGATGTGCCCTGCTTTTTTTAAAATTCCATATTCGTCGATTTCGCGGCTTTCGTAACCCGCCTTCCAATCGCTCACAAACACCCGTTTTCTAATGTCGCTAATAATATCGACTACCAATATCAATTATAACCGCCCTGCCAAAAGTAATCTTGACACGGACCTGATTTTTAGCTTATTTGAACGTTTGTTTTGGATGAAAATTGGGTGGTGTTAATACAGGGCCAATCAGTCCGGTCCGGGGAGAATGAGGATGAAAATTCACGAATATCAGGCCAAAGAAATTTTCGGCAAGTTTTTAATACCGATTCCCAAGGGTGAGGTCACCGGCTCTGCTGACGATGCCCGTCAATTGGCTGTCCGCTATGAACGGCCTGTGATGGTTAAGGCCCAGGTGCATGTCGGCGGACGAGGCAAGGCGGGCGGTATCAAATACTGCAAAGACCCTGATGAAGCTTTTTTCGCCGCTCAGGATGTACTGGGGATGAATATCAAAGGGCTAACCGTTAAAAAAATTCTGGTTACCGAGGCGCTTGATATCGTCAACGAGGCTTATGTCGGCATAGTCCTTGATAGAATCACCAAAAAAGCGGTTATTATGGTTTCTCCGGCGGGCGGAATCGATATCGAAGATGTTGCCAAAAACACTCCCGAAAAGATTATGAAATACGCCGTTGATCCCATCATGGGCCTGCAAACTTTTGAGGCCACCGAGCTGGCCATGTTTGTTTATAAGGATTTCAAACTCGTTCGCCAGTGCGCTGCGATTATCAGCAAACTTTATAATGTATTTATGGGCTGTGACGCCTCGCTGGCGGAAATCAATCCGCTGGTCGTCACCAAGCAGGGCCAGCTTATCGCTCTTGACGCCAAAATCAATCTCGATGACAACGCCCTCTACCGTCATCCTGATCTCGAAACGCCTGCGCGATCTCGATGCCGAGGACCCTGACGAGATGGCAGCCAAACGGGCCGATCTCTCCTTCGTCAAACTCGATGGCAACATCGGCTGTATTGTCAACGGCGCCGGGCTTGCTATGGCTACGATGGATCTCGTCAAGCATTTCGGAGGTGACCCCGCCAACTTTCTCGATATCGGCGGCTCCTCATCGCCTGAAAAAGTTATCGCCGCCATGCGGATTATTACCGATGATCCCAAGGTTCGCGTTATCCTCTTCAATATCTTCGGCGGTATCACTCGTTGTGACGATGTCGCCAACGGCATCGTGAAGGCAGTGGAGATTCTCAAGCCAAAAGTGCCGATTGTGGTTCGTCTAACCGGTACCAACGAGGATAAAGGCTCGCGAGATATCTGAAGAACGTGGGGATGGAGGCTACTTCCTCTATGGAGGATGTGGTCAAGATGGCACTCAAAATGGCGCATCAGCAGGGATAGGGGATAAAAATCATGGCAATATTCGCAGATAAAAATTCAAAAGTAATCGTCCAGGGTATTACCGGACGAGATGGAGCGTTCCACACTCAACAAATGATTGCTTACGGCACCAAAGTGGTTGGCGGCGTAACACCCGGTAAGGGCGGCACCGAAATGCACGGCGTACCGGTCTTCGATACGATGGAAGAAGCGGTCAGGAAGACTAAAGCCAACACCTCGGTAATATACGTTCCACCGCAATTCGCTATCGATGCCATCTATGAAGCCGCCGCCGCGGGCGTCAAACTGATAGTTTGCATCACCGAGGGTGTACCCGCTAACGATATGCTCAAGGTTTATCATTATCTCAAAACCAAAGGCATCCGCCTTATCGGCCCCAACTGCCCCGGGATTATTTCGCCGGGACTTACCAAAATTGGCATCATGCCCGCCCAGATTCATAAAAAGGGTAACGTTGGCGTTGTCTCCCGTTCTGGCACCTTAACCTACGAGGTAGTTTATCAGCTCACTCAAAGCGGCATGGGCCAATCAACATGCATCGGCATCGGAGGCGATCCTGTTATCGGCACCAACTTCATCGATTGCCTGGCCGCTTACGAAGCCGATCCCGACACCAAAGCGGTCGTGATGATAGGGGAGATCGGCGGCTCCGATGAGGAGATGGCTGCCGAATTCATCAAAAAGAATATGAAAAAGCCGGTGGTTGGCTTTATCGCCGGCCGGACTGCCCCTCCCGGCAAGCGCATGGGACACGCCGGAGCGATCATCTCCGGTTCATCTGGCCTGGCCGCTGACAAAATCGCGGCTCTGAACAAAGTCGGCGTGCCGGTGGCGGATATTCCATCGCAAATTCCGGCTCTCGTAGCCGAGCGCTTGAAAGCCAAATCCAAAAAAGCCGCCCCAAAAAAGACTCAAAAGAAAGTTGCCAAAAAGGCTGTCAAATCAGTAAAAGGAAGTAAGAAAGCAGCTAAGAGGAAAAAATGAGCGAAGTCGAGGAGAAAAAGAAACTCAACAGGCGAACCGACCCGATCCTTATTTACCGGAGATGGTGCAAGGCCTGTGGTATTTGCATAGAGATGTGTCCCAAGACCGTTTTCGATACCGATCCCGATGGTTACCCCGTCGTGGCCCGTGGAATGGATTGCACGCAGTGCGCCATCTGCTGGCTGCATTGTCCCGATTTCGCAATAACATCAACTGAGAAATAAATTTCGAGGTTAGTTTTGACTGAAATAAAAACACAACCGACTGCCATCTACAAAGCCAATCAACCGCTTCTGATGCAAGGTAACGAGGCCTGCGGTTGGGGTGCGTTGGCTGCCGGATGTCGCTTCTTCGGCGGATATCCGATCACGCCATCGACCGAAATAGCCGAGCTTCTGGCGCGAAATTTGCCCAGAGTCGAGGGCCATTTCATTCAGATGGAAGATGAAATTGCCTCCATCGCGGCCGTCATCGGCGCCTCGGTTGCCGGAGCCAAAGCGATGACAGCCACTTCCGGCCCCGGATTTTCGCTCATGCAGGAAAATCTGGGTTATGCCTATATGGCCGAGGTCCCCTGCGTAATAGTTAATGTCCAGCGCGGCGGACCATCGACCGGCCTTCCCACCAAAGTGGCTCAGGCCGATACCATGCAGGCCAAGTGGGGCACGCATGGCGATTATTATCCAATCGTTTTAGCGCCATCTTCCGTAAAAGAATGCTTTGATTTGACGATCCGAGCCTTCAACCTCGCTGAGGTTTACCGCAGCCCGGTCATTATTCTTAGCGATGAAGTCCTCGGTCACATGCGGGAAATCGTCACCCTGCCCGATCCATCCGAGGTGAAAGTTGAAATCGCGCGCCAAGCCTATCGATCCTCCGGAATGGTACAAACATTTTGAGGTTACTCCGGATTTTCGTTCGCCCATGGCCATCTTTGGTGATGGTTATCGCTTCCACCTCACCGGCCTGACTCACGATGAATCCGGATTCCCCACTTCGAAAACCAATGAGATCAAAGCCAAGCTTGAAAAGCTCAAACTTAAAATCATGAGACACACCGAGGAAATAACGCAAATCCGAACTGATCTCATGGAAGATGCTCATATTATGGTCTTCGCTTACGGCTCCACCGCCAGAGCGGCCCGTCAGGCGATCCGTATCGCCCGTAAGAAACGCTTCAAAGTTGGCATGGTGCAGCCGCTCACCATCTGGCCGTTCCCCGATGATAAAATTGGACCCTTTTTAGAGCAGGTTGATACTGTAGTCGTGCCTGAGCTAAACCAGGGACAGATCATCGGCGAGATAGAACGCTTGAGCCGCAAAAGCGTCCGGATTGTGCCGCTTCAAAGATACGATGGCGAATTGATTACGCCTTCGCAGATCGTAGATGTTATAAAAGAGGAGCATGCCTGATATGGAACAGTCATCGAATATCACTCATAAATATCTGCGGTCGAAAAAGAAATTCCCCAATGTCTGGTGCCCCGGATGTGGCATCGGGATCGCTATGGGTGCGCTGATCCGCGCCATCGATAGCCTGAGCCTTAAGAAAGACGATGTCGCTGTTGTCTCCGGTATCGGCTGCACGGCCAGAATTCCGGTTTATCTCGATTTCAATACCTTGCATACTACTCACGGCAGACCGCTGGCTTTTGCTACCGGCGTCAAGCTCGCCAATCCCAAACTCAAGGTTATCGTCGTCTCTGGTGACGGTGATCTTCTGGCGATCGGCGGCAATCACTTCATCCACGCCGCCCGCCGCAACATGGATATCACCTGCATTCTGGTTAATAATTATATCTACGGGATGACCGGTGGTCAATATTCTCCGACAACGCCGCTCACCAAGCTGGCCTCGACCGCGCCCTATGGTATGATCGAGCAATCGTTCGATCCCGCCGAGCTTGCCAAAGCCGCTGGCGCAACTTTCGTAGCACGGGGCACGGTTTATCATGCCTCCCAGCTTTCGCGTCTGATGGCCCAGGCCATCGAACGTCCCGGCTTTTCGCTTGTCGAAGTGATGTCCAACTGCCACACTCAGTATGGCCGTATGAACCGCGAGGGTAGTGCCGTCAAGATGATCCAATGGCAAAAAGATCACGCCGTTCCTGCTACGGTGGCATCCAAAATGACCAAAGAACAGCTTGATGGTAAATTCGTAGTCGGCGTCCTGCATGAAACTCAGAAAGCCGGGCTACGTCGAGGAGTATCAGAAGATAATCGATCGCTTCCGCGCAGTCCCGGTGGATAAACTTGAGGAAGCACCAACCTCCGGATAAATCAAACTGGGGTGGCATGCTTCCCGAGGTCCTTTGGACGAGGAAAGCATGTGTAGCCGTAGCTCAAACCCCTTCGGTCTTGACTATGTAGGTCGGGTTCCGAACGAACCTTGTGAGTGAGAAACCCGACAGCAAGAATTGACATCCCGGGGTAGGTCGGGTTCCGAACGAACCTTGGAGTGAGAAACCCGACTTCAATAAAATGAATAATTGTAGGTCAAATCTCTTCGGAGATTTGACAACCCGATTTCCAAATAGGACGTGAAACTTGATGAAAGACCAAAAATTCGAACGTTATGAAATCCGGCTCTCCGGTTCCGGTGGTCAGGGGCTGGTGCTTGGCGGAGTCATTCTGGCCGAGGCTATGGGCGTCTACGAGGGCAAGAACGTCACTCAAACGCAGTCTTATGGCCCCGAAGCCCGCGGTGGCGCCTCGCGTTCCGATGTGGTTGTCTCCGATGGCGAGATCTACTACCCTAAGGCCACCGAACCCGATCTGCTGTTTTGCTTGACTCAGGAATCCTGCGATCAATACTATCCGCAGATGAAAGAGGGCGGCATCCTGGTGGTCGATAGCGAAAAGGTGCGCCAACTGCCATCGACGAAAGCTTATTCATTGCCGTTTATTAAGACCGCTAAGGAGCAGGTGGGCACTCCCGTTGTTGCCAACGTCGTCTCCATCGCGGCGGTCGCCGGGCTGACCGGACTCTGTTCAAAGGAATCGGTTCTCAAAGCCGTATTGGCTCGGGCGCCGCGCGGCACCGAGGATAAAAATAAACTCGCCTGTGAATTGGGATATGATATGGGTGTCAAAGCGAGAGAGGGTGAAAATGGCTAATCGAACACTACTGATAATAAAACCCGATGCCGTTGAGCGTAACCTCATCGGCCAGATCATTGAACGGCTTGAACGTGCCCGCTTCAAAATTGTCGATATGAAAATGGTACATCTGACTTATGATCAGGCGCGCAAATTCTACGCTGTCCACGAGGGCCGTCCTTTTTTGGATGAGCTTTGCAAATTCATGTCATCGGGCCCGATCGTGCCGATGATCGTGGAATCTGACGGTGATACCATTAGCGGTATTCGCGCTCTCATCGGAGCTACCGACCCGTCTAAAGCCGCTCCCGGCACGGTTCGTCACGATCTCGCAGTTAGTCTGACCAAAAACTCAGTCCACGCTTCCGATGGCGAGGGCACTGCCAAAACAGAAATCGCCTTTTACTTCTCTCGATAGAGAGGAATAATGCGGCAGAAAATTCCTTATGACGGCGCTTTGGTGGATATCAATTTCCCCAAGAGCGCCGTTGTTTTGAGAGCCCAAAAAATTTCCTCTCTTAAGCGATGATGCCGTCAGGGACAAAATTGCCGCCGGTATTATTGACTTTCCCCATTCAGCCAAAGGCCAAAAAACATCTATTGTTATAAATGATGCCACCCGGCGCCTGCCAACTCCTAAGATACTCCGCTTCTTGTCGGAAATGATTCCGCTTTCGGATGCCGAAATTATTATCGCCACCGGCACCCATCGCGCTCCCTTAAGCGATGAATATCGATATTATGCTGGGCGATATGCGCCCCTTTTTCGAGGGCAGAATCATCGTTCATGACAGCAAAAATAAATCTTCGCTCGATTATCTGGGGGAGACCTCGCGCGGAACGCCGGTCTGGATAAATAAAAAACTGAGTCTATCTGAGAGAATCATCTGCATCAACTCCGTCGAACCTCATTTTTTCGCAGGTTTTACCGGAGGACGAAAATCGCTGATACCGGGCTTGGCGGGTTTCGATACCACCGTTGCCAATCACAGTCATGCCAAGCATGAGGATGCTAAAAGCTTGAATCTCGCCTCGAATCCGGTGCACCTCGATCTCGAGGAAGCCGTTTCTTTTATTAAAGGTAAGAATATATTTTCGATTCAACTTGTTACTTCGCGCCAGGGAGAAATCGTCGATTTGTTCTGCGGAATCTTGTCTCAGAGTTTCCGTGATGCCTGCGATAAAGCCCGCGATGTTTATACAGTTGATATTGAGAATAAATACGATATTGTTTTCGCCATCGGCGAACCCCCGCTGGATATTAATTTATATCAGCTTCAAAAAGGTCAGGAGCATGGCGCCGAGGCTGTCAAAGATGATGGAATTTTAATCGTTGTCGGTGCCTGTAATGAGGGAAGTGGCTCAGATTATTTTATTAATCTGGCCTCAGGATTATCCCGACACCGAACTCGGCTCTTTCAGCTAAAGCCTTGGCAGACAATCGCTTCGGGATACACAAATTGGTCAAGACCGCCCGACGGTTGCGTCAACATAAAAATCTGGTATGTTACGAAATTAGATGACAGCCTTATCTCCAAAGTGTATTTTAGTCCCAAGAGTTCGATGCAAGCGGCATTAGATGAGGCGCTTGAAATAAAGGGGCCGAGGCGCCAAAATTGCGATACTTAAGGGATGCATGTTTCATTGTACCTATTTTAAATAATTCTAAAGGAGGCAATTGATGAGAAAGAAAGTTGCGATCATTGGCGCGGGTCATGTCGGCGAGAGCACTGCCATGTATCTGGCCGAAAAAAATATCTGCGATATCGTAATGGTTGATATCATCGAAGATATGCCCAAGGGGAAGGCCCTTGATCTGGCTCAGGCCGGTCCGATTCGCGGCTATGATGTCTCGATTCGTTGGTACCAATAATTTCGCCGATATCAAAGGCTCCGAATTAGTGGTGGTCACATCCGGGATTGCGCGCAAACCCGGCATGACACGCGAAGATCTCAGCAAAACCAACGCCGCCATTATCGACTCTGTCGCCGACGAAATTAAAAAGAATTGTCCCAAGGCCATGGTTCTCATGGTAGCCAATCCACTCGATATCATGACCTATCATTGCTGGAAGAAACTTGGTTTCGATAACAAAGTCGTATTCGGACAGGCCGGCGTTCTCGATTCCGTTCGTTTCCGCACATTTGTCGGCTGGGAACTCGGCGTTTCTCCCAATGATGTTCAGGCGATGGTTCTCGGCGGCCATGGCGATACTATGGTCCCGCTGCCTCGTTATACTACGGTCGGCGGCGTGCCAATTACCGAGCTTATTGCTCCCGATCGAATTAAAGCCCTTTCAGATCGCACCAGAAACGGCGGTGGCGAGATTGTAAAGCTGCTCAAGAGCGGCTCTGCCTATTACGCTCCCGCGGCGGCCACCGTTGAAATGGTCGATGCCGTTATGAACGATCACAAGCGCATCATGCCTTGCTCGGCTTATCTGACAGGCCAATACGGTATCAAGGATCTCTATATTGGCGTACCTGTTGTTCTTGGCGCCAATGGCGTGGAAAAGATTATCGAACTCAAACTCGACAAAGACGGAACTTGCCGCGCTCCAGGCCTCTGCTAAGACGTATAAGGAAATGTTGTCTGATATTAGGATATTAGAATGTTAGCGTGCAGTCGGCAATTGCCGGACTGCCCAATAAATCAAGGAGAGATAAAATGGGTAAAACCCTGGCTGAAAAAATTCTGAGCAGCCATTCGGGCGGGATGTACCGCCGGCGAGATTACGATCGCCAAAGTCGATCTCTGCCTGCTGCAGGATGGCACCGGGCCTCTGACTATCCGCCAGGTGGAGAAGTTGGGGGTAACGAAACTGGCCAATCCTCAAACGTACGGTTTTCTTTTTGGATCACGCCTCGCCCGCGCCGCGCAAGGAGCTTTCCAACGATCACATGTTCATCCGGCAATTTGCCGCCAAAATGGGTGCGCATCTCGTCGATGTCGGCAGAGGAATCTGCCATGTGGTCATTAATGAAAAATTTGTCAATCCCGGCGAGATCCTGATCGGCGCCGATAGCCATACCTGCACCGGTGGCGCGCTGGCTTGTTTCGCGACCGGAATGGGTTCCACCGATGTCGGTATCGGAATGGCCTATGGTAAAACCTGGTTCCGCGTACCGGAGACATTTAAAATTTATGTGACCGGCGAATTTCCGCTGGGCGTATTCCCCAAGGATTTGATTCTGCATCTTATCGGCCTGATCGGTGCCGATGGCGCAACCTACAAATCGTTGGAATTCTGCGGACCGACTATCGATAAGATGGATATGTCGGGACGGTTTACGCTTTCGAATATGGCGGTCGAGGCCGGCGCCAAGGTCGGACTTATTGCCTCCGATGAAACCACTCGCGCCTATCTTGAGAATATGGGTCGCGGCGATAAATATATCCCGCTTAAGGGCGACGATAACGCCGAATTTGAACGCGTGATCGAAATCGATGTTTCCAAGCTTACGCCCACGGTCAGCTTCCCGCATACCGTCGATAATACTCGCACCATCGAGGAGGCGGTCGGCACCAAAATCGATCAGGTTTTCCTCGGTACCTGTACCAATTCCCGAATTGAGGATTGGGAAGTTGTCGCCAAAATGATTAAAGGGAAAGAAAAAAGCGCGCGAATATCCGCTTCATCGCTGTGCCCGGTTCTGAGGATGTCTTAAAGGAAGCAATTTCCAGAGGGTACTATCAAACCTTAATCGAATTTGGCGCCGTAATGGTCACACCCGGCTGCGGTCCTTGCGTAGGAAT
Source organism: uncultured candidate division Zixibacteria bacterium (assembly GCA_963801605.1). Taxonomy (GTDB): domain Bacteria; phylum Zixibacteria; class MSB-5A5; order UBA10806; family UBA10806; genus UBA10806. Next base: position 1,550,729 of record CAWDFP010000006.1, read on the forward strand.
CCACGAGGGCGTGCCCGGTGACGGTGAAGTCCGTACTTTCGACTCAGAATCGTAATTTCCAGGGACGAATGGGCAATCCTGAATCTTCGATTTATCTGGCTTCACCGGCAACCATTGCGGCTACCGCTATCGAGGGCAAACTCGCCGATCCCGAAAATATGTCAAGGAGCTTCAGAGTATCGGACATCCGGATGTGATCGACACCGAGGCCTTGAAAGCCCTGGCTAAATCCGCTCAGAAAACAGTCGAACGCGTTGCGATGGATACCGCCGCATATCTGGGCCCGGCCGCCAAAGATGCTTCCGTGAAAGTTGAGGGCATGGCCAGGAAGGCGATTAGCGATTATGCTCCCAAAGCGCAGCAGGCCGCCAAAGAGTTTGAATCCAAACTTATCCAAACTAACTTCGGACGTTTCTAAAGCGGTAAAGGATGCCTTAAAATCCAAATCTGCCCCGAAAGCCGGGAAAAAGCTAGCCCGTAAAAAGATAACTGCCAGCACCAAAAAAAGCGCATCAACCAAAACGCCGCAAGGCCGTCAAAGCCAAGCGTGTGACGAAAAGGTAGGAGGTGAAATATGCTTAAGGGAAAAGCCTGGAAATTCGGCGATGGAATTTCGACTGATCATATCGCTCCCGGACGGTATTTTCATCTTCGTTCCAATATGCCGGAATTGGCCAAACATGTTTTGGAGGATGCCGATCCTGAATTCGCCTCCAAAATGACTCCCGGCGATTTTGTTGTCGGCGGCAAGAACTTTCGGATTGGGATCATCGACGTGAGCATGCTCCGACCATCATCAAAATGGCTGGGGTATCGGCCGTACTGGCGAAATCGTTTGCGCGGATTTTCTTCCGTAATGCGGTCAATGTTGGCTTGCCGGTTCTCATCTGCGATACGGATAAAATCAACGCCGGCGATCAGCTCGAGGTTAATCTTGAATCCGGCGAGATTCACGATCTCACCAACGGCCAGAAACTTGATTTCAAACCGTTGCCAAAATCGATGATCAGAATTTTGAACGATGGCGGCCTGATCGCCCATTTACAAAAACACGGCGATTTTAAGCTGGATTGATTAGTTATTTCGTAACCGGGGGACCACTATGGTCCCCGGTCATTTAGGCTGTCACCTTTGTAGGTCAAAACCCCTTGGCGGTTTTGACAAACCTGTGTGGGTCGGATTCCGAAAATTCGACAAAAAACTAAAACCAAATACTTGCAAACAACTATGTTCAAAAATTTTTCACGAATTCTCTGGGGCCTGGTTTTTATCGCTATAGGCATTGCCTTGCTGATGGATCGATTCGGATATATCGTATTTGATCTGGGCAACTTCCTGCATAACTGGTGGCCCTTGATCCTGGTCATTATCGGCTTGGGAATGATACTCGATAAAGCGCCTGAAAAACGGACGAAGTAATCATGCCTGTTGGCCGGGATTATCGATTTGGCGGCAGACTCCTTGCCGGGATTATCATCATCTTTCTCGGCTTGCTTTTTCTTCTGGGCAATATCTATCCCGAATTCGATGCCGCGCGCTACCTTGGAAAACTCTGGCCGCTTATCATAATCGTTATCGGACTTTATCTGATTTTCCACCAGGCGCGCCGACAGACATCATATTTTTATAGGGGGATCATCAGGCCGCAACCGGGTTGTCGGTGATATCGATCTTGATTATTCTAATAAAGAAATCGGTAATGCCGATGCTTCCCAGATCGTGGGTGATCTTAAAATCAATTATTCCGGCGGCCATCTCAAACCTGGCATAAATCATTTTACCATCTCCATGATTGTCGGAGATACTCTCCTGATAGTCCCGGCGGCGTTTCCCTTGAGAATTTCCGCCAGAACTATACTTGGAGATATTCAAATCGATGGTCAACGCCAGGAGGGCTTTCTGCCCCGATTGGAACACCTGGATAGCAATTACCAAACCGCCGAGAGCAAACTATTTATCACCATAAATAGTATCATCGGCGATATGACCGTCAGGAGATCATGAATTCGGTGTAGGTCGGGTTCCGAGTCCCTTGGACGAGAAACCCGACAATGAAACTTGAATATAATCGATAATTAACACAACTCGCATCACATTGGAGGAGAATTGAAATTCAAAAAACTTGAAATCCCTGCGGAGGGTACGCCAATAAAAATCGTCGGTAATAAAATTAAGGTACCTGACGATCCCATCATTCCTGTTATCGAGGGCGATGGCATCGGCCCCGATATCATGCGCGCCACCCGACGAGTGGTGGATTCTGCGGTGGAGAAAATGCTATGGCGGCAAAAAACGTATCGTTTGGTTTGATATCTATGCCGGTGATGCCGCTAACGAACGCTATGGCGAATACCTGCCAAAAGACACTCTCGATGCTATCAAAACTTATATCGTGGCTCTCAAAGGCCCGTTGACTACTCCAATCGGAGGCGGCTTTCGTTCCCTTAACGTCACCCTGCGACAGGTGCTTGATCTCTATGCTTGCGTCCGGCCGGTTCGCTACTTCACTGGCGTTCCTGCGCCGGTAACTCATCCCGAACGAATGAATGTCGTCATCTTCAGGGAAAATACTGAGGACGTTTACGCCGGTATTGAATGGCGCAAGGGAACTAAGGAAGCCCGAAAAATAATCAGCTTCATTAAAAGTGAGATGGGGATTAAGATTCGCACCGATTCAGGCATCGGCATCAAACCAATGTCGGACTTCGGCACCAAACGTCTGGTGCGCAAAGCCATTAACTATGCTCTGGAAAATAACCGCAAATCGGTGACCCTGGTACACAAGGGTAATATCATGAAATATACCGAGGGCGCTTTCCGCGACTGGGGTTATGAATTGGCTAAAGAGGAGTTCGCTAAGAAAACCATCACCGAAACCGAGCTTGACTGAAAAATATAATGGCGAAATTCCGGCAGGTCGCATCGTAATCAAGGATCGTATCGCCGATTCCATGTTCCAACAGATTCTCACCCGCACCGATGAGTACGAAGTTCTGGCCACTCCCAATCTAAACGGCGATTATCTTTCTGACGCTTGTGCCGCTCAGGTTGGCGGTCTCGGAATGGCTCCGGGCGCCAATATCGGCGATTTTATAGGGTTGTTCGAGGCTACTCACGGCACCGCGCCCAAGTATGCCAACAAAGATATGATTAATCCTGGTTCGTTGCTGCTTTCGGCGGTTTTGATGCTTGAATATCTTGGCTGGAACGAGGCTGGCCATGCTATTGAAAATGCGATTGAAAAAACGATCATGCAAAAAACCGTAACCTACGATCTCGAACGTCAAATGGCCGGAGCCACCAAGGTTTCAACCTCGCAATTTGGAACCCACATCATCGCAAATTTATAGAAAAGTTATAAAATTGAATTCCGTTTTTCGCCGGGGACGACTTCGCTCCCCGGTTTTTATATGGGTTGTAAGCCCATTGCGAGGTCGCTTCGACCGTGGCAAACTAAGTCTATTGTAGGTCAAGACTGAGCTTTACCCGATAAATTGGGTGTCATAATTTATTATGACCCCAATTTGTTTGTGGTGTCGGGTCCCCGAACCCGACACATACAGCGGTCAACTATCCTTTTTTGATTCTAAATGCGATAGAATCCTCAGCATCAGCTCATTCTGATTTTCGAGGTGCAGCAGGATCGCCTCGATTTCTCGTTCTGCTTTCACGTTTACCTCAAAATCGGTCTCGGCCCGGATTTCCGCGTGACGTCCCTGTAAATTCTGGCCAATCATTATCAGCGGCATCAGGAAAATCTGTAACATATTGGATATAAACAGCCAGAGTACAAACGCCGGGAACGGGTCGAATCGCAGCCCTTGAGGCGCTAACGTGTTCCAGCCCAGCCAGAGTGCGGTCCAGGCGAAAATCACAAAGAAAAATCCCATTGTGCCGATATGCTCGGTGACGACCAGCGAGAATTTCTCAAGTCTGGTGAGAGTCTCCTGATGCGCGATATTGGCGTTCTTTATGGGCGTACGCAGTTTGATTAGTTCCGCATGTGACAGCCTCTGCGGTTTGGTATCCATTTCTCCTCCAGCGATTAGGCGGCAATCCAAGCAAGCGTTATCAATCATTTCAGATATTGTGATTCATTACTTAAGATATAGATTGCCATATTGCAACCGCTTTTTGACAGGCCGCCGCACCCGCCCTACCCGTGGACACTCCGTGTGCCGTTGTTCGTGGTGACGGGTCCCCGAACCCGACACATACAGCAGTAGGTCAGGTGCCCCGGCACCTGACAAACAGGTAAAAAGAGTCAGGTCGCAGGCGACCTGACCTACGTAGGCTAAACTGGGTGTCATAATTTATTATGACCCCAATTGTTCGTGCTGTCGGGTCTCCGTACCCGACACCTATAGTGGTCAGGTTCGGGGACCTAACCGCACAGAATTAAGTTTATTTAATTATTTCTGCTTAGTAAAGAGCGCCTTTAGAGGCTGGACTAGGATTAATCTTTCCTTTTCGTTCGTTATGAAACGAAATAATATAGATACTCCAATAAATATGGCCGTAAAATATTCCCAGAAATTTGCGGCTTTCTGAAGCAAATTACTTCCTTCAGCATAAATATTTGTAATATACAGCATTAATAATTCTATAATAATTAATAATGTAATAGAAAATGCCAATTTATTTTGGCCTGAACGTTTAGAATCTTCGTATTCTTGCTTTGTTTCCAAATCCTTTAACTTTTGATTAAGATGATCGATTTCAGATCCCTTAATATTAATTTGTTCTTGTAACTTGTTCTCTCGTGATGAAAATTCTACCGCTGCTTCTCCTAGGAGCTTTTCATAATAGGCCCTAATTTCTGATTTTTCGCCTTCTAACTTTAATATATCTTGCTTATACTGCCTATCAGAACTTGCAAAAAACTTAGAAACTTCATACATGAGTTTTTCTCGATCCCTTGGATCGTGGGGATTCAACTTAGGCGCTTTCGTTTTAATATATTTTATACATTGCTCTACATCCTTTGCGGGCAAATTTTTACAGGTCATATGCATATCGTGAAAGATTTCAAAATCCTCCAGCACAAAAAATCTATCTTGGGGTAACAATTTAAATTTTAGTAATTCCGAAAATATTGCCGATACTTCGCAGTCGTCTTCGTCCGGTAGGAAGAGCGGAGATACCCATTGAATGAAGGTATCAAGGCTCAGCGCAGGAGAAGTTTCTAATGAGTTGATTAAAACTCCTGTTAAAGAAGTATCTGCCGTTATTACCCAAGCATTGCCCTTGATACTCTTTTTAAATTTAGCTGCCCAAAGCAATAGTTTGGAATCATGAATTGCACTTCCGCTCCTTTTTGGGAAATTTCCCTAATTGGAAATTTCGATGCTGCAAGACTGCCGCGAACTTTTTTATTTCATTAGATTTATCAGCATCTATAAACCATTTGTCATCATCCAACTCAATTGCACAGCCATTTTTAAGAATTTCCATTGGGTTTTCAAAATTTTTAAATAAATCTTCAATTTCAGGTTGTTCACCTTTTTCGATTTTCGATAAATAAATTTCGTAAAAAAGGGATCTTATTTCTTTTGATAATTCTTTGGGTATTTGATCTAAAGCATTAATTAAAAGAGTCCGCTGATGTTGTATCCATCCCCTTAGTTCATCCAATGAAATTTGGCATATTTTTATTTTAATTCCTAACTGCTTGCAGGCTTTAGCAAAAAGGCAATAACTATAATAATTCCGGTGGGTAGGTTCTAGTGCAGAAATTATAATATTTGTATCTAGATATAATGTTGATTTCTGGAATATTTCTTTAGAAATTAAATCGGTAGCTGAATCCATGCCAATTATTTTTGATACGAAATAATTTTGCGCGATTCTCCATTTTAATTCGTCATATGCCGGATCTACGGTTTCAAAAAATAGCAAAACTGCTTTTTCCAATATTTTAATGTCTATCAATTCATATTTAACTTTAACCTTTTCCAAGGCAGATTGGATCAAGGCCATTCCCACTAATTGATTTTTATTTATTTCTCCTGTAATTAGGTACGCACTATCTTCTCCTAATTTACTAAAAATATGGCAGATACTTAAAAGAAATGGTTCATTATATGAATAATGATTTTCTACTGACTCTCCAAATAATCGTTTAACCACCCCATTCAAGTGGGTTTCTGCTTGATGCTCTATTGCTGTAATTTGGGTCCTTCTCTGTTCTGTCAATCGATATGCTTTGTTCCCATTAAGCGACTGGGGCGCTATGCAATTCTTGGCGACAAGTCTGTCAACTACCAGCTTAATGGTCATTTGATCGATGTGATATCCTCCGGTTTGTTTCGCGAATTCCTTTTTGCATTTCAACAATATCAATCGGATTTGGATTAGCTAAAGCAAAAAGGATATGTTCTATAGCTCTTTCTAAAGCAGTTTCCTTGATAGCTTGCGTTTCGGGAGAAAATCTGAATTTGGTTGATAAAAGCATTGCCTTTGTTTTGTCATTTTCAGATGAAGGGGGCATTTAAACCTCAAATAAAAATTAATTTTATTTACAAATAAACACAAATTTATTCTTAAGCAAGATGCGATAAAAGAAATAATCCCCCCATTATGCCATATATTATTGGATAATTGAAAAGTCGTGTCAAGCAATTTCTTTGCTTATAATAATCATTATGGCGCAAAAATAATACCCTTCGCCAAGAAAACAAGTACTGAATAAACCGGCAGCGGTCAGGTTCGGAGACCTGACCGCACAGTTAGGCATAGGATACATGATTATCTCGGTCCAATGGACTTCGGAAAGAATGCCACCCCATGCAATAGGGGCGAGGGATTCGAACCCCCTCGCCTTCCCACAAACCCCTTGACTTACCCGCCCCAAATCTTTATCTATCCACGTTATGGAGGATAATCTCGCCCCCCGGATTGCGGCCATTATAGGCTTGGGTAACCCGGGACGAGATTACGAGAAGACCCGGCATAACCTCGGTTTCGAGGTGGTCGATCTTCTGGCGGGCAACGCGCCATTCGTTGCCGGTAAAGGCAGTTACTACATCTGCCAGACAACCGTGGCCTCCATGGAAATCGTTCTTTTAAAACCGACCACGTACATGAATCGCTCCGGGTTGGCTGTCGCATCTTTCGCCGAAACGCTCGGCCTGACACCATCGCAGATACTGGTTATCGCCGATGATTTCAATCTCCCCTTTGGGCAGATCAGGCTTCGCAAAGACGGCACCGATGGCGGCCACAAGGGTTTGGCCTCGATCATCTACTACTTAGCCTCCACCGATTTCCCGCGTATAAGATTGGGAGTCGGCCCGGTGCCGGAGGATACGCCGGCAGTGGATTTTGTCCTGGAGCGCTTCTCCGATAGCGACCGTCCCACCGCCGATGAGATGATCAAACGATCAGCGGAGGCGAGCCTTACGTGGTTAAAAGAAGGCTATGATGTTGCCGCGGCCCGCTTCAATCGGGCCATAGAAGAAAACTAAAGATGCGCAAGCAGCGCGTCTCCCTACTCCGTCGCAATTAGAGTTAACGCGAACGGGGTCGAGTTTAACAGTCCAGAGGGAGGTTTCATGAGGCTCTACGAGCTTACTGTAATCATCAATCCTACGCTCGACGATACCACCGTCCAAAGCGAAATCGACAAAATCGAAAAACAGATAACCGGCGGCGGCGGACAGATCGAAAAGATCGACCGCTGGGGCATGCGGCGTTTCACCTACCGCATCCAGGGCCACCATCAGGGCCTCTATGTCCTGTTTATCTACAAGGCTAATTCCAGCCTTAATCTGGAGATTGAGCGCGCTATCAGACTCAATGAGAATATCCTGAGATATCTAACCATCCTGTCGCCGGGGATCGCCCCGCCCAAGCCGATTAAGGTAGTCGATGATGATGATGGGCGTTTTGAGGATTTTCCGCGTGATCGTGAGTAAGATTCCTCAATATTAAACGTGAGAGGGATTATGACGTTGACGAGATTGCCGAATTTAAATCGCGTGATGATCGTGGGTAATCTGACCAAAGACCCGGAGCTCAGGTCCACCACCACCGGTGTGCCCGTAGTCAATTTCCGGATTGCATCCAATCGCCGTTTCAAGGATAACTCCGGGGAATGGAAAGAGGATGTGTGTTATGTCGGAGTAGTCGCCTGGCAAAAGCTGGCCGAATCCTGCTCCACCAGGCTCAAGAAGGGAAGCGCCGTCTATGTCGAGGGCGAACTGCGCTCGCGCACCATGGATCACGACGATGGTTCCCGTCACAGCTTGGTTGAAATTCGCGCTCATCACATTCAGTTTCTGGATAAATCCGAGCGCTTCGATGAGATTAAAGGTTTCGAGGACGGCGATGAGCTGCTCGAAGCCAATGGGTTGGACTAAAGAGTTGCGAGTTACGAGTTATTAAAGCGCAACTGTAGGTCGGGTTCCGAGTCCCCGGGACGAGAAACCCGACAAAACGTGATTAGCAGATGAATTATTACTTTCTTGAAGGAGAATAAATGGAAAGACGTAGAAGAAAAGTATGCCGGTTTTGCGAAAGCAAAGCCACCTTTATCGATTATAAGGACGATCGCCTGCTGCGCAGGTTCATCTCCGAACGCGGCAAGATCATCCCCCGTCGGGTAACAGGAAATTGCGCCAAGCATCAGAGACAGCTTACCACCGCCATCAAGCGCGGACGTATCCTGGCGCTGCTGCCGTACACCTCGGAATCCCGCGACTAAGGTCACCATACGGCTGATGTCATCCGTTGAATCCAGAATATTTCTCTGGGGCGGAGTTGCCGTAGGCGGCTCCGGCCTGCTGTGGATCGTTCCCGGTATTAATGCGGTCTTCTCCGTGGGCGCCATTGCCGCGCTGGTGCTGATCGTTTCGCGATTGGGCTACCTGCGCGCCTTGTGGGCCGCGCTGGGAGGATTAATCATGGTCATGGCTACCACTACGTTTGCCATGGGTGAGGCTGTCGGAATGCTCAACGCCGCAGTCTTTGCCATAGCGGTATTGGCTCCGGGATTCATGATGGGCATGGCCTCCCGAGGACTGTTCTCAGCGGTTAAGACAATCTGGTACGGTTCCATCCCGATTTTAATTCTCTTCGGTTTACTTCTGACATTCTATTCGACTCTGATAAGCAGCGTTCCATCGATTACCCGTCAGGTCAATACAATCATGGAAACGAGCCTCGATCAAAGTCCGGTGGCATCAAAGATGCTGATCGATAAATACGGAGCAGAGGGAGGCAAAGAGAAATTTCTGGCAGATCTGGACCAGTATATTGTCTTTTTTATCAAGGTAATACCAGGAACAATCGTAATCGGATTTTTGACGATCATAATCATCAGCCTGTACGCTGGCGGGAAATATCGGTACGAGGATAAGCCTGATGATTCCTCGGCTGCAGCCGTTTTATCTCTGGCATGCCAGCGATTGGTGGCTGATACCTACCGCCCTTGGACTGGCCCTGACTATTTTCGTCACGAACGATTTCTGGCGCTATTTTGGCATAAATATTCTGGTCGTAACAGGCAATGTTTACGCCATAGCCGGGTTGGCAGTGGCGGCGGCTTTTATGCGGCGCCTGGCAATCCCGATGCCATTGCGGGTGGCATTCTATTTGGTTTTGTTTTTCATGTCTTTTGTGGGTCTGCTCTCGCTGGCAATCCTGGGATTGGCAGACAGCAGATTTCGCTTCCGGCGCGAAACTCCGGAAGAAAAAGATGATTCGCAAGAAAATTGATAGTATAAAGGAGCAAGTATGAAGGTTATTCTCAGAGATGATGTTGAGAAATTAGGGACGACGGGCAATATCGTCACCGTGGCTGACGGTTACGCCCGCAATTTTCTGTTCCCGCGAAACCTGGCGGTGCCCGCCACTAAAGGCAATGTCAGGTCTATCGATGAAATCAAAAAACAAAAGCAGTTCCGTGAGAATAAAAAGAAGAAAGACGCCCAGCGTCTCAAAGACCGCCTCGAAAAGCTGTCGCTGACCGCCGAGGTCCAGACCGGTGAGGAAGATAAGGTCTTTGGATCGGTCACGGCCGCCAATATCGCCACCCTTCTGGAAAAGCAGGAGTTCGCGATTGACCGCCGGAAGATCATGCTGGAAGAACCACTCAAAGCTCTCGGTGTTTATACCATCGAAATTAAACTGGCGCCGGACGTGGTTGCCAGCGTAAAACTATGGGTGGTTAAAAAGGAAGAACCGGAGCAGTCTTAAAAAGGAGTAGTATCTGCGTTATCTCGATGGCAAAAGGCTTCGCAAGGCGGTTAACGCCGGTTGGCAGTGGCTCAATCATCATCGGGAAAGGTTGGATGCCATTAATGTCTTCCCGGTAGCCGACGGCGATACCGGTACCAATATGTCCCAGACCCTGCGTTCTGCGGCGCTGGGCGCCAATTCGGCTAAATCGAACTCCTTAGCCGACGTGGCCGATTCGATCGCGCTTTATTCGCTTCGCGGCGCTCAGGGTAATTCGGGAGTTATACTCTCGCAATACTTCAAGGGTGTCGCCGAATATATCGGCAATCGCAAGCGCCTGTATGCTGAGGACCTGGCTGCAACTTTCGCCGCCGGAGCCGAATCGGCATACAAGGCGGTCAGAGAACCCCGCGAGGGCACCATACTCACAGTCCTGCGCGAGATGGCCGTGCATACCGAAGAAACCAAGACTCGTCATAAAGGCATGAGCCAGATGCTTGAATCCGCTATCGAGCATGGCAAGCGCACTCTGGCATCGACCAAATACAAACTGAAAGCTTTATCCGATGCCAACGTTGTCGATGCCGGCGGCCTGGGGTTTGTGCATTTTATGGAAGGCATCCATCACCTTATTAAAAAAGGTGAATACGAAAAGGATGTATCGCTGGAATCATCCGAACCCAACATTCCGGAAAAAATCGAAAAGTACACTCGTTATAGATTCTGTTCGGAGTTTTTGGTTAAAGGGTTTGACTATGATATCGACGCCATCCGGCAGAGTCTCGAGGGCGCCGGTGATTCCCTGATCGTGGCCGGAACCGCTTTTGGAAACGATTCGTATCTCAGGATTCATATCCACACCGACCGTCCGGATGATGTTGAGGCGCTGGCAAAATCTATAGGCGTGCTCGAAAAGCGCAAAGTCGAGGATATGCTTGCTCAGAATGAGGCGATGCGCAGTTGGCGCGCCCGTTATCGCGGGAATGCCGTCCGAACCATCAGGATAGTATCCGATTCGACTTGCGATCTCCCCGCCGAGGTGGCTGCCTTTCACGATATCGAGATCGTGCCGCTTAAGGTAGCTTTCGGCGATGAAATCTATCGGGATGGTGTCGATCTGGACAATCATTCCTTCTACGAAAAATTGACCCTTTCGAAAATTACACCCAAGACATCGCAGGCCACACCATCGGAATTTGAAGAGCGATATACTGAAATGCTCGATAGGGGAGACTGCGATCAGATTTTATCGATTCACATTTCGTCTAAATTATCAGGCACCTATAATTCGGCGTTATCAGGCGCCAAAGGGCTTAAGGTTACTTGCTTTGATTCCGGTACAGTCTCTCTCGGTTTGGGATTAATGGCCATCGCCGCGTCGGAACTTGCCAGGGAGGGAAAAAGTCTTGATGAAATTCTCGCCCGGCTTGAGCTGATGAAAAAAAATCAGGGATTGTTTTTTACCCTGGGAACCATCGATTATCTCATCAAAGGCGGTCGGGTTGGCAAGGCGCGCGGCTATCTGGGACGGTTTCTGGGTTTGAAACCAATACTGACTTTACAGGATGCCGAGGTCAAACCGGTAGCCAGAGTCAGAAGCGAAGAAAAAGCGCTGGCGAAAATTATTTCGCTTTTGCCGGAAAATGGGCATGGTTACCGGTGGGCAGTGGCCCACGCCAGTTACCCGTCGGAAATAGAGCTAATCAAGGAGATTTTAAGGGAACGATTTGGCGCTAATGACGTTTTAGCAGGTGAAATAGGCCCCACGGTCGGGACTCATATCGGCCCGGGTTCATGGGGAATATTCTACATGAGAGGTTGACTATGGACGAAGGCAAGATGGTAAAATCACAGATCGGGGGGTTGGCCCTGGATGTTACCACCAATTCTCCTGTCATTACGATATCGCCAATAGGATCGGAAAAGATTTTGCCGATATGGATCGGGCACTACGAGGCCTGGGCAATCGGTATGGAAATCTCCGGCATCGCCTCCAAGCGCCCCTTGACCCACGATCTCATGTATAGCGTAATTAAGGCTATGGGGGGCACCGTAGAAAAAATCGAAATAACTGATCTTCGGGAACAGACATTTTTCGCGGTCATTACAGTGAAAGCTCGATGGCAAATCGATCGGTATCGATGCCAGGCCATCGGATTCACTGGCTCTGGCGCTTAAAGCTAAAGCCCCGATATTTGTCAATGAGAACCTCTTCAATCTGAAAAAGGAAGAGAGGGAAAGCTCAGGCATGCCCGATCAGGAAACACTGCGGGATCGGTTGCGAAAAATTAATCCAGAGGATTTCGGCAATTATAAATTATGATAATCCCTTATAATGGGAAAAGTCCGGTTATCGCAGAGGGATGCTTCATTGCTCCCGATAGCGTGATTATCGGTGATGTCGCCATAGCGTCAGAATGCTCAATTTGGTTCGGAGCGGTTATACGAGGCGATATCAACTGGATTAAAATCGGAAGTTATACAAATATTCAGGATAACTGCGTGATTCATGTCACCGGCGGGACAGCGCCGACCGATATTGCCGATCATGTCACAGTTGGACATGGCGCTATACTTCATGGCTGCACCATTGAATCAGGTTGCCTGATCGGGATGGGCTCCATCGTTCTCGATAAAGCCGTTGTTGGCGAGGGTTCTCTGGTGGCGGCCGGCTCTGTGGTTAAATCCGGAATGATTATTCCTCCTCACACTCTGGTGGCCGGAAATCCGGCAGTGATAAAGCGCAAAATCTCGAGCGATGAGAGGGAATATTTTATCGAATGGGCCAATAATTATCGCGGTTATTCGAAAGGATTTCAGTTTTGAAAGCGGCACTTTATATTGCCCTGTTTTTTATCGGTTTTGTTGCCATTTCGGTTTCAGCCCAGGATTACCTGGCCGATCCTGTCTCAGGCCTTAATATCGCTATGGAAAATTTCCATAATGGGGAATATGATCTTGCCTATAATAAATTCAAGGCCTTAAATGAGAAATTTCCCGATGACAGCCGCAACAGCATCTTCAGATTCATGGCGGCTAAATCGTTATACGAAGCCGGTACTTATGCTCTTTCGGATTCCCTTTGGGATGATTTTATACGGACTTTCTCCGGTTCGCTGCTTCTTCCTGAAGCACATCTTTTCAAGGGGCATTGCTTATATAAACTCGGGCGTTATTCCGATGCAGCCGGCGAATATCTGACATCGATTGAAATTGATCCTAAATCGAAAACCGCCCTGATCGCCAACGATAATTTCATGCCATTAGCGCTCCGCGGTCTTACCCCGGAGGAGCAACGGGAACTCGTTAAAAATCGTCCAGCATCGGCCGCTATCGAGCCTCTTGAATTCGAGATCGCCAAAAAGGAAATTAATTCCGGGCATTATCGGCAAGGTATCGCGGCTTTGCAGGTTTTTATGAGCCGCTATCCGGGAAGTCGGGAATTCAAACAGGCCAGGCTTCTCATGGAGGAATCGCAGGATAAGGCAGATAGACAAATTTCAATTGGGCTATTAGCTCCGGCCAGCGGCAGCTATCAGGATTTCGGACGTTCGATGATCGAAGGCGCTCGGTTAGCAATGAAAGAATTTGATAGCGATGAATACAAAGTTGATCTCGAAATAAAAGATACCGGAAGCGATCCCATTGACGCCGCCAAGAAAGCGCTCGAAATGGCCGATGAGGAACCTTTGGCGGTTGTGGGTCCGCTGAGCTCCGAATCTGCTATCAGCTCGGCGGTCATTTTCAATGAACGTAAAATTCCGATGATTACACCGACAGCATCTGAATCCGGCTTATCGAGTATCGGGCCGTATGTATTTCAAATATCATCATCGATAGAGCATATCGGCGAGGCATTGGCGCGTTATGCCATAAAGAATCTGAAATTATCTGAGTTTGCAATTATTGCTCCCGATGAACCTGACGCAATCAAAGTAACCAATGCATTTGCCGAGGCGGTTTACAGACAGGGCGGAGAGGTAATTTTCACCACTTATTATGAATCGGGCGCCACTGATTTCAAGCCGCAGATAATGCCGCTTCACGATATCTTGGTTGCCAGGACTGAAGCAATGCTAGCGGCGGGCAAACTCGATAGCAGTATCATTTTCGATCCTAAGACACATGAAATGCTGACCAAAGACGAGTGGCCGGTGAATCTCGATGGTCTTTTTCTGCCTGGTTACGCCGACGAACTTAAGATGCTGATTCCGCAGGTGCGTTATCATGTTATCCGCACCCGTTTTCTCGGCTCGGATAGCTGGGATTCGCCGGAACTCCTTCGCGAAGTTAAATCGTACGTGGAAAACGCTATCTTCGGCGCCGATTTTCACGCTGATCAAAATAATATCCAGTGGCGCAAGTTTTCGGATTCATACAAATTAACCTATGGCCAGTCGCCCGATAAGGCCGCCGCCACTACTTATGACGCGGTGCGCTTGATTCTTGATGGTATCAGTGCCGGCAACAAAAGCCCCGAAAAACTTCAGGACTATTTAAGCCAGATCGAGGATTACAAAGGGGTATCGACGAATATAACGTTCAAGGAAACTAATCGCGCCAATGATGCGGTCGGCATATACTCTGTCGATGGCAAGAGGCTGAATAAATAGAAATGAATACAACGGTTGTCAATAAATTCGATAAACTTTCATCTCGTTTACGTGAGCTAAAAAAAGTTGTCATCGGTTTTTCGGGCGGAATCGATTCTACTTTAATTCTCAAAGTGGCGGTTGATATACTCGGTAAAGAAAATGTCTGGGCGGTTACCGGAGATTCGGAATCTCTGCTTCCCGAAGAGCTGGAATCATGCCGCAATCTGGGCAAGGTGATAGGTCTGGCGCCTGAAAATTTCATCGAAATAAAAACCAATGAGTTATCTGACCCCGATTATAAAGCTAATCCGATCGACCGCTGTTTCTATTGCAAACGGGAATTATTCACTCGCTTGCAGCAGGTCGCCAAAGAAGTCGGAGCGCAATATGTTCTGGACGGCTCCAATGCCGATGACCAAAACGATTGGCGTCCCGGGCGGCGGGCCGCCGGGGAGCTATCCGTTGTCTCGCCATTAGCCGAGGCCGGAATAACGAAAGCCGAAATTCGCGATATCGCCAAAAGCCTGGGTCTTCCCAATTGGGATAAACCGGCCTTGGCCTGCCTTTCATCGCGTATCCCGTATGGCTCCGAAGTGACGGTCGAAAAGCTTACTCAGATTGCGCAGGCTGAACGGTTTCTGCGCTCGCTGGGATTTACGCAATTACGGGTACGCCATCATGATAAAATTGCGCGGATCGAATTACTCAAGGATGAAATTCCAAAATTATATAAGGACGGTCTGGCCGAGAAGATCGCAACCAGATTTAAGGAGATCGGTTTTGTTTATATTGCGGTGGATCTCGAGGGATATCGCAGCGGCAGCATGAACGAAAACCTAAAGAAAGAAGGAAATTGATGACCGACGATCCATCCAAACGCGTGGCGCTGAAGGTTAGTATCGGCGATAAGGTTCATGATGTAACATTTGATGAACTAACATTATCAAACAATCTGGGATTGGAAGCCATAGTAACTTTGCTTGTCCAAAAGAGCGTTTTTACGGCAGAGGAGCTTCAAACGATAATGGAACGAATCCGTCACGATAGATATCAGGAACCAGAGAAATAATGGAATCATTAACATGGGTATCACATCCCGCCCGCGAGCGTCCGCTGACCGCCGTTCTGGTCACGATATTTATCATTCTGATAATGACCATTGTTTATTTCTTCATGGATCACAGCCTATTTATGATGATAATCGCGGGGATGATATTTACCATATCGCTTTCGGCATTTTATTTTCCCACGACTTATACAATTGACGAGAAAAAGGTAACAATCAAATATCGATTCTCGATCAAAGAACGGAATTTATCGGCTTTCCGTCAATATTATCCGGAAACAAGAGGCATTCTGTTGTCGCCGTTTTTATCGCCGTCGCGGCTGGAAAACTTTCGAGGGTTCTATTTGAGATATGGCAAAGATAATAAAGCCGAAATCGACGCCATGGTAAAAAAGCTGATCGATATGCAAAAGGCAAATACTAATGCCAATCGAGATGAGGTGAAACCGGATGCAGCCTAATACGCCGCTGGGAAATCAGGATCTGCCGCCTGAGGAAAAAGCACTGACCGAAGAAGAGCAGGAATTACTCAACAGGGTCGCCGCCAAGATTGTCCAAAAGCAGATGACGGTTCCGGCGATCATGTTTTTGGAATCGGTCAAACCGCTCAACTGGATCGGCAGCCAGGTTATGGTTTTTTTGGATCCATTCGTCGGCGCCATTGTCGGCGAAAGATCGTCAATTCTTTTCAGTTATAAAGATTATAATCTACTTCGACAGATGATGGAGCGCCGCGAAAATACCGAACGCCTGCTTCAAAAGATCGAGGAGCTTGACGCTATCCAGGATGTGAAAGAACGCGAGGAGAAAAGAAAGCGCAAAGCTGAGAAAAAGGCTAAAGGCGGCGGTGGAATCACGCGTCTGTGGCGGAAGCTATTCGGCAGGGAAGGTCCAACCAAAGTAAATCCTCCGGCAGATAACGATACCAAGCAGTGATATTTGGTCAGGTCGCCAGCGATCTGACTTATTAATTTGGGCTAAATTTCATTTCATATTCAACTCCTTTTTGGTGATTAATCTGTCAAATCTCCGAGGAGATTTGACCTACTATCTTCAGTCCCCTTGCGGTATTGTAAGGGGGAGGTCCCGGGACCGATAATCCCGCCAGAAAGAAGGCGGGTAAACCCTTTACAAGATGGGACCTGTCCTGACCTGCCTCCAGTTTCTCCTCTCTTTGGGGAGTCAAACTGACCTCCTGTGGGAGAAGCGATCCTGGCTGCCGGTTGAATCGACGGCGATTCCGGGGGACCCCTGTGGATCCCGAGAGGACAGCCATCTGTAGGGAAGGTCTTGTGGCCACAATTGTCCTTCCACTTATAAGCCTCTATAAATCAAAATGCACTTTGAACGCGTTTTGGAGGATTTCAAGAGCGTGGAGGAAATTAGAGAAATCGGCGTTCACGGAGAGAGAGTTTTTTTCGAATTGGGCAAAAAGGGGAAGATGGCACTTAGAAAGAGACTAAATAACGTGTTTAGTATTAGATCGGTGTCGGTTTTCTCGTCCAAGGGACTCGGAACCCGACCTACAGGGTTCTTTATATTAATTGAAAATCGATTTACTGAGAGTATGGAGGAATGTCTATAATTTAGCGTTCACGGAGAGAGAGTTTTTTTTGAACTTTGGAAAAAGTGCAGGATGGCTCACGGGAATTGACAAAATTTCGGGTTGAAATAAAAAAGGCGACTATCCCCGAAGTCGCCTTTTTGTATTACCCCTTTAGAGAGAAATTATCATTTAGGTTTTACAGCTGTCGGCGGTTTTGGCGCTTTGGGAATTTCGAACGGTGTAACAAATACGCGCTCGAAAACGCCTTTATTTACCTTATATACAGTGTTTTCGCCGCTGACCGTTACGTATCGATTGTCCAGCGTATCAATCTTATCGCTGAAATTAATAAGCGTGGCGTCGCCTAAAGAATCGCTAACCCAAACGCTATAGGGCGGTTTATCGAGATTATGCAATGTGGCGTTGGCCGGATCAACTACGCCCTGGGCCATCAGACCGCTGATGGTGCTCTGTAATCCACGGATTTTACCATCATCAAGGATCGTGCCCTTTTTAGGCGCCACTTGCTCCCATGTTTTCGAGGGGGGACTCATACTATCGATCGGGGGCTGGCTCATCGAAGCGAATTCGTAGTCAACCTTGGGAGTATGTACCTTGAAAGACGAGAGGTTATCGCGGTTTTTCTTAATGAGATAGAGGTTTATCCAGCGATCATTGGGAAGTTTCTTTTCCGGCGAGGCACCCCAGGCAGAAAATCGTGAGATGAAATTATTATCGGCCAGATAGACTTTAGGCGATCCCGGTACCCGAATAAAACAGCTTTTACCGTCCGGGCCGCCCTTGCCGATATAAACATGCGCCAGAGTCGAATTATCCGCTCCCATTAGTTTTATCTGCAAGGCGCTCTGATCGGTTATCGCGAAATCAGGATAGAGATCCTCGGTTTCCCCGCGAAGGGTTCCGCCGACCGTTGATAAATCGGTAATATCTGTTCGACATCCTTTGTTCTGGCCAGAGCGTTATAAGCGTTGGTCACCACCCAGTTGGTATCCCGTCTTGTGAATAGGAAACCCGAATCCGGATAGTCCTGTTTGAATACCTGAATTGCCTGCACCGCCTGCGGATCGAAGGTGACTTTAAGTTCGGAGAAGCTTTTGAGGTCTTTCGAGGGATGGCTCAGGTTTTTCTGCAAGAAGAAAACGCCAACCAGTACGACAAATACTATCAGCAGAATTAGAATCGTCTTTTGACTCATGGCTTAGTTTCCTCCACCTGATTGTTCCAGCATGGCACGATAGAGTTGACGTCTCTTCTGTCTCATAAACATCCTGGTAATACCCAGAGTAATGATAACGGCCGGGGCCAACAGGATTGTGAAAAGCCTCCAGAATATCTTGCCGATAGGTGATGTTTCCTTGAGAAAGCGTACCTGGACCGATTTGCTGCTTATTTGAAGCAGGTCCTCGCTTAATGTCAGGCCCTCGACGGCCTTAAGGAGCAAATCCTCATGTGAAGGTTTCTGACCCTGATAATCGCCACCGGGAATAAACTGGTCGGAAAATATCTCGCTGGCGCCAATAAGCAGCAATTTGCCGGGCGCTTTTGAAATAGATGTTGCCATCGAAGGGGCCGGCACAGAATCAGGCTCATCCTGCCACTTGGGGGGCGCCTGGTTCTCATAGGGATCGGGGAATTGCCCCGTGACCATGACTGCCAGCGGCTGCTTGCCAATAAAGCTTCCGGGTTTGGAGTTTTCGGCATTCAGAGGCCCTCCACCGGAAAATTCGGATTCCCAGCTTTTGGAGCTGGAGGTAAACAGAACGGTTGAAGTCAATCCGAGGCTGTTTAGTTTGCCGGAATCAATCCTGAGCGGGGAACCCCAGAGATAGACCATCGGCCCCAGGTTGGAGGTAAAGGCGTAACTGGAATTCATATTTTCGGGTACGACTTTAATCTGTACCGGTGATTGAACATCGATATTGACCGGCAGGCTTATAAAACCGAGCGATTTCTGAGTTTGCATGCTAACGATCTGGTTTTGCTCATCCATCAGGATTTTATCGCCGATACCGAGTCCGTAGCGTGACAGCAAATCATTAACGGCCGGGTCTTCTTTACCGGGCATAATCATGATATCGGTGCCTTTAAGAGGACTGTAATTGAACTTGTATTCCTGAGCGGCAATGATGACGTTCTTACCCGATGCCAGGGTTTTGGCAATTTCATACTTTTGTCTCTCGGAGAGCGGGTCGGATGCAAAGACCACCAACGTTTTTAAATTGCCCGGCAATTTTTCCTTGGCGGAAAGATCTACTCGGGAAACATTATAGCCGAGCTTTTTCAACGTTTCGGTCACATTCTTGAAGCGGTCAGTCTTGTCCGGGACCTGCTGTCCCATCTGCTGCATATAAGCGCGCATGCGCGGATCGTTGTAACGTTGATCTACAGGATCATAGGGAGCGACTACCGCTACGCCGGCCTGGCCGGGCTGGGTCATGCGGAAAATGCGGGAGCAGATATCGTATTCCAGTGTCGGCAGACTACCGGGCATCACCTGAGGAATCACATCGTCAGGCTTATCGAGATAGGCAATTGCCAACGATGAGTAAACTTTTTTTATGCCCACCGCGTCTTTTTCAGTGGTTCGCAGAGTAAAGGGAGTGATTCCCTTTTGCTCCAATGTTTTGGTCATTTCCTCGTCGGCGGTAGGATCAATAACCTCGAATTTTATTTTATCCGATATCTGGGCAAATTCGCCGAGTTTATCGGAGATGTCTCGCTGAAGGTCTTTCATGCCGGCCGGCATTTTTTCTTCAGGGGTCACATAGTATCGCAATGTAACCTTGGTTTTTAAGCCTCTGAGAATATTTTTTGCCGACTTGCTGACAGTGTAGATTTTGCCCTGGGTCGTATCCAGCCGTCCCAGAGGCATGCGGAACAGCACCAGGTTGAGCATGGCCGCCACCGCTATCAGGATTATCGCCGAGGTGGCAAACTTGATATCGGCTTTACGGCGCATTCGCTGTTCTACGGTCAAGGCGTTTAGCACCAGGAAAACAGCAATCAACGCCAGGAAATAGATGATATCGTTGGGGGTGATAATACCCTTGTACATATTCTCGAAACGATCCAGGGAGCCGAGCGATCTTTGCAGGATCGTTCCGAATCCGCCTACCCAGGAATCGAGTTGGGCTGCTACCGGGAGCCATCCCAGTAGATGGATTATCAGGCAGCCGATTACCGCCATCACCCATGATGTTATTTGGTCTTTAAACAGTCCTGAGAAGAAAAGGCCGATAGCCGAATAAAGCCCTCCCAGGAAGAACAACCCGAGATAGCCTCCAAAGATCGGTCCCCAGTCGGGACGGCCCAGGAATGAGATTGCAATCGGGATTGGCAGCGTGCCGACCAGGTAGAGTACATAAAAACCAAGTCCTGCCAGATATTTTCCCGCCACCAACTCGTAGGGTTTCATGGGAAGAGATTGCAGTAATGCTATCGATCCTGATTTCTGCTCGTCGGCCCAGAGCCTCATGGTTATGGCAGGCAGGAAGAAAAGCATCAGCCAGGAGTTGATCGTAAAGAAATCGCGCATCTCAGCCACTCCGGACGAGAAAAAGAAAAAGAACATATAGAAGCCGGAGCAGACTGCCAATATGGCGATAATGAAAATGTAGGCAATAGGGGAATTAAAATAGGATAAGAATTCCCGTTTGAAAATTGTTCCGATATTCTTCATCTGT
Organism: uncultured candidate division Zixibacteria bacterium; assembly: GCA_963801605.1. Taxonomy (GTDB): domain Bacteria; phylum Zixibacteria; class MSB-5A5; order UBA10806; family UBA10806; genus UBA10806. The sequence continues at coordinate 1,571,819 of CAWDFP010000006.1, forward strand.
GATCTCCTATGCCGCTTTCTCTTTAAGTGGGGATTTGGACACTCCCGATTTCACATAATATCGGAAAGCTTCTTCAAGCGAGGCGCGCTCGCGAGTGAACTCTTTGACCGGCCATTTGTTTTTGTAGATGAGATCGGTTAACTGTTCCCAAAGGCCGTCGCCTGACGGTGATTCTATCATGGCTTTGGCATAGCCGCTGAGTTCCGTGATATTAAAGTCAAAATCGGAATGGCTTTTTAAGCCGGTAAGGGCCTGTTTGAGGTCTGATGATCCCGTTTTGACGGTAAGGGTAAAGCGTTGGCCCCGCGAAACCTTGGCCTCAAGCTGTTCGACTGTGCCGTCAGCAACGATATTACCCTCGGTGATAATTACGATGCGATCCGAAATAGCCTGGGCTTCCTGCAAAATATGAGTCGAAAATAAAATAGTTTTATCTTTGGCAATGGCCCTGATCAGTTCTCTGATTCCCATGATCTGAATCGGGTCCAAACCCGACGTCGGCTCATCGAGAATTAAAACCTCGGGATCATGGATTAGCGCCTGGGCCAGTCCGGTTCTTTGACCATATCCGCGGGAAAGGGTGCCAACCGGCGTGCGGTAAACCGATCTGAGACTGCAGGCATGCACGACATAATCAACCCTTTGCTTCAGGGCCGGACCGTCCAGACCGCGGGCTTTTCCCACGAAATCAAGATATTCGGCAACCTCCATTTCGGGATAAAGCGGAGGACTTTCGGGGAGATACCCGACTCTGCGCCTGACTTCAATCGGTTCTTTCAGGATATCGAATCCGGCCACCTTAGCTTGTCCCGCGGTGGGTACAATCTGGGTGGTGAGGATTTTCATAGTGGTGGTTTTGCCGGCGCCGTTGGGGCCAAGCAGACCCAATACTTCGCCTCTCTTGGCCTTGAAGGAGGCGTCTGCCAATGCGACCACCGGACCGTAGCTCATGCATAAACCGTCGGCTTCGACCATAATGCTATACCCTCTTGTTCAATTGTGAATGGTTTTCCATCTTTATCCGCATCATAACATATCAGAATTAAGTATACCGCTAAGGATATTCAAAGTTCGTCAAAATATTAAATAAACCAAAAAAAATCCACTATTAAATGGGAGCTAATTCCGTATGCCTCAGGATGTCACTTTGTTTCCATCCTGAGGCATAATATAAGTTAGCGGTCGGGTGAAGGCACCCGACCGCATTTAATTAGCATATATTAGAATCTAATCCTTAACGCAGCGAACCGAAAACCCGGATCGCATATTGTCATAGCCTCGGTAAGCTTCTGAACGATTGGACTGCAGGGCTTGGTTCCATGCATTGCTACTATAGCTATGGTTCTCAGTAGAAGACCAAAAGAAAGCGTATCCACCCATATCGTGGCAACCCCCATCGACGTGACGGCAGCCGCCGGGCAACGCGGAAAAACCGCTTTCGTTGGTGGCTCCGTAATTTGGAGCTTGCCAAAAAGTGGTTCCCGTTATTCATGCCGCCATGCACCCCAATTGCTTGAGATTACTGCCAATCGAACCACATTACTGCGCATTCTCCATTGCGCATTCGCTCTGCAATCGATATATTTTTGCCCCTGGCGATGCAATTAATGTGTTGGAATTGAAATATTCGAAAAGAGGTAAATGTGCACGGCGAAAATAAGAAGAACTGGTGGAAATCGGCCCTGCCGAACTGTAAACCCCAAACGAGGGTCCTGACCGTCGGATACGATCCGGGCCTGTCCGAAATGTCGGCCAAGGTCCCGATCTTTCCAACCTCGACATTCCTATTCAAAACCGCGGAGGACGGCGAGCGCTTTTTCCATCTGCAAAACCACCCCGAGGATAGGGGTCCCGATGACGATCTCGGCCTGATCTATTCCCGCATGAACAATCCCAATATGGAGATTGTCGAGGATAAGATGCTGGTTCTCGAACCGGGCGCCGAAGCCGCCGCCGTGCTGCCATCGGGTATGTCGGCCATATCGACCATGTGTTTGGCTCTCCTCAAACCGGGCGACCTTATTATCTACTCCGCCCCCGTTTACGGCGGCACCGAGCATTTTTTCCATGATATTCTTTCAAAATTCGGCATAAAGGCTGTTCCCGTTTATGGCCCTGATCCCGCCGAATATAAATTAGCGTTGGATGCTAATAAAGACAGTGTCGCTATGGTATTTTTGGAAACCCCGGCTAACCCCACCATGGCCCAGACCGATATCGAGGCAATCGTAAAACTAACAGGCCAATATAAAGGCGCAAACGGACATATTCTGGTGGTTGCCGATAACACCTTCCTGGGGCCGGTTTTCCAGCATTGTTTCCCTCTGGGAGTCGATTTGGTAGTCTACTCGGCCACCAAGTTTTTAGGCGGCCACTCCGATCTCATTGGGGGATTTGTTTTGGGCCGTAAGGCAGAGCTTATTAAAGTCAAATCGTTCCGCTCGGTTTTAGGAGCGACCACCGATCCTTTCTGCTGCTGGCTGATGTCACGTTCTCTGGAGACGGTCGAGCTTCGCATGCGTCAATGCGCCGAAAACGCCAAGGAAGTAGCGGGATTTCTGAACACTCATCCCAATATCACCAAAGTTATTTATCCGGGTCTCCTTAAAGAATGTGATCCGGAATACAAAATTTATAAAAAGCAATCCAGCGGACCGGGTTCGCTGATTTCCTTCTATGTTAAGGGCGGCAAGAAGGAGGCATTCGAGGTCCTGAACAATGTCAAAATTTGCCGGTTGGCGGTCAGCCTGGGCGGAACAGAGACCCTGATCGAGCATCCACGCAGGCATACCCATGCCAGTGTACCGGAGGAAATGTGCCAGAAGGTTGGTTTGACTGATTCAATGATCAGGATTTCTATCGGCCTTGAGGCACCCTGCGATTTGATCGATGATCTTAAGCAGGCTTTGGATAGAATTTAATAGAATAAGCAGCATTTATAGAGGGCTCGTCGGAGCCCTTTTTTTATTTCGCAGGAAAAAACTCTTTGATTTTCAGGGGATTTTGGCTAAACTATCGGATACTGTTTGACACAATTTAATAGACGATGATCGAACCGGGGGAGGGAGCATCATGAGTATCAACAGACTTACGCTGATTTTGGCGGCTGGAGCATTGATTATTTTATCACCTCTGAATTCCTACGCCGTTCCAAGTTATGCCCGTCAAACAAACTTAGCCTGCAAGACGTGCCATTATCTTTTTCCGGAGTTGAATTCGTTTGGACGATTGTTCAAGCTTCACGGCTATACCCAGGTTGGAACCGATGTTATTGAAGCTAAGAATAGCAAAGACAAAACCTCGCTGAGCCTTCTGAAAATTCCTCCTCTTTCCGGAATGCTGCAGGCGACTTTCAATCATTTGAATACCGGAATTCCCGGCACTCAGAATAATGACGTTAATTTTCCGGAGCAGTTGAGTTTCTTTTTCGCGGGGCAGGTAACGCCAAATTTCGGGGCATTCGTACAGTATACATACGCGGTTGAGGGCGCCTCGTTCAATCTCGATCTGGTGGATATTCGTTTTGCCAATGAAACGGAGCTTGGCTCAAAAGATTTGGTTTACGGAGCGACTTTAAATGATAATCCCACTATTCAGGATGTATGGAATAGCACCCCTATCTGGGGTTTCCCTTACGCGGCCTCATCGATTACCCCAGGGCCATCGGCATCAACCATAATCGAGGGAGGTTTGGAGCGCCAGGTGGCCGGACTGGGTGTTTATGCTCTCTGGAACAGACTGATTTACGGCGAGTTTGATCTGTATCGGTCAGCGCCGCAAGGAGGCGATCATCCGCCGGATTCAACGTCGGAGCGAATCATTAAGAAATTGGCTCCGTATTGGCGAATAGCTCTTCAAAAACAGTGGCCGGGACAATATTTGTCGGTGGGCGCTTATGGAATCTCTGCCAGGTTATTTCCCACCGGGGTTAGCGGCCTGACCGACCGCTTTAACGATCTGGCGTTTGATTGTCAATATGAGCGCATGGTTGGCGACGGCAATTTTACGGCGCATGGCACATATATTCACGAGAAGCAGAATCTGACGGCCACATTTTCGGATGACGGTTCTACAAATAAGATAATCAAATTGAACACGTTAAGGCTCAACGCCAATTATTATTTCGAAAGTTACGTCGGAGTTTCCCTGGGATACTTTTCAACGACCGGCACCAAGGACCAAATATTATATGCATCTGCGCCGGTTTTCGGGAGCCGGTTGGGCAGCCCCAATAGCGATGGAGTCATAGCCGAACTTGATTTTGTCCCCTGGCTAAACACGAAATTTTCCATTCAATACGCAATTTATGATAAATTTAACGGCGCCAAGAAAAACTATGACGGTTTCGGAAGAAACGCATCCGATAACAACACGCTGTACCTGCTGTCATGGTTCGCTATGTAATCGATATTAATAAAGAAGGAGAATGAAATGAAAAAATCAGTACTTATCATGGTGATATTGCTGGCCATCGTGCCGGTTTACTTGTCGTCACAATTGCTGGCGCAAGAAAAAATGGGCTCATCCGAAAAAAAGATGGCCAAACTTGATACATCAAAGGTTAAGGCCGAAACTAAGAAGGATGATATGGCCATGCCCGCCATGAAAGATTCAACCAAGGCCGGTGAAAAATCCTCGCATAAATCCGATGACAAAGGGATAGGTCCCATCAAGGAGCTAAAGTTGGGTCCGATTGATACGTCGATGGTTTCCAAGGGACAGGCGCTGTTCCAAAGTCAGTGCGTAACCTGTCATCAATTAGATAAGAAAAAGATAGGCCCGCCGCTTCGCAACGTAACCGATCAAATGACTCCCGAATTTATCATGAATATGATCCTGAATACTGACATCATGGAAAAGAAAGATCCCGAGGTTAAAAAGCTGATCTCGGAATATGGCACCTATATGTCGGTATTGGATATCAAGCCGGATCAGGCTCGTCAACTGTTGGAATTTTTGAGATGGGCAGGCAAACAACCGCCAAATAAAAAGTAGTTATTTTATCTATTTTTAATATTAATTCAGAGCGTAGTCGAGGCGGCATCCGATTATGGCGCAATTTTCCTTGAAAATGCGTTCAGGATCGCTATTTTGACTAATCTGAACATATCGAAGGGAGATATCGCATGCTGTTAGGCGCGCACATGTCTATTGCAGGAGGGGTATATAACGCCCTTTTAGATGGTGAAAAGGTTGGCTGTACCACAATTCAAATCTTTACCAAATCGAGTAACCAGTGGCGGGCAAAGGAGCTTGGCGACGATGAAGTTAGCCCGCTATCACGCCGAACAAAAAAGGACAGGTATTTCCCCGGTTGTAGCGCATGATTCATATCTGATAAATCTCTGCTCGCCGGACGATACCCTGCTTGAAAAATCACGCCAGGCATTTTTGATCGAGATGACCAGGTGCGAAAAGCTGAAGATTCCGTATTTGGTTACTCATCCCGGCGGCCACATGGGACAAGGCGAAGAAGAGGGCCTGAAGAAGATCGCCGAATCTCTCAATTGGCTCCATGAGAAATCGCCTAATTTCAAAGTCAAGGTTGCGCTGGAAAGCACCGCCGGCCAGGGGACAGGTCTCGGTTACCGATTCGAACAATTAGCGCGGATGATCGAGCTTTGCTCTCAACCGGAGCGGGTCATGGTATGTCTCGATACCTGCCATATTTTCGCGGCCGGTTATGATATCACAACTCAGGAGAGTTACAATAAAACGTTTTCGGAGTTCGACCGTATAATAGGCCTGAAGCGCCTGGCGGCAATTCACCTAAACGACTCCAAAAAGGGTCTCGGTTCGCGGGTGGATCGTCACGAGCATATCGGCAAGGGGACTATCGGAGAAAAGCCTTTCGGATTCATTATGAAAGATAAGCGGCTTGATAAGATCCCCAAACTTTTGGAAACCCCCAAGGAAAATGAAATGGATTCAGTCAATCTGGGTATCCTCCGAAAGTTAGCGGGGGCAAGCGGCAAAAAATGAATACCTCGATTATTTGTGAAAACCGTAAGTTTAAAATCAGAATGTCGAATAATAAATCATCATTAAATTCATGTAAGATAGTATCGCGATACGCCCCCGCATTGACATTAAAATTCCAGAAGATTCACCGCTCTGTGCTATTTTTACCATCCTTTATTTTATTGTTCATAGTCTTTCTATTCATACCTTCATTTGGACAAACGCTCGATATTCGTTTGACAGGAATTCTTCAGGATAGCCTGACGAAAAACGAAATCCCCGGTCATAAGTTTCTGATTCCACAAAATCAGACGGTTGAAATTTTTACGGGGCCTTATACAATCGGTTTTTCCGCGTTAAGGGATTCATCCGGAATCTATGACATTGCCGCCGAATTATTCGGGCTTGGTCCTGATTATCATCACGCCACTTATAATTTGAAAATCGCGACAGGTGATTCATTGCCAATACCGTCTCAACCTGTCAGGGATGGCGAAATAGTCAAATATATGATTACGCTATTGGATGATACTTCCAGTGTCCCAACGGTCGAGGAGGCTCTTGACGATACCACCGCCTGGTCGGTCACCGAAACAATTCATTATCGCACCCACTGGCTAAAAGGCTCCTACGCCGATTTTCTGTGGGCCTTGAAAATGGGATACCTGGAAAATGTTTATAACAGATATCGCAGCAGCTTTCAATTATCGTCGTTTGATAAGATCGATTATTATATGCATCCGGATACGCGTACCGCGGCCTATCTCGATCCTCGGCTAAATTACTCAATCCAGCCTCGCAAACGCCAAATCGATTTGGTATTCGGTCGCGATATCGATGTCGCCACTCCTCGACCGGCAGCCGAGCTTTTGATGTATCGCATGTGGGGTTACGGCCCGCGCTGGATGGTGACGGGTTTCGCAGGTTTTTACGAGGATAATTTTCTGCAACTGAGAAAGTTTGCGGGCGATTTTGGGCCTGAGCAATTGGCAGAGAGGTTCATCGATGAGGCTTGGGTTGATTCCGATACTGGCCGGATAGTCAGCGGCGCTTTCTGTCGTTGGTTAACGGATAATCGAGATATTGCCAATTTTAAGAATTTATACGACCGTTCGACGGTACTAAATTTCCAACGGCAGTTCGAGAATATTTATAAACAAAGTTTTACGAAAACTGCAGAGGAATTTCTTGGCTATGTCAAATCATACAAGCCCAGAGAAAAAGAGCTGACATATTACGCCTCTGAATATCTTGGCCGGGGAAATTACAAGCGGGCCGAGGAATACTATGAAGAAACGCTTAAAACATACGGCGCCAGATCGCTTGCCAGTATCAGGCCTTATGCCGTGTGCGAGTACTGGTCAGGCAATTATGAAAAAGCGGCCGAACTGCTGAAACGGGAGCCAACGCCTCTTAAATCCGAAGATGAATTTTTCAGAACCGATATGGAACTTGCACTGGGAAAAGTCGATCAGGCGATAAAAAGTTATCGGAAATTATATTTCGATTCCAAATTCGATCAGGCTGGCCTGCAACTGGCCTCCATATATCTGGATCGCGGCGAAATCAAGGAATGCGGCGCCATTCTCGATAGTATGAGTAATTCGATGAAAGCAAGTTCGGACTATCAACTTGCCGTCGGCCGTTTGAAATTATCTCAGGGTATGCCGGCAGATACCGCTCTGGCGACAGTGGTGGCATTGGCATTAGGACAAGCGCAAACGACCACAAACGAACCGGTTAATTATCTGCTGGCCGGACAAGCACTTCTTCTGATGAAAAAATTCGATAAGGCTCGCGAGTATCTCGATATCGCCGAATTTTTGGAAAAGCGCCCTTATTTTCAGGGCTGCATTTATCTGGAGTATGGAAAGCTTGCCGATCTCCAGGGCCAGCGTGAGGATGCCAATGAGTACTACAAGCGGGTTATCGAAATAAAATCAGGTGAGTACCAGAAATCTTTGGCCAGGAATTATTTAAAGAATAAATATGAGCTATAGAATTGAAGATATCCTTTGTTTCTTGAATCAAGTTGGAGAGGCGATCTGTAGAGGCGTATTGAAATAGATCCCTGCACAAAAGAATAAATGACATTTCTAAATAATGCTTTTCTTTTTTTACTTTCGGCGATATCGATACCGCTTATTATTCATTTTCTCTCTAAAAGGCGAATCAAGACCGTCGAATTTTCATCGCTCAAATTTTTGGAGCAGATGCAGAAAAGCCGGATGCGCTGGCTCAAAATTAAGGAGTTAGTGCTGCTTCTGCTTCGGATGTTGATAATAGCTCTGATAGTATTGGCATTTGCCAGGCCCACGTTGCGAGGCTTCGCGGGTTCATCACGGGCCTCATCGTCGGTGGCGATTATCGTCGACAGGTCGGTATCAATGGACGCCGAAGGCGAAACCGGCAGCCTTTTCGACGAGGCTAAACGTCTCGCTACCCGCCTGATCGATTCTTTCGAGCCGGGGGATAAAATTACTGTCATCTCTTATCCCGGCGATGGCGTTTTGGATGTTATCGGACCTACGAATCCCGGCGATAAGCTGAAAGAAAAGGTAGCTGCAATCGATCTCAGTTACCAGGCGGGAAATATCGGAGAAGCCCTGAAGCAGGCTCGCGAAATACTATCTCAAAGCCCGGATTTGAATCATGAAATTTATATTTTTTCCGATCTTAAAGCTCAAAATTTCCGCGATCTTCCGTCCGATCTTTTCAGCCGCGATGCCTGGAAAAATATTCATCTGTTTACAATCTCGCCAAAGCCAACCGGCGCCGATAATATCGGGATCAGCGATATTATCATGCCCGCTCAGCTTCTGGTTCCCGGAGAGAATTTCGATGTTGAAGCCGAATTGACCAACTATGGGCAGGGCACTTTGGAAAATATCCTGGTAGGAGTTGTTGTAGACGGTGAACGAAAGGCTCAGACCACGCTGGCGCTGCCTCCCAATCAACCAACTAAATTCCGTTTCAATCTCAAACTCGATACGCCCGGTGATCACGGCGGATATGTGGAAATCGACCATGACAGTTTTGAGCCGGATAACCGACGCTATTTCAGCCTGCATATCCCCGATAAAATTAACCTTCTGGTAGTCAGCCAGGGGCTATCGGATAACGACCCCGTCAAGCTCGCTCTTGACAGGCCTGAGGCCGGCCAGATTGAATTTACCGGAATTACCGTATCGGATTTGCTGAGGGAAGACCTGGCCAAATACGACGTGATTCTGCTCGATGATATTCCGTCGCTGGACGCCTCCCGTGAAAGCGCTATCGCCAAATTTGTCGCCGGTAACGGCGGACTATTCGTTTCTCTGGGAAAGGCAGCCAATGCAGCATATTGGAAAAAATTTCTACCATCGATTTCAAGCATCAGCCCCGGCGATCTTTCCGGCGCCGATAATGAATATCTCAACTGGAATAACTTCGATTATGAACATCCGATTTTTACAATTTACTCGCCTGATTCCACAAACAGCGCCCGGCCATCGATACCAGATATCAAGATGGTGTATTATCATAATCTTTCCGGGGGCCGAAGCCTCGGTTCAAGTTCCACAGGGATAAACCTGTTGGCCGAATCGGAGAATAAGCATGTCATCATATTTGGAAGCGGGCTGGATTTGACATCGAGCGATCTGGTGGCCCACAGCTTTTTTATCCCGCTATTGGTCCGAAGCGTGGAGTACCTCGGTACTCAAAACAGCGGAAGCGGCGCGAACGGCATTATAGGCGAACCGGTGCAATGGAGGCTTCCATCAGGGAATACCACCGCATTGAGCCTGCAATCGCCATCGGGAACATTTGAGGATTTGCAGGCCGTGGCCGAGGGAAACGGTTCGATGGCCAAATTTACAGAGTATGGCGCACCGGGGACTTATCTAATGAAAGAAGGCGATAAAACGGTCGGGCTGTTGGCTTTCAATATAAATAGCGTCGAATCCGAGAAAGAGACTATCTCGGCGGACGAGATCGGTCAGCGACTGGGAATCGGAGTTAAAGCCGTTGCGCCGGATTCAGATCTCAAATCGACAGTTCTTCAAGCGCGATTTGGCCGTGAGCTATGGAAGGAATTTTTAATTCTGGCCCTGCTTCTTTTGATTGCCGAATCAATTATCGGACGAACCTTTCCACCGAAAGTCGAGGCTAAATGATACGAAAATTGTTCGTAGTCGCATTGATATTTACGGCCCTGGTTTCATGTAAGGAGTTACCTGTGCTGAAAAACCAGACTGAGCCGGTCGGATATGCCCTGGGAGAAAAGGTTGGTTTCAGTTTTGCTGCCAGTAATATTAAGAATCCGCCCGATTCGATTGCGGTATTCGTACTCGAAAAAAAAAGCGGATATGAATATCTGCTCTGGGCCAAGAAAGCCGACAGCAATGAAGTTTGCCGTTATTCCACGCTCTGGGATGGCCGTAAGCCCGATGGCAGTTGGCCGATGGGCGGACGGTACTTAGTCCATGCCAGATTAAGCGAACAAGAGGGCGTTTATTCCGACACGATACAGATTGGCCTGGGAGATTAAATTGGATGTCGACATTATTGTGACAGTAAATCACAAACTATCCGGTGCATTAATAAAAATCATAATGAAATAAATTGGAAAAAACCATGACTGACAAAAAGACCCGTCTCAAAGAAATCCTATTGGAAAAGGCGATTAAATTCGGCGACTTCACTCTCGCCTCCGGAAAAAAATCAACCTACTACATCAATGGCAAGATGGCGACGCTCGATTCCGAAGGTTTATATCTCATGGCCGAGATCATGCTCGATAAGCTCGATGGTATCGACTGCGATGCAGTTGGAGGATTAACATTAGGCGCTGACCCCATGATAGGAGCCGTTACCGCCCTGGCGCATAAACGCGGGCGGAAGATGATCGGATTTATCGTGCGCAAAGAGACCAAAGATCATGGCACCAAAAGCCTGGTCGAGGGGCCGCTTCAGGAGATGATGAAGGTCGCGATCATCGAGGACGTTGCCACCACCGGCGGCTCGGCCTTAAAAGCTATTGACGCCGCTAAAGCTTTCGGATGCGAGATCGTAAAAATCCTCGTGCTCGTGGATCGCCGCCAGGGCGCCGAGGAGAAATTTCGCGAGATGAATATTCCGTTCGATCCGATATTTCGGAAAGAAGAGCTGGGGCTGTAATCCGATAATTTTATGCCGTTAGGCGATATTGCCTGACGGTATATTTATTCATTGACAAATCAATCATATTAAATATAGTTTAATTAGTTCACGGCCCCGTTTATCCTTGAGGCGAAATTTCTTTGCTGCCTGATTAGGGAGGTTCTTTATGAATCGTAGCATTTTTGCCTGGGCTACCACTCTGACGATTATAATTTTCGCAAACTCGAAGGCTCAGTATATCAATTTTTTGGGATCTACTCTGTGGCATCAGGCAAACGGCGTTCAGGTTGTGGGGAATTATGCTTATTGCGCATTCAAGTATGGGATCGTCATCCTCGATATATCTGACCGCACGGCTCCTCAATTTTTAGGCCAATGCCCGCTTACAGGCGAAGGTAAGGAGATTGCGGTTTGGGGAAATTATGCCTATCTGGCCGAGGGAAACGGCGGCCTGAAGGTTGTCGATATCTACGATCCTCAGAATCCTGTCAGAATCGCCGAGATTAATCGGGCCGGATATGTCGAAGATGTTGCCACTGATGGACAATACCTTTACATGGCCTGCGGAGAAAGTTTTTATGACGGGGATAATATCCTGATAGTCGATATTGCCGATCCGACACAGCCAAATGTAGTTGGACACTGTTTCGTTTCCTCGGAGGCTACGGGCATTTCAGTACAAGGGGCTTATGCTTATGCAACATCTGATGCTGGGTTGAGCGTCATTGCCATCCGGCCTCCCGAAAGTCCCCATATAGTGGCTACTCTCGGGTTCCAACAGGATTTCCCTTACGGGTTGTGTGTATCCGGCAACTATGCATATGTAGCGTCATACTTGACGAATCTGCGAATTATTAATATCTCCAATCCAGCATTGCCCTCAATAACCGGCTCGATTGATCTTTATGACGTTAGTTGGGATGTTGCCGTATCCGGCCAGTACGCTTATTTGGCATCCGGTTATCAGGGGCTGTATGTTGTGAATGTCGCCAATGCATCTGCCCCTGTTCTTGTCGATAGCCTCGATACTGCCGACCTATGCTGGGGTTTATTTGTGGATGATAACTATGCTTACCTTGCTGATCGTAATAACGGTTTTTTGGCGGTAAATATAACCAATCCCCATATTCCAGTAGTTAGCGGAACATACGCATCGGCTTGGTATCCGAACAGCATACAGATATCAGGACAATATGCCTTTATAGCAGATGCTTACGATTGTCTTTGGGTCGTCGATATCGATGACCTGCTCGAACCGAGACTCGCCTATAGGTACAATTGCGGGGCATCTATTTATACTATGGCTCTGAGTGATACCCTCATCTTTGCAGCTTGCGGCTATCAGGGTTTCAGGGCCTATGATATTTCAGATCCGATAAATCCGTCCCAGATCGGCAGCTATTCCGGAGTATACGCGCTGGATTTGGCTGTATCGGGAAGGTACGCTTACGTTTCGGATGCCACCTCCCGGAGGTTAGCCGTATTTGATATTGCCAATCCGCGCAATCTTCATATCGATGGGCAGCTTGCTTTGAGCATCAGTGTCAGAGGGATTTGTCTTCTGGGAAATACTCTGGCTATCAACGATCTTTACGACATTAAGACAATTGATATTTCTGATCCCATACATCCTGCCTTGCTGGGAACTTATAACGTAAATTCCATTCCAAATGATATGGCGGCTTTTGGGTGGCGTTATATATTGGTTTTGGGAAACAGTGCTGTTACTATTTTGGATATTGCCGATCCCGCCAACCCTGAGTTGGTCACGACCATTCAATTGAATTCCTTTTCTGAGAAATTCTGCGTGACAGGAAATCTGGTTTATATCTGCACCGACGAGTACATGGCAGTTTATGACATCAGTAATCCACGAGCCCCTGTTTCCCGAGGTACATATGGAAATGAATGTCACACTGTTACTGCTACTAACGATTATATCTATTTGGGGGAACCCTATTCCTTTACCATATTGACAGCCTTGAGGCAGCCGGATGCAACTGAATCTTACCAAATTGGGAAATCGTATTTTCTTGGATTGAACTACCCCAACCCCTTCAACGCCCAAACGACGATAAGCTATTCTTTGTTTACGCGCTCAAATGTCTCGATAGAGATATTTGATATCGCAGGCAGAAAACTGGAAACGCTTCAAGGGGGATATCAGGAAGCCGGGGAGCATTCGATTGTATGGAATGCGAAGGATAGGGCATCCGGCGTATATTTCTATCGGCTCAGGGCGGGGGAGACCTCTCAAACCCAGAAGTGCATCTTATTAAAATAATTGCCTATATATAATTTACAGCCGGGGTCCCTAAGGACCCCGGTTTCTGTAATAGGGCTTACCCTAACCGTCCCTGCCAGATATTGGAACTAATTAAACCCGGTAAACTGTTAATGCCATAGATTGACCGATACAAGCTGCAGTCAGTATTCGGGGTTATCCGGAATACTATTTTATTCAAATCGAGGAAATATGAAAATTCTTGTTTCCACGCTATTTCTGATACTGGTTACATTAGATGCTTATGCTTTTGAGCCGCTATTTGATACCAGGGTAGATTACACCTTATCGGAACCTGCCAACCACTTGGTGACATGTGACCTGAACGGTGACGACTGTCTGGATATCGCAGTTGCGCCTTATTATGGCGACAGCCTGTCAATTTTACTTGGCAATTGCGATGGCACATTCCAAACTCCAGTAACCTACGGCGGCCTTGATTCAGCACTTTCCCTTTTTGCAATCGATCTCGAAAATGACGGCTTTCCGGACCTGGCGGTCATCGATGTCCATAGAACAAAGGTAACAATATTTAAAAACATTGGTAATGCATTTCAACTGGATACCAGTTATAGTGTTGGTTTGCGGTTATCATCTATATGGTGCGCGGATATCAACAACGATGGTTACACTGATATTATAATAGCGGATTATTATGGTACCTCGCCCCTCACGATCCTTTTTAATAATGGCTATGGGGTATTTTCTACCAGAAGACAGATACAGCTAATCTCACAAGCCGTATCGATTATTGCCGATGATTTTAATAATGATGAAATTCCAGATATTGCAGCGGTTGGTTATTCCAGCCAACCACAATCTGCTTTGGGAATTCTCATTAATAACGGCCATGGGCAATTCAGCGATACAACTAAATTTATTTCTAATGGATATTATACCTTGAGAGCAGGCGATATTAATGGTGATGGCTTCGATGATATTGTCGCAGCAAGCATAATGGACAGCCTTGCAATTTATCTAAATAATGGCAATGGTTCATTTCAGTTATCAACCGAATTGCCCGCCGGCATGGAATCCAGGTCTATTGCAATCGATGATCTGAATGGTGATGAATCAAACGATCTTACCATAGTTGAACATTACAATTCGCATATAACTACATATCTCAATAATGGCAATGGATCATTTGCTGTGACAGATACTTACTTCGTCCCAGCTCATCCCCGGTGGGTTTCAGGCGGAGATTTCAATTTAGACGGGCATATTGACATGGCGGTGGCAAGTAACGATGGGAAAGCCGTTTCAGTATTGAATAATGACGGAACAGGTAAGTTCATTATGCCTTCACTTTACGATTTTCCCGTTAACCCAACAAGAGTCTACTGCGCCAATCTTGACGGGAATCGGCTTAGCGATCTTGTTGTGAAAACAAGTAACAATTTATTGGCTTTACTTATTAATCAATCTGACATGCATTTTACACAATCATTTATAACTCCTGCGCCACTCGAAGATAACACAATACTAATTGGCGATTTCAACGGAAATTCCACCGACGATTTCGCGATTATTCATCACCCCCCCATCGATTCGTTGGAAATAAGGATATTTTATAATGATGGAACGGGCAATATTATTGGCGGTACACGCGTAAATATCCCGTATTATGATTCACCAAAGTATTATGTGTCTGAATTGAACGGAGATGGAATAGATGATATTATTGTGGGAGGCATTCCTGATAGCATAAGCGTAATCCTGAGTAATCAAAGCGGATCGTTTAATCGGCCGGTACAATATCATATCCCCGGCTTGATGACCACCTTGCTTCTGGCATGCGACTTCGATTCGGATGGCCTAAATGATATTATTGCTGGGAGAGACACCCTTACGATTTTTCGAAATACCGGTAACGGTGTTCTCGAACAAGCAACGTCATTTGTGTTGTCGTCCACCCAATACAATAAGATATTCGGAATTGATTTTGATAATGATTCAAATAATGATTTGATACTCTTGCGCGATTATTCGAACCAGTTTCAGTTGCTAAGAAATATAGGTAATTTGAATTTTCAGAATGCGGGCTTCATTAGGATAGTGAATGCATCCACTAATGCAATTGCAGCTGACATTAATAATGATAATTTGGTAGATATAATCCCATATTTTCAAGATTATGGCATAAGCCCTTATCTAAATCAGGGAAATAGTACTTTTACGACACCATTTCGATATGGCACAAGGCGTAAAACGCCGGGATATGATGGCATGTTCGCTGCCGGAGATATAGACGGCGATAGAGCACTGGATATTATAGAGGCGGGATTTCCGGAATTTCCGAATAAGATATCCGTCATGCTAAATAAAACCATGGTACAAGACGTGCTTGAAAACCCAAATATTAATTTGCCCAATCATACTTCATTGTTGTGCAACTACCCCAACCCTTTCAACGCCCAGACCACAATTAGCTATTCTTTGTTTACGCGCTCAAATGTTTCGATAGAGATATTTGATATTGCAGGCAGAAAAGTGGAAACGCTTCAAGGAGGATACCAGGAAGCCGGGGAGCATTCGATAGTCTGGAATGCGAGGGATAGGGCATCAGGAGTGTATTTCTACCGGGTTAAGGCGGGGGATGTATCAAAAGCGGAGAAATGCGTATTGCTGAAGTAAGCACCTTAGGCGCTTAATGTCAAAACTACCAAGGAGTTTTGACCTACGAATAGGCCGCGGTTCGGGCCGCAGGTCCCAGGGGACCTGCGCTACGAGAGATTAATTTGGTGTAATCAAACAATAAAAAAGGCGGGATAACCCGCCTTTTCGGTTGTTATTATATGTCCCCTAATTCAGATAGGCTCGGAGCGCCTTTGATCGTGAGGCATGTCTTAATCTGCGAATCGCCTTCTCCTTGATCTGACGAACCCTCTCCCTGGTCAGACGAGAACCGCGCGCCTATCTCCTCGAGGGTCAACGGCTTCTCGTGATTGAGGCCGAAATAGAGGTTGATGACCTCCGCCTCCCGGGGGGTCAGCGTATCGAGCGCCTTCTCGATTTCAACCCGCAGCGATTCGCTTAACAGCGACTCATCGGGCGAGGGCTGCATCTCGTCTTCAAGGATATCGATGAGGCTGTTGTCCTCGGATGCCGAGAACGGCGCATCCAGCGACAGATGCGAGTTGGATATCTTCAGCGTATCGGAAACCTCACCCTCGGTTAACGAAAGCTCTACGGCAATCTCATTGGGCGATGGTTCCCGTCCGAGATCCTGCTGCAGAGATGATGATACCTTGCCTATTTTGTGCAGAGTCCCGACTCTGTTTAGCGGCAGATCTGACAATACGCGATTGCTCCGCTAATGCCTGCAAGATAGCTTGTCGAATCCACCAGACCGCATAGGAAATGAACTTGAAACCCCTGGTCTCATCGAAACGCTTGGCGGCCTTTATCAGGCCGATATTCCCCTCGTTGATGAGATCCGCCAGCGATAGTCCCTGGTTTTGATACTGCTTGGCTACCGAGACCACGAATCGGAGATTGGCCTTGGTTAGTTTCTCAAGGGCCTTTTGATCGCCCTTCCTGATTCTTTTGGCCAGCTCAACTTCTTCGGCGGCGGTAATTAACGGGGTTTCACCGATTTCCCGAAGATAGAGATCTAGGGATCTATCCTCGTCACGGTACCTTCTGGTCGATTTTGTTAACAGATTAGACTCCTTTGTTAAACCTATTACTCCAGGTCTATTGACCGGGACACGAATACAACCTAATTACAATTTTATTAGTTCCAAATTCCCTATTGTTCCGGAGTTACCGCAACAAATATGTTGGCCTTACCTCGTTTGATGTAAAATGAAACCGGCTTCGTGCTCTTTTTCAGGCTTCGCCGCGATTTTATAAAAATCATCCGCAGCATTTGAATATCCTTGGCCGCCAACCTTAAGGACTATATCCCCAGCCACTAAACCGGCATCGTCAGCCGGGCTGCCAGGTTCCACATCGACAATAATGGCGCCCGGATCGTATTCGACACCGTACTGGCTGGCGTTATCCTGCGGTAAGAGTTTCAACCGAAAACCCGAGCCATCGGTCTTGCTCCTTATCCTCGGCGGGCTGTCTCCTGTTTGGAACTGTACAAAGTCGGTCCGATCACCAAGCTTCAGATCGATATTTTTTGTGGAGCCGTTACGCCAGACCTCGAGATTAACAGTTGCGATCCCGGGCCAGCATTGGCTACCAGGAAACGGAACTGCTGAGCATCGCTAACCGTCTTGCCATTAAACCTAGTGACCACATCTCCCACCTTAAGACCAGCTTTCTCGGCGGGAGTATCTTTATCGACCTGGGCAACCAAGAGCGCCCTGAGTCGATGGCAGGCTGTTGGCGTTCTTAAGATCCTCGGTAATATCCTGAGGATAAACGCCCAAATAGCCACGGACCACCTTGCCGCTTTTCATAAGCTGCTCGGCTACATCCTTGGCCATATTGATAGGAATAGCAAAGCCTATGCCGACATTGCCGCCGGTCGGAGTGGCGATAGCAGAGTTAATCCCGATAGCCTCACCCTGCAAATTAACCAGCGGTCCGCCGGAATTGCCAGGATTAATGGAAGCATCGGTTTGAATATAATTTTGATAGGAGGGATTGTCGCCTCCGAAGGTCAAGCCCTGCCGTCCCTTAGCGGAAACGACGCCGACTGTGACAGTACGATCTAAGCCTAAGTTGGGGAATGGATTTCCGACCGCCATGACCCAATCACCCACCAGGATGGAATCTGAGTCTCCTAACTTGATGGCTGGTAAATCGTTACCGGCATCAATCTTGAGAACGGCAACATCGGTTTCTTTATCAGCGCCGATAATTTCGGCTTTATAGCGATGTTGGTCGCTAAGGGTCACGGTGACTTTCTCGGCTCCCTCGACAACGTGATTATTCGTTAAAATATATCCATCGTGGCTGATGATGAATCCCGATCCCAGGGATTCCGAGCGCCTCATGCGCGGCTGACTGGGAGTTCTGACCCTGGGGAAGCCCGAAAAATCTCCTGAAAAAATCGTCATCCATAAAATTATGGAATTTATCTTCGGTGACCGACTCGGCAGAAATGTTAACAACGGCCGGTCTGACTATTTCGGCAACAGCCACAAAAGGCGAATGCCCATTCATTGGTGCGATATCGGCTGTACTTGCAACCTGCCCTGAGCGCTGAGGTTCAGCCTTGAGCTTATCGGGTATGGATAAATTCGAGCCAATGATCATCCCGACAAGAGCGAAGACTACCCCAACCAAGAGCACCAGCACCACACCTCGAAACTGCGCCCAGTACCTCATTTTCTATTCCTCCTAATTTTGTTAAACCCGTATCCTAATGATTAAAATTGCATTTGTCAATTTTTTTCTAATACTATAATTGGGTAAAAATGTTCCAGTTTTTAACGACTGCTTGCCAAATGAGCAGGTTTTTCTATTTCTTTAGCGTGAATACCAACAATCTATCCTCACCTTTGACGCCAATTGCGCTCATATCTGCCAAAGAGGTTTCAATCAATTAAACGGTAAGAATTCCTATTAAGTTCGATAAAATTATCTAATTTCACTAAAAATAAATAATGGCAGAAAGGGAACGTCGGGGCACTCTATCATTATAATAATTAAATGTTTATCGTGGCACTAATTGCTGGCAAAAACCGGCGCAATAAGGTATAATTGGTCCTAATAGTGGAGAGATAAAGGAGCAAAATTAATGAATAAATCAATTTCGATTTCAGGGGGAAGCCTCAAATGAAAAAAGGCTGGCTTATATTCTTGTGCTTTTCGGTAATTTCATTCGGAAGCGCCCAGGCCCAAAACAAAGGGCTGGAAATTTTCGATGAGTTAAAATCGTTGATTATTTCGGTCTCCGATTCCATTACTCCGGCAGTGGTTCATATCGAGGTAATTAAAAAGCAGGATACCCAGAGATATCAATCGCTGGGGTCAGGATTGATTATTGATGCGAGCGGCTATATTCTGACAAACGATCATGTGGTTGATAAATACGTGGAAGTTACTGTTACTCCGGAATCGAACCGCGAATACCGCGCCAAAGTGATTGGCACTGATAAGCTCACCGACCTGGCATTGCTTAAAATCGAGGTTCCTCCGGATGTACATCTGCATGTAGCCAAACTTGGAAATTCCGACTCCCTGCAAGTAGGGGAATGGGTGATCGCTGTAGGCAATCCTTATGGATTCGACCGGACGGTATCGTTTGGCATAGTATCCGGTAAAGGACGGGTTTTGAGCGCGCAATCGAGTACTCCGCTATTGAACGATTTTATCCAAACTGACGCAGCTATTGCGCCGGGATCATCGGGGGGCCCGCTGGTGAATTTGAAGGGCGAGGTTATAGGTATCAATTCGCGCGGAGTGGGGCAAACCCAGGGATTCACCATTCCGATCAATATCGCTATTGAGGTCAAAGACAAGCTGCTTAAAAGCGGCGGTATAGAGCGGGGATGGCTGGGAATCGTAACGCAGCCCTTGAATCGAAGTTTCGCCAAATATCTGGGGAAGCCCGATATGGAAGGAATCGTGATTTCGGATATAATCGAAAACTCCCCGGCCGATAAAGCGGGACTCAAACCGGGCGACGTTTTACTTAATTACGGCACTGAAAAACTGAGCGCCGAAAAAGTTGATGATCTTAACAAGCTTTCGCTGATGATTTCACAGAGTTCGATTGGCTCCAAGCAGGCAGTCACAATTTATCGCAATGGCGACAGCAAAAAGATTACCGTTGTAATCGGTGAGCAGCCTAAGATCAACGCCGATGAGTACGAAACCAATTTTGGGTTCACGGTTAAGGAAATTACCGATGATATGTTCCGGTCTCTTCTGCTGGAAACCAAGGAGGGCGTTTACGTCTCATTCGTTGATGTCGGCACTATCGCGGATAAGGGCAATTTATTCGATGGCGATGTTATCACCGAGGTCAATCATCAACCAACCCCCGATTTTAAGAGCTTTCAAAGCCGCTATAATCAAGAATGCCAACAAAAATTATATTTTACTTTCGGTCCTGCGCGGCAAGGAACACAGGCTGGCCTTATTGGATAAATCCAGCGTTCCCAGCGACTCTTTAAGCAATAATAAAATCGAACAATAGAAATTTCAGTTAATAATTTGATTGTTGAATAGGGCGTCTGAACGGCGCCCTATTTGTTTTCCGGTAATTTAAAGATCTAAAGTTCAGCGATTGCGGAATTACAACTGATATTGACTATCAAGGCAGGGCAATCTAAATTATAGAATGACAATTGAAATGAGAAAACGCGGGATTACGAAAAGCAATGGATAATTCATATTTAATTCTTCTGATATTCATTCTTACCTATATATTTATCGCGATCCAGAATTTTCCCGGGTTAAAGATCGATCGTCCGGCGGGAGTGGTAATTGGCAGTACTCTACTTATTCTGACTGGCTTATTTACAATCCGCGAAGCATACAGCTTTATAGATTGGGATGTCATCACATTTCTGCTGGGTATGATGGTGATGATAGCCTACCTGGAATTTGCAGGCTTTTTCGGATATATCGCTTACTGGCTGGTTAGGGTATCGCATTCGACGTCAGGACTATTGTGGGCGACGATACTGTGTTCAGCTTTACTTTCGGCGTTTTTTGTCAACGATACAATCTGTCTTCTTTTTACGCCGATTATTCTCAAAGCGACAAGATTCCTGAAGCTTAATCCGATTCCATATTTAATCGCAATTGCGACAGCATCCAACGTTGGTTCAGCGCTGACGATAACTGGCAATCCCCAGAATATGTATATCGGAATTCAGTCAGCGATACCGTTCTTGAGATTTTCGCTGGTCATGTTCATTCCGGTTGCTATCGGGATTGGCTTGATCTATGTGGTTATCAGGCTGATTTACAGCAAAGAGATCAGCCGCGAGCAATTACCGATATTCGAATCGCTTCCGCCGGTATTGAAACGAATTCTTACATTCAAGACACTTGGGGCTCTGGCCGTTACGCTGATACTTTTTATTATCGGAATTGGATATCCGCTGGCAGCCCTGGTAGGGGCATCCATAATATTTTTAATCGGCAGGGTTCCACATCGCTATGTGCTCAAGGAATTGGATTGGAGCGTGCTGCTATTTTTTGCAGGATTATTTATTGTGATGGGTGCCTTTGAAAAAGCAGGGTATTTAGCAAAAATGCTTGGATTCGCCAGCCAGTATGTATCTCAAAGCAACTTGAGTGGATTTTTGGGATTGTCGGCCCTGACGGCGGTGCTTTCTAATATCGTTAGTAATGTTCCGGCCGTAATTCTGATGAAGCCGCTAATGGCGCATCTGGGCGGAGGAACCAGGCTCTGGCTGCTTCTGGCGATGGCGTCGACATTTGCCGGTAATCTGACATTGATAGGCTCGGTGGCCAATCTGATTGTGGCCGAGAAGGCACAGACGCAGCATGTTCGGCTGGGCTTTATTGATTATTTAAAGGCCGGTCTGCCGATAACAATTATAACTATAGTAATAGGCACCGTCTGGATTTACTGGGTTGTCGCGGGCTGAGATTTATCGATGGCGAGATAGACAACCTTTTAAGTTGCATTTCCGGGTGCTATGAAATAGATTCCAAATCATGAAAAAGATTATGATAATATTGATAGTTGCCGCGTTAGCAGTGCCGGCGCTGGCGCAACATCGGCAGCGCGGCGCAGGACGGTACAGTTCCGACGGATGCTACTTTTTGTTAGGCGGGACCGTAGGACCGTCGTTCTCGAATTTCTTCGATCATCTCAACAATACCTATCCCACGAGCAAGATGAAGAATTTCGGCGGCAATGTTTCATTTGCATTAGGTTATATTTCCGATTTCATCGCAATTTCGCAATCGATGCCGGCTTTTCGATCTACAGCCTTAAATCCAAAGGCGTATTTTATGATACGGGGGGATTTAGCCAGGGGAGAATTAATCGCGAGATCGATTACCAGGCCGCAATTTTTACCGGCACAATTCCGATTTATTTCGAATTCAGCCCCACTCAGCCGGTGGTGCCGTATGTCGGGGTGGGACTATCGATCTTTTCGATGCGTCTCGATGATTATTTCAACAGCGATGCCTTGCGTGATTCCCGCACGGCGGTTGGCGGCCATTTCGAGGCCGGCCTGGGGGTCAAGCTGACGCCTACGATCTGGCTGGATTTGCGCGGGAGATGGCATGGGGGCAGCGGTCATTTTATGACCTTTGAAAATAATTTCAAAGATTTTACTATCAAGCAAAACGTTTCGCAGTACAGCCTGGGAGTAGATTATTTCTTCCGTTAGATTTTATCTCGGGCTTATCATAATTTTTGCCGCGATTTTAATTAACTGCGCTCCGAAGCCTCCGGCGCCAATTATTGTGCCATCTATCAAACCTTTACCGGCGCCGTTTAATCTCAATGTCCAAGCTGAAAGCCGCAAGGCAACATTATACTGGTCAATAGATCGTTCACAGGCGCAGGTGATATCGGGCTATAATATTTATCTCGGCGACGATTCGGCGGTGAGCGATACTGCCGCGTGGAAGAAAATGCCGGGAACGCCATATAACCCGACTCCTTATCCGGGCGATACCGATGGCGACAACAGCAAAGAATCGATGCCGCTGGATCGTTTGACAAACGGCCGAACCTATTACGTTATGGTGCGGACAGTGGGGCCGGACGGCAGAGAATCGGAGTCCTCGAATTTGACGGTATTCAGACCGCTGGCGCAGGGAAGTTTTATTATCTCATCCAATCACGAGGCATCAGATGGCGGTTTTAATTTCGAGGATGAATCATCGGCGCCGGGGCGCGGGCCTCGAAGCGATATTTATCTTTACGACAATGGCGCCAAAGTGGGGTTATCATCACCAAGCAGGTTAGGGGCCGGGATGCGCAGGAGTTTGATTTTTGAATCAGGCAGTGATCAAGAGCGGCGATGAGACCGTTCAAATCTCGACAGGGGAGAAGTTGATCGTAAAGACTAAGGCGGGACGAGCCGAAATTACAATAGAAGAGATTATTGGGAAATATCCGGAGACGAAAGCGCGAATAGATTATAAATACTTTCCCGATAATCCGAAATAAGGGCTTGACCGTCAATAGCGCTCTGGCTATATTCACCGAAACTTAAGATGCCACCCTAGCTCAGTTGGTAGAGCAACGGACTGAAAATCCGTGTGTCCCCAGTTCGATTCTGGGGGGTGGCATTTTTGTTTTTTAGGAAAGTAAATCTAATATTATTTAAAATTCGATATTAGCCCTACGGTTTGATTTTATCCAGGGTCATCTCGCTTAGGGTTTCTTTCAGTTTATATTGAAGCGGTACCCAGAAAACCTGAGCGGTGCAATATTTACGTTTCGGTTTGCCGGCTTTCGAATGATGATCGTCAACGCAAGATACAATTTTAAGCGTACCGTCCATAGCCTCGATAATATCCAGGAAAGAAATTTTATTGGCGGGTTTAGCCAGCTTATAGCCTCCAAAATAACCGCGATGGCTTTTTAGCAGGCCGGTCATCACCAATTCCCGCAATATTTTGGCAAGATATTCTCTGGGGATACTCTCCTGTTCGGCAATTTCATTGATCGAACTGACCTTGTCCCTCATCGCCGCTACATATAACATGGCATGAATGGCATGCTCAGCCTTAACGGAAACTTTCATAATGTATCCTTTCCCTTAGGATTGTATTGCTTCCCATAGAACCTCTATCCCGCTGCTATCAGTATTATAGCATTTATAATTAATACATTCAACCAAAAATATCAAAATCAGAAAATTAAATAGGGCTGTCAGAATGGCAGTTTTTATTTGAATAATTAGACATCTACGCATATAATAAGACAAATGTACAAGATAACATTAGAAGATATTAAAAAGAATCTCAAGGATGACTCCAAGCCTCTGAAGATTCGTGATCTGGCCAAGCGGATGGGAGTTCCACAGGAGGATTACCCGAATTTCCGACGCTTGATCAAAGATGCTATTTCGTCCGGCCAGTTGCTCAAGGCGCGCGGGGGACGGTTGGTCGCCGAACCGAAAAAGGGGTTTACCCAGGGCAAACTATACATGGCGCGAAGCGGTCACGGATTTGTGATCCCCGATAATAAGAGCGGCGAGATATATATCGCTCCTCGCGATCTCGGAGGGGCGCTGCATGGCGAACAGGTGAGACTCATTATAAAAGATACCAGGGCCGGCAAAAATCGAGAGGGAAAAATCGTTGGAGTAATAGATCGGGAAAAGGGGCGGCTGGTCGGACATCTTTATAAAAGCCGGTATGGAATGTATATCGTCGCGGACGATCCTCATTATAAAGGAAATATAGAAATCGATAATCCCCGCGGATTGAACTTGAGCGAAGACTTGATGGTCACGGTCAGGCTGGCGCCGTGGGAGGCGCCATATCTGCCGCCCAGGGGCTCTGTCGAGGAGGTTCTCGGTAAGGCAGGTTCACCGGGAGTGGATATCGATTCGCTGATCGTTTCACGCGGGCTGCCGCGGGAGTTTGATCAATCTGTCAAACCGGAACTGGCCAAGATAAGACGAGCCATTCCCAAAGCAGAACTTGCGCACCGTCGGGATTTGCGGGATTTGTTGATATTCACTATCGACCCCGCTGATGCCAAGGATCATGATGATGCCATCAGCTTAGAGCCGCTCAAAGGCGGAAAGATGAGGCTGGGAGTGCATATCGCCGATGTATCCCATTACGTGCGCGAGGGATCGATGCTGGATCATGAGGCGCATGTCAGGGGCAATTCGGTTTATCTGGTCGATAGAGTTATCCCGATGTTGCCCGAAAAGCTTTCGAGCGATATCTGTAGTTTGATCGAAAATGAAGATCGTTTGACAATCTCCTTTATCGCCGAACTCGATGCAGAGGCCAAAGTCCTGAGCTGGGAGTTTGTGGAAAGCGTTATCAAAAGCAAAGCGTCACTAAATTACGATGAAGTCCAGCATTATTATGACGCCCGCGCCAAAAGCAAAATAGATAGCGTCGCGGGAAAGGCGCTCGATCAGATGCTAAAGCTATCTCAAACTCTTCGTAAAAAGCGTTTGGAAAAGGGGAGCCTCGATTTTGACCTTCCAGAACCTAAGATACATCTCGATGCTGAAGGGCATGTGATCGATATCTTCGTGCAGGCCCGGATACCGTCCTACCAGGTTGTAGAGGAATTCATGCTTTTGGCCAACCGTTATGCGGCCAGCTTTTTGGGAACGCATGGCGCCCCAATACTCTATCGAGTGCATGACAAACCAGATAAAGAAAAGATCGAAAATTTCGGCGCCCTTCTTCGAGAGATGGGATATGATTTCAGTTTCCGGGGGGAGATTACTCCCAAGAAGCTGCAGCGAGTTTTAGAAACGGTCAAAGATAAACCCGAGGAGCCGTTTGTAGAGGAGATATTGCTGCGATCGCTGGCAAAGGCCGTTTATCAGCCGGATAATATTGGCCATTTCGGGCTGGCGTTTCCGATTTATACGCATTTTACATCACCCATTCGCCGCTATCCCGATCTACTGGTTCATCGCATGTTAAGGCTGGTACTGAATCACAAGCTGACATCGCTAATAGCATCTGAGGTAGCATCCGTGCTTAAGGCTACCGGCGCGCATTGCACCGCGACCGAGATAGCGGCCGACGAAGCCGAACGCGATTCGGTTAAAATCAAGCAACTCGAATATCTTTATGAACGAGTCGGCGGAGTGTTCGACGGTATTATCTCCGGGGTGGTCAGGGCAGGCTTTTTTGTGGAGTTGATGGCGACTATGGTAGAAGGATTTGTGCCGTTTAATACAATTCGGGATGATTATTTTATTTTCGAGGAAGGCAAGCATCGCGCTTATGGCCGTCGCTCCGGCCGGGTCTTCAAGCTGGGGGATAAGGTCCGGGTCCTGGTAGTCAAAGTAGAAATGGAGAACAAACGGGCCGAATTTAATCTCGTAAGTAATGAACCAGTTGCTAAGACAAAGAAAGCTACAAAAAGATGATCTATATATTCAGTCGGGATAAGGGACTTGCGGATAATATCACGCCTGCTTTTTCGGGGAATCAGGTGGAGATGATAACTGACGAAGCCAGGCTGGCGGCCTCGATTGGTAAAGCCGATGGTATCATCTTTGATTTACGCAGCGAGCCTTTTCCGATTAAGTTGATGGAGCGGGTATACTTTGAATCGCCTGCCATTCCAGTTATCGTGCTATATCAATATAGTAATATCCCCGAGGAGAATCTCTATGACCGCAGCCTGAGCTGGCCTGTTGAACCATCCGAAATGGCGCGCGCATTCGATGAAGTTAAAAACGACAGAGCAGCTATCGAATCATGCGGGCTGGTCGGCCGTTCAAAGGAATTGGCCTCCGCCGCGAGAACGGTATTGCAAGTAGCTCCGTCCGATGTTAACGTGCTTATCACCGGGCCATCGGGGGCGGGCAAGGAGATGATAGCCAGGGCTATTCATGATAAATCGAATAAGCCCCAAAGCCCTTTTGTCGCTGTAAATGTAGCCGCGATGGCACCCGGAATTATTGAATCAGAACTATTCGGCCATGAAAAAGGATCATTTACCGGCGCTAATACCCGGCGAGTCGGGGTTTTCGAACAAGCTTCAGGAGGAGTGATATTCCTCGATGAGATAGGGGAGATACCGCTTGAAATTCAAGCCAAACTGCTAAGAGTATTAGAGCAGCGCAGTTTTACAAGAGTTGGCGGCAATATCTCCATAAAAGCAGATTTCCGTCTGGTGGCCGCCACTAATCGAGAGTTGGCAGAGGATGTATCCACCGGGCGATTCCGAGAGGATCTCTTTTACCGTCTCAGGGTCGTTTCGATTGATTTGCCGGCGCTTTCCCAGCGCAAAGCCGATATATCGCCTCTGGCGTTTTATTTTCTAAATTTACGAAAACGCGAACTTGGTAACGATATTTTGGGAATAGAACCGGGAGCTATGAAACTTTTTCATCGTTACAATTGGCCGGGTAACGTGCGCGAGCTCAAAAACGTGATCGATTCATTTACCATAACAAATATATCCGGCAGGATTTCGGGCGCGGATTTCGAAAAGTATATGATGGAAAATGCGCCTCGCTCAAATTATCTTCCGGTGATAACCAAGCGAACGCCGGAAGCGGCGGAACATCAATTGCTGTTTCAGGCTCTGGTGGCTTTGACTAATGAAGTCATGTCGCTGAAGCAGCTAATCGAGCGGGAATTGAATCGTACTCATGTTGCCGAAACAACTCTGTCTGAACCCATTTCCCCGTCATATAATTCGGTCAATGTCGAGGATATGGAAAAGATACTGGTAACGAGAGCCTTATCGGAGGCTCATGGCAATAGAAAGAAGGCTGCTGAGCTATTGGGTATCGGCGAACGCACTCTATATCGGAAACTCGATAAATTTGGCCTCAAGTGAGATTTCAAAAAATCGCTCTGGCGGCAATTGCGCCGCTATTCCTTTTATCATATCACGCTAATGCCCAATGGATCGGTCAGATTCAAACCGAATCCGATTGGGATTTTCTTCTGGAACAAGGATATTTCGATTTTGGCAGCTATCAACTCTATCGCGATTTGGCGGAAGGGGCATCCGTTAAAGATACGATAGAATATATCCAGTCGGCGCTGGGCAACAATCCGGCGGATTTGATCTCGCCACTGGGAAATGCTGATGCTATTCAATCCCTGCAAGAAACATCATCTCGACGAGGCTATCTGCGCTCCGGGCAGAGAGTCAGGGAAGGCCAAAACTCCGGCTATTTGCTGCTCTCGAATGCATATCAGAACATTGGAGTCGTATTTAAGGGGCGAAATGACAATTCTATCTGGCAAACCGAACGGCGAAGTATCAGCCTAACCGGTGATTCTTATGCCGTAACAGTCGGAAATTATAACGCCAATATCGGCCTCGGATTGGGAATAGGACGATATGATTACCGTCCGATTAATATGCTCCAAAGACAGCATTGAATCCGATTTTTTGAATCCGGATAATAGCTATTATAATGGCGCCAAGATCGAAATTAATAATCGCTTCGAAGTTTTATTATCATCGAAAAAATATTTATCAGTACGTAAGGATTTTGGCGGGGGAGCGTTTACTGTTCCCATCGGAGAAAATAGGATTGGCCTGACTGCCAGCGCCACCAAACTGGTTTCGAACGGTAAATACCGAACGCTCGGCGAAGGCTCGATCTTTTATTCAAATTCCATCCTGGGGATCTCATCCGAGCTTGGTTACGCTGAATCCGGCGCAGGAGTCGCTTGCGAATTCGACAGAAAAAGTTATGATATTAGATTCTGGTATTATGACGATTCTTTTATCAATCCCCAATCATCAGGTTTAGCATATCCGGATTATATTACTTTCAGGGATGAGAGATTTCCAATTTCATTTCGACAACCGCAGGCCGGGGAGAGCGGGCTTTCAGTTCGGAAAATTGTTGATTTTGGCAGGTTGCGGCTGGTTGGATGGTCATCAATCTGGAAACGATCTCCTCAAGCATCAGCATCTTTAGATAATTCTCTGGGCGCCCGCCTTATCATCGGGGACGGTTTTGATATCAATGGCCGATATGGGGAACGATCCGGGCAATTAACCGGTCGTACAATAGCCGAGCTTGGTTTCAATTTTAAGAAGGGAATCGAGATTTCGACACTGATATCAAGTTGGATTGATGGCAACAGCACCGACGATTCTCGCTCGTTTGCACATCTTTATATGTCAATTCCCGTCAAGGCCGGTTTTATGGCCTGCGCCAGAATACGGTCGCATTTTAACGGCAAGCTTGAATATTTTATCGAGGAAAGAACGATTTTATCAGATCGCCTGTCGCTTAAAGCCACCTATCGCTGGCAGGATTCATACGAAAAAGACAGTGGCCCGCTATACCTAATATTGGAGACATCCTATTGAAAACGCTGTTGATACTTTTGTTATTACCGGCACAACTCTGGGCGCAAGCCGTGCTGTCGGAGATTCTTTATAATGAGCCTGGTTCGAATACGTCGCTGGAATGGATTGAAATATATAATCGAGGCGACATCGCAATAGATCTTACTAATATTATCGTTATTACCGGAGCCGATACAGCAACTTTTCTGCCTTCATCTATCGTTCCGGCCCGCGAATATGCTATTTTGGCAAAACGATTATTATCTACTGATAATACCCCGTCATTTGAGAGCCAGTGGGGAGACTCGTCAGGTTTTTGGGGTGATAGCCCGCGCGAAAACTATCCGGCGTTCGAGACAAATATGGCACTATCCAACTCATCCGGGGCGGTCTATCTGCTTTCCAGCGAGCTTGAGGCTATTGATCAATGCATTTGGAATGAAACGGCCGGGGATGGGCAATCGCTGGAACGGGACAACGTAGAGTTGCCATCAGATTCCTGGCATCTTTCATCTGATTCGTCCGGCTCAACTTCGGGACGAGTCAATTCAATGCCGGCTAATTTGGAAAATGAACTAATTTCGATATCATCGAGAATAATCTCACAGAGAAGACGAGAGACGATATCAATCAATTATGCGCTTCCCGCAGGAAGCACTATTGCTATCGAAATATTCAATGATTCCGGCCGCAAACAGATTACTCTGGCAGAAAAGCTGCAAGGGATGGGGCTAATTATATGGGATGGCAGAGATAACGACGAGAAAGCACTTTATCCCGGAGTATATTTGCTTCTTTCGACTATCTCAGGCCCCAAAAGCATGACTAAATGCATTCCGCTGGTGATCGCCCCATGAGAAAACTCTTAGTAGCGCTTTTGATTATTCCAATGCAATTTGTGCGGGCCAACGGCCCCGATGAGATGATTCTCTGGAATTACCAATCGCCCATTGTTCCGAAGGGACATTATGGTACAAGTCCCAACTTCATTTGCCGGAAGGGAGCAAATGCCATTCTGTTATATTCCAAGCCATATACGATAAACTCGCTTAACTGGAATTTCGGGGCTGTTAATTATGGCTTTGGACGATGGGGGATAGCAGCAGGTTTCCGTTCGTATGATTTGAGCGGACTCTATAACGATTCGAAAGTCACTTTGGGCGGCGCTTTCAAACCGTTGGAGGCTTTGGCCATATCATCAACCTTTGATTTTGAAAGCGAGAAGTTTGGAAATGATTCCAGATACAATGGAATTGACCTTAATATTGAAATATCATTTCAAGAAAAACAATCTGGCCGGGGCGATGTCGCTAAATCGTATCAATCTTGAAAAACCCTACGATTACTCCAGGCAGATCGAACCAGCGGTAATGGGAGCAGTCGATCTTGGCGACGGCATGATTTTTTCTGCGGGATTCAGGGAATCTGAGGGGAAGCAGGGAAGATGGTTTTTCAAACAAGATATTGCAATCGTAAAAGGAGCCGATCTCGAATTGGGATACATGAACAATCCAAATATCCTGAGATGGGGCCTTGATTTATCATGGAAATCGCTTAGATTGAGCTTTAGTTATTTAGCAATTAGCAGATTAAACGATACTATGGTTATTGGTTTATCTCGAGGAGAATAGAGAGAGATGTTTCGCGAAGAGTATGAAAAAATGGAAATGCAGTTTCTGGCGCGTTATGCCATGAAATCATGCGAAACCAGAGGCCGTCGCCAACCGGAGCCGAAACATCCCTACCGCACCGATTTTCAAAGAGACCGGGATCGGA
Organism: uncultured candidate division Zixibacteria bacterium; assembly: GCA_963801605.1. GTDB lineage: Bacteria > Zixibacteria > MSB-5A5 > UBA10806 > UBA10806 > UBA10806. Next base: position 1,602,871 of record CAWDFP010000006.1, read on the forward strand.
TTGTACATTCCACTGCTTTTAGACGGCTGGAATATAAGACCCAGGTTTTCGTTAATCATGAAGGTGATCATTTCAGGACGCGCCTGACTCATACGCTCGAAGTGGCAATCATCGCCCGCTCGATAGCGCGGAGCATGCGTCTCAACGAGGACTTGACAGAAGCGATTGCCCTGGCGCATGATCTTGGGCATACGCCGTTTGGTCATTCCGGCGAAGAGGTCTTAAATGAGCTTCTAAAAGACCAGGGAGGTTTCGAACACAACAGGCAATGCATCAGGGTCGTTGACCTTCTGGAAAATCATTATCCCCAATTCCCGGGGCTTAATCTCACCTATGAGCTTCGCGAGGGAATCGTAAAACATCACTCCGATTACGATAATCCGCAGCTCGACTGGGAGCTTGGCCTCGACGGCAAGCCATCGCTGGAATGCCAGATTGTCAATATGGCTGATGAGATTGCCTACAACTGCCATGACGTCGACGATGGGCTTTCCTCCGGCGTAATAACCGAGGATCAGCTGGCAGAAATAGATATCTGGCGAGATCGCTTTAACGAAATCAGGAAGCAGTATCCCTACGCGGATGAACAGATGCGGCGGCATTCGATGATACGTTATTTGATAAATTTCCTGGTAACCGATATCACGATCAATTCGGAGCAGATTTTATCCAAAGAAAATCCGCTGAATACTGAGGATGTCAGGAAGAGCAGGAAAACTCTTATCGCGTTTTCGCCCGAAACTATTAAGCTCAACAGCCAGCTAAAGCTATTTCTATATCAAAATATGTACCGGCATTATAGGATGGTACGCATGTCGGAGAAAGCCAAGCGGATCATTAGCGAGCTATTCAACGCCTATATGGGGAATATCGATCTACTGCCTGACCACATAAAAAACAGGATCGGAGTTGAGAAGCGTCACGTAATTGTTGCCGATTATATTGCCGGTATGACTGATCGTTTTGCAGGGGCGGAGTACAAAAAATTGCTCGATCCGTTTGAACGAGTCTGATTTTTTTGCGGAGACTAATAATCGATGCCTTTTAATATGATTTAACTCTTTTATCTAAAAAGCTTTAGCTATTCAAAATATTTGAGAATATTTATCGACAAACTTGTTGACAAGCGGCAGGGCTAAAGATATATATTGAAAAAGCAGTTTTTGTATGCGAGTGAGGGAAACGCATATTCTAACAAGATTTACTAACTTAAGATCTAAAAAAAATTCTTCAACGACCATTAGGCTAGTTGAACCATAATCGAATCATAGAAAAGTGTTTAAAAGGAGGTATCACAGAAAAGCAACTACGATCATAATTAGTGATTTATCAGTTAACCTTCACGATTGGAGATCTTCTTTATGTCAAAAAAGCTAAGATTTTCAGTGTTAGTCCTACTCACTCTTATCATATCCTCTGCGGCTTTTGCCGGCGAATATAGTCCGGCGTTTCCTGCATATTTGGAGCAGCATAAGCAAGGGGAGATGGTAACGGCTATTATAACGATGGCCGATGCAGTGGATTTAAGGGCTATACAGAACAACCTATATGCCATTCACGCCGATAGAAGGGTTTGGCATGAGACGGTAGTTCGGGCGCTGCAAGCAAAGGCGACCCAGAGCCAGGCGGACATACTGGCCCAGATAGCCCAAATGGCTCAGAATGGGCAGGTAAGTTCGTATAAGAACTATTGGATAGCTAACATGATTATCGTAACGGCCACACCAGAAGCTATCGATCAGCTGGTGCGTCGGAACGATGTTCTTCAGATTAGCCCCAATTACGCTATCGAAAATATTAACCCGGTTGAAAAAGGCGAAAATAATCCCACGATCATGGGACATGAAAACGGCGCTGATGTACTCCATGTGCCTGAAGTTTGGGCTATGGGTATCACCGGTGAGGGCCGTCTCGTAAGCCATCTCGATACCGGTGTTGACGGTAATCATCCGGCTCTGGCAGAACGCTGGAGAGGCATTGCGGATGCCCGCTATGCCAGCAATCCGGAATGGGCCTGGAACGATCCGTTAACCAATACCACATTCCCGCAGGATTGGGGCCAGCATGGAACCCACACGATGGGAACCATTTGCGGCCGCAGCAACGAAACCGATGATACGGTTGGAGTGGCAATCGATGCCCAATGGATTTCGGCCGGCGTCATTGACCGTCAAAGCATTCCGCGCACGGTGCAGGATGCCATGACCGCTTTCGAATGGGTCGCCGATCCTGATCAAGACCCCGGAACGGTATGGGACGTACCTGATGTATGCTCCAATTCCTGGGGCGTCAGCCAGAATATCGGCGGTTATCCTCCTTGTTCCGATATGTTTTGGTCAGTCCTCGATGCCTGCGAAGCAGCTGGTATCGTAGTAGTATTTGCGGCAGGTAACGAAGGCTCGGTCAACGAACTCTTCGCGTTCCCGCCGACAGGGCTACAACTGAACTGACAAGTTTTTCAATTGGCGCCATTGATGGCCATAACCCGAACCTGACAATTGCCGATTTCTCGTCACGCGGACCATCCAATTGCACGCCTGACGGTTCTGATACTTTCAAGCCGGAAGTTGTTGCTCCCGGCGTAAACGTTCGTTCATCAGTTCCCGGTGGCGGATATCAGGACGGATGGAGCGGTACGTCAATGGCCACTCCGCATATCGCGGGTATCGTGGCTTTGATGAGGCAAGCTAACCCCAATTTGACATCCGAACAGATTCGTCAAATCCTCCTCGATACGGCCGATGATCTTGGACCCGACGGCGAGGATAATACTTATGGCCGCGGCGTAGCAAACGCTTTATCGGCAGTTAATGCCGCCATCTCTCTGTTAAACGGCTGGGGCGGTCAAGAAGGTTATATTACCGATCAAGCTTCCGGTGATCCTCTTCCCGGCGCCAGAATTTCGGTCATTGGCCGCACCTGGGGCACCAATGCCCGCGCCAACGGACATTATGTACTGATGGTTCCATCCGATACGGCCTGGGTCGTAAAGGTTGAGTTCCCTCCGTCACATCTTCCGATATACGACACTATCACGGTTGTTGAGAATGACACTATTTCACAGAACTACGCTCTTGAAGGCAAGGTCAATGCGGTTTTACGAGCCTCCTTCGCCAATCCCGTTAATGTGGATTATCGTTCATTCTACATCAAGGGTAGTTGGAATGCCGATGGTTTCTATGATGCCGACTGGTCAGCTCCGTTAATCGAAGTTAAGGACGATGGAGTTGCCCCGGATCAAGTCTCAGGAGACGGTATTTTCACGGCCAGTGTGTTGCTGGCCAGGGACAATACTCATACCTATTCCTGGGCTATCTATAGTGAGAACTATGGCGGCGAAAATGCCCGGTTGCAGTATGGCAGCAGTTTCCAAATACCGAATTTGATTCCTCCAGTGGTTCCCACTTTAGCGGTTAATCCATCCGGTTCCGACAACAACTGGAATATTTCGGTATTAGGCGACAACGGTTTGAATTTTAACCTGAATCGCACCGACCTTAACCATCCCACCAGATGGGCCGCAGCTTGCTCTTTGACTCAAGGATATACTTATACTTTCAGGTTCAGAGCAATGCATTCATCGGTCGCCAGCTACGGTGTAGGCGGAATCGGCGGAGCCGATATCGTCTACTCGGCGACAACATCCGGACCATTTGATTTCATATTTGATGATCGCAACGATTCATATATCGTGCAATTAACGGGCACTGAAGGCCCGCCTACTTACTTATCGGCCAGATCAGGGCTGGATGGCCATATTCCCATCTCCTGGTTACCTCCGGGGACAACAGCGTCCACCGAATGGTACTATGATGATGGTACCTGCGCGAACGGCTGGATGTATTTAGCTGATGACAACGTTATCGCTAATATGTTCGCGCCTGCTTCCTGGCCTCTAACGATCGATTCGGTTATGGTGCATCTATTCACCGAAGGCGATCCGAACTGGCCATGGCCGGATGGTAGTCCCGATCCAGTCTTAATGTCGATCTTTTTAGATGACGGCACCGGTTATCCTCAAGCGGATCCCGTCTGGACAGCAGAAGTTACCGGCGAGCTCGGCGCTCCATGGGTGAGCGTGGATGTGCCAGAGATTAACGTCGATCAAGGCTACTTCTGGGTAGGGATGCAGAATCTTGCCGGCGGCGGTCAAGAAGGCATAGGTCAAGATGCTTATACCGATTTCCCCGAAAATAAATGGGGTAGACTGAATGGTGTCTGGGCGACTCAGGATATTTATACAGGCGACCAGATGATCCGAGTAAAGGTATTCGGCGGCGGCCGCGACCTGTTACTCTCGCACGATGCCACTCCGGCGGAAGAGATTTCGTCAAGAGTTGGTTTCGGCGGCGATCCGTCAACGGCGGTAGGTACGGGCCAAGCCAATCCTGCTCCAAACGCTGCCAGCGCTCAGCATTCCAGGCGGATGGCTTATCATCCCAATCAGAAAGTTGGGAATCTGCCTACCATTATGGATACTGAAGTGCTCGCGGGATACAATCTCTACCGCGATTTGACCACCGGACCATTTAACCGTCCGCTTCAGACCAAGGTCAACAGCGCCTTGATAACTGCCACCAGTTATGATGATTGGGGTACCGACGCTAACGGACCAATTGTCAACGGTGTTACATATTTCTATCAGGCTTCAGCGGTGTATGATATTGGCGGCGGGCGTTTTGTCGAGGTCGGACCCTCCAACGAGGTAACCGGCGTCGCTCAGAACCATCCTCCAGCCAATCCGACCAATTTGACCGGTTCCTCGAACGGAAACAATATCGATATCTCCTGGAACCGGAATACCGATTACGATATCCAAGCGTACCGGGTTTACAGACGTGACTATAACCAGCAAACGTTTAACCTGGTTGGCACTGTCACTCATCCCGACACGACTTTCCACGAAGTAATCACGATTGACGGTATTTATCGCTATAAGATAGCGGCCGTCGATCGCGGAGGACTGCAGTCCGACGGCTTCTCCAATTCGCTTGACCTGCCGATCGGGGCAATCCCACCGCGTGATTTGAGAGCTTCTATCGATCAGGAATTCCAGGTCAGTTTGCGATGGAATCATCCTGGCGGCGGCGGCGGCGAATTAAATGTACTTATCATCGCTGCCGATGCTTGCCACCATGCTTCAGAGCGAGTTGCAGGGCTTCGATGACGTCACCGTAGTAGATTATTTTGACGGCAGGAATGGCGTTCCCACTCCTGATGAGCTCGAGCCTTACAATGTTGTGATAGTCTGGTCCAACTACGTTTTCTCAGACCCAGTAGGTATGGGCGATGCGTTGGCCGACTACGTTGATAATGGCGGCGGTGTCGTTCTCAACCAATTCTGCTTTGGAACCGGTTGGGGTTTGGCGGGCCGAATTATGGATCAGTATTCATCGTTTGCCCAGGGCCCGACCCAGTACGTTCAGCGGAACCTTGGTGAGTTCGATCCGTCGAATCCGATAATGGAAGGTGTCACCGCAATGAGTGATAGATTCCAGGCTTCGGTTCCCGTAATCAACAACGGACAGGTGATCGCTTCGTATGACGACGGAACGCCCCTCGTTGCCGTTAATCCGGATCTGCCGGTAGTTAGCTTCAACTGCTATGTCGGTGATTCTCGTCAATTCACGGGCGACGCAGTTCTAATTGCTCACAACGCCTTGAAATATGTCGCTGGCGGCGCGGTTGTAATTCCGCAAACCTACAATATCTACAAGGCCACAAGTGTCGGCGGTCCATTTAATCTTTTGGCATCAGTACCTGGCGTCCAGAAAACCTATGTCGATAGACCCGTCCCGAACGGCATCGATTATTGGTACCGCATTACGGCGGTGTATCCCGGTCCTGACGAGTCAGATCCGTCCAACGTTGCCAACGGCAGAGGCATGAACCATCAGCCCCCGACTCCGTTCAACGTTACCGGCGTTGTTAATGGCCGCGATGTTACCCTGCATTGGTCATACGATAACAGTGTAGGCGATTTAGCGCACTTCAATGTCTGGTATAGACAGATGCCGGGCGGAACAGATGTTCTTGCCGGCTCGCCGACCGATTCGACTATGGTCGTTCCCATTCCCGGCGGTCAGGATGGCATTTTTGCGTTCACGATCAGCGCGGTAGATAACGGCACGCCGCCTCTGGAGAGTTTGCATTCACGCGATCTATTCTTGCCAATCGGCACACTGCCTCCGACTTCTCTTAGAGCTACCAACGGCGCCGAATTCGCAGTGCCGCTAAACTGGATGCTACCTGGTTCCTGGCTGACCACAGACAAGGCCAATCCCGACCAACCGATTCAATATCGTCCCGATCCCGTTCAACCTCTGGATATGTCTCAAAAGGGAACCAATGGGCCGACCAATCCTCCAGTTCTTCTCAACAGAGGCGGTCCGGATGAATTCGGTTATACCTGGGTTGATTCAGACGAACCGGATGGTCCCGCTTATCAATGGAGAGATATCATTGATATTGGCACGCAGATACCTCTTAATTCTGACGACCAGAACCTGGGGCCGTATGATATAGGCTTCGACTTCAACTTCTATGGTAACGTCTACAACACTTTCAACGCTTGCACCAACGGCTGGATTAGCTTCACCAGCGCCGATGCCTTCTACAATAACCAGACACTCCCCGGAAACGCTTATGGCTATCCGTTTAATATGGTAGCTCCGTTCTGGGATGACCTGGTATTCAATACGGGCAATCCCACTTGTTACTACTATTCTGACGGTAATGAGTTAGTGATCTCCTACATCGACGTACCGCATATCAGTGTAGGTGGACCATATACATTCCAGATTGTCCTGCGTTCCTCCGGAGCCATTTACTTTGAGTACCAAACCCTGAATGATCCCACGGACAATTGCACGGTGGGTATCCAGAATGGCGATGGTACAGTTGGTCTTGAGATGGTTTACAACGCAGCCTATCTGCATGATGCGATGGCAATCAGGATTGGCACAGGTCCCGAGGGATTTCCTCCTGTTCACTACAAACTCTATCGGTCTCTGACTGCTGGAGTGCCAATTGATCCTCAGCATCTTATTACCAGCGCACTTCCGGGTCTGCAAACCAGCTACACAGATATGGGCGGACTACAGAATGGCGTTACTTACTACTACAAAATCACAGCGGTTTGGCCGGATTCATCCGAATCTCTGCCCTCCAATGAAGCCGCTGGCACACCTGCCAATCATCCGCCAGAGCCGCCATCAGCGCTGCATGGATCGGTTACCGGCCGTGATGTAACGCTCTACTGGCATTTCACCAATTTGATGGGTGATTTCCAGCATTTCAATATTTACAAGAAACTCATTCCCGGCGGCTCCTGGATTCTGGCAGGCTCTGTCACCGATACTACCGGTGTAGTTAATATCCAGGCAGGCCAGGATGGCGTTTGGGCCTTCGCTGTGACAGCAGTCGATAACGGCGCTCCGCAGCTTGAATCTATACACTCCAACGAACCGTTCCTGGCAGTAGGTAACCTGCCGCCACTCTTCCTCAGAGGATTATCTGATCAAGATGGTTATGTACCACTTAGTTGGAGTGCTCCGGGTATGAGGCCCACAACCACGCTTTCCTACGATGACGGCACCTGTGTTCTTGGTTGGTACTATTACGACGATAACAACATTATCGCCAACATGTTTACTGCCAATTCGCCAATCGAATTAGACACCCTCTGGATACACGTCTTTACCGAGGGCGATCCTGGTTGGCCGTGGCCAGATCCAGCACCTGATCCGTTCAATATTGTGGTATTCGATGATGATGGTACCGGGTTTCCTGGCGAGCAAGTTCTCAGTCAGGAAGTCATGGGAGAGCTCGGTCAGGCGTGGATAGCACTGGCAATCGATGGCGGCCTGATTCTTAACGGTCCTAATTTCTGGGTTGGTTTCCAGAATATCAGCACCGATGGTCAGGAAGGTATCGGCCAGGATGCGACCACAGACTTCCCGGGTGTTAAATGGCAAAGAGTGAGCGACGCCTGGTCTCCGCAAGATCTATATCCCGGCGATCAGATGATCCGCGCGACTATCGTCGATAACGGCCGCGACATTCTATTGAGCGAGAAAGCTCCCACACAGGAACTGGCGCTCAAGACCCCACGGCCATCCTTCGATATTCCGGGTGGACACTCGGTAGCCAGCACTCAGGGCAACTTTAGCGTTGGCCTTTCCGATGGCGGCGATAACCCTCGTCCGTTTGATACCGAGGTTCTGGTTGGTTATAATATTTACAGATCGACATCCCCTAACGTCCAGCCGATCGTCGGCAACAGGATCAGGGGTTATCAGAACCAACCTGGTACTTCATATCGGGATTCCGCTATTACCAACGGTACCACATACTATTATGTTGTTACCGCGGTATACGATAACGGCGGTACTTTCGATGAATCGCCGGTTTCCAATGAGATCGCAGCCACTCCGAGATTGGGCGCTCGCATGGTTGTCAACCCGCTATCCTTTAACGTTACGGGACAAATTGGCAGAACGACCACTGCACCTCTCAATATCGCGAACACAGGCGGACTGGATCTCAATTACAATGTAGTAGCTACTACTACCTTAAGGTTGGATAACCGCCGTCATGGCAACACCCACTTCACGGATTCGGAGCATCCGACACGCGTTAATAACGGCGATAAATCGAATACTCCTCGCAATCCTAATAATCCGCCGGTATTGATGGGTCGCGGCGGGCCGGATGAGTTTGGTTATTCCTGGATCGATTCTGATGAGCCGGGTGGTCCCGCTTACAACTGGATAGACATTACCGATCGTGGTGCTCAGCTCTATATGGGTGACGATGATAGCCAGGGGCCGTTCGATATTGGCTTTAACTTCCCATTCTATGGCCAAACGTTCAGCACGTTCCGGGTTTGCTCAAATGGTTTCATCAGCTTCACAAGCACCATGACCCCATGGAGCAACCTGCCTATTCCGGGCGTTGATAATCCCTCGGATCTCGTGGCACCGTTCTGGACTGATCTTGCTCCCAACAACGGCGGCGAGGTTTGGTACTATTCCGATGGCAGCCAACTTGTTGTTTCCTATATCAATGTCGCTCACTTCGATTGGGACACTGGCGTGGGACCGTACACCCTTCAGGTTATTTTGACATCCAGCGGCGCAATCTTCTTCAACTATGCAGACATCAATCCGCCGGATAATGATGAGACAATCGGAATACAGAATGGCGATGGCAGCATAGGTCTTCAGATAGCCTATAACCAAACCTACGTCCATGCCGGTCTAACCGCGCGCATTACATCTGGTTGGCTTTCCGCTGATCCAGCATCCGGTACTGTTACTCCGGGTAACAACGTCAATACCACCATCATTTTTGACGCTACCACGCTGGAAGAAGGAACGTACACCGGATCATTAACGGTTACCGGTTTCGACGCTAACCATCAGGTTGGCGAAGTAAGTATTCCAGTCACCTTCCATGTGACTCCTCAAGGTATTCAGGAACAAGGAAACGATTTACCAACGGAGTTTGCACTTTCTCAGAACTATCCGAACCCGTTTAACCCGACGACGGAAATTGACTTTGCATTGCCATCAGCGGCACATGTATCGCTCGATATCTTTAACGTTCTGGGTCAGAAGGTCCGGACTCTGATCAACTCCGATATGCAGGCTGGTTATAAGACGGTCGTCTGGGACGGCGCTGACGATAACGGCAGCAGCGTATCATCTGGTACATTCTTCTATGTTCTTAAGACCGGAGATAAAGTCTTCACGAAGAAGATGACGATGCTTAAGTAAGCTCCAAAGCTTACCTGTTTGGCCCTCGCTCCTTAACCGGAGCGGGGGCTTTTTTTTGGGTTAAATGTTCAGGCAATTTGGAGAATCAAATTCTTGTAGATTGGAATTTCTATATGAATTCTGATTATCATCAAAATGCTAAAGTGTGAAATATTGTGCATCGAAAGGTTAGCGGAGTGCTTTTGCGTTATGATAATTTCAGCCAGGGATAAAAGGGAAATATTAAATGCAACCGCAAAGGCGCAATTAATGCAATGCGATGATAGGAGTTATCAACGGGAGTCAGGGTGTCTAAAATATGCACAGAACGATATTAATAGGCATTTATTCGGGCATAACCTTTGCTGAATATCTATCTGAACAGAATAGCTTTTGGAGGAATAATGAGGTGCTTCTTTCACGGACGAAATCGAGATGCTGATGGAGTACCGGGATTTAATGGTCTGGTCAGTTTTGCCATTCCGGATATCGGAATTACATTTAGAGCGCGATATACAGGTAGTCGTGACGAATGCGAATATGCCAGCCTGCTGGCGCTTTTGGAATTCGTAGAACTTAATCCACATTTATTCAGGAACAAGAGAATCGAGATATATGGCAATGATTACCTGGTTATCAGCCAGGTAAACAAAGGCACGCGACCATCCCGTAACCTCGAACCATACATGAACATGGCTGTCGGTTACAGACATAAAATTCCGTTTACGCTTAATTGGATTCCCGATAATGAAAACCTGGCGCAGGATGGTTTGACAACCGGATAAATTTGAACTGTTAAAGCAGTCATCAAATAAAAATCGAGGCTTATGATTATTCCACAGCCTCGATTTTTTTCATTTTATTGACATGACGTAAATTTATGCTATCTTATATTTTCGATGGGTATCGATTGCCCTGGTAGAGAGCCAAGTCTTATTGACAATAAGGAGCGGTAAATGAATAAAAGCATTTCATTTTTAATTGCCTTGATTCTGATTTCCTCGTCGCTGGCGATGGGCGCCACTCAGGAACGTCCCATGCTGGTACGGGTCGATCTCAGTCAACCGGGCGCCAGGGATATTATCCGTCAGGGCGATTTCGATATCGCAACTGTGACGCGAGACGGGTTTGCCGAAATCGTAGCCGATGACAACGATTACCAGAGATTGCTAAGCGCCGGGTTGCAACCGCAGATTATACATGACGATTTAGTGGCATTTTATCAATCGCGCACACCGGTGACCGCCACCATGGGGGGATTCCGGACGCTATCCGAAGCGCTCGCATATATGGATACGCTTCATACGCTTTATCCAAATTTAACCACGGCCAGGGATTCCATTGGCCATACTTACCAGGGGCGTGGCATCTGGATGATGAAGATTTCTCAACATCCTGATTCCATGGAAGATAAGCCGCGATTGTTGATCAATGGCCTGACCCATGCCAGAGAGCCGATGGGAATGGAAGCCTGTTTGAGATATATGAATTATCTATTAAGCAATTATGGCACTGATTCGATGGCCACTTATTTAGTCAATAATCGCGAATTTTATTTCGTACCGATATTCAATGCCGATGGCTATGAGTACAATCGTCAAACCAACCCCAACGGCGGCGGCATGTGGCGAAAAAATCGTCATGGGCAGGGGGTCGATCTTAACCGCAATTGGGGATACATGTGGGGTTATGATAACAACGGCTCATCGCCTAATGCCTGGGCGGAAACTTATCGCGGGACGGCCGCCTTTTCCGAGCCGGAGACTCAATCCCTGAGAGCTTTCATCGATTCGACGCATTTTAATATCATAATGAGTTTTCATACATTTGGCGATTATTTCCTCTATCCCTGGGGGTATGCCAATATTTACACTCCCGATCAGGCACTATTTGAAATAATCGGTGATGTCTGCACCGCAACGAATGGATATATGCCCGGGACTCCCTGGGAGCTTTTGTATAATACCAACGGGGAATGCACAGATTGGATGTATGGTGAGACAACCGAAAAGCCCAGAGTGTTGGGATTCGTCATGGAAATTGGCGATCAAAATGATGGATTCTGGGCTCAACCGAGCCGCGTTCCGGTTCTCTGGGAAGGGGTACTTCCGGCGCTATTATATCTTTCCAGGATTGCAGCCGATCCATACGCCGAAGGCCCGCCGAATGCGCCGGTTCTGAATCCCATAGGCAATATCGATACCGATTCGCTAACGGTAAGCTGGCAGCATAATGATACTTTAAATCCGGCTGTCGCTTATGAACTGGTACAATATAGCGCTATGCAACGTGTAACCGACGATTTCGAGCTCGATTATGGGTATTGGAATATGACCGGATTTGCCTGGAGATCGACACGTTCTCATTCCGGCACTTATTCTCTTTTTTCGGGCGATCAGAACAATTATGATGCCCTCTCACGCCGGACAACCGCAATTGAAGTCGGAGTTGGCGATACGCTTAAATTTTGGACATGGTACGATATCGAGCAGGGATACGATTACGCCTATGTACAACTTTCAACCGATGGGGGCCTGACGTTCACCAATATCCCGGGTAATATAACGACAATTTATAACCCCAATAATCGTAATATGGGGAATGGTATTACCGGGACTACGGCGAATTGGACCTTAGCGAAATTCCCGCTCAACTCTTATGTCGGACAATCGGTAGTATTGGGATTTCGATATAACACTGACGGGGCAACAACAGGCGAAGGATTCTATGTTGACGATTTCTGGCCGATTGAATCCTTCCAGCATATCGATACTTTAAATTCCAATATTACGACTAATTACTACAATATCTCGAATCTTGCCGACGGAAATTATTACTACGAGGTTCGCGCCAGGGATGCACAAGGACAATGGTCGGGATTTTCCAACCGCGAGACAGCAATCGTTCATCTGCTTTCGGCCGGAGATGAGCCAAACCTGCCGGTATCGCTATCGTTGAGCCAGAACTATCCCAATCCTTTTAATCCTAATACTACGATTTCATTCACAATTCCCGGAAAGACCCACGTGGAACTGAGTGTTTACGATGTCACGGGCGCCAGGGTGGCGACCATGATGAATTCGGATCTTGAGGCCGGAAACTATCATGTCAGTTTCGACGGGGGCGACGAAAATGGTAAGTCGCTTTCGAGCGGAGTATATTTCTACAGGCTTAAGGCCGATAACCAAGTCTTGACCAGGAAAATGGTTTTCATGAAGTAGATAATTTCCAAATGGAAATTGCGAGCCCCCCGGATTAAATAATTCAGGGGGCTTTTTTATGGGGCTCAATAAGTGCTTGACCGCAGGCCCATCAATTTGCATAATTGAGAATTGACCGGAGGGCTAGCCCTAACTGGTAAGGCAGCAGACTTGAAATCTGCCGACCGCAAGGTCATGGGGGTTCGAATCCCTCGCCCTCCGCTTAAGTTTCCAGCCCCAATACCAAGTAATTACATAGCATAACATATCCATGTTGTATTAATTTTAAAATATTCGCGTTTTTGCTATTTATAAGGCTAGACTTGATGGCAATCGGAAACATCCAGGCCGTCATTTCGGTTAGAAATACCGAGTTTTAAAGTAGCCGAGGATTCATCACGAGGGGGTGGTAATGTCGAAGCTTATTCCGCTATCGGTTTTGATTATAGCCTCGATATGCATTAGCTCCGCAATATCGCTTAGCGCTCGGCTGCTTGAAAATAGTTTATCCAAGGCAATAAGCAATATCAGTGAAGGCAATATTATGCAAAATGCATCGGCGACAATCGTAAAAAGCAATGACGAGTGGCGCAAGGAGCTTTCTCCCAAGCAATATTATATTCTGCGCGAAAAGGGGACTGAAGCCGCCTTTAGCGGGGAATATCTAAATAATCATGAAAGCGGAATTTACGTTTGCGCCGGCTGTGGGAATGAACTATTCAGCTCGGCACAAAAGTTTGATTCCGGCACCGGCTGGCCGAGTTTTTGGGCGCCGATATCGGCGGATAAAATCGAAGAGCATACCGATCAGGCGTTATGGATGACAGTCACCGAAGTGGTCTGCAGCCGTTGCGGCGGACATCTTGGCCATGTTTTCGATGATGGTCCCAGGCCGACCGGTTTACGCTATTGCATAAATTCGGCAGCGTTAAAATTCATTCCGGCCGTCAAGAAAGAATCATGATTTTTGGGCTATCATTTCCGGCAACGCTAATTTTCCTATCCTCAATTGCGTAAATTTAGTATAATCCTGCGAAATAAATTAAGCGGTTTGTTTTCGATGACATTGAATTGGTAATTTTAATTGATTAAATTTGCAGGTTAGGTTATGGTTTCAATATTCAAGAAAATATTCAATCAGAATAACAGTTTTAATATTATCGATACTGAACCCGGCAAACGGGTTCAGGTTGCGACCTGCGCCATTTTGATGGCAGTGGCTGGCGCCGATGAGTACACCAAAGAAGAAAGCAGTCGAATTATCCAGATTCTGGAAAAGGAATTCAATCTGACTGCCGAGGATGCTGAGGCTCTAATCGAGGTGGCCGGCAGAGAATATGACAGGAGTATCGACTATTGGAAATTTACCAACACCCTGAACGTAACTCTTTCGGAAGCCGAACGAATCGGGATAATGGAAAATGTCTGGAGAGTGGTTTATACCGACGGCCAACTGAGCGCCCATGAAGATACGCTGGTACATAAATTATCGTTTCTGCTGAACTTACGGCATGACCAGATGATCGCGGCCAAACTTAAAATCAGGAAAGAGCAGGGATTGGATTGATAGGAGAGGGCGGGGATTTACGAGTTAGAATTTATTCTTTTTTTGAATTCACCCGATTGCCTAAATGGGATGATTTAGCCGGTCGTAAAACCCTCAACCGTCAATATTTTTGCTTGACGACCATTGAATCAGGCATATATTGGTCCTGTTTTTGGATTAGGAGTCGTGACAGAAAATAAACAAAAGGGCTATCGCCAACTCGCCCTGGCGACAACGATTCCTCTAATTATGGTGGCGGCCCCCGCAGTGGGATATTTTATCGGGGTATATCTCGATAAACTGCTGGGTTTGAAAGGCACCATGTCGATCATCTTCCTGCTTTTGGGGGTAGTGGCCGGAGGGCTTGAGACTTATAACCTGATAAAAGAGATAATTAAAGAAGACAGTGGATCTTAAATTCGTTGATAGGGTTATAAAGACAACCCTGATACTTTCAGCAGTACTTTTTCCTTTCTTCGCGCTTTACATTAAAATGAGCTTTGCGCTCTCTGTTCTTTTTGGCGCTGTTTGGGGCGCTCTGAATTTATTAGGAATTAAAATCATTATCACAAGCTTGCTGCCCGGGCCGACCAGAAAACCGGTTTTAGGTTTTGCGGTATTGTTTCTCAAGCTGCCAGTCCTGTATATAATCGGATATTTCTTGGTAACATGGCACTACCTGTCTGTCTATGGTTTGCTGTGGGGCTTTTCAGGAATTTTTATTGTGGCGTTACTAAAGGTGTTGGGACGGATGTATCTCGGTCTCGATGATATCAAGAAGGCGCCGGAAAGCAGCCCCAAGGCTCAGGGGACAAAAGCGTGAATCATCTCTTGACCTTGTTCGCGGTAGCGCAAACCGAACATTCCGCAGTCGCCGATACAGTTGCCCATGCTGCCAGCGGGACAGCCGAACAGAGCGCTCCCGAATTTCCGAACATATTAGAGATTCTTCATCAAACCTATCACGGTCAAAATGCGCTTATAAATTTACTTTTCCAGTTCAGGATTGTCTTTTTCTCGACGCTGGTTTGGCTCATCCTGGGGCTTTTGGCATACGCGGCATTTCGGAAGAGGACTCTAATACCGTCCCCAATTCAAAATTTTATGGAATGGGTGGTGGAGTCGTTAGCTAATATGATCACCGGGGTTCTGGGGGAGAGAGGCAAGCAGTTCATTCCATTTATCGGAACTCTCTTCGTGTACATTTTCGGTATGAACCTGTTCGGCCTTATACCGGGTATGTTTTCACCGACATCCAAACTTAATACGACCTTAGCATTGGCCATATGCGTTTTCTTATATGTGCAATATACCGGCCTTCGAAATTTTGGAATACTGGGATATTTGCATCACTTAGCAGGGTCACCCAAATCGGGCGTTGAGTGGGCTTTGGTGCCGCTCAATTTACCGCTGCATATAATCGGAGAGCTGGCCAGGCCGGTATCGCTCTCGCTTCGTCTTTTCGGGAATATCACCGGTGAGGATATGCTTTTGGCGATCTTCGCAACGCTGGGAGTTTCGGTGCTGAGTTTCACGCACATGCCCATTGGAATTCCCCTGCAGTTGCCGTTCATATTCCTGGCGATTTTAACCAGCTTTGTGCAGGCGCTGGTTTTTACCCTTCTGACGACAATTTATTTTTCACTTATGTCAACCCATGATGAAGAGCATCATTAAGAGTAGGAGGATTTAATGGATCCCAAAACATCAGTAGGATTTCTTCTGCCGCTGGCAGTAGGCGTGGCCGCAATCGGGTCGGGCCTGGGTCTCGGCAAGGCAGTTGGCGCCGCCATGGAGGCGATGGGCCGTCAGCCGGAAGCCGCCAGCAAGATTCAAACGGGCATGATCATCGGCGCGGCCTTCATTGAAGCCCTAACGATTTACGCCCTCGTAGCGGTGATTTTGATCAAGTAAGATGGAGGATATTGCAAAATCCCTGGATCTCAATTGGGGACTGATAATCACTCAGATTATCGGATTCCTGATTGCGATGTGGATATTGAAGGCGTTCGCCTGGAAACCGCTTTTAGGGATGCTGGAAGCCCGTAAGAACAAGATCTCCGGCGATATCAAAGACGCCGAACAGATCAAAGCCGAGGCCGGTAAGCTGCTTGAGGATTATCGCGCCAAGCTTCGTGATATTGACAACGAGGCCAGGGCACGTATCCAGGAAGCGGTTAACGATGGCAGCCGCATTTCGGTTGAGATCAAAGAACAGGCGCGTAAAGAGGCTCAACAGATTCTCGCAAAATCCCGTGATGAAATGGCCCGTGATATAGCCAAGGCGCGCGTTCAATTGCGGGACGAGATTGCAACGATGGCAGTCAGAGCCGCCGAGAAGATAATATCCACACGTCTGAATGAAGCGGAGCAGCGTCGTTTGCTTGACGATTTCCTTAAGGAGGTCGACCAGGCTTGAAAGACACCCGCGTTGCGCAGCGTTATGCTCATGCTCTCTTCCAGGTTGCCGTATCGAGGCAGATGGTCGAGACTATGGCCTCGGAGCTTTTTCAGCTTCGTTCTTTCAGCGACAAAGACGCGAGCTTTTTGCATTTTCTAAAAGCTCCACAGGTCTTAAAGGAAGATAAAGCGAAACTGATAACATCGCTTTTTGCCTCGCGTATTTCGCCACCGCTGGTTTCGTTTATCCAGCTTTTAATCGAAAAAAACAGGATTGAGTTTTTAAGCGACATCGCCAGGGATTTCGAAGAGCTCTTGCAGGATTATCGCGATATTATTAAAGCTCAGGTTACAACCGCTGTCCCGGTTACGGATGAGTTCAAGGAGCTATTGCGAGTCAGGCTCGAAAAGCTTAGCGGAAAAAAGATCGAGATTGAACATAAAATCGATAAAGGCATTATTGGCGGCATAATCGTCAACTTAAATTTCAAAGTTATCGACCGTTCGGTGAAACATGAGTTAGAATCGTTAAAGCACGGTCTCATGTCGTTAAAGGTATATTAAAGGGGATTTTATATGGCGTTTCGACCCGAAGAGGTTAGTTCGATTCTCCAAAAGGAAATAGAGAAGTATTCAACTAAAATCGAGATGCAATCGGTGGGAACTATTCTCCAGGTGGGAGATGGTATTGCCCGCATCTGGGGTCTTCAGGACGCCATGCAATCCGAGCTTCTGCAATTTCCCAATGATATCATCGGTATAGTATTAAATCTCGAGGAAGACTCGGTTGCCGCCGCAATTTTTGGCGACGATACTAATATTAAGGAAGGCGATACGGTCAAGCGCACCGGCGCGGTAGCTCGCGTGCCGGTTGGTGAAGCCCTGGTAGGCCGGGTCGTCAACGCCCTGGGCCATCCGCTCGACGGAAAGGGGCCAATTGTAACGGACAAATACAGGCCCATCGAAGGCCACGCGCCAAACGTAGTTTCCCGTCAGCCGGTGAAAGAGCCGGTACAAACCGGTCTCAAGGCTGTCGATTCGATGATCCCAATTGGGCGCGGCCAGCGCGAACTCATCATCGGCGACCGTCAAACCGGTAAAACCGCACTGGCTATCGATACGATTATTAATCAGCGCGATTCCGATCTCTTTTGCATATATGTAGCCATTGGCCAGAAATCGTCAACAGTGGCCCAGGTGATCGAAACGCTTCATAAGCACAAAGCCATGGATTATACAACTGTAGTGGTTGCCGCCGCAGATGACCCGGCCCCGCTGCAATATATCGCTCCCTATTCGGGCTGCGCTATCGGGGAGGAGTATCTTTATACGGGGCGGCATTCGCTGTGCATCTATGATGATTTATCCAAGCACGCCCAGGCATACAGACAGTTGGCGCTTCTGGTGCGCCGTCCTCCGGGAAGGGAGGCCTATCCCGGCGACGTTTTCTATCTGCATTCCCGTCTATTGGAGCGTGCCGCCAAGCTTTCGGAGAAAAACGGGTCAGGATCGCTAACTGCGCTGCCGATCATCGAGACTCAGGCGGGCGACGTTTCCGCGTATATCCCGACCAACGTGATCTCGATCACCGACGGTCAAATTTATCTTGAGGCTGATCTTTTCTATTCGGGCGTCAGGCCCGCTATCAACGTTGGAATCTCCGTTTCGCGCGTAGGCGGTCATGCACAAACGGAAGCTATGAAAAAAGTCGCGGGACGCTTAAGGCTCGATCTGGCACAATACCGCGAACAAGCAGCCTTTGCGCAATTTGGTTCCGATCTCGATGAGGCCACACAACGTCAGTTGACTCGTGGTTCCAGAACGATAGAAATATTAAAGCAGAATCAATATATCCCGATGCCGCTGGAAAAACAGGTGACTATCATTTGGGTAGCGGTCAACGGATATCTTGATGATCTTCCTTTGGACGTTTGCCGGCGTTTCGAGGCGGAATTCCATCTCTATATTGCGGATAAATACCCTGATATTTTCCACGAGATTGCCACCAAAAAGGATTTGACAACCTCGGTGGTGGAAAAGCTTAAAGATGCAACGCTCAAATTCAAAGCAGAGTTTAAGGCGAAGCTCTAAAGTTATTCAGAGATAAACAGAGATGGCATCACTTCGCGATATTAAACGACGCATTAAGTCGGTTCAGAATACTCAGCAGATCACCAAAGCCATGGAAATGGTTTCGGCGGTTAAGCTTCGTAAAGCGCAGCAGCGTGTCGAGGCTGCCCGTCCGTATGGCCTCAAAATGCAACAGATGCTCGAATCTGTGGCTGCCGCCGCGGCCGGTTTGAATCATCCACTATTTGAGGAACGCGATGTTAAAACCACGCTACTGGTGGTCTTCACATCGGATCGCGGCCTGGCGGGATCTTATAACAGCAATATTTTCAGGAATGCCACACGCTACCTGAAGGAAAGGCCGGAAGGCAGCGTCAGGCTGGGTTTGATCGGTAAAAAGGCGATGGAGTATTTTAAGCGGCGGAAGTATCCGATCGATTTTAGCATAACTGATTTAGGGGCTAATGTAGACCTGGTCAGAACGCGCCGCCTGGCAACTGATATCACCAATAAATTTAAGAGCGGCGAGGTGGACGAGGTTCGCCTGCTTTATACGCGGTTTGTTTCGATGACGAGCTATCGCATTACTATTGAAAGATTTTTACCAATCGAAAAACCGGCCAGCGCCGGTGAACAGACGGTAACCGACTATATATTCGAACCAAATGCCGATGGTATTTTTTCGAATCTGGTGCCGCGTTATTGTGTTACGAAAATACTTCAAGCCATGCTGGAATCATTTGCATCGGAACATGGTTCTCGAATGATTTCGATGGGCAATGCCACCAAAAATGCTAAAGAGTTGATTGAACATCTTACAATAGTGCGCAACAATGCCAGGCAGGCCGCGATCACCAAGGAGCTGCTCGATATCGTTGGCGGCGTTGAGGCGCTGAAGTAAGATTCGTCGTAAAGTGTGAAAAAAAGAATTCAGGATATAAAAGGATTAGCAAATGGCTGAACAGAATTTGGGAAAGGTAGTCCAGGTAATCGGGCCGACGGTTGATTGTGAGTTTCCCGCAGACCGCCTGCCGAATATTTTGAACGCCCTGAAGATAACCGACAAGGACAAAGGAATTGATCTGACGGTCGAGGTGGCCCTGCATATCGGCGATAATGTAATCCGCTGTATCGGCCTGGCGTCAACTGACGGGCTGGTGCGCGGTATGCCGGTGCTCGATACCGGTGGTCCGATAACCGTGCCGGTGGGTGATCTTACGTTAGGCCGCGTTTTCAATCTTCTCGGCGAGCCGATCGATGAACTTGGCCCTGTTCAAACGCCAAAGCGTTACCCGATTCATCGGCCAGCGCCACCGCTTAGCGAACAGGATACCAGGATCAGTATTTTCGAAACCGGAATAAAGGTTGTTGATCTTCTGGAGCCGTATCCCAAGGGCGGTAAGGTTGGACTATTCGGAGGAGCCGGAGTCGGCAAGACTGTAATTATTCAGGAGCTAATTCATAATATCGCCACCGAACATGGCGGATATTCGGTTTTCTGCGGCGTGGGGGAGCGAACCCGTGAGGGAAACGACCTTTGGCTGGATATGAAGCAATCAGGAGTTATTGCCAAGACATGCATGGTTTTCGGGCAGATGAATGAACCGCCCGGAGCGCGGTTGAGAGTGGGGCTATCCGGTTTGTCGATGGCAGAATATTTCCGTGACGAGCAGGGGCAAGACGTTCTCCTTTTTATCGATAACATATTTCGGTTTGTGCAAGCCGGTTCGGAGGTTTCGGCGTTACTTGGCAGGATGCCATCGGCGGTGGGTTATCAGCCTACGTTAGGAACCGAAATGGGCGCGCTTCAGGAGAGGATTACCTCAACCAAGAGCGGCTCGATTACATCGGTACAGGCGATCTATGTGCCCGCCGATGACTTGACCGATCCCGCTCCGGCCACTACGTTTGCGCATCTCGATGCTATCACCGTGCTTTCTCGTCAAATTGTGGATTTGGGGATTTATCCTGCGGTCGATCCTTTAACATCCACCAGCCGAATTCTCGATCCGCTGGTAGTTGGCCAGGAGCATTATGATGTGGCCCGCGCAGTGCAAAAGGTTTTGCAAAGATATAAAGATTTACAGGATATCATTGCCATTTTGGGAATCGACGAGCTTTCGGAGGATGATAAAGTTCTGGTGGCCCGCGCCAGAAAGATACAGCGATTCCTGTCGCAACCATTCTTTGTGGCTGAAACGTTCACCCGTACACCCGGGCAGTATGTAAAGCTCGAAGATACCATTAAAAGCTTTAAGGAGCTTGTCGAGGGCAAGTATGATGATATCCCCGAGCAAGCATTTTACATGGTTGGCGGAATCGATATGGTCCTCGAAAAGGCTGAACGAATTAAAAGGGGAGAGTAGGATTTGTTCAAGCTTTCGGTAGTTACTCCCGAAAAGCCCCTTATCGACCAGGAGGCCCGATCCATCATCGCTCCCGGAACCGAAGGATATCTCGGTATTTTAACAGATCATGCTCCGTTGATTACCGCTCTGATTCCTGGCAAGCTGACAGTTACAGATCCGTCTAATTCGGAATTATTCTATGCAATTTCGGGCGGTTTCCTGGAGGTTTCGCATAATATCGTTACGATCTTGGCCGATGCTATTGAGCCGATAGAACAGATCGATCTAAGCCGTGCTCAGGAGGCTGAAACCCGTGCTCGTGAGCGTTTAGCAAGTAGAACCAGGCCCGATATTGATGTTCCTCGCGCGGAGGCAGCGTTGGCAAGAGCGCTAAACAGGATTCGATTGCTAAGCAACCGCTAAAAAAAATATCACTAAATACAAATTGGGGCCATCATTTATTATGACCCCAATTTGATATTTTCATGCTAAATATCGGACATAAAAAATATGATTCGCGACCGCAAAATGAGGAGATCGAATGGCTCGCCCATTGCTTATTTATCGATGAATCGGATTGCAATCTCTTAAGGCAACTTCCTCAATAATTCCAGTTTATTGGAACTAAATCAAAAAAAGGCATTATTGGGGCCGGCCCAATCATTTTTAAGATAGTTGACCATATAAACGACATCAAGGCCATTTGCTACACCGTCTCCATTGGCATCTCCCGGCACCACAAAGGAACTGGCAACCGCAATAGAGTTATCTGCGATGCTGTTAGGAGGTCCAAAATAGCAAAGCGGCGGGCCAAAAATCGGATCATTTTGTATTATGCTCATAACCGGGGTGCCAGTGCCTGTTACTGCTGTTATAACAAGATCGTAAATAGCGGTCATCGTGGGGAAGTTATTCTGGCCATTTTGGGTATATGTATCATAGTCGAGCGAAATGCTGCTATAAGGGGCAGCAAACGGCCTGATGGCACTTACTTCGGCCATATTGTTGGGAAGTAATGACGTAACTGAGAATCCCGCTATATCGGCCGGATTGAATTGATACGAAAACGATATGTTTGAGATTGGTACTGTAGCTGTGACATAAACCCTGAAAGTAGCCGTAAGCGGGTCAGTATCGTGTTGCACAACAAGCTGCGCCTGCGCTGTCTGAGCCGCAGTATTAGTCCATTGTGGAGACGTGTATGTGCAAGCATTGGCCGGAGGAGGGCCGCCTTTGAAAAAGGTGATTAAATAAGTGACATCGAGCCCGTTTACATATGTGTTTCCATCCATATCTGCACCTTCGATACACCAGATAGGCGATCCACCCCGAAAATATTGGACCATTTCATCAGCGTCAGCCCAATTGCACCAGCCGTCCCCGTTGCAATCTCCATAGGGATGAAAGCTTTGAGTCTGACCAATTAACGGGGCACCCAAAAGGGTAATCAACAGGGAAAATAAAAAAATTGCCCAGCAAATACCGGAATCGAATCGCATAATTGCTCCTTTTCCATTAGGTTTTACGTCCGTTCTAAAACATCAAATAGAACCGAGTCCGTAAAGAAATCTGAGAAGTTAATATTGAAAAGCGTAATGCTTTTATTTATGCGTGATGTCAAACATGGCAGACAGCAATAAAACAGAAAATATTCGGGGCTGTCTTGGAATAGTCTGATTTGATTCTATATTGGGCCATGATTATTGTCAAGTAAAAAATCCCAATATATTTGTACAATGCCAATATTAGGCCCTTGTGGGGCCGGCCCGCCTTTCTTATTAAAATTAATGAGTTAAAAGCCCGATTATTTAGTTTTTTTCGCTTTAATTTCATGCTTGACATCGACTCAACTTTTCATAAATTGATGGTTTTGGATAGGAAAGGGGTTTGTTTTGGCACACAAGAAAGGTTTAGGATCTTCAAGAAACGGTCGCGACTCGCACGGCCAGCGGCTTGGCGTAAAAGCCTATGGCGGAGAGCGTGTTAATGCCGGCACGATCATTATCCGGCAGCGCGGCACCCATATCATGCCCGGCCTCAATGTAGGTTTGGCCAAGGATGATACGATCTTCGCTACCGCTGACGGCGTGGTGAAGTTCGAACGCAAGGGCCGTGATAAGAAGATCGTCTCGATAGTCCCATAGAACGACCCCGGTCGTATTGGCCGGGTCGTCTTTATGTATGATGTGACTATAATCGCAAGGTCTTTTAAAACAGTTAATGATGACAACACCTCCCAGGAAAGTAGGAATAATTATCTCCGGCGGCAATCCCTGGGAGATTTTGTTTTCTTTTCTACAGCTTGAAAAACTTGGCTATCTGAGAATCCCGATCTCGGTACCCATCGATGGGCCCGCCGAGTTCATCTCGGAAATCGAATACGAGCTTAGCCCGAACCTCCATCACCAGTTTTGCCGATGCCAAAGTTACCGGTCTCGATGCTTTAATTATTCCCGGCGGGAAGCGTTTATTCAACAGCCTCAGCAATTTTCAGGACGTCGGCAATGCCTTCAAAATCCACGAGGGTTTTAAAACTCTGATTAAGGGCGCCTACCGGATGCAAAAACCTATCGGCGCTTTCGGATCGGCCTCGGCGCTGATTACCAAGTCGCTGCAGGGAATAACACATGCCGGTCTGGTGGTGACAGTGGGGAGCGATCCCAAAATTCAAGCGGCTATCGCGTCCACCGGGGCGCAGACCGTTGTCACCAGGCCAACCGAAGTAATTATCGATCAGACAAATAAAGTAGCCACTTCCGGAGGGGAGCTGTGCAGCAAACGACCCTCCGAAGTATATGAATCTTGCGGAAACCTGATTTCCGCCTTAACCGAACTTATGAGTGAGTAGGAAAATGCGAACTATCAAATCCGAACAGATTACGGAGTCCGTCAAAAAGCTTTGTACGGACGCCAACTACTACCTCGGAGCCGATGTAATCGCCGCGCTCAAGGATGCTTCTGGCAAAGAAGAATCGCCGCTGGGCAAGGAGATCATCAACCAGATTTTGGAAAATGCCGAGATCGCCAAAAACGATAAGATGCCGCTTTGCCAGGATACCGGATTATCGGCAATTTTCGTCGAACTCGGCCAGGACGTGCATGTCGAGGGCGCCGATTTCGAGGCCGCTGTGCAGGAGGGGATTCGACAAGGATATACCGAGGGTTATCTTCGCAAATCTATGGTCGAGGACCCGCTGCGCCGTAAAAACACCGGCGATAATACTCCGGCGGTTATTTCAACTCGCATCGTCAAAGGCGACAAAATAAAAATTACAATTCTTCCCAAAGGCGGCGGCTCGGAGAATATGAGCGCAGTCAGGATGCTCAAACCATCCGACGGTGAAGATGGCGTGAAGGGCTTTGTGGTTGAGACTGTCAAAAAAGCCGGAGGTAATCCCTGCCCTCCGATTATTGTCGGCGTAGGCATTGGCGGCTCATTCGATAAATGCGCATATCTGGCAAAGAAGGCTCTGCTTCGAGAGCTTGGCAGCGTGCACTCTGATCCGTATTATGCAGCGATGGAGAAGGAGTTACTTGAGAAAGTCAACAATACCGGTATCGGACCGCAGGGGCTTGGCGGACGGATTACCGCGTTGGCTGTTCATATCGAGACTCATCCCTGCCATATCGCCAGCTTACCGGTGGCTGTTAATACACAATGCCACTCGGCTCGCCACAAAGAAGTCGTGATTTGAGGAGATAGATCATGGAAACCAAAAAACTTACAACTCCGCTCAAAGATTCCGATATCGCCGGTCTTCGCTCCGGGGATAACGTGACCATAACCGGATATATCTATACCGGCCGTGATGCCGCTCATAAGAAAATGGTTGATCTCCTGCAAAAAGGGGAGAGCCTGCCGTTCGATCCCAAAGGACAGATCATTTACTTCGTCGGTCCCACGCCGGCCAAACCCGGCCAGGTGATTGGATCAGCCGGCCCGACGACATCAGGACGGATGAATAAATATTCTCCGTTTTTGCTGGCTGCCGGCCTCAAGGGAATGATCGGTAAAGGCGAAATGGGCGCCGAGGTTGTTGAGGCTCTCAAGAAGCACAAGGGTGTCTATATGGTGGCCACCGGCGGCGCGGCGGCCTTGATTGCCAAGCGAATCACGGAAGCGACCGTTGTGGCCTACGAGGAGCTCGGCCCGGAGGCTATCCGACGTCTCAAAGTTGTCGATTTCCCCGTGATCGTGGCCCAGGATTGCCACGGCGGCAATATCTATGTCGAGGGCGTGGAGAAATACCAGCGGTAAATTGCATCGTTCTATCTGTTAAGCATGATTTAGTGAAAGTATTGATTTAGCGCATCGTCAGGGCGTTTCCTGAAAATTTGTAAGATTGTTAGGCGCTCCTAAGATGAAAAATCGAGATGCTCCTTTAACTCAAAGTTAGAAAATAAACAATAGCATTTGACGAAAAACAGTAATGCTAATAAACTTCATTGAATGGAGAAACGGTCAATAGATAGAATTGGATAAATTAATTGATAAACTGAGGGCATCTTTTAAGTCAGGAGGCTTAAAATGAGTCAAGCCATAGCAACTCGAGGAGCGCTGTTCTGGCTCTTCCAGCGGCTGACAGGTTTGTTCTTAGCTGTCTTTCTTTTTACCCACGTGAAAGTGCTTCACTGGGATTTCAATTTCACCAACCCCGCCATAGCCCCCACCGGCTTTCTCGATTTCAGCTTCGTGGCTCAACGGCTGCAGGGAAGTGTCGGCTGGGTCATCTTCTACTTCTGTTTCATCATCTCAGCCCTGTTCCACGGCCTGAACGGCCTCTGGGCGGTGGTGCTCGATTTCAGGCCATCACGCGGCATTCAGACCACCTGGTTATCGGTGCTCTGGGCGGTCGGTGTATTGGTCTCGATCTGGGGTCTCTACACTCTGAGCTCGTTCTACTCCGGCGGAGGTGTCTCATGAACGTACTTAAAGCATTCAAAGGCACAGCCGAGGAAACCAGGCTCAATCCTAACGTGGGGACATTTGCCTGGGTTCTGCATCGGATAACAGGTCTCCTGCTGCTGTTCTATCTTTTATTGCACATGTGGGTATTAGGCTCGGCCAATTCCGGTCCGGGCGAATTTGACCAGAGGCTTAAAATGGTGCAGTCGCCTCTGTTCCATTTTTTAGAAATTGGATTAATTCTGACAGTGTTTTATCACATGATAAACGGACTTTCGATTACCATTATGGATTTCTTTAATCTCTCGACCAAACACAAAACACTGGTGACAATTTCGGTAGTAATATTTGCAATTGTCGCCATAGTAGCTTTCGGTATCATGCTGCCTCGGGCGCTGCATCACGGCGGAGGTGTCCATGCGATTTCATGATGTAATCGTAATCGGCGGCGGCCTGGCCGGTATGCGAGCGGCTATCGAGGCCGCATCAGGCGGCGCCGATGTCGCCTTGCTTTCCAAGGTGCATCCGCTTCGTTCTCACTCCGGCGCGGCGCAGGGAGGCATCAACGCGGCCCTGGCAAACAATCCCGATTCGCATGATGATTCACCCGAAAGACATGCTTTCGATACCATCAAAGGCTCCGATTTCGTAGCCGATCAGGGCGCAGCGATCACCATGACCAGCGATGCCCCGCGCGTCATTTTCGAGATGGAGCATTGGGGGTGTCCTTTCTCACGAACTGATGATGGCAAGATCGCCCAGCGACCGTTCGGCGGAGCAGGCTATCCGCGGACATGCTACGGAGCGGATAAAACCGGTTTGTATCTGCTTCATACTCTCTATGAACAAACAGTGCGCCTCAATACCCATTACTATGAAGAGTGGATGGTTCTGCAGTTAGCCGTAGATGAAAAGGGCATCTGCAAAGGCGTTATCGCCCTAAATATTCCCGATGGTACAATCGAAATGATTGGCGCCAATGCGGTCATATTCGGCACGGGAGGCGCGGGCAGGATGTACGGCAACACCACCAACGCCCATGTTTCCACGGCGCTGGGAATAGCCATTCCCTATTGGGCCGGGATTCCCGTCAAGGATATGGAATTTATCCAGTTCCATCCGACAGGACTCTATCGCTCCAATATTCTGATGACCGAGGGTTGCCGCGGTGAGGGCGGATACCTGATTAACTCCGAAGGCGAACGCTTTATGAAGCGTTATGTCTCCGAGAAAGTCATGGAGCTTGCCCCGCGCGATATCACCAGCCGTTCGATTACAACCGAGATCGAACAGGGGCGGGGCATCGAGAATGCTTATGTCTATCTCGATCTGCGCCATCTCGGAAAAGATAAGATTATGGAAAGACTCCCCGGCATTCGCGAAATCTGTCTCGACTTTGCCAATATCGATCCGATAGTCAGCCCAATTCCGGTGAATCCCTCGATGCATTACACAATGGGGGGAATCGATACCAACGCTGACGGTGAGACCAAATCGCCCGGTTTCTACGCGGGCGGAGAATGCGCTTGCGTCTCGGTACACGGCGCTAACAGGCTTGGTGGCAACTCGCTTCTTGGATACCATCGTTTTTGGCAGAAGATGCGGCGCCGCTGCCGTCAAATATGTCAAGAGCCTGCCCAAAGCGGCTGATGAGAAGACGCTTAATAAGGCTCATCAAAAGCTTCAGGAGCGGATGGCTTTTGCAGTCGATGGTAAGGGAACGGAAAATCCCTACAAGATCAGAGACGAACTCCAGGGGATCATGCCGGCCAAGGTCGGCATTTTCCGCACGGAAAAAGAAATGTCCGAAGGCCTGGTAAAGATTCGGGAACTCAGGGAACGCTTTAAGCATATTCGCCCGGAGATAAAAACGCAGATCATTCAATATGGATCGTGTCTGGATAATGGAATTGGCCGGGAATCTCGATATCGCGGAGATCGTAGCCGAGGGCGCTCTGCGCAGGCAGGAAAGCCGCGGCGCTCATTCGAGACGGGACTTCACCAAGCGCGACGATCAAAACTGGCTCAAGCATACCGTGGTGACCTAGTCGCCTGAGAGACCGCAGTTCTCGTACAGTAAGGTTGATATTTCCAAATACCAGCCTGAGGAAAGGAAGTACTGATATGGCGGTGACATTCAAAGTATTTAGATATGATCCCGATAGCGAACGCGGCCCGTATTTTCAGGAGTATGAGGTTCAGAACGTCAAGGGGATGACTGTCCTCGAGGGTATTTTCTGGATCATGGAAAACCTGGATCCCACGCTGGCATTTCGCTGTGCCTGCCGGGCGGCAATTTGCGGTTCTGATGCCATGCATATCAACGGCCAATATCGTCTGGCCTGCAAAACGCAGATCGATCGGCTAAGCTCGCCGATCACTATCAGACCCCTGGCGCATCTTCCGGTTCAGAAGGATTTAGTTGTCGATATGAAGCCGTTTTTCGATAACTACAAGCTAATCAAGCCGTATTTGATTCCCAAAGAAGCGGCTCCGGAAAAGGAATATCTGCAAAGCCCGGAGGATCGCAAATTGATCGATCATCATATCGATTGTATCCTTTGTGGTTCCTGCTACGGTTCCTGCCCGGTGGCTTATGGCGATCCCAAATATTATGGCCCGCACGCGCTTCTGAAAGTGCTGCGTTTTATCGATGATTCCCGCGATGGCGCCGATAAGGAGCGTTTGGCGATGGTGGCCTCGGAGTTCGGTGTATTTCGCTGCCATACGATCTTCAACTGCAAGGAAGTTTGCCCCAAGGATTTGAATCCTACGGGTGCAATCAGCCGTCTGAAAAACAAGGTCCTGGTCGAGAAATTCCCAATCTTGAAATTCCTGATACGGCAATAATGTATGTATTTAAGCGGTCGGGTGTTCTCACCCGACCGTTTTTATTTATCAAACTGATTCACTAACGCTGCCTGCTAAAAAAACATTCTCTTGCCAACTTTATTTCTTCATCGTAAAATAAATATAATGACCAAACTGGTTACAAATGCAGTTAGAGTTGGCGATAATGGCTAAATTTTACAATGTCGGGCATCGCGGGGCATCCGCATACGAGCATGAGAATACCATAATATCTCTGGAAGATGCCATCACCCGTCGGGCCGATATGCTGGAATTCGATGTCAGGCAGACCGCCGATGGCGCCATCATCCTGTTCCATGACTGGGCCATCAAGACATCTTCCGGCCAGCGCAAATTAATTTCGAATATAACTATCGACGAACTCTCCCAAACCGCCAGAGATCAGGGATATGAAATCGCTTTTTTCGAGGAGGTTCTCAAGCGTTTCGGAACTCGCATCCCCCTGAATATCGAAATTAAGGTTGGCGGCTTCGAATCCGAAATTGTCAGATTACTTCAAGAGTATCCATTGGCTTATGAACCGACCTTATCGTCGTTTTTCCCCTGGGTAGTAATCCGTCTTAAAAGGATTAACGACAATCTGAAAACCGCCCTGATATTGGGACAGGAGAGAGTTCATAAGTTTAATATCCTGGCACGGCCGGTGGTGCGAAAACTGGTCTGGACTATGGGCATCGGGGCAATTCATCTTCAGGAGACGATTGTGTCGCCGGCGGTCGTCAAGAATCTCATTCAAAATGGAGTTAGCGTCTTTGTCTGGACCGTGGACGATCCTGACGAGATGCGCCGCTTTCTCAGGATGGGTGTCGATGGCATTATCACCAATAAACCGGATGAACTGTACAAAGTCTGTCTGGAGATGGTCGATGCCAAAGAGCCGATACTTAAAAAAATCACCAATAATTTCGGAAGATTCGCCTACGCCGTATGAGGGAAGCGTATGAAACTTACACGAGTGATGATCAAAGTCAAAGATTACCGTAAAAGTTTCGATTTCTATAATCATATCCTGGGGCTCAAGCTGGCCAATTCCTGGCAGCGTAAGGACAGCTGGGGAGCGCTTTTTTCCGTGGGATCGGGCATAATCGAGATTATCTGGTATCCCTCCGCCACGGGTCTCGATGACTGCAATTATACCATGGAAAGAGATAAGATCGAGATTGATTTGGAGGTCACCGATGTTGATATCTGGCATCGTCGGCTGGCAGCAACCGGTATCACCGTTGTCAATGCTCCTCATGACGTTCCCTGGGGATTCAGGCAGTTTACGGTCAAGGATCCGGATAATATGTCAATTGTTCTCAGCCAGCCGATAGTTAAGCAATGATAGATCGTCGGTTATATTTCATTCCCATCGTTTTTGTTTTTATTCTCGTGCTTGGCACAATTGGTTATCACTTAATCGAGCCGACCTTTACTTTTTTTGAAGCATTTTACCTGACAGCAATTAATATTTCGACTCTGGGATATGCAGATGTTAAGCCCCTGACAACTGCGGGCAGGGTTTTCAATCTTATAATCATAGTCATGGCCTGGACTGGGATATTTTTTGTGGCGCGGGTCACCGGCCAAATGCTGATCGAAGGGGAAATTGCCAGATTTTTCGGGAGAAGAAGAATGGATAAGAAGATAAGCACTCTTTCAGATCATTACATCATTTGCGGCTATGGCAGGGTTGGACGGGTAGTCTGCGAACAGTTTGATCGTCATAAAATGCCCTTTGTGGTCATCGAGCGGGATCAGGAGGCCATTGATGAGGTCAGGGGCAAAGGATATTTGTTAGTCCCCGGGGATTGTACGCAGGATGAGATTCTGGTTAGCGCCGGTATCGATCGTGCCAAAGGTCTTATCAACGCTGTTCCTGATGAAGCTGATGCCGTTTATACCACTCTATCCGCTCGCCAGCATAATCAAAAACTATTCATTATGGCTCGGGCCGATTCAACTAATGCTGAACAGATGCTAAAACGCGCTGGAGCTGATCGCATAATCTCGCCGCAGGCCGCTGCCGGTGCACGTATGGCAATGGCCGCTCTCCGTCCTAATGTCGTAGATTTTCTAACGTTGGCATCGGCCGGCGATGAATCCGCGGGCGTGCGTGTCGAGGAGATCATGGTTTCCGACGGTTCGCCCTTGGCCGGAAAATCTCTTAAGGAGATCGATATCCGAGCCAAATTCGGCTTAAATGTCATTGGTGTCAGGAAATCCGAAGGCAAGTTGATATTCAATCCTACAGCCGATTACGGTGTGCAAGTTAGCGATACATTGATTATGGTTGGGGATATAGCTCAACTCGCCCGCATTGGGGAATTATTCATCAGGAAAAGTTGATGCCAGAACAGCCCGGCCAAGCAAACCAAATTTCCACGCCTATGTCGGCGGGCAGAGGGGCAGCGGTCTTGTTGATCGGTGTGTTCTTTGTAAGCTGGGCGGCCATACTTATCAAGCTATCGCATTCCGAGCCAACTACCATCGCTTTCTTCAGGATGTTTTTTTCGACAATGATGGTTTGCCTGGCTATTCCCTTTTATCACGGTAAATGGTTTATACAGAGGCGCGATCTGGCAATTACGCTGCTTTCGGGAATATTTTTGGGATTACATTTCTATACCTGGGTGGCCGGCCTCAAAGCGACATCGATCTCATCATCCGTGGTATTGGTTACAACTCAGCCGATATTCGTTGCCGTTCTCGGTTATCTAATCCTGCGGGAAAAGATCGGGGTTCATGGCGTGATAGCGGTTATCCTGGGGCTATTGGGAAGCTACCTCGTAGCCCGAGGCGATCTCAAGATCGATCCAGCTCATCTCAAAGGAGATATACTTTCCATTCTGGGCGCGATTTTTGCGGGAAGCTATCTATTTCTGGGACGATTTCTTCGTCCGCGGGTGGATTTGATTCCCTATGTCGTAACTGTTTACGGAGTCTCATCCGCGGTGATTTTGGTTTTAGGATTGGCCTTGAGATCGATTGCGGCTCCGGCGCAGGGAATCGATTATCTCATCTTTTTCCTCCTGGCCCTGGGTCCAACCATTTTGGGGCACAATCTGTATAATTACGCTCTCAGGCACTTACCGGCCTTTCCGGTGGGGATTTCAATACTGGGAGAGCCGGTGCTGGCTACAATCTGGGGTATAATTATTTTTGGCGAGAAGCCTCTTTTTACTACCCTTTGGGGAGGTCTTATTATTATTCTGGCGATTGTTCTGGTCATGACACGGATGAAAAAAACCACTGAGGTAGTAGTTTGAGAAATGGTATTCTGATTAGTTTCGAGGGTCTCGATAAGGTCGGCAAATCGACTCAGGTCGAACGCTTGATGGAGCATTTGAAAGAACGCAAGAAACTCGATCCTGTTCTGGTGCGCGAACCGGGATCAAGCGAGACAGGGGAGAGAATCCGCGAAATTCTGGCAGATCTGGCTCTCAGAGGGAAAATTTCTCCTCTATGCGAATTTATGCTTTATTCGGCCAGCCGCGCTCAGTTGGTTACTGAGACTATCAAACCGATGCTTGAAGCCGGCCGCCTGGTTATCGCCGACAGATATTACGATTCATCGAGCGCTTACCAGGGCTATGGCCGTGGGCTTGATCTTAATTTTATATCCACGGTCAATTCCACTGTTACTCAAAATCTGGCGCCTGATTTGACGATTCTATTGATAGTCGAAAAGTTTGTCGCTGAATCGCGCAATGCTCCCGATCGTTTTGCCCCAAATCTCTTTGACGACCGCCTGGAGCAGGAGTTTTTGCAGTTCCGGCGAAAGGTTCAACAGGGTTTTGTGGAGATCGCGGAGCGTGAAAAGGAACGTTTCCTGGTATTGGACGCCAATGAAAAGCGCGATCAAATAGCCAAAAAAATATGTACACGAGTCGATAAACTAATCAAAGATAGATGGACTGAAAATAAATGATCTGTAGCACTCAGGAAATAATAAATCTTAAAAGCGATGGTTCATTATGAAAATTTCCGCCTTAATTCCTCTTCTTATATTTCTCCCTAATATCATTTTGATATTTGCGCGCTCCCATGAGTGAATCGATTCCGGAGAAAGTTACAAAGAACTTAATCTACAGATTGGTTGAAATTATTGAGTGGATAGCCAGAATTGCAGTTCTAATTATCCCATTTTATTGTAAGATTTATCTTCAATCGAAAGTTGAATTCTTTGGTTTGGGCGCTATGATTCTCGCGATGCTTTTCTATTATTTAGGATGGCTGCGATATCTCGTCAAAGGACGAGATTACAGTTTATTATATACCAATCACCTGGGTATTCCTCTTCCGATGGCTACCGGGCCGATTATCTATTTTTTACTATCATCGATCATACTGCACTCCTCGGTTATGGCTATAGCATCCATTATTTTTGGGATAACACATTTCTATATCAGCGCTATCGAGCGCAACCGATTTGTCCGGTTTCAAATCGCCGGATTTAATGACAATCAGTTCATAATTTGAACATATCCCGCAGATTTTGCATCTTTTTCTTGCATCCTGAAACATATATTTTTACTATTTTTCATTCTTCATAAGCATTAATCATCAGCTTACCGATACAAAAATCAGAGCGGCATAGGTTCTTAAATTGCCCGTGTTGGCCGGTCTGTGTTATGAAGATAATTACTGCAATTTACAGAATATTGAGCCGCTATGGCTGGGGCACAACCCTCGTTGTGTTAGCGGGTTTTGCGGTCGGTTTTACCTGGTCATCATCGGATGCGCTTTACGATAATATCCGGCTATTCGATAAGGCGGCGATCACGATCAATTCGGAGTATGTGGAAAATCTAAATGAGAGCCAATTGATCAAAGCCGGAATCGATGGCATGCTCTCCAAACTCGATCCCTATTCGAAATATTTAAGTGACGCCGACTACTTATATCTCAAGCAGGAGACCGAAGGCGAATTCGAAGGCATTGGAATTACCCTTGGATTTCATCATGATACTCTGACCGTGGAATCAGTTATCGAGGGAACGCCGGCCTTTAAGCGCGGTATTGTCGCCGGCGACCGGATTGTCGGTATAGATGATGTCTCCACGGTAAACAAGAAGATGCGTGAAATAAAAATGATGCTTCGCGGCCGGCAGGGAAGCGTCGTAACGCTTAATATCATCCGGCCCAACAGCGGGCTTCTTAATATTCATGTCGAGCGTGAAGTAGTCGAGATAAAGGCGATTCCGTTTTTTAGTATGGTAAAAGATGATGTCGGCTATATCAGGTTGGCGCGTTTTTCAAGCGGTTGCTCGCGAGAGATTCATGACGCCATCCGCGATCTCAAGCGCCAGGGAATGACATCGATGATTCTCGATTTGCGGGACAATCCCGGCGGGCTGCTTTTAGAATCGGTTGAAATCGCCAGTATGTTTCTTCCGGAGACTATAAGCGTTGTAGAGACCCGCGGCAAAGGCGGTATGGTCGGCGATTCGTATGCATCATCGGGTAAACCCGATTTTCAGATCGGGGGGCTGGCAGTTTTGGTGGATAGCCAGACAGCCAGCGCCGCCGAGATTTTGGCCGGGGCTATCCAGGATCACGACCGCGGCGTCATAATTGGATGTTCCACTTTCGGAAAAGGGCTGGTTCAACAGGTTATGCAGTTTACCGATGATAGCGCCCTCAAACTTACCACAGCCAAATATTACCTGCCATCAGGGCGCTGCCTCCAAAAGCCGGATTGGTCGACTTTTGAGTTAGTGAAAGATAAAAGCAATGAACCGGCCGCGTCGCTCTATAAAACTGATTCCGGCCGGGCCGTTTTTGGCAGCGGCGGTATTATGCCCGATATCTATATCGAGGGCGATACCCCATCGCTTTATGTGAATGCGCTTGTTGACGAGTCCTTTATTTTTGACTTTTCGCTGGCTTATCTCAAAGACCATACAATCAATCCCCGTTTTAAGGCTGATTCGACCGTTATGTCGCAATTCAGGCAGTTTTTAAAAACGCGAAAATTCCAGTTTGAAAACAATGAGCGGACGGCATTTCAGGATTTAAAACAAAATTTGAAAGAACCGTCCGAAAAGCTAAAATCGGCTTTGGACACTATAGATAAAGAGCTTGCCGCCAAAGAAGCCTGGGAATTCGAATCTCACTACTCCGAGATTGCCAAACAGCTTCGGGGTGAGATGATCCTGCAGGCATTCGGCGAAACAACCCTATATCAGCAAGTCAGATTGCCCGGTGATCAGGAGATTGTTGAAGCCCTGAATATCCTCTCAGATAACAATCGCTATAGCGATATATTGTCTTTTCGCTAACCTTGCCTTTTAACACATAATTTTATAAATTAACCGGCGAGTTATTTCGTGTTGAGCTCGTTGTTTTATTTGAAGTTAGAAGGCGGATTATTTGATCGACCCATACCTGGTTTTTATCGATTTTGACGGCACCATTACGTCCAATGATGTAGGCTATGAAATGTTCAGGAAATTTACCCGGGCCGCTACGGAGCCATTGGTGCAATCATACCGCAGGGGCGAGATTAATTCCCTGGAGTGTCTTAGCCGCGAGTGCGATATCTGGAATGCCGCCTCACCAGATATGAATGAGGTCTACTCATATCTTGATTCTCAAAATTTAAGAGACGGCTTTCAAGGGTTTTTAAGGACGCTCGAAAATTGGCAGATCAAGCCATTGATTCTCTCGGAAGGTTTTGATTTTTATATCGATCGGGTTCTGGCCGCGCACGGCTTTTTGCATCTGGAACGCATCACAAATATCGCCCGCGTTGATGATGGCCGTTTGATTCCTCGGTTTCCCTTTAACCAATTAGGCTGCCGGGAATGCTCAAACTGCAAGGGATATCATATTAATCGTCTGCGGCCGGCGCTTTCGGCGGCGGTTTATATTGGTGATGGCCACTCCGATTTACACGCCTCGCAAATGGCGGATATTGTTTTTGCCAGATCCCACTTGAGGGAGCTATTAGGGGAAACGGGTCGGACATTTATCAGCTATGACTCGTTCGACGATATCGTTAATGAAATGACTATTATCCTGCAAAATGGGATTTTCACTCAAAGCAATAGAATAAATTATTGCCGCCTATCGGGCAGGCATCGTAAAAATTTCCAGGCGCTCTGGGAATCCGGCGAGGTAATGCGTTACGTGGGATATCCAAATGGTTTGGGGATAAGTGACGCCAGATATGAAACTATCTGGCCA
Source organism: uncultured candidate division Zixibacteria bacterium (assembly GCA_963801605.1). Classification (GTDB taxonomy): domain Bacteria; phylum Zixibacteria; class MSB-5A5; order UBA10806; family UBA10806; genus UBA10806. Next base: position 1,639,143 of record CAWDFP010000006.1, read on the forward strand.
GGGCTTCAGAATGATCAGGAATCAATCAGGTTGGCGCTGGAGGATAAGTCCGGCCAGTTTATGGGCGAGGCCATGCTGAGCCGCTCCAGACAAAGACGGTTTCTGTCAACCGGACCTAAAACTAATGCCGGATTATTGGGGCAAAGGTTTGGGTTTTGAGGCCTGGCAGACGATTTTGGATCGCTCCCAATCACGCTGGCCCGAATCGGATATTCTGGTTACTCCTAATATCGAGAACGACAGGGCGATCAAACTATACTTAAAACTTGGTTTCGAATTTAATAGCGAAGAACTTCTTTGGGAGCCGCCGGTCGAAAATAACAAAGCGGTTCCAGTACGCTATAGAAGAATGGTTAAAAAGAATATTGCCAGAGTTTAGGATTTATAATAAGATCGTGATGGTTGTGGTGATAGAGGAGAGATAATGAAAGCAGTGATAATGGCGGGCGGTTTCGGCACCCGACTGAGGCCTTTAACGGCTAATATTCCCAAACCGATGGTGCCAATGGCGGGCAAGCCGGTCATGGAGCATATTGTTACGCTTCTAAAGAAGCATGATATAGATGAAATTATTGCCATCCTGTATTTTCAATCCGAACAGATCGAATCATATTTTAAAGACGGCTCTAAGTGGGGCGTCAAAATGAGCTATTTCAAGGCGGAGGCTGATTATGGAACTGCCGGCGCCGTAAAAATTGCTCAGAAAAACCTCAATGATCCTTTTATTATAATTTCGGGTGATGTTTTGACCGATTTCGACCTCACCAAAGCCATTGATTTCCACAAAATGCGAAAAGCCCAGGCCACTATCGTTTTAACCAGGGTTGAAAATCCGCTGTCGTATGGCATAGTAATCACCAGCAAAACCGGAAAGATTACCCGTTTTTTAGAAAAGCCCGGATGGGGCCAGGTATTCTCGGACACAGTTAATACCGGCATCTATATACTTCAACCCGAAGTGCTGGATTATATCCCCGCCAAAACCGATTTTGACTTCTCCAAAAATCTTTATCCATATATGCTTGAAGAGAAAAAAAGGCTATTTGGTTATGTGGCGCCCGGCTACTGGCGAGATATTGGAAATATCGAGGAATACTTCCTGGCGCATCAGGATATTTTCGAGGGTAAGGTTGATGTCGAGTTTGGCGGCCATAAACTTGAAAATGCCGATGCTAAAATATTTGCAGGCGATAATACATTCATTTCGCATGGCGCGCAGCTTTCGGGCACTGTAGTCATAGGGAATAATGTCAAAATCGGTCCGAGAGCCAGGATTTTCCAGAGCGTAATCGGCAATAACTCCATAATCGGAAGGGACGTTGACCTGAACCGCGTGGTTAGCTGGGATGGTGTTTCTATCGGGCCGAAAGCAAAGATCAGCGAGGCAATCCTTTGCAATAGTACATTTGTTGGCGATGAAGCTATCGTTGATGAAAACTGCATCCTGTCCGATAACAGCCGCGTGGGCGAGGGAGCCTGGATCAAGCGCAACGTGAAAATTTGGCCTAACAAAGAAGTCGAGGCCGGTGCCACATTGAGCACCAGCCTTGTCTGGGGCGAGCGCTGGAGCCGCGATCTTTTCGCTGATTCCAAAGTCACAGGAGTGGGGAACACCGAGCTTACTCCCGAATTCGCCGCCAAGTTAGGAGCCGCGTTTGGCGCTATGCTCGGCGAGGGCCGAACTGTAGCTGTCTGCCGAGGGCCATCCAGCGCGGCCCGCATGATAAACCGGGCAGTGATCAGCGGGCTGCTTTCGACCGGAGTGAACGTCAATGATCTCCAGACTACCCCCGTACCCGTAATTCGACGTGAACTGCGGAGTGGAAGACTGGCAGGCGGAGTGCATACACGACTAAATCCTGAAGGGAACGAAGAGATTGATATTATCTTTTTCGATCATAACGGCAGCGATCTGCCAACATCCAAAAGTAAAAGCATCGAGCGCCTGTTTTTCAGAGAGGATTTCCGCCGAGCGTCAATCAACAATACCGGCTCAATAGACTTCCCGGCCAGGGTAATCGAGGGCTATCGCGAATCATTCATTCCATATATCGATAAAGGCGTTTTCGAAATAGCGCATCCCAAAATTGTAATTGATTATTCGTTTGGAGGCGCATCTGAGATTCTGCCGGGAATTTTCGGAGAACTGGGGATTGATGCCATATCGCTAAATTCTTTTATCGATCAAAAGAAAGCATACTATTTTACGCAGTTTCAGCGAGAGGCTTTAAAGCAGCTTGGCACGATAGTTAAATCGCTCGATTGTGATATCGGATTTCTTTTAAATCCCGGCGCCGAGAAATTTATGGCGGTCGATGATAATGGCGATGTCATCAGCCTGCAGAAAATGCTTCTTAAAGTAACTCAACTTTATTTTGAGGTGGCCAAACCTAAAAGGATCGCCGCACCGGTTACAGCCTCAGCCGGTCTGGAGATGATTGCCGATGAATTCAACGCTCAAATAGTATGGATTCCCAGCGATCATCAGGCCATGATGGAAGCTGCCGGCACCGAGGGTATCGATTTTGTAGTCGGCACTAAAGGCGGATTTATATTCCCCGGCTTCCAGTTAGGGGTTGACGCCATGTTCGTGACCGTAAAAATTCTGGAGTTATTAGCCCGTACCGGCAAGAGGCTGAGCCAGGTTACCGGTGACTGGGATAGGCTTCACATGGCAGAAAAAGAGGTTGCCTGCGCCTGGGGGAAAAAAGGCCAGGTTATGCGTTCGCTGATGGCTCATTCCGAACGGGCCGCCCGGATTATTGTGGATGGTGTTCGGGTATCGGAAGATGATGGTTGGGTGCTGGTCCGTCCTGACCGCAAAAAGGCGGCATTTTATATTCTGGCCGAATCATATTCCGATGAAACCGCCAAAGACCTTGTCAAAGAGTATGTTAAAAACATTAAAAACTGGCAAAAATAATCTATGATTAGACAGAAATCCCCTAAAAACGGGCAGAAATTTGACTTGACGTAATATTTGAAGCATGTATATTAATTGTCTGAAAAAAAAGGAGCGCTTAGGGAAAATTGTTAAAAATTTGATGATTCGGTTCTAATAAGGAACTGTCGTTAACTTAAATAAATGCGGGTGCTCCTGGCAATGAAATCTAAAAACAAGACTGGATTCCGGGTGAATAGTCTTACCCCGGTTTTTTTATGTAATCTCTTTATTTTACTTACAGCTATTTCCTCGGCTCAAACTACCCCATCGACTAATGCCAAGCCGGCTATTCCAGCGGGCCTGAATTTTGCATTTCCATCAACTCAGGCCGGAAACAAAACGCTGTTGGACGAAAAAATTAATCCCGATACCTATGTCCTGGGGCCCGGGGACGTCTTATCGATCTTTATATGGGGGGGCTTTCAAGGCCAATTTCAACTCACCGTCACTCCCGAGGGGATGCTGTTAGTCCCCGAAATCGGCCCAATCGATATCGCCAACCTGACGCTAACGGACGCTCGCAAGAAGATTGCCGATAATCTTGCAATGAAATACCGCAATGTGGAATCAACGGTATCGTTGGTTGATCTGCGTGTATTTAAGGTATATGTGGGCGGAGCGGTTATAAATCCCGGCGCTTATCCGGCCACCGCGGTAACCAGGGTTTCCGAAGTCATTGGCTTAGCAGGCGGATTTTTCGAGGGTCCTGATGCCGAAGATAAAACCAAGATGCCATCATATCAATTTCTGTATACCTGGATAAAAGTTTCGTCAAAGCGCAATATCACGGTACATCGCAAAAACGGCGAATCACAGACGGCGGATATTCTGCGGCTCGATCTGTCAGGTGACACGAAATTCAATCCTCTTCTTCGGGACGGCGACGAAATTTTCGTTCCGCTGAGAGAGTGGAGCATTAATCTCTATGGCGTTTTTGGAGCGGTCAAGAACCCCGGTTATTTCGAGTATTCGCAGAAAGATTCATTATCCGATTTGCTCAATCTTGGCCATGGATTAACTCTGGACGCCGATTCCCAGGGCGTCGAAATTGTCAGATTCCGCCCGGATAATACCTCGACTTATAGCACCTTTGTCGATCTGAAATCCAGCAACTGGAATATGCCTCTCAAACCGGATGACAGGGTGTATGTAAAGCCTATCCAGGGTTTCCATGTAAAATATCAGGTGCAATTAATAGGGGAGTTTAAATACCCCGGATATTATGCCATCACTGAGGACACAACTACGCTTTCCGAGATAATTACCAAAGCCGGCGGGCTGACCGATCTGGCCTCGCTCGATGAAGCTGAAATGACAAGGGTATCGGCAGAGGAGTTAGTTGATCCCGAATTCGAGCGTCTTAAAAAAATGAACGTAGCCGATATGTCCGAAAGCGAATACGAATATTTTAAGATAAAATCGCGCGCCAAGATCGGCCGCGTGGCTGTCGATTTTAAGAGGCTTTTAGAACAGCACGATAAAAGCAAAGATATTTTGCTAAGAAACAACGATGTCATCAGTGTACCGCGAAAGCGAAGAGTCGTAACCGTTTCCGGTGAGGTGGCCAATCCCGGGTTCCTGACTTATGTTCCCGATAAAGATTATACCTATTATATAACCATGGCTGGAGGTTATTCGGATCGTGCTGGAAAGGGCAGTATATCCATTATAAAAGCCAGCGGTGAATGGAAAAGCCCCAAAAAGGGCAGGGGATTAGATCCCGGCGATACGGTTTGGATTCCGGAAAAAAAGAAGCATAATTATATCGGAATAATAAAAGACGTTACGTTATTTATTGGAAATTTGGCAACGATATACCTTGTGATAAGGCAGGCGACAAATTGAACGCAAATACCGAAGAATCCACGCCCGATAAGAATTTTTTCTGGCTCTTAACGAGTTTTATTTTCAAATGGCGCCGTCTTTTGCTTGTGAATACCCTTATTGCGGCGATTCTTACCCTGGCTATCATGCTCTTTATGCCCAATTGGTATACCGCAACTACCACAATTTTACCTCCAGAAAAGGATAGCGGTTTGGGTCTGGGAGCGAGCCTGTTGCCATCCGGAATTGGTGCACTTCTGGGCGGAAGCGGCATGAGCTTGCCGGGACTGGCAACTCCCTCAGATCTATACGCGTCGATTGCCAGGAGCCGAATAGTATCGATCGCGGTGATTAAAAAATTCGACCTTGAAAAGGTATTTGAGAGCCGTTATGAGGAAGAGGCGATTCGCGAACTGCAGAAACGGGCGACCATTGCAGTCGAACCTGAAGGAATTATATCGATCAGCTATGAAGACACAAATGCCAAACGCGCGGCGGCCGTTGCCAACAGCATCGTGGAAGAGCTGAATCGGGTCAATCAGGAAAATCTCAGTTCGAAAGCGCATGCTATGCGTGAATTTGTCGAGCAACGGCTGTCTGAAACAATCCGCGATCTTAGTACCGCCGAGGAAGCCTATAAGAATTTCCAGGAGATTCATTTCGCGGTTTCGCTTGACGATCAGGTTAAGGCAATAATCAATGCCATCGCGGATTTGCGGGGCCAATTGGTAGTTACCGAAATCGAGTTTGGCGTCATGAAAAAATCGTTATCGCCATCCAATGCCCGCTACCAGGAACAGGAATATAAAATCGAGCAGATTAAGGATCAGCTTTCCAAACTCGAAGCCGGAGATACAACTCAAACCGGATCATCATTTCTTAATATGCCGGTTAAAGATACTCCGCAGCTGGCGCTGCAATTAGCGCGGCTAACCCGCGATTTGAAAATTCAGGAAACGATTTTTGAGCTACTCAAGCAGCAATATGAGCAAGCCAAGATTCAGGAACTTAAGGATACGCCAACCATTCAGGTGCTCGACAAAGCCGAAGTTCCTAAAATCAAAAGCAAACCCAAAAGGACAACTATCGCGGCCATGGGCGGCCTGACCAGTTTCGTTTTTACATTGTTATTTGTATTGATGCTGGAATATGTTCGCAGGGAAAGAGCGAAAAATTCTTTAGTTTATCAAAAGATGCAAAATATCAACAAGATGCTTAATGATGATTATGATTGGATAAGAAATCTTTATTCTAGAAAGCGAAAAAATGTCAGTTAAAATTGGACAAATTGGAATTGGGGCCTGGGGGAAAAATCTTCTCCGGACATTCATCAGCCTGCCGGGCGTGACCGTCTCGATGGCCTGTGATACCGATGCCTCCCAACTCCCAAAACTTGGTGCGTCCTTTCCGGGCGTACAATTCACCACTGATCCCGATAAGATTCTAAACGATAGTTCATTGGATGCGGTTGTAATTGCCACGCCGCCCACCAGCCATTTTGATCTTGCCAGCAAGGCCCTTGAAGGCGGTAAAGATGTATTTGTGGAAAAACCCCTGGTTCTGAATATCGATCATGGGCGAAAACTGGTCGAGCTTGCCGAACATCACAAGAAGATCCTGATGGTGGGGCATATCATGGAATATCATCCGGCCAGCCTGAAGCTTAAAGAATATGTCGATTCCGGCAAATTGGGGAAGATTCACTATCTCTATTCCACCAGAGTAAATCTTGGCAAGGTGCGCGATATCGAAAACGCCCTGTGGAGTTTCGCGCCTCATGATATTTCCCTTATCGTCTTTTTGCTGGGCCAGATGCCCGTACGCGTAACGGCCACCGGCGCGGCGTATCTTCAAAAAAATATCGAAGATGTGTCGTTCATGACGATGCATTTTGCGGATAAAACTATGGCTCATATCCATGTGAGCTGGCTCGATCCTCACAAAGAGCGCAAATTGACGCTGGTCGGCTCTAAAATGATGGCGGTTTTCGATGATACCGAGAGCAATGAGAAGATCTGGCTCTATGATAAGGGAATCGAAACTAAACTCGATTACAATACCTACGGCGAGTATCTCAGCCTGAGGGCGGGCGACATCACTATTCCGAGAGTCGATTCCGCCGAACCGCTAAAGCTTGAATGTCAGCATTTCATAGACAGCATAAAAAACCGGACTCAGCCCCGTTCCGATGGCAGAGACGGCTTGAAGGTACTAACAATTCTAAGCGCGGCGCAAATATCCATGGAACAGGGGGGAGCCCCGATGGATATTTTCCCCAATGCTTACAACTAAAGAGGTTTTAATGGAATATTTTTGTGATAAGTCGGCCAAAGTCGGCGCCAACACTACGATTGGTTACAATAGCTTCATTGGCAAAGATGTCAAGATCGGCGATGGCTGCAAGATTGGTGTGGGAGTTGTCATTCACGAAGGAACTACAGTCGGTTCCAACGTGCGTATTGATGATAACACTGTGCTGGGTAAATATCCTATGAAGGCCGCCAACTCCGCAACTACAAAGGATCAGGAACTGCCCGCCCTGGCAGTCGGCAATAATTGCATTATTGGCACATCGGTGGTGCTCTACCGCGGCCTTAAAATCGGGAATAAGGTTCTGATCGCCGATCTATCCTCGGTGCGCGAAAATGTTGAAGTTGGTGATTTCACCATTATCGGCAGGGGAGTGACGGTAGAAAATTTCTGCAAGATAGGTTCCTATTGTAAGCTGGAAACCAACGTCTATATCACCGCTTACTCCGAGGTTGAGGACCGCGTATTCGTGGCCCCCTGCGTGGCAACATCAAACGATAACTATGTGGGACGAACCGAAGAGCGCTTCAAGCATTTCAAAGGCGTGACTGTTAAGAAGGGCGCCAGGATCGGTGTGGGTTCGGTAATTTTGCCCGGTAAGGTTATTGGTGAGGATGCTCTAATCGCGGCCGGTTCTGTTCTTACCAAGGATGCGAAGCCCAGGAAGATTGTAGCCGGAGTGCCCGCCAAGGAATTCCGTGATGTACCGTCCGATCAGCTATTGGAAAATCAGGGTTGGTGAAAGGCGTAGTAATGAAAGTACCACTGTTAGATTTAAAAAGACAATATGTCGCCATAAAAGGCGAAATAGATAACGCTATCCAGAAAGTTCTCGATCACGGCATGTTCGTAATGGGACCGGAGGTTAAAGAACTCGAAGAAAAATTGGCCAAATATTGCGGCGTCAAGCATGGCATCGGAGTTGCATCAGGCACCGACGCTCTTCTGATTTCGTTACGTGCGCTGGGTGTAGGCCCGGGTGATGAGGTTATCACTACGACTTTCACTTTTTTTGCCACGGCCGGTGTGATAAGCCGTCTGGGAGCCAAGCCGGTTTTCATCGATATCGATGAGAAGGATTTTAATATTGATCCTGCCCTGATCGAAAAAGCGATCACTCCCCGCACCAAGGCCATCATGCCCGTACATCTTTATGGCCAGATTGCAGAGATGGACGAAATTATGAAGATCGCCAATCGGCATAATCTTCCGGTAGTAGAGGATGCCGCTCAGGCTATCGGCGCTGAGTACAAAGGCAAAAGGGCCGGGCAGTTTGGAACCACCTGCGGCTATTCCTTTTTCCCCAGCAAAAATCTCGGGGCTTATGGCGATGGCGGTTTTATCGTCACTAACGACGATAAGATAGCCGAACTAATCCGCAAGCTGCGTGTTCACGGGTCCAAGCCCAAATATTACCATTCGATTGTCGGCTACAACAGCCGGCTCGATACAATTCAGGCGGCGGCGCTGCTGGTAAAGCTAAATTACCTTCCCGATTGGCATGAAGCCCGCCGCGAGAAAGCCGCAAACTATAATCGGCTTCTAAGCGGAGTCAAGCAAGTTAAGACGCCCTTTGTGCATGACTACAACTACCATATCTACCATCAGTACACGATCCTGGCGGAAAATCGGGATGGGCTTAAAGAACATCTGAAAGCCAAAGAGATAGGATTCGATACTTACTACCCGCTTCCTCTGCATTTACAGGAATGCTATCAAAATCTGAATTATAAAATCGGCGACCTGCCTGTTTCCGAGCGGTTGGCGAATCTGGCTATTTCTCTGCCGGTCTTTCCGGAGCTGACCAATGAGGAGCAGGAATATGTCACCGGCGCCATAAAGGAGTTTTACTGCAAGTAATGAAAAAAGCGGCGTTGGTTGTAGGAGCCAGGCCTCAATTTATAAAGACCGCCCCGCTGATTATTGAGCTGGGGCGGTTTTTCAACATGGTCCTGATCCATACCGGACAGCATTATGATTTTATCATGTCCGAGAAGTTTTTCGATGAACTTGCGATTCCTGCTCCTAATTATCATCTGGAGGCCTCAGGTAAAACGCCGGGCAAGCAGATCGGACGGATGATTCAGGGGCTTGAAGCAGCTTTTAAATCGGAAAAACCCGATCTGGCAATTGTTGTTGGAGATACAAACTCCACACTTGCGGGGACTATTGCCGCAGTCAAATTTGGGCTTCCCCTGGCCCATGTTGAGGCCGGAGTCCGTTCTAAAAGCAAAACTCTGCCAGAACAGATCAATCGCCTGATCACCGATTCGGTCGCGGATTATTTTCTCTGCCCGACTCCTCTGGCCGTCGAAAATTTAAAGCAAGAGGGAAAATCCGATCATCTATATGATACCGGCGACGTTATTTACGATTGTTTACGGCTTTATGAAAATCGGATTCCAATTTCGCCAACGTCGCTCAGGAATTTGCCCGCAAAATTTATCCTGGCGACAATCCACCGTGCCGAAGCCGTAGATAATAAGGAGAATCTTGCCAATATCCTGCAATCCTTCGATAGCGCTTCATGCCCGGTGGTATTTCCGGCTCATCCCAGGACCGTAAAGATGCTTCAGAAGTTCGATCTGATCAAATCCCTGCCGGGAAACCTGATCATGATCGACCCTCTGGGATATCTCGATATTCTATCGCTCGTCAAACGCTCCACGATGGTCGTAACCGATTCCGGGGGAGTTCAGCGCGAGGCGATTTATCTGGGAAAACCGGTGATCGTGGCTCGTCCGGAGACTGAATGGGTCGAATTTGAAAAGCATGGCTGGCTTAAGGTGGCAGGGTATCGTTTCGATCTTACCGAAAAATTCGAAGCTCCGGTGGAGAAAAGCGCCGATATAGTACATCTTCTCAGGCCGGCCGCTGCCGGAATGGCGGCCATTCTCGGAGGGCTATAGAAATTACGGCGGCATGATTTTTTGATAGTTCGATAGGTTTTACTTTTTATTTGCTTTCGCCTATAACGGAAAGCAATATTAGGCAAGTTAGATTACTGACGGGATGTTATAATTGGGTAATAAATTATCTATCCTGCTGATTTGGTAAGAAAAACAATATGGCAGAGGCCATTAAATTAGAAATGTACGATGGAAAAAATAGTTAACGCCTTTTCAGTCGATTTCGAGGATTGGTATCAGGGTCTCGAAATTCATAAAATAGATACCTGGCATAAGTTTGAATCGCGTATCGAACGGAACTGCCTGAAGATTCTCGATATCCTCAAAGCTCATGATACCAGAGCCACTTTCTTCGTTCTGGGGTATCTGGCGGATAAACATCCCAATCTTATAAAAATGATTCACGAGTTGGGGCATGAGGTCGGTTCGCATGGCTACTCGCATACCCAGGTGTTCAGACTTACGCCGGAGCAGTTCGAGAGCGAAATATCGCGTACCAACGAGGCTGTATATAAGGCTATTGGCAAAAAGCCGATAGGATTCCGGGCGCCGATATTTTCGATAATTAAAGAATCGTTTTGGGCTTTCGATGTTTTAGCTCGGAACGGAATCCGTTACGATTCCAGTATTTATCCCACGCTCAATTACCGTTATGGAGTGGTCAAAGCCAACCGGTTCAGGCATGAAGTCAGCACTGATTCCCGCCATAAAATCGTAGAGTTGCCGGTAGCAACCGCCAGATTTATGAATATGAATTTACCCGTTGGTGGAGGAGCATATTTCCGCGTCTGGCCTTATGGAGTCACGAGGTGGGCATTCCGTCAGCTAAACAATCAGGGGAGGCCTGGCGTATTTTATATGCACCCCTGGGAAGTTGATCCCGGACAACCTAAAATTGAGCTACCCGCCAGGTTATCGCTAACACATTATCACAGGCTATCATCGACAGAAAATAAATTGCACAAGCTTCTGAGTGATTTCAAGTTTTCCTCCATGTCGGATGTTTTTGAAATGGGTTATTAAAAAATAATGGATAGGCTGATATTCCCCGCCGTGTTTCTCGATCGCGATGGCGTTATAATAAAAGAGAAAAATTTTCAGAGCGATCCCGTAACAATCGAATTTATCCCGGGCGCCATCGAGGCTTTATTCAGTATCAACGATTTGCAGAAAGTTGTTATTTCGAATCAATCGGGTGTGGCACGCGGCTATTTTACGGAGGACGATGTTATCAGATTCCATGCAGCGCTTGGATAAATTGCTAAAAGACCGGGGTGTAAAGATAAATGCCTGGTATTACTGTCCGCATGGTCCCGACGATGAGTGCTCCTGCAGAAAACCAAGGCCGGGCATGATTTTAAAAGCGGCGCAGGATTTACCAATCGATCTTGAAACAAGCTGGATGGTTGGAGATAAATCATCGGATATCGCGACCGGCAATGCCGCCGGACTTAACACCATTCTTGTCCGTACCGGTTATGCCGGGAAAGAACCAGGCGCCAAAAATGTCAGACCGGATTATGTCGCGGATGATCTTTTGGCTGCAGTCGATATCATAAAAAAAGGGACGGCTGGATTGGGTCGATAGCATTCGCTGCGGCCGAATTCACAGGGTTTGCTTGTGATGAGTCACTGTTATATCGGTTCCTTTCTGGCGCCATTTTTCCTGGCCCTGTTACTTATACCCCTCATAAAACCTCTGGCCATAAAAAGCGGATTCGTTCAAAGACCATCGGGTTCTCAGACAAGCCTCTATACAATTCCTCTGGGCGGCGGCCTTACCATATTCCTGGGACTTATTTTTGTGGTCATCGGAGTTACATCTCTGGCGACCTTCAGCGATCTCAGATCCATCAGCGGCTTGATGGCCGGAGCCATCCTCGTTTTTCTTATAGGTATTTACGATGATACTTACAAGATGGGAATTTGGGCCAAAATGCTTGGTCAGATTCTCTCCGCGATAATATTTCTTTCTTTTCTGGAAAGAGTTCCTCCCGTAATGTCGCTTCCCGCGTACTTTATTTTTGGGACAGTCTGGATAGTCGGCCTTCAAAACGCTTTTGACTTTCTCGATAATATGGACGGCCTTTGCGCCGGGGTTTCGCTCTCGATTGCCATCGGCCTTGGCGCTCTGTTTGTGCTTCGTGATATGCCCCTGTTCGCTGTCATAAGTTTCGCCCTGGCCGGCGGCGCGCTGGGATTTCTGAGGTTTAATTTTCCGCCGGCGGGGATTTATCTGGGTAGTACCGGCAGCCTGCTTTTCGGATACGCGCTTTCCTGTTTGGCAGTTGTACATCTGACAAGCTCCCGAAGTATGTCCAGCGCTTTAGCACCGCTATTGATAATGGCCTATCCTATTTTCGATTTAACTTTTGTTACTGTCAGTCGCCTCAACGATGGCCGTAAAGTATACATGGGGGGCAAGGATCATTCCTCCCATAAGATCAGTTTTCTGGGCTTGACGAGAAAGGCTACGGTATTCGCGATACTATCCGTCAATCTGTTATTGGTGGCTCTGGGAATCATTTTGTTTTTCATAGCTGAATCTCCATACCAAACCCTCATAATCGTAGCGCTGGCACTAATCCTGGCCTTCCTGGGCACGCATCTCTATAGAAATATTCTTTATCTACGTCAAAAGATCGCGTTTATTCTAATCGATATTGTCGCGATAAATATGGCGTTTATCGTTTATCTGTTCGTCAAATATCCACAGGGACCGTTTTGGGCGTTTGTAGTTCCCAAGGACCTGATGATTTTGCTTGCCTGGATTAATGTATTTTGGATTATGGTTTATTCCACCGGCGGTATATATGATCTTCCGAGAGAATTAAAATTTGGAAGCCATATCAAAGCCTTATTACGATTGGTTTTTGCAGGTTCATTAATCTTTGCCCTGGCCACATATCGCAGCGGAGACGGATTCCAGGTATCGTTAGCGTCATTAGGGCTATATGCGCTGATACTTGTCGGCTGCAATGTTATCTTCCGGTTAGGCTTATACACATATTTAGGAGTGCGGCAGAATCGATCCGTGAACAGGTTGGAGGCCGTGATCGTTAAGTTTCATCCGGGAGAAATCTGTTCGGCTATCAAGGAATTTTACAATCAATATTATCGAGTCAAAGGGTATGTTGGAGATCCGCCTGCCTCTTTCGAGGGATTTTTGGGCGATCGCGATAAACTTGGCGAAATCCTTCGAGAAAACCATCTGGCCCGGATAATTCTTGACGTTCCTGAGGATAATTATGAAAACCTCACGCCCATATTTAATTCAGCCTTTTATATGGAAACCCGTTACCTTACCAAAGACCCCGAATACGACAACTTAAAAGGATTGCATAAATATCCTACCCTTCATAAGGGAGTTTATCTGATTTCTAACAGCCAGAAAAAAATATTTACAAGGCTAACCAAACGGATTTTCGATTTCTTTGTATCGGGGACGCTGCTGGTACTTTGTTCTCCTTATATGCTGATAACAATTTGGCGCGCTTATAGCGGTAAATTTGATAAAATCCGGAAAGTGACGCTAGTGACCAGAACTGGAATCGAGAAAAAGGACTGGTGTCTCACCGATAAAGACGGCAAATACAGTTTCAGAAATCCCTGGGGTTTAATTGCCGTATTTAAGGGGGATTTGAGCCTGGTGGGAGCGACAATTACGGTTAAAGGCAATACCGGCGAGGATCGAATCGAAAAATTGCCGGGCCAATGGCGTAAATTTTTGGCTAAACCGGGCATTTGGGGTCCGGGATATTATGGCAGGAGCACTAAGGAACGCTTTGATTTAGATTTAAAGTACATAGAGAAAGCATCGCTTTTGCGCGATTTGGGTGTTATATTTAGACAAATGGTCAGATCCTCAAGTATAAAGGTGGATAAAGGTGCTTGATCCTAAATTTATCAGACAAAATCCGGATGATGTCAAAAAAGCAATAGCCAATAAGGGCGAAAAGGGCGATGTTGACGGCTTTTTGGCCGCCGATCAGCGAAGACGGGATATCATCGCATCCGTTGAAAAACTCAAAGCCGAACGCAATACGGTCACAGCTGAAATAGCCAAGCTAAAAAAATCAGGCCAAAACGCCGATGAAATGATCGCAAAAATGCGCACGGTTGGTGATGAGATCACAGCGTTCGATAAAGAACTTCAAACGGTCGATGCTCAGATCAATGAGATTCTTCTTTGGATGCCTAATATGCCTCATAGCTCGGTGCCCATTGGCAAAACCGATGCCGATAATATCGAAGTCAGGAAATGGGGCGAGATAAAAAGTTTCGATTTCAAACCCCGTCCTCATTGGGAAATAGGGGAGATGATCGGCGGGTTCGATATCAAACATGGCGCATCGGTGAGCGGCTCCGGATTTTATTTCCTAACCGGCCCCGGCGCCAGGCTCGAAAGAGCTCTCATCAATTTCATGCTCGATCTGCATACCTCGAAGCATGGTTACACTGAGGTGATGGTGCCGTATATTGTCGGATCGAATGCCATGAAGGGCACCGGGCAGATTCCCAAGCTTGCCGAGGATATGTATCATATCGAAAAAGACGATCTTTATCTAATTCCGACCGCTGAGGTTTCGCTCACCAATATGTTTGCGCGATGAAAATCTACAAGCCGATTCCCTGCCAAAGAAAATCTGCGCATTCTCGCCCTGTTTCAGACGCGAGGCAGGTTCATACGGCAAGGAGAACCGCGGTATAGTCAGAGTGCATCAATTCCACAAAGTGGAAATGGTAAAAGTTGTCGAGCCGGAAAGCTCTTATGATGAGCTTGAAAGCCTGGTTGGAAATGCCGAAGCCGTTTTGCAGGCGCTGGGCTTGCCTTACAGGGTCAGGATTCTTTGCACCGGCGACCTCTCTTTCGCGGCCGCCAAATGTTATGATCTCGAGCTTTACGCTCCCGGTATGGACGCCTGGTTGGAGGTTTCATCCTGCTCCAATTTCGAGGACTTCCAGGCTCGGCGAATGAATCTTCGTTACCGGACCGAAAAAGGGGGCAAACTGGCGTTCCCGCATACCCTGAACGGCTCCGGATTGGCTTTGCCAAGAACGGTCGCCGGGATTATGGAAAATTATCAAACGAAATCGGGAGAAGTAATTATCCCCGAACCGTTAAGACCATATCTGGGCGGGCTGGAGATTCTCAAAGGTTAAATTTGGTGGCGCGCAGAAATTACAGCAGCAAACTTTATGTCGGGTATTCCTGGTTTTTTAAGGCTTTTCTGGCAATCGGTTTGATCGGTGTAATCGGGCTATTTATTTATTTTAACCAAGCGGTGGTCCGCGATCTTCGCCGTGATGCTGCCAAGGTCAGCGAGGCTTACGCTCGCTTGATTCAATACGGCGCCAGCGAAGCCACCGACCCGGCCGTCATCAATTTCATTTTCGATAATATTATCGCCAAAGTTAATTTCCCGATCATCGTTACCGACCGCAACGGGACGCCATCCGCCTGGACCATGAAATATAGTCCCAATGATACCTCAACCGCCACCCGCCAAATCCTGCTTAAATCTATCAAACAATTCGATAGCCAGAATAAGCCGATTGAAATATGGTCCGATAGTACGGTCATCAGTATTCTGCACTATGGTGATTCTGATCTGATCGGCAAGCTCCGGCTCATACCAGTCGTGGAAATGACGGTTTTAGCTCTTTTTATTCTGGTAGCTTTTGTGGGATTCAGGAATATCAAGCGGGCCGAACAGCGCTCCATCTGGGTAGGCATGGCCAAAGAGACGGCCCATCAACTTGGCACTCCGTTGTCGTCGTTAATAGGTTGGGTGGAGCTTCTTAAGATTCGCCATCAGGAGGGAAAAATTCAGGTTACCTCAGAATTCCGCGATGGCGATTTTACGAATATCATGGATCGCATGCTGGGCGATCTCAGAAGATTGGATCGGATCGCCACCAGGTTCGGACGAATTGGCTCTGCACCGGAGCTATCCGAACATAATGTCAACGACGCGGTAAAAGATGTGTTGGACTATTTGAAAGTACGGCTTCCATCCGGCGGCATCTCGATCAAAGAGACTTATGGTGATCTTCCGGCGGTAATGATCAATCCCGAACTTCTAATGTGGGTAATCGAGAATCTGGTTAAAAACTCGATGGAAGCCACTAACGCCAAAACGGGAGTTATCAGCGTTTCGACCACTCATAACGCGGTCCAGAAGAAAGTTGTTATCGTAATTGAGGATAACGGGCGCGGAATACCCGCTGGAGAGCAGAACAAGATATTTTCTCCGGGATTTACCACTAAGAAAAGAGGCTGGGGCCTGGGTTTGACTCTCGCCAGGCGAATTGTCGAGGAGTATCACGGAGGACGAATCAGCCTTAAATCCTCGGAGCCAAACGTTAAAACGATATTTATGGTGGAATTGCCTGTATGAATATGTTTAAAGATGACGCCAAAACGATTCTTTGGGTCGATGATGAAATCGATCTGCTATCTGCTCATTTTATTTTTCTAAAGGATAAAGGATATAAGATCCTCAGCGCCTCCAACGGCGATGACGCTATCGAGATCGTGGCCAAAGGCGGAGTCGATCTCGTATTACTCGATGAAATGATGCCCGGCCGTGACGGCCTTTCCACGTTGGTGGGGATTAAGGATGTCGATCCGCTATTGCCCGTAATCATGGTTACCAAGTCAGAGGAAGAGCATCTAATGAACGAGGCGATCGGTAAAAAAATCGACGATTATCTTACCAAGCCCGTAAACTTGAGCCAGGTGCTTTCCGCCATAAAAAGAATTCTGGAGCGTCAAAAACTCACTGAAAATACACTGACCCGTGAATTCGTTATGGATTTCCAGCGTATCAACGGATTGCTTTCCGGCCCGCTTTCCTGGCAGGATTGGATCGATATCCATGTCAAGCTATCCGAAATCGATCTTGAGCTTGAAAAATTCCGTGACGTTGGGCTTAAAACTTCGCATCAGGACCTCAAAAAAATCACCAGCGCCGAGTTCGGTACTTTCGTCATGAAGAATTACCGTCACTGGCTCCGCACCAACAGCGGTCCGCCTTTTTCGGTTAATGTGATCGAAAATTTCGTAGCGCCACATTTACGCGAGGGCAAACAGACATTTTTCATAGTAGTTGATTGTATGAGACTGGACCAGTGGCTGATGATCGAGCCGATTATCGGCGAGTATTTTTCGATTAAGAAAGATTATTACTATTCGATATTGCCGACCGCCACTCCTTTTTCGCGTAACAGTATATTCGCAGGCGAATTTCCCGATAAGGTCTCCGATCTTTATCCCGAGCTGTGGGTGCGCGACGGCAACGAATCAAGCCGCAACCGTCATGAACGTCAACTTTTAGATCGTCAGCTTGCCAAGCTGGGATTGAAATTTAAGAATGAGCCCAAGTATATCAAGGTACTCGATTTTGAAGAAGGCCAGAATCTGGCCAGAAAAATAACCAGCTACCAGGCTGTGCCGCTTCTTTCAGTGGTATTTAATTTCGTTGATATTCTGGTTCATGGCCGCTCCGAATCGGAAATATTGCAGGAAGTCGCCCCTAATGAGGCCGCTTTCCGTTCCCTGATGCGATCCTGGTTTGAATATTCGCACATGTTCGAACTTCTCCGCAAGTTGGCGGAGTGGGATTGCAGGGTGGTAATTACAACCGATCACGGCTCGGTAATTGGCACCAGAGGCGCCCTGGCTTATGGGAAAAAGGATACGTCAACCAATTTGCGATATAAATACGGCGACAATCTAAATTGCGATCCCAAGCAAGCCTGGCTAATAAAAGAGCCCAAAGAGCTTCGACTGCCGACCTGGGGGCTGGCTACAACTTATATCATCGCTCTCGAGGATTACTACTTTGTCTATCCCACCAAGTATTCCGAATACAAGCGTCAATACCATAATAGTTTCCAGCATGGCGGCATCAGTCTCGATGAGATGATACTTCCGGTTATTACCCTTCAGCCGAAATAATCCGGGTGCCGGAGACTAAATAATAAGTTTGAACAATCTGGACATCTGTCATATCTTTTTGCCAAATGAAGCAGCTTATTTTAATAGAATCGCTCTCAAGCGACGAAACCGAGCAGATCGCCTCAGAGTTGGCCTCAGTTCTCAGGCCTAACGATGTGGTTGCGCTCTATGGGCCGCTGGGAGCCGGCAAAACCACATTCGTGCGAGGTCTGGCTCGCGGCCTGGGATGCCTGAAGAGCGTCAGAAGCCCGTCTTTCAGCCTGATAAACGAATACCCCGGACCGATTCCACTTTATCATATCGATTTTTATCGTCTTGAATGGCCGGGCAGAGATCGAGGATTTAGGCTGGACCGATTATCTCGATTCGGACGCTGTGGTGGCGATTGAGTGGCCGGAGAAGATCAAAAACATGTTGCCGATCAAGAGGTTTGAGGTTTATCTTTCGTTTTATGGGGAAGATGCCCGGACGGTGGAAATAGTTGCGCTCGATAATACTGGGAATTGACAGCTCCGATGAGTTTCTCTCGGTGGGATTAACGAAATCCAACGAGATGCTTATATCGCGTTCATCTGAGCCGGGTTCGAAGAATAAAAATATGCTTCACCAGCATTTACGCAACGTCCTGGACGAAGCTAATGTTAATATGGATGACATCGAAGGGGTGGCGGTTGTCATTGGACCGGGGTCGTTTACAGGTCTCAGGGTTGGCCTGGCGGTAGCCAAAGGAATCTGTTGGTCGTTGGATTTGCCTCTTATCGGGGTTTCATCTCTAATGGCTATTGCTCATTGTTCATCGCCAGAGTTGGAACGCGTTGTAGTTGTGAAAGATGCCAGGCGTAACGAGTTTTATTTTGCGGCCTATCAGCGATCCGGCGAAAGAATCGAACAGGTAGTCCAGGATTCGGTTGGGCCGGCGGATGAGTTGTTCGGCATAATCTCCAGCGGTTTCAAGGCTGTAGGGCCGGGTGTAGTTGAGCTTCGCAAGTATGCCTCGGCGGCACAATTTGAACTGAACGAGGGCTACGATAGGCAGTGCCTGGGGGGAGCCGTGGCGAGTCTGGGACGCCATAAACTAGATGCCGGTGAAACTCTGGAGGTTGCCAACGCCGCGCCGGTTTATATCAGGAATCCGAGGCCGAGAGAGTGGAAACCGTAGCCTATGGCGGAAATCACTTTTCGTAAAATGACTGAAAGCGATCTCGATAGAGTGGTCGCTATGGAAAAGGAGATATTTTCCGATCCCTGGGATTACAACGCTTTCGACAGCGATCTTAAGAATGAGCATTGCTGGCCGGTTGTGGCAGAACAGGACGGTACTATTGTCGGCTACAGCATAAGCTTATATTGTTGCCGACGAGCTTCAAATAGGGAATTTTGGAGTGGCGGAGTCGTTTAAAAGGCAGGGAATCGGAAAGAAGATGATGGACGAGATAATAAAAATCGCTCAGGAAAAAAGCTGCGATTCGATATATCTGGAGGTCCGCGAATCAAACAAGGCCGCTCAGGCGCTCTATTATTCGTTTGGATTTGAAGCGGTGGGCCGCCGGATCGGATATTACCGCAGTCCGCGCGAGAATGCAATATTAATGGCTAAGGAGCTTTAATGGTCGACTGGTTTAATCGTTCCAAGAAAAATATTCCGGCTGCAGATAAGCGCGAGATACCCGATGGCGTCTGGACCAAGTGCCAATCGTGCAGCGAAATTCTGACTGTCATGTCGCTTGAAAAGAATTTCTGGGTTTGTCCCAAATGCGAATTTCATTTTCGCATTCCGGCGACTACTTATCTCAGCCTTATTATCGATCCCGGATACGTTCGAGGAATACGATGCAGCGCTTACCTCGCTGGATCCCGTTAGAGTTCAAGGATCTGAAAAAATATCCTGAGCGAATCGCGGCAGCCCGCAAGAAAGACCGGCCGTAACGATGCATTGATTGCCGGATTGGGCAAAATCGACGGACTCGATGTATCATTTTCAGTGATGGATTTTGATTTTATCGGAGGCAGCATGGGAAGCGTGGTGGGGGAGAAGGTAGCCCGCTCCATCGAACGTTCGATAGATAAAAAGATTCCGCTGGTCATCGTCTCCTGTTCCGGCGGCGCCCGCATGATGGAGGGCATTCTATCTCTCATGCAGATGGCCAAAACGTCGGCCTTGCTGGCGGTCCTGAATAAGATGAAAATTCCTTTCATTTCGGTTCTGACCAATCCCGACAACAGCCGGTGTTATGGCCTCGTATGCCTCGCTGGGTGATATCATCATTGCCGAGCCGAAAGCGCTGTTGGGCTTTGCGGGCCCTCGGGTGATTGCCCAAACCATCGGCGGAGAATTGCCGCCCGGATTCCAATCATCGGAGTTTTTCCTCGATCATGGTTTTTTAGACGCCATTGTATCGAGACCGCGATCTTAAAAAGACGATTTCACAACTTCTTAAATATATGCTACCGGCTTATCAATTGCAGAAAATGGAATAGGTATCGATGGAGTACAACGAGGTAATCGATTATATCCTGCAGATGGAGAGGTTTGGGATGAAACTCGGCCTTTCCAATATCACCAGATTTTTATCTTATATCGGAAATCCCCAAAACGGTTATCCCATGATTCATGTGGCCGGAACCAACGGCAAAGGCTCTACCGTAGCCATCATGGAGTCAATCCTTATTGCGGCTGGATTTCGGGTCGGGGTATACACATCGCCCCATCTTGTGGATTTTAGAGAACGGATTAAAATCAATGGAAGGCTAATCGAGAAAAAATATATAACTGAGTTTTTTAATACCAATATCAAGAAGATCGAAAGCCTGCCAATCACTTTTTTCGAAACCGTGACCGCACTGGCCTTTTCTTATTTCAAAGACGAGAAAGTCGATGTCGCTTTGATCGAGACCGGTATGGGCGGGCGTCTCGATGCTACCAATGTAATAACGCCCAGTGTCACCGTAATCACCAATGTCGAATCGGAACATACCCAGTGGCTGGGATTCAAGGTCCGCCAAATTGCCTTTGAAAAAGCCGGCATTATTAAAAGCGGAGTTCCGGTTGTGACGGCGGCACAGAATTTCGATGCCCGCCATATAATTCGTCAGGTTTGCCAGCAAAATAAAAGCAAACTGATATCGATATTTGACGAAACGCAGTGGGTGGTGAAAAGCATTACTCGCGATGGTTCCGAGCTTGATATTTTCACCAGATCCAATAAGTATTTTAACCTCAGGCTGGCTCTTCCGGGACGTCACCAGATGGAAAATTCCATTTGTGCCCTGATAGCCGTGGAGCTTTTAGAACAGGAAACCGGTCTTAAAACGTCATCGCTGGCGGTCGCCCAGGGCTTTAGAAATGTCAAATGGGATGGGCGCTTGCAGCGTATCAGCGCGTCCCCCGAGATTATTCTCGATGTAGCTCATAATCCCGCAGCACTGACCCGCATCAGAGAATATTTTACTGAGTTTTACGCCGATAAAAAGATCATCGCTGTATTTGGCATATTATCCGATAAAGATTATCACAAGATGATTGAGGAGCTTGATCGCATCGCCGATGTCATCATCCTGACCAAGCCCATGACGGAGCGCGCTGCCGATCCCAACCTGTTAGCAGAGGACGTCGCCAAAATAAATAGTAATTTCCAGATTATTCCTATGGTTCGCGATGCTTTCCAGTCTGCCAAAGAGCATAGTAACCCCGAAGACGTTATCCTCATAACCGGCTCGCATTATACGGTTGGCGAGGTTCTCTCGAACCTATCCCAAATTTAGGATTCGGCGTTAAGCAGGTTTTAACCGCATGAAGCATGACAGGCGCAACCTAAGCATCGGGTTGCCGCTCAAACCCCTTTGATAATTTTAACATCATTCTATTTTTTGATAGATAGTTGACAAATGAGGTTTGAGATATGATATTATTCATCGCTAATAATTGCGCCCATAGCTCAATTGGATAGAGCATCTGACTTCGGATCAGAGGGTTGGGGGTTCAAGTCCTCCTGGGCGTATTTTGTTGAGGGAAAGCCGAAACGGGTCCATTGAAATTCAATAGGAGGAGGCACTATGATTTCCGATAAAAATCCGCTCCTGGTTTCACAGATCAAGTTTTGGCGGGAGCAACTCAAGCCCTCGATCCTTAAATCTCTCGAATGTTCGCCCGATGATAAGTTGAACTGGGCGCCCGCGACCGGTATGATAACCCTGGGAAACCTCTATTCGCATATTTCGGAATGCTCGGAATGGTGGTTCGATCAGGTCGTTTGCGGAGGTAAATCCGAGAGGGCTCGAACTACGCCCAAATCACCGGTGTTATCAAAGGCCGGAATCAGCAATTATATGGATGCTCATTGGGAACGTCTGGAACGTTTTTTTACGGCGGATCCGTCGATTCTTAAGAAATCATATAAGGTATCGGGACGGGATAAGACGCATAATTTCGATGGTTACTGGATATTCACCCATTTACTGGAACATGATATCCATCACCGCAGCCAGATTAATCAGTATCTCAGAATCCTGGGAATAAACCCGCCCAATATTATGAATATAGGCTGTAATTAAAGCGCCATTTTACACTATTTGATTATTACCAGGGCCAGAAAAGCTTGAGTATTATTATTTAGATTGCTTGCCTTGTTTTTTAAACCAGGCCGATATTTCGCTAATGGCACTGATGGCCTTATCTACATGCTCCTCGGTATTAAATGCCCCTATAGAAAAGCGTACAGCGCCATGCTTTTTGGCTATCCCAAGCTGGGTATGAACCAGAGGAGCGCAATGCAGGCCGGTTCTGGTAGCTATATTATAATTGGCATCAAGCCAGGTGCCGACGTTGCCGGCATCCATGCCATCGATATTCATAGCTACCGTGGAAAGATGATTTTCCAGGCTGTCGGCACAATAGGTGATGACTCCGTCAATCTTTTTGAATCCATCGACTAACTTTTTAGCTAAGCCGATCTCATGTTTATAAATATTATCTAAGCCAGTATTATCGATCCATTCCTGGCCGGCCGAAAGCGCCGCTACGCCAACCATATTAGGCGTGCCAAATTCCATCCGGTAGGGGTAACGTTCCAGATGGTAGGGATAGAGCGAATCAACACCTGTCCCGCCGGCGCGGGTTTGACGGAGTTCCACATTCTTGCGAACACAAAGCCCGCCGATCCCCATACATCCCATAAGCGCTTTATGCCCGGTGAAAGCCAGGACATCGATATTCATTTCCTGCATATTTATCGGCACCACTCCGGCGGTTTGGGATGAGTCAATTGCGAAAAGGATTCCCCTTTCCTTGCAGATTGCGCCGATTTCCTTTACGGGTTGAACTGTTCCAATGACATTGGAACCGTGATTAACGATTACCAGCCTAGTATTGCCCTTGATGGCTTTTTTAACGGAATCAGGATCAATAAAACCGTCGCTTTCGAATGGCAGATAGGTGGCCTCGACACCGCCGTCGCGGACCAGATGATTGATCGGTCTGATAACGGAGTTATGTTCGAGATTTGTGGTGATTACATGATCGCCGGAGGAGAGGGCGCCGAAAATAATCAAATTGAGAGCGTCGGTGGCATTATAACCGAAACAAAGACGCTCCGGCATATCCTGATCGCCGCCGAAAAATTTAGTGAGCTTTTTGCGCAATTCCTCCAAAGTGTTTCCGGCTTCAATACAAAGATCAAATCCGCTCCGTCCGGGATTGACTCCGAATTGACGGTAGAAATCGACCATATATTTGTAAACATTTTCGGGTTTAGGCCAGGCCGTGGCCGCGTTATCGAGGTAAATTAGGTTTTCCATTTTCCACTCCGCACACCAAAATGTCATCAAAAACGAGCAATAATCATTATCTCTTGTATAATGTAGCAAATGACGCAAAATTATGCAAGCATCCTATATTCTCTCCCGATCTTCGAATTTAAGATTGCTTTTTTAGGAAACTCAGTCCATAATTTGAGGTTTATTGCATGGTAATTCGATTATTATTCGGCAACTCCGGCAATATAAGGAAACAGATCGTGAACGAAAATCGAATGCAAAAAAAATTGATATCTTTCAGTATTTTCGATAACAATATTGTGTTCGGTATTATGCGGTCAAACTACTCCAAATGCTCTTGCGCAGGTTAAACCATCTGCAGATCATAGTGTAATTATTGCTGCGTCCGCTACCGGTTCTGATAGTTCGTCACAGGTTTCCCAAAAGACGTTTTTACGACGAGCCGCACCCTATATTGCTCTAACGGCGGCAGGCGGCCTCCTTTTTCCGCTCGACAGAGATATTAATAATCAGTTTTATAAAAGCCGCTGGCATAATCACGCCGCCGATCATTTTTCGCGAGCTATCAGGCAGTATGGGATGGTGGGGCCTTACGCTATTACCATACCTATGTTTGCCGGTTATGGACTTCTTTTCAAAAACCAAAAAAGCTTGTATGTGGCCGGGGAGCTTGCAGGCGGGGCGATAATCGCCGGGGGAGTAACTGAGGTTATCAAAAAAACATTTGGACGGGAAAGGCCCTACGAAACATCCTCTCCATTCAAATTCTTTAAGGGAGGCTCCTCATTTTATTCGGGTCATTCTATTTCTGCCTGGACATTTGCCACGATTTTATCGAAAAATTATCCTCGTCAGGACCTGGGCTTTTTGGGAATTCATGATGAGGTTCCCTTGTTGCCTATAGTTACTTATACCGCGGCCGGGTTAGTCTGTATTCAGCGGCTCTACAGCCATAACCACTGGGCCTCGGATGTTTATTATGGGGCGCTGGCCGGGTATGGTACCGGCTCGCTGGTGGTACACCTGGGTAATAAAATGCGGCAGCGTCGGTTGGGGCTGAGTTTCGATCATCCCGGAACGGTTCAGCTCTTCTATAGATTCAATTAGGTCACTCGATCCTTCTATATTAAGAATTCTTGATGGCAAAATGGATTGATTTTTGCCTTATAAAAGGTATTGACAAAATAGCCTCAGATTATTAATTATAGGGTCCTTGTGGAAATAGCTGCAGGGATTAACGCGGGAGTAGCTCAGTTGGTAGAGCACCACCTTGCCAAGGTGGACGTCGCGAGTTCAAGCCTCGTCTCCCGCTTTTTCTTTTCATCTATTATTTTGAAATTTCAATAAACCTATGCGAAATAATAGAGTAAATACGGTTACTATACTTTGCCTCCTGATTCTCGTTGCGGGCAGCCTGCTGCATATATTTGCGGGGTATAGCCACGGAGATATGTCGGGCCATGCCTGGGGCAGCGATGATGCTTATATATCCTATCGCTACACTCAAAACCTCGTTGAGGACCACGGGCTTGTATACAACCCCGGCGAGAAGGTTGAGGGTTACTCGAATTTCCTCTACATACTAATGCTGGCGCCACTTTATGCTGTCAGTGGCGTCAATGGTATGTACATCTACTCAACAATATTGAATCTGATCCTGGCCATCGCGGCTTTCTTGCTCTTTTGCTTTTATATTCGAAACCGATTTGGAGAAAACGCCGTTATTGCCGCGGCCCTGCTTTTCGCGTTTTGTTTGCCGATCTGGGCGGCGGTTGCCTCCGGGATGGAAAGTACTCTGGTACTGCTGATTCAACTTGTGATCTGGATAGCCCTGGAACGATACATTATATATGAACGGCGAAATGACCTGATTCTAATAATTGTATTATCTATCCTGTCAATCCTAGCCAGGGCTGACGGCTTTGTTTTTCCGGTATTTGTGATATTGTATCTGCTTTTAAAAGGGAAGAGGCGTTCTGCCATTTACTGCGCTTTGTCACTTCTGATTGCCGGTTCAGCATATTTTCTATGGCGCTATAGCTACTATGGCGATTTTCTTCCCAACACCTATTATGCCAAGGTCTCGGGGTCGCTGTCTGAGCGCGTTATTTTTGCAATTAGAGCTTTGGGACGAGTCAATCTTAGAAACGGTCTTATTTTCTGGATATTCCTGCCGGCAGTTCTCATGATAAGATGGCTGGTGCGAGTGGTGCAGGGCAAAGAACGTTTTATTACAAATCTCAATTCCGAATTCGTTTTAATATCAGGCATGCTGGTATATTGGATTTATGTCGGCGGAGATATTTACGATGATAGATTTCTCATTATTTTAGTCCCGCTTGGAATTTCGTTATTTCTGAAGTTTATCTGGCCATATTTAAATTACAAACGAATAACGCCCGCTGTTTTATCATTATTGATTCTGATTCAACTTACTCCGCTAAAGGCTGATCAACGGTTTCGATACTCATATCCCAAATATGACTGCCTGGTTACTCTGGGAAGATATTTTAAGGAGAATTACCCTGATAAAACGCTGGCTACAATGGCAGCCGGTAAGGTTCCGTTTTATTCGGGAATGAAGACAATCGACATGCTGGGTTTAACCGATCGGCATATAGCCCATACAAAGGCAGCCGGCGCATTTCTCCCGGGGCATAATAAATATGATCACAATTATATTTTATCGAGGAAACCGGATTTAATATTTTGCGCCATCGATACCAATTTCGCGCTCTACGGCGGATTCAGCGCCCAGTTATACAACCGGGCCGGATATCAACTCAAATTTCTTCTGAATATGAATAAGAAATCGCAGAAGAACAATATCCTGGATATTAAGGGATTCAGCCCGGATACCCTGCGAGGTCTAATATATGATGGGTATGAATTTGCAGTGCTCGAAAAAGTAAATGGCAGCTGAGTCTCTTAGCTTTGATACTGCAAAAGCGGGCCTTTTTCTCTTGACTCTTTTGGGCTTAGAATCTATTTTCGGAATGCATGGCGGCTTAGCCAAGTGGTAAGGCAGAGGTCTGCAAAACCTCTATTCTCCGGTTCAAATCCGGAAGCCGCCTCCAATTTGCCGGAATGGCGGAACAGGTAGACGCACGGGACTTAAA
The DNA here is from genome assembly GCA_963801605.1 of uncultured candidate division Zixibacteria bacterium. Lineage (GTDB taxonomy): Bacteria > Zixibacteria > MSB-5A5 > UBA10806 > UBA10806 > UBA10806. The sequence continues at coordinate 1,665,984 of CAWDFP010000006.1, forward strand.
ATCCCGCGGGCTTTGCGGTCCGTGCCGGTTCAATTCCGGCTTCCGGCAGAAAATTTGCCCTCAGTATAGTTATCCATCGATATGACTGACAAAAGGGATTCCCAGCGGACCATAAAAATTAAACAGCCTCATAAACATGTCTATGCCCGCTTGGGGCCATCCGGAATCGACGGTGTTGGAGTGTTTGCTATTGGCGCTATTCCCAAAGGAACTAACATTTTCCCGGATGTAAATGACAGGATTATCTGGATCGACAAGGCTAAAATCAAGCGCCTCAAAGGTGAGATTCGTCGGCTCTATGAGGATTACTGCGTTAAAACAGGCAACAAATATGGCGCGCCGGTCAGCTTTAATAAAATAAACGCCTCCTGGTATCTGAATCACTCCTCTAAACCCAATGCGGTTGTTGATCGGGATTATCATGTCCTTGCCAAGCGCAATATCAAAAAGGGAGAGGAAATTACGCTCGATTATACGACCTATATGGATGGGAAAATTCCAAAGAGCTGGAAATCCTGAACCCTGGTGCCGCGTCCGTTATTAAAATAAATCAAAAAAAATGAAAATAATGGGCTCATTTTGAACGTAGATATTGTTATAAATGTAAAAGACGGCAACTTTCGATAGATGGAGATTCAAATGCGAAATAGAACTGAATGGCCCAAGCTTCTTTTCCTGTTTTTCGGTATTTTAACAATTATTTTAATCTTAAATTGTACTAATAATGCGCCCACCAAATTGATTCCCGCCAATCCCGAATGGATTCGATATCAAACATCCAACTCCGGTATTTCGAGCGATAACGTTTTTGCGATAGCCATCGATAGTCGCGATATAAAATGGGTGGCAACGGATTACGGCTTATCGAAATTCGACGGTAGCACCTGGACACGCTACAATACCTCGAATTCGGGTTTGCTTGCTAATAAATTGACTTCCATAGTGGTCGATCCGACCGGTGTGGTTTGGATGGGAACCAAGGGCGCCGGACTGGCCAAATTTGACGGTACCAACTGGACTCATTTCAGAACGTCAAATTCGCATATCCAAAGCGATACGGTTACCTCGGTTGTTATCGACGGCAACAATGTTAAGTGGATCGGCACTGTCAATGGCCTTTCGAGCATGGCCGATTCCGCGATAACGACCTATATCTCGAACGCTCAAACTTATTATCCAATCGTCACATCGTTGGCAGCCTCTCTAAGTAACGTAATCTGGATCGGCACGGCCGCGGGGGTCAGCCAATTCGATGGCGCCAACTGGACAATGTATCGCACCGATAATACCGCTATGCGAAGCGACAGCATTCTGGCGATTATCACCGATTTTAGCGGTAATGTATGGGCAGGCAGTGACTCAGGCGGATTGAACATGTTTGACGGTTCTACCTGGAGTTTTTTCGATATTTCAAATTCCGGAATTTCCGGCAATCATGTGCAGGCGGTAACTATCGATGCTCTTCGCAATATCTGGGCAGGCACTACAGGTGTGCTTGGCGGTATTAGCAGTTACAATGGCAACACCTGGACCCGATATAACACCTCGAATTCCGGTATACCTGTAGATGATGCCAGAGCAATTAAGGTTGATGCCCGCGGGAACAAGTGGATTGGCACCTCCGATGGTCTCGCGGTCTTCAATAAGGGCGGCGTGAGGTAACAGAGGTTTATTGATTTTATAGCCGGGGATCTTCGCGATCCCCGGTTTTTTTATTTCGATCCCTTTTGCGACCAAATTCCGATAGTAACGCCGCCGGGAGCGGATAACACAATAAAATACCCCATTCCATTAGGAATTTCCATTTCAGGCACGAGCACAGTGGCCCCCAGCGATTTCGCTTTTTCGAGCGCCGCTGCCAGGTTCTCGACATCGACAAAGATATTTATGTGCGGTACCTTATCGCGATGCTCGCTCGATACGTTGGCGATTCCGCCGCCCCCCATCTTCTCGCCGGCGTAATTCCATATATAGTATTCCATATTACCGGCGTCCATACGATCAACTTTCCATCCGAACATCTTGCCAACGAAGTCAGCGGTTGCGCTGGCGTTATTACTGATGAGCTCAGTGTGAACAATTTTCGGCATCGATTCCTCCCGTTAATATTTTGGATTTTTGTTTATAAACATCAAAACCGGTTGGTCGGTTCAAAATATTGCGATCGATATTCAAAATAGCTTAATCCAATTTCCTGATAAGCACTTGTTTTGGGTGAAATTAGCCAATAAAAAAACCGTCAGATGAAAGCATCTGACGGTTTATAAATGGCCTTAGTATTACTTTCTTTGCGACATCGATGGCTCGGCTTTGGCTTTCATTGATGGTTGCTTGGACCATAACCCCAAGTTGCAGCCGCCGGGTATTTGGATAATGGCGAAATATCCCATTCCACCGCTAATCTCTGTTTCGGGGATTATTTGCGTGGCGCCAAGGGATTTAGCCTTGTCAATCGAGGCCGCTATATTTTCGACATCAACATAAATATCGACGTGCGGTCCCAGCTTTGATCCCATTCCCCCGGTTTTTCCGATACCACCGCCGCCTTCTTTCTCGCCGGGGTAGCTCCACATATAGTATTCATTTTTGGGATCATTCCACTTTTCAACTTTCCAATTGAACAACTTGCCGACGAAATCGGCGGTTGCCTTTGGATTGTCGGTTATAAGCTCGGTGTGAATTATCTTAGCCATTGAACCCTCCTTTTTAATTTGGTTTTGTTCTTATAACTTCAAAACTAGTTGAGAGGTTCAATAATTTTTGGTATGCAGATTAAAATTAATACGATCCCGGCGTATTTTTCAGACAATATGTTATAATAGCTCCTGTTTATTCCAGAACGAGACGAAGCAATATAAATTCTTTCCCAATATTAATTTCTTTTATATGGATTAAATGGTTACGGCAGGCCGTATATCTTTGATTCAACCTTCGTTCTCTTTGATTCTGGCTTTCACGATCTTCCTGACAAGGGTCGCGGGAAGCGGTTTTTCGACCGTAAAATGAATCGTGCCCGCTGACACCTTAAAGCCCTGCAGCTCTTTGGCGAACGTCTTTATAATCGATTTACTTCCAGGAAAGAGACTGCAATGATCCTTGAACGCCGCGAAATAAAGCAGAGTCCCGAGATATTTGTAGGCCGGCATCCGATAGCTGATTACCTCCTCAGCCCTGGGCGCGGCAGCTTTGATCGTCTGGCGCAGCTTTTCGAGAACAGCCCGCGCGTCCGGCGGTACCGATGCCAGGTAGGTATCAACGTCTTTGGGAGGAAGGCCCTTTTTCATATCGAGTTTTGAATTGGTTTTCTTCATCACCGACCCTTTAGAGAATTATCAAGGCTGCCCTATCTAAAAAAGGGTGATTCCCAGCCAGATCATGACCAGTACTCCGACAATCAGGAGCATGATCGACCAGATACGACCGCCGGCTTTTTTGTTAAGCGTCATACCGATAGTCAGCGTATTGGAAATGATATTGAGCATGAGCGCCATCCAGGCAATGGACGCTTTGCTTTGAAGGTATTTCGGAAAATGTTTTAGATAATTGGCGAGGTTTTCCGCGTAGGGGAGACCTCCCTTAAACGATTGCATCCAGGTGATCATCGCATAGACTGGAAAGGCGAGAAGTATCGCCGCCAGAAATCATCCATCCGAATCGTCTGCTTTTTTTGCTCATAATATTGCCAATCGTCGGATGACAAATATGGTATGCCTCATAAATGATGTCAAGTCAATTGACGGCTTGCCCCGCGAAACAGCAGCAGGACAAAACCCCTGCGGCCTTGACAACGGTTGGCCGTTTTAGCTTGACAGAAATATCCATATAGCTTATATAGGAGCGCATTGCTTTTTGTCAGCGATGTCGAATTTTGGCCCGCGTGGGGCCTGTGTTTTTAAGGATACCGGAATTGGGAAGTACTTTCCAGAAGATCAAGGATAACATAATGAAATCCGTAATTGCTATATGCCTGTTGCTGATTGTCATGGCGGGCTGCTCCGATAAAAAAACAGTCGCCCCGGATATCAACACCTTTAATCTGTCGGGACGGGTGATCAATCAATATGGCAACGCCGCCCCCGGCCTTCGAGTAGTGGTCAGCGGTTCGAACAATTACTCGGCGTCAACAACTACCGATACATCCGGTACCTTTACTGTGAAGGCGCCTGAGGGTGCTTCCGCTGTTACTTTCAGCTCCGCTCAAACGATTGTCTTTAGCCTGCCTCGTTTCATCACCAGGGACACGGTTATAAATGTGACCGCAGATACCTCCCTGAATCTGACCGTCAGGGAGTTTACCACCATATTTCACGACTCGGCCAACAGGCCGTCCGCCTGGAATATGTATGGCGGAGTCAGTTACGACAGCACCAAATATGTTTTTCAGGACCTCGACATGGTTAACGATCACATGATGCAAAACCAGATTTGTTCGATGCCGGATTCTTTCCAGTATGCCGGGTTCATTTTATATGGGCAGGCGGCCCCGTCTAATTCGTCGGAGATCATCGTCAATGCCTGGATTAACGGCCATGTTTTCAACGGCCATTGGAGCGCCGCCTTTACGGTCACGCCGTCATATTATCACGGCGCATTGGAGACGCTTCCCGCCTTGCCGGGCGGCGGCCTGCAGCTTGATCTGATCTATAATAAAATCAGCGCTACCTATATTTATATCCGAGACATCTGGATTTATTGCTATTAGTATTGCCATGGGTGGCATGCGCGTGGATATTTACGGCGTTTTTTGGCTTGACAGGGAAATCCATGTACTCTATTATATAGGCGCATTCTTTGATTTTGCAGCTTTGAGTAATTTAGGATAGAGGGTAGGGATTTTTTTATTTTAATTATGGATAATAAACTAAAACACCTCGAATTTATTCAAGGCGCAATCAATAGGATGGCGGGGGATCTGTTTTTTCTAAGAGGATGGGCTATTACATTAATTAGCGCACTTCTGGCACTCTGATATTAAAAGCAATAATCCATCATACCTAGCCGTTATTTATTTTCTTATTGCCATATTTTGGGTATTAGATGGTTATTTTCTTTCACAGGAAAGGTTATTTAGAGCTTTATATGACAGAGTTAGGACTATAGAAGATGATTCGATAGATTATTCAATGAATACCAAAGAATTTAAAAGCATTAATAAAAACAAATGGATATTTTCAATGCTTTCGCCTACTTTCCTATATTTTTATTTAGCGTTGCTTATTTCTACATCCTTAATTTCATATTTTACAAAATAGGGATTTTACTTTGGGAAGAAAAATATTTATAAGTTACAAACATGAGGATTCGAGCGTAATGCCTTTATCGTTTCTTAATAGGAAATGTACCGCGCGGGATTATGTCGATTACCTGGAAGTTTTATTAGAAGAAGAACATATATATAAGGGAGAGAAGAATAATGAAGATTTGGGAAATTTTAAAGATGAGACAATTGCCTCTCATTTGCGTGATAATATTTATGACAGTAGCGTAACAATTGTATTGATATCTAAGGGTATGAGGGAGGCCGGTGTATCTGAGGATGACCAATGGATACCGTGGGAAATATTGATATTCTCTGAAGGAGATAACAAGGGAAGGGAAGACAAGCGCTACTAATGCAATGTTCGCGGTGATTCTACCAGACGAGAATAGTAGTTATCAATACTTTCTTGAGAATAGTGCCTGCAATAATTGCCATAGCATACATTTTAAAACAGATATATTGTTTAAAATTCTCGGATTAAATATGTTTAATAGAAATGAAAAAAGCAAATAAAATGCGATAATCCTTTCTGTGGCAAATCAAACCATACTGGAAATGATCATTCATATATTTATCCAGTAAGATGGGACCATTTTATGGAAAGTATAAATTATTATATAGGATTGGCTATTACTATTAATGATAATATTGATGATTATGATATTACAAAAGAAGTATGCTAAGAAAATTATTAGATCTGGTTCTCCGAAATCTATTAATAAGGCGATCCCATAATTATCAAGGATTAGGTGACCATCTAGGGAGATTAAAATGAAAATAAAGGCCATAATATTCTTTGGAATTATTATCTGCTGTTTTAATTGCAGTGATCATAAGTCATTAAAGCTTACGAATAAAAAGCATGATGAATATTTAGGTAGATTTGCTACATTAATTGCTAGTATTCAATATACTAATGATATTGTAGCTTCACAGGTAGATACCGTAGGTGATGAGGATTTCCGCCAATATTTATTAGAACCGCTATTCGGGCGTTTAGATTCCGTAAGAATATCCTTATATGGGTATCACAAAGGTCGTAATGCCCATGAATTGGTGGATACTCTATTATATACTCCAACAGTTATGATTCTTCCAGCAAATTATTCAGATGCTGATTTTTATTTAGCTTATTCGGTAAATAGCATGAAATTAAAATATTTAGAATTCCAAATTAACTTTAAGGCTCAAAATGGGGGATATGAAAAAGTATTATAACTGGTCCAATTGAGGCTACCACTTGCGGCATTCAAGGAAATTATAAATTTTTTAGCAATTCAGGAAATAAAATGCCTCTTGGGGTTAGAGTAATGGATGTTATGACAATTTATTCAATATATGGAAGCTATCGTGTAGATACAACATATGCATTTGTTGACCTTGTTAGGAAATAGCATTAATCTGCGGTAGTCTAAAACAATATGCCTCAAGGCGTCGTTCTATAGATAGTTTATATATTCAGTTAGCCGTTAGTGATCGGGTATGAAAACCCTACCGCACGGGTATTTTGAGCTCCCCAAAAGCCAAGTGCCGCCATTCCCTTGAACCTGACGGCACGATTATTATAAAGATTTAGTGCGAATTCGCATACGGCGCCCACCTGTCGCCCAGCGCGCTAACCTCTTTGCGGCAGGCCGTTAGCTTCATCATCCAAATTGTATTCGTTTATTTTAGTGGGTTCCTCATCTACTAATCCCGCTTGTTGTCTGGCCTCTTCTATTATTGCGGCTACCTTGATGTTGGCTTCCCGTGCCCGCTGCCTTTCCCGCTGACGGTAACGAGCATAAAGCCACACGCAGACGGCAATGGCCGCTAAAGGTAATAAGATCAGATCAATATTGAAACTTCGCAAAACACTACCGAAGAAAAACCAGCGCACGATAAACATCAGAAGAAATACGACAAATATCATCGCCACGCTTAAGGGGTGCAACTTGGTATCGGTTTTAAAAGTGGTCATTGCTATCGTCTCCGGAAAGGAACCGGTGGGTAGGGACAACAATACCGTTTTAAATTCAGTCATCGCAGTTTAGGCCTCAGGATGTCGGAAGCCTTCCATCCTGAGGCATAAAAATAATATGCGTTAGCCAATTAGAAATGCGCTATGCCCCTTTCTTGAACACATAAATCGCCCACCCCAGCGTTTCTCGTCCCCACCTCAGATATGCTGTCTTACTCTCACGCACTCGCTTCAGCACGGTCTCCACATCCGGATCATCCCGATGATCACTCGCCCAGGTTTCCGCAGCAAACCACTGTAACCCTTCATATCTATCCCAGTCATCCTGGTTGCTTACGAGTGTGTAGACAGCCTCCAGTCCGTGTTCTCGCCCGGCCTCCGCATTCTGACAATGTGTTCCGAAGTCGTTCCGTTTCACTCCGATCGCTTCTAAATATTCTTTTTCCGGCTCATGCCGCCAGTACGGTTCTCCCACAACGATCCAACTTTCCGGGGCTGCCATCTTCTGCAGCGCGTTCAACGTTCCTCGATACCCGCCATAAATCCAACTCGCACCGATGCAGGCTACCAGATCAAAGCTCTCTAAGGTCTCCGGGACATACTTGGCCCCGTCCATTTCCAAGAAATGGAGTTGGGCATCCGGAACACGTTCTTGATGCTTCTTGCGGACATCAGCAATGCAGTAGGGAGAGAAATCAATTCCTGTCCCTATAATTTGTCGGTGCCGTTCTGCAAGCCTGATCAGAAACTCGCCCTTTCCAGTGGCGATATCAAGCACGCGCGCTTTAGGTTTCAGAGGCAGAAGTGTGATAAGCTGTTCAAGTTTCTCAAGACTCAACGGATCGCAGATAATGTGCTCCCGATGCGTGATGTCAAAGAACTTCCACATGTCCATGCGTATAACTCCTTCATCAATACCAGCCGAACCACGAGATTATATGGCTCAGGATGTCGGAAGCCTTTCATCCTGAGGCATACAAAGCGAAAATTGCGTCAACTACGGGGAGTTGACGCCACGTGTTGATGTACCGTCAGGTTCGGGGACCTGACGCTTTTAAAAGACCGGGATCCACAGGGGACCCCGGCTACAAAAAGCTAAGCTTATCTCAGGCTTGGATACAGCGGAAACTTGTCGCACAGCGCGGAGACCTCTTTGCGAATGGCGGCGAGGTCGTCGTCGCTTTTCATACAGGCGATAGCGCTGGTGATCATTTTGGCGATCTGCTTCATCTCGTTCGGCCCCATGCCGCGCGTGGTCACCGCCGGCGTGCCGATACGAATACCCGATGTCACAAACGGCTTCTCGGGATCGAACGGCACCGTGTTCTTGTTGACCGTGATGCCGGCCTTCTCCAACGCCTTTTCGACATCCTTACCGGTAATCCCTTTGCCGATGAAGGAGAGCAGCATCAGGTGAGTGTCGGTCCCGCCGGAAACTACATGGAAGCCGCCGTTGACGAACTCCTGCGCCATCGTCTTGGCGTTTTCCAGAATCCGCTGTTGATATTCCTTGAACTCGGGCTTTAGCGCTTCTTTGAACGCCACCGCTTTGGCGGCGATAACATGCATCAGCGGCCCGCCCTGAATGCCGGGCATGACTTCGCGATCGAGGTCCTTGGCGTACTTTTCTTTGCACAGCACCATGCCGCCACGCGGCCCGCGCAGGGTCTTGTGGGTGGTGGTGGTCACGAAATCGGCCATCGGAACAGGGGAGGGGTGCAGGCCGGTCGCCACCAGGCCGGCGATATGCGCGATATCAACCATCATATAAGCGCCGACGGCGTCGCAAATCTTGCGGAAGGCGTCGAAATCTAGCGTGCGCGGATAGGCCGAGGCGCCCGCGATGATCATCTTTGGTTTGACTTCCATAGCCTGCTTCATGAGCTCATCGTAATCGATCGTCTCGGTTCCCTCGGCGACCGAGTAGGGGACGATATTATAAAGCTTGCCGGAGAAGTTGATCGGGTGGCCGTGAGTCAGATGGCCGCCATGCGAGAGATTGAGCCCCATGACCGTATCGCCCGGTTTCAGGACTGTAAAATAGACAGCCATGTTGGCCTGCGAGCCGCTATGCGGTTGGACATTGGCATGTTCGCATCCGAACAGCTGCTTGGCGCGGTCGCGGGCGATATTCTCGGCCTGATCGACAAAGGTACAGCCGCCGTAGTAACGTTTGCCGGGATAACCCTCGGCATACTTGTTGGTCATCACCGATCCCAGCGCTTCGAGCACGGCCAGCGAGACGAAATTCTCGGAGGCAATCAATTCCAGCCCGTCATGCTGACGGCGCGCCTCGTTTATGATCGTTTGATAAATTTCGGGATCGCTTTTTTTGAGTTCGTCCATCATTATCTTTCATCCTCATACTTTTTGATTTTATCCAGACGTCTCTGGTGACGTCCCCCGTCGAACGGCGTCGCCAGGAAGGTATCGACTATCTCTCCCAGGCATTCGAACGGCGTATATTTCGCGGCCAATACCAGGATATTGGCGTCATTATGCGATCTCATCAGCTCAGCCATCTCCGGACTGAACGCCAATCCCGGCTCTGATTCCCTTGAACTTGTTGGCGGCAATCGCCATGCCGTTGCCCGTCCAGCAGATCAGTATGCCGAAATCGGCGATTTTGGCATTCACCTCTTCGGCTACGGCCTGGGCGTATTCAGGGTAATCGGTGCTGACTTCCGAAAAGGAGCCGTGATCGTTGATCTCAAAGCCCCGATGGAAAAGCATCGCCTTCACAAGTTCTTTGTAGGCGTACCCCTTATGATCTGCGCCTAATGCGATTTTCATAACTTCTCATTCACGTAGGTTAGCCAGCCATACTTATTGGTTGGATCATCAAATATCGCAAAGAACGCTTTTTGCAGCTTCTTGGTGACCGGTCCGCATTTGCCCGCTCCAATCTGGATACCATCGATCTTGGCAATCGGCGTGATTTCCGCGGCCGAACCTGTGAAGAAAACTTCGTTGGCGATATATAGCGCCTCACGCGGAATCTGCTCCTCGATAACCTTTAGCCCCATCTCCTCGGATAGCTTGAGTATAGTATTGCGAGTGATGCCGGGCAGAATCGACGAGCCAAACGGCGGGGTGATGATAGCGCCATCACGTACAATGAAGATATTTTCGCCGGAGCCTTCGGAGACATGACCATAGATATCGAGAGCGATACCCTCGACATAGCCATGGGCCCGCGCCTCGAGCCTGATAAGCTGGCTGTTCATGTAGTTGGCCGAAGCCTTTGCCATAGCCGGCATTGTATTGGGGGCAATCCTCCGCCACGATGAGACGCCAACCTCGACACCCTTTTCGAGCGCTTCCGGTCCGAGATATTTGCCCCACGGCCAAACCGCAATTGCAACGTCGACCGGCACCCCGGTGGGATCGACTCCAAGCTGCTCATACCCGCGATAAACCAGGGGACGGATATAGCAGGAATCCATTTTGTTAACTCTGATAAGATCTATAATAGCATTATTAATTTGATCTTTAGTAAAGGGCACTTCCATTCGATAAATCTTGCAGGAGTTGAACAGACGGTCGGTATGTTCCTGGAGACGGAATACCGCCGGACCCTTGGGTGTAGCATAGCACCTGGCGCCCTCGAATAAACCTGATCCATAATGAATAACATGAGAAAGGATATGAATTTTAGCGTCATCCCAATTGATAAGCTTGCCGTTCATCCATATCTTGTCTGTCTTGGTAAAAGCCATATTTCCTCCGATTATCGCCCCAAACCAAATTCAATTGACAAAGAGTGTGTAACAGAGCCTATTATATTAGTTAAGCATATAAAACACAACAGCATTTTGGGAATCGCGAGGTGGCGAAAAATTAGAGATTAAAACTTTTTAAATGAGAATTACGAAGATCTTAAAAAACGGTCTTTTATCGATGGAATTAGAAAAATTGAGGCTAATATTCAGGATTAGGCATTGATTGTAACACATAGGGGCGCATTATAATACGCCCCTTCAAATTGAATGGCAATCAGGTTGGCACAATTAATCAGACAGTCGGTTTGCCGTAAGTGGCTTTTTTGTTTAGGTCAATTTGGACAATAAACCAAACCGCGGGGGAGAAGACTATCCAGAGCAGGAAGAGAATCCACATATTGAGCGAATCCGAGCTTACTTTCTGGTAAATTTCGGAATATTTGTAGATTGAATAGAAGTTTGCGAGAGGAATGAATAGCAGCACCGTCCAAAGCGCCGGGCTGGCTGATTGATCTTTGGCGAGATATTTCATTTCAGTCGATGTGACATAAAACCAATAGATACCGTAAATGCCCAGCGTGATGATGAACAACCCTATCTGTCCCATCATATTTCGATATTTAACGCCTTCCATCAGTTCCTCCTTAGCTCGGATTAATCATTTTCATCAAAATCGATTCTATGAGCCACAGTATTGGTTTGCAAGCAGAAAATCAAAGGCTCGATTAGATATACCCGAATTGATAAGTATTATTCAAACGAGGATTTTCTTGAAGTTCTGTCATCGCGAGTCCATATGGACGTGGCGATCTGAATCTATGCATGAAATTAATCTTGTTAGAAGCATTCAGATTGCTTCGGTCTATTTCAATTGTGAAATAGCCCTCGCAATGACGAGGTAAGAGCGTTAATCAATACCCGTTTTGAAAAGTAATATTCAAATTAAGATTTCGGATTGTGTTAAGGCAAATAGCCAAAGACCAACAGCCGCGCTTCGTGCGCCAGGGGGGCATCTATGGCATAGATATAATTATTGGCAGCAACAATTTTTATAATAGCCGCCGTCGTATTAAGCTCTGCGACAAGAGTGGGATTGGAAATATCCTCAATATTAAATATCTTGAGGCCGTAAACTCTGTTTGTCATGCTGGAGGTGTAAAGCAAATCGCCGTTGACGAATGGCGCGTAATAATTGCTGGCTGAATCCAGCGGGAAAGAATAAACCAGTTGAGGGTTAGAGGGAGACACCAGAGAGTAGACCTCTAGAGGCGAATAAATATATGAGACAAATAAAAATCGATAATCTGAATCGAATCCTTCGACATAAAACTCCTCCAGATTAATCGAATTTATGAATTCAAAGGAAATATTGTCACGAATTTCAAACCAGCTGAGGCATTCCTGTTCAAAACCACATCCACCGATTGAATAAGCGTAATTGCCGCTGATTTCCAAAACTCCTGCGGAGTAATTGCTGGTATCAAGTGGAACTGGATTGGCCGGGTTGGAGATGTCGAGAGTGGTAATTCCCGCAGAACTTCCGAGGTATGCATAGTTATCTCTCAGTATAATCGAATTAACCAATCCTGGGGCGTGGTAACCCGCTATACGAAATGGGCTCGACGGATTTGAAATATCAACGATTTCGAGGCCGTAAAGAGCCTCGGCCAGATATGCCACATTATTTCTTATCACAATTTGGCTGATGAGGGAATCACCATTGCCATATTGCGAAAGCAGGAATGGCCGCGCAGGGTCGGCTAAGTCATAAACGAAAAGAGGCGAGCCTGGCATGGCAGCAAAGACATAATTACCTGTGACAGCCAGCGAGAACCAATTATTCGGATTGGAGGGAATATCAACCGTGCCTAACAATTGAATTCCATTTACGCCTTTAGTCTTGAAACTCCATAGGGGGCTACTGGCGGTGTCGCCATGCACGTCACGAGCCCGCACCATCCAAAAATACGTGGTCTGATATTCCAGCCAGCCAGGACTGAATGACAGCTGCATTAAGCCGGAGTCAGCCAACGAGAGATCAGCAGGATGATCTCCGAAGAAGATATTAAACGTTAGACTGTCGCCGTCGGGATCAATGCATTGCCAGGACAGGATAACATTCGTCGCGATGTTTTGTGAATCATCGATGGGTGCCATGATCTGCGGTGTTTGAGGAGGATGATTAATGCTAACGGGAGACTTAGTGGGTTTCTCGGAACAGCCGAGGAAAGTTAAACCGACGCATATCATTAATTGAGCGATCATTAATGGTAATTTGCCGTTGGAATGGCGGATGGTCGATTTGATTTTCATAAACCTCTTCCGAAAAAGTAATATTTGAATATTAAAGCTCTCTTCTAACTAATTGGAGCAGGGACGAATTATTAAATATACATAATTAGTGGGATAATATTCCCAGTATTTTTCAAATCATGCGGAAAACGATGACATAAAAAAACGCGAGTTAGTCGAAATTCGGATAAATAATAAGAATTATTTAAGGCGGGGTTTAAATAAAGTCAAGACCCTGAGGGGTCTTGACCTACAATAGACTAATATGTCTGTGTTTTAAATTAAGAGGGTAAAATTATTTGTGAATCCCAGGTTCGGTCATGGCGGCCAGATTGAGCACCTCATCGAGCTTGTGCGGCTCGATTAGTTTTTCCTCAAGGAGAATTTCGCGTATGGTTTTGTTTTCGGCGTAAGAGCGCTTGACCACCTCGGCGGCTTTCATATATCCGATAATCGGATTCAGCGCCGTTACCACCACCGCTGACGATTCCGCATAATACCTGCACTTTTGTGGATCAGCGCTAAGGTCTTCGATGCAAAATCGTGAGAAGGAGTCTATGGAGTTGGTTAGTATTGTCAAGGAATCGGGAAGCTTGTATGCAATAAGCGGCATCATGACATTGAGCTCCAACTGCCCGGCCTGTGATGCCCAGAGAATCGCCTCATCATTTCCGAATACCGCAAAGCAAACCATGTTGAGCATCTCCGCCATAACCGGATTAACCTTACCAGGCATAATTGACGATCCTGGCTGCCGAGCGGGTAAGAGCAACTCAGCCAAACCGGTTTTTGGCCCGGATGCCATCAACCGAAAATCATTGGCAAGGCGCGACAGGTCCTGCGCCAGATTGCGCAATGCAGACGACAGCTTCACAAACGGCGCCATCGATTGCATTGCCTCGAAATAGTTATGAGCCGGCTTAATATCGAATCCTGTTTGCCCGGCGAGAATTTTGGCGACATTAATACGATAATCAGGATGACAATTCAGTCCCGTTCCTACCGCCGAACCGCCAAGGCCTATTTCCATAAGCTCCAAACTGGCCCTCCGAAGCCATTCCAGATGCCGTAGAATGGTCTGAGCATATCCCGAAAACTCCTGCCCCAGACGAATCGGAACCGCGTCCTGTAAATGCGTTCGCCCTGATTTGATTATTGAATCGAATTCCCCAGCTTTCGATGACAGCGCAATCCGAAGCACCTCAAGCTTAAATATAAGTTCTCTGTTTAACTTCAAGCTGGCTATACGGATAGCAGTTGGTATAAAATCGTTGGTCGATTGTGACATATTGACTGTATCGTTGGGATTAATCGGTTTGTATTCGCCGAGTTTGCCGCCCAGAATCTCGTTGGCACGGTTGGCGATTACCTCGTTGCAGTTCATATTATGCGATGTTCCGGCGCCTGCTTGAAAAATATCAACCACAAATTGGTCATGTAGTTTGCCTGCAATAATTTCGTCGCAGGCGGTGATGATTGCACCGGCCTGTTCGGACGGTATCAGCCCCAGATCGCGGTTGGTAATACAGGCGGCTTTCTTGATTTGTGCCGAGGCCCAGATGAACGCCGGATGAGCCTTGATTCCCGATATTGGAAAGTTTTCAATCGCCCGTTGTGTTTGAGCTCCCCAGTAAGCCTCGCGCGGTACCTGAACCTCACCCAGAGAGTCTTTTTCGATACGATATTCCATAACGCCTCCGATAAATACCAACCTAAAATCACACTACCAACCCTCGAACTATAATATCGGCCCCAAACGTTCCGGTATTATTATAGGGGTAGCGTTTCGATGGAGTCGATTCTTTTTCCGCGTCGTGTCCGCCACCGTACTACAGACTTCCCATCTTTTCCAATGATTTCCTAATCAGTTTAGCATATAATATCGTCATATCGTAGGTCAGGTCGCTTGCGTCCTGACTCTTTTAGCCAGTGATTTAGTAACCAAAGGAGGTTACTCTGCTCTCGCGTGACGATGCCCTGACCTGGGTGAAAAGCGAAATCCATGCGCCCAACCTTATCAAGCACATTCTGGCCGTGGAGGCCTCCTGCCGACGGTTAGCCGAGCATTTCGGCGAGGACCCCGAATTCTGGGGTATGGCCGGATTGCTTCATGATCTCGATTACGAACTGACAGTCAACGATCCCGCCAGGCATACCCGCCTGACCGCCGAATGGCTTCGCGAGAAACAGTTCGATGAGGGAATCATTCACGCGGTCATGGCCCATGCGGAAGCTGTCACGCCGGAATCGAAACTCGATTGGGCGATTTATTCTATCGATCCCACCACCGGGCTGATAGTGGCTGCCGCCCTGATGCATCCATCCAAAAAGCTTGCCAACCTCGATGTGCCTTTTATCATGAAACGATACAAGGAAAAACGTTTCGCCGCGGGCGCCCGTCGGGAGGCGATAGCCGCCTGCTCCAATCTCGGTCTTACGCTCGAGGAGTTCATGGGGCTGGTGCTTGAAGGTATGCAAAGGATCTCAAGTGAGCTTGGCCTCTAAATTAATCGCAATTGTAATAATTATTCTAATACTCGCGCCAATTTCGTTTGCCGGGGAGAAAGACCTCTGGTTTGCCCGCGATAAATACGAACATTTCGCCATATCGATGATTTACTCATCGGGAACAACTTTTATTGCGCATCGTCATTTTGAAATGAGCAAATCCAAAGCGCCTGTAGTCGGATTTGGATTTACTATCGCGCTTGGCGCCGCCAAAGAAGTTGGCGATTATACATCGCGCAAAGGTACCCCCAGCGGTAAAGATTTCATCTGGGATATCGCAGGCGCTCTGGCTGGAGCGTTGGCGGTTGGCCTAAGTCAATGACATATTCCAAAAGCAAAATATTTACCTGGTCGTTATACGATTTCGCCAACACCATCTTTTCAATGATGGTGGTGACTCTGAATTTCGGCCTGATGGTAAAAAACGTTTATCACGGCACCGAGCTGTCGCTGTCTCTTACAAGGTCAGCCTCGATGATCCTGGTCGCGTTGTCTATGCCGATTGCCGGAGTGATCGCCGATAAATTCATGCGGCGGATGCCGCTCACGATCTTTTTTACAATCCTCTGCTGTGCAACCACCATGATGATCGGCAAAAGCGATTCTCTGATGCTGCAGCTTGTTCTGTTCGGGATTGCCATGTACTGCTACCAGGCGGCTCTGGTTTTCTATGATGCTGTTCTACCGCAGATCAGCAGTCCGGAGAAAATGGGCCGGGTTTCCGGATACGGAGTGGCGCTGGGATATGTCGGAACGATTTTCGCGCTTCTGGTGGTGGGATCGTTAGCCGGCCCGAGAGCTTATTCGAAAACATTCACCTTAACCGGAATTCTATTCTTCCTTTTCGCGATTCCGTTTTTCCTGACAGTCAAAGACGAGGCCGCCAAACCAATTAAGGGCCTCTGGAAAATGACGCTGGATTCAATCCGGAATATCAAGAATGTTTATATTGACGCTAAGGATCGTCCGGGAATTTTGCGTTTTTTTATCGGACGATTTTTTGTGGTCGATGCGCTGGAAACGATCATCTTTTTTATGGCGATATTTCTTAACGAAGCGGTCGGATTTACCGACAACAAAGCCGTATTCGGAAACTTAAGCGAGATATATTTATATTTATTCGTGGTTACGATTTTTACCGTTATCGGATCGCTAGTGTGGGGATTTATCACCGAAAAATTCGGACCGCGCAATTCTCTTCTTGGCACCGTTATTCTTTGGGTGATGACTCTGACATTGATGCTCTTTATTTCGAACAAGTCGATCTTTTATATCCTCGGTTCGCTGGCGGGTATCTCCCTTGGAGGAGTTTGGACCACGGAACGTCCCTTGCTGATAAATCTCGTAGGAGATCATGAAAAGCTGGCCGGTTATTTTGGACTTTTCGCCTTGACTGGCAGAATGGCCGCGGTTATCGGACCAAATATCTGGAGCCTGACGTTGGTGATTTTCGGATCGCTGGGAATGATAAAATATCGCTTTGCGATAGGCTCGGTGCTTGTTATGATGGTCGTAGGTTTGTGGATATTACGAAAGGTACCCGATGCCCGATGATTTAATATATGAGATCGAAGGAGTGATCCATATTCATTCCAACTACTCCGATGGCTCCAAAGATATCGGGGAGATCGCCAAAATCGGGGAATTGGCAGGACTGGATTTCCTGATGTTTTCCGATCACATGACCCTCAAACCATTGCGCGATGGCCTGGAACGGTTCCACGACAAGATTGCCGTTATAATCGGATATGAAATTGAAGACGCCAAAAACCAAAACCATTATCTGGCGTTCGGATTAGAAAATGAACTTTCGCCTGAGCTTTCCGCCAGAGATTACGTAGCCGCAGTTAAGGCCGCCGGGGGACTTGGTATTATTGCTCACCCCGATGAAGTCAGAAATGCCATTCCCGAATACCCCAGCTATCCCTGGACAGATTGGGAGACCGAGGAGTTTGACGGAATCGAGATTTGGAACCACATGTCAGCCTGGATGGAACTGCTCAGACGACGGAATATGCTGAAATTAATCTTTACACCCAGGCGCGGCCTGATTGGACCAACGTCGCGAGTCCTTAAAAAATGGGATGAACTTTCTGCCGGGCGTCCCGTAGCCGGAATCGGCTCGGCGGACGTTCATGCTCATGCTTATCGCAAAGGCCCAATAAGATTAATCATATTTCCCTATAAGGTTCAGCTTCGATCTATCCGAACCCATCTCTTACTTTCATCGCCGCTTTCAGGCGATATAGCGATAGCCAAAACTCAGATTCTCGATGCTATCAGAAATTGCCGGGCATTCGTTTCGAATTTTCGCTGGGGTGATGCCCGAGGATTCAGATTCTTCGCCCGCGACAAGCAGCGAAGTTATCAGATGGGGGAGAGGATACCGTTTGGCTCCGATCTTAAAATGATAATGAAGGCGCCAATGGAGGCCCAGATACGGATTATCAGAGACGGGCAGCTATATAATAGCTATTTCCGTAATTCATTGGAGCTAAATATCGAATCTCCGGGACTCTACCGATTGGAACTGTATAAAGACAATCGTGGTTGGATATATTCGAATCATTTGAGAGTTTACCCAAAAGGATAAGGGTGAAACAATTACTCAGGTAGAGGGGGGCTAGAACTACCCAAGTTACGAGGTTTCACCCTTAAGCCTATCGATAGATATTATTTATTCCCAAAATTGTCAAGCTTTTATTCGGCAAAAAAATCGTATTTTTCGACAAATATCGGAAAATAAAAAAAATAATATATGAATTTAAATTGATATAATCAGTGTAAACGATAAACGTGTTATGTATCACGCTATCAGGCGAATCAGAATCAAACGCTATAATAGAAAGTCGATTATATGACGCCGACAATCCCTGTTATGGCTGGCATCGGAAAGATTAGGAGTCAGCGTACTTTGGGACTTTATCAAAGCTTCCGCGATAATGGTCATCTGCGCGGACTGGCTTCGTTTTTGTTCTTTGGCCGCCCGATCGAGTTGTCTGAAACTTGTAAGGTCTCTGGTGCTTGGTATTTTCATTTATCCCTCCATAAAGTATATCGGCAGCATAAATCATCTACCTTAAGGGCTTTCTCAGGTTGACATAATCGTTGGATTGTTCGATATTTATTATATGGAAATTGATCAAAGGCCATCATTTAAGTCGGGATTCCGGTTGCGGCATGCCGTGGCACTATTGATTTGTCTGGGAATTATCCTGATGCTGGCCGGCTATTTTTCGGTATCTGCGGGTCAACGCGCCTCATTAGAGGCTATTAAATCGCAGGGACGGGCGCTGACGGAAACGTTGATCTCCTCCGCGCAAATGGTAATCGAATCCGACGACGCTATCACCAGGCTGGCGATCAACAGGTTGATCGATATTGAAGATAGATTTGATATTGCCAAAGGATTTAAAATCGATTCAACACTGGAGGAGTGGGCGCGTAATTTCGATGCCGACAAGGTGAGCTTGATAGTTAATCGCAAGGTCAGGTCATCGTCGGTAACGCGCGTAAATTTCCTCGAAAATGATACAATCGAGGCCTGGCTTGATTCGCTGCAAATCGATCCCGATGATGAAATAATTTACGATTTTCACACGTTTGGGACTGACCGTTACTTATGGGGATATTTTCCCGCCAGCGATACCAGCGGCGTCTTTGCCGCTATCAATTGGAAATACGGCCAATACGGAAATCAAAATCTGAGCCTCTACTATCTCTTAAATCAGGTCGGCCAGGAATCTGGTATCGAATATATAATGCTGCAAAATCAGGACGGTATCGTTTTTGCATCCAAGAAGGTTGCCACAATGACCAAGCTATCCGATGATCCTTTCCTGGTGGCCTCGATGCAAAGTGATACCACCCGAAGCCGTCTGCTGACATTTCAGGACAGGGAGGTTCTGGAAACTGTTAAGACTTTCAAATCGACCGAATTCGAGGGGCTTTTCCGGGTTGGTTTATCTCTTTATGGTTACAGGCAAATTGCCCACGGCGTTAAACGTCAGGTCTGGTTAGCAGTACTGGCGCTCATCATTATAGGGATGCTGGCATTTGGCATAATCACCGGTTTCCAGAATGTCGAAATGCTGAAATCCGGGCTTGAAAAAGCGCGAGTCATTTCACAAAGTTTGCTTGATTCAATTCCCGGTCCGGTCATAGCTGTTGACGCTCGAATGCAAATCACGGATATAAATTCTTTGGCTAAAAATCATTTGGGCTTGTCATCCGCGGCGGTCGGCAATATGGATTATATCAAAGCATTTCCCGACGATCCCTTTCAATTCGAGCAAGTGATGAAAACTCAGCGAAGCGCTTCGTTCGAAAAAGCAATGGGGGAGGAGCGCCGCAAGTATTTTATTACAACCACTCCGCTGATCGGTTTCGACGGTATTTCAATCGGGGCAATCTCAATCGCCCAGGATATAACCGAATCGCGCAAGCTGGAAGCTGAAGCGGAGTCTCGACGCCGACTCTCAGAACTTGGCGCCCTGGCAGCCTCGATGGCCCATGAAATCAGGAATCCGCTCAATGCGATCGGACTGACCATTCAGAGAATGAAAAATGAGATCAAACCGGCCGGATCGGAAGCTGAGTATCTCAAATTTATCGATGGCCTGAGGTCCGAAATAAAACGATTGAATGAAATCATCGAAAAATTCTTAGCCGTAGCAAGATCGGTTCGTCCCGCCTTGGCGCCGGTAAAAATTGCAGAGCTGATTCAAAATGTGGCTGAGTTATTCGCCAGCCAGGCGCAGGCGCAAAAAATCAAACTGACCCATGAAGCGCCAAACGATCTAGTTGTCGATGGTGATAAGGCAGCTTTGACTCAGGCGCTGGTAAACGTGGTTAAAAATAGTTTGGAGGCTGTGAGCGTTGGCGGCGAGATCAGTATCAAAGGAACAGAATCGAATGGCAAGATACATATTTCCGTAACAGATAATGGCCCGGGCATCACCGACCCCAGCCTGGCTCAAAAGCCATTTTACACGACCAAAAAGGATGGCACCGGGCTCGGGTTGTCAACGACGTCGAAGATCATGGCGGATCATGGGGGAGAGTTGCTGATTGATTCGCCTCCCGGTAAAGGCGCGCGAATAGATCTCATATTGCCCAAAAGAAAACCATGAGAATACTTGTAATAGATGATGAAGCCTCCCAGCGCGAGCTTCTGGCCGGCCATCTGGAACGTCAAGGCCACGTGGTGCAGACCGCCGGTGATGGCGAGGCCGGATTAACTCTCCTGCACGACTCCGGAGCTGAGGCGGCGTTGGTCGATATGCGCATGCCGCGTATGGACGGTTTGACTTTCATCAAACGCAGTCTCGAAACCAATCCCGACCTGGCCGTTGTAGTCATGACCGCCTACGGTACTGTGGAATCTGCTGTGGAGGCCATGAAAGCCGGCGCGTTCGATTATCTCTTAAAGCCTATCGATCTTGAGCATGTTGGGGTTATCCTGGCAAAAATCGAAACCAATCAAAAACTTATTTCCGAAAATCGCTATCTTAAACGCAAACTCGAGCAAATGTGATGATTTCAAAGATATCATCGGGCGTTCCAATGGTATAAAAAAAGTCCTATCGGATGTCTCCCGCATCGCGCGTTCGGATGCCACGGTATTAATTAGAGGCGAATCCGGTACCGGCAAGGAGCTTGTTGCCAGAGCTATTCATCAAGCTTCGCCGCGCGCGACCGGACCTTTTTTGGCGGTCAACTGCACATCACTGCCTGAGACCCTTTTAGAATCGGAGTTATTCGGGCATGAGCGCGGGGCATTTACAGGGGCGTCGGCGCGGCATTTGGGACGATTCGAATTGGCCGATCACGGTACTATCTTTCTCGATGAAATCGGCGATATTTCTCTTTCAATACAGGCCAAGCTTCTGCGCGTTCTAGAAACCAAGACGTTTCAGCGTCTCGGAGGCGAGAAGGATATCAAGGTTGATATCCGCGTACTCACCGCCACCAACCGCAATCTCGAGGCCAAAGTTAAGGATGGCAGTTTTCGCGAGGATCTGTTTTACCGTCTCAATGTCATTCCCGTTACAATTCCGCCGCTTCGCGAGAGAGTTGATGATATCCTTCCTCTGATCGAATTCTTTATCGAAAAGTACAATCGCAAAAATAACAAGGCGGTACGTGGCGTAACGCCTCAGGCTAAAGACCTGCTCCTTCGTCACTCCTGGCCGGGCAATGTGCGCGAATTGGAGAATCTGATCGAGCGGGCCATTGTCCTTTCAGGCGGCGATGTTATCGATGTCGCCGATATCGATCCTTTTATTCAGGATCGCGATAGTGAGTCCGCCAATTTCGGAAATCTTACTCTTGACGAGATCGAAAAACGCGCTATTATCGAAGCCCTCAAGCGCACCGGCGGGAGTTTGATTGAAGCTTCCGAGTTATTAGGCATCCACCGCAATACGCTGAGGATGAAGATACAAAAATACGCGATAACTCTTTAGCGGTTTAGATCCCACCAACAAATCCATTAATAATTTCTTTCATTTATTTTATAAACCATATTATATTAGCCCAGTAGCTTTTGGTTTTATTAGTAACTGGGATAATAGGGAAGACTTGTAATTAATTGTTCGTTAGTTTGTCTTTTACCTGGAGGAAAGGATGAAGCGAATAATTTTTGTATATGGTTTGATATCTATTTCTTTTTGTAACGCATTTGCCCAAAATCCACTTTTTGAAAATGCCGTCAATTATGATTGCGGTATCCAGCCCGTATCGGTCTGCGCTTCGGATCTTGATAACGATGGCGACCTGGATCTTGCGGTGGCAAACTGGGCCGATAGTGGCACTGTCTCAATTTTAATGAATAATGGTAATGCCACCTTTCAGGCCTCGGTCAGCTACTCCGCAGGCTTTCTTCCCGTTGCTGTAGTCAGCGCCGATTTTAATGGGGATAATTATAATGATCTGGCGGTATCTAATAACGCGGGTATAGCAATTCTCACAAATAATGGTGATGGCACATTTCCAGATACTGCCAGATATTTTATAAATAGCCCGTCATCTTGCCTCACCGCCAAGGATCTTGATGGTGATGGGGATATCGATCTGGCAGTGGGATTGAGCTCCACCAGTATGCTTACCATTCTAATCAACGATGGCACCGGCAATTTTCAAATGGGAGAAAGCTATTATATGGATTATTCTCCCGTTCGCATTACTGCGGTAGATCTTAATGCTGATAACGATAATGATTTGGCCGTTGTTACCTATGGTTGGGTGGCCATTTTTCTTAATAATGGTGATGGCACATTTCAACCGGACACGAATCATATAAGTTCGGACCCGGTATCAGTCGCGGCGGCGGATCTTGATGGTGATAGTGATCAGGATCTCGCCATCGCCAGTTATGGAGGCCCGATAAGGGTTTATTGGAATGCAGGTAATGGAACGTTCGATGACCCCAGTTATTTCGATGTATATAGCACATTATACTCAATTATCGCGATCCCATTGGATGATGATGATGACTATGATATAATAACCACTTGTCCTGACTCCAGAAAGGTATCATTGCTGAGAAATAACGAAGATAGGACTTTTCAATTTCATGTCGATTACCCCGTGGAGGGCACTCCCTGTTCGGTTTTTGCGGCCGATTTTGACGGAGATGGAGATAACGATCTGGCGGTTGCGGCATTGTATCATGTTTCAATATTATTAAATAGAACTATAATTTATGATGCCGTAGAGGACGACAGTGAACAAATGCCAGGAGAAGTTGGACTTTCCCAAAACTATCCCAACCCCTTTAACGCTCAGACAACAATCCGCTATTATTTACCTGATCCATCAGCGGTCTTAATCGAAATTTTCAACCTTGCAGGTCAAAAGATCGAAACGCCTGTCGCGGGCACAAAACCCGCCGGCGACAACCAGGTGGTTTGGGATGCCAGCGCACAATCTTCGGGGATTTATTTCTACAGAATCAAGGCCGGTGATAAGGTTGAAATCAAGAAGATGGAGTTGGTAAAGTAATAATTCCAGCACTCAGGTCGCAGGCGACCTGAGCTACGAATATGGCATCCACCGCAATACGCTTCGGATGAAAATACAAAAATATCAAATTACATGATGATGTTACGTCGGATACTCTAACCCGTTACCTGCAAGTTTTAAATATATCAAAAGATTTCATAGTAAATTCCGATAGATAGTCATAGATACGTCATTAAAGCGTAGACGATTAATATAGCATCGGAGGATATATGCGTAATTCTTCAAAGCAATTAAAGATATTCCTTCCCTTAGCGCTCATGATTATTTGTTTTAGCGTGACCGCTGTCGCACAGGATATCGAATTAGCAGGCAGCTATGCTACGCCGCATTATGCGCGTAACGTAGCTGTTTCCGACAATCTCTGCTATGTAGCCAACGATTCTGCCGGCCTTCTTATCTTGAATGTATCCAATCCGGCCAGCCCGACGCTTCAAGGAAGTTACGATACTCCCGGATCTACACAAGGGCTTTTCGTTTGCGGCAGCTATGCCTATCTGGCCGATTACTCAACCGGACTTCAGATAATCAATATATCCAATCCCTCAAGTCCGACATTTACTGGAAGCTATGATACACCGGGGTATGCGAATAAAGTTTTCGTATCCGGCCCTTATGCTTATGTGGCCGATTTTAATACGGGGCTTCAGATTATCAATATCACCAATCCGGCCAGTCCCACCCGAATTGGAAGATATGATACGCCCGGGTATGCGATGGGTGTCTATGTATCCGGCGCATACGCCTATGTCGCGGATGCAACAGCAGGGTTGCAGATAATCAATGTTTCCAATCCGGCAGTTCCGACAATTGCGGGTGCGTATACAACACCTGATATCGCATACGATGTTTTCATCCAAGGCGATTATGCTTATGTGGCAGATAATTATGCCGGCGTTCAGATAATTAATGTATCCAATCCGACCAATCCCACGTTTACAGCAAGCTACGCAATCCCCGCCAACGCCTATGATGTCTTCATATCAAATAATTATGCCTATATTTCAACGTCTGACCACGGTCTTCAAATAGCAAACATTTCTGTGCCAGCTAATCCGGTGTTTGCAGCCGGCTATATTACGAATGGGATTTCATGGAATGTATTCGTTGCGGGCAATTACTGTTATGTGGCTGATCATTCTTCAATTGTTATTCTTTATTTCTATGCCACCGGCATCGATGATGATAATTCCATGCCAAACCAGTTTGCCCTCTCCCAAAACTACCCCAACCCATTCAATGCCCAGACTACGATTAGCTACTCTCTGCCAAAGCAATCAACAGTCTCAATCGACATCTTTGATATCCTTGGCCGCAAGATAGAAACTATCGCCGAGGGGATTGAGCCGGCAGGAGATCATCAGACGATATGGGATGCCAGCGGTCAGTCATCGGGCATATATTTCTACAAAATAAAGGCTGATGATAAAGTTGAGACGAACAAGATGGTGTTGATGAAGTAATTTATGCCTCAGGATATCGCGACAAGACGCTTCCATTCTGAGGCATATAAATAACCTGCGGAATGATTATCCCAAATAGGTTCTTATGGGATATCAATTACGATCTTTATCAATAAGGGAGGTTAAATTATGTGTTTTCTATTCTCACTTTTTCCGGCGACTATTTGGTACACAGTCGGTTATTTTGTACTATACTCTGCCTACAGGACTGACGATCGCCTAAAGCGATGTGGTCAAATCCTCGCCATTTGGATTTTCATACTTGCCACCCTAATACCAATTTGCGGATTATATTTAACATTTTCAGGAAATTGCCCCCTGGGCCATATATTTAGCTTAATTGGGGGATTGATTAATAAATAATCTAACCAGTTATTATTAATTAGGTATTTTGACAGGACCCCTCAGGCTTTTGACTAATAACAAAATGTAACCGGATACCCCCATAGTCCCATGTTTTGGCCCCCGCTCCCATCATTTAAGACGGCGCACCAATCCCTTTCCTCTACGCACAATAATTGTGCATTGGGGCGAAACAATATCCTAGTTCTAAAGTATAAGTTGTTATAAAACAATATCTTGCATGTTCAGATTGTTTGGCATGATCTTTGTATAGTTATTGGACGGAGATTATAGGAGGAATGATGAACTTAGGTAGAAATTCAAAAAGCAAATGGATGGCGATGGGGGTATTTTTTGCCGCTATCGTGGCCTTAACGTTTACCGGATGTGATGTACACGAACATGGCGATCACTTTTATCCAAACGATCAACAGCCGCCTCCGGTGCCAACCGGATTAACATCCACAACCATGGATCAAGCGGTTCTACTTACGTGGAATCCGGTCCGGATGGACCCCAATTTTGACGATCTGGCTGGCTACAGGCTTTATAGAAGCAATGATAATTATACCTTCAGGCATATTGCCACGCTGAACCCTTCGGATTTGGAATATACCGACACCGGGCTGATAAACGGGCAAACTTATTATTATGCTATTTCATCATTTGATGATCATGGCAACGAATCGGAGCTTTCGAGCGAGAACGTATTTGATACTCCTCGTCCCGAGGGATTCGATGTTCGTATCTATAGTTATTTAGATCCTGTAAACTCGCACCTTTCCGGATTCGATTTTCCTGATCAGAGCCGTTTGCCCTGGAGCAGTCCGGCCTGCGATTTCTTCATGGAATATGACACCAGCCGCACGGTCCAGGCCTTTTTCATCTGGCTGGGTCATAACGGTTACCGCATTCAGGATATGGGCTATACCAGCAGTTTCGATGAAATCACTTTCGCGCCCGAAACCGGCTGGTCACAATTCGATTATGTGGAGGCGATTGCAGGACACACTTACGTAATCCTGACGACCGATAACCATTACGCCAAAGTGCGGGTAACATCTTTATCGTATGATCCCACATTCAGCATGGTATTCGATTGGGGCTACCAGGTGGCAGTTGGTAACCGCGAGCTTAAGATCACTCCAAGCGGCGGTGTTGCCGGCACTCCGAAAGGTATAGAGGTGCAGTGATGAAACGGGCGCTAATTGGAGCCATCCTGCTGGCAGGATCGACAATATTTGCCGGATGCGGTTTCGTATTCGTGGCACGCAGCCAACCGTCCGCCTACCGTTCTGCCCCGGCCTACTGCTCCGATTGCCATTACATCGGCGCCGGCTATACCGCTCATCGTCAATGCGGCCATTATGAAATCAAAGTAGCCCATGGCGGTTATTATTATCGTCCCTATGGACACGCTAAACATAATGAGTTTAGATTTGTTAAATTTAACGGATCGGATCACAGAACCGAAAACCGATCCGATAGAAATTATGAGCCTGAGAAAGGCACAAGAGCAAGACGCTAACGAGGCTGGGCCTCAGGCGTTCTACTGCGAAAGGCGGTGGATTAAAATGAAGAAACTAAGAATCTTGGCGGCGGTGATATTCCTGGCCGCAATGACAACGGGGGCTAAGGCGGATAACGACCAGGAGGATTATAACTCCTATGGTAACGGCGATGCTCCCCATGTCGATGTTTGGACCAATAAGGGATATGACGCCACCTACAATTTCGGCGAGGACGTGGCGGTTTATTTCCGGGCCGATCAACAATGCTATGTCACGGTTTATGACATCGACCCATCCGGCGAAGTGAACGTCCTCTATCCCAATACCATGTCGGGCAGCACTTATGTTGAAGCCGACAGGGTTTACCGAGTCCCTGATACCAATGAAGATTTCAGGATGGAGGTTTCCGGTTCATCCGGCACAGAGCAAATTTATGCGGTCGCCAGCTACGACTACATGAATCCGCCGGATTTCATGAAATACATTGGATATGATTACGGCAACGATCAATACTACGACCCCAACTATTTCGTTACGCGTGTCAGAGGCAATCTGGATGATTTCACCAACAACATCGATAATCGCATTGCATCGGGACCATATTCAGTGGCACACACCAGATTTCTGGTAGACACCAATTATCGTCATCATCAGCATTACAGATATTGGGATTATGGCGCTTATGATGTCGGCTCGGTTTGGGTCGGCGCTGAATGGCCGGGTTGCGAGGTTTGGATCGATGGCGTATTTTTCGGTATCGCTCCAATATTAGTACCTCAAGTACTCGTTGGATATCATTGGGTCTGGGTTTATTATGGCGGTTATCCCTGCTATCAGCGTTACTTTTATGTGCCGGCGCACCGCAGATTCGATATCGATGCCCGTTTCGACGAGCATTTCAGAGATTACCGTTATCGTCGCGATCATTTCCGCGGCTGGGTATTCGAGGAGAAACGGTATCGCAATGAGCCCGGATTTGCCGAGCGCGCCAGACAGGATCAGGAAAAGAATATCAGAGTCAGGTCGCTTCCGCCGACAGTTATTCGCGACTACGTCGACCGCGGCGTGATTACCAAGGATTCTCCGCTTGCCAAGAGGGTCAGATCCAATGAGGGGAACCAGCAGGTAAGGGGCCGAGTAGGACAGCCCGATCAGCCGAGGTTTGATCAGCCTCGAAATGGTCAGACTGGAAATCAGCAGCCAGGACGAGTTAATCCAGGCAACGGAGATAAGAATGTCAGAGGACGGGGCCAAACCGGCATCGAAAAGCCCAATCGTCCGAACGAGGAAAATCCGAGAGTAATAATCCCGGAAAATCCGAGAACTCCGGAAAAAGTGGCTCCAAATAATTCTGGACGGCGTACCCGTGAGGCCAAATTAATTGAAAAGCATGATACTACCTATAGACCATCCCAGGAGAACTCCAAGCCGTCGCAGCCAGCCAATGGCCAGTCCGATAATAACTACAAATCGTCAGAGCGATCGAGACCGACCGAGCGCTTTACCCAACCGCAAGAAAAACGCGATAATCAGCCATCTGATTCCGGAAAAGGCAGCGGAAACGTTGAACGTCAAAGGCCGTCGAACAATAGCGGCGATAAAGGCAATACTGAAAAGGAAACTAAGTCATCCGGAAGAGGTAACGGCAAGTCCGGCAGGGGAAGGTGATCTCCATGAAAAAGAGACTGCTAATCGCAATTATACTGCTATCTTTTGTTCTCATGGGGCCGGCCCTGGCGGTCAAGAGAGTCTCCAAAAGCGGTGACCAGGCCACAGAACAAAAACAGGGCGCAACTACTGACAACCAGGCGCCCGATAAAACTACTCCTCCTCCGGAGCGTCGTCAGGAAGGCAACAAGGACAATCAACAGCCGTCACAGCCCCAGCAGCCGCCGGGAAATGGGGGCAAAGATAGCTTTATTGATAGAGACGGCGATGGCATTAATGACAATCTGAAAAAGCCGCCTGAGACCGTTAAAAGAAAGCATGAAAGCCATCATGAAAAAGCCAGCGCGGCGGCGGCACGGTGCAGCCGGAAAAAGATCGAAGGTCGCGTTAAGGCGCGGCTAACAGGTGTATCTGCCTCCAAAGGCCCCGTCTATCATGTACGGGGCCTTAAACTTTTGGGGAATAGAGTTGACAAGACGGCTTCAAATGAGGATAATTATATTAACATAAGATACCGGGTCGTAGCGATATTTAAGGATATTTAGCGTATCGGGAAATTGCGGGGCTTGATATACTCAAATCATACGTTCTGACCGGTTGTGTGGAACAGCTAACGTATTTATATCGTTAGATTAATTAGAACAATTAAATAGGCAGTTTTACTGAAGAGTTATTTCAAATTCGGGTGTTTTCGAAAAAGCTCAGTTGATAAAAAGCAACCACTAACAGATATGAAAGATGCGATAATATGCGAATGGCAAAATATATAGTAATAGTTTTATTTGGACTGTTATTGGCGTGCGGCGGAGTGGCCAAACGAAATATACAACCGGCAACTCCCAAAACAGCCGACAGTTTTGCATCCTACAACGCTTACGAACATTTCATTCAGGGCGATCTTTACGAACAGGCCGGCGATCTGGACAATGCCGTTATTGAGTACCGCAAAGCGTTGATACTCGATCCGGGTTCGGTTACAATTCGGCGAACGCTCTCCGAAATTTATTTCGATCAGAAAAAATATGACGATGCCGCTATTCTGCGTTCCGAGATAACTGAAAAGAATGTCGATGATTATAATTTTATAGGCGATTGCCTGCGCTATAACAAAGATCTCGAGAGTTCAGCCAAATTTTATATGCGTTCCCTCGATCTGGATTCAACCCAGTATATGACTCGGTCGTATGTAGCCAGAATAATGCAATATCTGGGAAAAGAAAAAGAAGCCGAGAAGGAATATAAAATTCTGGTTAACTACGCCCCCAGCAAAATCGAGGGTCTTCTTGATTTGGCGGGGTTTTATATCAAGGTCAACAAATTGGATAAAGCTCTGGGGACCTACTCCGAAGCTGCCGCTCTTGACTCGACCGATATAAGAGCGGTCGTTGGCATAGCCTCGGTATATATAGCCAAGGCCGATACAGCAAAATCGGACAGCATTTATTTTTCCATTGCTCAGAAAAATTGGGATGATACCGCCATGCTCGGCTCTCTCACCTCTTTGTTTTTCAGTCTGCATAATTATGAATATGCTGAAAAACTCGCTGCCCGGGTAGCTGAACTACTGCCAGACGATCTCGATTCCCAAAGGCGATATGCGATGATCGTTTTCGGCAACGGAAAATTCGCCCAGGCGGAAACTCTTATGACCGCTCTGGAGCAAAAGGGCGGAGCCAACGCAGCAATCTATTATTACCTGGCCCGTATTAAACAGGAAAGCAAAGATTATCCGACTGCGGAAAACTATTTCCGGAAATCACTTTCGCTGGCGGATACCGTTACCGATACCTGGATTAACCTGGCCCTGGTAGTTAATCAGCAAAAGCGCTACCCGGAATCACTTGAGATAATGGGGGAGGCCATGCGGGCCGTGCCCCAGGATTCCGATGGAATTATTTTCTATACTGCTATTATTCATTCCCAAAACGAACACTACGATTTGGCCAAAGAAGGCTATCTGAGGCTGCTAAAATCAAAACCTGATGATATCGGCTTAAGATTCAGCCTGGCGTCGATGGATGAGCGATTGGGCAATATTGACGAGGCCGAACGGGGATTTAGATGGGTAATCCAAAAGGAGCCTAAAAATGCCATGGCTCTTAATTATTTGGGCTATATGTATGCCGATCAGGGTGTCAAACTCAAAGAAGCCAAGGGACTGCTCGAGAGGGCGTTGGCAATCGATCCCGAAAACGGCGCATACCTTGACAGCTATGCCTGGGTATTGTATAAATTGGGAAAATATGATGAAGCGTTAGTCGAGATGAAAAAAGCCGTTAAAACCGAACTGGAAGATCCGGTAATTTACGATCACCAGGGTGATATCTATTCCGCCCTGAAACAGGATGATTTGGCCCGGGAAAGCTGGGAAAAAGCGTTGCAACTTAGTCCAGATGATCAAGCTATTCGCGCCAAACTAAACAAGTGAAACTATCCAATCTATTTTTCGGGCTGTTTGCCTCAAGTCTAATACTTACCTCTTGCGCCGTTAGGGAAGCCCCTCAGGGTGGCCCCGAGGATAAGACGCCTCCGAGCATCATGGATATTGAACCTGCCGATGGCAGCACCATGTTGCCGCTCGATGCATCATTTAAGGTTACTTTTTCCAAAGGAATGCAACAGGAAAATACGCAAAGCGCTATTTTTCTCTCTCCGGTATTCTGGGGTTATCCCGGATTTAAGTGGTCCGGCCGGACACTGAGTGTTATCCCTCCGGAAAATCTAAAAGCAAATACGACATATATTCTGACCATTGGAGCCGGAGCGATTGATATTCATGGGAATAAAATTGGCCAATCCCGAAGCTATGCATTTTCAACCGGGCCGGCGATCGATAGCGGCTCAATCTCCGGAGCAATTTTTTCTACGGATGGCCAGCGTATCGTTTACGATATTTGGGCCTACAGCCTGGGTGATACAGCGGTATCGAATTTTTGGAAGAGGATTCCCGATTATGCAACTCAGGTTGATTCCACGGGAGGATTTAAGATCGAGCATCTGGGAAACAATCGCTATCTAATTCTCGCTATCAACGATAAAAACGATGATCTTTTCTGGGACCCATCATCCGAGGAGCTTGGCCTACCACCGGGAATCCTGAAATTGACAGGGGCAGAAATACCTAAGGGGATTATCTTCAGACCTGCTCGACGGGACACCTCAACATCCTATATTACCAGAGCAGTTCCTCTTAGTAATCAGCGATTGGCGGTAGAGTTTTCTCAGCAACCCGTTAAGGAATTGATGTTGAATTCCAAATCTTATCTTATCAGATATAGCGATTCCCTGCTAAATTTCGGGACTCCCTATGTTGGTGAAGGCGGAGCTCTGATTCTCGAAACAGACAAGCAAATTCCCGGACAGAGCTACCAGCTCATTCCAGTTGCCCTGATTAATACCTGGGGCATGCCGTTCGATACCACTGGCATAAGATTTACAGGAATCGCACAGGCAGATACGTCGGCTCCCAGGCTATCATTAATATTTCCACCTGACGGCTCAACCGGAGTGTATGAGGATAGTGTTGTAGAATTGACCTTTACTAAAAGAATCCAGGTATTGACATTTCCGACGGCTGTTTCGGCCGTGGCTGATTCAACTGATACGCTCCGATTCGTTTCGACTTGGGTCACACCGAATCAAGTCCGATTGCGCTTTCCAACGCGAATTCCCCGGGAACGAAAGATTCATCTTGTTTTATCGCCCAAGAAAATTATCGATATTTTTCAAAATCCGATGGCTGATAGCGCCCTGGCTTATAGCTTCAGGCTTCCGCCTGCCGATACCGCCGGCAGCGTTGTTGCATCCCTCGAAACCGGGCAAATCGGGAATATAAACGGTCTTTTATCCCAATATGGGCGTGAAGAGGAGCCCTATCAGGGGCGTTTTGATCCCTCCGGACAGCTAAACCTCGATTTTATAATGCCGGGTATTTACAGATTTGAATTTTTCGATGATAGCGACAGCAACGGACAATGGTCGCCCGGTGATATTTCACCATTCAGGCCGGCCGAAAGATTTTCATTCCTGGCCGATACAATCAAAGTCCGCTCCCGTTGGAGTACGGATATTGGAGCAGTGTCGCTTCCCGAAATCAACCGCTAATAAATATTGACATATTTTGACAATTGCATATCTTCTGCCTGAGGCTACGAAAATGGCAGCGAGAACCAAATTGGTAGCGGCCTCCCTATCTGCAATAGTACTCTTCTACGCTTTTGGGGCGCTTGCCGCAAATCCGGATGTTGTCTACCAGACGACCTTCAGTCCCAGAGTTCCGATTCTGGGAAGTGTTAAAATACGTCTGCAAAACGACAGCATCAGCCCTATCCTGATTTATGGGCAGGATTTGAACGGCAAACGCTGGCCACTTGCATTTAGCACTTCTCGACGAGATATAATCATCAATGCCAATCCCGTTCCATTTGAAATGGCGGATCTATTTCTGGTTTATAGTACCAAGTTACACCAAAATAGGATCGATAGGGCTGCGGTATTTGTCAACAATATTGAGGCCCCAGGAGAGTGGGACAATCCGGAACCCTTGATTAACGGCGTTCTCACCGATGTTGTCGATTCACTTTCATTCGGGTTGGTCGGAGTCGCTGATACTCATTCCGTATCTTTTACCGTTAATAATAACCCCATTAGTGATTCCGGAGCCGTCTGGATCATTTTCCCGTCAGGATTCGATATTTCAAACGTCGATGGCGTTCTTTATTCCGATAATGACACCACAAATGACGGGGAAGAATATTACCCGATAATTGAATCTGTCTCAGCCAACGAACATTCGCTTTTATTTCAATTTGCCCCATCGCGTCAGCAAGCATCTCCACTATCCCGAATTAACTTAAAATTCTGGCCCGTTATTAACGATACGGTAGCTCAAAGCTACACAGTCATAGTGATGACCACTAATCGAGCCGGAGAAATCGATAATGATCCGGCGGAGTCGCAATCATTTAACCTTGTCCCTGAATCGCTTGATCGTATTAGCATCAATCCCGATACTGCCATGACACTTCGGGCGGGAGCCATAATCAATTTCACGGCATCCGGTACTGATATATATAATAATCCGCTCCCAAACCTGCTTTTCGATTTTAATATCACAACGGATTCCTGCGGGAATATTGCCGCTGGGGCATTTCAAGCCTTGAAATTGGGAAGCACCTACGTCACTGTGTCGGCTTTGGGCCTTACGGATTCATCTGGTTTGATTACCGTTATACCCGGACCGTTGGATCATTTTAATTTTACGGGATACCCGTCGCAGGACACCGCCGGCCGAACCTTCCGTCAAAATATTGTAGTTGAGGCCAGTGATGCCGAAAACAATCGCAAATATGACTACTACGGTTTGCTGTGGTTTAATACTGGAGACAATATCGACGATCTCCCGTTCAGAATCGCCAACCCCGATTCCTTTACAGTCCTCGATTCAGGTAGAGTAGAATATCCCGGAGCAGGTTTCTCACTTAAAAGAGCTGGTATCAGGTATATCCACGCCACCAATGGCAGCATCGAGGCGGTTTCGCCTCCGATAAGAGTCTTTCCCGCGGCCATAAACAGCTTCAGAATATCGACCGGAACTTCCCATACGGCAGGTGAGAGTTTCCCTGTTTTGGTTGATAGCGCTCTTGATGCTTATGGGAATTTGACATCGGGAGAAGTTGTGGTTTCCGATTCGACCGGCGGCGGAAGTTCACCCGGACAGCATTCCTCCGACCTTTAATAGCATTATCGTTTCCTCATCGGGAAATGGCAGCGCCCTGCAAACCCTTACCAATGCCGTTCCAACTTCCCTTAAGGGGGTGTCGGTTGGAGCTGGTATTCGAGCGGCTACTGCAGAATTTCAAGTGGTGCCCGGTGCTGTGGGGCGATTCGAACTGGCCGGATATCCTGACTTGGTTGTTGCCGGCGATCCCTTTCCTCCAACCAGAGTCAATATTTTTGATATTTTGGGAAATATTAAGACCAATTTTGATGGTTGGATTTATTTTGAATGCGACGATCCACAGGCAATACTCCCTTGTGTTATATCATCGCCCTGTCATCTACAGGGTGGAGTCTACAATGTCCCCGCAGGCGCCATATCGCTTCGAACCGCAGGCGTACAATCTATTGTGGCCACGGATGGAAGTCATTCCACTCCGTCAAATGCTATTCATGTCGCTCCTTCAACTATCAGCCAATTTACTCTTACAGCCACAACATCTATAGCGGCAGGGACTCCCTTCGGCGCATCCGTAAGCGAAGCCCGAGACATTTGGGGAAATTTATCAAATGGTACGATAGCCATTTCTGCGGCTTCGGGCGGCGGACCGTCGCCAAATGGCACTTTACCGAATTTTGCTCCTGTTACCGTCGTATCCGGATTAGGAATTGCCTATCAAACCTTATACAATGTTAATATCACGGTTCTCAGGGGAACACTCGATAGCATATCCGCGCTAACCGATCCGATTTCAGTCGGCCCGGGCGCCTTAGGCGGTTTTGATTTGACGGTTTCATCGCCTCAAGTGACCGAAATACCTTTTAGAAATGCGGCCGGGCTAACCGCGCGCGATCGTTATGGCAATTTGAAAACCAATTTTGATGCCTCTCTTGATTCCGTGGTAATATCATCCACGGGGGGAGGCCTGATGAGCAATAATATTTTGCGATCTCCGGGCGATTTTATAGGCGGTATCGCTAATCTGGTAAATACGGGCACTACCTATCATGGTCCCGGCGGTTTAATGTCGTTCCGGGCAACATCCCGTTCAGGTAATTCCGGCTTATCCAACCAGGTTGATATGAACGCCATCCAGTGTTCAAATTTCATTATCGATCAACTTTCGGTAGCTCAGGGCGATACCGTAACCGGTACTATCTCGGTAGATAATGTAGCCGGTAGAAATGTCAGCATCACAAATCTATATGTGTTCGATGGCACTGGATGGTCACCGCAGCTCGAACCTGATTCTCTGTTACCCGCATTATTGGCCCGGACGAAACTAAAATATTTGGATTCCGACTTCCAATTCCGGATATCCTGCCGATAGGAACGCACTATCTGATTGCAGCCGCGCACGGCGCTTATGACCAGGACGTGGTTTCCGATACTCTGTCTGCTTTCCCGGATTCGGTTCAGGTAAGAGCCCGATCGATCATCTCATATGTTTCCGGTTCTCTGCATCCTGATACGCTCTCTTCCGGTTCCACTTATTCTTTGAATCTGCAACTTATAAATGTTGGAGCCGCGTCGCTGGCCCTTTATGATTCCTCATATATTTATTTTTCCGACGGTTCGAATAATTATAAAGCCGATATATCGGCCCCGGCTTATTTGACTCCAAATAATCCAGTTCTCATAACATTTGATGCGGCGCTCGTCCCGCCAGGATTTACTCCCGGAACTTACACTCCTGTTTTCCAATATTTTGCCAATGAAAATGATCATTTCCGTTCGGGACAGGTTATTTTATCTGATCAGATACTAATTCAAAGCGCTCCTGAGATTTCATTTCACGGCCAGCTCAATATCCACAGCCTGGTCGCAGGACAAATTGTTTCGTTTGCTTTGGATGTTCTTAACAGCGGCCAGGCGGATTTCATCATTAACCATCAAGCCACCAGAATATCCCTCAGCGATTCCCAGCGTGAGTTTGTCGCTTATTCCGACACAACCAATGGAGTAAGAACGGATACGCTTCATAATGGGGTAACGACATTCCATTTCGCGCCAACGGAATTTCCATCTAATTTCACATACCGGTATGTATCTTCCTTTAGTTACCTTTGACGGACGGCAAAATGGTTACGACACGAGCTTCACTTTCTATCTCGGGATCGATTCTGTATGGGTAATGTCTCCGGCTCTGATACGCATCGATTCAACTAATACCATTTCTCGTAACGCACCTTTTGTAAACATTGCTCAGCCCTGCTCGATCAAAGTTACCATTGAAAATTTGGGATGGGAAAGGGCTGACTCCTTTTATATTCACCTGGCCACCGATGGCGCGTCTCAATTTCCAGATTCCATGCTTGTATCTTCGCTCGATGGCCGCCATAATCAAAATATCGTATTCCACTTAGCCGCTGGAGCATCATCGAATCCCAACGAGATCTTTAATAGCTCCGTTTCCGGAGGAAAAGGAAACTTAAGCGGGAATCCCCTCCAAATCGGGCCCCCGCTCGATAATAATGCTCTCCTGATTACTGAAATTCCAGCCGACTTAGCTCTTTCTTCAATTAATATCATTGGTCCGCCCGGTGCTCTCGATAGCACTATCTCCATCGAACAGCCGCTTACTGTTTCGGTTACGGTGCGAAATTTGGGTGAGGCCGATATTTCCCAACCAAGAATTCTGACTCTATATCCGGGGGATGCCAATTGGGGAGTTGATTCTCTGCAGCGCGATTACATTCTTGGCCAGCCGGTGATCTGGCATCTGACTGCGCCCCCAATCGCTGTGGATTCCGCAGGGTTTTCGATCGGAATCTCCGGCAGCCCAATAGACTTGAACGACGGCTCGCCGGCCATCGGACCGAACGGTGTCTCGCTGATATGGTTTGCTATAGAAAACAGAGCATCGATAGACCACTCTGCTTCAATTACGGAGCCTGCCGGAGCCGCTGACGGTATATTGTCAACGGATCAAACTATCATCGTTCGCGACATTTTGAGTCCGCACGGACTTTACCGAAGCAAGGCTGTTCAGTTAATCCTTCCCGACGGTTTCACAACTCAGGATTCGCTTGTTAAATATCCATCATCAGATACAGCATTCTGGCATCTGCGGGCGCCTTCCGCGGCCACTGTCGATACCGCTAATATCGCATGTTGGATTTTTGACCTCAACAGGGGAGACTCATCAGAAGCGCCGTCTATTTCAATTCCACTTACAGTAGTCGATGCCGCTGAGCTTCAAATTTCGACAAGTATCATCGGCCCGCCGAGCGCTCAGGATGGTATCATCGAACCTGGCGGGCATTTTCAGTTTGAGGCCATGGTTAGGAATCTCGGTCAATCCGGAGTCAGCGCCGGCAGGATGACTATTCAAACCGGACGCTCCGATATTACCACTGATATTTACAGCAAAAACTTCGTAGTTGGAGAACCAATCGATTGGACTATTAATTTGCCCAACGAGGAAATTCCGTTGCCAGTCCCGATTTGGGTTACTATTGATTCCATCCCAATCGAAGAAAATACAAATTTACCGGCTCACGTTTTAATTGATTCCGCCGGCGTTTCGATAGTAGTCAGAGAGCTTTTCCCCAGACTGGTGCTGGCGGGTATTACTTCGAATCATTCAGGTTCAGCTTTCAAAGGTCAGCAGTTGGGTTTTGCAACTATCGATCTACAAAACCGTGATTTCGGCGGCAATTTTGATATTGGAATAATGAGCCTTTCGGTAATAGTCAACAATAATCCGGATTTGCCTGCCGGACAGCTTCTTTCCAGTGCGACTTTAGGATTCGGTTCTGAAAGCACTATCTCCGGGATATTCCAGGGCGATACGATCCTATTTAGTCAATTTGATACCTTGATGTTAGGTCCATCGCAGACAATATCCTTTAATCTTAATTTTGAAATTAATCCCGCCACTTCAGTTCGAGATTTTACCGTCCAATTTGCCTGGAATTTTGTGCAGGCCGGGGTGTTTGAAAACGGCACATTTGTGGAAAATATAACGCCAGTTATGCCCCGGGGCGAATCGGTAAGTTGGCAGAGTGAACCATCAGCGATACTTGAGCCGAACTTTACGGCATCGCTTTCCAGCTATCCTAATCCTTTCAGTCCTCAGGATGGCGGTACGACAATTGGATATTTTCTACCAGCAGCTTCAAATCTTGAAATTAGGATATTTACCCTCTTAGGCGAACTGGTTTGGACTAAAACTATATCAGCAGCCGATCCGTTAGGCGCTGCCGGTCTCCATAGCGGTTCAAATGCGCTTCTATGGAATGCTACCAACGATGTCGGCAACGAAATCCGCTCGGGTGTTTATATCTGTATGGTTAGAAATTTAACTTCAGGGGAGGAGGCAAAATTCAAAATCGCAGTTGTAAAATAGCGCTTTTGGCTGTGGGATTTATCCTTTCCCTGACCTCTCTTGCTTTTTGCCAGGGTGACGCCGGACGCGAGTCGCCGTTTTCGCTGGGTGCCGGCGCTCGCGGTATGGGTATGGGACGGTCGTTTGTCTCGTTAGGCGGGGATGCGTCCTCCGCATTTTCTAATCCGGCTGCAACCGCGACGATTGACCGTAGCGAGTTCATGGCTTTTCACACCTCGCTATTTATGAGCACCAATTATGATTGCCTGGCGCTGGCTCATCCGATAGGTGTTCTGGGAGTCTTTACCGTTTCGGCTGGACGGTTAGGGACTGGTAGTTTTACCGGACGCGATGCATATAACCGTCCCAACCAGGAAATTTCCGCATCCAATACGCATCTGGGTTTATCATACGGCCGTGACGTAGGACGCGGTTTTGCCGCTGGCCTAACGCTAAAGGGAGTGGGGCAAGAGATTGGAAACAACTCCGGATACGGGTTTGGCCTGGACCTGGGCTTTCAGTATCGTCCAACAATGGCTAAGGGGCTGATTTTAGGGGTAGCATTTAACGATCTAATTCGTCCAAGTATAAAACTAATTAATATTAAAGATAAATATCAAACCGAATCACGATACGGCATTTCATATAACAGGAAATTTTCAACCAGTGTTGCCGCCACCGGGGTATTCGAGGTTGATAAAATCTCGGGAAGAAAAACGCACATTCACCCTGGCCTGGAATTTGCCTTCTATAACGATTACGCCCTTCGTATAGGTTATGATAAAGATCGCCCCACATTCGGGGCCGGTATCGCCTACAGCGTTTTCCGTCTTGATTATGCTTACGAGGATATTCAGTATCTGGGCGGAAGTCATCGAGTTTCTTTGAGTATCTCTTTCGGCAAATCGGTTCGACGCAGTCAGACTGAGTTAATTGCCGAAGCAGTCCAGAGCGAAAAAGCAAACTGGCAAAAATCGCTCGATGAGAAAAAGATGTACGATTTCGCCGCTTACATATATACCGCGGACAGCCTTCGAGGCCTTAATCAGTATCAGGATGCCATGTTTTTCTATGAACGCGCCCTGGCGTCTAATGAAACATCGACCCGCGCCCGTACAATGTCTGACAGCATGATGACGCTGATTGTTGCTAATGCAGCATCTACCGCCCGCGATCAAAAGCGAGAGGACCTCATATCCAAAAGGGTTACGGCCGCGCTTGATGATTTCAAAGCGGGACGATTCAACGAAGCTATCGACCAATATGAATTGGCGCTTGAAATCGACCCAATGAATAAAAATGTTTCGGATCTGTTAAGTTCGGCCCGCGCCACTCGCCAGACGGAAATTGATAAAACCAGAGCCAACGCTCATTCCTTGCAGGCTAAAGGAGACTTCCCCGGCGCTCTGATCGCCTGGAATAGGGTTTTGGTGCTGGAGCCGACTGATCCCGATGCTCTGAGTAATATCGAAATTGCAAAAAAGGCGATTAATGTCAACTCCCTGATGGCATCGGCGATAACCGCTATGAGCGAACAAAGATATTCCGATGCCGCCACTTTATTACAGCAGGCTCAAACAATCCGGCCTAACGACTCTACCATTAAATCGCTTTTAGCCGAATCGAAAGCCAAGGCCGCACCAGTTACCAGCCTGGCCGATATCAAAGCTAACTCCGAGAACTGGGCTACCTACTTAAGTGGGCTTGAAAGCTACCAGGCAAGCAACTATAAAAAGGCGCTCGAAAGCTGGGAAAGCCTTCAGCAGTATTATCCGAATAACCCCGATCTTGAAAAGAATATAAATCAGGCCAAACAGAGACTTTCTACCGAGGGCGGGAAAGATTAGTCTTTACAGGGCTGTCCTGTGCCCTTAAATTTGTATAATAGAGGGGGCGGTATAAAGTTATGGCTCGAAAATTAGTAAAAGAAGTATTCATGACGTTCCCCGCAGCGGAGGATCAGCTTGAGGATATCCGCAGCAGTGTGCGAAATGTGCTTTCCGAGGGTGACCTTTCTGATAAGGCTGCCAACGGCGTACTTTTGGCTATCGAGGAAGCCTGTACTAACGTTATCCGACACGCTTACCTGTATGGACCGGGTGTTATCAGGATTAAGGTTAAGCTTTATCAAGATAGAGTAATTTTTTCCATATTTGATCGCGGGCGCAAATTCGATTTCGATCATTCCGAGGTGCCCGATCTGGATCGTTATATTCGCACCGGCCGCAAGGGTGGCCTGGGCCTTTACCTCATCCGCAAGATGATGGATTCGGTGGAGTACTATTCCCGCGATGGCGAAAACGAGCTTCGCATGGAAAAACGCTCCGACCGGGCAACTGCCCGCGCCATTCGGCCTCGAGGTATTTCAATTCGTGTTAAATTTGCATTATGGGCATCGTTAGTTGTTTTCGCCATAGTAGCAGGAGTATATCTCTATTTCCAAAATCAGGTGCGATTAAATGCCGAGCAACGCTTTTTCTCGGGCGCCGATAATAGTATCAATTCCTTTGTCTCCGATATTGGCGATAAAACCGTCTTGAGAGACCCCGATCTCATGCGATCCGCCGATACCTGGCTGCGCTCCAACACCGATTTTTCCTATGTCATCGTAACTGATACCGCCAATATTATTATCGCTAATCCTCTTGCTTCCAGGGATTTTCTGACGGAATATTTCCCTAAACCGGAGGGAGAATATAATATCAAATTCGCCCAGGGCGATTCCGCCGGGCAAAAGGAATTTAATTTCAAATTGCCGGTTAAACTTCGCGATCAAGTGGTGGGATATGCATATTTCGGCCTGATGGAACGGCCTTTGCTTTCGGATATTAGCCAGGCGCGCCGGAATC
Source organism: uncultured candidate division Zixibacteria bacterium (assembly GCA_963801605.1). Lineage (GTDB taxonomy): Bacteria > Zixibacteria > MSB-5A5 > UBA10806 > UBA10806 > UBA10806. The sequence goes on from CAWDFP010000006.1 coordinate 1,707,630, forward strand.
TTTTTATAATCAGCTTTCTCGGTTTGGTGATCGGTTTTGTAGCGGTATTTGCGCTTTCGAATTATTTCGTAAAGCCGATTCAAAAGCTCACCGAAGGAGTTAAGCGGATTGGTGAGGGCAATCTCGATCAAACCCTGCCTATCGAAGGCGCTGACGAGTTTTCCGATATTGCCAGAGCTTTCAACGAGATGACCACCAAGTTTAAAAAGGCCCAGGAAAATGTCGTTGAACAGGAACGCATGCAAAAAGAAATGCAGGTCGCCCAGGAGATTCAGCACGCTCTCCTTCCGCGCCGTTTCCCCGATATTGAGGGGTACGATATCTCTACGGTCTACCGCGCCGCTAAGGATGTGGGCGGTGACTATTTCGATTTTGTACAGATCGATGAGGATATCTTAGGTATCATCGTGGCCGATGTTTCCGGAAAGGGCGTACCCGGCTCACTGGTCATGACCATGATCCGCACCGCCCTGCGGCTCGAAGCCAGGGAAAATTATTCGCCAACCGATATCCTGGCGAAAGTCAACCGATTCGTCACCGATGACGTCAAACGCGGCATGTTTATTACTATCTTCTTTATCACTCTCGATTCCGCCAAACGAACTATCTCATTCGCCTCGGCCGGCCATAATCCGATGATCCTCTACCGTAAGGATTCCGATTCCTGTTACTTCCTCAATACTCGCGGTATGCCGCTGGGAATAGCGCTTCCCGAAGGAGTTAGTTTCGAGGATTCGCTGGAGTTCGATCGCGTCAAACTTAAAAAAGACGATATGCTCGTTCTCTACACCGACGGTATCACTGAGGCTATGAACAAAGCCGGAGAGCTTTTCGGAAACGACAGGCTGATCCAATTCATCAAATCTCATTCTGAATTAGCCCCCGAGGAATTTACAAAAAAGCTCGATGCCGAATTGCATAAATTCACCGGCGGCGCCCCTCAGGGTGATGATATCACCCTGGTTGTGATTAAAGAGAAGATGATGCTTGATGAGTTAGTTTTCGAAAAACGAAAACGGCTTATCGAGATGGTTGAAAACGAGGGTGTGCCCCTGGAGCAGGCTTGCGAACAGATGGGAATTTCGCCGTCTACTTATTATAAATATCGCCGTCGCTGGCTGAAGCTTGGGGATGTCGGTCTTCTCAATAAAAAGTTGCGCGCCGATTCGATTATCAGGCAAATTCCTTATGAGGTTCGAAAAGAGATCTTAAAACTGGTGCGGGAAAATCCCGATCTCGGTACCAAGCGTATCCTGGATGAACTCAATAGCAGAGGGATTATCGATATTGATCAGCGCGGGATATATGAAGAGATGATTCGCCTCCGGCTTAACACCAGAAAAATGCGTTTGGAATATGTCGAGAGAGTCGGCGGCCTGACGCCCGAGATGAGCGCCGAACTTGAAAAAGAGCTTCTAAAGGACAACGGTAAAAAAGAAGAGGTCGACCGCGGCGAATATCTGGAGATCATCAAGAAAAGCCTTGAATCAAAAAAGGGGCAGTTAAGTCCTGCGGCCAGGGAATTGGTTGAGAAGCTTCAGAAAATGGAGCCGGTTTTAGGGGATACCATCCTTTACGGCGAAATTGCAGCCGAACTAACCAAGCTGCGGGACGGCGAAGATATTGCCAGGCTATTTGAAAGTATTATTCTCAAAATGGCCAATATGACCAAAGAAAAGGCAGAAAACGAAGCAGCGGCTGCGCAGATCGCGGAGCGTCAGGAACAAGCTCCGCATGCCCCCACTGTCAAAGCTAATGGTATAATTGCCGCGTTGAATTCCGAGGCAATCCCAACGGAAACTGAACCTGAACAAGGATCGTCTGAATCTACAGTAGATTTATCCGAATTAAGCAAGGAAATTTCGCCGATAAATATAGTAGACTCAGCCTTAAAGATTGAGAACGAAAACGAAGGGGAGGCGCCAGGGTTCGACTGGGAGGAATATTCGCGCAAGCTTTCTGAGAAACACAAATCGAAATGATCAAATTAGCCATCTTGACAGCCAAAGGCGGTACCGGGAAAACCACAACGGCCATCAATCTGGGCCACGGTTTGGCGCTATCCGGAAGGCGTGTGCTGATTATTGATTGTGATCCTCAAGGCTCGGCCTCAGCCGCTTTTGGAATCAATGGCGAACACGGATTGGCAGATCTTCTCCTGGACGGAAAAGTCGATATATTCCAGGTTCGGCCCCATCTTTATTTGGTACCATCAGGACGAAAACGTTTGGCGGAACTCGAAATCAAACTGGCGGCCCGTCCGGATCGCCTGGAACGTCTAAAAATTGCGCTTGCCAGGCTTTCCGGCTGCGATTGGGTTATTTTGGATTGCTCTCCATCAATAAATGTAGTAAATTTGAATGCCTTAGGTTTTGCCGATAAACTTTTAATACCCTCCTCACTTGATTACTTTTCTCTGGAGGGTGTAAAGTCGACCATGGAGTTGACCGTCGAATTGGCGGCAAATGGAGCAGGGAAGCTTGAAATATTGGGGGTTTTGCCGACATTTTACGATAAGAGGACAAGCGTTTCGCGTATGGCGCTTGAGACCCTTAGAAACACTTATGGCAAAATGGTATTTGATACCGAAATCAGGCTTAATACCGAGATTAAAAAGTCGCAGTGGTATAAAAAAACGGTTTTTGAGTTCGCTCCCTATTCACATGGGGCTTACGATTACTATAAATTGGCAAAGGAAGTCCTGGAAAGGATACAGGTTTGAGGGGATATGAGCGATATTAAAATCTCTCTCGACAGTTCGGGGCCAAAAGGCGAAATCTCCATCGTCCGCGTCGACGGCGTCATCGATACCATGACCGCTACCGATTTGGAAAAGGTAATGAATTCCCTTCTAGAACGACGCCGTTATAACGTAATTATCGATCTTGGCGGAGTCGACTACATCTCATCCGCCGGATGGGGTATTTTTATTTCCAATATCAGGGAGATTCGTCAGCATTCCGGCGATATCAAACTGGCCAGAATGATTCCCAATGTATATGAAATTTTCGAGTTATTGGAATTTGATAGTATTCTCAAAGCTTTCGATAGCGTCGAAAAGGCCAAGACCGATTTCGATGGCATTAAAAAAGCGGTATCTGATGACGAAAGCAAAGAAGCCGTGCCTCAGGCCACAACCAAGATGGAGACTAAGATTGTCAAACCGGATACCTCCGGCGTTCCTCAAACTACGAAGCCGATAGATCCCCAGCCCACAGCCAAAACCGAATTTCCTGTTAAGCTTGAGCCGCATGATGTGGTTATCGAGATGATTTCCAAGGATCCCTTTCTAACTATTTCCGAAATCAAAAGCGAAATTGCCAAAAAACATCCCGAATTGAGGGTTGGCTGGTGGAAAATCTGGGGGATATTGAAGCGCGAGAAACTTCTTGGCAGGAAAAATCGGTTTCGTAAAGCCCGGCTTAAATCCGGAGGCAATTGAAAACATGTCCAATTCCAGGCTCTGGCTTATAATTTTTTCCCTATTCTTCTTTTGCCTTTTGGCATTCGGGGTGGCGATTGTCTTAAAAACAGCCTGGATCACCGCTTTAGTAGTCGTACTCGTTTTAGCGATCTCGGCCGTTTTAATAATTTCCTTCAATAAAACTTCGCGGGATTTAGCAATTCTATCGAAAATTACCCAGCCTGTAAAATCTACAGAGAACATTTTAGCCTTTAGGCTTTTAGCCGAACTTGACCTCTCCGCTATCGAGAAAAAATCGCCGGCCTTGAAAGCCGCTGAATTAATAAGGGAGAAATTCCAGCTTGAAAGTTTCGCCATATTCTTCCGTGAGGAAGATAAATATATCCCCAAGATTTACTCCGGAATAAACAGGATCGGCCTCGCTGCGCCGCCAATCCAAAAGCTAAGCCCCGCAATGAAAAGCAATATCAATATTGGGGCTTTGTCCAGTGATGAGAGTGATATCCTGACAGCATTCAAACGCGATGGAGTTAATATCGCTTCCTCGATGATAGCCTTCGCTTATTCCTGGAGCCGGATGCACTCGGTTTATCTGATTGCCGACGATTCTCTCGGACGATTTTCCGAATCGCTGCGAGACTCTGAATTCAACCGCATTTTCTGGCCCGGTCTGGATAATGAATTAAGGCAAAATCAAAAATTTCTGGAAAGAGGGCAGGAGGTTCGTGAACTTGGCCGCCAGTTGGATCAAGCCAAAAAGGACATTGGCGATTTAAACAGGGAGCTTAAAAATAAGCTTTTGGATCTCAGGGCTTTCGTAAATATATCCAGCGATCTCTATTCGCTTTTCAGTGAAGAAGAGCTGCTTTCCAGGCTCAAACAGATAGTATGTGAAAAGCTTGGCGCCGCTTCAGCCGAAATCCTGGTACCTTCCGGTGATAGCCGTTTCATTCCCCACGCTGCCGGTGATGCCGGTCAGGCTGCTATGGACCTGTCATTGGATTCCGAATCGGAATTGGCAGAACTTATTTCAAAATCGCCTCGCCCCGTGTTACTGCCGTTGGCCGGGTCAGGTTTTAAGCGCAACGAACCTTTCCTTCGAGCAGCCCTGACTTTGAATTTTCAGATAGCCTCGGCGATCAGAACCTCCGGGCATACGGCTTGTGTACTGATGGTTTCTCAGAAAAAAGATAAGACTCAGTTTACCAATCTCGATCTCGATGTTTTATATATAATTACCAATATTGCATCACTGGCGCTCGACAATATCCATCAATATTCAACAATAGAAAAATTATCTTATACCGATAGCATGACGGGGATTTATAACTACCGATACTTTTACAAACGTCTTAACGAAGAAATTTTGCGCGCCAAACGTTACGACCGTGAACTGGCGCTGGTCATTCTCGACATCGATAATTTTAAATCCTTTAATGATAATTTCGGTCACCAGGCCGGAGATCTGGTACTAAAGCAATTGTCTGATTTGATTACCAAAACTATTCGTTCAATCGATGTGGTCAGCCGATATGGAGGCGAAGAATTCTGTATTATCATGCCGGATACCGGTATCGGCCATTGCCAAATATTTATAGAAAGGCTTCGTTCTCAAATTGCGGATTTTAAGTTTGAATCGAATCTTTTCCAAAAAGGCGGCAGTATATCGGTGTCGGTGGGAGGGGCGGTCTACCCGCAGCACGCTCCCATGCCCGATCGGCTCATTTACTGCTCCGATATGGCGCTTCTCAAGGCTAAGGCGTTGGGACGAAATCGGGCTGTGATGTATGAAGCGGATATTTCCTTTGAGTCAAAATCCACGGAAGGGGGATTTAATGGAAGCCGTCAAGAATCGATGCTATGAAGCGATCTTGATTAAAATTGCATTAGCGCTATTTGGGCTGATTTTTATAGGGCAGTTTTGTGCTTTAGCGAGCGCCTCTGCTCAGGATACCGCCGGCAAACAAGCCCAGGCTAATGATCAAACCGTAAATCAGCCTCAAACCGGTCAGGAATCTTATGTTATCGGTAACCTCGATATGCTGTCGGTAGCATTCTGGCAGCAACCGGATCTCAACCGCGATGTTCGAGTTGATGAGAACGGGATGATAAGTTTGCCGGTTATCGGCGATATCAAAGCTGCCGGTTTGACGCCTAACGAGCTTTCCAAAAAAATCGTGCAGCAAATGAGTATCTACAACACTCCAGTCTCACAGGCAACGGTTAATGTCACCGAGTTTAACTCCCGAAGCGTGGTGGTCGCCGGTCGGGTTCTCACTCCGGGCAGCCGCCGATATGAAAAGATACCCGACGTTTGGCAGGTCATTCTTGACGCCGGCGGACCTATGTCCGATGCCGACCTTTCACGCGTGACTATTGTCAGGAAAGAGGGCGAGAAATCTAACGTTATCAATGTAGATATATATAAGATCATTCAGTCGGGCGACCTTGCTAAAGCTCCTCAGCTTCAGCCGGGAGACCTGGTCAACGTTCCCATATCCAGTTATGGCACGAATATAAGCATGTCCCTACCCACTCAACCCAGATTTGAAGGCAGAAATATATTTTTCGTCTTTGGACAGGTTGTCGAACAGGGTCCGCGGAACCTTGAAGAGGGAATGGATGTTTTGGACGGGATTGCGCTTGCCAGAGGGTATACTCCTGATGCCGATCTCAAGCACGTTAAAGTTATAATGAAGGACGCTAAATATTCTAATGTCATAAAGCTGAATTTGGAAAAGTATATGTCAAGCGGTCAGCCTCCCAGAATAATGCTTCATCCGGAGGATACCATAATTGTGCCCACCCGAAGCAGTTTCTTCACAACCGCCATGTCGCATCTGAATACTATTCTGCCTGCACTGGGCACTACGGCGACCCTGGTACTTGTGATAAGAGAAATTCAAAGGAATCCCTGATGAACCTGGCTTATGGTTTTGAACGGTTGGGCATTGAATTTTCCAGCGAACAAAAACCATAATTACCGTCTAAAATGAAATAGCGGGCTTGCGAAAGTTAGAATATTAATATATACATTTTGATGTATCAGGATAATTATTAAATCTCGAAGGTAGTGCTTTGGAAAACGAAAAATCGCAAATAGATTTAAGAAGTTACTGGGCTATTCTGGGAAGGCGCAAAGCGCTTCTGATCTTGCCGCTTATGATTGTGCCCCTGGTCGCATTCATCATAACTTATTTTATGAAACCGACCTATGTTTCAACCGTGTCCATTCTGATTGGCGATACTATGGTTTTACCTACTCCAGTTCAACAGGATGTACAGGGTCGAAACGGCGGATACGATTATCGAAGCGCCCAGGAATTGCAGAGTTCTTATCTAAATCAGATCACATCGACGAAATACCTGAAACGCCTTATTGCCGTTCTTAATATCCCGATCTCGGAAGAAGTTAAGCGCATGGTCGCTTTAACCAAGGCCAATTACCCCGATGTTACTGAAAGCGATCTGGCTGAAAATATCCTTTCCGACCAGCTTCGCAAAAGGGTCATGGTCTCGATGAGATCCAACAACCTTATCGATCTCTCGGTTGTATCCATAGATCCGATCAGCGCACGGAAAATGGCGGCGGCCCTGGCAGATATCTTCATTGAAGAGAACCTGGCATCCGAACTGGCCGGGATTCGCTCCAGTATTTCCTTCTCAGAAGATCAACTGGCATTTTATAAAGATAAACTTAAAGAAGCCGAGGATAAGCTTCGCGACTTCAGGCAGGGCATCTTATCATCATCGTTCGGCCAGGATACCAGCTCGATCAATCTCAGGGAGATTGCCTCTGCGGTTCAGACGCTGGATATAGAAATATCCAATGAACAGGAACAGCAGGCCGGCCTGCGTTCAGCGCTGGATCAGGAAAGCGTCGATGTTTCCGCATTTACACTGCCTCCCGGAGTCAGCACTCTCAGGGATAGACTGCTTGGTAATGTCAACCAGCTTGCTAATCTTCTTACAAGTTATTCCTGGCGAGATGCCAAGGTTGTGAGTCTTAATGAGGAGTCCCGCGGCCTTATCACTGATATTACCACTCAGATTCGTACCTGGGCGGAGCAAAAATATGCCGCATCACCTGCTAATGTACGAGAGACTATCATCGAATATCTCGCCGGTAATATTGTCACCGATTTTAATCATGCCAAGCGCGCCAGCCTCGATTCATATATAGGGAAAACCAAAACGAAGCTTGGCGAGGACCCGGGAACCGAAATTACCTTGCAAAGACTTCAAAGCGAGGTCGACAGTTATAAGAGATTCTATGACCTCTTCGTTTCTCATTCCCAGAATGCTGCTATCAACCAATCGGCCATAAAAGTTGAGGCCGAGGCTAAATATACCATCATCAGGCCGGCTTCTCTGCCCCTGGCGCCTGATTCGCCAAATAGATTTCGGATTTTTGGCATGGGTATCGCCTTAGGCCTGGTATTGGGATTTGGCGCTATTCTGACTGTCGAGCTTCTTGATGATTCCTTTAAGAAAATTGAAGATGTGACCCACTACTTGAAACTGCCCGTCATCGGAACCATCCCAAGAATGGAGCTTCCCTTTGGCAACTCCTCGAAAAAAAGATTTCCGATAATAATTGGCTTGGGCATCAGCATGGTGCTCATCATGATTATAGTATTCTTACATTTTAAGAAGAACGGATAATAATTATGCCTCCGATTGGATTTACGGATAAGTTCAGACGTTTGGATCGCGAATACCTGATGCAAACATCGGTAAGTGAAGCTCGCAAGGCGATCGTTTGTTCGCTTTTTCACTCGGGTTTGCTGATTAACTCCCGGACTTTTCCATTGCCGCCCAATCTCGAAGGCGACGCTTTATTGGAAAAAGTGGCCAAACATCATGAGCATTGCCTTTCGGATATCAACTCCCTGTTGGGTCTTGTGGAGCGCATGAAAGAACTCGATAAGCCGGAGATCATTGAAAAACTGGGACGAACTCTCTGTTCGCATGAACTATACGATGAGGGATGCAGCCTGTTGGATTACGCTGTTCAAAAGTACCCCGAATCTCCCGGACTACGGTTTGCGTTGGGACGGATTTGTCTGGCTAAGGGAAAATTCGAAGAGGCCTGTGAGCAGCTATCGCGGGCGGTGGAGTTGGCGCCAGTATATCCCGATTACCGTAATCTTCTCGGCGTTGCTTTTCTTAAGACCAATAAACCGGTAGCAGCCATAGACGAATTCCGTAAAGCTGTGGAAATCAATATTTATTATGATGAAGCATATTTCAACCTGGGCCTTGGATATATATTGAATGGGATTGTCAAAGAAGATTTCAATCTGGCAAAAAATCTTCTGCACAACTGTCAGGAAACATTTCAAAAAGCTGCTCTATTTAATCCCGCCTTTGGCACTGAGGAATATGAAAAAGGCATGGCGCTTTTAAGTGAGGGTCAACTGGAACCAGCTTATGAAATTCTTGGCAACGTTGGCAGGGACGCTGTCAATCATCGCGCCGACGAAAAGCTGCTTGAAATGTATATGCGCTATATTTACGGGCAACCGGGGTTAACCGAAGCCGGGATAAAGCAATATCTCGAGGAAGTAAGCGAGCTTCTCAAATCCAATCCGGGGCATGCCGATCTGCACAACGAACTTGGTATGGCTTATATGATAATGAGCAAATTCCTGAACAATAAAGCAATGGAGCACTTCCAGGAGGCATTGAGGATTAATCCCAATTTCCTCAAGGCCGCCAGGAATCTCAAGCTTTCTCAGAATGATCTGAAAGGCTTTGAGGTCCTGCTGGACGCGATTATCAGATGAACGATAGAAAGCAGATGTCATTATTATCGGTTTATCATAAAGAATCGGCGATCGGCACCGAGTTTCGTCGCTTGTATTCCAATATCAGAAGTAAAAGTCAGGGTCGGAAAATTCAAAACCTGATGATTACATCCGCTACGGTGGGGGAGGGCAAATCGCTGACCAGCAGTTTGCTTGCCATAACCATAGCCGAGCTTACCAAGCTCAAAGTGGCGTTAGTTGATTTTGATTTGAGACGCCCCAAGATTTCAAGTTATTTCGGTCTGGAGAACGACGGTGGAGTAGCTGACGTTTTAACCGGCAAAGCGTCGTTAAAAGCGGTCTCACAAAAGACTACTGCCCCGAATTTGACTGTTATTCCCGCCGGGCATCTGGATAAGCTTCCCACCGACGTACTTGAACATGAGCATGTCGCCAATTTCTTTCAAGAATTGAAATTCTATTTCGATCAGGTTATAGTTGATACCCCTCCTATTATTCCCGTTTCAGATCCCATGCTCCTGGCCGAGCATGTCGATAGCGTCATTCTCGTGATAAGGGGAGGCTCCACCCAAAGAGATGTCGTCAGCAGGGCGTCCAATCTTCTGATCAACGCCAATATTGATATCCTTGGAGTGGTTCTTAATGATTTCGAGGAAGTCCTACCGTATTATTACAAGGAAAAATATTACGGGTATCATTATTATCACAAAGATTTAAAGATTGAATGACACATCTCAATAAATGCTGCAATGCATTATTTCTGCATTTATTTGCATAATCGACTGATTTTGTTTATTCCAATTTAGGGATAATTCCTATTAATTTTCCGCGAGCACGAAACCCGGCCTTATTTCTGGTTTTGTAAGTTATTATATTTTATGAACTTACAATACCTATGATGCGCTTGTCTCTTAAATAATTTTTTAACGCAAACTTAATCCTCGTGGCTTGTTCGTGGCAGCAAATTTGCATTAAGAGGGAGCAAAAGGGGAAATCTTAAATTAGATAATTTTTATCGGAGATAGATTAATGAGATACCAATATCCTGTGCCAAATCCTCTCGGACATTACTGGGATGAAGAATCCGTCAGAGTATGGGGCATTAAACTCGGGATTTCTAAAAAAGCCGGATATTACCTGAGCTACTTTCTGGGCGAAATAGTTTTAGCCAATTTCTTTATGTTATATGCGCTTATCCTAAATCAGGCCTTGCTTCTTGGTTCAAAGAGGGCAGTAGCCAGAGTTTCTCACCGCATTGATATTGGCTCGATTGCTAAAAGATCGATTGATATCGTTGGAGCCATAGTTGGTTTGATTTTAACCTTGCCACTTTGGTGCTTAATCGCCGTCGCGATAAAGCTTGAATCCAAGGGGCCAATCTTCTACAAACAAGAACGGGTTGGCCAGAATAGACGCCGTGGTGATCGGCGTGCTGTAATATTGACAGGCCAGGAAAGACGTATTCAGGCGGATCGTCGTAAAACGCCCGGCCATGGAATGACTTTCATGATTGTGAAGTTCCGCAGTATGCGGCAAGATGCTGAATCCTATAGCGGCCCTGTTTGGGCGCAGAAGAAGGATCCTCGTATAACCCGCGTTGGACATTTCCTGAGAATCACCAGGTTGGATGAACTTCCGCAGTTTATCAACGTTCTTATCGGAAATATGAGCCTGGTTGGCCCTCGCCCTGAAAGACCGTTTTTCGTCAACGATCTTCAAACTAAAATTAAAGATTACACTGCTCGTTTTGATGTTAAGCCCGGCATTACTGGTCTGGCTCAAGTCGAACACAAGTATGACGAAAGTATTGAAGATGTTTCCAAGAAGATTTCTTATGATCTTCGATATATCCACAACTGGACCGTTTTTCAGGACGTTAAGATCATCATGAGAACCGTGATCGTGGTTTTAACAGCTCGCGGTATGTAGGATTCTAAAATTTCTTTAAGAAAGGGGGATTGTATCCCCCTTTTTTATTGGCATAAATAGCTTGCAAAATGTCTCTGTTTAATTTATGTTCATGACCGAGGGATATGGATGCAGGTGCAAGACTATCTTGTAACCAGACTTAGAGCGGGAAACCGGAATTTTCTAAGCGAAAAGATCCCTTATTAATTGTTTTTTATCAGCCATTGGAGAGCAGTAATCGTTGATGCTTTAGAAAGGGCGATTCGATCCGATTATAATAGAAGCTCTATAAATCTGCAGTTATTGAAATATAGGGAGGGGAACTTAGATGAATAGAACGACCTTTTATGCAATACTAATCTGTGTTGCATTGACGTCAGCAGTTTTGGCACAGCAAACCGCTGCTCCGAAATCCGATAATGTTGTTTTGACAACCAATCCTCCCGGAGCCACGGCTTATTTTAGCGGCTCATACAACCTGGTGGTAAATACTCCGGCCATTCTACCCTCCAATCTTTCAGGTACCTATAAGATCAGAATCACTCGTCCCGGATATGAATCCTGGAAAGGTGAACTCGCTCTTCTACCCGGCAGCGCCAACAATATCAATGTTGATCTCATTCAGAAAACGCGGATAAAGGCCGGCTTACGTTCGCTCTTTATCCCTGGTTGGGGGCAATACTATGGGGGCAGCTCAATTAGAGGCGCTGTATTCACTCTTAGCGTAATTGGCGCCGGCGCAGTTCTATATGATTCTGATAAGAAATACAGGGATAAGCGCAATGCCTATGATATTGCCCATCAGAATTACGATAACGCAACTTCCATCACTCAAATGGAACTGCTAAGGCCCATACTTGAATCCGCCCGACAAACCGCCAGCAAATCCGAAACTGATCGGCGCCGCATATTTTATCTGGGTGTCGGAATATGGGTTTATAATATTCTGGATTCAATGGTATTCTTCCCTGAAGGATCAGCCTATTACCCCGCAATTTCCACGACCGATAATGGGGGCACTCAGGTATCAATGGTAGTCAAATTTTAGGAGGGGATAAATGAACGCTATCGTTAGATTAACCGCGATACTGGGGGCGATCTTAATCGTTGCTTTTTCATGTTCGCGGCAAATACCGAACACGATATCACCACCGATAAACGAACCGGTCCCGGCAACCCCCTCCAATCTTACGGTCACGGTAGGTGATCGTCTGGCCCTGCTGACCTGGTCTGTTGATGATACCACCGGTATTAAATTTTACCGGGTATACAGGTCTGATTCCACCAACACTAATTTCCAGGCCCTGGCCGAAGTTACTCAGACATCTTATACGGCTGCAAATTTAAGTAATGGGCAATCTTATTATTTTAGGATTGCGGCGGTAAACTGGGCTGAATTTGAGGGCTATCCCAGCCCACAGGTATTGGCAATCCCCAATTTGTTCGGCCTTTTCGTAAATGATGGTCAACAATATACGAATCTCCGGGATGTGACTCTTTCCATGATGGCTCCGGTGGGAACCTCATATATGCAGGTTTCGAATGATTCCAACTTTATAGGCAGTGCCTGGGAAAATTTTGTGGTCACCAGGCCCTGGATTTTGTCATCTGGAGATAATCTTAAAAACGTTTATGTCAAATATCGACTTCAAAGCGATGATATAGGGACGGTACCTTATTCCGCTAATATCACTCTGGATACTCGTGCCGTGATCGACTCGGTTGTATTCTCTCCTATCGGCTCTCCGCTGGTCGCGGGGGATCATGTTCACTTCAAACTTTTCGCCGGTGAAGCTGACGGTAACGCTGGAGTCGCAGTCGGACAGAACTTCATTAATCAAGTATTATATGATGACGGCAGCAGGGGAGATGCGGTTGCCGGAGACGGCATTTATGAGGCCGATTATACGGTCGCCAGCAATCTGGACTTTAATGATGCCAGCGTAACGGGGAATTTTACCGATCGCGCCAATAACACTTCCGGGCAGGTTCAGGCCAGAGGATTTATTTCGGTTCAACGCGCTCCGGATCCCATTTCCATTATTAGCATTATCGCTCCGAACGGCTTTTTCGACCGCCTTGAAATTGAATGGAATAGATCTCAGATTTCAGATTTTGCGCAATATCGTATTTATAGGGGCCTGACTGCTGGAGTGGATTCCAGTGATTATTTGGCCGGCGTAATTAGTTCCGCCCAAACTACGACCCTTATCGATACCGGCCTGACCGCAAATACCATTTATTATTACAGGGTATTTGTGATTGATAATTCAAGTCTGTGGGCTCGCTCAAATGAGGTTCAGTCCCGAACTAATCAAAATTCCCCGCCTGTGCCTGTAGTGCTTTATTCTCCGGTAACTCCTCCCGGATCGCATAATCGATTGAGTCTTTCCTGGTCTGCCAGCAACGATCAGGATTTCCTGCGCTATGAGCTTTATCGATCCTATAATAATCAAGTCAATACCTCCGATGTCCTGATACTTGTATCATCAAGCCAAACCGCCGTAGAGGATACCGGCCTGGCCGCCGATTCCATTTATTATTATGGTGTCCTTACCATCGATCAAACGGGCAATTCCGCCTGGTCTAATACTGTCAACGGACGGACTGGCATTGATACACCTCCTGAGGCTGCCACTCTTTATCCGGTCGAGGTGGCTCCCGATAATTATCAGGATATCAGATTGCATTGGTCGCAGCCTTATACGCCCGATTTCGAGGCTTATCGCCTTTATTCCTGGCGGCCCGATGCCGGCAGGGCCGACAGTACTCTCCTCGCCGTGATCACTAATCAGGATTCCACTGCGTTTTTGGATCATCCTGTTTTTAACGCCGGGTATGATACGCTCAATTATTTTTATATCATCTATACCGTCGATCAAGGCGGTAACAGAGCGCTATCCAATATTCTCAGAGTTCATCTCGTTGACACTATTCCCGGGCTGGTCACGGGTGTGGTTATTGCCCAAACAGCATCGATAGCGATCTCCTGGATAACCAGCGATATCCCCGATTTTTCCAATTACCTTTTAACAAGAGATACTCTATCGATTCCGACTCAGGGAGCGCCGGTTTTCTCGTCGGTGGATCAAACCGCATCCAGTTTCGACGATTCCAATGTGGTCAGAGGGCATACCTACTATTATTGGCTTACCATCAGCGACAGGCGCGGTCATAGCTCGAGATCGTTTATGGGCAGTGCCGTATGGTAAAACCTCGGTTATCGTTTCTCGATAAACTGAATTTATTCGTTAATGCTTATGGGCAGTTATCTTTAGGTATTTTAAAATTTTCCTGGTGGTCGCCATTTTTCGTATACGCCATTTTTCAAACATTGGGATTCATGGCGCTGCTCTGGTACTATGCTCCGATGCTGTCGTCCCTGGTTTATCCGCTTATTTCGTTATTTCTACCTGCCAATGCTTTTCACTATCCTCAATATTACCTGGCCTTACCATCGCTTTACGCTACGTTTGAAAGTCTCATACTCGGTATCACCGCCTGGGTTATCCTGACTGCGGCGGCTGTTTATAGATTGAATGGTGTATATGGCGGCAAGATTCCAAAATTTGGTGATGGCGTCAGACTGGCTTTGCGTTCGTACCTGCCGCTGATGCTGGTCTGGCTGTTGGAGACTGCTCTTGTCATCATTATTCTTTATGTACCCAGTTCGCTTCTAAAAGATTTTACCGCCGGTTCACCCAACCGAACCGCGGCCGTCGACGTTTTTTTCGAAATGATCGGATTGGTGGTAACATCGATGCTGATCTACTCCGTTCCTGGAATTATTCTCGATGGCAAAAAGGTTGGCCGCGCTATTCGGGATAGCATCGGGCTCTTCATAAATAATATGTTTCTGACTTATTTTATCGTCGTTTATTCCGAGCATCATTCGCATTCTGTTGAATTTACTTCTCACCAGTTATGCTCCCAAAATTATTAGCCTTCTAAACCCGGATTTAATCCCCGCAACCATGTTTATCTATATTATTGTGGGAATTTTTATTAATCTCTTTGTTTATGGCGCCGCGGTATTTGTCTATAAGAGATTGGCGGGTTGATTTGCTTTACCCCCGGTGGCTTTATATTTCCAGCATGCTTCCGAAAAGAGTAATATGAAACGAATAATAGCCTCTTTAGCGCTTTTCGCTGCCGCCTTGATATTCTATTATCATCAGGCCTGCCCCACATTCTATTTCTGGGATTCAGCCGAACTTACCACGGCTGTCATAACCGGAGGCGTTCCTCATCCGCCCGGCTTCCCATTTTTCCTTATCTTATCAAGACTTTGGCTCAATATCGTGCCGCTCACGGCAGGATTCAGCCTTAATATCTTCGCTGCTTTCTTTGGGGCGTTGGGTTTGGTTCTATGGTTTAACGTTATCATCGGATTTGTCCGTCCTATGCACCTTTCCAGAAGCGATATCATAGTAACATTGGTAACGCTTTTGGCTGTGGCTATCATGGGAGTTTCGCTGACATACTCCATACAGGCTACTCGTTTCGAGGTTTACTCCTTGAATTTTGCCGGATTTGCCGCCCTGGTATTGGTCTGTCAAAAAATTATTTCTCGGGAACGGCCTTCGATACTCTGGAGCTTCATCCTCTTTGTGTTGTTGGGTTTGTTTCTGGCAGTGCATAATCTGACTATAGCTCTGGCAATTCCCGGAATTATTCTCTTCATGCTCTGGGGTAAAAAGATTACCCCTGGCAACGCTATCCTGGGCGTAATAGCCTCATTTATTTTCTCGGGGCTATTCTATGTCACTCTGGTATTTCGAGCTGAACATAATCCGCTAATCAATTGGGGCGATCCATCAAATCTCGGCAATCTCGTGGATTATATTTTGATAAAAGGTTTTACTACAACCACATCGCGTTTGGCTCCTTCGCACTTCGCGGATCAACTCGGATTTGCGTATGATGTTCTCTACAAGCAATTAGGTCCGGCCGCCTTAGCGCTTTCAGCCTTTGGTCTCGGTTATGTTGTCGTTCGTAAAAGGGAAATAGGTATTCCTCTGGTTGTACTCTTCGGATTCAATATCCTTTCGGTTGCCTTTGCCGAAAATTACTTTTATGAGAATTATGATCTTCACGGCTATCTCATGATAGCGCTGGCCGTATTAACTGTGGGTTTGGCCGTAGCCCTGGCAATTATTTATGATCTTGTCATGTCTCGACTGCGTGGCAGGAGGGCGGGAATTGCCCGTTATCTGGCGGTGGGAGTATTTTTCATTTTCGCCATGCTTGTTACGGCGCCGCCGGTCAGAGATAATTATCGCGCCGCCGATCTTTCCCATGTTACGGGCGCCGCTGATTTCGCCGGCCGCTTTCTGGCCGATTCGCCCGACAGCGCCGTGGTTGTGACCTCATCATATAATACCTATTTTTGCGCTTTAGCTTATCAAGCTACGCATCCGGGTAAATCCGAGCAGATTGTAAATATATATAATTGGGATCATCAGTGGGGACGTGATGAAACCGATAAGCAGCTTGATTTATCTTCGCAATCGATTCTGACGCGCGAAAGCTATTACGCCAATCTCATAACCCAGAATTTTAAAAAGCGTCCCGTTTATATCGAGTATGACCAGGCCAGCGCCCCGATCACCCGTTATTTGATTCCTCGCGGTATGGGATATCTGTTTGTAGTCCCTGACTCGTCGGTGAGCGTTCCTCAGGTGGTATCCGATAGTGCCTATTTATCGATGGCTTCAGCGTCAAACGATCTTGAAACGATCCGAACCTGGGTTCTCTGGATTCAGAATAGGGGAGAATATTATAAGGCCCGGGGTAACCAGGAGGCCGCCGTGCGTTTTAGCAGCCTTATCGATACTCTGGCGTCAAAGGCCAATCTTCAATAATATGTAAGATTATTCCGTTATAAAGCTGAGATCATTTTTAGACCTCCAAAATCTGACGCGGCAACATCCCTATAGTTTCAATTTGAACCAATTCTAAACCTGGCTCTTTTTGGCGTTTTGCAAAGCGCAATAGTCCAAATCGGTGATTAGCCTCATTATTTAGAATACGGATTTTTATTATTTTAGTTCGGCGACTTCCGTAACCCGATAATACATAAGACGATATAGAACAATAATAATCGTGACACCCAAAAAACAGAGATGGGCACAATCTTTGCCTGATGTGATTGCGGCTGTTTGAAAACAAAAAAAGGGATCGAGCCTGAATTAAGGCGACTGGCTCACTAAAGTCATTTTGACAATGTTCGATAAAATATATGACGAAACGTTAAACCCCAATTTCCAAGTGAGGTAAGAAATGAGAACGGGAAACAAAAAAGGCTTCACACTGATTGAGCTTATGATCGTGGTGGTCATTATCGGCATCCTGGCCGCTCTGGCAATTCCGCGTTTCATGCGCTCAACCACTAAAGCCAAACAATCGGAAGCCAAGCAGCTTCTAAAGCAGATCTACACCATGCAGCACGCCTACAGGCAGGAATTCAACGCTTACTGCCTTAACGGTGTCACCGCTGCTGCCAGTAGCGCCAACTTTGCCAGAATCGGCGTTGATGTAGGCGCCTCCGCACGTTACAGCTATGCCATGGTCTCCGCCGCTAACACCTTCACCTGCACGGCTACGGCCAACCTTGACGATGATGCCACTGTTGATACCTGGACCATCAACCAGGATGGCACATTAGCTTGCACAATCGACGATTCAGTAACTTGATGAAACGATATGATAGGGGGGATGGGTTACCATCCCCCCTTATCATTTTGAACTTGAAAACGATGATCTACTTTAGGGAGAACAAAGTGCAAAAGGATAGGAAAAATTCTGGTTTCACACTGATTGAGCTTATGATCGTGGTAGTCATTATCGGCATCCTGGCCGCTCTGGCAATTCCGCGTTTCATGCGCTCAACCACTAAAGCCAAACAATCGGAAGCCAAGCAGCTTCTAAAGCAGATCTACACCATGCAGCACGCCTACAGACAGGAATTCAACGCTTACTGCCTTAACGGTGTCACCGCTGCTGCCAGTAGCGCCAACTTTGCCAGAATCGGCGTTGATGTAGGCGCCTCCGCACGCTACAGCTATGCCATGGTCTCCGCCGCCAACACCTTCACCTGCACGGCTACGGCCAACCTTGACGATGATGCCACTGTTGATACCTGGACCATCAACCAGGCGGGCACTCTGGCTTGTACTATCGATGATTCTGTCACTTAAAATTAAATAAAGTTTAGGGGGATGTTCATGCTCCCCCTTTTTATTTACAATCGCACCGGGATCGAGGACACCATGAATACGGATAAAAAAAAGAAATCTAAGGGCTTCACGCTTATAGAACTAATGATCGTCGTGGTCATCATCGGTATTCTCGCCGCTATGGCGCTCCCTCGATTCATGAAAGTAGCCACTAAATCCAAGCAATCTGAGGCTAAGGGGCTTCTCAAGCAAATCTACACCATGCAGGCGGCCTATTATGCCGAGCATGAAACCTATTGTCTTAACGGCGGCCAGGCCTCTCCCACACTTCTGGATGGCTTTGCCTCCATAGGCGTCTCAATTACACCGCCTGCCAGATATACCTATGATATGGTATCCGATGCTAATACATTTACCTGCACCGCCACCGCCAATCTTGATCCCGATGCCACTGTTGATACCTGGACAATTACCCAGGACGGAACCCTGGTAAATTCTATTGATGATTCCGACGATTAAATTATATTTGCCTCTAACTCGCTATTCTTTTCTAATTTACATATTAACAATCAAAAGCTATATTTAAGTCTATGCATGATCCGTTCATTTTGGCATTTGTACTGCTTTTTGGCCTCGCATTTGGCAGCTTTTTCAATGTCCTGATTTACCGCCTGCCTCATGGTAAATCGCTTCTTAAGCCGCCATCGCATTGCCCTAAATGCAATCACCTGATAAAATTCTATGATAATATCCCCATTCTATCGTTTCTCATTCTGCGGGGACGATGCCGCTATTGTAAAACCAAAATCTCCTGGCGCTACCCTCTGGTGGAGACGCTTACCGGTGTCCTGACAGTGATTGCAATCTACCATTTCGGTTTCACTATCAGAGGTTTGGAGGCAACCCTCCTTTCGCTTCTTTTTGTCCCGGTGTTCTTCATCGATCTCGAACATTGGATAATCCCGGATTCGCTCGATTTACCCTGGATTCCGGTTGGCCTGGCGCTGGGATTCGTCTCGGGCGCTTTCGTTGGATGGAAAGGCGCTCTGGTCGGCGCAATTGTGGGCGGCGGAGCTTTCTTTCTGATAATGTGGTTTGGCAAAATTGCATTTAAGAAAGAGGCTATGGGCTTTGGGGATGTTAAATTTGCGGCCATGCTGGGATCATTCCTCGGGGCGCTGAATCTGCTCCTGATAATGGTGATGGCCTCATTCCTGGGTTCGGTAATCGGGCTGGCAATTATGACCTCAACGCGGAAAGAGGGGAAGAGCTCCTACGTGCCGTTTGGACCTTTTCTCGTTTTGGCCGCTTTGATTACGATTTATTGCGGCGATTGGATCATTAACGCTTATCGAAATTTTGTCAATCTGTAAACGCTTCAATCTACTCCCTTTTTGCCGATAATTATTATGTGAAGAAAAGATATGACACTTATGAAGTCGAGATTATCCTTTCGCTCGGCTTTCTTATCCTCTTTTTAATTTCGATAAATTTTATATCGGGCTATTCCTTCGAAAAAGCCCGGCAGGAGCAGAAAGCTCAATTTCAGACTCAGATGAATCTGTCTGCCGATTATGCCCGCGAACTTGTCCAGCGGGAAATTCCAAAGCTAAAATATAATTACAAAATAAAAGGGGACCGCCTGGGAGCAGTTGCTCTTCTTACGGGTGTCACCAATATCGCCTTATTCGATACCCTCAATAAAAACATCGTATCCATTGGCAATAGCACCGAACCCGGCGTCGACGCCGTTCAAAGGCCCCTGTTTTACTCAAACAACGAAAAGCTGGGCTATTTGATCGTGTCCTCGCCCAATACATTGGGGGAGGAGCTTGCGAGACTTGCTCGCTGGGATATCCTGTTCCGAGTGGCCGGGCTGTTCTCCGCCCTGATCATGGCGGCTTATTTCCTGCGCGCCATATTGCTTCCGTACCGACGAATCAAGCGCGAAGCCCTGGATTACAATTTCGATCTTCGCGAAGCTGGAGGCAAAACCGGAATTGAGTATATCGTCAGTACCTTCAAAGAGGTCATTACCGAGCTCGAGGAAAATAAAAGCGCGCTCGAAAATATGTATCAGAACTCCGAAAAACGCGCCGATTCGCTGGCGCGATATAATGAATATATCCTGGGCTCTATTACTTCGGGCGTGGTAATCTGCGATTCCGGCGGTATTGTAACCCGCTTTAATCCATCGGCGCAGACTATCCTGCAATACCTGGAACGAGATTGCCGCGGACGGCATTATCGTGAGGTTTTCGGCAATGAGCATAAGCTGGTCAGCCTGCTTGACGATGCGCTTTTGTATAAGAAAGTTCATTCACGATTGGAATTTGAAATCAGATGTCCCGATGGCAAAAAGCTGTGGTTGGGATGTTCATCATCGCTGATAAATGACGAGAAAGGGGAGGGCATGGGGGCAGCCCTCCTCCTGATCGATCTTACTGAAATTCGGCGATTACAGGATGTTTCATCATATACCGAAAAGATGGTAATCCTTGGTGAAACGGCAGCCGGGTTGGCGCACGAGGTGCGAAATTCGTTTGCGGCCATTATGGGGTTTGCCAATTTACTGCGAAAATCGGTAAAAGTTGATGATAAGGCAGTGAAGTTGGCGGACGCTATCAAAGATGAATCGATGGCCGCTGAATCGTTGATGTCTCGTTTTTTGAGCTTCGCCCGACCCTTGAATCTCAATCCTGAGACGCTCGATATTCATTATTTAGTCGAGACAATCCTCGAAAACTTTTCTCATTCCAATCTTGGCAAAGTTAAAATTTCAAATATTATTGAAAGCGGCCTGCCTTCTATTCAGGGCGATAGGATGCTGTTACGGCAAGCTCTGCTTAATCTCATTATTAACGCTTGTGATGCCATGCCCGATGGGGGAGAGGTTTTACTTCGGGCCGGTCTTGAAAGACAAGATACGATTTCGACTATTTACATTTCAGTAACGGATAATGGTGAGGGTATTAATCCTGAATTAGTCGGTAAAATATTCGAGCCGTTCATTACTGGTAAGCCTGATGGTACCGGGCTTGGTTTATCGCTGGTAAAAAAGATAGTTGTCATGCATGGGGGCAGAATCGAAGTCCACAGCCGGCCTCATAAAGGCGCCAGATTTACTATCTATTTGCCCGTAATTCAGGATTTTGACAACAAAAACGAAAGTAAAAATTACCTTACCGCACAACCCGCATAGATAAGTTACCAGAGGCGTAGGGAATTTTATTAAGGATGCTCAGGGTGTTGCCTCAATTAAGACCCTGGCGTTATTAACAACCCCGTTTCATTACGCCCCGCTTACGGTCATGCTGGCGACTCTATAAGTTGGCGATGCTACCGCCCCCATGAATATTAAATCATTCCCGATCATATCGATATTCTTGAGTACTTCCAGCATATTGGCCGCTACCGTAATCCCCTCGACTGGATAGGCAAGCCTGCCGTTTTCTATCCATAGGCCTGCTCCGCCCAGAGAGAAATCTCCGGTAACAACATTTGCCCCGAATCCCATCAGGCTAGTCAGATACAAACCATTCTTAACAGAGCCGATAATCTCATCGAATGTCGAGTCTCCGGGCTGAAGGTAGAAATTTAGAGGTCCTATTGAAGGTAGTGACGAGTATTCGCGACGGGCATTTCCTGTGGATTTAGTTTTGGCTTTTCGCGCCGTGTAGGTATCATACAAGTAACTTTGTAAAACTCCCTTTGATATAATTTCCTTGCGATTGGTAGGCGCTCCTTCACCGTCAAAAGGCGACGTCGCCAGGCCTTTGGGCATGAGGCCATCATCCAATATGGTAACCATATTTGAGGCTACCTGCTTGCCAAGCATATTTACAAGAAAAGAACCGCCCTTGAAAATGGCATCTCCATCGACCGCGCCAACGATATTACCCAGAATGGCCGCTCCGGTGATATTATCGAATACAACCGGTACTACCGATGTTGGAGGCACTCGCGCACCGAGCATCCGTACCACTCGTTCGGCGGCGATTCTGGCTACCTCCTGAGGCGCATCCAAATCTCTTAAAAACCTCTTGGTCGATTGCCAGCCGTTTGATTGAAGCTTACCATTTTCCTCTGCTACCGGATTAACCGATAAATGACAAAATGTAGATTTGGCCGAATAACTTCCTCCGGCCGTATTGGCTATAACCACAATCCCCTGGCCATCGAAAAAGCCGGCTCCCTCGGAATTAGTAATTCGTTTATCATATTCAAACATGGTGCGCTCGGCTTGCAGGCAAAAATCAATTTTCTTTTGTGCCGGAATTTCTTCGATTGAGGGATCGTATATTTCCAATTTGGCGTCATTGTTTATTGTTTTTAAATCCGGAATTCCGTTGTATTCATCCTCGGATGATTCTTTCGCAAGCGAGATCGCCTGTTCGACCGCTAATTTTACAGCGCCCGGGGAGAAATCGGAACTGTGGCTGAATCCAAGTTTTCCGTTCTTGAATACTCTTAAACCGAAACCCTGAGATATTGATTCCTTCAGGTTTTCGATCTTTTCCATCCTCGAGGTGATCTCGGATTCTCTGCCTATCTCGATATAAGCATCAGCCTCATCGGCGCCGGCTCGCCTGGCGGCATCAATAATGTTACCGGCAAACTCCTCTAATTCATTTTGACTTAATTGTCGTTCCATTATTATTCGCTCCTATACCCTGGTCCCGCCCACAGTCATTTCCGAAATCTTGCAGGTCGGCATTCCCACCCCGACCGGCACTCCCTGATTATCCTTGCCGCATGTCCCCACGCCGGTGTCATATTCGAGATCGCTTCCGACCATGACCACTCTTTGCAATATCTCCGGTCCCGAACCGATCAGGGTGGCTCCCTTGACTGGATAAGTGATGTGCCCATCCTCGATCATATATCCTTCGGTAACCTGGAAAATGAACTGGCCATTCGATATATCAACCTGGCCGCCGCCGAAACTTTTGGCGTAGAAACCGCGTTTGACCGATTTCATTATCTCCTCGGGATCATATTCGCCAGCGGTCATAAAGGTGTTAGTCATCCTGGGCACCGGATTATGCTGATATGATTCACGTCGACCGGAGCCTGTTGATTTCATTCCTAAAAGCCTGCCATTGAGCTTATCGACCATATATCCCTTGAGGATTCCCTTTTCGATCAGCACTTTTCTCGCCGCCGGTTCACCTTCGTCATCCATATTGATCGAACCGCGCAGATTGGGAATAGTGCCATCATCAACCACCGTGACCAATTCCGAGGCCACTTTCTGGCCGATCTTGCCCGAGTATAGCGATGTTCCCTTGCGGTTGAAATCAGCTTCCAGACCGTGTCCGACTGATTCATGCAGCAGCACTCCGGCCCAGCCGTTTCCCAATACCACAGTTTGCGGCCCGGCAGGAGCCTCGCGCGCTTCAAGCATGACTACACCGGTCCTAACCGCCTCTTTGGCGAATATCTCCGGAGTCATTTTGTCAAAATATTCAAATCCGATTCGCCCGCCTCCGCCGTGATGCCCCATTTGACGGTTTTCGTTTTCCCGAACCAATGCCATCACGTTAAGCTTGAGCATGATTCGCTGGTCAGCGGTAAACAGCCCGTCCGAATTGGCTATTACAACGATCTTCATCGAGTCCCACAGGGATGCTTCCACCTGATATACTCTTTTATCCTCATCGAATGCTGCAGTGTTGGCTCGCCGGAGTAGATCGGATTTTTGTTTGACCTCGATTTCATCCGGATATACTTTCACGGGCGAATAGATCGGAGTATTAACAATATGTGGTTCCAGGCGGTTTACGCTCGATGAAGGTGAATGATCGGCTATGAGCGACGCTGTACTGGCAGCGTGCAATAGACTGGGCATGTCAAAACGCTCCGAATAAGCATATCCTGTTTTTTCGCCGCTAATCACCCTGATTCCAATACCCTGCATAATGCCCGATTGGGCTTGACGGATTTTATTTTCCTCAAGCGATAAGCCGTTAATTACGGCATATTCGGCATAGATTTCCGCAAACTCGCCACCGCGGCTTTGCGCCTGGTCTATGATTTTTTTAATATTATCGATTGATAAAATATCGGTTATGGCGTCGTATCCGGGCTTTACCATTTTAGCCACCGGAGTTTTAATCAAGGATTCATTTATCATTCTTTTATTCCTGTTATAATTTCCTTAGGATTTTCGATATGTTAATAGAACTATTATTTTCCATAAAAGTTTGGCGAATATTTCATTTTTTCCAAGATAATGCCTCGATTCTTTTATGTCCAGCCACTTTATATTGACGGGGATAGCTCTGTTAATCAATTTTAGTTTCCTAATAACAGTAAAGCTTAGACTAAAGTATTTTATTCAAATAAAAGGCGACGCCCGAAAATATTATAATTCGAACGCCGCCTAATTAAATTACTTTGGTATTCTAAACGGAAAATTCCCACAAACCGTCGATCATCAGGCAGTGGGTTTATTTGGTTACTACCACCTTGCCGACCACATATTTCGGTTTCCAGGAATGATATCCGTCGATTGAACCGAAATACATATCGCCCTGAAGCGGATCCTTGGTCATTTCAAATATATAATAACCGGGTTTGGCGTCTGGTTTAACCGTAAGATATAACCTGGCAATTTCCAATGGTTCCTTGGGGCTGACGAGAGCCGGTTTTTCTGCGCCGGTCAAAGTATAAATGCCTGCAAAAGAAACAAATCCCGTATCGGTCTTTTTATTGGTAAACTTCTCATCCCATTTAAGCAGCGTATTTTTAAATTTCACCGAATCGATCTGAATAACATTCCTGTCGTATAAAAACGGAATACAAAAGCTTCCGACTCCAACCCATGATCTGTTATTAAATGAGGTAGTATCGTCAATAAGCACACGCAAGGCCATGTCGACATTTTGGCCGGGCTTGGCTTGCACCGAGTCGAGGACAACCATATCGGGTTTACCGGGATCGATTAGCTTCTGCGAATCTTCGATGGCCTGAGCGTTGAGCCAGGTGATGGCGCATAGGGCCGTTAGGACGATTATAAGTCTCGTCTTCATTTTATTATGACCGCCTTCCAGGGTATAGTGAATCGTGAACCGGTAATATTACCAGCTTCTAATGTTATCGATTGATTTATTTCGCCCGGCTTTGCCTGCGGAACCAAATCGAGCACCAACTCCGTCGTGCCCTCAGGAGTAAGAGTTGTTTTGGCGAGAGTTGCCTTAACTATTGTGGGGGCTGATTCCTCCACGATCGCAAGATTTGCCTTGGCTTTATCGGTGTTGGTGATAATGATTTTAACCTGTGCCGAGGCTCCGGCTTTTACATTTCCAAAATCCGCGGCTGTGGGGGCCGGTATGATGGTTTGAAGAGGGTTATTAATTATGGCCGAAAATATGAGTTTAAGATAAGGCTTAATGGGATCGCTGCTGTCTACAAAAATCTGCTTGGTAACTCGTCCGTTAAAATTCTTGGTATTGAATGTTGCCATGATATCGGCAGTCGCTCCGGGAGTAACAATGCTATCGGAAAGAGGGGCAGTGGTACAGCCACAGGTCGGCTTGACATTGGTGATCATGAGCGGATCTGTACCGGTATTTTTGAATTTAAATGAATGAAGTACAATCGCGCCCCGAGGAATTGAGCCAAAATCCCAGGTATCTGCTAGAAATTCGATCCTGGCTTTGGAGGCGGGATTAACTTTTATAACCGCCGCGTCATTTTTTCTGGACGTATCCGGGGCGGCAGTATCGACTGCCAGACATTGTGTCGAAAAGCCCAATATAGAGGCCAGAATAATAATCCTGGAAAACTTAGGCATCTCTACGGCTCCTTTCATATAAGAAAATTAAAATATTTCCCATTAACATTCTAAATATCCCATTTTACGCATCCAGGAATCGTTATAAATCTTGGAAAGGTAACGGTTACCGGAATCGGCCAGGATAATTACGGGATGCTTGAATTGAGGATTGTTATTTAAAACTTCGCGAGCAGCAGCCAGCACCGCTCCCGATGATCCACCGCAGAAAATACCCTCGGTTTTGGCCATTTCCCTGGTGGTCAGGAACGCCTCTTTATCGCTGATTTGAATAAATCTGTCCACAACACTGAAATCCATGGCGCCTACCAGTTTGTCACTTCCAATTCCTTCGACCTCATAATGCTCGGCAATCGGGATTTTGCCGGTCTCAAAATATGATGTGAAAATCGAACCCTCTGAATCAACGGCCACAATTTCGATATTGGGATTGCGCTCCTTGAGGAATCGTCCCACGCCCGAAATCGTGCCGCCCGTTCCCGCTCCCGCGAAAAAGCAATCGACCAGCCCGTCGGTTTGCTCCCAGATTTCAGGGCCGGTTACATTGTAATGGCAGTCGATATTGGCGGGATTGTTGTATTGATCGAGATAGATCGAATCCGGTATCTGCGAGGCCAACCGTTCAGCGGTTTTATAATTCGACGATGGATCGTCCGGCCTGGCGGTGTGCGGCGTCAGGATAAGTTCGGCTCCGAACGCTTTCATCATATCCTGTTTTTCCTGGGAGTTTTTATCGCTCATCACTATCACCGCTTTATAGCCCCTGGTGGCACAAATCCATGAAACAGCAATTCCCGTATTGCCCGATGTTACCTCGATTACCGTCCCCTTGGGCTTGAGCCGCCCGTCGCGCTCCGCAGCATCGATTAGCGATTGCGCTAATCTATCCTTAATTGACCCGCCAGGATTATACATCTCAGCTTTGGCGAGGATAGTGCAGGGGAGACCATGCGAACTTTTTACCAATGGTAATAGCGGCGTGTGCCCAATTCGCATCTTATTTGTCATGACAGGTAATGTCGTTTGCCGGACCAGCATCTCTTTAACTTATACCCCTTTGTCGATTGGATTGTTCATGTTATTTCAAAGTAGCAGCTAACCTGTTAAATGTCAATCAAATAACGTATTTGTCGACTCTAATATTCCGATATTAAAACTCGTTTTTTTCCTAAGTGTTAAAGCGATTTTCATTAAAATGATTGGCTCTTCGTTGATTATCGGGATTATCAGATGATTCTAAAGTAGTCAACCAAAGTACATCGTCGGGGCCTGGTAAAGGTTCGCGCCCGTGTCAAGCCCTCGCCAGTAGTTCCGGCAATTGAAAATGAGCAGAACCCTTCGGCGTTCATTCCCAAACCGGCCATCGACGGCCCATTCTTTACGAATATATTACCATTACACAGCTGTGCCATTTTGGAAAGGTTGGCAATATTAGTGGAATGCATTACAAATGTATGTTCAAACTTATGTTCCACGGTAATCGCCAGCCCCATAGCATCATCAACATTTTTACAACGTACTACGGGATGGACCGGCATAAGTTGCTCAGCCATGACAAGGGGATGATCCCATTCGGCCTCGAAAAAGAGAAGCCTGGTATTCATGGGAACGCTTATTCCGGCAGCATGAGCGATACTGACCGCGCTCTTGCCGACAAAATCCCTGCACAGTCTGGGATATCTGATCCCTTTTTTAGTGGAATCATCTACGACGATCATCGAGATAATTTTCCGAAGCTCGGCCTCTTTCAACAAATATCCGCCCGCTGATGCCATCTCTCCCAGGAGTTGATTGAAAATCTTATCTACCGCAAAGGTTTCTTTTTCGGCGGTACAGAGGACATTGTTATCGAAACTTGCCCCGTAGATTATATTGTCGGCGGCTTTCTTGATATCGGCAGTTTCATCGACTACCACGGGCGGATTGCCAGGCCCCGCACAAATGGCACGCGCGCCGGATGTCATCGCCATGCGAACCACTTCGCCTCCGCCGGTGACCACCAACAGATCGATATCTCGGTGCTTCATGAGCGCCGTGGCGGTATCTTTGGATGGGTCCTTTATGGCCGTGATGAGATTGGCCGGCCCTCCGGCTGAAATTACAGCGTCATTTAGAATTTCAGCCGTGCGGTTGGTAACCCCTTTGGCCCCGGGATGAGCGTTGATAAGTATGGCGTTGCCAGCGGAGATTATGCTGATAGCGTTATTGACAGCCGTGGCAGCCGGATTTGTCGATGGTGTAATCGAGCCGACGACTCCATAGGGAGCAGGTTCGGTGATTGTGAGGCCGTGATCGCCGCTCCAGGCCTCGGTGGTGATATCATCCGGCCCCGGCGTTTTGCGCGCCGCCAGATCGATTTTTAGCCTCTTGTCGGGCATTTTGCCAAGCCCGGTCTCAGCCACTGCCATTTGTCCGAGACCCTCGGCGTAACGAACCGCCGCCGCGCGCATCGCCTCAACAATTATCTTACGCGCTTCGAGGCCCAGATCCAGTAGTTGCTGCTGCGCCTTACGGGCCGCCCCGGCCGCTTCATCAATGGTTTCGTAAAGGCAGGATGGAGCGCTCAGTTTTGGCGCAGATTCAGTAATATCAGGCTTGTCATATCCAAGCTCACGCATTATCTGGCTTACGGTGCGTTCGATATTTTCCGGCGAAATTTCCAAAAAATCTCCAGTTACAAATTGCCCAATCTCAATAAAAACTCATTCTCGTTACGGGCATAAACATGTTTTCCTCGCTCAAATTGGCAAGGGAATCATGTTATCGAAAATGAATCCCCGATTACTTCTCTTCCGACGGCAGTTTGGTAGGGAAGATATCGTGAACATTGGAATGCGGGCGCGGGATGACATGGACGCTCACCAACTCGCCTACTTTCTGAGCGGCAGCGGCGCCGGCTTCGGTGGCAGCCTTACAGGCGGCAACATCGCCACGTACTAACGCCGTTACATAACCGCCTCCAATTTTCTCATAACCTACCAAGGTCACCTTGGCGGCCTTAACCATGGCATCGGATGCCTCAATTAAGTGCGATCAGTCCTTTAGTTTCTATCATACCCAATGCTTCCATCATCACTCTCCTAATTAGTGGTGGCAATTTTTGCCGATTCTATAATATCTCCAAGGTTTTGTCAAATGGTAATTTGAGGGAAAATCTGGAGTTACCTTCATTTCGGCAGGAAGCAGGTTGTTATGAATTTTCGGATAATCAAAGGTCATTACTAATAATATCTATAATATTAAGACGGTAACCCCATATATTCTATTAATCACATTAATAAACTCGCTGAAAATCAATAATTGTAAAAGCTTCCTTAATAAACCAATATACAAACGGCGCTAAAAAAGATATTGATAATCCACTTGAAATTGTGTTATACATTAGAATTAAACTCGGAGGCTTATGAAGATACTTGTGATAGGTAAGGGTGGACGTGAACATGCGATGGTATGGAAACTGGCGCAATCGCGAGGGGTGGAAAAGATATACTGCGCCCCCGGTAATGCCGGAATTGCGCAAATTGCCGAGACGGTTCCGATTCCACTCGATAACCTTTCGGCTCTGGCGGATTTCGCCGCTGATAAAAAAATCGATCTGACAGTCGTAGGACCAGAACTACCCCTGACGCTTGGGATAGTCGATGTATTCGAAGAAAAGGGTCTGAGAATATTCGGCCCAGATAAGGCTG
The DNA here is from genome assembly GCA_963801605.1 of uncultured candidate division Zixibacteria bacterium. GTDB lineage: Bacteria > Zixibacteria > MSB-5A5 > UBA10806 > UBA10806 > UBA10806. The sequence goes on from CAWDFP010000006.1 coordinate 1,737,398, forward strand.
CTGCGGAAATCGAAGGTTCCAAGGCTTTTGCCAAAGACTTCATGCAGCGTTATCATATCCCCACGGGCAGTTTCCGGATTTTCTCCAATCATGGAGATGCGCTCGATTTCGTTTCATCGGCCAGTTATCCGCTGGTGATCAAAGCTGACGGTCTGGCAGCCGGCAAAGGAACGATTATTGTTAGTTCTCCAGGCGAGGCCAAAACGGCGGTTGAAAATATAATGGTAGAGAAGGTTTTTGGCGAGGCGGGGGAGAGACTGGTAGTTGAGGAATTTCTTAGAAGGCGAAGAGGTCACGGTCATGGCCCTCACCGACGGCGAGCGGGTTATTCCGATGGTATCGGCGCAAGATCACAAAAGGATTTTCGATGGCGACAAGGGTCCCAATACGGGCGGCATGGGAGCCTATGCGCCCACCCATGTAATCTCCGATAAAATGATGAAACGGATTGTCGAGGAGATTCTGGAGCCGACGGTACAGGGCTTAGCCGATATGGGGCGGCTTTATAAAGGAGTTCTTTATACCGGTTTGATAGTAACCGATCGCGGGCCGAAAGTGCTGGAATATAATTGCCGATTTGGCGACCCTGAAACGCAAGCGGTATTGCCCCTTCTCGAAAGCGATCTTGTTGAAATATTCCTGGATATCGCAGATGGTTATCTCAATATCGACGAGATTAAATGGAAAGATCAATCTTGTGTTTGTGTCGTGCTGGCGTCGCGCGGCTATCCTGAATCGAACGAAAAAGGCGTAGCGATCGACGGGCTCGACAAAGCGAACAACAAGGATTCGTTTGTGTTTCATGCCGGGACGATTCGACAAGATGATAAGATTATCACCAACGGCGGCCGGGTTCTGGGCGTAACCGCTATCGATCACACCCTCAAAGGCGCGATCAGCAAAGCTTATGACACTATTCAAACCATTAGTTTCGATGGAATGCAATACAGGCGCGATATCGGAATGAGGGCCGTTAAGGTAGATTCGAGTTATTTCTAATGAATGAAGAAAGAGTATTAATAGTCCTGGGAAGCAAATCCGATCTGGAAGCGGTAGCCGGATGCGGAAAGCTTCTTGAAAAGTTTGGCGTTAAATACCGTCAGGAAATTAGTTCGGCACACCGCCGTCCCACGGAGACAATTGAGCTTGTCAGGAACGCGGAATCGAATGGCGCCAAAGTAATAATCGCCGCGGCGGGAATGGCTGCCCATTTGCCGGGATTTATAGCCTCGCAAACCATTCTTCCGGTTATCGGGGTGCCATTGCCGGGATCGGCACTAAACGGGTTTGACGCCCTCTTATCTATTGTTCAAATGCCGGTTGGGGTACCGGTAGCGACGATGTCAATTGGCACTCACGGAGCTCAAAACGCCGCTTTGCTGGCAGTCGAGATACTGGCGTTAAGCGATGGTGATTTACGGGAGAAGCTCGAAGCCTATCGCAGAGAGCTTGGGAGGCCGTAGTATATGCTGTTGATTTTCTTACTTATTCCAATTGCTATCCTGGCGATTGCCGTCATTTATTTTGTATCGATTTATAACAATCTGGTATCATTCAAGAATGCGGCAGTGGCGGCCTGGCATCAGATCGATGTTCAGCTTACTCGCCGAGCCGATTTGGTTGGCAACCTGGTTGAGACGGTCAAGGGCTATGCCTCGCACGAAAAGACCGTTTTCGAGGATGTTGCCACCGCAAGGTCGTCGGTGATGCAAAGTCGCGGAGCCCGCCAGGCAGGAGAAGCTTCGGCCTCACTTGATTCGGCTTTATCTCGTTTGTTTGCGGTAGCCGAAAGTTATCCGGACCTAAAGGCCAGCGCTAATTTTATGTCCTTACAAGCACAGTTGACAGAACTTGAAAATACAATAGCCGCCGCTCGGCAGTTCTATAACGATAATGTTCGCCGCTATAACGTCGCTGTTCAACAATTTCCGGCCACACTATTTGCATCGTCATTTCGGATTTATATCCATGGACTATTTCGAAGCTGCGCCGGCCGGCACCGAACCACCGAAAGTAAACTTTTCATAGAAGTGGCATTCCCAGGCCAAAAACTCGAGACTCCTGAAGCCTCCACGAAGCTATCTATAGTCGCCAATTTCTTGCTTCTGGTGCTTAAGTTTATTGGTGGATTTATAGGCGGCAGCAAAGCCCTGATCGCCGATTTTATTAATTCTCTTCTCGATTTGATAGCCAATTTTGCGGTGCTTATTGGAATCAGGGTCGCTCAACGGCCCGCCGATGCCGAACATCAATATGGACACGGCAATGCCGATGTTATCGCGGCATTTTTGGTGGCGGTAATAATCCTGATGACAGGCGTCTATATAGGTTATGATTCGGCTAATACGGTATTCGAGAAAAAATATCACACCCCGAATTTATTTGCGACAGCCGTGGCGCTTTTTACTATATTTGCCAAAACAATTTTGTATCGTTACACCAAAAGGGTTGGCTTGAAAAGCAAAAGCGCTGCAGTGCTCGCCAACGCCCAGGATCATAAATCCGATGTTTACGCATCGGTGAGGGGCGCTATTGGGAATTATTATCGCTCAACTGGGATATCCTATCTGGGATCCAATTGGCGGCATTTGGGTATCATTTTTTATCATACGAAATTCAGTCAACCTCATCAGAGGCAATATTCATACGCTCATGAGCGGAGCGCCGGACAAGAAAACCATCGAGCAAGTTCAACAGGCGGCCGGTCAGATATCGGGAGTTGAAGGAGTAAAGTCGGTGCGCATGCGTACTCTGGGGTCCAAACAGATCGTAGATATCGAAATTCTGGTCGATAAAAATTTAAGCGTTGAGCAAGGCCATGAGATCGCCCAAAAGGTACAGGACAAATTAATCTCGCATTATGAAGATATTATTGAAGTCATGGTTCATGTCGAACCCAAACAGGATTAGAAACTATGAATATCGCATTTTTTGAAGATCCCAAATATGTCAATTTCGAACCTATTTCCCTTTCACATCCGGTTTATATGCTTCTCTATGGGACATCGAAAATATATGAGAAGTGGGTCAAAGCATTAAAACCGAAAAAGTATACTTTTCTGGCACGTCCGTATTTGGGGGAAGTTCTTGAGGCCGAAACGGGAATAAGACACAACGTTATCCCCGAAGGCGATATTCTTTTTATCAATGGCCGTTTTATTCCATCGGCCGAGTCAGTGGCTATTCTTCGAAAGCTTAACTTTGGAGAATCGGCCATAGTCGATAATGAGCTTTTAGCCTTTCGACTCGCTAAGGGGGAACAACCGACATTCGAAAAGCATCTTTTAACAATGTACGAGAATGAATCTTACGACAAAGTCAGGCGGCCGCTCAAAATTAGAAGAACCAAAACGAGCGTTATCAACCACCTCTGGGAAATGATCGATGGCAACGGCGAGATGATTACTGCGGAATTTCCGGAGATTAAGCGCAAATTAAAAAGCCAAGGCAAGATCGATGCGAAAGCCTCGATAATCAATAAAGGCTCGGTGGTAATATTTCCGGGAGCCAAAATCAGCCCACAGGTGACTATTGACGCATCCGATGGCCCGGTTATAATCAGCGGCGGCGTGGTAATTGAACCATTGACTTATATTAAGGGACCGTGTTATATCGGGCCTGATTGCCGTGTGGTGGGAGGAAAAATTCGCGAGGGGTGTTCGTTTGGGCCGGTTTGTAGGATCGGGGGAGAGGTCGAGGAATCGATAATGCTCGGCTACGACAACAAGTACCATGAGGGCTTTTTGGGGCACGCCTATCTGGGGGAATGGGTTAATCTGGGAGCGATGACTACGAATTCGGATTTGAAAAACAATTACACCGATATTTCCGTAATGGTGAATAATGAACAAGTCAACACCGGGCGGATCAAAGTCGGCTGCTTTATAGGAGACCATACCAAAACCGGTATTGGCACTTTGCTGAATACCGGAATATCGATCGGCTTTTCATGTAATCTTTATGGAGGCGGATTATTTACTGAGAAAGTAATAAAATCTTTTTCATGGGGCACGCCCGGAAATTTGGTAGAATATAGACTCGATAAGGCTCTTCAAACCGCCTGTAGCTCCATGAAGCGACGTCAGGTGCAATTAAAACCGGCGCATGAAAAGCTATTTGGTCAAATATATAAGGATTCCGGCCGATCAGCCGCGGAAGGATAATTTAAATAATCTATTTCGTGGCCTTGACCGGTAAAAGCATATTAAAATGAAACTAATAACGATCCAGGTATAGTTAAAAATGGTGCGAAATGGACGATAAATTAAAAGGGAGCGGTTTATCAGTGTCTTTGTATATTTGGAGGATCGATGCCTGAACTTCGTAAAGACCCTATTATGGGACGATGGGTAATCATTTCGACTGAACGCGGCAAGCGGCCGTCAGATTTCCCCATGGAATCTCGGAGACGCGAGCCCAAGCTTTGCCCATTTTGTCCCACAAACGAATCGTCCACACCGCCAGAGATTATGGCATTCAGGGAAAATGGTTCCAAGCCCAATACACCGGGTTGGAGCCTGCGAGTGATTCCCAATAAATTTCCGGCGTTGCGGATTGAGGGAGATCTCAATCGCGAGGGAGTCGGCATTTTCGATAAGATGAATGGAATCGGCGCCCATGAGGTGATAGTGGAGACTCCCGATCATACCAAGGATTTGGTGGATCTGGAACTAAAAGAGATAGAGAATGTAATCTGGGCGTATCGCGACAGAATTAATGATCTCAAGCGCGATCCGCGTTTCAGGCATATCATGATTTTCAAAAATCAGGGCGAAGCGGCAGGCGCATCACTGGAGCATTCGCATAGCCAGTTAATAGCCACTCCTATTGTGCCCATCAGGATTTTATCCGAAATGGAGGGCGCCAAGAAATACTACGATTACAAAGAACGCTGCATTTTCTGCGATATAATCCGGCAGGAGCTTAATGACGGCACCCGGATTATCGTCGAAAACGATAAATTTGTGGCGCTGTCTCCATTCGCCGCCAGATTTCCGTTTGAAACCTGGATCATGCCTAAAAGACATAATCCCGCTTTCGAAAATATGAAAACCGAAAATGTGCCATTTTTCGCCGAAATATTGAAGGATATGCTTAGCAGATTATCGATGGCTCTAAATAATCCCGCTTATAATTTCGTAGTGCATTCCTCGCCGGTTGAAATCCACAATAAAGATGAGTATCATTGGCATCTGGAGATCATGCCCAAACTGACCAAGGTCGCGGGCTTTGAATGGGGCACCGGTTTCTATATCAATCCTACCACGCCAGAGGATGCCGCCCTCTACTTACGAGAGATAAAAAAGCCACAACCAGTGGCATAGATTAATTTTTACGGAGGTTTAATGCAGGTTTTGAAGATATTATTAGTATCCCCCGAGGCTGTTCCTTATGCCAAAACAGGAGGTTTGGCCGATGTTGCCGGGGCGCTTCCCAAAGCGCTGAGGGCTATGGGGCATGATGTTAAACTTGTGATGCCGCTTTTTCAGCAGATAAACAGAACTAATTACCAGTTAAAGAAAATAAGTTCGGAATCACTAAAAGCGGAAATTAACGGCAAGAGCGAAAATTTCGATTTGTACGAGGATGGCAGAGCAACACGAGATTTCGATGCCTGGTTTATCGATCACCCCGGATATTTTGACCGTCCTGAGCTCTACCGCGATCCTGCCACTGGTAAGGATTGGGCTGATAACGATGAGCGTTTTGCATTTTTCGCTCGTGCGGTATTGGAATCTGCGCGCCAAAGAGGTTTCATTCCTGATGTTATTCATCTCAACGATTGGCAGACCGGATTGATACCGGCCTTTATTAAGGTCGATTCGAAATATAAGGATTTTGCCGGCGTAGCTACTTTGCTTTCAATACATAATATTGCCTACCAGGGAAATTTCCCCCACGAATCGTTTGCAAAACTCGGATTGGATATGAGCCTTTTTGCGCCGGGTCAGGGATTCGAATTTTGGAATTATGTGAGCTATTTGAAAACGGGCGTTTGGTATTCGGATTTGCTCAATACCGTTTCTCCGACTTATGCCAAGGAAATTCAATTATCGGAAGAGTACGGTTTTGGATTTGAAGGGATTTTGCGCAACCGCACAAACGATCTTTTCGGGGTTCTCAATGGTATCGATGATGATGTTTGGAATCCGTCAAATGATGAGTTAATTCCCGCCAAATTCACTCCCGATAAACCGGACGCCAAAACCAAGTGCAAGGCCGCTCTTCGCAAACAAACCAAGCTGCCGGCAGTCCGTCGCGACGTTCCAATTATAGGTATCATCTCGCGATTGGCGGATCAAAAAGGATTCGATCTTATTGCCGAGGTAGCCGATGAGATAATGGGGCTGGATATGCAAATGGTCGTACTTGGCACCGGCGACCAGAAGTATCATGATCTCTTCGCCGCCCTGCAGACGAAATATCCCAAGAAGCTTGCGGTGACATTAGGATTCAACAATGAGCTGGCACATCTGATTGAAGCAGGAAGCGATATGTTCCTGATGCCATCGCGATACGAACCCTGCGGATTGAACCAGATGTACAGCCTTAAATATGGCACAATCCCGATTGTCAGGGAAACTGGCGGTCTGGCGGATACGATAGATAACGCCAATCCTGCTCGCGGCACCGGCAATGGTTTTACATTCAGAAAATACGATTCGCGCGAAATGCTGAATGCCATTAAATTCGCAATCGAGGTTTATCGCGATAAAAATGTCTGGGAAGTTATGATGCTGCGGGGGATGCGTCAGGATTTCTCCTGGAAAGCGTCGGCTGAAAAGTATGTTGAATTATATCTCAAGGCGATGGAAAAAAAGCAGCCGGTTTTGGCATAGTATCATATTAGGATTGTTTATAAGGTTTTGGCGTTAGCTTGAAATAGCTGGCGCCATTTTCTTAGGAGGTCGAAATCAAACCACCCCCGGGCTTATTTTTCCCGGGGGCGAATTTTGGAAACAAGTGAGCGTTATTGGCGGTTTAAGAGCGTGGTGGGGATACTGCTATATATAGGTATGAACAAATCCCTATATGAAGCGAGATCATTGGCATAATCAGATATCCACTATTAAATTTATCTTTTGTTTTATGAGCAATATCATTGCGCTTTGAAATCGAATTGTCTTAAATACTGAGGATTGAAATTAAATAGGCGATGATAGATTCGAATGATAACGATTATTATCATCGTGATTATAGAGGGAGACTAACCGGCGGCAGGTCGTTTCGCTCACCGAAAAAGAGGGCATGAGTAGATCAAAATGAAATTCTGGAACTTGCGGTCGATATAGGTGGTAATAACATTGGGAGATAGAAAGCCGATAATTTAGAATAGAAAATATTTATAAAAATATTTCTAAAAAGGCTTGACAGGCGAGAACGAGATATATACATTGGGCACTTGCCGAAGACGAAATATCGGCATAAGCCGAAAAAAGGGCGAAGGACTTGAAAAAAAGTTTTTTTGAAAAAAGTAAATTTTTGACTTGACTTGGCTAAAAAATATCGTATTTTGGCAGTCTGTCGGCGAATTTTGAGGCAGACTTTTTTTCGCCCGAAAAGCCGAGTAAAACAAAAAGCTCTTTGAGAACTGAATAGCACACATAAGACGGACCCGTCGATTTAATATGATCCGGCGCAAGCTGGATTGAATTTAGATTCGACGAACAATCGCGAAGTTTTTGCTAAAATTTTAGCTTTAACCAGCGTTTTAGTTCTAAAGCTCTTTACGGAGAGTTTGATCCTGGCTCAGAACGAACGCTGGCGGCGTGCCTCATACATGCAAGTCGTGCGAGAAAGCCTGCTTCGGTGGGTGAGTAAAGCGGCGAACGGGTGCGTAACACGTGAGTAATCTGCCCTGAGGTGGGGGATAAGCTCCCGAAAGGGGGTCTAATACCGCATAACATTCCCTGACAGCATTGTTGGGGAATCAAAGATGGCCTCTATTTATAAGCTATCTCCGCAGGATGAGCTCGCGCTCCATTAGCCTGTTGGTAGGGTAACGGCCTACCAAAGCTACGATGGATAGCCGGCCTGAGAGGGTGAACGGCCACACTGGGACTGAGATACGGCCCAGACTCCTACGGGAGGCAGCAGTAGGGAATATTGCGCAATGGACGAAAGTCTGACGCAGCAACGCCGCGTGTGGGATGAAGCTTCTTGGAGCGTAAACCACTGTCGGGGGGGACGAACGATCATGGCTCTAACATAGTCATGGTTTGACTGTACCCCTAGAGGAAGCTCCGGCTAACTCCGTGCCAGCAGCCGCGGTAATACGGGGGGAGCAAGCGTTGTTCGGAATCACTGGGCGTAAAGGGTGCGCAGGCGGGAAATTAAGTTGGATGTGAAAACCTCGGGCTCAACCCGAGGCCTGCATTCAAAACTGATTTTCTTGAGTATCGGAGAGGAAAGCGGAACTCCAGGTGTAGCGGTGAAATGCGTAGATATCTGGAGGAACACCTGTGGCGAAGGCGGCTTTCTGGCCGAATACTGACGCTCATGCACGAAGGCTAGGGGAGCAAACAGGATTAGATACCCTGGTAGTCCTAGCGGTAAACGATGGGCACTAGGTGTCGGGGGTATCGACCCCCTCGGTGCCGCAGCTAACGCATTAAGTGCCCCGCCTGGGGAGTACGACCGCAAGGTTGAAACTCAAAGGAATTGACGGGGGCCCGCACAAGCAGTGGAGTATGTGGTTTAATTCGATGCAACGCGAAGAACCTTACCTGGGTTTGACATGCATAGGAAAGCCTCAGAGATGAGGTCCCTCCGCAAGGAGTCTATGCACAGGTGCTGCATGGCTGTCGTCAGCTCGTGCCGTGAGGTGTTGGGTTAAGTCCCGCAACGAGCGCAACCCCTGTCCCTAGTTGCCAGCGTAAAGTCGGGAACTCTAGGGAGACAGCCGGTGATAAGCTGGAGGAAGGTGGGGATGACGTCAAGTCCTCATGGCCCTTACGCCCAGGGCTACACACGTACTACAATGGCCGGTACAGAGGGTCGCAAGACCGCGAGGTGGAGCCAATCCTCAAAACCGGTCTCAGTTCAGATTGGAGTCTGCAACTCGACTCCATGAAGTTGGAATTGCTAGTAATCGCGGATCAGCACGCCGCGGTGAATACGTTCCCGGGCCTTGTACACACCGCCCGTCAAGCCATGGAAGCCGGGAGTACCCGAAGTCACTTTGTCAACCCGCAAGGGAGACGGGTGCCTAAGGTAAAATCGGTGACTGGGGCTAAGTCGTAACAAGGTAGCCGTAGCGGAAGCTGCGGCTGGATCACCTCCTTTCTAAGGTGAATGGTGTGATGTCTTGTCTTTACGATGAGACTCATATCTACCCAATTTGGGTAGGTCGGTAAATTGATGGCAAGTTCTTATGCGTGCTATTCGATTCTCGAAGAGAGACGAAGCTCTTTTAGAATATGAAAGATTTCCGGGCAAAAGCCCAGCGACTGGGAATCAGAGGCCCGATAGCAAATTGAGGGCCTTTAGCTCAGTTGGTTAGAGCGCGTCCCTGATAAGGACGAGGTCGGTGGTTCGACTCCACTAAGGCCCACCAGGATTCAAGGGGACGTAGCTCAGTTGGGAGAGCGATAGCTTTGCAAGCTATAGGTCGCCGGTTCGATCCCGGTCGTCTCCATGTTTTGAGCGCTCAGTTTCGTACACAAGTACGTTAAAATAAAGCTTATGTTCGGCTGCTGCCGAACTCCAGAGATCTTTGACAACTAAATAGAATGTTGTGTTTTTTCGAGTAAAAAGGTTTCGCCGAGAGTTTTTGGTCAAGTTATTAAGAGCGTATGGTGGATGCCTTGGCACAAGTAGACGATGAAGGACGTGGTAAGCTGCGAAAAGCCACGGTGAGCTGCAAACAAGCTTTGACCCGTGGATGTCCGAATGGGGCAACCCGATCCGGTTAATACCGGGTCATCACCCGCTGAATAAAATAGGCGGGCTGAGGACAACGAAGAGAACTGAAACATCTCAGTAACTTCAGGAAAAGAAAACAACCGTGATTCCCAAAGTAGCGGCGAGCGAAATGGGAAGAGCCTAAACCGATGGCCACGTTAAAGCCTGCAGGCGTTGTGGTATCGGGGTAGTGGGGCTCTGTCGGATCTGTCTGCAGACAGGTCGGGAAGTTACAAAGCGTCTATCTAGTTGAACGATTCTGGAAAGGTCGGCCATAGCAGGTGATAGCCCTGTAGACGAAAGATAGGACGTCTTCCCCGATGGAGTACCCAAGTAATGCGGGACACGAGAAATCCCGTATGAATCTGGCCAGACCACTGGCTAAGGCTAAATACTCACTTGTGACCGATAGTGAACCAGTACCGCGAGGGAAAGGTGAAAAGAACTCCTGACCGGAGAGTGAAATAGTACCTGAAACCGTACGCTTACAAGCTGTAGGAGCCAAAACCCTGTTTCTTCGGAGACGGGGCGGAGGTGACTGCGTGCCTATTGAATAATGATCCGACGAGTTACTTGTCCGTCGCAAGATTAAGGCACTTTGTGCCGGAGTCGTAGCGAAAGCGAGTCTGAATAGGGCGCTAAGTGGCGGGCAGTAGACCCGAAACCATGTGATCTAGGCATGGCCAGGATGAAAGTGCGGTAAAACGCACTGGAGGTCCGAACCCACCAACGTTGAAAAGTTGGGGGATGAGTTGTGCCTAGGGGTGAAAGGCCAATCAAACTTGGTGATAGCTGGTTCTCCCCGAAATATATTTAGGTATAGCCTCGATGGGAGTCGAACGGAGGTAGAGCACTGAATGGGTTAGGGGGCCCACAAGCTTACCGACCCCAATCAAACTCCGAATGCCGTTCGTACGATCCACGGGAGTCAGTCGGCGAGGGATAAGCTTCGTCGGCAAAAGGGAAAGACCCCAGACTAACAGCTAAGGTCCCTAAATCATGGCTAAGTGACAAAGGATGTAGGATTTCTAATACAACCAGGATGTTGGCTTAGAAGCAGCCACCATTTAAAGAGTGCGTAAATGCTCACTGGTCTAGAGGTTCCGCGCCGATAATCAACGGGACTAAGCCATGTACCGAAGCTATAGATTCAGTCGTAAGACTGTCTGGTAGGGGAGCATTCTGTAAGCCTGCGAAGGTGTGTCGTGAGGCATGCTGGAGGTATCAGAAGAGATTATGTCGGAACAAGTAGCGATAATCCCGGCGAGAAACCGGGACACCGAAAACCTAAGGTTTCCTGAGGAAGGTTAATCCGCTCAGGGTTAGTCGGGACCTAAGCTGAGGCCGAAAGGCGTAAGTGATGGTAAAGGCGTTAATATTCGCCTACCGCCGAAAGCGCGTTACGAGCTAAGGGGTGACGCAGAAGTGAAAGTCAGCCGGCGATTGGAAGTGCTGGTCCAAGCCTGTAGGAGGTAGAGATAGGAAAATCCGTCTCTGCATAACTCCGAGAGGCGATGGGGAGCCCGCGAGGGCTGGTTAAACTGACTGTAAGCATGCTGCCGAGAAAAACCTCTGTGCCAGCGCTCAGGCGTCCGTACCGCAAACCGACACAGGTAGGTAGGGTGAGAATCCTAAGGTGCTCGAGAGAACCCACGTTAAGGAACTAGGCAAAATGGCTCCGTAACTTCGGGAGAAGGAGTGTCCTCAGTACGTGAAGTCCCTGCGGATGGAGCGGAAAGGGATCGCAGTGAAGAGGCCTGGGTGACTGTTTACTAAAAACACATGTCTCTGCCAAGCCGTGAGGCTATGTATAGGGACTGATACCTGCCCGGTGCTGGAAGGTTAAGAGGAGAGGTCAGGGTAGCAATACTTAAAGCTTTGAATCGAAGCCCCAGTAAACGGCGGCCGTAACTATAACGGTTCAATTTCGTTATAACTACCTGCCCATTCATTACGGATGGACTAACAGGGCTGTTAAAAAATCCAACTGTATGCTGGAACACCCGAGAATCCCCGGATACCGCAAGGTAACAATTCCAGGGGTGCGGACAATCAGCAGGAAACTCATCATGAGGATCCTCAGAGACTACATGTTGGAAAGCGGTTGTGCCACTGCACGGAAGTAAAAAGTCATAATGCCAAAGTTTAAAGACGCACAAGTTGGACGAAGATTAAGCAACCGCTTAAGATATAGTCCGAACTCCATGGCGACATGGAGAGGTCAGCAGAAATGACTGATCCGCTTTTGGGAGCACTGAAAGCGTAACAATTATGCCTAAGGTAGCGAAATTCCTTGTCGGGTAAATTCCGACCTGCACGAATGGTATAACAACTTGGGCGCTGTCTCAACGTGGGGCTCGGCGAAACTGTAGCAGCGGTGAAGATGCCGCTTTCCCGCATCGGGACGGAAAGACCCCATGAACCTTTACTATAACCTGATATTGGGTTTTGGTCGTGTATGTAGAGCATAGGTGGGAGGCTTTGAAGCTGGTCCGCCAGGATCGGTGGAGCCAACACTGGAATACCACCCTTATTCTATTGAAATTCTAACCCAGGGCCGTGAATCCGGTCCGGGGACAATGTCAGGCGGGTAGTTTGTCTGGGGCGGATGCCTCCTAAAAGGTAACGGAGGCGCCCAAAGGTTCCCTCAGGCTGTTTGGTAATCAGCCGTAGAGCGCAAAGGTATAAGGGAGCTTAACTGCGAGACATACAAGTCGAGCAAGTGCGAAAGCAGGGCTTAGTGATCTGGCGATTGTGAGTGGAAATGTCGTCACTTATCGGACAAAAGGTACTCTGGGGATAACAGGCTGATCTCCTCCGAGAGTCCACATCGACGAGGGGGTTTGGCACCTCGATGTCGGCTCATCACATCCTGGGGCTGGAGAAGGTCCCAAGGGTTTGGCTGTTCGCCAATTAAAGTGGTACGTGAGCTGGGTTTAGAACGTCGTGAGACAGTTCGGTCCCTATCTGATGCGGGCGTAGGATACTTGAGGGAAGCTGACGCTAGTACGAGAGGACCACGTTGGACGGACCCCCAGTACACCAGTTATCACGCCAGTGGTATAGCTGGGTAGCTGTGTCCGGAAGGAATAAGCGCTGAAAGCATCTAAGCGCTAAGTCCATCCCAAGACTAGGTATCCCTTTTCCCCCAGCAATGGGAGGAAACTAAAGGCTCCTGGAAGACTACCAGGTTGATAGGTCGCAGGTAGAAGGCCAGTAATGGCTGCAGCCGAGCGATACTAATAAGCCGTGAGGCTTGACCTTAAAATTCTTGACGAAACCTTAAATTCCCCTCGGAATGCACAACATTCTATTTAGTTGTCGGGATCTTTATGATCTTTGATAAATAAATCCTGTAAAGCTGCTTGAGGTTACTAGTGCCTCACCTGCGACAAGTAAGAGCAGGCTGGTTTCCTTTCGACGGGAAACCTGACAGCAACAGGAAAAATTTTTCCGGTAGCGATAGCGCAGGGGAAACACCCGTTCCCATTCCGAACACGGCAGTTAAGCCCTGTAGCGCCGATGGTACTGCCTCTTTACGGGGGTGGGAGAGTAGGACGCCGCCGGGAGTTTATTGGAAGCCCTCTTTCAGAAATGAAGAGGGCTTTTTGTTTGACATTAATATGGTTGGTAATATAATATTAATATGAGGTTAGAATGATACCGTTAATAAAAGATAACAAGAATTCATTGATAGATCTTTGCCATAAATATTCGGTTAAACGGCTGTATGTGTTTGGCTCAGCGGCAAATGACAGCTTTGACCGTACCCAAAGCGATATAGATTTTATTGTTGAATTTGAGGAATCGCCTCCCGGAGAACACGCATTCCGTTATTTTGGGCTACTTTCTGCCTTGCAGGATCTTTTTTTCCCGTAAGATATTATCAAAGGTGCCGATTTATGGATGATCGTACGAGGAAACATCTTTTTGATATAGTTGAGTCTTGTAAGCTTATTGAAAAATTTATAAGTAATAGGACGCTTAAAGATTATCAAAGCGATTCCATGCTGCGTTCCGCCGTAGAACGACAATTCCAGATAATAGGCGAAGCGCTCCAGCGGCTGATTCGAGAAAATCCCCAAAGTGCAAAATCGATCAGCGACCATCGCACTATTATCAATTTCAGAAATATTCTCGTTCATGGATACGACATGGTTGATAATGAAGTTGTATGGGGCGTAATTGAACGCGAATTGGCATTGCTCCATAGGGAAGCCGAGTCGTTATTACAGGGCAGTTAAGCCCTGTAGCGCCGTGGTACTGTCGGGTTTCTCCGATCCGGGCCTCTTTACGGGGGTGGGAGAGGCCATTTGGCTCGAAACGATAGGACGCCGCCGGGAGTATATGAATCGCCTCAATGCAAAACGGGGCGATTTTCTTTAACAGGATTAATAAGTAGAAAAAACTGAAATGTTGAATTGACCTAATATGATTTTAATTGTAACTTTGATAAAATGGCCAGCTTTACTAAAGAACAAATAGAATATATTAATACAATGCTTGACGAGCTCGGCAATGAAAAGGATCGAGGCCGTCCTATATAGGCGCGGAACTTGATAGATCTCTTGGAGACATCTTAATTGCGCACTTGCTCCCGGAAAAAGGAAAAACTAGTTCACCTCTTTTAGACAAGGATGGGCCTTTGGCACTCTCGCTTCAGGAATAGAAATTATCTATCGTCGTAGGGATTGATCAGCCCTTTGCTTCATCGAGAAGATTCATTTGTGAAAATAAGAAATCATTTTGCACATTCAAATGGCGCTGGAGTAGCAAAAAGTGAAAAATCGGCAATGGTGGACTTATCCGAGCGTCTTGCATATTCCCAATGGATTTTGGAGGGTAATCCTTATTTTATTCAAGATGGCAATTGAGTAACATAGATGGCTATAACGATGAAATACAGATTCATCTTTGTGCATGGCGCATCTTCATTGCTTGCTGGAAACATCGCGAATATTATTGAACAAGTAAAACATAAAATTCTATTGAGTTAGTGCGTTGAACCTCGGCTATCAAGCGTAACATACTAGTTATTTTGAGCCAAGGACCGGGGTGATCGGGGACCCACGGCGAAAAGCTTGTATCCGGCGGTTCGCGAATTGCTAAAGAATGCCAGAACTACCTTGGTTATTAATCGGTTAATAATATTTGGCATTTATATTATAATTACGCAGGATAGAAAAATAACCGAATGAGGGGCAACAATATGAAAAAGGACACAACAACTAAGGGCGAATCCCCTTCTCGGCTGATCGACGCGAAGATCAAGGAACTGGACGATTGGAGGGGCAAGACGCTCTCCCATATCCGCGCTCTCATCAAACAGGCTGACCCTGAGGTGGTCGAGGAGTGGAAGTGGGATGTTCCGGTTTGGTCTGACAATGGAATTATCTGCACCGGCGAGACATACAAGAGCGCCGTAAAGCTGACTTTTCCCAAAGGCGCTTCGCTTGCGGACCCGTCAGGACTATTCAACTCCAGCCTTGAAGGCAAAGTTAGGCGCGCTATCGATTTCCGTGAGGGTGATAAAATAGATGAGGATGCCTTCAAGACGCTCATCCGCGCCGCCGCAGCCCTGAACAGGTCATCGGCCAAATAGTCGAATCCGGGCGCTTCATGAGTTAGCGTCCATCGTAATCGGTGCGTAGTCCGCTTTGCGAAAATATAAACTACCTTACTAAGGAGGCCCTATCTACACATCAGAATCCCTTTTAGATATAAACGAGCGGTCGCAACGCAGTTTCAAAAAGCTGTTGGAGCATTGCCGCCAATTCAGTGTCGAGGAAATAAACCGCGAGATCGAGGGTTTCGGCTATCCCACGATCCGACTGCAATTGTATCACATACTCGGCGCTCAGAATTATTGGATCGGAGTGCTGCAAGGGCGTATGGATGCCGATGAGAATGACCCGCTGTATCCCACAATTGATTCGCTCGAAAGATTTCACGAACAGATATTCCGCATGACCGATGAGTATCTGCGGGAGGCGTCGATGGAGGAGCTAAGTACTCCGCGCAAGATGATGACTTGGCAGAATATCGAACGCGACTTAATCCCGGCGCATGTGATCATGAGAACCGTGACGCATTTATATCAGCATCAAGGCCAGATTATGGCACTCTGCAGGCTGCTCGGAAAACCTGTGGAAAGAGGGATGGATTATCCGATAGTGTAGAATGGCACACCTGGGAGTGTGCCATTCGCGAAATTTACGGAATTATTGTGATGCTTAGCCCGTTACTTTACCCCATCATAAGCATCTTTCAATATTTTGATATCAAGCTTGGTCATCTGAAGCATTGACATCATTGCTCTGCCCCTTTTTTCAATGTCCTTGCTTGATAACAATTCGCCCAAAATAGTTGGGACGATTTGCCAGGAGATGCCATACTTATCCTTAAGCCAGCCGCATTGCTCCTGTTCACCGCCATCGGAGAGTTTCTCCCATAATAAGTCGACCTCAACCTGGGTCTGGCAATTGACATAGAGTGAAATCGCCGGTGAAAAGGTGAATATCGGGCCGCCATTAATCGCGATAAAATCCTGCCCCTCGAGTTGGAAAGCAATAACCGTTACGGTTCCCGGATGATCTGGATGCTCATTTTCAAAGCGATTAATGCTTTCAATTTTAGAATTCTTGAAGATAGAAGTATAAAAGTTTACTGCCTCTTCCGCCTGGTCGTTAAACCATAAAAATGGAGTGATTTTTTGCATGCGGAATTCCTTTCTGACAAATTTTGGATTAATCTACCAAATTTCTTTAATACAAATCAAATTTCATAATCAATTGTTTCATCAAATGCTGCTTTCAATCTTCATTTTTTCTACGACGTCATAATTCATTGGCAGTCCGTGACCTGGCAAGAACTGAAAAGCCGGATGTCACATATAGTAATCTCAAATCAGATAAGCTAATTTGCCGTTTATTCTACTCCATATTCCACGTATTTTCAGCCTATCACGGCACAAATAAAAGCCTCTAATTGTTTTTACAAACGGAAATCCAAGAATTTCAACTTTATTTAAGGAGGGGAATATGCCAACAGGACAACCTTACACGATCACGTATTATGAGGTCAAGCCGGGTAAGGAACATAATTTTAAATCGGCTTGGGAAAATATGGCTCGCGAATCAATGAAGCATTACCGGGTGGGCGGGAATCCGCGGTTGTTGCAGGATCCGGAAAATCCTCGCCGCTTTTTTTCGTACGCCGAATGGATTCGGATCAACGATATAACCGACTGGATGCAGCAGCCATATTTTAAGGAGTTCGTCCAATCTACCCAAGAGCTTTGCGAGAGAGTCGATCGCCATATTTTTAATGTCGTCTCAGATATGGCCGTAAGAGCGCCGGAATTCGAAAAGATTAAGACCAGGGGAAAGTAGTTTTAACCGGCAAAACGGTTCAGGGCGATCAGAAGATTTATTATAGTCGTTATCGCGGGCGCCATAAAATTGGAGTGAAGGGGAGATTCTATAATCACCCCTTCATGGTTTTAGGCTCCGGGAATCCTACTTAAGGCGATTAGCAATTTTATTTTGATTTCCAAAATGCCCCATTAATTGTCACTTTACTCTTGCTATGGAGGCTATTTTTTACCATTTTCACCAAGCTATGGTGGGAATTTCGAAATTTAAATATCAATCTGCCGGATTACCAGTGATTATAGGTAGCGACAAATTCAGGCAATTACATATCGCCATTTTTGCAAACGAGCGCTCAATTCATACTCGACGCTGGGTGTTGGGCCTGCGGGAATTGGGGCATCGAGTTGATCTAATTACGTTCTATAAAGATTACGACCATGATATCGGTGGAATTGATCTAGAAGCGACGAGTAAGGCGGGGTATCTGCTTAAAATCGGGAAGCTCAGGGAGATAATAAGCAGAGCTTCAGCCGGATATTTTTCATGCCCATTGTGCGTCCAGTTTCGGATTTTTGGCCAGTTTCGTAGATCATCCACGAAAGGTTCTTTCGGTTTGGGGGGAGGATATAATAGCATTTCCGCGACGAAACCTCATAAATCAGAAAATAGTACAAAAATCATTATCAAGCGCTCATCAGATTACAGCAACCAGCTTGTTTCTTGAAAGAGTCGCGCGCTCCTTTCCAATTAAACTTCCTCCCATAACTGTTATACCGTTCGGAATAGATCTTAGGGTATTTTCCTACATAGAACGACAACCGCAGTCGGTAATCAAGATTGGTATTGCCAAGCACCTTGAGGAACAGTATGGTATCGACACTTTGATAAAATCATTCATGGTATTGTTGAAGAACAATAGCAACGTTAAATTGATTATTGCCGGTAGGGGAACCAAGGAAGATAAATATAAACGGCTGGCAAGCAGATTTGGGCTTGACACAAAAATTGAATTTTTGGGCGCTGTGGAACATTCCAGGATGCCCGAATTTCTATGGTCGGTGGACATTGCCGCAATGCCGTCTAGATACGATGATGAAAGCTTTGGCGTTGCTGCCCTGGAAGCGTCAGCAACGGGTTTGCCTGTTGTAGCTACCAAAGTAGGCGGCGTACCCGAAGTTGTTATCGATGGTGTTACCGGCTTTATGGCGGAAAAGGAAAATGAGGAGCAGTTAGCGCAATATCTCGAAAGGCTAATCCAGGATTCCGACCTTCGCAAAAGGATGGGAATTGCGGGCCGAAAAATGGTGGAGGAACGATATCGCTGGGAAGATAACCTGGAATCGATGCAAAATCTATACTACGGAATGATGAAATGAAAATTCTATTGATGACACAATATTTTTATCCGGAGCCGGGGGCTACGACCAACAGGCTTCTCTCGTTTGCCAGAATATTCGCCCAGAAAGGACATGACGTAACCGTGCTGTGTGAATTTCCTAGCTACCCGGTAGGCGTGTTACCGAAAGAATATCATTACAGACTGTTCAAAACGGAAAAATTTGAAAATTTCAGGGTTGTACGCACATTTATACTGCCAACTGCAAGATCCAACGTCTTATCCCGTCTGCTAAATTATGCCAGCTATTTCATTTCGTCATTTGTTATCGGAGTATTCCTGCGTCGCCCCGATGTTATCATTGCGTCATCTCCTCCACCTACGGTAGGTTTGAGCGCGGCGCTGGTCAGCATAGTCAGGTTTGTCCCGATGATAGGGGATATCCAGGATCTCTGGCCGGAATATGCTATTGCCATTGGAGAGTTACGGAATAAAGTCGCTATAATTATCGGTAAATTGGTGGAATCGATATTTTATTGGCGTTGTTTAGCGTTGGTAACCATTTCCAATGGACTCAAGGAATATCTCGACAAGAAAACAAAAGGTAAGAAGCAGGTATTTATTGTACGCAATGGCTCATCAATACCCGATATGCCGGAATTTCCCCAAATCAAGGCAAATTGCTTCAGTCGGAAAACAGTAAATGTTTGCTATGCCGGTGTAATCGGCCTTTTACAACCAATTCAGGATGTCGTCGATGCGGCCGAATTAACTTTGACTGATGAATCTATTCGTTATACCGTTATTGGGGACGGCGTCCGTCGAGGAAATTTAGAGAATCAGGTGCTAACGAAAAATCTTTCAAACATGACATTCACAGGGGCGTTATCGCAGAAAGAAACAATTGATCTACTCTTAGAATCGGATATTGCCATCGTAACCCTTCTCGATATAGAGCAGTTCAAGAGCGCCTTACCATCGAAATTTTTTGATTACATGGCGATGGCCTTACCGATTGTACTCGGTGTCGATGGCGAAGCCCGTGAAATTCTCGAAACTAATAAAACCGGTCTATTTTATAAATCAGGATATCCTGAGGATATGGTTAAGCAAATTCGCTGGTTGCAGGCTAATCCCGCCAAAGGGAAAGAAATGGGACTGGCAGGGAGACAACTGGTCATAGAATCGTTTTCGCGTTCCGACCTTTCGGTGAAAATGGAAAAGATCATTTCGGAATTGATTATTAAATAAGCGTTATAAATTAATCCGATGAATTGTTTATATATTTTTGGTGTAAGCGTTAATTACCATTACTAGCCTGCAAAATTGGTATAAATATCCTAGATTTTTATTATGCTATTATTAATTGAAAATAAGCGGCGACAAATGGCTATGACCAAATGGAGGATGATATGGTTTTGGGGAGTAATAGAAACTAAGCTACCCGTTTTGCTAGGCGAAGTTAAGGCTCTTATTAGCCAGCCTTAGTTAGATTGTATCAACCATTAATCCAATATGCTTGACTGTCTTCATATTAGACGATATATTCAATTCCGGATATAAATAGCTTAAGCGGGCGTAATTCAGTGGTAGAATGTCAGCTTCCCAAGCTGGACGTCGTGGGTTCAAATCCCATCGCCCGCTTTTAATAATGTCTTGATATCAGGCTATGATCAATTCTGGGGCGTAGAATAATGTTGATGGGAGCAAATACATTTTGACAGTACCGATAATCGCAATCATAGGCCGACCCAATGTCGGCAAATCAACTCTGTTCAACAGGCTTATAAAGGCTCCTCAGGCGATTGTGGATGATATGCCGGGGGTGACCCGCGACCGCCTTTATAGGCCGACCAGTTGGAACGGAGTCGAATTTATGCTGGTGGATACCGGCGGTTTACATGTCGGAGCGCAAGAGCCACTGGCCCAGCAGGTTACTGATCAGGCCAAAATCGCCATCGACCAGGCAGATGTAGTTGTATTTCTACTGGATACCAAAGTAGGTTTGCAGGATGAAGATATCCGGATCTCGCGAGACCTGAAACGCTCCGAAAAACGAGTGGTCATCGCGGTTAACAAGGTAGATGATGCCAAGAAGGAATATGATTCCCATGAATTCTATGCGCTTGGATTTAAAGATGTAATCCTCATTTCGGCGGCCAATGGCCGCAATATCGGCGAACTGCTGGATGCTATGGTTGAGGGGCTGCCAAAGGAAGTAGTCGAGGAATCTCCGGAGGATATCAAGGTTGCAATCGTGGGCCGTCCCAATGTAGGAAAATCGTCACTGATAAACTCAATGACCGGTCGCAATGTCACAATAGTGGCGCCAATACCCGGTACCACTCGAGACGCAATCGATACTCGCTTTGAACGCGATGGCAAGACCTTTCTTCTAATCGATACTGCCGGTCTGAAAAAGAAAAATATTTATAAAGATGATCTCGAATTTTACACCTCGCTTCGCACCATGCGGGCTATTACGCGCTGCGATATTGCGGTGGTGGTAATAGATAGTATCGATAATCTCGTAGTGGGGGACTTGCGGATTGCAACCGATGCGGCAGAGCAATTCAAGGGGCTTATTTTCGCGGTTAATAAATGGGACGTTTTCGAGAAAGACGAAAACAGCGCTGATTTGATTCGAAAAGCCATAAGGGATAAGGCGCCTCTTTTCTCCTATGCTCCCATACTATTTATTTCGGCCAAGACTGGTACTCGAGTGCACAAGGTCTGGGAAACGATCGAACAGGTAGATCAGGAGCGAAAAAAGAGAATTCCGACCGCGGAGTTAAATGCCTTTATAGGCAAACTGGTGGAAAATAACCCTCCTCCGGCTACGGGAGGGCGGTTTATTAAAATTTATTATGTAACGCATGCCGAAAGCGATCCACCGACTTTTATCTTCTTCAGCAATCATGCCAAGTATATCGAAATTCCCTATATGCGCTTTCTCGAAAATCGAATCAGGGAAAAGTATGGTTTTACCGGGACTCCACTTAAAATGATTTTCAAGTCGAAGAAATAAGATGATTACGATTACAATAAACGCGTTAATGGGTTATTTCCTGGGGTCAATTCCAACGGGTGTTTGGACCGGCCGGGTTTTTAGAGGGATCGATATCAGAGAGCATGGCTCCAAATCGATCGGCGCAACAAATGTCTTCCGCGTTTTAGGAGCCCGGTTGGCTGTCGGGGTGTTGGTTATCGATATCGCCAAGGGATTTTTCGCGGCTTATTTCGGTTCGAAGATTAACCTGGGGGATACGCTACTAACAACCGGTCAGCTCGCGATGATTGCGGGATTAGCGGCAATTATTGGGCATCTGTTTCCACTCTTTGCCAGATTTAGAGGGGGAAAAGGTGTCGCTACCGGCGCCGGTATGCTGCTGTTCCTGGCCCCATTAGAGGTGGCATTTGCGTTAATAGTATTCGTGGTGACCATAGCGATAACACGCTATGTCTCGCTGGGGTCAATTCTGGCAGCATGCTTTTTATCGATATCGCTTATTATTCAAAAATATGCTTACCATTATCCCCTGGGAAATGAGATGATCGGTTTGGCGGCGTTTATTCTGATTTTGATTTTGTTGACACATAGGGCCAATATCGGCCGTCTCATGCAGGGGACAGAAAATAAACTGGGAGCGAAGGCGTGAGCGCTCAGAAGGTCGCAATATTGGGAGCCGGTGGATGGGGAATGGCAATCGCCAATCTCCTGTCTGAAAAGGATTACGATATCGGTCTCTGGGAGTTCGATAAAGCCGCTGCAGATGAGCTCGATTCGACCCGAGTGTTACCATCAAAGCTGCCTGGTATTGATCTAAATCAAAATATCTCAGTGACAAATGAATTGAATAAAGCAGTTGCCGGAGCGTCATTTATCTGTTTTGTAGTTCCATCCCAAACACTTCGGGCAACAGCCATTAGGCTACATGAGTGCGATCTTGCCAAACGGCCGGTTCTTATTAATCTTGCCAAGGGGATTGAAGTTGGATCGCTAAAAAGAATGTCTGAAATACTTACAGAAACTCTTCCGCAGAAATCATATTCCGGTATCGCCACACTTTCCGGCCCGTCGCACGCCGAGGAAGTTTCTCGTGGGATTCCCACCGCAGTAGTTGCAGCATCCACAGAGAAAGAGGTTAGTAACGCGGTCCTGGACCTATTTAGGACTCCAAGATTCAGGGTTTACACATCGGATGATATTTTAGGCGTAGAGTTGGCGGGATCCCTTAAAAACATCATTGCTTTAGCCGCCGGAATGCTCGACGGTTTAGGCCTTGGTGATAATACACGCGGCGCCCTACTGACTCGGGGGCTGGCCGAGATTGTGCGAATCGGCAAGAAACTTGGCGCAGATCCTATAACGTTCTCAGGGCTGTCGGGAGTGGGAGATTTGGTTACCACCTGCTTGTCGCACCATTCGCGCAACCGGTTCGTGGGGGAGCAAATCGGGCTGGGGCAGACTCTGGAAGAAGTCCTTTCAAAGATGAGCATGGTAGCCGAAGGGGTCCAAACCACCAAATCAGGTTACCAGCTTTCGAGACTTCACAAGGTTGAGATGCCGATAACCACACAGGTCCACCACGTACTTTTTGACGGTAAATCGCCTGCTGAGGCGATAAACGATCTCATGATCCGCGATCCCAAGCCCGAAGACTGGAGTTAGCATTTCCGGATTCGCTCCCAAAAATACCTTGCAAGGGGCTTTTGATTCTGTAATATTTACCTTTTAATGACGTATAAATATTAATCTGTAAAGGTCGGATGATGGGCAAAAAAGCAGTTCACAAAATAGATTTCGAAAAATCGATGGAGGAGCTCGAAAAGATCGTCAGCGATCTGGAATCCGGCACACTCACCCTTGATCAATCTATCGAAGCATTCGAACGTGGCATCGAGCTATCCCGGCTTTGTCAAAAAAGACTTGAGGCCTCCGAGGAGCGTGTAAAAAAGCTTCTGGAAAAATCGGATGGCGAATTTGATTTAAAGCTCTTTGAGGAAGAAGAAGGTAGTACCAATGGATAAATTATTGCCGAAGGTGAATTCCCCATCGGATTTGAAGTTGTTAGCACTTGACGATCTGCCGTTTTTAGCGGAGGAAATCCGCGAACTTATAATCGATGTATGTTCCAAAAACGGCGGGCATTTAGGCGCCAGCCTGGGGGTTGTGGAGTTGATAACGGCTTTGCATTATGTTTATGACACCCCTAAGGATATAATTATCTATGATGTCAGCCATCAAGCCTATACGCACAAAATATTAACGGGCCGACGAGACAGCTTTCCCACGATTCGAACAGCTGGCGGGCTCTCGGGCTTTTGCGCCAGAAGCGAATCAGAGTATGACGCATTTGGCGCCGGGCATGCTTGTACGTCTCTTTCGGCTGCGTTGGGGTTTGCGGCCGCCCGCGATCTTAAAGGCGAAACCAATAAGGTTATGGCAGTCGTAGGAGACGGATCGCTGACTGGCGGTATGGCCTGGGAAGGATTAAATCAGATCGGAGCATCGGGACGCAATATACTTGTAGTTCTTAACGATAATAATATGTCGATTTCGAAAAACGTTGGGGCGATTGCAAAATATCTCACTGAGATGCTGGCTGATGAGCCTTATAATAAATTAAAGAGCGAGATCTGGCGGCTTTCCGGCCTTCTGCCCAAGCATGAGAAATTCCGTGGAGCAGTTGGTATGATGGAAGAAACGCTTAAGGGCGTTATGGTCCCCGGCATTATTTTCGAAAAATTCGGTTTTCGCTATTTTGGCCCGATTGATGGACACGATATCAAGCTTCTGGTAAAAACCCTTGGCAATATTAAAAATCTTCCCGGCCCGAAATTCCTGCATATCAGTACAATCAAAGGCAAAGGATATCAATTCGCAGAAAATGATTCCTTACGTTTTCACGGCGTCACCAAATTCGACAAGGTAACCGGCAAATCGCTGGCGCTGAGTAAATCGCTTCCCTATACAAAAGTTTTCGGGGAAACGATGGCGCATTTAGCCTCGAAAGACAAAGCAATCTGTGCGGTTACCGCAGCGATGTGCAGCGGTACCGGCCTGGAGAAATTTGCCAAGGAAAATCCGGCGCGCTTTTTCGATGTCGGTATTGCCGAGCAACACGGAGCAACATTCGCGGCGGGCCTGGCGGCCTGTGGTCTCAAGCCGTTTTATGCTGTTTATTCAACTTTCCTTCAGCGCGGTTTTGATCAGGTTATGCACGATGTCGCCTTGCAGAAGTTGCCGGTGCGCTTCTGTATGGACCGTGCCGGAGTAGTTGGGGACGATGGTCCCACGCACCATGGCTGTTTTGATATTTCGTTCCTGCGTCCAATACCGAACCTGGTATTGTTTGCGCCCAAGGATGGTCGTGAGTTCCGTGATGGACTGGCATTTGCCGCGAATTTCAACGATGGCCCTATCGCTATTCGTTACCCCAGAGAGAGTATCCCCGAGGAAAGTATCGAAATGGATTTCCGGCCGCTGGAATTGGGAAGCTGGGAAATTTTGCGTGAGGGCACGGACCTGGCGATTATAGCAGTGGGAAGCATGGTTTATCCAGCCTGGAAAGCGAGCGAGATTCTCGAAAAGGATGGTCTCAAATGCCGCGTGATCAATGCCCGCTTTATCAAACCAATGGATGAGAAAATTCTAACTGATACTTTTAATAAATTCGATCGCATTCTATCGGTAAGTGAAAATGTTATTTCCGGCGGTTTCGGTGAAGGCGTAATGGAATGGGCTACACAAAATGGTTTCAGAAACTTCGTTAAGAATCAAGCCATTCCCGACCGTTTCATCGAACATGGGCCGCGAGAAGCTCTGCTGCACAGTATTGGCCTCGATGCCGAGGGAATTGCCCTGGCGGCGCTGGAATTGCATCAAGTCTCAAAAAAGACGGAAGATTCGCGGAAACCAAATTGAAGACAATCGTAATAACGGTCCATACCGACAGACCTTTGATCAAAGAAACTACCGATCGCATTATCAACTGGTGCGATAAAAACGGAATCCAGTGTCGAGTCTGCGATGAATTGAATGGTGTCTCAAATCATCATGAACTCGCCATTTCGCGAGAGGAGATAAAGAAGGTCTGCGACGTTATCATCACGTTAGGCGGGGATGGTTCGATATTAGCATCTGCCAGGGCATTCGGAAATTACGGCGTTCCAATTCTGGGAGTAAATCTTGGCAAGCTTGGCTTTTTGACAGAAGTGGCGCAAAACCAGATCGAAGACGCGCTATCCCGTCTCAAAGATAACAACTATAAAATCGAAGAGCGAATGGCTCTCGAAGTGACCATGCCTGATGGCGAAAAAATAACCGCCTTAAACGATATCGTGGTCGATCATGGTGACCAAATCCGGCTGGCTATGATGGATATTCTATCTAACGGCGAATTCGTTTGCCCGTGCGATGCCGATGGAGTCGTGATTGCCACGCCTACCGGTTCGACCGCATATTCGCTCTCGGCCGGAGGCCCGATTATAAATCCGGTTATGGATGCCATTGCGGTCAGCCCCATCTCGGCGCATACACTGGCGTTGCGAAGCATCATTTTCCCCGCGGAAAATGTGTTAACCGTGCGGGCCGGTTCAAATGAAATGAATCTCCGCGTAGCTCTCGATGGCCAAATTATGGGGCATCTCTCGAGCGGAGAAGAACTGGTTGTCAGGAAGGCCGATTATAAGGTCAAATTGGTTAAATTCGAATCAAAATCGTTTTATGAGATATTGCGTACCAAGCTTCATTGGGGAGCGAGGCCTCTTTTCAATTCGTAATGCTGGAGCATCTACATATAGAAAATTTCGCTTTAATCGACAGGCTCGACGTCGATTTTGGCGAGGGTTTGAATGTTTTGACCGGCTCGACCGGCGCGGGTAAATCGATAATAGTTGGGGCCCTGGATCTCATCTTGGGCGGGCGGGGAAGCGAAGAGATTATCCGAACCGGCGAAGCAGCCTGTATCGTTGAGGGCAGATTCAAGCTCGACAGCGGCGCTTTAATCAACAAAATAAAAAATAGATATGATATCGAAATTGAAAGTAAGGCCGTTACCATTCGCCGCGAATATAAGCGCAAGGGTGGAGGACGGGCCTTTATAGAAAGCTCGCAAGTATCACTTGCCGAACTTAAGGACATCGCTGAAGAATTAGCCGATATACTCGGACAGCATTCCCATCAGGCGCTTTTGGATCCCGCCACGCACTGCGGTTATCTCGATCGGTTTGCGGCCCTGGAAGATAAAGTCATGGAACTTCGAGGCCAGTATAATAAGGTGATCACTCTGAGAAATGAAATATCGGATGCGGATAGAATCGCTAAAGAGATTAAAGACCGGATCGAACTGTTATCATTTCAGATTAACGAAATCGAACGCGCCGGTTTAATAATTGGCGAGGAAGAGAAGCTAAAAGAAGAG
The DNA here is from genome assembly GCA_963801605.1 of uncultured candidate division Zixibacteria bacterium. Classification (GTDB taxonomy): domain Bacteria; phylum Zixibacteria; class MSB-5A5; order UBA10806; family UBA10806; genus UBA10806. Next base: position 1,764,436 of record CAWDFP010000006.1, read on the forward strand.
AAAAAGCTTCTGGAAAACAGCCAGAAGATCAGGGAAACTGTTCAGTGGGCGACCAGGCTTTTGCTGGAAGATGACGGTTCTGCCATCGAAAAGATAGGAGAAGCGGAGAAAGGGCTGGGTCCGATATTAGCAGCCAGCGATAGAATCAAGGAGATCGCTTCAGCGCTGGGGGGCGCCGCCGATTCGCTGCGGGATTCGGTTAATACCTTAGAGAGCCTGGTGGCAAAGCTCGATGACGATCCTCAGCGTCTCGAAGAGGTTAATGTCCGGCTCGATGAGATTTATCGTTTACGAAAAAAATATGGAGCGGGAATCGAGGAGATTCTAAAATTTGCAGAGAAATCCAATACTGAGCTTTCAGGTCTAAAAGCCAAAGAACTAGATAGCAAGAATCTCAAAATACGATTTGATGAAGCTCTCACCGTACTCAATAATTTGGCACACGAGGTCTCCTCAGCGCGGAAAAAAGCGAGTTCCGGCCTGGAAAATCTGGTTATTGAAAAGCTTGTCCTTATGGGAATACCGAAAGCGCAGTTTAAGATTGAAATTACTCAAGCCGAAAACCCTGAGGGTTTTTACAAAGCGGATGATAAGCATGTTTCAGGAGATGCCACGGGATTCGATATTGTTGAATTTCAATTTTGTGCCAATCCCGGCGAAGGAATAAAACCGTTAGCCAAGATCGCCTCTGGCGGGGAGATCTCGCGAGTGATGCTAGCGCTAAAAAACGCCTTCCTGCGGATACGGGGAAATACCTGCGAAGTCTTTGATGAAATCGACGTCGGTATTTCGGGTGAGGTTGCCGGCAAGGTTGCCCGGCAGCTCAAGGAGCTTTCAAAAAAACATCAGGTGATATGTATTACGCATTTAGCACAGATTGCCTCGCTGGGCGATCACCATTTCAGGGTATTTAAGAGCACTCAGAAAGGGAGATCAGTTACCCAGGTACAAGCCCTCGATAGAGAAGAGAGAGTAAAGGAGATAGCGTCGCTGATTTCCGGCGAAAAGATATCCCCCAAAGCTCTGGCAGGAGCCGAGGAGCTCCTGCGGAACGCCGGGGGGAATCAGTGAAAACTGCGGGATATCTGAAGCGGAATATTCCCAATTTTTTATCGGCATTAAGGATTTTCCTGATTATTCCCTTTATAATGGCCATAGATCATAATGATAATTTAGTTGTCATAATTACGGCCGCTACGATTGTTCTGACAGATTTTCTGGATGGCCGGCTGGCGCGGGCCTGGAATGTTATGTCATCAACAGGGAAGATACTTGACCCGCTGGCCGATAAGCTTTGCACGGCGCTGGCAGGCATAAGCATTGTGCATTTGCGAGGTTTTCCGTTATGGCTTTTGATATTATTTATGATCCGCGATTTTGGCATACTCATAGCGGGGCTGGTGCTGATGAAATATCGGAATATAATGCCGGTTTCCGATATGCTTGGAAGATTCGCCATGGGCATGGTAGCCGCCTGCCTTTCGATCTATTTGTTTGATGTAAAACCGCTTAAGCTGCCCCTGGTGATTCTAACTGTTATCATGATTCTCGTCTCGGCGATCTCCTACGGACGATATTTCTATAGAGTAATGAGACGGGAAGCAGTCTGATGCGGTTTTGCTTGAAATTGGCACTAAAAGCTGGTATCATATTATAAATAGGAAATCAAAAACCGGATCTAAACCTTTAGGGCTAATTTCCAGTCAAAAATAATGCAACTTGTCTGCATTTTAGGCAGTATGTAAATAGGAGATGAGGAGGATATGATGGCTAAAAGATTTTTAATGGTATTCGTCATGTTTGCGCTGATGGCCCCACTTGTCAGCGCCAAAAAAGAAAAAACTATTGTTTACAAAGACAGCACATTAACCGACCCCAAATTCGGCTATACGATGAAAGTGGACGACAATTGGAAAGTAAGAAGCCTCAATGAACCCAATATCGAACGAGCTTTCATTGAAAAGAAAAATTACTCTATTAACCGACTGGTGCAAACCTACGGGGGAGATTATACCATTCCCACGGTAACAATCTACGCCACCGAGTTTAACGGATCGCTTGATGATTTCGAAGCTTTATTGCGAAAGAGTCTCGAAGAACATCGTTCGGACAATGAAATAGTATCTAAACTTGGCCTTCTGATGGATAGCGAGATGGTAACCTCGGGCAATACCGCTATCGATTCTTTAAACGCCAAACAGATTATCTTAAAACGAAATTACAAAAGACTATTGTCCACGGATGCCTATGGCCGTCAAAGCCCCGAACAACAAGTGGATAAGGTCATAAACGACCACGAAGTGCATGAGATATTTGCCTTCAAAAAAGATAATGTCCTTTTTATCTTTCACGCCTTTTGCGAACGCGAATTCTACAGCAAGGAAAACAAGGACGAATTTGAGGCTATGGCCGCCTCTATGAAGTTTTAGACGATTAAAAAATAACCTCAGGATGAAGCCCTTTGATGAGCATATATCCTGAGGTTTTTTTATTTCTACTTACTTCGACTAACTATTCAATTTCCCTAATCATTTGTTTAGATTTTTGGCGGAATTGATGATTTCCGATGCGATTGGATCGAAATGGCTTTTTACCAGGTGCCCGCCCCTTAGCTCGATTATCTTAACGTAAGTTGAATCAAGAAGCGGGCAGATATCGTTATCATCATTCTCTCCATAAAAACAGGTAATCCGGAGCGTTTTTAGTTTTTCAATTTCCGGCTGAACGGGGACGGCATCCTTGCCCGGGCCGCCTCCCATCCAATCGGAGAGATGGAATTTAAATTCGGTCTGAGCGCTGGGGCCGATCAAAACCACGAGCTTAACTTTAGAGAACAAGTCTTGAGGCAAGCGGCTGGTCATAAATGGAAGGACGTCCGCGCCCAAGGAATATCCGCACAGGATGACTTCGCTTTTATTCCAGGTGGTCAGGTAATAACGCAGGATACGGGCCAGGTCTGCCGACGCGCGATCGGCGTCTTTTTCTTTCCAAAAATAATGCAATGTATTGAGTCCTACGACAGAAATGCCGCTATCGGACAAAGCTTTTGCCAGGCCGCGATCGGTGATACCCCAACCGCCATCGCCGGTGAGATGAACCATAAGAATATCGTTTGTGCTATCATTGGAGGGGACTTCCACTAATGGCAGATCGCTCACCTCGGGAGCCGTTGCTTCAGGCGGACTGTCGGATTTGGCGCTCGCTACCGTAGCGTAAGCCTGCTTAAATTGAGGCATCCAGTTTTTTGGAACCGAAAAGCCATGTCCGACTTTCGCAAGTTGAAAGATCGTGGCATTCTTCTTAACGAGCTTCACAAATTCAGCGGTATCTTTAGAGCTGCAGACTTGATCAATATCTCCCTGAAGGACGACCCAGGGAACCTCAAGGGCATCGGATGGCAGAAAGTTGTATCCTTTGCCTTTGGGTTCGGCTGTCCAATTCAGGCCGTTACCGTGACAGAATGGCTTGGTAACTGGCAGATCCGGGCAAAAACCCATACTGATTCCTCCTCGAAACGTGGTGGTCGGGGCTTGTACCAGGGTGGCATAAACAAGAGTGGCTCCCGAGGAGTAACCAACCAGAACAGGCGCGGTATAATTATCATACCCATATTTTTTCTGAATGTATTTGCTTAATAGTTCGAAATCGCTGGCGGGAAAAGAACACGGCTCGCTTGATTTTTCAAGCTGTTTCAGATAGTGCGTAATATCTATCCCGGCTACCAAAGCGTTCAGCGAAGCAAGCGACCTGGCCATATCGATTACACCCAGATTCCAGCCGCCATCCCCCGAAACAAAGAGGACTATATTTTGGGGCTGAGGCGATTGGTAATAAATATGAACAGTCCCGAATCGTCCAAATTGAAATGAATCCTCCGAGGCTAAAGCGATTGATGTAAGAGCAAATACGAGGGCCAGCTCCAAGACGAACTTCTTCATGATTTCCTCCCCACTAACCATTATCTTATCTTCTAAGAAAGCATTAATATCTATTTATCGATTTCCTTGCGTTTCATCAGCCCGGATATCTCGGCGCGAATTTCCTTAAGCTTCATGCCGGTGCGCAGCAGCGCAAATGAACCGAGAATCCAGAGCGGCAATGTCAGCACTATAAAGGCTACCACCGAGAATCCGGAGGCGGTGGTTTTATCGATGTCGAAAAGGGTCAATCCTACCACTGTGAAAAATTGATAAGTGCCAACGTTGGAGGGAGCATTGGGAATGGCAATGCCCAATAACTGAATCATCATAACGGCTGCCCCAGACCAGAGATTCAATTCGATGCCATATCCTTTCATGATAAACCAGAACGCCAGAATTTGAAATATCAGGAATAAAGGAGAAACCAAAAGGCCGAAATAGAAAGAGCGCGAGGCCCCCAGAGTTTTAATGCCGTTTGCCAACTTATTTAGAATACCGATCAATCGCCTTATCATTTTCGATCTCGGTTTGGCAGTTTCCTCATTTTTCTCAAGCTGCTGTTCCCGTCGGATAACCAGCGAAACAAATATGGCTATGAAAACCAGCACTACAACTCCCAGGATATCAGCCGCTCGCATCAGATTTTTGGGAAGATCAACCAGTAAAGCGGTCAATCCGACTCCCACGCCCAGCCAGATAGCGTCAAAGAAACGCTCAACCATAATCGAGGGTACAACGTTGACGAAACTGATGCCTTTCCATCGGGAAACGAGATAAGCCCGCACCAATTCCCCGGTTCTAAAGGGTAAAATCTCATTGGTAAAGAGGCCGGTATAGATGGCCTGGGTGGTTCTGATTACCGGCACATCTCCAACCGGTTTGAGAAGCAAATGCCAGCGATACCCCTGGCTAAGGTAACTGAAAAAATCGAGGATAAGTCCGAGAATAACCCAACCCCAGGCGATCTTGCCGATCTGATCGAAAAGGCGCTCTGGATGAATGTCATGAAAGACCCAGATCAGGCAGGCCAGAGCAATAGCGTACCCCAGAATCTGCTTGAGGATTTGCCCAGGCTTGCGGGTATCGATACTTTCGGGCAGATCCAAAGCCAGGTTTTGTTCTTTCATATCATCGGGTTTTTTCTGGTTCACTTTTTTAACTCGGAAATTTCTCTCAAAGCCAGCGCCATCCGGGGCAAATCCAGAGTGCTTTTATAAATTGCGTATCTTGGCTCCCACGAAGTGGCAAATTTGGCCTTGAAATTTTTCAGACCAAGATATCTAAATAGAAAATTCAGGTGCTGAAAGAAAAAATGAATGGCTTTCTCCTCGGCGGTCGGGGCCTCGCCCTGATGAAAACCGGACATCGGAGCCATTCCCATATTAAATCGCAAATAGCCTTTTTCTTTCAATTGCAGAAACAGCTTAATAAAAATAAAATCCATAATTCCGTTAGGGGAATCGGGCGTTCTCCTCATCAGATCAATGGTGGCCTCACCGGGGTAATAGGAGGGTATCAGGTTGGCAAAGGCCAACGGTTGATTGTTTTTATCAATGGCGATAACCAGGGGAGTTGACTTTATGTAATCAAGGTCGAAAAGTCCCAGCGTGAATTGTCGCTCCCGATGCCCTGGGATATTTAGCCATTTATTGGAAATCTCCTTGGTTTTATCGATGATATCATCGGGGATTGGCGGTTCATACGTTTCAAATCGAACTCCCAACTCCTCAACTCGGTTGACTGCCTGCCTGAGCGATTTATGCGCTTTACCCTCAAGAGAAAAGCCGGTTAAATCGACGATTGCATCGTCTCCCACTTTAAGTTTTCGCAAACCCAATCGCTCGTAAATCTCTATAAAATCCGCTGTGGTTTGATGTAAAGCAACGCCCCACCCGTTTTGGGCGCAATAGCTGATAAAATCCTGAGTTATCGATTCGATTTCATCCTCAGGTCCAACCGGATCGCCCAGCGCAACGGCGTAATTAGCCCCCACCCTGTAGGCTATCAGGCTTTTACTGGATTCAGAGAAATAAAGGGTTTTATCGGGCCAGTATTTGAAATAATCCATCGCCGATCGTCCGTGTTTTTCGACAATCTCCCTGGCCTGCTGTAATTCGCGAGGATGAGTCCTGAATTTGTATATCATGGGACGATACAAGGCATAAATTGTATAGGCAATCGCGGTAAGACTCATTACATAAAGAGAATTTATGAACCAGGCCGCGTGACTGGTATAGGCCACAAGCTGGGGATCTCCAATTAACAGCAGGTATCGAATAGATTCGGCGATAGCGTCATTCCAATGAAAATTATACTGGAAATGCCGTCGTTCGATAAACCAAAATCCGGCGGCCCCATACGAAATAGCGATCAGGAGAGCCAATCCGGCTCTGAAAAGCGCTCCGGGGAGTGACTGAATACTGCTTTTAACGTTATAGTATTTCCGAGTTGCAAACAAAATGAGGATCAGAAATAGGGACAGTAGCGATTCTTCATAATGGAGACCTCGAGTCATATGAAAGATGATCGACAGGATCGAGAGAATCAGGACCGTTTGAAAGGCGCGTAATTTGCGTCTGTAAATATTTACCGATGAAATTATTAAAGCAAAACCTATCAAAATGGTAAAGAAACGGGAAAGATGAATGAACTCCAACGGCAGGATACCGAGCAAGATATCCAACCTTTGAGGCAGGTGTCGGGCTACTATAGAAAAGAGATTGAGGATTCCGCTTATCAATGTAATAAGAGACACCAATCTTACCAGCATCAGCGGTAGGTCGAGAGACTTTTTGCGATGCACAGGATTTACTTCAGTAAGTTCCTGTATTTTGGGCGTCAATGCGCCGGGCGCTGTTAGTTCCATATTGCCTTTTTGATTTAATACGTTCTCGCTAAGAATTTAGAACCATATTTATGTCGATAAAGCTCCCGATTTGTTTTCATTAAAGGAACAAAATTAATAAATTCCTCGTTTTGACTATGAGATTTTCGACAAAAAATGAGACCGCGATAGCTTTATTCGGCCAAATTATGCTTAGATTATGGTAATATCATGAATTTTCGGAAAAGTTTCCCTCCCCAAAAACATAAATTACTTGACGAGTGCCCTCTTAATGTAAATATATATAATAAATATTTCGATTTTTCCAATATTAAGAGGGATTAATATTTCGTAATCGTAATATTAAATTTAAATTTTAACAAAAAGGAGTTGCTATGCCAATTACCCTGCCGGAACTACCGTTTTCCAAAGACGCCTTAGAGCCGTATATCAGCGCCAGGACGCTGGAATTTCATCATGATAAACACCATAAGGCTTATGTGGATAACGCCAATAAGTTTTTGACCGGATCTCCTTTCGAGAAGGAGAATTCCGAGGCTATCATTACCAAAACGGCCAACGATCCCAAACAGATGAGCATCTTTAATAATGTGGCTCAGGCCTGGAATCATTCTTTCCTCTGGAACTGCATGAAGCAGGGCGGAGGCAAAAAACCAACCGGACCAATTGCTGATCGGATTATGGCTGATTTTGGAAGTTACGAAAAGTTTGTCGAGGAAATTAAAAATGCGGGCGCCACCCAATTTGGAAGTGGCTGGGCCTGGCTGGCTCTCGATGGCAACAAATTAAAGGTTTTAAAAACCCCCAATGCCGAAAACCCGCTGATCTACGGCATGAAACCGCTTCTGACTATCGATGTATGGGAACATGCTTATTATCTCGATTTCCAAAACCGGAGGCCCGATTATATCGGCACCTTCGTTGAGATATCTCATAAATTGGGATTTCGTCAATAAGCAGCTCAAATAGCTATCTATTATAGGGGCTTAATAAAATGAAAGAGGCGGCATTTTAAGGGTGCCGCCTTTATTATTTATTCAGGTGTAATTTATCTAATCTTTTGCTTCCTCGGCAGGTTTACTGAAGAATCTTTCGAATGGGATGTTGTTTATTCTCAGGAAGTTTTTCTGCCATTTTTTAAATTCGCCTGCTTTTTCATTTTGCTCAATATCGGCATATAATTTTATCCTTTGTGCGATAGCAGCCTCTTTGGATTTCAAGCTCGATGATAACAACACAAAAACCGCAATCGCCAGATCGTCGGCAGCCTGCAGAGCATAGGCGCTATTCCACCAGGGAGTACCGGAAGTCATCAACCAGATGATGCCGGCTGACGCCGAATCGAACATTTCGCGAGCGCGGATATATTGTGGATCGCCTTTGGAACCGGCGTTTTTTATCTCAACTGATGCCAGATTAAAGAGCTGCCAGAGAGTGCTTTGAATTGGATTGTCATCATTCTGCCAGAGCAGATACGGTTTGCGCCGTTTCATATCCTGCGGCCGGGTTTCAGCCGTGCCCTCGGATGCCCTGACGAACTCCTTGCGCTTGATAAATGTGCGTAGCTCGGAGAGAGTTACCTTCTTGAATTTAGCCTCGCTGTAGAGCGCTTTGACCAGCCCATGCCGTCCTGCATGGCGATACCCGAACGCTTCGGCATCCATAACGGTAATAAAGTATTTATCATTGGCGCATTTTTGTAGAGCGCTCTGTACATATTCCGCCGCCGATCTTGGCAATTTGCGCGCCCACATAGAGCCCTCAAGCTGGTCGGAAAGCTCACGATGTCTGGGCAGCAGCACGACTCCTCCTGCAGATTTGTCCATGTACAGGGTGGAATAACCGGTTGGGCCGCCGTTATAAAAGGATATCTCATCGGTGACTACCCATTTTAAGCCAAATCGTGCAGTGGTTTTCGAAACCAATTGCGAATAGGCTAAAAAAGGTGAATACAGCCCGCGAGGTACATAATTTATTCCAAAGTAGCGTTTGCAGATTTTGTTACTGGCCTCGATCTGGCGGGCGACATCATCCTCATTAAGAAACGGAATAACCGGTTGATACTTGGGGGTCATGGTGAAATCAACCTGACCCTGTTCGGCCAATTCGGCAATCTTTTTGATAACCTGCCCAAAACCGGTGCGAATCAATAGATCTACAGTGGAACCGGGCAAATTTAGCGAAAATTTGTATTCGGGATTATGGGCGAAAATGCGCAAGAGGGGCAAAAAGCTTCGGTTGACGATTTTTTCCAATTCCGCGCGGTCAACATTGGGCGGTTGATACATATTGATCAGATTGCCCCATAATAAGTTCGCCATTAATACACCTCTCGTAAAAATCGAATCTTGAAAGCTTTCTTTATCATCACCTTAAGTTAGGCCTACAGGGGCAGTTTGTCAAGGAGGGGGGAGGGGGATGCTACTTTGATTATTTTGTCGGGTTTCTCGTCAAGGAGACTCGGAATTCAATCTACACAATGTTAAAAATTATATTGGCGCCCAGAGCGCACCTTACACGGGTTGTCAAGATCGTAAGCGTCCCGGCCACTCGGTACGCTACGTCCCGGTTAATCCATACTTTTTTAATCGTTTGGAGAGATTGCCGCGATCCATTTTCAATATTCTGGCGGCCTCGGCGATGTTACCGTCGGCCTGGCGAAGAGTATCCTCTAAAAGTGCTTTTTCAAAGCGGCTGGCTTGCTCTCGAAAAGAGATAGGTTTAGCGGATTTTGATTCAGCGGCTTTCGAATCCGAGCCGGCTATAGCATCTTTGATATCGTGATCGGTAAGTAGCTCGCCCTGAGTCATGGCGGCGGCGCGTTCTATAATATTGCGTAGCTCCCGCACGTTGCCAGGCCAGTTGTATGCGCAGAGAACAGAGATAGCGGTTGGGCTCCAGACGAAACCTGGCATATCCCAGGGAATCGAGAAAGTGGCGAGCCAGAAGAGGAATATCGTCAGGACGTTCCCGAAGCGGCGGTACCATGACCGGAATTACGTTCAGACGGAAATAGAGATCCTCGCGGAATCGTCCCTCTTTAGTTTCATTATGCAAATCCTTGTTTGAGGCCGAGACGATTCTGACATCGATCTTAATCTCTCGGGTAGAGCCAAGCCGCTGCACTACCGATGATTCTATGGCTCGAAGCAGCTTAGCCTGGTGCTCCGGGCGAAGCTCCGCGACTTCATCGAGAAACAGAGTGCCCCCATCGGCCAGCTCGAAACGACCCTTTCGGGAGGCCACCGCTCCGGTGAACGCGCCGCGCTCGTGGCCGAAGAGTTCCGATTCGAATAATTCACCCGGAATAGCGGCGCAATTAACTGCCACAAACGGCCCGGTAGCTCGATCCGACGAAAAATGCAGGTAACGGGCCGCCATCTCTTTGCCCGCGCCCGGTTCGCCATAAATGAATACCCGGCTATCGGAAAGGCCGATTCGGGCGAGCTTATCGCGCAACTGCCGCATGGAATCGGATTGACCTATCATATCGTTTTGCAGGAGAAGTTGTTTGCGAAGTTTGTCGATCTCGGATTCAAGCTCGTACTGTCTGACGGCGTTCTGGGAATCGAGAAGCAGGCTGGCGGGATCGGGCGGTTTTTCAATGATATTGAAGGCACCCATTCTGGTAGCCTCGATGGCTTTTTTTATCGTTGCCTGCCCGCTCACGATAATCACTGGGGCAGTAACTCCGCTGGCTTTGAGCTCTTTGAATAGCTCCAGGCCGTCTATGTCCGGGAGTCCCAGATCGAGGATGATAAGATTATAGAAATGCGTTTTGGCGAGTTCCAGCGCCTGGCCTGCCCGAGCCGGCGCTCTGAGGACTAAATCCGTGATCGCGGTAGAGCGCCGAAAGTGATTCGACAATGGCTTTATCATCATCGATAATTAACACATCATAATTTTTTGCCATGATATATTCTATCCCGAACCGGCAACCATGTCAAATTATTTGGGGATAGTAAGGCATTAAGAACGCATCCGGTTAGTTAAAATATATTCTATCCGATGAATCCTATAGGAAGAATTACTTGCATAGAAATGAAATCGGCATTAATTTGGAATCAACTGGAATATTAATTTCGGAGAGTGGGAAATTAGAGGATTTCTGATAGCATTGATGTTAAATTGTCCGTTGCAGATGAGCCTGTAACGAATTTAAGTTAAGAAAGATCTGAGCAATTGATGACGGGAAATATTACATACCGCCTTGCCCTTAAATCCGATTCTCTTGCCTGGGATAATTATGTTGATAGTCATCCCAAGCATACGTTTGCTCATCGCTGGGGATGGTGGCCGATTCTCGAGAATTCGTTTGGGGTAAAACCGCGCTATATTATCGCCCAAAGACAGGATAAAATCGAGGGCATATTACCGGCGGTGCTCATGAAAAGCCGTCTGTTTGGCAAATATATTATCTCATTGCCGTGGCTGGATTATGGTGGGCCGCTGGCTCAAAGCGAGGATGTGGCGGCTGGCTTGGTTGAATTTCTGACTGAGATCGCCAGGGAAGAGGATTGCCAGTTCGTGGAGCTTCGAGCGGTCAGGCATCGTATTGAGAATCTACATGAGAAAAATCAAAAATACGCTTTCATTTTCGACCTAAATGGTACCGAGGATGATGTTTGGCAATCAATCGATGGTAAAGCCAAAAACCAGGTGCGGAAAGCGGCCAAATCCGGTCTTGAGCTTCAATTTGGCAAAATCGAGCTTTTGGATGAGTTTTATAAAATATTCTCCTGCAATATGCGTGACTTGGGTACGCCCGTATGGCCTAAATCGCTGTTTACTGAACAATTCCGCACTTTTCCCGCCGACACCGAAATAGCGTTAGTCAAATTGGGGAATATGCCGATAGCCACGGGTTTGATTATTCACTATCAAGATTATTCCACTGTTCCGTCAGCATCGGCATACCAGAAATATCTGAATTTAAGTCCCAATAATCTGCTTTACTGGGAAATTATCAAGCATTGCCATAATAGAGGCTCAAAGCAATTTGATTTTGGAAGAAGCTCCTTAAATGCGGGGACTTTCAAATTTAAGAAGCAATGGGTGAAAAATCCTCAGGAGCAGATCTGGCAATATAAACTCTTAAAGACAAAGGAACTTCCTGAGTTAAATCCGTCAAATTCGAAGTTTCGTCTGGCTATCAGTATTTGGAAAAAATTACCGCTTCCTATTGCCAACGCCCTGGGACCAAAAATCGTCACCAAGCTGCCTTAAAATATTAATATTTCTATTTCAGTTTATAGCGGATAAATTGGGAATAACTTTTCTCAGGCTTATTTAATTATTCGTCTATCCTGAATTTGGAATCGGCCATGTTTTCATGCCTGATCTCATCGACCGGCTGGCTTTTACCCGGACCGGCATAAAGCTTATCAGGCGCGTTGAATACCAGGCCGTCAATCGATCCGATATTCTTGTAGGCATGCACCACTCCGGGCGGGACGATCACCGCGGTCATCACATCTTCGCCAAATTCATAGTGGCACTTCGCGCCATAGGACAGCGATCCCGGCCTGTTGTCCCATAAATAGAGCCTGAACGTTGACGGCCCCATAAAGCAGAAGAAATCGGATTGCTCCCGATGTTCATGGGGTCCTCTGGTGATACCCGGCTTAGTCATTGAAATATAGCTCATGGCCGGGATAAAGCCCTCAGGCAGTTCATCGCTTCTGAACAACTCGGCCAGCCAACCGCGGGAGTCGAAATGCTTGTTTATGGGGGTAATGATTACTCCCGGGATTTCGCATTTTATCGTAATAGGTCACCTCGGTTAGAATCCAGGAATTCATAAAGCATGGGCCGAAAATGCCGCATGCTATTTAGCCCCAAATCCTTCAGACGTTTATTTTCTAAAGATGAATACCGCGGCCGTTTAGCCGGACGGGGGTATTCATCGGTTGTACACGGCATTACTTCAACATCCAGTTTTAAGTAATCGAAAATATCTCTGGCGAACTGATACCACGATGTTTCACCCTCGGCGGTGCTATGATAGATACCGTCCAGTTCATGCTCTATCATTATCTCAGTTTGCTTAACAACATCACTGGTCCAGGTTGGGTTTCCAATTTGGTCATTAACTATAGTTAATGGTTTTACCGGCGCCCCTTTTTGTTTATCGTTTAACTGATTTAATCCAGCCTTGATGATTGTTTTCGGGAAGTTCTTTCCTTTGGCGCCGTAAAGCCAGGCAATTCGTAAAATGCAGTATTTTTCCAGAGATTCGGCGATATATTTTTCAGCGGCAAGTTTGCTTTGCCCGTAAACTGTTTGAGGACAGGGTGTATCGGTTTCGATATAGGGCGAGGTCTTGTTGCCATCGAATATGTAATCGGTCGAATAGAATATTAGCCTGGCGCCGATTTCGTTGCACAACATCGCGATATTTTTGGTCACAATAGCGTTGGATTCCACAGCCATTTCTACATTGCTTTCGCAGCCATCGACATCGGTATAGGCAGCGGGATGAATTACAATGTCGGGCCTGAGGCTTTTGATGTATTCCGAAAGTCTGGCATTGTTTCGAAGATCAAGATCATTAATATCGATGCCTTTAATATCGTATTTTGACGATAGTCCAACCATTAAATCAGAACCAAGTTGACCCTGGCAACCGGTCAGGAGAACCTTATAAGGCATCGTCGACTTCCTCGATAACCTTAAGAAGATACTGCTTGTATTCATTATTGGCCATGTTGGCGGCTAATTCCTGAACCTGTTTACGATTTATGAATCGCATTCTATAGGCTATTTCCTCGATACAAGCTATTTTCAGGCCCTGCCTTTTTTCGATCGTCGCTATGAAATTGCTGGCATCGAGCATACTCTCATGAGTGCCGGTATCGAGCCAGGCAATGCCCCGTCCAAGTTTCACAACTTTCAGTTTTCCCTGTTCCAGATAGGCCTTGTTGACATCGGTAATTTCAAGTTCGCCTCTGCCTGACGGTTTGAGATTCCTGACGATATCGATGACGCTATTATCATAAATATATAACCCGGTGACCGCATAGTTCGATTTGGGGACTTTAGGTTTTTCCTCAATCGAAATTACGCGGCCCATATCGTCAAACTCGACAACTCCGTAGCGTTCGGGGTCTTTAACATAATATCCGAAAACCATGGCGCCGGTTCTGAAATCAGTTGCTTCGCGTAGAAAATTATAGGAGCCATAGAAAATGTTATCTCCTAGAATTAAAACGACATTATCTTTTCCGATAAATTCCTCACCGAGTAAAAAAGCCTGAGCGATACCGGCGGGACGCTCCTGAACTTTATATGTAATATTGAGGCCAAGTTTATGACCATCGGAAAGAAGTTCTTCATAACGGCGAATATCGGTGGGTGTCGAAATCAGGAGTATTTCCGTTACGCCGGCCATTATAAGCGTCGAGAGGGGATAGTACACCATGGGCTTGTCATACACCGGCAAAAGCTGCTTACTGGCGACCTGGGTGACCGGATATAGTCGGGTTCCACTTCCGCCCGCCAGAATTATTCCTTTATTCAAAGGCCCGCTCATTGACACTCCTTATTTATCGCTCATGATATTGTTTGGCGTAATACTCCAGATATTTGCCGCTGATACAGCTATAGAGCCATTCCTCATTGTCGAGATACCAATTGACTGTTTTAAGCAATCCTTCCTCAAACGAATAACTCGGTTTCCAGCCAAGCTCCGTTTCGATCAAAGAAGCGTCTATGGCATATCGTCGGTCATGCCCGAGACGGTCTTTAACGTAGGTTATCAGGCTCTGGCGGTTTTTATCACCCTTGATCCGATCGATTATCCGGCATATATCACTAACTATTTGGATATTTTCTATCTCGTTGCGTCCGCCGATATTATATGTTTCCCCCGATTTGCCTTTTTGAAAAACCAAATCCAGGGCGCTGCAATGATCCTCGACGAATAACCAGTCCCGAATATTTTTGCCGTCACCATAAACCGGAATAGGAATTCCAGCCATGGCATTTCTAATTACCAGGGGAATGAGCTTTTCGGGAAATTGATAGGGTCCATAGTTATTGGAGCAGTTGGTAGTGACTGTATCGAGGCCGTAGGTATGATGATAAGCGCGCACCAGATGATCTGCGGATGCCTTAGAGGCTGAATAGGGGGAATTAGGATTATAAGGCGTTGATTCCGTAAAATATCCGGTTGTGCCAAGCGAGCCAAATACCTCGTCGGTCGATACTTGATGGAATCTAAAACCCTTACCAGCGGCAGTGATTATTCGGGCAATCTCCAATAAGTTAAAGGTCCCCAGAATATTGGTGGTGATAAATTCAGCAGGACCGATTATCGAGCGGTCCACGTGAGATTCGGCGGCCAGATGAATAACTCCGTCAATCTCATATTTGTTAAAGCAGTTTTGAAGGCTATCGAAATCGCGAATATCGATTTTCTCAAAAATGTAATTCCGGGAAACTTCAATCGGTTTAAGATTAGAAAGATTACCGGCATAAGTTAGCATATCGATATTGACAAACAGGTTTTCGGGATAGCGAGGCACCAAATATAAAAGCAGGTTGCTTCCTATAAAGCCCGCCCCGCCTGTAATTGCTATCCGCCTTTTAAATTGACTAATGTCTTTCATGCTTTCCCAATATCGCTATTTAACATTGCCCAAATTACCGATTAATTTCCGATAATATATTTGATAGTCGTATTCCCGATTCTTTTTAATAAGCTTCCCTAAAGAGGCAATTAAATATGACCAGCTAAAGAAAAGCAAGTAAACAAATTTTAATAAAATAAGCTCCAGAGGGAAAAACTTTTTGAAATAAATCATTCTGCTTTTTATGAAATTCAAATCAGAATCGAGATCGCCTCGTTTAGCGCGACTTTTGCCGAGAAGATGAATAACGCTAACGCCCGGCAGATAATAGCTTTTGAGTCCCGCTTTTTTGAAACGCGTAAAATAGTCGTTTTCCTCGGAAAAAAGAAAATATTCCTCGCCAAGCAAACCGATGTTATCGATAACCTGCCGCCTGATCAGCAGGCAAGCTGCGGACAATATTTCTTTCCGAATGGGCTTTTCGCCCGAGATTATTTGAGGATTATTTTCGCTGAGTAAAAATCGAAAAATGCCCTTGAATGGATGAAAATGATAAACCAGGCAGTACTTTGTTTCATTCCACAAGGAAGGCAGCGCCTTGAGGGGAAGCTGAGGTCTCCCGTCCTCATAAGTTAATCTCGGAGCGACGGCGCTGATGTCGGGGTTATCATTCAAATACCTGACTAAATCCCTTAACGAATTAGGTGGAATTATTGTGTCGGTATTTAAGAGAAGGTAATAATTTCCAACCGCTTTGGATAATATTTGATTGTTGGCGCGGGCAAATCCGACGTTCTCGTTGTTTTCGATCAGTATTACTTCCGGGAACTCCCGCTTGATCATTTCAACCGAGCCATCCTCAGAATGGTTGTCTACGATCCAGATTTCATGATCGATATCGCAGACCTCAGCGATTAATGTTTTAAGGCAATCTCGGGTGAGATCCTTGGTATTCCAGTTTACCAGGGCTATAATGAGTTCAGGCATTTGATTTGCTCAGCAGCCAATCCCTGGCGGCCTCGATGAGACTCTGAGACGAATCCGGCCGCGAGAATGTATGATCGGCTTTATCGATCCGGCATATCGAATAACCATCCTGATATTCGCTGTGCTCTTTTAATATCGGCATAAAATATTTATCGAAATCGTAAGTGGCCCGATCCAACTCAGGAAGAATAAAGAAAGTCTTTTGTCCCATTTTGACAGATTTTTCGAAAGCCTGATAGAAAATGGTATTAAAGACCTCACCCTTGCTCTGACCTGTTTCGCGTTTTTCGATATGTTGATTGGTATCAACTTTGGGCCGTGACATTTTGTTGGCAGCCTTGACCTTAATGGCATTAAACAAATCCTTGTATGACGTCTTGCCGCTAACGAATCTCGCCCAGGATTTGATATTAAGCGCTTTTAAGATATATCCCTTCATAAAGACATCGGCCTCGAAAGGATGCATCGTAGTTAGCTCCTCTTCCGAGGAAAGATTTACAGGCCCCGCGATAAAGATAACGCCATTGATACTTTTATCTTTAGCCGCGGTCAGGACCGCAGTAAGCGCCCCGCCGCAGAGACCGTATAAGAAGATAAATTTGGGTTTGAAATTGTTTTTGCAATAGTCGAC
Source organism: uncultured candidate division Zixibacteria bacterium (assembly GCA_963801605.1). Classification (GTDB taxonomy): domain Bacteria; phylum Zixibacteria; class MSB-5A5; order UBA10806; family UBA10806; genus UBA10806. Next base: position 1,781,389 of record CAWDFP010000006.1, read on the forward strand.
AAGTTGCAGGGTATCATCCATGAAAAGACCGGTTTGGACTTCATCAAACACATCTAGAGCTCGTCCGCCGGGGAGGTCGCCCTGGCTGTAACCAACCCTGGATGTATCGCATCGGACCACAGTCAAACCGCTATCCTGCAAGACGCGCGCCTGGCGTACGAACAACCGCGAATGGCACACCCTATAGTGCAATCCGATATTGCACATGATAACCAATCCCCCATTGGATGATTGGGGAGGATGGACTATTCCGTAAAGCGATTCTCCGGCCTTGTTTTTCAGAGATATAGTAGTTTGATTAAAATTCATTCGTTTTTATAAAGTTAATAGTTTCGTTAAACAAAATAGGAGGCGCCGGCTGCCATATTTCGGTTTTTTCCCATTCGAACTCTTTGGGCACATGTATTACCTGTGACGATGAAAACAAAGCCTGCAATTTTTCGTAATCAGGACCGATTTTTTTATCTGGATATTTGGATATTTGCACTATCAGAGCACTATTGGCGAAATCGTATTTTCGATCAATCAATTTTAGCCGTTTGGCCGATTTATAAAACTCCGAGGTGACCGTATAACCCTCGATACCAACCGTTCCACCGGCTTCGAGGTCTTTTGCAAGCTCCTCTCGATTTTTTAATACTTTTCCCGAAACCAGCATTTGGGCGGCGATATTCAATCTTAAAAACTCGTATAGATGCTTCTCAGTATCGATAATTGGTTCCCATAGAATCAGCAAATTCGGTGATAAAACATCGGCCAATTGCGCCGCCAGAGTGGCGCCCCATCTGAGTCCCAGGATTCCGACTTTCTCGAGCGAGCATTTATCCTGAAAGAATTTATAGACGAATTTAATATCATCGAGGCGGTCGTCGAATGTAGCATCCTCGAAATTTCCCTCGCTATCGCCGTCGCCATAATAATCGAACATTATAGCGGCGATGCCCAGCGACGCCAGAGCTCTGGCAAACGATACCATGACTCTGACAGTTCGTACTTTTTCCTCGGCAACGGGACTGCACATCACGATCCCCGACTTTGCATTCCCTTTTGGCAAATAGAGGGAATAGAAGAGATGTTTACTATCCCTGATACAATAATTTTGTTCTTCAACAATATTATTATTGGGAGAATTTATATTTTTGAAATCCATCTATTTGAATACTTTACTAATATTACGATTAAAGATAAGGATTTAGTACCTCGGCCATAACCTTATATCCATTTTCGTTTGGATGGATATCATCACGAGCCAGATCATTTTTCAAGTAACCATTTTCGTCGGCCATAGCGGAATAATAATCTACCAGGACCAGGCCGTTATCCGAAGCCAACTTTCTGATATTATCGTTAAAGCGTCTAACATGATCGGATATACTATAACTTTCATACTTTTCGGCATTCTTAGTGGCGGGAATTACTGTGGCCAGAAGCGGCTTTATACCTCTGCGAACGGCCGTTGTAACCATCATTTCATATTCGGCAAGCATTCTGTCATCATCGGCCGGAGCTGTAAAATTGCCTGAGCAGAATTTAATTACTACCTGTCCCGGCTCCAGTTGTAGAACATCGGACGCAAATCTTGCCAATAGCTGAGTGTCGGATTGAGAACCTATTCCGCGATTGAGCACATTACTGGTCTTTAGATATTTGGCCATGTCCCAATTTTTGGTTATCGATGCCCCAAAGAGGACAGTCATTGCTTTCCGTTGCTGCGGAGTATATGTCGATAGTATTTTTTGATTATCAGCAGCATAAACCGAAATACCGCCGAAATCCGACTTCAAAGCTTCTGCCTGGGCTGTGGAATTTTTAAGATATCCCTGGAATGTTATCAATTCCTGCCTTAATTTAAACGCCTTGAATGCAAAATAAACTCCGAGCAGATCGCCGGCTAAGAGCAACGCAATTATTATGACAACGACAGTCTTCAACTTTATTCCTCACTGCTTAAATCAGAATGCAAAACCATCATGAAAATCGTCACGGTTCAATCTGGCGGTCAGGCCAGTTGCATTTATTATACTATTATTTATATCTATGTTCAATAGCAAATTATCTGCAAAAACCATCGATGATATAGAGGCAATCCTATTAATGTTGATGAATCCTTAAAAAGATAATAGCGGCGCAGGGATTCGAACCCCGGACACGAGGATTATGATTCCTCTGCTCTGACCAGCTGAGCTACGCCGCCATAAAATACTATTATCGGACAAAAGACCGACTCGCCTAATTTATAGGAAAGCTTTCTCTTGTCAAGGCAAAATCGCCGAGGAAAGGATAGGGACTTTTTAATTTCAAGTATCATTCTTGCCCAAATATTTCCTTGACAGAACTGTATTATAGAGCATAATTACTATGTTGATTTGGTTTAAATCGATTTTACGGAGGATTTATGCGATTTCGGATAGCCTTTGTAATTACTTTATTGGCTCTGTTTCACACAGACGGCAAGTCGGCTACGGTTACCATGTCCGGCATCCACGACTATTCACCGTCCGATTTGATAGTGCTTGATACGGTCTCGTCGCAGAGAGATCTGGGGTTTGGCTTAGGACTAATGCGGGGTGACCAGATTACATTTTTGGTGCGTTATGCTAATCTGAATGCCCTTAATATCCCTTTGGGGGATTCAGCTCTTTCGGCCGGATTTTCAATCCTCGATGGCGAAGCCACCCTTTTAGAAATCGACAGTATCGTTGCCAGCGCCTTTGCGGAAACATCATGCGCAGTCAATTCGCAAACCGATTCGCTGGTGGTCCGCCTTTTGCGAGGAGAAAATTCCGATCCGCTGGTGTTTTATCGTCCTTGCCTAATGATAACCGACGATATGCCTCCAAACGTCTATTGCCGACCTGGAAGTGACCGAACGACGTTCTCATTCCCTGGTCCTGGCCTGGAGCGCTCCGGGTGACGATAGTGTTTCGGGTACGGCGGCAGCATACCAGATGAAATATTCGATCCTGCCAGTTGAGAGCGACACCGGTCTTTGGTGGAATGAAGCCATCGCCGTGATCGATCTTCCGGATCCGGCTCCTGCGGGGACCAGGCAAAGCATAACTGTGTCGGGGCTCGATACGAGCACAATCTATAATTTTATATTGGTGAGTTATGACGAACTTGGAAATCGCTCCGGTTATTCCGTTGCCGCCACGGATACAACTCTGCCAAGTCCGACTGAAAATTTCTGTCTGAGTTTTGGGGGAGCCCAATTTGCTGAGGTGCCGTTCGATTCCAACCTGAATGTGGGATCAAACCAAATGACCATGGAGGCCTGGTTTTATCTCGATAGCGATGCCGGGACAGATCACGCATCGATAATCGACAAGGCGCCGCCGGGCCATACTATGCCATTTTATCAGTACAATATGGGGCCCGCCAACCGGACAGACTTCTTTGCGCAGGTGGCCATCGATGGACGCTATTCACCGTTTGAGGAGTACAATGTGGTTCAAACTGCCACCTGGACTCATGCCGCCCTTACATTTGATGGCGAATACCGTACATTATATTTAAATGGACAGTTGATCTCAAGGGTTCACGATCCGGGGAGGCTCGACAGCTACGATACCGGTTTGAGAATTGGAGCGCTTAAGAATCTTCTTACGTGGTTTTTTGATGGTAATATCGATGAGGTCAGGATCTGGAATGTTGCCAGAACGCAGGAAGAGATATTACAAACCATGAATCATTCGCTCGAGGGAACCGAGGCGGGCCTGGTTGCCTACTGGGATTTTAACGATGGCGATGGCCAGGTCATTTTCGATAAGGGGCAAAATCATATCAACGGTTACCTGGGCAGTTTGCCCGATTCTGACGCGTACGATCCACAGCGGGTGATATCTACAGCGCCGATAGATTCAGTGCTGGATGCTATTCCCGGAGACAATCAATCATCTATCCTTAAAGCGCCGTTTGCCGGCACGAATTATCCTAATCCCTTCAACGGCGAAACCAGGATTACATTCGGCCTTCCCAAAGATTCGTATGTCAGCCTCGAGATATATGATATGCTTGGACGGAACGTCAAGACGCTCATTAGCAGCCCAATGAATAGTGGCAGCCATGATATCGTCTGGAACGGGCTATCCGATGTGGGAGAGATCCTGTCATCGGGAATATACTTCTACCGTCTCAAGACAACCGATTTCGAGCAAACTCGAAAAATGCTGATGCTCAAATAGGCGTTAGCGCCGCTGGGATATATTCCCGGCGGCGTTTTTTTATCGTTTAACAGAGAACTTTAGCTACATAAAACTATGTTATATAGAATTATGACCGGAAATTAATATTTCAGCTAAATGGAAAAGGATATGCCCAAAGAATTATTGGATACTAAACAGTCAATGCAAGACCAGGATTTAGGCCTGGGTTTTAGGGTCATTCAAAATCAGAAAACTCGGTTTATTAATCGGGATGGCACATTTAATGTCTATAAGAAAAGCGCCTTTGGCCGCGGATGGTTCAGCATGTACCATGCGATCCTGGCCATGTCCTGGTTTACATTCATGACATGGGTATCTGGGCTGTTTCTAACGGCAAATGCGATCTTTGCAGCCGCCTATCAATTAACCGGTCCTGCGGCTTTTCCCGTTCTATCCAATATCGGAGCAGGGCAGAGATATGTTCAGCTTTTTCTATATAGCGTTCAGATATTGACGACTCTTGGAGCCAGCCCGCTTCACCCGGCCACAGTTTGGGGCAATGTCGTTCTCGACATCGAAGCTGCCCTGGGGCTATTGGGATTTGCTGTCGCAACGGGACTAATATTAGCCCGAATATCTAACCCGTCGACAAAGATTATGTTCAGCGACAAGGCGGTGATAGCTCCTTACAAAGATATTACAGGACTAATGTTCCGGATAATTAATGGCCGAAGCAATGAGCTTATTGAAGTGACAGCGGCGGTGACGCTGGTAATAATCGATGGCAGCGGTCAGAGGCAATTTCAGCAACTGGCCCTTGAGCGAGAAATGGTCCTGGTCTTTCCTCTGAATTGGACAGTAGTTCATCCCATCGACGAAAAGAGCCCTCTTTGGGGATTGAATGCCGAAAGTTTGGCAAAGGCAAATGCCGAGTTTATAATTATAATTACCGCCATCGATAAGGATCTGGATAGAAAAGTATATGCGCGTTTTTCTTATTGGCACGATGAGCTAATATTTGGCGCCAGATTCGTAACAATGATTGAACAATCATCGGATGGCACAGTTGTAACCAATCCGAGCCTCTTGGATAAAATCGAAAGAGTATGAATTTCCGTTTCCCAGATTATTATTTTATTATTTAAAATCAATAACCGGGCAATCCCCAACCGTTGGACTGCCCGGTTTCTCCCCCCAAGTATGATATTTATACCCAAAAGATGCAAAAAGGTCAACACTCATTGAATGCGTAGCTAGTAAGTAGTAATTTATTCGGAGTATCATTTGGCTATATATAAAGCTCTATGATATTGAAAACGAAATGGTTATGAGCTATCTTTGGATTTGATGAGCAGGAGGATATGGATAAATGATATCGGAATTTAAGGCCAATTGCCTGATCTGCGGAGAGGAGCTTGCTTATCTCGATAAGCCCGAACCTATGAAGTGTATGTATTGCGGCACTCAAGCGGATTCCAATGTCAGGTGTCTGGGCGGCCATTTTATCTGCGATCAATGCCACAGTCTACGGGGCAATGAATTGATCAAACAATATTCTATCGATACTTCTCTCGTGGATCCGCTTGAGATAGCAGTGATATTGATGCGCGATGAAAGAATCAAGATGCATGGTCCTGAACATCATTTGCTCGTTCCGGCAGTCTTGTTAGCGGCATATTATAATTCCAGGGGCGAAATGGCGGCCAAAGCGGAAAAAATCGAACAGGCTCAAACGCGAGCCCGGAATGTTTTGGGAGGGTTCTGCGGATTTTATGGAGCCTGCGGCGCCGCTATAGGCACAGGAATTTTTATCAGCCTGATAACCGGGGCAACTCCTCTTTCAAAAAACGAATGGAAATTAGCCAATTTGCTGACGTCGCGAAGCTTGAGTAAAATAGCCGGGCTTGGCGGGCCCAGATGCTGTAAGAGAGATACATTTCTGGCGATTCTGGAAGCTGCCGATTTTTTAGTTGAGAATTTCAATACCAGGCTATCGATCAAGCGCGATATTAAATGCGAATTTTCTGATTATATTAGAGAATGTCTCGAAGCCGAATGCCCCTTTTATTCTAAAAGATGAATTCAAAAATTGACAAACTAATTAGGTCGAAACGCCGGACGATCGGACTACAGATTGCATCCGATGCCACTTTAATAGTGCGGGTTCCCAAATCGGCCAAAATGGATGAAATCGAAAAAGTAATTGCCAAACATGGAGAGTGGATTCGGAAGAAGAAAGAGCAAGTACTTACCGAATATAAAATAATACCCATCAGACAATTTGTCGAAGGTGAAGGCATACCATATTTGGGAGCAAATTATAGGTTGCACTTAACAGCCGCTCCGACTGATATTCTCAGGTTGAACGATGCTTTTTATCTGTCGGAAAAATATCAGCATTTCGCCAAAAAAGTGTTTACGCAATGGTTTAAGAATCAAGCCCAAGTGATTATAAAACAACGGGTTGAATGTTACGCTGCGAGGCTGGGCTTAAAGTATGGGAGAATTAGAATCACCAATGCTGCCAGGCGCTGGGGTTCTTGTAGTCATAAGGGGAATCTCAATTTCGCCTGGCGACTGGTGCTGGCTCCTATCGAGGCTATCGATTATGTGGTGGCGCATGAGGTTGTCCATCTGGAGATTAAAAATCATTCGAAACGATTTTGGGATAAGGTTGAATCGATTTACCCCGGATATAAAGTTCAGCGCAAATGGCTCAGGGACAATCAACGGGCGTTAAATCTATAGAAACTTTTTTAGGGCAATAAGAAATGCTTAAATATTTTCTACTTTTGACCTGCATAATTCCCCTGATTGCAGCCTGTCCAAAGCATCAAATTAACGATAAGTCAAAACCTGACGCGTTAGCTAGACCCGGGTCATCAGCCATAGCTAATCCGGCGGCGGTGCTTGTTCAACGCGAGAGTGCACTATACAAAAAGCTGAATGGAACGGGCTTTAAATACGAGATCAGAAATGGGGACGAGGGCCAGCGCGGCGTAGTTATTTTTCCCGATAGTTCCGAGTGTGATGAGTGGAGATTCTATTCAGGCGAGTGCGGCCAAAAATGGAGCTTTTGCGAACAGTCGGGGTATCGGCTGGTTTCAGCTATTGACACCAGCGGCGGGTTTAGTTCGTCGCGAGGCGTCTGCGTTTTTCCCGACAGCACCAGTTGTCCCGAATGGGAATTTGTTTCCGGAGCATGCGAGCCGAGATAATGGCTCTATAATCGATAACTAAATCGTCTATAAATAAGAGAAGCAGTTTTGGCGGGCCGAGAGATGCAGGGCTATTTTCATCGGGAAAAATACCCGATTGCCGTCAATTATTCAAACGTAATGTCGATAAAGATTATAGGGAGAATATAGAGCTTGATATTTGCGTCAAAAGTTGGAAAGATTTACCCTTATCTGCACCTGCTTCTTTTGGGCGCCTGTTTACTTTGGTATCGTTTTGGCAAGGCCGCTCAAGATTCAGAGTTAATAATTCTCTATGCGCTTTTGGGATACGCCTTAATCGTTCTATTTTTCGGATGGCTGGGACGGCGGAAATATGCAGCCTCTGCGAACCTGTTTTTTGCTCACTCTTTATTCGATGCTGCCATAATATCGATAGTCATTCGCTATACGGGCGGATTTAATTCCGAATTTTATCTGGCATTTTTCCCGGTGGTTGCCCTGGCCTCGGTGGTTTCCAACGGCTGGCGCGCCTATATTTTGGCAATCTGGTATGGTCTCTGCTACTGGGCCGGCCTATATCCGATCGGCGTTCATAGTTTCCTGTTGCAAACTTTTATCCTGCGCCTTGGTTCAATTTGGTGTGTGGGTTTGGCCGTGTACGCAGTTGCTGAATCGATGCGTTTATCGGAAAACAAGCTGCTTAAGACACTCGATGTTCTGAACGAGCGAACCTGGGAACTGGAAAGTTCTCAGGCTCAACTTAGCGATATTTATGAAACTACCAGGGCCCTTTCGGGTATATTAGACTTAAATCAGCTTTTGACCGCCGTACTCGATGTCGCTCACCGGATATTCAGACTTAAAAAATGTCAAATTTATCTCTCGAATGTAACATCCGACCGCCTGTTCCTTTTCGCCAGTCTGGCAAATAGCAATAAGCGGATATTCGAAAAGCCGCCGATGCATGCCCGTGATATTTCGTCTCTGGTCGATATGGGCGACCGCACCAGTATGTTGAAACGCTTAAATTACGACAACAAAGAAGCGAGTTCAAACAGCATCGATATTCCCCTCGTTTCACGCGGCAAAGTTATGGGAATTATGAAAGTTGAAACCGAAAAGGGCAACCAGCCGGATGATCGCGAACGGCATCTTCTCATGATTTTCGCCAACGCAGCGGCGGTGGCAATCGATAACTCTCTATTGCATAAAAAGACGGAAGAGCTTACAATAATAGACGAGTTGACTGAATTGTTTAATTACAGGTACTTCAGGAATAAGCTCTCTGACGAGCTCAGGCGCGCCGATCGATACCGTCAGAGGTTCTCGGTGCTGATGATGGATCTGGATCATTTCAAGAAAATTAATGATGAGCATGGCCATCAAACGGGAAATATCGTTCTGCGTGAGATTTCAGGGATCGTCAAACAATGTGTCCGCGACGTCGATATCGTGGCTCGCTACGGAGGCGAGGAATTTGTGGTCATTCTGCCTCAAACCGGAGACGATGATGCTCTGGTTATCGCAGAGCGAATCAGGAGCACCGTTCAAAAAGCATTCTTTTCCAACTCCCAGGGGCAGCGGGATATTCAAATGACGATCTCAATCGGTATAGCGAGCTATCCCAATGGAGTTAAAACTCTGGATCAGCTTATTGAAAAGGCTGACAAGACGATGTATCAGGCCAAAGCCCTGGGGCGGAATAGAGTCCAGGTTTCGGATAATATGAAGACTACCGGCGTTAAAATAGCAGTATGAGTTTTAACGGCGCCAAATTCTTTATCCTCGGTTTTACGGGTCATACCCTCAATTCAGATTTCGCAAAATTTATCGAATCCAATCCGCCGGCCGGATTTTTGCTTTTGGGAGAAAATTATAAAGATGAAAAGCAATTAGGGGGTTTGATCTCCGGACTTAAGGCAATTGCCGGGGTCGACGCCCTAATAACGGTTGATCAGGAGCCGGGGAGGGTTCAGCGTTTCAAGGACGGTTTCCCGGTTTCGAAAAAACCACGGCATTATCTAAAAGCGGGCAATATTCCGGAATACAAGGAATGGTGTACAACTACTGCCGAAAAGATGGCTGAGCTGGGAATCAATGTCAATTTAGCGCCGATGGTAGATCTCTGGCCTTTAGAGAAGGATTACGCGGTCTTGAATGACAGATCATTCGGCGATGAACCTGACAGAGTAGCGGAATTCGCCGGAATTTTAATTGAGGAGTTCCGGAAATTTCACATTCTAACCTGTGCCAAGCATTTTCCCGGGTTAGGTTCAGCTAAAGGTGATCCGCATTCAGTTCTGTCAACATCCAACGAAAAGCTTGAACATTTCCTGGATTATCATTGGCGGCCATTCAAACAGGCCGTAATAAGCGAAGTCGCCATGATCATGACGACTCATCTTCTTTGCCCGGCGCTCGACTCGCAAAATTGTGCCACATACTCAGGCAATGTTATCAGCCATTTGAGGAATACAGTCGGTCATCGAGGGGTGATCGTATCGGATGATCTTTATATGGCGGGCGCTCAAACCGGCAGGGATGCCGGCCAGGCCGCTTGCGATTCGCTGTATGCAGGGCATAATCTTCTGATAATATCGCGCGACCTCGAATTCCAGCGCGAGGCCGTATCGGCCGTAAAAAAACGCTTTGAAGAAGACGAGGCCTTTGGTAAAATAGCATCCGAATATGATAAAAGGCTCAAAGCCCTCAGGAATGCCCGCTAAGTTCCTTCCACAATTATTGCATCAAAAGCCGCTATATATTATTGGGCTTAATTCCGGCACCAGCGCTGACGGTTTCGATATGGCTTATTCCAGATTCTCCCGCTTGGAAAAACCGGAGATATTGAAAACCCGATCATATAATTATCCCGATGAACTTCGGAATCGAATAATCGCTTTGGCGGAGCCTGAATTTGTGGATGGAGTCGAGTGGATGGCGCTCGACTACGAACTTGGAGATATGTTCGGAGATGCCGTCAAACAATTTGCGTTAAGAATAAGAAAAGCCAAAGGGACAATAGATTTGGTTGGCTCTCATGGGCAAACCATTCGGCATCTTCCAAATAAATATAACAAGCCACTTACCTTGCAGGTAGGCGATCCATCCATAATTGCCAGAAAATCCGGTTTGCCGGTTGTGGCGGACTTCCGTCGTTCCGACATTGCGGCGGGGGGAGAAGGGGCGCCTCTTTCGCCGATTTTGCATGAGGCGCTTTTCAGAGTCAAGAATAAATGGCGTGCAGTAGTCAATATTGGCGGGATTGCCAATATTACGATTTTGCCGCCTTTAGGCAAATCGTTTAAACCGCTGGCAGGCGATTCAGGACCGGGGAATATGCTAATCGATCTTGCCATGCGCAGATTGTTTGATCAATCTTATGATGTCAATGGCTACATGGCGCAAAAAGGAATCCCCAATATTGATTTAATCAATAATACGCTTAAAAATCCCTATTTCAAACTCCGGCCTCCGAAATCAACCGGCAGGGAACTTTTCGGTCAAAGCTTCCTTGAAAGCGTTATGAAGGAGCTCAGGGGAAGATCATCAGAAGATATTATTGCCACTCTCAGTATGATCACGGTGGCATCGATTACCGATTTTATTAAGCGCTATGGTCCCAGGGTTGAGGAGATATATCTCTGCGGCGGCGGCGCCAAAAATGGATTTATCGTCGATCACTTAAAAAGCGCTTTCAAGGGTAATGTGGTCGAATCAACCGCAAGCGTGGGATACAATCCCGATTATTTAGAAGCCCTGCTCTGGGCTTTTTTGGCATATCGTTTTATCACCGAAAATCCAATCGAAGCTCGCAGTTTTACAGGAGCCGTCAAACCATACATTCCGGGAAAATTATGCCTGCCATAAGAAAAATCTTCTTTGCAATCATGATGGTATCGATTTTGGCTTTACGTTCCAACGCTCAACAAGACCCCATATCGGAGAAACTGAAAAATTTTAATCGTGAGATACCGATTGAGTTGTTTGAGGGCCAGGAGGCTACTCTGGGAGTGCGAAATGGAGAAGCTGTCCTGGAATGTTATCGAGGAGTAAAGCTTTCAGAAATATTCTATTTTAATACCACCGTTATACTGGATTTTCGGGAGAACGGAATTGAAATCGATGATGAAGATGGCCCTCTGGCAATCGGGCTAACCGAAGTCCGTTGTAAACCCCGTCAGGATCTGGCGCTTTTGACTTTTGGCGATCATTCATTTCGAGGATATTTCAAAGCCCAGTACCAGGAAACTCCTAAGGGGATTATGCTTATTAACGTAGTTGATATCGAGGATTATGTTAAGGGAGTGTTGCCGGGAGAGATTGGAGATCGTACTCCGGAAGAGTATGAGGCTGTAAAAGCCCAGGCAGTAGCCGCCAGGACCTATGCTGTCTGGAAGTTAACGGATAACGAAACATCGAAGAGACTTGCTCCGACCATAGCCGACCAGCTTTACACGGGGGCCGATACGGAGAAAGACCTGCTTTCCAAAGGAGTCGATGACACTCAGGGTGAGATTATAACCTTCAAAAATCGCCCGATCTCGGCTTATTATCACGCTGTATGCGGAGGGCACACCGCTCCCATAGAGAAGGTTTGGCCGGAAAAACATCCGTCGCCCTATCTGGTAGGCGTGGATGATCGCGATTATTGCGCTTGGGCCAAATCGTATTCCTGGACGGAAGAGTTTAGTTTATCAAAACTTCAGGAAACGCTTGATAAATATTTCACCGACAAAGGTAAATGTCAGCCGGGCGCTTTTGGTCCGATACGCGATATCGAATTTACGCGCGATAAAGAAACCGGGCGGATGGAATTCATGAAAGTCAGCACCTTAACCGGCACTTACAAGGAGACCGACGACCATATTCGTTGGGCGCTGGTACGGCCCTCCTCGCCGGGAGCAATTCTGCCGTCGACGAAATTTAGAGTCGAAAAAGTAATGGACGGCAATAAACTCAATGGTTTGAGGATTTTCGGGACCGGCAACGGCCACGGAGTTGGCATGTGTCAATGCGGAGCGATAGGCCAGTCTCGCCTGGGAAATAAATATCAGGATATATTAAAATATTACTATAAGCATATTAAAATCGTAAAAGTCTATTAGTAATTATGCCAGGTATAAATCGATATAAGACAGCTTGATTTATACTCGAATGCGATTATCTTTTGGCGCGCGCGAAGGTACGCCAGTCGGGGATTAAAATGACTACTATTAGACCTTTAAAAATTGCGATAGTGCAGGATGTACCCGGAATCGGCTTGCGCGAAAATTATCGGCAAATTATAGGTGGTTTTAAGCCCGACATATCTGGCCTTTTCCGAATATTTTCTCGTGGGTCCGGAGCAGACCGATACGGCCGCCTCATCGAAAAGGCGTGATGATAATATTGGTCTGATAAAACAATGGTCTCTCGAATTTAATTGTCTGGTGGTCGGCGGGACGATTGTAGATGTCGAAAATAATCGCAATTTCAATCGTTGTTATTTAATCGACAAGGGGAATATCATCGGTCATTATGATAAGATTCATCTCTACCGAAATGAAGGCAACGGACAGATAACCCCCGGAAACGAACATCGAGTTATCCAATGGGGCGAGCTTAAGATTGGGCTTCTGATTTGCGCTGATGTTCTTTATCCGGAGTCATTTCAGGCGCTCGCCGGGATGCATCCGGATTTAGTTTTTATTCCGACAACATCACCTTTCAAGCCGGGAGAGGGACCGGAGGCTAAATTTGCCCGAGATGATAATCTTTACGCTAAAGGAGCGGCTATATCCGATGCGATTTTATTCAAGGTCAATGCTACAGGTTCAATAATTGGGCATCGGCTCCAAGGGAGGAGCCTGATCGCCAGTCCCCATAGGATACATTGGCGAATCGAACCTATCGATGAAGATAAATCAGCTCTTGCTCTGGTTACCCTTAGGGGAGATAAGCGAAATCCGCTGCTTGACATAGTAACTCATCTGGACTAACTTATAAGCTATATGGTTCCTTTCAAGCCTGCAGAGATCAGGGTTATTGCGGTGTTGTCGGTTTTGGCGCTGGCAGGTTCGGTTGTAACTATACTGCAAAGGCAAGGGCGAATTTCCCGTCTCGACCTGGGTACATTTTCCGAAAAGAGCATTTATAATTATAGTTATCGCTCCAAAGAATTAAAAGAGGCATCCGTTCAAAATGCTTCTGATCAATTAAAAGCGCTATCGACAGTTCCGGAGGCTAAAGGAGCCGGAGAGACTCTGGATATCAATCATGCCGGCCTCTATGATCTGGAGGCGCTTCCGGGCATCGGGCCAGTCATGGCTCAGCGGATTATAGATTTTCGCGATAGTCTTGGGGGATTTACAGCAGTCGATGATCTCAAAAAAGTAAAGGGAATTGGACCGGCCAAATTTGCCCTGATAAAAGATAAAGTGGCCATAAAATGAAATTAGGAATAACGCTTCTCGATGATAGACTGCTTCTATCGTACCACTACGGCGATATAAAAGAACCGGAATTCAGGGCTTTTCCGATTAAAGACAAGGCCGATTCGCCGGGTTGGGTATGGCGGGCCGCGGGGGAAGAGGCTTTCGAATCGTTCAGGCGCGCCGAGCAGGCAATTTTGGCTCTTCCCGCTGGAGGTACCTACCTGAAGCGTTTGGAGGTCGATGGCAAACTCGCCAGGGAACAGTCGACCTATTTGCAGTGGCTGGCTTCGACTCAGATTCCCGGATCACTCACCGATTATCGTTATGATTTTATTTCGCTTCGCGAAAGTTTCGATAGCAGAATGGTCGAGATGCTTTTCTACGCCATTCCAGCCAGACTTATTGATAGTCTTTTATACGGCCTTAAAACCGAGAATCAACCATCGCCGATTAATTATTTTCCGGAGCAGCTCGGGTTGGTCAGAGTAGTGGAAAAGTCAGTTCAAAGAGATGATATCGCCCAGGCCGGGATAGTCAACTGCGATATGCGGGGGGCCGGAGCGGTTTATATCAGAGATGGGCGTTTTAATCACTGCCGCTATTTCCCAATTCATGCCTCCAGACGCGAAGACCTTTCAACAGACATAGAAACATATTTTCTCAGCCGCGCGGATGCCTCCGAATCGTTGCCCTTGATAGTAACCGGCTTTCCCGAAGATTTTAAGACCAACTGGTCGCCCGTGGTGCCGGCATTCATGGGAATCCATAATCTCGAATTTGCGGCGGGTTGGGGCGTGGCAGATTTTACCGGTGCCGGATGAGAATCGCAGGGGGCGAATTTCGGGGGCGTATCATCAAGACGCCAAAAATCCCCACTATCAGGCCATCGACAGAGAAAACTCGGGAGGCGATTTTCTCCGTATTAGGCGCTGATATTCTCGACGCTAAGGTCGCGGACCTATTTTGCGGATCGGGGGCGTTAGGGCTTGAGGCAATTTCGCGCGGGGCGTCAAGCGCTCTATTTATTGATATCAATTCAGCATGCACTACCACTGTAAAAGAGAATGTTATAACGCTGGGGCTTGAATCCTGCACAAAAGTTATGACTTTGAATGCGCTGGGGCTCAGGGCCTCGCATCTTAATGATGTGGGAATCATTTTTGCCGATCCGCCATATAAGATGGGATATGCTGAGCGCCTGGTTTCGTTATTGTCCTTGCAAAAATTACTCTGGCATGGGATATTAGTATTGGAACACGAGCCTAAATGGATTTATGAAGGCGATAGGTTTGAGTTGGCGAAAAGACTTGAGTTTGGAGATACAGCAGTGAGTTTCCTTCTGGGGCGAAAGGATGTAGAAAGGATTGATTCCAATGATTGATACCGCGCTTTATCCCGGCACATTCGACCCGATTACGCTGGGCCATGTGGATATCATCAAGAGGGCCAGGCGAATATTCGGGAAATTAGTGGTGGCAGTCGCCGATAACCCCGAGAAAAATCCGCTGTTCTCGGTTGAGGAAAGGATCGAAATTATTAAGGACGCCACTCGCGAGATGGGCGATATTACGGTAGCATCCTTCAGCGACCTGACGGCGCGCTATGCCAAATCAATCGATGCACTCGTTATTATTAGAGGTCTGCGGGCCGTTTCCGATTTCGAATTCGAATTCCAGATGGCGCTCATGAATCGTAAAATAGAGCCGACCGTTGAGACGGTTTTTTTAATGCCTAATGAAAAATACAGCTACCTGTCATCGTCGCTGGTAAAAGATATTGCCCGTCGCGGCGGGGATATCTCCTGTTTTGTACCTGATGGAGTAAAAGAGAGACTGGCGCGACGCTTTTCCGGGTGAAACCGCCATATAGGGAGAAGATAATGAACGAAGAGTTAAGCGAAATTTTACAGAATAGACGTCAAAAATTAGACAAACTGCGCGAACTTAATATAAATCCATTTCCATTTCGATATGAAAGAACGCATCAATCAACTCAGGTTATTTCTAATTTCGATCTTCTGGAGTCAAGCGGTGCGACAGTCAAAGTGGCCGGACGATTAATGAGTATCAGGCTGCATGGGAAAACCTTGTTTGCTCATATCAAGGACGGCGTGGGAACGATCCAGATTTATGTAAGGCGGGATGATATTGGCCAGGAAATATTTGATCGTTTCGGCCTGTTCGATATGGGCGATATTATCGGAGTTGAGGGAACTATTTTTAAGACGCATACTGGCGAGATAACGATTCGGGTATCGTCCTTCGAGCTGTTGACAAAATCGCTTCAGCCGCTGCCGGAGAAATGGCATGGGCTTCAGGATAAGGAGCTCAGGTATCGCCGGCGCTATCTCGATCTTCTGGGCAGCCCGGAGGTGCTCGATACGTTCAGGATGCGTACCAGGATCATCAATGCAGTCAGACGATTCCTCGATGAGCGCGGTTTTCTGGAAGTTGAAACACCAGTGCTGCAACGTATCTACGGAGGCACCAATGCCAAGCCGTTTATGACTCATCTCAACGCGCTTGATATGGATCTTTATTTGCGTATCGCAGACGAGCTTTATCTAAAGCGTCTGGTCATTGGCGGGATAGAGAAGGTGTATGAAATATCCAAAGACTTCCGCAACGAGGGGATGGATCGGAATCACAACCCCGAATTCACGATGCTGGAATTCTATTGGGCTTATGCCGATTATATCGATCTCATGAAGCTTATCGAGCTTATGTATTTTAAGATTTCTACCGAGCTTTTAGGAACAGATAAAATTAAGAGAGAAGAAAAGGATATTTCTCTGACCCCGCCCTTTAAAAGGCTTCCTTATTATGAGGCTTTCAATCAATATCTGGGAGTTGACGTCATAGATTACGATGAGAATCAATTAAAGGCCCTGGCGGTTGAGAAGGGTTTGATTAAAGAAGAGGCCAAGATTATCGGCCGAGGCGGTTATCTCGATATTATCTCAAAGGAATTGGTTGAGCCTCATCTGGAACAGCCGACTTTTATTACCGATTACCCCATAGAGCTTTCGCCCCTGGCAAAAAAGCATCGCAGCGATCCGCGATTGACTGAGCGTTTTGAGCTTTTCATCGATGGTGTGGAATATGGCAACGGTTTTTCAGAGCTAAACGATCCTGACGATCAACGGGCTCGTTTTGAGGCTCAGCGCGCTCGCAAGGAAGCAGGAGACGAGGAGGCTCATCCCATAGACGAGGATTTCCTCTTTGCGCTTCAACACGGCATGCCGCCAACCACAGGTTTTGGCCTGGGGGTGGATCGCTTTATAATGCTGCTTACCGGCGCCCACTCGATCCGCGATGTCATCTTTTTCCCGATTATGAAACCGGAGGCAACCAGAAGCACTATCCCTCTCGAAGATGAATAATCATGTCATTTGAGTTTTTCATAGCCAAACGGTATTTCACGTCACGGCACAGGCAGGGATTTCTTTCGCTCCTGGGAGTAATTTCTATCGGAGTAGTTCTTCTTTCGACGGCATCGCTGTTACTGGTCATGTCGGTGATGAATGGTTTCGAGACGGAAGTCCGCGACCGCATTATCGGCACTATGGCGCATATTATGGTGGCCTCCCGGTTTATGGGAGGGATCGAGGACTGGCCGCAGGTCGAAAAAGATATCCAGTCCGTGCATGGAGTAACATCCACCAGCCCGGTTATTATCGCCAAATCGGCGATCTCCTCAAAATATGAAACTGACGGCGTTGTCGTCCGCGGTATCATTCCGGGAAAAGAAGCCGAAGTCTCAAATATATCGGAATATTTGATCACTCATGAACTGTCATTTGAAACCCCTGATACCAATTTTGTGGGCGTCTGGCTGGGAATCGATCTCGCTAATCGCCTTAATGTTTCTTTAGATGACAAAATCCGCCTATACTCTCTAAAGGACGTCGGCAGTGCCCTGACGGGTTTTACTCCCAAGGTAATGCTATGTATGGTTACCGGGATAGTCGAAACCGGCATGTCGACTTATGATGATAATTTTGTATATATGCCTCTGGCCAGAGCTCAGGAGCTATTCAATCTCGGAAGCGCTGTCACTACTATTGAAGTTAAAACCACCGATTTTTATACCGCCTGGAAAGTTGCCAGGGATATCGCTGAGAAAGTGGGTCTTAAATACAGCGCCACCGATTGGAAAGATTACAATCGCAATCTTTTTTCCTGGATGACCCTTGAAAAATGGATGATGTTTTTGGTGCTCATGTTGTTCGTGCTGGTGGCAGCCAGTAACATCATCGCTCTTTTAATCATGATGGTTTTAGCCAAGCGAGCCGATATTGGCATCCTGATGGCAACGGGCTTATCGAGAAACCGGGTCAAACGGATATTCGCGTTCCAGGGACTGATTATTGGGGCAGTTGGCGGAATATTGGGAGTTACAATCGCTACGATCCTGGGTTTGATTCAAAAAAAATATTCGGTGATTTCGCTTCCCAGCGATATCTATTTTATCTCAGCTCTGCCCATAGATATCAGGCCTCTTGATATTGTTTTAATATTGGCGCTGGCGGTATTAATTGGCCTGCTTTTCTCGATCTATCCCGCCTTAAGAGCCTCGCGGCTTGAACCGGTGGATATTATCCGTTATGAATGAGGACAGCCGCGTGAACAACGATCAAATGCTTTTATCCGCCGATGGAATAACCAAACGATTTCGCTCCGGAGACACCTATCTTGAGGTCTTGAAAGGGGCCAGTCTGGAGCTAAAACCGTCCCAATTTGCAATACTTTCAGGGCCATCGGGATCAGGCAAAAGCACCCTGCTTTATATTTTGGGTGGGTTAGAAAAGCCGGATAATGGACGGATAATGTTCGATGGCGAAGCGATAGATTCCCTTACCAATAGCCAGATAGACAATTATCGCAATCAAAAGATCGGATTTGTATTCCAAATGCACTATCTATTGCCGGATTTTACCGCTCTGGAGAATGTGATGATACCGGCCATGATAAGCGGTCAGCCGCGTGAGGCTATACAGGAACGAGCCCTGGCGCTTTTGGCGAAATTATCGCTTTCAGAGCGAATAAATCATTATCCCAACCAGTTATCCGGGGGAGAGCAACAGAGGGTTGCAGTAGCCAGAGCCTTAATTAACTCACCACGCCTCATTTTTGCCGATGAACCAACCGGCAACCTCGATAGAGAAAACGCAATATTACTCTTAAAGTTATTTCGGAAACTTGTCGAAGATACTGGTGTATGCGTGCTAATTGCGACTCACGATCCGGAATTAGCGCAAATGGGTGATATGACCTTTCGCCTCCATGATGGTAAAATTCTGGCGTAAAAGGTCTTGCAGACGACCGAAAACCCTGACATAATAATAACGCGGGAACAGTGGTCTAAGACCTTAAGTTCAAAGAATTGAAGGAAAAAAGGGATGCTTTGTCAAGATTGCAACCAAAACGAATCTACGGTTCATCTCACGCAGATTGTCAATAACAAGAAGCTGGTCTTGAACCTGTGTAAGGATTGCGCCGAAAAGAGGGGTTTTCATTCTCCTTTTGAACATATGCCATTCCCGTTAGCTGAACTGGTAACCGGCATGGTGGGACCGAAAACCACATCTCATAAAAGTGGACGGAAATCCACCAAGATCAAAAAATGTCCCGGTTGCGGAATGACATTTGAGGATTTTGGCAAGTCGGGCCGGCTTGGCTGCGGTCAATGCTACGATACATTTCGTGTCGAAATGACCGATCTGCTTCGCAAGATTCACGGATCGCCGAAACATCGCGGTAAAGGAATGGTTGTAGAACCTGAGATGGTTAAGCCGATGAAAGAGGAATCGCGTTTGAGAGAAGAACTCAAAAAAGCTGTTGAAAACGAGGATTTTGAAAAGGCGGCCACTCTTCGCGACCAAATAAGATCGTTGACCGGAACGGAGCAGGTATAAGATGACTGTCGATATGTTAAATGAAATGGCCAGGCATACTGCTCCCTGGCTCAATGGGGAAGGCCCCGATTCGTCTGTGGTACTATCTTCCAGAATTCGTCTGGCTCGTAATATCTCCGAATTTCCCTTTCCGCCGGCAGCCTCGGTAGATACCAGGGAAAAAGTAATCGATCTGATGGAGACCGCGGTAAAGCGTCTGCCGGGCTTAAAGCAGGGCGGCTTTTACCGGTCGCAGGATATCGAATCTTTGGATCAAATGTTTCTGGCGGAACGGCATCTGATTTCACCTCAGTTTATGAGAGACGGCATTGGGCGCGGGCTGGTAATCGACCCTAAAGAGCGGGTTTCGATCATGCTCAATGAGGAAGATCATATCAGATTGCAGGTCCTCTCGTCGGGCATGTCTCTTTATGATTGCTGGGAATATGCCAACAAGATTGATAACGATCTGGGAAAAGTATTGCAGTTCGATTTTGATGGCGATTTCGGATATTTGACCGCCTGTCCTACCAATGTTGGAACCGGATTGAGAGCATCCCTATTGATTCATCTTCCGGGCCTGGTGTTGACTCGTGAGATCGATAATGTTATCGGGCGGATTTCCAAAGTTGGGCTGATGGTTCGCGGTTTCTATGGCGAGGGCACCGACGTATTGGGCAATCTGTTTCAGATTTCCAATCAAACGACTCTGGGCCGCACCGAGGAGGAGATCATTGATTCTCTGGCCAAGATCTCCAAACAGATTATCGAATACGAGAAAGGCGCCCAGGAAACTCTGATGAAAGACGCTCCCGAGCAGATCGAGGATAAGGTCTGGAGATCGTACGGAATTCTGACCAACGCCAGAGTATTGACATCAACCGAGGTTATGAATCTGCTTTCGGCAATGCGTCTGGGCCTGTCTTTGGGCCTCACCGATAAATGCGACTACAAGATGCTTAATGAGCTTTTGATAATAACCCAGCCGGCGCATTTACAGAAATACGTCGGCAGGGAAATGGATACGACCGAGCGCGATATGGTTCGTGCCGATCTGATAAGAAAAAGATTTACTGGTTCCAAGTAGAATCATGATAATTAGAAAGGGTGTTAAGCGATGAACGAAATGTTCACCGAAAAAGCACGGAAGGCAATTGAATACGCTCGAGACGAGGCAGCCCGGCTCAAGCACGATTATATCGGAACCGAGCATCTGCTTTTGGGCCTGATTCGGCTCGGCGAGGGTTATGCCATCGATGTTTTAAGGAATATTGGCATCGACGTAAACGAGCTTAAAGGTTCCATCGAGGAGATAGTCCAGCCATCCGGCGGCACGATGCAGATGGGGCAGTTGCCGTTAACCGCCAGAGCCAAGAAGACTCTGGAGGTTTCGGGCAATGAGGCCCGGGCCTTGAAATCGAAAGATATCGATACTGAGCATATTCTTTTGGCCCTGTTGAAGGACGAGGAAGGCGTGGCCTCCCAGGTGCTTTCGATGTACGATGTGGATTATAAAGAAGCCTACGAGGAGCTTCGCAATATACAATCGGGCAAACCATCCGCATTTGGCCACAAGCGCAAAAAAACCAAAACGCCGGCGCTCGATCATTTCGGCCGCGATCTAACCGAATTGGCTCGTCGCGGGCAGCTTGACCCGATAATCGGACGCGAAAACGAGATCGAACGCGTTACACAAATTCTATCGCGCCGCAAAAAGAATAATCCGGTACTGATCGGCGAGCCTGGCGTCGGCAAAACAGCTATCGCCGAGGGCTTGGCTGAGCGCATTGTTGAAAACAAGGTGCCTCAAGTTCTGGAGGATAAGCGGATAGTAACGCTCGATATGGCCTCTTTAGTTGCGGGCACCAAGTACCGCGGCCAGTTTGAGGAGCGTCTCAAAGCGGTCATGAATGAGATTTTGAGCTCCAAGGATGTCATCATCTTTATAGATGAATTGCATACTATCGTGGGAGCAGGCGGTGCGGAGGGATCGCTTGATGCCTCCAATATCTTCAAGCCGGCCTTGTCACGCGGCGAATTGCAATGCATTGGCGCCACTACCTTAAACGAGTACCGCAAGTATATCGAAAAGGATGGCGCTTTAGATCGCAGATTCCAAACCGTCATGATTGATCCTCCCACAACCGAGGATACGATCAAAATCCTCAAAGGACTTCGTCCTAAATACGAGGAACATCACAAGGTCATCATTTCGGATGAAGCGGTTGAAACTGCGGTTCATCTTTCGGATCGCTATATTTCCGGTAAATTCCAGCCGGATAAGGCTATTGATATTATCGATGAAGCCGGTTCGAGAGCTCATCTGACAGCCTACACCAAGCCTGAGATGTTCGCCAAGCTTGAGGAAGATATTCTCGAAAGCTCGAAGCAAAAGGAACAGGCAGTCAAGAATCAGGAATTCGAAAAAGCCGCTCAGCTGCGCGATACTATCAAGTTCAAAAAAGAAGAGCTTGAGCAAATGAAGCGCGATTGGGAGGAGAAACGCAATAAAGAGCGTATTGAGCTTAAGGAAGAGGATATCGCTATTGTTATCTCCAAGATGACCGGCATTCCGCTTTTCAAGCTTGAGGAGAAGGAATCCCAGAAGCTGCTTCGCATGGAAGACGAACTTGCTAAGCGTGTAGTTGGCCAGGAAGAGGCGATTACGGCAATCTCCAAAGCCATTCGCCGCACGAGGGCCGGACTCAAAGACCCCCGCAGGCCGATTGGCTCATTCATATTCTTAGGTCCTACGGGCGTAGGCAAAACCGAGTTGGCCAAAGCGCTATCCGAGTTCCTCTTTGAGGATCAGGACGCGTTGGTCAGGATCGATATGTCGGAGTACATGGAGAAATTCGCGGTATCTCGTTTGATTGGCGCTCCTCCCGGATATGTGGGTTATGAGGAAGGCGGCCAGTTAACCGAGAAGGTCAGACGTAAACCTTATGCCGTGGTGTTGCTCGATGAGATCGAAAAAGCTCATCCTGAGGTTTTCAATATATTATTGCAGATGCTTGATGACGGCCAGTTGACAGATTCATTCGGCCGCAAGGTTGATTTCCGAAACACGGTGGTTATTATGACATCGAACATGGGCACGCGCGAAGCTCGGATCGGCAAGTCGCTTGGATTTGCCAAAGATAATATCCAATCCGATTACGATAAGATGAAAGGGAAAATCCTCGATGAGATGAAGAGGACTTTCAATCCCGAGCTAATCAACCGAATTGATGAAACGGTGATTTTCCACTCTCTGGAGAGACATCATATTCTGGCCATAGTAGATATTCTATTGCGCGATATCGTCAAGCGGATGTCGAGCAAGGCGATCACGCTGGAGCTTCGCCCCGAGGCCAAGGAGTTCTTAGCCGATAAGGGTTGGGACCCGAATTTTGGCGCCAGACCGCTTCGTCGTTCTATCCAGCGTTATCTTGAAGACCCATTAGCCGAGGAAATCCTGCGCGGCGAGCACATGAATAATATCAATGTAATCGTCTCCAAGGATGAAACCGATGGCAAACTCAGTTTCAAAGTTGTGCCCGTTCCCAAGAAGGTTGACGAGGAAGAAGAAGAGCCAGCCTCCAAATAGTATTTCGATAATTGATAACTAAGCCCCCGGTGAACTTTGATGAGGACGCCGGGGGTTTTTAATTGGTACTGAATTATAAGTAATGAGTGCTCGAGAATTTAGCGACGAGTATTCCGCCATTTTGGTATAAATGATATTTTATTATCATAAATTATCTCTGGACTTTAGCGCCGTTTTTATGTAAATGTATACATTCTATGAACGGAGACAAGGAAACATCTTTTTAATTTGGCAGTATAAAGCAAATTGAGTTTAAGACACAACGATGCTAAGCGAGATACAACAATTTGAAGGAGGAGTAAGGTGACGAAGAGACTCATGGCAGCGATTATGGCGACATTGTTTGTGGCCAGTATGGCATTTGCCCAGGCTAAAGTTGAACCGCCTAAAACAGAGGCACCGAAAACTGAACCAAAGAAAGCGGAGCAGAAAGTGACTAATCCAATTGTGGAGATGCAAACCAATTACGGAAATATCTATCTCGAAGTATTCCAGAAGGAAACCCCGATTCACGCCGGTAACTTCCTGGCTAAAGTTGACGCCGGAAAATATGACAAGCTGACATTTCATCGCGTAATTCCGAATTTCGTAATCCAGGGTGGCGACCCCAGAGGAAACGGAACCGGCAGCATGGACGGTCCGGCTCTTGCTGATGAGAAATCACCATATCCCGAAGTTCGCGGAACAGTTGCTATGGCCCGTTCCGATTCAGCGTCAAATTGCCAGTTCTATATCAATCTGAAAGACAACTTATTCCTCGACCAGCAAAAGTTCTCGTCATTTGCCAAAGTCGTAAAGGGTATGGACGTGGTTGACAAGATCGCCATGGTGAAAACCGGTCCCAATGATAAACCTGTTGAGGCGGTTGTGATGACCAAGCTCCAGCGCGTTGATCAGATTCCAACGGCCACCAAAGCCCCGGTCGAGAAAAAGGCCATCGACAATGCGCCGGTTGAGAAGAAGACCACCGACGTTGAGAAGAAAGTAACCGAACCCGAAAAGAAAGCACCCGAGACCGAGCAGAAATCTCCCGAAACTAAGTAATTTGAAAAATCTCGTAATACTTGGCTCCTCCGGTTCGATCGGCCAAAACGCCCTTTGGGTGGCAAACCGATTTCCGGAGGAGCTTAAAATATTTGGGCTATCGGTCCATTCCAATACCGCTCTTCTTGGCGAGCAAATTAAGCTCTATCGCCCCAAAGTTGTATGCGTATCCGATGCCAGGGCCGCGTCAGCGTTTGAATTCGAGGCCAAAAAGCTCGGAGTTGAGCTTCTGGTCGGTGAATCCGCATTAGAGAGCCTTGCGGGACATCACGATGCCGATATAATCCTGAATGCCGTGGTGGGCTTTGCGGGATTGAAATCAACCCTTGCGGCCGCTCGGGCCGGCAAACGCATCGCCCTGGCAAATAAGGAATCGATGGTGGCCGGGGGAGAGTTGGTTAATGAAACGGCTCGCGAAGGAAAGGCTGAGATCGTTCCGGTTGACTCCGAACATTCTGCCATATTTCAATGTCTTAAATCCGGGCGAACTGAGGATATCAAACGTCTGATTCTAACATCCTCAGGTGGGCCGTTCAGGCAATATCCACTCGAGAGTTTCCGATCGATATCGGTGGAACAAGCGCTAAAACATCCCACCTGGAATATGGGAAGAAAAATTACAATCGATTCGGCAACCCTGATGAATAAAGGCCTGGAGATCATCGAGGCGGCTTACCTATTCGGCCTTCCGGGTAATAAAATCGATGTTGTTATTCATCCCCAATCGATAGTTCATTCGATGGTGGAATATATCGACGGCTCAGTTATTGCTCAGCTTTCCCGTCCCGATATGCGGCTTCCGATTGAATATGCGCTTTTTTATCCGGAACGTCGGCCCTTCGAAAATGCGGCTCTTGATTTTGGCAAGCCGTTTTCATTGGAATTCGAATCACCTGATCAAACCCGGTTTCCCAGCCTGCGGATGGCAAGGTTTGCTCTGGCGGCAGGTGGAACGGCTCCGGCGGTCTTCAATGCCGCCAATGAGATTGCAGTGGAAGCCTTTTTAGATCATAAGATTGCATTCCCGGATATTTTCCGGGCTGTCGATTTTGCCCTAAATAGCGCCGCCATTTCGAGTTCGAACAGTCTTAATTCGATTATGGATGCCGATAATACTGGTAGAGGTTTGGCCCGGAAATTTGTACTGACCAAGAGTATTTAATCTAGGTGAGACACGGAACTTTAGACTGAATTTGACGTTGTTTAAATAGAGATGAGAGATTGTGATGTTTAGCTGGATTCTTCCATTTATTATTATACTTGGACTTCTGATTTTTGTCCATGAGTTCGGGCATTTTATCGCGGCCAAACGTTCTGGGATAAAGGTCGAGAGATTTTCTCTGGGATTTCCTCCGAATATTTTATCCAGGAAAATAGGCGAGACGGAATATTGCATTGGTCTGATACCTCTGGGCGGTTATGTCAAAATGAAAGGCGATATACCGGATTTCGCCGATGATAAAACCGAACCAAGCGGTGAGCCGGGCGAATTCATGTCGGCCCCCGTATGGAAACGGGCATTGGTAATTGTATCCGGGCCTCTCATGAATTTTGTAGCGGCAATTGTGCTCTTTATGTTCATGGTTTGGGCCTGGGGTAATCCGGAAGTGAGGCCTAATTCCACCGAGATCGGTTCCGTTGTACCCGATACACCTGCCGAAAAAGCCGGACTTAAGGAAGGGGACAAAATCCTTACTATCGACGGGCAGCAGTTCAAGGATTTCGAGGCGATCGCCCGCTATATCAAGAGCCAGCCGGATAAGGAATTGGCAATTGTAGTTCAGCGCGATAATAAAGACCTGAATCTTATCGCGAAATCCATGAAGCTCGACGTTAAAGATTCATCGGGGGTCAGCCGCTCCGAAGGCAGATTGGGGATAGATCCGGTTTTTGATTTTCACTCCACAACTTTATGGGAGGGGATTAAGGGAGGCTTTCAGAGCTCGTTCTATGTTGTGGCAGTGACCTTGGATTTTCTATGGAAACTTATCACGCACCAGGAATCTATCAACAAGCTGGGCGGCCCGATCATGATAGCAGATCAGGCGGGCAAAGCTCTCAAGCGAGGAATGCCATATCTGGTAAACCTGGCGGCGTTTTTATCGATCAACCTCGGAGTTCTCAATGTGCTTCCGATTCCGGTCCTCGATGGCGGGCATTTGATGTTTCTCTCAATCGAAGCAATCAGACGCAAACCAATTCCATTTAAAAAGCGTCTTTTATGGCAGCAGATCGGCATGGGCCTGCTGCTTCTTCTCATGGTATTTGTAACTTACAATGATATTGCCAGACTGATTACCGGCGGGCAATAATTATTAAAATTCGAAATTAAAATTTGAAGCGGCCTCAAGCGAGGTCGCTTTTTTTATATCTAACTAAAGTTGATTTTAGAGTATTTATCATCTCAATCCGGGCGCATTCAGGTTCTATGATTTCGGCATCGGCTCCAAATCCAAGCACCCAGCGCAGGAACTCATCCTGTCCTGCAACGCTGATTTCGTAAATTACACTGCTATCCCCGTTTTCGGTTATTATTTCCTGCGGATGGTGCTGCGAGGTTCTTATCGCGATTGCCGCCTGCCCACTAAATTTTACCCTGAATTTAGCCTGTTTTCCGCTATAGACACCAAGGCTGCCCGCAAAATAAGCTTCAATAGAAAATTCTTTGGGAATTTCGAATTTCTCCCGCAGAATTTCCAAATTCTGAACCCGGCCCAAACGGAAAGTACGGATTTCATTCCGCAGATAACAGAAACCGATCAGATACCAGGCGTGATGGCGAAAGCAAATCGCGTAAGGGGCGATCATGCGTTTGGTCTGTTTGCCATTGAGCGATAAATAGCTGATTTTTACTTTGAAGCGATTCCTGATGGCATCCTCGAGACGCGAGGCATGTTTGTGATTGCCCGGCCGTTCGGTAGATACCGCGCCGATATTGATTATGTTCGCCCCATCCGCCGGAATTTCTCCGCCGGTAATCTTGTCGCTTATACGTCGAATAGTTTCGTGATAAAGCTTCCCGCTCGAAAAAATAGGCGAACGCAAAATACTCAACAAGAATCCGGCTTCCTGCAAACTGAGATTCCCCGGGGGGAGGAAACCGTTATGGAGAAGCTTATATCCGCCGTCATAGTATATAGGGATGTTGGCTTCTGAAATCGAAATAATATCGCGGTAAATGGTGCGTTCGGTAACCTCGCAACGTTTAGCCAGATCGCAGGTGCGGAGCCGGTGATTAGTACGCAGTAGCGAGAGAATGTAAAGCAGGCGTTCGGTCTTTTTCATTAGCGGAAAGCCTCCGCATCTTAGGGAAAATTTAAGTCTTTAAGGCAAAGGGATTAAAATTGGTTTCATAATCATAGGTGTCGATTCCCTCGACGCGTTTGAGGAATCTGACTACGATATAAGTCAACGGAGTAAATGCAGCCTCGAATCCGACCTTAAATATATAATTGGAGACGATTACCGCGAAAAGGAGATCTCCCGGCAACACTCCGTAAAATGCAATCATCACAAAAAGGAGAGTATCGACTCCCTCGCCGATAATGGTCGATCCGATGGTTCGTGTCCAGAGCCAACGGCCTTTTGTTAAAATCTTCATCCTGGCAAGCGTATAAGAGTTTGAAAATTCCCCGGAAAAATAAGCGAGAAGCGAGGCCACTACGATTCGCGGTGTGAGGCCTAGAATCTTATCATAGGCGTCCTGATTGACCCATCCGGAGGCCGGCGGCAGTTTACCCACGATTATAAATGTTACGGACATTAGAAAAGCGGCAAAAAAGCCTGTCCAGATGACTCGTCGGGAATTGCGATAACCGTAAACTTCGGTTAGGATATCGCCAAAAATATAACTTATGGGAAAAAGTATCGTACCGCCATCGAATGTAAACGGCCCCAGCTTTAGAATTTTCGATGAGGCGACATTCGATATCAACAGCACCGCCACGAATAGGCCGAGTATAATATCATAATACCGGTAACGTCGCATATCCGCTAAAATAACCCCTGGGTTTTGTCGCGAATCATATCGCTTGCAACCATGACGGCTCTATCGAGCGAAAGAAGCCTGGTGGATTCAAATCGTCCGCGGTAGCTTGCCTTGGCGCTGGCCGGAGATGAGTAAAATTCGATTTCGGAAAAAATATCGCTTTTATAAACCTGTGCTTCCGGATGGTTGGTCGTATCTATCTGTCCTTTGGAAAGCTTGATAAAGATAGCGTCGCCATTATCGCTGAGATGGCTGAAAATCGTAATTTTTGAATCTTTAAATAGGGCCGCTACCGAAAGAGCATGCAAAGCGCTGGCGGCATAAATCGGCTCGCTTAAAGGATTCCCCTTGTTATCGTCAATAAGAACTTTATACCCCTGATAATATAATGCCCAGGGATATGCGTAGCGAATCTCGCGATCAGCGCCGAGGACGATACATCCCATATCATCGAGTTTGAGCAGCGCATTTTGCACCCTGGCTCGATCAATTTTTAGCGAATCGGCAATTTCATCAGCCTGGGGGATGTGGCCTAACCTGGGAGTTTCCAGCAGAAGATGCCTATATACTTTTGCTTCATTGCCTTTAAATATCGGGATGGCTGTAAGCTCGGCCTTGTATCCGTCAAAGGCCAATTGCTGGCCGAACCATTTATCGGAAGTCATCGAAAATAAAAAGGTTAGCCCCAGTGTCAGCGCTATGGTCACCATGCCGACCAGGGCGTTGAGAATTTTCTTATCCGGTTTTAGGAATGCCGAGCCATAGATAAAAATAATGATAGGATAAATCCCAAAGTAGCTGAGAAGTGATTTTCGCGCGATAAAATATATCGTCAACCCGATAAGGGGCAGGCATAATCCCGTCAATCGCATCGCCCTGATCAGCGGCTCTTTGGCTCCCAGAACAAACGCTCCGGCAGTCGACAGAATCGCAAGGACAAATAATAAAGCAAAAGTAATCAGAAAAATGTAAATGCCGCTTTTAAGATTGGTTGCGGCCTCGTAAGAAAAAAGTGCGCCGAATGCCAGATAGAGAAAAAAGAAAGATCCCCAGCCCTCGAATCCATTTTCAATATAATTACGAAAACCTGAGGGAATGAAAAAATACGCCTTAATCGCCTGATTCATTGAATTTCCTTAAGCCAGGGAATAACCGCCATCAACCACCAAAACCTGACCAGTGATCCATTTAGCCTTTTCGGAGCAGAGGAAACAGACCACGTCGGCAACCTCCTCCGGCTGTCCGACTCGGCGGAATGGCGTGCGCCGAACGACTTCATCGAGCATTTCCTGGTAACTGGGAAATCCTTTCAACGCATCGGTATCAATAAAACCGCCCGAAACGGTATTAACATTGATGAGATGCGGAGCCAGTTCAAAGGCCAGATATCTCGTAAGTGTTTCGATCGCAGCTTTTGAGGCTCCAATTGCGGCGTAGCCCGTGATATAGCGGACTGAACCAAGCGATGAGAGCGCCACAATTTTAGCTCCGTCGGGCATCATATCTCGGGCGATTTGCACTGAACGTAGAAATGCCCAGGCGTTAGTGTCCATGGAAAGATGCCAGGCCTTTTCATCGAGGTCTCCGGCCGAGGTGAATACGCCCAGGGCGGCGTTGGAAATGAAGATATCGAGACGGCCGTACTTTTCCCTGACCTCGTCGAAAACTTTATGCATTTTTTCAGTATTTCCGATATTACAACGGATGGCCAGATGATCGCCTCCGATTTCGGACAGCTCTTTCATCATCTGGTCGGCGGCATTGCGGCTTTTGAAGTAATTGACTGCAACATTCGCTCCACCGGCTGCCAGTTTCAGCGCAATCGATTTGCCGATTCCCTTGGTGCCGCCCGTGACAAGCGCAACCTTGCCCTCAAATTCTTTACAATTGTCCATCTTGCCTCCGAATAAAGTTCTGATACTTAATAATAACCACTAATAATAATAATATACATCGTTTATATGCAAGGTTTAATGCAATAATAGAGTCCGAATTCGAATCTTTCGATTGCATTCCTCAGGAATGATGATATAATAAGTCGGGGCTGTTAAAGTCAGCGGCTGCTGCCAGGTTCTTTAAACCAATACGCCACATTTTCTATTTTGGAGGTTTGTCATGCTTTGGAATTTCAAAAGCCCCGTTGATTCTTCAACTCATAAATGGTCTATGGCAAGGCAGGAAGCCTGGGACGATTGCCAGAGGAAATATTATTACCAATACAGGGGCTCCGCGAAACAATCCAAACATCCGCAAAAAGATCAAATTACGAAGCTCAAACAAAAAAGAACCTTAGCGCATCTAAAAGGAGAGATCGTTCATGCTGCGCTGTCCGACTATATCCGTTATTTTAGTGAAGGCAAACCGGAAGCGATGACAACGCTGTTCGAAACCCGCTGGTCCAAAATGATAGCAAAACCCGAGGATGCGCTGATCGAGTTCACCAATGGCCGGGGATTGGCTGCGGCTCTCATCGAACAGGCCCGAATTGACTCCCTGAAGCTTTTGGATAATTTTGTCCAAATGTGGCCGGAGTATGAGAAGGATGAAATTCTCTATATCGATGATCCCGATGATTATCCCGGATGGTTTAATTGCGGGGGTTTGGGAGTTTACGGAAGGCCGCATTTGATTGTTAAACGTGATAAAAATACAATTGTGAACTGGAAAACCGGAGAGGAACCCGATGATTTCTCCGATAATATTTACGAAATGTCGACTTCGATTTATATGGCCTGTTTCGATTACAATGGGAATATCAGGGCTTACCCGGAGGAGTTCGAGGGGCTGTTTCAATACCTGCCCACCAAATCCAAATCGAAAAAAATAACTCGGACGCAAAACGACTATGAGCAATTTATTGAATCTATCGACGAGATAATAAACGATTTACCCGATTCATTTATGGAAGAACGATATATCCCGGATCCCGCTAAATGGAAATGCAAAAACTGCAATTTCGCAACCGTTTGTCATGATGGCAGGCAGCTTCTGGATTAATAGGTTTTGGCAGGTTCTGAAATTTGGTGCCGGAGGGGGGACTTGAACCCCCACGGACTTACATCCACTGCGCCCTGAACACAGCGTGTCTGCCAATTCCACCACTCCGGCGTCCGCGTTTTCACAAGCCAAAAGGTTGTGAAAACAGGTCCAATAATATAGCAATATCTATGAATCATGCAAGGTGAATTTGTTGGCGGGAGTTTTCAAAATTGTAGATCGACGATAGTAACGGGCCGCCGGCTAATTCTTATATCGTAACAATGGCACGGATTGGTATTATTTATCCCTTGCGACAAATACAGAATTCTCCTACAATAAAAAAGAGTTTGAATTGACGGGATATTTAATGGCGCAAGAAAATAAACCCTACAGCCATCTAAATTTTGAGCATCGCGGCCAGGCACTTCTACCGCGCAAAACCTTTGTGCGCCGCTTTATATTTACTGCCTCCATAAGCGTTTTAATCCTGCTGGTTTGGGTGTTTGTTGGAATGATCGGCTATCACGGGCTGGCCGGCCTGGGATGGGTGGATTCATTTCTCAATACAGCGATGATCGTTGGAGGGATGGGGCCTGTTGATACCCTGAATAACGATGCCGCCAAGATATTTGCAGGTTTCTTCGCGATATTCAGCGGAGTGTTATTTTTAAGCGCCTTTGCTCTTATGGCTGCGCCGATATTTCATCGTTTCCTGCATAAATTTCATTTGGAAGGCAGCGATAAAATCGAACGCTCCAAAAAGAATCTGGAATAATTCGGAAATCCTCGAATTATATTCATATACCAGCAATATTTGACATAACCTATAGGTTTTCCGATTAATCCTTTCCTCAAGAAACACCCGCGGTTCCGCATGAGTTCTTATTCCACTAAGATGAAAAGTCATTTAACGGGAGGATTATTTTGAAAATAGGAATACTCGGATCAGGTATGGTAGCCCAGCAATTGGGATTGGGATTTCTCAAACTGGGCAATGATGTTAAATTAGGGACTCGTCATCCCGAAAAGCTTGAAAAATGGCTCAAACAGGCAGGGGAGAAGGCATCGATTGGCAGTTTCGAGGACGCCGCTAAATTTGGGGAAATAGTTGTTTTGGCCACTAAATGGGCTGATGATGCCACACAAGAAGCTATTCGGCTCTCAGGCAAGCAGAATTTTGCCGGCAAAGTGGTTATGGATGTGACCAATCCGCTGGTTTCGGGAGGAGAGAATCAACCGCCCAAGCTGGCATTCGGATATCCCGATTCAGCCGGAGCAACGATTCAGGGATGGCTTCCCGAATCCAAAGTTGTCAAGGCATTCAATATCATTACCGCCTACTACATGGCTAACCCCAGGCTCAAGGAAGGCACTCCTGATATGTTTATCGCGGGAAATGATGCCTCCGCCAAAAAGTTGCTCAGCGATATTGCAATCAAATGGGGCTGGGAGATTCATGATATTGGCGGGATTGAGCAATCTTACCTTTTGGAGGCGCTTGCCATGCTGTGGATCAGATATGGGGTGCTTAATAATTATTGGAAGCATGCTTTTAAACTGTTAAAAGAGTAAATTCAACTTCCCGCGCACCCAGCTTTTGCATCAATTAGTGGTCAATAAGGCAATGGCACCGAATACCCTTGACAAGAGTATAAACGGGCGGTAATAATTGTTTGCGTTGTTCTTTTTTAAAAATCCGTAAAGGAACAATATTATCAATTAATTTAGGCCCGACTCATTTTGGATAAGAAAGAATAAGCCGCCGATGTATTGGGTAAGCAAAACGCTTCATCGCTTGGGACGAATCAAACATCAGCTCGTAATATTTATGGCCGTTTTGGGGCCGGGCATTATTACGATGGTGGCTGATAATGATGCCGGCGGCATTTCGACTTATGCGGTTACAGGTTCTAAGTATGGTTTCAACCTGCTCTGGGTTTTTATCATCCTGATTCCCATGGCGTATTACGTTCAGGAAATGACTGTCCGTCTGGGGGCTGTAACCAAGCGCGGGCATGCCGAGGCAATTTTTGACGGTTTCGGTTCATTCTGGGGCTGGTTTTCGCTCTTTGATCTGGGGGTTGTCAACTGGCTTACCTTGATTACCGAATATATCGGAATGATCGCGGCCTGGAGCATGTTTGGCATAAATCCTATTATTACATTTATCGTGGTTACCGCAATTTTGATGGCAGTAGTCATGACCGGAAAATACTGGACTTTTGAAAAACTCACCCTGGCTTTCTGCATTTTCAATTTCGTATATATCCCGGCCGCAATCTGGGCGATGCATATACCATCAGCCCCAGGATGGGGGGCAGTTTTTAAGGGCTTTTATCATCCTCATTTCCCCAACGGAGTAACTCCCGATCTAATATTTATTATTATGGCCTGTATCGGGACTACAATCACTCCCTGGCAGATATTTTTCCAGCAAAGCGCGGTGGTGGATAAGGGCGTTGATATTCACGATGTCAAATATGGCAAGCTCGATACTTTCGCCGGTTCGTTTTTAACCGGGCTTGTGGCCATATTCATTATCATTGCCACCGGGGCGGCCTTTTATTATCATCAGCCGCCAATTACCGTACAGGATGCCACCCAAACCGCCAATGCTTTAGCACCGATTTTACCCGCAGGCGAGGGACATTGGGCCAGAATTTTATTTGCTATCGGCCTATTTGACGCCGGCTTTTTGGGGGCGCTATGTATTTCGCTTTCAACATCCTGGGCGTTTGGCGAAATATTCGGATGGGCACATTCACTTAATAGGAGCGTCAAGGACGCTCCCTGGTTCTACGTAGTTTATCTTCTGACACTGGTAACAGCCGGTGCGGTTGTTCTGATTCCCGGAGCGCCTCTCATCATCATTACGATGTTTGTACAAGTTGTGGCAGTAACATTGTTACCAGCGGCCCTGATATTTTTAATCTTGCTCCTGAACGATAAAGACCTGATGGGCCAGCATACCAACACACGATTTCAGAACATTGCCAATTGGGGAATCGTAATATTTGTTATAGTCATGTCAACTTTATTCGCCATATCGGTGCTGTTTCCGAACGTGTTTGCCTGAGGTGTTTATGGAAATGCGGCATAGTAAAAAATTCGTATTGCCTGGCGATTCCGGGATCGGCCAGGATTTCCGATTTCTTTATTTCTCAGAGCTATTAAAAAAGCCGGTGGTATCCGGTAATATTAAGAATCGAATTGGCAAGCTCACCGATCTGGTTTTTCGTTTAAGTGAGACATACCCCGAAGCCGTCGGAATATACCTTGAATATGGTTGGGGAAAACCGACAGAGTTTATTCCCTGGGATAAAGTGATTAAAATCGAGGACGATGCCATATTCGTGCAGCCGCCTCCGGATGGCGGTCAATATCCTCCGTTCGCGGATCAGGTGGGCTGGGTGATGCTAAACCGCCATTTGATGGGCCGGACGATTCTCGATATGGATGGCCGCCGTATCGAGGTGGTTAATGATGTACATCTGCTCGAATCGCGCGGGCGGATGATAATTGTTCACGTGGATATTTCGTTTAACGGCTTCTTGCGCAGGCTCGGACTTCGGAAAGCCCGCTGGCTAAAAGAAAGGTTAATCTCCTGGAAATATGTTCAGCCGCTTTCGGTGGAGGATGCCGCTGCCACTGACGCTGTATCGCTTTCCATAACTCGAAAATCGGTTAAGGACCTTCCCAGCGAAGACCTGGCAGATGCTCTGGAAGAGCTTTCAGGCGATGAGCAAGAGGCGTTTTTCTCAGCTCTCGACCGCGAATCCGCCGCCGATGCTTTGGTCGAAGCCGAGCCGCGCGTGCAGAGGCAGCTTATAGCCAGCCTTCGAAACGAAAGGGCCAAGGCGATCCTTTCTGAGCTATCAATTGCTCAATTGGCTGACCTGTTTACGGTCTTGCCTCGCGATCAAATGGTCCAACTCCTTTCGCTGGTACCATCCGAGGACGCCAAGCGAATTCGAGGCATTCTTTCCGAACGGGAGCAAACCGCATCAGGGACTTATGTCACCCGAATTTGTGACCGCTCTACCGGGCGATATGGTGGCCGATGTTCTTAAGGGTATCCGAGCCTCCAAAAGAGAACATGATGAGATCAGCTATATTTATATTGTCGATCCCGAAAAAAATCTGTTAGGCGTCGTTGATATCCGAGAGCTCCTTTTGGCGGCGGATGACACCGTTATGGAGCGGATAATGACTACCCCGGTTGTCGAGGCTGAATCAACGGACCTTCGAGAGGACCTGGAGGAGATGTTTGTGAAATATCATTACCGGATGATCCCGGTTGTGGAGGGTACTCGCATAATCGGAGTGGCCTATTATAATCACATTATGAAAGGACTCGTCACCCGAGCCAAAACCTGAGGAATGTTATGCCAAAAGTAAAATTGACTCGCACCGTACGAGTGGCGTTGATATTTTTGCGGATATATCTTTTGGCCATGCTGGGCTTGATAATATTCAAATTCATAAACGCATACGTAATTAAGTAACATATTTATATTGATGGTGTTACGCGATATCCATTGTCCGTTACTTTAAGCCTGTAAAATAATAATAAAAGTGGAATCATCCTTCTGATTCCCTTAATACTTTATGCTTACTAAAACCGGACTTCTGGTCGCACCTACGGCTTATTCCGCAGAAAAGTCGCCTCACCATCCAATGCTCGGAGAAGGCTCTTTTTATTGTCTAAATATGTTGATAATTCCTGAGGCGAGAAGGTTTTCGGAGGCAGATACAATTCCAGTTGAACCAATAAGGAATCATCATGCGAGCGATTCAAAATCTTATAGCTGAAATTATCATAATCCAGGCCGGCCGATTTTTCTTTTGCCAGGGAATAGACGGGTTGAGCCAATTGGACCTGGTATGATACCTGGCATAATAAATTCCTCTTGAGTACGGTCGGCCAGTAGCGGGAGGTGTCGGGTTTGATGACATCACGAAGAAATTCCAGGCCCCAGGGTTTAAAGGCTACAACACTATCCCGATCAACGGCGAATCTTCTGATGTTGATATCGCCGGTCAATTTGATTTCGTCTGACGCAGCCGAATCCTCGACGATTTTCCGAAATGTGCAGGTGGGAAGCATAGCCTCAACAAAACCTCTGGTCACCTTTTCTTTATCGAGCGTTCTAGTGTAATCATAAAGCCATTTCCATTGTAATGGCTCGCGTCCTTTCATCCTTAGATTGGTCTTGCCGACCAGAATGCCATCGGGGGTCATGTCGCCATTAATAACTATCGATAGAGTATCCGGCTCAATAGGGGCTGTTCCCAATCTCCTTGGGTTGGCGTTGGGCAAAATCGGATAGGCGAGGCATCCGAAAAGTTGAGTTGGAAGATATCCCAGAGGGCAATATTCCGCAGTCAGGTCCTGATAGGCGGTATCACCCTTAGATGTGATATAGGCGGCGATCATGTGATTGAACATTCCCTGCGACGGAAAATCGATATTGCCGTAATAATCGTCGCTCGCCAGAACCAGCACCTGCCAGGATTGGTATCCGGCAATCCGTATCCAGTTCATAAATAGGTTGGCCAGCCCCTTACAGTCACCATACCCTTTGCTCCAAACGTCATCAGGCAAAGACGGGACATACGATCCCTTGCCGATTTCGATAGCGACATAGTGGCACTGCTTGTCAATGGCGGCCAGGATTTGTTCAGGAGTGGAGGCAATTGCCAGCATTTTAGCCGTATCGATTGCGGTCTGACTGGTTACCAACTGCTCCTGCGCCCAGCGGTAAACATCCTGCCATTCATGGATATCTGCCTTATCGGTTTTCGATTCGAAAAGATACCATAATCCGGGAAGGAAATCGGTGGGGGCTTTTTCAAATTTGTTTCTGGCTTTGAGATTATACCATGTAAATGTCATCTTTTGAAGGCTATCGGTGCGGACGGGCTCACCGCGATCGATACTATATTTCAATCGCCACTTATCTTTTGGATATGAAATTGTTATCAGGGTCGTATCGACGGGCAGGTCTTCAACGGCAGCCAGATAATCGCCGCCCAATCCATCCCGTTCCTCGAGTTCGAAAAGGCAATCGATTTCGGTTCCGGGTTCTATCTTGTCAAAATCCCACTGATAGAATTTGGAATCGGAAACAAGTTCGAAAGGTTGACTTGCAGAAAGCAGAATGCCGTCTTTCTTGGTATATTCCTTTGCTTTGGGCTCTTTGCCTTTTATCGTAATAAGAACATTCCTTAACTCGCCCAGATGAGGAACCGCTATTTGCCGATTGCTGAATTTTTCAGGATCGACATCTCCAAAAATGTAATAATGCGTATGGATACTTGTCTTCTTGACTTTGCCATCAAATTTGATACTGATTTCATTTCGACTATAATGGCTAATCTCAGCCGATGAAACCCCAACAAGACACAATCCAATTAAAAAGGAGGCTAATAAGATTTTCAATTTTTCACCACCGTGATAGCAGAAAAATCGCATTTTTTCGCCCCTTGAAGGAATTTTTCGAAACTGGGGGTAAACTGCGGATCGAATAGCTTCTGATTCCGGCTGTATTGCCTCCGCACCGTAAGGCGCGATTGGGTAGAATCGTAATCTGT
Source organism: uncultured candidate division Zixibacteria bacterium (assembly GCA_963801605.1). Taxonomy (GTDB): domain Bacteria; phylum Zixibacteria; class MSB-5A5; order UBA10806; family UBA10806; genus UBA10806. Next base: position 1,819,219 of record CAWDFP010000006.1, read on the forward strand.
TAATAGCTTATAAGTTAGAAGAGTCATATCAACCGCCAGGTTAAGCCCAGCGATATTGGCCGGATGGTAGAGGTTTCCGAAATTCCATTCGACAGTTGTAACATAGCGGGCTTTGGTGTTAAAATAGATCGGGTATTTCCGAGGCGGTTTGAGATCAAGGGAAGTATTGTCGAATGACATTCCAGGATAGACATCGAGTTCGAAATCGGGCTCTTTGACATCGACAAATTCGGGAAGCTCAACCTCGCATGACACCTGAAACATTTCGGGTTTCTGAACAGAATCCGGAGCCAGGGCAAACGATTTTACTCCTTTTTTATCGTCCCTGAAAAACAGTTGATTTAGATAGGTTTTGCCTTCTTCAATGCCTTTCTTTTTAAATATTCGCCGGGCTTCAATGGCAGACTGATTATGGCAGGTGACAATTCCGTTTCCCGTAAGAGTTCCATTATCGGCCATATTTAGCTTTAGATCGGCCATGACGCCGCTGGTCTTTTCAAAGTTAGGGGTATAGGTAATGAATGTATCAGTTGCCATGGGACGGCACATCAGGCGCTCCGATAATGCTACATCGAGATGCCAACCTCTCCACCGGGGTCTCCGGGATCGAGGAAAAGCGAATCTCCTGGTATCCAGGTCAGGGCGTTATCGAACATCATTCGCGATGGAACCTGAGGCATCGGGCTGTTCTCGGCGTTATCGGAACAAACCCAAACAACTTCGGACTCGATCCCCATGTGTTTGAGAATCGCCCAAAGCACGATCGCTTTTTCTTCCGGGTCCATATATTTTTGTTTCATCAGATCGCTTATATCGTAAGGGGCGCCATAAACCCAGAACAGCCGGCTGTCACCCCATCTATCTCTGACCAGGTCGTGAGCGAGTTTGATTCGTTGACTTCGGTCACTGGTCACCGCCATCAGGCTATCGGCAATTTTCCTGGCTTTCTTCGAAAAATCGAAAGCGTTCTTAAATCCTTTTCTATAATCTTCCAGGAGAACCTTCCAACTGCCGGCTAAATCCATTTCGGTGCCGAGATAATTGAAGCCTTTCAAATTAATCCACAGGTCGGTTGCCAGGTTTCTTTCCGGTAGAGGATAAGTCTCATTTTCAATTGCCGGGATATTACGGGCCTCACAGATGAAGTTGTCGTCGTGGAAATAGGGGATAGGATTAATCAGCTCGCCGTTGGAGATGGCGTAGCTATAGTGGTAGCTGTAGTATTGCGATGGTTTGGGATTCATGGTAAAGCGCGCGATGCCGACCGGTATATCTTCCTGGAAACGGAAAACGGGAGGGGTGATCGAGCGCAGGTAGACGGTTCTAATAATAACATCGATAACCGAACCGGCGGTGACGCTGGGCACCGCAAAAGATTTGGCAGCCCATCGTAAATATCCTTTTTCGCTTTTGAGTATTTCCTCGATATGAACATCCTTTGAGTCCAGCTTAGTTTGCCGTCCGGTGGAATCGTAGCTGCAGGCTTCAATCGAGGTGATATCCCGGCCGCCATCGAAATATTCTCTGAACTGGGCGTAAGACAATCCTCTGTCGGTGTAAATTTTAATTCGCTTGCGGGAGATGACATTAAGGTCGCCGGAGACAAACAAAAATTCCATCTCCTTTTGAACCATCATGGCATCAGCGGAACTATCGAGGGGGCAGTACTTCTGATTCAAAAGCTCCGGGGACGGCTTGTTCCAGTCAAGCTTCTGGAAATTCTTTGAGGCCTCCTCGGCATTTTGCGCGCCGGCTTGTGAATAAATGCTAAGGGCGAATAAAAATGCAACCAATGGTTTCATTTGTGGCTCCTGCTTTTCAATCGACATTTCATTTGCACATAGAAGTTGCGATTCGCCCCCAACCGCATTTTGGATTAATCGATTCAACTAAATTTAGTTGCCGGAATCGGCATCAACCGCATTTTCAGGATAAAACAAATTTGTCTTAAAAAATACAATCCCCGCCAAAAGGAATCAACGATTATCTCATCTTTTATCGAATATTTTAATATTTTTTGTAAAAATCTTATTGACAAATGGCTCCACGAGATTTATTCTTTTAATGTACCATTTGTCCCCGTGATTGCGGGTGGGTTGGGATACCATATAGCAACATACGATAACGGAGGTAGGTTTATGAAAAATTTGCCAATTTTGTTGCTTTTGGAGTTGACGATCGTGGCTGTCATTGGGTCGGAATCTTTTGCCCAGTCACCGGGAGATACGATCGGGCAAACCCAATATGGTTATCAAAGCAATGGTTCTACCGGGCGACGAGTTGCCTGCGATGATCAGGGATATAGGCAGTTCATCTGGACTTATGCAGAGCCTTATCCCGGCCTGAGGTGGGTAAGATATGCATGTCTTGATCCAGACAATAACCTCATTCAGGGACCGGTCAGCTATCGTAATGGAACTGGCTTTGCCCAGATTAGTCTGATGAGCGATAGCCGTGCTGTTTGTGTTTACCATCAGTCTACGGCTAACGCCGAATCACTGTTCTGCGCAATTGATCAATTCCGATGTTTGGACGCTTTTGATACTCGTCACCCGCCGAATAGAATAGGGGCTAACAAGTTGCTATGGCCTTTTGTATCAATTGATCATAATGACCGAGTGCAGTTGGTGGCCACCACGTCTACTAATGGGCTGGCTTATACCTATGCCCCGATGGGCTACACCCGATCTAATAATGGTGGCACTACATGGGTTTCCATAACCGCCGTTGATACTGTAAGAACTGTATCTCCGATAATAGTTGCTAGCAAGGTATCCGATAAAGTAGCCATTGTTTATAATCACCCTACGGATTCGACCTCAGCCAGAAACAATGTTTATTATATAGAATCGGCTGATGGTATCACTTGGAACAACTTTACGCCCAAAATTAATATCACCGGTTATGGCACAAATGGTGATTCCCTATATGCATGGAACGAAGTCAGTGCCGTTTACGACTACAATGACAATCTGCATATTATCTGGAGCGCGCAGTATGTTTCAGGTTCCCCAGGTTCAGCGCCAAGATTGATCGTACCAGGCACCCGTCTTTACCATTGGGTAAGCAACACAAATGTAATTAGTATAGTTGATAGATACGACACCACATGGCCCGAATCCGGATGCAATTTTGAGGATGGTTCTTTTATCTATTCCCAATACTCCATCGCTGTAGATTTGGCGAATCTTCTAATAATTGCCTACACAAGTTGGGATTCTACAGACTGCTCGGCTGCAGGATATGCCAATGGCGATATCTACTTACAAGCTTCTAACAATTACGGTTCAACTTGGACTCCCAAAATGAACGTTACAAATTCGCGTACACCCGGATGTGCTTCTGGCGGTTGTGCATCGGATATTTTTCCATCATTAGCTGAAAAAATTAGTTTTGGGCCGTATGCGCATATCTTTTATGTCTGCGATAGATCAGGAGGCGGGGAGGTAACCGATTATCCTTTGCTTTATATTAAAGTGTTAGCAGAATCCATTGATGATATTCCAGCGCTGCCTGCAGGCTTTGCTCTCTCCCAAAACTACCCCAACCCCTTTAATGCTCAAACATCTATTTCTTTTACGCTGCCCTATCGATGTTCGGTCAATCTATCGATTTATGACATTCTGGGGCGAAAGCAAACGATCTTGATTGATGGAGTCCAGGAAGCAGGACAACATCAAGTGATATGGGACGCATCCAATTTTGCATCGGGTGTATATTATGCGCGGCTGCAAACCGAACAGGTCAGCCAAAACGTTAAAATGGTCGTCCTGAAGTAGTATCGAGGTTAATAAAGCGCGGTCGAACGCTTTTTTAAGTTAGTCAAAATGGAATTTAAGATTGCTATGTTCGAAGCATGGCAATTTGCTTCTATTTTAGCCTTGCTAAATCCGTTATAAATTGTTAATTAAATAGGACCAAAAGAGGTGTTATTTTGGTTTCCGACTGGTTACGTTTTACAGGGGGCTGGGCAGGCAATCTTTGGAGGATAAAATGAGCAAATTCGAGAAAATCTTGATTGTTTTGCTGATGGGCTCACTATGGGGCGCGCTGGAGCTGTTCGGCGGTGATGCCATGCGTGCGCTGGGAATACCCAATAAGTCGGCCTTCCTGTTCGCACTGGGCTTGATAATTCTCTACGCTTCAAAACGGATGGTTGATTTTACCGGTTCGGTAATTATGATGGCCCTTATCGCGGGCCTGTTCAAGACAGCATCCGCTCATTTTTACGCCTGTCAATTTGCGGCCGTGATGATTAACGGCGCTGTATTCGATATTTCATACAAGGTGTTTAAGAATCAGCTCGATTCCAGCCCTATTTACAGATCAATAGCTGCTCCGATTATCGCTTATATGTCATACACGATATTTGCGGTAGCTGCAACCTACGCAATAGGCGGACCGGAATGGCACGGCTCGGGCTTGCAGGGAATCGCTGATTATTTGGCGGGAAGCGGCCTGATTGCGGCAGCAGCGTCAATCGTGACGATCAATCTTGGATATTATCTGGGCGGCGTATTACGGCCCATAGTTGTCGAAAAGCGAACCGGAATACCTGTGTCATTGATGAAGATATCATCGCTGGTGATAGTGGTCGCCATCTGGGTCGCCGGTCAAGTCTATTAATTGCTTTTAAGTTAAGGGGCATTATGGAAACTAAAAGGCTTCGAGTCATTCCCGGTAAATGCAGCGGCTGCCGTTTGTGTACGCAAATATGCGCTCTCAGCCATTTTGATGTTATCAATCCTAAGAAAGCAAGTTTGCGTATCGAGGCGCGTTTTCCGCAACCGGGTCAATATAAACCGAGAGTCTGCTCTCAATGCGGCAAATGCCAGGAGATTTGTCCGGAGAACGCCATATACCGGCGCGACGATGGAGCCTACATCGTAGTTAAGGAAAAATGCACCAATTGCGGTGAATGTATTGCAGTCTGCGCTCCGAAAGTGATATTTCAGCATAAAGATATCGATTATGTCATTATTTGCGATAATTGTTTCAAATGTACTGAACTTTGCAACACAGGTGCGTTAACAATATTCACCAGGCCTGTCAGGGAGACAATATAATGGCAAATGGGCTGGCGGGAACAACGCTGAGGATCAATCTATCAACTGGTGATATCAAGAGATATCCCACCGACGAAAAGCTGATGCGGGAATGGTTTGGAGGACGGGGGGCAATCGCCAAAATTCTATATGATGAAGTCCCTCGCGATGCTGATCCATTGGGACCCGAGAACCTGTTTATTATGACAGCCGGTCCGATGAGCGGAGCGTTTATTCCCGGCGGTGCAAAAATATCGTTTGGTTCCATTTCGCCATTAACCAATGGTCATGGTGATTCCAATATGGGCGGCCATCTCGGTCCGACTCTAAAATTTGCCGGATACGATATGGTGATATTTTCCGGTATCTCTCCTAAACCGGTCTATCTATATATCGATGATGATAAAGTTGAGATTCGGGATGCCTCCAAATATTGGGGGATAGGATCGTTAGATTGCGAGCCATTACTTAAAAAGGATTTAGGCGAGGATTTCGAGATCGCAACAATTGGGCCATCAGGGGAGAATGGTATTCGATTTTCATGCATCACTCACGATTTTGGCCGTCAGGCAGGACGGACCGGGCAGGGCGCCGTCATGGGTTCGAAAAAGCTCAAGGCCATTGCAGTCCGAGGAACTAAAGACCTCAAAGTGTACGATCTCAATAAGCTTACCGAACTGGTCACGGCGATTATTCTGCGAACCAAAGTCCATCCCAATATGGAACCGTGGCAAAAATACGGCACGGCATTTTTCATTGACTGGTCGAATAAAAACGCGGTTATACCAACCCGAAATTTCCAGACTACTTATTATGAAAGTATCAGCGGTATCGATGGCGAACAGCTGGTGCAAAAATGCTTAATAACGCACAAGGCTTGTTTCGGCTGTTGGATGAATTGCGGTAAATATACCAAGGCTGTTATTCCGGGCAAGGATACGGTTTATCTCGAAGGGCCAGAATATGAGACCGGTTCACTCTGCGGCTCCAATCTGGGAATGACCGAAATCAACCAGGTCGCTTATATCAATTGGCTCATGGATAATGTCGGCATGGATACCATGTCGGGCGGCGGAGTGGTTGCATTCGGGATGGAATGTTTTCAGCGAGGCTTGATTACAAAGGATGATCTCGAAGGGCATTCGCTCAACTGGGGTTCCGTTGAGGATGTCGAACATTTTGTGGATATGATAGTTCATCGCCGCGGCATAGGCGAGTATTTTTCGGGCGGCACCAAACGTGCAGCGGAATATATCGGACATAACAGCGAAAAGTTCGCCATGCAGGTTAAGGGGCAGGAGATGTCGGGCTATGATGGCCGTTACGCTCCGGGGATGATGCTTTCGTATATGACCTGTGATATTGGCGCCCATCACAACCGCTCCTGGACCATCACAGTTGACATGGCTGAGGGGCAGGATAAGATTGAGGGCCGGGCCAAGGTTGTGGTTTATTTACAGCATATCAGGCCTCTATTCGACTGCTGGTGCATCTGCCGTTTGTTCTGGGGCGAGCTCGATATCGAACCTGAGGAGATCGTATCAGCGTTAAATTATGTTACCGGCTGGAATATCGATGCCGCCGAGGCGTTTAAAACCTCTGAAAAGATTTGGAATTTAGTACGATGCCATTACCTCGAACGCAATAATGCCAACGGTCGCAAATTCGATTATCCGCCTGCCCGCGCCTGGGAAGATAAGATTCCGACAGGACCTAACGAAGGAAAAGGACTGACGTGGGAACAGATCGAGGGCATGCTTGATGACTACTATGCATGTCGAGGTTGGGATAATAATGGTAACCCCACCCGCGAGGTGTTGCACGACTTAAAACTTGATTTCGCCGCTGATGACCTTGAAAAGATCGGGCTTTTGGGCAAACCGCTTGCCAACGGCATTCCAGTGGTACGCGGTGAAAGATATAAGCCAAAGGCGTTTTAAATATGCAGATATTCCTTAAATCTGGCGGGCAGCTTCGGGCGATGCTAAAGCCTGATGTTGATTACTATACACGCAAAGTCGAAGTGGAATCGGGCAAAACTATGGGGGAGATATTGAAATCGATCTCGCTCGATCCTGCTTATGTGGCTTTCATATATGTCGATGGCAAGATAAAAGATTTCAACTTTATACCATCCGATGGCCAGATAATCACTCTTCAACCGCCCGTATCAGGCGGCTAATACTTCAAAATGCCTATCTCTAATTCTGAGCTTAAAAGATACCACCGTCAACTTCTAATTGAGGATTGGGATCAGGATAAACTCAGAAATGCGACTGTCGTGGTTGTAGGTTTGGGGGGGCTGGGAAGCGTCAGCTCGACATATCTGGCTGCAGCCGGCGTTGGTAATCTTAGAATTTGCGATAGCGATATTGTCGAATTATCCAATCTCAACCGTCAGATTTTATTTTCAACTGAAGATATCGGAAAGGCCAAAGCCATACAGGCCGCGAAACGGCTTTCGACCTTAAATCCGGATATAAAAATTGAGCCAATTTCTGATAAACTTACCGTAAATAATGTTGGGGAAATCGTTTCGGGTTGTGATCTTATTATAGACGGCCTCGATAATCATGCTGATAGGTTAACCTTAAATCGAGCCTCATACAATTTTAAAATTCCACTTATTTACGGGGCAATTAACGAATGGCAGGGACAGGTAGGTTTCTTCAATCCACCTGATTCGCCCTGCCTGGCTTGTATTATGCCCGGCGATTTTAAGAGCCCAAAACCTATCCCGGTCTTTGGAGCTTTACCGGGAAGCATCGGGACTATTCAAGCCACTCTGGCATTGGAATATCTTATAAGGGGAGAAACCCCTTTATCGGGAAAGCTACTGATTTATCATGCCGATAGGATGACATTTGATACGGTAGTTCTTGAAAAGAAAATCGGCTGCCGCGTATGCGGTGTGTAAAGAATTTTCAGAATTTTCCTTATAAAACCTGCCTATAATTCATTTTTATTGTAGAAGAATTGCATAAAAAAAGACCGGCGATTTCCGCCGGTCTTGTCGTGGTAGGTTACGTGGGACGGCCGTTAACGGGCCGTTCGACGCGGTTGATTAATTAACTTATTCCATTAATCGGGCCGGAAACGTGCGTATTTTCCTTGTGAATCTGAACCTTATCGACGATGACCATTGTCGGAAGACCGCAGCGGGAACCAGGGGTCGGGCTGAGTGTTCCATGGACATCGACAACAATGCCGTTTCTCAACGGAATGGATGGCTCAGTGATGAACTGGAGTTCAACCACATTATCTTTGGTAATGGTCAAAGTTGTGCAGTTGACGCGATCTCTAAAATAAACACCTGTAAATACAACAAATCCCGGGCTGTTAATAACGGGGGCTTGAGTATCGGGGGTTACGATCCGGTTAACATCGGACCCATTTGGCATATTCAGGTTTTCAGTTAACGGCGATGTGGTACGGCTTCCGTTTGAACATCCGATAGCTACAATCATGATTGCGATTGTGCACAGTGCCAGAATTGATTTGGCTTTCATTTGATTCCTCCTAATGTTTGGTTGAGTTTTCATATTACCTTTTCAATTATTATTCGTTTACCGGTTCAATCGTCAGGCTTGATTCTCCAACCTTGTGCAAGCCTATCATTCTCTCCGTTAAAAAGGTTTGGGATGAAATCCACTGATGTGACATCTCTAAGACCTGCTCCTGGCTGACTTCGTCTATCCAATCAAGTACAATCGTATCAATTGTTTTCCCGTTGACATCAAGATTTTCCATATTTAGCGTGAACTTCATTTTCATCATTCCCCCCAAGCTGTTTTCACCGACATTATCTTATTCAAAGCCCGTGCCGTAAGCGCAAGGGACCTGAAACATGTTTCAGCGTAACTCTTAACATCTTGATATATAGTGGTTTAAATAGTGAAACATGGATAAAGTCGGTAGCTGCTAAAAGGGGTATACAATCTACTTAGATATGGGGTTGTTCCCATAGCTCTTGGTCTTTCCCCATGCCAAATCTTAAATATTGGTATCCAATCTGAGATGGCAAGCGCCCATAATTTGCTTGATTGTTAGTGTAGTTGAGATATATTAAGATAAATAGCGAAATGCGGTGACTTCAACCGGATTCGGCTCAATAAATAAATCAAGATGAGAGAGATGAGAAAAAAACTCGTTAGTGTTATTATCTTTGCCTGGCTTATCGCTACAGCCAATCTTGCCATCGCATTTACTCCATCCGGGCTGCTCGAAATTCATTATGTCAACGTGGGTTGGGGAACATCCGTGTTGGTAATAGGCCCTGATGGTACTCGCATGCTCATGGATGGTGGGCGAGACAACATGGGAGTCAGTCGTGTCATCCCCTATATGGAATCGTTTAATCTTTTGCCATCAGATGGGCTGACCTATGTAGTTGCAAGTCACCTGCATTCAGATCATATCGCCGGCTTAACGGAAACAATGAATGGGGGATATAACGTTTCTGGGGCGGTTTATTACAATGGAAGCGACAATAGCAATACTTACGTTACAGCGTTTCGCAATGCCGCTATAAATCACTCTCCGGGCGCAATAGTACCATTAGCCCTGGGAGCGGTTATCCAGCTCGGCGATAGTGCCACGGCGACCTGTGTCTGTGCCAACGGATATGTCATCGGTCATGGATATGTGCCTGGATCGCATGACGATGAAAATGATCGCTCTTTAGGAATTCTGATCAAATATGGGCGTTTCGAATATTTATTTGCTGGCGATCTGGGAGGTGGCGAAGGAGATTATGCTTGCACCGGACGGTCAACCAGCCAGGTAAATGTCGAGACAAATCTGGCTCAGGCTATTATGCCCGGCGGCGAGCATCCACTGCTGACCGTCGATGGAGTGGAAGTGCTGCACGTTAACCATCATGCCAGCGAAAGTTCAACCAATTCCGATTATATGAATTTATTGACACCAGCAATTGCCTGCATAGCCGTTGGTGCGGGACAGTCTCCCGATTATATGTTTCCTCGGCATGACGTTGTCAATAATGTGCTTCTGGCCGGTGGGTATTGTATTACAGCGCCTCCAGCAAAAGTTTTACAGAGCGAGGAGGGATATCCCAGCGGCAGCCTGACAAGTTTTTCGGGTTTCTGTGTTGGAGACATCAAGATTACCACATCAGGGGTAGCCAATTATACAATTACCGCCGACGGCCAGGTTACTGAGGGCCCGGACGAAAGAATCACTGCCGGATTACCACTCACACTTCCATTCGATGGTGTCCCGCCGGATAATGTACCTCCATTAGTTTCCGTGGTATCTCCTAACGGAGACGAGCAATGGGCTGCCGGAAGCTGGCATCTTATCACCTGGGACGCCTTTGATTCCGTTGGGGTAGCATCATACGCCCTTGATTTTTCGTCGAATAATGGAAATACCTGGACGAGTATACAACCGCGTACCGATGGCGATCCCCGTGTATTCGGCTGGTCCTTGCCATCCGATACTTCGAGCAATTGCCGGATAAGAGTCACAGCCTGGGATGCCGCCAATAACTTTGCCAGTGACAGTTCATATAGTACTTTTGCAATTATAATGTCGCAGGATACAATCGCCCCCAACGCGACCCTTCTCGTTCCAAATGGGGGAGAGACATTGTACTTTGGGGAAATCGATACTATCAGATGGCTGGCAACGGATAATGTGGGGGTCGCTTCATATTCGTTAAGCTACACTATCAATAATGGTGGAAGTTGGAATACTATTCAGCCTCGCACTCCCGGCAATCCTCAAATTTTTGAATGGATAGTCCCCACTGTCAGCACAAGCAACTGCAAAGTGAGAGTGAATGCCTGGGATGATGTTCAGCATTTAGCGTCGGACATTTCCGATGCGCCTTTTGCGATTACCTATCGCGATAATCAGGGACCGACGGTCGACATTATCCTGCCGGATGGTGGCGAAGTTTGGAGCGTCGGTTCGCAGCGTTATATATTCTGGAGCGCTAGCGATACCAGCGGTGTTGATTCCGTTTCGCTGCAATATTCTGTTGATGCCGGCGCCAGTTGGCGTATCATCTTTCCCAATACCCATGATAATTCCGGTTTTTATCTTTGGAATATTCCGGATGCCCGATCCAGGGACGCTCTAATTCGTGCCGTTTGCATGGACACTCATGGCAATGTCGGTTCCGGTTCTTCTCAAGCAGTATTCACTATCAGAAAATCCCCGGTAGTGGATCATAACGCCCGAATCGAGCCGTTGGTCAGATAGCAATCCTTTAAAATCCCTTAGAATCGCATACAAGCGCGGGTTCCGCCTTTTGTCCCGATGAAATCGGGACAAAAGAGAGATATCCGATTGGGTAATTAGTCGTCCCGATTCTTAGGGGCGGAGGCCAATCGGATTTCCGCGTCCCGATCAAGGATCGGGACGGGCGGAACCCGCGCGCCTTTGCTATTGGCGATCAATTCCTTTTGACGGAATTACCCGACGCCGGTTAATCAGATATGGTACTCTTTTTTAGGAACTACCTTAATTGATGGCGGGTTCAAATTTTGAAACGCGAAACTATTTTATAGGAGGAATCGTGAAATCGATAATGTGGTTATTTATGGCGGTAGCGACGATGCTTGTTGCGGGAACTGCGGCGGCTCAATTTAAGGTGGGCGATCAGGCTCCGGAATTTAAGCTTCCTTATGCGACTAAGGATACTATCATGTTTGACGGTATCAGCTCAAAGGATTTGGCCGGTAAGAGGTATTTATTGGCTTTTTATCCTGCCGATTGGTCGCCGGGCTGTACAAAGGAAGTATGCCGCTTCAGGGATACGATGTCAGATTTCGAAGCTCTAAAACTAACCGTACTGGGAGTGTCGGTCGATAATCTTTTTAGCCATCGGCAATGGGCAATATATGATAACCTGAATTTCAAGCTGCTTTCCGACCAAACGCACAAACTCGGAAAGGCCATGGGTGTCTATGATGAGGATCGAGGAGTATTTAAGCGTTCCGTTTTTGTAGTCGGCCCTGATGGTAAATTCGAATATATTAATTATAACTATTCGGTACAGGACGATAACGATTTCAATGCATTGAAGAATGCCCTGGCAGCGAAATAGGGCTTATTCCGGTTCCGCAATATTGTACTTTTTCATTCTGTAGATAAGCACATGCCGCGGAATTCCCAGGCGTGCGGCTGCTTTGCTCTGGTTCCATCCGGTGCTCTTGAGAGCCTCGGTAATAAGTTTGATTTCCGATGAGCTTAAAGCAGACTGGTTATCATGAGTAACCAATTGATCTTTGCCCCCGTTATCGGTTTTAATAATCTCGGGTGGCAAATCGGATGGTGTAATTATTTTATCGTCGTTGAATATTATTACTCGCTTAATTACGTTCTCGAGCTCTCTAATATTACCCGGCCAGCGATATTGAGTTAGAAGCTCCAGAGCCTTGCGGTCGAGTGTCAATTCCCGATTGTTCGAAAACTTACGCATAAAATGATCGACTAACATAGGAATATCCTCGCGACGGTCTCTTAGCGGAGGGATATTTATGGGAATCACGTTTAGCCTGTAGAACAGATCTTCGCGGAATTCGCCATTTTTTGTTTTGCCGGCTAAATCCTGATTGGTGGCAGCGATGACTCTGATATCCACGGCCATACTCCGATTGGACCCGACCGGCTCGACGACCTTTTCCTGCAAAACTCGCAGAAGCTTGGATTGCAGCTCGGGATGGAGGTCACCAATCTCATCCAGGAAATATGGTACCACCGTCAGCCAAAACAAATTTCCCCATCTTATCTTTCACCGCTCCCGTAAAAGCGCCAGTGACATGTCCAAAGAGTTCGCTTTCGAGAAGGTCCTTTGGGATTGCGGCGCAATTTACGGTGACTAACTGTCTGCGCGACCTGTCGCTCGATTGATGAATTGCCCTGGCTATAAGCTCCTTGCCGGTACCGGACTCTCCCGAAATCAGCACCGTAGCGTCAGTAGCCGCTACCTTTTTTATGGTAGCGAAGATCTCCTGCATAGCCCGGGAGCTTCCAATGATTTCGGAAAATGCGTTTATGCCGTCGAGTTCGGTGCGCAACTTGAGATTCTCATCTTTGAGACGTTGAAATTCGAGTGCCTTTTCGATTGTCAGAAGCAACTCATCGCGATCAAACGGTTTGGTGATATAATCGTAAGCTCCAAGTTTCATAGCCTCAACTGCTTTTTCAATAGTCCCAAAAGCGGTAATAAAAACGATTGGCAACTCCGGCTGGATTTTTTTGGCCTCGCCCATAAGTTCGATGCCGTTTAATCCGGGTAATTTCATGTCGCTTATTAAAAGGTGGAATTCCGTTTTGGGTAAAATCTGTAAAGCCTTCTCAGCGGTCTCGACGGCGGTAGTGTCATAGCCTTTTTGCTTTAAATTATATTCAACGATTCGTCTTTGGGATTCGTCGTCCTCAACTATTAATATTCGGCTCATCAATTACTCCGGGTCACTTGCGGGAAAACTGATAATAAATGCGGTTCCTTTCCCAATGACGCTCTCTGCTTTAATTTTGCCGTTATGGTCGTTCACTACCGCTTTGGCAGTTGCTAAGCCAAGTCCCGTGCCTTGCGTTTTAGTAGAGAAAAATGGCTCAAAGATACGGCTCAGGTTTTCTTGAGCAATGCCCGGTCCGGTGTCGCTAATCCTCGATTCAATCCAGGGACGAGATTCAATAATTGTTTGGCTGCAACTAATATCAATTTTGCCGCCATTTGGCATGGCTTGAAGCGCATTGAGGATAATATTGAGATATAGCTCTCGAAGCTTATCGGGATCGCCTTTTATGAGGGGAACGGTTTCGGGATTGAAAGACAAATGCACGTTGTGTTCATTGCATTGAAATTTCATCTGTTTGATTACGGATTGCAGGATTTCGTTGAGATTGATCTTTTCGGATTTGGCAGGGGCCGGCCTGGCGAATGTCAAGTAATCCTTAACGACATTATCCAGCCGATCAACTTCCTTTTCTATTATCGATGTGAACTCTTTACGGTCTTTTTCAGGCGTGGTTTTATCTCCTAAAATTTGCACGGCTCCTTTGATTGAGCCTAAGGGGTTTTTAACCTCGTGAGCAATCGAGGCAACCATTTGGCCCATGAGTGAGAGGCGCTCTGCCTGAAGGAGACGCTTTTCTGCCTCCTCTTTTTTATTTCGGCTGGAACGTTCGCTATCGAGCAGAATTCCCGCAAAACCTCCTATAGCGAAATAAAAGGCAATCTCAGCATATTCGCCATACAGGTCGGCCGGGTCGGCAATGGGTCTTATATAGATATATAGCACCGAGAAAAGGGATATAGTCAGGGCGGTTAGGAGACCTCCTCGCAAGCCGAACCAGAAGGCCGCCAGGACTATGGGGATATAGCAGAGTCGCCCGTGGATCGCGTGCATGAGATGCGAATGCCCAAAAATCCCCATAAAGAGGAGATCATAGTAATGAAACCCCAAAGTAGCGGCAGTAATCAATACAACAATCATCAGCTTTGAGTTTTTGTTCATTGGGTATTAATGTATAGTTTTAATGTATAATTGTCAACAAAATTGTAGAATAGTCTACAATAAATATATTCAATTAAATAACCATGAACCCGATCAATAATCATAAGTCATAATGTATCAATAAGTTATATTATGATTTTTAACCATTTGGTTTTTGGCATGTTGATTGCTTTAAAGGAAGAAAAAGGGGACTGGAAAGGGCAAATATTATACTTGCCAGAAAGAAATAAATTGGATGATGCCGATATTTATGATAGAATCCACAAAATATGTTAAATCCTTCGGAGAACGGTAGAAATGCTTAAACGGCATCGAGATGCAAAACAAATGAGATATTTAATAATAATCTTGTTATTAATGGCACCGCCGCTGATAGCTCAGGATCACGGCTTATTTGGTGATACGCTAAGCATGGAAGATGTGGTCAAATATGTGGTCAAACATAATGACCGCGCTGCTGCCATGCGCTATATGGAAAAGGCCGAAAGTGAGAAGATCGGCCCAGCCGGCGCCTGGGATGATCCCATGCTAATGATAGGAGTAACAGGCCTGCCGACCTCCTTAAGTTTTACCGAGGAAGATATGACCATGAAGATGATTGGCCTTAGTCAGAAGATACCATACGCCGGTCAAAGGAGATTTGAAGGCAAAGCCGCCTCATCGCAGGCCGCGGCCGCCCGAGAGAATACTCGCGAAACCGAACTTGATTTAAGTACAACAGCCCGAAATGCATATTTGAATCTATATTACCGTCAGCAAGCGCTAAATCTCATCATCAGCCAGCGAGAGATTCAAAACGATATAGTTTCAACTGTGATCTCGAAGCTTCAGACCGATCAGGCGAGTCAGGCTGACGTTGCCGCCGCCCAGGCCGATCTCTGGCGTCTCGATGCCGATATACTGTCATCACAACAGGAAATTGACGCCTCAATAAATGATCTTTACGCCGTTATGGGCCAGGAAAAACCGATGGGAGTTCCCAAGCTTGCCGAGCCGGACTTTAGCGCTATTCCCGCCGATTTGGATAAATGGATTGCTTCCGCCCAGGAAGATTATCCGCCTCTTAGGCGATCCCGGAATATGGCAGATAGTTATGCTTATTCTGCCTCTGCGGCGCGTAGAATGCGTTGGCCAATGCTTGAACTGGCCGCAAGTTATGGCATCCGTCAAAATGGTGGGATTGATCCAATGACCGGTTTAACCATGCAGCGCAGAAACATGATTAGTTTTCAAGCCAATATCTCGCTTCCGATTTTCTCCGGCAGGTCGCAGGGGAAAATGGCATCATCAATGGAGGCTATGAGGCTGAGCGCCGTGGCCGAGTTGAACCAAACCTGGCGCGATACCAAAGCCAATCTCGAAACCCTTTACTCTGGTAAGGAACGTTTGACCCAGAGCTTGAAATTATACCAGAAACGGATTATTCCGGCTGATGAGGATGCGTATCGAAGTGCCATGGTCGGATACTCAGCAAGCAGGGTGCCGTTCGTGAGTCTCTTGAATTATGCGATGAATATCTATCGTGATCGTCTGGCCGCCAATCAGATTGCTTATCAATTGGATCAAATTATGGTGCAGGCCGGGCGATATATTTCAAATCCCGATAAGTGGGAATAATCACAATAAATTTGTAGCAAGGAGTATTTAATGTCCGAAAAAAATTATGATCCCACAGAGCATGAGCCATTGCCCGAAGGCACTGAAGCGCCTCCGCCTTTGACGCATACCATGGCTATCATACGCTGGGCGATTCTTATAGCGATGTCGCTTTTCGCGCTGGGAATGATTCTTTCGTGGATCGGCTTTGCTCCCTGGGAAGCTCATGCCGATAGCACGGTTCAATATCACTGCCCGATGCATCCCACCTATATCTCGAATCAGCCCGGCGAATGCCCCATCTGCGGCATGAGTCTGGTTCCGATTGATAAATCGGGCAAGGAGATCAAAGCGACTCAAGATTCGAAATCGACTAAAGCCAAAACGCCAGATAAAATTACGAAATCAACTAAAATGGCAAATATGGTTCAATACACCTGTCCAATGCATCCTGAGGTTATTACTGATAAACCGGGAAAATGCCCCAAATGCGGAATGAATCTGGTGGCGATGACTCCGGAGAAAAAATCCCAGGCGCCAAAAGAGGCGGTAATCCAGGCCGCATTATATGTATGCCCCATGGATCCGGAGGTGACATCGGATAAACCCGGTTCTTGTTCAAAATGCGGGATGGATTTGGTAAAATCGTCCGGCTCCGATTCAACTGTTGCGCCCAGTTCGATTACCACTGGCAACAATGAAAATAAACCGGCAGAAATTATATCCGCTAAATATGTTTGCCCGATGGACCCGGAGATAACATCAGACAAGCCCGGTCGATGCTCGAAGTGCGGCATGTTCTTGAAGGCTGCCGCAACTGATACCACTAAGTCAATGCCGATGCCCAATAGCGATCCGGAAAAAACGGGAGATATCGGGGATCAGAGCATGCCGGGAATGAATATGTCGGGTTCTAAAGAAACCAGCAGTATGGGAGAAGCGCCAGTCAACGGACTGGCGCCCGTTACCATTGAGCCCGAGCGGTTGCAGCTTATTGGTGTTAAAACCGCCATGGTCGCTCGTCGGAATTTAGGCGGCGAAATTAATATTGTTGGTTCCGTAACACCCGACGAAACCCGGATGAAAAATATTAATGCCAGAGTTAACGGCTGGGTACAGGATCTATATGTCGATAAGACCGGCCAATATGTCGAGGCCGGAAAACCGTTGCTTTCGCTCTATAGCCAGGAGCTTTACCAGGCCGAACAGGATTTTATTTTGGCACGAGATGCTGCTAAAGGGAATCCCTCTGATCCGGCGCTCACTAATATGCGAAACCAAATTTATAAAGCGGCCAAAGATCGCCTAATGTTATTGGGACTTTCCGACGATCAAATTAATGAAATCGATAACTCCGATGCTCCCAGGCAGGATTTGACCCTCACGAGTCCATTTTCCGGTTTCGTAATTGAGAAAAATGTTTTGCCCGGCCAATATCTCAGTCCCGATCAAAATTTATTCACGATCGCTGATTTGAGTAAAGTCTGGATTATGGGCGATGTTTATGAACAGGATATCTCAAGTGTTCATGTTGGTCAGAAAGCAGTTGCGCATCTTACAGCTTTCCCCGGCGAGGAATTCGAGGGAACAATCGGCTATATTTATCCTGAGCTTTCGGAGCAAACCCATACAATGAAAGTTCGTATCGAATTTGCAAATCCGGCCAATCGCATTCGTCCCGGCATGTACGCGAATGTCAACCTTGAGAGCAGCAAAGGCGAAATGCTTTCTGTGCCCAGCGATGCTGTTCTCGATGGCGGCAAAGAGCAGTATGTATTTGTTGTTCATGATCGTATTCATTTTGAGCCGCGGCTGGTAAAGATCGGCCATACCTCGGATGATTATATCGAGATTACAAGCGGTCTTCGTGAAGGGGAGACCGTTGTTTCAAGCGCTAATTTCCTGATCGATTCTGAAAGTCGTCTAAATGCGGCAGTGGCAGGAATGTCAACAATGCCGGATATGCCCGATATGCCCAAGACGAATCAAGGGACTTCAAAATAAATATGAATCGTTTCAAACTTTGGTATAATAAAGAAAACTAATAATGATAAGAGCCATAATAGATTTCTGCGCCAGAAATAAGTCTGTAGTAATTATTGCTACGCTCTTTGCCATTTTTGGAGCTTATTTTTCTATTAAGAGTATCGCGCTCGATGCCATACCCGATCTATCAGATACGCAGGTTATAATATATACCGACTGGATGGGACGCAGTCCCGATCTGGTCGAGGACCAGGTAACTTATCCAATCGTGACCGCTCTTCTCTCGGCGCCGCATGTTACGGCGGTTCGCGGCTATTCGATGTTTGGCATGTCGTTTGTCTATGTCATTTTCGAGGATGGCACCGATATGTACTGGGCCAGAAGCCGCGTTCTGGAGTATATGAGCCAATTCCAGGGCAAGCTTCCGCAAGGTGTATCGCCCATCCTTGGGCCGGATGCGACATCAATCGGTTGGGTATATCAATATGCTTTGACCGATACCACGGGCCAAAACGACCTGGCCGATATCCGGACTTTTCAGGATTTCACTCTGCGATATGCGCTTTCGTCGGTGCCAGGAGTGGCGGAGGTAGCCAGTATTGGCGGTTACCAGAAGCAGTACCAGGTTGAAGTCGATCCCGATAGGTTACGCGCCTATAATATATCTATCGGTGATGTCACCCGCGCCATCCGCGCCAGCAATAACGATGTGGGCGGACGGGTAATCGAGATGAGCGGTCGGGAGTATTATGTTCGCGGACGAGGTTATATGCATGATCTCGATGCTCTTCGTCAGATAAGCCTCGGCGTTGGGGAGGGTGGCACCCCGATACTTTTAGGCAGCATTGCCAAGATTAGCTACGGACCGGATATCAGTCGCGGCGTAGGTGAACTAGATGGTATTGGTGAGTCGGTAGGCGGTATCGTTATTATGCGTCATGGCGAAAACGCTCTTGATGTCATCAAGCGCGTTAAAGATAAAATAGCCGAATTAAAACCGAGTTTCCCCAGCGGAATGGAACTAAAGCCTGTTTATGACCGCAGCAACCTTATAAACCGCGCTATTGATACTCTGAAACATAGCTTGATCGAAGAAGGTATTGTCGTCGCTCTCGTGATTTTTATTTTCCTGCTGCATTTCCGAAGTTCGCTGGTGCCAATTATCGCTCTGCCTGTTTCAGTGGGGCTGGCCTTTATCCCGATGTATTTCCTTAAAATCAATTCCAATATCATGAGTCTGGGCGGAATCGCTATCGCGATAGGAGCAATGGTTGATGCCAGCATTGTACTTGTGGAAAACGCTCATAAGCGATTGGAAAAAGCGCCAGCGGGGGTAGACCGTAAAGAGGTCATCATCGCCGCCGCCAAGGAGGTTGGCCCCGCTATATTTTTCTCGCTGCTGATTATTACTGTCGGGTTTATTCCGATTTTCGCTCTCAATGGCCAGGGTGGACGGCTTTTCAAACCGTTAGCTTACACCAAAACATTCGCCATGTTTTTTGCAGCCATCGTCTCAATTACGCTGGCTCCGGCGTTGATGACACTATTGATTCGCGGCAAAATCAAACACGAATCGGAACATCCGGTATCGAAATTTCTGATCAAGCTTTACAAACCGTTCGTCTATGTCGCTCTTAGAAACCCCAAAACTACAATCGCCATCGGTCTCGCTGCCATTATCGCCTCCATTCCGATGATGCCCAAGATCGGCTCGGAGTTCATGCCGCCTCTAAATGAGGGCGATATCCTTTATATGCCGACCACCTTTCCCAATATCTCGGTCGAACAGGCCAAACAGTATATGCAGTATCAGGATCGGATTATTAAGAGTTTCCCGGAGGTAATCTCAGTCTATGGCAAAGCCGGACGAGCCGAGACCCCCACCGATCCCGCGCCGCTTTCGATGCTCGAAACCGTGGTGCAGCTAAAGCCGCGTGACCAGTGGCGCAAAGTGCAGGTGGATCGCTGGTATTCGAGTTGGGCGCCGGAATTTTTGAAATCAATGTTACATCCGCTCTGGCCGGAGGAACGAACAATTAGCTGGCAGGAGCTATTAGATAAATTCGATAACGCCATGAAATTTCCCGGCTGGACCAACGCCTGGACTATGCCGATTAAAACTCGAATCGATATGCTTTCGACCGGTATCAGGACACCAATTGGGGTGAAGATATTCGGAACTGATCTTAATGAGATTGAAAAGATCGGGATGCAGCTTGAAAAATCGCTTTCGAAAATCCCCAGCACCCGAAGTGTTTATTCCGAACGCAATACCGGCGGGTATTTCATCGATATTATTCCCGACCGCGAGGCGATTGCCCGTTACGGCCTGACCATGAAAGATGTGCAGGATGTTATCGAAACCGCAATAGGCGGGATGCCGATTGAGGTCACTATCGAGGGGCGAAACCGCTTTACGATCAATGTGCGCTATCCACGCGATCTAAGGCAGAATATTGAGCGTCTGAAGGAAATTCCGGTACCGCTTCCGAATGTGGCCGGAAACAGCGCGCCATCATCATCGATGGAAATGGGGAGCATAATTGGCAAAGTTTCACCGATGCTGGCCAGCACCGATCTCGATGGAATATACAACCCCTGGGGCGATGGAGTCGAGTTGGCGCAGATGAATACCATGGGTGGTGGCTCCAGCGGAGGCGATTCGCAAAATATGCCTGGCGGCGCACCATCAGCAGGTGGTATGCAATCTTCTCAAGCGCCATCAATGGGTAAAGGTTCGGCGCCTGCTAAGAGCTTTATCCCCGAAAACAGGCCGAATATTCCTTTGGGGCAGATTGCCGATATCAAAATTGTCACCGGCCCGCCAATGATTAAAGACGAGGCCGGGATGCTGGTCGGATATGTCTTTGTCGATATGGATCAGGCCAAACGCGATATCGGCGGATATGTCAATGAGGCCAAGAAAGTCGTAGCCAATGAGGTGAAAATTCCGCCAGGATATTATCTCAAATGGACCGGCCAATATGAGCTGTTGGAGCAGATGACCGCCCGCATGAAGGTCGTGGTGCCGATCACACTCATACTGATAATAATCCTGCTCTATTTCAATTTCCGCAATCTGACCGAGACTTTCATTGTGCTGGCATCGGTGCCGTTCGCGCTGGTGGGAAGTATCTGGCTGATGTATTTCCTCGGATACAACTTTTCGACCGCCACCTGGGTGGGGATAATCGCCTTGGTGGGTTTGGCGACAGAAACAGGAATTGTCATGGTGTTATACCTCGATCACGCCTATGAGCGTCGCAAGAAAGCCGGACAGATGCGCAATCTCGATGATATCATCTGGGCGCACATGGAGGGCACCGTAATGCGGGTTCGCCCCAAGCTGATGACCGTGGGAACCACCATGATCGGCCTGGTGCCGCTGCTCTGGGCGCAGGGGACAGGCGCCGATGTTATGAAGCGAATCGCCGCTCCTATGGTGGGAGGATTGATCAGCTCGACATTTTTGACGCTTGAAATTATTCCGGTGGTATACACATACTGGCGCTATTGGCAAATTAAGCATGAGAAAGCGCCAATTGAACCGAACAAAGCCATATAACATTCGTAGTAATTACTAGATGTAACAGCAACATCGGTTGGGATACCGGGGTTGCATTGAAGGGGCTTGAGGTTGGTATGAACTCAAGCCCCTGATTATTTTTATTGTAGATCAAGACTCTTTGAACTATTTCCCGTGGCAGTGCTTGTATTTCTTGCCGCTGCCGCAGGGGCAGGGATCGTTTCGCCCGGGGGTTTTATTGACATGAATTGGTTTCGGTTTATCCTCGCCGCGCTCGGCAGCTTCAGCCATCGGGCCGCTATATTCGCTTCCCCGAGCCTCCGCTCCGGCGCGAACACCCATACCAACCGCCGACTGCTTGGCGGCCACCATCTGGCCTTGCGGTAAGCGCGTAGGTTCGGTCATCGGTTTCATCTTATAGATCATGCTGATGACTTCAGCGTCAATCCGATCGATCATTTCCTGGAAAGCGCTATAAGCTTCCTTTTTGTATTCGATCACCGGATCGCGCTGGCCGTAAGCTCGAAGACCGATTCCGGTCTTGAGCTGATCCATTTCGTAGAGATGCTCTTTCCATTGGGTATCGTAAACCGATAGAAACGCGAAACGCTCCAGGCGGCGCATGATATCCTCGCCGAGTATTTGCTCTTTATCGTTATAAATCTTAATGGCGGCATCGTAGATATTTTCGATCAGCTTATGCTGTGTAAGCTTTTCGAATTCCTCCGGGCTATAGCGGATATCGAGCAGGAATAGCTTCCGAAGCTCTTCGCGCAGGCCGTTGAAATTCCACTCCTCGGGGTAAACTTTTTCCGGACAAAATTCCCAGACCTTCTTTTCGGTGATCTCACGCACCATCTCCTGGGCTTCCTCTTTAAGGCTTTTACCTTTGAGGAATTCAGTGCGACGGCCATAGACCACCTCGCGCTGGGAGTTCATGACAGTGTCATACTCCACCAGGTTTTTTCTGATGGAGAAATTGTTGTACTCAACCTGTTTTCTGGCGCGTTCGATAGCGTTGGTTACCATGCGGTGGTTAATCGATTCGCCCTCTTTCCAGCCGAGCGTATCCATGACGCGTTCGATCCGTCCACCGCCGAAAATGCGCATCATGTCATCTTCGAGAGAGAGATAGAAGATCGAGCCGCCGGGGTCGCCCTGACGGCCGGCGCGGCCTCGAAGCTGACGATCTATTCGGCGCGATTCGTGCAGATCGGTTCCGATAATATGTAATCCGCAGGGGACGTCGCCTTCACATTTAAGTTCTTTATAGTAAGGGCATTCCTGATCTCCTTTGACTCGCGAAACCAGCATGCAGTAAGGCGATTTAACCACCTCAGCCGAAAGCTTTATATCGGTTCCACGGCCAGCCATGTTGGTGGCGATAGTCACCGCGCCGGGTGTACCGGCCTTGGCCACGATCTCGGCCTCCTGCTGGTGGTATTTGGCATTCAAAACCGAATGCCCGATACCCTGACGCTTGAGCATGCGCGACAGCGTTTCGGAAACTTCCACTGAAATCGTTCCCACCAGGATCGGAATATTTTTCTTGTGGAGCCTGACAATCTCCTCGATAATGGCATTGTATTTCTCACGACGGGTACGGTAGATAACATCATCGAAATCGATACGGCGGACCGGCTGGTTGGTGGGGATGACGACCACATCGAGTTTGTAGATTTCGTAAAACTCAGCGGCCTCGGTTTCGGCGGTACCGGTCATACCGGAGAGCTTATCATACATTCTGAAAAAGTTTTGCAGAGTAACGGTAGCCAGCGTCTGGGTTTCGCCTTCAATTGTGACGCTTTCCTTGGCTTCTATCGCCTGATGCAAACCGTCAGAGTAGCGGCGGCCCGGCATGAGACGGCCGGTGAACTCATCGACGATGAGGACTTTGCCCTCCTGTACCACATATTCGACGTCCTTCTCAAAAAGCTGGTAAGCTCGCAGAAGCTGGTTGACGGCGTGGTTTTTCTCGGATTTCTCGGAGTGCAGACGGTATAACTCTTCTTTTTTATGGGCCTTCTGCTCAGGCGTGAAAACCTCGTCCTCCTCAATCAGATGCAAACCATCGGTTATATCCGGAATTTCGAACAGTTTTTGATCCTCGGTGGACATCATCTTGAGTCCCGGTTCATTGAGATAAACCGTATGCTCGCGCTCGTCGATTGTGAAGTAGAGTTTCTCGTCAACCTCATGGAGGATCTTATCGCGGCGATATTGATTTTCGCGATCTTCAACTAATTGCCGGACACCCTTCTCCTTGTAGAGCTTCATCAAACGCTTGTTCTTGGGGGCGGCGCGATGAGCCATAATTAACTTTTCCGATGCCTCATCATAATTGCCGTTTTCGAGAAGTTTTTCGGCTTCATCAACGAGATTGGCCACCAACTGGTTTTGACGTTTGACCACGTTGGCGATTAGCGGCCGCATTTCGGTGAACCGGAAATTCAGCGTCGATTCTACCGGCCCGGATATAATTAGCGGAGTTCTGGCCTCATCGATCAGGACCGAGTCAACCTCGTCCACGATGGCGTAAGCGAAGCCGCGCTGGACCTGATCCTCGGCGCGGATCGACATATTATCTCGCAGGTAATCGAAACCGAATTCGTTATTGGTGCCGTAGGTGATATCCTGAGTGTATTGAATACGCCTGTCGTCATTATCCATTTCATTCTGAATACAGCCCACGGTTAGTCCCAGAAACGAGTAAATTTTGCCCATCCATTGGGAGTCGCGACGGGCCAGGTAATCGTTGACAGTAATCAGATGCGCCCCGCGGCCCGTCAGGCCGTTGAGATAAAGAGGCATAGTAGCCACCAGGGTCTTACCTTCACCTGTGGCCATTTCCGCGATTTTCCCCTGATGCAGGACTATGCCGCCGATAAGCTGAACATCGTACGGCACCATCTCCCAGCCAAGTTCAAGTCCGCTGACATCCCACGATTTCCCCACGTGCCGACGGCAGGCCTCTTTGACCATGGCATATGCTTCAGGCAGTATCTCTTCAAGCTTTTCGTCAAGGCGCTTGCGATGTTCCTTTTTATAAAGCTCCGGTTCCATCGAGTTGCGGTCGAGCTCCTGATCGAGTTCCTCGAGATATGCTTTAAGCTCGGCTTTGAACTCGGCGGTACGGGCCGGAAACCACTCATCGGGCTTATCGCGCAGGGTTTCGAAGATTTCGTTGATTTCTTCCACGATGGGACGCAGGCGCTTGACATCGCGGTCGGATTTATTTCCAAAGACTTTTTGTATCGCTTTCATTACCATAATTCGTCCCTTTTCTACTCTTAAGTATAATCCGCTTTATCGGACATACGAATAAAGCAGTATATGGAGTAATATAATCTCGTTCAAGCAAAAAGTTTCAGGGGGAGTTTCAGTGGAGAGGGGGCGTAAGTTAGCCAATATCGCCCACTGTGATTGATGCCCATTGCCGCGCACTGATCACCGTACAGCAAAGCACAGCACACAACTTATAACTATTTACTCAGCACTCAGTCCTCATTCCTCAGTCCTAATAAAAAAGCCCCGGTGGCTCCCTGCCAACGAGGCTTCCATGCAATGTCTCAAGAGAGAGACGTTAAATAAGCTTTCTTAGGATATCCGCAACGTCCTTGGCGCGCTGGAAACGCAAATCGGGGTCCTTCACCAACGCCTTGGCAATAATCTTATCGAATATGCGCGGGATATCGAGATTCAACTCCGATGGCCTGACCGGCTCGGTGTGAAGTATCGAATAGATCAAAGCTGAAATCGTATCGCCTTTGAACGGTTTCTCGCGAGTCAGGACTTCATAGAAGACTACGCCCAGCGAGAAGATATCGCTGCGGCGGTCCACCGGCTGGCCCTTAAGCTGTTCGGGGGAGATGTAGTTGGGCGTGCCCAGGGCGGTGCCGGTCTGTGTCATCGAGGCCGACTTATCGAGACGGGCAATACCGAAATCCATCACCTTGACCTTGTTGCCATCGAGGATCATGATATTGGCGGGTTTTATATCGCGGTGCACGATGCCGTTTTCATGGGCGTAATCGAGCGCCTCACAAGCCTGGATCATGACGCGGGAAATGGTACGGTAGTCCCAGTCGAGCCCGGATTTGAGGATATTTTCGAGAGTGTTGCCCTGCAAATATTCCATGGCGATATACTGAGTGGTACCTTCCTCGCCAACGTCGTAGATAGTCACGATATTAGGATGGGAGAGTTTGCCGGCGGCCTTGGCCTCACGAGTTAAGCGTTCACGCAGTTCCTCGATTTCGCTGGAATCGGCCACCTGGTCCAATCTGATGGTTTTCAGCGCCACCGGCCTGTCAATCGCCGGATCGAGACCCTGGTAAACCATTCCCATGGCGCCCTTACCTATCGAACGCAAAATCTTGTATCGCCCGAAATGATCAGTGCCCGGGTTTTCCATTATGCTGATCGTAGCCTGACTGTTAGAACGGCTGGTTGCGGATGAATCGGAACTTGAATATGATGTATCCGTTCTAACGGGCTTCGGAGTATCAACTGCGACGGTGTGAACATATCTCGGGGTTGAGGATTGAGGTATGGGAGTCCGATCGGCTATTTGAATTGATTGACTGGATGAAAGAAGCGATTCGAAATCGACTTCTTCATCGTCATCATTATTATCTTCTTCGCGTTTGAGTTCGTTATTAGTTTTGATAATTGGCGCCGCAATTAATAGAAATACGATTTCGAGCGCCGGATAAAAGGTTTTAATAACCAGATGAAATGACGAGAACAGCAGATATTCAGCTCCAATCAGCACGATAAGAAGTCCCGCCAGAACGGCAATCCTGTTTAACAGCGATACTTTTGGCAGAACCAGAGCGCTTAATATGCCAATTGCTATCAGCAGGACAAAACTCAGGTTGATACGGCTGCTGGCGCTTTTAAGGGCCTCATTATGTAAAATATTTTCAAGGATATTGGCATCAAGCTCCATGCCTGAGAGGTTACGGCTGAGTGGAGTGGTGTAAATGTCAGTAGAACCGCGGCCATTATATCCAACAATTACCAGTTTGTCTCGAAGCTCACCGGCGGGAATCGTTTTATTTAAGAAATCTTCAGCCGAATAAAATTTGTACGTATTCGCGGGGCCGCTGTAATTGATATTCATTTGTCCCCGAGGATCAGTAGGAACGGTTGTTGAACCGAGCGCTATGCCTTTTCCGACTCTTAATCCCAGTTTGGCGGGTTCGATATCGAGATAATCGGCGGCAGCCGCCACTTGCAGGGATGGGAAAAATTCGCCCCTGTAACCGACAACCAGAGGCTGCCATCGCACTTTGCGATCTTCATCGATATTGACATTAATAAATCCCAGCATGTTAGCCGAATTTGCCAATAACGAATCGGGCGGGAAAATTCTGGACGCTACCAGCGGCGGATATTGTGAAAGCGCCGATTGATCGTCGATAGATTTATAAACGCAGTTGGCCAGCCCGTCCGGTAATATCACTCCTTGGGAAACTTCACCTTGCGAGTAGTGGTATCCAATAATGACATTGCCGGCGCGAGTGATGGCTTTCGCCAGGGAATCATTATATCCCAAAGCCTTTTGATAATCATTGGGACTGAATGTCATATCGAGAGCAATCGTCTTGGGCTTTTGCGCCGAGATAGCATTCACAAGCTGCGCGGTTTTATCGCGGTTCCAGGGCCATTTGCCGACAGATTCCAGGGTGCGATCATCAATGCCCACGATAACGATATCCTGCGAGACGCTTTTCGTGCCGCGGAATTTGAGCATACCATCCTGTATCGCCACCTCGATTTTTTCCAGGCTTTCATGGCGATCCAGGAAGAGGCTGAGCACGAGCAGCAATATGAGGATGTAAAGGATTGATCCCGAAAATTTCTTTAGCATGACGATGATTTCTCCTGCACCTAATTTTCCGGCCTTTTCGACAAAATTCCTGCAGGCCCGTTAACCTTTTATCAGTATTATATAATTCGGCATTTTCGGATAAACGTTTAGGGGAGAGGCCTGTCAAAATCGAGGTAAAAAACGGTTTTTTGACTGTGTATCAAATTGAAACCCGCGTGAGTGGAATCCACAGGGCCAATGAGGCTCGATTGGGCGATTACGGGGAATAGCCCAATAAAGAGAATCATGACGGCCAGGATAACGATAAAAATTGCCAATCTTCTAAAGAAAGACAAGCTCCCCTCCATTTATATTAATTTGAAAAATTATCGTCCGACAGCTAAGCGCTCAATCAGATATTCCGGAAGGCCGATTTTGGCCATGTCCTTCTGGGTAGCTTTGATATTATATGAGACTCGCTTATGCCTGATAATGCTCTTTGTCTCATCATAAATGAGATAGCAGCTCCGCGGATCGCCGTCACGAGGCTGACCGACCGAGCCAATATTAACCAGATAACGCACGTCTTTTGCCAGGACTTCCTCCATTTGTTTCGAGAGAATAGCCTCATTAGCGCTGTCCTTGGAGACTATGAAAGGGCGATGAGTATGTCCGAGCAGACAGATCTGGTTCTTAAAATAATCAAACGATTCCCGGGCATCTTCCATATCGAGGATATAGTGCCAGAGTTCGGGTTCTTTAGGGGAGGCGTGAACTAATAGCGCATTGTCAAACTCATATTGAAGCTGAAAATTGGACATTATCTCGACAGTTTTGCGAGTAATCGAGCTTTTTGTCCAACCCATAGACTCGGCCGCATATTGATTGAAAAAATCGGTTTCCATGAGACCCAATGCGGCATAATCATGATTGCCCATGAGCTTCACGGCGGCAACTTCATTTATTAGTTTGACGCACTCATCGGGGTAGGGGCCGTAGCCCACAGCGTCGCCCAGGAAGAAGACCTTATCGAGTTTTTCAGAGCGAAAATCGATAATGCAAGCCTTTAGAGCCTCCAAATTCGCATGGACGTCGGAGAAGAATCCGTATTTCATCAGGTCCTATTTTCTATAAAACGATAAACCGTTTTCCCCACTTGAATAATGTCGTCGTTTTTCAACATGTAACGCTCGACCTTTTCACCGTTGATCTTTGTCTTGCCCTTCTTCCCCAGATTGACGATCCAGAAGCCCTCACTCTCGTTGACAATTTTGGCTTGAATCCCTGAAAGGAAAAATCCTTTAGCCTTTACATTGGCCAGAGACGATTTGCCGATTGTAACGATGTTTCGTTCGATTGGGTACTGTTCGAATTCCGCTCCGGCTTCGCCTAATAGAAGAGACATACCCGATTTGGAAACAAGCTGCTTATTGCGCTGATCTTTTGCAATAAGATCGCGCTGCTTCTTGGTTTGGAGCACCATGGTGCCATCCATTTCAAATGGCATGGTGGCTCGTTCGGTCGTTGGATGGAAGACCAGCGAAAATTTGCCGATAGTGATGGAATCGTTTTCCTTTAATACTTCCTCGGAAATACGACGGGAGTTAACGAAGGTGCCATTGAGGCTTTCGTTGTCAATAATGACCGCCTGGTCGTCGCCAAACTCAATCTGGGCATGACGCCGGGAAACTCCTCTGTTATCGAGCACAATATCGTTGTCTGGTGTGCGCCCGATAGTAATTCTCTTTTTTTCGGTGATAAATTTCTCGATGACCTTGTCCTCGAATTTTACTAGTATCTCCGGCATAACTCCCTCCCTCAAAGGGCACAGATCCAATTTGAATTAATTAGCTCCGTTTGTCAACCATAACTTCTACGGTAATCTCAAAGCCTAGAATGACCTTGCGAGCATTCTAAGCTTCGTATATATTGTCGGAACGATGTGGCCAAACTTTACGGATAGTAAACCTATAATATTTGCCCCCATGGCTGGTATCAGCGATTCGCCCGCCAGACAACTTGCAATTCGTTTTGGGGCGGATATGACAATATCGGAACTGATCTCGTCCGAAGGCATAATCCGGGGATGTCCCAGGACTTGGAAACTGGCCGAGTTTGATAAATCAGAGCGGCCCATAGGTTTGCAGATTTTTGGGGCCAAACCGGAGTCTATGGCCAGGGCTGCCATCCAGCTATCCGAATTAAAACCTGATTTCATCAATATTAATTTCGGCTGCCCGGCCCGGAAGATTGTGGGCAAAAATGGAGGTAGTTCCATTTTGCGCAACCTGCCGCTTTTAAAGGAGATAGTAACTGCCGTCGTCCATGCAGTTGATTTGCCTGTGACAGCCAAGATTCGATCCGGTTGGGATAGCAATGAGCTTAACTACAATGAAGTCGGAAAAATCATAGAGGAGGCCGGAGCTGTTGCAGTAGTTATTCACCCGCGGACCAGGACACAGGGTTTCTCAGGCCATTCTGATTGGCAGGTCATTAAGGCGCTTAAAGATAATCTTGAAATAAAGGTAATTGGAAACGGTGATATTTCGTCACCCGAGGACGCCAAGCGGATGCTAGATGAAACAGGCTGTGATGGCGTCATGATTGGACGCGGGGCTATTGCTAATCCCTGGCTATTCAAGCGTGTCAAGCATTACCTCGCTACTGGAAAAATATTGTCCGAACCTACCGCCCGTGAGCGGATTGAATTGGCATTAGAACATCTTACAATGGAAATCGATTATTATGGTTTGCCTCACGCGGTTTTCAGAATGCGAAGTCAGTTCTGTTATTATCTTCGAGGCCTTCACGGCAACAGCGATATAAGGATAGCAATCAACCGACTTCTTGACCCCATCGAAATAAAAAAACTGTTGTGGGAATATGTCGAAATGTTGGAAAACGAAAGTTTTCTTCAATCGTCGCAAACGGTAAATTAAATCAACGAAAAATAATTTTAATGAAGCCAAGAGATATAAATATCATCTTAGAAAAAGTAGCCGCTGGCAAGCTGTCATCGGCAGCCGCGATGAAAAAACTGAATTCGCTATCTTTTGAAAATTTGGAATTTGCCAAAATAGATCATAATCGTTTGGATCGAACCGGTGTCCCTGAGGTCATTTTCGCGCCCGGCAAAACCGACGAGCAAATCGTCAAGATATTCACCCGCATGAAAAAAGCTGGAAGCGATGTTATGATCACGCGCGTTGAAAAAAAGATATTCATAAAATTAAAATCGAAAAATAAGGGAATTAAGTACAGCGAAATCGCCAGGATAATTTATGAGCCGACGCGACTTAAAGAACCTTATGGCAAGGCAACTATAGCCGTAGTCAGTGCCGGAACTGCCGATATGAGCGTCGCCGAGGAAGCCGCCGTAACGGCCGAGGCATTCGGGGCGAGAGTAGACCGCGTTTACGATGTTGGAATTGCCGGTATTCATAGGCTCCTGGCACATCAGGATCAAATCAGAAAGGCTCGCGTAGTAATCGTGGTTGCCGGAATGGAAGGCGCCCTGGCATCGGCAGTAGGGGGCTTGGTGCAGGCGCCGGTGATTGCGGTGCCAACATCGATAGGTTACGGCGCCTCGTTTGGCGGTCTGGCGGCGCTGCTCTCGATGCTTAACAGTTGCGCGCCGGGAGTGACTGTAGTAAATATCGATAACGGTTTCGGGGCTGCAGTGGCGGCTCTGAAAATGATACGAGGGATAAATCGGAAATCCAATTGACCTGCCGGGCGGCATGCTTCGCTCGATATAAAATATCGAACGTTGTAAAATCCGCAAGGCATGCTCAGGAATAAATTGATTAGGATTTTACTCTTTCCCCGATCAAGATCGGGGAAAGCAAGCATGCCGCCCGTGCAGGCCGCGAGCGGCTGGAGGAATTCGAAGGAACGTGGCACTAGCATATTTTGACTGCTTTTCCGGCACCGCCGGTGATATGATTATCGGAGCGCTGCTTGACGCCGGGTTGCCGTTTGCGGATTTTAAAGCCGAAATCGACAAACTCGGTCTTTCAGGTTTCGAGTTAAGCGCCAGGAAAGTGGTCAAAGGGAAAATCGAAGGGACCAAATTTTCGGTTGAGGTGCGAGAGAAACAGCCGGAACGTCAGCCCAAAGAAGTAACGAAAATTATTTTAGGTTCCAGGCTTGATAGCGATATTAAAGAGAAGGCCGTACGGATTTTTAATCGCTTGGCTGAGGCCGAGGCTATTGCGCATGGCGAGACAATTGACAAGGTACATTTTCATGAGGTTGGAGCAGTTGATGCTATCATCGATATCTGTGGAGCGATGGTTGGGCTGAAACTATTGGGAGTGGATCGAGTTTATTCGTCATCGTTACCAATGGGCAAAGGAAGTATTGCCGGTTCTCATGGGACGATGCCGATACCGGCGCCCGCGACTGCGGTTCTCGTAAAAGGCTTCCCCGTAAAAATTACGAGTATCGATATGGAACTTACGACTCCTACCGGGGCAGCAATACTGACTACGCTGGCAGCCTTTTCCGACCCCGGAGAGTTTTCGATGCGTCAAACCGGATATGGAGCTGGATCTAAATTCCTTTCGGGATTACCGAATCTTTTGAGGGTGATGATTGGGGAACAATCGAATATATTCGAAACAGATACGATTGCCCTGTTAGAATCTAATCTGGATCGGGTTTCATCGGAGAACTTAGGCGCTTTGCTTGACGAGCTTATGGCCGGTGGCGCGCTTGATGTTTTCGCTGTCCCAATTGTTATGAAAAAGAACCGGCCGGCGCATCTTCTTTCAGTTTTATGCGAACCGGATAAAAAAGATAAGTTGGCAAAGATAATTTTCAGTTCCGGCAAGACTCTGGGAATCAGAATGGGTTCGAGCTCCAGGATGAAGCTTCCCCGAAAACAACTTACGATACCGACATCAGGCGGTGATATTTCGGTCAAGGTAGCTGAGCTTGATGGCAAAAAGCTTATTTTCCCCGAACATGACGATATAACACGCGCCATGAGGAAAACCGGTTTAAGTTATGATGATATTTATTTTGAGATACAACGCGCCATAAGAAAGGAATAGGCGAATGGCTGGTGAACAGGGAATTTTAACATTTGGTGAAGTTAAAGACGGTAAACTCGCGCCGGTTGCCAAGGAGATCATCGGGGCGGCCAGGATGCTCGCGGAGCAGAAAGGCTGGAGTGTCACATCGGTGCTGATTGGCGACAAGATCGCTTTTTTGGCGGATGATCTAATCAAATTCGGTGCTGATAAAGTAATTTTTTGCGAATCCTTGAAGCTTTCGGATTTTACCGATGAATCCTATTCGAAAATACTAATCGATATTATTCAAAATCAGGCTCCTGCGGTTATCCTGGGTGGAGCCACATTTTCGGGCAAATTCCTTTTTGGACGGTTAGCCGCGATGTTGTCATCGGGTTTGGCCGCCGATGTTATCGGATTGGAATGGGATGGGGATAGTATCCTGACTACCAGACCGGCTTATGGCGGTAAAGCGTTAATAAAGTTATCGCCGGTTGGACCTGGTCCGCAAATGGCGACGCTTCGCCCCAAGGCTTTTCCCGAACCTGTCAGAAATGCTGACCGAACCGGCGAAAAGGTCAACTGGCCGTTCGATGAAGCTAAGTATATTACGCGCGCCAAAGTGTTGCAGCATGTTTCGGAGGGCGACCAGCAAATCAGCCTTACAGATGCCGATATTATTGTCTCCGGTGGACGGGGATTACGCGGACCAGAGAACTTCAAATTGATAAGAGAACTTGCCGCCGAACTCGGTGCGGCGGTAGGCGCCTCGCGCGCTACTGTTGATGCTGGCTGGATACCTTATGCTCATCAAGTCGGCCAAACGGGAAAGACGGTCAATCCCAAACTCTATGTAGCCTGCGGAATATCAGGAGCCATCCAGCATCTTGTGGGTATGCAATCATCTAAAACGATTGTGGCTATCAATCGCGATGCCGAAGCGCCAATCTTTAAAGTTGCCACTTATGGGGTGGTTGGAGATATTTTTGAGATACTACCCAAACTTACGGAACGGCTCAGGCAAATTAAGGGATAAGTACTTTGACTGAAACGTCACTTATAATATTGATATGGACCGCAATTTCAATCGGTTTTATTCATACGGTTATCGGCCCCGATCATTATCTGCCATTCATCGTAATCAGTAAAGCTCGCCGCTGGTCCGTTTCGAAAACGATGTTGATAACGATCGCTTGCGGTATCGGGCATGTTTTCTCATCGGTTCTGATTGGAGTTCTCGGTATCCTTTTGGGTACGGCCCTTGGCAGTCTTACAGCCATCGAGAAAATCCGAGGCGATATCGCCAGTGATGCCTTGATCGCGTTTGGCATGATCTATGGCATCTGGGGTCTTTGGCGGGCTAGACGAAGCCACGGCCATAAACATCTTCCCGGAGGAGAGCATCTGGATGAGACTAATGCCAGGTCGGTTACTTTTTGGGCGCTGTTTATCGTCTTTGTACTCGGTCCCTGTGAGCCTTTAATTCCGCTCGTGATGTTTCCTGCGGTCGAACACAATTGGCATGGAGTAATGCTGGTTACACTTTCGTTTGGTTTGGTGACAATCGCAACCATGTCTACCATAGTGTTTCTGGCGATCAAGGGCTTAACGGTTTTGAAAACCACTATTCTGGAAAAATATATTCATGCACTGGCTGGAGGAATTATCGCTCTTTCCGGCATTTCGATAAGGTTGTTTGGATTATAATCCAGGGAGGCATTTATGCTGAGAGTTATTCATTTTGAAATGCAGGCAGACCAACCCGAACGCGCCGCAAGTTTCTTTAAAAATGTATTTGGTTGGAAAATCGAAAAGTGGGGCGGCAACGAGGATTACTGGCTGGTTCAAACCGGCGAGGATAAGGAACCTGGTATCAATGGCGCTATCATGCGGCGTACGCCAATGATCGGCCCGACCACCAATACTATCAGCGTTCCATCGGTTGACGAATTTGCGGCCAAGATTCTTGCCAATGGTGGCAAAATCGTCGCTCCCAAGATGCCGATTCCGGGTGTCGGTTATTTTGCCTATTGTCAGGATACCGAGGGCAACATTTTCGGTATCATGCAGGCAGATCCGGCCGCAAAATAACACGGAAATAATTTGTTATAAACTGTCAGATTGAACTTTATTATCTGATAGATTTATTGGTTTAGGTAATTGGGTTATAATTTATTATAGGGCCTTAATATTATCGATTTCTCGATGATAATACAGCCTCTGGACATACTTGTCTATGATATTTTTAGGCGTATAATCATTAATAAGCTCGAATGCTGAAGCATTTAGAAATACCAATTTCGCTATTGATTTAATAATTAGAATTCCTTTTATTGGAACCATTGAAAGTTATTTTAGATGAAATGGAGGACTAAACCATGGCAAAAAGACAATCTTTTGCAGATAAGGCCAGCAAGAAAAAACACGTGATAGATTGCCCGGTTTGTGGGACACCAATCACACCCACAATGTTCATCTTGCCGACCCCTACCGAAAGTGGTTCAATCAAGTATAAAAGGACCATTGTTGGTGTCTGCAAGTGCAATCATAAGCAATACTACGGCTAAGATAACAACCACTTAACCAATAGGTTAGGGGTTAGATCATTTCACGGAAAGCTTCTTCAAAAGAAATAAGCTTGTGAAAATTTTCCGTTGATTTTAAGGATATTGAGGTTTATCTTTCCGTTCAAATACTTTTAATCCCGGGGAGGATCTCGAATGCCGAAAATCGAAGTAAATACAGCCAGATGCAAGGGTTGTGAACTTTGCATTCCGGCCTGTCCTAAGGATGTTATTGGACTTTCGAAGACCTTTTCCTCTTCCGGATATTATCCGGCCACGATGGTCAAACCGGAGGCCTGCAACGGCTGCAAAAACTGCGCCCTTGTTTGCCCCGATGTCGCCATCACGGTATACAAATAGGAAGGGTTGACGATGGCTGAAAAATTATTCATGAAAGGCAACGAGGCTCTGGCCGAGGGTGCGGTTCGAGCCGGTTGCCGTTTTTTTGCGGGTTATCCGATCACCCCGCAAAATGAAGTACCTGAATATATGTCATGGAGAATGCCCGAGGTCGGCGGCACCTTCATACAGGCTGAATCCGAGGTTTCCGCCATCAACATGCTCTATGGAGCATGCGGCGATGGGGAAAAGAGTAATGACATCATCGTCATCGCCGGGTATCAGCCTCAAGCAGGAGGGAATCTCGTACTGCGCTTCAGCGGAGCTTCCCGATCTTTTTCGCTAATGTTGTTCGCGGAGGCCCGGGCCTTGGCAATATCGCTCCCTCGCAGGGCGATTATTTTCAATCAACCCGAGGCGGCGGGCATGGCGATTATCGCGTGATCGTACTGGCGCCCAAAAGCGTTTCAGAGATCGCTAATTTCCCCAGGCTTTGCTATGATCTGGCCTTCAAGTATCGTATCCCGACCATGATTTTGGCCGATGGCATCATCGGCCAGATGATGGAGCCGCTGGAGTTCGATTTCGAACCGGTGGATCCCAAATCATTCGGAGCTTCCCAAATGGGCGCTGCGAGGCAGCGGCGGTGCAGAAAGACGAAGAGTCAACTCTTATGATCTTCGCCCCAGCTATATGGAGAAGTGGAATTTCCGTCTCGAGGAAAAGTATAACCAGATCACCGCCAATGAAATCAGATTCGAAACCAAGAATATCGAAGACGCTGATATCGTTCTGGCAGCTTATGGCACATCCGCCAGAATCTGCGAAACAGCGTTAACTCTGGGCAGGCGCGAAGGTCTTAAGATAGGTTTGGTTCGTCCGATCACCGTCTGGCCGTTCCCGACTCAGGTTTATCGGGATCTGGCCAAGCGGGTCAAGAAATTCCTGGTAGTCGAAATGAGCCTTGGGCAGTTTGTCGAGGATGTCCAGCTTTCCGTTAACGGTAAAGCCGAGATTTATCTTCACAAACGTCCGGCAGGCGCAATTCCCACCGGCGAGGAAGTTTTGGATATCACCAAAAAGATCCTGTCCGGCGATCAATCCAAGCTTTTTGCAAGGCCGTAGGGAGGAATAATGGAAATAGTATTTTCACAAACGCCCGGTTTGACCGATGTACCGATGCGCTATTGCCCCGGTTGCGGTCATGGCGTGGTCCATCGCCTGGTGGCCGAGTCCTACACCGAGCTTGGAATGAAAGAGAAGACGATCGGCGTGGCGCCGGTTGGCTGCTCTGTTTTTGCCGATGAATATTTCAATGTCGATATGATCCAGGGCCCGCACGGCAGAGGACCTGCCATTGCCACCGGCATCAAACGCATTTCGCCGGAATCGCTGGTATTTTCTTATCAGGGTGATGGCGACCTGGCATCGATTGGCATGGCCGAGACGATTCATGCTGCCGCCCGTTCGGAGAATATCACGATCATCTTCATCAATAACGCTATCTACGGCATGACCGGCGGACAGATGGCCCCCACGACTCTTCTGGGAATGCATTCTACAACCTCGCCGCATGGCCGCACGATAGCTGCTAACGGTTACCCGATTAGAGTCTGCGAACTTCTGGCTGCGCTCGATGGTCCTGTATTTCTGGAACGCGTATCGGTCGATAAACCCGCCGCGGTGGTCAAAGCCAAACGAGCCATCAAGCGGGCTTTCCAATATCAGATCGAAAAGCGCGGTTTCACCATGGTCGAGGTTGTCTCGCAGTGCCCCACCGATTGGGCCATGACACCGGCGCAAGCGATTGAGCGTGTCCGGAATGAGATGATTCCTTACTTCCCACTGGGCATTTACAAAGAACCGGCTGATGCTAAAGCCGCCAAAGAGGAGAAGGATTGACATGTATCAGGGAATAATAATGGCGGGTTTTGGCGGTCAGGGAATCAGTTTCCGGCGGAATCATGTTAGCTTATACCGGAATGATGGATGGCAAAAATGTCACTTTCTTTCCGGCCTATGGCGCTGAAATGCGCGGCGGAACAGCCAACTGCTCAGTGATCATTTCGACCGATCCCGTGGCAGCGCCTGTTGTCGGCACGCCCGATGCGGTGCTGATTATGAATGAGCCATCGCTGGCGAAATTTGAACCGGCATGTCAGACCGGGTGGCACGATTTTCTTGAATACCTCGCTGGTTAATTCTCGTCCCAAGCGCACCGATGTCAAGGTGATCGAGATTAAGGCCAATGAGATCGCCGAGGAGCTTGGCAGTATCAAATGCGCCAATATGGTAATGTTAGGCGCTTATGCCGCCAAATCCGGCGCGGTCAAGCTCGAAACCTTGAAGGCCAATATCAAGAAGGTTTATCCGCGTGCCAAGGATGCGATGGTTGAAATGAATAAGAAGGCTATCGAAAAAGGCGCGGCGGCCATAGCGTAGATTAATCTGATTTAGTTTATTAAGGCGATATCGAAAGATGTCGCCTTTTTTATTTGATTGAGTGGATGACAGCCTCATCATGCCTTGTCATCACCTTTATTAATGTTGCTTTTTATCCCCAATCCCTTATAATAATCTTTAGAATAAAAGCTCTCCTTTAACCGGAGAAAAAAATGAATACTCTCAAATTGTTTTTGCTTTCCATGACTTTATTAATAATGCTTTGTTTTTCCGCCGATGCCGATTACCACTACGCCTCCCATACCGGCTCCAATACCTACCCTTATACAAGCTGGGAGACGGCAGCGGATAGCATTACCACGGCCATGAATGCCGCCTCTCCTTATGATACTATCTATATAGCCTGCCGGAGATTACAATGAGGTTATGAATATGGGGGCTGAAGATTCCTGCATGACCTTTATAGGGGCTGGAATCGATTCCACCCGTTGCTATACAAGCATACTCTATGAGATCTGGAATGTGGCCAACCGGACACTGTAGCGGAGAATATCTGGTTTTCACAAACATTCCCCCGCTTTTGCCTCTCGGAGAGGACCTGGTTGGCATGAGCTGTATTGCCAGAAACTGTAAGTTTTCGGGAAGCATTGGAGTCTCTGGCGGCGGCGATTCGCTGGTGGTCGAAAACTGCCAATTTATCGACGAGGAAGGAGCGAGTCGATGCGACCTTCGGAGTCAGAAAGGTAGTATTTAGAAATAACTTATTTTAGGACAAATTTACAAGTTGTACGGCTTTATATATCCACTATTCGAAGGCGATTTATTGAAAATAATATCTTTGAAAACACCTCTATTGATCCTTATGGGGAAATCTTTGGCGAATCCACTCCTGCCGATACTCTAATATTGAAAAACAATTATATCGATAATTTCTGGGATGTCCCTATATTTATGAGATTCTCTATGCGGAGGTGGCAAACAATACCGCCAGGAGATTTGAGCGGGCCAATTGGCTGCCCTCTTCAGCTTTTAAGGTAGCTTTCGGCAGGCCGGGAAGTAATGTAAATTTTCGATAACAACTCCATAAGCGAAGCCAATATCGGCATCAAAACGATACTAGATACCATTCCGGAAAATTTAAGTATAAATTATACCGCCTTTTGGAATAATATCGGGGGCAATTTAAATATCAGAAGATGGGACTTTGTAGATACAACTGGCAATTTCGATGCCTATCCCATGTATGCAAATCCTGATTCCTTCGATGTTCATCTCCAGGCTTACTCCCCCTTAATTGATGCTGGAGACCCCAATATTCTGGATGTAGACGGAACCCGCTCTGATATCGGATGCTACGGCGGCCCCGGTGGCTGCAGTTATATTTATCTGGATTTGGCACCCCAAATACCGGATTCTATCTCAGGCAGGGTAGATTCGAGCAATATCATTTCTCTTACCTGGCGACGAAACTATGAGGCTGATTTTAATAGATATCAGGTCTTCAGAGATACCTTTCCCGGCTTCTCTCCGTCAGTCTTTAATATGGTGGCAGAACCTGATACTTGCTTGTATCAGGATAGCCTGATTAATCCGGGCACATCTTATTACTACCGGCTAACGTCTGTAGATAACCAAAATAATATCTCCGATTACTCGGATGAGGTGGCAGTCAGGCCGGTATCCATAAGGGGCTTTGACACGGGAGAGAATCTTCCCAAATACAGCGTTATTACGTCCGCTTATCCTAATCCTTTCAATAATCAGATTACGATTGTATATTGCGCCTCGAACCTTGGTCCTCAGCCACCCGAAGTTAAACTATATATTTATGATATCCAGGGCAGAGTTGTTAGAACCTTGGTGGATGAGCATAAGCCGGTCGGCACCTATCGCGTGGTTTGGGACGGTAAAGACGATAGGGGAGAACCTGTAGCCAGTGGGAGCTATCTTGCCAGGGTATCCCAATGGGGCATGAGCGGCGGAGATTTCCCGATCAAGATAACGCTGGTGAAATAAATAGAATAAGGCGGCAGACGGGGCATCAGGATGTCGGAAACCTTCCATCCTGATGCATACGGAATAGTTTTAAATACTGGTTTTCCGGCGTGCTTTATAAAAAAGCAAGATATGCAAACTCACCAAAAGCATGCCCACGTCCTCGATTATCCTGAGTATCAAATCTGATTTGACTGCCGCCGCGGTGGAGAAACATCCGCAGGAGATATTGATACCACGTGAGGCGGTAATAGCTAACATCCCGATATACATAATAAGCATCCCGCCGATAACGAGATCCGATCCGCGCACTCTATAGCCGATTATGAGCAAAGCGCCGGCCAGAAATTCAATCCACGGTAAAATAACCGCGGGGATATTTATTAGTGACGGTCCCACCAAGCGGTAATTGTGAATAATCTGGGCAAAGGGGACAGGATTGAAAATCTTATCGTAACTGGCAAAGATAAACAGCCCGCCCAGGATCAGGCGAGAGATAAATACTATTTTCGATTCCCTAATCGAGCCTTTACGCGCCAAAGCAAATACCAGCACGAATAAAATATAAGCCGCCAATAATACTGGTATAATAATTCCTATCAAATCGCTTGAATTCTTTGGAGCCTCGGATGTCTCAATCGGCATACCGGCATCTCTCCACTTTTCCCAGCCGCCAAAAAATGTATATACTTTTGGATATCCGTTTTCTTTGAGTTGGCGAGCCAGGAAAAGAGATAGCTCACAATCGAGGCCTCCGCAATAAGCCACCATCTCCTTTTGCGGGTCAAGTGTCGGTTTTATGGAATCCCAATAACTATCCCATTCCTCGAATGGAAAATTAATGGCGTCCTTTATATGACCATCGTCATAATCAACCGGCTCTCTGGCATCGAGAAAAATAGCCTTGTTTTTCGTATAAAGGTTATAGGCGTCGCTTAACGAAAGGAGTGAATCGCCGGGCTGGTACGATGGCGGAATTTCGATGACTCCGCTGATTTTCCTATTGTCGGTCCACTTGGTGTTTAAGGCCAATCCGCCGCCTGAGGTATTTCGCACAAAATTGATAACGAGTCCCAGGGCGGACGCAACCAAAACGATGATAA
This sequence comes from uncultured candidate division Zixibacteria bacterium, assembly GCA_963801605.1. Lineage (GTDB taxonomy): Bacteria > Zixibacteria > MSB-5A5 > UBA10806 > UBA10806 > UBA10806. The sequence continues at coordinate 1,860,103 of CAWDFP010000006.1, forward strand.
TGCCGTCTCTTATTGCTTTCATAAAAATAAGATATTTTGGGACGGTTAAAAGTCAAGCAAAACCGATGATACACCTCGTTATTGTAAAAGGAATTAAGAAGAATTCGATTGACTTTTCACACTCAAATACTAAATTTTGCTACTTAGAGAAGATATGCTTTACAAGCAGGTGCTGGTTCTAAACCAGAATTTCGAGCCGGTTTCCGTTTGTAGCGTAAAGCGCGCCGTGATAATGCTTTATCTCGGCAAGGCGGAAATCATTGAAACAGCGGATGGCCATGTGCTACGTTCCCGTTTCTCCCAGATTCCTGTTCCCTCGGTTATCAAGCTTGAGTTTTACGTCAAGGTACCCGTTAAGCGGATCATGCTTACCCGCAAAAACATCATTAAGCGTGATGGCGGCAGATGTCAATATTGCGGCAAAAAGAAAGCACAGATGACTGTCGATCATGTCGTCCCCAAAATCTATGGCGGCGCCGATACCTGGGAAAATCTGGTTTGCGCCTGTCTGGAATGCAATAATAAAAAGGGATACCATACACCGGAGCAAATCGGTCTCAAACTCACCCGCAGGCCGCGTCGCCCGAATCATATCACTTTTATCCAGCAGTTCATCGGTGTTAGCGATCATCGTTGGCGTCAATATCTTTTCATGGATTAACAGCGGCAGGGTAGAAGCAACTACAACCTCAACCTCGTCGCTTAGCAAATAAAGATTTAGAAATTTGTGGAGCCTTAAAATAGGCTCTTAAACAAAACGGTCAGATAAGATCGACAATGGAGGCTTGTTGAATTCGAAACCTGTAATACTTTCCGGCATGCAGCCTACCGGGCAGCTTCATCTAGGTAATTACGAAGGAGCCTTGAAAAACTGGGTTTCGCTTCAGGATAAATACCAGATGTATCTTTGCGTCGTCGACTGGCATGCTCTGACATCGGATTTCAATGATACTGCCCCGATGCAGGATAGGATATTTCAAACTGCAGTGGACTATCTGGCAGCCGGGCTTGATCCGGAAAAGTGTGCAATTTTTGTGCAATCGGATGTTAAGGAACATGCGGAGTTGCATCTGCTATTATCGATGATTACCCCGACTCCCTGGCTGGAGCGGGTGCCATCATATAAAGAAAAAGTTGAATCGCTGAGGCTGGATAGTTATGGCTTTCTGGGATATCCTTTATTGATGGCCGCTGATATCCTCCTTTATAAAGCTAACGCTGTTCCGGTTGGGAAAGACCAGTTGCCTCATATCGAGCTGACGAGAGAAGTGCTGCGTCGATTTAATTCTCTTTATGGTCCACTATTCCCGGAGCCGGAAGGGCTTATGGCGGAGTTTCCGGTTATTCCCGGAATCGACGGCCGCAAGATGAGCAAATCGTATGGAAACGATATTCGTTTGGCGGATTCCGATGAGGATACGATCAAAAAAGTCAAAAAAATGCTTACCGATCCCCAGAAAATTCGCCGAGGCGACCCTGGCAGGCCCGATATTTGTCCAGTATTTTCGCTGCACAAAGTTTACAATCCGGATTATAAAGATATCGAGAGCGGGTGTATGTCGGGTGCTCTGGGCTGCGTAGACTGCAAAATGAAACTTGCCGGATTCCTTAACGAAAGCCTGAGACCCCTCAGGGAGCGAAGAAAAGAGCTTGTAAATAATAAAAAGTATGTTATAAATATACTGGACGGGGGCGCCGAGCGGGCCAGGCAAAGGGCCGCTAATACTATGAATGATGTCAGGGAGGCTATGCATTTGAAGAGGTTAGATGTCTGAAACGCTGACATTTCCCGCCGCTGACCTGGTGTTTGAGCTTGAGGCGTTCGATGGTCCTCTCGATTTACTTCTTTACCTGATTCGAAAAGAAGAAGTCGATATATACGATATTCCGATTGCCGAGATTACTAAGCAATATCTGAGTTATTTAGAAGCCTGCCGCGAATTGAATTTGGAGGTCGCCGGAGAATTCCTCTATATGGCGGCTATGCTCATTCGAATCAAGGCGCAAATGCTTATGCCGCGGCCCGAATCCGAAGAGGAGCTCGATGATCCCCGTTCCGAACTGGTTAACGCTCTTCTTGAATACAAGCGTATCAAGCAGGCCTCGGCGATGCTGGATGAAATGGCGCAGGAGCAGATGCGGCGCTATCCTCGGCTGGATTCTCCCGTAGCCGATCTCCCCAAACCTGAACCTGAACTTGTGAGAGTCGATATTGCCAGCCTGATGATCGCATTTGGTGATCTGCTTAGACGGGCGCCGCGGGAAACGCAGTATGAAATCAGGCCCTTGGAAATTACAATCGATATGCGCAAAGATCATATCATGGCGCTGCTCGAAACTAAGAGCTCATTTGAATTTGAGGAGTTGTTTCTGGATGATCCCCGGAAAATTGTGTTGGTAGTCACATTCATGGCGATCCTGGAACTTATTAAATCGGGAATATTAAGAGTTGAACAGGCGACTTGTTATTCTCCTATCAGGCTTTTTAGGGGAGAGCTTGAGGCCGTCATACCAACGGAGAGCAATTGAAACTTCTAACTCTTATAATTGCGCTGTGTATTTATCCGCTTAGCCAGAGTCTGGCATGTAATACTACTGATATACTCGAAAGGTGGAAAGCTGGCGGAGCACCAGCATTACAGCCGTCAGTTGGCAGACCGTACACCCAGGTGAATTGGATCACTCCCGATCACAGATTTCATATTCATTACGATACTACCGGCGATAATGCGGTATATAATCATCAAGAGGATATCAATCCAATGGATGGTGTCCCGGATTATGTCAATCGAACCGCGGATTATCTGGCCATGAGTTATGACACCCTGGTGACACTACTCGGATTTGATCCTCCGCCATTTGACGGCGGCGAAGGTGGCGATTCTCTATATGATATTTATTTGACTAACGATCTGGGATCGACAACTCCGGAGACTCCGTCTACTCAATACCCCGGGAGACCGGCCTTCTCATCATATATACAACTCGGGCACGATTTAAGATATCCGGCGCGCTACGGCAATGATCCGTATCCATTTTTAAAAATCTCGGTAGCTCACGAGTATTTCCATGCCATCGAATTTGCCTACCGGGCTATGTCATCTGATTCGACATTCTGGTGGTTTGAGTCCTGCGCCAAGTGGGCGGAAGAGCGCGTCTTCGATAATATCAATGATGCGTACTATAGCATTGGCGATTACTTCTCCAGGCCTAACAGGTCTCTTTACAATACCGAAGGCGCATTTTTGTATGGCACCTGGCTATGGCCGGAATATCTCGATGAGCGATTTGGCTCGGGTTTTATCATTCACTGCTGGCAGGAATTTGCCAATTTTAATTTTGCCATTACAGCCATTAATTATGCTCTTCATGACGAAAATTCAACGATTAACGATGAGTACTGCCAGCATGTCGTTTGGAATTACTTTACGGGAAGCAACTATCGCGAGGGTTTCTATAATGAAGGCGGCGATTTCGATACTACTGTTTATCTGGCGCGGTCACATACCAGCTATCCGGTAGATTGGACGTTCGCGCCGGTTCCGCTCCAGAATATGTCAGCATCTTACATTGTTTTTAAACGCTATGACGATCTTAAGTCAAACTTGATTATCGAATATCGCAATAATACTGAGGATAACCAGGCGGTGTGTATAGCCGTTGTTAAGCCCGGTTTTCCGGTTCAATTTAACTTATATTATATTCAAACGATCGTACCTCAATCCTTTACTATCCGCGATTTCAGTAGGAATGATAAAGTGGTCATGATGCCGATCTGGACTTATGAAAGTAATCCCAAGGAATATTTATCGACTTATTTTTATCGGGCCTTTTTGCGAGATTCGATAACTGCAATTTCAGAAAACGATAAGCCAATTCAGGATTATGCTCTCGATGGCGCTTATCCCAATCCCTTCAACGGTGCGGTTACTATTACATTCGACGCCCCCGTTTCGAAGCCGTATACAATTCACATTTACGATATCCTCGGGCGGCCTGTCATGTCGCGCGACGACGTTTCCCGCGAGGGAATTAACACCTTCAACTGGCTGGCGCCTGCCGATCTTTCAAGCGGGGTTCTTTTCTATGTGATCGATTTCGGTCAGAAAAGGCTTGACGGTAAAATGTCGCTATTAAAATAGGAGAATTCTTTGGACGGCGAATTCGAAAATTCCATAGATATCGAAGCTACTAATCTGCGAGTACCGGAATATTCCGAACAAATAACAGATACGGCGGTTGAGGCCTTGCTGTTCGCATCACCGAACCCTCTTACCGAAAATCAACTGGCGCGCCTGATTGGAAAAGACAAGCGCCATATTCCTTTAATTGTCGACAGGCTGAACGTCAGCTATATCCAGTGGGGAAGATCATTTCGAATCGAAAGATTCGGAGATAGCTATAGAATTTATACTCTTCCCGAATATGATAAGTATATCAGCCGCCTGGCAGATATGCCTCGTCCGGCCAAGCTATCGCGGGCCGCGCTTGAGGTACTGGCCATAGTAGCCTACAGGCAGCCAATCGTTAAATCCGAAATCGAAAAGATCCGCGGAATTGATTCTGACGGCGTTATCAGGACGCTTCTGGAGCGCGGCTTCCTTACGATTGCCGGTAAATCTGATGCTCTCGGACGACCGCTCCTTTATAAAACTACTCAGGATTTCTTGGAATTTTTTGGGATCTCCGATCTTTCGGAACTTCCCGAGGTGACTGTTCCCGAAATTGAGCTGCCTCGAAATCTTACCCTCATAAGACCCCCGGAGGAGTCGGTTAGCGCCGATGAGGCTGAATAAGTTTCTCGCTAAAGCAGGCATAGCTTCTCGTAGACAGGCGGATACCCTTATTGAAGAGGGACGCGTTTCCGTCAATGGTATTATTATTACTCAATTGGGTACGCAGGTCGATGAGAACCAGGATGAAGTAAAGGTCGACGGCAAGCTTGCTCAGGTTTCCGAAACCTATATATATTTAATGCTTCACAAACCGGTCGGTTACATGGTAACCCGTGTTGACGAGTTTGACAGGGCCACTGTGATGGAGTTAGTCGGTAAATATCGAAAAATTGTAAAACCCGTTGGCAGGCTGGATCTCAACTCCTCGGGGCTGTTGCTGTTCACCAATGATGGCGAGTTAGCTTTTCGTTTGACTCATCCGCGCTTTAAAATCGATAAAACCTATCAGGTAAAATGCGAGGGGCTTCTCACGGAAGAAGAAGTCGATCGGATTGAAAAGGGTGTTATGATTGAAGGCGGTATAACTTCGCCGGCGAAAATAAAGGTCATTTCTCGTTCTCCAAATTCCAGTCGCTTTTTGATAACAATTCACGAGGGCAGAAAGCGTCAGGTCAGGCTTATGTGCCAGGCGGTCAAACATGAGGTAATTTTTCTGAAGCGCATTACATTTGGTAATCTTGAGTTGGGTGATCTTAAATCCGGAAAATATAGATTATTGGAGACGGCCGAAGTGCAAGCGCTAAAAGCGACGGTTAATTTGTGAAAAAGTCCAAGGTGATCGCAATCGATGGCCCGGCCGGTTCTGGAAAGAGTACCACGGCCAAACTCCTCGCCGATAAACTGGGATTTACTTATCTCGATACCGGAGCCATGTATCGTTGCGTTACGCTGGCGGCCCTAAATCAAAACTTCGATCTTAACGACGGCGAAAGCTTGGGCCGTTTAGCCGGTACCCTTGATATCAATCTTGTTCCGGACAAGGAGAGTGGTAATCGGGTTTTTATGAATGAAGAGGATGTCACCTCCGCCATAAGGACTCCACTTGTGGATTCCAATGTATCGCTGGTATCCTCATATAAAGTTGTCCGTGAGAAAATGGTAGCAATTCAGAGGAAGTTTGCTGCCAGGGGAGATATTGTAGCCGAGGGACGCGACATGGCCACTGTCGTCTTTCCCTATGCCGATCTGAAAATATTTCTAATTGCCGATTTACGCACCAGGGCGGAAAGGCGCTGCCATCAGGTTGAGTGCATGGGTCTAAGGAGTACTGTCGATGAACAGATGGCATCCTTATCCTCACGGGATAAACTCGATAGCGGAAGAGCTATTTCGCCCTTAAGAAAAGACCCTGATGCCATCGAACTTGACACCTCAGGTCTGACCATAGAAGAACAAGTTGATAAAGCCTATCACCTTGCTATTGAACGCTTTAGTTTAAACAATGAAACCATTATATAAAGCCTGCTGGCTAATCTTACGTTTTTATCTTCGGATATTCTGTAAGCTCAAAATCGAGGGTGTTCAAAATGTCCCTCTCACTGGCGGCGTCATAGTTGCATCCAATCATATCGGGGGGGCCGATCCGCCGTTTGTTGGGACCTGTATCAAGCGCGAGTTTTATTATCTCGCCAAAAAAGAGCTTTTTAAGAATTTCTTTATGCGAACCTTGGTTTCAAATTTGAACTCCATTCCGGTTAATAGAAGCATACTGGATCAAAAGGCTCTGCAAACCGCTGAAACTGTCTTGCGCCAGGGGAACGGCCTTATCGTTTTTCCGGAAGGAACAAGAAGCCGATCCGGAGAGCTTAGGAAAGGCAAGCCCGGTGTCGGTCTTCTGGCCAGAAAAACAAACGTACCAATCATACCTGCATATATTGAAAATTCGCGCGGATTTATGACTCTTATCTTTAAGAGCAAAGGAATTATAGTCAGATTTGGCGAACCATTAAGCGCCGAATGGGTAGCGGCGTTCCCCGATACCAAAGAAGGCTACCGCGCGATAACCGAAGAGCTAATGGCCCGGATCAGGCAATTAGGGGAGGCTAAGGCCGGAATCTAACAGGTTTTAGATATTTTAAGAGACTACATGGGCCACGAAAAATCGTTTGCATAATCATCTTTTATTTTTATATTGGTTTTCTGATATCTCTCGCCCAACACCTGGGACGGGGGACCCCTTTGGGGGAATGATCATTTGAGGAGGACTTATACTAATGCCAGAAAAAAAATCTGACGGCATGAAAGAACCGAACAAAAAGTTCAAGGCAGGAGGTGGTGCCAAGAGTAAGACCGCGAGAGCCAAGGCCGAATCGCGAAAGATGGCAACCGCAAAGAAAGCTCATGCGGGAGTCACCGATTCGCACGAGGTCGAAACTGCTTTAAGGAAAACACGCACCAAAACCGCACGAGAGAAAACCAGGCGCGTTGACCTGGAACCGGTGCTCAGCGCCGAGGATATCGAAACTCAGGAGTATTCACCTGATGAGTTTCAGCAGATGCTTTCGATGTATGAAGGCACTCTGCAGGATATTAAAGAAGGCGAAGTTGTCAACGGCACCGTGCTGGGAGTAACCCGCGATGACATCATTGTGGATGTCGGATTTAAATCCGAGGGTATCATTCCTATCAACGAGTTTACCGAACCGATCAATATCAAGGTCGGGGATAAGATTCAGGTTTATCTCGATGCTATCGAAGATAGCGACGGGCAACTCGTTCTCTCGAAGCAAAAAGCCGATTTCATGCGGGTTTGGGATAATATAAAAGATTGTCACGATTCCGGTCAGACTGTTCAGGGCAGGATCGTCAGGCGTATCAAGGGTGGCATGGTGGTGGATCTGTTCGGAGTTGAGGCCTTTCTGCCCGGCTCTCAGATTGCCTTACGCCAGGTGCCCGATTTCGACGCTCTGCTCAGCCAGATGATGGATCTTAAAATCATCAAGCTCAACAAGAGCCGCCGCAATATCGTAGTATCTCGCCGCGTGGTGCTTGAGGAAGAGCGCGAAAAGATGCGCGATACATTGCTTAAGGAAATCCAACCCGGTCAGGTTAAGGCTGGAATCATCAAAAATATCACCGATTTTGGCGTCTTCATCGATCTGGGCGGTGTCGACGGTCTTCTGCATATCACCGATATGTCCTGGGGACGTGTCAACCATCCATCGGAATTAGTGCATCTTGGTCAGGAAATCAAAGTCAAGATTCTCGATTTCGATAAAAACAGCAACAGGATTTCTCTCGGACTCAAGCAGCTTACTCCCTATCCCTGGGAGAATGTTGAGGAAAGATATCCTATCGGTAATAAAGTCAAAGGTAGAGTGGTCTCTATAACCGATTACGGCGCTTTCGTGGAGTTGGAAAAGGGTATCGAGGGGCTAATTCATATCTCCGAGATGTCCTGGACTCAGCACATCAAGCATCCCTCGAAAATCCTGACTCCTCATCAGGAGATCGAAGCCGTGGTTCTTTCCGTTGATAAAGAAAACGAAAAGATATCGCTTGGCCTCAAACAGCTTGAGGATGATCCCTGGTTGACGCTCGACTATAAATACCCGATTGGTACCAAGGTTACCGGCAAGGTCCGCAACCTGACCACTTTCGGAGCTTTCGTTGAGATTGAGGATGGTATCGATGGCCTGGTTCATATCTCTGATATGTCCTGGACCCGTCGAATCCAGCATCCTTCGGAAGTTATGAAACGCGGTGACGTGGTTGATGTTGTAATTCTGGGAATCGATAAAGAAAACCGCAGAATCTCTCTCGGCCACAAACAAGTCCTATCCGATCCCTGGCCTGATTTGCAGCTTGCAATATGCCGTTAATACCGAGACGATGGGCACAATCGCCCGGCTGCTCGATCGCGGCGTAATCGTCAACCTTCCGGGAGAAGTTGAAGGATTTGTACCGACATATCATCTTAACAAACCAGATATTTCGCGGCCGTCAGACGCGTTTGCCGAAGGCGAGGAATTACCGCTTCAGGGTAATCGAGTTTGACTCCCATAACCGTCGCATCGTTCTTTCTGTGAATGCCTACTTTGCAGGCAAAGAGCAGAAAGATGTCGAGGAGTATCTGGCCAAGCATCCGACCAAGGTTGTTCCCGTTACCGAAATAGTTGACGCACCGGAATCAACCGAAACACCTTCCAGCGAAAAGCCTGTCGAGGAACAGCCGGAAGTATCGGAAGCACCGGAGGCTGAGAACAGTAACCCAGCTTCTGACGCCAATTAAGTCGTAGAGGAGTTTATTATTTGGTGTAGGGGCGTATGCAATGCGCCCCTACATTTTAATTTAAACGATACGGTCGACAGTATATATGACTACTATCTATAACAGGTCTCGATGCTCCCTTGGAAAAGGGGGCTTTTTTATTGACAGTAAGAGCCTTAAGACGGTAAATTAAAGTATGCCTCCAAAAGCCTCCAAAATGGCAATTCCGATTTTCCTAAGCGCCATCGGATCTCGACGCAACCAGCCGGATGGCTGTTTTTCCGGCGAACGCGGGCATAAGGTGCTGTTGGTAAAACAAGCTGAACGATTGGGCAATATTATTCTCATGAATTCGGCGATATCGGCTTTGGGATCGAAATATCCTAATCTAAAAATTGATCTGATGTTACCCGCCCCTTATGCGGAAATCATGACTGCTAATTCGCATATTAATGCTATTATTCCGGTGCAGAAAAAAGAATACTTTACTCGTCCCTGGAAGCTGGTCCGACTCGTAAGAAGCCTTCGCAGTGCCAAATACGATCTGGCCATCGACTGTTCCGATGTCAATTCGCACTCATCAAGCGGGGCAGCCTATGCATTATTATCCGGGGCGAAAGTTGTCGCCGGATGGAAATCGGCCAACCGCAGAATATTTGATATCGAAATTAAGCGCTATTCGGATATTGTACATGCGACCCAGATGTATTTGAGGCTTTTTTCGGGAGTATTCGGTGTAATGCTCGACGGCGATCCTTATTTTGATAAGATAATATCTGCTAATAAGGGAGATATAATTGGAATAAACTGCGGCGGCAGGGGGCCAAAACGCTGGCGGCTTGAAAAGTTTATCGAACTTGGAAAAGAATTGTCTGTGCGGGGAAACCCGGTCGATTTTATTTTAGGTCCGGAAGAAATCGCATTAAGAGCAGATTTGCAGCAAAATCTTCCAATGGGCTGTCGACTTTTGCCCCTTATGCCGCTTCCGGAACTTATGAAAACGATAAACTCATATAAAGTGTTCATCTCCTCCGATACCGGACCGATGCATCTGGCCTGGTGTCTCGGCGTCCCGACAATCGCCATCTTTATCGATTCTGAGCTTGAAAAGTTCAAACCGCTTTCGCCTGGCTCGGTGGCAATCGATATGAAAAACGGAATTGAGCCGAAGGAGATTGCGGAGCTTGTTGCTCGGATTCCAAAGATGGGAAAGGTATCGGCATGAAATTATATTGGCGGCTACTCAAATATTTAAAGCCGCATCTCAGGTATTATATTATCGCCATCATTTTTGGGACGTTTTTTGCCGCCATGAGCGGCGTTTCTCTGACCATGGTTGTACCCTTCACCAAATTAATTTTTGAACAGGATATCAGCTCTCCGCAGATTCAACAGCAGCCTATAGATTACTCCAAGCTCCTGAAGCTCGATAAAGAGACATTTATCAGGGTAATCGGCGGTGATACGCGGATCGAAAGACTGGGACGGTTTTGTATCCTGCTTCTTATTGTATTTGTCATAAAGAATATTTTCTTCTATGGCTGGAGCTATTTGATAGTGCATGTGGAGCAGGGGGTAGTGCGAGATATGCGGGATGAGCTCTTCGAGCATTACCAAAAACTGCCTCTGGAATTTTTCCACGGTCATCGTGCGGGCGAACTGATATCGCGTATCACCAACGATATTACCCTGGTTCGAGGCGCCGTGGCTAACGGGCTTTCTGATCTTTTAAAGAATCTGTTGTTATCGATTGTCTTTATCGTTCTGGTGTTTGTTGCCTCCTGGAAGATGGCGATTGCCACAATTCTCATCATGCCGCCATCGGTAATCTTAATTAGCGTGTTCGGAAAAGCACTTCGTTCCAGTTCAGCTAAAACTCAGCGCGAGATGGCAGCTATTACTACGACTTTGCAGGAGACTGTTTCTGGAATCCGGGTGGTCAAAGCCTTCGCCATGGAGAAGTTCGAAATATCCCGCTTCAAGAAATTTACCGGCGATTATTTCAGGACTATGGTGCGGTTAACTCGAATCGGATCGCTGGCTATTCCGCTGACCGAAATGCTGGGAGTGGCTGCCGGTACGGCTATCCTCTGGTACGGCGGCCGTCAAATACTCATGGGGACAGGATTGACCCCCGATAGATTTTTCCTATTTTTAGTTTCAATGTTTTCCCTGATGCAGCCGGTCAAGGTTTTAAGCCGGGTTAATATCGATATCCAGCAGGGGATGGCTGCAGGGGAGAGAATATTCCAGGTCCTTGATACCAAACCCAAAATCGTCGAGAAAGCGAATCCTGTGGTATTAACGGGATTTAACGATTCGATAAAATTCGATCATGTTAATTTTCATTACCCGGAAGGCGAATTTAATCTGGAGGATATTTCTCTTGATGTCAAGAAGGGCCAGGTCATTGCTCTGGCAGGTCCTTCCGGAGGCGGCAAATCGACTATTGTCGATCTCATCCCGCGCTTTTATGACCCTACCTCGGGGAGCGTGACGATAGATGGCAATAATCTTCGAGACGTCGATTTAAGCTCGCTTAGAAATATGCTTGGTATCGTTACCCAGGAGACCATCCTTTTCAACGATACGGTTTATAACAATGTCGCTTACGGGCAGGCGGAGATCGGGCGCGAGGCTGTCGAGCGCGCTTTGGATGCCGCTTGCGCTCTCGATTTTGTAAATGCCATGCCTGAGGGACTGGATACAATTATCGGTGACCGCGGAGTTAAGCTTTCAGGCGGGCAGCGTCAACGCCTGGCTATTGCCAGGGCGCTCTTAAAAGACCCGCCAATTCTGATATTCGATGAGGCTACGTCGGCGCTCGATACGGAATCCGAGCAGCTTATCACTCAGGCTATTTCCAATCTGTTAAGCGGCAGGACTGTGGTAATCATTGCTCATCGTCTATCAACTATCAGACGGGCGGATTTAATTCTCGTAGTCGAAAACGGCCGCATAGTCCAAACCGGCGACCATAACGATCTCATCACCGAAGGCGGCCTCTACAAAAAACTCTATGATCTGCAATTTCAGGATTCAGTGGTATGACCGCGCCTCAAAGAGCCTTGTTCATACAGCTTCGCAGGATCGGCGATGTCCTGATGTGCACACCATCGATCAGGGCATTTAAGAATCATTATCCCGATTGCAGGCTCGATTTTCTCACCGAAATTTCCGATGTGTTGCAGGGCAATCCCTATTTGGATTCCGTATTGAATGTTGATCGTTCTAAAGAGTTCAATTTTGGATATCAATATAACCTGATTAGAAAAATCAAATCCAATCGGTATGATTTGGTTGTAGATTTTTTGGTCAATCCTCGAAGCGCCTATTATTCTTTCTTAAGCCGGGCTGCGACCAGGCTCAGTTATGGCACCAGGCACAGACGCTGGGCTTATAATATGATACCTCAAAAACCCGTAGGATCAGTCTACGCCGCGGAGGATAGACTTCATTTGGTAAGCTCGCTCGGCGTACCACCCGATGGATTGGAATTAAACTTCTATCCGTCTGAACATGACAGAGTAGAAGCACAAAGGATATTATTAAATATAAAAGAACCGATTATAACAATTTCCCCGGTTTCCCGAAAATTATACAGACAATGGCCGCTTGAAAAATATGCGGAGTTGTCCGATTTAATGTGCCTTAAATTCGGCGCCTCAGTCCTGGTATTGGCCGGACCCGGAGAACAGGATTATGCCCGCGGAGTAGCCGCCAAATCATCATCCAATGTTCAAGCGTTGAATATTGACGGGTTGGGGATTCTGGGAGCAATATTCGAGAAGGCGAGCCTGCATATCGGAAATGATAACGGCCCGAAGCACATTGCGGTCGCTTGTGGCGCTCCAACTCTCACTATCTTTGGGCCGCATGATCCGGTTAGCTGGACTTATCCTGATCCGTCGCGACATAAATGGGTAGCCCCGGCTGGTTTGTGCGATGATTGCGGGCGAAAAAAGACTCGATGCCAGGGGGAATGCATTAAAGATATTTCGGTAGACTCGGTTTGGGAAAAAGCGCAAGCGATGATCGCGGCGCTCCCCGGCTTTGTATCGAGCATCAAGAAAATATGAAAATTATCCAGATCATAGATTTACGCTGGTACAATGCCTGCGCCGATTTTGCCATCAAGCAAGCTAAAGGGCTTGCCCTTATCGGTCATGACGTGCTTTTAATGGCAAATCCGGGTTCTCCTCCGGCGCTAAAAGCCAGGGAGGCAGGCCTTAATGTCAGTGAAGAGATCAATTTTGCAGGCGCCGGAAAAATCCTCAGCGCTCCGAAAAAGCTCCGGAAAATCGCTTCCCGATTTGGCGCCGATATAATCTTCGCTCACAGAGGAGAATCACATCTCATAAGCGCTCTGGCTGCCAGGGGAACGAAAATTCCGGTGGCGCGTTTTCGCGGAGATGTTCGTCCGCCCAAAGGCGGTTTATTTAGCCGCTATTTGAATACGCGTCTTACTGATGGCGTCGCTGTTTCAACCGAACGTCTTAAGCTCGAATACGAGCGAAAGTTTGGAGTCAACAGCATACCGAGCAGGGTTATTTATCCGGCAATCGACCAGACTCCGTTTAAGATAAACAAATCAAAAGAGGATCTTAAACGTCAATTCGGTATGAAGCCTGGCCCGCCAGTGGTGGGGATTGTGGGGCGTCTCTCGCCGGTAAAGGGGCATCGTTATTTTGTCGAGGCGGCCAAGCTGGTTTCGTTGAAATTTCCGCAGACACAATTCGTAATCGCCGGAGAGGATTCGCAAATCAAAGCGGCCGAGCTTCAGATTGCCGCGGCTGTTCTCAAAGTCCCTAATTTGCGCTTATTTGGACGTATCGATAATATCGAAGAGCTGATCGCCTCATTCGATATTGGTGTTGTTGCCTCTCTCGGATCGGAAATGATTTGCCGGGTGTTGTTGGAATACTTTGCCGCCGGAATACCGGCCGTAGGCACTTCGGTTAATCAGATTTCGGAGATAATGCTGCAATCAAACGGCGGAATTCTGGTGCCATCGGCAGATTCTGTAGCGATGGGCAACGCCGTCATTGATCTTCTCTCGGATCAGAATAAAGGCGCTCGCCTGGCCGCTAATGGCGCCAAATGGGTCGCGGGACGGTCCTTGGAAGTCCTGGGACGCGAAAGCGAATCGTTTTTGTCAGAGGTCATAAATGCACAATAAGATACTGATTAATTCAGGTTTTTATCTTTTGCTGCTGTTTGCATTTTCAATCACAGTCTATCCGACGGCGGCATACGTGCTGGCGGGAGCGATCTTCCTGATTTGGGTTCTTGATTTACTGATTTTCAGGGAAACCGATATTAATGAATTGCCTTTATTTTATCCGATATTGAGTTTTGCGGCGGTGCTGTTAGCGGGCGGTATGGTGTCATTGATATACGGTCATATCTTTCCCTACGCTTACGTAGCGCTGCTTTCCTTTTTCTATTTCATTGTTCCCGGATTTGTCAGATCGGGTGAGCAACGACGAATGGTTCTCTGGACCTTTATCGCCGGAGCCATGCTGGTTACGGGTTTGCATCTGATTCTCTGGTGGGCGACATTTACCAATATTACGATGCGCCTGAAACCGCTTTCGACGCCATCGTTATTCATGGTTACCATGGCGTTTTCATTTCTGTTGTCATTTTATGCAGAAAGCCGGTCGATCAGGGAAAAAGTGTTTTTGGCGATGGTCAGCATTCCGTTTGCCCTGGTTGTTATTCTTTCGGGTGATAAAACCGCCATGCTATTTATTCTGATCGTGATAATACTGATCGCCATTTTTCGCGACAGATCTATATTTATTCCATTAGGATTGGCGATACTATTTATTCTCTCGGGTGCATTTGGAATCGATTATTATATCGAGCAGGATTTTATGCCGTCCACATTTAAAGAATTTATCATGCATCCGATTGAACAAATCAAAAGCAGTCCTGAAACTGTTTTGGCGACATCTTTCTATGGAGAGGCCGCGTTGCCAAATGAGAGCTCCGCTGCGGCCGGCCAATCGTTTTTCCTCGATTTAATAAGATTTGCCGGGCCTCCCGCAATTCTACTTTTATTCTGGGTGCTTTTCGAGAAGGCCAGGGAAGCCTATTTCAAACATCGCAGAAGTGTTGAGCAACAACCGCGGGCCTATCATTTAATCTCGCTTTTGACTGTTATTGCCGCAGTTGTGATGAATTTCTATGGACCCGCCTTCGAATATCCGTCAATAATATTGGCCTCATGGCTTATTTGGGGGATGTCGCAAATATGAGCACGCCAACCATCTCAGCGGTTATCATGGCCCGCAATGAAGAGGAAAATATTGTCGATGCCATCGAATCGCTCGGCTTTGCCTCTCAGATCGTGGTCGCAGATACCGGCAGCCATGATAAAACGATGGATTTGGCTCGCCAGGCGGGGGCGGAGGTTCATAGCATATTTTTCGATGGCTATGGGGCCAGTAAAAATAGGGCTATAGAGCACTGTACTGGCGACTGGGTATTTTCGCTCGATGCCGACGAGAGGGTATCTCCGGAGCTGGCGGAAAGTATCTTGCGAGTAATTGAAAACGATCCCCGATATGACGGCTATAAGGTTTCACGTCTCACATATTTTCTGGGCAAACCGGTTCGCCATTCAGGCTGGTATCCTGAACATATATTGAGGCTATTCAAAAACGGTAAAGGAAGATTTTCGGAACGACTGGTGCATGAGAGCGTGCGTATCGAGGGCCAGGCAGGCAGGCTTGATGGGCTATTATATCATTACAGCTATAAAAATCTTGAAAGTTATCTCGAAAAATTAAATGTTTACTCCTCAATGAACGCTCAGGAATTGCATCGTTCCGGTAAATCAAGCCATTTGATCGATATCCTGTTTCATCCGCCCGCCACATTTCTGAAAATGTATGTTTTCCATGCCGGTTTTCTCGATGGATTCGATGGTTTCCTATTGGCTGCCCTTTCGAGCTTTAACGTATTTTTGAAATATGTCAAACTTCGCGAACTTGTCCGCAAAGGTTCTGCTGAATGAATCCGCGGAATATCGTCTTAATTCGTCCTGACCACCTGGGCGATCTCATCCTCTCGCTTCCGGTGGCGAGAATCCTGAAGGATAGGTTTCCTCAAAGTCAAATCACCTATCTGGCTGCTCCGGGACCGGGCGAAATTGCCCCGATGGTAAGCTATGTTGACGATTGGATTATCGATAAGGGCACAAATGGCCGCCTGAGCGTGTCTGAATTAACCGGCATTTTTCGGAAAAGCAAGTTCGATACTCTGATTGAGCTAAAACCTGGCTGGAGAACGGCTGTGGCCGGTTTTCTTTCGCGGATTCCAAATCGCATAGGAACCGGACGCAGGTTTTATTCCCTTTTCTATAGCGAACGTGTTAATCTTCACCGCAGAGGCTCCGGCAAACATCAAACCGATCTCGAACTGGCGATGCTTGCACCCTTGGGGATTGATATAGGCGGACTGTTTCCTGAATTAGTATTCCCTGAGAGTTTTCGAAACCTGACCGCAACGCTTGTTGCTGAGAGTATAAACGAATATATTGTGATTCATCCTGGCTCAAGCGGCTCGGCTCCCAATTGGCCGGTGAGCAGTTACAGGGAATTGGCTCGTTTAATATTGCAGGAAGCTAAATTTAAGATTGTCATTACAGGTCTCGAGAAAAATTTGGATGATTTTAAGGGCTGCATCGACCTGTCCCGAAAAACAACTCTCGCCGAATTGTCGTCGGTAATTGCCGGGGCTAAACTATTTATCTCCGGAAGCACCGGGCCATTGCATCTGGCCGATGCTCTTGGCGTAAAATGCGTCTCATTTTTTGTAAATCGTCCTGAGATCGGCCCAACCAGATGGGGACCTCGGAGAAATATGCAATATGTAATATTACCGGATTCGAATAAATGTAGATGCAAAAACTCGCGGCAATGTCATTGTTTGGAACAGATTACGCCACTAGATGCGTTTAATAAGGTTAAGATGGTCTTGGATAATTTGGTCGGCGGGAAGGCGATTCTATCATGAACTTAGCGGAATTTATCATCGCTGTTGAATCCTACAATGCCAATATCGATATCCCCTTGGTGCGCAAAGCCTATGAATTTTCTGATCGCGCCCATGCCGGGCAATTCCGCGAATCTGGCGACCCTTTCGTAGAGCACTGTCTAAACGTGGCTTTTATCCTGGCTGAACAGCACATGGATTCCGCCACTATTGCCGCCGGATTGATGCATGATGCTATCGAGGACGCCGGGGCTACTGTTGATGATATCAAGCGCGAGTTTGGCGACGAGATTGCCCAGCTTGTCGACGGCCTGACCAAAATGTCCGAGCTCAAATTCAAGAGCTTGGCCGAGCAACAGGTTGAATATTTCCGCAAAATGCTTCTCTCGATGGCCAAGGATATTCAGGGTCATCGTAATAAAACTTGCCGACCGGCTGCATAATATGCGAACCCTGGCTCATCTTCCCGAAGAAAAAAGAAAGCGGATTGCTCTCGAAACCAGGGAAATCTATGCGCCTTTGGCCCACAGATTCGGTATGGCCAAGGTTCGACTGGAACTTGAGGATTTATCATTTAAATATCTCAATCCCAAAGAATATAATGAAATTGAAAAGAAGATCACCGAAAGCCGGGATGATCGCGAAGCCTATATTAAGGATTTGTCCGTCCCCCTGAAATCTGCTCTTGAAAGCGCTAATATCAAAGCCGAAATCACCGGTAGGGCCAAACACTTTTATTCAATTTATAGAAAGATTGTAAATCGAGGAGTCCCTTTCGAGCAGATTTTTGATCTTTTGGCGATGAGAGTCGTCGTCGATACCATCACCGATTGCTATCACGCCCTTGGTATTATCCATACCATGTGGGCGCCGGTCTCGGATAGATTTCACGATTATATAGCCAATCCCAAATCCAATATGTATCGCTCGCTGCATACAACCGTAATCGGCCCGCGCGGCAAAATGATCGAAATTCAAATTCGGACTCACGCCATGCACTATACCGCCGAATATGGAATCGCCGCGCACTGGTTATATAAAGAGGGGAAGAAAAGCCAGGGCGAACTCGACCGTCAAATGGCCTGGCTGCGCGAGATACTTGAATGGCAGCGTGAGATGACCAATCCTGAGGAGTTTATGGAATATCTCAAGGTTGATCTATTCCAGGAAGATATCTTTGTTTATACGCCTGCAGGCGAACTAAAACAACTTCCCCGCGGCTCCACCTCTCTCGATTTTGCTTTTGCAGTGCATTCCGATGTCGGATTTCATTGTGTTGGGGCTAAGGTCAACGGCAAATTCGTACCGCTCAATACCAGGCTCGAAAGCGGCGATGAAATCGAGATCAAAACCTCGCCCCATCAGACGCCCAGCCAGGATTGGTTGAAAATTGTCAAGACTACCCGTGCTAAAACTAAGATCAAACATTGGATCAAGCAAAAGGGATTCGAGCAATCTGTCTCCTCTGGGCAAAGAGATGTTTGAACGCGAGCTTAAGAAACGGCATCTGGCAATACTTTCCGATAACGAGATGATTGATTTGGCAGCTATGAACGGCTTTACCGATTCGGACCAGATGCTTTCGGCTATCGGTTCGGGCTCAACATCGCTTCAGACCATAATTAATAAGATCGCCCCGCCGCTGGAAAAGGATGAGCCCTCACTTGTAAAGCGTTTTATCGATCAGGCTCGCGGCACAGGCAAGGGTATCAGGGTTGCCGGCGTGGGAAATCTGATGTACCGATTTGCCTCCTGTTGTCAGCCCGTGCCCGGCGAAAAGATTATCGGTTTCGTAACCCGCGGCCGAGGCTTGTCGATTCACCGGGCCGACTGCCAGAACGCCGTCGCAATTCTCGAGGAACCGGAACGCCGGGTAGATGTAGAATGGGATGTTGAGAAAGGACAGTCATTCCTGGTCAGGCTTTATGCGTTGGTCAACGACAGAAAAAACATTCTCAAGGATATCACCGAGGCTATTGCCGATATCGATATCAATGTCAGAGGAGGAGAGATCGCGATGGGGCAATCTCCGGCGATCGGACATTTCGTTGTCGAAATTCAAAATTATAACCAACTTTCGAAAGCTCTCGAAAAAATTAGAAAGGTGAATGGCGTCCTTTCCGTAGACCGGGAAGTGACCGCGGATCATAAAAGCTGATATCATGGAAAACGCTGTAAATTATCGTCACGTGATATATAACGAATTTTCAGAGTTGGGTTTTGTCGCGGGAGTAACTCAAAAAAGTTCATGGAGCGATCAAAACGATATATATCAATTTATCGAAAGGAAGCTCATTCCACCCGGTTTACAATTAATAATTCCCAAACAGGTGCACGGAGCGGATATTCTTCATCTCGACGAATAACTACGAAAATTCGGAGATAATCGCCGATGGTATCATTACTCACCGCACCGATATTTGCCTGAGTGTCACCACGGCCGATTGCCTTCCCGTGGTGCTGGCTGATTCCGAAAGCGGCTATTTTGCCGCCGTGCATGTTGGTTGGCGAAGCTTTGTCGGCGGGATTGTGGAAAATATTTTCCAGCAGGCGACCAAGCTTGGAATGCATCTGAATTCGACCCGCTTTTATCTTGGCCCCGGAATAGCTGATTGCTGTTTCGAGGTTGGGCCGGAGGTTGCCATATTATTCGAGGATCAGTTTATAAATCGGCGCAATGAGTCCTTTTATGTTGATTTGAGAGGAGCTGTAGAGAGTAAATTAGAAGCCTTGGGGGCCGCTAAGGGCAATATCGCTAATCTCTCGGAATGCACAAGCTGTAAGAAGGAGTTATATTATTCCTATCGTCGGGATAAAGAAACGCCTCTTCAAATGGTGACATATATTTACAAATCCACGTAACGACAACTGGTGAGAAAATCGTTGAAGAAGATTCATTCAATTTTAATAAAGGAGGAGGAATGAAGAGAATTATTTTATCATTCGGCCTGGGAATTTTGTTTGGTTCCCCGGTATTTGCCCAGTATTCCGGCCAAATTTCGACAGCCGTTACAACGCCTGAAGGTGCATCGCGTGTAAGCGCCTATGCCGGTATCTATGACGGCGCACTGGGCATTTTGGGTCAATACCGATATGGAGTAAATCGCGATGTTGATTTTGGCGTAAAACTGGGCATATTGGATTTCGATAGTCCCATAAATGATGCCGGTATAGATCTGGCCGGGGATTTCAAATATCGACTTCTGCAACGGGATCTACGCGACCCATTCGATCTATCGCTCGGAGGCGCGGCAGACTTTATGGCTGTCAGCGGTCTTCATATTTTTTCAATCGGCTTTAATGCCATTGGCTCCTATGATATAAAATTACATAGCGGGCATAACCTGGTTCCCTATGGCAGACTTAATCTTCGTGTCCAGCGTGAAAGCCCGGAAAGGGGAGACTCTAACACCGATTTCGAAATTGGACTAAATTTGGGTACATCCTTCGAATTGTCCAAAAGCACCAGGGCTTTCGGCGAATTTCAATTCGATGATCCCTTCGCATTCTATTTCGGTTTCGATTTTGATATCTAAGAATGAAACAGTAAAGGATTCGACAGTATGACTTTTTGGGATAGTATCATCCTGGGATTAATTCAGGGACTAACGGAGTTTCTGCCCGTTTCATCATCGGGCCATCTTGTATATGGCGAACGGCTTCTCAAAATAAGTAAGGGGGACGTCGTCTTTGAGGTAATGGTGCATGTCGGGACCCTGGTAGCGGTGCTGTTCTTTTTTAGAAAACGGATCGCTGCCATAATCCTGGCCATCCTTTCGATCTGGAAAAGGGATAAAACTCCTGAACAACTGGAAAATCTGAAGCTTGCCTGGTATTTAATTCTGGGCACAATTCCGGCAGTTATATTCGGATTTTTATTCAAGGATTTTCTTGAAAAATCATTCAATTCCATACGATGGACCTCGATTGAATTCATAATCAACGGAGTTATACTAATCGCCACGATTTGGGCTGTAGACAGGTCCCGCCGCATCAATAACTGGAACACGTTATTTATGGGGACAGCGCAGGCAATCGCCATAATACCGGCGATTTCGCGTTCGGGAAGCACCATCGCGGCGGGTATGTTTTCGGGAATCTCGAAGGAAAAAGTGGCTGAGTTTTCCTTTCTTCTTTCTATTCCCGCAATTGGAGGCGCCGCCATCTTGGAAATTCCCGAATTCCTTAAAGTATCGTCGTCAGTTTCCACCATGCATATCTACCTATTGGGGACTTTGATATCCGCTGTTGTCGGATATTTGTCCATCGCATTCCTGATTTCCGTTATTAAGAAAGGGAAATTCTTCTATTTCGGTTTATACTGCCTGGCGCTCGGTATCCTGGGGCTTCTCTTCTTGTGAAAGAGCCGTCAAAAATCCTGGTATTTCGTCAGAGTTCATTGGGCGATGTCATCCTGACATTGCCCGTGCTCGATCGTTTGAAAGAGGCTTATCCTGAAAGCCATATAGATTATCTCACCAAAACAGCCTATTTACCGATAGTCCAATTTCACCCCGCTATTTCAAATGCTTTTAGTTTCGATAAAGAGCATCCGTTTTCCAAAGTCGTCTCCGGTTTAAGACCCGACAGATATGATCTCATAATTGATTTACAGGCCAATATGAGATCATTTGCTCTTAGCTTGATGCTTTCATCGGCTCACTTCCTGCGATATCGGAAACGTCGACTGAGACGAGAAATGGTGGTCCGGCGGTCTCGCTTGAAGCTCTCGGTTGAACATACGGTTGACGCCTATTTTGCTGCCCTGCGTCCTCTTGGAATAGATGCTCGGATGACACCTCCGGTAATTGGGCTGCCTCAGGAAGCCTACCAGTTTGCTGATAATTTCATTTCGAAGCTGCCGCCCGTTCGCCATATCGTCGCTTTTTGTCCGGGAGCCAGGCATTTTGAGAAGCGTTGGCCCGCGGAGTCATATAAGAAAGTCGCAGAATCGCTTCTCAATGATCCTGACTACGCCATCATCGTTTTCAGCGCGAATGATGACGATTTCCCTCCCGACTTTGGTATAGCGCATCCCAGACTCCTCGCGGCCAAAAACCTGGGCTTACTTGATGCCGCCGCGTTGCTTTCCCGATGCAAGGTTGCATTGACAAACGATTCCGGCTTGATGCATCTGGCAAATTCTGCCGGCACGCCTGTATTGGCGATTTTCGGACCAACGAATCCTCGGCTTGGGTTCGCTCCGACCCTGCCAGGTTCACAAATCATCTGTGATGATGTCGATTGCTCGCCATGCAGTGTTCATGGCCAACGTCCATGTTATCAGCCGGCGAAGTTCTGTTTTGAAAAGATAACCCCTGAGCGAGTGACTTCTGAACTCCAAAAGATGATTTAACGCATATCATATTTTTCCCTTAATGAAAACTTTTTATTAAGGTCAATAATTGATAAATTTAAGTCCCTATAGTTCGATTGCGTTTTTGCCGTAAAATTGCTATTTTGCAATTAAATGCAAAAGATAGAAGCCAGATATTACGAAAAACGTGATGATGATTATGTACTGTGTCATCTATGTCCGGCAAACTGCCATATTGCACCCGGAAAACAGGGTATCTGCATGATTCGCTCCAATGAGGGCGGCACTTTATACGCATCCGAATATGGCAATACAATCGCCACCAATATCGACCCGATCGAAAAAAAGCCGCTCTATCATTTTAAGCCGGGAAGTCGTATTCTTTCGGTAGGACCCAACGGCTGTAATTTTGCCTGTGTTTTCTGCCAGAATTGGAGTATCTCTCAGGAGAAAGCCTCAACGCGCTATATATCGCCTGAAGAATTAGTTAAACTGGCGCGCACAAGTGGTTCAGTGGGAGTAGCTTACACTTATACGGAACCGCTCATTTGGTTTGAATATCTTATCGATAGCGCCAGGCTGCTCAGAGCAGCGGGATTATCAGTGGTTTTGGTTACCAACGGCTATATTAACGAGGAACCGGCCCGTGAGCTGTTCCCGTTAATCGATGCCGCCAATATCGATCTTAAATCGATCCGACCGGAATTTTACCGCAAAGTCTGTAAGGGTAAACTTCCCGATGTAGAGCGCACCATAAAATTGGCGTTAGAAATGGGAATTCATGTCGAGCTTACCAATTTGCTCATTCCCAAAATGAATGATTCTGATGATGAGATTAGAGAGCTTGTCGATTGGGCTGGTTCTATAAATCCCAAAATTCCACTGCATATCTCACGTTATTTTCCGAACTACAAGCTTGATAATCCGGTTACGCCCGAAGAGCGGCTAATTTATGCTTACAATGAAGCCAAAAAGAAGCTAAAATATGTTTACGTAGGCAACGTTCTGGGGTTGGGCTCAAGTGACACGTTTTGCCAGAATTGTGGAACGACCCTTGTGGAAAGAAACGGTTACAATATAAGATTAGTCAATTTGGATGGAAACAAATGCACGAAATGTGGTAGCATTAGCGATATCGTGATTTAATTTTGAAAAGGATTGAGATATGGGATTAACGCAGGAGGCCCGTGTGTGGCAACTTTCGCAAAGGGCAGTTGAGGTCCAGGCATCACCTATAAGGAAATTGGTGCCTTATGCCGATGAGGCCCGCAAAAGAGGAATTCATGTATATCATCTCAATATTGGCCAGCCTGATATTGAAACGCCTCCGGAATTCTGGGACGCGGTAAAAAACTATCAGCAAAAAGTTCTGGCTTATGGACATTCGCAGGGGTTGGCGTCATATCTTCATGCTCTTTCGGGCTATTACCATCAGTGCGGATTGAATATTGCCCCTAACGAGATTGTGGTTACTACCGGTGGCTCTGAGGCTATCGTCTTCGCGTTTACATTGATTTGTGAGCCGGGGGAGAAGATCATCGTATTCGAACCGTTTTACACCAACTATAATGGCTTTGCAACGATGGCGTCGATTCAGCTCTTGCCGCTGGAAACTAAGGCCGAGGATGGTTTCCATTTACCGCCGCGCGAGGTTATCGAGGCGGCAATTGACGATGATGTCAAAGGGATAATCGTTTGTAATCCCAACAATCCGACTGGCACTCTTTTTTCCTATGAAGAAATGGAAATGCTGGCAGATATTGCTCGTGAAAATGGTTTATTTATTCTATCCGATGAAGTTTACCGCGAATTTGTGTACGAGGGCACTCACACCTCGATATTTGATATACCCAATGTCGATGAGTTTGCAATTATGCTCGATTCGATCAGTAAACGTTATTCGGCTTGCGGCGCTCGCGTTGGCTGTCTCGTAACCAAGAATCGCGAATTGCATCAAGCGGCGGTGAAATTCGGACAGGCCAGGCTTTGCCCGCCAACGCTGGAGCAGGTCGGCGCCGAGGCTGCGCTGAAGCTTGGTTCTCCCTATTTCCAAAAGGTGATGGCTGAGTATCGCAAAAGGCGTGACATTGTATATGAAGGATTGATGGCTATTAAGGGCACAGTCTGTGTGAAGCCCGCTGGAGCCTTTTATGCGATGGCCAAGCTGCCTATATCGGATTCAGAGGAGTTTGCCAAATTCATGTTATCGAAATTCTCGTATCAGAATAAAACCGTAATGGTAGCGCCGGGACCCGGTTTCTACGCATCTTCGGATAAGGGCAGCGATGAATGCCGAATTGCCTATGTGTTGAATACGGAATCACTTCGTGACGCCATGATGATTTTGAAATTGGGCGTGGAGGCGTTTAATAGCCGATGAAAAATTTCTACGGAGGTATTGATCTCGGTGGAAGCTTTATAAAAGCGGGACTACTTTCCAGCGAAGGGGAGCCGGTCGCAAATCTGATTGTACCGTCCAGGATTGAGGACGGTATTTCAGCCGTGAAGGCTAACCTGCGCGAAATGGGTAATAAGCTTAACGAACTGGCCCATCAATATCAAGGAGAACTCGCAGGAATTGGAGTCGGCAGCCCCGGGACGATTAAATATCCCGAGGGTATCGTAACTGATGCATCCCCAAATATTCCCGGATGGACTGGTACTAATATCAGCGCGATATTTTCTGATTTTCGCTGCAAAGTATCTGCTGACAACGATGCTAACTGCATGGGGCTGGCCGAGGCGCTTTTCGGAGCAGGCAAGGGGACATCAAACGGCTTTTATTTAACTGTCGGCACTGGGATCGGCGGAGCAATCGTTATAAATGGCGCTCTTAATCGAGGCGCCAGTTACTGCGCAGGGGAATTCGGCCATACGGTATTTGTTTATAATGGGATGCTATGCAAGACCGGACGGCGAGGCTGCCTCGAACAATATGTTAACTCTTCAGCTATCGTAAAAGCGGCTCTCGGTCAAATTAAAATTCGCCCCGAAACATCTCTATCAAAGATTCCTGATCTAATTACTCCCAGGCAGATTTTCGAGGCTTTCAATCAGGGCGATCAAGTGGCTCGGGAAATTGTGGCTGAGAATGCATCCATGCTGGGAACCGCCATCGGATCAGTAGTCAATCTTCTCAATCCGGAGATTGTGGTTATTGGCGGGGGGATGGCGCTCGGAGGAGAGAAGTATATCGATCTCATTAGAAAAGCTATCTTTAATTTTGCATTTAAATCAACGACGTCGAGTCTGAGAGTGGAGGTTGCGAAATTTGGCAATGAAGCCGGCTGGATCGGCGCCGCTTGCCTCAATATCGGCTGAAGATCATACAGTACAGAGTGGCAATCGCAAATGGTGGATTCTCTCGGTTTCCGCAATGGGAGTTTTTCTTTCTACTCTCGATGCCTCGATTGTTAATATAGCTCTTCCCACAATTAGCGATCATTTTGGAACCTCGGTTCAATCAACCGCCTGGGTGACTATCAGCTATCTTCTGGTGATCACCGCCATGCTTCTCATTTTCGGACGGTTATCCGATTTATACGGGCAAAAACTGATATTTACCGGCGGCCTGCTGGTTTTTACTCTCGGAAGCGGGCTGTGCGCCTGCGGCGACGAATATCTACAATGCTGGTGTTGTTTCGTTCGCTTCAAGGCGTCGGGGCGGCTATGATCGTCTCAAACACATCAGCGATTGTAACAAACGCTTTTCCACCGGAGCAACGCGGCACAGCGCTGGGTACAATCGGAGCCGTGGTTTCGATTGGACTTATGTCAGGGCCTCCGCTCGGCGGGTTTTTGATTCACTACCTCGGATGGCATTATATCTTCCTTGTTAACGTGCCTATTGGTGTTGTTGCGGTTATTCTAACTCTAAAAATCCTCCCCGAACATAAGGCGGATAAGGATGCCAGAATTTTTCATCCATTTGATTCTCTTCTTTGGGTAGCAGGCGTGCTGGCTCTCGTGATGGCCTTCCGGGCGTCGGGAACGTTTGGTGCAATTGTGCGAGATATTTTTATTTATGTAGTAATCTGTCTGTTAATTTTGACTTTTTTTATCCAACGGCAAAAGCGGTCCGAATCGCCCCTGTTCAATCCCAAATTTCTAAAAAACGATATATTCGTTTTCGCGTCTATCGCAGGCTTTTTCTCCTATATGGCAATGATTGCCCTAAGCTTTATGCTGCCTTACCTCTTGGAACATACATTTGGCAAAACTCCGCTCGATACCGGAACGATTCTGGTGGTCATTCCGGCTACTACCGTATTCGCGTCGCCAATTTCCGGAATACTTTCCGACAAATTTGGGCAACGGCCCATCGCCAGCCTGGGGACCCTTGTTACTACGTTAGCAATTATATCCATGTTATTTATCGCTCCGAATGTCCCCATGTGGCATTTAGTGATAGGTTTGGTCGCGTTTGGTATTGGACTTGGAATGTTTGGTTCGCCAAACAATTCAGCTTTGATGGGATCTGTCGATTATAAGGATAGAGGATCGGCTGGAGGAGTATTGGCGACGGTTAGAAATCTTGGAATGGTTACCGGACTGGGAATTATCAGCATTATTTATAACGCTGCTCTAAGCAACGCCGCCAATCTTAACGACGTTGAATCTTATGCTCGGGCTTTCAGGATTTCTCTCCCGGTGGTCATTGCATTTTCGCTGGTGGCTCTGGTGTTTTCCGCCTTGCGACGATCGGTTGCGCGGAACTAGAGATTGATATTTTGAAAAATGATAATGGATACGATAACAAAGGTCCAGATTGCTTTAACGGTATCAGCTAAATTATTTTTTACGTTTCAAACGAATTAGTGTTTGATTTTTTATTTCCCTCACGTATTTTGAAATAGCGGGGGCATTGAGAATTAAAAACTGGATTGAGCCAGAGGAGATTTCCAGACAAGCTGGAGACGACAATATGTACGAAAAAATTTATGTTGTGCCTCTCGACGAAAACAGCAGGCCGTTCGCGGAATGGCTGGGGCAATCGCTTTCACGAAAAATGGGATTTCGGCTTCAATCAGGTATTGTTTCCCGTTTGCCTGAGGAGGCTTACAACGCGGGCAGCAATCAGTATTACGCTGTTCCCATCCTCGCCAAGCTCGAGCTTCTCAAGGGCGCTGAGGACGAGATAATCCTGGCTATCACAGATGAGGATTTATTCATTCCCAATCATAACTTTGTTTTTGGTCAAGCCAATTCGGTCGGCAAGACCGCTATAGTATCTATTGCTAGACTCAAGCCGGAGTATTACGGTTTGCCTGAAGACGAGGAGTTGCTCAGGTCTCGATTGCTGGCATCGGCCTTACATGAGCTTGGACATCTTCTTGGTTTGAAAAATTGCTCCAACGATTGCGTCATGCGTGCCATTCGCAACGTGAACGAACTCGATCATCGGGCAGAGGGTTTCTGCCCAAGTTGCCTGCTCAACCTGACTCTTCCGACTAAAGTCAAGATTTGACAATTTAAGGCGCTTGCCTTAACGATTTATATTCAGTAATATTCCGCCGTAACAGGCGGATTATTATTTTGAGGACTCTACGATTATTATTAAAGATGAAATAATTATAGTCGGCGATATTCCGGCCATTTGGAACGGCCTCACAGATATCAGCCGATGGAGTCGCTGGTCAAAGCTTGTTAAACGGGCTGCTATCTACGGGCATGTCAAAACTGGAACTGAGTTCAAATGCCTGATTCGTAAATGGGATTTTGACGGCGTTATTTATGAAGCAATTCCGACAAAGAGTTTCATTTTCGAGACGAAATCAGTCGGTCTTCATCTTCGCTTTTCATGGGAAATAGATAAGTTGACAAATGGGACGAAGGTATCATCAACGATAAATGCAGCGGGGTGGATTGCTATCTTATTCAGGCGACGGGTTGAGCGAACGCTGACGGATGATCTTTTTGCCTGGCTCTATGCTCTCAAAACTTCACTCGAAAGAGGTCAGTCTACCGACGATGAACCCAAAAACCACTTAAAGCCGAAGAAACGGTTCACCCCGCCTGGCCCGTTAAATTTCTTTTTCAGACGGGATAAACAGGGCGAATAAATCGGCTGTCGGTTTTATTATTCTCGAAGATTACTTTTTATAGAGTTTGAAAGCCGCGGGTTCCGCCTTTTGTCCCAAAGGGACAAAAGAAGAAATCCGTTGGAGTATCGCTTGCTGCTAATTGATCGGGTGGCATACCACCCAAGTATCCAAATGCAGTCCGTATTCCATTCGGATTTCCGCACGACCTTCGGTCGTGGGCGGAACCCGCGGCCCCGAATGGGCCTATTATCCCCTAATCATCACACTTGCACAAACGTGCAGGATATTATATAATCGCAACAAATTACATCGGGCGGCAGAGCCCCCGTCTGCGGTTCAATTACGGCTTCTTTGTGGAGATGTTATGAAATTAATTCAGTTGATGGATAAGCTTAAAAGCTCGATGGAGTTTGCTCCTAATATCACTCATTGGCACGTCAGCCCGCGTCGCGAGGGTAGCTATGCTGAATTTCCGGCCTCGATGGACCCCCGGCTGGTTCAAGTGTTGAAGGGGATGGGTATTGACAAACTTTACAGCCACCAGGCCGAGGCGTTCGAGATCGCCAAATCAGGACGAGATCTGGTAGTGGTGACTCCGACTGCATCGGGTAAATCGTTCTGCTATAATTTACCGGTGCTGAATACGCTTCTAACCTCAGACCCCGAGGCGCGGGCGTTGTATTTATTTCCTACCAAGGCGCTATCGGCGGATCAGGTTGATGAGCTTTATTCGATGGTTGAGACCTCCGGCGCCGATATCAAGACTTACACTTTTGATGGTGATACGCCGGTCTCGGCGCGCAATGCGGTCAGGAAAGCGGGAAATATCGTGGTAACCAACCCCGATATGCTGCATTCCGGAATATTGCCTCATCACACGATCTGGATTAAGCTGTTTGAGAATCTTAAATATATCGTAATCGATGAGCTTCATCAGTATCGTGGAGTTTTTGGTTCGCATCTGGCCAATGTTTTGCGAAGGCTCAAACGCTTATGCGAATTTTACGGCTCCAATCCGCAGTTTATCCTCTGTTCGGCTACGATAGGCAATCCGAAAGAGCTTGCCGAGAAAATCGTGGGCCGCCCTTTTGAGGTTGTCGATAAAAACGGCGCTCCGGCGGGGGAGAGGCATTTTATCATGTACAATCCGCCGGTGGTTAACGAGCAGCTGGGGATTAGGAAATCATCAGTCAACGAAACCGCGCGAATTGCCGGAATAATTATTGGTAACGATATCCAGACGATTGCCTTTGCCCGCAGCCGAGTGCGTGTCGAGATTCTGACCACATATCTCAAAGAAGAGCTGGCGAAGCGCAAAGTGTCGACAGAGAAGGTGCAGGGGTATCGCGGCGGGTATCTGCCTAATGAGCGACGAGCTATCGAACATGGCCTGCGTTCCGGCGAGATTATGGGCGTGGTCTCGACTAATGCACTGGAATTGGGGATCGATATCGGCGGACTCGATGTGGCGATCATGTGCGGTTATCCTGGCGGTATTGCGTCATCATGGCAGCAGGCCGGGCGCGCCGGACGGAAGACCGATTTGTCGCTCGCGATCATGGTGGCATCGTCCGCGCCGCTGGATCAGTTCATCGTCAATAATCCCGAATATTTTTTCGATAAAATTCCCGAGGCCGGTATCGTCGATCCTGACAATCTCGTAATTCTAATCAGCCATCTCAAATGCGCTCTTTTCGAACTGCCTATCGAGGAAACCGAGCAGTTCGGCGTGGTGCCCACCGATAAGATTCTTGATTTCCTGGCGACCGAGCAACTGGTCAAGAAATCGGGAACTAAGTATCATTACACATCGGACGTTTATCCGGCCAGCGAGGTTTCCCTGCGCTCGGCCGCGCCGGAGAATTTCGTTATCATGGATGAGTCGCAGGCGGGCAAGGCGATAGGGGAGATCGATCAGTTTTCCGCGCCGGAGTTGGTTCATCCCGAGGCGATCTATCTGCATCAGAGCAAGCAGTACCAGGTGCGCAATCTCGATTGGGAGGGCAAGCGCGCTTATGTCATTCCGGTCGAGGTTGAATATTATACCGACGCCGAATCCAAAGTGACGATCAAGATTTTGCACAGCGATCAGGAGGAGGGTATTGGCAGCGGCATCAACAAGGGTATGGGTGATGTCACCGTCAACCGGGTGGTGGTGCGCTATAAAAAAGTGCGCTTTCATACGCATGAGAATCTCGGCTGGGGACGGGTGGCGCTGCCGGAACAGGAGATGCATACCGGATCGTTCTGGGTCTCGTTCCCGGAGAATATTGCGGCCACTATTGGCGTGAGCGCGGAGAAGTTAGCCGGTGCGATGTATGGCGCTTCGCACGTCCTGCGCGAGATCGTGCCGATCTGGATATTGTCCGACCCATCCGATATCCGCGCCTATTCGCTGATCAAGTCGCCGTTCACCGATCTGCCGACGATCTATATCTACGAGACTACCCCCGGCGGTGTCGGCTTCTCCCGACGGATATATGATATGTTCGATGAGATTGTCGATGGCGGCATCAAGCTGCTGAAGAAGTGCGGCTGCAAGGACGGTTGCCCGTCATGTGTCGGCCCGGTCCTCGAAGTCGGCGAAGCCGGCAAATCCGGCGCCGAGGCGATATTGCGGCTTCTGCGCCGAAAGTAGGTGGTTGGGTGGCATGCTTGTTACCCCGATTTTATCGGGGGAATAAGCATGTACTTGAAACATTCTTTGCGCATCATCGTAGGTCGGGTTCTCTTAGATCCTGTGGACGAGTCCCTCTGGACGAGAAACCGACAAAACAATACTTCGTCATTGCGAGTCCAATTGGACGAAGCAATCCCCCCGCAGAAAACGTCACTTATAAGACAAAATAAAAATATCGTCATTGCGAGGAGATCCTCTTAGGACCGACGAAGCAATCTGAATGCTTCTACATAGCAGTAATCTTATATTCAGATTCAGATCGCCACGTCCATATGGACTCGCGATGACAAATTCTTGGTTACGTCCGGTCCTCTTAGGAGTCGATCTTTCCAACCCGTAGTCCATTTGTACGCGACCTAACGCCCCAAAGCCCGTGGATGGTGTACGTCCTCGTGCACCATTATAAAAATAGGGGTGTGCGTGTCACAATTTATTGTGACCGCAAGGGTACAAGTATTAATATTTTGTCTTTAAAGCTTTGCTTACAAAGGCAGATGCAAAGCTATCTATAAGTGCGTTAGGCGGGGTTCTACTTGTGCGGCTTGGTAGGGTCACCATCTGCACCAGCGGGGCTTAAATGGCGCGCGGAGCGCACCTTTCTATTTGGCAGTTCTATTCACCGGCGATTGGGGTGAATTCAATCTTAAGGTATTCTCCGCTAATTTTAGCTGAACCGTTAAAAAGATTGTTAGCGAGAATATTCCGGAGCGGTAACCTCACCGAAAAGCTCGATCGTTAAATTCCCATTGATCCGGAAATGGAAAATAAATGTAACCATTGACACTTTGTCCGGGGAAAACTGTATTTCTTCTAAGGATCCCATTGCTTACGCTATTTATATAGGTATCATACCAAATAGCTGTATTCGCCATGGTGTTAGCTGTTCGATTTGTTACAATGTCTTGTTTTTCTTTCTTGTCATTTAATGTCGTGGTGAGCGTAGAACCGTCATCAAGTCTTGTTTTCGCGGTTGTTGGATTAATGGACATTGTCTCGAACGTGCCTCCAATTGATTGCACTATCAATGACTTTGCCTTTTCGTTGGAGATATTGGCTAAAATTTTGGTAGGTGATTCGGGTACGTGACCCAATTTCCCCCCTGTTCTAGAATTGAGGTAACATTTAAGATACAAAGTTCAGCGGCTCTAATAGATATGGTTCGTCAGAAATATTCTGATAGAGAATCCAAAGTCGAAAGTAGGGTATGTAGCAAGTACTGTCGATCTAACGATAGCAGAATGAAGCGTTGTTGGTTGAACGGCCGCAATGGGCTGTCCCGCTGAAACAAAAAAGGAAATACATTATCACTCTCTTTAGGCATAAGTTTCGTCTCCGGAACGGTAGAAGCGCAACCCGTAAGGAAAATAATCATTAGAGTTATTCCGACTATTTTGCATTTCATGGCTGTCTCTCTCCCATATTAGAACGACGATAAAACGTTATTAGGATTACCTAAAATTCCTATTATCTAATTTTTATTTATTTTACTAATTGCGCTAGATAAATCACTGATAGCACTTATATAATATCCCTTTGGCACTATTCTGTCAATCTTTATCTCCCCACATTACCCCAAATAAAAACGCGCCAGGCCAAACGACCCGGCGCATTTATTTAACTCACAAAACTGTTCAGTTTTTATTTTTCAACCCATAACTCACAACTCATAACTCATAACTATTTCTACTCAGACTCAGCCTCAGCACTCAGTCACTGCTTCACGCTCCCACCGTCATCTTCTTCACCATCAGCGTCGGCGAATTGATGTTGTCGTAAATATGTAATATCATCGCAAATGGCCCCCAGGCCGTTCAAGATATCATCGGCGCTGGCGGCAATCGTCACGCCCGCCACCGGACGAATCCGTTGACCGTTTTCAACTAAAATACCGTTGATTCCCGCCGAATACTGGCCGCTCACGCTCTGCAGTCCCCAGCCCTCGGTTTGCTCAACGATGATCCCTTTCTTGCATGACGCTACCACGTCCTCAACCTTGTCTTTGCCCGCCGCGATATAGAAGTTACTTGGGGCAATCTCGGGAAACGAGGTGTAATCCTCGCGCATCGATGAGCCTGTCGAATTCGCTTTGGCTTTGGCCGCGGTCTTCATGTCATACAAAAAGCCACGAACGACTCCGTTCTCGATCAGGGTATTACGCATCGAGGCCGTCCCCTCGTCGTCAGCGGGCCTGCTGGCTACGCCGCGGGCCATCAGGGCATCATCATAAACGGTGAGATTTTCCACCGCGACTTTCTTTCCGAGCTTGTCCGCTAAAAATGAGGCGCCTTTGAAAGCGTTATCGCCATTTAGCGCTCCCAATAATCCGTACACAATCGAATTGGCCGCGCGCGGAGTAAAGATGATCTCATATTCGCCGCCGTCAACCGGCATACCGCCAATCAACCGTACCGCTCTCGATGCGTAACGATTGACGATATCCGTTTGCGAGGGGAGATCGCCAAAATTAGCGGCGTTAACTCCGCCCTCGCCGGGAAACATTTCGCCATTCTTGGTAGCGACCATTGAAATCGAAACTCGATAGAATGTCGCTCGATATGAAACTTTCGCGCCTTTGGAATTGCCGAAATTCTTGATACTGCTCCATTCGTCATATCCCACGCCATTGGATTTGTTGATCAGCGGATCAAAATTAAGAGCCATGCTCTCAAGTTCTGTGAGATACTCTATCTTGGATTCTATCGGCTTTTCAAACTGGTTCCAGTCATAGATCTCGAGATCACCGACATAGGCTTGCGGTGATGATAGATCTGCCAGTGGATCGGCCTCGGTGCTTTGCGAGAGCCTCGCCAGACGTTCGATAATATTATCTATCGCCTGATCTGATACGTTCGTGGTATGTGCAAATGCCATCTTCCCGGATTTATAAAATCTGATTGCCAGCCCGCCCGGCGTAGCCTTCTTGAGTGTTTCGACTTGTCCATCGCGCACCGAAAGCGAAAGCGTTCGGCTCTCGATACTGAAAACGTCAGCCATATCGGCGCCGGCTGTGGCGCATTTTTCCAGTGTTTTATCGATTAATTCCATATCCGCCTCCTATGCGCTTCCGCCGACTGTTATGCCGTTTGCCACTCGTATCGTGGGAAGTCCCGCCGTAACCGGTACCCACTGTTCTTTGCCGCAGATGCCCGGCCCAAGCTGCAGGTTATTCCCCACGGCATCGATATTCTCTATGACATCGATCCCTTTGCCTATCAGCGTCGCTCCGGCCACCGGTGATGTGACTTTGCCGTCTTCGATCAGATACGCTTCTCGGACAACGAAATTGAATTGCCCCGAAATCGTATCGACCGACCCGCCGCTCAGATTCTTGACCAACAGCCCTTTCGGAGTAGATGCGATAATATCCGCGGGGATCGATTTGCCATTATCGAGAAATGTGTTTGTCATTCGGGGAATCGGATAATGACGAAACGATTCGCGACGGCCATTGCCGGTTGGTTCCATCTTATTCATACGAGCGGAAATCAGGTCCTGCATGAAACCGACTAACACCCCATTTTCGATCAGGACATTTCTCCGGCCGATGGTGCCTTCATCGTCAAACTCTGTCGTGCCGCGGGCGTTCGGCCAGGATGAGTCATCTACCATTACAACCAGATCGGAACCGACTTTCTTGCCGAGCTTGTCCGCGTAGATCGAGGTTCCCTTATAGATGAAATCACCTTCGAGCCCGTGGCCAACCGCCTCATGTATCAGCACCCCGCCCCAACCGCTGTCGATCACCACCGGCATTGTGCCCGATGGTGACGGCTTAGCGGCGAGCATATCGACCGATTCTCTGGCAGCCTCTCTGACTGCGGCGGTCATGCTATTGGTATCGAAAAACTCGAATCCCTGATGGGCCGAAATGCGATTCCGCCCCTGATGACGAATTCCGTCTTTCTCGGCCAGGACTTCGATCACGACCCAGATCATCGGGATCTGATTTTCGATTCTAAGCCCGTTGGAATTGGCTATTCTTCTCTTTAGGGTTTGCTCTACGTAGGTAATATCTACTTGTTTGATATACGGACTATACGCTCTTCCGGCCGCCTCGGCCTCCTGTATTAATTGTAATTTCTGACTTTCCTTGATTGTCTCGAGTGGGATTTTAACGGAAATTGTGCTTGGGAATTCACGTTTGGATGCTTTAGCGATCTGCCCGGCGCCGCTGCTTGACGCTATAAAAGCCGCCGTGGCAGCCGCCTCCATTGCCTGAGGAATTTCGAAACCGTTGATATAAGCGTAACCGTTTTTTACGCCATCAACAGTTCGAACCCCGGTACCTTCCCAGGCGCCGATAGTAGCCTCGGAGAAAACTCCCTCGGACATTTTTAGCGACAGCGAATTGACCGCCTCGTAATACACCTCGCTGAAATCACCGCCTCGCGCCAGCGCCCTGGTCAGGATTTGCTGGACTGCATCCTCATCCAGCGGAGTATCTATAGTCTCCGCAGCGACCTCACCGTTTTCTAATAGCCTGAACAAAACGGGGGATAGGGCGGCGGTAGCGGAGAATTTAACCATCTTCTCGATAAACTCACGCCGATCTATTTTCATTTAAGCCTCCTATTTCACCATCACGAATTTTATTAATCGAAAAGCAAGGCTGACATCAATGCTGTCAATACTAAGAGAAAAGGTAAATCATTTCAAATTAAATTTATATTTTTCAATGAACGATCTTTGAATATCAGAAAAGTATTAGATCGATCGAATGGGGCGATAATCCCGAAATTTCGCTAAAATTAATTTTGGGATGATCCAAATCCGGAAACCGGCAGTGTTCGTGTTGTCTTCGCACAATCTACGCTATTAATAATTGGTTTTAATTAATCGAATTATTTGGTTGTAAGTCATATTCTTTAGGAACCTTAGAAAGGATCGTGACACTTATATGCAGAAATTTGCAATGCGGACGCAGATAAATAATCAGTTTAATCTATAAATACCTTTTTAATCCCTTAACATAATACAAGTTAATGATTTCATAGATATGGGGAAGTTTTTGGCATGGGTTTTGCACTATAACAGACAAATTATTGTTTTGGGAGGGTTTTATGCGTAGACTATTCTTGATAGCAGTTTTCAGTTTAATGATAGGATCGACGGCGTTTGCCGTCCCTTCATTGCAATTATTCATTAATGGCGCCACTTACGATTGGGGCAGCCAAACCTGGGTCACGACATCATCGTCCTTCGATTTATACGTGATCTCCGCCAATTCATCGAAATCCGATGTTATAGTTAGTTTAGCATTGGCTCAGGCGGATAATGCTGCCGATGTTAATTTGAATTTTAATAATCACCAAATCCAACCAAGCGATTGGCTTTGGGGTTATGCGCCAATCGGCAACGAACCTGATGAATGGAATCCTGGTGGTGATCTTCCGCGGCATGGCATATTTCCAACCTGGTATACAGAAATGCATACCGGTGCCTATAATATGGCGAGCATGGTTGGTGATGTTCAACCCGGCTTATTTGGTCATTACTGGAATCCGGCCACCGGCTCTGGTTACGCTCCCGCACATGGCCAGGTGAAATCATTCCATGTCGAAACCGGCGGGACATTCAGTTATGTTCATTTTGACGCTTATACTTTGAACTCCGATGGAAGCATCAATCAGTTCGCTCCTTTCTCTCATGATGCCGAAGTTTTATCAACGACTCCGGTTCCGGAACCTGGAACTTTAGCGTTGTTGAGCCTGGGACTTCTTGGGCTTGGTTCCGTTGGATACAGACGTAGAAAATTATAGCACGCAATTACAGAATATTAAAGAAACCGTCTCATTGGGACGGTTTTTTTATAATCACAAAATTCCGATTAGAGAATCGCATTAAATAGCTTGTCGCCAGCGACCCAAAATATTATAATAGCGGGACATAAGTTCGCTGGAGAGGTGGCCGAGTGGCCGAAGGCAGCTGCCTGCTAAGCAGTTAATCGGGTAAAACCGGTTCTAGGGTTCGAATCCCTACCTCTCCGATTTAAATACTGCCTGGCGAATCTGAAGAAAATGATACCTTCATTTTAAGTAACGATTAATATTTAAATATTCTTATAAATAATTTGCCGCCGTTCCTCATGATTGTAATTTTTCGTGCCTATATCCATCATAGTTAATGAATCCAAAGGCGGCGTCATTGACGACTCACCTCGCTTTCGGAACCGATATTGTAAATTATTCGTTGATATAACGTATTTAATCGTCAGCGATCAGGGGGGTGCGGCTCACAGCCGCTTAATTATGCAATATATCTTTGCCGCGGGGGGCAAATACAAAGGCGAGGGCCAAAGGAGTATTTATGACCTTGAAGTATACTGTCATTTTACTGGGAATTGTATTGTTATTGCACTTTCCAGCTTTTGCCACTACTCACCAGGTATCGATCATAGATTTCGCCTTTGTTCCCAGTACTCTCACTATCAATTTCGGCGACTCGGTAACCTGGACAAACAACGGAATCGCCACCCATACATCTACCAGCAACAATGGAATTTGGAACTCGGGCGATCTTACCAGTCACCAAACATTTTCATTTGTGTTTGATAGTTCCGGTGTTTTCTCTTACCATTGCATTCATCACCCGTCTATGACCGGAACCATAACGGTCAATCCGGCTCCCTTCGATATCCAGGTGAACGCCTGGGATAATTTTTATAGCCCGCAAGTTGTCCAGATCAATATCGGGCAATCGGTCGGATGGGTTAATAGAGGAGCACATCTGCATACCAGCACCGCCGATGATGGGGCCTGGGATTCGGGTGATTTGATGCCCGGGCAGTTTTTCGCATTCACTTTTACGAGCGAAGGTGTGCACCATTACCACTGTCTGATCCACGGTCTTGTTATGAATGGCACTGTCATAGTTGGAAAGCCCGATTCAATCGCATTTGATATTCACATCATCGATTTTGTCTTTGTCCCATCCGATACTGCCTTAAATATTGGCCAGAATCTGCGATGGATCAATTTCGGCAGTATGACTCATACTTCAACGGATACAAGCGCTAACCACTGGAATTCGGGTTCATTGAATCCCGGGGATGTTTTCACGCTTCACGCGGATTCTGTGGGCAATTTCCATTACATTTGCCTTTTCCATCCATCCCAAATGTCTGGGCGACTTGTCGTTCGAGATACAACAACGGGTTGTATATATGTTGTTGGTGATGCCAATGGCAGCAACTCTTTCAACGGCCTTGACGTAACTTATTCCGTTAGCTATTTCAAGGGCGGGCCTCCTCCTCCGATCTCCTGCGAATGCACTCCGGGTAATACCTGGTATGTCGGGGGGGACGTCAATGGAAGCTGCAGCTTCAATGGTCTCGATGTGACCTATATGGTTTCCTTTTTCAAGGGAGGGCCAAGCCCGCATCCCTGCCCAAGCTGTCCGCCGAGAGGAATTTAGATCAAGCTGACTCTCGTTAGCTAAAGAATCTAAACACAAGTTGGTAGGCAAATAACTTCCCAACGAAACCAAATTCCCAATCTCAAAACTATCGCGGGGCCGATCCAATCCGGCCCCTTTATTTTTGCAGCGCAAATAATTTTGATTGGGTTCACCATAATATATTTATTTTTAGACTTTATTTTGATAACCGTATTTCATAATTTATGGAAGAAAGAACGATAATCGATGTACGCCCGAATACCATTTTTAAATACTAAAACTTAAAGAATTCATGCAACTTTAAATATTCGATTAATTCTTCAGCGGAGGAAATCTTATGTCTCCCCAAAGCTCAACACTCAAAGCAGACGATATTGTCAATACTATCAGGCAATTTTGTAAGGAAAACACTAATCCCGCAATCGTGAAAAAGTACTCGCGCTTTTTTAAAGAAGGATATGACGCTTACGGCCTGGATTCAAAATCTTATGATACCTGCCTGAAGACTTTGACGGACAAAGATAAGTTAACCCTTAAACTTGTTCTGGAATCTGCTCCCGATCTCATCGCCAGCGGTAAATATGAGGAAACTTTTTTTGTAATTATCATGCTGAAAAGATTCTATCCCGAATTTACCGCCAAAACCTTAAAAGAAATTGAAAAATGGCTTAAAATCGGAATAGTAAATTGGGCTCATGCTGATGTACTGGCCGGCGATATAGTAGCTTATTTTCTACTGCAAGAAATCATACCCCTGTCAACTCTCGAAACTTGGTTAACCGCGAAGAATAAGTTTCAACGTCGCATTGTACCGGTTTCGTTGATCAAGCTTTTAGGAGATACTAAGGATATCGGAAAGCTGATCGCCTTCATCGAACCCTTGATGACCGACGAAGCACGCGAGGTGCATCAGGGAGTTGGATGGTTTTTGCGCGAGGCTTGGAAACTGGATAAGGCCAAAACAGAGAAATTCCTGTTGAAATGGAAAAACACGGCTCCCAGGCTGATTTTTCAATATGCCACAGAGAAGATGACTCCGATTGAAAAGGCCCGTTTCAAGAAAGTCAAGTAAACGTAAGCATGACTTTTCGCTCAACTTAGTTCGTCTCGCGTCAATAAAACGACTCCGGTTTTTTCCGCGGGTATTTGGTCATGGATAATTAATCATTAAATCGTGCCAAAAGCGTTTTGATATGAACCCGAATAATTATATATTATGGCATCATGACCGATCATTCCGACGATAACGCCGCAAATCCAACTGAAATCAATTCCCGGTTGGAAAACCAGATTATTTCCGAGCCAAAAGGCCGGGGCCGTTTTAAGCCGCTGATTACTTTTATTAAAGTTATTCTAATTTGCGCCATATTTTTCTATATTTTTAAATATCTGTACTCTAACTGGGGGCAGTTGAGTTCGCTGAATATCCATTTGAATTACTTTTATGTTGCCCTTTCATTCCTGGCCATGAAAGTGGCTTGGATGACTACCGCTTGGAGCTGGGGAAAAACCCTGGAAGCTTTCGGTCATAAAATCCCATATCGCGATGTTTACACCATTTATTTTCGGTCCATGCTGGCCAAATACCTGCCGGGCAAAGTCTGGCAGATCGCCGGTTCAACTTATATCGCGTCTCAAAAAGGTGTCCCCGAGGGTGCAACTATTGCGTCAGTTGTAATTGGGCAAGCTTATTCGGTTTTAGCTGGAGTGGCCCTGATAGTTGGCGGTTTTGCCTTTGGTTCTATCCCCAAAACCGGACAAGGTCTGACATTCTTTCGTTGGACATCTATCCCTATTATAATCGCGTTAATTATTCTGGTAGTCAAACCCGGTTTATGCGAACGTTTGATGAACTGGGTCTTACCGTTATTTAAAAGGCAAAAGGTAATCGTCGAAATAAAGCTTTCCACGTCCCTCTGGCTGTTTCTCGCCTACCTTATTCCGTGGTTTATTTTCGGGTTTTCTTTCTGGCTATTGACACGTGCCTTCACCCCGGTGCCGTTTAGCCTCTTTATCCCCTTAACGGCAATTTTAACGGCCGGGACTGTTATCGGTTTTCTGGCCATCTTTGCGCCCGGAGGAATCGGCGTTAAGGAAGCTTCAATTGCCGCTCTGGTTGCTTCTTTAACCTCATTCCCGGCAACATTCGCGCTGGCAGTCGGACTGGCCTATAGAATTGTAACGTCGATTGTAGAATTAATTGCCTTTGGCGTCACCTGGATAATTTCAAAACCTAAAAAATAAAAGTCTTCCTCTCTAAAATTATCACTATTAATCGATTATAGGACTTTTCCTCTTATTTTTCGGGTTTAGTTATTCCTTGCTAGCAGGGCGAAATTGAGTATATATTAGGCCGGAGATTGAAATAGCTAATTGCGGAATATCGCCCAATTATCCCTGCATTCAATTCGGAATTAGAGGGAATTCGTTAAAAGTAGAATGAACGATAATATTCAAGCTTAGCTAATTTGGGGAGTTGGAAAGCGTTGGCGATAAGATGATAAATCCGATAAAACCCGTTCCTTTCGAGGATCAATATCTTAGCCAAACGCTAGAATTCCTTACAAAGTTTAGTCCCGATCATCCGGAATTAGGCGACCGGGCGCTTTTTTTGTGGCAAAAATGTCAGCGATATCTGACCTTTTCAGGTGGCCGAATTGTGGGCCATATGGCCGTTATTCCACAACAATTCTTTATCGAAAGAGTTAAAACGACAATCGGATGGGGCGCTACTCTGGTATTGGACATGACCGATTTCGCGGTAAAAACTTTCGCCGGAACGGCACTTCTGGAGCGCTGTTTTAATGATCCATCGTATATTTATGCGGGGGTTGGAATTGTTCCGGAAATTGAACCGGCCTATAAACGGTTGAATTATGTAATTTGCAGGGATTCGATCAGAATGTTTGCCAGGTTTTTTAATCCCCATGTTGCACTGAAATATTATGATAAATCGCCGTTGTTTTCAATTCCAATGAAGGCTATTAATCTCGTCAAACGCCCTTCAAAGCAGGCTATTTATGGAAATATTTTTGAAATTTCTCAATTCGATGAAGTCGCAGGATAGCATCTGGCTAAAATTGCTTTCCTCTCAGTATGCCGTATATGGTGAACGCAACGCCGCTTTCCTCAACTATAAGATGTCCCAACCGGGGAAAAAATACCATGCCTTTGTTCATGAGGACCGGGCAGGACAGACCGATGGATATATGGTTCTCAGGGAAGCGCGCCATAACACTAAGAATCTTCATATACTCAAGATTTGTGAACTGACAGGAACTGCCGATTCAAAGCTTGATCTATTATCAAAAGCTAATGCATTCGCGGAGGATGTTGGGCTTGACGGAATTGTTGGGGTCAGCTCTTCTCGCGACAAGGCAATATTCAAAAGAGCCGGTCTTTGGCTTGAAAAAGCGCTGCCAATTGGAGTCAAACCCGAATTGGCTGGGAAATTACATCTAACTTTTTTTGATTCCGATCTTGATAATTTGTGGTAAAATGCTAAATAGAGGATAATATGGGTGAAAATCAGAAGGTGCTAAACACAATTTATCGTGCAATCGACGATGTTAATTTGCAGGTTGATCCGGCATCTCGTTTGGACAAGACTCCGCAAACAGTCCTGTTTGGACAATCGAGCAAACTTGATTCGTTTGGCCTGGTCAGTTTGATCGTGGCAGTCGAGCAGGGGATTCAGGAGGAATTCGGCGTGGCGGTAACAATCGCCGACGAGAAAGCATTCTCACAGAAAAACAGCCCGTTCAGAACGATAGGGTCACTGTCTGAATATATCACACTTCTTCTCGGGGAAAAATCATAATGGACGAACATCCTGTAATGATGATAACCGGTACCAGTCGCGGAATTGGCCGGTATCTGGTGGAATACTATTCGCAGAAGGGATTTCAGGTGGTCGGCTGCAGCCGTCAAAAGCCGGACTTTGAGATTCCCAATTATAAACATTATTGCCTGAATGTTTCCGATGAAGCCGAGGTAGTGGCGATGTTCAGCGATGTCAGGCGTCTATATGGCAGGCTTGACGTATTGATAAACAATGCCGGAATTGCCTCAATGAACCATGTCATGCTTACTCCCATGCAGACTATTAAAAACATCTACGATACAAACGTCATTGCCGCCTTTCTTTTCTGTCGCGAGGCCGCCAAACTTATGCAGAATAAAACGTTATGGCCGCATCGTAAACTTCGCCACCGTGGCAACAGTGCTTAAGCTGGAGGGCGAGGCCGCCTATGCTTCATCCAAAGCCGCGGTCGCCAGCTTGACTCAGGTTTTTGCAAGGGAAGTAGCAGAGTATGGTATTACTGTGAATGCAGTCGGGCCAACGCCGATCAAAACTGATTTGATCCGGTCGGTGCCTGCCGAAAAAATGAATGCGTTGATAAACCGGCAGGCAATAAAACGATATGGCGAGTTCCGGGATGTCTCCAACGTAATTGACTTTTTTATCAAGCCGGAAAGCGATTTTGTGACGGGCGAGGTTATCTATCTGGGCGGGGTGTAATGTTTATCGATTTTTTACTTTCTGTCTTCAACGAACATAAAACATCCGACTCTATCATCTGGAAGGACAAAGCTTACAAGTATGACCTGGCTTCTTGAAAGAATCGAATATTGGAATGCCGAGCTCGCCTCCCAACGGATTCTGCCCGGGCAGACCGTAATCCTCGATGCTGATTTCTCGCCGAATTCATCCGCGCTGCTTCTCGCATTGGTCGAGCGCCAAGCGATAATCATTCCCCTCAGCTCAACGGTTAATATGAATAGAGAGGAGTATGCCGAGATCGCCCAGGCCGAAGTCGTCATTAATATGGATGACCGTGATAAGGTTTCAATCGCTAAAACCGGCCGCAAATCCGATCACGCGCTTTATCAAAACCTCAGAACCCTCAGCCACGCCGGACTAGTGTTATTTTCGTCAGGCTCAACCGGCAAAAGCAAGGCCGCACTGCATGACTTTTACAAACTGCTTCAAAAATTCAAAACGCGACGCCACGATTTGCGGACCGTCGCCTTTCTCCTTTTCGATCACATCGGCGGGATTGACACTTTCTTCTACTCGATCTCCAACGGCAGTTGCGTTATCACTATCGATAACCGCGCCCCCGAGGCTGTCTGTGCCGCAATTGAAAAATATAAGGCCCAGGTGCTTCCGGTATCGCCTACGTTTATTAACCTCCTGATTCTGAGCGAAGCCTATAAGCGATACGATTTATCATCCCTCAAATATATCACCTATGGCACCGAAATTATGCCCGAATCCACGCTTAAAAAATGCGCCGAGATATTTCCCAACGCAATAATCCAGCAGAAATATGGCACAACCGAAGTTGGAACTTTGCGTTCGAAATCCAAAAGCTCGGACTCAATCTGGGTCAAAATCGGGGGAGAGGGATACCAAACCCGGATTGTTGATGGCATCCTGCAAATCAAAGCCGATTCCGCCATGCTTGGCTACCTCAACGCCCCCAGTCCCTTCACTGAGGACGGCTGGTTTGTCACCGGCGATATGGTTGTGCAGGACGGCGAATATATTCAGTTCCTGGGACGGAAATCCGAGATTATCAACGTCGGAGGCGAAAAGGTATTTCCCTCCGAGGTTGAAAATATTATTCAAATCCTTCGATAATGTGGCTGAGGCTGAAGTATACGGCGAAAAAAATCCGATTATCGGGAATATTGTCTGCGCTACGTACCCAGTTAAATCGAACGAGGATTCCAAGGAGTCTTTTAGCTTACGCCTTAAGAAATATTGTCGCGAAAGACTTCCAAAGCTTTAAAGTCCCTGTGAAAATTGAAATTGTGGATGATTAGCAGTATAGTTCCCGTTACAAGAAGATTAGAAATGCAGCCGGCTCGACGGAATAATGGTGAAAAGGCAAACCGGATTCGATGGATACCATGCCGGATACGTAAGACCCTTTACATTATCATCGGATGTGATACAGACCCCGATCGTCCGGGTTTGTCAGCGGCGCCGAGGAGTGCCAGTCCTGGCGTGGTCTCGAAGAGGGGATTCCTCAATATAAGGACCTGACGGCCAAACTAACCGACAGCGCCGGGAACACGCCCAAAGTTACCTGGCTTTTGCGAGCCGACGAGCAGGTTAATATAATTAATGACGATTACGCCTGGGTGATTAGGAAGTATGATAAAATCCTTAAAGCGTTAGAATCGAGCGGCGATGAACTTGGCTGGCATCCCCATTTTTTCCGCATAAATGCCGGCAGCGGCAATTGGCATCAGGAAGTATTCGATATCAATTGGC
Organism: uncultured candidate division Zixibacteria bacterium; assembly: GCA_963801605.1. Classification (GTDB taxonomy): domain Bacteria; phylum Zixibacteria; class MSB-5A5; order UBA10806; family UBA10806; genus UBA10806. The sequence continues at coordinate 1,904,775 of CAWDFP010000006.1, forward strand.
AGCTTCAGATGCTGCAAGATGCTTTAGAGGCTTACAATACCGCTATGGCGGGCCATCCAGTCAGCGTTAGGATGGGATGGGATTACCACAACAACTGCCACTATGCAAAAACTCGCTCGAGCTGGGAATCAAGATCGGAATTTTCCGCGCTTCCCGGACTCAAGACAAGAGCCGCTGCTGGCGCTAAGGATATTTATAATATTTTTGATTGGTTCAATTCTCCCAGAATACCTTATGTCCCATCTGCAATTGATTACAGGCGCGCTGCCCGAATCTCTGAAAAATCACTCGATATTCTCGAAATACCGATATTTACATCATCATCCTTTATATGGGGTCTTATCAGCGGCCTGCAATTTACCAGAAAAATGAAAGATCCAATGCAGATGTTTCAAACGCTGCGCCGTCCGGCTTACGTAATCAATATCACCGGAACACCCAAGCTATTTGCGCCGATACTCTCAGGCCTCGAAAAAACTATTATTATCGTCTGACCAATCAAATCATATTTTTTGCCACCTACTTCCATGCCGATGAGCTTCTGGATAATCAAAGCTCCTTTTACAGCAGATTTAATCTTCGCACCAATCTGCAGGCAATCATAAGAATTTGTGAAAAGAGAAACGTATAAGCCCAATTTATCAGGGCCACGAGAATGTTCGCAACTCATTACGGATCAACAGATAATATCAAGCCCTATATAATTGCCCGAATAAATTACAATTAAATATTGACATCATTAGTCATTAGTAGACTACATTTTCAACAAAGAATATTTCATTCCAATTACCGACCGAAAGGATGAAGTTATGAAAAAGCTATACTTCTGTCCTTGGCTGTAATGGCATTTGGTTTTGCCAATTTGGTCTGCAACGATTCACGTTCCTGGTGATTTTGCTACTATCCAGGCCGGAATAAATGCAGCGGCCAATGGAGATACGGTATTAGTTGCCCCTGGTACCTATGGGGAGCATTTACGTTTTAATGGAAAAGCCATCCTCCTCCAAAGTCAAAACGGGCCTGATGAAACAATCATCGAAAAGGTCAACAATAATCAGCCGATTATCCGGTTTGAAAACAATGAGGGAGCAAACTCGGTTCTCGATGGTTTCACCGTTAGAAACTCATCCGGTGCTCCGGCTATCAACATCAGCAACGCCGGTCCTACTATTACTCATAATAAATTCATTAACAACATTAATGGTAATTCCGATGGCGGTGCCATTAATGCGGTTTACGGTTCCACAATCCGTATACTCGAAAATGAATTTGAGGCCAATTCCTCTATTAATGGCACCGGCGGCGGAGTCCGCAGTTACGGAGTCGATCTCATCATTTCTGGCAATATCTTTCATGGAAATGACGCCGGAACTCACGGCGGCGCTGTACACCTCAGAGCCTCGAACAACTCAATAGTTGATCATAATTTATTTTATGAAAATCACTGTTTGGCTCTCGGCGGCGCGCTTTGCATGAGCGAAGATCATGGAGGCGTTTTATACAACAATACTGTTGTCGGCAATTCGAACGAAGAACTGGAGCATGGCGCGGGCTTGACAATTTGGTACTCATCCGATTGTCAACTCTATAATAATATAGTAATCAACAATAGCGGCAAAGGTGTTTACAGCTACCCGCCCAATAACAGCACTACGACCTATAGTGATGTCTGGAATAATACTATTGATTACAATGGTATAGAGCCTGGCGATGGTTCCATATCAGCCGATCCGCTATTTGTCGGCGGCGATCCTTTTTCATTTCAGCTTGCCGGCGATTCCCCCTGCATTGATACCGGCGATCCCGCCTCTCCTCCAGATCCCAATGGCAGCGTCGCCGATATGGGAGCTTACCCTTATGGAGGCGCCTTAGCAGGTACTGCATTTGATATCGATGATATTATCGGTTCCGCCGATCAACCAGCCGTTGTTCCGATTCTTACCACGGGCTTTTCGGAGCGTCCCATAGCTGGTTTGGAATTTCATATTCGTTATCGTCAGGACGGATTGCAGTTTACGGGAATGACATCCGATTACCTCACTGATGCTCTGGTTAATGAAGTTGATGGCATTATTAACATCGTTTGGGAAAATTATTCAACTCCGATTACGGTTCCCGAGGATTCCAGCATATTGAATCTGAATTTTATTGTCAACGGCCCCAACGGTTCAGCTTATAGAATCGAATGGCGGGGAGGTAGCGAGGTTGTCGACACACTGGGCAATGCGCTTTCCAATATTCGCTATTATGCCGGCGGCATATCAGTGATGGAGCCTCGGGATCTCTCTGGCAACGTGGTTTACTACGATCTCCAGCGTCCAATAGCCAATGTGACAATCGCGCTTTCCCAGGATGATACCGCTACGACCACAACCAATACCAGCGGTTCTTATGCTTTTGAAAATTTGGCGCTGGGATATTATTCGGTTTGTCCCTCCAAAACTATCGATGATCCCGGTGTTACTGTGGCCGATATCGTTTTAATTGAAAGGTATCTGGCGCAACTGGATCAATTTGATACTCCCTATAAAAATATTGCCGCTGATGTTAATGGCAGCGCCACGATCAGCATGGCGGATGTTATCAAGATTCGACGCTACTTGGCTCAACTGGAAACCCTGCCGGCGGGAAACTGGGCTTTTGTAGATGCCTCTTATGAAATAACTCCTGCCAACTGGTCGCAAGCGCCTGCTTGCAGGCAAGCCGATTTGGTCGATGAGGATTTGACCGATGTTAACCTGATCGGTATCCGGCGAGGTGATGTCGATAATAGTTGGACTGATGGCGGTCTGCTTATTCCACCAAAAATCAATCCCCAAACCTCAAGGTTGTATCTGGGACAGGCTTTTGGTTCGCCCGGGGAGATTGTTTCCCTGAGCTTGAGTGCAAATGATTTAATTCGAGTGGCAGGCTTGGAATTGCACTTCAGTTTCCCGGCAAACGGACTTCGCTTTATGGGATTTACCAGCGCCATGCTTCCCGATCCAACTATTGGCGCTGGTAGCGGCGTTGCGCATTTGGTCTGGGAGAATAACCTTAACACCGTTAATCTTACGGGAGATGCCGAGGTGGCATCGCTTTCATTCCAGATTCTCGAAGGAGCTTCCGAGCAGATGACCGTATCAATATCTGCCGGCCATGTTGTCAGCATCGATGGCGTGGAAATAGCCGCCGGGTTCGGTGAGGGTCATATTGGGCTTGCTACTTCAACCGGCGCCGAAGGCAGTTTGCCGACGTCGTTTGGCTTGGAGCAAAATTACCCCAATCCATTCAACGCCCAGACGCGGATATCTTTCGCGATTTCGAAACCATGCCATGCCAGTCTGGAAATATTCGAAATGACAGGCAGGAAAGTGGCTACCCTCGAAAACGGATTTTTTGATATCGGAGTTTACTCCGTAATCTGGAATGGTAAAACCGACGACGGCCGGGCGTTATCTTCAGGGATTTACTTTTATCAACTTAAAGCCGATACTTTCCAGGATGCCCAGCGAATGTTAATGCTGAAATAATATTCGATGTTAGCTATGAATGGCCCTGCGTACAGCGGGGCCTTTTTTTTGAAACTTTCTCAATGAATATTTTATTAATATAAAAAAATCCCGCCTCGGAGGCGGGATTTGAAATTCAGGTATTTGAGTTGGCTAACGACGCGAGGCGTATTTTCCGGTATTTAGCGCCGCGATTGAGGCATTCAAAACATCCAAACAATATTGAGTGTTGTGAACACCAAGTGAACGATCAAAGTTTATTAGCAGGAAATTGTAAAGCGCTCCCGCCTGTACGAAATTCAGCGTAATCGGCGCATTAACCGTAAGGCTGGTTGTATCCGATGATAGAAACTCGTTCTCTATAAGTATGTTTCTCAAAGTGATCAGTCTGATTCCCACGGAATCCTGAAGCCCGTTAAAATTGAAATCATCCAATCCCGAATGGCATCCTGAGTTGTTGCAGCCAGTGGTCAAATCGAATTCCTCACCTTCGGAACCGTAGGTTAAGCCTGCTTGATGTCCTCCGGCGATATTTTTGAAAGGAGTTGCCATGTGGCAGGTTGGGCATCCGTTTGTTACTGCGTTAGTATGAGGGGAATTTGAATAGGTTGCGCCCGTAAATACAAATGCACCCTGCCCGCTGAGAATATTGGCTTCCGGGCCGTCATGCGGACCCCAGAACGGGGAGCGAATGGTTACTGAACCCGGTTCGCCTTCCACAAGCGGTATATCGGGAGACGGTTTTCGCGCTTGATGGCAGTTGGCGCAGAGATTTCCGTTGCCCCTGTCAAATGTTCCGCCTTGGATAAGGGCGACCGGCGTGCTGGTTCTGAGATTAAAGTTTTTGTTGGTGTGCGGTTCATGGCAGGCAAAACAGGTGATAACGCCGGGTTGAGAAACCGTGTCTGGCGCGCCTGTAGATATCCGTTCAATAAAGCCCTGCCCCGTGTGGCAGCCTGAACAAGGCGGTACATTGCGATCAATATTGTTGCCCGATGCATGAACCGAGTTGCGCCACTGGCCATCGATCGTACGAATGTCGCTATCATCGGCGTGGCAGGTCAGACATTCCATACTGGCCGATGGTCCCTCGGGGCCTCTCTTGCCCGCGCAACTCATAATCACCAGTAGCAGAATCACCGCGATGCCGAGTACGAAAAATACTTTTTTTGGCATGAATTCCTCCCTCTCAAATGCTGCTTATTAAAGGCGTCGCTACGATAAAAAATATTAATATGTTCTGTATAACTAAATTTACGTTCTAATAATGACATTTTTCACAAGCGGAATCAAGCAAAAAATTGTCAATTATTGAGAAAACGGTAATTGTCCGCCTCGGAACAAGCCCTGGCGCGCCCTAAAAATCATTTATAAAAAAGATTGACAAAATATCGATAAATATCCCATACTTAAGTCTATGGAGTTTTTGGTTTTTCCGGCTTTGGGCCTGGCCCTCGCCGTGGTGGTTTTCGTCTCATCACAATCGCATTCAAGGCGATTTCCCTTCTATCTGTTGTGGGTGCTCAGTACCGCATCTTTTGTGGTTGCGGCCCTGACCTTCCTTTTGGCGTTGCCTCCAGAACAGATAGTTCAAGTAGTTTCTTATCACAATATCTTCGCGGCTTTGGGTTTTGCATCTCTGGTGGGATCGGCGGTTGCCTCTCAAACCAGGGAACGATCTGTGCTTTTTTCGAAACTTGTGGAGGAAAAGCAGCAGCGGGCAACCAGCGAAATAACGCAGCTTGCCGCTTCCAACAGTAATCTTCTCGAAATGCTCAATTTTTCACTCGATAAAATCGTCACCATGTTGGGCTTGGCGGGGGGAGCGATCCATGTCTTTCATAGAGCCCGCGAAAGCTTAGTCTTGGGTTCATACAAAGGGCTATCGCCCCGGCTGGCCCGACGGTTAGAAACGATTGAATTTGGCGACACCTCTATTGGCCGTACCGCTAAAAACAAGAGGTTGTTGATTATCCGCGACCTGCGGCTCAGCCAGGATTACGAATTTTTCGGTGGGCAGCAGGATGGTTTCACCTATATGGCTTTAGTGCCTATCGTTTCCGATGGTGAAAATTGGGGAGTAATTACGCTGTTCGGAAAGGGAGCCTATCAGCCCGGTTCGTTCCAGGTCGACCTGCTCGAACAATTTGGCGAGCAGCTTGGTGCCGCCCTCGTTCTTGGGCGACGGGTTCGCAACATTCAGTCTGCCCGCGATAACCTGAGCTCTCTGGTGAAATCCTTAGGCGAGGAGCTTTGCGATACCTCATCGATGGCCGGTGGTCCGGCGGCTTCGGTGCGCGGTATCGGTTGGCTTTTGGCCCGGTTATTCGGCGGTGATCGTTTTGATATCTGTAAGCGCAACTCGGATGGCTGGAAGATCTCTTATTCATCGGAGCCTGCTATGGAGGATCGATTCTTAAATCCTCGGCATAATTCCGATTTCGTCAGCCTTATATCCGGGATTGTTTTATATGATCAGCCGCCGCCGTTCGATGAGTTTTTCGAGGGCCGTTCTTATATTTACACATCCTTGCTTGACGGTGAAATTTGGCTCTTTATCAGGCTTGAGGGTCGCCGCAAACCGGCGGTCGATCTTGAGCTTCTTACAGATTCGTTCCGAGTCGTGTACGGTTTTATTTCCCGCATTAACTCTATTAAACCCATTGTGATACCGAGGCCCCCTCAAGCGTTGCTTCAACCTAATAAAGAATCCAGTATTGTTTTGGGTCAGATTTCGGATGAGCTTGGCAGGCTGATTTCCGAATATTCCAAATCAAGAGAAGAATCCGACCTTCGCGATCTTTTTACCTGGCTGGAGATTGTTCAAAAAACGGCCAAAGATAACATTCCATCCAAAGTAACGAAAACCAACTCTGCTCCCGCGCAAGTCGTCAAAGCCCCGGCTTTGTCCGAGATAATTCGCGATGCCATCTCTGAGTTATCTGATATCGAGGGTAAGCCGCTTGACATTACATTTCAGGGAAGCAATGGAATTATGGCAACCGATATGCCGCCCACGGCTCTCAAGAAATCGGTTGTCGAATTCTTACTGGCAGCCTTGTTTGAATCGGGCTCAAAAGGAACCCTACGGCTATCTTCCCGTACCGACAACGGGGATATTTCACTCGAATTGAAAGGGGAGGGCTTGGCGCCTGCACCCAAGGGGGCTGAAAAACCCGCCTGGCTGGCCGACATTGGTGGCCGGTTGGAATGCTCACGAATCGAGAATGATCAAGGTCAGACAATCGATACCTGGAGGCTCAGCATTCCGGTCGATAGGCCGGCGGAGCCTAATCAGCGTTCGCAAAACGGTATTAGGGTACTGGCCGTTGATAATCAGGATGTTATTCGGGAGCTCCTGACAAGTATGCTTACCAGTCTCGGACATGACTCCACTGTGGTCGGAAGCTCGGATGAAGCTTTATTGAGCTTTAAGGAAAGCATTAAAGCAGATAAGCCATATACTCATGTTATAGCCGATTACGGTCTCGATAAAATGTCGGGTCTGGATTTGGTTACGAAGCTTAAGGCGCTAGATCCCGATATATTTTTCCTGCTGATATCCGGATGGGGCCTGACTCCTGACCCTCAAAAAGCTCTGAGCGCCGGAATCGATATGATGCTAAAAAAGCCGTTCCGAATGGAGCAATTGGCCGAAATTATCCAGAAATCCAAACGAGGGGCTATTCAATAGTGCCCCAGCCGTTCAAGACCCGCTGGCGTGTTCGATTTGACGAAATCGACATGCAAGGGGTAGTACATCATCCTCAAATTGTGACATATCTCGAGATCGCCCGCCTGGAGTACTGGCGAAGCATGGGTATTTCATATAATGATCTTCGCATTGATGGTTTTGAGTTTATCGTTCATGATCTGCATGTTGAATATTTGAAGCCGCTTCAGTTTGACGAACTAATCGAGGTCACTGTGAAGACCAATCGCCTGGCGCGGGCCAGCTTTGTGTTGGGATATGAAATCCGCAAAGAAAACAGCGATCTGGCTGTTGTTGCCGAAATCGAACTGGTTTGTGCCAGGGTTAATATTCCTTACCCTACCGCTCTTCCCGCTAAATATCGCGATAAAATGCGATAAGCATAATCAAATTATAATTTTCTCGATAATGCTTGTTGACATCTTTAATAAATCAATTATATAATTTTGACAGCGTTTTTGTTTTTGCTGATTGTTTATAAAAATCGTTGTTTGATTGAATCAGGAGGATCGCAATGGATATTCTATTTCTCATTGGACGGATTCTTTTCGGCGGTTATTTTATTTATAACGCCTTTAATCATTTCAGCCATGTAAAGGGCATGAGCGCTTATGCCGCTTCCAAATCCGTTCCGATACCGTCGTTGGCGATCGTGGTTTCGGGCATTCTACTTCTTTTAGGAGGAATCAGCATTGTTCTGGGATTCATGGCGGTCGTCGGATTGATCTGCCTCATTCTATTTTTAGTTCCAGTGACATTTATCATGCATTCTTTCTGGGCTGATACCGACCCGGGAGCCAGAATGGGAAATCAGGTAAATTTCGGCAAGAATTTAGCCCTTTTGGGTGCGATTCTTACGCTGTTTAGTTTTCCCAGACCCTGGCCGTTATCGCTATTTCATTAAGGATTGCAGTCCGCCGTTTTAAGCATCTATTCTTTTCGATTGCTATTAAGTCGATTTGACTTTTGCATCATTTATAGGTATATGATGATTTAGTTTTAAATATAAAATATTTCACTTGAGGAAAATATGGCGAGAAATAAAAAAATAACGGGATTGACAATATTAGGGAAAAAAGCCAAACCAGGCAAAAAGCTTGAGGCCTTTCCCAACCGCTCGCCGCATAGATACTATTTAGTTAGCCTGGAGACAGATGAGTTTACTTGCCTGTGTCCGATTACCGGTCAACCCGATTTCGCTGCCATCCGAGTGGAATACGTTCCCGATAAAAGGATCATCGAGTCAAAATCTTTCAAGCTCTATATCTGGTCTTTTCGCAATGAGGGGCATTTTCATGAGCATGTCATCAATATCATGCTGGATGATTTTGTTAAGGCCGTCGATCCCCACTGGTGCAAGATAACCGGCGAATTTAATATGAGGGGCGGAATTAGCATTTCGGTCGAGGCCGAGCATACCAAAACACCCGAGGCCAAAGCCGCCATCGGCCTTTGAGAAATATGACTCTGCCATTTACAAATAGGTCCTATCGGTGGCTGATGCCGGTAGCCGGGCTGTTCATAACAACGCTTATCATTTCCAATATCATCGCCGTCAAGCTCGTGAGTATTGGCGGATTGATATTGCCCGCCGCTGTGATTCTATTTCCGATTACCTATATAATCGGCGATGTCTTAACCGAGGTCTATGGTTACGCCCGCGCCCGTCAGGTGATTTGGCTGGGGTTTATTTGCAATCTAATCGCAGTAGTTGCAATCTGGGTGGCCGGGCTTTTACCGCCCGCATCATTTTGGAATGCTGGTATTTACGCCTCGCCCGACGATGCCGCGAAAGCTTACCATGCCATTTTAGGCTTTACCCCGCGTTTGCTGGTGGCCTCAAGGGAAAATAAACGCCCCGGACATTCCTTGATTCACACACGTTGTCCTTATGCTACATCGGTCGCTTCGGCCCCAAGCGGGCGGGATCCGCCGCGGCATGCCTTTCTTGCATAACCGTCGGGAAATCATAGACAGAGGCTATTTGACATCTCCTCGATTCCTCTGTAAATTTTAAGTATGGACCTTCTATATTTCGATAACGCCGCGACCTCCTGGCCGAAACCGGAGGAGACGCAGAGCGCCATGAACCGGTACCTCCGTGAGATCGGCGGCTCGCCGGGCCGCTCCGGGCACCGGCTCTCGATCGATGCTGGCCGGATCATCCTGGATGCGCGCGAGGCGGTGGCGCGACTCTTCGGTGCGGACGACCCCTTCCGGATCGTTTTTACGAAGAACGCCACCGAGGCGCTCAATATCGCCTTCCGGGGGCTCCTGAACAGGGGCGACCATGTCATTACCTCGTCGATGGAGCACAACTCGGTCATGCGGACGCTGCGGGCACTGGAGGGGGAGGGGGTCGAGGTATCGGTCCTCCCGTGTTCCGTCCGGGGCGAGCTCGACCCGGCAACAATCCCGTCGGCCATCCGCCCGAACACCAAAGCAATCATCCTCACCCACGCCTCGAATGTCACGGGGACGATCCTCCCCATCGGCGAAGCGGGCCGGGTCGCCCACGAACACGGCCTCGTCCTGATCGTCGATGCGGCGCAAACGGCGGGGGTCCTGCCGATCGCCGTCGAAGCGCTGGGGATCGACCTCATGGCATTCACTGGCCACAAATCGCTTTTCGGCCCCCCGGGAACGGGCGGCCTCTACATCCGGGAAGGGTTGGAGACGCGGATCCGCCCCCTCATGACGGGTGGAACGGGGAGCCGCTCCGAATTCGAAGAGCAGCCTCTCTTTCTCCCCGACAAGTTCGAGGCCGGAACACCAAACACCGTCGGCCTCGCGGGCCTGGCCGCCGGTGTCTCCTGGATCATCGCCCGCGGTGTCGAATCGATCCGCGCCCACGAGGAGGCCCTGGTGGGGCGGTTCATGCGCGGTCTTCGCGAGATCCCCGGAATCGATCTGTACGGCCCGGTCGATCCGTCGCGCCGTATCGCCATCGTCCCTTTCAACATCACAGGCCTGACGCCGTCGGAGGCGGCCCAGGAACTGGACGAACGGTTCGCCATCATGTCGCGGCCCGGACTTCACTGCGCCCCGGCGGCCCACCGAACCATCGGAACGTTTCCCCGGGGTACCATCCGATTCGGGTTCGGCTTCTTCAACACGGAGGCCGAGATCGACGCCGCCCTGGAAGCGGTCCGCACAATGGCCCGCGGGAGATAGGGACGCAGCACCCGCTTGGATCGCATGATTCCAACAACAAACTTCAAATACCGCAAGGAGGCATGCATGGAAAAAATCGTCGACACCCGGGGGCTCGCCTGCCCCGAACCCGTCATCCTGACGAAAAAGGCCCTGGAGGAGGCGAAGGAGGTCCTCGTGATCGCCGACAGCGACGAGGCAGTGGAGAACATCCGCCGTCTGGCAAACAAGATGGGATGCGCAATCGCCGTGACGCAGGAGGAAAAGGGAGCCTTCCGCATCCGCCTGATCCGCAGCGGGCAAGCGCCGCCATACGAGGGGACCGACATCGGGATCGTCTGCGGGACTGTTAAGGAGGAGAGGGGCGCCCCCCTGGTCATCGTCCTTTCCTCGGACCGCCTGGGGAGGGGAAACGACGAACTGGGGGAGGTACTCATGCGGAGCTTCGCTCACACGCTCCTGACGCTTGACCCGCTGCCCGCAACGATCATCCTCTACAACACCGGGGTCCGCCTCGCTACCCGGGAATCGGCGCTCATCGACGATTTGCGGCAGCTGGAGGCGGCGGGAGTGGAACTTTTCGTCTGCGGGACCTGCGTGAATTACTTCGAGCTCAAAGAGCGGCTGGGCGCAGGGATCATTTCCAATATGTACGACATCGCCGCCGCGATGACCCATGCCGGGAAACTGGTCATCCCATGAACGACGGCGGACCGTGGGAGGTTGTGCTGTTCCACTCGGTGCATCACGCCCTGCGCGCGGAGCGGCTCCTGAAGAACGCGGACATCCCCTGCAAGCTGATCCCCGTCCCCCGGCACCTCAGCTCCGACTGCGGCGTCTGTCTCCGGTTTGATCCCTCCCTCCGGTCCCGGATTGAGACGACTCTGACGGGCCGCGTCGAGATCGGCGCCATCCATCCACTGTAAGAACAGGCGCCACTGATCGCCGGAGCGGGAAAACCCGCTCAGGGATTCCAGTGCTCCCGCTTCCGGTAGGCAAGCCCCTCGAAGCGGGCGACCAGCTCGCCCGTGGCGTCGGTGATCCGGATGGTATAGGCGGCAATCTTCGGCCCACAGGAGACCTCCTCGGCCTCGGCAAGCAGATGCCCCCCCTGCACCGCCTTGAGGTACGAGACCGAACAGTGGATCGCCACGGCCGCCCTCCCCCGGGAATTGACCGCCGCCGCAAAGGCAAGATCCGCGAGGGTGAAAATCGCGCCGCCGTGGACAAGGCCGAGGCCGTTCAGGTGATGATCCCGAAGATCAAGCCGCGCCGTTGCCCGGCCTGCACCCGCATCGACGAGTTCGATGCCGACAAACCCCGCAAAGAGATCCTTCCGGAAAAAGGTCTTCAACGCTTCCGGGCTCATGTCTTCGATCAAGCGTTTCCCTCCGATAGGGCTACGGGGCCAGGTTGTAGGCGGCCGGGTCGAAGGGGGAGCCGGCCGGGTAGACCCGGGTCCCTAGTTCGCGGTCCAGCAGGAAGAGTCCTTCCTTGCTGTCACCGATCAGCTCCAACTGGCGGCTGATCTTGTCCGTGTTGTTCTCCTCCTCGATCTGTTCGTTGAGGAACCAGTTCAGCAGCGGCTCCGCCGTATAGTCGTTCTCCTCCCGGGCGATCTTGGTCAGGGCGTGAATCTTCCCCGTGATGAACTTCTCGTGGGCGTAGGCATCCTGCCAGGGCTCCAGAGGATTTTTCCAGTCCGTCTTGAGCTGCTTGAGGTCCAGCAGGACCACGGAAGCCCCCCGGTTGGTCAGGTGATCGAAGAACTTCATCGCGTGGATCGTCTCCTCGTGGGTCTGGACACGCAGCCAGTGGGCCATTCCGTCAAGGTTCTTGGCATGGAAATAGCCCACCATCGATAGGTAGATATAGGCAGATTCCAATTCCTGTTTGATCTGTTCGTTCATCGCATCATACATTCTCTTATTGATCATACGACCGTCTCCTTTCATCAGCAGAACTTTCATTTTCCTGTGGATCGCAGCGGTTGTCGCACCGGCGTCCTTCCGGTAACCACCCCAGTATCACCACGCCCGTTAACGAAAGTGTAAAGAAAACAGCCATGGTTTGTCAACGATAAAAGGGGAAGAATCTTTCCCTTGAAAATAAACTCTTTTTGACATAGAGTCCGGCGGTGCCGATAATGAATCGGCTACCGGAACATAAGGACGAAAATTCACGGAAAGGAGGTGAAAAAATGGGCAATAGATTCTGGAGGATATTGATCGTTAGTGTCTGCATCATCTGCTTTGCGGCCCTGGGCGCGGCTTTCGCTCAAAAGAAAGTGGGCGGAGGGGATATAAAGTATGAAGGCAAGACCCAAGGAGCAGTTGTTTTCAGCCATGAATCGCACGTGAACAAGCATAAGCTGAAGTGCGCGGACTGCCACTCGAAACCGAAAATCTTCGCGATGAAGAAGGAAGCGAAGATTACCAAGGCTGATCATAGCGAACCAAAGTATTGCGCGACCTGCCATGATGGCAAGAAGGCCTTTGGCCTGACAGCCGAAGCCGATTGCGCCAAATGCCACAAGAAGTAGTTTTCCCGGAAAGTTCCTGAACAAAAACTGGCGTTGGGCGGAGACCCAACGCCAGTTTTTTGCCTTTACATTGTTTACCTTATATGGCATAGAGCGCACAAGCCTGACAATGAAATCATGAAGGGAAAACTATGGAAAACTTGGAATGTCCCCACTGCGGCAGTCCCCTGGGAAGAGGAGTAGCGGTCTGCGGAGAGTGCGGTAAGGAAGTAAGCGATCGGGAAGACCAGAACCAACCGCAGCAGGAGGAAAGGCAGAGCGGGAGAAAAGTCTACGCCGTCCTCGCCGTTTTTCTGGTTGTGGTCGGAGGGGTGGCCTTGTTGATGTTTACCGGTCTTCTGCCCAATCCCCTGAAGGGGGGCGGCTCAACCGCAGCCATCGTCAACGGTGAAAAGATAACCACGGAGGAATTGGACCAGAAATTTGAGCTCTTCAAGAAGATGTCCGGAAGAAGCGGCCAGATGGAGTCCTCCGGCCCCGAGGGGAAAAAGATGCTGGCGGACTTGCGGATGCAGGTCCTCGAGGCGATGATTCAGGAAAAGGTACTGCTGACCGAAGCGGCCAAGGCCAAGATCACCGTCTCTCCGCAAGAGATCGCCGAGAGGATAGCCACCGTCAAAAAGGGGCTGAATCTTTCCGATAAGGATTTTGAGGCTTTTCTGAAAAGTCATGCCATGAGTACGGCAAACTTTGAAAAGCGGATTGAAAGGGAGTTCATGATCTCCAAGCTTATCGCCAAAGGTACACAGGAGAAAGGCATAAGCAAGGATGAATTTCTGAAAGAGTTGACTTCGCGGGCTAAGATTGAGGTTTTAGTAAAATAGCCTCTCCCGGTAGCATGAATTCGGGGTGGGTCGTATATCCTGCAGTCGAGATCTTCTCAGCATTCATTCCTCGGCGGTTTACCGTCGAGGAATGCCAAGACATCCCGCGTCCGTTCGATCTCTTCCGAACAATAGATCCACAGGTGGTAACCCTCCAGCCCCAGGATCGTTATTCCCGCCGCAAACACGGCCCAGAAGTTCTCCGTGAGTTTGCCGGAAAAATGGTAGAAAAAATAGAAGCCCGCGAGATAACCCACATGGCTTACGCCGCCATACCTGCCTGAGCCGCTCATCATCCGCGACAGGATGAGAATGATGGCGGAAAAGATGTAGAGGAGAAGCACGGCGCTGATCATATTGACGGATGGGGGTCTGCCGAGCATCGTCCTGATATTTGCAGGAAGGGAAGGGAAAAAAGAAAAATCGCCCAGCGCCGCCATGCTCAGGAGAAGAAAAAGGGCAGCAACGAGAAGTTCTGCCGTGAACTTGCGGTGAAGGGCTCGGATATTGTCAAGCGCATCTTTCCGGAGCCGATCATGGTTTTCCCTGAGGCCCGGCGTCCGCCCTTCGTTACCCGGAAGAGTCACTCCTCCTTTTTCCATGACGCTCGTTCCTGCCGGATGTCGTTCATTTCCCGGACTATCCTCCTGATGTTGCCGCTCAGCTTATCGATTTCCCTTCCGCAGGGAGGAAGTTCCTGATCGATCCCCTGAATGGCCTTATCCGTAAAATCGACAAGCAGTTTCAACGGGATGAAGACATATCTCCTCAGCAGCGCCGCCACGCCCCCGACCGTCACCAAAAGGACCATGAAACTGAAGATGATCATCCGGCTCCGCATCACCGCCAGATTGTTGACCAGGGGGGCGGCGGAGAGACCGATGTCCAAGGTACCCAAAATCTTCTGTTCCGCGGTATGTACATGACAGGCGGCCTGGTAACAGCTCGGTTCGTTGTAGATGGGTGCGGTAATGGCAATGACATCCTTCCCTTTTTCGTTGACAAACCGACGCGCCTGTTTCATGTCGCCCAGCGTTGCGGCGGGAACGGGGCCGCTGTGGCATTCGACGCACCCCGCGGCGTTCTTGTCCAGGAGCCGCTCGACCTCACTGCTGTTGCTGGAGAACATGATGAGCCCCTTCTTGTTGAAGATTCGCGCATGCTCCACGCCCTCCTGTGTACCTATGTTGGCGATGGTGTTGCTCAGGGACTCCCTGTCGTCGTGGAGCATGGCATAGCGGGTCGATTTAACGATAGTGCCGGCCTGGCTGGTTTCGTAACGGATCACGTCGTTTGTCATATCCGTCTTCATGATCGCATAGAGGAGGATACAGCAGACGATAACGAAACCTGTCACGGAAACCGTAACCGGGATAATGGCCCGAGCGGTCAATGATTTAAACATGTCTCTTCTCCCTATAAGCTCTGCTGTGCAACACCGGTTGCGCTGCCCTTTTGTCCA
>CAWDFP010000007.1:0-456284 GCA_963801605.1 uncultured candidate division Zixibacteria bacterium
CCTGCGAAAGAAGATCGGTGCCCGGAGCAGTTCCCTTAATCTTCGACGCTCGATAAACAAATAAACCGTAGGATATCAAACCCAGAATAATCAGCGATGCCCACAGAATATTATTGTATCCGAGATCGGTAAATGAGTGCACCGAAAAATCGGCCAACACGCCCGATCTGGTCAGGAATGTGCCATATACGATAAGCAGGAATAGGGTGATCGCCAGAAAGAGGTTCATCCTTCGCCATGAGCCGCGGACTCTTTCCACGACCATGCCATGTACTAATGCAATTCCTATAAACCAGGGTATTGCCGAGGCGTTCTCTACGGGATCCCATGACCAGTACCCGCCCCAACCGAGCGTCTCATAAGCCCAGTATCCTCCGAGGAAAATACCGAGGCCCAGGGTAACGACTGAAAGTACTGTCCAGGGCATCGTCCGTTTAACCCAATCGTCGTATTTATTAGTAGCCAGCGCCGCCATCGCGAATGCAAACGGTATACAAGCCGCCGCAAAGCCCAAAAATACAATCGGTGGATGAATCTGCATCCAGTAGTTTTGAAGAAGCGGATTTAGTCCCTGACCATCCGCCGGAATAAAATCGAGTTTTAAAAATGGTTTCGATACTAAGGCCAATACCAGCAAAAAGGCTTGAGCCAGTATATAGAAGAACATTACCCAGCCCTCGTTTTCCTTAGAGCGGGCTCTTACCCAGATTCCCAAAAGCAGTCCGTAAACCAGCCAGAGTACAAAAGTGCCCTGCTGGCCCGCCCAGAGCGCGCTGAGCTTGAAGAAATGCGGGAACGTATTGGATAGATCGCGAGAGGAATATGACGCTACATAAGAATATTGAAATTTATCGGTCAGAAATAAAACCAGAAGATCGATAAATGCGATCCCCACCATTGCCAATAGCACGCCATAAATTACTCTGGCGGTTAATTGATATTGTTTGGCGCCGACCGCAACCATGAAGTATCCCGCCATCGCCAGCACCAAAGGCACAATCGCCCATGCCAGCGTGAAACTGCCTATATTCATCTATGCCTCATTTTTGGGAAGATTTTGTATTGGGATTGATTTTCGAAAGGCCCTCAACTATGTTCCTTGAGCTTTAGGTTGATCCTGATATTTCGAGGGGCATTTTATAAGAAGCTTTTCAGCATGAAAGGCATCACCATTATATCGGCCCACGCAAACCACGGACGTGGCCTGATCGAAATTGCCCGGTTTGGTGCCATCATAGAGGACCCTCATTTTATCGCCTTTATCATTGACGATATAAAATGAAAATGCGCCTGCCTGGGTATCGTAGCTTGATTCCCCGGCCATGATTTCGCCGAGTACCTGCACGTTGCTCTTGGCGGCCCGTGCCTCGGTAAAGCCGACATAGGGCGTTACTCCGCCGCCTGTCACGAGCGACATGAGGCCCACTCCGGCGGCGATTATCACCACTCCTATCGCGATGCCGCGTTTCAAATTCTTATGCATCTTTATTAATCCTCTTAACTTTCGAATCGAGCGATACCAGATAGAGCCATAAGGCTACCCAGCCTAAAAGCGCAACGCCCATCGGGATATAATTAGCCACCCTTAACTCCTTTGTCCCAGTTCAGTGATATTTACGGAAAGTTTATTTATCCACAGAAATAGCCCCACATACGCCAACACTGATGGTATCAGGACGCTGGCCGTATGAAGGTTAAATGTTATGATCGAGCCCTCGCTTGAACCGCTCGGCTTGGGCGCCCCCGGATGAAGCCCCGGCATGAGACGAGGCATTATAAATACAAAAAAGATGGTTGCCACAAAACCGAATATCGAATACACCGCCGAAAGATTGGCCCGCTGATCGGGATCGGATATCGCCGAACGCAGCGCGAAGTAAGCCCCATATACCAGCAGCAACATGAAGATCGATGTTTCTCTCGGGTCCCAGTTCCAGTACGAGCCCCAGGTGTTTTTGGCAAAGATTGAGCCTGATATCGCCGCTAAAACGCAGAAGATTATTCCCAATCGTGCCGCGACGACCTCGCGCAAGTCATACTTGAGATCGCGTTTTGAAAGATATTTAATCGAATAATACATGCCCATTCCAAACGCTACCACTGTAGTTATTGCCATGGGGAAATGGAAATAGATAATTCTGAAGACCTCCGGCCGGTCAATCACTGGTGTCGGCGGCGGAAATATCCAGGCGCCGATTATCACCCAACTAATTACTAAGAGCAAAATTACTTTCCACCACATATTCGCTGTCCCTTAAACTTTCCCCATTTAGTATATGTTTCTGTCCTAATTAGATTATTTATTAATAAAAGTCAATATCAAAAGCGTTCAACATCGCACAATAAGTCTTAGTTCATTATGATGTTATGCCTCGCTTAGTCGTTCCAAACAGCTTCGAAAAGAATAAATTCCAGCACTCCCATCACAACTAAATAAGACGCTAAAACTTGTATTTCGATCCGGGCATCCGCGAAACCGATACCCGGCGCCATCGCTTTTTTAGTACCGGATATAGCCTCAATTAATAACGGCAGCACCAATGGAAATGATAAAACCGCAAAGAGCGCTCCCTTCACCGATGCTTTAGAAATGATTGCCGCCACTAACGTAGTCACTACCACCAAACCCAGCGAACCCATGGCAATCATGGTCAAAAATAATGGCAAATTTGCCACATCGAAACCAATGAATATACCAAATAATGGAATGGTGATCAGATTGAGCACTATCAACAATACCAAATTAAATAGAAGTTTGCCTCCGAGCACAACTTCGGCCGGGCTATAGAGGCGAAGCGCCGTTGCCGTATGAGATTCCTCTTCCTTTACAAAGCTTTGCGAAAGCCCCGATAGCGACGAAAAATATATCACGATCCAGAGCAGCGAGGCCTGTAAAACAGGGGAGAGGCCGGCTCCTCCCACTGCCCAGGAGACCGCGAAGACCGTTACGATGGCGAACATCAGGATGGCGTTGATCGCATAGCGGGTACGAAGTTCGCTTTTGATATCCTTGAGGAATACCGCCGCCGATTTTTTAACCGAGCCTGATGATCTGGTCTCCATACTCCAATTCCGTTTTTTCATTGGTGGCGATAACTACTATTCCCGGGTGCGATTTAATAATCTTATCTACAATTTCCTTGCCCCGTTCATCGAGATTGGCCGTCGGTTCATCGAGAAGCAAAAGCTCCGGGTCTCGAAGCAGCGCCAGGCAATATTTGAGCCGTTGTTTCATACCCGAGGAATACGATCCAACCAAATCGTCGCCTCGTCCATCTAGACCTATGGTTGCCAGCCGATCGCCTAATTCGGTCTTTTCAAAATGATATCCTGCGACTCCGGCAAAAAATGCCAGATTTTCAAGCGCAGTGAGTTCATCATAAAGCACCAGATCAGGGGAGACCAGGCCGAGATGAGGACGCATTTCCAGATGAGATAATTTCCGATCACCAATTTCGAGAATCACTTTTCCTTTGGTGGGACGATTTAGCGCGCAGAGTATTCGCACCAACGTTGATTTACCGGAACCGTTTGGTCCGGTTATTACCAGTCGGTGTCCTTTTTCGACAGTGGCCGAAATTCCCGAAAAAACGGGTCGGCCAGGATAAGACTTGGCCAACCCGTCTATTAGTAATCGAACTTCCATTAACGCAATTAAACTAAAAATCTCATCCTTTCTCAAGCGAAAAGATCGGGATTACTTCTCTCCATGACAATAACCGCAGAAACCGCGTCCGGGCACACCGGTTCTGAAATGGCAACGATAACATTGGAAACCGGGATCGTCGTGCCAGGGGCCGTGCCCGATATCGGTGGTGATATTTGAACTATGCGGTGACGGATTGTTGCCGCGGATGCCATCGAAATCGCTATGGCAGCCGGGTTGTGAGCAGGTGCCGTCCGGTTCATCATGGCAAGCCGCGCATGATTCCATATCCTTTTGAGCTTCAGCCGCGTGTGTCGACGGATTGGTTCTCGGACTCCAGTTGGGCGAGAGATGACTGAGCGGCATATTGCCTTCCTGCTGATGGCAAGGCTCGCAGAAGGATTGATTATCGTGGCAACTCTGGCATTGGGCTTCTTTACCCTTGGCATCGAGAGCATGGTTGAAACGGTAATTCAGATCATGAACAAAACCGGTCAGATTATCGCCTGCGTGGCAATCGCTGCAAAAAGTCTCCGCTTGATGGCAGGGACTGCAGTTCTTGCTGTCTTTGGCATTAGCGTCGAACTTGTGCGAATGACGATAATCGACAGGATGCATCTCCGCTTTCATCTCGTCCGATCTCGAATGGCAAATTTTACAATCCGCTGTCGCTTTGGCGTTGTCATGGCATCGGAAACATTTTTGCATCGAGGGGAAATTCAACTCGCCAAGCGGGCCTTTGGTTTTATCCACTTTATGATGGCAGGATAGGCAAACCTTGTTTCCCAGATCATTGCCGAGATGACCCTTGTGCGAAAAGATAACTTCCTGATTCTGCAAGGTCACGCCTGTCGGAGCGTTGGGGTTTTTGTGGCACAGCTTGCAATCATCGGGGGCTTTTTCCACCGAATGGCACTGCGAGCACACATCGTGGCCGGGAATATTGTGATCGGATGACATCGTACTCTGAGCCACGTCATGACAGGTTTGGCATTCAATATCGCGTTGGCTGACATGAGCGAAGTGATTGAACATGACGCCTGAATTTACCGGCACATAGGCGGCAATAGCCAGCCCGCATATCAGATTGTAGATTATCGGCATCATCGCCCATCACCTCCTATAGACTCACTGATTGTCTTTCTGAAAAAGTATTCCAGTCTCAAATAAAACCGCGAATCATATTTATAATCTCTGTTGGAAAGCAGCTGAACTTCGGCCCTGGTTTGCAAACCATTTACTATGGTGAAATATGTGCCAAGCGCTCCCGCCAGGCTGGGGGTATAATCATCTTCCAGCGGATCGATCATATAATTGAACATATCGCCGTGAAGATAAACCTGCAGCGATTTATTTACATTGCAGGAGAAAGAACCGAATGCCCCATATTGGTATCCGCCATAGCCGTCGGCATATATGAATCCGGCCGATTGCCCCTTATAACTGGCGCCTAAAGACATCCTGAAGTTTTGGTCGCTGATATAATCGGTGTAAGCAAAGGAAGTCAATACATAAGTATTGGGGCCAACTTTTAGCGTTGGAGATAGCCTGTACTGGTTAAACGGCTTGCTTTTGAACACCGAAAACATATTGTGCAGCGGAAGATACGTTCCCCGATATAGATATTCGAAACTAACGGAATGTCCCTCAGGCGATCTTAGGGTTGGGCGAATTGTAAGAAGTCTGAGCTTTTTGAAGAAAAAGTCGTAATCCCCTCGTCCAAATAAGCCGCAATGATTTTCGGAATATGCCAGGTCCAGCCCGCCGATTTGCGAATCGAGATTTTTTAAGTAATTTCTTTGCTGGAACGATGCTCCGAATACCCAATGGGTTAATCCACCGAATTTTAACCGCCCGCCATAAGCGTTGCCCTTGTTCCAGGAATTGACCTCATCGAGATCATAAAATGTCAATCCCGGCGTGGTTCCGGCATATCCGGTAAGTGTGAGGCCGCCCCTATGCGAGAGATCGATCTTAACGCCATCCAGCGTTAGCGCCCCTACACCCGCCGAGACAAACTGCCGCCCGGCTCGAGCCGTGATCCACCTGGCCCGCGAGTATTCCAAATAGGCGCCAAATACTCTTAGGTCGGGATCGCTGGCAAACTTATGCTGCAGATCCGATGCTACTCTGCCCCTCACGAAAAGCGATAATCCGGGGATAAAAGCATCCCGTACTCCCAGTCGCAACCCTTCCAATGAACGTAACTGCGATTGCGTCTGCGGCAGCTTGATTTTGTAGGAGTACAACTCAGCCCAGGCGCCGGCATCTATTACCGCCGCCAGGGAAGGGACAGCAGCCAGCCAGACTAAAATGAAAACCGTTAAAAATTTTTTCCGCATTCTCCCTCCATTTTTCGGCTTTTTATTAGATAGAAACAGTTTTGTCAATCATTATCATTAGTATATTTTATCGGCAATCCTCTTATGATGCATGAGGCGGGCCGTCTGCCCGTCGTAACTTATTGTCAGCATTACCCATCAACCAGGACTAAATGGATTGATATTGGTATACAATCAAGCGGTAAGGACAGTCAAGAAAAAAGGAAACAATGATTAAAAAAGAGATGTTTGATACATATGGCATATTTTGTGAAATTAATCACTTGACAAAAGAATAATGCGAACCGATATTATTATCGAAAACAGGGCTAAACCTGACCGTGGAGTAGGATAAAAAAGGATATGAAATCCTCGCAAAAATACCCGAAACTTTTGATTTGAATCTTTTGAGGATTACGTGGATATTAAACGACGGGATTTCCTGAAACTCACAGCGGCCGCCTCAACTGCCTTAATTGGCGGCGAGGCATTAGCGGCCGGCCACAAAGCCGCAGAGGCTTCCCCGGATGCTGTTGGCGTTTTAATCGACACCACCATTTGTATTGGATGTCGCAAATGCGAATGGGCCTGCAATCAAATTAATAAACTTCCCAGCCAGGATATAAAAGCTTTTGACGATAAATCGGTTTTTGGCGTACATCGCCGGCCAACCGATGCGGCTTATACTATTGTAAATACTTATCCTGACGCTAAAGCTCCCGAAAAACAACGCTATATAAAGATTCAATGCATGCACTGTGTCGATCCCGCTTGTGCCTCTGCCTGTATCGTAGGGGCTTTTCGGAAGACAGATAAGGGACCGGTAACTTATGATGCCTGGAAATGTATGGGATGCCGCTATTGCATGGTGGCTTGTCCTTTCCAGATTCCAGCTTATGAATATAAGAATGCTCTTACGCCTCAAGTTAGAAAATGCATGTTTTGCAGCGAACGCGTTATTAATGAGGGCAAAAAACCGGCTTGCGTCGAGATCTGCCCCAATGAGGCCCTGACTTTCGGAACCAGAAGAGAGCTTCTTGAATCTGGCCCACGAGCGTATTAAGACGATGCCTGAACGATATATCGATCATGTTTATGGCGAAAATGAAGTCGGCGGTACCAGTTGGATGTATCTGACAAGTGTTGATTTTATGCAGACCGAACTTCCCAGGCTTGAATCCCGTCCTATCCCCGAAACCACTGAGAGCATTCAGCACGGCGTATTCAAATCGTTTGTGCCTCCTATTGCGCTTTACGGCCTGCTGGCGCTGGCGATGCATTCGTTCAGGAAAAAAGGTGGAGATGATAATGAGCACGAGTGAGACAGCCGCCCCCATAAGGCAACCGTTCTTTACCACCGGGACTAAAATCCTGGCCGCGATTGCAGGTATCGGGGCGATGGCATATATTTACAGGCTCATTTTCGGTTTAGGCGCCGCGACTAATCTTAACAATCAATATCCCTGGGGAATCTGGATTTCAATTGATGTAGCTACCGGCGTTGCCCTCGCTGCCGGCGGATTTACCAGCGCTGCCCTGGTGCATATTTTCCATCGCGAACGATTTCATGCCGTAGTTCGTCCCGCTCTACTGACTGCCATGCTGGGCTACACTTTTGTTGTCATCGGCCTTCTGGCCGATCTTGGCCGCTACTACAACGTCTGGCATCCGATGATCCCGATAATGTGGCAGGGGAATTCGGTGCTGTTCGAGGTCGGTATTTGCGTCATGATATATCTTACTGTTCTTTATATAGAATTTGTGCCGATTGTCGTGGAACGTTTCAAGGGACGAGTCAAACTTCCCGGCGTATTGAGTGCCTTCGATAAATTGAGCGAATTCCTCATTAGAATCTCAGAAAAAACCTTAGTTAGATTTATTTCGATATTTATTATCGCCGGCGTAGTGTTATCCTGTTTGCATCAATCGTCGCTGGGCACCTTGATGTTAATCGCCCCAACCAAGATGCATCCGCTCTGGTACACTCCGATTTCGCCGCTTCTATTTTTGCTGTCTGCTATAGCGGTTGGTTTCCCAATGGTTATTTTCGAATCGCTCTTAGCGTCGCGGTCTTTCAAACTGAAACCCGAGATAAAAGTCTTGTCCGGGATCGCGGCTTATATCCCGGTGCTGTTGGGCCTTTATCTGGTCGTTAAAATTGTGGACTTAACCTTAAGGGATGCCTGGCCGTATGTGCTTGAAGGTTCGGCCCAGTCGACAATGTTTATCATTGAGCTTACGATTGGAGTGATAATCCCGATTATTCTGCTTTCGATAAGAAAGAATCGCGAAAAAATCGGCATGCTGTTTTTGTCTTCGGCCCTGGTTATTTTAGGAGTTGCCCTGAATCGAATCGATGTCTTCCTGGTTGCTTACAAACCGCTTTATGCGGCCCATACATATTACCCGTCGATATTTGAAATTGCTGTGACGACGGGATTGGTTTGCGCGCTGGCACTCGTTTACCGTGCTATAGTGATGATATTTCCCGTTATCGAGGCGCCGCATCATGACATCTTATCCGAAATCAGGTCGGATTCGAGAATGCTGGCTGATGTTAGTGAGGGATGAGAATATGTTTAAGCTAAAGATTTTCGCTCTTATTGTATGTTTGAGTTTGGGGATATTTATAGCCGCCACAGTCAGGGGAGAGGATAATCCCGAGCAGGAAATGAAAGAGTTCCGCATGGACTGCCTGG
Source organism: uncultured candidate division Zixibacteria bacterium (assembly GCA_963801605.1). GTDB lineage: Bacteria > Zixibacteria > MSB-5A5 > UBA10806 > UBA10806 > UBA10806. The sequence continues at coordinate 8,667 of CAWDFP010000007.1, forward strand.
ACTGTCATACCTGCCCTAACCCTACTATGGAAAATGCCTGCCTGAAAGCCTGTCCCAGTATGACCTGGGCTCAAAATACCAGCAAGCATGGGGTGTCTGAGGCGCCCGATTCGATGCTTTTGGATAAGCTTGTAGATCAGTATGGGCCGGTTCATTTCAATCACAAAGTCCATGCTCAGATGTCTGGTATGAATAAGGGATGTGAAACCTGTCATCATTACAGCCCGCCCGGTCACATTCCTCCATGCAGTAAATGTCATGGTGGCGAGGCTAATCCCACAAATCTTGGGCAACCGAGTCTTAAAGGCGCTTATCATCGTCAATGTCTCTGCTGTCATCGCGAATGGAGCCACGACACCAAATGCGTCATCTGTCATAATCCCATCGATAGCAAATTCATGCAGGCTTCAGGCAAAGACTCCACCGATATTATGGGCATATCGCATCCCGTAATTACCGTGCCCGATAAAAAAGTGTACTACACGCCATACAAGGCCGGACCGGTTGTCACGTTCTATCATCAGGAGCATCTCGATCTTTTTGGCCTTCGTTGTGTCGATTGTCATAAAAAGGAAAACTGTAATTTCTGCCACGATCTTGATAAGCCCACCGCTCTGGCTAAAACCCAGGAACAGGTTCATGCCGTTTGTTCGGGATGTCACGTGAACGATCGTTGCGAAAAGTGCCATAGCGGTACCGAACGGCCATCCTTTACGCATAATGCTACTGGCTGGAAACTGAGTCCTCAGCATGCGCAGTTATCTTGTCGCGCCTGTCATCCGACGGGAAAGAAGATCGCCAGGCTTGATACCGCCTGTAAATCCTGCCATAACGGCTGGAATCCGGAAAATTTCAAACATGCCGCGGTTACCGGTTTGCAGCTCGATGAAACGCACGCCGAGCTCGATTGCGCAAGTTGCCATGACAATATGCAGTATGATGCTAAACCAAATTGCGCCAACTGCCATGACGATGGCCGGACTCCCGGTTCGATGCCTCCGGGTAAATTCATTAAGCTCACCCAAAAATAGCATTACTTGAAAAGTTTCATTCCGACGGCACGGCTTACCGTGCCGTTTGAATTTGATCAAATATTTCATCCTTCAGGGATAATGCCAATCTTGAATAATGTTATAAATAGGTCTATTATAGTTAATAAAAGATTACCACGGTAATTGAGGCTTTTGTGACTTTATCCAAGATATTATTTATCTGCCGGATAGGATTACAATTAGTAATTATTCCAATTTATTTTTCTCTTGACTATTGTTTTCCGACCTGTATTTTTAGTCCTGTTTTGTGAAAATTTGAACAAGGGCAGGTTCAAATTCGCTGTTTCCCAACTTAAAATATCTGTGGTACTTATGAGGTAAATTTTCTCATAAGAATATGTGAATCATAACATCAGAGGCAAGGAGATGTTGATGTCAAGCAAAGTCGCAGAGTTTATGGAACAATTGATCGCCAAGAACCCCGGCGAGAAAGAATTTCACCAGGCGGTCCAGGAGGTTGCTGAATCTCTAATGCCGGTCATCGAAAAAAATCCAGTATTTCGCAAGGCCAAAATATTGGAAAGAATCGTTGAACCAGAGCGCGTTATTATGTTCAGGGTACCCTGGATGGACGATAAGGGAGAGATTCACGTCAATCGTGGTTTCCGCATCGAGATGAATAGCGCCATCGGACCTTACAAAGGCGGGCTGCGCTTACACCCCTCGGTAAATCTCGGTATTCTCAAATTCCTGGCGTTCGAACAGGTCTTTAAAAACAGCCTGACCACGTTGCCGATGGGCGGCGGTAAGGGCGGTTCGGATTTCGATCCCAAAGGGAAATCCGACAACGAAGTTATGCGTTTTTGTCAGTCTTTCATGAATGAACTATTCCGTCATATCGGAGCTGACACCGACGTGCCAGCCGGCGATATTGGAGTCGGCGGTCGCGAGATAGGTTTCTTGTTTGGCCAATACAAGAAGCTTCGTAACGAGTTCACCGGCGTTCTCACAGGCAAGGGCTTGAGCTGGGGCGGAAGCTTAATTCGTCCCGAGGCTACCGGCTACGGCGCGGTCTATTTTGCGGCCGAAATGCTGACTACCCGCAATGACACCTTAAAGGGCAAGACCTGTCTGGTCTCCGGTTCCGGCAACGTTTCCCAGTATGCTATCGAGAAGCTGCTTGATCTGGGCGCTAAGCCGATCTCAGCCTCCGATTCCAACGGTTATATCCTCGATGAAGCTGGTATCGATCGCGAAAAACTGGCCTTTATTATGGATCTCAAGAACGTACAGCGCGGCCGAATCAGCGAGTACGCCACCAAGTACAAAACGGCAACCTATGTCCCCGTCGGATCCCAAGGCTACCTGCAATCAGCTTTGGAATAACAAAGCCCAGTGCGCATTCCCCAGCGCCACTCAAAATGAAATCAATGGTAAGGACGCTGAAAACCTGGTTAAGAACGGTGTATTTGTTGTTAGCGAAGGCGCCAACATGCCGTCAACTCCCGATGCCGTCAATATCTTCATTGATAATAAGATTCTCTATGGTCCCGGTAAGGCTGCCAACGCTGGTGGCGTCTCGACATCCGGACTTGAAATGTCTCAGAACAGCTTGCGTCTCTCCTGGACTCGCGAGGAAGTTGATCAGAGACTGCATGGCATCATGAAGGCTATCCATAGGCAGTGTGTCGAATACGGCAAAAACGGCAACTTCATTAACTACGTCAATGGCGCAAATATCGCCGGATTCACCAAGGTTGCCACCGCCATGATTGATCAGGGCCTGGTATAAATGATTCGATTCGTCCGCAACTGCGCAATAAATTGTGATGATGATTGTGGTGGATGGGATTTGATTTAACGCGAATTGTGGGTGATGGGAAAACGAGGCGGGTCGCAAGGCCCGCCTTTTGTTTTTATCGAAATCTAGCTATTATCATAATTATTCCGTCAATCTGATTCGGATAAACCGCTTTTTTATAGAAACATTTTTCGTTATTATGAGGTAATTAACCTGAGTGCGAACGGTTGGATACTTTTTTCGCTTTAAGGAGCAACTTATGAAAAGACTAATATCGTGGGGGCTGGCAGTTGTTTTGCTAATCCTGAATTTCTCTATATTAATTTCAGCTCAGGAATCGAAGATTCCCCAGAGATCTGATATAGCCAAAAAGTACCAGTGGCGGCTTGACGATATCTATCCCGACACGCTTGCCTGGAAAGCCGATTACAATCGGGTTCAATCTCAAATGGGGGCGCTCGATGTTTTCGAGGGAAAACTTGGGCAATCCGCTGATAATCTTTATCAATGCCTGGCCCTGCGCGACAGCCTGAACAATATCCTTGATAGAGTTTATGTCTATGCTAACCTGAAACAGGGCGAGGATACCCGTATCTCTCAGTATCAGGAATTAGCCGATCGGGCCTCCAACCTCTCAACTCGTTTTGGTGAGGTTGTCTCCTTTATTCGTCCGGAAATTATCGCTATCCCGGACACGATTCTGGAAAATTATCTAATTCAAAATGATAAGCTTAAACTTTATGATTTCTATATCAAAGATATCATTCGCACCAAGGCCCATATCCTTTCGCCTTCGGAGGAATCAATTTTGGCTATGGCGCGGATAGCCACCCGGGGACCATCCAATATTTTTAATATGATCGATGATGCCGATATTAAGTATCCCACCATAAAAGACGAACACGGCAAAAATATTCAGCTCACCAAGGAACGCTATTATAAGATTCTGGAATCACCCGATAGAACGGTGCGTCGGGCCGCCAGCAAGGGCTACAACGAGGCTTACCTCACCTACGTAAATACGCTCGGAGCCACTCTGGCCAGCAGTGTCAACGATGATTGGTTTGTGGCCGAAACTCGAAAATATAAATCAACGCTGGAACGCGATCTCGATGGCGATAGTATTCCTGTTTCGGTCTTTGAAAATTTGGTAAAAACCGTTGACGACAATCTCGGTCCTCTTCACAAATGGGTTTCAATTCGCAAGAGAGCCCTAAAACTTGATAAAATCTATCCTTATGATCTCGATGCCCCTCTGGTTAAGCCGCCCAAGTTGGAATTCCCCTACGATTCGGCGGTGGTTACAATTGAAACCGCTCTGGCTCCACTTGGCGCTCAGTATGTCGCCGACTTTACGAAAGGGGTTAATTCGGGATGGATCGATGTGTACGAAACCGAGGGCAAAACCAGCGGAGCGTTTTCCTGGGGCGCTTATTCAACTCATCCTTATGTGCTCCTGAATTATAACAATTCGATGGACAACTTCTCTACCATTGCCCATGAGATGGGGCATGCCATGCATACTTTCTATACGCATCGAGCCCAGCCTTATGTTTATGAATCTTATGCCACCTTTGTGGCGGAGGTAGCCTCGACCACCAACGAGGCGCTTTTGATAAACTACTTGCTCGATCACGCTCAATCCAAAAGCGAAAAAATTTATCTTCTCAATTTCTATATTCAACAGATCGTCGGGACCTTTTATACGCAAGTGATGTTCTCGGAATTCGAAAAGGCCATCCATGACCAGGTTGAGCAGGGGGGAGCGCTTTCGGCGGAATCGATGCGTAAGATTTATCGCGATATCTACCAGAAATATTGGGGTCCCGAAATGAACCTCGAATCATGGAACGATCTCGGCGGACTTCGCATTCCGCATTTTTATAACAGCTATTACGTATTTCAATATGCCACCAGCTATGCTGCGGCCCAGGCTATTTCGCAGAAGATTCTAAAAGGCGATACCGGGACTCGTGACAAGTATCTCAAGATGCTTACACTTGGGGGAAGCGAATACCCCGTTGATGAACTCAAGAGCGCCGGAGTCGATATGACTCAACCCGATGCCATCAACGCCACGATAGCGTTATTTTCTAATCTGGTTGACCAGATGGATAAGCTTTTACAGGAGAAATAACCAAAATTAAATAGGTCGGATTCCAGGTTCCTTTTTGGGGGACGAAAAACCCGACACGAAAACATTAGGGCGAACTAATCTGTTCGCCCTATTATTTTATATCCTCGCTTCAACCGGCCTGACCTCTACACTGATCATTTCCGTCCGCCTGATAGCGGTGATTCGGGCAACCTCGCCTATCGGTTTTTCTGCCAGCATCCTCTGAAGATCATCAATATCCGTTACGGGCTGATCGTCGAATAATATGATCATATCACCCATCATCAAACCTGCTTTGCGCGCCGGGCTGCCATCCTCGGTAGACATGACCAGTACAGCCCTTTCGTTTTGAAGCTTATAATAGCGCACAATTCGCCTGTGAATCTGAACGTTTTGTCCTGCAATCCCGATATATCCCCTCTGTATTTTGCCGTCTTTTATTAACCGCCCTGCCACGAATTTCGCAGTGTTAATGCCGATTGCAAAACAAATCCCTTGAGCAGGTGCGATTACGGCCGTATTAACGCCAATAACTTCACCCAGCGAATTGACCAGCGGCCCGCCCGAGTTACCGGGATTGAGTGCGGCGTCGGTTTGAATTACGTTATCAATCAATCTGCCGGAAATTGATCTGAGTGATCGTCCCAGGGCGCTGACCACGCCGGCGGTAACCGATGATGCAAAACCGTATGGATTACCAACGGCAATCACGAGCTGCCCGACTTTTACCGCTTGCGAATTGCCAAGCTTTGCCGGCGTCAATGTAGGCGCCGTTATTCTGATAACCGCCAGATCGCTTCCAGGATCATCTCCCACTAATTGGGCGGCGTAATGGCCGCCATCCACGGTTGTTACCTCGATACTTGTTGAGTTGTGTACCACGTGGCTGTTGGTCAGTATAAAACCGTCGGGCGTAAAAATAAAGCCTGATCCCGCCCCGGGCCGTTCTACCGGCGGATGATTTTCTCCCTGACGGGGATTTACGAGTTGTTTAACATCGATATAAACCACTGCTGGCCCGATCTTCTCGGCAGCGTTTATAATTGCCTTTGAATATGCATCCATAGCCTCTTTATCATCAGGCCCATCGAATTCCGGTTTGGCTTTTTCAAGTTGCTCGTCCGGATTATCTTGATCCAATTTCAGTGTATTTTCCTGCATTCTAACTCCTTATTTCTTAAATACTAAAAACGCAATCGTTCATATTTGGGTTCCAATGTCCGAATTTGATTAGTAAACTTATAAGCTGATATAATTAAGTTCGAAATAAAAAAAGCGGCTCAAGCGGGCCGCTTGAAAATCTCTATATAATTATTTTATCCTTTTATGCTATCCTCGATCGCCTTGATTTGTTGTTCGAGAAATTCCTTTGCTTGTGAATTTGGATCAAGTTCCAGATACTTCCGCCACGCTTTAGCGGCCCCCGGAGAGTCCTGCTTTTCCATGCGAAGCACCATGCCGAGATTGAAATAAGCCTGCGAAAGATTGGGATTGATTCCAATCGCCTTATTAAACAGTGCAATCGCCTTATCGGGTTCATTAATCTGACGATACATAGCGCCCAGATCTACTATAACCATGGCATCGTTGGGCTGTATCTTTAAAGCTCGTTCGTAATATTCGATAGCTTTTGGCGCATTATTTATATCGTAATATGTATTTCCTAAACCGACCAGTGTTGCGTAATCATTTGGATTCAATTTTAGCTGATTTTCCAGAGTCCGAATCTGTTCCAGTGCTTTTGTAGAATCACTCACCGGGGGCATTTGCATCTCTTCAGTTGCCGCGCCGGTTTCTGGATGGATTGTCGGTTTCGTATTCGAACTTAGCATCGCGTAAATAATCGCTCCGGAGATAATGACAACTCCCAAAAATATGGCCAAAATCTGATAATCTTTCTTCATCGAGCCTCCTAAGATATTTATGCCCCATTTTATTTCGTTAATTCGCCGGCCGGGGCCTGCGATTAATATGTCCCCCCCGGGTGTTGATGTCAAGCCCATTAAAATCATCAATACTTCGATAAGATTAGTGATTATTACTTATCACCATGATTATCGAGTAATCAATCATATTGATAGAAAACCCTCACGTTATTTTGCCCGGCGTCTTATATTGGTATTGGATATGAATGATTAAGCGTTCTTATATTTCGAGGATCAATGGAATTCAAATGAGGATCGTAAAAATTAAATGATAGGACGGGTTATTGGCGTATACGGCCCGCGCATAGAAATTACCGCGGATAACCATACCATCAATGCTGTACTACGCGGCAAAGTAAAGTATGGCAACACCAGTGCCTCGCTCGTGGCGGTAGGTGATTATGTCGAGTACGCGCCGAATCCTAAAAATCAGACGACAGTGGAAAGAATCCTTGAACGTAAATCATGCATTTCGCGTCCTTCGATTGACAAAGAAGGTCTTCTTCAGGTTATGGTATCCAATATTGATCGCCTGGTTGCCATGACATCAATTGTCAATCCCATATTCAAGCCGGGCTTGATAGATCGTTATTTAGTGATCGCTTTTAAGGAATGTATCCATCCGGTGGTGGTAATAAACAAAACCGATTTGGCTGACCCATCCGTGATCGAAAACTTTACAACTGCCTGGAGACATATCGGATGCGATGTAATCTGCACCAGCGCGGTAACCGGACAGGGCATCGCCGAGCTGTCCGTAATCTTAGAAAAAGGGACCTCTGTCATCAGCGGTCATTCCGGGGTTGGCAAGTCATCAATTATTAATAAAATCAAACCGGGACTTAAAATAAAGACCGCCGGGGTATCGGCTTATACCGATAAGGGAGTTCATACCACCAGCCGAGTTACCTTATTTCAGCTTTATCCTGATGGTTGGGTGGCTGATACACCAGGATTAAAAGATCTTGGCCTGGCTGGAATTACCAGGCGCTCATTGCACCGTTATTTTCCTGAGTTTGCCAAAGCTGAGGCCTACTGCCAATTTGAGGATTGTATTCATATCAATGAACCGAAATGCGGCGTAAAAAAAGCAGTCGAGGAGACTCCTCAGGAGATCGCTCCCTTTCGTTACCAAAATTACCTCAATATCTATAAATCACTTAAGAATTAGCAAATGCTCCATAATTTATCCTCAAGCCTTTCAAGCTCTTCAGTTAATTGAAAATAACATTAGGTAACTCAAATTTCATTCCAACAAACTTGCCGGCTTTATTGATAATGATATCGATAAAATGCTTGCTGTTGGTTGTACTATCCTGCTGTACTGCCAATTATCATGTCTTTCACAAAAGTGGGCCAATCGACAAATTCAGCCTAAAAAAGGTAAACATGGTAATGTCTTGTTATATAATAAAATAGGCGAAATTATCAATTGCGTCCAATAAGTCTCCGTTAACATATTGATACACATAGTGTTATCTTTTTTTGCATAAATGGACTATACCCCCAGAAAGCGCTTGACACCAATTTCATAATTCATTAACTTCAAGCAAGTTAAACAACTTTTTTAAGAGTAGGTGACAGTATTAGTTCTAAACATTTAAAATTCATTGAGAGGGGGTTGGGAATGTAATGACAGGCATCCGTGTTAGGGATGATGAATCGTTTGAGAAGGCTCTACGGCGTTTCACAAAATCCTGCGAGAAAGCTGGAATTTTATCCGACATAAAAAAACACCAGCATTTCGAAAAACCGTCTGATAGGCGCAAGCGCAAGCAAAACGCCGCCAGACAAAAATCGCGTCGCTCCAGGCCCAGATAATGAAAATTACTGAGCGACTCGATTCCGATCTGAAAGTTGCCATGAAGGCTAAGGATGAATTGCGCCTTCGTGTTTTGCGCATGCTCAAATCCGATCTGCGCTACAAGCAGATCGAATTGGGTCATGAATTGTCCGATGATGAAGTCGTCGCGGTTTTGAGCACCGCCGCTAAAAAACGACGAGAAGCGGCCAGCGAATTCGACCGCGGCGGCCGTCTGGACTTAAGCGCAAATGAGAATGCCGAACTCGGTGTTCTCAGCGAATATCTTCCGGAACAGCTTTCAGCGGAGGATTTAAACAATCTAATCGATAAAGCCATTGCCCAGAGCGGTGCAACCACACTCAAGGATATCGGGGCTATTATGAAACTCCTGATGCCTGAGATCAAGGGACGCGCCGACGGAAAATTGGTGAATGCGACTATAAGGGCCAGACTTGAAGGCAAATAATTGGAGGGGAAATGAACTGGATAGACTTCTTAATCCTGTTCGTACTAATTTTGGCTTTCCTGAACGGGTTCAGGCGGGGGTTTTTTAAAGAGATTTCGACTTTCCTGGGGCTGGTTGTCAGCGTAATTTTTGCTATCAACAATGCTGATTGGCTGGCCGGGCAATTGCAGGGGAAAATTAATTTTTCGCCGACCATTCTGTTTTTATTCAGTTATATTTTGGTGCTGGCGGCCTGCATTGCGTTCCTGAAACTTCTCGGTCATTTTTATTATAAACTTGTAAAAATTGTACCGCTGAAAATGCCTAACAAAATCGGCGGCGGAGTTTTTGGTATTATCAAAGGCGTAGTAGTGCTTTCGCTCGTTTTTCTGCTGTTTCTATTCCCGACTCCTTTCAGGAGCATCGATGGCGCCATCGATAGCGCCGCTATGGCTAAAACTATGCGGGCGGTCGTTCCCTTGATTTACAATAACTCCTATGTTCTGCATCCGCGCTCTGGCGATTTTATTGCCGAGGTCCACAAGGGTATTTATGTCAATGGTTCCACGCTGGCTTTTAATGACAGCGACAGTACCACCGTGTCCAGGCTCGACCAGTATAAAAAAGCGGCGGCAGCAGCTAAGCAGTAAATCGTAGTATTTGGGGTTTATTAATATCTATGCTTAACCATACCTTAAAGGTATTGGAATATCGCTCCATTTTAGACCGTTTGGTCTTTCATAGCCGCTCCGTTCCGGGTAAGAGACGATCCGGCAATTTATTGCCGTACTCAAATGTCGAGGTCATCAACGATGCTCTTGATCTTCTGTCCGAGATGAATGAGATTTTTGATTTTGACGGCGGTCCCCCCGGATTGGAATTTGACGATCTCGGCGAAAAAATGGACCGGGCGCGTTCCTCGGGAGATATTTTCGAACCCAAAGAACTCCTGGAATTTGCAGCCTTTTTTGCCATTATTCGCGATTGCCTGAAAATCAGGCCCCAGTATAAAAAAATCAGAGCGCTGCTATCGGGCCTGCATTATCCGGGTGACCTCCATGATGAAATCGAAAAGACCGTTGATCAATCCGGGGAAATAAAAGATTCGGCCTCACCGGAATTAAAGCGTATTCGTAAAGAGTTGATGGCTATCAAGGGCAAACTCAATGAAAGATTTGAAAAATATTCTGAAATCGGATACATCCTCATATTTATCCGATAACCTCTTTACCTTGCGTGACGGTCGTTACGTTTTGCCGGTCCGCGAATCGGATAAGGGACGAGTCAAAGGAATCATCCACGACCGCTCTTCCTCGGGCGCTACATTTTTTATCGAGCCTTCCGAAACGGTGGAGCTAAATAATCGTCATAGAGAGCTTGAGACCGCCGAGCGCGAGGAGATCAATCGCATCTTACGGCATCTCGCCGAACAGCTTTATCTGAATATTGATGGCATTAAGAAAGCTGTCGCTATCCTTTCCCATCTTGATTTTATTTCCGCATGTTCGCGTTTGTCGCGGGAAATTAACGGTTCCCGGCCGGTATTTTCGGATTCTGAAGAGCATCATATTATTAATGGCCGCCATCCCGTCTTGCTCCTTAAGATCGATGAAAATAAGCGAACCGAGGTTGTACCGCTCGAACTCCGGCTGACACCCGATGAGAATATCATGGTTATCACCGGCCCCAATACCGGCGGTAAAACCGTAGCTCTGAAAACCGTTGGTATCCTATCATTGATGGCTGCCAGCGCCCTTTTTGTGCCGGCTGATGCCAAATCGCGCTTCATTCTATTTGATAATATATTTGGCGATATCGGCGATGAACAATCTATCGAAAGCTCGCTTTCGACTTACTCATCGCATCTCAATCATATCAAAACCGCTCTTGAGCAATCCGGTGAAAATTCACTGGTTCTCTTAGACGAGCTTGGCGCCGGAACTGATCCCGAGGAAGGCGCCGCCATGGGCCAGGCCGTGATCGAATTTCTGGCGGCTAAGAAATGTTTTGCTGTCATTACTACCCATCAGGGCAAGCTCAAAGCTTTGGCTGGTAATGTCCGAGGAGTGGTTAACGGCTCGATGGAGTTCGATCGTCAGCAATTACGGCCGACATTCGTATTCAGGGCCGGGGTGCCGGGATCATCTTATGCCGTCGAGATCGCGCAAAAACTGGGACTGCCTCAACGTCTTACCGAACGCGCCTGGGCGCTTCTCGATCAAAAGGAACGTGATCTGACTCATCTTATAGCGGAATTAAATCAAAAATCGGTTCAGCTTACCGACGAGCTTAAGAAAGCCACCGCTAATCGTCTCTCCTATGAATCGCTTTCCAAAATCTACCAGGATAAAATTGACGCCTGGCAGATTGCCGAAAAGGAAATGCGCAAAAAACAGCTGAAGGAATCGGAAGAGGTAATAAAGAATATCCGCGATGAATTAAATCGGTTGCTTGATTCTGCTAAGGAGAAAAGAAGAGAGCCGGAATTAGTCAGGGCCATTCGCCGGGATGTCAACGACCGTCTCACCGAGGCTAGAAAAGAACTGGAGAAAATGGAGGTGGCGCCGTCTTATGTTCCAGCGCACGGCCTGCCGGGGGAGAAGGTGTATGTCAGAGGTATCGATGCTAACGGCGAGGTGCTGGAACCGGCCGATTCATCCGGCCGAGTGCGCGTCCGTATTGGTAATGCCACCATGCTGACCGATCTTGAAAATCTGGTCAGCCGTACGGAGAATGCGCCAGGCGAACAAAAAACTTATGATGTTCGAACCGATTATCTTCCCAGCCCCGGTATGGAGGTTGACATCCGCGGTATGACTTTCGATGAAGCCGAGCCGGTTATCGAGCGATACCTTGATGATGCTAGCAATGCCGGCCTGGAAACTGTGGTCATTATTCATGGCAAAGGGACAGGTGTTCTGCGTAAAAAAGTTCAGCTTTATCTCGATCAAAATCCCAGGGTTCAGTCGCATCGTTTGGGATATTGGAACGAAGGTTCCAGCGGCGTCACGGTAGTTACACTTAAGAAGGATTAGGTAATAGGATCCAACGTTGAGCTACATTCCTGACGACATAGTCGAACGCATTAAAGCCGAATCGGATATCGTTTCGGTGGTCTCTGGCTTTGTTACGCTGAAAAAAGCGGCAAGGATTACCGTGGTCTGTGTCCGTTTCATCAGGAGAAGACGCCGTCGTTCTTCGTGATCCCCGCTAAGGGATTCTATCACTGTTTCGGTTGCGGCGCTGGTGGAAACGCAGTCAACTTCATCATGGCCCATGAGAGACTCGATTACCCCGAAGCCTTGCGTTACTTGGCTGAAAAAGCCGGCATCACTATTCCGGAAACCACGAAAAATAATAAATCGGATATCGATGCGCTCTACGAGGCGTTGGCTCTGGCCGGTTCATATTATATGAAATCTATTAAGGACGGCTCAGGACTTTCGGCTTTGAATTACCTTCGTTCTCGCGGCATAACCGATGAAACTGCCCAGACATTCGGAATCGGTTACGCTTCGCCGGGCTGGGACGGTTTTATAAAACATGCCGCTTCCAAGGGAATCGGGCCTGCCATTCTCGAGCGCGTTGGATTAGTTGCCAAGAAAGATAATTACTACGACCGCTTCCGGAATCGTCTGATGGTGCCTATCAAAACTGTCTCCGGACGAATCGTTGGGTTCGGCGGACGGGTCATGCCGGGCGATGATGGCCCCAAATATATCAATTCTCCTGAAACCGAAATCTATAAAAAAGGAAAACTTCTTTTTGGCCTTGATATCTCCAAAGATCACATCCGGGAAGAAAATCAAGCCATAGTCGTTGAGGGTTATTTCGATCTCATAGCCTTGCATCAATACGGAATAAAAAATGTTGTGGCCGTTAGCGGCACCGGTTTTACGCCCGATCAAACACAGCTTCTGGCGCGATTCTGCGAACAGATTATCCTTCTTTATGATTCCGATTCGGCTGGAATTAAGGCCGCCTTCCGAGCCTGCGGAGTGCTGTATAATTCCGGCATCGAGCCCCGTCTGGTAAGGCTTCCCAAGGGATATGATCCCGATTCATTTGTTAGAGAAAAAGGGAAAGACGCCTTGTTGGCGCAAATTGCCGGTGGATGTGATGTCATTGATTTTATACATAACGGCTTATCGGGCAAATTTTCCGATCAACCACTGGCGCGCCAGGAGAAGATCATCAAAGCGCTCTCCGAAACGGTTGGTCTGATACAAGATTCGCTTCGTCGGAATCTGCTTATAAAGAAAATTTCGGAAAAATTCGATTTGGCTCCTGGTACGCTTGAAAGCCAAATCCAAAAAGCGCCAAGAGCCAGCGGCGAGACAATCGAGGCCAAACCGATAGGCCGTATCAAACCCGAAAAAGAATTTTTGGCGATCATTGTATCGCATCCCGAATTTATCGCGCAGTGCCAGGGGATTGTTGATTCATCCTTATTCATCGATCAAGGCAACGCGCAACTATTTGAGCTAATCCGTGCCTGCTATGAAATGGGCGAGCCAATTAGCCTGGAGAATCTTTTTGATCGCCTGGAAAATGAAGGGTTACGCCGCCTTCTTGCCGAAATCGGCGTAATTGAACATGATGATGGTAACGAGGAAATACATTTTCAGGAATATCTGAAAGCGTTTCGAACAATCGCTTTAAGAAAACGGAGGGAGGAGCTTAAAAGTTTAACCAGCGAGGCCGAAAGTCTCGCAGACGAAAGTAAAGCAGTACAGCTAACCCGGGAGTTTCGAGACCTACAAACCAGAGGTGGAAACACATGACACAAGAGGCTGCCAATAACAGGATAAAGTCAGCTTGCCTCAATACTGCCAGAGAACTAATCGACCGGGATACTGTCCAGAAGCTTGGCGCTTCGCTGTCTACTGCAAGCGGAGCAATTCCGAGATCGGACGGTAATAGAACCGGAGGGGGATTTGGTTCAATACCGCAGGAACACCATGAGCTAATAGCAAGCTCGGCTTATAGTGCTGCGGTCGTCGATGGGGGCGCCGATCCAGCCTATGTCTACTTCAAAGACATGGGACGATTCAAAATTCTTTCGAGGGATGAGGAGGTAAAGGTTGCTCGCCGCATCGAGGGGCATAAACGCGGCATCAAAAAAATCGTCTTTTCATCATCGGTGGTTCTCGAGGAGCTGATCTCCTGCGAGACAGGACTGGAGTCCAAAGAGGTCAGGCTCGAGGATATCGTTTCGCCTGAGACCTGCCGATGGTTCGCGCCGGAAAATATCAAGCGTGAGAAGCAGAAAGTTCTGACCAGGCTCAAGAAAATCCAGGAGCTATTGGAGCAATCGCGGCTGTGATAATTTGGACACCATCAGCGAAAAAGATCGAGAGCTTCTTGAAAAACGTCTGAAATATCGTCAAAAACTTTTTACCGAGATCGAAAAGTTTAACTTCAATTTGGGATTTCTCGATGGTCTGGTTGCCACCTTCAAAATGCAGGTTAACGGCAACCGACGATATCACCGTCCCCAAAATGAAGTTGCCAGGCTGGCTCAGACCGATTTATCGGAGTTCCTTTTCTCCGAGGAGATGCCGCAGTCGGAGCTTGAGATCTTGAAAAACCGTCTCGATTTTCTGGAATCGGAATTGGCTAAAGCCAAGAAAATCATGATCGAGGCCAATATGCGCCTGGTGATTTCAATTGCCAGGAAATATATCGGACGCGGCATGGAGTTTATGGATCTCATCCAGGAGGGCAATTCCGGTCTGGTCAAGGCGGTCGATAAGTTCGACTATCGCAAGGGATTTAAGTTCGGCACTTATGCCTCGTGGTGGATCAGACAGGCCATTACGCGTTCGCTTTCGGAGCAAGCCAAGACGATCCGTACCCCGATGTATCTGAACAGCCAGTATGGACGGGTTGCCAAGGCTACTCAATCTCTATTCCAGAAACTTGGCCGCAAGCCGAATATTCATGAATTGTCCTCGCATGTCGGAATTTCGCTTGAGAAGGTCGAGGATATTTTAAGCGTCATACCGCAAACGGTATCGCTTTCCAAGCCGATCGGCGATGATGAGGAAAACCAGATGTTCAACCTGATCGCCGATCCGCAGTTTTCGACCACCAGCGGCAAGGCCTCGTTTGTTTACTTGCAGGATCAGGTGGAGAAAATTCTTTCGACTTTGACCGACAGGGAAGAGGAGGTCATCAGGCTGCGATTTGGAATGATTGATGGCATGCCGCGTACGCTGGAGGAGGTTGGATTGATATTCAACCTGACTCGCGAGCGGATTCGGCAGATCGAGGCTAAGGCGCTTCGGAAATTGCGTCACAAATCGCGCTGCGAAAAATTGCGCGATTGCGTTGACCTATTGTAAGGTGCGCTCTGCGCACCAATTAGCGTAATTAGGTAAGTCAAGACCCCCACGGTCTTGACTCATAGGGGAGTTTATCAATTTAGGGCTTCGGAAACGGGAGCGTGACCGTTTCACCTCTATTATTGCCTGATCTATATTCTGAGTGGCAAGTATTATCGTTTTGCCTGAAATTCTATATGGATATGTAGATATGTAGGTCGGGTTCCGAGCCCCTTGGTGGCGCTTATGGCCATTTGAGATCTGCTTAAAACATAACTGCATGTCCCGAATGTGCTTGGATTGGGATTACCCCTAAGTTATCCGTCAGCAGCGATTGTAAATGAGTCGCCAGATTCACTCCAATGCCAAATAAAACAAGAACCGAGAGCGACCTTGACGATTTCGGGCGTGGTTCGGTTTATTTTAAATTCTAGAGTCTGAAAAACTATATAAGTATTATTCTTATAACCGAAACAATCTCATCCCTTTATCGTAGTCGTAAGTGGGGTGAAAGGTAAAAGAAGTAAACTCCAAATGAACCGGGAGGACAAAATGCGCGCGAAGATATTAATTCTGGCAACGGGGGCGCTTTTTGTGATGGCAATCCGGAGTTTCGCGGCCGAACCGATCGTCAAAATCGATCATGTCTCGGCCGAACGCGTTATGTACGCCGGGTTTGCCCTCGATAAAGGGGGCGATTTTAAAATCAAAGCAGTCGGCTTACAGGGGCGCAACGTGGATGATCTTATAGCTTACGCCTGGCTCCTCGATTCATCCACTCGCAAGGCTGTCTGGACCATGAACCGCGAAAACACCAGCCGCAAGGGAAGCCACGGCCTGCGGGAATCCGATAAAACCATCAATCTTAAACCCGGAAAATACGAACTATATTATTACGCCGGCAACAACTGGTCCGGCGAGATCAATATCAACGGTCAAAATGTATTCCAATTTATGGGCGACCTGTTCAACGGCCGGCTGAACGAAGATGTCAATGATCACCTTGACGAATTCTACGTCGCCGTTTATCCGTCTCGTGATAACTTCAAAGATTTCTCCCTGTTTACTCCCGATGGCGCCTTGCCCGATGTCCTTTTCCAATTTAACAAAGTGGGCAATTCCAAATATCTTCAACAGGGCTTCACGCTCGACAAACCGATGACCCTGCATGTCTATGGCCTCTGCGAATACCCCACAGGATATAAAGCGCCAACCGATTATGCCCGTATCATCAATTCCGAAACCAGAGACAAGGTTTGGGAGATGGATCGCTGGAACACCGATCCCGCCGGCGGCGGACGGAAAAATCGCGTAGCCGATGAGGACGTCAAACTCGATAAGGGAAATTATACGCTCGTTTATATTACCGATGACTCCCACTCCTGGCCCGAGTTCAATGTAGCTCCCCCTGAGGATCCCATGAGTTGGGGAGTCGCGCTTCTGGCCACCTCTCAAACCGATAAAAGCGCCTTCCACCTGGTTGCCGTCAAAGGCCGGGGAGAACCCTTAGTCGACATGACTCATGCCGGCGACAACGAAGACCTCTCGCAAGCCTTCAAACTCGATAAAGATATGTCTCTCCACATCGTTTGTCTCGGCGAATGGAACGGCGAATTTGCCGATTATGGCTGGATCGAGGATGGCTCCAGCGGCCGCACTGTCTGGGAGATGACATACCGCAATACCGAATATGCGGGTGGCTCGGAAAAAAATCGGATTTTTGATGATATTGTGTCATTACCTAAAGGCTCTTATATCGCTCGATATACATCCGATGACAGCCATTCATACCGAGATTGGAATGATTCTCCGCCTTATGAACCTGAGTCCTGGGGCCTGGCAATTTATCCTGGTAACGATTTCGTTAAAACCGGGTTTCATCTCGTCGACAAAGAACAAGCCCAGCAGAGCGCCAACACGCTCGTCAAAATGACTCGTCTGGGCGACAACGTTCATAAGCGCGAGAAATTTACTTTAGACAAGCAAACCAAGATTCATATCTATGCTGTTGGCGAGGGCGATATCGATGAGATGTTCGATTACGGTTGGATTATAAACGATAAGACCAATCGAACAGTCTGGGAGATGACATTCCGCAATACGGAACCGGCCGGGGGCGCTCGCAAAAATCGAATGTTTGATGATACCGTTATTCTTGAGGCCGGAACTTATGAGGTCTATTTCGTTACCGATGGCTCGCATTCTTACAACGATTGGAATTCCGCTAAACCTCGCGATCCCGCCAGTTGGGGGATTACCATCAGTATCGATAAAAAATAACTAAATTTTCCTCTCTTTTAACGATATCTGAGAAGTCTGACTTCGGGCTTCCGGGAAGGCGGGTAGATCGAACCCGCCTTTTTTACTTCTATTTATAGATAATTTTTATTTTAATTAATGAAGGGAAGGTCAAAACATCTTAGAGTTTTAACTATATACCTACCAGCGTTTGAACCGCCAGAATGAGATAAATCCGATTACTGATAATAATGCTAAACCCATAATAATCCAAAAAGCGTGCGGATGAGCTTGCATCGGAATGGTGACATTCATCGAAAAGGCGCTTACCACCAATGTCGGAACCATAATGGCGATTGTGATAATATTAAGAGTTTTCATGAGCACGTTAAGGTTGTTGCTTACAATCGATGCCCGCGCATCCATCAAACCGGATAGCACGTTGGAGAGAATTTCTGCTTGCCGGTAACATTGGTTATTTTCGATATAGATGTCGTCCAGCAACTCCTGATCCTCAACCGCTAACTCCAATTTGCTGCCGTTGGCGCGCAGCTTTTCGATCAAGAAGGCGTTGGAATTAATCGCGTTTAGATAGTAGACTAAGCTTTTCTCCAGCGTAAATAGATTGAGCAGATGGCGATTTTCCATGGCCCGGTTGATTTTATCCTGAAGCTCGTCCGAAATTCCCGATATTATTTTCAAGTGCTCGAGGAAATGAAAGATGGAACGATAGATCAGGCGCAGGAAAACAAAGGCCGGGGTCGGCGGCCTGTTAAAAGAAAGTCCATCAAACAGGGATATATCCTCATTAGTTACGATAATCAAACGGTCTTTAAACAGAAAAATACCCACCGATGATACCTTGAAATAAAATTGTTCTTTGGCGGAGTAATTCTTGGGCCGTTTATAGATAATGGCGATATGCTCTGGTTCGAATTCCAATCTCGAAAGTTCATCAGGGTCTAACGCGGAATTCAAGGTATGCTCATCGAGTTTGAGGGTGTCGACAAGATATCGTTTTTCGCTATCGGTGGGATTCAAATAGAGAATTACAGGGCATTCCGGGGTTTCCACTTCCACCAGCTTACGGTCCTGGCATTGATAAGTTTTAATCATAACTAATTTCCCTGATCAAATTGTTCGATTTCCTCCTGGCTCGGCCCGTTAAGATATGTCATAATATTCAAACTGACAAGCGATATTAGATGAGCCAATAGGAATATCCGGATTTGATTTATATACTGGAGCAATGTATATTGTTCATAATATTAGGTTGGTAAGGATTCTGATATTTTAACAATCGAGGCATTGATAATATGGCTGAGGAAAACAAGAATAATAAGGAAATGAAATCGCCGCCTGATCTCTCTCTTCCAACGAACTTCATTAAGGAGATCATTAACGATGACCTGAAAATTGGCAAGAATCAGGGACGGGTACATACGCGTTTTCCGCCTGAGCCTAATGGCTATCTGCATATCGGACATGCTAAATCGATCTGCCTTAATTTCGGGCTGGCCGCTGAGTATAAAGGCCTCTGCAACCTCAGATTTGATGATACCAACCCAAGCAAAGAAGATGTTGAATATGTAGACTCAATCATGGAGGATGTCCGCTGGCTGGGATTCGATTGGGATGATCGCCTCTATTATGCTTCCGACTATTTCGGCCAACTTCATGATTTTGCTGTCATCCTGATAAAAAAGGGAAAAGCCTACGTAGATGATCTGACCGCCGATCAGATTCGGGAGCATCGCGGTACTCTTACCGAGCCCGGAAAGGAAAGCCCTTACCGAAATCGCTCCATCGAGGAAAATCTCGCACTATTCGAGAGGATGCGTGCCGGGGAATTTCCGGATGGTTCCAGGACGCTTCGGGCCAGGATCGATATGGCATCTCCCAATCTCAATATGCGCGATCCTGTCATGTACCGTATCCTGCATGCGAGCCATCATCGCACCGGCGATAAGTGGTGCATTTATCCAATGTACGATTGGGCGCATGGCCAATCTGATTCCATCGAGGGAATCACGCATTCTATCTGTACTCTGGAATTTGAGGCTCACCGTCCGCTCTATGATTGGTTTGTCGAACAGCTTGGAATCCACCATCCTCAGCAGATCGAATTCGCCAGGCTCAATCTGACTTATACAGTCATGAGCAAACGCAAACTTCTTCAGTTGGTGCAGGATGGCCTCGTTAGCGGTTGGGATGATCCTCGTATGCCGACCATCTCAGGCCTGCGCCGTCGCGGTTATACGCCCGAATCAATTCGCGATTTCGCTGAGCGTATCGGCGTTGCCAAGCGTGATAGTATGGTCGATGTCGCCTTGTTGGAGCATTGCCTGCGCGAGGATCTCAATATGCGCGCTAAACGCGTCATGGTGGTTCTGAGGCCGCTAAAACTGATTATCGATAACTATCCCGAAAATAAGGTAGAGGAGCTTGAGGCGATAAACAACCCCGAGGATGCCTCTGCCGGTACCCGTAAATTACCGTTTTCGAGAGAGCTTTATATCGAGCAGGATGATTTCCGCGAGGAGGCCCCCAAGAAATGGTTCCGTCTTACTCCCGGTGCGGAAGTGCGCTTGAAACATGCCTATATCGTCAAATGCGTTAATGTGGTTAAGGATTCCAATACTGGCGAAATTACTGAGGTTCATTGTACCTATGATCCCGCAACCAGGAGCGGCGAGTCTGTTGATGGCCGTAAAGTCAAAGGCACGCTTGCATTGGGTTTCGGCGTCTCATGCTTTCGAGGCCGAGATCCGCCTCTACGATAACCTGTTCACCAAAGAAGTGCCCGACGCTGATCCCGACTTTAAGGAAAATATAAATCCCAATTCGCTTGAAATTCTAACAGGAGCGAAACTTGAACCTGGGCTTCGAAATGCCACGCCCGGCGACCATTATCAGTTTTTGAGACAGGGATATTTTAATGTCGATACTGTCGATTCCAAATCCGGTGCGCCAATTTTCAACCGCACAGTCGGGCTGCGAGATACCTGGGCTAAAATCGAAAAGAAGTAGCTATAAGCTTCTTCACCGGTGTTTTTGCATTATGCAATTGTTATTTAATTTAAGCTGCAAAGCTATGCAGTATTAAATCAATCCCCGCTGTTCAAATTCTACACTGTTTAATTCAGCAATCATTGATATTTTTATTTAATAGCGCTCTGTAATTTATCAATATGCAATATCTCACGCCGATAAATTTAATGTGTCAATAGGAGCAGATAGTGGTTGTTGATATTTCCAATAATGTCAAAGCAATCAAGCAGGGAAACCTGCTTGTCGTCGATGATGATCCTAATGTAGTTTCCATTTTGCTGGAAATGCTGGATGGGACCTCGTATAATCTCATCTCCGCTTATTCTGTTGCTGAGGCGCAAAGCATTATTCGTCGTCAGAATATCAGTATTGTCCTCACAGATCTTCTGTTGGGAGATGGCACCGGCGTTGAAATCCTGAAAGAAGCTCGACGGTTTCATCCCGATTCACAGATCATTCTGATGACCGGTCGACCCACGATTCAAAATGCTGTGGATGTTATTAAAGAAGGCGCTTATGATTATCTTGTAAAGCCATTTGGTATGGAACGGGTGCGTATGACATTAGATCGTGCCGCCGAAAAAATTAGATTGGAACAGGAGAATATCAGGCTTAAAGAGCTGATGTCCTTCTATCAGATATCTGAGGCTATGGGGTCCATTATGGAACTTGATCCCCTTTTGGACTTAATCCTGACAACATCGATTAAGGAATTCGAGGCTGATTGCGCCGCAATTTTCTTGACGGGAAACAACACTTCACAATTGGAGCTTCGTTCCTCGGTTGGCTTCGAGGATAACGACTTCGGTAAAATTGTTATGGAGCACTGCCAGGAGATCTCCACTAAGATTGCTGACACTGGAGCCTCTCAAATATTTGATGATCCCGAGATTGAGTTTGAATGGGGCGAGCGTACTATTAAATCGTCGATGTGCCAGTTGCTGCTTGTGAAAGGTAAATTACTCGGGAACCATCGTAATTGTCCGCTATAATAACAACCACGCTTTTACCACCGGGCAGCTTACTGGGCTGGCTTTACTGGCGTCGAAAGCCGCAACGGCTGTCGAGAATTTCAATTTATATAAGAACTTGAAAAATACCTATCTGGCAACTGTTGAAGCGCTGGCTAATGCTGTCGAGGCTCGTGATTCCTATACTCGCGGCCATACTGAGCGAGTGTACTTGCTCTCTTATGCCATAGCAGAGGAGCTTGGTTGGACTCAGGAACAGCTTGGCGATCTCAAGATAGGCGCCCTTTTGCATGATATCGGTAAGATTGGCGTACCCGACTCCATCCTTAACAAGCCCGGGCCGCTTACACAAGCTGAAGCCGAAATTATGAAAAAACATCCGATTACCGGCGCCAAAATGGTTGAATCGATTTCTTTCCTGAGGCCGTCTCTTCCTTATATACTCTATCATCACGAGAGACATGATGGCATGGGCTATCCATCCGGATTGTCAGGCGACAACATTCCTCTTCCGGGACGGATACTTGCCGTGGTCGACACGATTGACGCTATGACATCCGACAGGCCGTACCGTAAGGGACGGTCCCTGGCTTTGGCTATGGATGAGATAAAAAACTATTCCGGAACGCAATTTAATCCCGCTGTGGTCAAGGCTTGCCTGTCAGCCTATGATAAGGGTAAGCTCAGTTTCCTTTTTCAATAGCATTCGATTTGCATAGAAACGCCCGGGTTCCGCCTCCTGACCTAAAAGGTCAGGAGCAAGAAATCCAATTGGCAAACCTGCAATGTGCGCTGTATAGTTCTATAATTTATTTATTAGAGATGCATATTTGATCAATTGATTGGGCGTTGCCAATCGGATTTCCGCGTCCCGATCGGAGATCGGAACGGGCGGAACCCGGGCGAGATACTGTTACTTGTACCAGATTGGCACCGGCATAAAGCAGAGAATAAATGCTGCGATTCCGAGATACCCTACAAATCGCCTCGTTCGACCGATTGGAATTTCATCCATCAGCGTGGGAGGATGAGACGGTTTTAGTATAATGGCGATAAGCAGCCAGAGCGCCCAGCCGCTCCACCAGAATGAGAGTATCAGCAGACCAAGCATGGTAACATAAGCCATATATTTTTGGTATTTCCCGAAAAGCGCAAATATGATATGTCCGCCGTCGAGTTGACCTATGGGCAGCAGGTTAAACATCGTAACTAACAAGCCAACCCATCCTGCGAATGCGACGGAATTTGGAAGAAGCATCGACCCATTTGGGATATTGCCTTTAATCAGGTAAATGATCAGGGTGTGCAGTATCGAATTCCCAAAAAAGATTTCTTCTCCTTTGACTGTTATGGGCATTAGAATTGAGCCGTTAATGCCTATTATCAAAACGATAATTGATATAACCAGACCTGCCAGGGGACCCGCTACGGCCACATCGAGAAGCTGCTTTTTATTTACAAACACAGATTTGGATTTAATAAACGCGCCGAATGTCCCCAACATAGTGGGAGCAGGAATGAAATAGGGAAGTGTGACATTGACCTTATGAATCCTGGCGGCGGTATAGTGTCCGAATTCATGAAAGAGCAAGATCGCAAGTAGAGAAAGAGAAAATGGCAATCCTCTGTGAATTACGGCGAGTGGGTCCTGGATCAAAATTCCCGGCCTGGCTATAATATCAATTCCATCCTGCCAGGCGCCTGCCAAAATAGTCGTCATTCCGGTGATTACGAACAATAAAAGATTTATCCAGGGGAATTTTCTTTTTTCAATTTGCCCCGGAGACATCAACCGTACAATCAATTCCGGTTCGGTAGAGATTACCTCCGCTTTATACCCTAAATATTCCAGCCTCGATTCTATTTCAATTCTCATACCCGAAAGCAGGATTATCGGTTTGCCTTTAAGCAGAATTTCACGCTTGGATACATAAACGGCTGTAACCTCGGCGATACCGATTAACGATTCCGCTATTTGTTGCGTCATGTCGTACGTAATATCAACTTCCTTTATTTTCATACTAAAAAGTATCGCCCCATTAACCAATAATACTGTGATAATATACGGTTTCTTTTATTATAGACAAACTCAGATTAATTGTTTGCCGTTCCTGTGTTTAATGCCCCCGATACCCCACGAATGATCGGCTAAAATTAAGATTGACAATCATATCAACATGGTTATTTTACATTCAGCCAACTTTATAACGGGAGTTATTCATGAAACGCCTTTGTTCAGCAGCTTTGTTCGCAATCATCCTCACCGGCGCAGTTATACTGCATGCGGAAATCTACAAACAAGTCAGGATATCCTATCCGGATAAGCCGGTATTATTAAAAATAGTTCAACTTGGACTGGAGCCGATAGCCGGCCAGGCTGGGACTTATCTCGATTTTGCCATCCCGGAGCATGACATGCCCGGCTTTATTGGCCTGGGGATTCCTTATACCGTCATCCACGATGATTTAACCGCTTTTTATCAAAGCCGCAATCCCGTTGGGACCACCATGGGTGGATATAGGACATTTCTCGAGATGGTCGCTGTAATGGATTCCCTGGCCAACGCTTATCCAAACTTTTGCACGCCCAAATTTCATATTGCTACTACCACCGAGGGACGGTCAATTTGGGTGATGAAAATCTCTGATAATCCTAATATCGATGAGGACGAAACGGAGCTTTTTGTTTCGGGCCTGATTCACGCCAGAGAACCGATAACCGGAGAAATTTGCCTGGAGTTCATGAGATATATCTTAGTTAATTACGGAACCGATGCTATCGCTACGGACCTTATCAATAATTATGAGCTATTTTTCTGCCCCGTTTTGAACCCCGATGGGTATGAATATAACCGGCAGACCGATCCTGGCGGCGGAGGTATGTGGCGTAAAAACAGGCGCAATAATGGGGATGGTAGCTATGGGATCGATCTGAACCGCAATTTCAGCTATTTCTGGGGTTATGACAATAATGGTTCTTCGCCTTATACTGGGGACGAAACCTATCGAGGCTTATCCCCGGCCTCGGAACCGGAGATCTCTGGTGTTCAGGATTTTATAAATAGCCATAATTTTGCATTAGTCCTTAATTATCATGCTTATGGTAATTACTTTTTATTTCCCTGGGGCTACTATGATGCCCAATGCGATGATTATAGTTTTTATGATACCCTCGCCGCTTATGCCCAATCTGTGGGTTATAGCGTCGGAGCGCCGTGGCAGCTTCTATACAATACCAACGGTGATATAGGAGATTGGGGCTATGGCGAGGACAGACTCCATAAAAAAACCTTCTCTGAGGTAATCGAGGTCGGAGGCGATGCTGACGGTTTCTGGCCGCCGCAGAACCGTATCGCTCCCTTGATCCAGCAAAATATCGGCATTATGAAAGATCTCCTGCCGCGAGGCCTGGCATCTTATAGACGAAGATTGCCTCAAATGCCAACCGTCGTATCGCCATCCGCAGCGACTCCTGACAGCCCATTCTACCTGCATTGGCAGGGCTCAACCACCGACACTTTCAACCTGGCAACCAGCTATCGAGTCACCACGCTGGCCGATTATTCTCGTGCTACTCAGACTTTCGAAACAACTTCAGGGTACTCCCTTGATGGTTTTACTCGAAATAACACCATTCGTCATAGCGGGACTTACAGCGCCTTCTCCGGAACCGGAGTAAATAATATCCGCTATTACGTAACCATAGCGGAGCGACTTAAAGTCCAGGACGGGGACAGCCTGACTTTCTGGACCCGCTACAGTCTCGAACCCGATTACGATTACGCCTATGTACAGGTCTCAACCGATGGCGGTGTCTCCTGGTGGGAAATTGAGGGTAACCTTTCGACGACAACGAATCCTCATCGGCACAACAAGGGATTTGGAATTACTGGAAGCTCCAGCGGCAACTGGGTACGGGGAGTCTTTCCGTTGGGGACTTATGCCGGTCAGGAAATTAAAATCCGATTTGCATACTGGACTGACGCCAGTGTTACCAGCGATGGAATTTATATTGATGACATTTACCCCTGCGATACCTATGCCACCTCTGCAGTCCTTGCCGAAAATGTTAATGCTGAGAGTTTGCTAGTGGGGCCATATGTCTTGGGAACTCGATGGTTTAAGGTCGAGTCTCGCGACGCTAACTCGCAAATTGGACCGCCGTCGGAGAGATTTCAAGTATCGCTCCAGGGGGATGTTTTTGCTTTGAATGGCCACGTGGCATTATCAAATTCGCCCGGAGATTTATCGGGAACTATCGTTAGTATAACCTCATTAGGCCTTGCAGATACAACCGATACTTCAGGCAGCTACAGTCTTCAAACGATTCCGCAGGGAACCTATAATATCAATGCTGCCCATGCTGGATATTATCCCGACACGGTTTTCGCCTTCGTCCTATCCCATGATAGTACCTTAAGCTTTAATCTCGAACATCATGCCCCCGACGACTCCCGGGCTTAATCTTCCTGCCAACAATTCAACACTTGATACGGCTTATGCTAACTTTGATTGGTCCGATGTTCCAACTGCCGACCGCTATGTGTTTGAACTAGCTGGAGATCAAAACTTCACAAATATTATCTTTTTCGATTCCACGCTAACAAACTCCAACTACCAAAATACAAATCCTTTTGCCAACGGGTCATTCTATTGGAGAGTAACGGCCTTCAATCAGGCAGGCTACTCCTCGCGCTCGACGGCCTGGAGATTTAATATCAACGTGATTCTGCAGGCGCCAGTCTTAATCGCTCCAATCAATAACTTTGTGTCAACCTTGCCATTTATCAATTTCAATTGGAATAGCCTGGGACAAGGAGTCCAATATTTATTCGAGCTTTCCCGGAATCAGCAATTCACCGATATGGTTATCGTCGATTCGGCCCTGACTACCGCCAATTTCACGAATGCCTCGCCGCTCGCAAACGGCGTTTATTTCTGGCGTATAAAAGGCACGGATGGAGTACGATGGTCGCCATATTCGGATATTTGGGGCTTTTCCGTTGATGCCGGGGGCAGCTATATTCCCGGCGACGCTAATAATTCTGGTGTGGTAAATGGGCTTGATGTTATTTATCTTGTAAATTACTTGAAAGGAGGGGGACCAGCGCCCTCACCTTACTTGGCAGGGGATGCCAACGGCAGTTGCGACGTTAACGGTCTTGATGTTGTATATCTGGTGAACTTCTTCAAAGGCGGACCCTTTCCATTCGGAGGCGATTGTAAGGATTAGGTCAATTTCGGGCGCTGTCTGCCGAATAATTTCTTAGATGGCAGATTTAGAAGAACGTGATAAAAAAATAGACCCGGTCGCCAAGCCGGGCCTCGAGGAATCACCGGTCGCAAACCATATTGGCGTCCTTACCGACGCCAACAAAAGTCTGCGGCGCAAAATCTTCGATCTTTATACTATTTTCGAAATTTCGCGGCATCTCAATTCCATGCTGAATGTGGAATCGCTTCTTGATGCCACTCTGTTTACCTGTATCGGCCAGATGGGAGTTGCTGGCGCCGCCATCATTGTTCAGGACCCCAAAGATAACAAACTATCGCATTTTCATTTTAAGGGATTGACCCTGCCCAAAGACGTTTCTATCAAGTTTTCCCGGGTGGGCCGGCTGGCTCGCCATCTGCAGCGCGTTGGCCAGCCCCAGCTAATCGGCGAATTGGATGAAGCTGTCCCGCCCGATACCGAGGATTATTCCAAGCTGAGAATCGTTGAGGCCGAGCTTATCGTGCCGCTTATTTCCAAGGCGAATCTGTTGGGAATACTATTTTTGCCCCGCAAACTTTCGGGCCTGCCATATCAGGAAAACGATTTAGAATTTGTTTCCATTCTGGTGAATCAGCTAAGCGTGGCAATCGTTAATGCGCATCTTTATCAGAGCGAAACGGACGCCCTGGTAGAGCTCCGGTCGGCCCAAAAGAGGTTAATTGAATCTGAAAGACTGGCCGCCTTGGGACGGTTGGCCGCCTCGATCGCACATGAAGTCAATAATCCGCTGGGAATAATAAAAAATTACCTGACGATCATATCAAAATCAGCGGGAGCTTCCGACGATATTAAAAGCAATATTGCCGTAGTTCACGAGGAGGTTGACCGTATCGCCAGGATCGTCCGGCAATTGCTCGATTTCTACCGCCCGGCCCTGGAGCAGCAGGTGGAAATTAATGTCATCGAGGTTCTTAACTCTACTTTGGATCTAACCGCCCAAAAACTTCATAGCCAGGATATTCAGATAATTCGGAATTTCGAACAGGGTGACATTAAAGTTAATGGCTCGCCCAATAAATTAAAACAGGTATTCCTTAATCTGATCCTCAACTCTCGCGATGTTATGCCGCAGGGGGGAAGCCTTACCGTGACTGCAATTCGTCGCGATGGTTTTGCCGAAATTGATTTTTCCGATACCGGAACAGGAATAGAATCAACTGAATTACCTCATATCTTTGAGCCATTCTATACCACCAAAAAAGAATCAGGTACCGGATTGGGCCTGGCCGTTTGCCATGGAATTATAACATCCCATAACGGCACTATCTCGGCATTCAACAACGGTAATGGCGGGGCTACGTTCACCATAAAATTGCCACTTTCAACCAAGATAAAAAATGACTGAACGAAGAATACTTGTCATAGATGATGAACCTCGCATGGTGGATAGCCTGAAGACTCTCCTGACTATGGAAGGGTACCAGGTTATCGGCGAACATGATCCTCAAAAAGCCCTCAAGCGTCTTGATGAACTGGATTTCGATCTTATTATTACTGATATAAAAATGCCGGTGTATGATGGTATAGATATCCTTACTCGCGCTCACTCCAAAGACCCCTTTATGGGTGTGATCCTTATCACCGGCTACGCCTCCCTCGACAGCGCCAGGCTGGCAATCGATAAGGGCGCCTTTGGCTACTTGACTAAGCCCCTGGAAATGGATGAGCTGAAGTTAGCCGTTGCTCAGAGTATCGAGAAACGCCAGATCGAACTCGAGCGTTTGAAGCTCTTGAATGAGCTTAAAGTAGCGAATGAGACTCTTGAGCTTAAGTTGGCTCAAATCAATGCCTTATCGGCGGCGGGCAATCTCCTGGCCACAACCATCGATCTTAGGGAGGCTCTAACCTCAATCCTCTCCTTGGCCATTGACGTCATTGGCGCCAAGATGGGTTCTGTAATGATTCTGGACCCCCATAAAAGCGAGCTCTATATCGGTGCGTCTTGCGGCCTGGAGGACAGCGTGGTGCAATCTACCAGGATGAAGGTTGGCTCTTCTATTTCGGGTTATGTAGCTCAAACCGGTCGGGCGCTCATAATCGGTGATATCGAAAAAGATCCCAGGTTTGCCCGCATCAACCGTCAAAAATACGAATCTAAATCGCTGATTTCGGTACCGCTTATTTATAAAGATCAGATCTTCGGAGTCATCAATCTCAATAATAAACTTAACGGTAAGCCGTTTACTCAGGACGATCTTTCGATGTTAGTCTCATTGGGCCTTCCGGCGGCGGTGGCTATCGACCGGGCCAATCTTATCGCCGACAAGACTCGGACTATCAATGAACTGACCGTTCTTCACGGCCTGGCGGAGAAAGTTTCGATGCTTGATGATCCGGCCAAAATCGGGCAGGCAACATTTGAGGGTTTAGAGCAGCTATTTAATATCGAGTTTATTATATGGTATGATTATTATGAACGGGGCGGTCAATTACAATTGGAGTTTTCCTTCGGGAAATTGCCGAATAAAACTATCCCGCCATCGGTCAGGACCATTGAGTTGGGACATGAACCGATTGTATTGGGAGATAAATCTAATATTCAATCGATGGAAACAGCGTTAGCGGAAAATATCAGGAATTTTGTAGGCGACTATCAGGCTCAGATTATTCCACTTTCGATCTTTTTGAAACGTTCACTCGCGGGTGTGGCTGTTCTGGCTTTCCCGGCCGATTTTCAATTCACATCAACTCTTAAGGAATTGGCGGTCTTAGCCCTTTCGCAGACTGCCGCCATCTACCAGCGCCAGCGCGCCGTGCTCAATGCTGCCCAGTTAGTCACTATGGGCAAGCTCCTGGCCGATATCGGTCACGACCTTAGAAAACCCTTGACTAATCTTAAGGGAAGTATTCAAATTTATAAAGACAAGATCGAGGGTAAAAAGGCCAGGGAGTTCTTTCCGGAAGCTGAAAAAGAGGTTAACCGCTTGTCGGAATTGGTCAAGGAAATGGTTGAGTTCGCCAATCCCAATAAATACCAGACCCGCAAGGTCTGTATTACCGATCTTTTGGAAAAGAGTCTGGATCTCCTAAAATCCGATGTAAAAAATAAGGAGATCAAGATTGTCCGCGAGTACGAACCGGGCTTGCCCTCAGTTATGGTTAACGAACGAGAAATGTATCAGGTTTTCGTTAACATTATCCTAAATGCTGTCGATAGTATGGAGACAGGGGGGACGCTCGGGCTGAAGTGTGAACTTGTGTCAAATGATGGCGAAAATTGGATTCGATTGCATGTGGAAGATACCGGTTGCGGGATACCAGAGGACAATTTGAACCGTATTTTTGATCGATATTTCACCACCAAACAATCCGGCACCGGGTTGGGCCTGGCAATTGTAGAAAGAATTATTTCAGTGCATAATGGTAAGATAAACGTTAAAAGTGAAGTCGGAAAAGGCACGGCGATAACAATCGATCTAAGCGTATGAAAGATGCAACCAACAATCTCGTGAATATCCTCGTAATCGATGATGATCCCAAGGTCTCCTGGATTCTATCCGAAGGATTGGGACAAGATTATTGTATCGATAACGCCAGGGATGGCAAAGAGGGGATAAACAAAATTACAAAAACGCCGGCGGGCAAACGGCCCGAATTGGTATTGCTCGATATCCAGATGCCGGGCATGAACGGCATCGATGTTTTGGAGAAAATTCGAGGAATCGATGAAAATGTCGATGTGATTATGCTATCCGGCCACGGCGATACCAAAAACATAGTTGAATCTGTTCGTCGTGGCGCCGCCGAGTTTATCAACAAACCGTTCGATGTACGCGAGGTTGAAATCCATATCCGTTCGGTATTGGAGAAACGCAAACTCAAAGCCGAGCTCTCCCAGCTTCAGGAACGCCTGCGGGAAAGTCAAACCGAGGCCCTTATTGGCGATTCACAATCTATGGCCGATGTCCGTAGCCTGATAGAGGAAGTTGCCAATTCGGATCTCACCGTGCTCATTCGCGGCGAATCGGGGACCGGTAAAGAAATTGTAGCCCGCATGATTCATTCCCGCTCAACGCGCCGTCATGAACCGTTCGTTAAGGTTAACTGCGCCGCGATCCCCCGCGATTTGCTGGAGGCCGAGCTTTTCGGATATGAAAAAGGAGCCTTTACCGGCGCCCACAAAACCAAACCCGGACGATTCGAGGTCGCCAATAAAGGAACCATGTTCCTCGATGAAATCGGAGATATGCCTCTGGAGCTGCAATCAAAGCTGCTTCAGGTACTCGAACAGCAGGAGTTCGTCAGGGTGGGCGGCATCAATAATATTCATGTCGATGTTCGAATTGTGTGCGCCACCAATAAAAATCTCGAGGATGCTATTTCGCAGGGCGCCATGCGGGATGATCTCTTTTATCGACTTAATGAGATTACCATCAGCTTGCCGCAGCTTAGAAACCGCCGCGGAGATATCCCGTTGTTAGTCGACCATTTCCTTGAAAAGCTTTCGATTCTCTATGGTAAGCCGCGTAAAGAAATCAAACCTGAGACCATGCGTTTACTGCAGGCATTCGATTGGCCTGGCAATGTCCGGCAGCTTGAAAATCTTATCAAGCAGATCGTGGTGCGTTCCGACGAAAATATCATTTATGACACTCTCAAAGGACCTATCCCCAATCCCGGCGGCCGCAAAGGTCCGATTCTCGATATAGACGATGACGATTTTACCATGAAAGGCAAGGTTGAAAGCGCCATTTCCGAGGTTGAGAAGATTATGATTACAAAGGCGCTTCATAAAACCAACTGGAATCGCCGAAAAGCGGCCAAACTCCTTGATATCAGCTACCGGTCGCTGTTATACAAAATCAAGGACTATAAAATAATCGATTAAGCTGTCAATTACGCGATCCCATTGACTTCGTAAAATATTAGCCTTCAGGTTATCCGCTATAAATCATTGTATTATAAGGCTGTTATCATTATTCATATTGAAAAAAAGAGCCAATCCGGACATTTATATGAAAGTTTTTGCATTTTGCAAAACTCATTATTAAGTATTATTATCATTATATATTATAGCGTCTTAGCGTCACCTTTCATAATATCAAATATGTTATTGGGTTGATAATATTCCCTGCAATTGCCTATTAGATAATATGATAACCATGGAATAACGGCACCCAATTTGCAGTATAATATTGTGGGACCGGGACCACGCCTCAGGCGGGATTGTACGTTTGTCCCAAATGTGTATGCCAAAAAAGCTAAAAAACATCCTTGATGCTGATCGGCTCTATAAAGACCCAATGGCATTTAAGGCGCGAGCGCTTGAAGAGATAAAGCGCGCTAAACGCTATGCTACTTTTGTCTCTATGATCGCCCTGGACCTGACGCATATAGATGCTTTCAGCGATATCGAAAAGTTTAAAAGCTACGAAGACTTTATCGCATCATTTAGGAAACTCATAAGGGGCTCAATCCGAGAAACCGACATACTTGGCATTTATAATAGAAACAGGGCCTTTATCCTTCTCTTAGATACTCCTCGCGAAGGGGCCGAGGTTCTTGAGGAACGACTTAAAACAGCGCTTCGTTATTTCATGGCCGGTTATATTAAATCGCCCTTAAACTGGCATGTGCCCATGAAAGAATACAGCTTCCCCAATGCCTCGAATGACGATTTAGGCTTCCAGGCTTTTATCGATAATATAGACGAGAACTGAAATATTATCGCACTCCCTAACCTTCTATAATCCATACTAAAACTCTGTTATATTGACATGGTTGGTATTATTGATTAGTATTCAAAAAGTTTATGGCTATTAATCTACGCGAGAAACTTGACGCTGGCATTCTTATTTGCGATGGCGCCATGGGGACCTATCTCAACCAAAAGGGGATCTCCTATGACCGCTGTTTCGATGAGCTTAATATTTCGGCGCCCCATCTGGTGGGCGAGGTGCATCGCGAATATATCGAGGCCGGAGCCGAAATCATTGAAACCAATACTTTCGGCGGCAATCGTTACCGCTTGACTGCTCATGGCTTAGAGCAAAGCCTCAGAGATATAAATCTGGCTGGCGCCAGGATCGCTCGTGAGGCCCGCGAGGTTTCCGGTATTGATGTTCTGGTGGCCGGATCAATAGGCCCGCTCGGCAAGCCGCTGGAGCCAATCGGCAAAATTAAACTTTTCGATGCTAAAAATGCTTTTGCTGAGCAGGCTGAGGCTCTCCTCGAGGGTGGCGTCGATTTCTTTATGATCGAAACCATTTCCAGTCTCGATGAAATGGAAATTGCTATACAGGCTATCAGGGCTGCCTGTGATCTGCCTATCGTTGCTCAGATGACTTTTACCGCTGAGGGAAGTACTTATTTCGGGCATACACCGGCCGAAATGGTGGCCAGGTTACTTCCGCTTCGGGTTGATGTTATCGGAGCTAACTGTTCCGTAGGGCCCCAGAAAATGCTTGATGTCATCGAGCAGCTCTCCGAGCTCGGCGTGGGGTATATCTCCGCTCAACCTAACGCCGGCCTTCCGCGTTACTATGGAGGACGGTTCATCTATCTCTCCTCACCCGATTATTTCGCGGAGTATGCCAAATCGTTTGTCAAAGCGGGCGCGTTGATTGTTGGGGGATGCTGTGGGACTACGCCGGATCATATTGCGGCCGTGGTTAAGGCCACAAAGGGATCAGTTGTTAGCAAAAGAACAAGTACCGTTAGAGTAAATGGGACCGGCATCATCAAAGCAGTTGAACCGGCTGGAGGAGCCAAAACAAGATTATATGAAAAGCTTACCAGCGGCTTTGCCGTATCCGTTGAAATAGATCCTCCCAAAGGGACAAATCCCGCCAAATTGGTTGAGGCTGCCAGCAAGATTCTCGATGCTGGGGCCGATGCCGTCAACGTTGCCGATTCGCCGATGGCGCGCGTTAGGATGAGCTGTATGGCCCTGGCCTATTTGATAGCGTCATCAGTTGATATCGATATAGTTCTGCATTTTACAACTCGCGACCGAAATCTGATGGGTCTTCAGGCTGATCTCATTGGCGCTAATGCGATCGGCATCCACAATATCCTGGCTCTTACGGGCGATCCGCCCTCCATAGGCGATTACCCTCAAGCTACGGCTGTTTATGATGTGGACTCGATTGGATTGGTGAGAATTATTTCGCGTTTGAACTCCGGCGCCGATTTAGCAGGCAATTCAATCGGCAAACCAACTGCTCTTTCGATAGGGGTCGGCGTAAATCCAACATCCCCCAACCAGGATCTTGAGCTTAAGCGTTTGAGAGAAAAACTTGACGCCGGCGGTCAGTATATCATGACTCAGCCTCTTTACGAACTGGATCATCTCAAAAGGTTCGTAGACAGTTTTAAGCCTAATGTGCCGGTTCTGCTCGGCGTATTGCCATTGGTAAATTTCAAGCACGCCCAGTTCCTGCACAACGAGGTCCCCGGAATTGAAATTCCCGAACGAACCAGATCGATTATGCTGAAAGCGGGAGAACGGTCAGCGCAAACGGGCGGTGAACTTGCCGAGGAATTTATTGAGCAAGCCAGGGGATATGTAACCGGTATTTATCTCATGCCATCATTTGGTCGGTTTGAAACCTGTATCGAACTGGTCAAGCATCTCAAGCAGAAATAGTTTGCTGTGCGAAAAGGCTGTCTCGCGGGTTCCGCGGCCCCGACAAGGTCGGGGCATCGAAATCCGATTGGGGGGCTTCCCATCGGGCATTCGCGTCCGTTTATAGGCTTCTGAGAATTGACTTCATTATCTTGGGATTTTCATAATAGATTCTGAAATCCAGCTCTCCGGGCAATCCCCAATCGGATTTCTTGCTATCGGTCCTCCGGACCGATAGGCGGAACCCGCGGCCGAGTAATTCTCTTCGATATGGTACTCGAAACACCCAAAAAAATAATGCCGCCCGGAAACGATTACCTGGCGGCACTATTAAACTTGTTTGGTTTATCTATCTAATTATCGTCCCGATTCGTGACCAGCGTACTCTTTCCGGAAGATGATAAATATTGAAAGCTACGTTCTGGACTATCGAAAGCGGATTGGCGGCTGCGATCTCCGGCGGTTTGGGAAAATGCACATCGGGGTCGCTCGGATCATACGACTGCCAGGACCAATGGATCATCATCGCTTTGCCTTGTACCAGGCGACGATCTAAAAATCCCCAATAACGCGAATCTGCCGAGTTATCGCGATTATCGCCCATCATAAATAGCTTTCCCTTGGGGACCACAATTTCAGGCATGTTGTCGCGGTTGCCTTCGGTTTCATAATACCCGCCGGCGTTATCCCAGGTATAATTGCCGGCTTTCCACACTTTCTCTTCGGTGTGCGGAAGCATCGGCCAGGCTGAACTTGCGTATTGCCCATGTGGTGGAAGCGGCACTAATTTATCATCGACATAAACCTGTTTATCGACAATTTTGACTTTTTGGCCCTCGATCGCGATACAGCGCTTGATATAATTCTGACGGGTATCTCCGGGGAATTTAAAAATGATGATATCGCCGGGCTTGGGTTCGGCTAAGGCTGGAAGCCTGATATCGGTAAACGGTATAGGCAAACGCATTCCATAGACGAATTTATTGGCTAATAGGAAATCTCCGACCAAAAGAGTTTTTTCCATCGAGCCTGATGGTATCTTATATGCCTCTACAACCGAGGCTTTAATCATCAGGGCCAATATTAGGGCTACTCCCAAGAGATTGGGTGTAATCCCATACGGTTTCAAGGAATGTGCGGTTTTGCTTTACTTTTTTCGGCTTTTTCTTGGAGAACAGTGACATTAACGCTCCTTTTAGAAAGCTGCTTATTCAGCTAATTCTACCCTTTTTATCCACAAAAGGTTGCATAAATCTAACACAATATAAGCTTTTAATCAAATTTAATTCATTAGCGATAACTGCCAAATTTCATGGCTTTTAGTCCGTAAAAGTATTATTTAAAATTGCTCCTCACATTCTATTTATAATATGTCAAATAAAAATACTTGAACGAACTTTAATCTGATAGTATATGCAAAGCATGATAGCCAAATCGGGACCATCCGGAAATGACGGGATCAAGGTCGTGGCCACCAACCGCAAGGCTCGTCACGACTTCGAGATATTGGAATCGTTTGAGGCCGGGCTGTCGCTTCTTGGAAGCGAGGTCAAATCGCTTCGGGATGGCAAAGCCACACTTAAGGACTCTTATGCCACTGCGGCGTCCGATGGTGTTATCCTTCATAATATGCATATTGCGCCTTATGAGAAGACAGGCTATGCCGGCCATGAACCTGAACGAGCCAGGCGGCTTCTGCTTCATGATCGAGAAATCCGCAAACTAATCGCACTTTCTGACGAGAAAGGGTTGACACTTATCCCGTTAAGGCTTTATTTCAAGGGAAAGTATGCCAAGGTCGAATTGGCCGTGGCACGCGGCAAACGTCAATATGATAAGCGGGCCGCCATTATTGAACGCGAAACCAGGCGGGATATCGATCGGGAATTTAAGCGCCGTCGATGAACAAGCCTGCCTTGATGGGGTATAAAACTTGATGCGAAATTACTTTCTGGTACTTTTAATTATAGCCTTTGCTTTTATCCCTATAGCTTATGGCCAAACGCCTGCAAGCGGCGGCGGGGATATTGAATCTTATCAAATCGATGGTGATACTTATGTCAAATCAAGCGCTGTCGCCCAATTTTTGGGCGGCACCGAAAGCGTTGATTTCCTGTCCAAGAGAGGCAAAACCGATTTTAATGGCATCAGTATCGAATATTCTCTTTTCTCGCCATTTATCAAATCCGGTGATGATATCTACAATATCTACAAACCGGTTATATTTCAGGATGGCTCATTTCTGCTTCCGATCAATTACCTTATTTCGGTGCTAAATAAGATATCCAACCAGGAATACGCTTGGGCCGGGAAAAGCCTCAAAGTATCCAGCCCGGAGTTTAACGTTACCGGTATCAGCGCCTCGCAGAAAATAAATGGCCTTCTTATTGAAATAAATATGAAGGAAAATCTGAAATTCGATGCCATGAAAACGGATGATAACTGGTTGGCGGTTACCATATCCGATGGCAAGATAGATTCGATGGCGTTCCGTAAACGAATTCCCGCTAAGGCGATTTACGAGGTTAAAACTTATCAGTTCGATAATTCATGCCAGGTTTCAATTCGGCTTCGTCCCCGGGAATTCACCTATACCGCCAAAGTCAAAGAAGACCCTCTTCGCATTCAGTTCCTTATCAGGGGCGATGGTTTTTCTGATTCGGCTATGATTGCCGAGGAAAAAGCTCCTCTTTCCGATAATCCCATCGATGTCATTGTCATCGATCCCGGTCATGGCGGTGAGGATAACGGCGCGGTTGGACCTACCGGCACCAAGGAAAAGAATATCACCCTGAAAATTGCCAATGAGCTTTATAAACTCCTCAAAGACGATGGCCGATTCAAGCCGGTTTTGACTCGTCAGGATGATGTCTTTGTCCCGCTGTCTCAAAGGACCGCTCTGGCCAATTCGGTCGGCGGAGATATTTTAGTTTCGATCCACACCAACGCCGCCAAGAATAAAAAAGCGACCGGCGCCATCGCGTTTTTCCTGGCCGACGCCAAAACCGATCAGGCCCGCGCTGCCGCCAGTCTTGAGAACAGCGCCATTCGATTTGAAAAATCCGATGAGCAAAAGCAATACGACACCGATCTTGATTTTACGCTCCGCGATATGGTGCAGACTGAATATCAACGAGAGTCCGCCGATTTCGCCGATATTATGGTAAAGGATATGACCAGCCTTACCGATGTTGCCTCGCGCGGAGTCGACCAGGCTGGATTTTTCGTACTCGATAAAGCCTATATGCCGGCCGTGCTTCTGGAAACCGCTTTTATTTCCAATAACAGCGATGAGAAAAAACTCAAGAGGGATGATTTCCAGAAGAAAACCGCCAAAGCCATATATGATTCCATAGTCTCTTTCAAGGAAAGATATGAAAGCCAGAACCGATCATCGCACTAAAGCCATTGGCGTTTTCGATTCCGGTATCGGCGGCCTGACAGTCGCCAAGGAGATTTTCCGGCTTCTTCCCAATGAGAACGTCGTCTATTTTGGCGATACCGGACGATATCCTTATGGCCCGCGTTCCCCTGAAATCGTTCGCAAATTCGCTCGTCAGGATGTTAATTTTCTGCTGGAGCATGATGTCAAATTTATCGTGGTGGCCTGCAATACCGCCTCGAGTTTGGCTCTCGGATATATTCAGCGTATCTATAATATCCCCATGCTGGGCGTTATCGAACCTGGCGCCAAAGGCGCGATCAACAAATCGGCCACCAAACGGATCGGAGTAATCGGAACTCAGGGAACGATTAACTCT
This sequence comes from uncultured candidate division Zixibacteria bacterium, assembly GCA_963801605.1. Taxonomy (GTDB): domain Bacteria; phylum Zixibacteria; class MSB-5A5; order UBA10806; family UBA10806; genus UBA10806. Next base: position 46,939 of record CAWDFP010000007.1, read on the forward strand.
CTGGCCTACGAGAAAGCGCTTAAGGCCTTGGATGGTTCACTTCGAATCTATTCCCGCGCCTGCCCGCTTTTTGTGGCGCTCGCGGAGGAAGGATATATCGATCAGCCCGCCACCAGGCTTATCACCGAGGATTATCTCAGCGAACTTAAAAATAAAAAGATCGATACGCTTATTTTCGGATGCACCCATTATCCGCTTCTGAAACACACCATTGCGGCCGTCATGGGTAATGGCGTCAGGCTGATCGATTCCGCCGAGGAAACCGCTCGGGCCACTCAACAGGCCCTGAGTTCGCTCGATCTGCTCAGCCCTTCAACCATTGCAGGAAAACGACAGTTTTTCGTATCCGATTCCCCCGACAAATTCAAGCGTATCGGCCGGCTTTTTCTGGGTACCAGGATCGGTAAAGTCGGCCTGGTCGATATCAATTCGTATTAATTAATCCAAATTACTGATTTAATCTTGTGAAAAAGCTCATACTGGCTACAAATAATATTCATAAGATCTCTGAGATGACCGAAATTCTGACAGGTCTCAATTTGGAGATTCTATCTGCCAGGGATTTCCCTGATTTCCCGGATGTTGAGGAAACGGGGGAGACGATGCTTGAAAATGCGATCCTGAAGGTTACAGCCGTTTGGGATAAATATCATTTGCCCGCGGTCGCCGACGATACCGGTCTGGAGGTTGATTACCTGGGTGGGGCGCCGGGGGTTTACTCCGCGCGTTTTGCCGGTCCGGGATGCTCCTTTGCCGACAATAACCATAAACTCCTGTCGCTGTTGAAAAACGTTCCCGATGAGGAACGAGGGGCGCGTTTCAAATGCGTTATTTCTTTCGCTGACGAAACCGGTAAAGTTTTTTCGGTCGAGGGAATCCTGAATGGGAAAATCGCGTCGTATCCGAGCGGCAAACACGGCTTTGGTTATGATCCTATTTTTATTGTGGAGGAAACAGGCAAGACTTTGGCCGAGTTGCCCGCGGCCGAAAAGAATAAGATCTCTCATCGCGGCCGGGCATTGGCTAAGATTCGTCCCTTCATCGAGCTTGCTCTGGGATAGTTCATCCTCTAAATAGTTTGATACCACACTTGATTTTATCGGTTTTACGATTTATATTCGCGCTTGAAACGGGGCGTGGCGCAGCCTGGTAGCGCACATGGTTTGGGACCATGGGGCCGGAGGTTCAAATCCTCTCGCCCCGATTTTATCAGTTCAAAGTAATTTGTGCTGAGAATTAAAAATTGCAGTGATCAATATAATTTTGAATTATTGCCCCCGTAGCTCAACTGGATAGAGCAGCTGCCTTCTAAGTAGCAGGTTAGCCGTTCGAGACGGCTCGGGGGTAATTGATTTATTTGTCTTACTCCGCAGGGTACCATACTTTCACGCCGTCCACTTTTGCAAATGATGTCAGCCGATGCAGGCTGGCCGATTTGGCCGATGAAATATGACGCACCTCGATACCGCGAGCCGTTAGGGCATCTGCTATCAGGGAACGATGGCAATGGTAGGGATTTCCCTCGGCGCACATAATAGCGACTCGTTTTTTATCTGCAATATCTATAAGTTCTTTGAGTGCCATTTCGAAATCCGAGCTTTGCATATAATCGGCGTAACCTCGAAAGCTGGCATTTTCCCAGGCAGTGTTGATTGAATCCTTTATGGGGTTTCTTAGCCCGCCCAATGCTTTTAGAGGATGATATTCCATACCTTCCAAAGGTAATTTTTCGGCAAGATTTTCAAGGTTGAAATGGGGATAACGTCGGGATTTTGGAAGCGTTCTGACGTCCGCTAAAATTTCTATCTGATGCCCTTTGAGCATTTCGACAAAATTCTCGAATGGTTTTGTCGAATGCCCAATTGTAAATATCTTTTTAATTTCGTTACTCATACTGATTATACCCTTTGTTTCAGGAATATTTATCTAAAAAATTGCTGCAAATAAGCTAAACACAATTCGGCCGACTTTGTATGGAATCAAACTCAATTCACCGACCCTCTTTGATATCCAGGGGATAAACTGCCGAGCACTAGAAAGCCGCTTGATAAAAGAATCGCCCATATATTGAATCATGGTCGGTAAATCCTTTTCGGTCGGCTCGTGGAATCTAAGAACCATCAAGGCCGCCAGCATCCGCAGTAGGCTTGAGATAGCAAAGAGCAGATGATAATTGATCACCGTCTGCGGTCCCAACTGCCAGTGAATCTCTTTCCAGTTTTGAGCAAGTGTCCCGCCTAATATCGAGGCTATAAAAAACGCCAACCCCGTAATAACCGAAAAGACCGCCAAATACGCCGTCCGGCTTTGTTTCGGGCTGTTGGCAATCGGGATATTAAATGCCGCTAAATTGAATCCCGTCCAGAGTGCGCCGGAGTAGACAGCCTCGAAAGCCAGTATCCAGAGATGGCCCGGCCGAGGTATCCACCAGAGCAGCGGCACAAACGCGATTCCAAAAGCGCAGAAAACTATTATCGGTTTGGACCCGAATCTGTCAACCAACGCGCCCCAGGGCCTGTTGAGCAGCACCGCCGCAATCGATGATGCGCTGGCATAGATCGAAATCTGAGTAAAGCTCATCTTAAGAATGGAGATCATGTGAGCCGAGAAAAACGCGGCCGCGATCCCGCAGGCGAAATTCCATACTAAAAATATTTTAATAAGATGTCGGAAGTTCTTGTTCTTTAATGGCTCCTGTATATAGGTCCAGAGAATCTTTGATCTGGTTTGTTCCAATGGCCGATCCGGAAGCTTGTTCATTTGCATGATTGCGATCAATCCGAACGCACAGCCCAGTCCTATGATTATTGAAAAGCCCCATCCGGCATGATCTATTCCCTTAAAATAATCTAATACTGCCCCTCCGACCAGGGTCGCGGTAATCGTGGAAATCGCTATAATCCCGCTTCGAAAACCGAAATAACGCCCGCGTATGCGATCCGGCACCAGGTCTGCTACCCATGACATCCAGGCGGCCGTTCCCATCATTGCCGCGATATTGGAGATGATTACGATAGCCAATAGTATTCCCAGCCCCCATTTATTATCGATAAGGGGGAGAGGCAAAAGCAGCCACCAGGTCTGACGGGCCATAACCAGGCTGCGAATAGTGATCGCTTTCCTTTTACCCGATAAATCCACCATATAAGCTGATGCTAATTGTGCCACCTGCGCCAAAAAGGGAATAGCCCCGAGAAGGCCGATCTCAAAATCGTTGGCGCCCATGAGTAACGCCAATCCTGTTAGAAAAGCCCCGCCGGTTAAAACGGCGAAAACCATCCCAAATGTGCCTTCAAGCGTGATCCACTCAAGCGATTTACGCAGGGTCGGTCCGCCGCTTGAAGAATTGCCTATATATGATGGCTCCAAATTGATAGAAGCCCCCGTTATATTCATATCCACAAAATTATCCTGTTATCGGGATGATTCTTTAATAGCATGAATTGATGCGCCTTATTCCCATTACATCCAAACATAGCTTTTTCGCGCCTGACGAAATAAATCATCTCCGTTGAATTCTTTATACTAAACAACCGTCAGGGCTCTCACATATCCCTGACGGCTGATAAAATACTTCTGGCGATTAATATGTCAAACAGATTCGAAATAAATCGTATTTGACAATTTATTAAATCCCGGAAGAAATTAAACCGGGCTAATCTCGCTATATCAGGATGGCAACTCCAGAACGCCCTCGGCTCTCCAGGCGAGTTTGCGCAGGCATTCAGGACATACGTATGTTCCGTTGAAGAGGTCGATATCGGCAAATTTGACCTGGATATTGCACATCTCGCATGTAGCGATGCCAACCTTATCGAGTTTGGCCAGCATACTTTCGATCTCTTTTAGTTCCATTTTGTCTCCAATGATTATTAAGGTGTATTTTCAATCTTTTTGTCGCAAATTTCCAATTAGCTTACAAAAATTCTTAACTATTTATAATACCTGCGACGGTTCTGCGTTCATCGCTTCCGATACCGCCATAAGCCTGTTTGATCCCCGATCATATCCTTCATTGAAGGCCGGGCCAAAAAACCAAATATGATATTTCTCGGTATTCCCCTCAGGTACTGAAAGGCACAATCGATATCGTTTTGGTTGATTCCATTTCATTTAACGGATCCAGCACAATCTTGTCGACTAACGAACCGGCGTTGTTTAACTTCCGCCAGTAAGTTTTAAGAATTTCAAATTGAGGATTTTGTATAGAAAGTGATAAAATATCCTCTTTGATACTTTGCTCCTTGGTGATATTAAAAGCTGCGCAAAAAGCATTATTGGCATACAGGCTTCTGCCCCGGAAATCGGTGATTAATATCGGCTCTTCGAGATGCTCGAAAATCTGCTGGATAAATCCGGCTTTCTCCAGGGCTCGTTTATGCTCACTTATGTCTCGGACATTCCATTGTACCAGGGTATTCTCTCCGGTATAAATTATCGAAACCGTGACCAGGGCTGGAATCTTTTGGCCATCGTGCGCCATATATTCTATTTCGCCGAGCCTTCCCCATCCGATCTTATTGACCTCCTGCCATAATCTTTTGGCGATATACATCTGAGGCTCGGGCTGCAATTCCCAGATATGAAAAGCCGTATATTCCGATTTAGTATATTTAAATAGCCTCTGGGCGGTCTCGTTGGAATCTTTGATCTTTCCGGTCTCGGGATCCACGAAAAATATGGCGTCTCCGGCCAAATCGACCGAAAATTTATAGAGCTTCTCGGAAGCCTTAAGTTTCATGTAGAGACGGCTGTTTTCAATTACCGCTGATGCCTGCGATGCGAAAACCGTCAGCACCTTAATGTCATCTTCCTCAAAACATCGTCTGCCCATCTTGTATAATGTCAGGGCGCCGATCACGAGGTCCTTGGCCATCAGCGGCACCGAGAGCAGAGATTCTTCCTCATCCTTCGTGCCCGGAATAAGCACGGATATCTTGGATTCTTCGTTATAATTTTGAATCCGCGGTTTACCATCGGCAACCACAGCGCCCGTCAGTCCCTGGCCTATCGGTAGCTCAAAATTCATAACCTCGGCCTCAAACGCTTCTTCCGAGGAAAATATGGTTTTAACAATCTGCCGGGAGTGATCCAGAGAAAATATCACGCAGCTATCCGCCTTGGTCAGATTTTGTGCCGCCGCCGAAATAGCGTTTAGAACATCCTTCATTTCCAGAGATGACGATAGGGCCGCGCTGGTTTCGTAGAAGCCTTTAAATTTGGTTGATTCATTTTTCAGACGAATTTCAAGTGACTCTCGTTCCTGTTCATCGTGAACGATGCAAAGCAGGTTGCACAGCTTTCCCTTGGTGCTGTGAATTTCATTGAGCCGCAGCATTACCGGCGTTCGTTTATCGCTGTTGCATATTAACCTGCATCGGATTTTCATCTGGCCGTCCGAGGAATTTGCCTTGAAACGCCAATCCGACGGAATATCAAAAAGCTCTATGGCCTCGCTTTGAAGAATCTTTTCGTTATCATGGCCGCTTAGTTTGGAGAATTCGCGGTTAGAATAAACAATTTTCCCCGATGGATCAATAATTATAAAAGCTTCTGCGATGGAATCAACAAATTCCTTCAGGTTGAAAGCAAAGCCTTGGTCAGATGATGTTTTACTCCTTAAGAAGCTTTTAAATAAGGCAGTACCTCCTAAGAGAATGCTCATACCGAGAGCTACTGACTGAGGAAGCGCACTCAGCTTTAACGCCCAGATAATCAGGGCAAATCCCAGGATTATTCTATTCAGTCCCTTGAATAAAAATATGGAAGTTAACAGCAACAGGATTGCAATTGCCGGGGCGCTGAAATAATAGTTGGGAGCCATATTCCAAATTGAATTCAGAATCAGGGAATATAATGTTATGCCTGTTCCCGCCATTAACCAATTTAACGTTCCCCGGTTTTTCCCTTCCTGTTTTGCCATTTCGGCTGATACCGCCGCTGGCAGAAATAAGAGCATAAGAATGCAAAATTCGCTTGATACGGCTAAATCTGTCCAATTATTCAAGGCTAACAGCATTCCCTCAAAAATCAGATATATTGCTACTACAATTTCGGGAAGGTTTTCGGTTAATTGTCGCACGCCCGAGTTTGCCTTCATTCTAACGATATTTATCGCCAAAATGAAGCCCATCGAAATAATTATTATCTCATGATATGCCATAAGCTTATCCTCTTATAAATGCACCTTGATTTTATATCGACATTATTTATCGTAGAATTAGGAAAGAATGAGAATTCCACTCACAAAAAAACGGCATTAAACTGGGAAAAATATAATGCCGCCCTAAAGATCGATAATATAAATTTACTTTAATTAGGTAAATCTGCCTTCTGAATACAGAAGGTAAAATGAGAGCCAACGCCTAATCTGCTTTCCAGTTGAAGCTTATGTCCGTGGGCCTGGATAATCTCTTTGGCCAGCGCCAGCCCCAGCCCGGCTCTATCCTGAGCGTCGATAGGCTCAACCTGGTAGAATCGCTCGAAAACCTTATCGATCTGATTTTGAGGAATTCCGCGGCCCGAATCCTCGATACTAACCGAAATCTCATCGCCGGCGTCTCTGCAGGTTATTCTTACATGTCCGTCGTCGGTAAAACCGATAGCATTTGAAATGAGATTTTCCAGCGCTAATGTCATCCATTTCCTATCGATCATCACGCTGAAATCATTCGACATCAGCTTCATTTCGAATTTTAGTCCCTTATGCCTGGCCTTAGCCTTGAACTGCTCATAGACGGGCTCCATGAACGTTTTTAAGGATACCGGTTTCAGATCCAATATCGTTTCGCCATGTTCGAGTTGTGATATATCGATCAGGGTTCTAATTATTTCCTGTACCTTTTTAATTTGCTCAAGCGCCCGGCATAACAATGCCCGATGATCCTCATTGCCCGATTTATTGAGTTCGACGATGCTCCTTATTTGCCCTTGAATTTCCAGCAGGGGCTGCTCCAGCCGCTCACCGATTTGCCCGAAAAAATCCCTTTGGGTCATTTTAAGCTTTGAAAGGTCCCCTTTGGCCCGGTTGAGATTATCGACGATATCGTTAAGGGCGTCCGCCAGGTCGCCAACCTCATCCGGACTTTTAATATCTATTTTCTCCGGCGATTCGCCCTGGCGGATATGCTGAGCTAATATGGTAAGTTTTTCGAGTTGACCGGTGATTTTCGCCGATACCCAGAAGGCTACCGCAATGAGCGCCAACAGGCTCAGAAAACTTGACCAGAAAATCACTTCACGCATACGAGCTTTTAGCATGGAGACTCTGCTGTATGATTTTACCTGCAATAGCAAATCGCCGTTGGAAAGCTCCGTTTGGACCTGCAAATATCGGTTCATTCCGATATTGATAAATTTATGCCTAACTTTATCCGAAATATCCTGAGCGCTTTTTTCGATAGGAATAGACAATAGAAATACGGAATCAGCCGGAGGCTCGTCGTAGTGGCGCGAAAGAATATCGCTGTTTTTTGAAAGTAGAAATACGCTGGTGCCCGTTATTTTGGAGATTTCCGCAGTCAGGCTGTCCGGATTGAACGGCGCATTCGCCATTGAGAGAGCGCCTGCAACCTGGCCGGCAACCCGCATTTGCTGAAGGTACATGCCATCGAAAAAGATATTAACCTGATTGAAAGCATAAATGATCGCCGGTATTGCCCCGGCCAAAAAAAGCAGCGAGAAACTCAAGGCAATTCTAACCTTGATTCGCCTTAAAAATTCAAAATTCAACTTCACCCGGCCGCTCTCTCATTCATCAAGGGAAATATGTATCATTACCCAATTCCAAAAGCAAGGCAAATCGACTGTTGCTCCGTTCGATAAAACCAATATATTGTCGTTATGACAAGGTCTTACTGGCAAATTAAGGGCGATCATCTGGTGCGCCCGCCAAAACCCGAGGGCGCCGTTTCTCGCGTTTGCGATATTGCTGTTGTCGGAGGCGGCCTGCTGGGCATCTCAACTGCCCACTACCTCAAATCCCTAGGATGCAACCGAGTTATTGTCCTGGAAAAAGAGCATGTCGGTTATGGGGCATCCGGGCGTAATGCCGGTTTTCTTCTTTCGGGAATGGCTGAGCCATACTCGCGCCTGTTGGTCGGCATGGGCCGCGATTGGGCCATGGCGCTCATGAAAGCGACAATTGAAAATCATGACTTGATTGCTAATGTCATCTCCGAAAAAAAGATTTCTTGCAATTATCAGAGGATCGGTTCATACCATCTCGCCGTTACGGATGCTGAACGTCGCGAACTGGCCGATTCTGTCGAGAAGCTTCAAAAGGACGGTTTTACCGGTGAGTTTTTCGGCGCTGGAGCCATTGCCGCCAATTTGGGATTTGGAAACTATACTGGCGGCTATTTCTGCCCTGTAGACGGTAATCTCGATCCTTACGCCTTTGTAAATGGTTTAGCGGACGGTCTTGATATTATCGAGGGGTTCGATGTCAGATCGATTCGTAAGATTGGCGGCCAGGTAGAGCTGTTGGGGGATATCGGATCAGTTAAGTCTGAAATGATTGTATTAGCCACTAATGCCTACTCGCCTTTGCTCGATGATTATTTCAATAATATGATTTTTCCGGTCCGAGGCCAGATGCTTGCCACAACCGCCGGGCAGAATAAACATTTAGCTAAAACCACATATTACGCCAATTTTGGCTATGATTATTTCCGTCAATCGCCCGACGGGGCCATTCTTATGGGAGGCTTACGGGATAAGTTCATCGAAAGCGAGGTAGGTTTTTCCGATGATCTCAACCCTGCCCTTCAGAAAGGATTGGAGGATTACGTTCATGCCAATCTCGGGCTGGATTCATTTGAGGTAGAGTACCGCTGGAGCGGACTGATGGCCAACACTATCGATGGCCTACCGCTCGTAGGCGCTTTGCCTCACAATAGCTCCGTGGTGGCCGCCGTCGGATGCAATGGCCATGGCTTTGGACTGGGAATGATTATTGCCCGCGATGTTGCCAGGGCGCTCGTGCTTGGAGAGACGTCCGATCTCCTGAAACGGTTTTCCCTGAAACGATTCGCCAGATAATCCTCAATAGGGAAGATCGCCTGTAAAATCATCTATATTTTATTTTGATTGAAAAAGTAATTATATTCTTAGCGACGCAATCGCCTTATCGTATCCCTTGGAATTAAAAATATAATCTCCTGCTACAATCAGCGATGCGCCATTGGCTGCCGCCCTTTTCACGGTTTCGCTATTTAGCCCGCCATCAACCTCGATCTCAAACCGATAATTTTTATCACGTTTAACCTTATCAGCCTGCGCGATTTTGGGCAGCATGGCTTCAATAAACTTTTGCCCGCCAAATCCGGGGTAGACAGTCATTATCAAGAGCAGATCGATATTGGCCAGGTAATCCGAAATTGCCTCTATCGGAGTATCCGGTTTGATACTGATTCCAAATGATTTTCCCAGGGCTCTCGTCATCTTAAGTAATTCCGAAATCGGCCTTTTCACTTCCGAATGCACTGTGATATTATCGGCTCCCGCCCTGGCAAATTTTTCGATAAATTCCTCGGGATTGTCGACCATCAGGTGAACGTCGAGAGGCAGTCTGGTAATCTTTCGCACCTCGCTGACAAGTTTTGGACCAAAAGTCAGGTTGGGGACAAAATGGCCGTCCATGATATCTATATGAAGCCAATCGGCGCCCGCTTTTTCGACTGCCTTAATTTCATCTTCGAGATGCAGAAAATCTGCTGAAAGAATTGAGGGCGCTACCTTGGTCATCTTTATTCCGTTGATGTTACAGTCAGGTTTATGGCGCTCCATTTTTTGACATCTTGTCCGGCTTCTACCGATTGCGCCACTACGGTCTCCGGAAGCAGGTTTTCATTCTCGGCGTAATTTAGATCGCCAATAAGCAGGTAATTCTCTTCGGCGACCGCTTTTGCTTTTTCCAGATCAAGTCCGATAAAATTCGGTACTTTTACCATCATCTCAGTCTCAACCCGATTTACCACCAACTCCACGTCGGCGTTCAGTTTCATCACTGTACCGGCGGCCGGATTGGAACTGATTATAACTCCATCTGGACGGGTTTCATCGGCGTACCAGGTGATATTACCTTGGCGAAGCCCCTCTTTTTCGAGAAGCAGGCGTGCCTCACGTAGCGTAAATCCCTCGAGCGTTGGCACGGTGGCCGAGGCTGATCCCTTACTAATTGTTAATACTACTCTTCTGCCTGTCTTGACGACTGCCCCGCCCTCGGGTACCTGTATTATAACTGTGCCCTTAGGACGCTTGGGGTCGTACTCTTCGCCGCCCATTACGACTGATAGGTTGGCATCTTTGAGACGAGCTTCTGCGGCTTGAAATGAGAGATCGATTACATTGGGAACATTCGTTTCTGCGCCTTGCCTGGTCCAGGCCGGCATGACGATAACATCGGCCAAAATTAACAGGACAAAAAACCCGGCTAAAAAAGTCCCTGCCATAATCCCCAACCGGATTAAATTTTCCCTGCCGATTCGCTCCACTATCTTTTCGACTATTTTCTTAAACTTATCTCTCATGATCTTTCCTTAAAAGAGCAAATCCGCCGCCTCCGATTTCATGCTTATGCGGCCAAGTTCTGTAAATGCCCGGCCTGGTAGCGAAAGGAGCTAACAACTCGCTCCGCTCGCTTTCGAGTTTGAATGAAGTGTTTGTCTTCAGAAATCGATCAATCACATCCTCAATCTCATCAGGCTCTGTTGTGCAGGTAGAATATACCAGACGGCCGCCATCGGCAAGCAGATTTGACGCTTTTTCAAGTAAGAGACTTTGTATTTTTGCCAGGGCCTTAATGTCATTTTCCTTTTTAGTCCATCGCAGATCGACATTTTGCGATAAAGTACCTAAGCCGCTGCAGGGAACATCAAGCAGAATATATCGGAATTTTCGCTCCGGCGCAAATTCAATCAGGTCAGATTCTATAAATTCAATATTTTCAAAACCGATCCTTTTTACATTTTCCCGCACCTGCTTGAGTCGCACCGGGTTTATATCGAGCGAGAAAACTTTGCCCTCAGAACCGACCCTATCGGCCAATGCGATCGTTTTGCCTCCCGGCGCCGAACAAAGGTCGATCGCCTCATCCCCCGGGTCGGGAGCGAGCAGATGTACCGGTAGGCCTTGCGATTGGTCCTGCACCATTAAATAGCCTTCTTGAAATAATCTGCTTTTAATGATAGGCTGGCCATCAGTCGCGGTTATGAAATCACCGAAATATCTGGCCGGCTCAACTTCCAACCCCTCATTTTTCAATTCATCCAAAACACTTTGTCTGTTAATCTTTCTATTGATTACCTTAAAAAATGTTTGGGAACGGGCGTTATTGACAACGAGCATTTTCTCCGTCTCGTCATAGCCAAATCTGGAATGCCAGCGTTTTACCAGCCACTCCGGATATGAGTAATAGCTCGAAAGGTAGGATATAGGATCTTTTGTCTTATCGGGAAATTCAACTTTATTCGGTTCTCTGAGGTATGATCTCAAGATGGCATTAACAAATCCGGCATCGCGCTTCATTCCTTCATCGGCTGCCAGCCGAACCGTTTGATCCACCGCCGCAAATTGCGGAATTCCGTTCATTTCTGTAAGCTGATATAATCCGATTCTCAGGGCCGCCAGTACCTTCGGTTTTTGGGCGCGTATGGGAGCCTTAACAAATGCTTGAGCGATAAAATCAAGCTTCTTCAGATATCGAATCGTCCCTTTGGTAATTTCCCAGGCCAGCGACTTGTCACGCTCCTTAATTGCAGGATCAATTAAGCTCCCGAGAATTTCATCGGGGTCGCCTTTGGTTTGCTCAAATTCCCTGACAGCCTCCCAGGCGATTTTGCGGGGATTACTGAGCTTCATACCAAATCCAACGGCTCGATTAACCTCTGGCCCGATTTATGAAATTGATTTTTACGATGAATCGTCAAAGCCTTGACCAGACCAGGATCGATCCCTAATCCGAATATCGGAATTTCCTCCGGCTTGATATGACCATCGGATGTTTGCGAAACCTCCAGTAGAATCCCCATTTCGCTTGTCGAAAGATTTTCGATAAACGGGCCGGCGTCAATCTGAGATTTCTCGCCATTTTTTATCCGCGTGACTAAAAGAGTTTTATCTCTGACGATATTCGCCAGTTTCTCCGCGTCATACCGGATTCCCTCGATCAAGGGGATTTCATAATGAGCTAAGTTTAGCTGCTTGGTTAGCGACGCAATATTGGCGAAATAATATTTATATCCGGTGATTTCCAAACCCGGCGGCATGGCCGCTTTGAGTCTGTTCATATACTCTTCACGGAACGGCTGAGAAAGCTGAAGATCGAAATACTCGGCCTCTGATGTGTACCCCAACGGCAGCGGTTGCCCGAATGAAATCTTGATATGGGGATGATAGCCCTCGCTGTATGCCACCGGAATTTCGCCTCGGCGAAGAGCTCTATATAGAGTCCTGATAATATCGAGATGCGACAGATAGCGAATTTCCTCGCCGCGCGAATAGCGGACCCGAATCTTGTAGCTGCCCGGCGTTGACGATTGTTTTACGATTCGCTTGGGTTTCCTGCCAAAACCGTTATCGGTTTGGGTTTTGGTACTCACATTATTGCCGCGATCAAATGCTGTAACCGGAGGAATCCCTTCTTTGGATTTCAAATTATCGCTTTTAAGAAACTCCTTTGAGATTCCCTTTTCGATATGATCCCAGGGGAGAGGAGCCTCGAGATCGATTGCCTCCGAATAATAGGCGGGATCGATCTGGCATTCGGCAAAAGCCTCATACCATCTTTGAGCGGAAAACCATTCTGACCAGCCGTCGAGACGCGATCCTTTTTGCCAGGCCCTTAGAATCACTTTCGAGAGCCGCCTGTCGCCTCGCCCGATAATTCCTTCGATTGCGGATAAATCCAAATCGCGATACTTAATATTAATATTGGGTTTGCGAACGCCGCTGATAATCCTATCTATTTTGCGTTTCAAATCAATTATGCCAACCTGCTTTTCCCATTGCCACGGAGTATGCGTTTTGGGATTAAACGGCGAAATAGATACATTGACGTTGCATCGTCCCTTTTTCTGATGAGCCAAAAAGGCGACATGACGCAGAATAGTTACTATGCCATCGATATCTTCGACAGTTTCAGTGGGCATTCCGATCATAAAGTATAGCTTGAACGACTGCCAGCCGTTATCGAGTGCGGTTTCGATTGCCCTGTATATTTCCTCATCGCTGATATTTTTCCCTGATGCTGCTCTCAGCCTTTCCGTCCCGGTTTCAGGAGCTAATGTCAAACCCGATTTACGCGCCGACGAGATTGCCTCCAAAATCGAGGACGTAATCGTCTCGGGCCTCAGCGATGGCAGTCCCAGGCCAACTCGTTGTTCGCTTAACCGAGGATTGATTTTGGTCAGAAGTTCGCCCAGATGTTTATAATCTGTCGATGAGAGCGAAAGCAGGGTCACATCATCGAGACCGGTGCAAAGTAAGCCTGAGAAAATTTGCGATGCTACCTCATCTGCCGGCCGTTGGCGACGGGGCCGATACTGATAACCCGCCTGGCAGAAACGGCAGCCCCTGACGCAACCGCGCATGATTTCCACTGATAAATGATCGTGTGTTGTTTCGATGAATGGTACGATTGGATTTGATGGATAATTTTCGGCCTTCAGCTCGTGCACGCTTCTAACTTTAATCTCATCGGGGGCGTAAGGATTCAATTTCTTAAGCGCTGAAAATCCGCCATCCGGATTATATTCCGGCTCATAAAACCGAGGAACATAGACTCCCGAAATCTGCGCCAACTGCAATAAAGTCTCTTCACGCGAAAGCCCCTGAGCCTTTGATTGCTTTATCGAATCGATTAGTTCGCCTATCGCTTCTTCGGCATCACCTATAAAGAATGCATCGATAAACTCAGCCATCGGTTCCGGGTTGAGTATCGATGTGCCGCCCGCGATAACCAGCGGATCGCTTTGCGTTCTATCTTTTGAATGAATGGGTATACCGGCCATATCCAGCATGTTGATAGCCGTAGTGAATGTCATTTCGTATGTCAGATGCAGCCCCAGAACATCGAATTCTTTAAGGGGTGTAGATGATTCCAGAGAAAAGAGGGGGACGGCGTTTTTGCGAAGAGCCTCTTCCATATCGGGCCAGACCGCAAACGCCCGCTCGGCCAGGCTATCAGGCCTGCGATTTATAATGTGATAGAGTATCTGCATCCCCTGGTATGACATCCCGATCTCATACATTTCCGGAAAGCAAAGCGCGATTTTTATTAGTCCGGCATCATGACGCTTGTGGATTGCATTGAGTTCATTTCCCACATAACGTCCGGGCTTGATAACAAAGGGAAGGATCTCTTTGTTGAGGCGATTCCAAAGACTGTGTTTATATTTCAAGTAAATTTATCTCCATTGCTCCACGATCTGCCAAAATTTTATGCTTATAACAGCACCTTTCACGTTGCGATTTTTACGCTCAGCCAAACAATATAAGCTTATCAGGGAGATATGGCAATAACTCCAAACAAGCGCAGGGAATTCATGTAAATAGAATTCCTGCTCTTCAAATATTCCTGTCTATTGCCTTTGATTTCTCGTGTGTCGGGTCTTTGGCCCCGGCGGTGACCCGACACATCGAAAGAAGGTGGATAAAAGACAGAAGCTGCTTGTGGGAAAAATTTTGAGGAATACTCTTCCTATATTGAGCATTTGACATTCACTCATTCTTAAAGTATATTTCGCGACTAACGGGTTTTATATCCGTCGATGAGGGGTTTGGGCGTCAATAAGACAAATTTGAGGAGTAGCCAATGGCTTTATCAAAAGGCGCGATAATCGGAATCGGGATTGTGGCTGTCCTGCTCGTTCTTATCTTTATGGCCGCTATTTCTATTATAGTACCCTACAATAAGTTAACTAAATTAGAAGTCGAGACTCAAAGAACCTGGGCCGAGGTTGATAATAATCTTCAACGCCGAAGCGACTTGATTCCTAATTTGGTCGAAACTGTCAAGGGTTATGCTACCCATGAAAAAGAGCTGTTTGAGCATATCGCTGATGCTCGCGCCAGGTTGGGCGGAGCCACCAATATCAATGATAAGATGAACGCTTCTAATGAATTGAGCGGATTGCTTTCGCGTCTTATTGGTGGTAGTTGAAAATTATCCTCAACTCAAAGCCAATGAAAACTTCCTGCAGCTTCAGAATCAACTTGAGGGCACCGAAAACAGATTGGCGGTTGCCCGTAATAGATATAATCAGGCAGTTACGGATTATAATACCAAGATCAGGCAGTTTCCCTCCAATGTAATAGCCGGTCTCTTTGGATTTACTGCCAAGCAATTCTTCGAAGCCCCAGAATCTGCCAAACAGGTTCCTCAGGTCGCTTTTTAAGGTCTTAGCCGGAATTAGTAAATTGTATCGGCCAGGATCAAATTCTAAAAATATTGAGCAGGTCGGGCGGCCGCTCCCGGAACAAAACGGGGGAGGAAAGTCCGAGCTTTCAAGGGCAGGGATGCCTCGTAACACGAGGGGACCTGTGGAAATCGTAAGATCTACATGGGTCACGGATAGCGCCACAGAAAATATACCGCCCGTAAGGGTAAGGGTGAAATGGCGGTGTAAGAGACCACCGGGATCGTCGCAAGACGATTCGCACGGCAAGCCCCATCCGAAAGAAAGGCCAAATAAGGGGAGAGAGGTGACCCGCTTCGCTTGATCCCCGGGTAGGCCGCTTGATCCCGATGGTGACATCGGGACCAGAGAGATGGTCGCCGACCCTAACGGGGACAGAACTCGGCTTACAGACCTGCTCAAAATATTAAAAGGGATGTTCTTACGTTGAAAGCAATGGAGTTGAAATGGGTCGTGCAGCCCGAACCCGATTATAATGTCGTGGCGAGGCTGGCACGCGAACTTAATATTCCGGAGATCTCCTGCCGCATTCTGGCATCGCGCGGCTTGCAGGATCCCGCTATCGCTCAAAAATTCCTTAACTCCGGTCTTTCAGATCTATTCGATCCCTTCATGATGTCCAGTATGGATAAGGCCGTCGATCGCGTTATCCAGGCTCTCAAAGCCAACGAAAAGATCATGATCTATGGTGATTATGATGTCGATGGAATCACCGGAACCGCTCTGATGTTCCTCGTCCTAAATCGTCTTGGCGCCTCTGTTTCTTATTACCTTCCCAATCGCTTAATCGAGGGTTATGGCATTTCCGAGGATGGACTCCAGGAAGCTGAAAAGCGTCAGATCAATCTGCTTATTTCTGTTGATTGCGGTATCACCGCCGTCGAGGAAGTCATTGCGGCCCGGAAGATGGGGATCGATTGCATTATTACCGATCACCATGAGCCGGGCGGTAAAATCCCCGAGGCGGTTGCCATGGTCAACGCCAAGCTCGATGGTCCTAACAGTCCCGGGTTTTGAGCTTTCGGCAGTTGGCGTTGCCTATAAGTTTGCCCAGGCGTTATACCGCAAATTGGGCCAGGATGAAGTTGAGCTTGAACAGCATCTTGATTTAGTTGCGCTTGGCACTGCCGCCGATATCGTCCCCATGATCGGCGAAAACCGTATTCTTACCAGATTTGGACTTCAGCAAATTGCGCGTACTACCAAGCCCGGCCTCAAAGCCTTGATCTTTATCGCCGGCCTGATGGGCCAGAAGATCGGCACCGGCCAGGTGGTATTTATTTTGGCGCCGCGAATCAACGCTATCGGCCGTCTGGGCGATGCTCAACAGGCAATCAAGCTTCTTTCCACCAAAGACGAAAACATGGCCCATGCCATTGCGCGGATATTGAACGCCGAAAATAAAAGGCGCAAAGATATCGATGAACAAACGCTTCTCGAGGCTCTGGAGCAGATCGATCAAAGCGTCGATATCGACCGCGACCGCGCGATAGTGTTAGCCTCCAAGGGCTGGCATCAGGGCGTGATCGGTATCGTCGCCTCGCGCCTTGTGGAACGTTTCCACCGTCCGACCGTGATGATTGCCATTGATGGTCTCGAAGGGAAAGGCTCGGCCCGCTCCATTCCGGGTTTTCACCTCTATGAGGCTCTTCGCGAGTGCGAAGGTGAGCTTCTCCGTTATGGCGGACACAAATACGCCGCCGGGCTTTCTATTCTCCCCGAGAAGATCGATTCGTTCCGGCAAGCGTTGAATGTGGTTTCAGCCCGCATGCTCTCCGATGAAGACCTTATCCCCAAACTCGATATCGATGCCGAGCTTGATCTCGAAAAAATCAACGATGATCTGGTTGTTACTCTGGAGAAGTTTTCACCCTTTGGACCAATGAATATGCGTCCTGTTTTTGTCAGTTATGGCGCCGAGATCGTCGGATCACCTCATGTGGTTGGTAATAATCATCTGCGGTTCCGAGTCAGAAAAGGCAACAAAGTCCTCGATTGTATCGGATTTAACCTCGGCGATTTCCTGAAAAATATGACTTATCATCCGCTTTTGGTGGATATCGCCTATGTTCTCGAACACAACTACTGGAACGGCTCCAACCGCATTCAGCTCAGACTAAAGGCTGTTCGCTTGACCGGGCAAACTCATATTACCTCGGGCTAAAATCTAAGTTTAATCGGCCTTGTCGAAATCCGTATTATTCGCTCGACGTCCACTTACTCTTCAAGTCCATTGACAACCTATCATAGATTAATATAATACCGCCTTAATTTAGGTCCTGGCATTGGCTAAGGTAAACGGAACCGAAACCTTAAATGTCCTGTTGTTGACAGGTAAGTGATTATGAAAACGCAGTTGTCTCATAAAGAACGAATCGAACGCCTTCTAAACGGCAAGGATATTGATCGTCCCGCAATTTCCACCTGGCGTCATTTCTATCATAGAGAAAATTCCAGTGATGATTTAGTCGAGGCCATGATCGAATTCCAGCGTAAATTCGATTGGGATTTCATGAAAATAAATCCGCGGGCTTCATATTTTGTCGAGGCTTGGGGGGCCAAGTACATACAATCCCGCGAGCCTCTTGTTAAAGCTGCCAAAATCAGTCTTCCCGTAAACAAAATCGATGATTGGTCCAAAATTAGACCGTTGACCCCAACTTCAGGTAGCCTCGGTGAGATATTGGACGCTACCCGCAAAATAGTAAAACAGGCCGCTTCTGAGGTTCATATCGTACAAACTGTCTTTTCGCCCTTATCTATCGCAGGCGACCTGGTTGACGATGGTGATGCGCATTTTGTCCGTCTGCTTCGTGACGGGCCAAAAGAGCTGCATCGCGCTCTTGAGGCGATTACCGAAACCTTCGTTGGTTTTGTGAGAGAGCTGATGTCTACCGGTATCTCCGGTATCTTTTTCGCCACTACCGAATGGGCCAGCCGCGATCTGATTACCGAAGAGGAATACCTGGAATTTGGACCCCAATATGATCTAGAATTGTTGAAGGCAGCCCAAACCGCTGAATTCAATATTGTGCATGTCTGCAATAAGAATAATATGTTGCCCCTGATAAAAGACTATCCCGCCCCGGTTCTGAGCTGGAATCCTTACGAGCCGGGTAATCTCTCAATTCATCAGGCTGCTCAGATTTCAGATAAGATATTCTTAACTGGAATGGATCAAAACATAGCCCTTCTCAACGGGCCATCGGAGATAATAACAAAACAGATCGAGGAGGCGTTGCGTGATGCTCCCTTGGGACGGCTTATTCTTGGGCCGGGATGTGCCTTGAAAGTCAGCACTCCCGATAAACATCTTCAAACTGCGGTTGATACCGTGCAAAAATGGAAAGAATTATGAAAGACGAATTTCTATCCGGATTGTCTGCTGAACAAATACTTGAATTAGCCGATGATTTTATCAAAACCGCTACCAATTCTCATTCTGCTATGGAAAGCATAGTCAGCTTGTTGAAAGCAAGTATACCGCATTATAATTGGGTCGGTTTTTATCTATTAAATGATGGCAACATGCTTGAGCTAGGGCCGTTTCGAGGCGAGCCGTCGCCTCACGCGGTTATTCCAGTCGAAAGCGGAATTTGTGGCGCTGCGGTCCGCGAGAAACAAACTATTATCGTTCCTGACGTAAATGCTGATCCTCGATTTCTGGCCTGCTCGCTATGTACCCGTTCTGAAATTGTAGTCCCTATCAAACGCGGCGACGATGTGCTTGGCGAAATTGATATCGATTCCGATACGCCGGACGCTTTCAAGGATCAGGATCGATTATTGCTGGAATCGATTGCGATGAAAATCGCTGATATCCTATAGTCAATATTTATCCCACTAATCATAACTCGTATAAATGATGCCATGATTCTGCGTGTCCCGAATTTTAATCGAGGCCTTTCGGTCTAATAAATCGAAAGCAGGAAATCTAATTGGGGCTGGGTCCCCCTTCAATCTGGGTGAGATGCTTTCTGAGGTTCCTTGCACAGAAGTAAGCATACTTTTGGCCACAATGCTCTTGCCGGAAATGACGGCTTTCTCTATATTCAACCTCGGAGAGGTGCCTGAGCGGTCGAAAGGGGCGGTCTCGAAAACCGTTGAGCCTGTGAGGGCTCCCAGGGTTCGAATCCCTGCCTCTCCGGATTGAATCGTCACAAGTATTAAGTATATGTTTATTTGAATATGATTGACCTTTTCGCATTTCGCATTATCTTAACAATCGTAGTAAGTTTTGATTACTATTAGCAATACGCTTAAGGGAGGATGTTATGGGGTTTGTGGATGATCTGACAAAAACGCAGGCCGAAGTACTCGAGGCTATTGACGGCCTTACCGCCGAGGAAATGACCCGGGAAAACGCCATTGGAAAATGGTCGGTTAGGGATATTATCCTGCACATGGCTATGTGGGATGGCGAGGCTCTCAAAGGTTTTGCTATCTGGCGAACCGGCCACGACGTTGATTGGGCTTATACCGAAAGTTATCTCAAGTTCAACGAATTCTGGCATGAAAATCTTAAGAAACTTTCATTAAATCAAGTTATTCAAATGTTCAATCTGACACGCCACGCCCTTATTAACGATATCTCAGCCGTATCTGCCGAGGTTTGGGAAAAGCGCGGTGGTATTCCGTCCTGGCTGCCGGGCATAATAATAAAGCATGGGAATCATCATATTGAGAAACTTCAGGCCTATAAAAAATCGTTAAGTAAGTAGCAAATTAACCGATTGTTCGAAAACCTTACTCGGAGAGCCCAATAATCGAGTCCTGAGAAATGCGGCCGATTAATACCATAACTTAAGAATATATGTTTAAGAGAATTCTTATTGCCAACAGAGGCGAAATCGCGGTCAGAATAATACGAGCTTGCCGCGATCTTAATATTACATCCATTGCAGTATTCTCGGACGCGGACCGAGCCTCTTTGCATGTCAGGCTGGCGGATGAGGCCTACCCGATTGGCCCGGCGCCATCTTTGGATTCTTATCTCGTCATGTATAAAATTATCGAGACCGCTCAAAGAGCGCATGCCGATGCTATTCATCCCGGATACGGATTTCTATCGGAAAACGCTGTCTTTGCCGAGGCCTGTAGCCGAGCAGGTATAGTTTTCATCGGGCCGCCGCCGGATGCTATCAGAACTTTAGGTGATAAAATGGCCGCGCGCAAGATGATGAAACAAGCCGGTGTCCCGATCGTTCCCGGTACCGAGGACCCCATTGAGGATGAAATCGGTACAATCAAGATTGCCGAGTGGATCGGTTACCCGATTCTGATAAAGGCCGCTGCGGGCGGTGGCGGTAAAGGGATGAGGGTGGTAAATGAAAAGTCGGAAATTAAATCGGCGGTGCGTGCGGCGCGATCCGAGGCTAAATCGGCTTTTGGCGATGATCGCATTTATGTCGAAAAATATCTACCGCGTCCCCGTCACATCGAAATTCAGATTATTGCTGATGCCCATGGTAATTATGTCTATCTCGGCGAACGCGAATGTTCAATCCAACGCCGTCACCAAAAGGTTATTGAGGAAGCTCCCAGCCCGCTCGTGGACAGCGCCATGCGGGCTAAAATGGGCAAGGCCGCTGTATCGGCCGCCCGCATTGCCGGATATGTTAATGCCGGCACGATTGAGTTTTTGGCTGACGACAAAAAGAATTTCTATTTTTTGGAGGTCAATACCCGACTGCAGGTTGAACATCCGGTAACGGAGCTTGTAACGGGGATCGATCTGGCGGTTGAGCAAATCAGAATAGCCGCGGGGGAGAAGTTATCATTCGATCAATCTGATATCGAAATAAAAGGCCACGCCCTCGAATGCCGTATTTACGCCGAGGACGCCTCATCCAGTTTTTTACCGTCTACGGGCAATATCAGCTTCTATCAGGAACCTGGAGGGCCCGGCGTGCGAGTCGATTCCGGTGTTTATGAAGGCGCCGAAATTTCGGTATATTACGATCCCATGATCGCCAAACTTTTGTCTTATGGAAAAGACCGCTCTCAGGCCATTGCCAGAATGCTTCGCGCCCTGAATGAATTTCATATAGCGGGAGTGACCACCAATATTAACTTCCATAAGACTATCTTAAGTCATCCTGAGTTTGTAGCGGGACATCTTACCACTCGGTTTATTGAACACTATTATAAGCCCGCTGACGAAACTTCGGAGCCTTTATTGAATTCCATTGCCCTGGCTGCTGCCTTGGCCGAACATCAGACTCGCACTAAATTCTCTGCGTCCGTAAATCTCAAACAGCAGACATCTAAGTGGAAATCTAGCAATCGGTTACAGGCATTTAATAATGTATCGCATAAAGGCTGGAAATGATCTATCTGATCACCATTGGCGATAAAAAATACGAAATTTCTATCGACGGCGATCTCTCGTCGATAAAGATTAATAACCGGGACGTTAACGTTGATTATCGTCTACTAAGAGGCGGTAAGCTGCATTCAATTCTTGCCAATCATATCGGTCATGAATTTGCCTTAACGCGTACTGATGGTGGTTTCGAGGCCTGGCACGGTTCCCGGCAATTGCATATCGAAGTTAGCGATGAAAAAACCGAACGATTTAAAAGCCTGATGGGTGGTATTAAAGGCGCGGCCAGGGCCGAATCGCTTAAAGCCCCAATGCCCGGTTTAATCCTGAAAGTCGAAATCGAAGTTGGACAGAGTATCAAGAAGGGGGATGGGCTTATCATTATCGAGGCTATGAAAATGGAAAATGAATTGAAAGCCCATAGTTCCGGTATTATCAAAGAAATCAAAGTAAAGCCCGGCCAGCCCGTCGAAAAGAATCAGGTTCTGATAGTTTTTGAGTGATCCTTTAGTTCTTCATGCTAATTTAATCACATATAGATATTTTGCGAAATATTATTTAATTCACTTCTTGACTTGTAATATCCGAAGCAATATTTTATGCGAAAATTAATATAGAATTCGCGAAAACATTTTTAAAGGAGGAGGACGTGAAACGTTTCATTCTAACATTAAGCATTATAGCGGTCGGCTTGATGCTTGTTAGCCCCGCTATAGCTCAGGATACGAAGAAAGCCCCTACCCAGGAAGAAATGATGGCGTCTTACATGAAGTATGCGACTCCAGGGCCATTCCATAAATATCTGGATCCGTTGGTTGGCAGTTGGGATTGCACCGCTACGATGTGGGAAGACCCCAGCGCTCCGCCATCGGTATCCAAAGCCACCAGCGAAAAGAAATGGGTGCTTGGCGGACGGTTTGTTCAGGAGGATGCCTCTGGTGAGATGAATGGGATGCCCTTCCACGGTATTGGCATGACCGGTTATGATAATATATCCAAAAAGTTTAACTTTATCTGGTTGGATGAAATGGCAACCTCAATGATGTATATAACCGGCGACTGTGATTCTACCGGCAAAGTTATTACCATGTTCGGAAACTACACCGATCCCATGTCCAACATGCAGGAAAAGAAATTCAAATCGGTCTTACGCATCATCGATAACGATCATCATGCTTTTGAAATGTACAACATCGGACCCGACGGTAAAGATGTCAAAACTTTCGAACTCGCTTACACTCGCAAAAAATAGTATATCGAATAAAATCCGGTAAACGATAGTTCCTGATTCGGCCCGAAGACCCGTCTTATACTAACGGGATTTCCGGGCCGATTTGTTTCTAAAATTAATAGAAATATTTCCTTAATTAATTAGCCTTTCCATACCCACTTTTGTTTGAACTTAGTACGCCCAATCTTAGTTATTAAAAACAAATATCAATAAGAACGATTCATCCTTAATAGAGAATTCGAGGATATATGGCAGTCAAAGATAGACCGAAAACTCTTGGAGAGTTGAGAAAAACGGGATGGCACAGCAAGTCAGTAAAAGAGGAGTTGCGTCAAAACCTTCTTAAAAGGATAAAATCCGGCAAACCGATTTTCGACGGCATAATCGGTTACGAGAGAACCGTGGTGCCTCAACTCGAAAATGCCATTCTTTCAAAACATAATTTTATTCTCCTGGGGTTGCGTGGCCAGGCCAAAAGCCGGATCATCAGGCAGCTTTTCACTTTGCTTGACGACTTTATCCCGATTATTCCCGGAACGCTTCTGAACGAGGACCCTCTCAACCCGATTTCGCCCAAAGGAAAGAGAATGGTGGATGAGTGCGGCGACTCAATGCAGATCGAATGGCTTCCGGCCGAGGCGCGGTATCATGAAAAACTGGCAACACCCGATGTTTCAATCGCCGATCTCATTGGTGATATAGACCCCATCAAGGCTGCCCGCGAAAAACTGGATATCTCGAATGAGGAAGTTATCCATTGGGGTATAGTTCCCCGCACCAACCGCGGAATATTTGCCATTAATGAGCTTCCTGACTTGCAGCCCCGTATCCAGGTTGGCTTGCTTAATATTCTTGAGGAAAACGATATTCAGGTCAGAGGATTTCCGCTTCGGGTGCCGCTTGACATGCTTCTGGTTTTTACCGCCAACCCCGAGGATTATACCAACCGCGGTAATATCATAACCCCGCTCAAAGATAGAATCGATTCGCAAATCATCACCCATTATCCGCGTTCTATCGATGAGGGCAAGCGCATTACCGAGCATGAGATCACGCATAAAGGTGTAGGGGCCGCTATTCCGGAATTCATTCGCGACTTGATTGAAGAGGTTTCTTTCCAGGCCAGGTCCAGCGAATTTGTCAATCAGGCATCCGGTGTATCGGCCAGGGTCTCGATTTCTGCCTATGAGAATTTCCTGTCGAATATCGAGCGCCGTGTTCTCATAAACAACGACAATGACTACTTCCCCAGAATGTGCGATATCTATTCAATTATCCCCTCGATAACCGGAAAGATCGAACTGGTATATGAGGGCGAGCAGGAAGGCTCGGTGCTGGTTAGTTATAATTTGATTGGCGCTGCGATTAAGAGCGTATTTTCGAGATATTTTCCCAAACCCATCAAGGATAAAAGCCGGATGGATAAGGGAGAGGATGATAATCCGTTCGAGGCGATCACTGATTACTTTTCATCGGGAAAGAAGCTCGAGCTGTCTGATTATATGCCGTTTCCCGAATATAAAAAACGGTTGGAGGCTGTCAGCGGTTTGCGGCAGGTAATCACAAAATATTTCAACACCGATAACGATCGTGAATTCCTGTTGCGCATGGAGTTTGTGCTTGAGGCGCTGCATCAAAACAATATGATTTCACGCGAGGTTCATGACGCTGTTATTCAATACTCCGATCTATTCTCCAAGATGCTTAGCGGCATGGGAGGCCTGCAATGAAATTTGTATATTCGCAATGGGACGATGAGTTTTATCAGCATCTCAAACAACTCAGCGACTTGATGGCGATATTTAATTATCTGCTGGTCAGAACCAACGGTGATGTTGAAGAAACTTTCAAGATCATGCAAAAACTGCAGCGCGAGGGCTTGATCGATCCCGGTTTCGATCTCGGAGAGTTTAAGAAGCAGCTTCAGGAAAACAACATGATCCAGAATTCCCAGGCAGGCTTGAAACTGACCTCCAAGGGCGAGCAGAGCATCCGTCAGGACGCTTTTGAACTTGTATTTAAAAAGATGAAAGGATCGGGCAAGGGCCAGCATCTTCTACCGTATGAGGGCGGCTCCAGTGACGAGTGGCTTCCTGAAAAGCGATCCTACAAATTCGGCGATAATTTTCAGGCGATTGACTATAGCGCCTCGCTCCTTAATTCAATTACCCGCAATAACGATTTCAATTTCGATCTAAATGAAAAGGATTTGGAAGTATTCGAGTCGGAACGCACCTCGTCCTGCGCTACGGTCTTGATGATTGATATTTCTCATTCGATGATTCTCTATGGAGAGGACCGCATTACGCCTGCTAAAAAAGTGGCTATGGCATTTACGGAGCTTATACTGACTAAATATCCCAAAGACGATTTATCAGTGGTTCTTTTTGGGGATGATGCCAGGGAGGTCAAGATCAAAGACCTGCCATATATCAGCGTCGGGCCGTTCTATACCAATACTCAGGCCGGTTTGCGATTGGCCAGACAAATCCTTATGACAAAAAAGCATGTTAATAAACAAATCTTTATGATAACCGACGGCAAACCATCGATGATTATTCGTGCCAATGGTCAGATATATCGAAATCCTGCCGGGCTGGATCCTATGATTGTAAATCGTACGCTTGATGAAGCGGTTATCTGCCGTAAAAAGAAAATTACGATTACCACTTTTATGGTTACCGACGATTCATACCTGCAAACTTTCGTTCAAAAACTGACCGAGCTTAACAAGGGACGAGCTTACTTTTCGTCGGTTGATAACCTTGGCAGTTATATTCTTTGGGATTTTGTATCCAACCGCAGAAAAAAGTATAGCTAAAGTTATAATTAGCTTAAAATGAAAACGGCTGCATTCAATAACACAGCCGTTATTTCTTATAACCTGCAATTGCTTTTATTACTTCTCGGCAATACCCGATTCGCTCTGGAGTCCCTTTAACTTTTCTCGAAGAGTTTTTCTATCGATCCCCAGAATTTCGGCCGCCCTGGTTTTGTTGCCATCGACACTGGCGAGCACATTCTGAATGTATTCGGTCTCGACTTCGGCTAAAGTGCGATCCAGGCCGGTTTCCCTCATTGCTGAAAAACGCATGTTGGATGGCAGATCGGGGGCATCGATTACGCCGCTATCGGACATTACCGCCAAACGCTGCATTAAATTTTCAAGCTCCCGCACGTTACCCGGCCAGTCGTAGCGCCGCAGTATATCCAATGCTTTATCTGTAAATTGTGGTTGAGCCTTGCCGAATTCCGATGCAAACTTGGCCGCGAAATGCCGAACTAAGAGCAAAATATCTTCTTCACGTTCCCTGAGTGGCGGGATATTTATCGTAATCACCGAAAGTCGAAAATAGAGGTCTTCCCGGAATGTCCCCTTTTTAACCAAACTCTGTAAGTCCTTATTTGTTGCCACCACAACCCTGACATCGACCTTTCGCGGTTTGGTGTCTCCAACCATGCAGACTTCTTTATCCTGTAGAACTCGGAGCAGCTTAACCTGCATCGATGGACTGGTTTCGCCAATCTCATCGAGAAATATCGTGCCGCCGTCGGCTGTCTGAAAAAAACCGGCTCTCGAATCGCTAGCGCCCGTAAAAGCCCCTTTGATATGGCCAAACAGCTCACTTTCTAATAAGCCTTCCGGAATTGCGCCGCAATTTATTGGCACGAATGGGGCCGAGCCGCGAGGGCTCGCGTAATGAATTGCTCTGGCGACAAGTTCCTTACCCGTGCCGCTTTCGCCGGTTAGCAGAACGGTAGCCGACGTAGCCGCCGATTTGGATATGGCCTCAAAAATCTTTTGCATCGCTTCCGAATTGCCCAAAAGCCCGTGCGATGGCGATTTTATTTTGCTCTGAGTGGCGTTCATTGACCGCCGGAGTCTAAGTTTTTCCAGGGCGCGTTCCACCGCCGAAAAAAGCTCCTCTTCGGTAAAGGGTTTTGCCAGGTAATCCTCGGCGCCGCTTCTAACGGCTTCAACCGCCCCCTCGATTGAAGCATAACCGGTCATCATCATGATCTCGGTGTCCCTGAGATTTTCGCGGACATGCTTAATGAGATCGAGTCCACTTACGCGGGGCATTTTTAGATCGGTTATTATTAGATCGACTGCTCCCGATTCCAGAATCTTAAGTGCCTCGGCCACGCTGGAGGCTACATACACTTCGTAACCTTGCGACGACAGATTCCTGCGTAAAACCTCGAGCGTATCGGGTGCATCATCGACAACAAGTATTTTCTCGTTTCTATCAGTCATCCTGGCCACCTTCTCCAGCCTCATCATCACCTTTTACGGGTAACTGGATCTCAAAAATCGATCCTTTGCCAACTTCGCTGGCAACTTTGATTGTACCGCCATGCGATGTCACAATTCCATGCACTACCGAGAGCCCCAACCCCGTGCCTTCGTTGACGTCTTTAGTGGTAAAAAAAGGTATAAAAAGCTTATTCATGATATCCTTACTCATCCCAATCCCGGTATCTTCTACACGCAATAAAATATGGC
Organism: uncultured candidate division Zixibacteria bacterium; assembly: GCA_963801605.1. Classification (GTDB taxonomy): domain Bacteria; phylum Zixibacteria; class MSB-5A5; order UBA10806; family UBA10806; genus UBA10806. Next base: position 74,421 of record CAWDFP010000007.1, read on the forward strand.
CGTCAACCAGCGACGTTGAAATAGTCAGTTTGCCTCCGCCGGGCATGGCCTGAACGGCATTCACCGAGAGATTAACCAATACCTGATAAAGCTGCGATTGATCGGCTCTGATCAACGGTAGATCTGGCGTTAAACAACGCACCATCTCAACACCGGCTTTCTGGCATCGAGATTCCAGGAAATACAAACCTTCCTTAACCATCTTATTGACATCGACCAGCGATTTCCTGGTGGGCATTTGACGGGCAAATAGCATTAGCTTCTTAACGACTTCTCTGGCGTGCAAGGTAGCGTTGATTATTTTGTCGATATCAGATCCAGTCTGCGGCGGCAGATCTGCGGTTTTTTTAACAAGCTGCGCGAATCCGAGAATTCCACCCAACGGCTCGTTCAACTCATGGGCTACACCGGCGGATAATTGGCCGATGGTCGCCAGGCGATCGGCGTGCCTGAGTTGCTCCTGAAGACGCTGGCGGTCTTCCTCCGCCTGTTTTTGTTCGATAATAAGATTGATTTGAGTGGCTATCGTATCGATGAGTTTGCGTTCTTCTCTTAGAAACGGTCCTTCGTCAATCGTGGGTTTCGGTTCAGTATAGATTACTTCTACATAACCGCGAGATTTTTCATGAACGATAATTTCGGCTCTTTGTTTATCGATCCCGTCCTTAAAACAAGGGGAGATGTAAGTGCTGCCGTTGAAAACGATTTTGGCGCAGGTGTTTTCGGGATATTGCCAGGCGGCCGGCAACAGGTCAACGATGCCCTGCAAAATTTCCTGCGACGATATATCGACTTTTTCGGTGAGGGTTGCAATTCCATAAAGACAGGTTAATTCCTTAATCCTTTCTCGAAGCGCCGCCTGGGCCCTTTGATTTACCAGGGCGACTCCCAGGGTCTGGGCCACCGCCTCGTACAACCCGATCTCAAACTCGGTAAATCGATTTCGGTTGCGGGCCAGCAGCTCTAACGCCCCAATAATTTCGGTGCCCACGGTTATCGGTATAATAACTATCGATAGAAATTCGCCTCCGATAATCAGCCCGTGAAAACGTGAATAACCCCGCGTGACCTGGCCAAAATCAAGAGGCTTATCAGCATCGCCTGTCCAAAAGCTGCCATAAGCCGTAAAGAACGGCAGCATAGGATCGGCGTTGCGGTTTATCACGTCCTGTGTCAAACATTCAAGCGGTGAACGCTGTTCGGAATTTGACTCCCCATTTTTACTGGGGGGGCAGGGGATATTTTCAAAACTACAGGCGGCTTGATCATTGCGCCTCGCCGAGAAACATTGAAGATTACCACCTTCGCGGGAAATCGTCCTGACCGCATCGCAACTGGAGAAATCGAGGATTAAGCATAATACCTCGCGCATAAAATCAATTTTCGGTTCGCCGCGGTTGGCGCAATTTAAAATTGAATGCGATAAAGCCCTAAAATCGTCGGGCAGCCTGAGAGGTGGTTGATTATCGAAATTTCCCGCAAATTCATTCATATTAAAACCTGATCATTCTTGCCGCTAACCGGAGCATTAAATTGGATTCATCGGCTATGCTCCTCAATCTCATAAAGTACTATGAAAGTATGGTATTGTCAAATCAGCCTGGCAATGGAGAAACTTAAATCCTGGCAAGTTTTAGAGCTTTACTCCATGATTTCAATTTAATATAATATTATTTGAGTATTTTAAGCGACAAAGATGGTATGACGGAATTTTTTCGAAAATTTAGGAAATTAACGGTTGAAATAGTCCTGTCAAAATCAATCCTGAGAGGTTAGCTGATGCATTACCCCTGGTGGTACGTTCCGTTCCTGACATCTCCGATGCTAATTGCCATAATTTCAATATTGCATGTGATAGTGTCGCATTACGCTGTCGGAGGCGGTTTTTTTCTGGCAATCGAAGTTGGATATGCCTACAAATCCGGAAATAAGGATTATTTGAATTATCTTAAGGATCACGCCTGGTTTTTTATTCTGATAACCGTGGTCTACGGAGCTATTACCGGAGTTGGCATCTGGTGGACCATTGGCCTGGCCTCGCCCCTGGCAACGGAGACCCTGATTCACAATTTCGTTTTCGGCTGGGCGATGGAATATGTAGCCTTCATCATCGAATTGACGGCAGCATTTATCTTCTTTTATTATTGGGGCAAACTTGAGCCTAAAATGCATACCAAAATCGGATGGATTTATGCTATTGCCGCCTGGGTCAGCCTGGTTCTCATTACGGCCATCACAGCCTTCATGCTTAACCCTGGTAGTTGGACTATTCATCGCACCTTCTGGCGAGGCATCTTAAATCCCCAATTCCTTCCGCAAGTCTTGGCCAGAACCGGAGGCTCATTCTTGCTGGCCTCTCTCTATGTTTATTTGCATTCATCTCTCAGAGTCAAAGATAAAAATCTGCATAATCTTATCGAAAGCCGGTCGGCTCGTCCGGCGCTTTGGGGAGGAGTATTGATTGTTTTGGGCGGTATCGGATGGCTTATTGCTTTACCGGAATCCGCCAGAGCGGCGTTGGCGGCCGCCAGTGTTCTAAATGTTCTGACGGTAATTATATTCGCCTTAACCCTGGCGGTCCTGGCAATGATTTATCTGGGACCATATCGAAATCCCGGATGGTTTACCCCCGGATTTACCATATTGATCTTTCTTTCGGGAGTAGCCGCTGTAACGACCGGGGAATATATCCGGGAGGCGGTTCGCAAGCCATACATCGTTTACAATACAGTGTTGTCGAATCAAATTCTGCCGGAAGAGATTCCGAAAATGAAAGCATCCGGCTATCTCGAAAGCGGAGTCTGGACCAAAGAGCTGATCTCCCAAAAATATCCGGCGGCGCTTTCCGATGGCAAAATCGATGGTGCTAAATTATTGAGTCTTCCCGATTCGGAACAACGCCAGATTGGCGAGGTGCTATTTCAATATCATTGCAATGATTGCCACGCCGTACAAAATGGTTATTCGGCTATAAATAACTCGACCCGCGGCTGGACCGAACAAATGATTTTCGAAGTTGTGGAACATCCGGAGAAAGCTCACTTTTTCATGCCTCCCTGGGCCGGAACAAGGGAAGAGGCCACATTGCTCACCAGGTATCTGACAAATATCGCCCCGGCGCATCCAGCGGGCATGTACTACGGGAATGGGAGGTAGGATGAATCCGGGAGCATTAATTGCACCATCGAGTCCGGTCGGTTTTCCGGCCCCATACTGGTTTCTCGTTCTTTTCAAAGTATTAGGTTTTACGCTTCATGTATCGCTTATGAACCTCTGGTATGCCGGACCGGTCATAGCGCTCATCCTGTGGTTTCGAGGAGGATTCTCACGCGCCCTCACCAATCGCCTGATGAAAAAGATGCCGATTATAGTTGCTTATGGGATTAATTTCGGAATCGTGCCTCTTCTGTTTGTACAGGTTGCCTACTACAAAGTGTTCTATCCATCGACAATTCTCATGGCCTGGCCCTGGCTAAGCGTTATTGCTTTGCTGACCGTCGCCTATTATGGCGTTTATATCTACGCCACTGCACTCAAAAAGGACGGTGATAATATCGCGTCATGGAAACGCGCCGCCGGATGGATTTCCGCGTTGTTTTTTTTGATTATCGGATTTATTTTTGCCAGCGAATTCAGCCTCATGACCAATCTCGATAACTGGAAACGAATCTGGCTCGATGGCAATATCGCCGGAGCGGTATATGGCCTGGCGCTTAATTCTGGCGATCCAACACTAATACCCCGATGGCTTACGATGTTTGGCCTGGCGATCACTACAACCTCGGCATTTATGGCGGTTGATACCGGTTTATTCGCGTCCAAAGAAAGCCTTGATTACAAAAAGTGGGCCAGTCGTTTTGTCTATAAACCGTACACTCTGGGAATAATCTGGTATGCCATAGCCGCATCCTGGTATGTTTTCGGGACCTGGCAGGCCGATATTAAGAGCCTTATGTTTTCGTCTCCTATGATAATCCTAACGGTTATCACCGCCGTCTCAATGAGCTTACCCTGGCTTCTGCTGTTTATATTTACCCGCAACCGAGTAATCGGACGAGGACTTGCCATCGGAGTCGGCCTGACACAATTTGGAGTAATTGCCTTGAACGCTATCAGCCGTCAGGTCGTACAGAACGCCGAACTCGGGCGCTATCTAAATATTACAGATGAGGTTGTCCGGACCCAATGGAGTCCGATGATCATCTTTTTAGTGTTGTTTGTCGCGGGGATCGCTTTATGCGTCTGGATGATTCGGCAAGCCGCCAAATCCGGCCAAAACAGTTTACCTCCTGAAACGACCGGATAATTATGTAACTTGCCTGTTGCCAGAAACGTAGTTTATGGTGTAAGATAAAGTTCAGGGCGCTTGATTTTCGATAATGTGAAATTGAAATAGCAAAGGAGTCTCCCCGTGGATAACTTACAACATTGCCACAACTGCGGCTGGCCTATAGAGTCCGGCGACAAATTTTGCAGAAATTGCGGGAAACCGTTTGAGGATAAAGAGCAGGAAATCCCGCCATTATCGGCTACTCCTCCGGTTCCGCCTATTCCCCCGGAAGAACCATCGCAGACGCTTCCGCCAGCGGAAGAGCCAAAATATGTTGCTTGGGAGGATAGACAGCATCTTGGCTTTTTTGCGGGACTCTGGAAAACCTGGGTGGAATCCGTTTTTAACCCTGAGAAGTTTTTCTCAAAGCTGCCGTTTTCCGGCGGTATGGGAAGCCCAATTCTATATGCGTTGATCGTAATGTGGCTGAGTTCTATAATCAGTAAATTCTATGGGGTTATTTTTGCGAATGTCTGGTTATCCGCGTTCGAGAAATATCTCGATAAAGCCGGCCCGGGTTTTGATTTTGGTATTGGGAAAAGCGTCACGATTCTTTCCTTTTTCCAATCAATTTTCATTGCTCCTATATTGATTATTCTGGGCCTCTTTATCATGAGCGGAATTTATCATCTCCTTTGCATGATCTTCGGCTGGTCTAAACGCGATTTCGAGGCTACTCTTCGAGCGGTGGCGTATGCCAGCGGTCCCGCCATTTTCGCGATCGTCCCCATGTGCGGCTCGCCAATTGGATGGATCTGGGGGTTGGTACTGGCGGTCATTGGCCTCAAGCACATGCAGCAAACAACCAGCGGGAAATCGGCCCTTGTGATCCTGCTCCCCATAGTACTGTGTTGCTGCCTGATATTCATACTGGCGCTCGTTTTTGGAACTGCGATTTGGGCCTTTATTCAAAACGCATCGCGTAGCGGTTACAGTTATTAAAAATGAATTAGGTTTTGTAAACAGGCTTATCTTATGATTATGGTGAGCCTGTAGTTTTATGAAGTTAAAAATTGAAAATAAGGCGCCTCAATCACCGGTTCACATCGTTTGGGGCGCCATGGTTATATTTGTAATCGTTGGCGCTAAAATTATGAGCGCTTACCTGCCGCTCCTGCCGCCATGTATTTTTCGCACACTAACCGGAATTCCCTGCCTGACCTGCGGCGGGACCCATTGCATTAGCGCCTTATCTAATTTTGAAATAACCTCCTCATTTCTCTATAATCCGCTGATTATGATCAGTCTGATGGGATTAATAATATTCTCGCTGATATACTTAGCAGGAGTTCTATTTAGCAGAAGACTTATCATTACGCTTACCTCCATTGAGAAGACGACGCTTAGAATATCTGTAATTTCTCTCATAGCGCTAAACTGGATATATCTAATTATAAAATTGAAATAGAGAATCTCGGGGCACCGGAATGCTTGCTTTGATGTTTATTGATATCCGAGACAGTTTTTATTATACTCAGGGCTGTTTTAGATGACAGGAACAGGATGTGAAATTGGCTAAAATTTAGGAATATATTTATCTCCGGTGTAATCCAGGGATCAGCGCTGGGTCGGAATATTCACTCGCAGGAATACCGGACTCAAATTAGAGACATTCTTCGGGATGCCATGCCGGATGCCAAAATCTATGATCCTTTCGATGGTCACGAGAATTCGATTGATTATGACGATGACCAGGGACGGAAAACCTTTTTACATCATATCAAGCAGGTTCAGGAATCGGATCTGGTGATCGCTTATTTACCGCACGCCTCTCTGGGAACGGCCATCGAAATCTGGGAATCGTATAAGCTTGGCATTCCAGTCTGGATCATTAGCCCGATGAGCACCAATTGGGTGGTGCGGTTTTGCAGCGATAAGGTCTTCGGCGATATTGAGTCATTTGCCGACTATCTCAAGCACGAGTATGTAAATGTGGAGTAATTAAAATGCCTACTTATGAATATAAATGCCGGGATTGCGGCGAGAAATTTGACGAATTCCAAAAAATAACCGATCCGCCTTTAACACGATGCCCATCGTGCGGAGGAGAAATCGATAGATTAATTTCAGGCGGCTCGGGAATTATGTTCAAGGGGTCAGGCTTTTATATTACGGATTATCGGTCGGCAAACTATAAAAAGGCTGCCGAGAGCGAGAAATCGGCCGATCTGGCATCCAAAGCCAAGAGCGATACCAAGCCCGCGAGCGAATCCAAGCCCAAAACCGAAACGAAAAAAGATTAAATGATTTTCTGCCCGCCGAGATGACCTGCGAGCTGGCCACAGGCTCCCTTGATATCGGCCCCTCGGCTTTCCCTGATCATAGCGGCATAAACCCGCGGATATAAATATTCTCGAAAAGCAATTACGTCATTTTCATTCGGACGTTTAAAGGGCAGCCCCTCGACCGGATTATATCGCATCAAATTAATTTTGCAGGGGATTCCCTCAATTAATTTTATAAGTTTTTTGGCATCCGAAATTGAATCGTTCACGCCTCCCAGGAGCAAATATTCGAACGATACTCGTCGTCCGCTTATTTGGGTGTAACGTTTGGCCTCAGTCATTATTTCCGAAAGACTATTGCTTTTCGCAGGGGGGATGAGACGCTCTCGAACATTTTCGTCGGCTGAATGAAGCGAAATGGCCAGCCCCAGTTTACCGGGGTTGGAGACAAATCGTTTCATTCCGTTCAATATTCCAACTGTGGAAATTGTGATCTTTTTCTGCGAGAGAGATGGCCCATAATCATCGGTTAATATCGCGCAAGCCTTAAGGACATTATCGAGGTTCAGCATCGGCTCTCCCATGCCCATAAAAACGATATTGGATATCCTGCGCTTAATTGCCCTCCGGGCCTGAAGAAATTGATCGACGATTTCGCCGGCATCGAGATTGCGCTTAAATCCAATTTGCCCTGTGGCGCAGAACAGACAACCCGCAGGACATCCGGCCTGACTGGAGACACATAAAGTGACACGATCTCTTTCGGGTATCAACACTGATTCGATATAAGGACCGTCATGAAGCTTAAAAAGGAATTTCATCGAACCGTCGGTGGAAGACAATTGCTGTTCGCAGTCAAGTTTGGTGATTCGAGTGTTTTCGGATAGTTTCAAGCGAACAGGTTTTCCGATATCGCTCATAAGATCGAAACTTTCAACACCCTCCTGATAAATCCATCGAAAAATCTGTCGTCCTCTGAACGCTTCGAGATTCAGGCTGACGGCGAAAGCTTCAAGCTCGCTTCGATCCATACCTTTCAGGTCAATTGACTTCATCACAGTGGAATTTACGATTTTTATCGCCTCCTTCAAAATCATTTATCTTGACTGCTCCCGCCATTTTTTCTAAGCTTATGCTATTATGAGAGTAGCGGCAGTTCAATTTGACCCTCAATTCGGCAAGGTATCCGAAAATATCGACCGCGTATTTTCTCTGGTTGAGGGCACCCGAGCCGATCTCTATGTCCTCCCGGAACTATGCTTTAGCGGTTATACGTTTCAATCCCACGATGAGGCTCAAGCCCTTTCGGAAGGCGTCAAAGGGGGGCTCTCGATTGGCAAAATGGCCGAGCTTGCTGCCCGTCAAAATGCGGCCTTAGTATTCGGATTTCCCGAAAAAGCGTCCGAGGGATTGTACAACTCCAGCGCCTTTATTTCACCTGATGGCGATGTCGCGATATACCGCAAAATACATCTATTCATGAATGAAAAAGATTGGTTTTTGCCGGGCAACGAGCCTCCCAAAATTGTCGAATTCCGCGGTTGCCGTTTGGGGATGATGGTTTGTTTTGATTGGATATTTCCGGAAGCGGCCCGAACGCTGGCTCTTATGGGCGCCCATTTAATTTGCCATCCGGCGAATCTGGTGCTGCCGTATTGCCAGTCGGCGATGATCACCCGTTGCCTGGAAAACCGCGTATATGCCATAACTGCCAACAGGATAGGGGAGGAGCTTAGAGGCGGATTCGAAAACCGGTTTACGGGTCAAAGTCAGATAATTTCCCCCCAAGGAAAAGTTCTTTATAAAGGCTCAAACGATAAAGATGAGATTGGATTTGCCGATATAGAATACAGGGAGAGCGAAAATAAGGCAGTGAACCATAAAAATAACCTGTGGGAGGATCGTCGCCCACGATTCTATTTCGGCAATGATGAGAAAAAATTATAAAATACTCGTCATCGATGATGAACCAGAGATAACCGAGATTATCAAATCGTTTTTGAGCGGGGCCGGTTATGATGTCCTGATCGAAAATTCATCGGTTATGGGAGTCGAGAAGGCTAAATTATACAAGCCGGATATGATCCTTCTCGATATAATGATGCCCGTTATGGACGGCTATGAGGTTTGCGCCAACATCAAAAGGGATATGGAGCTTTCAAACATTCCGATCCTTTTCCTGACCGGAAAGGACGCTAACGAAGATGCGGGCAGAAGCTTTAAATCCGGCGCAGATCTATTTATAAAAAAGCCGTTTTCCTGCGAGCGTTTACTCCAACTGGTGAAGATGGTATTGATGTCTGTAGCCCGGTAATCTCAGTTATTTAATAGATGATCACAAGCGAGCCTTTTGGCTCGCTTTATTTATTTTCGCTCAAAAAAAAGCCGGGATTCTTTCGAATTCCCGGCTTGATTCATTTAACGGCGTTTAGTTTTTGAAGAAATGTTTGGCGATAAAGAATACATTTTCTTTCCGCTCTCTCAATCGTCGGTAATAATAGGGGAACCAGTGATCGCCGTAAGGAACGTAAATCAGCATGCCATATCCTTCTTTTACCAATTGAATCTGGCCGCTTCTGTTGATTCCATACAGCATCTGGAATTCGAATTTATCCTTATCGATTCCCTTTTGTTTGGCATATTCTTTGGTTGCGGAAACCATAGCGCCATCATGAGTCGCTATGGAATGGAAAATGCCGCTGTCGAGCAAAATCTTCATTAGTTTGATGTAGTTGGAATTGACATCATCCTTTTTCTGAAAAGCAAATGAGGCCGGCTCTTTGTAAGCGCCTTTGCACAGTCTTACCTTAATTCCCCGCCTGTTGAGTTCCTTGATATCAGCCTCCGAACGATACAAGCTGGCCTGAATTACCGTGCCGACATTGTCATACTTTTCGGCCCAGCGATAAACCAGCTGCAAAGTACGTTCGGTGTACTTGGTACCCTCCATATCGATCCGAACAAAGCTGTTATGCGACTTGGCAGCCTCTATAATCCGGCTGACATTATCGTAACAGAACTGATCGGAAACATCAAGACCCATCTGCGTAAGTTTCACGGAAACATTGGCCGTGACTTTTTCTTTATCTATGGAATGGACTAACTCGATATAAAGATCAGCAAGCTTGGTAGCCATTTCGGAAGATGTAACATTTTCACCAAGGATATCCATGGTGGTTCTCATTCCCATTTTATTGAGCCTGCGAACCGCCTCGAAAGCATCCTCTTTGGTTTCACCAGCGATAAATCGCTTTGCTAAGAATGTAAATAAACCCACACCACACTCCTTTCGAGCGGGGAATCTAACACTAATAGTCTTAGACAGCAAGTGAAATATTTAACGATCATTGGGAGAAAAAAATGTTCTTTAATGGAGGTCTATTCGATCTTTTTCTTTTTGCTTTTTTCGATATCGATCATTTCCAGTCCGGAGGCATATGGACTGGTAACAGGTTCGATGATCGACATGAGTTTGGCGGTTGTCTCTCGGATTTTAATGGCGGAGCGTTCGATGGTTTCAAGTTTGGTTACAATATCGGCAGGCAATTTATCGCGTGACATAAGCATCAACTGGGTGTTGCCCAGTATAGCCGTCAGAGGATTGTTGATCTCATGATTGATTGTAACAGTTGTTTCAGTGATGGCGGCCGCCCGTTCCGATTTTACCAATTTCTGGAAATCGGCTTTAAGCTTTTCGAACGATTTAATTAAATAGGCGGTGTCGTTCTTAGCCTTTAGATCAATCAGTTCCTTTATTCGGCCCGCAATCTTAGTATTAACATGCTTGCGATCTTCAAAGCCCAATGCCAGATAATATCCGGCCAGAGTAGAAACCCAAACTCCGGCTGCAACTTCCATATCGGCCCAGAGATACTTGAGAGTGTTTTCGCCTATTACTTCGCCGTCATTAATAACAGCCACCTGATCCTGCGGCAGCCTCTCGATCTCCCGAACTATTGTCTTATTTCGATGAATATATAGCGACATCCAGGCATCACCGCCAGTAGCGGAGCCGATCGTTAAACATCGAATACCGTCAGCTTTCAGAGCCAAAAGCAACTGACGACCTAAAATCTCCATCACAACCGAGCCGACGGGGGCAAGCAGAGTATGCATTCGGACTCCAAGTTGCGACGAACACAGCCAGAGCGCTTCCGAAAGGGCCAGTGGATTTTCGTCATTATCCTCCGCAATAGCGGCAATTTGGCCAACGGGGCTGCCAAGATGCTTTATGATGCTAATGCAGATTATTTTTCCATCATCGGTTGTAACGGATAAATTATTGGGAAGAGGAGTCTTGCCCTGATCCGAAGGTTCAAGTCCATAATCCTTGATAACTTTATACAGGGCATTTTGATACCTTTCCGGCCCATGAATGAAATTTTCCTCCTCAAGGCCGGGTATTCTAACTGTTATTATCGTAGCGAGGGGATGAGAGATATTGGCGAGAGCGGTTCCGCAAGTTGATGCAAGTTCACCAAGACGGCTTTTACCGATCGATTTTAGATATGTAATCACTAAATTTAGCCGCGAATCAGGAACTTTCATCACCATTTTACCCTTATAACTTTTAGGTAATATACTTGACAACGCCGGAATTGGTCAATATGATTTGGCCTTCAATTCCGGCGGCGTTGTCCGCAGAATCATTCTGTTTTGAAAACAGGTGATCCTAATGAGAATATCGGCGGATTAAGGGGAGTTATTAATTGGATACTTTAAGAGATAAATGTGGTGTTTTCGGTATTTACGGGGTGCGAAACGCAGGCGCTTTGACATATCTCGGTCTTTATGCGCTGCAGCATCGCGGCCAGGAATCCTGCGGCATTATAACTGCCAATAACGGCGGTTTTCATTCCAGGCTGGGCATGGGACTGGTGAACGAGGTTTTTGCATCACCGGAGGATATAGAATCACTCAAAGGCCGCTCTGCGATCGGCCATAACAGGTATTCGACCACAGGCTCATCATCGCCGGAGAATATCCAGCCTCTGGTCATGAATTACAGCCGCGGATACCTGGCAATCGGGCATAACGGCAATCTGACAAATTACCCGCGGGTCAAGCGCGAGCTTGAAAAAGCCGGTTCCATTTTGAGAACATCATCGGATACCGAAGTCATTTTGCATCTTTTGGCACGTTCCAAAAAGCAAAGGATCGAGCAGGCGCTGGCCGAATCGCTACAAAAGGTGGTTGGCGCCTACAGTTTAGTGCTTCTAACGCCCAGGCAGCTTGTGGCCGCCCGCGACCCTGCGGGGGTCCGTCCGCTGGCGTTAGGGCGGCGCCGTTCGAACTGGGTGGTGGCATCGGAAACATGCGCCTTCGATATCATCGGAGCCAAATATGTCCGGGACGTTGAACCGGGCGAGATTATTGTAATCGATCAGGATGGCCTTCACAGTTACACCAATCTTCTGAAAAAAAGCCCGCATGCATTTTGTATATTCGAGTTGATATATTTTTCAAGGCCCGATTCAAAAATTTATGGCACCAATGTCGATAAGGTTCGTCGCCGGTTAGGACGGGCGTTAGCCAAAGAGCATCCGGTTGAGGCGGATATCGTCATCTCCGTGCCCGATAGTTCGAATACGGCGGCATTGGGATATTCGGAGGAATCCGGGATACCATACGATATCGGATTAATCAGAAATCATTACGTGGGGCGAACCTTTATCCAGCCAGAGCAAAAAATCCGCGATCTCGATGTTAAGATTAAGTTTAATGTTGTCAAAGGTGTGATTAATAACAAACGGGTGGTAGTTGTAGATGATTCTCTGGTGCGAGGCACAACATCGAGGAAATTAGTTCAAATGCTTCGGGAAGCGGGCGCCAGGGAAGTTCATCTGAGGTTATCATCGCCACCGATAACAAATCCGTGCTTTTATGGAATCGATATGCCGACAAAAAGGGAGTTGATCGCATCCCGCAAATCTATAGAGGCTATCAGGCGTTATTTGGAGGCCGACTCTATAGGCTATTTGTCGCTCGATAGAATGCTCGATATGCCGTCTCTTCCCAAAGAAAGCTTTTGCCATGCCTGTTTCTCGGGAAAGTACCCTATCGATATTTATAATAGAGGGAAGAAGTAATCGCATAAATCAATTCTTTGGCGAGATTTGATTTCGGTTATTTCATTTTGTCGTTCTCCTTTTAAGGTTTTAAGGTTTACAGACGGACTTGTCAAATCTCCGAGGAGATTTGACCTACTATTTTTAGTTTCAAGTCCCCTTGCAGTATTGTAAGGGGGAGGTCCCGGGACCGATAATCCCGCCGGAAAATGGCGGGCAAACCCTTTACAAGATGGGACCTGTCCTGACCTGCCTCCAGTTTCTCCTCTCTTTGGAGAGTCAAACTGACCTCCTTTGGGAGAAGCGATCCTGGCTGCCGGTTGAATCGACGACGATTCCGGGGGACCCCTGTGGGTCCCGAGAGGACAGCCACCTGTAGGGAAGGTCTTGTGGCCACAATTGTCCTTCCACTTATAAGCCTCTATAAATCAAAATGCACTTTGAACGCGTTTTGGAGGATTCTAAGAGCGTGGAGGAAAATAGAGAAATCGGCGTTCACGGAGAGAAAGGGATTCTGCGGGAATGCAAATAAAGTAAATTGGTGCGCATAGCGTACGCCAGACTGTTGACAATTAGTCATTTCGAGAATTGTTGCTTATAAGAGCATATTTCTTTTTTGCTTAAGGTGTAAGGGCGTATTGCAATACGCCCCTACAACAAAATGATTAAATTTCGAATGCGATAAATCAATGACTTTGTAAACAATCTCTGGTGCGCATAGCGCACCCTACACGGGTTTGTCGAAACCTATCATTCGATTTTTCAGTTGACCGCAAGCTTTGGATTTGCAGATTAAGGCAGGGCATATAGAGATATCCCCCTGCGAAATCCATATTAAGAATAATTTGGAATATTGCGGGGATTATCGCCCAATTAAAGTCGACAAGAACGCGGTTTACCGAGCTTGATTCGGCAGATTATTACAGCATTCATTATTCATCATATTTAAAAATAATTACAATGCGTATAAATCCTAATGTCTTGAAGGATTTTACGGTTTTGCGGGCTAATATTTGAAAAGACTTGACATAGATGGACTGAGTCAATATTATTTGAGACTGAAACAAGTGGGCCCATAGCTCAGTTGGTTAGAGCAGCAGACTCATAATCTGCGGGTCCCAGGTTCGAGCCCTGGTGGGCCCATGTTGAGCGAAAGTTAGCGTGGGCGATTAGCTCAGCTGGTTAGAGCGTTCGGTTCACATCCGAAAGGTCACTGGTTCAAGTCCAGTATTGCCCACCATTTGATAATATTATTACAGGCAGGTGTGCGATTCCTGACATTAATCCATTTTCGGCTACGGTCGCAGGCAGTCCGGCGAATCTCGGACTGGAAACAGACTGATCGTGAATATAGAGTGGGATATAATGACTATGCGCCGTATTTGCGGCGCATTTTTTATTTATAAAGGCGGAGGTTGAAATTGCAGAAAGATCTAACAATGCTTTTGGATTTACAGGAAATCGATGATCAGCTTGGCGAATTGGAGCGCTCCAAGATATATCTTCCGGAGATGATTCATAATCTCGAAAAGGAAATCGAGGAGCTAGCCCAGGCGATTGCCACCAACGATAAAATTCTGGAAGAAAGCCAGAGGGAACAGCGCCTCATCGAGCTCGAAATCGAAACCGATAAAGTCGATCTCGATAAATTCCAAAAGCAGATGCGGGTTATCAAAACAAACAAGGAATATGACGCTTTAACCGCCGAAATCGACACTAAAAAGCAGGGCATAGCCGACAAGGAGGAGAAGATCCTGACGCTTATGTCGGCGGCCGATGAGGCCCGCGAGAAAGCGGCGGAGATGAAATCGATGTTGGCTGAGGTTCGGACCAGAAACAATGAGCAGTTCGAAACATTGCGCAATCAGGAATCGACTCTTCAGGCCAAGATCGAGGATAAGACTGGCTGAAAGAACGAATCTGGTTAAAGGATATTAATCGGCAGATCGTGGGAGTTTACGAGCGAATTCGCAAGGGCAAAGGCGGTATGGCTGTAGTGCCGATCCGCAAAAGAGCCTGCAGCGGTTGTTTCAAGCAGATACCGCCGCAGCGAATTCAGGAGATCCGTCGCGGCGACCGCATCTTTGCCTGCGATAGTTGCGGTCGGATACTAACCTGGACCGACGAAGAAAACGCCTGATAAAATTTTAAGCGATCTTGCTTACTAAATCAGATAATTAACGATTGGGTAAGGATGATCGCTTTTTTATCTAGAAGGAATAATTATGGAGCCTATCAACGAAGCATTAACATTTGACGATGTTCTACTGGTACCGGCCAAATCATCGGTATTGCCACGCGATACCGATATCAGCTACCCGGCTCACCAGGAATATCATCGCTTAAATATTCCGATAGTCTCGGCCGCTATGGATACGGTCACGGAATCGGCTATGGCGATGGCCCTGGCTCGTCAGGGCGGAATCGGCATCATTCATAAAAATCTTTCAATCGAGGAGCAGGCCTCCGAGGTTGATAAGGTCAAGCGCTCCGAATCGGGCATGATTGTCGATCCAATTACCTTACCGCCAGATGCCTTAATCGGCCAGGCCTGGGATACGATGAAAAAATTTTCGATCTCAGGAATCCCGATTACACGAAATGGCAAGTTGGTCGGAATACTAACCAATCGCGACCTCAGATTTCATGAGCAACCCCATGGTTCCAATATCGGAAGTGATGACCAAAGAGAATCTCATTACTGTTCCCGAGGGAACCGATCTCGACAGCGCCAAAGAGCTATTGCACAAGCATCGGATCGAAAAGCTTCTGATTGTGGATTCCGACGGGAATCTCAAAGGGATGATAACGGTCAAAGATATCCTGAAGCGTATTCAATATCCCAATGCCTGCAAAGACCAGCGCGGGACGACTGCGGGTAGGAGCCGCAGTGGGCGTGACCGGGGATATGCTGGAACGGGCCAGGGCGCTTCTGGCGGCCGGTGTCGATGTGCTGGCGATTGATTCATCGCACGGCCATTCCGAGGGAGTCCTCAAGGCCATAGAGAAGCTTCGGAACGCATTTCCCGATGCCGAGATTATCGGCGGTAATGTTGGCACTGCCGAAGGCGCGGCCGATCTTATTTCGGCGGGAGTATCCGCAGTCAAGGTTGGAGTTGGCCCGGGATCAATATGTACGACTCGCGTAGTGACGGGCGCGGGTATGCCGCAAATTACCGCGATAATAGAATGCGCCTCGGTTTGCGAGAAGAACGATATCCCGCTTATCGCCGATGGCGGTATTAAGTATTCCGGCGATATTTCGAAGGCCCTGGCGGCGGGAGCGGATTCGGTAATGATTGGATCGCTTTTAGCCGGGACCGAGGAATCGCCGGGGGAGACGATGTTGTTCGAGGGACGTTCTTATAAGAGTTTATCAGGGTATGGGTTCAATCGAGGCGATGCGCAGGGGAAGCGCCGACAGGTATTTCCAACAGACCGAATCCGGTAAGATGGTGCCCGAGGGAATTGTCGGACGAGTACCATATAAAGGCCCGGTTGGCGATTCGGTATATCAGCTGATCGGCGGACTGCGAGCCGGTATGGGAATCTGCGGGGCCAAGGATATCCCCACACTTAAAAAGACCGCGCAGTTTATAAGAATTACTAACGCCGGCCTGCGGGAAAGCCATCCTCATGATGTAAAGATCATGAAGGAAGCCCCCAATTACAGAACCTTCGATTAAATAATATTATTGGTAAACGCCTTGACTTATGGTGAATTAGGTATTATCATTGAATATGAATGTCAATGTCAGTAAATGAGATGAGAAAACGGCAGTTGTTGATAAAGAAAGGGATGATATGAAACGCGAACAGGAAATATTGGCTGGTTTTCTCAAACAGAAAGGCCTGAAACAGACCGGGCAACGCGAGAAGATACTCGATATATTTCTTTCGAATATGAAGCATGTATCGGCTGATGAACTGCACGCGATCATAAGAAAGAGCGATCCCAGGATAGGATTTTCAACAGTATATCGAACGCTCAGGCTTCTCACCGAATGCGGGTTGGCCAGAGAGGTTAATTTCGGTGACGGCCGGGCGCGTTTTGAAAGAGCATTCGATAAGGGCCAGCATGGACATCTCATTTGCACTAACTGCGGCAAGACCGAGGAGTTTGCAATCGGTACCATTGAAAAATCGTTAAAGCAGATTTCGGCAAATGCAGGTTTTAAGGTGCACGGGCACAGGCTGGAGGTTTACGGGTTGTGTAAACGCTGCCAGTAGGGCAGTTTATTTTTTTGCCTAGATTATTAATTGATAATTATTCTAAATAGACAATAATCAAATTAGTTTTCCGGCCCGAGTGTTATGAAAGAGCAACAAGAGATAAAGACACTCGCCTTATCGCCGGTTATTCTGGTTGGCAATCCGAACGTAGGTAAATCGGCATTGTTTGGAGCTCTCTCGGGTAAATATGTCGAGGTTTCAAACTATCCGGGCACGACGGTTGATTTTTCAGCAGGCTGGATTAAAGCCGATGGCCAGAGGCGCGAGATATTCGATTCACCGGGGGCCGATACCTTATCGCCGGTCTCCGAAGACGAAATCGTGACCCGCGATCTGATCCTGGATTATCCTGATTCGCCAATAATTTATGTAATCGATGCCAAGAATATTATTCGCGGTTTGGTACTGCTTTCGCAGTTAGCCGAGTATAGGCGCAAGGTCATAGTGGCGCTCAATATGATGGATGAATCGGCGGCGGCCGGGACGGTTATCGATACCGCGGCTCTTTCAAGGGTATTAGGAGTCCCGGTTATTCCCACAGTGGCGGTTCAGAGATCGGGAATCGAGGAGCTTAAGAAAGCCATAGCATCGGCGGCTGTTCCCAATTTAGTATTCGATTTTGGAAAGATGATTGAAGATGGTATCACCCGCATTGCCGGAATACTGGGAAAAAAATCGAATAATTACCCGCGGGCTTTCGCTTAGTTATTTGAGCGGCGAAAACGGGTTTTCGGATGAAATTAAAAAATATATATCGTCGGATAAGTTAGGGAATATTTCCGAAATCAAATCCCGACTTCAAAGCTCGCATGTAGAACCGTTGGGATTTATAATCGCGAAAACCAGAAACGTCGAAGCCCAAAGATTCCTGACGCCTTTTATTAAGCACAAAGAATCGGGTTCCGGGCGGTTTATGCGATCGATGGGAAGATATTCGCATCATCCGTTATGGGGCATACCGTCTCTTTTGTTGATACTTGTGGGACTGTACTATTTTGTCGGGGTCTTTGGCGCTCAAACTTTGGTCGGATTATTCGAAAAGAAGTTGTTTGGCGGCTTCATCAATCCCTTTTTTATCAAGTTATTTTCATATTTACCCTGGGCTTTTCTGCGGGATTTATTTATCGGTCAATACGGAATTATCACGATGGCGTTGACCTATGCCTTGGCGCTCATATTTCCAATCGTGACGACTTTTTTCCTGGCTTTCGGAATTCTAGAGGATTCCGGATATCTGCCTCGTCTGGCGTTCATGGTGGATCGCATATTCAAGAAGATCGGCCTTAACGGCCGGGCCGTGCTGCCTATGATTCTGGGTCTGGGATGCGATACCATGGCGGTTCTGACCACCCGGATACTATCGACAAAAAAAGAAAAACTGATGGTTACATTTCTTCTGGCGCTGGCGGTACCCTGTTCGGCACAACTGGGCGTCACGCTTGGTATCCTGGGAGCAATATCGCCGCTGGCTATAGCAATCTGGCTGGGAGTGATTCTGGCGGTTATGTTTTTAGTCGGATATTTATCATCAAAAGTAATTCCAGGGCGGTCATCCGATTTTATTCTGGAGATCCCGCCGCTTCGCCTGCCGCGATTACAAAATGTGATTGTTAAGACTCTAATGCGTCTGGAATGGTATCTTGAAAGAGGCGGTCCCGCTGTTTGTTCTGGGGACGTTGATCCTTTTTATACTCGATAAGCTCCATTTTCTAAAATTAGTGCAGGAGGCGTTTAGTCCAATAGTGGTTACCGTACTTGGTCTTCCCGCGAAAGCATCCGAGTCATTTATAATGGGCTTTTTGCGGCGCGATTACGGGGCAGCCGGTTTTAAGGGATTATTCGATCAGGGGCTGCTCGATCCGGTGGGGGCGATTGTGGCCATGACCACGATCACATTGTTTGTCCCCTGTATCGCCAATTTCTTCGTGATCGTAAAGGAGCGGGGCGTTAAAACGGCTATCGGCATGGTTTTGTTTATTATTCCTTTCGCAATAGCTGTGGGAGGAGCCTTGAATCTCATTTTGAGAGGATTTGGGCTATGGCAGTAAAATGTCCATTATGCGGATATCGGTTTAATTCGGAAGATGCTAAAAGCCATTGCGCCAGTTGCCCGATAAATTCGGGATGCGGCAAAATATGCTGTCCCAACTGCCAATATTCCTGGGTGGAATCATCAACCTGGGTGAGCGGCTTGATAGCATTTGCAAAAAAGGGGTTGAGACATGGAAGATCATAGGGATCATCCGTTAGAGGAGTTGTTAGAGGCGCTGTATAAGGCCCAGGAGGACGGACATCTGCCAATAAGGCCCGGAGAGCTTCATCTTCCCGCTGAGCCATCGCCAGCGGAATTAGAGTCATATATTGGTCGAGGGCTAATTGATGCCAAAAACAGTCATATCGATCTCACGCCGCTGGGGTTGGCCAAAGCAGAGCTTCTGGTGCGACGGCATCGATTGGCGGAGCGGCTATTTTCGGAAATACTGCAGCTCGATGAATCAGCGCTTCATTCCACAAGCTGTTCGTTTGAACATGTACTCGAACCGGCTGTAACGGAATCCGTTTGCACAATGCTGGGGCATCCTCCAACCTGTCCTCATGGCAAACGAATTCCGCCAGGCGAGTGCTGTAAAAATTCCCGTAAGGAGTTGGCTCCGATAGTAATTCCGCTGGCAGAGCTACCGGCGGGTTCGAATGCCAGAATTGTGTTTGTGACTACTCCTTATCACCAGAGATTGAGCCGCCTGGTAAATCTGGGCGTAGTGCCGGGCGGATATATTACGCTCCTTCAAAAAAGGCCGTCATTCTTATTGCGTTCCGGTTCGACAGAGATCGCTATCGATGAGGAAATTGCCGGCGAAATCTATGTCAGGAAAACTTAGGAGCGGTTGGATATAATATATTACGTGGGAATCGAGCGATATTCAGGCTATTAACTAATCGCTGATTATTTCAGGTAAAAATTGCGCGCCTACTTTTTTTCGCGGTTCTTTAAGCTTCATTGATATAAGATATGAGCTGATTGTTGTTAAGCAGACGATAAAGAACAGAAGCTTAAGAGAGAAGACCTGACTTAATAATCCTCCCAAAGCGGAGCAAAAAACGGTTGGCGCGATCAGAGTATGCATCACTCCAATCGATAGCAACCGTCCCTTTTCAGGGGAAATTTCCAGAAGATAGTTTACATATCCCATGCTGATCCCGGCCTCAGCCGTTCCCAAAAGGAGAAAGACGGCGGCGAACGCTATGGGGGAGATGGGAAAGAAGGACGATGTCAGGGCAATTAACGGGGGAAAGACGCTGAAAAAGGCGGCCACCACAATCACCTTCTTATTTGAAATATGATTCGATAACCAGGCCCAAAGGATATTCGAGCCCAGGTATCCGATCATCTGAGCTGTCAAATATACTCCGGCAATCGATTTGGAAGCTCCCAGCCTGTTGATGGCAAAAACCACATAAAAAGGGGATGCCAGGTAGTAGGTATTGATTATGGCCCGAGACCAGAATAATCGTCGGAAGTTGCCATCATTGGTAAATATCGCCAGGGCTGATTTTAGCTGCTGTCCGGGGACTGGCTTTTTCGAGTCTATCCTCAGTTACCGGCTCCTTAACAAAGGCGAAGGTGATAAGCCCCAGAAGCATCAGAAGACAGGCGACAATATAAAGATAACCGAAATTAAAGGGGAACGAATAGCCCTGTATCATCCGTCTCACAAGCAGACCCTCGGCGGCCGCGACGCTGCCCCCGATAAACATTCTTAAACCGAAATAGCTGCCGCGTTTATTGGTGGGAATTGTCTTGCCCACAATCTCCGTAAAGGCGGCGCCGGCAAAACCGGCGGCGATATTAACAAGCGCATAACAGACTCCAAAGGATATCAGAATTCCCACGGGATTGTCGCTGAATGCAAAAATGCCGGCTATGGCTAAGAGGAAAAATCCAAATCTTAAATAGGATAATTTATTATAGAATCCCAGGACTTGTTTCCGGTGGACTATAAAAACGGCGGCAAATAGCTGAGGAAAAAACCATCCAAAATTCTCGATCGAGGAAAACAGGCCAATTAAGACTTTGGAATTGGTAAGCTGTGAAATAAAAACCGGTAATATTGTAGAGCCGGAGAGGAATGCCGCCGAGGCGTTGAAAAATACGCCGTTTATTACTCCCAATGAGAAATTGCGTTTGAAATCATTGCCCGTTTTTGACATGGGCCACAAGATATATGGAAGGTTGGCTCTCTGCAAGAGATTAGGATGATTTATCGCTATATCCGGGCTTGAAAATCAAGGGCATTTATATTATTATCGCTTGGTGCAAGCAACTTACGAACATAGGAATATCCATTTTGCAGAGTTATCGTCGGGCGCTTTGTCGCGATTTCTTTTCAGTATCTCGCTGGCGCTGGCAACGATAGCTACAAAAAGCCTTTTTTACCTGGTTTTGCTTTTGGCTTTTGGTATGTTGGCAATTCTTTCGTGGAATGGAAGTTTCAAGGCCATCCTTAAAATAGCGAGCTATACAATTTTCTTTCTGGCGTTCATATTCATGCTGCATCTCTTTTTTAATCCGGGGAAAGTGATATTCAAGTTCTGGTTTCTCACTGCCACCGTTGAAGGCGCCAGGGCCGGGCTTTTGTACGGCCTGAAACTATTGGTCTTTTCCTACGCCGCCGGAATAATTTTTCTATCGGTTGATCCCTTTGAGTTGATATCGCCAATGGAACGGATTGCTAAAGCGATAGGCCGGCCGGGGAAAATAATTGGGGCGCTATCACTTTCATTTTTCCTGGCTATTCGGTTTTTGCCGGAATTGTCTCAGCAGGGCCGATTGACAATTCTATCACTCAAAACAAGAGGATTTGAGATTAAAGGCGGATTAGGACATAAAGCCAGGGTGGCGGCGTTGCTCATCGTCCCGATGTTTGTAAATGCTATCAAGCGGGCCGAATTGGCTGCAGCGGCGCTAAATATTAAAGGGTATGCCACCAGATATTCACGAGCAGTATTCGCCCCGACCAGAATCACCTTAGGGGGCATTATCACGATTTCAATATCGGTTGTAATCCTGATTGCGGGGTGGCGAACTTGATAGCGAAACCGGATAGCATAAGCGAGAGCCAAATTGTTAAATCAAACCCAAGGCGTAATGTTTTGCTGAAATTGGAATACTGCGGAACGAGCTTTGCAGGATGGCAATGGCAGAAGGATACTCGAACGGTACAGGGAGTGCTTAAAGAAAATCTGGAGAAGTTTCTGAGGCATAACATTAAAATAACGGGTTCGGGACGGACCGATGCGGGGGTCCATGCCCTGGCGCAGTATGTAAATTTCAATACTACTCATGGAATGAAACCGGAAGAAATTAAACATCGTTTAAACCGCATGCTGCCATCGGATGTAGTCGTTTTAACTTGTCGAGACGTTCCCTGGTCGTTCGATTCCAGGAGGCAGGCGCATTGGCGGGCTTACCGGTATCTAATCAGCGAAAAGCTAACGGCACTGAATAGGGACTTTGCCTGGACTATAGATAGAAAATTGGATTTAGTATTGCTTAATCGCCTCTCTAAATTAGTCTCAAAATCAATTCATTTCGAAAACTTCTGCAAAACCAAATCTCTCAAGGAAAGCAACGATTGCACCATCTTTAAGGCTAACTGGTCGCGGCGGAATGGTTTTCTGCGTTTTGAAGTAACAGCGAATAGATTTCTTCACAATATGGTCCGTCTGTTAGTGGGAACAATGGTTGCTGTAGAAAATGGTAAGATGAGCATTGAGCATTTTACCGAATTGCTAAATGGTAAAAAAAAGGAAAAGACGAAATATATCGCGCCCGCCTGCGGCCTTTACCTGGTTGAAGTGGGCTATAAAGGAGATAACGTATGAAATTTTTCTTAGACACCGGAAGCGTTGACGAAATCCGCAAAGCGAATGAACTCGGGATGGTCGATGGCGTCACCACTAACCCGTCGCTGTTGGCCAAGGAGAAAAAGCCATATCGCGAGATTCTCAAGGAAATCTGCGCGATTGTTAAGGGTCCGGTTTCGGCGGAGGTCACCGCCACCGATACCGAGGGAATGCTTCGCGAGGGACGGGAGCATGCCAAGATCGCGGATAATATCGTGGTTAAGATTCCAATCATTAAAACCGGCGTTAAGGCGATCAGCCAGCTAAGAGCCGAGGGAATCAATGTTAATGTCACGCTCTGCTTTTCAGCATCGCAGGCTCTGATCGCCGCCAAGGCGGGAGCCAATTATATTTCACCGTTTATCGGGCGACTCGATGATATCTCATCGGATGGCATGAAACTGATCGAGGAAATAATCACGATATATGATAATTATGGTTTTGATACGGAGGTCCTGGTAGCCTCGGTTCGTCACCCGATGCACGTAGTCGATGCCGCCATGTTGGGGGCCGATATCTGCACCATGCCATATTCGGTATTCGACAAGCTCTTAAGTCATCCGTTAACGGATGTGGGCCTCAAAAACTTTTTGGCCGATTGGGAGAAAGCGCAAAAGCAATGATCTCTCGCTATAGTTTGCCCGAGATGGCCGATCTCTGGTCGGAGCAAAATAAATTTGCCACCTGGTTAAAGGTCGAGATCGCCGTTTGTGAAGTCAAAGCTGGTAAGGGGCAAATACCCAAATCGGCGCTGACTACAATCAAGAAGCGAGCGGCTTTCGATCCGGATCGTATCGCCGCCATTGAAGCCGAAGTTAATCACGATGTTATAGCGTTTCTTACCAATGTCGCGGAAAACGTGGGGCCCGATTCGAAATATATCCATCTGGGACTGACGTCATCGGATATTCTTGACACATCCCTGGGCTGCTTGATGAAGCAGTCGGGGATTCTAATTAGAAAGAAACTTGCCGAGGTCTCTGATCTGCTGCGGGAAATGGCGCCCAAATACAAAGATGCTCTAACCATAGGGCGCACCCATGGGGTTCATGCCGAACCGACGGTGTTTGGCTTGAAATTAGCCTTGTGGTATACCGAAACTGCTCGAGATCTGAATCGTCTGGATGATGCTATCAAAGAGGTATCGGTCGGCAAGCTGTCCGGAGCGGTCGGGAATTTTGCGCATATCGAACCAGAGACGGAAGCGCTGGTTTGCAGGAAATTAGGCTTAATGCCGGCGGAAGTTTCCACCCAGGTTATTCAGCGCGATCGGCACGCCCATTTTCTGGCGGTCCTGGCGGTTATCGGAGGTACTGTAGAAAAGATAGCGACCGAAATTCGTAATCTTCAAAGAACCGAAATATTAGAGCTTGAAGAGGGCTTCACCAAAGGTCAAAAGGGCTCATCGGCGATGCCGCATAAGAAAAATCCGATCACTTGCGAGCGATTAGCCGGATTGGCGCGAGTTCTTCGGGGGAACGCTCTGGCCGGCATGGAAAATATGGCGCTCTGGCATGAACGAGATATAACGCATTCCTCGGTGGAGAGGATAATTATTCCTGATTCCACGACGCTATTGCATTACATGCTTCACAAGCTTTTGGGTGTCCTTTCCAATCTAGTCGTCAATACCGACAGGATGCGTCAAAATCTCGAAATCACCCGCGGTCTGGTTTTTTCTCAAAGGGTGCTTCTGGCTCTTACCGAAAAGATGCCAAGCAGGGAAGAGGCTTATCAGTTGGTTCAGAATCTGGCTATGAAAAGCTGGAAAGAGGGACTTGATTTCAGGAAACTGGTTAAGGATTCCCCGGATATCCGGAAATATTTGAAAGTAAAAGAAATTGACACTCTATTCGATTATGCCTACTTTACCCGGCGAGCAAATGATGTTATAAGAAGGGCGATCGAAAGATGACAAAAGAAGGCTACCTGTTTCCATTACCATTTTTTATTCTGGGAATTATATTATTCTTTCTTTTTGATAAAACCATGACATCGTTACCTCTTCTTTATGCCGCCGCTGTGTCGTTCTATCTGGGATTGGTGATTGTGCTGTTTTTTCGCGATCCCGACCGGAAAATTCCGTCCGGTGAAAATCTGGTGATTTCGCCGGCTGATGGAAAGATAATCAGAATCGACTGCGAGGGAGAAAATCCAGCACTTTCGATATTTCTATCGGTAACCAACGTGCATGTTAATCGAGCGCCGGTAACGGGGTAATAAATTCAGTGGAGCATCGCAAAGGGAAATTTCATACGGCTTTCAAGAAGGCCGCGATGCATGAAAATGCCCGCAATGAAATCGAGATCGAGACTAATAGGGGACTGGTTAAGATGAATCAAGTCGCCGGTTATATCGCTCGACGGACAATCTGCTATAAGAAACCCGGCGACAAAATTGCGGCAGGCGAGCGGATAGGTCTGATTCGGTTTGGAAGCAGGGTCGATCTTACGCTTCCGGCCGGTTCGAAGATCGATGTTAGTTTGGGTCAGAAAGTGCGGGCAGGCGAGACCGTTCTGGGGAATCTATCGTGAAAAATTTTAAGGGCATTCTTCCCGGCATGTTTACCATGGGCAACTTGGCCTGTGGTTTTGCATCGATAATAACATCAAGCATGGCCAGGTCGGGCGCCAACGGACATAATACAGCCAATCTTTTCGAGGCGGTCTGGCTAATCGTTCTGGCCGCCTTTTTCGATTTTCTCGATGGCCTGGTGGCGCGCTTTTCCAAGAGTTATTCACGATTTGGAGTTGAGCTCGATTCGCTAACCGATATCGTTTCTTTCGGCGTTGCTCCGGCGGTGTTACTCGTGAATTTCGGCCTTATTTCGCATGGCAATTGGGCCTGGATACTGGGTTTTGTTTTTCTAATGGCGGCCAGTTTCCGGTTGGCTCGATTTAACCTGTCCGCAACGCTCGAGAAAAAAGTAAACTTCGTCGGATTGCCGGTACCATCGGCGGCCATTGTAATAATCTCCTATATACTTTTCTCTTATGAAGTGTGGGACAGCATAAGGTTGGAGAAATTTTTTATTATCGTAATTTTGGCGTCGGCGGCGCTGATGGTTTCCACGGTGGAATTTGAGACGATGCCGCGCTTCGATTTCGGTAAGACCTCGAATAGAATAAAGGTCATTATTCTTATGGCGGCGGCAATAGGGATCATGATTAACGCCTCCCTATTAATCTTTCCCCTGGGGATGATTTACATTCTTTATGGAATTGGCAAATTTGTAGCTGAGCTGCTGTTCGGAGATAAAAAAGGAGCACCCAGAGAGGCAAAACTATCGAAAAGCGGGCATGAGGCAGTATGAAATTTATCGCCAATATTAATGTTTCTCTTAAAGAAGGCGTGCTTGATCCGCAGGGTGTCACCATCGGACGAGCCTTGCAGGAATTAGGTTTCGATTCGGTAATTAAAACATCGACCGGTAAATTCTTCAGGCTCGAAATCGAGGCCGAAACCGAAGCGGATGCCAAAAGAATCGCCGGAGAAGCGGCCTCGAAACTATTAGCCAATCCAGTCATAGAACGATACGAGGTAGAGGTAGTTCGTTGAAGGTTGGAGTAATAGTATTCCCTGGCTCTAATTGCGATCATGATGCCTATCGGGCATTCAAATTGATTGCTGGTGTTGAGCCTGTATATCTGTGGCATGGTTCGCATGATCTCGAAGGGTGTGACGCTATCATTCTTCCGGGTGGTTTTTCGTATGGGGATTACCTTCGGGCGGGAGCGATTGCCCGGTTTTCGCCCATTATGAAAAAAGTAATTGAATTTGCCAAAGGCGGAGGCGTGGTTTTGGGAATCTGTAACGGATTTCAGATTCTGACGGAATCAGGTCTATTGCCGGGCGCTCTAATGAGAAATTCGAACTTACGATTTGTTTGCAGGGAAGTCACCTTGCGTGTCGAAACAGATAAAGCCCTCTTAACGGCCGGGCTCAAACTCGGAACATTGCTTCGTATGCCGGTCGCTCACGGGGAGGGCGGTTATTTTGCCGAGTCATCGGTTTTAACCAGGCTCGAATCATGCGGCAGAATATTGTTTCGGTATGTCGATGCCGCCGGAGTGGTAACATCAGGGGCAAATCCTAATGGGTCTATTAATGGTATCGCTGGTATTGTAAATGAGGATGGCAATGTTTTTGGCATGATGCCTCATCCGGAACGCGCAGCGGAGGCTGTATTAGGATCGGCCGACGGGCTACAGCTTATCAAGGCGTTGTCATCACAGGTTGCTGGAGGTGTGATTGCGAGATAAAGAGATAAAATTTATTATCATCTCACTGATAATGGCGGCTATCATAGGCGGTTTTATGGGACAGCTAATCGGTGAGTATCTTCCCGAAGGGGCCGTAAAGACCTTGTTTGTGAAGAGCATGGATATCGGTATCGGACAACGAGGAATCAGTGTAAATGAAGTCCAGGAGCCAATTTATATCGATCTTTACAGTATTTCGCTGGCCTTTGGGCTGATAGTAAAAATCAATTTTGTATCGCTTTTGATGATAATCCTTGTTATAATATACTTCAAATGGTGGTATCTTTAAACCATGAGGTGTTTTAATGAATAATCCAGTCTTGCTTTCAATGCCTGGCGGCCAGGAGCTTTTTCTCATATTTCTAATAGTGCTTCTGCTGTTTGGCGCTAAGCGAATCCCCGAAGTAGCCCAGAATCTGGGCAAGGGGATCAGGGAATTTAAGAAATCTATGCGGGAAGTGCAGTCGGAAATCGATTCTGCCGATCCCAGCAAAAGCAAAATAGAGGCTCCCAAACCGGAAGATAAAACCGCAACCGATAAGAAATAAGCATGCCGGTATTCACCAAAGATGATATTGCTCGGATAGCGGCCTGTTTGGGAAATTTGGAAATCTCCGACGACCGCGATCATTTCAGGATCAAGTTAGTGCAGCGAAAGGAAAAGAGATCGCTTTCGCTTGAGATTTACCCTGAGGTTTCACTGAGCGATAATGCCAAGGGATCACTGGTAGTTGTATATACCGGCAATTGCCATTTACAGCTTCACAACTGCACCGGTTACGTTCTATCGGACGAATTAGGCGAGGTGACTTTTGTTTCGGAGT
Organism: uncultured candidate division Zixibacteria bacterium; assembly: GCA_963801605.1. Taxonomy (GTDB): domain Bacteria; phylum Zixibacteria; class MSB-5A5; order UBA10806; family UBA10806; genus UBA10806. Next base: position 102,267 of record CAWDFP010000007.1, read on the forward strand.
GTACCGGTAAAATTTCGGGATTGGTGGTGGAACGCGAAGCGGCCTGTTCGCTATATTCCAATGTCGATCGCAAGCTCATCTCCGATGATTTTACCCGTTTCGGAGTTGAAGTTATGTTATCCGGCGTAGCTCTTTCTCTTGCAGAGGATGTTTTATCATCAAAGAACGGTGTAAACGAATAGATATTTTTTTTTACAATTTAATAGACAAAGACGACCGATAAAGGTGTTCTATGCAGTTTACCAGAAAAGGTGATTACGCGCTAAAGGCCATGGCATATTTGGCAGTGACCAAAAGCTCTAATCCCCATACAATCGATGAAATTTCCGAACAGAGTCGGATTCCCCGGCATTTTCTCGCCAAGATTCTCAAGGATTTGACACACGCCAATCTTCTGATTGCAATGAAGGGCGCGCATGGAGGGTACACTCTGGCCAAAAAACCATCGGAAATAAGCCTGCTTGAAGTTATTGAAGCGTCGGTGGGGCCGTTGGCGCTCAATCTCTGTCTGGAGGGAAGCGGCCGATGCTCGGAGCTTTCGACATGCGGGCTTTATCCGGTATGGCAACAGGCCTCACGGGCCGTGCGAGATGTTTTTGAAAAGGCAACACTAAGCTCAATTTCCCAGGGACAGTGAGTCGTGAGATGAGCGAGCGATTCGTTTATTTCGATAATATCAATACGACTTTCCCCGATCCGGAGGTCGTTGAGGTCCTAACAAAGGTATTGGTATCCCGGGCGGGCAATCCGTCATCCCATATTCATTCGGCCGGTATTGCGGCCGGGGAAATCCTGGATGAAGCCCGTCAGAAGGTAGCGGCATTGATTAATGCCGATGCCAATAAAGTCATTTTTACATCGGGTGCAACGGAATCGAATAACTTAGCGATCACGGGATTTATAAAAGCTCATCCCCAATATCAGATTGTAGTTTCGAATATTGAGCATTTTTCGATACTAAATCAGGCCGCAAGGCTTAAAAGGGAAGGCCACAAGGTAAGCTTTCTCGACGTTAACAGCTACGGACTGATCGATTGCGCCAAATTAGAGATAATACTTAGCGAAGGACCATCGTTAGTATCAATAGCGCCGGCTAATCCCGAGATAGGGACTATTCAAGATATTGATAAGATAGGCGAGATCTGCCTTAAATATAATGCGGTACTGCATTGTGACGGGACTGCGGCGGCATCAACTATGGAAATCGATGTGCGCAAGATGAATATCAGCTTCCTGACGCTTTCGGGCCACAATATGTACGCCCCGGTTGGAATAGGCGCGCTTTACACAGGAAATAGTATAGCGCCACTTTTCGAAGGCGGCAATCAGGAGACGGGTATTCGTCCTGGCACCGAGAATTTTCCGGCAGCAGCGGCAATGGGCGAGGCTTGCACAATGTTATCGAAAAATAGAAATCGGTGGAATCAAGAGCTTGGGAATATGGGGCAGCGGCTTTGGAATGGATTATCAGAAAAGATACCTTTCATTCATTTTACCGGCCATCCAAAGCAGCGTTTGCCGGGGCATGTTTCATTCTGGGTAGAGCATATCGAGGGTGAATCGCTCTTACTATTATTAAATATGAAAGGTGTAATGGCGGCCTCGGGATCAGCCTGCAGTTCGAATCTAAAGGGACGCGATGAAGAGGATTTGGCGGCCTCGCATGTCCTAACCGCTATCGGGGTACCAAACGATATTTGCGCCGGTTCGATAACATTTTCGCTGGCCAGATATAATACCGAAAATGATGTTGATTATGTGTTAGAGATAATGCCCGGAATCGTTGAAAAGCTTTTGGCCATGTCGCCAAGTTATAGCGATTATCTCAGAAAAAAGGAGTTATTACATGAATAAATCATTTCCATATTCTCCGCTGGTGATGGAACATTTCGCCAATCCCCGCAACATGGGCGAGATTGCCGATCCATCCGCTGTTGGCGACGTAGGCAATCCTACCTGCGGGGATATGATGCGGCTCTATTTGAAAATCGAAAATGGCGTTATCGTAGATGCCAAATTCAAGACTTTCGGATGCGGAGCCGCCATCGCTTCATCGTCGATTTTGACCGAGATGCTGATCGGCAAAAAGGTTGAGGATGCGCTCAAGATTTCCAATGAGGCCGTTGCGGAGGCGTTGGGTGGGCTTCCGCCGGTTAAGATTCACTGTTCAGTAATGGCCGAAGAGGCCGTAAAAGCGGCTTTAGCGGATTTCGAGAAACGCAACAAATAGGGCAGTTGAATCGCCGTCAAGCAATAAAAAATGGGCCTCCTCGTTAAGGGAGGCCCAATGTTTATTTACGACAAGAATTTTTAGGGCGCTTACCTTGCTGGCGGACAGGAAGGACAAGGCGTCGGCGACGGCCCGCCTTTGAAGAAAGATACCATATAGGTTACATCCAAACCGTTGAAGGAGCAGGAGGCGTTAACATCGCCGGATACAAACCAGGTGTTGCCCGGTGTACATTCGCAGGAATAGGGAGGCAGGGGCCCGCCCTTGAAGTAGGAGACGGAATAGGTAACATCAAGGCCGTTGAAGGTGGTCGAGCCATTGGCGTCGCCGGGGGTGTAGGCGCAAGGAGGGGGGCCAAAGTTTGTGCGCAAAATCATAAGAGAGTTATTATCTGCCACATAAACATAAGAGCCGGAAACAAATAAATCTTCGGCCCAGCCTGGCGTATCAAAGCTTCCCTGCAAGGTGGGGTTTGAGGGGTCGGAGATATTTACTATCTGAAGGCCGGCATAGTAATCGGCCACATATGCATAAGAGCCGGAAACAAATACCCCCGAGCTACAACTGGCGTAGCATAGCTCGCCTGCAGAGTTGGGTTGGAAGGATCAGAAATATTTACTATCTGGAGGCCGGAAGACCAATCGGCCACATAGGCATAAGAGCCTAAAACGAATACTGCATAGGCAATGCCCGGCGTATCATAGCTCGCCTGCAAGGTGGGATTGGAAGGATCAGAGATATTTACTATCTGAAGGCCGGATTCGCCATCGGCCACATAGGCATAAGAGCTTGAAATAAATACGCCTAGGGCAGGGCCCGGCATATCATAGCTCGCCTGCAAAGTGGGGTTGGAAGGGTCGGAGATATTTACTATCTGAAGGCCGGAATAGTAATCGGCCACATAGGCGTAAGCGCCCGAAACGAATACTTCCTGGGCATAGCCTGGCGTATTACAGCTTCCCTGCGGGACAGGAGATGAGGGATCAGAGATATTTACTATTCGAAGGCCAGTGGAGCCATCGGCCACGTGGGCAAAGGAGCCTGAAACGAATACTCCATGGGCTTGGCCTGGCGTATCGTAACTTCCGCTTAAGGTCGGGCTTGAGGGATTGGTGATATTTACTATCTGAAGGCCTGAAGTGTAATCGGCCACATAAGCATAAGAGCCTGAAACGAATACTCCCTGGGCATAGGTTGGCGTATCAAAGCTTCCCTGCAAAGTGGGGTTTGAGGGGTTAGAGATATTTACTATCTGAAGGAAGAACCCATCGGCCACATAGGCATATGAATCTGAAACGATTACTCCCAAAGCATTGCCTGGCGTATCGAAGCTACCCTGCAAAGTGGGGCTTGAGGGATTTGAGATATTTACAATCTGAAGGATATAACCATCGGTCACATAGGCATAGGAGCCTGAAACGAATACTCCCCGGGCCTCGACTGGCGTATCATAGCTTCCCTGCAAGGTGGGAGTTGAGGGGTTAGATTTATTGACAATTTGAAGGCCGGAATAGCCATCGGCCACATAAGCGTAATTGCCGGAGACAAAGACGTCAGAGCCCTGTCTGGCGTATCATAGCTTCCCGCCAGGGTTGGGCTTGACGGATTGGAGATATTGATAATCTGAAGGCCGGATGTGTCATCGGCCACATAAGCGTAACTGCCGGATACAAAGACGCCATAAGCAAAGTCCGGCGTATCGAAGCTTCCGGCCAGTGTCGGGCTTGAGGGATTGGAAATATTGACAACCTGAAGGCCGGAAGAGCCAGCGGCCACATAAGCGTAAGAGCCGGAAACGAAAACGCCTAAAGCATCGATGGCGTAAGCTGCCGACCAGAGTCGGACTTGAGGGATTGGAGATATTTACTATCTGAAGTCCGAAAGAGGCATCAGCCACATAAGCGTAAGAGCCGGAGACATCAATTGCTTTTCCATAACCTTGAAGAAAATATTGGCTTACAAATACAGGCGCTGCAGGGTCTGAAATATCGAGGATAACAAGTCCATTTACAAAAGCGCAATAAGCATAATTGCCAACTACTTCGACATCAATGACGCCGGTCCAGAGGGTTGAGCCGACATATTCTACGTTTTGGGCGTGAATACCGGCCGCGCCGAGCAGCATCAAGAATACCGAAAAAATCAGAACAAAACGATTCATCTTTTCCTCCAAAGGAAAAAGCCAGGGCCAAATGGAACTCTTTAGTTTTTCTGCCAGTATCCCAAAAGAAGATAATAATAATACAGGCCCAATATAATAGAATTGGGCCTGAAAACAATCCAAAATTTAGGAACTGCCTATGGCGCCGGCGGACAGTCCGGGCAGGGTCCCGGTGTTGGCCCTCCCTTGAAATAAGCGACGCCGTAGGTAATATCAAGCCCGTTAAAGCTACAACTTCCATTTATATCACCAGCCACAAACCAGGAATGACCCGTGGTGCATTCGCAGGAATATGATGGCGGTGGTCCGCCCTTGAAGTAACCCACTCCGTAGGTAACATCCAACCCATTGAAGGTGTTACTGCCATTAATATCGCCAGTCACGTAAATACACCCGCTCGGCGGCTCATGCACCAAAAAATGGAATATAGATGCGCTGGATCTTTCAGGCGCATGGCCATTGAAAGCTACAACCTTCCAGTAATAGGTGGAATCATTAGGAACACAGAGCGGGGGAGACCAGGTGGTGTCGGAGAGCGTGTCTGAAATAAGGAAAGGATTGCTAAATGAAGGCGTAAAGTTAAGATATGCCAGGTAACGCACTGCATAGCCTGAATCGGTATCAATGGTGCTGTGCCAAGCAACAGTAGTTGTGCATGTGGGAATCGTATCCCCATTGACGGGGGAAATCAGGGTGAAAGGTTCGAGATAGTATGTCATCGTCATGACATTTCGCTTAGCGCCCTGTAAAATCCTGTGGCCTGAATCCGATTGAACGAAAACAACCACATCGCAATTAGCCTGAACCAAAGGACTGGGACAGGAGAAGGCTTGTGATAAATTAACAGTATCGCCGTTGGCAATTGTAAGGGCGATACCGCCGGAGTTAGGCGTTAAATCCCTGAATGTCTGATTGTGTATTGTCGTGCCGTTTGGCGACGAGCGATTTATGTTTGATTCTGTTATCGCAATGCGAACCTTTAAGTTGGTATTCGTAATTGGAGCAGTTGCGATAATCGTAATATTTGCATGGCCGGCGCGAGTTGTAGAATTGTAATCGCCGGCAATTTCAATATCAAGCGGCGAGCTAACTGCCAACTCTGTATTGATTCTCGATCCCCAGGTGCCGTGGGTGGCCCCAGCATCAATATTTCCGTCAATGAACAAGCTTGGCGCATAATCATTGCCATAGTAGCTGTCTCTGGCAGTTATCTCGGAAATATTATATTGATAGTAAGGATCGCTTGAGTCCGGATAATATCGGTGGTAACGAATAAGAATTAGGCGATCAGGATGAAGAGTAGCTTGCTGATCTAGGACCAGATCAGCGGCGGGGCAAGATGGTCAGCACCAGTTGGTTAACATCTCCCCAACGACGATTCTTTCGGTGGCCAAAGCATGCCCGACAAGCAGGCAAAATCCCAAAGCAACAAACAATACCGCAGTCATCCTCATACACTTACCTCTCTGTCTGTGTGAATCGGTCTATGGATCAATAAAAATAATTTAGACAAAAATTGAAATAAATTCGGGGCAAAAATCGAAGTGTTGTTAATCACGCAGCGGTCTCTTTATCATGCCAACGATTCAAGTATTTTTACAGAAGAAGCCAGGCAACCGCCTGAAGTCTTTTATATAGATACCATATAAGATTATTTTGTCAAGTATTTTACAAGGCAAAAAATCAAAATTGTAAAGGGAGGAAATATGGAATCTACAGATGAAGGCGATTCGAATTTGAGATCACCATCGCTGTTTTAGGAGATTAGACAACTGCGGTCCGGTCATATTTGATTCCAATACAACCGTTTTGCCCTGCTTGGAGATATTTAAGCTTTCGAGCAGCGCCCTATTCGGATCGTTAGGGGGCAGGAATGAGGCCAGCCCGCCACCAATCTGGAAAATGCTGGAAACAATCAGGGCGTTGCTTTCACTATCCATTCCCAGATAGCCATTTACGAGAAACCCGTTGCCACTTGGGGAGATCGACAGGCCAACCTCATCGAGATAATCAACGTAACCAAGAGCGGCGCGGGCAGTAGATGATCGTATTTGGACGGTATCGGCCTTGACGAGATTCCGCATTTCGGGAGTTACCAGGATAAACATGTTGGCAAGTTTGGAGTCATTTGTCGAAAAATCCTGACTCAGACGCTGAAATGTATCGTATGTCGAGATGCCGGGCGCTTTACCGCCGGCAACATCGAGTATGCTTTTAATAATCTCCTCAGAGCCTCCGACCGCTAATCCTCCTCCCGGAAGCTGGCTGATACATTCGCCGTCTTTCGGGTTAAGCAGGTAGGCAGCGCCGGTCGACCACCATAGAAGCTTTTTATTGGAATAGTTTATCTCTTTCCAACCTTTGGATTTAATGGTTTGAAGATTGATTTTGTTATCGAGATTGCCGGTGATGATAAAAGCGCCATTTGAGGGAAGCTTTCGTGGTATGGCCGTTGTTTTTGATCCCTTAATCCAGCTTTTATCAAAAGGCATAAACATTACCAGGCGATCAATATTGGCAAGATCCAGATTCATCAATCCCAAATAGTAGCTTAACGTGTTATTTCCCAGCATGGCCGTTTTGAGATCGGGATATTGCGCCACTTGTCCGGGTCTCATCCACAACACAACTTGCGCGTTGCCCGGAATAGGGGCGACTATCGTTTGTTGAGCCAAGGCTATACCGCCTGCGAGCGATATTACCGCCCAGGTCGTAAGTATAGAGATTAATCTTATTTGGTTGTTTTTCATTTTATTCACTTTCTATTTATTCATAATTTGCTCGAACTACTTAATGTTTGCGAAAAATGGCGGGATGTCAATAACGATTTTTTAATTAAATCAATTTAATGATAAATCATAATTGGAGTTTGCTAATTAAAATGCGAAGGGGGGCTTATATTTATATTAATTCGGTTATTAAGCGATACCTGCATGGTAATAACATTTTGCTTGTAATTTTGCGATTTTTGGGCTATAATTAACGTGGTAATGATTATCTTCGATGCCTGTCGAGGTTGTGTTGATCAGAATTGGAAATTGCAGTAACGGAGTCTTTAATTTCGCAAGGTTTTCGCATTTTCATATAGTGGTACCTTAGTGGAGATTGGAGGTAGATTTGAAAAGCTCTACACTTGTGTTTGTCATCCTGCTGGCCCTAACAGGGTTGGCGTACCCCGCTCAAACGGTTAACATAGGCCTAACGCCATCGGGGGCGGAGCTTCTCTTTCAGGATCAATCCGGAATTGACCTGCGAGTAGATGTGGGGGAATTGAATTTCGACGAAATCAATACCTCTGAAGGGCAATTTATCTTGATCACGTCCGACGGATTGGGAAGCTCTCAGAATATAGGTGAGCCTAACCTGCCGATATTGAATCGTCTGATTTCAATCCCGTATGGATGCGAACTTCAGTGCGAAGTTACCAGTTCGGAATACCAGGATATTTCGCTTTCAGATTTGAATTTGACCAATCCTATTATGCCCGTACAGCCGCCGCTCTCAAAAGGAGTTGATCCGGCGACGGTTCCTTTTGAATACAATCGAAGCGTATACCAGCAGAGCGGCTATTATTCTCAGCAACTGGCGTCAGCTCAGATTCTTGGCGTGATGCGCGCGATGCGAATGGGATTGGTTTCAATAGCTCCGATACAATATAATCCGCTTGAAAATACTCTTCGAGTTTATAAAACGGTAACCGTCCATATAAGCTATCTTCATCCGGATTGGACAACCACCCGTCAAACCTGGGAGCGCCTTGATTCGCCAGTCTACTCAACAGTATATGGGCAGGTATTCAACTATGTTGGTCAAGAATCAATGCTGCTCGAAGACCATACCAGATACCCGATAAAATATGTAATCGTTTCGCCGAGAATGTTCGAAACTCAGCTACAACCATTCATTCAATGGAAAATTAAAAAGGGTTTTAAGGTCGTAGTCGGTTATACGGATGTCATTGGGACGACCAATACAGCCATAAAAACATGGATTCATAATTTGTACGATGCCGGCACTCCGGACGACCCGGCGCCATCGTTTGTGCTGCTTGTCGGTGATGCTCAGCAGATTCCGCCGTTTTCATTCAGTACTCACATCTCCGATCTCAGCTTTTGCGAATTTACCAATGATACTTATCCCGAGATATATTATGGGCGTTTCTCAGCGCAGACGGTCGCGCAACTGACTCCTCAAATAGACAAGACTCTGGAATATGAAAAATATCTGATGCCCGATCCCAGCTATCTGGGCAGGGTTACTATGATCTCCGGCGTCGATGCTAATTACGCTCAGCATCAAGGCAATGGGCAGATCAACTATGGAACCCGCTATTATTTCAATTCAGCTCATGGAATCACGTCCAATACCTGGCTTTATCCGGCCTCAAACGGTAATGTGGAAGCCGCCATTATCGCGACGATAAATAGCGGCGTAAGCTTCATCAACTACACCGCTCACGGCTCTCATGATGGTTGGGCCGATCCATCGCTATCAACATCCAACGTCAACGCGCTTACTAATGCGCATAAATATACATTAGCGGTGGGAAATTGTTGTTTGACGAATACCTTTGGAACCGATTACTCCGACCCGTGCATGGGCGAAGCCTGGCTACAGGGAGCTAACAAAGGAGCTATCGGCTATATCGGGGCATCCAACAACAGCTACTGGGATGAGGATTATTATTGGGGAGTTGGATGGCATACCGTAATTGACAACGGTCCCGACTATGATCCGACTCGTCTGGGCGCTTATGATGGCGTTTTCCATACTCATGGCGAACCTGTCAGCCGTCATTATGTGACCAACGATGCCATGCTTTATTGCGGCAATTTGGCGGTTACCCAATCGGGTTCAAGTATGATTGCCTACTACTGGCAAATTTATCATCTGATGGGCGACCCCTCGGTAATGACTTATCTCGGCCTCCCAACGACTAATAATGTAGTGCATACGGGGTCGATGCTCTTTAGCGGCACGACATATACAGTTCAAGCCGATCCCGGCTCATACGTGGGTATCTCTCTCGATGGTGTCCTGCATGGGGCGTCATATATTGATTCATCAGGATCGGCTAACATTACGCTTGATCCATTCAGCGGCCCGGGTACAGCGGATATCGTGGTAACCGCTCAAAACCGGATTCCCTATACCGGAACGATTCAACTAATTGCGCCATCCGGCCCGTTTGTAGTATTCGACAGCAGCAGCGTAAACGATGCCACCGGCAACAATAATGGGATCATCGATGCCAGCGAGCATATAATTTTGGGTGTACGTCTGAAAAATGTGGGACCTGATACGGCCCACGCTGTTTCGGCGACCCTGGCCTGTACAGATACTTTTGTAACCGTAACTGACAATACCGAATCGTATGGTGACATTATTGGCAATAACGGAACCGTAAACAGGCCGAGCGCTTTTGCTTTCAATGTTTCAGGAAGAACTCCGGAAAATCACAATATTTCATTCCAGATCACAATGACGGATGATGCCGCTCATAACTGGAACGGCACAATTTCCCTGCCCGTTCATTCGCCGGCGCTAAGTTATGCGTCGATCCAGATAAATGACGGTTCCGGCAATAATAACGGGGCGCTCGATCCCGGCGAAACCGCTCAGCTGGTGGTAACGCTTCAAAATAACGGTTCCGGCCAGGCTTTTGCAATTACGGGTATCCTTTCCGAAAACGATACATATATCAGTTTAGGCGATGCCAACGGTACTTTCGGAAATATACTTGCCGGAGGAAACGGTAATAATTCCGGCGATCTATTCTCCATAACTGCCAGTTCATCTTGCCCGCTGGGTCATACCTTTAATTTAATTCTGGCATTAACCGGAGCCGACGGATATGTAACATCCGTGCAGATTCCCATGGTAGTAGGGATTAGAGTGCCGATTTATACGGATGATTTTTCGACCAATCGAGGCTGGACCGGTCTTGGCGGTCTTGGGCAATGGACTATTGGAGCCTGCACGGGCGGCGCCGGCAACGATACTCATGGCGGTCCCGATCCCTCTGTCGATCACAGCCCGACAAGCGACAATAAAGTACTGGGAACAGATCTGACCAGCGGAACCGGAGGGGATTACGATTCCAATTTGACGCAAACCTATTGGGTAACATCCCCAACAATAGACTGCTCCAATTACAGCGGTGTTCAATTGCAATTCTACCGTTGGCTGGGGGTGGAACGCGTATTATATGATACCGCATATCTTCAGGCTTACAACGGCAGCGCCTGGGTAACTCTATTCCGCAATGATTCCACGCTGGATGAATCTGCCTGGATTTTGCGAACGCATAATATTTCATCGTATGCCGATCATAATGCAAATTTCAAGATCAGATTTGGAATCGGCGGCTCAGATCACGCCTGGCAGTTCTGCGGTTGGAATATCGATGATATTTTAATCAACGGATATCAGGAAGTTGCTCCGGGGAATCCTGATCTTTCACTTTCGATAAATAGTCTGGCAGATACCCTGGTTCAGGGCGATTCGGCCTCACACTCGTTCAAAATATACAATGGGGGAACGTCCGATCTGCGGATAACATTTAACTGCACGGCCGCATGGGTTAGATATTCGGGTAATCAAATTACGGTACCGGCTAATGACAGCGCCAATTATTCGTTGACGCTTCGTTCCGCCAGCCTTTCGCCCGGGCCGTTTGCGACTATCGTTAACCTATGTCTCCAACGATACCGGTAATGCCTCGGGGTCAATCCCGATCAGTTTGTTGGTCAGGCCGGTTGCTCCGCCTCAGTGTGAATATATCCTGGGTGACGTTAATGGAAATAACGTCTTTAATGGTTTGGATGTAACTTACGGCGTTGGTTACTTCAAAGGTGGAATCCCTCCGCCATATAGCTGCGAATGTCCGGCGGGAAGCGGTAATTACTGGTTTGTCGCTGGCGATATTAACGGCAGCTGCTCATTTAATGGCCTGGATGTAACTTTTATGGTAGCTTATTTCAAGGGCGGCGGCGTTTTAACCACCTGTCCTGATTGTCCATCGTCAGGAATATTGAAAGCTCCGCAACAACCTATCTTAGTACCTACCGCAAACCAAACCAATGGGAGTGGATCGTCGGAATAGAAACGTAGAAACATTATAAGATTCAGATTTTGGCAACCGAGGGTAATAGATACCCTCGGTTGTTTTTTTGATGCCCCTCTAATCAGAGGAATTTATATGGCAATAACTTACATCTAACAGCAAAAGCGATTGATTAAGTAGATTCCCTTGATTAAGCCTCCAAAAAAGTAAACCGGACAGTCTTTACATCTAACTGCCCGGTTCTTCCCCCTTTAATATAGCCCCCCCTAATTACGACCCTAATTTACCACAAAGCTCTTTATGGTCAAGACTAATAAAGTCGGTAGGGAATAGGTATATCGAAATACGCAGTAAATAAGGGGATAAAATATTTCGTTATACAAATCGGAATGAGATTAAATCGAGCTGGGTGCTTATGGTTATCGAATAAGATATTGGATAATTTTCAACGATCCGATTAATTTTTTATTTTGAAAATTGCAATAATAATGAAATCAAATTTATGCAATTAATAGCGCTGAGAATTGGTCTTAAATCTTTTGGGAAAATATGGGGTGGGAGATGGGATTTGAACCCACGGCCCCCAGGGCCACAACCTGGTGCTCTAACCAACTGAGCTACACCCACCACGCAAACTATTTTCGTCCCTAAAATATTCACCGGCAACGATTATGTCAATATAATAGATGGCTTTATTCCCACCAATATGGGCATGTCCCCATAGCCATTTTTCAATAATTGAGTAAGGATTATACAATTAATTTCGGCAAATTTTGAGAGCTGGCATATCTACATGACCCTTCTGGTTTTAGCAAGCCGTCCCGGTATGCAACCATAAGCAGTGTTACGGCATAATGGTTGCATTCTCATTTAGAGGGAGAATTGCACCTTAAGGAGGGGAAATGAAATGTTTTAAGACAACGAGATCGAAGACTCTGTTGTTGTTATTGGTGTCTGCGATTATAGTTGATCTCATATCGAGCGGCTGTGGACTTAAAAAGCCGCAAGCTCCATCATGGATGACAACCTGGGATATTCCCCTGGCTAACCGAACTTTCACTATAGCGGAAATCCTCGATGATTTGCATAGCACCAATATCGTTTATAACGATAGCGGTAATCCCACAATAGAGTTAACTCAGAACCTCGATACCACAACCGTGGCGCAAAGCTTGAAGGTTGAATCCACAAGCATGAATCTTTTGGATTCAGTTGGTATCCTGGAGGTAGCTCCACCATCGAACGTGACGTCGTTTACAAATCTCAGCGACGTCATCGATATTAGTTTGGGATTCGTCCCGCCGGCGCCATTTGAAACCATCCAACCGCTGGGCAGAATCGATAATTTTACCTGGGCGCATATCGAACAGGGGTTATTGGATGTTACTTTTCATAATGCGCTGGAAATCGATCTGGATACCTTAATTGTCACCCTGATCGATTCTGCCGATATGCATCAAATAGGCACTCTGGTATTCGAGAATGGATTGCCTTATCTTGCGACAGAAACCCGTCAGGTCGATATTTCCGGGCAAACAATTTCCAATTGCATTTTTATGCGTTGCCACGGCCATACGCCCGGAGGGCTGCTTATCAATGCCGGCTCTCAGCGTCTCGAATCAGAGGTATCGTTTCCGAATAATTTACTGGTATCATCGGCGTGCGCCCGAATAGAGCAATTTACCCGCGTTAAAGAGGGTAGATTTGAAATTGATGATTCAACCAAAATAATATCGTCGGTTGTCTATCAGGGAAACCTCAATCTGCAAGTAGCCAATTATTCCAACTTACCGTTTGATGTCAGACTGCATTCACCAAATTTCAAATGGCAGGGATCGGATTTTAATATCAGCCGCAGGCTGGAACCACATAATCTTACGGAAGTCACCATTGATATAGCGGGTTATGTTTTTACGCCCGACCAAAACTCCGATTCGCAGTTTGTGACAGTCGAAATGATTAACACTATGGCACCGGCGGATAACCAGGCAATATGTTTTCAATTCGTCGGATAGCTTAGCCCTTCATGTTGACGTATCACAAATATATTTAGAATCGGTCAGCGGCCGGATTAAGCCGGTTCCAATCACCATGGATACGGTTACGAGATCGCTCGATCTTCCCCGAGGGTATGGAGCAAACCGCCCTTACTCATGCCAATTTGAGTCTCAATTTGAGCAATAACTGCATGGTCGCGGCCTATACCGAAATTACGGTAACGGGGAATGGCCGTACCCTTCATCTGAACGGCCTTGTTCCGGGCAAAAACTCGTTTGACGCTCCGCCCGCAGTCACTACGCTCAGCGCCAATCCGGAGGAGCTATTAAGCTTTTTCGATCCGCCCCCCGGCGAACTGGTTATTTCCGGTAACGGGATAATCAATCCGGATTATGAGGTGGTGACATTAAGGCGGAACGATAGTTTCTGGGGCGAATTCACATTTCAATCGGCTTTAGCCTTTGCGGTAAGGGATACCGTTGAGCTTGAGCCGGAAATCTCGAAAATTGAACCGAATACAAAGAACAGTGAATTCAATTACGGAGAATTTACTGCGGACTTGACCAATCATCTTCCTGTCGGCGCCCTGGTGACATTCTTCATTGGCTGCAGTTCGGATTCCACGTTATACAGCGATCCGAATACTATCAGACTGGGGCCATATCAATTGTCGGCGGCACTTACCGACGCTAACGGGTTTGTCTCCGAACCGGTAAATTCCACAATTTCGGATTCGTTGGGGACCGAGGCTTTACGTTTGTTTGAGCGCGATTCTCTTTTTGTCAGTCAGCGAGTTGAGCTTCTGCCGACGCCGGCGTCAGGGGTTGTTGTCACGGGTTCGGATAATATTCGTGTCGGCGCCAGAGCCAGAATTCAAATGCTACTTGGCGGGGATTAAGGGGAAAATATGAAATTACGGATATTAATTTGGGGACCGATATTTCTCAGCCTGATCGCGTTCCACCTGGCCTGGAGCAGGGGAGAGAACAATCCACGCGCGGTTGGCATGGGCGGCGCCTATACAGCCCTGGCGCGGGATCTCGACGCTCCCGATTGGAATCCGGCCAATCTGGGATTATCGGACGGTAAGGGATTTACAATAAATTTCTTTAATCTGGGCATGCGTGCAAAAAATAACAGCTTTTCGCTCGACGATTACGAACGGTATAACGGCAAGTTTTTGACTGATTCAGATAAAGATGAAATCATAAATTCGATTCCCTCAACCGGTCTGGGTTTGGACCTGACCGCGGAAGCCTCGGCATTTAATTTTTCAATCGGAAATTTCGCGGCTACTTACAAGGCAATCGGAGTGACCAGTTTCTCCATAGATAGAGATCCGTTCAAGCTGATGCTGCTGGGAAATGCAGTCGTACATGAAGTTTCGGTATCGGATACGAGGGGCGAAGCGTTTGCCTTAGGAGATTTTGGCCTTTCTTACGGACAAGCAATTCGTCGCTGGCCGGGAGGAGAGCTATCGGTTGGGGCGAGCGTTCATTATCTCAGGGGAATTGCTTATGCAGGAATATCCGAAGCTCTCGGCGGGGTGATAACCACCGATACCGGTTTCGTCGGCTCCGGGCAGATGATCTATCACACGTCCAGGGGCGGCGATGGATATTCCTCGGATCTCGGCTTAGCCGTAAGATTTTCCGATGATTGGTTTTTCTCGGCGGCCTGGCAAAATGTATCGAGCAAGATCAATTGGCGAAAAGATAATGAGGAATATCGGATGTGGTTTGAAATGAAACCCCTGACCGCGGAGAGCATGCTTGATGAAAACCGCGCCGATTCAATGGTGACCTCAAATGATACATCCTACAACTATGGAGCGTTCTCAACGCGATTAGCGCCAGCAATCCGGATGGGATTGGCCAAAAAATGGAAACGGTTCGCCTGGTCTTTAGACTGGGAGCAGAATCTTTTCAGCGGCCCGGGAACCGGGGTCAATCCGAGGATTGCCAGCGGGCTGGAATACAAGCCCTGGCGTCATTTGCCGCTCAGAACCGGATTAGCGTTCGGGGGCAATCAGGGATCGATATATTCAGTGGGATTGGGATTAATTTTTGGGCCATATAATCTCGATTTAGGCCTGGCCAATTCAGGGTCGCCATCGCCGACACATACCAAGGGGGTTCGGTTAGCTTTTGCAATGAGTCTGCGATTTTAAGTATCAGGTCAATTCCATAGTTATTTTGTCGATAATAGTATTGACGCCCGAATGGCGCTAATATTTGGGAAATTCAATAAAGCATAGAATTGATGATAATCGAGCTCGAATTGCGAATTAGGCGCTTAAATTAATAAATTAACCGGGTAAAAAAAATAAAGAAATCTATTATTTTTGCTTGCAATTAATAATCTGGCATGATAATATCTGTTTCAATCTGCGTTGGATGCTATCTTATGTAGTTAAGAACGGCGTTCAACCTGAGAATCCGATAAATAGCTGCATTCATTTGAGCTGTTTAGCGGCGGTTCTTCCCAGGTCGGCAATTGCTATGGCCTATTGACTCGGTTGTGGGATATCGGGGTCTTTTCCGGGGATACCGCATATGAATCATAATTGATTATCTTGGCCTGATTTACTTTGTTTATTGGGAACGAAACATACGCTGATATTGTTAGTATAATGCATTAGAGAATACTAACTACTGCCAAAATAACAGCGGTTTTTCTACAAGAAGTTCTAGTATACGGAGAAGGGGCGACCGAATTGCCGAACTTCGAAGGTCAGTGCCAGTAAATTGAAAGTATAGGTATTTTACGGGGCAGAGGGGCTGTGTCGGAGTCTATAACAGAGGATTTGAAGTTAAAGAAGTAATAAAACAGGTTAATTGTAAGTTTTCGAATCTTTCAGGTAAGCTTAATTGATATAAGGGGATAGACGATATCGGAAATCTCTGATATTGACGGAAGTGTAACTGAAAGCAGATATTAGGAAAAAAAATAATGGCCCATATATGATAGATGGCACCATGAAGGAGGCAACCAGATTGGTTGAAAAAACCCAGGAAGTAGACAAGGAATCCAAGGAGATTCCTGCCCAGAAGGATGAGAGTCGTCAAGACGACCAGAGTCCAGAGGTGAACCATGAGCGTATTGCCAGGATGAAAAAGGCTTTTCGTCCAACATGGCTTCACGACCAGATTAATTCCAACGGCAACGGTAAAGGCTCCGTCAAAAAAGACTAAAAAATAATCCTTGACTTTTGACCTGGAGGGGTTAATCATTAATAAGCGGGCATATAATATGCAAGCTCTTTGAGAAGTTTTCTAAGGGTTCACGTTTCGTATTTGGAGCTTGATAAATTAGAGAAGCTCTCAGAGATCGAAAAAAAATTAAAGCGGTCTTATGTATTAGGTGTCTTCTTACCCCCTCCGGAAGATATTTGAGGCTAAGGCCGCAAAAGAGGCCCCGTAATGGGGCCTTATTTTTTTGGGGTATTTTTATTCCTTAGTGGTGAATTTAATAGGATATATAATCCAAACCGGCAGATTTATACCATTGGAGGAGGCCGGGATAAAAAGGCTTTCTTTGGCGGCTTTGATCGCGGATTCCTCGAAACCGACGCCGGGGGCATCACAAGATACAATCTCCGCTTGTTTGATGGTACCATCGCTTTCCACGCGCGCCCGAACCATCAAGGTACTTGAAAGGCCGCTCTTCTTAGCCCATTCCGGATATTCGGGAATAACCATTTTCACAGCCGTGGGCGCCTTTTCAACAGTAACGATTACGCTTGATTGCGGCAAAGCAACCTGAACGGAGCCAGGAGCGGCGTGATAATCCGCCATCGATGCCTGGCGCGATTGCTTGTCGGGCACCATACGAGCGTCAGCCATTGTAAAAGCGCCAACGCTGACGGTATCCCCAGGCTGCAAAACCGTATCGGCCACAAAACCGAGGGAGGTTGGCTGTTTTGCCGGCGCTATTTCCATAGCCAGGGTTTTTCCCGAATCGGCAGTTGGTGCAGGAATAACGGCGATTAACTCACCTGGTTTCTCCGATGTCAAAGCTTTCGCAACGGTAATCTCTTGGCGAGGCGCTTTCATTTTCGGAGCGGGTGCGGCAGGCGCTTTGTTACCCGCGGGTGTTTCAGCGGGTGGAGAAGGCAAATTAGCGCGATTCAATTCGAGGTTCAGTACCCTATACTCATCGCCCCCGACTTTATCTTTTTGGGTAATCGTCATTGGCGTTTGAATCTCACTTAAATCGGAAATCGATTTTACCAGGAATAAGACAATCGAAGCCGCCAATGCAAAAGAGAAAGCCATCCGAAGCGAATATTTTTTGGATATCTTTTCCGGAATTATCACGGGAGCTATCTGACCCCGGATTTTTCGCATGACGGCAGCGTCAAAAGCGGCGCCATCAATTGCAGACATGACCTGCCTGCCGTGGTCCGCGGAAACCTGAAGCGCTTTGATATTCAGGAATGCTTCGCTGCACTCAGGGCACAGAGCCAAATGCCGATCCAATTCGGCTTTTTCAGAGGGCGAAATATCCGGATATAACCAGAGCAGCCTATCTATTTTTTTGCAATCGCTCAAACCAGATTACCTCTATTAATAAGTTCGGTCAATCGTTGCCTGGCCCTGAACAGCCGCGACATAACGGTGCCGATTTTAATCTTCAATATTTGGGATATCTCCTCATACCCATAATTGCCATAGGCCTTGAGCACCAACACTTCTTTGAGCTTGTCAGGCAGCCTCTCAATCGCCGTTTCCACGTCGGCCAACCGTTGGTTAGAATCATCGGAACTTGATTCAATTTTCGATTCCTGAGAGGCATCGAGTTCATTTATCTCGCGAAATACCCGGCCCCGTCTGGTATGCCGTCGGAGTCTGTCACGACACTCATTCATACTTACGCTGGCGGCCCAGGCCGAGAAATCCCGGGACTGATCGAAGCTCTTCAGGTGGAAATAAATTTTAACGAAACTGTCCTGGGCTGCCTCCTCGGCCTCGATTTTATCTCCCAGCATCCGGTAGCAAATCCCCAAAATCCTCTGCCTGTGCCTTAAGAGAAGCTGCTCGAAGGCTTTATCGTCACCATGAAGAACCAGGCCGATAAGCTCTATATCCCGGATACTATCGCCCACGAGCAAGAGATTCCCTGTTTCTATACGTTTTGGAGTTGCGCTTATTCCCCATCGAATCGGGGACTAGCCGTTTCCATGCGCTAAATCTTGCATATAACATGGGTTATGGCAATATATTTTTTTACTTAGACAATCGCCCTGCTATAATTAGGAGCCTGGCGATCCCAATTCTTTGAGGTTGCGTATGTCCGGGAGTATCTATTATCATTGAGAC
This sequence comes from uncultured candidate division Zixibacteria bacterium, assembly GCA_963801605.1. Classification (GTDB taxonomy): domain Bacteria; phylum Zixibacteria; class MSB-5A5; order UBA10806; family UBA10806; genus UBA10806. The sequence goes on from CAWDFP010000007.1 coordinate 121,043, forward strand.
TTAGTGGATAAATCCCAATAGCGAATAGGGGATAGGCAAATAGATAATTTGATTGTGGTTATGGTCTCTTGCGCCTCTGAAGAAGAAGCCCAAAAAATCGCAGGGCTATTAGTGGAAGCTCATCTGGCGGCCTGTGTCAATATCATGCCTGTACGGTCCATATATGAGTGGCAGGGGAAATTAGAAGATCAAAAAGAGTGGCTTATGTTGATCAAGTCAGAAAATTCGCATTTTGATGATATTAAGACAATGGTCTCGGCTAACCATTCTTATGAAATTCCGGAGATAGTCGCTCTAGATATTAGTATGGCGTCTGAAAAATATGGCGATTGGATAAGGAATTTTTTTTAGGATAAAATAATTAGACAAGAGGGTATTCGTAATGAACAGTATCAATGTAAATGACGGTTTTCTGATAAGATGCGATATCGGAGATGAAATCGTATCGAGGCTAAAGGGATTCGCCGTCGAGAATAAGATTTACTCCGGGACTGTGCTGGGGATCGGCTCCATTAAGGATCCGGAATTGGGCTATTATGATATCGAAAAGAAGATATATCTTAAAAAACGATTTGAGGGTGATTATGAACTCTTAAATCTATCGGGCAATTTTGCCAGGTTTGGCGAGGAAGTAATTCTGCATTGCCATGCAACTATTGTCGGACCCCGAATTTCATGTCATTGGCGGGCACTTGTTCAGAGCCGACGTGGCGGTAACAACCGAATTTTATATCAGGCCGGGCGGAATTGAACTCAATCGGGCCCTCGATAAACAAACAGGACTCAACCTGCTTAAATTCTAATGGCCCTAATAACGCTTGCCACAGACTATGGAGATCGTGACGGCTACAGCGCCGCCTTAATCGGCGTTATAAAAACGATAGCGCCGTCAGCGGAGGTTATTGAGGCTTCCAACAATCTGACGACGATAGCTAAAACATCGCTGGCGCTGTGGCGTTATTACGCGCAGTATCCCAAAGGAACTATTCATTTGGTGGTTGTCGATCCCACAGTTGGGACATCAAGACGAGCGTTGATAGGGATTGGCGGCGGATATTATTTCGTCGGCCCTGATAATGGCATTTTTTCAAGGGTTATCGAGGACAATCCCCAAATGAACTGGTATGAAATTGACCAAGTCAGGCTTCCGAAAAGAACGATATCTCAGACCTTTCATGGACGAGATATCTTTGCACCGGCGGCGGCTTTGTTGGCCCGGGGCGATCCTCCGGAATCGTTTGCATCTAAAATTACGAATCCTATTGTGATGGTTGTCCCCCAGCCTGTTTTCACTGCCGGGCGTATCTCCGGTGAAATTATAGATATTGACTCTTTCGGAAACCTGATTATTAATATCAGGGGGGAGAACTTGAGCGAAAAGCCTAAAGTTGCCATAAAAGGGCATAGGATAAGATTCGGAAAAACTTTCGCCGATGTTAAGCCCGGCAATCCAGTGGCCTATATCGGAAGTCTGGGCTTGCTGGAGATTGCCGTTAATGGTAAGCGGGCGGATAAATACTATGGGGCAAAAGTGGGGAATAAAGTGACGGTATCAATATGAAATTATTTCAATTCGGGTGGCATCAGGATATCGCAAGGCTCCATCCTGAGGCATACGAGGTAATATGATCTGTCCGGTCTGCAATACGGATGGCGATCGGGTAATAGATTCTCGTCCGACGCCCGATGGCAAGGCTATCAGGCGGCGCCGCGAATGCCTGGCCTGCGGCAACAGGTTCACCACGTACGAACAGGTCGAGGCTCCCGGGCCGGCTGTAATAAAAGCCGACGGACATCGCGAGAGTTTCAATATCGATAAGCTGGCCAATTCGCTTCAAATGGCATTAAAAAAGAGGCCGGTATCTCATGACAGGCTTCAGGCGGTCGTGACCGATCTTTCGATCCGAATAAAAAACGATTTCCCAGCGGAAATAACGACGTCTCAAATCAGCGACCTCGTTCTCAACGAACTTCTCAAGTTAGATGAGGTAGCATACGTTCGATACGCGTCCCACAGGCGGACATTTGCCGATAAAGATGAGTTCATAACATCGCTGAGGGCTTTGCCAAGTTCACTTCAGGTGGTTAAGACCAGCGGACGGTATGAACCGTTCAAACGCGATAAACTGCTTTCCTCGATGATCATCGCGCTGCGCAAAAGGCCGGTATCGCGGCGAAAAATCGAGAAGGTGGCTGAAGAGATAATCGAATCTTTCGCCGAGCGCAGCGAAGTCAGCTCCTCGGAGATTGGCATTCTGGTTATGAAAAGATTGCGCGAAATAGATGAAGTTGCCTATATCCGTTATGCCTCCGTATACCGCAAATTCCGCGATGCCGCCGAATTCACCAAGGAAGTAGAGAATCTCTCCGGAGAGGAAACGGCATGACAGGCAGTAAGCCATCAGATATGCCGATCCTGGATCATCTTGAAGAACTGCGCTGGCGGATCATCAAGATTCTGATAGCCCTTTGTATAGCATCGATAGGCAGTTATTTTTTTACCGATACGTTTTTTAGATGGATACGGTGGCCTCTTGACGCCGGCACGCCTCCGGGTAAAATCATTACCCTGAATTATCTGCGGATCGGGGAAAGCTTCAGCGTCAGGATAAAAATGGCGCTCATGGCGGGGATTTTTATCTCTATTCCCATAACACTTTTTCAAATCTGGCGTTTTATCGCTCCGGGGCTATACAAACATGAGAGACGGCGAATACTGCCGCTGGTTTTCTGGTCGTCAGTGCTATTTCTGATAGGGGCAGGAATGTGTTTTTTCTGGATGATGCCGATCACGATCAGATTTCTGCTGACTATCGCCCCGGAGAACGTGACCCCGGTGTTGACGATTAACGAGTATATTAATTTCGTGATGTGGACTACAATTTCGTTCGGTGCCGTATTTCAGCTTCCGTTAATTGCGCTCTTTCTGGGAAAACTTGGAATCATCAACTGGCGAATGATGGCTCAGGGAAGGCGTTACGCGATCGTGGGTATCGCGATAGTTGCGGCGATAGTCACCCCCAGTACGGATGCGCTTTCGATGATCCTCCTGGGTTTACCATTATATTTACTTTATGAAATCTCGATCTGGCTGGTACGTTTTCAGGCAAGGAAACGTCCAAAGCCGAATCCAGCCGTCTAATTGACTCGAAATTGAGATTTATCTATTAATTAGAACTTATTTCGCCAACGGAATAATTGGGCTTCAAGGTTGTAATAATGGATAAAGCGGAGGTTGTTGTGATCTATGTAACCTCTTTTCTGCCATCTGGCAAATAATTTGGAACATAGGCAGGAACAGATAAGTTAATTATATAAGAAGGATTTATGAAGCGAGTTTGGTATGTGCTTCGACCCAATTTTACCATAAAATACGAAATCTATATTAAGGGGGAAGGATGCCCCTTTTCGAACAAAGTATGAGCCTCAATTATATTTTTTGGGGCTTAAATTGTTAAGGCGGAATAATTACATATATCAAACTTGGCAAGGCGGCAGGTTAGTATGAAAAAAGGCAATATTTATCTTCGAGCCATAATAATATTATTCAGTTTATCGACAGCCACTGCTTATGCCCAGTTTGATTTCGGACAGAACAAAATTCAGTATTCGCAATTTGACTGGCAGGTGTTAACCACTGATCATTTCGAAATTTATTTTTATCCGCAGGAAAAAGATATCGCCGAAACAGCGGCTCAATTGGCCGAGGATTCGTACGATTTCCTTCAGGGGAAATTCAATTTCACGATTAATAAAAAAGTACCCTTCATCGTATATAGCTCTCCGGTATTTTTCGAACAAACCAATATCGTACCGGGTATCCTTCCCGAAAACGTAGCCGGATTTACCGAATATTATAAGCAACGCGTTGTAATTCCTTTCAATGGATCGATGTCGGATTTCGCTCACGTCATAAGGCATGAGTTAACTCACGTTTTTACCTTTCGGAAAATGGCCTATGTAGACAAAATTCATAACAAAAAGACAATGGCCCAGGCGCCATTGTGGTTTACCGAGGGTATCGCCGAATACTGGTCGGAAGGCTGGAATAAAGAAGCCGACATGTTCATGCGCGATATGGCGGTAAGCGGCCATATTATTAATGTCGAGGATCTATATTCGATTTCCGGTTCATTTTTAATGTATAAGGTTGGCCAGTCGCTCCTCAAATATATGGGCGATACTTATGGTGACGATAAACTCACGGAGCTATTCGACAACTGGTGGAAGGGACAGGATTTCGAGAAAATAGTAAAAATCACTTACGGCAAAAGCCTGGAGACTATCGGCGGAGAGTGGGAATACCAACTCAAGAAAAGCTATTACCCGCTGTTGCAGCAGCATGAGTTAGTTGAACGCAAATCTACGCAACTCACCAGTAAGGGTTATAATATCAAGCCTACTATTTATCTGAAGGATACCAAGAATGGGCGTGAAGAGCATATTGCTTTCAAATCTTATAGATTGGGATACTCCAGCATTGCGGATATATCTCTCGATGGCGAAAAGGCGGGGTATCACAATCTTATAAAAGGAGAACGCTCGGAGGATTTCGAATCTTTGCATTTTAACGAAACGGGAATAGATTGTAATAATAACGGTCTGCTGGCTTTCGCATCCAAGAATCAGGAAAAGGACGTTTTATATATTTACGATACCAGGCGAAACGCGATAGTCGATAAAATTGAAAACGATTCGCTGATTTCGATTGCTTCGCCGTCATGGTCTCCCGATGGCAGGAAGATCGCATTCGAGGGTATTGACCGCGGGGGACGTTCCGACCTTTATATATTCAATTTCGGCAATCGTGAATTTACCCGATTGACCAATGACGTTTATGCAGACAGATCGCCGGTTTATTCGCATAACGATCAAAATCTAATTGCTTTTTCATCAGACCGCGGACTCGAAGGGTTCAAGGGTGCGCGCAATCTATTCCTCTATCATGTCGATACCGGAGAGATTACCAGGCTTACCAGCGGCAATCAGCTCGATGTGACGCCGATCTGGTCAAAGAGCAGCGACAGGCTGATCTTTTCGTCGGACCGCAGCGGGGCGATGAATATATATGTCATGGACGGTGTGACGGGCGATAATCCGATAATTTTCCAGATGACAAATTTTGTGACCGGGGCATTTGATCCGGTGTTAGCTCGTAATGATTCGGTGGTGGTGTTCTCGGCCTACGCAGACCAGGCCTATAATATCTTCAAGATGGAACTTCCCGCCGAATCTCAGGCAATAGCCAGCGAAAACGCTCGCACTGCCGAAAGCGCCGGCGACTCGTCCCTGGCGGTTGCCTCTCCGGTGGAATGGAGCCTGGCGGATGCCTGGTCCCGTCCAAAGCTTAAAGGTCAGCTTTCCCAGGGATCGGTTAAGTATCATCCAAAATTCTCATTTGATATTGCCCAATCGGCAGTTTCCTATGATGCCATTACCGGCAGCGCCGGCGGCCTTCAAATGGCTATGACCGATGTTCTTGGCAATCATCAATATTATTTCCTGCTTTCCAACACTGCCACATCCAGATCAACGTTCCTGAAGAGTTTCAATTTTGGCGCTACTTATATCAATCGAACGCATCGTCTCAACTGGGGCGCGGGAATATTCCATTTTTATAACGAATATGATGATGATTATTACGGTTATGTCGCCGAACGCGATTACGGCGTTTTGTTTCTGGCCAGCTATCCGTTATCGCGCTTTAGAAGAATTGAATCGGTTATCGCGTTCAAACAGGTCGATAAGCAAACCCTGTTGCCGAACAGTCCGCATGGTACCAGCGCCTCGGCGTCGCTGTCTTATGTAAAGGATACATCGATCTGGCGTCCCACAGGCCCAATCGATGGTATGAGATATAATTTAACCATTTCCGAGGCAGTGGATTTATCTCATTCCAGATTATTCAGCAGTTCCTATAATATCGATATCCGAAAGTATTTCAGGCTGGCGGCCAATTCGGCATTTGCCTCCAGGGTGATGTATATACGTTCGTTTGGCGAAGATCCGGAGAGATATTATCTGGGGGGAAGCTGGTCGCTGCGCGGATATCCTCAGCGCTTCCTTTACGGGAAAAGCATGATGTTAATCAATAATGAACTTCGCTTTCCGCTGATTAATGACCTTCAGTTGGGATTTCCATTTGGAAATATCAGATTTTCGGCAATCAGCGGGGCTCTTTTCCTCGATGCCGGGAACGCCTGGGAAAATCATTTTGGCAGTATGTATGGAAGTTTCGGAATTGGATTCAGGGTACCGCTTGGGTATATAACGGTTTTAAGATTCGATTTTGCCAAGAGGACCGATTTCCATTATGTAAATCGAGCCACGAATTTTGATTTCTTCTTCGGGTGGGATTTCTAAGAATTATCGATAGGCCCGCTGTGAAATTGCTGGCTCGCGGGCTTTTTTATGCGGACAAATAACCTCAATTTAGATCAAATATTTTTGCTATTAATAATTCGATATTGGTGCGCCGGGGACCTGTTAAGGCTGTCAGTTTGTTCTATAGATGAGTAATTCAGAAAATATTCGGCCATAAAAATGGCTTGTGACATTTTGGGGGCGTTTCTATATTCGAGTTCGATTTATCCGATCAATTGAAATGTAAGATAACGCAGCCAAGGGGAGGGAAAAGTTGGCATCATCCCAAAAATTATTTCTGCGCTCAATCATCATTCCCGGGATTGAGCTATTTGCGCTATTACTATTCGCGTGCGGTCACCAGGCGCCAATACTCATTTCTAAGATCGAAAATGCCTGTAGCTGGAGCCAGGGGGGAAGCAACGCAACGCGCACAGCATACGTGCCGGCTAACGCCAATGGGTTTCCGAAACCGATCTGGAACCGCAAACAGGAAACACCTTTATTAATCGAACCGACGGTTGGATCCGGATATTTGTTTATCCCAACTACCAATGAGCGAATCTCAATAGTCTCATACGAAGACGGCAGCCGGTATGGCAGGCTTCGCTTCAAAGGACCTGTCTCGGCCCCTTGCGGCCTGGTCGATTCATTGATTGTGGTCAACGAGGATGGCAATCGGATGGTTATCGATAACTGGGTAGTTGGCCGCCGTATCTGGCAAGTTGAGCTGAAGGGATCCGATATTGAGCCTCTAATCCATGATAAAAAAGTATACTGGCAGGACGGAACGGGGAATTTTCAATGCTATGAAGTATTGGAGGGGAAAAGAATCTGGGAGAAAAAGCTTGAATTCAGGCTTGTAAGTCCTGCCGCAGCAAACGATTCCTGCGTAGTTTTGGCCGGTGATGGTCCGAATATTGATTGCTTATCGCTTCAGGACGGCCATAGGCTCTGGCATGTTGACATGAAGGGTCGTATCAGGAATCCGATCGAGATTGCGGGGGATACCGTGCTTTACTGCACGGCCGATGGCCATATAGGAACCTTAAGCCTGAAAGACGGCTCTAAAATTTGGGATATCGATACTGGCCCGGAATTTATTGCTCCTCCGGCTACTGACGGTCAGGGGATTTATTTTGGCACCAATAATGGGCATTTTATGAAGTATAGTTTCAATTCTGGACAACAAATATGGGATAAGGATATCGGATCGCCCATAAAGGCAGGGGCTACCATTTTCGGCGATATGGTAATATTCGTGAGCCTAAACCACCGGGCCTATTTTGTCGATAAGAATGATGGTACGATTAAGTCCGAATTTACGGCTCGGGGAATGCTTTCGGTAAGACCGGTCGCATGCTCCAATCGGATTTTTATCGCAGGAGAAGACAAAAACCTTTATTGCTTTCAGGTAGCGGCAGAATGAATAATGACATCAAACAAATAAGCCTGGATATTCTTCGGGATATCTATGGCAGCTCTCGACGCCTGGCCCTGTACCCTCTTGGCCATCCCATTACACAGGAAACATTAAAAAAGCCGTTGGGAACCTTAAATGAGGTTTTCATTTTCAAGCACAGCTTTACGGTTGACCTGTTCAAAGATCGGATTCTTGGCGAGGGAGTGTTGCTTGATGATACAGTATATGTCTCAGGGATAGCCCTGGAAATGAAAAAGCACAAACTTTCAAGGGTTACATTCAGCTCTGATCTGGCGATAGGCGATCTTTATTATTTCCTATCGCTATTGGTGGCTCGTCCCGGACCTTTTCAGGATAATATGGCTCGCATCCTTAAGGCGAAAAATATTACGTCAATAATTGTCAACCACGATACCCCTCCAAGGCTATATGAATTCGACAAAATTGAAGGTATCAGCGGTGAAAAGTTTTACCTCGAAGAGCGTATCAATGATGTCCTTTCCGAAAAATCGGGAGTTATAGGTTCCTACTACATGGGACGGCTTAAAGATGATAACGATGTGCTGGATGAGTTGGGGATTGATTTCCGGATATCGTATCTGGCCCGCTTCTTTAAGAATAATCTTTTGCATCTCGATCGCGACAAGGCCATGGCCTTAATCGAAAACGCATTGCTTTCCACTAACTGGCTCGATGACGCTATCGATTCCCAGGCGGTACTGGGGCTCAGACGTATTTTCGATGATTATCTTACGGAAAATCCCGATGAGCATGTGCTTTCCTCGGTTTATCATCTTCTTAAAAAAGTTGGCACTCCGGAATCGATATTGGGGCAGTTCTTTAATAAAACGTCTATTCTGAAACTTAAGACTTTTCAGCAGTCCGAGGATATAGTCGATACTCTAAAATATTCCGATCCATCGAAAGTCGATCTTGCCACCTTACGAAAAACCATTTTCAAATTGGCGGCCGCCCAACAGAACAGCTATATCGAAGACATAATAGATCAACTGATCAGGTCGTTATCCTCTCCGACGATGGAGGAGCGGCAAAAGGCCGGGAATCTAGTGGAATCCGTTGCGGAAGTATTAGTCAACGGAGGCTTTTTCGAGTTTTACGGTCATATTTGCAAAGAAGCCGTTCGACTATCGCTGCTTCCAACTCAAACCAGCGAACCGGTAGAGTTGACCTCCAATTTAATATGGCTGGCCATAAAAAATAGTCGCTGGCCGGAATTTAAGGTGCTTTGCCGGACTCTGCGAGGCGTTGTCGATGATCGTTTACAATCGGAGAGCAAACGCGAGTTGGCCGGGCTAAAGTTAGCGGAGATTTCATCATCGGATTTGATATTCAAAACGGCATCATGCTTAGCCGAAGGCAACCGTTCCGATGATGCCAATGAGTTTTTCGAGGGTATGAGCGCGCTCAGTTCAAAGGAAATTATCAAGATGCTGGCCGGCAAATTGACTCATCCGGATATAAATATCAGATCACGGATGATCAAGCTGTTGGTGAGCATGAAAAAGGACGCCGGTGAAGTAATTACTGAAACGCTTGAAGAGATGATTGGACGGTTGAAGGGCGGATCAATTTCAGACGAGGATTGGTATTATTTTCGTAATGCGCTTCGAGTGATAAAGGAAGTAAAGGCCGAGAGCGCGATGCCGCTTCTCGAAATCATGAGCGGATGGCCGACTGCCCGTATTAAACTTGAAGTGATCAAGACGCTCGAGGCGATGCCACCCGAAAGTTCCGTCAAACTTTTCGATAAGCTAACGCGCGATAGCGATGTCGATGTTAAAAAAGCGGCTATAGTGGCAATGGGTCTTTCGGGCGACAAATGCATGATTCCATATCTACGTGAAATATTTATGACAAATCCGGATTGCCGGCAAATCGCGGTAGCATCATTAGGCCGGATAGGCGACGCTCCCGCAAGGGATATATTAATCGAGCTTTATGAAGACCCGAAGCTTTTCAAAGACCTTGGTATCATGAAGAGAGAATCGGATGAAATAAAAGCGACAATCCTAAAGGCCTTATCACTCATTGGCGATGAACTTTCCCTGAAAAAAATCGAACAGTACTCGGCAAAGTCCGTGGACAAATCGCTTTTTACTCGCGATCTTCTTTCCAACACCGCAAAAATTATTTTAGGGGCAAAAATTAAGTAGCTGCCATCGTGGCATAGCATTGCATTTATGGCATAAAAGGCTGTCATATTGACAGCCTTTTTTATTTGGCATCGGAGTCAATCCTCAGTTAATACCCGTAAATACTTATATATCAATATGTTGTTAGAGTCAGTACAAAATTTGGCACGTTGTTTGAATAGTATTGGTGCGAGTGAAAATGGCAACGATTAACAAAGGAGAAATAGAAATGTTTGACATCAGAATAGCACCATTTATCGCGGGGGCCGGATGTGATTTCAGCCCTCAACCAGACGTGGATATTTCGGAGACCAATGACAGCTTCAACTTCAGCTTTGATATTCCGGGCGCATTAAAGGAAGATATCAAGATCTGGATCGACAACGATACGCTTACGGTTTCGGGCGAAAAAAAGTATGAGGCCGATAATAATGCCGAACGCCTGGTGGCGGAGAGAGTATTTGGCAAGTTTGAGCGTTCGTTCAAGCTTCCCAGCGCTGTTGATAAGAATAATGTCACGGCGGAATTGGTAAACGGTGTATTGGCAATCAAATTGCCAAAGATCAATGATACCAAAGAGATTCATTTAAGTTAATCAAAGGGAGGTGCATGATATGGCATTAATCAGATGGAGACCGATGAGAGGCCTGGTGGATATCCAGGATGAAATCAACCGGATGTTCGAGGATATCGCCGGTTCAGCGGATGGAGAAAGGGGTATGTCGAAGCTTTCTCCACCGGCGGATGTAATCGAAAATAAGGACTCATTTGTCGTCAGAGCGGAGCTTCCGGGCCTTAAAAAGGAAGATGTCAAGGTGACGCTTCAAAACAACGTCTTGATACTCAGCGGCGAAAAGAAGAAAGAGACCGAGGAGAAAAATGAGGCGTACCACAGGGTAGAACGTTCCTATGGCTCATTCTACAGATCATTCGAGTTGCCGGTGGCGGTTGACGCTAGCAATATTAAGGCTGATTTCAAAGACGGGATTCTCAAAGTAGTGCTTCCCAAGATCGAGGAAGCCAAACCAAAAGAAATCGAAATAAGCGTAAAATAGGGGAGCGGCGGCTGCGGAGATAATCTCCGCGTTCCGCCTGGGTTCTTTAGAGGGTTAATTCCCAATTGAGGATCCAGGCGGAACCTGATTATAAAAAAATTAGTAATTTGACCTGAAAGGTGGCATCAAATGACAATAATAAAGATTTTAATTCCGTTGATTCTCGGTATCATGATTATCATTTTGGCGATGGCCAAAAGTTCAAAACCGAAAATCGCAGTAGTGAAGATATCAAAAAAATACTATCGATAAGGAGGTGAGGATCAATGGCTAAAGTAATAGGTATTGACCTCGGGACAACAAATTCGTGTGTGTCAACAATGGAGGGCGGCAATCCGGTTGTGATCCCCAATTCGGAGGGTTCGAGGACTACGCCGTCGGTGGTAGCGGTAAGCAAAACCGGTGAGATACTTGTCGGACAGGTGGCAAAAAGGCAGGCGATTACCAATCCCACCAGTACCATTTTTTCGGTCAAGCGTTTCATGGGAAGAAACTATAACGAGGTGACATCGGAAATAGCAAATTTTCCCTATAAGGTAAAACCGGGCCCTAATAATGATGTTCGAATCGCGATGGGCGGTAAGGATTATTCTCCACCCGAAATTTCGGCGATGATCCTGCAGTACATGAGAAAGGCGGCTGAGGATTACCTCGGTCAGAAGGTCACTCAGGCTATCATAACGGTACCGGCCTATTTCAACGATTCGCAGCGTCAGGCAACCAAGGACGCCGGTAGAATCGCCGGGCTGGAGGTGCTTCGTATTATCAATGAACCGACAGCGGCATCGTTGGCTTACGGACTTGACAAAAAGAAGGACGAGAAGATAGCGGTCTTCGATTTGGGTGGCGGCACATTCGATATTTCCGTTCTCGAAATTGGTGAAGGGGTATTCGAAGTGCGCTCCACCAATGGCGATACTCATCTGGGCGGCGATGATTTCGACAAGCGCATCATGGATTGGCTGATTGATGAGTTTAAGAAGAGCGATAGTATCGATCTCTCTCGCGATCCGATGGCTCTTCAAAGGCTAAAGGAGGCCGCCGAAAAAGCCAAGATCGAGCTTTCAAGCACTCTTCAAACCAATATTAATTTGCCGTTTATTACGGCCGATCAGAACGGGCCGCGCCATCTGAATTTGACTCTAACTCGCGCCAAATATGAGCAGTTGGTGGATGACCTTATCCAACGGACAATTGAACCTTGCAAGAAAGCCATGGCCGATGCGCATTTGAACACATCGGAGATCGATGAAGTGATCCTGGTTGGCGGTATGACCAGAATGCCCAAAGTGCAGGAAGTTGTAAAAAGCCTGTTTGGCAAAGAACCGCATAAGGGTGTCAATCCCGATGAAGTCGTGGCAGTCGGCGCCGGAGTTCAGGGCGGAGTTCTGGCCGGCGATGTCAAAGATGTCCTGCTTTTAGATGTCACACCGCTCTCGCTGGGAATCGAGACGCTGGGCGGTGTCTTTACCAAGCTGATCGAACGCAATACCACAATCCCGACCAAGAAATCGGAAGTGTTTTCGACCGCGGCGGATAATCAAACATCGGTGGAGGTTCATGTGCTTCAGGGCGAGCGAGATCTGGCATCATATAATAAGACGATAGGCAGATTTTTCCTGGATGGCATTCCGCAGGCGCCCCGAGGCATTCCGCAAATCGAAGTTTCATTCGATATCGATGCTAACGGAATTCTCAACGTATCGGCCCGGGATAAGGCCACGGGCAAAGAACAGACGATTCGGATCACGGCCTCGTCAGGTTTGACCGAGCAGGAAATCCAGAAAATGGTAAAAGACGCCGAGACGCACGCATCGGAGGACCACGCCAACCGCGAAAAGGTTGAAATGCGCAATAGGGCCGATCAGGAAATCTATCAGACCGAAAAGCAACTGAAGGAATTCGAGGGAAAGATCGATCCCGATGCAAAGACCAAAGTCGAAACCGCTCTCAACCGTCTCAAGGATGCTGTGAAGGGCGAAGACGTTAACGAAATTCGCTCAGCATCGGAGGCTTTGACGGCGATATGGCATGAGGTTTCGGCCAAGATGTACCAGCAGCAAACCGCCGGAACGAATTCTGGCGGAGGTCAACAGGGCGGTGGTCCGCAAAATCAGGGCAGCGGCCCTATCGATGCTGACTACGAGGTAGTTAAGTAATCGATTTGAAATTAGGAAATTAATTTCGGTTGTGTGGAGGTTAAGGGATTGTGCAGGGGCGTATAAGCAATACGCCCCTGCACTTTAGGGTTTTTAATTTCCATAGGCCAACAGGCAGAGGAGTGGATCGGATAGCAGGCGTCAATATTTTATAGAATAATTAAATAAACGATAGGACGGTCAAAACGCGAAAGTTTGATTTAGTCAAAATTTCATCATATAATAATTAATAATGAAAAGGCGGGCATAAAATTATAATATTGAAAGATGAAAGATTATTATAAAATACTTGGTGTTCCGGAAACAGCTTCTGAAGCTGAGATAAAAAAAGCTTATCGCAATCTGGCCAAAAAGTATCATCCTGACGCCAATCCCGGCAATAAGGCATCAGAAAATAAATTCAAGGAGATTTCGGAAGCTAACGAGGCTCTTTCGAATAAGCAAAAGCGGGCGCAATACGATCAGATGCGTCGCTACGGCGGGGGAGGTTTTGGCGGTTTTGAGAGGGGAGGACCGAGGCCGGGCGCGGGAACCTCATATAATCAGGAATATAATTTCGACGACCTGTCATCGGTATTCGGTGAATCCGGCGGTTTTGGCTCATTTGCCGACCTGCTTTCATCGCTATTTGGTCAGGGTGGAAGATCGCCGTTTGGAGGATCAACTCGCTCGGGGAGATTTGCGGAAGCTGACGATACTTATGCCGAGATAGAAATCCCATTTGAAACCGCAATGCGCGGCGGGCGTGTCAATATTAAGTTGGAAGTTAGCGAACAGTGTCCCGTCTGTCAGGGAACAGGTTCAAAACCGGGATCATCAGTAAGAACCTGCCCGGACTGTCATGGCAGGGGGCATATAAGTTTCACTCAAGGGAATTTTGCGGTATCTCGTCCCTGCCCGCGCTGCCTGGGCCGCGGCCAGATTATCGGTGAACTATGCCCGAACTGCAAAGGGGAAGGAAATGTAAGACGACCCAGGGAAATTGCGGTTAAAATTCCGGCAGGTATTGAATCGGGAAAATCGATTCGCTTAAGAGGCTTGGGAGGGCCGGGTGAAAATGGGGGCGCCCCAGGTGATTTGTATCTTAAAGTTAATATAATTAAGGATAAGGCTTTTTGGCGGGACGGCCTCGATATTCATTATCGTTTACCGATTACCCAGGACCAGGCTTTGCATGGAGCTAAAATCAGAATACCGACAATTACAAATCAGCAGATTAATCTAAATATTCCGCCGGGCACAAAATCGGGGGCAAAGCTGCGGCTTCGAGGTTTGGGGCTGGTTCAGGATAGTCGTAAAGGTGACCAGATTGTTGAAGTCGAAGTTAAGTCAAATAAATCTTAAAAATACACGATAATCGAATAGATGAAGTAATAGCCTTCAAGCCATTAACAATTAAAGAGATAGAAAGCATAGTCAGTCTTGAATTTAGCCCGGGTATAAGCAGGCTGTCATCCTTGGTTTTTAAGTATAATTAGCCGATGACCACAAAGCCTATTTAGCCAAAGAGGAGTACAAACCGCGATTTGGAGCCAGACCGCTATAACGGGTGATTAAGCGAAACTTGACAGATAAGCTCGCCAATCTTATTCTATCAGGCAAATTGTCGTCTGACGGTAAGATCGTCATCGATGCCAATAAAATAGCGCCTCGTTTTCAAAAGCGAAGAGGTAGAGGCAAAATCGGTTATCTGATCCAAACTCAGGGAGGTCGGCTTGAAACGACTATATGTGGTTATGATGGCTGGGTTGTTTCTGTTTGCGTGCGGTAATAAAAAAGCGAATGTATTAGACGAACAGGCACTGTTTCAACAGGCGCAAAGTTTCGAGAGATCGCAGGAGTTCGCGAAGGCTTACGATTCATATCAAATTATCATTGATAAATATCCCCAAAGCCCTCTTCGCTACAAAGCCCTCTTTATGGCAGGATATATCCAGCTTGAATATCTTAAAGATAACAAGAAAGCCTTAGGCTTATTCGATACCCTTTTGAAAGAATATCCCAAGTGCGACCTGGCGAAAGATGCCAAAGTAATCCGCGATGTCGCCGCCAGCGGCAAAGACCTGATGTCTGTCTTTCAGGATTCTTTAAAGGGCAAATAATCGCCTTATAATAAATATAGATAAACGGTGATATGAAGGCCTTAAGTTATTAGACTGTCAATCGCCGTTTTTATTCATGGTCGGGTCCGGATTCCGTATTTTCCACTGATAAATTATCCAAGATATTCCTCAAAGAAAAACGCCTTTTTTATTGACTGGAGCCTTATTAGATAGTAATCTCAGATGCGAAACGGAGGGGTGAATGAAAATCGTGCTTCAACGGGTCTCCGAAGCTTCCGTCGAGGTTTCCAGCCAGATAATAAGCGCCACCGGTTCCGGGTTATTACTTTTGGTTGGGGCCGATAAGGATGACACTCAAAAAAATGCCGATTTTTTAGCCGACCGCATCCTGGGCTTACGTATTTTCGAAGATAATGCCGGGAAAATGAACCTCTCCGCAGTCGATGTTAAAAGCGAGATTATGGCTGTTTCGCAATTTACGCTTTCGGCGGATATCTCCAAGGGGAGAAGACCGTCGTTTTCAACGGCCATGGAGCCCGACGAGGCGTTGAAACTATTCGATTATTTTGTGGGTAAACTTCGAGATAGCGGCTTAGTTGTAAAAACCGGGGAGTTTGGGGCCAAAATGATGGTTCGCCTGGTAAACGACGGCCCGGTCACTTTTGTATTGGAAGGATAATGGCAATTTCGACCGGCAAAATAATATTGGCGTCCGGTTCTCCTCGGAGAAAGGAATTGCTTTCAAATTTGGGATACCGGTTCGAGATCATAGTTCCCGATCTCGATGAGACGCCGCTTCCGGGGGAGATTCCGGCTGAACATGTCCTGCGCTTATCGCTGGCTAAAGCCGAGTTGATAGCGAAAGATCATCCCGCGGATCTCGTTATTGGAGCTGATACTATAGTCGTACTCGATGATACCATTCTGGGCAAGCCATCATCTCCCGATGAAGCCGTTTCGATGCTGAAGTTTTTATCGGGGAGATCTCATGTGGTTTATACCGGATTATCTCTGGTTATCAAAGATGATAGAATTTCGATTTCGAAATATGATGCAACCAGGGTTGTCTTTAATAATCTGGACGATAAGGCCATTCGGGAATATGTGGCCAGCGGCGAACCGCTCGATAAAGCCGGAGCCTACGGAATCCAGGGGATGGGATCGTTTCTGGTTAATCATTACGAGGGTGAATTCGATACCGTTATAGGATTCCCCACGGAGCTGTTTAAGAGAATGTATGAGGAGGTTGTTTCTTGCCGGAATCGTTAGGGGCAATTTTGAGAACCGCCAGGGAAGCTAAAGGCCTAAGCGTAGACCAACTGGCAACCCTCACAAAAATAAATCCGTCGTTTATCGAGGCAATCGAAAACGGCCGTTGGGATTTGCTTCCGGGACGAGTTTATTTAAAGCCGTTTACTAAGCTATGCGCCGAGGCGCTGGGCTTAAGTGTCTCCGAACTTTATGATAAGATTGACGGTTTGACGCCTGAAGATAAAAAAAGATACGAGGTTCCTGTAGCTGATCCAACGCCTGTCGCGCCGGGACCCAAAAGAGTCGATTACAAGATTCCGATAGTAGCGATCTCGGTGCTGGTGATCCTGCTTATAATCTCGTTCGTAGTGAAGCAACGTCAGGCGATGCAGGGAAGCACCAGGGGGGATTTTGTAATACCGGCCAAGACATTATTTAAGAGGGGAGAGATCAAATGGGAGCGGCCCTGGGAGCGGCCGTCAGCGAATCCTCAATTCAATCATGGGCAAAGACTTCGCCTTGAGACCACTAAGGAGGTATGGGCGCTTGTCATTGCCGACCAGGATACGCTCTATAAGGGCGCATTACCGGCCTTAAGCGGAAAGACTTTCATGGCGGATAGCATTTTCAGGCTAAGCCTTTCGCGCAACGATTGTGTCAGCGCTTATCTGAATGGCGCAAAGGTTGCCGGTATAGGCGCCAGTCCGAAGAAACTCGGTAATTTCGTAATAGCTCCAGCGGTAAAGGAAGAGAACAGCCCCGATGAAATTAAATAGATTCGCGGAGCATTATGCTAAATTTACCTACGATCGCATCAAGATCGAACCGGTGACGTTTTTGGAAGCGTCGCGGGCGTTAATGCCTTGCTTGATTTGCATGCCGCCAAAACTCGATCTGCTCAAACCTGCGGCGGAAATTCTTCCGGAGATAGCGGCGGCTCTGACGAATCGCAGTTTGAAAATAATGGTAAGTTCCAGCATCGATCCGGAATCACATGGCTATATCAGGAAATTTCATGTCATTCATACCGAACCCGGTGATTATGACACATTTTCGCTTCCCAAAAAACACTTCATTGAAAAGGTATGTTACGGCGGCATCGGCATTGCCATAGACCTCGATTTGCGGCCCAACATGTTTAACGCGGTATTGGCTCTTCGTTCCGGGGCAAAAGTGAGAACATCGTTTGACAAAGCGGTAGGGCTCCCCTACTATAATATGATAGTAGGCCCGGGCGATCCGGAAAAAGATCCAAGGGCCTCATACAGGGTAATGGCTGACGTGATCGGCAATTTCAGTTTCTAAAGGAGAAATTCGTGTACTTGTCCCAGCTTGAGATACTCGGCTTTAAGTCGTTTCCCGAAAAAACAATTTTGGAATTTAGCGGCGATGTAACCGCCGTGGTCGGTCCTAACGGCTGCGGCAAAACCAATATTTTAGATTCCATTCGATGGGTGCTTGGCGAGCAGCGTTCCTCCGCATTGCGAAGCTCCAAGATGGAAGAAGTAATTTTCAACGGCACCGCGGCGCTAAAGCCGCTGGGATTGGCCGAAGTCAATTTAACAATTAAGAATAACCGCGGTATTCTGCCGGTTGAATATGACGAAGTAGTCATTACTCGTCGTCTTTACCGTTCGGGGGAATCGGAATATCTTTTAAACAAAAGTCAATGCCGTCTAAAAGATATCATGGAGCTATTTTATGATACAGGTATGGGTCCGCATGCCTACAGCGTTATTCAGCAGGGTATGGTTGACGCCATTCTCTCCGATAAAGCTGAGGATCGCCGCAATCTATTCGAGGAAGCCGCCGGAGTTACAAAATATAAACATCGCAAGAAAGAAGCGATTGCCAAGCTCGAAGCCACCCGGGCAGATTTACTTCGATTGGGCGATATAATCGCCGAAATTGAAAAACAAGTCGGTCAGCTTCGTCGGCAGGCTGCGCGCGCCCGGCAGTTCAGCCATCAAAAAGACGGCCTAAAGGCGCTCGAAATAAAATTAGCCGCCAGCCAAATATATGAATCACAGGGAAAGCATCATGAATTGGAGGCGAGGCGGAATAGCTTGCAGGACGAGCTAACGACCATTAACGCCGAATTCGAAAAAGGCGAGATGAGCGTTCAGGAATCTCGTCTCAAAATGGCGGAACTGGAAAGCCAGGCATCGGAGAGGAGACAGGAACAATCGAATCTCACAGCCAAAGCCGCCGAGATCGAAAGCGAAATCAAGCTCAATAAGCACCGTATCGAGACGGCTGGCAAAGAGATCGAGAACAGCAATACCGAAATGGCGGCGCTAAATAGCCGTATCGTTTCTCTGCGTCAGGGCGCTGATGATAATTCGACAAAGTTAGCAGGAATGGATAGCGAAAAGGAATCGCTCCTGGCTGGAAGCACCGAGCTTGAAAATCAATTATCCGAAAGAGCGCAGGAATTAGCTCCCTGCGAGGCCGCGGTCAACGAAGTTAGGGGCCGTAACACGAAAATCGCAGAAAAACTTTCGGCTTTAAAAGCCGAGGCCGCTTCGCTTATCGAGATGAAGCGAAATCTCGAAAAGAAATTATCCGAAGTTCGTCAGGACGCGGAGGTTATCGATAGCTCCAGGAGCAAGGAGCAAGATAATCTATCGACTCTCGAGCGTCGGCACTATGAACTTGAACAAAATATCGAAGATATCAAATCAAAACTCCTGGCCAAAACCGAAGAGATATCAAAATTAGATGGTCAGCTTACACAAGATCGAGAGCAATTGGCAAAAGATAAAGCGGAGATTTCCGGGCTCACGGCCAGACAGGAACTACTTGGCCAATTGATTGAAACGGGCGAGGGTTATTCCAGCGGAGCCAAAAGCCTCTTGAATTGGGATTCGAGGCCTGAGGGTATGATGTCGCCTTTTGCCGAAATACTGGAAGTCCCGGAAAAATATAGAGCCGCCGTTGCCGCGGCGCTTGGCGATCAGAGCGAAATCATACCGGTTAAAACTGCGAATGACGCCCAAACCGCTATTTCTTATTTGAAAACAAATGAAGGCGGCAGGGTTAGTTTTCTGGTTATGGAAAAACTCAATTTGGCGGCTTTTAATTTTGAACGTCCCCAAAGCGCGCCGGGATTTTTGAGTTTTCTCGATGAGATTGTGGGGTATCCGGATCAATATCGTTTGGCGGCCAACCTCCTGTTGGGCCGCACAGCGCTGTTTGAAACAAGAGAGTCAGCCATTAACGCCGATGGAGATTGGGATAGTTTCGCCAAAGTTGATCTAGATGGCACCGTGATTTTGCCTCCAGCGATTATCAAAGGCGGAAAAGCCGCCCAAAGTGTTATTGGACGGCGGCAGGATTTGAGCGAAGTCAAGGCGCTCATCAGTGAGCTTGCGGGTAAGATTGAAAAAACGGAAGCTGAACTGCAAGAGAATTTAAGAATTCATCAAATCCAAAAGGATGAATCCGGAATTCTCGATAATAAATTGCAGCGAATAGATGACGAAAAGCGAAAAGTCGATGCCGAATTAGGGCAGATGAAATTTGATTTCAAAGAACGGCAAACAAAATATGATGCCGCGTTGGATCAAGCGTCCAGTTTTTCCGGCGAAATAAAGAATTACGAACAAAAGCTTGAGCAGATACAAATTGATCAAAAGGCGCTCGAAATCGATGCCCACCAGGGGGCCGAGGAGCTAAACGAATCCTCCACGAAGCTGTTAACGCTACGTGAAGAGGTTTCAAAGCTTGAAGGAAAACTTACCGAAGCGCGCATTAAATTAATCGAGCATGATGGCATGGCTGCCCAGCTCCGTTCCGATATCGAGCATGGGCAGGAGTTGTGCGCCGAGGCCGAAAAGATGATCGCCGCGCATAAAGCCAATATCGAGCGGGCACAGCAGCTGACTGAAACTTCGAAAAATAAGAACGAGGAACTGGAAACATCGATATATGATATCTTTGCGCAGCGCCGCGAGGTACAGGATAAGCTTCATGAGGCTGAAGATGCCATTACGGAGCATCGGGAAAACGCCGGGCGTATCGATGATAATCTTTCACGGCTCCGCAAAGAAAAAGATCGGCTGACATCAACCATACATGCGCTTGAGATGGAATTCCTGGAACAGGAATCAGCACGTAAAGCAATACTGGAACGTTTGCGGATGGAATTCAACATTGTATCTCTTGAACCTGCTCCGCTTCCTGACGGCAAAAGCTATGACGAGGTTAGAAAAGAAGCTGATGAAATTCGCATCCGGCTTTCAAAGATGGACCCTGTTAATCTCATGGCAGCCGAGGATTACGAGCGTGAAAAAGATCGTCTGGAATTTCTCATTCGGCAACGTGATGATCTGACCGACGCCGAGAACTCCCTCAAAGAAGCCATAAGCCGAATCAACATTACGGCAGAAACGCGGTTCAGGGAAACATTCGCCCTGATTCAGGCTAATTTCGAACAGGTCTTCCTGACTCTTTTCGAGGGCGGTGAGGCGCGGTTGGAGCTCGAAAACGAATCCGATCCGCTCGAAAGCACCATTAAGATTTGGGCTCGGCCAGGCGGCAAGAAGCTGCTTTCGGTATCTCAGCTTTCGGGAGGGGAGAGGGCTTTAACGGCAATCTCGCTGCTCTTTGGAATTTACCTTGTAAAGCCCAGCCCGTTTTGCATTTTGGATGAAGTTGATGCCCCGCTCGATGACGCCAATCTCCTGCGCTTTATCAAGATCATAAAGAAGTTTTCGGGCAGTACGCAGTTCATCGTGATCACCCATAACAAAATCACGATGGAAGCCTCCGATGTACTCTATGGTGTTACGATGGAAACTCCCGGAGTATCTAAAGTGGTCTCGGTCAAGTTTGGCGACAATGGCAACGGCAATGGAAATGGGCACGGTAACGGTAATAACTGATGGTTTTTAATAAATTTTTCGCAGGCCTGAAAAAAACCAGGCAGGCGATCGCGCAGCGAATATCGGGCATATCGACGATTTTGGGAGGAGGCAAAGGCCTCGATCCCGAAGTCTTAGAAAGACTCGAGGAAGCCCTTATCTCCGCCGATGTTGGCGCTATAGCGACCGCCAAAATCATCGAGGAGCTAAAGAAGAAACGCGAGGACGAAGATCCTCAAGTGGTCCTGGCGCGGATAATTGCCGAACGATTTAATAAAGCACAACAGACATCAACTATTACATCCACAGTTAAGCCGCATGTGGTTCTGATTGTTGGAGTTAACGGCTCCGGCAAAACGACGACAATCGCTAAGTTGGCTCATCGGGCAATCGAGAAAAAGGGCAAAGTCATGTTGGCGGCCGCCGATACATTTCGGGCCGCAGCCGGCGAACAGCTTGAGATTTGGGCCGAGCGCGTGGGAGCCGAACTAATCAAACAGAAGAGCGGTTCCGATCCTGCGGCGGTGGCTTTCGATGCCGTTAAATCTGCCCAGGCGCATAACACCGATCTGGTGCTGATCGATACTGCCGGGCGGCTTCAAACCAAGACCAACCTCATGGAAGAACTAAAGAAGATCAAGCGGGTAGTTGGCAAAGCAATGGAGGGGGCGCCTCACGAGGTGCTTTTAGTAATGGACGCTACTACCGGACAAAACGGACTCTCGCAAATCGAATTATTCAATAACGCTGTGGCGTTGACCGGGATTGTGATGACCAAGCTCGATGGCACATCCAAGGGTGGGGTGTTAGTGGCCGCGGCTGAGAAATATGGAATCCCGATAAAATTTGTGGGGTTAGGGGAAAAGCGCGACGATTTAATCGAATTCGATCCTCAATCGTTTGCCGAGGCGCTGGTAGGTGTCGGTGGTGAGTAAGTCAGTCACTATATCTTTAAACACCGAACGACGAAATCAGATTATCGATATAACCGCCAGGGTAGAGAAGATAGTCGCTGACTCCGGAGTTAAAGACGGACTGGCCCTGATTTTTGTGCCTCATACTACTGCTGCCATAACGATAAATGAAAATGCCGATCCCGATGTAAAATCCGATATACTTGGATACCTGGAAAAACTTATTCCTCAAAATGCCGGATTTCGCCATTCGGAGGGCAATTCCGATGCCCATATCAAATCGAGCCTGGTTGGTTGTCAGGTTATGGTTGTTATCGATGATGGGCGGTTAGTACTTGGTACCTGGCAGGGGATCTGTTTCTGCGAATTCGACGGCCCGCGGAGGCGAAACATAATAGTGAAGGTTATTGCTGATTAAAAAAAAGCTTGTTCGTGCCTCAGGATGGTGGAAAACATCCATCTTGAGGCATATAAAAAGAATGGCTTTCATAATTTTCTCATAAAAACATTACTTAATAAATTCAACCTTAAGACACTTCTCAAGCATCTCTCCTTTCCGCCCGATGAAGTAAGTCCCCGAAGAAAGCGGCTGGTTATCAGTTCCCTTACCATCCCAAATTATTCTTTGACTTCCCTTCTCAAAAGGGTATTGCCTTATTATTCTGCCCCCTATATCGTAAATATTTAATATGCCGGGTTCATTGGAAATAATGGATATTGTAATAGAGGAATTAAAGGGGTTGGGATAGGCGGAGAGGGAAAAATCCGTTGGAGGAGATAAATCCGGCTCATCCACACTATCTGTAGAATCAGGAGTGAACTTTTTATAGTATATTTCACTTGCTCCGCTTTCCAATTCTTCCCGCCACGCAACATGGATTTTTCCATTATCAAGCGAAACTGAGGGATCATAAGACTCACCTATTGTATTAGTGATTCTTTCTTCACCCTGCCAGGTTTGGCCGCTATTATTGCTTCTATTAAAGAAGATTTCATGCGCACCTTCATCATAGAAGCGCATATCAGACCAGACCATAATTAGAGTATCGGCCACAAAATCAATTTGGGGGTACCAAGCGGTATGATTATTAGTAGCTTGATATTCACCAGGCCAGCTAAGACCTCCATCGTTTGAAATAGCGGCAAAGATATCTCCATGAAATGAGTACTGAAAATACCTGAAATCCAAATACCCGGTTGTCAATCTGCTCTGTTTGTTTGTTACAGGCAAGGCATGCATCTGCAGACCAGTTAGGGGTATTGGGAGAAATCCAGATAGTATCAGACCAACTCCTTCCGGCATCGGTGCTTCTATAGCCAAAAACGTGACACTCATGCCTACTTGAATCGGCAGTTCCAGCCCATGCAATAAGTATTGACCCATGGCAATAAATCATCTTAATCGGCTGCGATTCTATGGCAATAGGATGTCCGACTGTTATCTCATTGCTCCAAGATGGCCATAATTATAGGAATATGTGGCCCTAATAGGGACTCAAGGCCGGTAGAGTCATTGTTATAACTGTAATAGACCAGAAATATAGAATCCCCTTTAACCGCTGAGACCGGATAGGTAAAATGGTTGGGATTGTTCGTATAGACGTAAGAAGGGGCGCTCCAGGTGGCTCCTCCATCAGATGACTTTCTTATTCCAATAGAGGAGATGTTCATAAGAGAATCGCCATCAATCCAGCTGACCAGCAAGCCCCTTTCAGTCGGATTCAGAGTGGGAAGAGCTCCCCTATGACCAGGTACATTGAGATTAATAATATTGACCCCAGGTATTACCGCCATCGGTGCTTCTAATATAGGAGACATTACTAAGCCCCATGTGAAACCAAACCACATGCACCGTATCTCTCTGGCAATTACCTGCGGGCTGATCTCATTGCCCCTATAGGTAAGGCGCACGTTTTCAGACCAGCCGGCATGGGCGGTATTTGCAGCGCATAATAATTGCAGAGATATAAAACTAAGTATGCACAGGTATGATTTTTGGGGGTTACAAATTCTCACAGCGGTTCCTTTCCGTTTGAAAAGAATTCCGGCATCCCGATGCAAATATAATAAGTAAGGTCCGTATTTGTCTATTGATTTATTGGGTATTTCCCGGCTAAGACGTTACCGAAAGGATATTAAATATTCCTTGCCGTAAATCAAATAATATTATAAATTTAGTGTCTAAACTATAATAAGGAGCCCTGGATGAGTGCAGATAAAAGACCTACCAAACGTTCGATGAAGGAAGATAGATTAGTTTCAACCACCTTCAAAGCCACCGAGTATGTACAGAAAAATCAAACCCCGTTCATTATCGGCACTTTAGCCCTAGTGGTAATCTTTGCCGCCGTAATGTTTTTCAGATGGAGCGGCAACCGCAAGAAAACCGAATCAGCCGCTCTGCTTTCCCATGCCGAAATGCTGGGAGCGGTCGGCCAGATGGATCAGTATGCGGCCGAGCTTCAGCTTTTAGCCGATAATTACGGTGGAACGTCAGCCTCTAAAATTGCCACCCTGCGCCTGGCTGACAACCTTTTTTCTGCCAAGCAATATGCTCAGGCCGAAAAATATTTTAATGAAGTACTCGATAATTACTCATCTGACATTATGGCCGCCGCCAGCGCCGCCGCCGGTATAGGCGCCGTCAATGAAGCTAAGGGAAATTTCGCAGAAGCCGCGAAGTACTATCAGCGGGCCGCGGATTACAAATCCGGCGAACTCTGGACTCCGGGATACCTGCTCAAAGCGGGACAAAATTTCGCAAAGGCCGGAGATAAAAAATCTGCCCAGGCGGCGTTCGACGAAATAAACCTGAAATTCGCAACATCATCTGAAAATAATATCGCCAAAAGGTCATTAG
Source organism: uncultured candidate division Zixibacteria bacterium (assembly GCA_963801605.1). Classification (GTDB taxonomy): domain Bacteria; phylum Zixibacteria; class MSB-5A5; order UBA10806; family UBA10806; genus UBA10806. The sequence goes on from CAWDFP010000007.1 coordinate 146,149, forward strand.
CCGAGCTTCAGAATTAGTCGGCTCCGGCACGGGCAGAAGCGATGGCTCCGGCGGGGACTATAAAATATAGCGGCCCGAGGCTCAAACTCGGGTTTCTCTGGCATCAACATCAACCATATTATAAAGATCTCCTGACCGGAGAATATTTACTTCCATGGGTGCGCCTGCATGGCGTAAAAGATTATCTCGATATGGTTGAGATTTTGGATACTCACCCAAATCTGAAACAAACGTTCAATATGGTTCCATCGCTATTGGAGCAGCTTGATGATTATGCCAGGGGAGAAGCGCTTGATCCGCATCTGGCTCTAAGCCAGAAAAAAGCCGAAGAGCTAAGCGATGACGATAAAATCCAGATGATAAATCTGATGTTTCAGGCAAATGCCGATACCATGATTAGCCCCTTCAAGCGCTACGCATTTCTTTTCAGGGATCGTCAGCGCGCGGTCGTAAATTGGACAAGCACTGAATGGCGAGATCTACAAGCGCTGGCAAATCTGGTCTGGATCGATCCCATGTATCGGACTAAAGGGCGGCTTCAAGAATTGATGTCGAAAGGGGAGGGGTATAGCGAATCCGAAAAACAGGAAATACTCGATGCCCAGAGAAAGATAATCGGGCAAATCGTTCCGGCATTAAAGAAACGTATGGAAAGCGGCCAAATCGAGGTATCGGTGACGCCTTATTTTCATCCGATTCTACCGCTGCTGTGCGATACATCATCCGCGCTGGTGGCAATGCCAAGCGCTCCGATGCCTCAAAAGCGCTTTCAGCATCCGGAAGACGCCGAACGTCAGGTTGAGAATGCCGTAAATCTTTACAACAAATTATTTGGGCGAAATCCGCTTGGCATGTGGCCATCTGAAGGTTCGGTTTCTGAAGATATAATTCCCATTATCAGCAAATATGGGATAAAATGGATTGCCACCGATGAGGAAATATTGGCTGAGAGCCTGGGTGTTTCCAGCCGATCCGATGATGCCTCGAGCTTAATGACATCCGGCCGGCTATATTGCGGTTATGAATTTGAGAAAAGCGGTAATCGAATCGCAATATTTTTCCGCGATCATGCACTATCGGATAATATCGGATTTGTATATTCCGGTTGGGATGCCGAAAAAGCAGCTGATGATTTTATAGCCAAATTACAGGCCATCCATAAAAATATAATAGCTAAGAAAGTGGAAAATCCGATAGTACCGATAATTCTCGATGGTGAGAACGCCTGGGAATATTATAAGAACGACGGCCACGACTTTCTGGAAGCATTATATAGCAGGATCGATAATACTCCCTGGCTTGAGGCAGTTACATTCAGCCAATTTTTGACTGACTCGCCCAAAATGGGGCAATTGAAAAAACTGTTTCCGGGAAGCTGGATAAGTCACAATTTTGCGGTTTGGATCGGGCATCCAGAGGATAATCAAGCCTGGGATATGGTTTCCAGAGCCAGAGATGAATTGGTAGAGTTTCAAAAGAGCCATCCCGAATTCGATAAGAGGAAATTGGAGTTGGCCTGGAAAGAGATCTATATCTCCGAGGGTTCTGATTGGTGCTGGTGGTTTGGTCCTGACCATATAGGCCCAAATAACGATGATTTCGACAGACTGTTTCGATCCCATCTAGCCAATGTTTACCATTTTACCGACCGGGAGCCTCCGGCGGAGCTTTTCACACCGATTCGGTCCAATTTTATCGATGCGCACTACAATAAGCCTATAGATTTTATAAAGCCGGCCATCGACGGTAAATTATCGCATTTCTATGAGTGGCAACAAGCCGGCTTTTTTGATTGCACCAAAGCCGGTTCAACCATGCATAAGGCTGAAAGGCTGATTTCGGGTATTTGGTTCGGATTTGATGAGACTAATCTATATTTCCGAATAGATCGCAGCGTTACGGTGGACCGCAGCCGCTTTGAGGGATTTAAGTTTCTTTTGGAGTTCTACAATACTCTTAAATCGGAATTATCCATTCAACCTAAAGAGAGGGTAATAAAATTCAATTCCAAGGATATTTCCGAGATAAAATTTGCCCTAGTCGATTTCTTAGAGTTTTCCATTCCGATAAAGATTTTATCCATACAAGGGGAAACCAAACTGTTGGTTCATCTTAGTATTATGGAAAATAATGAAACACTCGAGGTCTGGCCGCCGTCGGAGGCCCTAAGAATTGATTTGCCTGGGCCTGGATCGATTCCCTGGTCGGTATAGGATCGTTAAAACCCAACGACTGACGCAACATAATTGAAGGGAGGTTGGATTTTGGCCAACCCTTACCCCGTTCTAACCTTATTACAATGTCCTATAAGATATATTATGTAAACTTACGATACGGATAGACCGCTCTTTCCGAGCCAAAGCTTCCTCTTTTGGGCTACCGGACTACTATATTCAAAAGCTTGCCAGCAACGAATATTCTCTTCACTACCTGTTTGCCGTCGAGATATTTGGCGGTATGTTCATCTTTAAGCGCCAACTCGAACAGTTGCTCTTCTGTAATATCGACGGCAACATCAAAACTTCCGCGAAGCTTACTATTGATCTGGACTACCATCGTAACGGTTGATAACTCAAGCGCCGCTGGATCGTATGATGGCCATTTCTGATCGAATACGCTGCCTGAGCCTCCGCCAAGATGCCAAAGCTCCTCACCAAGATGCGGCGCGAGCGGCGCCATAATAAGAATCAGCTGTTTTAGAGCGTAATAAAACAGATCGCTTTTGGGCTTACTATCATCAATAATCTTATATAGATCATTGACCAATTCCATATCGGCGGATATGGCGGTGTTGAAATCGAGGTTCTCGATATCCTCGGTGGCGCGCTTGATAGAAAGATTGAGCCGATGGTTTAACTGAGCGTCTTTAACCTTTATATCAGAATAAGTTAGGCGCAAATGACTGCGAAGGCCCTCAGCATTACCATGAATCAAGCGATAAACTCGTCCCAGGAAACGGGCGATACCGTTGATACCGGAATCATCCCAATCACCACCTAAGCTATAGGAACCCATGAACATCAGGTACATGCGAAAAGTATCTGAACCATAATGGCTTACAAAGTAATCCGGGCTGATGGTATTACCGCGCGATTTGGAGATTTTAGCGCCTTTGCTGGTAATTGTGCCTTGATGCCGAAGCTTCGTGAAAGGCTCATCGAAATCGGTCAAGCCTATATCGTGCAAAAACATGCAAAAGAATCTGGCATACATCAGGTGCATTACGGCGTGTTCAGCGCCACCGATATACATGTCAACCGGGAGCCATTTCTTAGCCAGATCGCGTCTCCAGGGGCCTTCATCGTAATCAGGATCAAGGTAACGGAGGAAATACCAGGACGAATCAACGAATGTATCCATGGTTTCAACCTCGCGCTCGGCTGGTTGGCCACAATGTGGGCAAGTGGTATGAACGAACTCGGGCGAACGCGCCAGGGGCGATTTGCCATCATCTGTGGGGCGGAAATCGCTGATCTCGGGCAACAGGACCGGTAGCTGATCGTCAGGAACGGCAACATCGCCGCAATTGGGGCAGACAATAATTGGAATGGGCGCTCCCCAGTAGCGTTGACGGGATATCAGCCAATCCCGAAGTTTGTAATTGATCTTGAAGTCGCCCTGGCGGTTTTTCTTGAGCTTCTCAGTAACACGCTTGACACCAATGGCAGATTCCAGACCGTCGAAATCCTCGGAGTTAACCATGTTGCCATACTCTTCATAAGCGGCTTTGCTTAAATCGAAAGATGAGCCATCGATTGGCGCAATTACCTGCTTAATTTCAAGGCCGAATTTGGTAGCGAACTCCCAGTCGCGCTGGTCATGTCCGGGAACTGCCATAACTGCTCCGGTACCGTAGGATGCCAGCACATAATCGGCGATCCAAATCGGCAGGCGATTCCCATTGATTGGATTGATAGCATGACACCCGAGAAAGACTCCGGTTTTCTCCTTGATAGTTGACATGCGCTCGATTTCGGACAATCGGCGGCTTTGCTCGATATAATCAGCGACGACTTTCTTTTGGCCGGGCGTTACGATTTTATCCACAAGCGGATGTTCCGGAGCCAATACGATATAAGTGACTCCGAAAAGGGTATCGGCTCGGGTGGTAAAAACCGGTATCCTCTCCCCTATTTTTTCGACTGTAAAATCAATCTCGCTGCCCTCGGAGCGACCGATCCAGTTGCGTTGCATGGCCATCGTTTTAGTTGGCCAATCGATCTTTTCAAGGCCAGCCAGAAGGCGGTCAGCGTATTCAGTTATGCGGAAAAACCATTGCTTGAGATTTTTATGAGTGATTTCGGTATCGCAGCGTTCGCAATGGCCATTGATAACCTGCTCGTTAGCCAGGACAGTCTTGCAGGATGGGCACCAGTTGACCGGCGCTTCCTTACGGACGGCTTTACCATGCTTGAAAAGCTGGAGAAAGAGCCATTGAGTCCATTTGTAATATTTCGGATCTGAAGTAGCCAGTTCCTTTGGACCAATCGTACATGGCGCCGATTTGCTTGAGCTGCTTTCTAATGTATTCAATATTCGACGCGGTAGATTTAGCGGGATGGATACCGGTCTTGATAGCATAATTTTCAGCAGGCAAGGCCAAAAGCGTCATATCCCATCGGCTCGAATACGGTGTAACCCTCCATTTTTTTCTTGCGGCTCCAGGTATCGGGCGGCCCGTAGGCGTACCAATGCCCGACATGAAGCTTATCGCCCGATGGATAGGAGAACATGACCAGCGAATAGAGCTTGTTCTTGGCATGCTCCAGATCGATCTGGTAGAGCTTATTATCCTCCCAGAATTTTCGCCATTTAGGTTCTATTTCGTGAAACGGATAAGATCCGGCGCCTTTCGGTTTGTTATCGTCAGACATTTAATAATTCCTCTGTGTTGCAGCGTCACTAATCAGCCAGTTAATGGCCCACGAGACTATTGAAATCAAAATCGAGGCCAGGATTGCCACTCCAAAATTTTGCAGTTTGAATCCCGGCACCAGGTACGATACGAGATAAAGTATCAGGCCATTTATAATAAAGATAAATAATCCAAAACTCAAAACCGTTATAGGCAGGGTCAGGAATATTAATAACGGACGTAAAACCGCGTTAAGCAGACCCAGTAAAATCGCGGTGACAATCAGAGAAACAGGACTATCAATTTTCACCCAGGGCAGAATATTAACCACCACGAATATCGCCAGCGCGGTTACCAGTGTTCTCAGCAGAAATCTTTTCAAAAACGGCCCCTTTGTATTAGCGATCCATTCCTACAGTAAAACCACAAAATATAATGATAGTTTCCAGGGGGCGATTTGGCAAGAAGTTAGTTATGCGTTATGAGTTATGAGTTGTGGGTTAACAGAAAATGAGGATAATTTCGATTATTTCAAAAGCACCATTTTATTGGTTTCTGTCCTCTCCCCTGCCTTGAGGCGGTAGAAGTAGACTCCTGATGGCTTGTCAACCGCATTCCAGATTATGGAATGCTCTCCGGCCTCCATGATGCCCCGATTGCAGCGTCTCAATCTTCCGGCCCAAAATATCGAAGATATCGAGGCTGACATCGGATGATATTGGCAATGTGTATGAGATTGTGGTTTGAGCATTAAAGGGGTTGGGGTAGGATTGGGAGAGGGAAAAAGCTGTAGGTATAAAACTTTCACGAATATCTGTTGAATTGAAATGTAAAGTCATTAAGGCATTATCAGCAGCAATATAGATATAATTATTAAAGCCACACATATTTCTTACGCCGATTGGATATTCCGTCACAGTAAATGGCGAAGCGGGATTTTCCACATTAACAGCCAGAAGATCGCTTACATAAGCCACATTGTTTTCAACGAAAATATTGCTGAATCCCTCTATTCCAAATTCGCCAAATTCAAAAAAGCCAAGGAAATTAAAGGATGATGGGTTACTGATATCAACTATTTCCAGCGCTCCCCTCGTATTACCCATAGGCAACGCCCTTTCAGTCGCTATATAAGCATAATTATCTTTTACAAACATATTCAATGGACAATAAGGGCTTATATGGGACGTGTATATACCCGAAAAAATTGGATTGTGGTGATCTTCAACGTTTACAATAATAATTCTATAGCCGTATCGCGAGGCGGATTGTACTAGATAAGCATAATTGTTATTTACATGAATACTAGCCGTAGGAATATCAAAATGGTCGGGATATGCTCCGACTCTCTGAGGATTAGTAGGATTGCTAATATCGACAATAACCATGGTATCCTGTTTCTGCAAATAGGCATAAAAACCGGATATGTCGAAACAAGCTATTCCAGTGCTGTCAAGAATTGTTCCGATTGGTTCCGGCTGATTAATATTGGAAATATCCACTATTTTAAGGCCTGCAATATCGTCTTTAAAATAAAGGTAATTGCCTTCTATTTTGAGCCGTGCAATGGATCCATCAGTAGATAAGTTAGACACTAGAATTGGATTTTCAGAATTCGAAATATCGAAAATTTTTAATCCCAGATTACCATTTGCAACAAATAAATATTGGCCTTGAATTTGGCAATCATAAACATAATCTGTTTCATATCTGCCACTCAAAACAGGGTTATTAGGATCACTTGGATTCAATATATAAATCCCAAGTCTTTCATGAGGAGCAAATACCATGTTCTGATCACAGGCGACATACTGCTGATTATAAAAACTACCTGGCATCTGATAGTGGCCGCAAAGCAAAGGATTGGATAAATTGGCGATATTTACAATTTGAATTCCGTTCCTATAAGGTTCGATTCCTGCCGCAAGATAGGCATATTGGCCATTAACAGAAACATTTTCAGAGTATTCAAAAGGCGTGTTGCCCAATAAAATTGGGAGGGATGGATTGGAAATATCAAGTATTGTCAATCCTGCATTGTAATCTGCGATAAACGCGATATTTTCTCTTATCGTAATTCCGTGTGCCCCTCCGGGAGTATCATAATAGCCCAATACAAGAGGACTGAATGGGTTACTAATATCAATGGTTGCCATAAATCCATCCAACATGGAGAAAGCATAATTTCCGGAAACCGCGAGGTCGTATGGCCAGCCGGTCACCGCGCATGAGCCGGACAATGTTGGATTGGCGGGATTTGACACGTCGATTATAAGGAATCGCGAAGATAGATCTTGCGTATAAACATAATTCCCTGATACTGCGAGATGAAAACCATGAGCATGGAACGAATCATATCTTCCAACCTCAAAGGGCGATGAAGGATTTGTGACATCAATGATATATAAATAGTCCATTAATAGATAAGCATAGTTGTTCATCAATTCTATATAGGGACCATGAACGTCCCTTTGCAAACCTGGTAAATACAGCTCACTTAAAAGTGACGGATGGGAATAATCTGTAATGTCAATTATAACTAACCCATCATAGAATGCGCAATATGCGAAATTATCTCTTATTTTAATTTCGCTGCATCCACTAAATAAAGCTGATGATGAATAATCCAAGCTTTGCGTAAATGATGTATTGGACAGGTATATTAATATTAAAAGTGCTAATATCGCCAGTTTTTTCATTCATGCCTCCTGTTACCAGGATTAAAATGCAATCGTGATTTTATTAAGCCTAACCTGTGATGCAAGAATAACCTAAAATAATAATAACCCCATTTTTCAGATTTGCAAAGCTTTTTTTGAGGAAAATCCGAGGCCCGAAAGCACCCTCGGCCTACAAGGATAATGCCTCAGGATGTCGCTGGAAAGATGCTTCCATCCTGAGGCATATAGAAAAAGCGTCAGGTTCGGGGACCTGACGCCACTTTAGCGGTCACAATAAATTGTGACACGCAGCCTTTGATACTATCTTATATTTTAATCCAGCGGCGCGTAAATTCCGGAATCAACCGGACCCATCGTTACGGCGCTGAATTTATCTCTTATAAATATTTCGCGGGCGATATCGGTGATTTCGTCGGCTTTGACCGAATTAATAGATGATACGGTTTCATCGAGGCTGATATAGCGACCTGTCAATAACTCATGTTTGGCCATCCGATTCATGCGGTTGGAGGTGCTCTCCAGACCCAGCATCAAGTTTCCCTTTTGCTGTTCCTTGATTCGGGAAAGATCGTCAGCGGATAGGGGTTCATTGCAGACGCGATCGATCTCCCCCATCACCGCCGTGATAGCCCGTTTGGCATTGTGCTTATCGGCGGCCAAATATAGGCCGAAAATACCGGTATCCTGAAAGTAATCAACATACGAAAAGACGTTGTAAGCCAGGCCCAAATTTTCTCTGACTTTTTGGAATAGCCGGGACGACATCCCTCCACCCAACAGCGAATTTAAGCAGCGATAGGGCCGCTCTGTTGGGATCGTTGAAATCTTTGGCAGGAATACCCAGGCAGATATGAGTCTGGCTCGGTTTACGTTTGAAGACCTTCCTCAGCGGCTTGAAATTCGGACGTCTTTCTGCCATCAGGTCTTGGTTTTGCACCTGAAATGGTAAAATTCCGATGCACCAAATCCACCAAATTGTTGTGATCGATATTTCCCGAGGCTGCTAAGAGCATTCTATCCGGACGATAGAATTTTTTCATGTGGCCGAGTATAGCCGAACGACTAAGCCCTTTGACTGAAGTGCGCGTTCCCTGTATCGGCCAGCCAAGCGCATGATTTCCGAATAAAGCTTTGGCAAATAGATCATGCACCAGATCCGATGGCGAATCCTCGATATCTTTGATCTCCTCCAGCACAACGCTTTTTTCTTTCTCGATCTCGCTTGCCTTTAATAGCGGATTATTGATGAGATCGAAAAGAATTTCAACTGCCAACGGCAGATGCTCATCGAGGAATCTGGCATAAAAGCAGGTTTCCTCGCGGCTGGTAAAGGCGTTAAGGACACCGCCAACAGATTCGAGACTGGAGGCTATCTGAGAAGCGTCGCGAGTCTTAGTTCCCTTGAATACCATGTGCTCGATGAAATGCGAGATACCCAGGGATGATTCAGACTCATCCCTGGAGCCAACATTAAGCCAGAGGCCCAAAGAAACCGACCTGACATGAGGAATGGCCTCGGTTATTACCTTGAGGCCATTCGGAAATACAGTTCTCTTATAGACGGAAGAATCCGCTGCCATTATTAATCTCGCCTGGGACGATAGGGACGGTCCGGTCTGCGATCATTATTAGAGCGTTCCGGGCGATCATTTTGCGGCGGGCCGTCGCCGGATTTCTCCAGCAGCACTCGTCGAGAAAGCCTGACTTTGCCTTCCTGATCGATGCCGATTACCTTCACTTTGACCTCATCGCCGACATTGACAACATCCTCTACCCTGTTGACGCGGAAATTATCAAGTTCGGAGATATGCACCAGGCCATCGACATTGGGCAGAATTTCAACGAACGCGCCAAAAGCAGCGATGCGTTTGACCTTACCGATATAGACCTTATCGAGTTCGGCTTCCTCGGTAAGAGCCAGAATCCTGTCTCTGGCAGCCTCGCCAGCGACCTGATCAACCGAGGCAATGGTAACGGTGCCGTCATCCTCGATATCGATCTTAGCGCCGGTGGCCTCGATGATGCTTCTGATCATTTTACCGCCGGGTCCGATTACCTCGCCGATCTTGTCAATCGGTATCTTGATGGTGATAATTCGAGGCGCGTAGGGAGATAGCTCGGGCTTTGGCTCCGAAATCGCCTGATTCATCTTATCGAGGATATAAAGCCTACCCTGCCGGGCTTGCTCCAGGGCGGTCGACATTAGTTCGATAGTGAGTCCGCCGATTTTGATATCAAGCTGGAATGCCGTGATTCCACCGGAGGTTCCCGCAACTTTGAAATCCATATCGCCGAGGTGATCCTCAACTCCAAGAATATCACTAAGAATGGCGCGGCGATCACCTTCCATAACAAGGCCCATAGCTATACCGGCTACAGGCGCTTTGATAGGAACGCCAGCGTCCATTAAGGCTAACGAACCGCCGCAAACGGTCGCCATCGATGATGAACCGTTGGATTCCAGAACGTCAGAAACTATCCTGATTGTATATGGGAATTTTTCCTCGGCGGGGATAATCGGATCGAGCGCCCGTTCCGCCAGAGCGCCGTGCCCGATTTCTCTTCGTCCCGGACCTCTGATCGGCCTGACTTCGCCAACCGAATATGATGGGAAATTATAGTGCAGCATATAGCTCTTGAAAGATTCACCAAGAAGATCATCAATCCGCTGTTCATCCATCTTGGTTCCAAGAGTGGTGACAACCAGGGCTTGCGTTTGTCCCCTGGTAAACACGGCGGAACCGTGGGTGCGGGGCAATAAACCGATCTCGATCGAGATATCTCTGATGTCGGTTAAACCGCGGCCATCGGAACGAATGTTCTCTCCCAAAATCATTTCACGAAGGTCGGTGCGTTCGATATCATCTATTACTTTCGTAATCGCACTTTCCGATTCTGGAAAACGCTCGGCCAGAGCCTCCTTGGTTTCTTTCTTGATGGCCTCGATGGCTTCGCCGCGAGCCTTTTTCTCTCTGATACGATTGGCGGTTTTGACCTTTGTCTCGGCCATTTCTGTTACGGCTCGAATAATCTCAACGTTGGGAACAGGCGGAGTAACCTCGGTTTTGGGTTTACCGGCTTTGGCCTTCAAATCATCAATAGCGGCTACCACTTTTTTGACATGCTCATGACCAAAGGAAAGAGCATCCACCATATCCTTTTCGGAGATTTCCTGAGCGCCACCCTCGACCATGATGATATGATCTTTGGTACCGACGATAGTGATATTCAAATCGGATTTCTCAAGTTCTGAGAAAAGCGGATCGACTACGAAGTTACCATCGACTCGTCCCACGCGCACAGCCCCGATAGGGTTGTTGAACGGGATATCAGAAATCGATAGCGCGGCTGAGGCGCCGATGATTCCCAGGATGTCACCGTCGTTTTCCTGATCGGATGAGAGGACCTGAATCATAATCTGGACCTCATCGGTATATCCATCAGGGAACAGCGGGCGGATAGGTCTGTCAGTCAGGCGCGCCGATAGGATTTCCTTTTCGGTGGGTCTGCCTTCACGCTTGAAAAATCCACCGGGGATTTTTCCGGCGGCATACGATTTTTCTCTATAATCCACTGTCAGCGGAAAGAAATCCCGGGCTACAGTAGTTGGGGCGCTGGTGACGGCGGTCAGTACTATCGTATCGCCCAGACGCACCAACACAGAACCACTGGCCTGTCTGGCGACTCGTCCGGTCTCTATCGATAATGTCCGGCCATCATCAAAGCGCAATTCTATTTTTTCCAATTGTTTCCTCCAGGTACCCGAGGTTACTTCCTCAGGTTTAGATTATCGATCAGCGCGCGATACGCCTCCACGTCACTCTTTTTCAAGTATTCGAGAAGACGGCGGCGCTGTCCGACCATCTGCAATAGCCCGCGACGGGAATGGTGATCCTTGACATGGGCCTTGAAATGGTCCGTCAATCCGTTGATACGGGCCGTTAACAGGGCCACCTGCACTTCAACAGAACCGGTATCGGTCTCGTGCAGACGGTAATCCTTGACCAGTTTTTCCTTTTCTTCCTTTGTGAAACTCAACTTACTGCCTCCTTATTCAGCATTCTCTTCTTTATTTCTATCTCATCGTTTTTCATCTGTTCAATTAATTCGTCTTTGCCGGCAAACTTAGTTGGCGGCCTTATATAATCGATCAGGTTGACAGTGGCATGATCGGAATCGACTTTCCCGTCGAAATCAAATAGATTTATCTCAACCGAAAGCGCCATATCATTAAATGTCAGGCGCGATCCGATATAGAGCATTCCGGCATAGCTATGATCATCAAAGCGGGCGAGTCCCGAGTATACACCCTCTTTGGGCAAAAGCTTGCCGGATGGCACAGCCAGATTAATCGTGGGGTAGCCCAGAGTTTTGCCGATACCATGGCCTTTTACGATTTTGCCTGTCAGGAAATAATCGTAACCCAAAGCCCGTTTGGCAAGTTCAAATTCCCCGGCTTTCAACAATTCTCTGATAATGGTCGATTTCACATTCTGATTATTTATACGAAATTCGGGGACAACAGTAAAATCAAAATTATCCGTTTTGGACATTTTGGCCAGAAGCTCTTTATTACCAGCCCGGTCTTTCCCGAAGGCGTGATCATATCCAATCACCAGGGCTTTCATATTCATCTCATCGATGAGCAGTTCGCGGACAAAGGTTTCCGGAGGATATGAAGCCAATTGGCGGTTGAAATCAAGAATGACGACTGTTTCAATACCGGTAGCGGAAAGAAGATCGAGCTTTTCCTCGAGGGTGGTTAAAAGCTCGGTAGGCCCGCGCTTTCCCAGAACCGCCTGGGGATGAGGATGAAATGTCACCAGCACCGAATGCAGTCCCCTCTCGCGGCTAACTTCCAACAAGGTGGCAATGATCTTCTTATGACCAACATGGACTCCGTCAAAGGTGCCAAGGGTGACGGCGGTATTGGTCAGATTGGTGGCTTCTAACTCAGTTAACCCGTATATGACCTTCATCTATCACCCTTACATAAGTGCCCATAACCTGAGATGGACTTAGTTTTTCGATTGAATGCCAATTCAAATTAAGACGGGCCAAAGCCAAAACCTTTTCCTCCTCATCCAACAACAAGGATAACTCTCCCCCGTTGCCGTGATAATCGCCCTCGGTAAAATATTTCTTAACGAGAGGCCGTCCGCCAATAACCGCCCCGGCGTATTCCTCTTTAATCCTTAGCACAGGATAATCCGGTAGAGCCTCCTTAAGCGGCCGGATATAATTTTCGGGTGAGGCCGATTTCATTATCTCCTCGAGGGTATGAGCCTCGGATAAACGAAATGAACCAACTTCCAAACGCCGTAAAGTTTTTAGATACCCCCCACATCCGATAGCAGCGCCCATTTGATGGGCCAGGCTTCTGATATAGGTGCCGGTGGAACAAGAGATATCCAAAGCTACTTCGGGCCAGGCGTAATCTATTACTTCAAGAGATGTTATTTCCACAACCTTAATGCCAGGGTTGAAAATTTTACCGTTACGGGCCAGCTTATGCAAAGTTTTTCCGCCACGTTTGGCGGCAGAATACGGCGGAATATTCTGTTCGATTTCTCCGCGATAATTATTGAGAAGCGTCTCAAATTGCTCGCGCGAGAAATCACCCGGTTCGGTTTGGGATGTTATTTGGCCATCGGCATCATACGTATCCGTGGCAACGCCAAAATCGACGCGCGCTACGTAGCGTTTTGTCATTCCGGTCAGGAGGCTGGAGAGAAGGGTTCCCTGACCAAGGAGCATCACCAGAAGGCCGGTAGCATTGGGATCGAGTATCCCGGTATGACCAATTCGGCGTGTATCGAGTTTACGGCGCAAATAATTAACTACATCATGTGACGTCATTCCGGCCGGCTTATCCAAGAGCATGATGCCGTTTCTAATTTCCATGAACAAACTCCGCGGCCCTGGAAATGACATCATCAACTACTTTGGACAAGGGACCAACAAGGGTAAAACCGGCAGCGTTAGTATGGCCGCCACCGTTGAATCGCTTTGCAAATGCGGCGGCATCGAGACCGTTTTGGGAGCGGACAGATATTTTTATCTCGCCGCTTCCAACCTCCTTAAAGAGGAAGCCCAGCCGTACTCCGGCAACTCCCAGCGAAAAATCTACAAAGCCCTCAGAATCCTCCATCCGAGCCTGGGCTTGTCTGACACTTTCCTGGGTTACCAGCAAATAGCTGATCACGCCATTTTCAGCTACTTTAAGGCTACTTAAAGTCAATCCGAGCAAACGCAATGTAGCCGGGGATGCCTTGCTAAATATATTTTCGAATATTTTTTTGGGACTTGCGCCCATATTCTACCAGGTCGGCGGCTATTTTCATTCCGCGGGCGGTCGTCGATGCAAAGCGGAAATTACCGGTATCGCAGATTATTGCCGCGTAAAGGTCCTCGGCAATTTCGGCGGTGATTTTGAGTTCGCTTTCATCGATCAGGAAATAGATCAGCTCCCCGACAGCGCAACTTTCGGTGTCGACCCAGTTGATATCACCATACTGTCCGTTATCCTTATGATGATCAATATTTATTTTGATGGCTGATTTCGGCAAAAGTTCGGATACGAATCCAATGCGTTCGAGAGTGGGACATTCAAGAATAAAAACCGCATCCGGCGTAAATTGTAACGGCGTTTTATCGAAATTGATTATGCCCGTGGGATCCAAAAAGCGATATTTTTCGGGCATACCACCCTGATTGACAATTAATACCTCTTTGCCGTAATCCTTTAAAGCGCGATAAAGCCCAAGTTGCGATCCGATTGAATCACCGTCAGGGTCTTTATGGGAAGTGATCAGGAATCGATCCTTCCCTTTAATTAAATCAAGTATTTCTTTAATCTTTGGGCTTTTGTTCATCGCGCTTTATTTGTTCCAAAATCTCGTTAATTCGCATGACATGTTCAGCGGAGGCGTCGAAATGATAGGATAATTCAGGCGTAAACCTGATCCTCATTCTCTGTCCTACCATCCGTCTGATTACTCCGGCATGACGCTTCAGGAAATCCATGCAGGGATCCTGATCTTTCTCGGGGTTTAAAACCGAGAAAAATATTTTGCCATATTTTAAATCGCGGGTGATCTCGGCTCTGGTAAAGGTAATCATTGCCGGCGGATTATCCCGCATTTCATTGGCGACGATATCCGCAATCTCCTTGATTATCTGGCTTTGCAGCCTGTCAACTCTGGAAAAATCCATTTTTAGCGCCACTCCAGTTCGCAATTCGTCATTATAGCGTCTGACCTGTTTTGAACTAAATCCTGTACTCGTGATAACACGCCATTAGCGTAAGAGGCATCCTCGGAAATGACTGCAACGCCTAAAAGGGCCGAACGCCAGATATCCTGGTCACCAATTTCTGCTACTGATACATTAAAACCGTTGCGCAACCTGTCCTTGATGCTTTTTATCACTCGTCGCTTATCTTTAAGCGAATTAGCCTGGGGAATCGATATCGATATGGTTAATATTCCAACAACCATTATTGCCTGGTACCCGGCTCCAATCTGCGGGCTTCCTCGACATGAGTAAAGGCCCTGATAATATCGCCCTCACGGATATCGGATACGCTTTCGATTCCAATCCCGCATTCAAAGCCGCTGGCAACCTCCCTGGCATCATCCTTAAAGCGTTTTAGCGAGCTTATGGTTCCCTCGCCTATTTTTACCTCGTTACGAAGAACCTCAGCCAACGATCCGCGCTTAATAACACCGGACTTGACATAACTACCAGCGATAAGCCCCTGCTTGGGGATCTTAAATATCTGGCGAACTTCAGCCTCACCAAGGTTGACCTTGATAATCTCAGGCGCCAGAAGGCCTTCCAATGCGGCCTTAATATCGGCCTCAACCTCATAAATAATTTTGTATAGACGAATATCGACCTTTTCCCTGGCAGCCAACTCCTGAGCGCGGGCCTCAGGTCTGACATGGAAGCCGATAATGATGGCCTGGGAAGCGGCGGCCAAAAGTACGTCCGATTCGGAGATAGCGCCTACGCTTCTATGAATAACGTTGACTTTGACTTCCTTGTGCTGAATCCTGGCCAGAGTATCAGAAAGAGCTTCAACTGATCCGTCTACGTCGCCTTTGATTATAAGGTTAAGCTCTCTAATCTCGCCCTCTTTAATTTTATCATAGACCTCAGTAAGGGTCAGTCTCTTAAGAATACGGAAGTCTTTTTCGCGTTTGAGTCGCAGCCGCTTTTGAGCGATTATTCTGGCTTCGGCTTCGTCGGCAACAACTATAAAGGTGTCACCGGCCTGCGGCACTCCGCTCGAACCGAGGATAATCACAGGCGTTGAAGGCGGCGCCTCAGTAGCCGCTTTTCCACGTTCATTAGCCATGGCCCGAACTCTGCCGTACTGGGTGCCAGTAACAAAGGAATCGCCTACTCTGAGGGTTCCCTTTTGGATCAGAACCGTACAAACGGGGCCTTTGCCTTTGTCTAACCGGGCCTCAATTACGGCTCCCTTGGCAGGACGATCCGGGTTAGCTTTAAGTTCCATTAGCTCTGTTTGAAGCAGAATCATCTCCATCAAGCGATCTACACCCTTACCGAGCTTGGCAGAAATTTCCACCATGATCGTCTTGCCGCCCCATTCCTCCGTAACCAGATTGTGCTTACCAAGCTGCTCGCGGATTTTATCCGGATTGGCCGCAGGTAAATCAATTTTATTTATGGCTACGATAATCGGCACTCCCGCGGCGCGGGCGTGATCTATAGCTTCTATGGTTTGCGGCATCACGGCATCGTCGGCAGCCACGACCAATACAACGATATCGGTGACATGAGCGCCCCTGGCTCTCATCGAGGAAAAGGCCTGGTGACCGGGAGTATCCAGGAATGTAATATTGCCACCCGGTAATACAACCTCATAAGCGCCGATATGCTGGGTAATACCACCAGCCTCTCCGGCGATAATATTCGATTTGCGGATAAAATCCAATAACGAGGTTTTGCCATGATCGACGTGGCCCATGATGGTAACTACGGGCGGACGGGGCTTCAGAGTGGCGGGATCATCATAATCCTGCTCTTCCTCGCCAATCTGCTTTGATTCCTCGATATTGAAGCCAAATTCAAGAGCCAGAGTACCTATGGTATCCAGGTCGAGCCTCTGATTGATATTAGCCATCATGCCAAGTTCGAGACATTTGGCGACAACCTGGGCCGGCCGGACATTCATCAGCGCCGCCAGTTCGGAGACGGTCATGAATTCGGTAACTTTAATCAGATTAGCCGGCTGTGATTCCTCGGGAAGCATATCCCCTTTTTCGTCATGCCTGCGGAACTTCTTTTTACGGGTAACATCCAGGCTGGACATGGTCTTTTTGAAACTGGCGTGGATCGCTTTTAAGTCAACGACTTTTTCTTTTTTCTTTTTGCGTCTATCTTTACGTTTCTTGGGAACGAATTTTTTCTCTTCTTTGATCACTTCTTTTTTTCGAACCGGATGAAGCTCGGCGACCATTCGTCGTTCGATCTCCTGGCGACGGCGCTGGGCATCTTCCTCGGCATGCTGACGGGCCTCGGCTTTCTTTTTCTTTTCCTCTATTTCCTTTTTCACCTCTTCTTTTTTGGAGGCAAATTTATTTTGGACGGCGTTCAGCATCTCATCCGTAGCCGTTGAAGAGTGAGATTTCACCTCAAAACCAAGCTCCCTTACAATGTCAACCATCGCTTTAGATGAAACATTGTAATCCTTGGCTAATTCATAAAGTCTCTTTTTTGTCATTTCTCACCCACCAATCAAATTCCATCGGAACCATCCCGGCCATCCCCAGCCCTTTGGCCAATCCAAAATCGCTCGTAATTACGTTTGAATTTCGGCCACAAACGACTCCGATGTTTTTATTATTTTGCGATAATCGTATCCACAGGCTCCAATTAATAATCTTCCGGACGAGGCTGATCGGTATCATCCGGCGAAAATTCCAACCTGGGAACTGTCTCCCCTTCTTCGACTACTTCCTCTGCAACTCTTTCGGCGGCTGCCTTATCGATAGCAGCCTGACAGGCCGCAATAACTTTATCAGCG
Source organism: uncultured candidate division Zixibacteria bacterium (assembly GCA_963801605.1). Classification (GTDB taxonomy): domain Bacteria; phylum Zixibacteria; class MSB-5A5; order UBA10806; family UBA10806; genus UBA10806. The sequence goes on from CAWDFP010000007.1 coordinate 163,742, forward strand.
GTCTTTTCTCCAACGCCTTCAATATTCATAAGTTTGTCTTTATCGGCTTTGATAACATCCTGAGCGGTTTCCATACCGGCCTGAATAAGCTTCTGAATCAACTTGGAACCAAGCTCCTCCACGGTCTCGATATCGACCATCTCTTCTTCTTCGGACTTTTTCAGAGCGTCATACTCGGTCGCCGACATGATATTGATCTTCCAGCCGGTAAGCTTGGCGGCTAACCTGGCATTCTGACCGGCTTTACCGATTGCCAGTGAAAGCTTATCATCAGCTACCGCCACCAGCATCTTTTTCTCACCGGGGAATACATCGACATTAACAATTTTAGCCGGAGCCAACGCTTTGGTTACGAATATCATAGGCTCTGACGACCAGGGCACAATATCGATTCTTTCGTTATTAAGCTCGCGGACAATATTCTGGACACGGACTCCTTTGACACCCACGCAGGCGCCAACGGCATCGATACGGTCGTCATTGGAATACACCGCCACTTTGGAACGCTCACCGGCTTCCCTGGCGATGGCTTTAATCTCGATGATCTTTTCGGCGATTTCAGGGACTTCCAGTTCAAAAAGCTTTTTCAGGAATTCTATCGATCCTCTGGATAAGGTAATTTGGGGACCTCGGTTGGTATCCTGCACATCGATTATGACTGCACGAATCCGATCTCCCTGACGGAATTTTTCTTTCTTGATTTGCTCACGACCGGGTACTATGGCCTCGGCGCGTCCCAAGTTGACAATGATATTTCCCTTATCGACCTGTTGTACATTACCGGTGATGAGATCGCCGATACGGTCTTTATATTCCTGGAAAATCTTTTCGCGCTCGGCTTCGCGTACCCTTTGGATGAGGATCTGCTTGGCGGTTGCGATGGCGTTGCGCCCAAACTCTTCGAACGGCATAGGCACATCGAGAATCTGGCCAATCTCGACATCCTCATAGAATTCCGAAGCATCCTCGACAGTCATTTCCTGGCCGGGATTGGTAACATTTTCCACGACCTTTTTGGTCAGGAAAACCTTAATTTCGCCTTCGGTTTTATCGATCTCGACTCGGACATTGTCTTCGACATTATATTTTTTCTTGACTGCCGAAATCAGGGCAGCTTCGACTGTCTGAAGGACATATTCCAATTCAAGATTCTTTTCCTTGGCAATTTGTCCGAAAGCTTCTAAAATATCATAGTTCATAAAAACAACCTCCGCGGTCGAAGCCCTTTATATTATGATCTTCCCCCTGGGATTCGTATCCACAGGAATTGTGACGGTTTCCCCATCAGCATCGATCTTTACATCAAATTCATCACTGTATACTAAAATACCTTCTATTGTGCGTTGACCTTTCTCGTTATCGTAAACCACTTTGACATGTTCTCCTATCCGACGCATAAAATCTTTTGGCGTCAAAAGCGGTTTATCGAGACCCAGCGAGGAAACTTCAAGCGTATATCTACTGGCGATAAGGTCTTCGGTATCAAGCATGTCGGATATCTCCCGACTGACATTTGCGCAATCGTCCAACTTCACGCCTTTGGGGGTATGAATAAATACCCGCAATATCAACCGTCCTCCGACTGTGGGCGCCGACAATTCCGCAAGCTCAAAGCCAAGCCTTTCGACGACGGCTTCGATTTTGTCGTGAATACTTTCAACATTAATTTTCATGGCGCAAAATACGAATTCCCTAAAAAGTAATCCATGAATAACCAAAAGAGTGGGATTTACCCACTCTCGAACTACAAAATATATAATTTCTTATTACTAAAATCAAGTATTTTTTAGAGTTGTTCCAGCACCTGGCAGGCCCGTTCAACCGCCTGTTCGACCGGCACCTTTTCCATTACGAGCCCTTTGCGGCGCACGATTTCGACCTTGCCCTCCTTCAGGCCCCTATCACCCACGGCAATTCGAACAGGAACACCGATCAGATCGGCATCATTGAATTTGACGCCCGGACGCTCATCGCGATCATCAAGCAGCACTCCATAGCCTTTGTCCTGAAGTTGATCATAGATATCCATAGCCACCTCTTTAAGCTGTTCGCTATTGATATCGAGAAGCACGATATGGAAATCATAAGGGGCAATTGTCTTTGGCCAGATGATCCCCTTCTCATCGTGGAAAGCCTCCACGGCGGCCTGGGCGGTACGGGTAATACCGATACCATAAGAACCCATGATAATCGGCTTTTCAGAACCGTCGGCGTCTTTGAAAGTGGCGCCCAAAGCCTCGGAGTATTTGGTACCAAGCATAAAGAGATTGCCGACCTCTATGCCTGAATATGAGATTAACCGTCCCTGATTGCAGCGCGGGCAAACTTCACCGGCCTGGGCGAGGCGTAGTTCGGTATAATCGTCAATCTCGAAATCGGAAAGATTGGCGTTGATGATATGGGTATCATCACGATTGGCGCCGACCACAAAATTGCGCATCACTTTAATCTCGTTATCGGCGATAACTCTGACCTTTTTTAAGCCAATAGGCCCGGCAAAACCGACCTGGGCATTGGTCACATTCATCACTACCTCAGGGGGCGATAGGGTTAGCTCAGTGGAACGAAGGTAGTTTTGAAGCTTAATCTCGTTGATGTCGCGGTCTCCACGAATCAGGACAGCCACAGTTTCGCTATCGGATTGATAGAGCAAAGTTTTGATTAGTTTTTCCGGTCCAACCTTAAGAAACGCAGTGACCTCTTCGACGGTCTTCATTTTCGGCGTAAAAACCATATCCTTATTCTTAGGTTCTTCTCTGGGCGTATCCTCATCGGACATGGAAAGCGACGTGGCTTTCTCGATATTGGCGGCGTAATCGCATTGATTGCACGAGAGAATTATGGTTTCGCCGCCGGATGTATTTACCGGCACCATAAACTCATGTGCCAGTGTACCGCCCATCGCGCCTACGTCGGATTCCACCATCTTAACATCGAAACCGATTCGGCGGAATGCTTTGAAATAAGCTTCAGCCATTTTATTATAGGCCACTTTCAAGCCATCGTAGCTGGCATCGAAAGAGTAAGCATCCTTCATAATGAATTCGCGGCCTCGCATCAGGCCGAAACGAGGCCGGGGCTCGTCACGGAATTTAACCTGAATTTGATAGAGATTTTTCGGCAGTTGACGATAGCTGCGCAGCTCTCCCCTGATCAGCCAGGTGACTATCTCCTCGTGCGTACCGCCAAGGACCAGATCACGCTGATGACGATCTTTCATACGCATCTGCTCTTTGCCGACAATATCCCATCGTCCGGTTTTCTGCCAGAGTTCGGCAGGATGAAGCACCGGCATGGTGATTTCAACCGCGCCCGAGGCGTTCATTTCCTCACGCACGATATTTTCAATCTTGTGAATAACGAGCAGCATAAGCGGCAGGTAATTGTAGACACCGGCAGTCAATTGCCTGATATAACCGGCGCGGACAAGCAGTTTATGCGAAGCAATTACGGCATCTGCCGGATCGTCTCTAAGTGTGGGAATAAATGATTGGCTCCAGAGCATGGCTTTCCTTTGGCAAAAAAAAAGTTCTGAGTGCTGAGTCCTGAGTGCTGAGAAATAAAATAAATATTCAACCCAGTACTCAGTCCTAATTACTAAGGTCTATTTTCTTCAATATCTCGTTTCGTTTGTATTGAGCTGCGCAGGCCGCCTATAATTCTACCAACTTCTTCGGCTTGAGCAATTAAATGATCGAAATCGTCCTTAGCTACATAACCAATATCGAGGGAAGCATATAGCTGGGCTCTAACTTCGGCGCATGATGCCTTCGCAGTTGAGAGAAATTGATGAAACTCGGGTAAGCCGTTCTCTTTCGAATCCCTCTGCGATGTTGGACATTATCGATATAGAGGCACGTTGAATTTGTCCGCTCAGGCCAAAATCCTTGGCAAAAGCTCCTTGCCGAGTTACTTGATATATGGCACAAGTCAATTCCCGTGCTTTCTGCCAAGCGATCAAATCCTCGAATCTCTCTATTTTGCCCAATCAAAAGCCGGTTCCTGAAATCAATATTACCAAGTTTCGGGAAATGCTGAAACTAGATGGTGCCGAATATACATTATCAATCATGAGAGACGGCCAGATATATGTTGCTGTCATTAAACTCAAACGTATTATTTAATATCTTTCTACCATCAAGGATTGCGTGCGCGGCATAAGTCCCGAGGCTGTGCCTGTTTTGGATTTTGTATGTGTTTAGATGGAGCCAACGGGAGCTTCTCTTATTTCCGCACTCTCGTCCCCTTTTATACTCAGCACTCAGCACTTTTAACTCAGCACTGATTAAATACCCCCAGGCCGACTTGAACGGCCGCACACGGCTCCGGAGGCCGCTGCTCTATCCAACTGAGCTATGGGGGCATCCGTTTTAACTGCAAACTTCATGCGACCAGCCTTAAAACCGGTCAGGCATGTAGACATAATACGGTCACCAAATATTATACGCAAATGGTTTCTTGGGGAGTCACCGGTTAGGGGTCGTGAGTGGCCTTCTAAATATAGTGGTTCCAATATCCGATTGATAGATTGTATCTGAATTATTATAGGAGTTGTCATTATCCAGGCAAAAGGCTATGCCAGAGAAGACAAATTCGGCGGCTAAAAAGTCGATACTCTACTTCAGATTCCTCCTGTAAAGTCGTATTTTCATTTCAGATGGATGATATTAAAATGTGGGCGGTATTGCTTGGAGAAAATCAATTGGCTAGCGGAACTAGAAAGAACCGTAGATGTTATCTTAATAATTATTATCGTGGCTGTAACTGCGGATACAAAATAAAAAAAACCGGCTTATCTTTCGACAAGCCGGGATAATAAACTATTTTCAGTTTATCTTTGAGGTTGGGTAAGGCTACCAGCGCTCACGATTACGATCGCCACCGCGATCACCACCGCGTCCGCCGCCACGGCCGCCGCCACCACCGTAACCACCGCCGCCACCGCGACGATCGCCACCACCGCCGCCGCCGCTGCGATTTTCGCGCGGACGAGCCTGGTTGACGTTCAACTCACGGCCGTTAAGCTCGCGACCATTGAGTCCGGTAATTGCTGCTTGTGCTTCCTCGTCATTAGCCATTTCAACGAAACCAAAGCCGCGGGAATCGCCGCTATAGTTATCCTTGATAATGCTGACTTTAGAAACCTGGCCGAAGCCCTCAAATGCCTGGCGGAGTTCTTCCTCCACCGTTGTCCGGGCAAGATTGCCCACGTAGATGTTCACTCAGAACACTCCTTGTTTTGTTTATCTTCCAACGCTCGTTCTTTCGAAGCCCCTGCCGAAAAGATAAACGATTTTACTGTGCGCACCATTGCGCCATGTCTCCAGCGACATTTCCAAGAACGAACCACTCTTGAGAAAATAAACTAAGGAGAACCATGCTAAGAGAAAATTAACTAAATGTCCATTTTGTGTCAAGCTTTATTTTGCCCCTTCTGCATGATACAGATCAACGCCTTAGGCGCCGGGTGCAAGGTCCCTTTGAAGCTTGACTCCGTAATTGAATGAATCTTAAACAGAGGCTCAAATAGCCCTGTTATCTCATCCGGTTTGAAACGATAAGGACCCGGCCCGGGCGGTTCCTTGAAACTAAAGCATTTCAAAAACAGATAGCCCCTCGCCTTTATCAAATTGTGCACTATGCGGACATATTTGGCCCGTTTGGCGGGATCGATGATGTGGAAACAGCCCCGATCGATTACCAGATTAAATTTCGCATTCAGATGATTATTAAGAATATTGGCCCTTATAAACTTGACTTTGGCCCCATCCTCTTTGGCCCGCTCGGTTGCCTTGGACACTGCCGTTTCAGATATATCTATACCGGTTACCTTGAATCCCCGTTTAGCCAGGTCGATGGCCTGCGTACCCGGCCCGGAGCCGATATCAAGCACATTTCCCTTAGTGATTTTATGCCCGGAAAGGGCATATTCGATATCCTGATCGAGTTTGGGATTAAACCACGGCATCTCCTCAACCTCGAGATCGCGGTAAACCTCATCCCACTCAGTAATAGTATGCGTAAATCTTCTCATTCTATTGCCTCCGTTGGGCTATAAAACTGAGGGGCTGAGAGAATGGTTCCGATTCTGAAAATTGATTTAGCGACGATGAGGTTATCAAGTAATCAACTCGATTACCCCAGCTTCTTCCCTATTCGTTCCCAGCGGATATGATGATTGTGGGAATCCCAGGAGAAGTGAATAAATTTGGCTCGTCCCACCAAAAGCTTGGAATCGAGTAAGCCCCAGTAGCGGGAATCATATGAGTTATCGCGGTTATCGCCCATAACAAAGAATTGGCCGGATGGGACGGTAAGTTCTGGCATATTATCGCGACTGCCGGTAGATTCCCAATAAGAGCCCTCAGCGCTTTTCTTCCAGCTTCCGTCAAAGGTGTGAGGCAAGATTTGAGTTGAATCGGACGGTTCAGCCTCGGGTGGAAGCGGCACGAGGCTATCATTGACGAAAAGGTGCTTATCGACGATCTTAATCCGATCTCCTCCGATAGCGACCAATCGTTTGATATAGCTCTGGCTGTGATCCGGCGGGAATTTAAAGATAATGATGTCGCCGCGATGGAGATCATTAGCATTTATTCCTTTGGCGGCTGTAAGATAATCGTCAGGCAAAAGCGTATTGGCCATACTGCCTGAAGGGACTTTATAGGATTGATATATAAATGCTTTGGTAATTAAGCTTTCAGCAATTCCCAAAACTAATAAGCCAATAATAATACTAAGAATCCAGCGTTTGGCATTCGGGAGACGAGGATAATCGACCCGATTAGCTTTCCGAATATAATTAATATTGTAGATTAAGAGTAAAATATAGATTATAAGAGAAATTGTAATAGCCAAAAGCATCGATAAAAATGATAGCCCTGCAATAATATTAAATGGAATATCGATCAACTCCAGGATTATTATCAGAATGATACCGCCTTTAAGATTGCCGGCATATATCAGCGGCAGGCCGGGGCTAAATAGACTTAATAGCACCGTTACCCAAATCTTTCGTTTATATGGCTGGGGAGGCGGAGTTGCGATCAATTCCTGGCTGGGTTCATTTTCCATTTTAATCCTTGGATGAGTTGATTTTTTCTATTTAATTAAATCGTATTATATTCAAATGAAAATGGCAAGACATTTTGAACGTCCTTTAGTATTGACATATTTAGTTTAGAATATTAAATCTCCTGTGGATGAAGAAATTTATCGGAGTTATAGGCAGCTCGGAGCCATCGAAAGAAGCATATCAATTAGCCTATAAGGTTGGGGAGTTGATCGCCGAAGCTAACGCGGTTTTGGTTTGCGGTGGAATGAAAGGCGTAACTGAAGCCGCCTGCAAAGGCGCTAAATCAAAGGGCGGAACAACAATCGGAATTCTGCCCGGCTTGGATGCATCCGAGGCCAATTTGTGGGTCGATTACCCGATTGTAACCGGCCTGGGGCATGGCCGCAATATGCTGATTATCAATACGGCCCAGGCCCTGGTGGCGATTTCGGGCGGTCCTGGCACGCTATCGGAGATAGGTTTTGGGCTGGCATCGGGTAAGAAAGTCTATGGGCTGCAAACCTGGGATATAAAAGGAGTGGTAAGCTGCGAAACGCCTGAAATCGCGGTTTCTAACGCTTTGATAAACAAATAGATGAGCGTAGCGCTTAAAGCAATACATGTAAACGTTTCCGGCGTTGTTCAGGGAGTCGGTTTCCGATGGTTCGTTAAGCAGGTCGCTGATCGCTGGGGCGTTAAGGGTTATGTCAAGAACCTCTATGACGGTTCAGTCGAAGCCTACGCCGAAGGAGACGATTTCGCATTGAAGGGGTTTCTCGATGAGGTCAAACTGGGACCGCATCATGCGCATGTATCGGGAGTGAATTTTAGTTGGATGGAATATCAAGGGAACTATAAGGAGTTCAGGATTGAATTATGACTACAGATGAACTGAAAAGCAAAATCAGAAACGTGCCGGATTTCCCAATCAAGGGAGTTATGTTTCGCGATATTACCACCCTTATCCAGGATAAGGCGACTTTCAAGTATGTTGTCGATCAGCTCTATGAGCGTTACCGCGATAAAAAGATCGATCAGATCGTAGGAATCGAATCACGAGGCTTTATTTTCGGAGGAGCGTTGGCGCACAGGCTGGGATGCGGCTTTGTGCCCGCCAGGAAGCCCGGAAAGCTGCCCAGCAAGACTATCGAGGAATCGTACGAACTCGAATACGGACGAACATCACTTACAATTACACACCGACTCAATTAAAAAGGGCGACCGAGTCGTAATTCTCGATGATCTATTGGCCACCGGCGGTACCCTGCGCGCCACCGCTAATATGATCGAGAGATTGGGCGGGACTATCGTTGAGATTGCGGTGGTTATAGAATTATCATTTCTCAAAGGACGAGACAAGCTGACAAACTACAGCCTTTACGCGATGCTTGATTACGAATCGGAATAGCTTAGAAGCATATCATCTTGCGGCTGGATCAATGAATTCAGCCGCTTTTATTTTGGGATTAAAAATTCCGGCCTCGAAAGATGCCGGTTAATAAATGTAATTTATTTTCCCAAATAAAAAGTCGGGGCGAGAGGATTTGAACCTCCGACTCCATGGTCCCGAACCATGTGCGCTACCAGGCTGCGCTACGCCCCGAGTCATTTATCAGTCAGTAGAGCTGACGTGATTTGCACCTGTTTTGGTTATCAGGCATCACCAAAATACCATTGTGACCGGAAAAGTCAATATCAATTTGGCTAATCCAAACGGCAAAAACGATATTTTCATTGTAAAATAAAACCGGGGTCCTGGCTGAACCCCGGCAAGAATTATCGCTATTTCAAAGAATTAGAAATTCATTCCTGCGGAAACGAGCAACTGGCTGTAATCGAACTTGTTTTCAATAGTCGTTTCGGTTGAACTAGTGATTACAGTATTGTATTTGCTGTTGCCAAACTGATAGGACAGATCAATCCAGGCCTTTTGGAAATGCAATCCGCTGCCAAACGAAATGATATTCGTATTAATCTGATTCCCATATTTGGTATCGCTAACCACGCCGGAATCGCTCAGGGTGTATGATATTACTTCTTTGGCTGTAAGCGGGTTATTGCGGAAACCTACTCGCAGAGGAATACTGGCAAAACCGGCGCTCACCATGTATTCCGCGCCAATTCTAAATTGATTAAGGTTTTCCCACTTCGGATCGATATTGAGATCCTGAATAGATAACATTTCATAATCAACCGTAATGCTGGAACTTGACATCGGCCTGGAATCAAAATCAAAAGCTACCGTAAGTTTATCTATCGGCTTGGCGGCTACCCCAAATGAAAATGAGAAGGGGATACTAATCTTTTCAGTATAACGATCAACTGTACCAATAGGAGTTGGTGGAATAGCAATCAACAAAGTTCTTTTAACGGTTTGTTTGAGGTCATACGGCGTATGAACAACCACTCCGCCTTTAAACATGTTGAACTGGCCGGCAAGACCCAGGTCGAAATTGACTCCGGAATAATGCGAGTTAAAATTATAGTCTAAATCTACAGTGTCGGAATAAGTGTTGCCGGGAATGCGGTAATCGTAGCTTTTAGCATAGGTGCGGCTGCTTTCGCCACCGCGGATATAATCATTAGCAACCACTCCGATACTCAAGTTCTCATTGACCTTACCGCTGATACCCACGGAAACCGCGTCAATTCCTTCATTCTCTACAAAATTGTCTCCCAAATTACCCGGAACATCGAACTTAAAAGTGAGGTCTTGAACATTACGAAAACCGCCGCCGGCAGCCCATTGCCGGTCCATGAAGGTAAAAGGAACCACGACACCGCTAAATCCGAGCGATGAATGATTGCGCTTAATTTCAACACCGCTAATTTCGACTTGGTTAGTGAGCAATGAATATCTTGAGTAGCCGGTATTAAATTTATCGGCTGCGGAATTTAGCTGTAATCCGATCGCGGGTTTTTCGGCGTAAATCATCCCGGCCGGATTCCATGGAAAATGAATACTCTCCCTCGGATAGCCCAAGGAAAGCACCACCCATCCCAGCAGCGCGAGCTCCGCCGCCCATAGTGTTAAATGCCATATAATCCTGGAAATAATTATCGTGATTACCGGGATACTGCGCCAAAGCCAGGCCTGATAACATTACGACAATAATCGCGGCTAACAATAAAACAAAAGAGCTTTTCATCATTCCTCCGAAGTTCGTTATTTGCCTAACCGCCATCGTGAAATAAATTTCACGAATCAGATCTCTCATTTTTTTGTGCGATGGGACAATACACCCGCATCCGCCCTCACTGGTGAATACCGTGCAGACGGAATAATATTCCCCAAAAGCTCCAAGAATCTAAAATTTATAGCGTATATTTGCAAGCTAAATTTTTAAGGAAAACGGATAAAATTCGAATATTCCAAAACCGATATTGAGATTAAATGTCAATGCTAATCACTAAACCGCTCAATAGCGCTAATGAGGACAATAATGATAATATTATTATTCGGCAGATTCGCCGCTAATTGCAGGCGATTACGGGTCAGTATTTTATTAACTGGTGATGTCTCTTACTCAGCACTCAGGACTCATCACTCAGTCCTGATTAAATACCCCCGGCCCGATTTGAACGGGCGACCTGCGGTTTAGGAAACCGTCGCTCTATCCACCTGAGCTACGGGGGCATTATATCGCATAATAAGATTACACTAAACGATAAGCAAACGCTTTTTATAGAAATGAAATAACGATCGATACCATTAAATCGATTTGATTATAAGATTCAAAATAGATATTTCTCGGTCTGATGATATCTTTAGTTGCGAGTAAATACCGGCTCAGACTTCTATGATCTCGCCCCAGGGATCATCGTCGAGATGCAAAATGCCGTAGGTATTGACTACCCTCACGACCATCCCGCAGGCTGCCCGGATTAAAATAGAGAGTACCGTTTTCGCGAACCATATATGGTACGTGGGTATGCCCGAACAAAGCGATATCGACTTTGCCGGCAAACTCCTGCTCTGACCATCTGAAGCGTTTGCAGTTGGCCGCCCTGGCCGTGAATAAGACCGATTTTTCTTCCGTTGAGCTCTATGATTTTTTTCGATGACAGCCCGCGTCGGACATCGGGCATATCGCAGTTGCCGCGTACGGCTTCCACGGGACACAAGGTATGAAGAAATTCCATGATCTCGAAAGAAACCATATCGCCAAGATGGAAAATGATATCCTCCCGGTCGACCCTGCGGACGAACGTTTCCGGGAGGATATGGCTTTTAGTTAGATGAGTATCCGAAATAACCCAAATCACAGCTTCAGCCTGAAATAGATACCACCTATCTTAATTTCTTCTTATGACGGTCTTTGCGTAGACGTTTTTTACGCTTATGCGTTTTAATTTTATGACGTTTCCTCTTTTTTCCGCTCGGCATAGACTTTCCTAGATTCTTGTCGAAGCTGCGCTCATTACCAGATTCTTGAACTCATTCGACGGTTTAAACACTGGAATTTTCCTGTCGGGAACAGGCACAACATCACCCGTACGGGGATTACGGGCTTTACGAGCTTTCCGGGGCTTGATCTTGAAAGTTCCGAAACCCCTGATCTCGATATTGGACCCGCTCTCCAACGCTTTTTTTACCGCATCTAGAAAGGCATCCACCGTGGCGGCGACATCGGTTCGCGTAAGGCCGGTCTTTTCCGCCACCTGCTCAACCAGATCGGCTTTTGTCATTTACCACCTCCCGTTATTTAATGTTAATGATGACATCCACTGCATTGATGACTTGAACAATGACCGCATGATGATGACGAGGCGGTCGAGGATTCATGACCGGCGCGGCCGGTCGAGAATCCGAAGGTTGAAAATTTCTTTTTTATTTCAGTCGAATCGCAACCGGGACAAAAATGATTCGATTTCACTTCCCCTGATAAACAGTTCGAAATCGTGGCCGCAACTCTGGCATCTGTATTCAAAAATTGGCATCAGCAATTCCTAAAAATTATAGCGATACTCCAATGCCGGCCAGAGGCGGAAATTCGATTTTATCTGGTCAATCCCCAATTTACCGGTAAGATCGTCAAGAAGACTGTGACTTAATCGTCTTTCCTTAACTACGCGAGGATGATCCCCCAGACCGCTCATCTCCCCCGCCATGGCGATAGCATCATCAAGAGTGCCAATTTTATCGACTAAGCCGTTACCTTTTGCCTGGCAACCAGTAAATACGGAGCCGTCGGCCAGGCTTTTTACATTTTCCTTTTCCAGATGGCGACCCTTCGCCACCACATTCACGAATTGATTATAAGTATCATCGATAACAGATTGCAGCATACTTATATCCTCGGGACTCGGCTGCCGCGCAAAATTGCCAACATCTTTCAATTTTCCCGATTTGATAACCTGCATTTGGATACCAACTTTATCCATAAGATTGGTAATCACAGGATAGGAAAAGATGACGCCAATCGAACCCGTTAAGGTGCCGGGATTAGCAAAGATAGTATCGGCGGCGCAGGAAACATAATAACCCCCGGAAGCCGCGACAGACCCCATCGATACGACGATATATTTATTCTTTTCCTTAAATTTTTGGAGCGCTCGCAAGAATCTCCTGCGAAGCTGCCACTCCCCCGCCAGGGCTATCCACTCTCAAGACAAGTGCCTTTACGGAGTTATCATCAGAATATTTTTTAACCTGCCTGACGATATCATCCGAGGTTTCAATGACGCCCGTTAATTCGATTAAGGCTACTTTGTTTCCTAATGAGCTGAAAGCCAGATTGGAACTAGAGACTTGAAGATATAATCAGGATGATGCTTAAGCCCGCAAAAAGGATAAGCGCTCCTCCAATAATAATAAAAATGATTAGTCTGTCCCTGTTCTGCGCCATAACAAGTAAAATGAATCTATTTCGAGGGTGGGATAATGTCAAATGGTTTTTGAGCTTAGTTACAAATAAATCTTCAACTTATCGCCGGGAGAGAGCTTGCTTCTGAGGCTGATATTGTTCCATTTGGCGAGATCGCTGATCTCAACACCGTGGGCTTTGGCTATTTTCCAAAGAGTGTCACCCCGGCGGACGGTATAAATTTTCTGATCCAACGATTTGTCGGAGTTCTGATTGCGGCTGGCATATTGAGTACCGCTTGAACTGTTCGATGGAATCTTAAGAGACATACCGACATAGAGTTTATTCGATGAAAGCTGGTTAGCCTCTTTTATAGCGTCCGCAGATATGTCGTATTTATCTGCTATTTTTGAAAGATTGTCACCTCGTCGGACTTTATAAATCTCATAGGTAATATTGGCGGCTATCACGCTGGCATCCTGATTCCGCTCGGGAATTTTCAGCCAGCGGCCGGCATAAACGTTATTCGATGACAGATCGTTGAGACGTTTAAGATCGGAAATACTGACACCATAGGCAGTCGCGATCTCCCAGAGTGTATCCCCGTTTTTTACCATATATCGGTTGGGATTGTCTTTGATGATAGGATTTGAAACGACATTCGTTTTAGCTTTAGATGATTTTGCCGAAGCAACTGTGGTTGAAACATCGGCCGGAGCTGATTTTCCGTACTGCAATGGTATTGTCAATATCTGACCGGCATAAAGCCTTTTGCCCCTGGAAAGGTCATTGGCCTGAAGAACGGTTGATGCCGAAATCCCATATTTTCGGGCCACGGATGCCAGAGTCTCGCCCTTTTTAACTTTATGCTTGGCCCATTTGACCGCCTGTTCGGATGCGAGGTCGTTATAGGCTGAGGTAAAGGCTGCGCTGATAGCCCCTGGGAATTCTAAAAGTATAATCGCCGATATCGGGCGGAGTGATTCCTCTGAGAAGCTCAGGATTTAGCCTTTCGAGATCGGAAACAGCGATGCCGGTTTTGGTTGAGATATTATTGAATGAGAGGCATTTATTTATTTTGACCGTTTCATAATCCAGAGGTTGTTGATAATTGGGGAAGAAACCGTACTTTTGCGGCTGTTTGGCAATAATGGTAGCGGCCATAAAGAGCGGCACATAGGTTTTGGTCTGTTGAGCCAAATCGAGTTTCCAGAAATTGTTGGTATGAGATCTTTTAATCTCACGGCTGACTCGTCCGGAGCCGGCGTTATATGCGGCCAACGCCAGATTCCAATTGCCAAATAGATCGTATAAGTCTTTCAAGTGCGAGGCGGCCGCCTCGGTAGATTTTATAAAATCTCGTCTCTCGTCAAAAAACCAGTTATGATCCAGTCCATAGAGCTTTCCGGTGGATGATATAAATTGCCAGAAACCTGAGGCTTTAGCATAGGAATAAGCGGAGGCGTTAAATCCGGATTCGATCAATGGCAGATAGACGAGGTCGTGAGGCAGGCCCTTATCCTTGAATATCTTTTCCATTAACGGCAGATATACGGCCGAACGTTCCAGATAGGTTGTGAATTTATTTCTAGCAACGGTTTGAAGATAGATCAGGGAATTTTCGACCCTTTCATTCCACTCAATGGTAATATCGTATTTGGCGCTATCGGCTTTGTTAAACTCGTGAACAATCCCGGCTTCTTTGAGATTCTTAAAATTCTTCAAATCGCTGAAAAGCTCGCGGAAGGCCGTGATAGAAGCTTCCGAGGAAAGAGTCCCCGAGGAAATCAACGATAGACGGTAATCCTCTTCTATCTCGTTAAGGAGCCTTTCCATCCGAGCAGCCTGATCGGGATTTTGATCAGGATCGAGATCAAGTTCGGAAAGAATTGCCAGTGACTGCTCATAGGCGGCCTGTGCCGAATCGAGTTGGCTAATTTGGAAAAAATGAACACCGACAGCGTAAAAGTTTTCGGCTTTATCGAGAGCCTCATTAATATCCGGTCGATCCGCGATGGACTTGGACGAATCGGCTGAAGGGGCCAGGGTATCTGTTAGGGCGCCATTGTTTGTATTATTTCCAGTTAAGGCGTAGTCGCCCAGGGTTGGTATGGTCCATTGAGGGTCGGGATGGGAACATCCTATGATTAGCGCCGCAAATGCAACGATGGTAAAAATTGTTATCTTCGCGGTAGTCATAGCCTTGCCTCTATTAATAGGTTTTAGCTTAGCTGTCAAGCTCTTTTGTCAGATGCCTTTCAATAATCTCTATAATATTTTCGTAAGAGCTTGCAGATTCGGGACTTATCCAGGTGACCGGAGCTTTATTCCGGAACCATGTCAACTGCCGTTTGGCATAGTTGCGGCTATGCTGCTTGACAAACGCAATAGCCTCATCTATTGAAATTTTGTTTTCAAGCGCCTTGATTATCTCGGCATAACCAACTATCCCCTTGTTTATTATCGGGTCTTTTAGGCCAATCCTTGAGAGCTCCCTAACTTCATCAACCAAACCATCTTCAATCATTTTATCCACACGCCAATCTATCCGCCTGTAAAGCTCAGGCCGTTCATAAGATAACCCCAACCACAGGTATGAGGCCCTAAGCGCCTGATACCGTCCATACGACTGCATTTCGCTTATCGGCCTGCCGGTCGAACGGTAAACTTCGAGGGCTCGGATCAGCCTGATACTGTCGTTTGGCGAAATTCTCCCGGCCGATTGCGGATCGACGGCGGTAAGCTCCTGGTGAAGCTTCTCAGGACCGTCCTCAACAACAATTAATTCAAGTTTGGTTCTAATTGTGGAATCCCTATCAGGACCTTCAAAGAGGCCGCCGGTTAGCGCTTCAAGATACAAACCGGCTCCTCCTACAATAAAGGGTATGGCGCCATTCATGGCTGTTTCCTTGATAAAGGTGCCAGCCATCTCAGCATATCTCTTAGCCGTAAAATCCTCGGTGACGTCAGCAATATCAATCATGTAATGGGGAATTTTGGCGCGATCCGTTTTTGATGGTTTGGCGGTACCAATATCCAGTAAGCGATAAATTTGACGGGAATCTGCGCCAACGATTCGCCCTCCAAAGCGTTCGGCCAGCCTCATGGCTAATGAGGATTTACCAGAGCCCGTCGGACCGCAGATAATCACCGCGTGAATTTTGTTATTTTCGTTTGAAGATCTTTTCAAGATCGTCCTGATTTAAGGTTACTATAGTAGGTCGTCCATGAGGACATCTGTATGGCTCCTGGCATTTTAATAACTCCCCGTAAAGTCCTCGAAGCTGAGCCTCGGGGAGTCGATGCCCGGCTTTGACTGCAGCCTTGCAAGCTACAGCAGCAGCCAGGGCGCGTTTCATGTCCTCTCCTCCTTTTAAATTCGAGGAATAGGTTTCTAAAACCTCCTTGAGCGCATCCGCTGGGGAAACTCCAGTCATCTCTTGCGGCAGCCCTGAAATAATGACCTCCTCGGCTCCAAAAGTACGAAATTCAAAACCAGCTCTGGCTAAGAGGTCGGCGATCTCCTCCACAAGGCTTATTTCCCGCGGTGCAAGTTTCACCCTTTCTTCAAAGAGAAGCCTTTGTGACGGCGAACCCTGCCGGGAAAACCCGGCCAGTGTCTTTTCAAATAGTATACGCTCATGGGCGGTGTGTTGATCGACTATAAGTAGCTCCCCTTTACGGCGTATTAGAATATAAGTATCGAATATCTGAAAATAGGTATCTTGAAAAGTCTCATTAGCGGGATTTACTTTCGAGTAATCCTGTGATTCGATGCGAACCGGAGATGGTGATTTCATTGCAAAACCGGTGTCGGCGAAAAGCTCCTGCCTGGCGCTATCAAAAGTTTTAAAATCCGGCGGCACATTTTGATTGGGAATCTGAGTAGTCCTAAACGCAAAATTAACCGGAAGAGCCAGAGCTTTATCGAGAGAATGTTTCAAGGTTTTGAATATGAAACCATCATCCGCAAAACGAACCTCGGTTTTTGCCGGATGAACATTGATATCGACAAATGATGGTTCAATATCCAGAAAGACGGCGGCGTAGGGATGTCGTCCGGGGGGCAGAGCATGCCCATAAGAGGCGCTAATAGCTCCGAAAAAAGCTTTCTCAAGAACGGGACGATGGTTAACAAAGAAAAATATCTCTCCCCTGTTGGCGCGGTTGGTCTCCGGCTTGGAGACAAATCCGGTAACCTCGAGCGGCCCGACCCCGGGTTCATTAAGAGCTACAAGTTCTTTGGTTATCGCGTCGCCCCAAACAGCCTCTAAACGAGTTAAAAGGTTAATTGAGGAAGGCAGCTCATTGGTGAGTTTGCCATCGAAATAGATTTTAAATCCGATATCCGGACGAGCGATAATATATCGTCTGATAACTTCGGAGATTTTGCGACGTTCGGAGATATCCGATTTTAGAAATTTGCGGCGGGCAGGAACATTATAGAAAAGATTTTTTATAGTAATTGTACATCCTTTTTTGGGTGGGGCCGGACCAAGATAGGTCTGCTTGCCCCCTTCGAATCTGATGGATGTGCCGGTCTTTTCGCCATCATAGTGAGTTGATAGCTCCATTAGCGAAACCGAGCTTATGGATGGCAGCGCCTCTCCCCTGAACCCCATGGTGCCGGTGCGAAGAAGATCCTCCCAGCTTTTTATTTTGGATGTGGCGTGACGATAAAATGCCAATTCAACTTGTTCTTTGGGAATCCCCTCGCCATCATCAACAATAATGATCTCATCTTTACCACCGCCGGAAATAGAGATTTCTATATTTCGCGCGCCGGCATCGAGAGAGTTTTCCACCAGTTCTTTAATCACCGATGCGGGGTTTTCAATCACCTCGCCGGCTGCGATTCGATCTATCAGACCATCAGGGAGGACTTTGATGTGTTTCATCAGCTATCTCTTTATCTCTCAGCGAATCGAAATGAACGTTCAAAGACCTGGCCGGAGCGGCGGTCAAGCGTATATTCGCCTTTATATTTTTTTTCGATAATCGACAGGAGAACCTTAAAGAAGCTATCGATCTCTGCCTTAGTATTATAGATACCAAATGAAACCCGCACCAGCCCGGGGACCTCGGAACGGTCTCCCTTATTAATCTGGTCGCGATAAATATGCGATTTTTTATCAGTAATATTCATGAGCCTCTGAATATAAGGATGAGCGCAGAAACATCCATTACGGACAGCGATGGCGCCCTCATAGCTTAAAATTGCAGCGACCCTAGCGTGATATTCATCATTTACATTAAATGAGATAACGCCGACACGATCTTTTTCGCGGTCCCATTTGTTAGGGCCGTACAGAGTTATACCATCAAGCATAGCGAATCTTTTAAGCGCATATTTGGTTAGTTCTCTCTCATGCGCGGCTATATTGGCAAAACCAACGTCGTTGAAAAAATCGATGGCTGCCGAAAGAGCCACTGCGCCGGGGACATTGGGGCTACCGGCCTCTTCTTTATCAGGTAGATGCGCCCATTGAACCTCGGATAACGTGACATAGTTAACCGTGCCGCCGCCCACGACATCAGGATCGCCAATTTTGAAGACGCTTTTGGGGCCGATTAGGACGCCGGTGCCAAAAGGAGCGTACATCTTATGCCCCGAAAACGCGATATAATCTATAGAATCTTCCTGGCCGGGTTTGCCCATTCTAATTTTTCTATGAGGCGCAAGCTGAGCGGCATCAAGCATAAACTTTGCGCCGGCTCTATGAGTCAGAGAAGCTATATTGTCAATCGGCGGCATAACACCGGTTACATTGGAGGCACCGGAAATTGCGACCAGCTTTACCTGGCGGCCATATTTTGTCAGTTTGGCTTTAAGATCATCGAGATCGAGATAACCATCATTATCAATCTCAACATGAATGGTGCGGGCCTGCATTCTCCAGGGTAAATCGTTGGAGTGATGCTCCATCAAGCTGGAAAGTACGATATCATTTTTTGTAAGCATCAGCCGATGTGCGAGCTTATTAATCCCCTCGGTAGTGTTGTGAACGAAGATGCAAGTAAAATGATGCGGATCAGCCCCCACGAACGCCAGCGTGTTCTCATGGGCGGCATCATAAGCGCGAGTGGAGATTACCGACTTATATCCGGTGCCCCGATGAACCGAGGAATAATAATCCTTGAACTGATCGAGTTTTTTCCAAACTGATTTTAAGGGAGGCGTGGAGGCGGCATTATCGAAATTAATATATCGTTTTGTGCCTCCGATTACCGGCACATCGATATTAACCCCCGCCACGGCGTTGCGAAAATTATAGTTTTTCATAGTGAACTAAAATAACCCTCGGCGGGGTCACTAATCAAGGCTTTTTAGGCAGATCGTAGCGTTCAATTTTCCTATAGAGGGTAGACAGGTCTATTCCCAGTATTTTGGCGGTCTGGCTTTTATTCCATCCGGTCTGGGCCAAAGTATAGTAGATATATGCTTTTTCCATCACCTCGAGATCGGGTCCTACGGCAATTCCGGGTTCGCCAACTGTTGCGGTATTATTGGCATTGCGAATTTCCTCCGGGAGGTCCTCGGAATCAATAATATCTCCGTGAGCCAGCATGACTGTGCGTTCCAGAAGATTTTCCAGTTGCCTGACATTCCCCGGCCAGGAGTAGGATTTTAGCAGTTCCATTGCCGCGGCGCTAAAATATTTATCAGGCAAATCAAGCTTGGCGGCGTGACGTCGAGTAAAGTGAATTGCCAGCAATTCGATATCATCAATTCGTTCGCGAAGCGGCGGGATATTAATGCTGAAAACGTTGAGACGATAAAAAAGATCGGCCCTGAAGGCGCCATGATCCACCCGCTCCTGAAGATTGGCGTTTGTAGCGGCGATCAGACGGACATCGGCAGCCAGGGCTTTGGTCGCTCCCAGCGGAGTATACTCTTTTTCTTCGAGAACCCGAAGAAGCTTGGCCTGGATCGCCGGGCTGGTTTCGCTGATTTCGTCAAGAAAGAAAGTACCATCGGTCGCGGCGGCGAATAAGCCGGTTTTATCTTTAATCGCACCGGTAAATGAGCCTCTCATGTGCCCGAATAGTTCCGATTCGAGAAGCGTTTCGGGGAGGGCGGCGCAATTGAGCGATAGGAATTGGGCGGAATTTCGTCTGCTTTCAGCGTGAATGGCCCGCGCTAAAACCTCTTTGCCGGTTCCCGATTCGCCGGAAATGAGCACGGTGATATCGGAACTGGCAGCTCTGGCAGCAAGGCGTTTAATTTCGATAATACTTGGTGAACTTCCAATAAAAGATTCGAAACCGGTGGTCAGGTTTTCTTTAAGAACCGTGTTCTGCTTTTTAAGAAGACGCTGCTCGATTCCGTTTTTTATGGCGATTTTAATTTCATCGATCTTAAAAGGCTTGGTGATATAATCAAAAGCGCCGCTCTTAAGCGCCTCGACAGCGGTATCGATTGAGCCGAAAGCGGTCATCACTATGAAATCGAGGTCGGGATCGGCCTTATGCCCCATTCTTAAGAGCTCCAGACCCGACATTTCAGGCATCATCAGGTCTGTTATTACCAGGTTAAACCGTTTACCCGCATCTCTGGCGTTTTGCTTTAGCTCCTGAAGGGCCAATTTGGGCGACGTGCGGGTTTCGACTGAGTAGCCCTCTTTGACGAGCATAATCCGCAGAAATTCGCACATACTGGTCTCATCATCGACCACCATAATGCGGGTTTGGACCAGTTGACCCTTTTGAGTCTGGATACTTGTTTTTATCATCTAATGCCTAATATATAAGTCGGTTGAAATGCCGGGGGCCTTTAGCTGGAATCAGGACCAAAAAGTGATAATAATTGAGCGCAAAAGGCTCCCTTAAAATGTGTTATAGACGTTATAAGTTCCTTTATAAAGTTTAAAGCAAAAAAATCGAAGTTAAAATATTGGGAATGTTTGGTTAAGCCAATCAGGAGGCTTTTTGATTTAATCCTGTTGTGAAAATTCTATTCGCTTATTTCGAGCATCCGCTCCAACGCAATCCTGGCATCAGATTTGATTTTATCATCGATCTGAACCTGCGCTATCTGATCGAGGTTTTCGACAGTATAGCAGAGATCGGCCAACGAGGTTCTAAACATGTTTGAGCAAATGGCGCACGATTCGCCCGAAAGTTCGAAAATATTCTTATCCTTATGAATTCGCGCTAAACGTGAAACCAGATTAAGTTCAGTTCCGATTGCAATAGTTGAACCGGACTGGGCGCTTTCGACAAATTTTACTATAAAGGCAGTTGAGCCCATGGCGTCAGCGGCTTCTACTACCTCCGTGCGGCACTCGGGATGAACCACTATCTTAACATCAGGCTCCCGCGCCCGCCAATCATCGACATGCTCTTTGGTGAACTTGGTATGAACGTAACAATACCCCGGCCAGAGGATAATTTTGACCCGTCGATAAGTATCTGTATTAATTCCGCCGTTAAGTATTTGCGGTTGATATAAGCATATTTGATCTTCCGAAAATCCCATTCGTCGGGCGGTATTTCGTCCCAAATGCTGATCGGGAAAGAAAAAGAGCTTGTCGCCGCGTTCTAACGCCCATTTGAAGGCAGCCTCGGCGTTTGACGATGTGCAAATTAGACCGTCATTTCGGCCGGTAAACGCTTTCAACTCGGTAGATGTGTTCATGTAAGAAATGGGTATAACCTTTGAATCCGGATTCAATTTGGCGATCAAGTCCCAGGCATCATTAACTTGTTCATCTGAGGCCATATCGGCCATCGGGCATCCCGCCAGCGGATTGGGAAGATATACCTTTTGTTCGGGACGGCAGAGCGTGCGGGCAGCCTCGGCCATGAATCGCACTCCACAGAAGACGATATATTCGGCATCAGGTAGTTTGGAGGCTATTCGAGAAAGCCCGTACGAATCGCCGATATGATCGCCGAGTGCGACAATTTCAAAACGCTGATAGTGATGAGTCAACACTACCAGGCGCCGGCCCAGCTGCTTCTTAACCGTTTGGATTCGCGCAGTCAGCTCATCATCGCCGGCTGCGCGATAGCTTTCGGGAATGGATGACATTACATCTCAGTCATAAAGGATCTATCGAGTTCTTTCTGGATTAAATCCTCATGTTTGTGTTCCTCAGCGGCCAAAAACTCAAACATCTTCTTGGCGCCGGGGTGAGAAACTACTTTGGCACATTCCTCATAGAATTTACGCGCCCTGATTTCTTGCTTGAGCGCCATTCTGACAGCTTCGGCCGGAGATGTGCTCTTATCAACCTTCAACTCAAAAGCGCCTTCGCCCTGCTTATCGTTTGTCATATTTTTCTCCTTTAGATAATGATTTTAAATCAATTTAAGAGCATTCTTCACGGCAATTCTGGCCTCATAGATTCCGGTCGACAGGAGCTTAATTTTCCCCGGGTAATAAGCGATATCCCCCACTGCATAAACTCGTTTCAAGCTGGTTTGCATTCGAGGATCAACCTTAATCTGTCCCCCCATCATCTCGATTCCGAAATTCGAATAAAGGGTTTGCCGGGGCTGCATGTCCACCAGCGAAATGATTATATCGACGCCGCTGGAGCGTTCCTCGGCGCTGTCCTTATTGCTTATTACGAGACATTCAGGAGTCTTCACACCAGTAACAGCCTTCACTACCCAGGGCGCGGCGATAACCTCAGTATCAGGCTTAATATCAGGGAATTTCTCATTCAGAAAATGCGGGAGAATCGCACACCCACGTGAAGGTAGGCGCAATTTTTAGGATATCCTCGGGAATCGCAGGCGGAGTTGATTGGCTGGTAATTACTGCGACCCTTTTCCCTTTGAGATCATCAGCTTTTGGCCAGTTTTCATAGATACCGGAGCCATTCCATTCGCTAATTTTAATCCTATCTATCAGGGTTGAATAGTAAGCGCGTAAACCGGAAGCTATCACAACAGTAGATGAATAATATTCGTCTTTATTGGTAGTGACGATAACGGTACTTTTGCTGCCTGGTTTTATATCGCTGACATATTCTCCCAGGCGGGCCTTCATCCCATAGGTTTTTGCCTTTTGAGCTAAATCCGTAACTAGATCCCGTCCCTTTATAATCTGGATTCCCGGAAAATTGTAAACGTCCTTATCCGGATACACAGCCTGCATAATGCCGCCAAGGTGCAGGCGAGATTCAATAAGGTAGCACATCGCCCCGAGTTCGCTGGCGGCTCCAGCGGCATAAAGACCAACCGGCCCCCCGCCTATTATAGTTATATCGAAAATATCAGAATTCAATCGCGCCTCGCCGAAATTGCAGATTTTTTAAATAACATCGAACGTTGGTAATACTATCTCGATGACTTTAGGGTTCCGCTAATCTAATTCGACGAAATCATCCTGTTTGGCGCCGCAATTAGGGCATACTATTGGAGGAGTCATGCCCTCGTGAATATGGCCGCATATGGTGCAAATCCATTTTTTCATTACTCCTCCATCATGGCGGAATCGTTTATCGAGAACCAGTAAAGATCTCCGGAGAGAGCGGCCTTTTCCGATACCAGATAATTAAAATGGCCATCCTCTTCTTGCTCCAGCTCTTCGAAAATCATCCTGGTCTTGTTGTCGGTGGCAATAGCGGCGCCGCGTTGATAGAATTTGGCAGACGTGGTTTCGGCCTCGATAGCCATATCCAGGACGCCCAAAACCTGGGTACGATTGTCAACCTGGAGTGCGGCTATGGCTTTGATGATATCGGGCACACCTCTAACGGGTAGATTTTGGGGCTCTTTACCAAGCATCTTCCGATAGAGACCTTCCATTATATCCCGATGCTTGGCCTCATCGTTTGCGAGTCCTTCGATCCGTTTTTTAACCACTGGATTGGATATTTTTTCCGAAAGGTTCTGATAGAACCTGTTGCCCATGATCTCCGTGGTAACTGCAACGCCCAGGATTTCCTCTATGGTCATCTTTTCAATTTGCATCTATCCGCCCTTTCATAGTTTCCTATTTCGATTCAACCCCAACGAATTGCCTTAATATGAAAATCCAGCTTCGATTAGTCAAGGAGGAACAAAATCAGGGACAGGCGAGGTTATGATATATTAGAGGCGTTATGGCGAAAATATATATTGGCACATCAGGCTGGAGCTATAAAGATTGGGAAGGTAATTTCTATCCCGAGGATATTAAGCCGAAGGATTACCTGGCCTATTATTCGCAACAATTCAATAGCGTGGAAATTGATTCCTCTTTTTATGGAATCCCCCGTCGCAGCGCCGTGGAAAGCTGGTATAAGATGGTTCCCAAGGAATTCAAATTCGCTCCCAAATTTCCTCAAGATATCACCCATAAATCCGATTTAACCGGTATCGAAGACAAACTTTCAGCGTTTCTAAGCGCCATGGAGCTTCTTAAAGAAAAGTTAGGACCTCTTTTGATTCAATTTCCATATTCATTTAAGCCCGAACTATCGGATAATCTGAGCAGGTTTTTAAGGCAGCTTCCCAAAGAATTCGATTATATCGTTGAGATTCGAAATCGCAAGTGGTTGGGCGAGAAATTTTATGAGATGCTTAGAAAAGATGGGATCGGATTAGCGCTCATCGAACATCCCTGGATGCCGCGGTTGAATGTGATAACATCAAATACTCTTTATGTGCGGTTCCTGGGAGATCGTAAAATACATCAAGGATGATTTTTCGCATGTACAGATCGATCGCACTGAAAATCTGGATCAGTGGCAGAAAATGATATTAGTACTCGAAGAAAAGGCCAACGATTTTTACGGCTATTTCAATAACCATTATTCCGGTTACGCGCCCGCCACCGCTAAATATTTCAAGGATTTACTGACTGCCGCGCCGAACCCATCAGAATCTAAAATCGCTCTCAGATAGATTCGTTTGAATCTGTTATTGTTAGTAATCATCACTATTGTTGAAATCAATTTTATATCATATATTATTAAAGCGATTAGCCGGTTAAAATCAGGCTTTCGCGATAATTCGCTGATTTGGTTATTAAATGGTTTGGAATAGAATTAAATGTCAATCTTAGAAAAATTTAAATCCGGTGATCCTGTGGCGTTAGCTCGGATTATCTCGCATATCGAAAACCGAGGGCCGGAAACCGAAAAGATATTGGCTGAGATTTACCCCAAAACCGGTCATGCTCATACTGTAGGAATTACAGGTCCGCCCGGCGCCGGTAAATCAAGTATCGTCGATAAGCTATGCGCTCTCTACCTGGAGCGTGGGGAGACGGTTGGTATTATTGCAGTCGATCCCTCCTCCCCTTTTACCGGGGGGGCGCTATTGGGCGATCGTATTCGAATGCAGGACCTGGCTGTGAATCCGAATGTCTTCATTCGCAGCATGGCAACCCGCGGCTCAACCGGCGGCCTGGCATTAGCAACTACCGAAGTCATCCGGGCTTTAGATGCTTTTGGTAAAGATATTATTCTGGTGGAAACCGTGGGCGTCGGACAGGTAGAGCTCGATGTGGCCGAGGCCTGCGATACGACTATCGTGGTGCTGGTACCGGAATCCGGCGATTCGATCCAGGCGATGAAAGCCGGCCTGATGGAGATTGCTGATATATTCGTGGTTAATAAATCGGATCGCGAAGGCGCCCAGCGGCTTGTTTCCGAGCTTAATATGATGGTCGATGTCAAGCGGGATAAGTCGGGCCGTGATTTGCCGGTGGTTTCCACGCAGGCCACGAATAATATCGGTTTGACGGATTTATTGGCTAAAATTGACTCCGAATATGAACGGCTTAAAACCGGTGACAATTTTCAAATACATCGCAAGAAAATGATTCGTTATGACATTATTAAAACCCTGGAACACCGCTTTAAGAGTCGTCTCCTGGATGAAATTTTACCGAACCAGAAGCTCGATGAAATTGTAGATAAGATATATGCCGGACAGGGCAATCCTTACGACCTGGCTCAGAATTTAATAGATAACCTTAAGTGAGGTATAAGATGGATAAATCAAAAAAGGGGCAATCGGAATCTTTCGCCAGGTGGCAAAAGGAATTTGAAGGATCATCCCCGGATAAAAATAAAAAATTCATGACGGTATCATCAAAACCGATTAAGCCGTTATATACACCCGACGATATTTCCAAAAACGATTTCGATCGCGATATCGGTTACCCCGGCCAATATCCTTACACCGAGGAGTGCATGCCTCGATGTATCGCAGGAAAATGTGGACAATGCGGCAGTTTTCCGGATTCGGAGCGCCCCGGCAAACCAACGAACGCTATCATTTTCTGCTAAAGCAGGGTCAGATGGGCCTTTCGGTGGCGTTTGACCTTCCCACGCTGATGGGGTACGATTCCGATTCGAATCGAGCGGTTGGCGAGGTCGGTGTTTGCGGCGTGGCGGTCGATACTCTCAAAGATATGGAGATCATTTTCGATGGTATCGATCTCTCCAAGATTTCAACATCGATGACAATCAACTGCACATCGACGATTGCGCTGGCAATGTATATCGTGGTTGGAGAAAAGCAGAAGGTAGCATCGCAAAAACTCACAGGCACGCTTCAGAACGATATCTTAAAAGAATACATCGCTCAAAAGGAATGGATATACCCGCCGGAACCGTCGATAAGACTCATTACCGACATGATGGCTTTCTGCGCCGCGCACGTTCCCAAATGGAATACGATTTCGATTTCCGGTTATCATATCCGTGAGGCTGGAGCTACGGCGGCTCAGGAATTGGCTTTCACTCTGGCTGATGGTTTCGCTTATGTTGAGGCGGCTATCAAGACTGGTATGGATGTCGATACTTTTGCCCCGAGGTTGTCATTTTTCTTCAACTCTCATCTCGATTTTTTCGAGGAGATAGCCAAGTACCGAGCCGCCAGACGAATCTGGGCCCGCCACATGAAAGAACGATATAAAGCCAAAGATGAACGTTCCTGGCTGATGAGATTTCACACTCAAACTGCGGGTTGCTCTCTTACCGCCCAACAACCGGAAAATAATATCATGCGCACCGCATTTCAGGCACTGGCCGGTGTTTTGGGCGGCACGCAATCGCTGCATACCAATTCGATGGACGAAACCTATGCTCTTCCCACCGAACATGCAGTCAAACTGGCGCTGCGGACTCAGCAATTGATCGCTTATGAGACGGGTGTGGCAAATACCATTGACCCCTTGGCAGGTTCTTATTTTGTAGAGGCACTAACCAACGAGCTCGAAGCCGAAGCCGAGAGATATTTTGACGAGATCGAAAAGCGCGGCGGGGTGCTCAAATGTATCGACCAGGGATATTTCCAGCGAGAAATCGCCGATGCCGCCTACAAGTATCAGAAAGAAATCGAGAAAAAGGAACGGATAATTGTAGGCGTTAACGAATTTGTCGAGGAAAAAGCGGCGGAGATACCGATATTAAAAATCGATCAACAGGTGGAGGTCGATCAGATCGCGGCTCTTAAGAAAATCAAAGAAAATCGTGATAATGACCGCGTAAAAACAACTCTATCGGCGCTCAAGAAAGCTGCAGAGGCCGGTGAGAATCATATGCCGCCGCTTCTCGATTGTATCCGCTGTTATACGACCGAAGAAGAAATCACTACAGTTCTGGCCAATGTCTTTGGCACCTATACCGAACCTCCTCTTATTTAGGTCAGTTCAAGATTAATCCTAACGCCGGAAATAATTTATTCCGGCGTTTTATTATATCAAAAAAAAGGATAATCCCGCGTGAGACTTTCAGCATCATATATTCAAGCGGGACTACATGGCATCCCGTATCTTTATTATTATGAACATCTTACGCCTTAAAAGTAACGTATTGGTATTTTCAATTCAAAATTCTTGACAAGAATGCGTTTGACGTTATATTATTTTCGTATGAAAGTTAAGATTGCCCTTACGATTCTGCTAAGCCTGGTTGTACTGATTAGCTGCTCACATAACAAAGTTAATAATTCGACCCCCAATCAACCGCCGGTTCCCCAGGGGGGACGCGTTTCCATTCTCAACAACAGTGATGTATCTATCAGGATTGCCGGCTATACTCAGCAGAGGGGCAGTCAAATACAACAAGTTCAGCTTTGGGTGCATATCTTCCCAAACCAGGATTTTATTTTACATAATATTATTGATCCCGGTCAAAGCCAGATCTTTCCCGGCGGAGATAAATTGACCGTGGTTTACGTTGCTGACGAGCGCGATCCCAATAACCCGGGACAACCGTTGTTCCAGCAAACAGTGGTACTCACAGTCGACGGCAATTTGCTTATTCATGTCAAAAATGGCGGCCTGTACGGAATAATGCCGGGCTGATTTCTATTCTCCTTAACAAATTAATATTTCCCATATTTAATTATAATCGATTTTGTATTGCGGCTGTTTGCCACGGCGGCTAATTTTTAAGCTTGTTTTTACGGCGTCCATATTGCAAATTAGAATACGAACTGTTATATTTCAGTTTTGATGGTTTTAAATTATTAGTCTAAATCGATAAACGAGGGATAGTTTATGGAAAGTAAATTTCGGATACTGGTTGCCAAACCCGGGCTGGATGGCCATGATCGGGGAATTAAGGTCATCGCCGCCGCTCTTCGCGACGCCGGTTTCGAGGTAATCTACACCGGATTACGCCAGACTCCGGAGCAAATCGTTTCCGCCGCTATCCAGGAGGATGTCGATGCCGTCGGGCTTTCGATCCTGTCGGGTGCGCATATGACCCTCTTCCCGATGGTTCTGGATGGCCTGCGGAAAAAAGGTGCGGACCATATTCTGCTTTTCGGCGGAGGTATTATCGCCGACAGCGAAATCAAGGAGCTCAAAAATATGGGTGTCGGCGAAATTTTTACTCCGGGAGCATCGACTCAGGATATCGTGGAATATCTCAACAAAACGCTGCCTCAGATTAAAAAAGATGAAAAAATATTATAAGATATAAACATCACAATTAAAGAGAGGGATTATGTTTCGATACAATATCGACGATAGACAACAGGCTATTAGAGACCGAGTAACAGCTTTCGCAAAACTACATATCGAGCCGTTTTCCAAGGAACTCGATCACCGCAACGACCCGGATCGTTTTGCCATGGATATCTATCAGGCGCTGGCCAAGGAGGGTTTTACCGCCCTCAGGATGCCCAAGGAGATTGGCGGCGGCGGTGTTTCGTCTATCGAATATACGACTCTTATTGAAGAGCTTTGTTATCATGACGCCGCGGTTTGTTTGCTTGATGCCGTTACCGAATTGGCAACCTATCCCATTTATACATTCGGAAATGATGAACAGAAGCGTAAATATGTGCCCAAATGCGCCTCGGGTGAGCTGCTTCCCGCTTTCGTTCTAACTGAGCCCGCCGCCGGTTCTGACGCGGTCAATCAAAAGACCACCGCTGTACTGGATGGCGATCATTATGTAATTAACGGCGAGAAGATTTTCATCATGCACGGCGACGTGGCCGACTTATTCGTTTTGTTTGTTAAGATGGGCAGCGATGGTGATGACGATAAGGCCTCGCGCAAGATTTCGGCAATTTTGGTCGAAGCCAAACAAAATGGCAAATATATCCCCGGAGTAAAGACAGCCACTCTCAAAAAGAAAATGGGCATGAGAGCCGCCACCACCGGCCGTATCTGGCTGGAAAATGTGCGGGTCCCCAAAGCGAATCTGCTGGGCGAAGTCGGCAAAGGCTTCAAGATTGCCATGAACACTCTCGATGGCGCCAGAATTGGTGTTGCCGCCCAGGGTCTTGGAATTGCCCAGAGAGCGCTGCAGGAATCGATCGATTATGCCAAGAAGAGAATTTGTTTCGGCCAGCCAATCGGTAAATTCCAGGCTATTCAATGGATGATCGCCGATATGGCCACTCAGATCGAGGCCGCCCGCATGATGACTTACAAGGTATCTATGATGCAGGATAAGGGCGAGAAATTCACTATCGAGGCTGCCCAGGCTAAGCTGTTCTCCACCGAAACTGCCAAGTTCTGTGTCGACCGTGCCATGCAGATTCACGGCGGATACGGTTATATCGGCGAGTTTTCACCAATAGAGAAACTCTATCGGGATCAGCGAATCATGGAAATCTACGAGGGAACATCGGAAATACAAAGATTAGTTATCTCAGGTAGTTACTTGAGATAGCAGGCAAAAGCGGGGCCGGAAACGGCCCCGCAGTCATTTAGGACGTCTAAAGGGGTAATTGCCTTATGAAATTAGGCGATATTGAAACTTATTCGATATTGGAAAATTATTTTCATATCGATGGCGGGGCGATGTTCGGTGTCATCCCCAAAATTATCTGGAGCAAGCTATATCCATCGGATGATAAAAACCTGATCAGACTGGATCTCAATCCGCTTCTAATAAAAACCGGTAAAGAGATAATTGTTGTCGATACCGGATTTGGTGACATTCTCAATGAACGCGAACAGAAGATGTATGCTCTTCCAGGTCCCACCAAATGGGACGAGGAACTAAACCGTCTGGGGCTAAAAGCTCGAGGATATTACTGCGGTCATTTTAACTCATGCTCATGCTGATCATGCCATGGGCGCTCTGAGATTGGGAAAAGACGGTCGTCCGGAGCTTCGTTTCCCCAACGCAAGGATTTTTGTTCAAAAGGGCGAATGGCATGATGCCATGAATCCCAACGAGCGCACCGCCGCAACATACCTGGTTCATAATCTGAGAGTAATAGAGGATTCCGGAAAGCTTGAACTCCTTGACGGTGATACCGGCCTTTTCCCCGGCGTATCGGTGATGGTAACCGGCGGCCATACTCCCTATTCGCAGGCTATAATAGTCGATGGCGGCGGCGAGCGTATAATCTATCCGGCCGATATCATGCCATCATCGGCGCATATCAGGGTCCCCTATGTGGCGGCGGTCGATCTCGATCCAAATACAACTATGGCGCGAAAACGATGGCTCAACGAGAAAATGCTCAAAGAGGATTGGATAATAGCGTTCGATCACGATCTCAATTTCAAATTCGCCAAATTCAAAGCGGACGAAAAGGGAAAAATCGAACCGATTAAGGTTGGGTAAATCAACTTTAATCGAGACCTCATAATAGCGGAGACTGCCATTGAATCTCGAAGAAAAGCTAAAACAGTTGCAGGAAATGCGTCGGACCGCCAAACTTGGCGGTGGCCAAAAACGTATCGACGATCAACATAAAAAGGGAAAGCTGACCGCCCGCGAAAGGCTTGAACTTCTGCTCGATGATAACTCCTTTGAAGAGTTCGATATGTTTGTCACCCATCGTACCAAGGAGTTCGGACTCGAAAAGGAAAAGTATCTTGGTGATGGCGTCATCACCGGATATGGCACCATCGATGGCCGGTTGGTGTTTGTCTTTTCGCAGGATTTTACCGTTTTTGGAGGTACTCTATCCGAGGCATTTGCCGAGAAGATATGCAAGATCATGGATATGGCGATGAAAGTCGGCGCCCCGGTTATCGGCCTGAATGACTCCGGCGGAGCGCGTATCCAGGAAGGTGTGGTTTCGCTCGGAGGATACGCCAATATCTTTTTGCGCAATACGCTGGCTTCGGGGGTGATCCCGCAGATTTCGGTAATACTGGGACCATGTGCCGGAGGAGCGGTTTATTCACCGGCAATCACCGATTTTATCTTCATGGTAAAAAACACCTCATTTATGTTTGTCACCGGCCCTAACGTGGTAAAGACCGTGACCCATGAAGAAGTGACTTTCGATGAACTTGGCGGCGCAGGCGTTCATTCCAGCAGATCGGGCGTATCGCATTTTTCCTGCGAAAACGAAGCCGATGCTATACTAAAAGTTCGCAGTTTAATGGGGTTTATTCCGTCAAACAATCTCGATGATCCGCCGCAACTGGAAGCAACCGATCCCCTCGATAGAATCGATGAATCGCTTAATACCATAGTTCCCGAAAATCCCAATAAGCCTTATGATATTAAAGATGTTATCACCCGAGTGGTTGACAATGGCGAGTTTCTGGAGATTCATGCCGACTACGCCCTTAATATCGTTGTGGGATTTGCCAGGTTGGGCGGCAAGCCTATTGGGATTATCGCCAATCAGCCGGCGCATTTAGCGGGAGTGCTCGATATCGACAGTGCTATCAAAGGAGCCCGTTTTGTGCGTTTCTGCGATGCTTTCAATATCCCGCTGGTGACTTTCGAAGATGTACCCGGATTTCTGCCCGGAACGGCACAGGAACATGGCGGCATAATAAAACATGGCGCCAAGCTCCTTTTCGCATATTGCGAGGCAACCGTGCCCAAGCTGACTGTCATCACCCGCAAAGCCTACGGTGGGGCCTACGACGTTATGTCATCCAAGCATATCAGAGGTGATATAAATTACGCCTGGCCGACCGCCGAGATTGCCGTGATGGGTCCCAAGGGAGCGGCTGAGATTATTTTCAAAAAGGAAATTGCCGATTCCCCAAATCCTGAGGCTGCCTTAAAGCAGAAGGAAGAGGAATACCGCAATTTGTTCGCCTCGCCTTTCAGCGCCGCCGAACGCGGATATATCGATGACGTCATTGAGCCATCGACGACCAGGCCGCGCTTGATTCGCGCTCTTAAGATGCTCGGCACAAAGCGAGAACAGAATCCGCCTAAAAAGCATGGAAATATCCCATTATAAACGGATTATTTGAGTTAAATCGGGGTAATTTTACTCTTTGTATTTATGTCTGAAGCTGGCAAGTTGCTTATGTGCCAGATAAGAGCTTCGAACCAGCGGTCCGGCCTCGATATATTCCATTCCCAGCGCTTCGCCCTTTTCCTTAATTGAGGCAAACCATTCCGGAGGGAAAAATGCCTCCACGGGCAAGTGCCATTGCGAAGGCCTGAGATATTGACCAATCGTCATTACCTGGCAACCGTGGTTTTTGGCATCGGAGATAACCTCGAGAACTTCATCCTCGGTTTCGCCCAAACCTACCATAATGCCGGATTTGACAATTGTATTATTGCCCATTTCGCGGGACGCTTTAAGAATATCGAGGGAACGCTGATATTGAGCTTTGGGACGTACCGTTTGATAAAGCCGGGGCACAGTCTCCAGATTATGCGCCAGTACATCGGGCTTTGATTCGAGTATGCTTTTGAGAGCGCCTATATCTCCCATCAGGTCTGAAATTAGAAGCTCCACGCCGCAGGATGGAATTTGCGATTTGATAAGGCGGGTAGTATCTGCAAAAACAGAGGCGCCGCCATCGGAAAGATCGTCGCGCGTAACGGATGTAATCACGGAGAATCTCAGATTCAATCTGACACAAGCCTCGGCCACACGGGATGGTTCATTGAGATCGCATTCCAACGGCTTTCCCTTTTTTACATTGCAAAAACGGCAATTGCGAGTGCAAATATCTCCCAATATTATAAAAGTCGCAGTTCTGGCGGAATAACACTCACTAATATTTGGACAGGTGGCCTCCTGGCAAACCGTATGCAGATTGAGTTCCCCAATCAAGTTCTTAACCTCGCGATAGGTTTCGCCGAATACGGGTCTAATCTTAAGCCAGGCGGGTTTGCTTATCCCCTGTTTACCGGAAATATGCATTAATTCCCCTAATCGTTCCAGGCTTCGATATATTTTCCGGCAGCAACAGCGGCAGTGGTGCCATCGCCGACAGCATTAGTAACCTGCTTGACAAGCTGTTTGCGAACATCGCCAATGGCCCAAATGCCCTGTATGGATGTCGCCATGGTATCATCGGTAATGATATATCCCATGCTGTCTTTACGGATAGCATCGCGGAAAATATTGGAGTTCGGTACAAAACCGATGAATGGGAAGACCGCTCCAACCGGAATATTGCGCTTTTCATTGGTTTTTACATTTTTAAGGGTGATCGATTGAACTTTATCGGGGCCGTTGATCTGTTCGATAACCGAATTCCAGATGAATTCAATCTTTTCATTTTTCATGGCACGCTCCTGGACGAGCTTGGCCGCCCGCAATTCAGCGCGTCTATGGATTATATAAACCTTGCTTCCATATTTCGTTAGAAAGGAACCTTCCTCAACCGCGGAATCGCCGCCGCCGGCTACCGCGATTGGCAGCCCTTTGAAGAAAGCACCATCACAGATGGCGCAGTACGATACTCCCCTGCCAGCCAGCTCCAATTCCCCCGGTACGCCCAGCTTGCGCGGCTGACCGCCGGTAGCCACGATTACGGCTTTGGCACGGTATTCGGCATCGTCACCTTTAACAATCTTAAAACGTCCCTCGGTATAGATTTCGAGAACGTTATCATTGGCTATTTCAAGCCCAAATTTCCTGGCGTGATCTTCCATCTTTTTGGCAAGCTCCGCCCCACCGATAAGCTCGAAACCGGGGTAATCCTCTACCCATTCCGTATTGGCAATCTGTCCGCCCGGAAGAAGTTTTTCAAGACAAAGTGTTTTTAATTCGGCTCTTGATGCATATAATCCGGCTGTAAGTCCGCCGGGACCTCCGCCTACTATTACGATGTCGTAATCCAGCATTAATCTCTCCTCTAAAAATCTATCCCTTTTTGGGCCATTATTCCCTTTTGATAAGGATGTTTTATTTCGCGCATTTCCGTGACCAGATCGGCCCTTTCAATCAGGTCCGGATGAGCATTGCGGCCCGTCAAAACTAAATCTAAAAGCTCCGGTTTACAGTCTATAAGGCTAAAGATATCTTCAATTTTAATAAGATTTAAGCTAACCGCCACATTTATTTCATCGAGAATAACGATATCATATTTCCCGGAAACTATTTTCTCTCTGGCAAACGCCACGGCCTCACCGGCGGCCTTGATATGCTCGGAACGATCCAGTTTATCATCAATGATTCCCACAAATCCAAGGCCTTTTTGGTAGAGTTCAACATTTGGGGCCAGTCTTTTGATGCCGTCAAGCTCGCCATATTTCCAGCTTCCTTTAATGAACTGGATTATGCAGACCTTTTCGTCATATCCCACCGCACGGATACAAAGGCCAAGCGCGGCTGTAGTTTTCCCTTTGCCGTTGCCGGTGTAAACTATCACCAGTCCTTTATCGTCGAAAATTTTCTCCATGAGCCTTTCTTAACGCCGGGTTCAAAAAATGAACTCAATTTCAATAACTATTATAATATATCAATCAGTTTCATGCTATACAAGCATTTATGCCATTGGAAAGTCAATGAGATAAAAAAAACGAGAATATGGATTTTTCTTATAAGTGTTATCAATTCAACAAGATGAATTTGGATATCACTTTATATAAGTAATTATTCTGGATGAAAGCTGATGCGGCCCTTTAAGTCTAACAAGATAGGTTCCTGATGCCACTTTCTCGTTTCGCTGGTCGCTGCCATCCCATGAGATTACGTAATTGCTGGGTTCAAGCTGCCCGCTTTTCAATACATGGATACGCCGTCCCAGAATATTCTATATCCCCAGTTCGATTTCCTGAGCCCTTCCCTCGACCGTAAATGCGATGTTCGTCCAACCATTAAACGGATTGGGATATACCTTATCGATCTTCACTTTAACAGGCAGGACATTTCCGTCCGGAATACTGGCAACTTGCTGACTTTGTTTCAAAATCCAATAATCCGGATCCACCACCAGCGTATTCGGTTGGCTGGATACCGCAAAGTCGTAGCTCTGAACATACTGATTATTTAGAACCACAAAATCGTGGTTTCCGCTATGTGGAAATCGGATAATCGTTGACCCAGTGATACGTAAGCGTTTGTTTCTGAGTATCAGGCACTACTTCCGCCAGGTAACCGTTTGATCCAACTTTATTATCATCAGGGACCGTGGCGTAAATTTCGGACGTGGCTTTGTCCCAGGGCTCGTCATAACAAGGAAACCACCAGCGTGCGTCCTGAGGCTCGGCCATCGTGTAACTATTCCAGGGATAATAAAAGAATCCTCGTCCAGTGACTGTATCATGATAACAAATTCTCACCGACAAGGTTTCTTGAGATAAGCGAGGCCGGTCGAAATTGATGACTATCGAGGTATCATCTCTGGAAAACGAGGCGAGCGTTGTACCAAAAAATACGGAATCGGCCGCTAACTTAACCATGTGAAGCCTGATAGCTGAAAGGCCGCCAGATACAACCTTAAAACTCAATGTCATTGAACCCGAAAAATAAATCGGCGGACCACCGAAATTTAGATCCAGACGATAGTGTAAAGCATCAAAACTATGAACGGAATCGAACAGCGCCTCGGAGGGATTGCTGAACCTATCTGATATGAAGAATTTGCCGTCCTGGAGTGTACCCGGCCAGTTGAATGGTTGTCCAGCCCAGGCGCAAATTGAGATATATAATAAAATAGTTATTAATAATATTAATGTTAGCCTGTTCTTCATGACATCAAAGATAATATTTTTAATTAGCCCCTAATGCAAGAGAATATCTATAAAATAGTAATGGCGCCAGATATACACCCGGCGCCATTAAAATATTCCCTTACTATTTCATTTACCGCAACAGAGTCATTTTCTCCTGCTTAACGCCCCGTTCGGTAGTTAGCCTGTAGAAATAGATACCCGATGCGACCGCGACTCCGAGAGCGGTTCTGACCTTTCCAGATAACACTGTATTTGCCCGGCTGATAGACATCATCAACCAACGTCGTTATACGTTGACCAAGAATATCGAATATCTCCAATCTCACATTCGATTGGGATGGCAACGCGAAATCAATTTTAGTTTCGGGATTAAAGGGGTTTGGATAGTTTTGAGATAATTCCATTTCCACAGGAAGCGAAGTGTATTCCGCGACACCGTCTACCGCAGGATCGACCGACCATCCTATGTTATCAATAAAGATTCCGGGAAGAGTTACGGAGGCATCGGAAACAAAACGGAATCTTATTTTATAATGATGCGCGTCAGATCTGAGAATCGGCGTGACATCGAACTCCGTAAGACGGAAACCCGGCATCAGAGTGTCGCAAATCGCCCCGGCCCTATTCCAGGATATGCCTCCATTGTTGGAAACTTCCACAAAGCAGGTATCTCCGTGGGCGATAATATTCCTACGGTAAAATGTCACTCTGGCATGCCTGTAAGGAGACAGGTCGTTATCGAAATTCATGGTGATGGAGGCATTGGCATTATTGGGATATTGCGGACTGCTAAAACAGATTGAGCGATGCGAATTGTAACCATAGTTAAGAAGTACCCAGCCATCGTCGGCCTGCCACCGATCCATGCCTGTTGTTTCGAAATCCTCAATTACTTCGGATGTAACCATCGCCAGATTAAACGTGCCGGACGAGGGCAGCCTGCCAACATTTGGAGTGTGAGCACCATCGGTGGCGCTAAAATAATAATGGACAGTATCACCGGTGAGAAGATTACGGCTCAGATCCAATGATGCCAAGGTGTATTGATTAGTGTCAGGTACGGCTGAAAGGTATACTATTCGTTCCTGTTCGCTATTGATCCTATAATACATTTTAACATTCAGCGGATCAACCAGGTTTATATCGCTGGCAGAAATTGTAAAAGGTCCGTATGGTCCAAAGAGGTTGATCGTGTTGTTTGGAGCTTGAATAAGCGCCATGGTCGGAGGTATGTGATCCGGGCCCACATAGAATGTATAATGATTTCCGGGAGCATCGGTTGGGAATGTCCCCCTGAAACCGGCGCTATCGACTGCCAGAACATAATAATCGATATAAGTATTGCCATGCTGCGCTGGAATCTGCCCGGTCCAGACTGCGCCATTCTGGCTCATGTGTGCCGCTTGATATCCGCTGCCGTTGTTATAGTATATGATAACCGAATCACGCTGCAGAGTGAATATCGATGTAATCGTAGCATTCATCGGGAAAGTGCGGGTGGTATCTTCCGAATCCAACAGGGAATCGGAGGCAATGGTAAGCTTGGTGCCCGGTCCAATACCATGACGGTCACCAAAATTATGGAATATATCCCAGGCATGAGGTGTACCGTTATTGAGGTCGTTATCGTTATCATCCAAAGCCACGAAAGCCCAGAAATAAGGTTCGAAATCATTGGTTAGGGCGTAGCGAGCGAAATGCCAGAGCGAATCGGTATATCCCATCGGGTAAGGCGAAAGCGCCTGCCTCGTATGCCATAGCGCCCCGCCAATAATCTGACCATCGTTATGCGACTCGCCGTTTATATTATCCGGGTATCTAAACACATTGTCGAGATTCCTCAAAAAATCGGAGGGGTTGTTTAGGAAAAATCCCACGCCGACGTGAGGCTGGTTGGTCATGGTGCAGGCTTGATAATCGGAAAAACCCTCATGCATAGCCCCGCTGGGACCGTCCGGCCGCGTCATTAAATCGGTTATGCCATGTCCGTATTCATGATAAATGACATCAGCAATCTGCGCGATATTAGGGCAGCCGCCTCCAGCTTCGTAAAAGTTGACAGTCCTGTTGCCGCCCGACCAAAAAGCATTGCAGCTTCCCACCACATTAACGTTGCAGACCATGGGGAAATCCATAACGCCGAGACCGGGATCAAGACGTACAATCCAATTGTGCACCGTGACACCGCTATACCAGGCATCGCGTTCCTGAGGTTCGGAATTGGAATCATCCCAATAAATATTTTGCACCGTGGGCGGATCAACCGTGGTGTAAATTTGAGATTCAGGCCCGGCGTCATTCATTACGTTCAGATAAGGCCCTCGAAGAAAAACCGAAAGATTGATAGGATTCGAATCCGGAGTATCTACGGAATAATTTCCAGCAGAATCGGTTACGATACCATCAAAACCATCAAAATATAAATTCATATCATGAAAATTACGATCTTCCCAGGGATCATTCGGATGCAGCGGCTGAATTGAGCCTGAGATATTACCCGAAATAACATCGTAGTATACTTGATCGACTCGCTCTAGAACTTGGCCGTTTTCAGCATCGACAAAGACTTTCCATTCCGCGTACGGATCGCTGGTTACTATCATAAAACTCAGCGTCGGATGATACTCCACGCGGCTTCCAAAATAAATCGGAAAGATTGACTTCCCCAGAAAGCTCGTTTTGGTCATCGTTCCGGATAGGCCTCTCCCGGCGATTTCAAGGGCTTGAGCATCGGATAAACCAAAGCCGCCGACAGTAATCGGAGCGGAGTCGAGGTTCCCCCACAGGAGAGAAACCTGTCCCTGAGGAGTAATTGCCAGACCAATCCCAGCATCTTCAATCGATAATCCCTGGTAAACTCTATGAAATTTAACGAACCATAGCCTGCCCATAGCGAACTTCTTAGAAATCAATTGAAGTTCATTATTGGATGAAAAAAAGCCCGCGGAAGCAAGATAATTTCTGGCTGCGGTTTCGATATTTTGATCGTTAATGACATCGGAGCCGGTAGAACCTAATGCCGGCGCAACTACGATAGCCTGATTTGGTATTTGCGCATTATAGGCAGCATAAGCAGCGCCATAGTTTTCCTTTAAGACTGCGGCTCTGTTATCAATTGAGGAATTGATATAAATACCTGAAGATGGATCGTATCCCGGCCTGGCAATAGCGCCCGGGATAGCCTCAGGTTCAGTGGCGGCCAGGGCAACTGAGGCCAGTACTAAACTCAAAATTATTCCTCGCAACTTCTTATGCTCCTTCCTTATTTAAGCAACAGCATCTTGCCTGTGGATTTTCGCGGACCGTTATTCAATGAACAAAAATAAGTCCCGGACGAAACAAGCTCGCCAAACGTGTCTCGGCCAGTCCAATAAACATTATCAACGGTGTTGGCGGTTCCATTATATTCGTAAACCAACCGACCGGTAATATCATATATTCGCAGGATTAGAGGATAATCGCTTCTTACACCCGAAATAATAATCGTTGTCCCGCTATTGAAAGGGTTCGGGTAGTTATATAACGCCAACTGTTCGGGAATCTGAGGCTCAACATCGGTAGTATCCTCCAGGTAGCGGGCACTTTCAACCTTAAAACCGTAATACAACGATCGGGCAATTCGCGACTGTTCCCAGCGAACGTCATCAACGTTGGGCTCGTCTGCGCCCCAATTGTCGATAAGATAATCGGCTTCTCTGATTCCCCAGGCTTCAAGCGGCAAAGTGTAGCTATATACTCCGCTAGAGTCATGATCGAAAAGGTAGTGACTATTCAGAAAGTAATATGATCCGGGATTATCATAAAGATATTGGCTGCGCTGAACGCATAGATTATATACCGGCGCCCCGGAAGGGTCTGAAATAAAAATTGGGACAGACTCGGCTTTTACCCATAGCGGGAATGCCAAAGACAATACCGGCGGACCAAGAATCCCAAAGATGGTAGCAAAAGACGGATCCTCCCCGGGACGATTGCCGCGAATTGCCACGGCTGATGACGTATAGCGGTTGGCAATTGTACAGGAAAGGTTATAGATATATCCAGGCGGCCCGCCATGCTGTACACCGTCATAAGGGAGCGGGTAAGGGTCAGCATAAATATTGCCCATATCGCGAGCCAGAACCGCCAGCACCCAGCTAACATTAATCAGGCTGGTATCCAGACGGCTTTCAACAAGATTTTTAGCGCGTCGATAACGGTCCAAACCACTTTGATTAAGGCTGTCCCCCGAAAAAGAAAAGTTTGATCTGATGAGAAATCCAGGTGAATTGAGATCAGGATCGAGAGGATCGAATTTGCGGTAAGAACGATTGGCAGCTTCATAAAAAGCGCAGGCGCCTGTGGAATCGAGGCAGCCGAAATTCCAGCAAAAGCTTCGGCCCGTAATATTGGTGGAATCGAGAAAAGACTCGAAATCCGTAAGCGTTCGGCATGTCTCCAGGGCAAGACGCATGATCGTGCCATCATCAAGCCCAT
This sequence comes from uncultured candidate division Zixibacteria bacterium, assembly GCA_963801605.1. GTDB lineage: Bacteria > Zixibacteria > MSB-5A5 > UBA10806 > UBA10806 > UBA10806. The sequence continues at coordinate 204,340 of CAWDFP010000007.1, forward strand.
AATAAAGCGTATCATGAAGATTATAGGAATCAGAATTCATGATTGCGAAACCGTGTTCGTTGGCGCCCATATATATTCTGGTCGTATCCGAGCGATAGCAATCTCCCGTAAATTTATACGTGGTTATGCCATTCCTCTGATAGGAGTCATAATAAATATAGCGCTGGTTATGATCCGAAACATCACGGTTTTTCCAGATAATCGGCCTGCCATCGGCGGTTACAGCGCCGCTAAAAATGCCAACGGTGCATTCGCCCGGCGGGCCAAGTTCGGGTTGGTCATCGGCCCAAATGTTGCAGAATAGGCCAGCGCACAAACACAGCGAGAGGGCTACCGTAAATAGCATTTGGGATATACGTATTGGGGAACCTATGCTGTTTACCATTTATCTGTATCAATAAGCCGTAAATTAGGATCTATTTTATCAATAACGCCTTAACGGTTGCAGAGTGAGCCTGAGAAGCGGCCCTAATAAGATAAACACCTGATGATAATGAATTGGAATGGTCGTCCCGTCCATCCCAAACTAAATGATTTTCATGCCCTCCAAACAAAGACAGGCTTTTTACCTCGCGCCCCATAATATCATAAATTTTTACTTCAATCGGGTCATTCTTATCGAAATGGGATAAATCAATTGTCGTATTGGAATTAAACGGATTCGGATAATTTGAAATTTCCTCTTCCTGCCCGGAATCCCAGACAAGCTGAGGAGTAAAATCGAGCGGAATCCGTACATAAGAGTTATAAATACTATCCGCCAGTAAATTTTGAACTGATGCGAAAACTTCCGATCCCGGAATATTCTGCCGCCAACCTGTAAGATAAGAATCTGCTAAATTTAGAATGCTTGTTTCGAGCGGCAATGTATAAGTGAATAGCCCAACGCTATCTTTTCCCATCAGATAGCGGCTATCGAGATATTCGCCATCATTATGAAGCGTGTAAATCCTGGCGTGACGGGCCATAACCTGGGAATACATGGGAACATTGGTTCCTCGATTTAAAACCGCTGGCACTTGATGCGATTCAACCCACAAAGGATAAGCTACCGAGAGCACCGGCTGGCCTATCATGGCATAGATTGTGGATAGCCTGGGGTCTTCGCCCGGTTTTATACCGCGAATAACCATTACCGACCGCGTATTATCCCGATTGATGGTACTGTCGTGAACGCAGATAAAACCGGCAGGCCGACCATTTTGAGTGCCATTGTAGGGCAAGGGATATGGATCGGCAATCGGATTGGCTAAATCGCGTGTTAGTTTTTGAAAAATAAACCGGGGATCAATGCCTTGAGTTAACAATCGGGTTCGAACTAAATCGCAGGCTCTTTTATATCTGTCGTAACCATCATAATCCCTGGTACCGGATAGACTGAAAGTTGCCCGTAGTGTAACGCCGTTTCCTTCATTTAGAGAATCGTAAGCATCAAACTTTACATAACTGAAATTGGCGCATTCATACAGAGCGGCGTGCCCGAAAGCATCCATAGCCGCATAATTCCAACAGTCTTTTCTTCCGATCACGGAGGTAGCATCGAGGATATGCTCGAAATCGGCCAGCGTACGACACCGTCCCAGAGCCATTTTCATGATGGTGCCATCGTCGATACCATCAATCATCTGGTCGCCAAGATTGTAGGAATTGCCGTTGATAACCGCAAAACCTGTCGAATTAAGTCCCATGAAAACTTTGGTAGTATCGGAGGAAAAAGCATTGCCAATGAAAGCCAGAGTAGTATCAAGCAGGCTTACGGTTGGGGCGTAATAACAAAATTTCTGAACGGCGTTGGTGATATCGCGGTTTTTCCAAAGGATAGGGCGCCCATCGGTTGTAGCGTCTCCTGTAAAAATACCCAGAGTGCATTCACCAATTCTCGGTGGCGCTTTCGTATCGCTTTGAAAGACAATGAGAAAGAGAAGGGCGCAGATTACAATTGATCTCATATTTACCCCTGCGAAAAATAGCATCAGTTACGAATAAGTCAAGCTTTTAATAAAATTAAGCAAATGTTATCCATTATTGGATGCTGGCAATTCTTGTTAGCGTTTTATTTGGAATAATTGCGGGACTTTGGCGTATCGCCTTAACTTCCCTCTCCCCCTTTCTTTTAGCTTGACATAAAGCCGGAGGCGATTAACTTTCGACAGATGGAAGACTTTATTTCTTACTTCTCGCTTGTCGCCCTGATTCTGGTATTGATTCTTCTCACCTGGGCCATCATCCTGATGTATATTGACCGCACTCGCAAGGTAACGGCCCGCAGCCGCCTGGCGGAGTTGCGAAAAAAAGTTGAGGCATTGCCTGAGGAAACTGACGAAGAAAAGCTTAAAAAGAACCAGCTTCATCGCGAGTTAAATTTGGAATACCTCGATAATATTCTTGGTGAAATCGAAAAGATTCAAGTCAGCCTTGCCAAAAAAGCGCTGGAAGATAAAAAGAATAAGGCTAAGAAGAAAAGTAAAAAGTAAGCGAGTTGTTTTCGGCCCATTTTTTGATCTTCATATAAAAAAAGGGATAATAATGAAAAGAGCAGTAATTCTGGCCATTCTGGCAGGCTTCATATTTTCCTGCGGAAGTGACAAACCGACAGATAGTAATCATGGCATAACCGTGAGTATACTTCCTTACCGCGCCGTAGTCGATCTTGGCGCCACTTATCATTTTATATCGAGAGTTGATGGCGCCAGTAATCAGATTGTTTATTGGAGCATGGAAGGTGATACCTCCGCCGGCCGAATAGATTCGCTGGGAAATTACTTAGCGCCAATGTCTACGCCAGTAGGTATAGATTCAGTCAGGATTACGGCCAGAGCGCAGGTAGATGAAACTAAAACCGCCAGGGCCTGGGCGGTACTGGTCGATCCCGCTAAGATTTATGTCTCCGTAAACGGCTCAGATACTACCGGATTAGGGACCAGATGGCGTCCATACCGCTCGATTTCACAGGGCCTTTATCGGGCGCGTGTTAATCAAATGGTGTTAGTTGGCGCAGGTCAATACGATATAGCAAGCGGTGAGACGTTTCCTTTGCGCGTATTGGGAGGTATTACGGTTCAAGGAGCCGGTAGAGATTCCACCTTTGTGGTTGGTCCGGGGGGAACTGATCCTTTGAGAGACGCCATATTCGAAATCAACGGCGATGCCATCACCGTTGAAAAGCTAAATATTAGCTCTTCAAATTCAATGGGGATCGGAGTCTGGATACGTCCGGGGCGATATGTAAAGCTATCGCATAATCAAATCAGTCAAAATTATATCGGCGTTTATTCGAGCGGTAAATTCATCCCGCCGGCGCTGATTGAATCCAATCACATCACCGAGGATTCAATTGGAATTGTAACCGCGGATTCAAGCGGACTTATTATTAGAAACAGTAACATTTTCAATTGTTATAAATATGGAATTGAAATTCGAGATTTCAGTAGTCCAAATCTGGGAATGAACGATTCCACTGCCGCCGGCAATGATACAATCCAGAATTGCGGCAACGGCAATGTTTATCTTATTTACAATGGTAGTCCGGACACGGTCTGGGCTATCGGTAATACCTGGATATATCCCGTCCCTGAATATAACGATATCTATATTTACGACGATGATGAATCGGGGATGGCGTCGGGTCCGGTAATATTAAGAGAGCCGTAACGATAAAAGCTAAAATCACAAATTGAAGGCGGCATTAATCATGTCGCCTTTTTTGATTCAACTGCTTTAGCCAACGGCAGGAAATACTTTAATAATGTATAGTCGATACAATATTTATCGGATTAAACAAACCTGGTAATTTTTTCATCTATCCCTTCTGTTCTCCAATTATAAATTTCGAAACATCAGAACCTCGTTTTCCGTAATGAAATAAGGTTGTGAAAATAGAATGGGCGGGCGAGTTGCTGGGAGTACCTCAACACTAACTGTTGGAGATAACGGCATGAATCGTAAATCAGGTAAAACCATTCCGCTGCTGACAACAATTATGATCCTGATGACAATACCTATAATCAATCTTCGGGCAACCGAATTCGCCCCGGTCTTTCATCCCACGCTCGAAATTAAAAGACTCAGCGGAACTATCAAGATCGATGGTAATCTCGATGACTCCGGATGGATTTCGGCGTCGAAGGCTGTCAATTTCGTCGAACGTTACCCCGGAAAAAATCTCAAACCTGAGGTAGAAACCGAGGCATTAATAACCTACGATGATAATAATCTTTACGTCGCGTTTGTATGTAAAGATGATCCCTCGAAGATCCGGGCTACAATGTGCCAGAGAGATCAATTTTCCAACGATGACGACGTCTGTCTGCTTCTGGATACTTATGGCAACGCTTCCTGGGCGTACGAATTATTCGTAAATCCGTACGGCATTCAAATGGATCGTTTATGGTCGAATATTACCGGCGAAGACGAAGGATTCGATATGATTTGGGAATCTGCCGGTAAGATCACTGATTCAGGTTACCAGGTTGAGATCGCGGTCCCCTTTGCAAGCCTGAGATTTCCTAACGTAGATACCCAAAGCTGGAAAATAGATTTTTGGCGCAATCACCCACGCGAGTTTAACAGGCAATATTCCTGGGCCGCTTATAATCCTGACGATCAATGCTGGGTTTGTCAGTGGGGTACCGCAAATGGGATTATTGGAGTCAAGCCCGGTAAAGGATTGGAAATTCTGCCAAGCGTTATAGCCAATCAATCAGGCGAAATTGCGCCACCTGCTAACTTAGATTCCAAATTCATCAATAATGATCCCAAGGCAGCGGGGTCTATCGGCGCCAAATACTCTATTTCATCGAACATGACGATGGAAGCCACTTATAATCCGGATTTCAGTCAAATCGAAGCAGATGCGGCTCAGATAGACGTGAACTCCACTATCGCCCTGCGCTATCCGGAAAAACGTCCCTTTTTCCAGGAAGGCAGCGATATATTCCAAACGCCGTTCAATTCGTTTTATTCGAGAACCATCAATGATCCCCGGTTTGCAGCCAAGATGACGGGCAGAACGGGACGGTATAATATCGGATTTCTTTCGGCGTATGATGAAAATACGCCGTATATAATTCCGCTCGAGGAAAAAAGTATTCTGGTCAATTCCGGAAAAAGTACGGTCAATATATTGAGGGCGTCACGGACGATAGGCAGGAATAACTATCTGGGATTTATCGTAACTGACCGGCGTTTCAACGGGGGCGGATACGGTACGATACTGGCGGCCGACGGGGTATACAGACTCTCGGAAAAATATAGCATAGTGGCGCAGTATATTGCCAGCCTTACCAAAGAGCCCGCCGATAGCACTTTGAATGCTAATGAAGGATTGATTGGCGAGACATTCGATAAGAATAAACATACGGTAGCGCTCGATGGTGAATCTTATGGCGGCGAGGCCATTGTTTCCCAATTCCGCAGACAAGCCCGCAATTGGAGTTTTAATTTAAATTACGATCATACCTCGCCAACATACCGTACTGAGACCGGTTATGATCCCTGGAATGATTATAAAAACCTAAATTTCTATTCCCAGTACGATTTCTATCCGACAAATAGTATTTTCGGCCGAATCTCTCCTCAATTGGCAATTGAGAATCGCTGGGATTTTTCAAATCGAAAAAAGTGGATGCACGGCGGTATCGAGCTTCAAAATAACCTGAATTTCGCTCAAACCTATATTAACCTTTCATATTTCGCCAGTAATGAAAGATGGCAGGGTATCGACTTTAAGAATCTCTGGAATTTTGAATTTCAAACCGGGTTTCAACCGACTAACATGATTTCATTTGACTTTCAAATGGACTACGGCCCAAATGTTGCAGTCTGGATTCCGACAAAAGGTAATCAAACTTATATTGAGGCCAGCTTAAGCTTCAAGCCAATCGACAGGTTGGTTATCGAACCTACTCTGGGATTTTCGCGAAGCAAACAGGTCGATTCGGGTGACGAGCTTTACCGTCAAACAATCGCAAGAACCAGGGTTCGGCTCCAGGTCAACAAGGAATTATCGATGCGTCTGGTAGCCCAATATATAGATGAGTCCAACTCCTTTGGCGGGCGCTCCAAAAACTGGGAATTCGATCCGCTGGTGACATACAGAATCAGTTCGTTTTCGGTATTCTATGTCGGTTCCACTCATAATTTATCGAAACTTACGGATCAGGCAGGCATCAGAGACGGCTGGAGACAGGTTGCCAGACAATATTTTGTAAAGCTTCAATATCTGTTCAGGGTATAATCGCTAATCGACTTTTATAAATTACCGTTTTCGGCCGTCATTTTCTTAATTTGACGGCCTAAATATTTCATGGATGCTTGATTTTTTATTAGAATTTAGTGATGAAAATGTCTGATTATTATAAATTTGTTATTAGTAATTAATCACGAATAGCGCCATATTGGTCTCGGCTTGACGCTTTTTATATTGCGTTATGGCCTCTTTATTATTATAGTTACGCGAATTTTCTTTAATGGAGGGTCCCAAATTGCGTTTAGGCCTGGATATCGGCTCTGTATCATTATACCTGATCGTTTTAGATGACAATGATTCGGTTATAAAATCCTATTATATCCGCCACAAAGGCGATCCCATTGGATGCGCGCAAAGCGCTATAATTCAGGCATCCAACGAATTTGGCGAATTTAAGTACTGTGGTTTTACCGGCAACGGCGCGCTACAGCTTGCCAGGATAATGGAAGCTCCGTTCCTCAACGAATTTTCCGCTATCAGCGCTGCAGTCGCGAAACTGATACCATCGGCTCGCACCATATTCGAAATGGGCGGGCAGCAAGCGAAATATATTCATCTGGCATCCGATTCCGCAGGAAATGCAACCTCTCTCGATGATTTTGCGGCCAGCGGCCTTTGCGCAGCGGGCACGGGCTCATTTCTGGATCAACAAGCCACTCGAATTGGAATTGATATCGAAACGGAGTTTGGCCAATTGGCAGTTCAGTCGGTTAATCCCCCGCATATTGCCGGACGGTGTTCCGTTTTTGCCAAATCAGATATGATTCACCATCAGCAGCGCGGCGTACCGGTGCAGGACATTATCGCCGGTTTATGTTATGCTGTAGCCAGAAATTTTAAGGGTACGATAGCAAAATCAAAGAGACTTGATAAGCCCGTCGTATTCCTGGGCGGTGTGGCCTCGAATCCGGGAGTGGTCAAGGCGTTTACGGATGTCTTCGAGTTGACTGAAGGCGAGCTAATTGTTCCTGAATGGCATAAATTTGCCGGAGCGATCGGCGCGGCGAGTTTAGCCCGGGAATACAGCCTCGAAATTAATCAATTCAATGAGAAATGCCGTGAAGCCAGCTTATTGTCAGCATCGGGAATGCCGCGTACCACTGCCCTATCCTATCTCTTTCCTGAGACCAAAAGCTATGATAAAACTCTTCGCGAGGAAAAACCTCGAAGCGACGTTAAAGCGGGATTTCTGGGAATCGATATCGGTTCACTTTCTACCAACGTAGTTTTAATAGACGAAAATTGTGAGGTCGTTTCTCGTCGGTATCTGATGACCGCGGGCCGTCCAATAGAGGCTATGCAGCGCGGTCTGCGCGAAATCCGCGAGGAAATTGCGCCTGATTTCGAAGTGCTGGGAGTTGCTACCACAGGATCGGGACGATATCTCATCGGAGAGCTGGTCGGAGCCGATATTATCCGCAACGAAATAACCGCTCAGGCTACCGGGGGTGCTTATTTCGTACCTGACGCTGATACCATTTTCGAAATCGGCGGACAGGATTCGAAATATATCAGCCTCGATAACGGGGTGGTGGTCGATTTCGAAATGAACCGAGCCTGCGCGGCGGGTACTGGATCATTTTTGGAGGAGCAAGCCGAAAGATTAGCAATCAATATTAAAAAACAGTTTGCGGATTTGGCTTTCAGCGCCCCCAAGCCGGTTTCCTGCGGCGAGCGATGTACTGTATTTATGGAGTCCGATCTGGTTCGCTATGAACAAGGCGGAGCGTCAAAAGAGGAGATCACCGCGGGACTGGCGCTGGCTGTGGTTCATAATTATCTCAATAAGGTCGTTGGGCGGAAAAGGGTTGGAAATAAGATTCTGTTTCAGGGCGGCGTCGCCTGGAATAAGGCGGTAGTGGCAGCTTTTGAGACTGTGGTCGGTAAGGAAATCATGGTACCGCCGCATCATGATATAACCGGAGCCATTGGCGCCGCGATCCTGGTCAGAAATGTCAAGCCTGCGAAAACAAATTTCAAGGGATTCGATCTGGCGCTCAGAAAAATCGCGCAGGAAACATTTCGATGCGAAGACTGCGCCAATATGTGCAATATCACTCGCGTGATCGACAGCGGGCGGGAGCTTTATTATGGATCGCGCTGCGAGAAATATGACGCTGAGGGAAGCGCTAAGGGAACGGCCATTAATTCGGTTATTATTCGAAATCGCAAATTTTTCGCATCACCCGGCAAAACCGAAAAGTCTCGTCCCCTGACCGTCGGTCTCCCCAGAGCGCTCGCCAATTGGGAATATTATTATTTCTGGCGAAGATTTTTCGGTGAATTGGGAATCAAGGTACTAATCTCCAAAGCCAGCGCCGGCGAGGTTATTCAGGAAGGCGTTGAATCGGTTGGCTCGGAAACATGTTTCCCGGTAAAGGTGGCGCATGGACATCTTATAGATATAGCCAAACGAAAGCTCGATTTTATCTTTCTGCCATCGATTATTACTGGCGTGGAAAATCCTCCCAAAGGAACCAATAATTATTATTGCCCGTATATCCAGGCATTTCCTTTTATCGCGGCGGCCTCGATCCGAGATCTTCAGGACAAAGATATAGTCTCCCCTGTTATCAGATTCGGCGAGGGGCTGGAGGCAGTGACCAGGGTTCTGTTCGCGGCGCTTAAGAAATATGAACTTACTGAAAAAGAAATTAGAAACGCCCTCGATAGCGCCATGCGGAAATTCGATGAATTCAAAAGAGAATTGATTGAATCTGGTAAGGAATATCTATCGACAATTTCCCATGATAGGCCGGGCATTCTTTTGATCGGACGGCCCTACAACAGCCTCGATCCGGGCGTCTCGATGGATATTGCCAAAAAACTAACCGATCTGGGCGTGACAGTCATTCCCATGGAGATGGCGCCCGTATTCGCGGACGATTTTGGTTTTGTCTACTGGCAAAGCGGTCGCCGGATTTTACGAGCCGCCAAGTTTGCCAGGCAGACTCCAAATTTATATCCTGTCTATATCAGTAATTTTGGCTGCGGACCTGATTCCTTTATTCTGCATCATTTCAAGCGCATCATGGGAGACAAACCGCATCTGATACTTGAGCTGGATGAACATTCAGCCGATGCCGGCCTCGTTACCCGTTGCGAAGCATTTCTTGATAGCCTGCCAAAGGGCGACAAAGCATTCCCGGCGCCGGAGCTTCAGCTTCACTCCAATGGCTACAAGCGTAAGCTCCTGATTCCACGCATGTGCGATCATGCTAATCTATTCTCAGCAGCGTTACGCCGTTGCGGCCTCGATTCAGAGGTACTGGCGGAAACCGATTCCAGATCCCTTGAACTTGGTAGAAAGAATACCGGAGGACGCGAATGCTATCCGGCGGTTTTAACCACCGGCGATCTGCTTCGCGAGCTTGAAAGACCGGGCGTTGATCCCAATAAGATCGCCTTCTTTATGCCGACTTCCGGCGGGCCATGCCGTTTCGGGCAATATCAGCAGCTTCACCAACAGATATTGGAAAACCTGGGGTATGGTGATGTACCAGTTTATTCACCAACATCCGATAATTCCTACGGCACATTTCCGGAAACTGACAAATCGTTCCGCAGGCTGGCCTGGCGGGGATTTCTGACCGCGGATTATATCAGAAAATTCCTGCTTCGGACCAGGCCATACGAAAACAATCCGGGAGCCGCGGATCAGATTTATCAGCGTTATATGGACGAGGCTACTCGCGATATCGAACTCGGAGGAACTCATCTTCCGGAAATTATTCAAGCCTGTTATCAGGCCAACCAGAATATTATTGATTCTGGTATTAAGAAAAAGCCTCGGGTCGGAGTGATCGGCGAGATTTATATTCGCAATAATCCCTTTTCCAATAATCATCTGTTAGAAAAACTCGAATCGCAGGGGCTTGAAGCCGATATCGCCAGTTTCTCGGAGTGGATTCATTATACCACCGAGGAATATAAAACGGAGTCATGGAGAAAGCGCTCCTGGCGGGGAATGCTCAGCGCCACCATTAAAGCTTATATTCAAAAAAGAGATGAGCACTGGGTTATAAGTAATGTTATTGATGAACTTAACGGCGATCGGGAACATCCTATAAGGGAGGTGCTTGGGTATGCCGGGCCATATTTGCCCATCTCAGTTGGCGGTGAGGCAATGCCCGCTATAGGCAAAGCGATCGACTTGATCAAGCATGGTTGCGTCGGGATAGTCAACACGCTTCCCTTTACCTGTATGCCGGGTAATATTATCAATGCCATCTCGTCAAAAATAACCCGCGATTTTAATAATATCCCCTGGCTTAATATGGCTTACGAGGGCGCCTCCGGAGAAAACGATTTAGTACGAATTGGGGCGTTTGCAGAGAGCGTCAAATCATGGGCGGCACTCAATTCCTCCGATGAAAAGCTAAAAGATGCCGAATTCTCTAAATTAAGGCGATAGAATAATTTTTAGAATTAAAAAAAAGGCGGCACTATTACGGTTGCCGCCTTAATTGTTTTCGAATTTACCAATAATAACTAATCTACCAATACCTTCTCAAGCCGTTCCAGCAGATAATCGCACTCATCATTATTGATGATGAGCGGAGGCGATATCCTGATTGTATGGCCGTGGCTATCGTTGGCAAGAACACCGAGATCGAGCAACTTGCGGCAATAAACCATGGCGTCACCGGCTTTAACTTCGATGCCAATAAACAAGCCTCTGCCCCGCACTTCTTTGACATGTGTCGAACGGCTGGCGATATCGAGAATTTTCTTTTTCAAAATTGCACCCTGCGAGGCAGACCGAGCGGGCAAATCCTCGTTGACTATTACATCGAGCGCGGCGTTGCCGGCTACACATGCCAACGGATAACCGCCAAATGTCGAGCCGTCCTGACCGGGTTGGAAGCACATATCCATGATGGCAGTATTGGTGACGAATACGGAAACCGGCACCAAGCCGCCTGCTATCGCTTTGCCAAGGATCAGACCATCGGGAACAACATTCTCATGCTGAAAACAAAACATCTTGCCGGTACGCCCAAGACCGACCTGGATTTCATCGAATATCAACATTAAATCATTCTTGTCAGCAATCTCCCGTAAACCTTTTAGGAATCCCTCGGGAGGCATATACATGCCGCCCTCGCCCTGCATTGGTTCGACTAATATACCGCAGGTATTCTTATTGACGGCTTTCTCGACGGCGCTGATATCGCCATATTCGACACTCACAAATCCCGGGGTTAAAGGGCCAAAACCGGTTTTGTATTTGGCGGTGGTGGAAAAGGAGATTATCGTAATCATGCGGCCATGGAAATTATTGTTGAAAACAATGATCTCCTGTTTGCCGTCGGGAATTCCCTTGGATTTATAACCGTAGAATCTGGCGCATTTGATGGCGGTTTCAACTGATTCGACTCCGCCATTTTTGGGAAGCACTTTGTTGCCATTATTTCCAAAACGAGGGCCAAGTTGAGGAGTCAGGTCGGCAACCTTCTTGAGAAAAACGCCCAAGGCATCGGTATAGACCACATTGGAAATCACAGAGGCGTAATTGCCCTCAAGCGCCTCGACCAAAGCCGCTACGATTTTGGGATGATGATGGCCGGCGTTGGCGGCGGAATAAGCAGCCAGGCAATCCAGGTATTCCTTATCGTCCATACTCGTAAGCCAGCAACCCTTAGTTTTTCGCACCACCAAATTCAGCCGTCCATAATGATGGGCCCCATTAGTCTTCTCAAAATTGACGATATCCTCGTCGGGAATATTTGAGAAGCCTATTTTTTCTGTATGCGCAATATTATAGTTTTTCATGGAAAACTCCTTTTATCGCTAAATTGAATACTGATTTTTCGGGAATTAATACAATGGGGACAGAAAAGCTTACAGCTGGCCTTTGAGGTAAATACGCCACATCATACGGCGTATTAAAAGCATCGAAACATCGCTATTTTTAGGTCTCCTCATCACGGACATAACCTACTATCATTTAAGGGTTTTGTCAAGGATTTTCGAGGCCGATTTGGATGCCATGGATGTTCTTTAGAGCCTCTCCCCTAATTAGAATACTGGAAATCCCGGGGATTTGTTTCACTTAAGAAGGATATCGATTTAAAGGTAAATTAATTAATGATTAGAGGAAAAACCGAGTGTTAAGGCATTTACTTAATTCACAGACTATGAAGTCCAGTCAAAACTAACCGGTCGAATTTATATAGATTTAGTTTTCCATCGTCCGGTTCTAAACCAGATGAAGATGGCGATACCTTTTATAATTGTCGAGATGGTAATAGCCCAAAAGATGCCTGACGGCCCCATGCCCATTGGTATCGCCAGAAAATATGAAAGTGGAATGCGCAAAAGCGTCCCCGGAATGGAGACAATCATAGGAGGAAGAGTGTTGCCAGCGCCCGCAAATGCGCCTTCGAGAACAAATTCCAGAGCCATGAAAACCTGTGAGAATGCGATAATACGCAGATACGATCCGGCAATCTTGATGACTTCGGGATCTGTTGTCAATATCGCCGGGATTTTCTCTGAGAAAAAGAAAAATGCCAGTCCAAATATAAATGTTATCGATGTTATTATACTCAGCGTTGTATAGGCCGCCTTGGTTGCTCGCTCCGGTTGCCTGGCGCCAAGGTTTTGCCCTACCATGGTTGAGGCAGCAATATAGAAACCGAAACAGGTCATGTACGAAATCGATTCAGCCCGATTGCCAACCGGAATAGCGGCCACGGCCACTGTGCCGAATTCGGACATGATCCGAGTCATGGCAAGATATACGAAAGCGAAATTGATCGACGCCAGCGATGTCGGCAGGCCGATTTTGACCATTTTCCAAATAATAGAAAAATCAATCTTACCCTTTATAGACGGCAGGATTCGAAATGGAATCTTCCCCTTGAGAACAAAATAGAATCCCAGGCCAAGCGCCAGCGTATGGGCAGTTGATGTCGCGATAGCCGCTCCCATAGTCTCCAGGCGCGGAAATATCCAAATACCGTAGATAAGAAGAATATCTAAAACTATATTTGTCGCTACAGCGGTGATCATAACGATCATCGGCGTGGTAGTATCACCTATGGCGCGAAAGATGGCGCCGATTGTCTCGGCAATAAATAATGATGGCGCCGCAAGGAATATTATTTGAAGATAGATTCGTCCCATGCGTTCGACATCGGGAGCTAAATTGAGCATATGATAAATATTGTGCGAAAAGATGACACCCAAAGCGCCAAATCCTACAGAGAATATTGCCGCGAATTTGATTATATGTTTGGCTTTTTCCGAGGCAGCCTCAAGTTCACCGGCCCCATAATGTCGAGAGATCATTGCCACTGTGCCCACCGCGAAAACATCCATGAGTGAGAATATCAGCCAAACAACAAAACCAGCCGATCCGACCGCCGCCACTTGCGCCGCACCCAGATGTCCAACCAGCCCGGTATCGATCAGGTTGTTTAGCACAATGGCAAACATCGAAAACAGCGCCGGGACTGCCAGCGCTACCACATGACGGGGGATTGACCCTTGTGTAAGATCTCGTGCCATAATAAAATGCCCCGGCCATTCGGGCGGGGCGTTACCTCAAGATAGCAATACGTCAGTATAGGCGCAAGGTTTCTATGGAACTGCTGTAAATTTTCTATTGATCTAAATATTATAAATCTAAAATATTCCGCCTGGTGTCGGGTCTCCGCACCCGACACCTTAAGCGATCAGCTTCGGAGTCCTGAGCGCACAGGATTTTCGGGGCGGCCGAGGAGGGCTGCCATCCAAAACGCTTACAGGGTAACATGCTTATCCCGTCTTCGACGGGACAAGCATGCCACCCAGGTTTTCGTAGGTGCTACAAATTCAAGAAATATGTTGAGACCGGATGAAAGCTTTTACGATGAATAGGACAAGGTCCTAAGCGCAGGAGATTAGCCAAATGCTCTTCGGTGCCATATCCCTTGTGTTTCGCGAAACCATATTCGGGATACTGCTCACTGAATTTGCACATTAACTCGTCTCGATGAGTCTTAGCGAGAATCGAGGCTGCCGCTATGCAGGCTTCCGATCTATCGCCTCCGATAATGGCCCGCTGCTCATAAATCAAATCTGGTATTTTCATGTGGCCATCGACAAGAATAAGTTCGGGTTCAATTCCCAACCCGGCAATAGCCTGACGCATCGCCAGAAATGTCGCTTGAAGGATATTGATCTTATCGACAGTCTCAGGATCAACGACGCCTATGCCCCACCGGCACGATGAGTTGATTATTCGGCGCGTTGAAATTCGCGCTGCCTGGGAGTCAGTCGTTTGGAATCATCGATACCTTCAGTCGAAAAATCTGAACTCAAGATAACAGCCGCCGCTACAACCGGACCAGCCAATGGTCCCCGACCGGCCTCATCCACTCCGCAAATCAAGCCGGATCGCCTTCCGGGATGATTTTTCTTTTGGCCGGACTTTTCGAGCATTGCTGGAATTCCTAACTCCTGATAATTGCCTGAGTAATATGCCTGAGGATTATTTTATAATGAGAAGCCGTTATATTTCACCAAAAAAAAGTGAGGACTGAGAATTAATTTTCCCCAGTCCTCAGCACTCAGTCCTCAGTCCTGACTATTCTTCCCGTTTTTCGTCGATACGAGCTTTCTTGCCTTTGAGGTCGCGAAGATAATAAAGTTTGGCCCGTTTAACTCGACCCTGCTTAATCAACTCAATCTTGGCGACATTAGGCGAGTGTAATGGAAATACTCTTTCCACTCCAACGCCCGCAGATACCTTGCGCACCGTAAAAGCCTGCGAAATACCGCTTCCGCCTCTGGCAATGACTGTACCCTGGAAGATCTGAATTCTCTCTTTATCGCCTTCCTTGATCTTAACATGAACCCTGATGGTGTCTCCCGGGGAGAACTCAGGGATATCGGATTTGCGATATTTTGTCTCAAGCGCCTTTAGAAGCGACATAACACTACTCCTCTTTATTTAACGTATTCGTTCAATATCTTTGCTTCTTCACCATTAAGTTCCCTGCCAATCAACATATCAGGGCGCTTGGTCTTGGTGCGCCAGATGGCGTTACCCAGCCGCCAACGGCGAATATTCTCATGATGTCCCGATATCAGCACCTCGGGAACCCGGTGCCCCTCGAAAACCTCGGGTCTGGTATATTCCTCAGCCCCCAGAAATCCCGAATAATGCGAATCCTCGGCGGCCGAGCCAAAGTCCTTGAGAGTTCCCGGCAAAAGCCGCAATATTGCGTCGGCCATAACAATCGCGGCATATTCGCCGCCGGTGAGGACATAGTCTCCAATCGAGACTTCCCTTAAATGTGCAATCTCAATAGCCCGCTGGTCAACACCTTTGTAATGCCCGCAGACGATTATTATCCATTCTTTCCCGGAAAATTCTTTGGCCATTTGTTGGTCAAATAGATCGCCTCCGGCTGACGTAATCAACCTGACGGCTTTTTCATCGGGATCGATCTTTCTGACTGCTTCAATTATCGGCTCCGGTTTTAAAACCATCCCCGGTCCGCCGCCGTAGGGAATATCATCTACGACCTTGTGTTTATCGGATGTAAAATCACGTAGATCGTGTACCTTAATATCAAAAATGCCATTTTCGCGGCCACGTCCGATCAGGCTTTCCGAAAGTGGATAGTCAACCATATTGGGGAAGATTGTTATAATGTCGACTCTCATAAATACTAATATAAACCTTCGAGTTTTTTAATCACAATCCTTTTATTCTTTACATCTACCGAAATTACTACTTGCTTAATAAGCGGAATTAAAATTTCCCCGCTCTCGCCAATTACACTTAAAACATCGTTTGCCGAGAGATAATCGATGCCTCTAACCTTGCCTAAGTGCTTGCCGTTCTCCTCGAATACATCGCAGCCTTCGAGCTGGTAATGATAATACTCCCCGTCTTCGAGACCGACCAGATCCTTTTCCTCGATCAGTACCTCTCCACCCTGCCAAAACTGGGCTGCCTTGTCATCGTCGATCCCAATCAGCTTAATTACGATACGCTCATGAATAAATTTGACCGAGTCGATGACGCAGTTTTGGCCGCTGTTATCCTTTTGAAGGGTAACCTCAATACCTGGTCGGAGACTTTGAGTGTTTGGCCGATAAGGAATGACCGCCAGCTCTCCTCTGAACCCTCGTGGCTTATTTATGTATGCCACAGAAATTTTCATGCCGAAACTGGCGGTCCGACAAGACTCGTGAGCTGGTCTATTCCAATATCTCCAAAAGGGCTCGTTTGCCTTTTTTCGCCGAAACAGCCGAAATTAAAATCCGGATAGCCTTGGCCGTTTGCCCTTTTCTTCCAATAACCTTTCCCAGATCTTCTTGGAAAACGCGGAGTTCATAAACGGTCGTCTTTTCGCCCTCAACTTCAGCTACTTTAACGTCGTCAGGATGATCGACCAGTGCTCGTGCGATGAATTCGATAAACTCCTTCACATTTCCTCCTTAGTTGAAATAGAATATGAGGCTCAATAGGAAACAGCTACTTGGCTGCCTTAGCCTTTCTCTTCTTTGTTCTTTCCGTGACAGTCGTTTTCAGTTCCAGTGCCGAAACGTCCTCACCTTTCTTTTTCCTGGTCCACTTTTCCAGGAGACCAGTTTCTTTTAACAACGAATTTACCGTGTCGGATGTTTCAGCGCCCTTCTCCAACCAGGTAATTATTTTGTCCCCATCGAGGGTAACTTTGCCCGGTTTTTCCAATGGATGATAATACCCAAGTACCTCAATGAATCGTCCGTCCCGCGGATTGCGCGAATCGGTCGCTACCAGCCTGTAATATGGGCGATTCCTGGTTCCCATCCGACGTAATCTGATCGTAACTGCCACTTGTCCTCCTGCTTGACCTTCCTTGAGAGGTCGGGATTGTTTATATCGGGAATCCCTTTGGCAAGGTCATCCGCGAAAATTGTTTAATCATCTTCTGCATCGACGCAAACTGCTTGAGCAGCATATTAATTTGCTGCACCGATGTCCCCGAGCCGGCGGCTATTCGCTTGCGACGGGAGCCATCTATTATTGACGGATTCATCCGCTCTTTCTTGGTCATGCTATTGATTATAGCTTCCACACGGACTAACCCGGACTCATCTACTGTAATACCCTTGAGTTGCTTTCCCATTCCCGGAATCATTTCCATAAGATTCTGCAACGGGCCCATCTTTTTGAGCTGTTTCAGCTGAGAAAGAAAATCCTCGAAAGTGAAGCTTTCTTTGCGAAGCTTCTTTTCGAGCTTTTCCGCCTCCTCCATGTCAATCGCATCCTGGGCCTTTTCAACTAACGATACAATATCGCCCATCCCAAGAATACGTGAGGCAATGCGGCTGGGATGAAATTCCTCGAGGTCGGAGAGTTTTTCACCAACGCCGATAAATTTTATGGGGATACCCAAAGCAGCTCTAAGCGACATCGCGGCGCCGCCCCTGGCATCACCATCCATCTTGGTTAAAACCGCCCCGGTTAAGCCCGCTCGCTTGTGAAATTCCGAAGCCACATTTAGAGCTTCCTGACCGGTCATGGCATCAGCCACAAACAGCGTCTCTTGAGCGCCGGAAACTTTCTTGACATCCGATAGCTCGGTCATAAGCTCATTGTCTATCTGCAAACGACCGGCGGTATCTATTATGACGATGTCATACATCTTTTCCCTGGCGAAAGAGATCGCATCCTTAGCAATATCAGACGCGCTCTTTTCGACGGTAAAAAACGGAATCTGAATTGATTCTGCCAATACCTCCAGTTGCTTCTTGGCTGCCGGACGATGAATATCTGCCGCCACAAGCAGGGGACGGTTTCCCTTTTTGCGAAGATAAAGCGCCAGTTTGCCTGCTAACGTTGTTTTGCCTGAGCCCTGCAAACCGGCCAATAAGATTATCGTGGGGGGTGTGGGTGATATCGCCAGTTCGGCACGATTTCCGCCCAGAAGTTCCACCATTTCATCATGAACTATCTTGATCAACTGCTGGCCAGGAGTTATTGATTTGGTTACTTCCTGCCCAATAGCTTTCTTTTCAATTTCAGAAACAAAATTCTTAACGGCCTTGTAATTAACGTCAGCTTCCAGAAGAGCCAACCGGATCTCTTTACCAGCATCCTGGATATTCTTCTCCGAAAGGTAGCCGCGTCCGGTTAGCTTCTTGAAAATGCCGTCGAGTTTATCAGTTATCTGTTCAAACATACCTTACCATTGCCCTATTTTACGCCTTACCTGGTTTGGAATAATGCAAAAAAACCATTTAAGGCCCAAGGGCTAAACGGTTAAAATACCAATTATTTTAAGTTTGGCAATAGTTAATTGCATTAATACGATGATTTTAGCGATACTCCCGGGACCGGGATGCCAATCTCTTTTTGTCGAAAATTGAGGTAATTACGATGCTCGGCGGCAAATATTAACTGACATTCCGGAAGATTATTAGAATCTGTCAAAATCAAATGAGGGTTACGCCATAATCCTTCTTAATAAAAAACCGGGACCCCATTTTGAGATCCCGGTTACAAGAACTAATTGTTTATTACTTAACTACTTATCAGAATGAGCCGGCCCGTTAGGATTGGGGTTAAGCAAGTTTGATGGCGGGCAATCGGCGCAAGGGACTGCTCCCGGACCACCTTTGAAATAGCTAACCATATAAGTAACATCCAGTCCGTTGAAACTGCATGAGCCGTTAACATCTCCTGCTACAAACCAGGTATGTCCGGTGGTGCACTCGCAGGTATAACCCGGGGCGGGGCCGCCTTTGAAATACCCCACGCTGTAGGTTACATCCAAACCGTTAAAGACACCGCTATTATTGGCATCGCCTATAGCATAGTGGCAGTTTGGGCCGACCGATAGAACCGCTATCGATACTGGAATATTGCCCGATGGTGTATCAGGATCGTTTGATGCCAGGGTAATATGGCCTGTATAATTACCGGGGCCGACGACAGTAGCGTCCAATCTCACGTTGGCAATGAGGCTATCCCCCGGAACGAGCGTATCTGCCGGCGGAGTGACGAAAAGCCAGTTATTGAGAAGATGAGGAAGATCGGTATTATTACCATTGCCTCCGCCGTTGCTTGTTATTATCGGCATATCGTTATCGTTATTGCCATCAGGAGCAATCAGGCTGCCCTCGATTCCGGTCAAAGTCAGAATTAAATTTGAGCCGCCTGTATTTTTAATTATCAGACTCCTGTCGATAATGGCTCCTTGATTGATATTCTCGGTAAACGACGCTGGACGCCAGGTAATATTCGGTGGAGGCGGCGCCGTAACCCGAAGCTGTATCGGCATCGTAACCTGCGAATGGGTCGGATCGTTCGTAGTCGTAATCAGCGAGCTATTATACAACGCAGGAGTCAAGCCAATCGCGCTGAGAGTGACTGCATGCAGGATACTATCACCAGGTGCAATATTGTAGGGGCCGGGCGCTGTCGTGATCCAGGCGGCTGACGGTGAGAAGGCGACCGTAAGGGTAGCAGATCCTATATTTTTCACTTTAACATCAAACGGGGCCGTCAAGCCAGCCTGTAGCGTATCGGTGAAACTTGCAGGGGTTTGCTGAATTTGAGGAGTACCCGCGCTGCCGACAGTAAAGCTGACGGGGATATCGATCGAACTTTCATCAGGATCGTTGGAATCAAGATCGAAATGACCGGTGTAAGTTCCTGGAAATAAACCTGTGGCATCAAAAGATACCGCCGCCGATGTATCATTGCCGACGGTAAGATATCCACTGTGAATAGTGGAATTTAGCCAATTCGCAGGCATATAGAAAGCGATTCCCAGATTGCTATGCAAATAATCAGCATTGTAAACCACCTGCAGGCCGTCCGTTCCCGATGAATTTTCTATTCCTATAGTGCAGGAATTAAGTCCCCTGGTACCACCATCTACGGTGCCATATTCCAAACGAACTCTTCCAGACGGAAAGAGAATGGCCTCAAAATTCAACTCTCCACCGCCTGAAAAGAATTCAATATTTGTGAAGCTCACGATAAAACGGTTGTTTGACGCATCATAATAATACATCACCGAACCATGCCGTTGAGGACTTAGATCATCCCAAAGCATAGCTATAAAATCGTTCGGTGCATTAGAGCTGGGGATAAGCGTATTTGAATACGATGCAGTTCCCGCCCCGAACGTCAGGATACCGTTTGAGTTTACATAGATTGAGTTGTAGGTGTTTCCATAGAATGGGAAATCTATTCCCATATTAAATGGTCCCATTGATTGGTCGTCCTCAGTAAAAGTAACGGGAGTACCAACGCTGCCGATATCAACCCATTCATACGCCGGGGCTCCAGGATTATCTGAATCTACCCACAGGTTTCCGAAGACATCCGGGCCACCGTGATTCAGAATAACAGGCGGATAAAGCGGTTCCCTTTCACTTCCGGCCTTTGCTCCAGCCACGTCCATATAACCGATCGGTTTCGTTACTGATTGAATTATTGGATTGGAGCCGCTGTTATTGTCTAGGATTCTACCGTAATCTGTATATTCGTTTAAAGTAAACGAAAGAAGCCCGCCGCTGACATTTGAGATAGTTAGGGTATCGTAAATTATCTGACCAACGTCGGCTGACTTAATGAATGACGTAGGATCGTACGAAATATCAGGAGGAACTTGCATCCCAACCGCCGTAGTAACCTTGATCGCCCGACCCGCCTGAAGAACCGCGGCCCCAGGATTGTAAAGATTATCATAAGTATACTGAAGACCGTCGCTATTTGTCAGATTCTGAATTCCCACGGTGCTGAAAAGCCCGGGAGCTTCGCCATAATCCCAACCATCATAATCGTCATTGACTACAGTTTGGTATTGGAATACCAATTCGCAATCGCCGGTCGGAGTAGGATAATACGTATTATCGTAAATTATCAGTTCGAAAGTCTCGCTCGAGCCTGAGCGCGGGTGTGTGCATCCCTTCCACTCAATTATAAGCCGGTGATTGGCCGAGTCATAGTAGCGGAAGACGCCGTTTGGAGCAGTATATTCCAGGTCATCCCAGAATGGCGCAATGATTCCATCCGGAGCGCTTGGTTCCGGAATTTGACCGTTATCGAATGCGCTCCAATGATGGCCCTGCATATCGTATCTGGTGGTATCGAAAGCAATGAATCCATTGATCGATACCAGCGCATAATTAAAGGCATGGCCATAGTATTGCAAATTAAAAGGCAAAGAAATGACTTCCGCATCATCGTCCGTACCGAATGGAAAAGTGATTCGAGTCCCGATTGTGGAAATCTCCTGCCAGTCGTAAATAGGGCATGCCAAATAAGCGCCGTCGGTGTTATCATATAGATAGTAACCGTAAGAATCGGGGCCAACGGGATCAAATGTATTGACATTCCCTACTACCAATGAGAATGGCCTGGTCGTGACAGAGCCGTTGCTTGATGTCAGCTCAAGATTAAAGCTGATATTGCGTCCGTTATAGGTGCCCGCTCTGGCTTGAATGCTGAACGGCGATGAGCTATTGGAGCCAGTTGCTCCGATGCCAATATTGCCGAAACTGGCAGTGCCATTTACGATGGCGATACTGGTATCGACTGTAGTTAAAATCCCGCTAATAGATGTTCCTGCCAGGCCGCCAAGATTTTGAAGGCTAACCACTAATTGCGAAGTTTCCCCGGGATCAAGTCTATTATTGGAATTGCCCGGGTAAGTCAATCCTGTTTCCCGAAACATCATATTACTTACATCCACCGGTACGGCGGCCGTCCAGTTTCCTTGATCGGATGTGATATTTAATTGAAGAACATAACGTTCTCCATGTGAAATATCAGGAGTTAAAAGAGCCGCAAATTTGTTCGACGTAGCTGTGGCACCCGGATCTATTGAGCCATATGATTGGGTGGGAACGCTGATAAAAATATCCGGGCTTGGGCTTGTCAGGGTTGCTGAGACATTAGTGGCAGTTGTGGCATTCCCAAAGTTACGCAGAGTAACATCGAGTTCAATAGTTTCCGATGGATTAGCATTACCATCGGAATTGCCCTGCGAATTTCCCGAATTATCATCGTCTAATGCAATTGCATTGACGTTAACAGCCACCGGCGAAGCTTGAACTAAAGTTGAGCCAAGATGAGGAATATAATTAACGTCTGTGACTGTCACAAACATTGTATCAGCGACCGTGGTTGCGAAATTGAGCGTTATATCGCCGTTAGCATCGGTTCTACCGCCGACAAAAACTTCCTCGGTGGTTCTTCCCTTTACCAAATTGACATAAGCTCCTTTCAACGGGGTCCCGCCTGTGCCCGTTACGTGAACGGTTATTATGCTTGAGCCCACCGGCAATGTAGATGGGTAGGTAACCGTCATTGTTTTGGGAGTAGTCGTCCTTATATCAAATTCCGGTTCCCCCAAAGTATTGAATGTATGGCAATATCTCTCAACCCAGGATCCGGGGCCATTGGCCCTTGGAAAGGTATTATAAAGCTCCATCTTGCCGGCAAAGGCCGCGGTTGCGAAATTATGAATATCCTGTTCGAAAATAGACCAGATATAGCCAAACATGAGTGGATTATTGTATTTGGAGTGAGTGCCTGACTCTACTGCGCCATAAAACCCCGGACCGCCCTTCAGTTCGCTTGGCGAGGCTCCGGCCTGAATCCAGACTTCTCCAAAGCATGCCCCGGATCCACCATAGGCGCCCGTGCCGCATGTAAGAGACGCCAATACCCCGATTTTATTATTGTTAGCCACTGAGGCAAAATCGGAAGTTAAGTAAACCGGCAATCCAAATCCAGATGGAGACCCCCATCCTCGATAATTTACCAGCGATACGCCGCTGTTAAGGGAGGCGGTAATCTGGCCAGGGCCGGGGTCACCTCCGGGCTGCCAGCCGAAAGATGTATCAACCCTTGTAAATCCGTGACGCATCATTTGCTCTCGCGCCCAAAGGACATTGAGTCTCGGGCTTAGAGTCGGAGCCCCTCCGGAATTATAATTTCCGGCGGTACAGAGACCTCTTGTCCAATAGGCGGGATCACCCACGTAGGGAGATTTATCATATATGATACTTTTATAAATGGTATTTCTTACAGTAATGTTATCGTTGGCCATTGACATTCTGGTCACCATGACATCCGAAAAATAATCGGAACCATCTACACATGAATAATGGTGATCGGACGTATATCCTCCGAAACCATAATCGACGATACCTTCGTTGGTATCGCCTATCAGGCAAACAAATTCTGGAGGAATGGCCCAGGTATTGTATGCATTCTGAATATAATTGAAAACCGCAGCATTGGAGCCGCCGCCTCCGCCGGGAATATCAGTCGATCGGGTTACTATTACGTTATACCCCTTACGATGCTTCCAATTGGCGAGAAGCTGAATAAGTGAATCTGGGAAAGCATTCGGCGTAATGATAAGATAACCGCCTCTGACTGGTTCATAGGACGCCAGCATTTCATCGGCGTTGGGTGCAATTGAACGATAGAGTTCCAGGTATGACTCGGAAATATGATTGTCACGCCTGATTTTGATATTACGGTTATCCGTTCCCTCATACACCAGGCGGTAATCGACGCTGGTATAAACTTTAAGCTGTCTGGTAACGGGGTTATATTGAATCGGATTTGCCTCGGCCTGGACCATTCTCAAATCGCGGCAAATCACCGGCTCGCCAACCTGCACCAGTTCCGACGGATAAAATTCGTTTCTCTGATAAAATCCATTATCCCTGGTGAAGGGAATCGCGTCTTGTGACTCACCTTCAATTGGCGATGGCTGCGTAGGATATACGTCGACATTATCAATGATCTGATAGGATGATGATACTATTTCAACTCTGATCCCCGCTTGATCCGGAATGGCGACAAACTGAGCAATTACGGGTAGATCGGGAAGGCCGTCCTCGCCGGTTTGCCCGTATTTTTCCGGATTATCGGTAATCGGTGAAATCTCCTGATAGGATGTAGTCCCCACAGTTTTTTCCGAAAGATCCACGCCTGCCAGGCGAATCGAAAAGCCCGTTTGAGTAGTTGTTGAAAGCGCTTTTTGAATGGGAAGCTGTCCCATGTTGGCCTGGTCCAGAACAACCCTTCGATTTGCCTCGGCTCCCATGACCAGCGCCGGCAGTAAAAGCATCATCAACATCCGTGTAACAACACGCATCTTGCCTCCTTCACGATTTTGATTCAGTTCCAATGGGATTTTATTAATTGCATATGAATAACCTGCGTCAATTGCCGCCTCAAATAATTTATATAATTTTGGGAAAATACTTCTCTCAAAGAAGCATCTACATATATGATCTAAAACCCGCCCAACACGCATCGCCTACTACTTTGAATTTTGATCCGCCAACTGGAAACAATTGATTTATGAATAGGAATAAAACCGATAAGCAGGTAATTTCGCTTATTGCACTATTGTGCAAAGGCAGGCAAATTATCGAGGATTTTAATTTATCAGGCTGCGCGTCCAATGATGTCAAGCCATGCTCCGAAAAGTAACCCGAAGACCCAACCAGAAGAATATTTCAACTTAGTATATTACAAATATCATCAAATACAAACGCCTTTTACTGTTCCCCAATCACTTTTTCGTCACTCAATGGATGTAGCAAGAGATCTCCCCCGGGAGGACAATCCGGACAAAAGCGCAGCGGCTCTCCCCCCTTGAAATAGCTTACCAGAAAAGTAACATCGAGACCGTTCACACTGCAGCTTCCATTGACATCACAAGCTGGCGATATCGCCCCGTTGGGAGGACAATCCATGGTAAAAGGAGGCGGATCGCCTCCCTTGAAATAATTAACCAAAAATACCACATCCAAGCCGTTAGCCTGGCCGCTGTTATTGACATCTCCCGAAACATAGGATGTGCCGCGGGAAATATTGAAACTAAAATCTTGCGAACTGCTATCAGCGATAATATCTGTAACCAATACGGTGAAATTTATTACACCTGAGTCGCCCGGAATACCCTCAAGTAACCCATCACCGGAGAGCGCTAACCCGCTGCCTGCCAGATCGTTATCCCTATCGATCCAGTGCCTGACCCCGGTTCCTCCCAAGGCCTGAAGTTGAATTGAATAAGGCCGACCTGCGAATCCGTTGGGAAGCGTCAGCGTCGTTATCGCCAGTATCGGATTGACGGTGAATACGAAGGGACGCTCATCAGAACCGCCTATTTGATCTTCAACTCGCGCCGTAAATGATATCTGGTTCGCGGCAATTGGAACACCCGAAACAAGCCCGGCGGTGGAAAGTGTCAGCCCGGTGCCATTAAGACCATCCAGGGGATCGTACCAGATTAGCATACCGCTTCCGCCAATAGCCTCAAGTTGCTGGGAGTAAATATGCCCAACTGTCCAATCGGGCAGTAAATCGGTCGTAATTTCCAATGACGGCGACGCTGTTGGCGGGAAAACGATATAATCGATCCAGCCGCAATCGCTGCCGCTGGAGACGCCGCGGTCTTTATAATATCCCCATTTGAAAGTGTGCAGACCGGCGCTGACGCCAAAACTTGCCTGGGTCCAGCCAACCTCACCGGACCACTGGTTTTGAAGATTATCGTCAATATAAAATTTGAGATAATCGTAATTAAGTTCGGAGGAGACTTTGTAATAAAAAGTGATCGTCCCCGGCGCCGCCACGTTCATGGAAATGGAAAGCTCGGATGATTGGTAGTGGGTTATCACTCCCGATCTGGCGCTGTATATCCCCTCATAAGGCAGGCTGGTAGTGGTAATCCAACCGGCATTACCGCCCATCTGCCAGGGGAAACTTGTAAAGCCGCCTGACTCAAAATCTTCTACCTGCCGTCCAACTATTACGCTGAAAAAGGCGCTGTCGATATATCCGCCATTGGCCGTTAGCCCCAAACGGAAATTAATCTGATGATAGGCCGGACAGGAATCGGATATAATAAAATTATATGCCGCCAGCGAAATACCGGCGCCGGCAGGGGTGATATTCGGATAGCCGGAACTGTCTTGCGCGATAGTAATATAGGAATCTGAACTCGATAAAATCCCGATCGTATTCTGAGCGACGCCTCCGCCATCATTTCTCAAAGTGATATGCATCGAAACAGTATCACCGGGATCAGGCTCACCGGCGTTATTGGATAAATAGGCTAAATCGGGTGTGGTCGGAATAGCTTGTAGTTGGACATTCACGTAAGTGGCATGGCGGCTGGTAACGCCGATGCCGCTCACCGTTTGAGTAATATATCCGGGACTGGCAAAGCTGAGATTATAAGTGCCGTTGGCCAGCATACGATGATAATCGCCAACGTTGGGATCTGTAAATACCCGAGCGCTATCGATATCATGGCCAATAACTGTCACAACTGCCGCTAATGGATCGCCTGTTGAGGAATCGGTGACAACCCCGCGGATGCCGTAAAGGCTGTTTTCAAGATAATTCAAAAATGATATGCGATTATAATCCCAATGCGCCGGAAGCTGATTGGCTGGAAGAAGTTTGGTGGCCGATATTTCTATCGTTTCCTCGCGATCTCCCTTGAAGTAGGTCATGTAATCTTGCCGTCCGCCGGTAACGCGATACCAGGCATATCCATTGGTGATGCCATTATTGAGATCGTCCATATAACCCGATGGGCTATGGGCATGGACGGAATCGGCATAGGCGCGGGATACGTTGATAAACCAGGTATTGTCGGCATGAAGCCTGGACCAGGTATCCCAGGGATAATTGACTACCTCGGCCCCACCGTGAAAATTGGCGGAGATGACGAAACTATGCGCCGCGGCAAAATTCATCATGGCTATCGTTTCGGGCTGCCAGGCGTTGCCATCGGGATGAGCGCCGGCGGCGGGATCGGGGAAATTACGGTTGAGATCGACACTGTTGGCGTTATATCTCCAGGCGCCGCTGACAGAGTTATTTCCACCATGATAGGTGCCATCGGGATTAGCCAGAGGATTGATCCAAACCTCGGTGCTGTCCAGAAGCCGGGTAATCTGCGGATCGGTTCCATAGTTGGTAAGCAGGTAATCGATCAAATGCAGCATTAGAATATAGCCGGTGGTCTCGTCGCCATGCATGGAGCTGGAATACATCACCTCAGGTTCATTTTCCTGAACGCCGATATTTGTCGATAACTTGGCAAAAAGAAGCTGTCTTCCCTGCACGGTTGTCCCGATATTTACGATTTGACAGAGATTCGGATAGGTGGTGGCAAATAAATTCATCATATCGAGATAGGCTTGATAGGTTGGATAGGTATCCCAATCGGTGATGACCCCCTCGACTGTATTTGACATGGGAGGATTAATCAGGCTGCCGGGTGACGGTAGAACCTCATAGCGATATCCTAAAGTGCGAAAATAAGCGAACTGCTGATCGGTGGCGTAGGCGTAAACGGTCAGGCCATCGACATTATCTATCGAAATGAGATTGGTCAGCTTATAGACTTCATCATGCGAGCTGATTTGGAATTTGAAATAATTCTGGCCGGTATCGGCCGATGCGAATGCAGAAAAGATCAGGAGCCATATTACGGCCAGCAACAGAACCTTCGTTTTCACAAATCCTCCAGGAAGCGGTCATTAGAAGGTTAACGGCGCCCGCTTTTCACCCTCAAAAGCGGTCGGTAAAAATATATCATATTTGCAGCTATTTACAAGCGGATTTATCTATGGTATCGTTGTTGGTTACGATAAGGGCGGTAAAATAAATTGTTATAATCTACCTCGCGCTGGCGGGCAGTCCTGGCAGCCCTGGGGAGCCGGTCCCATACCCTTCAGATAGCTTACGGAGTAGGTGACATCGAGGCCATTGAAAGAGCAAGAACCATTGGCATCGGCCGCGGAGTAGAATCGTCCCCAGACCGGGCAATTGCATTTAAAGGGAGGCTCGGGGCCAAATCCTTTGAGATAATTCACACTGTAAGATACATCGAGACCATTGAAATCGCGACTGCCGTTGGCATCACCGGCCACATAAGGACAGCCAGGCATAAACATGACGCTGTTTGAGACGGTATCGCCGGGAGTAATATCGATATTTGTTAGAGTCGAATCCATGAAACCCGGATAAGAAAGGGTCATCGAATAGTTGCCAGGGACTATATCCGAAATAAAATAATAACCATACTGATCAGTAGTATCGCCAATCGAAGTGCCATCGAGACAGATAGCGACGCCGGAAATAGCTATCTGGTTTGTATCTATAACTACGCCCATTGCATATCCGGGGAATGTTAAGGTGGCTTCAACGAAAGTAGAACAACTAACCTGGTTGCCAAAGCCATCTATTGCAGTTAAGGCGATAATATTAGTGCCCTCATTTGGATTAAAGCAAACCGTGCCTTTATCATAAGCTCCCTGATTTACAAAAATTGTATCAAGATCGCCATTGGGATCTGTAGCGCCGAATCCGGTCAAGCAAACGGGCCGAGTATTGATATAGAGAAGAGATGTATCGCCGGGGCAGGTGACATCGGGAGGAAAATAAGCCAGCAGGTTGATATACTCCGGCCTTCTGCCCGGTTCCATATAGATGAGCTCGTAATCATCGACGGCACGCCAATTCCCCTGGGTGGAGGTTGGGAAAACCGAGGCTACGGCCGCGTAACCGCTAAGCGAATCATAATATGAATAAAGGGTATTAACGCGGCGAAATGCCCACATATTGTAGCCGTCGCTGAGGATGAAATTAAGGGATGCGCCGGCGCTATGATCGATCAGATCCACCAAGGCGTACCTCAAACCGAGTGCGTCTGCCAATTGACCTGTTCGATATTTTTAAGAAGGTATAAAAAGAAAAGCTCGGAGTCTGTTACTCTTGGAGGTGTCAGACGGATCGCATTCCGGCACACCGGAGCCGGTGGGAGGATTTTGCGAAAGGTACTCCTCCCCTATCAGATCGAGAAGAATTCGCTTGTTGACCGAACCATTATGCACAAAGGTCCAGGTTCGGCCATTTTTGTGACGCCAGAACGGATGAGGATTGGCAATGCTGTCACATCCGGAGCAACAACAACCCTGCGAGCAGTGCCTGACATGCGCCATCACGATACTGCACGACTCGCTATCCAGCGAAAGAACCAGATTATCAAAATCAGGATCATCGGAAGCCCTGATCGGGCTACGGGCCAACAATGGTTCATCCCCCAAATTTCGATATGAGGCGACGCCCCAGCCATCCGTATTAAACCATGACGATAGTATTTTCAGCGAATTAGGATAAGTTATTAAATCTTTTATCAGTATACTATCAGGCAAACCGTTCGAAATAGCTCCCCACAACCGGCAATTATGGTTTGGCTCATCTCCGTCGATACCCGAAATTCCAGTTTCAATTATTTTTGGCGAATCAGCAAAATCCGGAATCCATACAGTAAACATCACCATCGCAATAGGAACTGCAATTATAGCTGCAATTCTCATGAGTTCTCTTGAAAAATTTTCTTTCATTTTAAACATATTATCGGACTTGCTGCTCTATTTCATTAAACGGTGATAATGTGGAATTGAATCGTGCCATCCACAATTCAATATCTCAGGTAATAGAGTATAAATCATTATTAATATTCAAGTTACGACACTATCCTGCTATTGGATTAAACAATAGGAAAAATCGTGAATTATTGACATCTATTTTAATCAGGAAAACCAATATAATTTTTTGCGTTAATACCTCCGTTACGAACGATGGTAGATAAGTTAATCTTACTATAGCAGATAAATAAATATTGTCAAATACAAACTACAAAGTGAATTTGACTTAAAATAGAGCTTTAGTATCATAATTAGCTATGGCTTAACGAAATAGGGACGAAATCAATGGAACGGCCAGTGGCATTAATTCTGTTATCAACGTGTGCTTATTTACCTTTAAGGACGAAAAATAGGAATTGACAAGTACTTAAAGGCGATTAGCTTATGGGTGGCGAGTATTGATATGAATTTACTTAAAGGAAAGGTTAAGATGCGTGGCAAGATTTTAACATTGATTCTCTGCATTGTTGCGATTCCCCTAACGCTGCTTGCAGAGCAGTTGACTCCACAGGATATTCGGAATATCGAGTGGCAAATGAAAACTAGTTATTATGACAAATTAAAGGAAAGATTAAACGAACCTACTATTCTGGATCAAAGTGATTTCGATGTTAAATATTGGGATTTAACCCTGGATGTTACCGATGTCAGTGGTCAGACGATCAGCGGCAAAGTAATCATGACATCGCAAGCGGTTGTCAACAGCCTATCGACCATTGATTATGATTTGAACGCATCGATGATCGTAGATTCCGTCAAGGTCGGAGGACAACCGGCAGTTTATAATCATCACGGCAATATTCTTACCATTACATTAGATCGAGCCTATAATATCGGTGAGCTATTCACCACTACAGTCACTTATGGTGGGACTCCGGTCGGAGGCGGTTTCGGCTCATTTACCTGGAATACTCACAACGGCCAGCCGATCATTTCGAGTTTATCCGAGCCCGAGGGCGCCAGAGAATGGTGGCCATGCAAGGATCAGCCGCACGACAAAGCCGATTCAGCCGATGTCAGAATCATTACACCCCTGGCATTAACGGGCACATCCAACGGCCTGCTGGTCAGCAATGTCGATAACGGCAACGGTACCAGGACATTTCACTGGCATGTCTCGTACCCCATAACTACTTATCTCATTTGTGTCTCGGTTAGCAACTATCGGAGTTTTACAGACTGGTATGTGTACGCCGACGGCGATTCGATGCCGGTCACGCATTACGTCTATCCTGAACTATACAACTCGGCCGTAATTGATCTCAGCATTACTCCCGCGGCCATCGGGATTTTCGCCAGTATGTTCGGCGAATATCCTTTTATCACTGAGAAATATGGGCACTCGCTGTTCCCCTGGAGCGGCGCCATGGAACATCAGGATAACACCAGCTATGGTTCGATGCTTATCACCGGGAATCATTACTATGATATGATCCTGGTTCATGAGCTTTCGCATCAATGGTTCGGCGATATGATCACCTGCGATATATGGCCCGATGTCTGGATGAACGAGGGATTTGCGTCTTATTGCGAGGCGCTCTATACAGAGCGAACCAGCGGTCTGGCTGCCTATCTAAATTATATGCGAATTAATAACGGCGTTAGCGATCCCAGCGGCCCAATTTACAATCCTAGCGAGCTCTTTGACGGTAATACCGTTTACAGCAAAGGTTCCTGGGTACTGCATATGCTTCGCGGTGTGATGGGAGATTCGTCATTCATGCAGGGATTCCGCGCCTACGCCAATAACCCCGATCACATGTACGGCACAATCACTACCCGTCAATTCCAGCATCTTATGGAACCATATTACGGCGCCGATTTGGCCTGGTTCTTCGATGAGTGGGTTTGGGGTCAAAACCGCCCGATCTATCGTTACTCATGGCTGAAACAGGATATCGGCAACGGGCAGTACGAAATCTTCCTGCATGTTCGTCAGACTCAAGCCTCCCCCGCTCCAAGCGTTTTTACCATGCCGATCAGGATATATCCGAGAATAAATAACGTCGATACTTTGATTACCGTTTGGAATAACAGCCGTATCGGTGATTTCCGATTCATTGTCAACGGCAATCCAACTACTCTCGGATTCGATAAAAACAATTGGATTCTGAGAGATGCCACCAGCGAAACCTACGGGCTTAATATCGTCACAACGTCACTGCCTGACGGCAACTATCAGTCTGCTTACAACCAGACTATTGAGGCCAGAGGAGGCACGCAGCCTTATCATTATGCGGTATTCTCCGGATCGCTTCCTCCCGATTTAAACCTTAATCTCGATACCGGCGTTATCAGCGGTAATTTGACTACAATCGGTACATATACATTTACGATCCGATGCACTGATTCATCGAGCCCGGCCAAGAACGATGATCAGGATTACACTATCCACGTGCTCGAGGTCCAGGGCATCTCTGATCAAAACCCGGGCAACATCCCCACCGATTTTATGGCGATGGGAAACTACCCCAATCCGTTCAACTCCTCGACAGTAATCAAACTCGATCTGCCGGAAGCCGGGAATATTAAAGTCGATATATATAATATGCTCGGCCAGCATATCGGAACTCTATTCGATGGTTATATGGGCGCCGGTGAAAAAGAGATTGTTTGGAATGGCAATGCGGTTTCATCGGGAATTTACTTCTACAAAGTGACATCGGGCGACAGAACTGCTACCCGAAAGATGCTCTTGATTAAGTAGCATTAAAAATAGAAATAAGAAAAGCCCCGCTCGTTAGCGGGGCTTTTGATTTTCGAGGCATATTTTAGTTATTCCCCACGCCGATTAATCTTAATTAGTCTCTCTAAAACGCAGGACGGAAAATGTCCAAATAATAATCGCCAGGCCCATCAGCGCAGTTAGAAGCACCGGCGATAGAGCAGCCTTGTTTAAATACGAAACTACGGATTCCCTGGTTATACCCATAGAACTCGAGAAGCCCCAGATTCGATTTAATTCGTCTGCAGTTTTAGCCATGCCGCCGATAATAATTTTTTGGTTGGCCATTGTAAGCGCAATAATGATTAAATATATCGCTCCCAATAGAGCCAATCGAATTCTGTTAACGATTGCCATTGGGCTGACAATTTTAGCCTCCAGCCTCACCGCCTTCATTACATTTACCGCTATCGATTCAGGAGCCGAACTCGGTAGAAGCGAGTTAAAAGCGTTTTCGGCGCCAGTTTCAAGCATCCCCAATTTCCGGCATGACTCGCACGATTCGATGTGAGCCATAAAAGCATTATGATCGTATACGGCATCAAGCGGTGATGCCAGAATTCTTTCAATGTCATCACAACTATACTGCATTATTTCCCCACAATTTCCTTAATTCGTGTTTAGCTCTGAATAACCTGACCTTTACAGTCCCAATCGGGCAGTTCAGGATTTCGGCAATTTCCTCATACTTAAGGTCATCATAATAATGGAAAATGATGACTGCCTTCAATTCCGGATTAAGTTTATCGATCAATTTTCGAAGATAATATTTGGCCGGGTGATGAACAGAATTATGATTCTCAATTTCCCGAGTATTATCCTCGATAGATTCCATATTATTCGGCATTTTCTTTATATGCGTCATCGACGTATTATAGGCAATTCGGTATAGCCAGGTTTTAAAGCCTGATTTTCTCTCGAAATGACTCAAGGCTCGGTATGCCCGCAGGAATACCTCCTGGGAAACATCCCTGGCTTCGTCCTCCGACTTAACCAGGCCCCTGGCCAGAGTAAACACAAAATCCTCATATCTTCTGACCAGGATACTAAAAGCCTCACTATCTCCGTTGGCAACAAAACCGATTATCTCCTCATCGTAATAATAATCGCTTGAGGCTCTGGCCCTGACGGCGCCAGTGCGTCTTAAAAAGGTTTTTGCCAGCGATGTAACGTAAGCCTCATTGCTCATTTTTATCCCTTTGACCTTATATACGATTAATTTGTTTCAATGGGTGCGCCTTATTTTTTTGAAACAATCCGCGCTATTCCGAGGTCAAAGCGACAAAAGAACGAATGGAGGAATAATGTGGCAGGGAGACCCAAATATCGGCGTAGTAATGATAATCATGGTCATCTTTTGTTCGATGGCCGCAGTGCCAATTCTAATCGGGCTGCTAATCTTCAACAACGCCAAAAAGAAACGCGAAGCGGAATTAATGAAATTATCGGTTGAGAAGGGATTACCAATCCCGATTTTCCCAGAAAAGCATTCCATTTACGGCACTCTTAAGGCCGGCCTTATTTGGATCGCGGTCGGAATCGGGATAATCCTGATGGTTGCAATTGAAAGTGAAGGCCGTATGGAAGGCGTTTCCCTGGGATTCCTTCCGATCCTGGTAGGTGTTGCCCTTATAATCAGTTGGAAACTGGAGATTCGTGAAGCCAGGAAAACCTCGTCTGAATAAACAGAGCCATCAATTAAAGCTTTTAGGGCTTAAATCAAACCGCCGGATCAATAGCAATCCGGCGGTTACTTTTTTATTAATCGGATTTTTTATCGCTCCCACCGGGAGCCTTAGGGCGAACGCTTCAGGTTGGGATTCCGAATTTTGGCAGGATATATCGGGATACGGCAAACCAAATTAGGATGATTGCCAATATTTCAAGTAATTCTTTCATGCTAACCACCTATCTAATTAAATACCATATACTTACGATTGCTCCGTTTATTCGATCTCCTTAAGAATATTTCGTGAGATAACCAGCCGCTGAATTTCGGATGTCCCTTCCCCTATCTCGCAAAGCTTTAAGTCGCGATGCATCCGTTCCACCGGGTAGCGAGAGCCATAGCCCTCAGCCCCTAAGATCATCATTGCCTGGTAGGTAACGAAATTTCCTATCTCCGATGCGTATAGTTTGGCCATAGCGGCCTCGTTTGTAAACCTGCGCTTGCCCTCATCTTTGAGGATCGCGGGATGATAAACCAGATGACGGGCGGCCTGAAGATAGGTCGCCATATCAGCCAACTTAAAACCAACCGCTTGAAAATCTGCAATTGGCTCTCCGAATTGCTCATGATGTTTAGCATACTTGATAGCTACATCGTACGCACCCTGAGCCAAACCAAGCGCCATTGCCGCAATTGAAATTCGGCCGCCGTCAAGCGTCATCATAAACTGCTTGAAACCGGAGCCAATATCGCCCATCAAATCACTCGAAGGGATAAAACAATCGTCAAAATGCAATACACGGGTATCGGAGCCCCTAACGCCAAGTTTATTTTCCTTTTTGCCAATCGAAAAACCCTTAGCTCCCGATTTGATGATAAAGGATGAAATAGCATGAGTGTCTTTGGCGTGCGATGTTCTGGCGGTAAATACAATGGTCGAGGCTAACCCGCCATTGGTGATCCAGCATTTGGAGCCATTAACCTTGAATCCACCATCGACCTGTTCTGCGAAAGTCCTGGTGCCTCCGGCATCCGAACCTGCTCCCGGTTCCGATAAACCAAACGCCGCCAACTTACCGCCGGTGGCAATTTCGGGAAGGTATTTGCTCTTTTGATCTTCAGTACCGAAAGCATAGATCGGCCAGCAACCGAGAGAATTATGCGCCGCCAGGATAATGCCGCTTGATCCGCAGACGCGAGATACCTCTTCAACAGCAATGATATAAGTCAGGGTATCAACAAATGTCCCGCCATATTTGGAGGGTACCGTCATACCCAATAGGCCAAGTTCATTCATTTTGCCTATGAGATGTTCGGGGTAATGCTGATCCTCATCCATCTTAGCGGCGTAAGGCGCGATTTCACGCTCGGCAAACTCCCTGATTTGAGAGCGAAACTTCTCCTGCTTTTCGGTCGTCCACATCCTGACTAATCCTTTTCAGCTACTTTTTTCCCAGATTACGATAGATAACCATCCTCTGGGCTTCCGATGTCCCCTCGTATATTTCTGTAACGCGAGCATCGCGGAAATAACGCTCAACAGGGTACTCCTTGACATAGCCATAGCCGCCGTGAATCTGAACAGCCTGATTGACCACCCAGTTAGCGGCTTCGGAGGCAAATAGCTTCGCCATCGAACAATATTTGGATGCCTCTCGTCCAATCCTATCTTTCTTCCAGGCAGCCGAATGAATTAATAAACGAGCCGCCTCAATCTTGAGCGCCATATCGGCCAACTTGAATTGGATGGCCTGGAAACTGGCAATCGGCTGATCGAACTGCACTCTTTCCTGCGCATACTTATAAGCTTCTTCATAGGCCGCCTGAGCTATGCCCAATGCCTGGGCTGCAATCCCAATTCGGCCGCCATCGAGAAGCGATAGGGCAATTTTAAAGCCCTGGTTTTTTTCGCCGATCAGGTTTCCCTTGGGCACAGCGCAATCGGTAAACATTACCTGACGAGTATCCGATGCCTTCAAGCCCATCTTTTTCTCTTTGGCGCCCAGACTCATCCCCGGCGTATCTTTATCGACTATCAGACAGGAAACTCCCTTTGAGCCTTTGGAACGATCTGTAGAGACAAAAACAACATACATCCCGGCTAAACCCGCTGACGTTACCCAGGATTTGGTGCCGTTAAGTACGAAGTTATCTCCCTTTTCCATCGCTTGACAGGTAAGCGAGCCGGCATCCGTGCCTGAACCAGGCTCAGAAAGACAGTAGGAACCAAACAATTCGCCCGTCGCCATCCTGGGCAGATATTTATCTTTGAGACAGTCAGCGCCCCATTCGAGAATAGCCTTGCAACACAGGGAATTATGCACTGAAAGCCCAACCATTACACCCGCTGATCCCCGAGCCAACTCCTCCATGGCGCAGGCATAGGATAGCGTATCGAGATCGAGGCCGCCGTATTTCTCGGGAAGCAGCATTCCGAAATATCCCAGCTTTGCTAACTCACTGTAAATTTCCGGAGGGACTTTTTCCTCTTCATCCATTTTCTCGGCTATCGGCATGAGCTTTTTTTCGGCAAACTCCCGAGCCGCATCACGCATTAAAATCTGATCTTCGCCTAATTCAAAATCCATATTATTCCCTCTCACTTCTCGTATGTATAGAAGCCTCGTCCGGTTTTACGTCCCAGATAACCGGCCTGTACCATTTTCTTTAGAAGCGGGCACGGACGGTACTTCGAATCCGAATAGCCCTCATAAAGGACATTCATGATATCGAGGCACACGTCAAGTCCGATAAAATCGGCCAGAGTCAACGGGCCCATGGGATGATTCATCCCCAGTTTCATGACTGTATCAATCGATTCCTTGGTTGCTACACCTTCCATCAGGCAGCAAATTGCTTCATTTATCATGGGTATTAACACCCTATTAGAAATGAAACCCGGATAATCGTTGACCTCCACCGGCGTTTTTCCCAACTTTATGCAAACATCCTTGATAATTTTCGAGGTTTCATCAGAAGTTGCAATTCCCCGGATAAGCTCAACAAGCTTCATCATCGGGACCGGGTTCATGAAATGCATCCCAATAACTTTGTCAGCACGCTTGGTTTTTGCGGCAATCCCGGTTACCGAAAGGGAGGAAGTATTTGATGCCAGAATCGTTTCGGGTCTGCAAATCACGTCTAATTTGGAGAATATATCGGTTTTGGCGCTCATATTTTCGAACACGGCCTCGATAACCAGGTCTCCCGCGCAGGCATCTTCAAGCCTAATCGAGGTGCCAATCCTTCCAATCGTGGCGGCTACATCGCCAGGCTGTATTGTTCCCTTTTGGGCTTGCCGTTCCAGATTTTTCTTGATCGTCCCCAGGGCGCGGTCAATAAATTCCTGCTTGATATCGATCAGAAGAACCTCAAACCCGCTCTGGGCACAAACGTGGGCTATCCCGTTTCCCATCGTACCACTGCCAACTACCACCACTTTTTTTAATGCCATTTCATTAACCTTTCATCAAATGCAATTCAAATCTCATCAATTTATCGGCATCTTTGCATCAATTAAGCCCGTTAACCATCGAAGAAGTAGACTTAATGGCCGAGCTTGTCACGCGATCAAATTCGCCGCACTAGACCAATGTATCGTGTAATATATAGCTTTAGGAACCCGTTATGTCAATCAAACAGGTAGAATTCCTAATAACAAAATTCGGGCTTTTCCTATTTTAGATCGAAGGCGCGAAGCGTCATAACTTTGTATCGCCGAAAATTAGCAGGCGCCCCGATGCTGTCCAGAGCCGCAAATTCGCCGTAATCGGTGACCGAGGCTATAAGTCCGTCGTTGGAATATGCTTCTTTTACGAGCGTGCTATCCTGCGCGCCCTCACCAATAGGAGGAAGCCTGTACTCCATGACATCGCACTCGATCGGACCCATGCCGGTATAAGCGATAGCGGTGCCTGTCACTCTCTTTTGGACAATAAATTGATCGAAATACGACGTGTTCCATCTTTTGTTTTGAATTAATGGCATATTAAGAAAATTATTGGGTTCATTAAGATAGAATGTATCCGATGGTATACCTCCAAAAATAGCAAGCGAGCCATATATACCAACAAGCGAGTCTCTTGTCATGATCCAGAATTGCTCTATCAGAGTCCTTCCAAGATAATCGGAATTGAAAGTCGAATCCACTACCAGGAAAGTTTGAAGCGAATCGCGAAGCATACTGGGGCCAACGACCACCCTATGAATCATCGATACTAGCGAATCGGTGGCATAATTCCCGCTGGGCGTAACGGTATATAATACTGATTTATAATACCAGCTATTCCCCGCCGTAAGCGGAAAAAAAGCTGTTGGATTTTTGACAATGTTTTCTTGCGGCGGAGTGGGCTTCTTATGGCAGCCGAATATTAATAATGATATAAGAAGAACGAATACAATTTTAAATCTATTCATCGCAATTCCCCTGCGTATATCGCCAACAGAATAAGTGCCGAATATCATGGCCCCAGCTCAATATTAATCAACTCTGTTGTGCTGATGGCCCGAATAGAATCAATAACAATATTTGAATCGTATACAGCTATCGGCCAGTCCTGTCTGACACTCCTAATCCATCCTTCGTTTGAGTACCAATCCCTATAGTCGGATGAATCCGCATTCAAGTCGCCGCCGGCGGCGTGGCTGCCGACAATATCACAATCAAAGGATTTATTTGCACAAGAGATTGTCTCTTTTCCCAAAACCGAATATTTTATCGAGACAAACGGCATAATATTGCTCCACCAAATCTTTTCTTCAGTTAGAGGGTAATCAACTAAGACCACCGCCGAATCGTAAAACCAGGGCGGATCCGATCCCCCGCCGGAATGGATATTTTGATAGCCGTATTCCTTCAACTTGAAATCCCGCAAAGCCCACCAACGTCTTTTACCTCCCCATAGGCTCTCATGACCAGCCTGGAATGATGAGTCAATAACAATGGCTGCGACTATGGAGTTATCCAAAGTATCCAATCCTACTACGCGTCTTATCAAAGTGTAAGACGTGGTTTCAGGGCGTCTGAGCCGTATTATACGGGATTTTTATATAATTCCATCGATACTGCCAGAGATTGCCAACCTGGAGGGGAAATGTCGAGGTATGATTATCGGGCTTGGTTCCCTTGTCGCTACAAGAACCAATTAGGCCAGTATTAACCGCGGCGCATCCATAAGACAAAGCGGGAGGCTTTCATAGCATCTCCTTTTTTGTTAAGAGTATTTTGCCGTTTGTAGTACGTTGGGGCGGATGCTTTATTCCCTATGGAATAATAGCTTAATTCAGGCGGCGTCAGGCAACGCATGCCTGACGCCACCATCAAAAATAGTCTATATCAACTCAATCGCCAGCGCTACGGCATTACCGCCGCCAAGGCATAAAGTCGCCATACCGGTTTTGAGACCGCGATCCTTCAAGGCATATATCAAAGTAGTCAGGATTCTCGCACCGGAGGCGCCAATTGGATGACCCAGTGCAATCGCGCCGCCATTGACATTAACGCGCGAATAATCCCATTTCAACTCATTGCCATCAGCCAGACATTGGGCCGCAAACGCTTCATTGGCCTCGATCAGGTCCCAATGGTTGATATCGACTTTCATACGATCCATGAGTTTACGAACCGCATATATCGGCGCGAAAAATAGCTCTTTGGGATCAACACCGGCGGAAACATAATCGACGATTCTGGCCAGCGGTTTGTGGCCATGCTTCTGCGCATACTCCATCGAGGCTACGATTACCGCTGATGAACCATCATTGAGGCCCGGCGCGTTGCCCGGAGTGATGATACCGTCCTTTTGGAAAGCCGGTTTCAGTTTGGCAAGTTTTTCCATCGTGGTATCACCGCGCGGACCTTCATCGGTATCGAATATTTTTGGATCGCCCTTGGGTTGCTTAATCTCGATTGGGAAAATCTCCTTCTTAAATTTGCCCGCTTTTATTGCCGCGGCCGCCTTTAGCTGCGAATCAACCGAATATTGATCCAGCATCTCACGGGTCAGGCAAGCCTTTTGAGCGGTATATTCGGCAGCGTTTCCCATGTGGAAATTGTGGAATGAATCCCAAAGGCCATCCAAAATCATAACATCGATAAGCTGCTTGTGTCCGAGCTTGAGACCGGTCTTCGCCCCCGGAATTATATATGGCGTATTTGACATCGATTCCTGACCGCCGGCAACAAACAGGTTGCCATCGCCCGCTTTAATCGCCTGAGCAGAAAGCATCACCGCCTTGAGGCCGCTTCCGCAAACCTTGTTGATTGTTAGAGCCGGCACTTTCGATGGTACTCCGCTATGAATCCCTGCTTGACGAGCCGGAGCCTGCCCGGAGCCGCCTTGCACCACCTGCCCCATTATCACTTCATCGATATCCTCAGCGTTGATCCCCGCTCGCTTGACCGCCTCGCGGATAGCCAAGGCGCCTAACTGCGGCGCAGAAAACGACGATAGTGATCCTAGATATGTTCCTATAGCCGATCTGGCGGCCGATAAAATTACTGCTTGATTTGCCATTTAGTAATCCTCCATTTATCAATAATCTACTAAAAGTTTTATTTCATCCTGAATAGATTTACTTCTGATCTTTTTTCTGCCCTATTATCACCAGCATATCTTTGCATTTGTTAGCCCATTCGCCCGCAGGCTCCTTTTCGAGATAGCGGTTTATCCAGCCTTCAGCGTCATTATACTTCCCGCTATCGAAGTAAAGCTGTCCAAGCATATAAATCGCCTCTGGCATGGAGCCTACCTTGACAGCATCCATGAAACTTGCTTTCGGCCTCGGTGGTATCGCCGGTGATAAAAGCTATCAATCCCAATCCGTAATAGGCGCGCGGATAAGTGGCATCGACAGCAATTGCCATATCCCAGTATTTTTTGGCATTGGAATAATCGCCGCGCATATAATAAATGGTTGCCAGATTATTGTAAGACCGAGGATAAAGATAATCGATCCGGGAAGCCTTATCATACCAATTCAGGGCTTCATCCAGATTTTTAGCGATAAAATAGATATTCCCGATCGACTGGTAAGCATCCACATCTTTGGGATTAAAAACGATGGCGCCTTCATAGTTGGAAACTGCGGCGGAATCATCACCCACCTGCTGATAGCAAACGGCAATTTCATGATAGGCCTGGGCAAAATTGGCCTGAATTTTGATAGCTTTCCTATAAAGTGGAATAGCCTTCTTGGGAAGATTTTGTTCAAAGTAGGCATGTGCCTGATTATAATATTCCAGGTAACGAGGCTGTTGCCCCGGTTTTGGCCCGCAAGAGATAAAACCTGAAAATCCGCTAACTAACACCATAGCGATTGCGAATAATATCATTCTCTTCATAAATTTGCTCCGTTTTGCCTCGTTTTAGCGACAAAGGAATATATGATTTGTCGATATAATAATCAATTGATTTTGAGACTACCTCAGGATGGTCAGTTTATGTGTCTCGCCATATTCCCCGTTAATAATAAACCTGTAAAAATAAATTCCGGACGGTAAATTGAGTCCTTTATCGTCGTGGCTATCCCAGCGAATATCATTGTACCCCACTGCATAAATCCGAGGCTCTATGTTTCGAACGAGGCGTCCGCAAATATCATAGATGGCGACTCCTACGTAAGAAGAAACGTCAAGATTAAGTCGGATACTGGTCCCCGTTCCAAACGGATTAGGGTAGTTGAATACCTGCGACGGATTTTGAGGCGGAACGATTTCATTTGCCACACCGACAATGGTTTGGTTATCGATAAAAACAAATTTGCCATTGACATTAATAATGATGTCTTCGCTACCGTCACCATCCAAATCTGCCAGTTCGAAATATT
Organism: uncultured candidate division Zixibacteria bacterium; assembly: GCA_963801605.1. Taxonomy (GTDB): domain Bacteria; phylum Zixibacteria; class MSB-5A5; order UBA10806; family UBA10806; genus UBA10806. The sequence goes on from CAWDFP010000007.1 coordinate 246,289, forward strand.
GCACAGTCAGGTCTTGCAGATCGGTTAGCGCGGTCGGCTCAAAAAGAAATGACGGGTTATCGGGTGACCCCACGTTCAGATAAGCGTTCAAATGCCCATTGACTAAAAGCACCAGGTCCGGAAGCGAGTCGCGGTTGAGATCGGCGGCGTTGACAAAGTTGGAGCCTAGTTCGAGCCAATTTAGCCAATCGGGCCGTTCTGTCCAAGCGGGAATTTGTGTCGTGCCGGTGTTACCAAAGATGGCGAGTTGATGAAGTGAATTATTGTAAACGATCAAATCCAGCCTCCCGTCATCATTGAGATCGACAAGCTCAGGATAACGAAAACGGGCGGAATCGTTGAGGGAGGCAAAACAAGAAGCTATATCGCCAAACTCTCCAGATGGATTGTTGACACGCAGGCCGAGTCTGTTGGAATGACTATAAGCAATATCGGGTAATTGGTCACCGTTAAGATCTCCTGATGTCATTCCCGTTTGAACTACCGGCATAAATATATTTTGAAGCCAAGAAGAACGACTAAAGGATGGCGAGTCATTGCCACCCGTATTTTCATAGCCCGACCAGTCTACATATATATCAAAATGTCCGCCCATAGGATCATATACTGCATAAGTAAAGTGCAATGCAAGATCTAGATCCCCATCATTATCCTTGTTAAAAAATGTGAAATCGCGACTGCTTTCGAAATATTGGGGGCCCAATTTTACTATTGATGACGGATCGAAATTTGGCGTTGTTGGATTGCCCTCATTGCGGCAAAAAGAAATTACAGGCGAATCGCCCCCGCAGATAAGATCATAATCGCCGTCATTATCCAGATCGCCTATCGAAACTGAGCTATTGGACGAGGTACCGGACATAAATTCAAAATCGGGATACAGCCCAAATAATGGTACACCGTTTGTGCCTTGGTTCAGTAGAACTCCAACATAGTAAGGGCCATCGCATATTATATAAGTAATGGCTAAATCATTGTTCCCATCGGTGTTAAAATCGGCAATATCAATTCCGCCATAGCCGCAGGGTGTGATATGAAGCTGTAAAGCCGAGGTCTTGCCAATATCGAAAGACCAGTAAGGATTGTCAGGTGTGCCTGTATTAGAATAAAATACATATGAATATTCGCCATTGGATAGGACAATCAGATCGAGGTTTCCATCGCTGTCCCAATCGACAAATCTCTGATCGCAAACCGGCATCTCGATCCGCGCATGGTCAGTCATATAACCCGAAAGCTCTTGCCAATCGGGAGCATCGAAGCCACCCCTGTTCCTAAAAACTCGCATTGAATCAATCGGGAAGTCTGCATTCTTGAAGCTAACCACCAATTCCAGTGAGTCATCGTTGTCGATATCCCCTGATGTCGGCACAACAGAATGGGAAAATTGGAATGAGGCAAAATAAGTCGTATCTTCTCGCCAGGCGACAACATCTGGAAAGCCGTCATTCAAATAAAGCTTGATCGTGCCATCTCCCTGGCCCACGATGAGATCTAGATCCGAATCCCCATCAATATCATAAAGGAATGGCGAACATGTGTCAGCAACATCAATTCGGCTCGGGTTTAACAACGTATTCGACATGTCCCAATGCCAATCTTGGGCATTAGAAAGGGAAATCCAGATAAAAAAGGTCCCCGCGATTATCAGGGACCTCAATATAACTTTTGACAGATTACCTCCTATTTCAGAAGGAGCATCTCTCTACTTACGCCGCTGTTACCGTTAATGCTTAGCCTGTAAAAGTATACACCGGATGAAACTGGATGTCCAGCGTAATCGTTACCGTCCCAGATAACGCTGTGCGGGCCACTCTCCAATTCGCCATCTTGAAGAATCGCCACCTTCCTGCCAGCAATATCAAAAACGGTAAGCTCGACCGCTGACGGCGAAACCAGATCGAAGTCAATCCTGGTTTTGCCATTGAATGGATTCGGATAATTTTGTCGAAGCGTAAACTCGCCGGGCATAGCATTATCGCTTATTCCGTTGGGCTCAATCACTAATGTATCCCAGGGAGTCTCAACCATAGTTGCACCGTCGGAATAGCGGAAATAATAATAATGCGGACCCTCCCCCGGCCAGGCCAGGGCGTGACCAAAAGTAGCGGTATCGCTGTAAGAATGATCCAGCGATCCCATATCGAAAACACCGCGGTCGAAAAATAGTTGTCTGATTACCGGTAAATTATTATCGGCATCGGAATAATCGCAGCGAACATTGATCCCGATATTGGGCAGCAGGTCAAAGGCGATATTGGATATGACCGGCGCTTGATTACCGGTTGTATTCAGATACTGCGTCTTTGGTATAAATATGGATGGATAAGAGTAATCGTTAAATGACGGTGTACCCGTTATGGTCACTGTCGCTGTAAATCCGGCCATCATGATATACCCGGACGCGGGCGGCCAGGTTGGGAATCCCGGTAAAGTTAATAGATCGCTGATATTACAGGCCATGTGAAGATCGCCGCCCGAAACTTGTGAACTGATAGCGGCGACTCGTTGAAATGTAGTATCGGCTAAATTGATTGTATAAATTCCCGGTTGAAATAAAAGCGGAACATTGACAGTCACCAAAGCGGTCACAGTCAGGTTAAGCGTATCCGGATTTAATAGTATCACGCCATAAATAAAGTAAGTCGTGTACTGTTGATTACCCGGCCAGCCGCCGCCGGCGTTGGAAAGACGGACAAATAGCTTGCTATCGGAATAGGTTGCCGCCGCCCCTGTAAGGTCAAGCCACGGCCCGATCGTTCCTGACAATGTATCTCCAACAGCATCGGGGGCCAGGTCTGCATAAAGAATCGATGCCGGCGGAAACTGGTTGGATGTATTTTTATAAGACTGGGTTGCAACCAGAGTATCGGCCGCGATTCGCGCATAATACTGAATAGGACCGGCCGGGTTCGTGAAATGCATCGCTCCCTCAAAGGTCGTCAAATAAAATGGATCAGGCGCCGCGTGGCTCAGGATAATCGTCGAATCGGCAGTTGCTCCCGATGGTCTGGCTTTGATAATAGCATCATAATACGGCAAGCCATAAGGATCTATAAAATCCAGATTAACGATTGCCGAATCACCGGGCATGAGCGCCGATGATACTACATTTTCGATGGGCGCAGCGTAAATGCTTCCGGTAATAATCAGCAAACTGCAGAAAACCATTAGCGATGTTTTCATATTCAACTCCTAAGATTTTACTTCTTTAAGCTCTATTAAAATGCCCCCGGTGCTATCGGGATGAATAAATGCAATCAAAGAACCTTCGGCCCCTCGCCTTGGCTTCTCGTCAATAAGGTTAATATTTTTATCCTTAAGTTCCTTCAGCGCCTGTTCGATATCCTCCACTAACAGGCAGATATGATGAATGCCCGGCCCACGCTGCTTGAGATATTTGGAAATGGCAGTATTCTCGCTAAGCGGCGCGACCAGTTCGAGATTGGTATTGTCAAGGTTGATCAATGATAGGCGCACTTTGCTGACCGTATTTTGCTGAGTTAGTATTTCCTTAAGTCCGAACAGATCCTCTAAAATAGCGCCGTGCTTTTCCAGATCGTTAGTGACTATCGCCACATGATCCAGTCCCAATATTTTCATAAGGTCACATTCTCCTTATATTCGCCCCAAATCGAGCGTAAAACATCGCAGATCTCGCCCAGCGTTACAAACGATTCCACGCATTCCACCACAACCGGCATGATATTTCGCCCCTCCTGGGCCGCTTCTCGAAGTAAAGATAACTTATTTGAAATATCACCGCGCTTTTCTTTAATGGAACGCAAAAATTCGATTTGTCTTTTCTCAAGCTCTGGATCGACCTTAAGAATATTCTCAGGAACTGACGATGCACTTTGATAAGCATTGACTCCAACGATCAGGCGCTTTTGGGATTCGATTTCTTTCTGATACTCATAAGCCGAACGCTGGATCTCTTTCTGGAAATAACCTGTCTCAACCGCTCTCATCGCCCCACCCATCTTATCGATCTCATTAATATACTTTTGGACATGCTCGATAATTTCGGCGGTTAAGGTTTCAAGATAGTAAGAGCCGGCCAGCGGATCGACCGTTTCGGTCACTCCTGATTCATGGGCGATTATTTGCTGGGTTCGTAAAGCGACCAGAACGCTTTTTTCAGTCGGAAGAGCCAATGCCTCATCCATGGAATTGGTATGCAGCGATTGTGTGCCGCCCAGTACCGCCGCCAGAGCCTGAATTGTCACGCGAGCTACATTATTCTCCGGCTGTTGGGCCGTTAGAGTTGCCCCGGCTGTTTGAGTATGAAACCGAAGCATGCAGGATCGATCATCCTTTGCCTTGAAACGCTCGCGCATAATCTTGGCCCATAGATATCGGGCGGCGCGAAACTTGGCGATCTCCTCGAACAGATTATTATGAGCATTAAAGAAAAACGATAAGCGCGGCGCAAAATCATCGATATCGAGACCCGCGGCCAATGCCTGTTCTACATAGCAAATGCCGTCGGCAAGAGTAAATGCCACTTCCTGCACGGCGGTAGATCCGGCCTCACGAATGTGATATCCGGAAATTGAAATCGTGTTCCACTGCGGCACATTATCTTTGCAATAAACAAAAATATCGGTAATGAGCTTGAGCGATGGCTTTGGGGGAAATATATAAGTCCCCCGCGCGATATATTCTTTAAGGATATCATTCTGAATTGTACCACGAAGTTTCTCTGGCGCTACTCCCTGCCTTTTGGCTACCGCGATATATAACGCCAGCAGTACAAAGGCCGTTGCGTTTATGGTCATCGATGTAGAAACTTTATCAAGCGGAATATCCTTTAGTAGGATTTCCATATCGGCAATAGTATCAATTGCTACCCCGGTCCTCCCCACCTCGCCGTTGGCAAGGCTATGGTCGCTATTGTATCCAATCTGAGTGGGAAGATCGAAAGCTACCGAAAGGCCGGTTTGTCCTTGAGAGAGCAGATAGCGAAATCGGGCGTTGGATTGCTCCGCGCTTCCATAGCCCGCATATTGACGCATTGTCCAGGGACGGCCCAGATACATGTCCGCGTAGATGCCGCGAGTGAATGGAAATTCGCCAGGCGCGCTTCCAAGCTGCGGCAATCCCGCGACATCAGTATTATCGTATACGGGCTTTATCGATATGCCAGATGATAACTTACGTTCTTTCATAGCATAGAACCTTCAGACCAATATAATATAAAACCCAAAAATTAAAATATAAATATATGGCCCGAGTATCGGTCTATTCCTGTCTGAATCATCCCCAACCGGGATACGGGATAATTTTCGATGGCAAATTGTCATAAAACGTCCCGTAAGGAAACCGTAGAGGCTAAAAATGAATTCTTAAGCCTGATGATTGCAAATTATAACGGCCATAAATAATCACAAGGAGTCCGATGTGAAATACGTCCCTGAGCCATTCAGAATCAAAACCGTTGAACCGATTAAAATGACCACCCGCGAATATCGTGAAACGGCGATCAAAGAGGCCGGATATAATACCTTTCTGCTCCGAAGCGAGGATGTGTATATCGATCTCTTAACAGATAGCGGAACCAATGCTATGAGCGATGCCCAGTGGGCGGCCATGCAGATGGGAGACGAGGCGTACGCCGGCAGCCGCAACTTCTACGATCTCGAAAAAACTATACAGGATGTTTACGGTTACAAATATATGGTACCTACTCATCAGGGACGCGCCGCCGAACATATCATGTCGAGGCTCCTGATTAAGAATGGAGATTACGTTCCCGGCAATATGTATTTCACGACCACTCGTTTGCACCAGGAACTCGCTGGAGGTACCTTTTATGATGCTATCATCGATGAAGCCCATGATCCCTCCAGCACTCATCCTTTTAAAGGCAATTTCGATCTTAAAAAACTGCAGGCTCTTGTCGATAAAGTCGGCCCGGAGAAAATTCCCTATATCAGCGCCGCCACCTGCGTTAATATGGCCGGCGGCCAGCCAATTTCGATCTCCAATCTAAAAGAGCTTCGCCGCTTTGCTGATAAATATGGTATCAAGATTATGCTTGATAATACCCGTACGATGGAGAACGCTTATTTTATTCAAAAACGGGAACCTGGATACTTCGGCAAAACAATAAAAGAAATAGTCAGGGAAATCTGTTCTTATACCGATGGTTGTACCAGTTCCGCCAAGAAGGATGGGCTGGTTAATATCGGCGGCTTTCTGGCCATGAACGATGAGGATTTCTTCATACAGTCGAAGGAACAGGTTGTTGTATATGAGGGGCTGCATACGTACGGCGGCCTGGCCGGACGAGATATGGCCGCTATGGCGCAGGGAATCCGCGAGGCTGTCGCCAATGATGATTATATCAAGTATCGTGTTGAGCAGGTCAACTACCTCGGATCGATCCTATCGGATGCCGGCATTCCGCATGTCGTACCGCATGGCGGCCATGCTATTTTCCTCGACGCTAAAGGTTTTCTACCGCATATCGATCAGGAAAATTTCCCGGCCCAGGCGTTGGCCGCCGAGATTTATGTCGAAACCGGCGTACGCTCTATGGAACGCGGTAATGTTTCCGCAGGACGAAATAAAGAGACGGGTCAGAACTATCGTCCAAAGCTGGAACTGGTCCGGCTGACCATCCCTCGACGCGTTTACACTCAAAGCCATCTCGATTATACCGCCGAAGGAATAATAAATGTTTATAAAAACCGGGAATGTATCAAAGGTTTGAAATTTGCCTTTGAACCGGCCAGCTTAAGATTTTTCCAGGCTCGTTTTGAATTGGTATAGAAATTTATTTTTTAGTGAAATTATTTTAAACTTAGCGTAACGATACCTCGCCCGCGGCAAAGATGGTAACCCCATTTTTGTCGCGAACCCGCAAGGCGCCGTTTTGATCGAACCCAATCGCCGTAGCCACGATTTTCTTTTTGCCTAAAGTAATCGTAACCTTCTGTCCTAATACGGCCGAACGCGTAACGAGCTCAGGCCCCAGAAATCGCAGGCCATAGCGATGAAAATTGTGGTACGATTTTTCAAATTCGTACAGAAATTCGCGAAGCAGGTCCACCCGGTCGATCTTTTTACCGGCCACAATTGCTGCCGATGTTGCCTTCGCTCTTAGATTTGATGGAAAATCTTCTGGCTTATGATTAACGTTTATGCCAATACCAAGAATCGCGTAGCTTACGCGGTCAAGCTCGGCTGATAACTCTACCAATATGCCTGCCGTTTTTTTACCCTTAAGCAGGCAATCATTCGGCCATTTAATTAGCGCCTTCTCCCCCGTATGACGGTCCAGCACCCGACAGACTGAAAGAGCAGCGACCAACGATAGTGCTGGCATCTTGGAAAAATCAAGTTGAGGACGGAGTACCAGCGAAAAGTAAAGTCCCAGTCCTATTGGTGAATGCCAGCTTCGGCCCGACCTGCCTCGACCTCGTGTTTGCTTTTCGGATATTATCAGCGTTCCTTCCGGAGCGCCCGATTCGGCTAATCGCTTGGCCAATTCATTTGTCGATGCTACGCTTTTATAGCAATGAACCTGGCACCCCATTATGCGGCATTTAAGGCCCGTGTGGAGAAGCGCCGGCAGGATGATTTCGGGTATCGAATGAAGTGCGTATCCGTGACTGGCAGTATCGATCTCCACCCCGGAATCTCTGAGATGCTTGATAGCGCTTTTAATGACGCCTTTATCAAGTCCGGTTTTTTGCTCAAGCTCCTCGTGCGATACGGTCAGACCGAGTGATTCCTTTAGCGCCGATAAAACCAGAGCGTTTATTTTATTTTCTGATGATGTCAGCAAGATTTATTCAATTACCTTGAGAGAAAGATCCAGGACGGGAGCCGAATGCGTTATTTTGCCAACCGAAATTCTATCCACTCCAGCCGCCGCAATTCTGTGAACCGTTTCGGGAGATACGTTGCCTGATGCCTCAAGAATAACTCCGGGATCGATCCTCTTAGCCAGGCGGACACCCTTTCTAAGCATCGGAATTGTAAAATTATCAAGCAGGATGTAATTAGGTTTATATTCAAGCGCCAGCTTTAGCTCATCGAGATTCTTAACCTCAACTTCAATTTTGGCCCTGGTGCGTCTTTGATGAGTTTTCACCAGCCCCAAAGCTTTCTCCAATCCTCCCGCAGCCTCGATATGATTCTCTTTAATCAGATACATATCGAATAACCCCAGGCGATGGTTGGTGCCTCCGCCATCTTTCACCGCTTGCTTTTCCAATCGCCTGAGTCCTGGCATGGTCTTTCGTGTATCGAGGAGCTTAACCGGATAATCCTTTATCGCCTCCACCATCTGCGCTGTCATGGTAGCTACGCCCGAGAGATGCCCCAGGAAATTCATGGCGGTTCTTTCACCCGTTAGAATCGCGCCCAACGGCCCTTTCAGAAGAAGAACCTCTTCTCCCGGAACAACGCGGGATGCATTTTGTTTTAGAATATTAAAGGAGATGGCAGGAGAGATTGCCTTGTAGACCCACATGAATGCCGATAAGCCGGAAATAACGCCAGTTGCTTTAGCAATAACGACAGCTTTGCCTTTTATATTTTTAAGAAGCAAAGCCTGAGTAGTGATATCGCCTTTTCCAATATCTTCAGTCAACGCCAACTGAATAATATTCCTGCCTTCGCTGATTTTTTTCATGGTGAATATTAAATGGATATGCAGGATGTAAGTCAATGGAAATATCTTGACTTGGCAACTATGAGGGCCTAGATTTGAAATTGTTCGAAATGATCATTCCCCATCCCGTACCCTGCGGGAAAAAGGGTCACAACGACAAGTTGTGCTGGCTTAGCAAATTGGCTGACGGTGATATTAATGCCGCCGCTCAAGAGGATATCCTTGTCTGCAGCGAATGTGAAGCTTTCCGCGAAACCATCAATCGCGGCTTTGGCAGACGCGGCGCAGATCTGGCCATAGGAACAGCTATTGCCAAACTTCTGGGGCAAGTTTCTGAGCGCAATATCAAGCTCGATGAAGCTCGTCAGGAATTGGAACGGAAGGTCCGGGAACTGGCCTTAATGAAGATAATCACGGATGCCGTGGTCAGAACCACCGATTTATCCAAAGCGCTAAAAATTATTTTAACCGGAGTAACATCAGGCCAGGCTTTCGGTTTCAATAGAGCTGGTATTTTTTTGGTCGATCAAAGAAATGAATATTTGGAGGGCAAAGACGCAGTCGGCCCCGAAAATTGGCAGGCCGCTACGAGAATCTGGGGTGAATTACAGCCATATAGCTTTAAGCAGCTTATCAAAAATATTCTTGAGGCTCAGGATTCGTCAAAGGATTTTCTCCATCGGCTAATCGAACATATAAAAATCCCGCTTTCGGATAGCTCCCATTTCCTGATTCAGGCGCTTTGGGCTGAAAAGCCGATCTTCTTCCGAAGAAACGAGATGGATCGCAGACATGGCCGCTAAGATATTAAGACACACCGAGTTTAATGAATTCGTTGCGGTTCCGCTTCAAGCTGAAGGTTTACCCCTGGGGCTGATGATTGCCGATAATTTCTATACGAAAAAGCCCATTACTGAGGCCTCGATGGACGCTCTGGCAACGCTTGGCGAATACCTGCACAAATGTTCTTGAAATCACCCTGCTTCACGAACAACTTTCCCGACGTTTGGAGGAGCTTGAACGTGTTAACCAACTGCTGAGAGAAAATCAAAGCTATTTACTGCAGGCGGAGCGATTGGCTGACGTTGGAAAACTGGCCGCCACTGTGGCGCATGAATTTAAGACTCCGCTTGTAACAATCGGGAGCCACGCTCGTAGAGCCTTAAGGGATGTCAATACAGACAAGTTCAAGAAAAAAGACCTGGAAATAATATCGTCCGAAATCGAGCGCCTGGAGAGCATTACCTCGGAGCTCCTCGAATACACCAGGCCTTCGAAATTCGACATCGAGTCTCGCAGCATGAATCAATTGGTACGGGATTCGCTTGATTTTATGCGTCACAAGCTGACAGCGTCCGGGATAACGGCAGACATCAAATACTCGGAAATCGATCCCAAGATATTAGTGGATGAAAAAAGATTCAGACAGGTGATGTTGAATATTGTCGACAATGCTCTTGAATCCATGCAGCCGGGGATGACCCTGCGTGTTGAGACACACAAAACGGAAGATGGCGGCGCGGTGGATATAATCGATTCGGGGACCGGTATTCCCAAAGAGATCAGCGATAAGGTTTTTACGCTGTTTTTCACCACCAAATCTAAAGGAACCGGATTAGGCCTGACGATCTCGAAAAAGATCGTCGAAGCTCATGGCGGGTTTATCGAATTTGAATCCAATGAGGGATGCGGAACCAGATTTTCGATCAATTTTCCCTCGATCGATTTAAATTTGAGTAGATAGCGCTACCTTAGGGGTAAAAACAACAGAGAAGTAACATCAATTCGCCAATAGGATTTGGCGAAAGAGGTAGTCAAGGGGGTAGATATGATTCCAATAATGATCGTTGAGGACGAAAAGTATCTGTTGGACATCTATACTGATGAATTCAAAGATGCTGGATTCGAGGTTCGATCGCTGTCGACCGGAAAGGAAGCCATCGATTGGATCAGGAAAGCGCGTCCCAGCGTAGTCGTACTCGATATTAAGCTTGGCGATATCGAGGGGTTGAAAGTCCTCGAGGAAATCAAGGAGTACGATAAAACAATCCCGGTCATACTTAATTCCGCTTATTCAGTTTACAAATCGGATTTTGCCAGTTGGATGGCTGACGACTACGTAGTTAAATCATCAAATATCAGCGAGCTGGTCGCCAAGGTTAAGCAGTACGCCAATTTCCCGAACGGAAAATCAAAAGGTAAATTTGCCTCGACTACCTAACTCTTCTTCGCTACGCTTACGCCAGATGCGCATTTGATTGGGAATTTTCGCGATTATCGAATAATAATAAGTTTTCTCTTTGATTCAAGATCGCCGGATTTGAGACGCGCGAAATAGACTCCGCTTGCTGATGCCTGTAAATCATTGTTGCACCCGTCCCAAATAATGGTATGACGGCCTGCTTGCTGCTGCTCATCCGCGAGAACCCTTAAGCCCTGTCCCATGATATTATATATTTCCAAAACCACATGAGCGGAAACCGGCAGCTCATAGGAAATCATTGTTTCGGCGTTAAAAGGATTAGGATAATTCTGTAAAGAAAGATAATCTTCCGGTATTACCGCATAATCCGAATCGATTTCATCCGGCCCGATTCTATTTCCGCCCGCTATTAAATAAATTTTCCCGCCAATTCCATTGAGCATTTGTTGACCTGCTATTATATCCGGGATGCTATCGCCATTGACATCGGGAATTGGACGGATCGTCAGTATCCGGGAATCAGTAGGGGTTGACCAAATCGTCGCCCCGGTCGCGCCGTTTATCAAAATTATATTTCCGCTGAATGAACCGGCAATCACCTCAGAGATACTATCACCGGTAACATCAGCCGTTGATCTTATTGCCCAAACATCATCTTCTGCGTTATTTCTCCACAGCTCGTGGCCATCGGCTCCTGATAAAGCCAGCGCATAATGGCCCCAGGACGCTATCAGTACATCCTCGCGGCCGTCACGATTAAGATCGGGGCACGCCAGCGCCCGGACTATAGGCTCACCAACCGGAGCGATCCAAATGGAATGAGTAACCGAGCCACTATCGGGATGGCCCGATAAAGCTATAATTCTGTCTCCGGCGTTCAAAGTCCCCACGATAACGTCATTGAAACCATCGCCATCCAGATCGGAAATGCGATCCACTGATTGAACGGAAGCATTGGTATGATAGGTCCATAGAACCCTTCCGGAATCAAGAGGCGCCCCGGAAAGACAGAGGACTCTGTCATCGCCATCCCCCGTACCCAGAATAGCATCCGCAGTACTGTCTCCGTCCACATCATCAAGACGGCAGACCGAATAGACCACATCGGAAGCGGTTTTCCTCCAAAGCCTGTTACCATCCGCCCCGTTGAGACAAAAAGCCATATTGGCGTCGGAACCCAAACCAGCGAGAATTTCGGGAACGCCGTCATGATTAACATCTCCCATCGAAGCCACACTATAGATCCATCCGCTGGGGGTATGCACATAGGTACTGTACGACCAGATTGTCTGGCCGCTGCGACTCTCAATTCCGAAGACTGAACGTGATCCCCAGGCGGTACCCAGAACGATATCCTGCGAGCCATTGCCGTTGAGATCGCCAACCGGAATCAAACATTGATCTCCGTAGCCGCCGGAATTGGATGGACCTCCGAGAGGTCTGGCGGACCAGATTAACTGCCCTCCGCCCTGCCCGGAACCTGAGATACACATAAGATTATTGCCAATAACGCCGTTGTTATACGATTCCGCAACTACATCGGGAAAGCCATCATCATTGACATCGCTTGTAGCGGTCACAGAGACAACATCTGCGATTCCCTGATAAGTCCAGATAATTTCTCCCGGTGTATATGCCCTAACTCCGGATGCCAACAGCGGTAATATAAAATTCGGCGTCACGAGATCATTCGATTCAATCGTGATAGCCCCGTTATGAACGCTCTCCTCTGAGGGTTTGAATACTATCAGAAAACTGTGACGTTCCCCCAAACGAATTGTATCTGGAAGTTGCGGCGATGTCAGTACGAATTCGGAATCGGGCATACTTATTTGGGTAATCACTAATTCCCCATCACCGGCGTTAGCAATCCTCAGATCGCGCTGGTGGCTGCCCCCGGTTGAAACCATACCAAAACGCAGGGTATCAATGCTGATACCAATTATCGGTTGAGCTAAAGCGCTTGAGACGCTAAGAAGCAAGTAAATTATGATTTTCATTTCCCGCCGCCGCCATAAACAAAAACCGTCCCGGTTTCGACAGGACAGTTTTTATTGCATTATTGTAACAATGTCTCTCCACCAGGTTTTTGGGGAGGTCACCTGAGTAGAATCATCTTATCCGTCAGGATCTTATCCCCTACCATCAAGCGGTAAAAATATACGCCGCTCTTTACTTCGTGTCCACTATAATCGCGGGCATTCCATATCAATCTTTGCGAGCTGCTGGCGCCTCTCAAATAATAATCCTGCACCAGCCTGCCGCCGATGTCAAAGATATCCAACTGCCCGCTTTCACCGGGCGGAACGGTCAGCATTATTGCTGTTTCCATATTGAATGGATTAGGATAGTTATGTTCCAGACTCACAATTTGAGGCAAAGGGCTGCGATCACCAACACCCTGAGAGCTTAAATCCAATCGAAAAAATCTCAGACTTGAATAAGGTCCCCAAACAGTGCTATCGCCTCCCTTGACTCGCCAGTAAAAAAGAGAATCGTTTCCCGGCAACCTTGCGGAAAGCGACGTATCAGTCAAAGCGGAATCTATTCGAACTGCATGGTTTAAACTGGAATCGGAATAAAGCTCGAATAAATATTTGGAAACTAAAGCTTGATTGCGCCAGATAAACGCGGTCGTCGTATCGGTTATGATTGTATCCTGCGGAGGGTAAACAAGCTCGGGCGCTAGATGGACCCGGAATTAGTCCAAACGCCATTAGTGTAGAAAATGGCCCCCAGCCATAAGTGTTGCCGCCTCTGACTCTCCAGTAATAGTTCGGATTTGTCACCGGAAATACGGGCGCAACGCTTGAATCTGTAACCATGGTATCTACAAAAGCGATATTTTGGAGCGTTGAATCGGAATATATTTCAAATTGATATCTGGTGGCATATACTGATTGATGCCAGCGGAAAATTGGCAGGCCATAGACGGTAGTATCATTTGGAGGATAATAAGGCATCGGAGCAGGCGGACGGGGATTAATCGGAGGGAGTAATTTATCTATAACTGTGGGACCCCCGGTACTTCGTACCACAACGCTGGATACGGTTCGCGTTCGGTAGCCGGTTTTTATGAATTGCAAGGTAAATGTGCCCCCTTCGAGAATACGCCTATAGCGGCCGGTGTCCGGTCTGGAAAGACGAGGCCTGATATCGGCATTGGTTCTCTCCACAACTTTCACTTCGGCTTCGATAGGTTCCAGCGTGACTGAATCTCTGATAACACCGGTAATCCCCGGCCCCAGCGCCCGGCTTAGCAGAAAATATTGTCCCGGCAGATGATGAGCACAAATGCTGTCGACCAGAACCGGATTTTGAATGGTTGTATCCGAAATTTCTACTGAGAATGATGCTGTTCCAAAATTGGCGTAGAAATATGTCTTGAAATCACCTTTGTCGACCAATCCTCTCCTGGCTTCATAAGTGGAATCGCGGGCATCATTGAGAATCCGGCTGCAGAATTGACGGCAAATGGTATTCATCAGGGCTTCATCCGGAGACATACCGTTTCCTGCCGGCGGATACCAGTACCAATTATAGTATGCTTTTTCCGCCCGTCCATAGGTTGGCGAATGGTAATCGAGCGCCACCAGCGGACGGTAATGCCAGGCAAAATCCCTCATGGCGATATTTTCATTTTGACTAAATGGAGCCGTTCCTTTGTACTGCAGGGATTCAGGGACAATGGCGTCGGGAGCGCTATCGAGTGTCCACCCGAAATCGTAGTTGCGATTATTGTCGACACCGTCGTGAAAATTGAAAATACCGTCGTGGTTGTTGTCGTATTTATTCTTACGCCAGTCCGTATCGCCATTTTCAACAACAATATGTCCTTCAGGATTGATAAATGGCACACAGAATATCGCCAGGTTATTGATATAATTTAATGCCACCGTATCGCCGCTGGCATATCGCGACATTATGTTCTGAATGAATGACATTACGACTTCAACGCCTAACACTTCGTCGGCATGCACTCCGCCGCAGTAAAATACCGCCGGTTCATCTTCATCGACATTGACGTTATCCGAAATCTTGAAACGCAAAATTGGTATTGAATCGCGTGACGAATAGCCCATCGTATCCAGGCGGCAAACTTCGGGATAAGTGTTTTGCAGATTACTCAATAACTGCAGCGCCTGGCTATAACGAGTATATCTTTCAGGAAGCTGCGCTTGAGCGATCCCTATCGCTATGAACAAAATTAATGATACTAAAACCAACCTTCGTAAATGCATTACTCCTTCTCCTGCTGATAGTTCGCTTATCAAGGCGAATTATTCCCATCGTTACTTTAGTAGCGTCATTCTCCTCGAAACTACCTTATCTCCCATCGTGAGTCGATAGAAATAAACACCCGAGGCCGAATTTTCGGCATTCCAGATCACACTATGTGATCCGGCTCCGAAATCGTCGTCGGCCAGGGTCTGTATTTTCTGTCCTAAGACGTTAAATATATCGATTGTCACATGTTCATTTTGCGGCAAATCAAACTTTATGGCCGTAGAGGCATTAAACGGGTTTGGATAATTTTGTGATAGAGAAAATTCATCAGGCCTGACCGGATCATCGGCGGCAGTCGAATATAATGAACCGGTCGTAAACTTAATCGCCCGTCCAGCAACTACCGGCGCTGCACCCGGATCGTAACGGCCGTTAAATGAATATCCGATACCATCCCGCCTGTCCGGCGAACAGATTCCCGCTGACATGGTATTTACGGCTTGAGCTATATTATATTGAATAATAATATCGTTATCGTTGGTTAGTGTTGGCCAGTTAGTCTCATTTAGAATTATTATCTCAAAAGTTTGTTGACGCGAATTATCTCCATCGTAGGCGTTACGCCAGCCGATAATAAAACTGGCGGTGGTAGTATCGTAATGATAATAAACGTGCAACGGAACCTGCGTAAAATCGTCCCAGAACGGCGCAACCATTGCTTCGGGATCTTGCGGCGCCGGTATGGGAGCGTTGTAGAAATTAGCAAACCAGGTCCTGCCGAATGTAATGAAACCGTTGTCACAAATGGTAATGCTATCATAAACCTGACCGTAATATTGGACTTGAAACGGCAAACCAATAGTGGCGACTTCGTCGTCACCCAGCGTAACGCTTGGCCAGGCGGTACTGATATCTATCCAGTTGTACGTTGGACGGTCCACATAGCCTGAGTCGGTATTATCGAAACAGTAATATCCGTAATTATCGGGTCCGATTGGATCATGGGTGGCAATCGTGCCCACTGTCTTGCTGAAAGATGTGCCGACGATCTGCGGCCCCTGGCCCTCGAATTGTACCGCGAAATTAAGATGATGACCCACATAAACGCTGTTGTCTACATCGATCATAAAGGGATGAGCGCTATTGCTGCTGGTATCACCTGGCATTATTGAGTTTAATGTAACCAGCGAATCAAATATCACAACATGGCTATCTCCGGAACGAAGTACCGCTATCGGATTGATCAGGGGCCTGTTTCCGACATTTCTGGCATGAACCACCAGCCCAACCATTTCGCCGGGATCGATCTGCCCATTATCATAATCGAGCACTACCGAAACCGAATCGAATGAGATTTGGGCGGCCTCGATGGGAATTCTGACGATACCCTGCCAGCTATGTCCGGATGAATCGGAGATATCGAACATAAAAGGCACCACCGCCCCATTTGGGATAGCGGCGCCAATATTTACTATAAACGGTCTGTCGGGGGAACCGGACGACGCTGGAGCTATCGATGCATAATATGCGGTATCCCGTCCCACGGTAATTCCCGGCATCGGCGATGATATCCTGGCTTTAACGGCAAAAGCGGTATCGCTAAAACCATAATTAGCCAGGGTTAGTCCCAGCTCAATCCGTTCGGACGGATTCATGATACCATTGCCGTCACCCAAAGATTCCCCGCTGGAATCGTCGTCAATAGTATATGATTGGCAGCCAACTGCCAACGGACTGGAAACAATGTTAATTGAATCTTCAAAAGGAATAAAGCCTCTGTTTGTAACTGTTACTCTCATCTCCCCCGTTGTCGCTGGTTGGATCAAGAATGAATAATTGCCCTCGACACCCGTGTTGCCGACTGCAAAAATCTCGTTCTGTTTCCACAGACAAACAACGGCCCCTTCAAGCGGATCGCCATGCGTATTTTCCACGAGAACATCAACCCGGTTTTGGCCAAAGGGAATGGAATCGGCTACAGTCACTACCTGTGCCAAAGGTACGCCGGTCCAGCAATTAACTTCCGGATCACCAAGATCGTTGTAGCTGTTAAAATAAAGCTCGACCTCGCCATTGGCGCCTCGATCGCCGGGAAACGCATTGTAAAGCGTCATCTTGCCCATCAACTCGGATTGAGCCAGCGTAGTCACATTTTGGACGAATAAACCCCAATAGATACCTACATCGATAGCGTTAGTCCAACGCGTATGGGCGTCATGATTGCTGTTTCCGATAAATCCAGGGCCGCCCTTGTTATTGGCGCGAATCCAGGTTTCGCCGAAACAAACATCTACGCCGGTATCGGTGTCGTTAAAATCGCCCGTGCCGCAGACCACTGATGTCATAATGGAAAATCTTTGCGTCGTGGCCAATTGCATTATATTTGACGATGTGTAAGTGGGTGGCACCCAGCCATCCGCGGTGCCATAACCGCGATAATTTACATAGCTCACGCCATTATTAATAGAGGCGTTAATCTCTTCAGGGGTAACCTCTCCGGAATAGCTGGAAAAAAACGTATCAACCTCTGTATAGCCGTGCTCCATCATCGTCTCGCGACACCAGAGCTTGGTCATTCGAGGACTGAGAAATGAATAGCCATCGCTGCCTGCCACCATGGTACCCCTCAAATACCAATCGGTATCGGTCATGTATGGCGTGCGCTCATATTTAAATAGTTTATTTAAATAGGCGGTAAATTCGCTGGCATAATCAATTGATATTCTTCCTATCAGAACATCGGGGAAATAGTCGTTGCCGTAAAGAAATGTGAAAAAATTATCGGAGTCAATACTTCCAAAACCGAATGGATTCGAATAAGCCTTGGTAGCGATTCCATAAGCGTTAGGCATGACAACATCGCCGATAATTACGATATAATCCGGTTTGATCTGAGCTCTATCGAAACGATTGCGAATCGAATCCCTCATCGGAGTGTAGCTATTCGTTCCCAGCTCCCTCTTGGAGATAGTCACTACGTCAAATCCCTTGGCCTTTTTCCAATCTACCAGCGGCTGAATATTGGTTCTAAACGTATCGGGGTATATGATCCAGTAAGCGCCACGGGTTGCTCTGATCGGATCGAATACCATTGGGTTATCAACCAGTGCACGGTAAACCGGCAAGAACGCTTCCGACAAACTGGTTTTCGAAATTGGTTATCTGCGTACCGGGATGGCTGACCTCTATCTCTAATTCATTGCAAACCCTAAGCTGATGATTTTGAGGATCATATTGTACGGGCGAAATAGTAATCGCATAAAGCCTGAGGTCGCGCATCACTCCCGCAACTTCGCCCCGTACCAGATCAGGCTGGGCATTAAGTTCGATATTGCCCTTTTGAGGCGCTAAGGCATCGAGTTCCTCCTGGTCGGCAGCTGCCAGGTTGATGTTATCGAGCGTGGAGAAATTCGATGACATCACTCTGATCGCGGGATCGGAGTCAAAAGGGATGGCAATCAGACGGGTAATCGTGGGAAGCACTGATGACTGGCTCCCAAGAAACGATCCCCGCGATTGGCTGAACTCTTTCGGAAGCGATATCTCGATCTGGCCGTCCGAACCAGCATTTTCATAATCGAGTTTCCCGATTTTCAGATCGATTACCGTGAGACCGGGCATTTGAACAGTCGCGGTTACTTGCGATACACCATCATTAAGCGTAAATGAATTATTCTCCGCACCAAATACCATTACAGGAAGAAAAAAGAGGATTAGCAGCTGCCTAAACATAAAAACCTCCGAAAGGTTATGTCATAGGGATAGAATCACCGGCTATCCCGCTAAAAAATCCATTCGATTAACAGATTTACGTTCCCTGGCGTTCCCAAAGTTAGGTTTCCATAAAATTCGCATTATAATAATATAATGGCTTTGTTGGCGATAAGGGTAACTTTTTCCATTAAATGATAAATTCTCATTGAAAGTAATTATCATGGATACTTATTGTTATGTTAATTCGTTTTAATCAGTTTTATGCTATAATACTTTGCATAGCTGACGGTCATATATTGGGCGCGGTATCCAATAAAAATGGGGATTCAGTAACGAATCCCCATCATTTTATCCGATAAGGCAAAACTGCCTGATTTTATCCTGATTACTCCGAAAATCTAAGGCAGTTTCTTCATTCGCCCGTCGATTTTACTCGCGATCGTCCCGCCTGCGTTCTGGACCGCTTCGAGAATAAGCTGGGTCAGCCCCAGCTCAGTATCCTTTATATCGGAGACCTCAAATCCGAAATACTTATCCGAATTGGCTTTAGCCACATAGTCGATAGATGTGGCGCTATAGACCTTATTGGAATCGATTGCAACTCCATTAACTGTTACAGAAACTAACTTCGGTTTACCGGCCTCATCCTGCCAGCTATAAGATAGTCCGCCTATTTGAAGTGAACCCTGGTAACTGTCTCTTTCCAATCCGATATTGATCTCAGCAATCTTAATCAACTGCCGCCCGGTGAGAGCGAATGTCACGATTTTATTTTCAAACGGCAGGATTTCATATATATCCATTTTCCTTACGGGTCCGGCATCCAAATTCTTCCTGATTCCACCGGAGTTGAGGAAAGCAACGTCGGTTTTCATCCGGTTTTTCATGGCGTCGGCGAACCAGTCTCCAATATTCGATTCAGCGCGATACTGGGTCTCCCACTTTTCCTGAAGCTGGGCGATTACTACGGCATATTCATTGTCGATCACTGTTTTGAAGCTGTCCACCAATGCGGCTATTTTGGGATCGGCTGTGATTCCGTTAACATACATCGGGATTAATTTGCCGTTATAGGCCATAACCGTATCCCCGGCGACCGTCAGATCAACTCGTCCCAGGTTTCTGCAATTGGAACCGGTCTGCGCGATCAGGACTCCGTTGACCCTCTCGAGCGTATCCAAACGGGTGTGGCTATGCCCCCCCACAATTAGATCAATTTTATTTCCGATCGTTTGGGCCATGGCGCGATCGCGTTCTATCCCCAGATGAGAAAGCACAATTATAAGATCGGTGGCCGAATCGATCTCGGCGACATACCTGGCTACTGCCGGGATTGGATCTATCGATACAAAACCATCTAACTTATCTGGACTGGCCATGCCAACCATCTCGTGGTAGGTAAGACCGATAACTCCCACTCGTAAACCGTCGATTTGATAAATATGATATGGTTCTTTTGCAAATAATAACGGAGCGCCGTTATCGACCATCTTTATGAAATTTGCGCAATAAACCGGAAATTGAGCCATCTTTATCAGGTTGCGAAGATTATCCGCTCCTTTATCGAAATCATGATTTCCAAAGACCCAACCCTGATAGCCGATCGTATTCATCATATCGATTAAAGCGCCGCCATAGGCCCCATCATATTTAATATCACATATAAGGGTGCCGGTCATAAGGTCGCCGGCATCCAGAAGAAGGCTTCGCTCTGATTTGCCTCTCTCCTGTTTGACATAATAATCAAGCGCTGTAAAGCCCCCGATCATCGGCTTTTCTTTTTCCCAGGTCGCCACGGATGGCAGATAACTGCCATGCATATCATTGGTATGAAGTATGGTAATTTTAGTCGGGTTTTGCTGGCTTAAGCATGAACCCCCGATCAAGAGCATAACGATAAATGCGCTAAGCAAGATTACATTTTTTTTCATTTCAATCGCCTCTATTTTTCGAAAATTAGCATTCAAAAAGCAAACAAGCCCCGTCTGTTATAATTCTTCACGAAATACTACATAATTGGTGGCCGATTGTCCAGATGATAAAAAGTAAAGGGCGCGCCGTCGCACGCCCTTTAAGAATCTGTACTTTGGCTGGCAGACGCCCTCATCTGCCGCCTAAACGTTTATATCAGTCGCCGGTCGTCATATAGCGATGCGGAATTTCGATAAAGCCGGTATCCATCATGGTACGGGTCAGACCGCGGGCGCGGGATATCCGCTCAGCGGCGCTCTTGAAAAGCTCTTCCTTGGATAGTATCTTCCTGGCTATTCCCTGTTCAATCGCCTTAAGTCCGACAGCCACTGCCTCGCGCGGGAATACTTGCCAATCATCCATAGTTGGCAGAATATGAGTTTCGGACAAACCATCATCGACCGCCAATTGCGCCAGGGCATACGCCGCGGCGATACACATTTCATCCGTGATCGTCTTGGCTTGAACGTCGAGCGTACCGCGGAAAATACCCGGGAAACCGAGCGAATTGTTTACCTGATTGGGGAAATCGGAACGGCCCGTCGCTACTACGCGGGCGCCGGCCTCTTTAGCCTCCCATGGCCATATTTCCGGCGTAGGATTGGCGCAGACAAAAACGATGGCGTTCTTCGCCATGGTCGCGACCCATTCCTTCTTGATGATACCCGGTCCGGGAGTCGAAAGCGCGATGACGGCATCGGCATCCTTCATCGCTTCGGGAACGCCACCTTTGACCTGATGCTCATTGGTGATCTCGCACATTTCCCATTTCTCTTTGTATTCTTTCTGGAGTTCGGTTCTATCGTGATTTAAGGTGCCTTTGGAATCGGTCATGATGATATTCTTGGGAATGACTCCGGCCGCAATGAGCAGCTTGGCAATTCGGTAGTTCGAGGCGCCGGCCCCGACCATGGCGACTTTGACCTTATCAATCTTCTTATCAACAACTCGCAGAGCATTGATGAAGCCCGCCACGGTTACGGTCGCAGTCCCCTGCTGGTCATCATGCCAGACCGGGATACGAGCTTTCTTGCGAAGCTCATCCAGGATGCGGAAACATTTGGGCTGGGCAATATCCTCAAGATTGATGCCGCCGAATGCCGGTTGCAGCAACAGCACTGTTTCGATGATCTTGTCGGGGTCCTTGGTATCGAGCGCAATCGGGAATACATCGATGCCGCCGAGGTATTTGAAAAGCAGCGCCTTGCCTTCCATAACAGGCAGGCTGGCTTCGGGACCAATATCGCCCAATCCGAGAACGCGGGTGCCATCGGTAATTACGGCAATGAGGTTACCTTTGTTGGTATGTTCCCAGACGGTTTCCGGGTTTTTGTTGATATCGAGACAGGGCTTGGCAACACCGGGAGTGTACCAGATGGCAAAATCCTGGAAGTCGCGGATACAGCATTTGGGCACAACCTCGATTTTCCCCTTGTAGAAGGGATGAAGTTTCATGGCTTCGACGCCGGGTTGATCGGCTTTGGCTAACATTTGATCTTTTTTGTCCATCTATCCTACCTCTCTCAAGATATGAATAACTTTTCAAAGCACCAAATAGCACACACAAGGCTTGAATAATACATCAGGAAAACCGGGAAAGCAATGCAAATATGGAGGATTGAGGCACGAGGGCCAATGCCGGATTTTGAGGGAATTATAAAGTTTGCTGAAAATCTTTAAAGTCAAATTACTTGATTAGATGCTCTGGCGTTTCGAAATATTTAAAAACTTGGCGCACTTATAAGATGTCGGATCATCTGCCCATGTGGAATGAGTTAAAAATTGATTTCAGCAAGGATTATCTGAAAAACAAAATTTAATTAGGGAGATAAATCATCTTTAAATATTCCCTTCCCTTGATGGCACTTTATCCTTATTTTGCTGGTTAAATATTTATCAGGTATTAACGGGAAAATATTTAAAATGGCAGGCGAAATGAATCTACGATTCTTAGGCAACAGTGGTGTCAAGGTTTCCGAACTTTGTTTCGGCACCATGACTTTCGGTGGACAAGGAACCTGGGAAACGATCGGTAAAGTCGATCAAACAGGAGCCGACATGCTGGTTGGTTTATGCCTTGATGGTGGCATTAACTTTTTCGATACTGCGGATGTTTACTCACAGGGAAAGGCCGAGGAATTGCTTGGCAAAGCTCTCGGCAGTAGACGCAAGGACATTATTCTCGCTACCAAAGTGCGCGGCAGAATGGGTCCTGGCCCGAACGATGTCGGCCTGTCGCGGCATCATATTATCGAGGCTTGTAATGCCAGTCTGCGACGCCTGGGAACTGATTATATCGACCTTTACCAGGTTCATAGCTTTGACCCCGTCACGCCTCTCGAGGAAACACTCGATGCCCTTAACGACCTGGTACATCAGGGAAAAGTACGTTATATCGGAGTCTCCAATTATACCGGCTGGCAGTTAATGAAAGCTCTTTCGATTTCGGATAATAATGCCTGGGCGCGCTTCATTACCCTGCAAGCTTACTACTCTCTCGTCTGCCGCGACCTGGAGCTGGAACTCGTGCCATTAACTCAGGATCAACGCCTCGGCATCCTCCCCTGGAGCCCGTTGGCCGGCGGATTTCTTACCGGCAAATATAGACGAGGCCAGAAGCCTCCGGAGGGCGCCAGAAGAAGCACATCGGAAAACGTATTCTTGAAATTTGACGAGAACAAGGGATACGCCATAATTGACGAGCTTGAAAAGATCGCCCAGGCCCATAATACATCGATAACTCAGGCATCGCTAAATTATCTTCTCCGCAAGCCGGGAGTCAGTTCTGTGATTATCGGGGCGAGAAATATCGAACAATTAGCCGACAATCTTAAAACCGTAGATTGGGAGATGACATCCGAAGAAGTTGCCCGTTTGGATGAACTCAGCGCGCCCCCCAGAATATATCCATATTGGTTTTTAACAGCCAACCGTCAAACCAGGTAGCGAACGTTTGACCTTATGAAAAATTAAGCGCGTTTAGAACCGATATATCTTTCTACTATTTTGACTGTTCTTATTTTTCCGGGGTTTTTACTTTTATTAGGTCGGGCGATCTTTCCGTTCCCATCAGCATTCCAATCGGCTTGAGCGGTTCGATATGATCAAAAATGATCTTGATTGCGGCCGTTATCGGCACCGCCAGGACAATACCGATCCCGCCCCAGATCCATCCCCAGTAGGTTAGCGAAATGAGCGACGTCACCGCATTCAGATCTACCGATGTTGTGGTCAGCTTGGGAGTGATATAGTTTCCCTCAATCGCCTGCAACACCAGAAAAAAGAGCGCCACATAAACCATTTGGATGACAGAATTATGCTGAATGCCCGTCACAATTATCGGAGCTACTGCCCCCAGGACTGAACCAATATATGGAATTACATTGAGAAGCCCCGCTAACGGCCCCCAGATATAGGCATATTGTACATCGAGTATCAAAAGCCCGATCGTGGTCGCGATAGACAGCCCCACAAATACGTAAAATCTTACCTGAAGATATCCCTTAATCTGCGAATTGATTTCCTGAATTATCTTATCGGTTTCCTCAACATGCTCTCCGCCGAAAACCAGGCGAAATTTCCTCTTAAAAAGATCGGATTCCAATAGCATGAATAATACCAGCGAAAATATAACGATGAGGCTCAGAATAAAGGCCGTAATGGAACTCACGCCTCTTAACAGAAATCCGCCGACCGATTGCACCTTATCAGCATCTACCGACATATTATTCTGGCTTTTCAGAAATGACGGCAACTTGTCGATCAAATTCTTTATGGCATTATTCCAGTTCTGTATTTCGGATATAATTTTCTCCTGATATTGAGGCAATGTTGACGCCAAATCCGAAATTTCGCCGATCAATAGAGCCGCCAGAAGGACAAATATTCCCACTACCGCTATCATCACGACCAGAACCGCCAGCCAGTGAGGCATCTTAAGCTTCTTCAGCAGATTCACTACCGGTAAAAGCAGATATGTCAGCGTCGC
This sequence comes from uncultured candidate division Zixibacteria bacterium, assembly GCA_963801605.1. Taxonomy (GTDB): domain Bacteria; phylum Zixibacteria; class MSB-5A5; order UBA10806; family UBA10806; genus UBA10806. The sequence continues at coordinate 271,018 of CAWDFP010000007.1, forward strand.
GGCTAATACGATTGGTATCAGCACCGGTCCCGCAAAATAGAAGAACGCCGTCCCCGCCGCTATCACCAGAATCGGCATGGTGATAGTTTGCAAAGCCAGCTCTTTGGCCTCTGTTTTTTCAAGCTCGTCCATAATCATCCTGTGATTAAATGAATAATGCCTTCCTTGACTTTGGCATCAATTTCTCTATAACCTTCGAATCTGCCATCCTTGATTGAATCTATCAGGTCAGTTTTCGAATTGATATTCAGGTCTTTTAGCAAATTGCGCAACTTTCCGATACTTAATCCCTTAACGCCTAAAATCGGCCGCAAAGATGCATAGCCGCTTTGTCTCCATTTTTCGAGAGCAGCGAATGTGCCCGTCTCTCCAGCTTCATGAATTTTTCCTGATATGGCTTTTCCTATTCCCGATAACTGTTGCAGTTTATCAAGAGGAAGATCGGAAATGCTCTCTCGATGCGCCTTTATTTCGATACTGGCATTTCGGTAGGCATGTATCTTGAATCGATCTTCCCCGGCGATCTCCATGATATCCGCCAACTCGTCGAATAACGCTGCCAACTCCGGATTTGTCATTTCGCGCCTATGAGCTTCTTGAATTCAAATTCGTCGATTACATTCACGCCAAGCTTGTTGGCTTTGTCGAGTTTGCTTCCCGGTTCCGCTCCGGCCACAACATAGTCGGTCTTTTTCGATACCGACGATGTTACCTTGCCTCCAAGTTTTTCGATTTCCAGTTCCGCTTCGCTCCGCGAATAACTTTCCATAGTACCGGTTAATACAAATGTCTTTCCAGTCAAAGGACCATCATGCGATTTTATAACCGTTACGGGGAACTCGATACCATATTTTTTCAGCTTATTTATCACCTTAACATTATTCTCATCTTTGAAGAACATATTAATCGAATGCGCCAGGACAGGCCCGATTCCGTGGATTTCATTTATTTCTAGTTCGCTGGCCTTCATAAGATTATCCATCGAGCCAAAATTCTCTGCTAATAAATAGGCCGTCGTCTCCCCTATGCCCGGAATACCGAGCGCAAATATGATTCGCGGCAATTCGCGTTTCTTCGATTGTTCAAGAGCGGCTTCCAGATTATTGAACGATTTCTCTCCCATGCGCTCAATTTCAACAATTTCATTTCTTTTTAATGGCAGCAGGTATAGATCGGAGATATCTTTGATAAATCCTTTTTCGACAAAGATCTCAATTGTACGATATCCCAAACCCTCGATATCCATAGCCGAACGCGATCCGAAATGAGTGATCTTCTCGATCATCTGGGCCGGACAATATAGCGACGAGCACCTGACTGCCACCTCGCCCTCGATCCTCTGAACCGGCGACCCGCAAACCGGGCATTTATTCGGCATCGCGAATTTCTTTTCTTTTCCCGTACGTTTCTCGGTAACAACCTTTACCACCTCGGGGATAACATCGCCGGCCCTCTGGATAATTACCGTATCTCCGATACGGATATCCTTTCGCTCAACTTCCTGCTCATTGTGAAGCGTAGCTCTGGCAACGGTAACCCCGCCTACCTGAACCGGCTTCAGGTAGGCAACTGGCGTCAGAATTCCGGTACGCCCGACCTGCATCTTTATATCTTCTACAACCGTGGTGCGCTGGATTGCCGGAAATTTCCAGGCCACTGCCCAGCGTGGCGAACGTGACAGCACCCCGGCTATCTCCTGTTGACGATATGAATCTATTTTTATTACAATTCCGTCGATATCGTATGCCAGTGAATCCCGTTTGGCAAGAATCTCATCGTAATATTTTTCGACTTTATCATAATTATCATATTTATCCAAATTATCGCTGATCTTAAACCCGACCGATTCAAGGTATTTCATCGTCTCGAAGTGTCCGCTGAACGAAATACCCTCCGTTAATCCGATTCCATAAGCCATAAAACGAAGCGGCCTGCCCGCAGTGATCCGCGAATCAAGCTGCCGAAGCGACCCCGCTGCCATATTGCGCGGATTGGCAAATAACTCCTGACCCGACTCCGTGCGCGCCTTATTAAATTTCTCGAAATCCGCCTTAAATATTATGACTTCGCCCCGTACCTCCAGGGTTTTCGGTATATCATTCGACTTTAACCTCAATGGAACTGTCCGAACCGTTTTAAGATTCTCGGTCACTACCTCGCCGGTAAATCCATCGCCGCGCGTCGCGCCCAATTCCAAGATTCCATTTTTATAAATAAGGGTCACTGCCAGACCGTCATACTTAGGCTCAACCGAATATTCGATTTTGTTTCCATCCAATAGGCTTCTTACTCGACGGTCAAAATCCAGGAACTCTTCCCTGGTAGTCGCCTTTCCCAGCGAAAGCATCGGTATAACATGCTGGCAGGTTGAAAATTTGGTGACTGGCGGGGCGCCCACTCGTTGTGTCGGGGAATCAGGCGTGCGAAGGTCAGGATGAGCAGCTTCGAGTTTTACAAGCTCATCGAAAAGCTCATCATATTCGGCATCGGAGATTTCCGGTTTATCGAGCACATAATAACGATTATTATGATACTCAATCAGTTCCTCTGAGCTCCTTGGCGCGTTTTTTATAATCTTTGATATTATCCATTGGCTTTATAATATCATCATATCATTTTGATGTCAATTTTATCAAATAGCTTAATTATATTAAAATTGCCATCGAAAAGTCCCAACGGCCGATTTTAACTTATTTTTTACGCTTCAATTTCAAATAGTAACTCTTTAAAGATTCATTAGATCGAGAATGCAGTCGCGCCATAGCCGTCAAATGAATCACATCTTTTCGAGATATTTTCACCGGAGGTCCAACCATAGTCTGCACCGGATTGGCGGCAACTAACGTCAGCGTTTCCCGCGCCAAAAATACTGGCACCGTTAAAAACATTCTCACGCCCTTCAATCGTTCAGGTAATAAAACTGTATAAGAGATAGCATCGTCAAGATGCTGCCCGGCATTTGCCGCTAAATCACCGACAAATGCGCTTAACGCTTTCTTTTGCCTGCCATCGCTAAGCGATGATGGCGTAAGACTGTGCTTCTCCATCAAATCTTTTGGCAGGAAAACGACCCCTCTGGCCATATCGCCAGGAACATCCTTAATGGTATTAACCTTCTGCAAACCGAGACCAAATGAGTCGCACAAACGCATCATTTCAAGAGCAATATTCTTTTCCGGGCCATATTGAGATATAAATAGATCGGTTAACATTCTTCCAACTGTCCCGGCGACATAATAGCAGTAGCGATCCCACTGGGCGACTGAATCAAGTGCTACTATCCGGCCCTCCCCAGGCGCCGTAATTTCCGAAAACTCGGCCATCCCGCCGGCCATCACCCCCGCCCAATGATAGATAATGCGCCTCTTATCAAGAGGAAGCTCTTTCAGTACCTCGAATAATTCCTGGCTTTTGGTTAAAAGCCGATGATCATCTCCTCGCGAGGGAATCAACTGCCAAAAAAAGCGGGGCAATCTCATCTGGTGCAATTGAATCCCCTTCAGCGCCGGCCATAAGCAGTCTCTTTAAATGCATCAAACGAGCCTGCTTTTCATCAGGTGCAATAAATGGCGAATCCTCGATTGTGTCGGCTACCCGGCAAAGCAGGTAGGCGGTAAAGACCGTATGCCGAAGCTCCACCGGAAGGAATTTTATCGCCAGGGCAAAAGTCCGGCTTACCCTGGGGATAAACTCATTGACAAAATGCTCATTTTCCTTTTTAGCCATTGCATTAATTTATCAAGATGATGCCGATAAATCCATAGTTAATAATGATGAATAATCAACGATTCGCTCTTAATCAAAGAGCTTTCGGGAGGCCCCTATTCGAGATATCTCAACTAGTTATTATCGTCGATAACAGTAATTTCCATCTCCAGTCCATGATCGAAAACATAAACATCAGAGGGATACTTCAATACCCTCAATATAAACCAGAAATCGCCGCCGGCACCCGAAATCCCTATTACGAATATAATGGCCGAAATGAATTTCAGGTCAGCAGATTGAAATACTGTATGGCCGGCCAATCCGATAACCCCCAGGACAATCGCCGGGGCTAAGGCATAAATTATATAGTGCTTACGAAGCAACGGCCCTTGTAAACGGCATTCCCAGGTTAGCAGTCTAATTTTCAATCTCGCCTTGGCATTCCGGGAAAATAGGTTAGCCGCGAGCATATGTATTCCTTCATGGGCAAACATCAAAATAATTGCCAGGATAATTAAAAATATTAATCCTCCTCCCCTGGCCCAGGCTGGTACATCTGTTTGCCATAGACCCTTATAAACTAAAAGATAAAGTACAATCGCAATTACCAGTGCAACCACATTAACCAATATTGGATTAGCTTTGATTTCGCCGATCTTTTTCATGATTTGCCAAATATTCTCGTGGTTAATTTCATGATTAGTTTACTCTACAAACGGCATGGTAGAAGGGAATGGCGTCAGGAAACTCTTCCCGACGCCAAAATAATACTAAAATCGGTTTGAAACCGATATCTCGTTAAGATTTTGAGGCAGGCGCAGTCTGAGGTACCGGAATCGCCTTCCAAATTCTCATCGCCAGATAAAATCCTAAAAGAGTAAACGGCACCAAAAAGACCGGCCACCAACCCCAATTGTGGGTCGTGATAAATCCAAGCGACAGCGACTGAACGCCGGTCCCCAGATAGACAAATCCATCGATCAGCCCGACTGCTGTCCCTGCGCCGCGGCGGCCTCCAAAATCCATGGTCGATGTACCCGAGAGAACACCGTGAGTCCCGATCACGCAGAATGACATCGCCACGGCCGCAATGGCGAGAATTGTTTGGTCACCCATAACCACGAAAATCATTGTCAGAACGCAAAAGAACATGGCGCCATATAAAATCGCCGCCACAGGTCCCCGTCTCGATTTGAATAGCCAATCCGAAATCGTTCCGGCAAACATACCGCCGAAAACTCCGGCCAGCATCAGGAGAAGTCCCCAGTTGGCTACCATAAATGAATCGCTGGGCGCTTTTATGAAATCTTTTAGGAATATTGGATACCAGTGCATGACTCCGTTGCGAAGAACTCCGGTGCAAAATTCGATGAAAGCGATTGTTAAGAGAATTTTATTGGTCAATACCTTTTTCAGGATATCCATGAGCTTTATCGGTTTATCTTCGTCGCCGGAGGTGGCATCAGCAGTATATATATTGGGGAAACCGGCGCCGCTTGGCATATCCCGAATAATAAGGAAATCAAGAATCGCAAAAATTACCAGAATTCCCGCCGGTACGAAAAAAACCATCCAGGTTTGATCTATCGGAGTTCCGGCCGATCCCAGCAAACCTCGCAAGAGTGTCTGAATCCAATTGAGATTAACATCCACAACGGCCTTGGTGGCATTGACTACTGCCAGACCCCAATCAAACGCAAAAAACAGCCCTAATGAGATCAGGATTCCAAATATCCCTCCAAATGTGCCGCGTTCACGGACATGAAACCAGCCGGCATTGACCTTGACGATTGCAACTGCGCCAAAGCTCTGGAAATACATATTAAGAGCATATAGCAGCACAAACCAGAATGTAAGATTAACATTCCATTGTTTTGCCAATTGCCCGTATACCAGGAATCCCATGGCTACATTGGCCAGAGCTGCTCCCAGTGCCGAAACAATAATTGCTCTTTTGCCGCCAAATTTATCGGTTAGGGGACCGTTGATCAAAAATGAGATGGCATATACAAAAGCTCCGACTCCAAAGATCGTCCCAAAGCTTTCTTTGGACATCAGGCTGCCCAAAGCGTTTTTCGAAACCGTCAAATTATAACGCGCCATGTAAAGAAATGCGTAAGTAAAACCCAGAGGCAGCCAGTTAATGGCCCGCCGCGTTTTATAGGCGACAGAATGCTCTACTGCGGGATTCTGCCTGAATATATCCATTAGGATATAAGCCAATACGATGAAAAAAGGCAGATACGATAAAAAGGCGACCAAAAAATTCATAAGATCCTCCGGGCGCAATGGGCTTCACATGTCCCGTTTATGCTATCAGCGATTAGGCTGGTGAATTTGTAAAAGAAATAAATATTCAATCCGCTAATTTGATATCGTTTGACTAATTTGGCCCCCGATGAATTCTCTTGATTGGCAAGCCTATAGGGCTTGAAGGAATCATTTTGCATAACAAATTAATATACCCTGACTATAAAGGAGTTTCAAGCGAAAATAGATTTGATATTCTGACTTTTAAATATCTCTTGACTTAATCCGCTATTCTCTTTTCTTATATAAGGGATATAGGCCGTTCATTTTGTTTATCATTTAGTATTCAAAGTCTACCTGAATTGGACCGGTTGTTGAACCTGTTGACCAAATACCTCTGTTCTTCGGTAAAAAACGCAAGCTGCATTTCGTATTAAAGCAGAATTTAGGTCCGGATTATTTATGTAATCCGAAAAATATGATTATTTACAGCTTATTTCTTTCTTGCAACGGGAGCTAAGGAGTTGACTATGAAAAACGTTAAGATTTTGTTATTGGTGATAGTTATGGCAGCTGGAGTTCGGGCTGCGACGCCGGGTGGGTCTACTCCAACCCCAAAGGTACTGGATAACGTTTTATTTGAGGATTTCGAAAATCCGTCGGGTTGGAACGGCGCTAATCCGGCAACGGGCTGGACTGTCATCGATAATGGCCAGGCTGACGGCGCCTGGGACAGCTATGATTGGTCAAAGTACTCAGCCTGGGGCGGAGGTACTGCCAGGGTGAGCGGGGCGTCTGCCAACCGCTATAACAACGATTGGCTCATCTCCCCCGCCGTTGATTTTAGCTCCTCAACCGCTTGCACCCTCTCCTATCGTCACTATTATGATGATTATCTCACTCAGGATGCTGACTCCGCACTGGTGCTCCTTTCAAACGATAATGGTTCAACCTGGGGCGACACCGTTATGGTATACGCGGGCGCCGATTACGGCAGTGATTCAGTCCCCGATAGCGAATATTTTAATATTTCGTCATTTGCGGCCGGATATAGCCAGGTTGTAGTCGCATTTCAATATGTCAAACGCCAGGCTGTTGTGACCGGCTCCTGGCGTATTGATGATGTTAATCTGCGCGCCGATGGCGCTTCCCTATTAATTCAGAATTTCGACTCCGGCTGGGGCCCCTATGGCGACAATCCTCCCGCCAATTGGACGCTTCTCGATATCCATGTGGTTAAATGGGATGATAACGATTGGCATCAGGCTAACGTAGCTAACTGGGGGAATATCGCCGATGTCTTCTGGTCTCCTATAGAGCAACAAAATGAATTTCTTATCAGCCCGGTCGTAGATTTATCCGTGGGTACCATTGATATCCACTTGACGCTCAAACAATGGTACGACGACCAGGCCGGCAACACCGATACGGCTTTTATCCTTGGCTCTATCAATGGTGGCAGTACCTGGCCGGAGACTCTCGCCGTTTATGCCGGTTCCGATCGGGGTTCGCTTTCCACTCCAGCTTACGATACCCTTGAAATGACGAACTGGGCCAATTACGAATCCAACATTAAAATAGGTTTCAAATATGTAGGCAACAACAATGGCCGCTGGTATATCGATAGCGTCGGAGTGGATCGAATCGATATGTATACCAACGATGTCAAAGTCGATTCCATCACTAAACCGCCTGAAGTCACAATCACAGGCTATTACTGGCCAATCTCGGCGGTCGTGCAGAATGTAGGAGTCTATACCAACACTTTTGAAGTTGTTTATCAGATATTCGATTCCACAGAGGCTCTCGTATATGCGGATTCTCAATCGGTAACCGGCTTAACAAGCCTTGAAAGACGGACAATAAACTTTAATCCCTGGCATGCCGCTGAATCAAATTCCCATTCTATTAAATGTTTTACTCGAATGTTTATCGATCTGGACCACGCCAACGATACTCTGCTGGCCAATACCATGACTTATCCTCATATCGGCCATGCCGGACCGGCTGAGGGTTGGTCCTACAATGATAATATCACCGGCGATGGACCTCTCTTTAACTGGGTTGATATCCGCAGCATTGGAACTGAAATAAACTTTTCCGATCCTGACAACGCCAATTCCGGCATGATTGATATGGGCATTAATTTTAGCTATTTTGGACAGACTTATTCAAGGATCGCCGTTTCTACCGATGGCTGGTTATCGTTCGAGGATTCGCTTGGTATCGATCACACCCCATCCGCCATCCCCGATCCCGATGGCCCTCAGGCGATGATAGCGCTCCTCTGGAATGATCTCCATCTGCGAACCGGCCATGCTTACTATCATCAGGATCCCGTTTTATACAGATTCATTGTGCAATTTGATAGCGTTGAGTATGCCGATATCCCCGGCTCGGATATTGGTATGGAGATCATATTCGACGCTCCCGCCAATTCAATCAAAATGCAGTATAGCTATTTCGCTGACGGTTCGAATTCTGATGTCTCTATCGGACTTGAAAATCAAGCCCAGGATATCGGCCTCTCCTATAGTAATGGAGAAATCGGACAATCCCCACAACCGGGTTTGGCGATTACCTATACTTATCTTCCGCCGCATGATGTCAAAGCGCTGGCTATCGATCAGCCTGTAGATTTGGTGCGCAATGGCGGGAATTTCGACATCGTTGCCAGAATCCAAAACGTTGGAGCCAACTCCGAAAGTTTCGAGGTTACCGCCAGCGATAATCATGGTTTTAGTAACACTCAAATCGTCAGCGATCTGGCATCGCTGGCTACCGATACTGTCACGTTCTCCGATTGGCCGATTTCCAGCGAATGTGAAACATACGCTTTAAGGGTATTCTGCAACCTGGGCGAGGATTCCAATCGTTCCAACGATACCGTTCAAACTCAAATTTATGCAATAGCTGCGGCCAACCTTTCCTATATTTATGATGACGGCGTTATCCTGGCCCGTGTCATTTCTAACGATACGACTGATGTAATTGCCGCCAAATTTAATAGCGCCTATGAGAATGCGACTCTCTCCGCAATATCTTATAAATTTCTAAATCAGGATGAGCTGCCTTATCCAACGGGACTTGATTCGGCCAAAGCTTGTATTTTCATCGATGCCGATAATGACGGTCTTCCTGATGCCCAACCTATTTATAGCCACCGTCTGGAGGTCGCCAAAACCGGCTGGACAATCTGGGATATTGGTTGTGATACGAATTTGGTAATTAACTGTAAAAACATTTGGGCCGGATACTCAATCATAGATTCGCCGTATGCCGCTATCGGGGTTGATAGAAACCTCGAATTTCCGGATAATAAATGGGTTAGAGAGTACGGACAATGGCATCTTCTTGGTGATGCTTACGGAGATTACATGATCAGGGCTTATGTCCTGGCAGATACCTCTACTCAACCCCAGCTTGCCCTGGCCACCAGGAATATTATCGGAGCGGCCGCGCCTGAAAAGATTGATACTGTCGCATCCTATATTGAAAATATCGGAACCGGATGCGAGCTTGGCTATCATGTCACCATCAATCAAACCAATCAGCGTATATTGGATGAGCCGACTCCCGATATACCTGTTATAACCAGGGAAAACGGGCAAATCGACATCATTAATATTCATGATCCTTCCTATGGCAATAATTCGCCTGACCTTCCCCGCACTCTGGCCAACGGCGGTCCCGATAATTACGGTTATACCTGGGTTGATTCCAATGATCCGCGCGGCCCTCTCTATCGTTGGATTGATATTTCGGCAATCGGAACTCCTGTCACTTGGAGTAATGGCGACAACGATGATGGCTTTACAAATCCAATCCCGATGGGAATGACATTCAACTACTACGGCGCCAACTATGATAGCGTGGTGATTTCCTCCAATGGCTGGATTTCGTTCAGACCGGTTATCGATGATGGTTTCGCGCACTCGTCCAATGCCGGAATCCCAGCCCCAGGCGAATTTAATACCCTTCTCGCCGTGGAATGGGACAATCTGATTGCCGGCGTTGGCGGCAACTGCTATCTTTATCATGATACCGCCGCTGGAGTTTTCATCATCTCATGGCTCAATTGGGCGCATGTGCCGGGTCAGACCGATACCCACAATTTCCAGGCAATACTCGATGCCACTCGCGGGACAATCCTTTACCAGTATGGTTTGGGCACATATCCGTCAGATATGACTGTCGGCATTCAGAATTCGGACGGTGCCGATGGTTTGCAGGTAATTTACAATCAGCCCTATCTGACACAGGATTTGGCAGTCCTTTTCGAGCCGCCGATCTTCTGGCTTTCCACGGACCTGGCTAACGGAATTCTGCCGGCGGGCAGTGGACAATTTCCATTCAAGGTGTTTATGAACGCCTCCGGCTTGCCGGGTGGCGCTTACAACGGCTCCATAATTATCAGCAGCACCGACATCCAGGAGCCGGTAGCCGTAATAAATGTTCAATTCGAGATTGAGGGCGTATGCTCTTATGTTGTTGGTGATGTCAATGGCTCAGGGGCAGGCAACGGCGTTGATGTGACCTTCATGGTCAGCTATTTCAAAGGCGGTAACACGCCACACGAGGAATGCCCGCCATGCGCAGAATCTGGGCGCCAACATGCTTTATCCTCAGGGTGATGTTAACGGCTCTTGCAGCTGGAACGGCCTCGATGTGACCTATTTCGTGAGCTATCTCAAAGGGACCGGCCCCGCGCTCCGCTTCTGTGCCGACTGCCCACCCGGCGCCAGGCTCCTGCCGCCCGCGCCTATCGAGGTGATATCAAAATAAAAGTGAGAATCAAATAGATGATTTTCATAGCCGGGGACCCCTGCGGTCCCCGGTTTTTTATGTAGATTTCTTTAAGCGGCCAGTTTATCTGGCCACGATATTATCTATATCCTATCAGGCGGGCAGTCATAACAGAAACGGAGCCTGCCATAACGACCCTTTAAATAACTTATATAAAATGTGACATCCATACCATTGAAGCAGCAGGAGCCGTTGACATCTCCTGCTGCATAGAAGGGCCTAATTATTCCCTGACAATCGCAGTCAACAGACAGAGGCGCTCCCCCTCCTTTAAGGTAGTTAACTGCATTGACAACATCTGCGCCGTTTTTAAGACTATCACCGTTCAAATCTCCCAACAGATAACTGCATCTTACAGGACCCTCCCGAAATGAAAATTGCTCAATAAGCGGTGTTGTTGGTATTAAGTCAGCCGGTATTTTCTGGTAGATAACATAGTTTTGAGTATAACTGCCCTCTTCCTCTTGAGCCACTCCGGCATCCTTATCCAGGATATAGGTGATATGCAGCGTGTCATTTACTACATCAAGGAGCGAAGCCTGTATTTCAGAGGAGCAGTCTCCGGGGTGGCAGCGACTGGTGTGGGTATCGGTAATATTAACCCCTGTTGACCAGTTGAGGCCATTATCAGTTGATACCGTAATCCATAGGTCGGCGACGCCATATCCCAGATAGGATCTTTCATCAGGATAATAGCGCTCATAGAGCATATAAAGGTAGCTGTTGGCAGGATTTATGGCCATTTGGGGCCTGTTTACGGTGCGGCTGCAATAGCCGAGGATAGCGTTATCGGCAGGATCCCGCAACCAGCCATCGGCAACTACAGTGAATGAATCTGTTACCTCGCTCCAGTGCCAGATAAAACACATATTAAATTCCGCTCTATAGCTGTCCGGCTCCGCCCTGTTTATCTTAAGCTCCAGGTTATTGAAAGCGATATGGATATTATCAGCATAATCAATTATTAAATCGCTGCCATAATAAGGCCGGAAGGGATCGCTTTCGGCACAGTCGGTAACATTAGTTTTGTCCTGGAAATCCCAATTGAGCCCATCAGAAGAGGTGATAAGGTAAATATCCTTGTCATCGAAGGGCCCCGAAGAGCTATGATGAAGAAAGTCCCTCTGCTTGTTGTAAATAACAGCTACCTTTTCTGTGACAGGCGATGTGGCAATACAATATCCGCCGCTTAAAGTATCGATAGCCTGCCAGCCGGTGAAAGTGTATGGTTGAAGATTGTAATTGGCATATATAAGCGTATATAAGCTAGGCCATATTTCACCTCTTGCGAGAATATGTACTGCGCCGTCATTAGTTAGAGCACCGATAGGGGTATTTTCATAAGGAAAACGAATGGTATCAAGCGGGCTAGACTCAAACTGATTTCCATTCCACCAGGAGCGATAGGTCGGAAAGCTGCCGGAAGCTCCATAGATCATTTCCAAAGCATCTCTGCCCCCTGAGCTGCCTCTAAGTAGCACAGAATGGTCCTCATGATTATAAACCCCGGGAAACATCTCAAGGCCGCTATCCCCATAAGCCCAACCGGAGTCAGGGTTGTAGAAATTGAAGGCGCTGCCGCCTGTAACCCAATAGTGGTCATACGGGGCGTAGGTCCAAACGATATAGATATTGCCGGTAACGCTGTCTCTGGCTATTTGAGGACCGGGATTTGCACAGCCAAACTGCTCCTCATGCCAGGTAATGCCAACCGTATCTACCTCGCCTATGGGTTCGGACAAGGCAGATGAGAGTGCCAGAAGAGTTAAGAGCATTACTGCGAAAAGGCGCAATTGTTGTGCCTCCGGTTTTTCATGTTCTTTATTACCAATATCTCGGAAATGGCGGGCAATCATAGCAGAAGCGAAGTTTCGGCTCTCTCCCCTTCAAGTAACCCACATAGAATGATTGTGGAAATACTCATTAGAAACTGGCCAATTCTCAAAGAATAGAATTTCATACATTGTCCTCCGTTTGGATTAAATGTCCATTAAACCAAAAATAACTTCAATTGGGATATCGAATTTGCCATTAACATATCTTCTTAAAAAACATTAAAGATAATCCGGCGGGCAATCTGAGCAGAAGAGGAACCTATGAAAGCGGCCCTTTAGATAACCAACGTAATATGTGACATCCATGCCATTAAAACTGCAGGAGCCGTTAACGTCCCCTGCTCCATAAAAGGGTGCTTCCTCATTTGGACAACTGCATTCAACAGCAGGCAGGCCCCTGCCACCCCTGAAAAAGTTAACCGCATAAACTATATCGCCGCCATTTGTCTGATTATCCCCGTTAATATCCCCCGGCATGTATGAGCATCTCACTGGCCCGTCCCTGAATGAGAATTGTTCAATAAGGGGAGTTGTGGGAATTTGGTCAGCAGGTATTTTCTGATAGATAACGTAGTTTTGGCTGGGCCAGCCCTCATGGTCTTGATATATACCGCCATCTTTATCTAATATATAGACAACATGCAGGGTATCATTTGCAATTTCATATAATGAAGCTTGCACCTCGGAGGCGCATTCTCCCGCACTGCAGTAAGGCGTGTGAGTATCTGTAATATTGGTTCCCAAAGACCAGTTGAGACCGTTATCTGTAGATACTGTGACCCATTGATCGGCTACTCCGAAGCCGTTGCCGGAATGCTCCTCCATATAATACCGTTCATAAAGCATATAGAGATAACCATTGATGGGATTTATCGCCATTTGGGGCTTATCGACAAAACAACTATAATGCCCAAAACCGGACGGGTATGCATTGGGAATCCAGCCACTTGCCGCCACCGTAAAAGAGTCCAGATCTTCGCTCCAGTGCCACAGAAAGCACATGTTATAGGCAATCCTGGAGCTTTCTGGCTCACTTCTATTTATTTCATACTCAAGCGTCTTGAAGGCGATATGAATATTAGCCGCATAATCAAATATGGCATCAACGTCCATAAACGGCCTGAAAACATCACTCTCCGCAAAATTGGTGATGTTATTTTTTGCCTGGAGATCCCAATTTATTCCATCGGGAGAGGAAATGATATATATATCCTGATCAAAATCCAAACCGTACACGCCCGTATCCGAAAACACTCTTTGTCTCAAATAAGAAATTGCTTCCTTATGGCTAACAGGCGAAACGGCAATGCAATAAGCCTGATTGGTCGAGGTATCCACACATTGCCAGCCGCTAAAATTATAGGGGTCTAAAACATAACTGCCAAAATATAGGCGGGAGCACCCTAATCCATCGCTTCCTTCTGCAAGCAATTGAACGCAACCATTATTAAAAATAGCGTATGATGGTACAAATTCATGGGGTGAATTAACCGTGTCAATCCGCATGGTTGTGAAGCTATCGGCATTCCACTTGGCGCGAACCATGTATGTAATTGGAGATGCTAAAACTATCTCTACATCGTCCAGGCCGCCGTAATTACCCGGCAAAAGAACTGAGTGGCACTCATTATGATAGGAGCCTGAAAACATCTCTAGGCCGCTATCGCCATAAACCCAGCCTAAATTGGGAGTATAATAGTTGAACGCGCTATAAGAACTCCAATAGAATGATTGTGGGGCATAGCTCCAGGCTATATATATATTGCCGCCTATTGTATCCATAGCCATCATTGAGCCAGCATTGTGGCTGCCCCACTGCTTCTCGCACCAAGTAATGCCCACCGTATCTACCTCGCCTATGGGTTCGGCTATCGCCTCATTGCAGAAATACGATATAAACAAAGAAAAGACTGCGACCAAGAACCTGGACCTCACACCCAGCATAAAAGCCTCGCTCCTTGCCCCCAACTAAACCACAGCTTGCAGAATCATTGTATGCCATAAAATAATATTAATCATGTATAAAAAAGTCAAGTAAAAATAATGGATTAATTGGCAGTTATAATAACTTCAGCCCCCGGTCCTTATGAACCAGGGGCTGCTATTCGGAGAACTATGCTGTAATAGCTAATTCAGATGCGCTAACATCGCCGGATGAACATCCGTGAGCTTGCGTTTGAGTATCGTGCGTCCCCGCGACAGACGGCTGCTTCGGGCCTCCGGCCTCGTCTGCCCCCGCAATTATTTCATCAGCACCATCTTAATATTCTGGCTCTTCTCCCCCGCATCGAGACGGGCGAAATAAACACCGGAGGGAAAATCTTTGGCATCCCAAACTATCTGATGCTCTCCCGCCGTCTTAGTTCCCTCAAACAGAGCCGTCACCTTCTGACCAAGCAGGTTATAGATTGATATTGTAACGGAGCCAGCATCAGGCAAAGAATAGCTTATGGTTGTTTGGGCGTTGAAGGGGTTGGGATAGTTTTGAGAGAGGGTTAGCTCATATGGGAGGCTGACGTTTTCTATTAATTTTGTTTCGGGGTCCCTGAATATTATCAAGGAATATGTATCACAATAATATATATAGCCACCTGAAGACGATATCGCTGCTGCAAGACCGGGAGTAATAAACCTCGAGGTTAGATGAGGGTGAGCAGGATCCGCTATATCGATTATTATTAGGCTGCTCTTCTGCTCCTCCTGATACCAGCTATCCGCCATAAAAGCATAATTGCCTAAAATGGTAACGCCCTTGGCATTACCAGGAGTGTCACAGGCCCCAATAAATATAGGGGTTGTTGGCTCAGTAATATCCAAGATTAATAATCCATTCGCTCCGTCTGCGATAAATGCATAGTTCCCCGAAACAAACACATCTTGCGCGTATCCCGAGGTAATATATCTGCTTGTAAATATAGGATTTAAAGGATCGGTGATATTTATAATTAGTAAGGAGCTAACGTCGGCCAAATATGCGTAACCCTCGGAAACAAATACTTTACAAGTCCACCCGGGGGTGCCGTAGGCCCCTACTGAAATCGGATTCGCCGCATCAGAAATATCTACTATTTCATAACCGTACTCGCCTTCAGCGACATAAGCATAACTGCCGGAAATAGCCACATTATATGCTTTCGATGTTAGCCGACAAGCGCCTGCAAAAACTGGATTGTGAGGAACCTGCACGTTTACTATCAATAAACCAGCTGTATCATCAGCGATGTATGCATATTCAGAAAATTGAGATGTCCCCCAAGCCCCGGCAGGAGTTTTATATGTTCCGACCACAATAGGATTGAAGGGATTGGCGATATCTAAAATCTGAAGGCCGCTCCCCCAATTTGCCACATAAGCGTATTCCCCAGTAATTGATACTCCAAGCACGTAATCCGGCGTGGAATATCTTCCCACAACTCGGGGCAAACGAGGATTCGCTACGTCGACGATCTGAAGTCCGCCCAAATCGGCGGCAACATAGGCGAGGCCATTCAGGACAGAAATGCCAATAGAATGGCCCTGAAAATCGCATCCCCCCACAAAAATTGGATTGACGGGATCAGCAACATTAATAACTTGAAGGCCGTTATCGCCGTCTGCCATGTAAGCATAATCCCTTGAAACTGCAATGTCTTCAGTAAAATCTTGAGTAGCATATGAGCCAACGATGGATGGGAATGTGGGATCGGATACATCTACTATTTGCATACCCCCTCTCCCGGCAGCGACATATGCATATTCACCCGAGATAATTACTTGATTTGAATAACCATCGTCAGCGGTATTACCTACTAGAACGGGGTAATTAGGATTCGAGACATCTACAACTATTAGAGTACTTCCTGAATTGGCCAAATAGGCATAGCTTCCGGATACAAAAACCCCATAAATATTTATGGAATTGTTATAATCTCCAATAAACTCGGGATTGGCAGGGTTAGAAATATCCATTATTTGAAGACCGGCCCTATCAGACGCGACATACGCATATCGGCCCGATACATAGACATCCCAGGCATATCCGGAAACATAAAGACTCCCAATAAGACTTGGAATCGAAGGATCTGAAATGTCAATTACTTTAAGACCGCCTGCGATATCCGCAAAGAAAGCGTAATTACCGGAAATAAATACTCCATAACCGGTTCCCTGCAAAAAAAGCCGGCTTGTAAGCGTTGGTGAGGCTGAATTTGAGATATCGAAAATCGCCATTCCATCGAAGAAAGCGCAATAAGCGTAATGTCCTGAGATTTTAACATCGTTGACCCCCGTCCAAAGCTCTGAACCTACATATTCAATATTTTGCGCGCTTGCAGTAAACGAAATGGTAATTAGAAATAAGGATATTGCTATTATCGCCAGCTTTTTCAATTTGGGCCTCCTTCGAGTCTAAGGGGCTAAATTTTCACAATCATCAAAGCTGTCTGTCTTAACAATGAGGAACGAAAAACAATAATGAATATATCATGATTTTATAAACTATCAAGTCTATTAACGGAAATTCGCCAAACCCATTTTCGTCCTCTCCATTAATTTTCAACACAAATCCGCTAAACTCGCAACTCGTAACTCGGAACCCGAAACTCCTAAAGTAGATCAGCCCCCGGTCCTTTTGAACCAGGGGCTGCTATCGGAGAACTATGCTGTAATAGCTAATTCAGATGCGCTAACATCGCCGGATGAACATCCGTGAGCTTGCGCTTGAGTATCGTGCGTCCCCGCGACAGACGGCTGCGCACCGTGCCCAGCGGGCATCCCAGAGTAACGGAAATATCCTGATACGATAACCCCCGCAGGTCAGCCATGATAATCATGATTCGATAATCTCCCGGCAGCGAGTTGATCGCCTTCTTGATATTATCGCTGACATAGTTGTCGAGCAGACGGTCATCATCGAAACTGATCAGGTCGGCCTCGGCGCGCCTCCGGCTTGGGACGGTCATGCAGAGTCTCGTTGTTGATCTCCTGCTGCTTGGGCGCCTTTTTATTTTTATGATAATGATTGATATATGTGTTGGTCATGATCCTCACCAGCCAGGCCAGGCAGTTGGTGCCGCGATGAAACATTTCGAAATTGCTGTACGCTTTCAGATATGTTTCCTGCACCAAATCCTCGGAGAATACGGAATCATGAGTCAGCGCCCTGGCCAATCCATAGAGATATTCTAAATGAATCACCGCGGACTGCTCGAACTCCGTTGATAATCGTTCTTTTGAGAATTTGACCATCTTGTCTGCTCCTGAACCAGTTAACCTAACGTTTATGGTATCCCGTTGTAGTCCTTGTCAGAAAAGTGATCCGCCCGAGGGTTTGCCAGTTCCGCGACCACCTTCTGTGTCGATCCTCGTCGACATTTCCCGCTCAATCTTTGCGGGGCCGCCGCTTCCGACGGCCCCACCCAAAGTAACTGAGGGGAGAGAAGCAAACTACACCAAGACCAATAACAACTATTGTGCCAAATAATTTGCGGAACTAACGTATTATACAGTAATAGGTTATGAAATGAAACTGAGGATCAAATCTATAAAATAGTGTTATTAATAACAGCAGATTTAAACTGTTACTTTAACACTATATATACAAACAACTTATATAAAATTTGTAGTGATGATTAAAATAACACTTGTGGGATTTTATAACGCTTTTATCACAACCATAGTTAAATCATCGATTTCAGTCTGGCAATTGGAGAATTTTCTGGTGGAATCTATCACATATTTAATAATTTCTTTGGCCGATAAGGCTTTTGATTCCTCTAAAGCCGTTATCAGCCTGTCGACCCCAAATTCCTGATCATCGCAATTCTTGCTTTCGGTGACACCATCGGTATAATAAAGTAGAATATCCCCGGCATTTAGATAGATGGGACGTTCCTCATAAGCTGAATCGTGGAAAGTCCCCAGGGCCAGGCCGCCCTCTTTGAGATATTCTACCGCCCCATTAGCCCGACGAAGAATCGGCGGGTTATGACCGGCATTGGAAAACGTCAATACTCGATTCTTGGAATCGAGTACACAATAAATGGCAGTCACATAGTTGTCACGTTCCATCGATTCAAACAGCAGATTGTTGACCTTAAAAAGTATCGCCCTGATTGCGAAATTATTCCTGATCTCGGCTTTCAAGCTGGCGCGGAATGATGCCATGATAAGAGAAGCCGGCACTCCCTTGCCGGAGACATCGCCAATTGCTACCCCAAGCTGGTTATCTACAATGGGAATAAAATCGTAATAGTCTCCCCCCACTGCCGCCGATGGTATATTAATTCCCGATATATCGAAACCGTCAATTTGCGGGTCCTGTGATGGAAGAAAGGTCATCTGGATTCGTCTGGCAATGGATAGCTCCAGATCGAGTTTTCTGGCCGCCATTCGCTCGTTGTAAAGACGAGCCCGTTCTATCGAAATTGCCGCCAGGCTGGCGAAAGCGTTGAGAAGCTCCAGGTCATGCTGAGAATAAGCGCCGGGCTTATCATGCTCAATATTGAAAGCTCCGATAACATTTTCCCCTACTTTGAGGGGCACCGCCAATTCGGAGCGCGTTTCTACCCGGCACGCTATATAATCAGGATTTTGGGTAACATCGGATACAATTATGGCATTGACCCGTTTGCACCACTCGGCCGGTGATCCCCTGTCCAATTCGCATCGGAAGGCTGTCTCGCATCGCCTCCGGTACTCCCCTGCTGACAATATCATGAATGACTTTGCCGCTGGGGGAAATCAAATAAATCATGGCGCTGTTGTACGAGACTACCCGTCTAAGATTATCGAGAATCTTTTCAAGCAGATCATCCAATTCAAGTGTGGCAGATAGAGCGATTCCAACCTCATAAAGAGACCGGGCCTCCCGCGATCCGCGTTTGGCGTCCTCGAGAAACCAGGAATTTCGAAGCGCCACCGCTACATGATTGCCGAGCGCGCTTAGAGTTGCGAGCTCCTCCTGCGAAAAGCCTTCGGGCCTCTGGCTGTTTGCCGCCTGAACCATCCCGAAAAATTCGCCTTCGGCAAAGAGCGGCACGCTGATGAGATTCTTGGGTTTGTTCCGGTAATACCCGCCCGCTAACTCCTGGAATTGAATATCGCTTTCGAGATCATTAGCGATCACCGGGCCGCGATTAGCTGAGCGCCAGCCAATAAGCGCGTCGCTGTAAGTATGCGGTTTAATATCATGATGATCGGAACCATCGAACAGCGTATACAGCTTCAGCACGTTGTTGCGAAGATCGCTTAAAACCACGCTGGCCATTTCGCATTTGAATAGCGTTGTCAGCGATGACAACACATTTTTCAGGGCCGCTTCGAGCTTGAGATCGGAATTGATTTTAAGCAGCGACGATATAAAACCATCGTCATCAATATCCCGGAAAACTTGGTTTTTATTATCAGACATAAAAGAGTATTCTAATATAGAATTCCTTAAAAAAGGGAAATCACTTATTTGTAAATCGACAACAAGACAGCATCTAATTCCGGTTATCTCAGATTCATGCTCATCTTGATTTTATCTTCCCAGTTATTATCTTTGATCTCGTCCCTCTTAGAGGAGTGTACAAGAGTATAGTCTTCGGCATTTTCAAAATCAACAAAGACAAAATATACGCCGCCCTCTATGCCCGTGTACCACCATCTCTCCCATGACCGAGCCTCGATGGTCTGCGGAAAACGTTCGATTTCATTGGGTTCGCCATAAATTATATAAACCCGCCCACGATCAGTTTTCCAACCGGCGTGACCGCCCTTAAATTTGCCGAAAGCTTCCTTAACATATTTAATACGTCTGTAATGCTCTATTTCGTAGGCGTTTTGAGGCGATGACGGATTGGAATTTCGCCTTGCCCAGAAATCTTTCTGAAAGGCCGCTTTGCCGGTTAAATTTAGGGAGTCGTAAAGCTTAAGTTCATCGGGGGTGGCAATATACGCAATTTCATCTTTGAAATTCTTGGCGTCCTCCTCGGAGGTTATATTGTTTGCCTCGGGAAATTCGCGTAAAATGCTCTGCATCATCGTTCTTCGGGCCACTTCGCGGGATTCGACTATCGAAAACTGCTTGGATGCAGAAACTGTATCGGGGCCGTCATCAAGCGTCATGATTAAATTATACTCGCCCGCCTTGAGTGTATCTATGGGAAAACCAACAACAATCACTGCCGATTCACCCGGCTTTACATACGTTATGGACGGATGAGTTTGAATCGGCTGCCCTCCCAGCGTTAATACCTTGAGCGTAACATGAAACATTGTATCGGCGTCAGCGCTCGTATCCAGTCCGTAACCTTCAGCGTAAACACTGGCTATTTTTGCAGCCTGTAGATATTGGCCCGATGGATTTGGCATTACTAACAATCCGTTTTTTACGAACCTGCCGCCTGCAGAATCGGCTTTTATCTGGTATGCCAGCTCAATCGATGATAGAGCCGGCTTGGTGCCCTTAAACGCCGGTACGTCCATGATAAACGAGGCAAACCCATCCTTATCGCCGTTTGTAACAGACAAATCGACCTGATAATGTCCGGCCGGAATCGGATTTCCATACATGTCGGAAATGAGGTAATTGGCTATCATCTAACAAGGAGAGTTTGTCTATGCGGTTAGCGGCTTTCCACGACAGGGAATCTATAATCGTACCTTTGGTATTTTTAAGATCCAGCTTGAAATTAATCATGGCCTCGTAGCCGTTTTCCAGCGGCTCGTATTTTAGCTGATTGCGCCGCAGGTTGTAATGAATCTCGACATAGGAATTGACGGTATCGCCCGGAATTCTGAACACCGCATAGTCAGCGTCAAATTGCAGCCCTCTGGATTCTTTACTCTCGGCCCTTGATTGCCCGAGCCAAAGAAACGCCAGAACCGCAATACCAAACAAAGTGATAGCTTTTTTCATAGTTACCTTAGCTTCCTTAAGTCTCCGTCATATGGATAAATAAGTTCGTAGTCGCCATAACCGTTAAAATCAACAAATCGGAAGGTGCGTTTCAAGCCATAGTAGTACCAAATTTGATAAGCTTTGGCATCGATATCGAAGGGGTGTCGCTCAATCTCGTCTGGCGGTCCGTATGTTACATAAACCATTCCCATATCGGTTTTCCAACCGCCGCGCCCGAAATTGCCGAAATTAAGATCGGCGTATCTGATTCGCTTATAATACTCGTCCTTAATTTCATTTTCCGGCGAACTTGGAGTTAAATCTTTCGATTTCCAATAGTCATTCCAGGCCTTGATATGTTCAGCCGTCGGAGTAGCGTTGAGTTTTTTCATTTCATCGGGAGTAGCGATATATCGTAGCTGTTCGACCGCAGTTTTGAAGTCGTTCTTTACAAGCGCCATTACGGACCATCCGATTAGAAACTCGGTCTGGATTTTAGCCTTTAGCTTGGTGCCCGGCGAACTCAATTGCAGCGTAAATCTATAATCGCCCGGCAGCAATCCATCGACTTTGAACTTGTCAAGCCGGGGAGTTTTGGCCCCGTTCGAGGGAAACAGCGATGTGTCGGCAGTATAAATACGATCACCGCTGCTGACGGTATAAATTGTTAGATATTCCCCGTTGAATTTGGAATTCTCGTTATAAATTTCATAATAAAAAATAAGATCCGGCTGCTCGTCGCCATAGGTCCTGGAAACCGATGGTATCATCCTCATGCCATCTTTCACAAACTCGGTGTCTCCCTCCGCCGGAGTAGCATCGCGCAAAAATTCGATAGTGGAAAGATTAGTCTTATTCTTATAAAAGTCTTTTTGTTTGATATTCAACTCTCTGGGCCTGACAAGCTGCTCCGCGACATTGGGGTCTTTTAGAGTAGCTAACAAACGATAATCGTCCGGAGCGACATGAAAGGTAACCATATTGATTATAAAATCATCTTTTGAAATCGAACTCTTATAGTTGTCGGCTACCAGCGATCCATCATTTGATGTGCCCGTAACCTGTTTTCCCTTACGATTAAGCGTGATATCGACCGAATAATCGGCTTTGAATTTATCGCCGAATTTCTGGAAGGAAAGGCCCGATGAAAATATCTTATAATAGACTTCAAGTATCATGCTATTGGGTGCAGTATCCGCAAAAGCAGCATAATCAATGTAAAATGACTGCGGAGCCAACTCATCGACAATGCCCGGATTATCCTCGGCCAAGGCCATAGTTGTAAACGGGAGCGTCAAACAAATCATTATCGACAGAAGTCTTAGCATATCCGGCCTTTCATAAATTTATTATCCAGAAGCAACATAAAGCAAGCTAATTTAACTGCCTTCAAAGGGTTAAACTGTTCGCCGCTGACGAATGTTTCAGCTTTACTCATAACGCAGGCATTCGATCGGATCCAGCTTTGACGCTCTGGCAGCCGGATAAATGCCGAATACCAAAGCTACCGCCACCGAAAATGCAAACCCGATAATTACCCAGGGAATCGAGACTTCTGCCGGAAGAGGAGTCGTGGCTCCGATTATCTTTCCGCCCGCAATTCCAAGTATAATCCCCAGGATTCCTCCCAGACCGGATAGCGCCATGGCCTCTATTAAAAATTGCCAGAGAATATTCTTTCGCCTCGCCCCTACCGCCATCCTTATGCCGATCTCCTTGGTGCGTTCGGTAACCGAGACCAGCATGATATTCATCACACCTACGCCGCCAACCAACAAACCTATCGATGAAATTATAATCATCACCAGCCAGATAGCCTGGGTAACGGTATTCCAGATTTCCATCAGGCTTTCCTGGGTAAATACCGCGAAATCATCCGGATCGTTATATTTTAAGCCGTGCCGACGGCGCATCAGTTCGGTTACCTCATCGATTGCCGTGGGCATGGCCTCCGGCGAGAAAGCCTTGACGGCGAGCCAGAGCGCTTTTTCCTCAGGATGAATTTTTCTAAAGGTGCCATAGGGAATGGTTATAAAGTTATTCTGATTTTCATCGCCGAAAGTTTCTCTCTTGCTCATCACTCCGATAACCGTAAATTTATCATCATTTACCAATATCTGTTTATCCAGAGGATCCTCATACGGAAAGAGCTTTTCGGCAACTCCGCTGCCGAGCACGGCTACCATATTATGATTTTTCTCGTCACCATCATCGAAGAAGCGGCCGTTATCAACATAATGATTATTTACGATTTCATAATCGGGTAATGTCCCAAACAATGAGGGATTGCGAATTTCATTATCTTTATATTTGGCGGTATTGCCGCCAGGTTTACGATAATAATTCTGCGGCGCAATCGCCGTGATAGCCGGGCAGCCGCTCATGATGGCTTTAGCATCCTCGAAAGTTATATCTTTTCGGTTACGTTCGGATGGAGGCCGATTTCCAAAAGTTATCCCCGGTTTGTATTTCGATACATAAACAACATTTGATCCCATCGACTCGATCTGGCGCGATATCGAATTATTGAGGCCGGTAATAACGGAAACCACAGTAATAATAGTAAATACTCCAATAAGAACCCCAAGAACAGTCAGAAACGAACGCATCTTATGCGCCTTGAATGTCCCCAGCGCCATGATCAGGCTTTCTTTAAATTCGTTGGCTCTCATGGCCTTTCCCTCCGAATAAAAAGCACTAATGCCCAAACTAAGGCGACGGCGCTTCCCAATAGTAAACCCTCGGGCATTCCTTTATTGTCCGAAAGCCACGATAAAATCGCGGAAAGCGTTAAGATTGATGCCATTCCATAAATGGGAATGAATATTTGGCGGGCCGCGTTCATTCGTACCTCAAGGCCTCGATCGGATCGAGCCTGGCGGCTTTAAGCGCCGGGAATAACCCAAAAACAATTCCAACGCTTGAGGCTACTCCCAATCCGCTTAAAACTGCCCAGGTTTGGATTGAGGCTGGTAATGGAGAAAATTGATGCACCAACAGCGCCAGTCCTACTCCCAGCAAAACTCCAACGGCGCCTCCCACAATCGAAAGGGTGACCGCCTCAATTAAAAATTGCCAGAGAATATCGCGCCGCCTGGCCCCGATAGCCTTCCTGACTCCAATTTCGCGAGTTCGCTCTGTAACCGAAACCAGCATGATATTCATAATGACGATACCGCCGACTAACAGCGAGACCGATGATAATATGATGAGAACCATCCAGGCGGCTCCTGTAAAATTATTATATAATTGCATCAGTGAGCCGGCTGTCATTATGCCGAAATCATCTTTTTGGTTGTAGGTTGTTTTATGACGGCTGCGCAATATCATGCGGGCCTGGTCCTGAGCCTCTTCGAGATATTTAACATCGGTCGCCTTGGCGTAGACGGCTATGCTCATTCTGCGTCCAAAATATTTTTCGAAAGTGGAAAGCGGAATACAAACCCAGCTATCCTGATTTTGCCCCAGGAAAGAGCCGCGCTTTTTTCCCACTCCCACCACTCGAAAATAGTAATTCCCGACTTTTATATCACGCCCCAGAGGTGAGCCAACCTTCATGAGATTATCGACAATATCCGGCCCCACCAGGCAAACCGCCGTGCGGCGCTCATCGTCATTTTGGTTCAAATTGCGTCCGTAATCGATATCGACATCGGAAATGTCGGTAAAATTATAAGTTACGCCGGACAGATACACGTCCTCGAGATAATTGGAACCGTACTTGACTCGTTTCATCGTCTCGACTGCTCCGCCGACGTCCTCGCAGAGAGTGCAGCCGCGCTTGATAGCCTCCATGTCATCCATCGTGATATCTTTATGCTTGCGGGCGTTGAGCCAATCTTCCTCGGAGGTTATGATGCCTTCTTTATCGATTATAAATGTATTGGAACCAAGGGTATTTATTTTGACCGTAACATAATTATTCATGCCGTTGATTATAGAAACGACGGCAATGACGGTTGTAACCCCGATAATAATTCCGATAAGTGTCAAAATCGACCGCAGCTTGTTGGCCGCGATCGATTGGAAAGCCATGACAACACCCTCGATAAACCACATATTTTATACGCTCTCGGGTTTTCTTTCTTCTTTTTCAATCGTGCCGTCGCGGATATAAATAATGCGGTCGGCATAGAGAGCGATATCGCGCTCGTGAGTTACGATGATAATGGTATTACCTTCGTGATGCAGCCTGGAAAGCAGCGCCATTATTTCGATGCCGGTGTTGGTATCGAGATTTCCGGTTGGCTCATCGGCTAAAATTAGCGACGGTTTATTGACGAGCGCCCTGGCAATCGCCACTCGCTGCCTTTGCCCGCCCGATAGCTCGTTAGGCCTGTGCAGCATGCGATCACCCAGATCCACCATTACCAGCGATTCTTTGGCCTTCTCGCGCCTGTCCTCTGCGCGGGTACCGTTATAGATCAGCGGAAGTTCGACATTATGCAGAGCGGTAGCTCGCGGCAAAAGATTGAATGTCTGAAATACAAAGCCTATCTCTTTGTTTCGAATATGCGCCAGCTCATCATCGCCCATGCCTGAAACCAGACGGCCATTGAGTTCATAAACGCCTTTGCTGGGAGTATCCAGGCAGCCAATCAGGTTCATCAGGGTCGATTTGCCCGAACCTGACGGTCCCATGATAGCCACATATTCGCCTTTTTCGATATTCAGAGTTACACCCCGCAAGGCGTGAACTTCCTCTGTACCGACCTGGTAAACCTTCCAGAGATCTTTGGTGCTGATTAACAAACCGACACACTCCGATTTAATTTAATCTATCCGCACTGAGGCGCTATCGCCGCCGGTGCTGAATTTAGGTTTTTGCGGATCGATTACTTCGCTTTGCTTAATAGTTCGCAGTGTTTTATACGGCCCGGTGATAATGCTGTCGCCTTCGGCTATTCCGCTAATAATCTCGACATATTGCTGATCCCTGATACCCGTTTTTACCGGTACAAATTTGGCTTTGCCGCCTTTCACCGTGAAGACGCCATCGATATCCTTTTTCTTTTTAAGGCTGGCATCAGCTTTTACTTCATCTGCCTTGGCGCCGTCTTTGGATGTATCCTTATTGAGCTCTTCCTTGTCGGTTCCTTCGGGACGCATTACGACCGCTCTTGATGGTATCTTGATGACATCGGGACGCTGGGCGGTAGTAATATCTATCGACGCTGTCATGCCGGGTTTGATATTGGCGACAGTATCTTCAATCAGCACTTTCACGAGGAAATTTGTTACCTGATCGGTCGTTGTAGTATAGCTGTTTGAGGTTTGCGCGGAATTGCCAACCTCGATGACTCGTCCGTGATAGGTTGTATCGGGAAAAGCGTCCAGCGAAATTTTTACATCCTGATCGACGGCAACGGAAGCAATATCGGTCTCGTCGACCTCGGCCTCGATCTCGATTGCCGAAAGATCGGAGATGACCATAATAACGGTGCCGGCAGAATTCATGGTGCCGATAACGACATTCTCACCCAATTCGGAATTGAGCTTGGTGATGACTCCGCTCATCGGCGCCCTGATAGTGCATTTATCGAGTTGATCCTGCGCCCGGTCCAAATTGGCCTGATTGATCTGCACTTGCGCCACTGCCTGATCGTAATTGCTCTGCGCGATATCGAGTTGTGACTGGGGAGTAAGATTTTTGGCAAAGAGCGCTTTTTCGCGATCCAAAGTAATTTTGCATGTTTCGAGGTTTGATTGTGCGGAAAGAAGTGAACCCCTGGCCTGCGCAACATCCATTTCGCGCGATTTGGAATCTATCCCCACCAATAGCTGGCTGGCTTTAACGATGTCGCCTTCTTTGACAGGCAAGCGCTCGATACGGCCCATTACATCCGCCGAGATTTGTACATCGGCCTGAGCCTTGACCTTGCCGGTAGCGGTGACAATCGAGGTCAGCTCTCCCCTGCTGGCTTTCTCGACTGTGACAGGTGTTTTCTTGACGCCGGCAGATTTAAGCGCCAGGATAACAAACACCGCCAGAATGATGACGCCGCCGATGATAAAATACCACTTCTTTTTCATTATCGCTCCTCCAAACACTACCTGCCCAGGGCTCTTTCCACCTGGGATACCGCGATATTATATTGATAGCTGGCCTGCACCTGATTTTGCTGAGCCTGAGTCAGCGAGGCTTCCGCTGTTAGAAGATCCAGAATGGTCGCAGCGCCCAGCCCATATTTTTCTTTTACTAGATTGAGGTCTTCCTGGGCCGATGCCACTGATTCATCTGAAAGCTGCTTGGTTCCCTCGGCCTGAGCTAAAGACAGATACGCTTGTTTAACCGCCAGAGCTACATTGTTTTTGGTCGTATAAAGGTTTTCGCTTGATGTTAGTGCGTCGTTTTTGGCCTTCTTGATTGCGGCGTAATCACCGAAGCCGTTGAAAATATTGAAGCCTAAACTGGCGAACATTGTATAGGCGGCATCAGGTTCTTTGAAATCAAAAAGGCTTGAAAATTTATCCACGCTGGTGCGATGAGTAAGCCCAAGCGAAATACTGGGAAGGAGATTGCTGCATGCCATCATTTTATTATCCTTGGCAATGGCGTAATCGGATTGAGCCCGGCGCAAATCCGGATTATTTTTCAATGCCTCGTCGAGCGCCGCATCATAGCTCATATTAAATTGAGATGTCGGCAGGTTCTCGTCAATTTCGATCCCCCGGTTGACATCGATTCCTATATCGAATGCCAGAGTAACCAGCGCTAATTGATAATTATTCGTCTGTGTCACTGAATCGAGCTGGTCGTTGCCAAGCTGTACTCTTGCCTTAAGTACGTCAGACATCGACGCCGCGCCCAACTCATACCTGCTTTGAGCGACACGCAGCCCTTCCTGGTCTCTTTTAACGGCATCATTGGCAACGCCTACCAGGCTCTTAGCTCTGATGATTCCGAAATAGTCGGCTTTTATTTGCTGAACGATTGTGCTTTGGGTAGATGTCAGGTTGTAATACGACGAATTTCTGGAATGATATGTCCTTTTAAAATTGGCGTAAGTGCCGATTCCCAGGCCGGTGTAAGTCACGCTAAAGCTCAAGGCACCACCGTAACTTGTGGTGCCCTTGGCCAGCGAGAGAACCGTTGTATCACCGGTAACAGGATTAACCAAAATGGAACTGCGGCTCACTCCGGACCAGTTGCGATTGGCGCTGGTCGAAATCGAAATCGATGGCAGAATCGAACCCCAGGCGGTGTAGGTTTGCGCTCGCGATGTAGAGTAAGCGTTTCTTGCCGATTGGATGCTGAAATTGTTCTTCAGCGCCATATCGATACATTGATTAAGATTCATGGTTTCGGCAGCAGCGACCTGAAAAGAAACAAGTGTCGCCATGATAGCTATCAGGATTTTAATTTTCATGATCTCCCCTTATGATTTTATGTCAAACCGGATAATGCCATTTGGAAATTAAAATATGGAATGAAACTGTTGATGACAATCCATACGGCCCACAGAATCAACATCGCGACAATGCCCTTGGTACGGCTGATTCCATATATCACCGAAAACCCAATCCCGATCACGATTACCGCCCAGATGTTAAAAAAGCTCAGATTCCTCAAGAAATAAAAAACCGAGCTGAATGGGTCGGGAGTAACCAGCGCCGCAGGCGAAAGCGAAATATTATGCGATCCCTTTATAATCATCAGCGGCGTTGTTACTATAATGCCAATAATCCAGATAGGGAAAACCCAGGAGTACATCGACATTACCTTGGGATATTTTGCGACTCCTCCGAAGAAAATGGAACCAACCAGGAAAATGGCGGTCACCACTATAAAAAATGCTATGCCTCTCATAATGAAAGCGCTAATTATCGTAATAATTACGTTCTTAGGTCCCAATTTAGCCGATTCGTCAAACTGCTCGTTAGCTTTTTGAATGGCTTCCTCCGGCATATTCGGAATTTTGCTGAGATAAGCCATGGTATCCTGGCGGACGGTTGGCATTATATACGGCTGCGCGATCAACCCCGCCACTATTGAGACCAAAATTATCGCAATAAGTGGCGTCCACCATGACGTTTTTCTTTGAAGACTTTCAAACAATTTTGTTGGATTGGTAAAAAGCAGGGTCAGCTTCTCTACAATACCCGGCTCCACAAGCGGAGTAGTAATTGCTTGCGATTCAGTCGGGGTCGTTGCATTTGCATCATCCATTTTAATTTCCTTTCACCAGGATACAACCGGTTTTATTAACGTAAAACAGGGACAATTGTTTCAAATCACCACCACGTTTATATACCGATGGCTGACTGTTTTATTCAAATCAAAGCTGGGGAATTCCGATATGATGATATACGGTTAGCCCCCAGTTGATCGAATCGCCGCCCGGCATCCTGCCAATATAATTTGCCTTATAACCGAATATCTCGTATCGGCTATAATTTACGAAGTTGGCGCCGAGATAGAGCGAAATCGCCAGCCCATCGCTTACATTATATCTAAAATCTAAATTGCCTGTAAAACCCAAACCGGAGAAATCATCATCGACCTCGTTCTCCCCTGCGAGACGCTTCCCCGAAATATCAAAAAAACCGGCTCCCGCAGCAATGACAGTTTCCAATTTCTTATACCTGAACGGGATTCCTCTGGCTTTTAAGAAAAAAGCGGTCTTCCCGGCGTTTTCCTCTATTATAGCCCCGCCGGCCCGAGTACCAAGATCGAAATCGTGGTTCGTATGCATCGCTCCTAATTCCAAACCGCCCCAATTCCATATATCATAGCCAAGATTAACTGTATAACCTATTCCGCCCTTCATATTTGTATAGGGACGGTTATGGGTGCCGCTGGCCGGACGGTCATATATTAATCCGCCCTCGATAGAAAATCCGGGCCGGGCTAATGCGCCGGAACAAATAATCGATAGCCCTACTAATGTTAGAGTCAGAAAATATAATATTCGCATAGGTAGATTTTAGCAGTCTTAGGCTTCCAAAGCAAGCGAAAAAAGGTAGAAAAAGCTTAAAATTATCTCTAAGCTTGTCATTCTCGTTTATTAAATTATCGACGATATAGCCTAAGTTATCTTTTTGCTTGACAACTCCCTGCTTAATATCATTTATGTCTCATTGAGGGGCTAAAAACGCAAACTATTTATAACTTGAAAGGAGATAAAATGAAAAAACTGGGAATTTTCTTTATCGTCGCAGTGCTTATTTTCGGCTTAATCGGTTGTGCTTCAATGAAGCGTAGAGATAAAGGTGCCATTATCGGAGCGGCCTCCGGTGGTGTAATTGGCGGTATTATCGGCAAACAGGCCGGAAATACGGCTGTTGGCGCAATTTTGGGCGCAGCGGTTGGCGGAGCGGCTGGCGCTTATATCGGCAACTATATGGATAAGCAAGCTGCCGATCTGCAAGCCGATCTCGAAGGCGCCAAGATTGAGCGCGTTGGCGAGGGCATTAAAATCACCTTTAGCTCCGGCATCCTATTTAATGTCAATAAATCGGATCTGCAACCCACCGCCCAGGATAATCTTCAAAAGCTGGCGACTATCCTTAATAAATACCCGGACACCCAGGTCCTTATCGAGGGCCATACCGACAGCGACGGCAAAGAAGATTACAACATGGATCTTTCGATGAGAAGAGCCAACTCGGTGGCTACTTATCTATCCGGCCTTCAGGTTGACCCCACCCGGTTCCATACCATGGGCTATGGCGAAACCCAGCCTGTCGCCTCCAATGATACCGTTGAGGGCAAGGCTCAGAATCGTCGCGTCGAGATCGCTATCTTTGCCAACGATAAGCTCAAACATGCAGCTGAGGAAAAAGAATCTAAAGGTTAATTGAAACAGCTTAACCAATCTTGAAACCGTCGGGAGCAAAATCCGGCGGTTTTTTTTATTTGTTAATTTGCCGCTTGAATACGTCGCTTAAATATCCTATGATTTATTTTTCGAATAACAAAACCGGAGATTTCGGATGATAATACCCGGCCTGCTCATAATCAGCCTGCTAATTTCTACACAAGATTCGACAACAGTCTGTACATATTCGTGGCTTAGTGGAAATCCCAAAAATGAAAATATTGCCGGCCGTTTTGCGGTTCCGGACGGGTTTGTGCGCCAATCAGAGATCGCAGGAAGCTTTGAAGATTGGCTAAGGCACCTCCCTTTGAAAGATGGGAATCCGCCGGTTCATCTTTTCGATGGTAATCTGAGTCTCAATCAAAACGCTCATATTGCCGTAATTGATATCGATACGGGCCGGGAAAATCTTCAACAGTGCGCCGATGCCGTAATCAGATTAAGGGCTGAATATCTTTATTCTATCGGAAAGAATAACGATATCTGCTTTAATTTCACCAGCGGCGATAAAGCTCTATTCAGGAAATGGATCGATGGATACCGCCCCATCGTTTTGGGAAATAAAGTATCCTGGCGGCATTCGGCTAAAACCGATTCATCATATATTGTTTTTCGAAATTATCTCGATACTGTATTTCGATATGCCGGCACCTTTTCCTTAAAAAAGGAATTAGTCAAGGTTGATGATCCAACTCGAATGAAAATCGGTGATGTTTTTATTCAAGGCGGTTTTCCCGGACACGCCGTTATCATTGTAGATATCGCTTATGATAAAAGTAAAAACGAGAAACTATTCATGTTGGCTCAAAGCTTCATGCCGGCACAAGAGATTCATATTTTGCGCAATCCCATCGATAGCAACATCAGCCCCTGGTATCGAATCGAGGCGGATAAGGCGCTAATCACGCCTCAATGGACTTTTGAATTTAGCGATTTAATGCGATTCAAATAAAAACGGGATGCTCTAAGAACTATTTTTAGCCGCTCTACTCTGTCAAAGTCACGATATAAATATATCGTAAGGGTCCCGAGCCGATATTTAGCACATTATGTTCGGTATTGGGAGGATTATAGGCAATAAGACCGTTGGCAATCTCTAAATCGGGGTGACCCTTTGCGGATAGTCTCCCCTTCCCCTCCAGGACGATAAGCAGTTCCTCATACTTTTTGGTACTATGCCAACCCACATCCTTGCCGGGCGCCAGGGTTACCATTCCCGAACGGATACAAAGGCTTTCCTCTTTACCCAATATTTCGAAATAATCCTGGCTGTCGGTTGGTAATACTTTTATAAATGGCTTTTTGGTAGTCTGCTCAGGATTTGATGACATACTCACTTTTACTTCATCCTTTCAAACATTAATCTCACGATAGCTATCGCCTACTGCAAGCCGGGGAATAGCTCCAGAAGTCCGCTCGAGATAAACTCCACGGCAATCGCCGAAAGGAGCAAACCCATAATTCGAGTAATATTGTTAAGCCCGGTTCGTCCCAGCTTTTTACTGAGAGGAATAGAAAGCCGAAGCGAAATCCAGATTAGCGCGCAAACCAGGAGAATACTAAAGACTAAATAGAGCTTTGACTTTGGCTCGGTGTATCTATGCGTGAATATTATTACTGTGCTTATGGCCGCCGGACCTGCCAACAGCGGTACCGCTAACGGCACCACAGCCACGTTCTCTTTCCCCTCGGCTTCCTTCGATTCCTCCGGCGTTTGCTTGACCGGGCTGATTCTGGCATTCATCATCGAGATAGCGGTCAGAAGTACTAATATCCCTCCGCCCACCTTGAATGATGCTATGCTGATCCCGAATAAGCGCAGGAATATCTCACCCACAAGTGTTGATATTATCAGGAGTATCGCCGCGGCGATTGCTGCCGTGCGGGCAATCCTCGTGCGCTCCTGAACTGAATCACCTGCCGTCAGACCCAAAAATATCGGGATTGCTCCCAGGGGATCGACAATCACGATGATTGCAGTCAGCATTTCCAGATAATCGTGCCAGTGCATAATAGACTCCGAAATGATTTTAACTGTTTTATATGAAATTGTAAATATTATTTATTGCCCGATTGGAATTGGGCTGCATTTATTACTGCAACTCAATCACTTAATCAAAAGCATTTTACTGGATGATGTTTTCTCGCCCGCTTTAAGCCTGTAGAAATAAATACCCGATGGAGCATTTTCAGCGTCCCATTTTATCTGATGAAATCCGGCTTCCTGATATTCGTTTACAAGCTCCCTTACCTTTCTGCCCGAAATATCGAATATATCAAGCTTTACTTCCGAAGCGAAAGGCAGGTTGTATTTAATAGTTGTGGCCGCATTGAACGGATTGGGATAGTTTTGCATTAAAGCAAAATCCGATGGTAATAAATCTCCCGTTTCATTGATATCATCGGGCCGTGTAAATTTTAGAATCATAAGTGAACTCATATCGGCCACCAGAACGTTACCGCCCGCAAGCGAAACATCGTATGCAATTGACGGCGTGTTATATCTTCCGAGTTGAACTGGATAAGTTGGATTTGAAATATCATAAACGAGCAGCCCAGCTTGCATATCAGCCACGTAAATAAGGCCGTTTTCTACCGTAATTCCATAGCCTTCGTCGGGCAATTCATATAGGGTTGCCAGCGTGGGTGCCGATGGATCGGAGATATCGATAATTTCGATATCGCCGTGCCTTTCAAAATCGTATGTGGCAGCATACACGAAATTGCCTTCAACATCGATATCGCCAGGCGCGTAACGAAAATGCCAGTAATCGCCTCGAAATTGGGGTTCGGCCGGATTTGAAATATCGTATATTCTCATCCCGATCGCCGGATACGGGATACAAAAAATAACAGGAAAAAAGATAATTACCCGATGTATATAATTGGGTCGCTTCAAATTCTGAATCGATTGTAATGCCCAGCACAGGGGATTCGGGATTCGATACATCGACCGCAGTGATACCCATATGACCCAGGTAAACATAATTGCCTGATTTTGCGATACTCTGAACCGTGCCCAAAGAGCATGACAGAGAAACCGCATTCATATTTCCGGGGTTGCTGATATCCACTATGAGAAGCCCCTGATTTGACTCCGTTATATACGCATAATCATCGGATATTAGATAATCGGTAGTAAAAGACATTGAATCAGTATAAATCTGAACCGGAACAGGGCGGGATGGCTCGCTAATATCTACTGAGATCAGATTGTAGTTCCAGGGGCTGTCGCTAATTCCCAATATATAAGCATAGTCCCCTTTAGTAACGACCTTTCGAATCGATCCGCCCGTAAAATATCTACCCTCGATATAAGGGGCGCCCGGATCGGTAATTCCCATAATCATGATTGATGAATAGTCGGCCAGGAATGCCAGGTTGTCGCCTATTTCCATCGAGTATGCAAATCCGGGTGTATCGCATGATCCCACAATCGTTGGTTGGGTGGGATTTGCAATATTTATAATCTGCAACCCTGATCGAGAATCGCCGATAAAAGCGTAATTATCGCGCAAAGTTACTGTCAGGGCATCGCCGGGCGTTTCGCAATTTCCGACTATCACCGGAGCGGCAGGATCGGTAATATCCATTATTATTAACCCATCGCGCGAATCAGAGATATAAAGGAAATTATCTCTAACGGTGGCCCCACGCATATAACCGCGGTTGAAGAATGTATAAATCGATTCGGGCATGACTCGATTTGAAATATCTAATACCAGCAGACCGCTCCCCTCGCTTACGACATAAGCGTAATCGCCGGAAACAGCAAAGGACCGCGGATAGCCCCCGAATCTGGTTTGAGATATGTGAGTAATATTTAATGGCGATGATATATCAAAAATATGAAAATCGAAAGTCATCGAGGTATCGTTAGATTGCAGATATGCATAATTACCATCTATTTTAACGCATGTTGTCATTCCTGAGAGCGCAAAATGACCAACTATCGCCGGATTTACAGGATTTGAAATATCAACGACATAAAACCCCGAATCATAATTTGCCAGGTAGGCATAATTGCCAAGCAGGGCTATGTCGGATGATCCCTCTATGGGGAGTTGAGTGACAAACGCCGGATATGTGGCATCGGATTTATCCAAAACCAACAAGCCGTTATAATAAGCGCAATAGGCAAAATCACCATTAATGCCAAGGTTTTCAACTTCATTCCACAAACCCGATCCAACATAATCGACATTTTGCGCCTGGACGTTATAAAGAGCAAAGAGCAGCATGATCGATATGAATATTATCCGCTTCACTTGATCCTCCCCTTATCCTCAGGCCCCACAACCAAATTCCTGCATATCCAAACCGTGCCCCCACAATTCGCCAGCCGATATATTAATACTGATTGTCAATTATAATCTGAATTAGCGGATATGAAAAGCTTTTTTCTAAAAAATATAATCGAATGTATAGCATTACATATTCGTCAAATCAAGGGATTAGACCAAATCAAAACGGCCAGGTCGCGAAACCCGGCCGTTCATAAAAAAACAAATCTATGTAATTATCTCAACAACGTCATACGATGAGCGTCCGTTGCCCCGGAGGCGTCAAGCTTATAGAGATAAACTCCGCTGGCAACATCATGTCCGGCCTCATCTCTGCCATCCCAAACGATGCTATGCTGACCGGCGGGCAGATCGTTTGATATCAATGTCCTCACCCGTCTGCCAAGCAAATCATATACGCTCAAATCAACCTGCCCCTTGGCGGGCAGCGAAAACGAAATCATCGTCGTAGGATTAAACGGATTAGGATAATTCTGATTAAGGCTGAAAGCCGTTGGCGTAACGGTACCATTATCGGCAACGCCTGTTGGAGTCCAGGTGATCGTGGCATCATCTATATAGACACCTTCGCGCTGGCCGGTAGCGTCGGTAACGAAATGGAATCTGAGCCTGACATCGTTATGCCCAACGAACGGAGTTAAATTGCCCGTAGATTGAGTAAAGCTAAAAATTGAACCGGTTATCGATGGTCCAATGCGAGTCCAGGTATTTCCGCCGTCGCTTGAGGCCTCAACATGAAGGGAGTCATGACCGCTTTGCATTACCCCGCGCCAGTAGAACGAAAAGCTGGCGGCCGATACCCTCGAAAGATCGAGCACGAATTTCGATTGCAGCCAGCTATCGACACCATTCTTATAGTTGCCTGTGGGAGAATCGGTCATGCTTAAAAAATTGCTGCGCGCATATTTAACATTCAAACCCCAGGAATCTTTCGTTCCGCCCGATTCCCAGTACATCAGGCCGTTGTCGAAATTGTCGGTAAACTGTGTGGCGTCCAGATCAAAGGCTAAGGGATGATTCAGGCCGCCGATCGGGTAGTAAGCATAATTGCTGTCAGAATCGAATGCCTTAAAATAATACTGAATTGTAGTTCCCGTTTGCCCCGGAATTTGACCCAGGAAACCGGTGCTGTCGATACTATTTAATTGCAGCTCGGCAAAATCGCCCGACGTGCCGTTTCTCCAGTACAGTAACACGCCTACAATCCCTTCACCGCCGTTAGCATCGATACCGAAACTGATCGGTTGACCTGCCGCGGCGCTCAAGAGCGGATGGAAATCAAAAACAATATCGCCTTGCGGATGATAATACAGCGCCCGTCCTACATCCATGATGCCCCAACCGTAGGCATTGCCTACCGAATCGGTTTTGCTGGCAGTCATCATTAAAGCTTCGCGTACCATCAAATTGGTCCAGTTGGGATGAGCCGAGAGAAGTACCCCGCTTGCCCCGCCAACCAGCGGCGTCGAAAGAGAGGTACCATCGGATGTGGTAAAGCCCGACATATCGTTAGGATCGGCACATGCTGTCGACATCCCCTGAGCGCAAACCTCCGGCTTGATACGGCCATCAAAGGTAGGTCCCCAGGAGGAAAAACCTGCCAAAAATCCGCTGTTATCAACAGCGCCGCATGAAAGAATTGAATCTGCGTCCGCCGGAGCTACCAGCGAACCGTCGCTGTTGCCCTCGTTACCCATCGCGTTGCAGACCGTAATGCCATTATAAGCCGCTAAGGCCGCCGCAATCGTGACTACTGCCGTATGTCCATTCAGATCGCTATATGAATAATCTCCCTGGCCGTAATCAAACACCCTGTATCCCAATGATGATGAAATTACCGATGCCCCGATTGAATCCGCCCATTGCGCACCCGCAGCCCAGTTATCTTCTTCAATGTGACGTTCCGATGATATATCCTCGGTTTTGGCCAAAATAAAATTCGCCAGATATGACGGCCCATACAGGTGCCCCGATGATTCGCCGCCAAGAGTTGACCAGGTTGCCGTGCCATGATCGGCCTGGCCGGGCGTGTCCTGAGATAGATCTAAATCAGTGTTAAAATCATGATTAATAAAATCATATTGCGCTAACAACCGCCCGCCGGAAATAATATTCTGAAATGCGGTATGTTCCTGCTTATATCCGACATCCATCATGCAAACGATAACGCCCTGGCCTTTAAATCCAAGCTCATGAGCGGTTACGACATTAATCTGATTTAACTGACCTGCCGAGGAGCCATAATTGAGGGTAGTCAAAATTACATCCGCCGGCGCTGAGGGAGCTGACGGTAGCTCAATCTCACAAGGCGATCCCGCTACGATTTTCATGAGACGTGCGAATGACAGGTTAGCGATTGCCTGGGTTTGCTCTTTGGTAGCATTAACCGATATGGCGTTGAACCATTTAAGCGTCTGCCGAAGCTTCGCTCCGGTTGCCAGCACTTGATTAACGTAAGGGCTATAAACCGGCAGATCGCGAAAATCTACTATTTCATCACGACCGCGGGATTTCAGACGCCGTTCCCGAGCAGTCGGAGTTAATGATGCTTCGGCGCTTTCAAGCGCGCTGGAATATGCGCCTTGAGTTGAAATACCTTTATCGGTGAAAAAGACCATCACCGGAATAGTCTTTCCTTCGTTTAATGTTGTCATTTTGGTGATCAGATTATTATCCATCACCTGTGAAGCGCGTTCCATCCTGAGGGTATGAGGCCCGTTCCAGGCAGTCGAATTTTCCATCGCTTGAGTCGAAATTGTAAATGCAAAGAACAAAATTAAAACGCAAATATAGGCACGCATTATTCCTCCAGGAGGTTTTGTATAGTTATGCACATCTTGAAATAACAGCGCAGAGTGAGTTCTGTCAAGGAGTTTTGCTTCTTATCCCCGGTTACAATTCATCCAAAATAAGTGTAATTCGAGGAAAACTTGCCGCTAAATTCTTAAATGCAATCCACGTTTGATTATTTTATTTGAATCTGGTTGTCCTTAGGGGAGTCTATTTCCAATTCGAGGCCCATATTGGCTTGAAACGGAGGAATCTCGTCCAAACCCGCAATCGCGATATTTTCCTGTCGAGGTACCCAGCTTACCCGATAATTAACCTTACTCTTATAATTGATTGCGGTATTATAATATGGAGCCAGTTCTTTAGTTATAAGCTTACAATGGGATATCTGATAAACAACCAGAGCGCTGTCCGATAATATTTCGAATTCAAATCCATCAAGCTGCTTGCGGTTACTTTCTATAAACTTGAGAAGCGCCAATAGTCCCTGATATTGGCATTCATAAATGGACCCGTTATGGCGGCTTTTAGATACTATCCCCAGATCGGGAATGGCAAAACCGCAAAGACCAACAAGCTTACCGCCAACCTGCTCACCAAATGATGTGCCGAAGAAAAATGCTTGTATCGTTTCCGCCATGATATCCCTCCCTTTATGTTTGCCCCCATAAAAGCAAAGTATATGCCCTCCATCTGCTCAGAGTTTGATATAGCTAAGATGCTAATATATATAGAGATAAGTCACGTTAATTGATGTAGATACTTTAGCATAATACTGGTTTTCCCTACTTTGTGCATTGTAATGCCTAAAAAGCCTGATTTGAAAACAACTGGAAATAAATAAGGGGGATATTGTTATTTATACGGGTAGATAAATGGGGAAAATAAAAAAAGCGGCCGGAGTTGCCTCTGGCCGCCTTATTCACATTTATATTATTGTGCTATTTCAACAGGAGCATCTTTTTGCTGGCGACGAAATCCGATGCCTGCAATCTATATAGATACACGCCGCTGGCAAGCTCTATGCCAGCTTGACGGGAATCCCAAACAAGCGAATGCACCCCCGCATTCTGATTGGGCATCATGGTTTGATACACCAGCCGTCCGGCAATATCATATATGGAAAGGGTGACATCCGATTGCCCTGGGAAGCTGCATATGATATCTCGGTTCTTCCATTGAAGGGATTGGGATAGTTCGCGTTCAAGGCAAAACTCGTTGGCAGTCCGCTGTTCTGCCTATCGTCTACGGAAACATTATTGAAAGAATAAATTGTCAGATCGTCAACGCCGCCTTCGACTATGCTTCCAGCGCCCCTATCGGCCGCTGAGAACCGAAGCATTACCCTGGATCTCTGCGGAATTACCTGATCCACCAAAAATCTTGCCCTGGTCCAGCTGTTTGCCATGGCAGTAACGATCTCGATTGGTACCCAGGTCTGGCCGCTGTCGCCCGAAATTTGCACTTCGAAAGTGTCATCGACGTTTCTGTTGGTGGCAAACCAGCGGAAATATTCTATCACGGGATTATCGTAGGAGGAAAGATCGTAATACGGAGTAGTTAGGCTTGTCTTGCCGCCGTCAACATCATTGGAGCCATTATTCGGATCACCGATATCCTGTTGGCCGGTGATATAGCAGGAAGTCCCCGGCGCTGGCGTATGATCGTCCTCCGGTTGAAATGGCACATTAGGAAAGCTGTCTGCGAAAGTACCAACTGGATCGACTCGCACCCAAATGCCCGTAGTGGCATCGTCATCCGGTGTACCAACCACCCACCCGGATGATTGCTCCAGGCTATCGGCAAATTGAGTGGTCAGCTGTCCCACAAAGAAAAAGTACGTAGGATTCGGCGCGGTTACCGGCGCGGATACAATACTACCCAACCGGTTCACGGCAGTTAAATAGTATTCCACCAGCGTTCCCAATGGTTGTGCCGGAATCGATCCGGCATATTCACCGGGATTGCCGGTTCGGATCATGTGAATACTCTGGAACGACCCGCTGTTTCCCGGCCTGTAATGGACAAACACTGAATCATCGTTTACAGGCGTGAATGTCGTACTCACTGTGGCATTTAAATTATATGGATGAGTTGTGTCAACGGTATCCCCCAGAGGATTATGACTAATGGACATTTGATCTGCGATGCTGATACCGTGAATATTGAAAGAGGTAGATATCTCGCTCCAGTGCGGAGTTCCGTTGAAAAGCGTATCGTCGTTGTCGTCGTATTCAAGTACGTCAATCAAATAATCGTCAAAATTGGATGATAACCCGTAACGGGCGTAATGGAACAGGGAATCGCAGTACCCGGTGCGAGGCGATAGCGCTTCCCTCAGATCCCAGAGCGCTCCCGAAATAATCAAACCATCGTTATGCGATTCGCCAGTCCAATCCTCAGGATAACGATTGGTGTTGTCGACTGTCCTTAGATATTGATCAGGATTGCCAGAATAAAATCCTCGTCCGATAAGCGGTTGATTGGTAATTGTTGCGGCGGTGTAATCCGACCAGCCCTCGTGTTCGGCTCCTGACGGTGCGCTTGGCCGATATTGATAATCAGTGATTCCATGCCCGTACTCATGATAGATCACATCGGCAATCTCTCCGGTATTGGAACAGCCGCCCCCCGCCATGAAAAAGTTTACCGAGGTGCCATCCCAGTACGCGTTACAGGTTTGATTTAGATTTACATTCGCACTAAGCGCAAAATCGAGATCGGTAAAATAGGGATCGATCGCTTTAATAAAATCATGTACCACATTCACCTGATAATACGCATTACGCTCATCGTTGCGCGATCTCGTAGAATCCCAGTTGACATACAGTGTCTCGCCGGGCGTGATTGTATCCGTAATCGCGGCCTGGGCGCCCTGGGCATTACGAACCGTAACGTAGCGGCCAACCATTGTGATATTAATCCGGCGCGATGTTGAATCCGGTACATTAGCGCTGAAATATCCGCTGGAATTTGTATGCTGGGTTGTCAGACCGGAAATGCTTACATTTTCAAATTCAAATGGACGGGTAACCAGAGTATCGAATGGCGTGGTAGGAAAAATCCGCCCGCTGATAAAACCGTCTACTGTATAATAATCTATAAGATTCTTTCGATAAAGTATTTCGCCGGTCGTGGCATCGACGATAGTCATCCATCGGGCCGGCTGCTCGGTAACAACCTCGCCCAGATACCCCAGCCGATAGGAAAAACCGGTCTCAGTTGGAACCGGCAAAACTAACAACGATGGTTCGCTTGTTTCCTGAACGGAACTTACCAGTCCCATCGACATGGCATTTCTGGCGGCACCGGCTGAAATGCCCGGAGCCGGTGAAATCTCGATTCCCGGAAAATAGTCGCCTTGAAATAGAACGACATTACCCTGATCCGAAATTCTTACCGATATCAGGTTTCCGAAAACGTCCACACCTTGATATTGCTGTTTGAAATCGACAAACCAGTGGTGACCACGGTGACGTGAATTAATATTAACCAGATCAGAAACGGGTATCTTCAACAAATCGGCGTTGGATTGAATAAATGAGAGAGCCAGCTCACGCGCCGATTCCTCGCTCTTGGGATCTCCCACATAAATTGCGCTGCCATAAGCTCGATGAATCAACCCGGTCATGGTATTGAGCTGGCCGGCCCATTGACCGTGCCCCTTGACGAATGCGGACCATGACTGATCATTAATTGTCATCGGCCTGAGATTTGCCAGATAGATCGGGTCCTGATCGTAATAGGCGATTGTAACCGCCTGATCCGACGATCCCTCGAACGGCGTAAACGCGGCCGCGCTTGCAGCCATGCCAAGAATCGCCAGAAATATAAGAGCCCTTAGCTTCAGCATCTTTTCCTCCATTGCGGAATTGTCATATCTAAAACGCCTAACAAAAATCGAGGGTAAAAAATTCCATTATGTTTATAATACAATATTCGCAGTCAAATAAATACTTGATTTTTACTCCGTTCCCGATAATATTGTCCGCCATGAAGATAAAAGCATCTATGCATTCAAGTTTCCCCCGGATCGGAGAGCATCCGGACGAACAAAAGCTTCGCCGCGCAATAGCCGGACTCGAAGAAGGCAAAATCAGCGCTGAGGAGTTGGCCAAAGTCGAGGATCAAGTCGTTGATGATGTTATCGCTATTCAGAAACAGGCAGGCCTGGATTTAATCAGCGACGGCCTGATACGCTGGTACGATCCCGCCTCACACCTGGCAAAAAACCTCAAAGGATTCGAAATCAATGGTCTTTTAAGATTCTTTGACACCAATACCTACTACCGTCAGCCGGTAATTGCCGGTGATTTTTCTTTAGGAAACGTCAATTTACCAAACGAAATCACCTATGCGGCTAAGCAAACCGGTAATCCGGTTAAAGGAGTCATCCTGGGTCCACTCAGTATGGCGGCCATGTCGCTCAATAAATCATCCATGAAACTATCTGATTTAAGCCTTCAGCTGGGAGATATTATTGGAAAAGTAGCCTCGATGATGACATCTAACGGCGCTGAGTATGTACAGATCGAGGAACCCTCTTTGGTGCGGAATCCGGAGTATTTCGATCTCTTTCGTGACTCCTTCGCCCCCCTCATAAACGCCCGGGGAAAATCTAAAATAATTCTGGCTTTTTACTTTGGCGATGTCGGCAAAATCTACAACCGTTTAGGCGAGCTTGCTGCTGATATGATCGGAATCGATTTCACCTACTCCCCCGGTCTTCTGAAAAGGATTGCTTCCGAGGGATCGTCTAAACCGATATCCTTTGGAATTCTCGATGGCCGCAATACCAGGCTGGAATCGGCCTCGCAGATGGCTCGTTCGCTGGAAGATGCCATTGGGAAAATTTCCGGCGAGTGTCATATTACGACATCCTGCGGATTGGAATATCTTCCCCGCGTCTATGCCGTAAAGAAACTTGAGTTGACAGCCGAAACCGTTAAACTCTTAAACGGATAAGTTAATTATGAGTCGTAAGTTATTAAAAGAGCTTCGTATAAACCTCCCGAATCTACCTACAACCTCGGTCGGCAGTTTCCCTAAACCGGGCTATCTCACTAAGGGACGGACCGATTTTAAACGTGGCCGAATTGGCCAAACTGATCTCGCCTCTTTGGAGAATCGCGCCACCAGGGAGTGGATCGATTTCCAGGAGGAAATCGGAATCGATATCCTCGTTGACGGCGAAATGTATCGCGGCGACATGGTCGCTTATTTTGCCGAACATATTCCCGGCTTCGATCCGGGCGGTTTGGTCAGATCCTACGGTAACCGTTTTTATTACAAACCGATTATTAAAGGCAAGCTATCCTACCCCGGTCCCATAACTGTCGAATGGTGGAAACGCGCCCAATCGTTAACAAAGAAACCGGTTAAAGGCATGCTCACCGGACCATATACTATCATGGATTGGTCCTTTAACGAAT
This sequence comes from uncultured candidate division Zixibacteria bacterium, assembly GCA_963801605.1. Taxonomy (GTDB): domain Bacteria; phylum Zixibacteria; class MSB-5A5; order UBA10806; family UBA10806; genus UBA10806. Next base: position 314,827 of record CAWDFP010000007.1, read on the forward strand.
TCTACGAGGATCGCGCTGCTGCTACCTTAGCCTTAGCCGAGCTTATTCGCGATGAAGTCCGTGAGCTTATCGCCGCCGGATGTAAGATCATTCAGATTGACGAACCTGCCATCAGTGTCAGGCCGGAGGAGCTTGAGATTGCCCGGCAAGGATTGGAAAAAGCTACCGACGGTCAAAAGGCGTATTTTATCACTCATATCTGTTATGGAGCTTTTGAAAAGATTTATCCTGCCATGCTGGATTTGCCGGTTCAAAATTTCGATTTGGAAATGTCCAACTCGGATCTCGATATGCTCGAGGCCTTCAAGCGTCATCCTTTTACCAAAGATATTACTTTCGGCGTTGTTGATGTTCATACTCATTTGATCGAGGACGTCGACACCATCAAATCCCGAATTGAAAAAGCGCTGGAATATCTTCCTAAGGATGCTGTTTGGATCGATCCCGATTGCGGCCTCAAGACCCGCTCAGTCGAGGAAGCCAAAGCCAAGCTTAGCAATATCCAAACTGCGGTGAATGCTGTCAGAGCAAAGATCTAGAGTAGGCTAAATCTCTTCGGAGATTTCACAACAGCCTGTAGCCGGGGACCCTGTGGCCCCCGTTTTATTTGTGCATGGTTAAATCAACATATTCGCCCTTATGTTATTTCTGGGTGGCATAATTTTCGATTCCATGAAGGACGAGGAAAGCAGGTATTTATTTATTAGTGTGTCGAGGTTTTATCCACCGCAATGGGCTTGCCATGACCTGATTCAATTTATTGCCTTGCCAAATCCACCCTCGCCCCTTAGTTTCAAGCTCGATAGTACGCGTTTTGACACCTGTGGAGGCTGTGATGAAAAATAGACAAATTCTATCTTGCGTTATATTTTCACTTTTGATTTCCTTTAACATTGCCTGGGCCGCGGATGAACTACTGTTTCCATCCAATGTTTCTCAGGCCCTCGAAAAAGCCGATTATAACCGTCCCGAACTTGAAAAAGTTCTGAGCCATTATAAATCCCCGGCCGATTCGCTAAAACTGCGAGCTGCCTATTACCTCATTGGCAATATGGATGGCCACAGTTATATGCTGTTCGGTTTATATGACAGTACTAAAACCGAGGTGGCTTTCAACGTGCTCGATTATCCCAATTATGATTCCCTGCTTGCAGCCTGGCCTAAAATCGAGGCGGCTCATCCGGGGCTCGATTTCGATAAAAAAGAAAACACCGAGGATCTCAAAGCTATCAAATCTGATTTTCTAATAAAACAAATCGATCTGGCCTTCCAGGCCTGGCAGGAAAAGCCCTGGGCAAGCACCCTGACATTCGATCAGTTCTGCGAATATGTCCTCCCTTACCGCGGCAGTAACGAACCGCTCGAGGATTGGCGCACAACGTTCTATGATAAATATAAAGGCCTTGAAAGTAAGATGGCCAATCCCGTCGATCCTGTCGAGGCCGCCAGGCTGATTAACAACGATGTTAAAACTTATTTTACTTTCGATCCAAGGTTTTACTATCACCCAACGGATGAAGGATTAACGGAGATGCTTTTCCTTCATCTCGGCCGCTGCGAAGATATGACCAATATCGCAATCTTCGCAATGCGCGCTAACGCCCTGGCCGTTACCAGCGACTATACTCCTTTCTGGGCCAACTCCGGCAACAATCACGCCTGGAACGCCATATTGACTCCGTCCGGCAAGGTAGTGCCTTTCATGGGAGCCGAGGCCAACCCCGGCGAATACAAACTCTGGAATAAGCTCGCGAAAGTTTATCGCAAAACTTTTTCGCAGCAAAAAGACAATCTCATATTCCAGGACCGTAAGCAAAAAAAGGTGCCCGGCTGGCTGGCCGGTAAGAGCTATATCGATGTCACCTCCGATTATGTCACTACCTGCGATGTTTCCGTAAAACTCGATGAGCAAACTCCTGATTCAGTCGATATCGCTTATATCTGCGTTTTCAACGACGGTGAATGGCAGGCTATCCAATGGGGACGGATACAAAATGGCGCTGCCACTTTTGCCGGCATGGGAACCGATATCGCTTACCTTCCGGCTTTTTACATGAATGACAAAATCGTTCCCGCGGGCACGCCGTTTATTTTGTCGAATGATTGTAGCGTTAGAAAACTCAGTTCGGACGCGGCGAACACAAAATCCGTCCAGCTTTATTCAACTACCAACAAGGTATTGGCCGTTTCAACGGATGGTGTCACTCAGACTGCCTTTACATCCGGTAAGGAATATGAGTTGTTCTTCTGGAAAAACGGTTGGCAATCATTGGGAAAAACGACGGCGGCCGATAAGCCTCTGGCATTTGAATCTGTGCCTGATGGTTCTCTTTATTGGCTGGTGGAAACTGATTCCAACAAGGAAGAGCGCATTTTCACTATCGATGATGGTAAACAGGTGTGGTGGTAAGGATTTTATTCCCAACAATTAAAAACATACGCCGAGGTTTCCTCTGAAACCTCGGTTTTTTATTTTATATTAAATCATTTATGAAAATAATGATTTAGGTAAACTGTGTTTATTAAGGCCGATTGTGTAGCGGCCCGGCTTCACGCGCCATATCCTTGGCGTTTTACCGTGTCGAACTTCCCCATAACTCGCAACTCGTGACTCTCCTCATTCTTTCTTTTTCATCGCCAGAGGTCGAGCCGCGTCGGTTGCGGCGCCGATTTTTATTGCATAGCTTGTTTTGCGTTCGATATCGTAATCAGTGACAAAATAAACATCTAACAGCCCCCCTCGACGGTAACCGGTTTGAAGGAAATTCATTTGATCCAAACACAGGCTCCAGCCTTCAAACCAAATCTTAAGCGCTTCGAATTGTGCATCACTTCCCTGAAAATGAACTAATAAATCAATATCACTCGATGGCACTGCGGTGCCGGTCTTGGTGCTTCCGAACAGATACAGCCCCCTGACACCAAATCTTTCTGGCTCAAGTTGCGATGCCACATATTCGGCCATGTGTTGCCGCCAGCGCCAGTATACCTCGGATGTTGATTCTGAATATTTCCTCTTGGGCTCCGCTTTATCCTGACAGTTACGCGGCTGAGCAATCATTGCCATCGCTTCGCCAATGTCGGCGTTCATTAAAACCTGCAATACTCGCCCGCCGGTAGTAGCGGGCACATCGATCAGATGAATAATATCCATCAGATATGCAAATTCCGGAATCATCTCCGGAAGTAAGTTGGGGGACGAAAGCAGGAATTCCTCATTGAATACACTTCCGGCGTCATCGGGATAAAGCGGCAAATATCGGATATTAGCCTCAACCAAATCCTGGAAAAAATGAGTCCCAAACGATAGATCGGGCACATAATGGCCGCTTTTCCTGGCCACCTCGATTAATACCGCGGTGTTGTTGATATCGGAATAGGTAACGCTCACTCCCAGCTTGATATCTCCCCTGCTCCCCCATCGGCCCGGTCCCATCAGAATAAATTGCCTTTTGGGAAGAAGCTTATTCAATTTGCTGACTGCTCGCCCCACGGCAATCAAAGTGGCATGATCGATTACCTCGTTGTATTTCTGTGGATCTACATAGACGATATGGGTAATATCGGGAACACGCCCATTAGAGACAAAACGGTTGGATGTGAATATTATCCTTTCCGGTGGAATATCGCGGGGAATCGGTAACGCCAGATTTTCGCCTGAGCTGCTCTGAGGACGGCATTGCAGCAGATAGAAATCGGTCCCGTCGAATGCATATTCGATATCAACCGGCGTTTCCATCTTGTCTTCAAGCGTCTTGAGGATATTTTGCATGCGGGCCAAAAATTGCGTCCGCGAGAAAAGACCATCAAACGTGACCACCAAATCTTCAGGATTAAAATCGAGGTTAATTCCGGTGATGGACTGTAGATGATTATCCTTTATCATCGAGAAAACCTGATTGAAGGCCGGATATTCGATTCCGCATTCCTCGATCAGTTTTGAAATTTCGAGAGTCTCGAATGAATTGGTCTCCAGATTTATAACGTCGATCTTTTTGGGAGAATAGCGGCTGATCTCTTCCGGAGTGATATTGACTCTCAGGCCCGGCTGACCTGGTGAAACTAAAATCGGATAATCATCGCCCAGCCTGTCGACCGCGCGCGTGCCCAATCCCGGTACCAAACGCACCAGGCCGTCCTCGCGCTTGATACGCGGCGACCAGCGAAATTCGTTTTTGCTGAATGCCACCCCGGCATAGGCGGGCAGGAAATATTTCCCGACATACCGCCCCACCACTTCCTGAATCATGATTCCCATCTCTTCATGAAAATCAAGCAGGCCGCGCTCGGCGCGATACTCGATCGGATCGGGACCGAACACCGAGGCGTAAACCTCGGCGATGGCATCGAGAAGCGCGCCCAGACGCTCTTCCTTGAATCCCTGGTTGGCTAAGAATAAGCTCTTATATTTACCCGAGAAAGCCGCGCCGCTTCTATCTTCAAGAAGGCTCGAGCTCCTTACGATCAATGGCCTGTCTCCGAAATCATCGAGCGCCATCGAAAGCCCCTGAACCATTTCGACCGGAAACGTTGCATTCTTGAAAGTTTGCACGATATTGGGATATTCAACCCTGACCTGAGAAATTTCCTTGTACTTTTGTTCGACAACTTCCTCGAAATTATTGACATTAACAAATGTCAATATCGCATCCGATGTGATATACCAGGTTTTGGGGACTTTGAAATCACCGATTAAAGCCTGGTCTTTGACAGTTTTCCTCAAAATCTGAGTCGCCAAAAATAATCCGGCGCTTTTCCCTCCAAGTTTGCCATAGCTGTCGGGAGTGAATACCACCTTCTGAACCAGATCGAAAAAGTCGCCCACGTCGATATATCTTTTGGCGATATTGATATATTCAAGCTGCTCCGAAAAGAATCGTCGAATCAGGGTGCCCAATACGCCGTCCTTAGTGGGTGACGGAATTTCGGCGCCGTCCGGCGAAATGCTGTGATAGCGGTTTATGGCCTCGACCAGATCGGCGATTGGCTTGTTAAGATCCACTACCGCCTTTAGCAGGAAACTGAGTTTATCCTGCTGAATCCATCTCTGGATAAAATTAAGAATTTCATCGGGAGTCAGATGATCGGCTGCAATCTTGAAAGTTTCATCGCTCAAAAATTCATTGGGTACAAGCGGCGCCCGCTTTCTATACGGTACGTTTCTATCGAGCAGGATATCGCTGTCTGGTTCATTCTCCCCCGGCGTGTAATACTGCACCAGCTTTTGCGCATCCTCAACGCCTGTCCAGCAGAGATGATTCAGCATTTTATGAGAGATTCCCAAAAATAGAATCCTATCGGTTTTCCGCAGCAACTCCAATAGGATTTTCCATTCGGCCCTGTCATTGTCCAAAAGGACCTTTGTCGTTCCCTTGTGCTCCTTGAAAAGCTGTCGGATACGCTGGTAACCGATAAAGCTTCCCAGACGTTCGGCGATTGTTTCGAGCAGCTTGCTCTCCCCGCCAAGGAACGGCCCGTCCTCTTTGAATGGTACCTCCTGGGAATAATAGACATTGATACTGCCAACTTGTTTTTCGGATACCATGATGGCCGCGCTGTGCCCCCAGGCCGATTCGGCAAAACCCGGCGACGTGTATACCGCTTTATCTATAATTATCTGTACCTGGCATAATTCCGAAAATTGCCAGGCGGGAGGAATCGCCGATATTATTCCCCGACATACTACTGATAGATCGATATCGGGTTCGATCAGAAGCTCCTCTATCTTATAAAGGCACTCCAATTCTCTGGCTCTTTCCCGCAGAAACCAAAACGAACTATCGAGCGGCTTTTTCGCGTCATCCATGATAAATAACTCCGCGTCCATGTGTGCCATCGATCTTCACCTGCAAAGGCGCTGTCAGCTTGATGTGGCGCACGTATGACGTTTCTTCTTTTGTCGGTTGTTTGCTCAACCAGTCCCAATCTATTTTATGCCCGGAATAATGCGGCAGCGAAAAATATCCTACTTGAGAACTTATGACGTTATGGAAAAAATGCGAGCCTTGCGACAGCTCTATATTCATATCGGGAAGCGACGCCTCCACGATAACCTTGGCGCCCGAAATTTGCCACCAGTTTACCGGGATGCCAAACGGCGGATCAGTCGTCCCCAGCCGCCCGAACACAATCAGCAGATATTGCGACCCTCCGGCGATTAGCTGATGATTTATCGCCTCAAATTCTGACGCTATAATATGGCTTTCATTTTCGTTGAAACCGGCCTTCTTAAGATAAACCACGTCGGTGATATTATTCATGGCGCCGTTGCCAAGAGCATCCTCCGAGGCCAATAGAACATTCGGTTTTTCCAAATCCTCCATTTCAACCGTGACAACCGCACGCGAGACAAACATCGGACGAACTTGCAGCAGGCCGAAACGGCCGCCTCCTTCACCGTCGCTATTAAGTGTTACCGCAAACTCCATCTCGACCTGATGCCCCATTACATCTTCACACAACTTGAGAAGATTTTTTATGAGTTCGTTTAACGGTATTTCATCTAAATCGAGAATAGGAGCGAATGTCAATATTCGTGGCCCTCGGCCAGTCATACCGATAATCAGCCGGTCGTTTTGAAGATCGTAAGTCGAAACGAGATTATCCAGCACCCCATCTTTTTCTGCTTCAGACAGTTTGACATTGATAAGGTATTCTGTTTCTTTCATGGGATTATATTCCGGCGGCTTTCCCATATTGACCGCCCAGAAATCGGTCTGGGTTGCTTTCATCATATCGCCCAGATTCTTATAAGGAGGAATGGCATTGGGATACGCCGGCGAATAATTCCAGGTCTTGCCGCCATCGACCACCGTCTTGCCCAATCCCAACGCTAAATTAACGATACCATCCTCTGCTTTGGCATTCCCGGTATGATAATAATTGTAGGATCGCGCTACGCCTGATATATGCGGATAAAAACGATCCCCTATTCGATTCCCCACAATCTCCTGTATTATCACCGCCATTCGTTCATTTTCGACAGTTTGACCGGTGGTTTTTATATACTCTTTGGCCGCTTTGAAAAAAGTGGCGGCATAAACGAATTTTATCGCCTCTACGAGCGACCGGAAACGAGCCTCGGGATCGTGCTGGTTGTTGGGGATCATCTTGGTTTCGTAGACACCGGCAAACGGCTCATGCATGGCGTCCTCAAAAAGGCTTGAGGAGCGAATCGCCAGCGGATGATGAATCCTCTGGCTCAGAGCCCAGAGATCGCCCACGATATCGGCCGGTAGATCGGCTTTCAAAAACGGCAAAGAAATCTCTTCATCAGAGACATCGCTTAACGCCATATCATAAAGATTATTCTGCCGCATGAACTGTTCGAATACATCTGTGGCAATTACGGTCAGGGTGGGGATGCCCAGCGTCAGGCCGTGCAGCCCTTTGGGATCGATCTGGCTTACCAGAGCGTCTTTAATAAATGCCAGCCCCTGTGCTTTTCCGCCGATTGAACCGGAACCGATATATGAGAAAATGCCGCTTGAATCAACAAGCCGGCGATCGAATGGAGTGAGATTATTTATTGACAAAGATCAGCCTCCAGGAAATGGAATTGTACCGCTTTCTTGCCTTAGCGGCACTGATTTATTTTACCGGAATAATCACTCTTGCCGCTTGATTATCCCGGAGATTCCAGCCTGCCCAAACAATACCGGGGTCCATCCATAGGACCCCGGTAATAAATCAATAGAATTTCAAAAAAACAAACTGTTGAATTTCTATACCCAACCGCGATCCTTACAGGCTTGCGCAACACGGCTTACGGCAACAAGATAGGCCGCATCCCTCATGTAAAGCTTGCGCTTGTCGGCCAGGTCCTTGACCGCATGGAACGCCGATGTCATCTTGACATCGAGCTTGCCCAGAACCTCATCCTTTTCCCAGAAGTAGTTCATGTTGCTCTGAACCTGTTCGAAATAACTGCATGTCACGCCGCCGGCGTTTGCCAGGAAATCGGGAATGACGAAAATGTTGCGTTCCTGAATTATCTTGTCTGCTTCAGGAGTGGTCGGACCATTAGCGCCCTCGGCAATGATCTTGACAGTCTTCTTAATCTTGCCGACATTCTCGCCGGTAATCTGGTTTTCGATTGCCGCCGGAATCAGGATATCAACATCCTGTTCAAGCCAGGCCTCGCCAGGAAGAATCTCGTAACCCATGCTCTTGGCTTTGTTCTTATCGATACCGCCGAAACGATCGGTAATCGTCAATAAGCGCGTTCGGATCAACGCCATCGTTCTTCTTGAACGAGTAAGATGTTTGATCGTTTTGATCCCAGCAGGATACGCAAATCACCTTACCGCCAATTTGCTGGTAAAGCCTGATAGCATACTGAGCCACATTGCCAAATCCCTGGACGCTGGCAGTTGTCTGATCCGGCTTGATACCCATTTCTCTCAGGGCCTCGCGAACGGTGTAGATAACGCCATATCCGGTAGCTTCCGTGCGACCCAGAGAGCCGCCCATGCCAACCGGCTTACCGGTGATCAGGCCGGGCATCTTCTGACCGTGAATGGCCTCATATTCATCGAGCATCCAGAGCATGTGCTGGGCGTTGGTCATAACGTCGGGAGCCGGAACGTCCGTATTGGGGCCAACATTTCTGGCCAGTTGACGAACCCAGCCGCGGCAGATTTGTTCTTGTTCCCTGGCGCTGAGATTATGCGGATCGCAAATTACTCCGCCTTTGCTGCCGCCCAACGGAATATCGACTACCGAGCATTTCCAGGTCATCCACATGGAAAGCGCTCTGACCGTATCGATTGTCTCTTGCGGGTGGAAACGAATACCGCCCTTGCCCGGCCCTCTGGCGTCATTGTGCTGTACGCGGAAACCGCGGAAGATTTTGATTTTACCGTCATCCATGTGCACCGGGATGCTGAATTGATATTCTCTCATCGGATTGCGTAAAAGCTCCCTGGTGCCCTCATCGAGATTGAGAAATTCGGCCGCTTTGTCAAACTGCGTCTGAGCCATGACAAAGGGGTTAAAAGCCTTACTGCTCATCTATTTTCTCCCTTCAAAGACGTTAATATTGCTGATATTTTGAAGCTGTCATGCTGTGTCATCGTTAACAGCAGACAATAGTAGTTAATTTCATATTGATGAATACATTCACCGATCAACTATCGTCAAGCTAAAAAGCTGCACAGCATCAAAATAAAATCACCTTCACTTGTGAAAAAAATAACTTATTCGTCATTTTTTGTCAAGTAGATTACTAATATTATTCGGCTTTTTTCGCAATATCAAAATGGCTCCAAATACGTCTGGAACTTTAACGGATAGAATCTATAGTCTTATTCCTTTTAATGGGTTACAGCCAATAGCCAAAATTAGATTTTCGTCATATTTGGCCTCTATTTAATTGCATTTCGATATTATTATCGAAACGCCCCATAATTTTTCCCTAAAAAAAGTGTCGGGTTTCTATCGCTTATCAGCTACTCGAAACCCGACCCATTTCCAATATTGTGGACTACGCTTATTACATCAGCGCAGGCAATGCCCGTCGATTAGTTGCGGCCCACCCTTAAAATAACTCACCATATAGGTAACATCAAGCCCGTTGACCGTACATGATCCGTTGGCATCGGCCTCCGGGTAAAAGCCGTTGACATTAAGCGGCGGCGGCGGCCCACCCTTAAGATAACTTACAAAATATACCACATCCAAACCATTGGCCGCGCCGGAATGATTTACATCACCCACTATATAAACTAAATGACCCTCTACGTTGATATCGAATTCAAATACCGTCGAATACGATGACCACCCGGATGCGTTGCCAGCCTTGACTCTCCAATAATAGTGATCATTCCCGAGCGAATCAATATTTACGTATTGCGAAATCGCCAACGCAGTATCGGAAAGTAGCGGAGCCGAAAATACCTGGTCGCTGTCAATCTGAATAGCATAACGAAGCGCCATCGCGGGATCGTTCCAGTCGAAATTGATAAAGGCGCTGCCGGATACGAATCCGTTTACGGGCGTTAAGAGAGTCGGCGCCTCAGGAGGAGGCAACGTGATCTGGATCGCGAAATGCCATACCGTACTTCTTGATGAATAACCCGCGGTGTTAAACGCCGTCACTCGCCAGTAGTAAGTGCCCGCAGTAAATGCGCCCATATTACGATAATTGGAGACTGCCAGACTTGAATCAATTTCAAAGGGACTCGCAAAACTAATGTCATGCGCAATCTCTACAATATAACCCGTTGCATTGGTCGAATTGGACCAATCGAAATTGAGCGCCATTGAATCGTTGAATGTTGATGCATTTGTCGGCAGCAGTAGGGTTGGCGTCAAAGGCAGCGGAGGTGGCGTAGCCTGAATTGTAAAATTCCAAACAGCGCTCCTCGATGAGTACCCCGAGCTATTATGAGCTGTTACCCGCCAGTAATATGTTCCCAAACCGAAATTAATTTCATTTCTATAGGTGGAAACCGTTATCGTCGAGTCGCAATCGTAGCATGAGGCGAAAGTTTGGGATGTGGAAATTTCGATCACATAACTCGTCGCCCCGGCAACATCGCCCCAATCAAAATTGAGCGCCAGAGAGTCGTTGAAGGTTGTAGCGTTTGCAGGATACGATAATACCGGTGTACCCGGAAGCGAGCCCGATGGCCGAAGTCTTACATTTGTAACGGTTGGAGCCGAGTTATTGACTACCACTCCGGTAATCGTTTTTGTCACATAACCGGTTTTGGAAACGATCAGCGTGTACGTTCCCGGATCGATCAGACGGTTGTAGCGTCCGCTGTTGATTCTCGTAAGCCGAGGATTAATATCTGCGCTGGTAGCCTGTTGGACCTCAACCTCAGCTTCTAATGGCGAGCCGGTTAATCGAATCTGTCACCGTGCCTGTCAAACGGGCGAAGCCTGATCGGCGCAGCAGGTAATACATTCCCGCCCGATTTCGCTGGCAAATTGAATCAACTTGCGATGTATCCTGAATGGTTGTATCGGAAACCTCGCAAGACAAGGAGGCAGGTCCCGAAATTGCGCGTAGAAATATGTCTTGAAATCGCCTTTGTTGACCAACGCCCGTCTGGCCTCGTAGGTCGAATCGCCAGTATCGTTAATAATTGAACCGGCGAAACCGATCGCCAATATGTAGCATGCTGATTGTTCGTCAGGCGCCATGCCGATGCCGCCATCGCTGGGATACCAGTACCAGTTATAATAAATCTTTTCTGATCGGCCATACGTTGGAGAATGATAATCAACCGCCACCAGCGGTTTATATTTCAGGCCGAAATCGCGCAACGCGCTGCTTTCAGCTTCGGAGTAAGGAGAACGGCCCTTTATACATCAGGCTTTCCGGAGTGATCCGCCCGGAGCCATTATCGATACTCCAGCCGAAATCATAATTGCGGTTATTGTCAACGCCGTCATGGTAATCAAATATGCCGTTATGATTATTATCGGTCTTATTCTTGCGCCAATCGGTATCACCATCTTCGACCACAATATGACCCTCGGGATTCATCAAACGGGACTACAGAAAATTTCGTAATTATTCACATATCGAATAACGGCCGTATCTCCGGTATTATATTTGGTCACGATATCTTCGCAGAAAGAGATAACTATTTCCGGGCCTAGTATTTCATCGGCATGAACGCCGCCGTAAAGAGAATCGCGGGTTCATCTTCCTCAGCTGAGACATTATCGGAGATCTTCAGGCATATAGATAGTAAGGCTGTCGCGGTTGGAATAATCCTATGGAATCAAGCGAGCAGATCGAGGGATTGGCGTCGGCCAGCGCTTGAAGCTCCGCCATGGTTCCTGCGTAGGTATGATATTTATGGAGGCAGCGCTTGAGCCGAGTTGGCTGCAAAAACAGACAAGAGCGTAGCCAGTGTACTGAACTTTAGCAATTTTTTCATACGTTTGATTTCGGCAGCATCGAATCGATTTTGAGCCCCGGCCAATGGGGGAAAGCGTGACAAAATTATATCCTTTGAATTAAGTGCCGGAGGTCGGAATCGAACCGACACGGGGTTTAAGCCCCACTGGATTTTGAGTCCAGCGCGTCTGCCAGTTTCACCACTCCGGCACAAACAACGAAGCGTTACCATATTATAGTCTAATGTTAGAACGAGATGTCAAGAGTAAGAAAAACCTGAAGTAATTTGTTTTTCGATGCGGCCCCAGCGGAATTAACTGCATTTTGGTGTTGATAAATTTATGGCGTCAGGCCCGGTCGTTTTTTTCGACTCCCTGAACCTGACGCCTGTGAAAAGTTATTGCGATAGCGTTGGCCTGTCTAATCGAATTAATCTTCCTTGCCTCGCCTCTCGCCTTCTCGGTTCTCCTGACCGTAGGTATTCTTATAACCCTGGAATTGCTCCGGAGTCATCTTTGGCAGCAGGCGTACGAAAGCCGTAACTTGCCAGAGCGTGCTATCAGGAATTGCCACGCCATAGGCCGGCATCCCGGTCATTTTAATACCGTTTTTGGCAATCCAGAATATCTCAGCGTCGCTCTGATCTGCTACGCCTTCTTTTAGGTCCGGCGGTTCCGGATTAAAGCCTTTAACCATCCCTCCCGGTTTTTCTCCCGGTGCCCCATGGCATCCGATACACATCATGCTGTATTGCTTGAATCCGGCTATTACTAATGTCGTATCCGATAAATCGGGAGCTTGAATGGATTTTGAATAGTGCTCAACAGAATTATCCATTACCGTCGAAAACAACCAGCTCCTTAGCTTTCCTTCGGGTTTCAGCGCCGAAACATCATACATTCCCGAATAGATAAAAGCCAATCCCGCGGCTGCCACCACCACAATTACCGCAATGACGGTCCAAACAATTTTCATCTTTCCTCCGATTATTGAAAATTTATCGAAATCTCATAGTAGAAATGATCTTTGGTTTTATAATGTTCCAGAAATCTACTCGCAATACAATATAATTTTGTAATCAATAATCAAGGATGTCAAGGATAAACTGATTTTAATAGAATTATGGGATTATTAATTGTAGCTTTATCACCGTTGATCCGCATCATCCAGAAAGCTCTTAATCTTTTCCGGCTCGAGCGACCCAAACGGAAGCTGGCAACCATGCTCGGTCAGCTTCTGACGAAAAGCTACTACTAAATCCAACGGCAAATCTATTTCGCGCATATATTTTTGATTGGAGAAAAACTCTACTGCTGAAACATCGTACGCCATTCGCCCCGATCTTAATCCCACGACCCTATCGGCCAATCGAGAAATGAAATAAAGATCATGCCCGGCAACAAGAACCCCTTTCCCCTCTTCAGCTAAGTTCGATATTATCGAAATCAACTCTTCCTGAGAATGGGGATCCAAAAATGCCGACGGTTCATCGAGAATGATATATTCGGGATTGGCTGATAGAATCGCCGCTATTGAAAGTTTGCGTTTTTCACCGCCCGAAAGGGTATCGACAATCCTATTCTCAAAACCACCCAGACCGACCCGCTTCAAAAACGCGGTTATATCGACTTTTTCCATTCCGAAATTTCGTAAACCGAAAGTAATATCGTCCCTGACCGTCGGGCCAATCATAGCCAGATCGGGAAGCTGCCAGGTGATTCCGATTTTAGAGCGTAGTTCTCTCATACTGTAACTTGCAAGCGGCTTGCCTGCATATTCGATTAGACCCGAATCATATCCAATTAATCCCGAGAGCAGAAACGCCAATGTAGATTTGCCGGAGCCTGTCGCCCCCAACAACCCAACAACTTCGCCTTTGGAAAGATTTAGCTTTTCAATTTCCAAAGAAAATTCGGATTGGGGATATTGAAAATGCAGATTTTCGATTTTAAGCGCGTTTTCGCTTAAATGTTTATGCCTTCTAATCGCCCCGCTTGAATAAGAAGTATTAACGGTTTTAATCCTCGAACAATAGGTTTTAATTGACGATTCATCATTCCACTCAAAACCAAATGATCTTCTGAATCTTGATTTAACCGATGGTAATACCTTATGTTCTTTAAACATTTCATAATCATCATTTAATTGACTTGCAGGACAATCCAGCGCCAATTTGCCGTTTTCAAGAATACAAATCCTCTCTGCCCGTTCGGCCTCATCGGGATATTGCGTAATATGAAGAATCGTTAATCCTTCCTTATGATTCCTATCGAGATAACCCAAAAGCAGATTCTTAAAATAGCGATCCAGAAAAGTGGTCGGTTCGTCGAGAAGCAAAATTTCAGGCTCGACTGCCAGGGCGCAAGCTAAATTGACTATCTGCATCTGTCCGCCGGATAAACTTTCCGGCTTTTGATTGAGAATGGCGGCCAGGTTAAACTGCTCAATTATCGATTGTAATCGTTTTTGCTGTTCCTGATATGACAACCCCAGGTTTTGCAATACCGATACTATTTCGGTCTTTACATCTCTCATCAGGAACTGACCTTCCGGCTCCTGGAATACTACCCCTGCTTTACCGAAGAAATCATAACCGAAACTACCCAGCCGGACGGGTTTGCCTAAAAATATTATCTGTCCGGCGTCCGCTTGTACCATTCCGCAGATAGCCTTAATGAGAGTCGACTTGCCTGATCCGTTTGGGCCCAGAACAGCAACATATTCCCCCCGTCTTATTTTTAACGATAAAGACGAAAGGGCTTGAATCGTCTCCGGGCCCGAACCGTAGCTAATATTGATTTTATCTATATCGATCATAAAAAAAGCCCCGACTTAGTCGGGGCATTTGGTTTTAACCTTTATAGGAGATGTCGGGTTCGCGCGCGGCTGCGGCCTCGTCAAGACGAGAAACCGGCGTGTTATGCGGCGCAGATCGAACTACTTCAGGATCTTTTTCAACTTCGTCCGCGATCTGAAGCATTAACTCGATATAATTATCGAGCGATGCTTTACTTTCGCTTTCGGTTGGTTCGATCATGATAGCCTCATGTACGATTAGAGGGAAATAAACCGTGGGCGAGTGCACCCCGAAATCCAGAATCCTCTTAGCGATATCGGCTGTCCTGGCTCCCATCGCTTTTTGTTTGCTTCCGGAAAGCACAAACTCATGCAATGTGCAGCCCGTATATGGCAGTTCATACCTGTGACGAAGCTTCTCGCGCATATAATTGGCATTGACGATAGCGGCTTCGGAAACTTCGCGCAAACCCGGCCCGCCCATCTGACGAATGTAGCAATAGGCGCGAATCAGGTTGGCTATATTGCCGTAGAAGCTATGCACCGGACCGATCGAAAGCGGACGTTTATAATCAAGGAAATATACGGTCTTGCCCTTTTTATCCTCACGTTTGGAAATAATCGGCGATGGCAAAAACGGCGCTAAATTGGATTTTACTCCCAGTGCGCCCGCGCCCGGTCCGCCGCCGCCATGCGGTGTGGAAAACGTTTTATGCATGTTAAAATGCATAATATCAAATCCGCTGTCGCCGGGACGAGTCAGCCCCAGTAAGGCGTTGAGGTTGGCGCCATCCATATATAGAAGCGCCCCGCAGCCATGCACTAATTGAGCGATTTCCTTGATATCCGTTTCATACAAACCAAGCGTATTCGGATTGGTAATCATGAAGGCCGCCATATCGTCATTGCAGACTTCGGCCAATTTCTGAAGATCAACCTTGCCCTCGGAATTGGATGGTATCTGTATGACTTCATATCCCGCCATTACTACCGATGCCGGATTCGTTCCATGCGCGGAATCGGGAAGTACCACTTTGGTTGGATTTCGCTTATTGTGCTCATGGTACGCACTTAATCATGAGGAGCGCTGTAAATTCGCCATGTGCACCGGCCACGGGCTGCATTGTTACGGCATCCATGCCGGAAATCTCCGCCAGCATAATCTGAAGCTCATCCAGCAGCTCCAGGGTGCCCTGCACCAGATGATCCGGGTAATGCGGATGAGCCTCCGTGAATCCGGGAAGCCGCGCCAGGTTCTCATTGATTTTGGGATTGTACTTCATGGTACAGGAACCAAGCGGGTACATATGTTTGTCGATATGATGGTTTTTGATTGAAAGCGCTATAAAGTGGCGCATAACCTCAGGCTCTGAAACCGATGGCAAATCAGCTGGTACCTTCCTCAGAAAATCCTGCGGAATAACATCAGCCGCCGCCACTTCGGGGACATCCAGTTCGGGCAACGAGATGCCCTCGGTGCCGGAGGTGGAAAGATCGAAAATTAATTTATCGTACTCTAAACTCATTGTTTCTCCTCCAAGTCGGCCAAACGTTTCTGAACCCACTGGTTTCGGCCTTCCGGGTATTTTTGCAAATAATCTCTATACAAAACCAACGCGCCTTTTTCATCACCTGATAAAGCCGTGTAATAACCGAGCATGGCGCTGGCGTCATCGGCCTCCCGTGACGTTGGGTATTTTGTGATAATATCCTGGCAGGTGGCGATAGCGGTTTTATAATCCTTTGATTCCGCTTGAGCCATCGATATTCCCTTCCAGGATCGTGAGGCGTAACCCCGTCGATTCTCAGGATCAAGCGCGATAACTCTGATGGTAAAATTCTATGGCGCTTGCGATATTGTGTTCGTCCCAAATATTTTCCTGCAATAGTTAAAAGATATTCAGGATTATCCGGCTCATCCTCTAAGCGAGTCAGGTAATCTTCCAAAGTCTCTTTGCCCTGCAGGAAAAGATGTACCTGATTGTAGAATTCCGTGGCATCCATGTATCCTTCGATACGATCAATCTCCGCGCCATCCGATTTTGCAATCACAGTGGTGGGATAGCCTGTTATCCCGAACCTTTCCGCCAACGCAGATTCAGTTTCGGCGTCGATTCTTACGAAGATAAAATCGTTGGCCATCGAGATGATCAACGAATCCGCGAATGTAAGCGTATCGAAATCCTGGCAGTGTTGACACCAACTGGTATCGGCATAGAATTCGATTATAAGCGGTAACTTGGCTTGAGCGGCCTGGCTTCTGGCGGTTTCAAAATCGTGCAGGAATGTAATCTGAGATGGGAGCGGCTTTGATTTTAACTGACAGCCGGCCGTCATAGCCAAAACCACCAGCATTAAAAATAAAGCTATCCGCTTCATATCAATTCCTCCGGCGGGACTATCGTCTCGACTATCTCTCGCGCCCTCGCTTCGCTTTCTTTCGAAACGAACAGGTTATAGTCGAAATAGCCTTGATTAAATGGCAGCATTCCACGGCTATGGTATCCGGCAACCGATTTAACAAGCGCCGGAATCCCTTCGCTATCGAGCGCCTCAACCACCATTTCCAGATAAATCTGGCTCTTGGTTGTCAGCACTAACGATAAATCGCCATGTTGATCGCGCGAATTATCCTGCTTCTCGATCATACTGCCGGAAAATCTCATACTACAGCCGCAAGCTCCGCAGCCAAATTATCGATTTGTTCTTTGGAACGCTTTTCCGTAACAGCGACCATCAAGCTTCCCCTCAAACCGAGATTGAACTTACCGAGATCGATTCCCGGCACAATCCCCTTTTTTGAAAGCTTGTTGATAAAATTAGTCGCCGATGCCGGAGCGTCAATTACGAATTCTTTGAAAAACGGCCCTTTGTATTTCAAAGAAAATCCGGGAATTGCCGTTATCTTACTTGCCGCATAATGCGATTTCGAAAGACACAACTTTCCAACTTTCTCAAGGCCGATTTTTCCCAAAAGCGAAAGATAAACGGTCGCGGCCAGAGCGCAAAGCGCCTGGTTGGTGCAGATATTCGATGTTGCTCTATCGCGCCTGATATGCTGTTCTCTGGTCTGAAGCGTCAATACATATCCGGTGCGTCCATTTTTATCCTTGGTTCGTCCGGATAGACGGCCCGGAATGCGACGGATATAATCTTTTCGCGCCGAAAGTAATCCCAGGTACGGCCCGCCGAAATTGAGAGGCAGTCCCAGCGCCTGGCCTTCAGCTACCGCTATATCGACACCCATTTCTCCCGGAGACGCGAGAATCCCGAGAGACAATGGATCATAAACCATTATGAACGCGGCCCCAGCTTCTTTGGTTGGTTTAATCAATTCGGGAGTTTTCTCGATTATCCCAACGAAATTGGGGCTTTGAACTACTACCGCCGCCGTTTTATTGGTTAATTTGGCCTTTACATCGCTATGGCTTGTGAAGCCTTCAAAATCCTCTAGTGTACGAATTCTGATTTTCTGACCGGCGATATATGATCTCACGGTTGCGATATAATTGGGATTGACAAAACGCGAGATAAGCACTTCTCGTCTTCCGGTTTGTGCAACTGCCATCAGAATTGCCTCGGCTAAAGCGGTAGCGCCGTCGTACATCGAGGCATTAGTAACTTCCATCGCCGTCAAACGGCTGATGAATGTTTGGAATTCGTAGATTGCCTGCAAAGTCCCCTGAGCGACTTCAGCCTGGTAGGGAGTATAAGCCGTGTAAAATTCGGAACGCAGAAGAATATGATCGACAGCGGCGGGCGCGAAATGATCGTATGCTCCCCCGCCGGTAAAATTAGCCGGTGCGTTAGTATTCTTAGCCGCCAGCTCCTTCAACAAAACAGTCAGTTCATGCTCTGAGAGCGCCTTGGGCAGGCTCAGCGGCTTATCGAGCAGAACATCCGGTGAGATACATTTTACCAAATCCGTAAACTCGGCGGCGCCGATCTCACTGAGCATCTGCCGACGGACTTCCGGTGAATTGGGTATATAACTCATAACTTCTTCAGTAAAGCCTCATAATCTGCCGCCGACAGAAGCGATTGCAATTCTCCGGCGTTTGAATACTTAATTTTGATGATCCAGCCGTTGCCGTAGGGATCCTTGTTAATGACTGCCGCCTCATTGGCAACCTCACCATTAACAGCAACCACTTCGCCCGAGATCGGGCTGAAAAGATCGGAGATTGCCTTAACGGCTTCGATAGTCCCAAAGGCTTTCATCTGCTGGACTTTGGTACCGATCTTTGGCATTTCCACGAATACGATATCGCCGAGTTCCCCGGCGGCGTAATCTGTAATGCCGATAATTGCTACGTTATTCTCAACTTTGACCCATTCATGCTCTTTGGTATATTTCAAATCGCTGGGTATCACATTTCCTCCTTGGCCAATTGGCCTTCCTTAGACTCAGATTCATTTGCCCCGGTTGCCATAAACTTCTCAACAAAGGTATTATCATAAAGACCTAAAACAAAATCGCTATCCTTAAATACTCGCTTGTAGAAATCCCTCGTAGTGGGGATTCCCTCGATTACAAGCTCATCCAAACACCGCAATACTTTGCTAATAGCCTCCTGACGGTTCCTGCCTGAAACAATAAGTTTGGCCAAAAGCGAATCATAATTCGGCGGCACGTCGTACCCGCAATAAATATGAGTATCGACTCGCACGTTATGCCCGCCGGGAGCGATAAAGTTTGTTATCCTGCCGGGAGCTGGAGCGAAATTGCGCTCGGGATCTTCGGCATTGATTCGGCATTCGAAGGTATGCCCGGAAAAAGTAATTTCCTGTTGACTGAATGGTAACTTTTCTCCGGCCGCGACCCTGATCTGCTCTTGCACCAGATCAATTCCGGTAACTTCCTCTGTAACCGGATGCTCCACCTGGATTCTGGTATTGGCCTCCATAAAGTAGTAGTTGCCGGACGGAATCAACTAAAAACTCGAAAGTTCCGGCGTTGGTATATCCCGCCGCCTTAGCCCCCGCAATAGCGGCCTGGCCCATCTTTTCGCGAAGGGGCACAGTCATTACCGGCGACGGTGATTCCTCGATAAGCTTTTGATGACGGCGTTGAACTGTACAATCGCGTTCGCCCAAATGGACCACATTGCCATGCAGGTCAGCCAATATTTGTATCTCTATATGTCTCGGCTGAGCGATGTATCTTTCGAAGTAAACATCTGGATTTGCGAATGCTACGCTGGCCTCACCGCGTGCCCCGTCATAGTGTTTCTTTAGATCGGATGCTGCTGTCACCAAGCGCATGCCTCGCCCGCCGCCTCCAGCTACCGCTTTGATCATGATCGGGTAGCCTATTTGCTCGGCAATTGCCTCGGCGTTTTTATAATCGTCAACCACCCCGTCGGAGCCGGGAATTACACTTACTCCGGCGTTTTTCATCGTCTTTTTGGCCAGCGCCTTGTCTCCCAACGAACGGATGACATCATGTTTGGGGCCGATAAAGGTCATGTTGCACGATTGGCAGATTTCGGCAAAATCCGGATTTTCCGCTAAAAAGCCGTAACCCGGATGAATCGCATCGGCGCCCGTAATTTCCGCGGCCGAAATAATCCGACGCGGATCAAGATAGCTTTCCCCCGGCTGCGGAGGCCCGATACAAATCTTTTCATCGGCATACCGCACGTGAAGGGAATTGAGATCAGCCTCGGAATAAACGGCGACTGTCTTGATACCGAGCTCTTTGCAGGCTCTGATTATCCGAAGAGCTATCTCTCCCCTGTTGGCAATTAAAATTTTTTCAAACAAAGCTTATCCCCTCTGTTTTATCAAAAACCAAGCCATTAATATACCATAATTCAAGCATCAATCAAAGAGTTTTTGGATGATAACTTAAGTTTATGTATGACTTCAAATTATTTTAATAGGAATCGTTTCGAATAAATTGATGAAATTAAGTTGGCAGTCGATTCTAAGTAATCTAAAGGGCCGCCCATTTCTGAACGGCCCCTTTCACCATTGGTGGTTCTATTTAGCCTGCAAGCTACCTAATGCTTTTGGCCATTGTGCTATGACGTCACTTTCTATCTTGCCGGAGGGCAATCCGCGCAAGGATGAACCGCTGGTCCTCCCTTAAAATAACTTACCATAAAGGTCACATCGAGCCCGTTGAAAGAACATGACGCGTTGACGTCACCGGCTACATACCAGGTATGGCCCGGCGTACACTCACAACTGTATGGCGGAGGAGCGCCGCCTTTGAAGTAACCAACTGAATAGGTAACGTCGAGACCGTTGAATGAACCGGAATTGTTGGCATCGCCCACAATATACGTGCAGCCCTGCGGAGCGGTCTCAAGGCAAGGATTTTCTAAAGTGCGGGCTAAACCGGCGCGGGAAATAATATTGGCCGCGCTCGAACCGCCGATCTGAGCAAAAACCACAGTTACTGAATCGCCGGGAGCTATGGTGTACGGACCGGTGCTGATCATCGATCCCATATCGGTGTAGTAGTAAGGCATACCATCGACATCTGCCGATAATCGCGCCCACATCGAATCAGGCAGCCATCCGCTGTTGGGATAACTATATATCTCCTGACTGATAGATGTCAAATTCCTGAGCGGGGAATCGCTGACAAGCGCCCATCCATCATAAAAACTGGTCCCTATGCCCTGCTGAATGACTACCCCGTTAGCCCTGTCGAGAAACACGGTATCTGCCGTATCTACATCCCAATCCATATAAATACCGGCGAACAGATTTGTAACCGCCGAGGATCCCGTATTAACCAGTCGATAGGTATGCAGGAATAGATCCACCGCCTCTGGTGGAGTGGTGTATCCCGCTCCGCAATAGCGGACATCAATGCCTAAAACATCGCCGTCGTCAAAACCGGCATTCGGATGGAACGGATCAGTCAAATCGAGATCGACATTACCTCTGGGTGGGGTCATCTCCGGATTGTCTCCGTATTTCCACCAGAGATGGCTGGCGGAATTGCCGAAGACAAATGTTCCGGCGTAATCCTTGGCTCCCATGTTACGCCAGTTGAATGTATTCCCCTGAAGGGCATTTTCACCGAGAGCCGCAAAATTACTGACACCGACGTTGGGCACATTGCCGGTTCGAGCCAAACCAACCTGCGGAAAATCCGGGTTAGCCTCCCACGAGCAGCTTATCCAGTAGGTACTGCCGCATGGAATCTGGGTATAGCCTTGCTGGACCGACGCAAATAGCCAGTAGGTGCCATTTAATAATGCTGTCTGAATAACGGCAGTATCGCACGGTCCGGCGGACGCGGAGAATGAAATTCGCAAACTGTCGCATTCATAGCCGGCAGGACCGGGCTTAATAATAAAGATATCCAGCGGAAATTCACCTGAGCCTGTATAGGTGAACGTGCCCCGCGTTGGCAGGTTAAGTAGATACCAATCGGTATCTCTCATTGTTGTGTCGTTTCGCACATACCATCCGGTTGTGCCGCAAATTGTCTGGCCGGGCGTAATTGGTGAGAAATTCACCGGCGTTTCATTGCAGCCGGCATTGAAGTTGTCGTAATAGCCGGGAGCGCAATCAGGCTCTCCTTCCGGAATAGCGAGCGGCGGGCATTCAACCATGCATGGGGTTACGGCAGTGATAGTTAAGTTATAATCCTGGCAGTTCTCGATTGGTTCATAAGTATCAACCAGGATATAGTACGTTCCGGCCGCCAAAGTGAGATTGGTAATTTTGGATGCCCCATACTCGGGCGTTGTACACCCGTCATCGTCTTCCGCGATAAAAGTGGTGCCACCGCAATCGTTCTCGCCCCAAACACCCAACCAGGTGTCGTACGTATTAGGAACGGTATTGCACAGCGATATATCCATGGTTGTTTCTTCACTCAAAACCATTTGATATACCACATCAGGACCTGTAAGATTGGAGGATGGCTGATAATCATCAGTCATATCGCAATTGGAACGAGTGTCAGTAAAGGGAATGCTGGGAATGCTTATCGGTACCGTACAGTTATCGCCGATTGTCGGAGTTGTAATCGTAAAGTTATAATTCGCGAATCCTGGAGGACGCGGCAAACCGCCATATTGGGCGGGAAGGATCTGTACGTAATATGTTCCGGCTGTCAGCGTTGCTGTAAACGATAGGTCTTCGCATGGTGGAACGATATAGCCCGTAATAAAAGTGCCCGGACAAGGCGACCTGAATATGTACACGAGAAGTAGAAAATCGGCCTTGCCCTGGACAAGAATATCATCATCCGTGGCCAGAGTAAACTCATACCAATCAATATCTCTGTTAGCATAAGGGTACTTGACCCAGGTGGCGGTAGTCCCGCACATCGTTTGACCTATAGTATAGGGCGTAAATGGCCCGCCCGGCGATGTGCATCCCAGATTGTAGGTGTCGACATAGTCCGAATCAGCTATAACCTCGCCTTCCGGTATTCCTCCGGGTGGGCAAGTGGCCGTGCACGGCTGTTCGGTGCAGCTCAAGATCGCATGATAATATCCCGGTGTGCCGGCGCCTAATGTCCTAACTCTGAAATAATAGGTTCCGGGAGGTACAAATTGCGCATACATATCCGCAAAGCCGCTGCTGGGAGAATCATAACCAATGAGGGCTGAAAATAGTGAGGTTGTCGTATCGTACAGCTGCACTCTGGCTCCTGCAATTGCGGGTTCGCATTCCGCGCGATCCGGAGCATAAGTATAAACCTCAACTTGCCACAGCGGATAGGTGTTGTCCAGCGTGAATACAAAATAATCGCTTGGATCAGTGCTGTTGTCCAGATAACCGCAAAAAACGGTATCTCCATTACTAATCGGGTTTGCCTCTTCTCTCAAGTTATTTGGTTCGGTATCTTCAACCTGAACCAAAGTTGTCGGTGAATTAATGCGAATTGGCAAACCGTAATCCAGCGACATATCTGCGGCGTCGTATTCAATTTTGTTTTCCGGTAATTGCCCGTTGGCAAGATGAATTGCTCTTGAGGACGATTGTACGGTTGAGGCAGGCGCTCCTTGAAGAGCCATTTGTGATGTACTCAGATTTTGATGCCCCTCGCGAATCGCCGTTGATGCCGCATTTCCAAGAGCGTATACCGCAAATAGTGCCAATACTAACAACAATAACTTCTTCATATCTTTCTCCCTTAACTTAGATGGGATTATTATTCTAAGTAACCAAACGCGATTAGCCTGATCTCCTTTTTGGTCAATTGGTTAAAAGAATGAAGGCGTCAATACTAATAGTTAAAGTTTCTATCTCCTCGCTGACCTCCTTTCGAGAAAACACTTAAAACGACGGTTGATTGATAAAGCTTTATAAGTATATAATAGATCGCTTCTAGCCCATTCTAAATAAATGGGCTTTTTGGTATTTTGTCAATATTTTTTTTGGGGGAAAGCCGATTATTAATGCCAGGAGGCAGTTTATACTTCGGAGAGGCAGGGATTCGAACCCTGGGAGCCCTCACAGGCTCAACGGTTTTCGAGACCGCCCCTTTCGACCGCTCAGGCACCTCTCCGAGGTTGAATATAGAGAAAGCCGTCATTTCCGGCAAGAGCATTGTGACTGACCTTCAAGACGGGGTTCCGCTCGTCCCGATTAAAAATCGGGACGCGGAAATCCGATTCGCGCTGGCTTTCAGGCAATCATTGGAGTGGTATGCTTAGTTTGGTCCAGAGGAACTCAGATAGCATGACTACCGCGCAATCGCATTTCCGTCTTTCGGTCCCCTGTACCGAAAGGCGGAAGCCCGGCCACGCCTCTTCCCTCATCTTAACGATAGCCATAGGTCAGACGCCCTGGTGTCCAACTTTCCGTATACTGATAATCCCTTAGAAACTCCTTGACAGATTATCTCTATCGGGCTATTTAGGATTAAAATTACTGGAGGTGATATGAAAAAATTAATCGCGATAACCATTTTAGCACTTGCCATGTTTGCGATCAGTTGCGACCGTCAAAAGGCGCTCGATAGGGTCATGGCCGATCCTCAAATGAAAAATTATCTTATGGGTGAAATGCTGAAAAATGAAACCACCAAAGCCCAATTGACAGATTCGATATTCGCCGACACCATGATTACCAGTCGATATCTCGACAAGCTTATTTCGGACGAAAATGCGCGCACCGATCTTTTTAACAGAATGCTTCGTGTCGACCCCACGGGTGATTGGCTTATAAGGAAATTATCGGAAAATCCGGATATTAAAACTAAAATGCGCCAGTTGCCCAAATAATTTCGCAAAATTATATTTTAAAAGCCGCTCGGATTTATTGAAGAGCGGCTTTTATTTTTAGCTAGATTATTTTTGAATAGTGCTAAACAAATATAAACGTTGATTATTATCGATTAGAATTCTTTTCTATTTTTTCCATCAAACGCCTCTGACGCTTTTTTAATCCTATCAACGTATTTTGAAACGATGATTCCGAAACATATTCGCGATCAAATTCGATTATTCGGAGAGCTAAATTGGTATAATCAAGCGCCTTTTGATGATCCTTGAGCCGATGTTCATGATACTTGGCCAGCTCGATATGGGGATAACATCCAAAACGTCCCGAGCGAAGCATCTTATTCCAGATTTTTAGAGCTTCACCCCAATCTTTCATTTTACTGGCGGCCCGGGAATGCAGCCGCAGACTTTCGTCGGCAATATCGCGCGATGAAAATTGCGGTTTGATACATGAAAAAAGCTCCCTGGAACGCTGCCACTGGCCGGTTTTAAATAGTATCCGTCCCAATGAGAGAAATAAAAGATCATCTTCGTAGGAATGCTCTAACGCCAACTCCACTCGTCGTAACGTTTCCTGCGCCAGCATATAAAGACTGACTATATCGTTGCGGTTATGATTTAGAATCGGAAGCAGTATTGTTTCATCGCGATTTTGCAGATAATCAAAATAGATTCGCGGGATCAAATGCCCCGGCACATCATCTTCCCTTTCGAACCCCACGATCTTTGCCTCGAGATTCGTAAGATTCAAAGAATCAAAATGCCGCTTGTATAATCGACGGCAGGGATGGATGAAATCCAAATGATGATGATCGCCGAATGGTATCTCCATACGATTGATACGAAATCTGGTGCGTAGCAGCGGCATATCGAAAGTTTTGCCGTTATATGTAAGAATCGATGTAGTCCCTGCCAGGTCCGATGCAAAAGCGCTGAGTTGTGCCGGTTCCTCGGAAAAATCACGAAGAATATATTGCCTGACTACAAATTGTTTATCCGCCCAGAAACCGATCCCGATGATGAATGGATATGTACCGGTGCCGCCTGCCAGGCCGGTTGTTTCGGTATCGATTACAGCTGCCTTATCGAATCCAAAACCGCCCCGGTAGCAGAAAGGATCGAGGATTTCGAGAGACGAACTTGGCACCTGCGAACGAAGTTCCACCTGGCCATGCAAATACCCCTCATCGAATAATGTCTCGATCATCCAGATCGGGCCATAATCCGTTTGACGAACAGACCCTTCCGGCGGAATCTTAAAAAGATCGGGCTTCTGAGCCTTGGGATTCGCTTTTGCCTGTCTTAGCGCCTCATATAGTCGTTTTTCAAGATCCATCGTCAATGCAGCACGATTGATTCGATTTTAGAGATCACCAGAGGATGGTTTTCGACTTCGTAGCGTTTTCGTAAAATCTTCATGCTATCACCGCCTCCGATCTTCCCCAATGCCTCGGCGGCAAACGCCCTGGCATAAGGATCGTCGGAATTTAAAATCTTAGAGAGAACATCCACAAACTTCTCATCTGCTAAATTTCCGGCAACCTCGATCAAAAGATAGAATGCCAGTGTATCCGATGGCTCCGATAAATGAAATAGCACCGACTGAGACGCCGCCTTGCCAATATTTGCCAGCGACGCGGCGGCCGAGTAACGCACACCATAATATGGATCGGAAAGCGCCTCGATCAATGACAGAGTTGTAGACGAGTCTTTCATATTTCCAAGGGCGATTGCCGCCGATGTACGCACCAGATAATCCTGATCGCCAAGAGCGGCTCTGGTCCAGGGCACGGCGGCCTTATCTCCTATTTTGCCGAGAGCGGAAATAACCCCGGATCTCATCCTGAAATCGCCGTCGTTAACATATCGCAACAAACCATCGACCGCGCTGCTATCTCCCATCTCCCCCAATATTCTGGCGGAAAGGCGTCTTCGATATTTATTGTCCGAATTCAAGGCGGTTACCAGATTTTGAACCGCTGGATGCCCTATCAGCTTGAATACGTCCTCTAACGTTTGCATTTCGCGGGCGTCTTCGGTCTTCATCTTTTCGACCAGCCTTGGTACGGCCAGAGCACCCATCTCAGCTAACGCTTTTTTGGCGGGCTGAACCAGATCGATATACATTACATCGCCGTTGGAGGCTCTGACGAAAAGCGAATCAACCGCCCGATTTACCGAATCGGCCGGAGCTTGTTGCCCAACCGCAGTCGATACCAAAATAAAAAATATCGATATTACGAATTTCATTGGTCTATTCCTATCCCCCATTTCGAGTCGCTCCACCAGGTGGAATCGCGTCCTATTCCGCCGGCATAACCGTCTTTACCGCCCAAATCGATGAAAATACCGATCGAACCGTAATCCCGTCTGGGCTGCCCGAATCCTTGAGTATTCTGATCTGAATGCACCACGTAGGCATCTAGGCCTCTTATGTCTGCCAGTAGCCCCAGCCCGTTGGCAGAGCCTGCTCCCTGCGATAAATCGTAAGCCACATAATTATCATTTCCGCCAAGATCAATTAGGAACCCCGACGCCCTGTCATGGCCGCATCCCTGCGAAACTCCTTTTGATGCGTAATTGTCGTCGCCTGAAACATCGTACAAGATACCCAGTGTCATGTGTGTTCCGGCGCCCTGCGCGTATTGGAATGAAATATATTGATCGTTGCCGCCGCCTTCGGCTAATACTCCCAATCCATACCAGTACGACGATCCTTGACCGAAAATATCGGATATATAAATATCATTTCCGGATTCATCGATTAACAGACCGATTCCCCCTGACATTTTGGGCCGGATTCCGTATGCGAATCCTTGCGAAAGAGATAGATAATGGTCTTTGTACCGAAGAATATCCTTGTATTTGCCGCCTGCAAAATAACTATCGTTACCGCTGGAATCGGTCAATATGCCGATCCCGTCAACAAACCCGAATCCCTGAGCATACAGAGCGGCCTGATATGAATCGTTACCGCTGTCATCGCGAAGAATCCCCACGCCGAAAGCGCCGGCGCCCTGGGTAAAAGTATCTCCGAAATATCTATCGTTGCCGCTCTTGTCCCAGAGAACCCCCACTCCGAACAAACCTGCCCCCAAAGTCCAGGAGCCGGCGTTATAGGTATCATCCCCCTGAAAATCGACTATCATATTGCCGCCGAAAATATAAGGACTGATTCGGTTGTTGGGCATATTGTAAATGTCATTACCTTTAAGATCGATGATAAACGTTTGATGACCGGTGCCGGTGAATCTTAAATTGTAGGTATCATCTCCGCCAGGATCGATCACCGCGAAAAGATCCCCTTCGTATTTATTGTTAGTTGTATCTCCGATTATTATTTCGCCATAAGGAGTGTTAATAGTTAAATGATGGGCTGATGCCGGGATAGTTGGCTTTTTTTCAAGGTATGAATTTAATACCTCAACATAAGCATCTAAGATTTGCCCTCTTCCCTGACAACCATTAGCCAGACGAACGAGTTGCTGCGCCCAACCGTCTTCATATTGAGCGATACTATCCAACTCATCCACCGAGCGCAATTCATCCTCAACTTTCTCTTCTAACAGCAGCGTGAAACCTTCAGCTAAAGAATCCTGCTGCGCCTTTGAGTATTTGGTAAATTGAGACCAATGCTGCGGATCGGTTACTTCAGCCAGACCATAAAGCTGTTGAACTAAAGCTGTGAGATCAGGCCCGAGCGCGGTTTTGGTCTTGCGATTGAGGAGCGAATCAACCCTTAGTTTCATTTCCGATGTTAGAAGAGATAAATTGCCGCTTGCGGTTTTGTGAAGCAGGCTTTCATATTTCATATCCGTGAAAGCATGAAGCCCCGTTACCGATCCTGCATATCCGATCATTCGTAAGGGTTCTTTCATGTAATCTTCAATTAGCGGCAAACGATAAGGATCCTCTTCAAGATAGTCGCCGCGAAAAGTCAGATCACCTCGATACATCTTCATGGCCCGCAAACTCATATCTATGGCATGTTGAAGCGAATCTATTGGATTGAAAATTGCCGTATCGGGCATCGGCGCCTGCGCCCAGGTTACGGAAAATAGCGCCAGTGTTGTTAAGATTATTTTTTTCATGCGTTTATTATAAGTGTCTATATTACCTGAGTCAACGGCTAATCGATTATAACAATCGCCGGTCGCAAGCTCTCTGGAACCATATTAAAAGGGACAAATGTAAATTCATTTAATATTCGATATTGATCATTTATATTTAGAAGATTATTTACGCCCAAAATAAAAGCCCCGATCCGCAGACCGGGGCTTAAAAATATTATTTATTCGATTAGTTTACTTATCGTTGAAAGCCTGAACCGGCTTTTCGACGATTGTCGGAGTAACAAAGATTACCAAATCGCGAGTCGTAACCTGTCTCTTGTTATATCCGAACAGGAATCCCAGAACCGGGATATCCTTTAACAGAGGTAAACCAACCTTCAAGGTTATAATTTCCTGGTTGGTCAAGCCGCCGATAACGGCAGTCTCGCCATTTTCTACAACCACGTTGGTCTCGGCATTCTGAGTATTGATAATAACGCCGTTAGGATCGAACTGGTAAGAACTGCGTTCCGGCACCAGATGCAGAAGTATCCTATTCTCCGACGTGACATGCGGCGTTACGCGCAGCTTGGTGCCCACATCGTAGAATGTGATAATGGTATTGCCGGACGGATCAAATTGCTTGATTGGTATCTTCTGACCCATCTGTATGTAAGCCTCGACATTATCGAGCGTGGTAACTTCGGGATGTGCAATTATCTTTCCCTTGTTAGTCGACTCTACAGTCGCTAATACGGCGCCAACGTCGAATCTTTGATTTCCAATTTTTACCAGCTTGGAAATCGAGAACTGGCCGATCTTCGGACCGGTAACCTGGCTGGTACCGCCTATTCTGCCTTCATCGGCTGAATGAACTTGCCTATCCGGGTTATCAGTGAATAGCGGAGGTATAGCGGGTTCAGTGCCCTCCACACCATTGACCATCTTATTGGGAGATTCCGCGTTGAAGGCTTGATTGACCAAACGCCAATCCACTCCAATTTCACGCAAAAATCCGCTTTCGACTTCAAGAAGCTGAGCCGAAATCTTTACCTGCTGAGTCTCTTTATCGAGAGTTCCGATTAAATCATTCACCTTATCCAGATTATCGGCCAGATCGCGGATTATCAGTGAATTCGTCCTGGCATCAACATCCACTGTGCCCCTGGGCGAAAGCAGACCCTTGACTGCGCTTTTAATCTCGGCGGCAACATTATACTTGACCGAAATTATCCGGGTTTGAAGAGGCCTCATGGTCTCCCTATCCGAGACGCTCTTCTCCTCAGCGGCCTTTTCAGAATAGTAGTCTGCCGCCTTTACGACTCTTATATAATTATCCGCATCGATGCCTACCAAATTGTAGGTTTGCAGGATAATATCGAGCGCGTCGCGCCATGACACGTTGGAAAGGTGCACTGTAATGTTGCCTTCCACTGACGGTGAGGCCACAATATTGACCCCGCCATACGATGAAAGGTACATCAGCACCGACCTGATATCGGCCTGGTTTAGATTCAAGGTTTTAATCATCTGCGGCGAGCCCGTTGGGCCCGGAACTACATCAATGCCTTCCTGGCTGCGCAATGCCCCGAAATTCATGACCACTATACAGGCCATAGCCAGAACGGCAGCAATTAAGATTGAGAACCTGCGCATATCCTTCCTCTCCTTTACTTAATTTCCGGGATCTGCAGCTCCAGAGCCACGGTCCTGGTCCAGCCGTATTCAGCTATCTGAAATACAGCCTTGTTATCAGTGACCGAGACCAAAAATCCGCTCTGGACCCTGTCGTTCGGCTTCAAAATATAGCCATTACCATCGCTATCTTCGAGCAAGGCGCTGCTTATCTGATTATTTTCCAAAATTCCTACAAGCTTCAGGTTCTCAAGCGACGGCAATCCTAATTTGGGCCCGACATTGGCAATACCCTTGCCAACCAGAGGCTCAAATGGATCTTTCTCGTCGTTGCCGACATATTCGACCGCTTTTCGCTTGGGGGTTGTGTCCACCGCTATACCCTGCGGTATCGATGCTGGAGCATTTACCGCCATCTGCACTGAGGCAGCTTCCTCTTCTGGAATAGCCTCATCAGATGATTCCTGGGCTGGTGCGCTTTCGACTGGTTTTGGAGCAACTGCAATCTGCTTCTCAACCGGCTTCTCAGCGGGCGGCGGTGCTACGGCCACTTCGACAGGCTTTTCGATGGCCGGTTTCTCAACCGGTAAACCCAGCGACTTTGCTTCCGGCGTTTCGACTTTTTCTATTGCTGGAGGCTTCACTACTGCCGGTTCTGGCTTGGCTTCAGCAACAACTGATGCTGTTTGACCCGCGGAACCGGACGATCTCCAGTTTACCGAGGCATATTCATCGGGTAACGCCGCAAATGTAATTGTAATGCTGTTCCCCGCATGGTAACTCTGAAATTCGACCGGCCGGTTTATATCGAGTACCACCCGCGCCTGTAAATCAGGCTCCGATTTGAACTGGCTGGTACGGATCGATCTAATCGACTTAACTGGCAGATTTCCAAACTGCTTTTTAGACAGTTCGTTTAGCACGCCGTTCATGTCGACTACGATTCTTTCCGGCTTGGAATCGGTCAGGAATGCGTTGTAATCGCACTCAACGCTTGTCCTTATTGTCACCGCGATCGAATCTCCCTGACGCGCCACAGCGACGTCTTCGAGATTGTTAGCGGCGGCTGACCGCAGGCCAGCCCCAAAGAGGGCCAGAAGCGCGGCCAATACCGTAATCTTTATTTTTGACCTTCTCATCCGGCTGCATCCTGCTTAACGTTATAGGTTGATACTTTAAAAGTCGCTACCACGTTTTTGTTCGAGTCCTTTTCCTCGGCCATTGAGGTATTTCCCATCAATGATTTCATCTCGAGATCCGAGACGTTCACTATGAATGGGAAATTAGCAACCTTGGCAAAGAACCTGCCCAGCCCATGATATGACGCTTCCACCTGAAATGAGTAAGTGTTGGCGACATAAAAATCGCTGGGCTGCGCTCCCATGGGCGTCAGATCCGTTACGGTCGACCCTGTGACCTGCGCCGCGGCGTGGATCTGACTTAAGAAGGATTCATCCTCTTTGATTTCCGGAAGCAGCAGTTCGACTTTCTTGTACTTCATGGTAAGATCATCGAATTCCTTCTGTAAATCATCGAGGGTGGCAGCCTTCTGTTTGACGCTGTGCAGATCCGAAAGCTCTTTTTCGTACTGAACTTTCTTGGCGGCTATCTTACTGGCATAATCGGTGTATATCTTGGAATACCAGAGATAGGATACCGCCAGGAAAATTATCACTACAAAAGAGATGATTTGAATCTTGGGGTCCTTGTAATTCATTTATCCCCTCCCGCTGTAACTTAAAATCCCGGCTTTGGGCCGAGCTGCCTTATCTTTCATTAGAACTGATTCTGTATTGCGCTTGACGCCTGGGCGGTCTGGACATCGATATTACTGACCGTCGGCGTTACTAGATCACAGCTTAACTTGAAATTATATGCTTCTGTCTTTTCGAGGTCTTGCAGCTTGATCGAGGCGATCTCGATATTTGCAAAATACTCCGATTTCTTAAGCCTGACCAAAAACGTGGCCAGTGCATTCAATGAGAAAGAATACCCCTCAAGCGTCGATTTGGATATCGCCGGAGCAGTAGTTACTGGTTGCCCTGAGACATTTGTCGTTGAAACCGGAGCGGTTTCCGGGGCCTGCCTGATTCCGGTCAGCCAGACATACTCTGGAACTCGACCGGCCAGATCTCCCATCAACGACACCCAATACTCGCGGTTCTTATCGAGCATTTGGATCGTAGTCATCCGGGCCAGAATCTGTTCTTTCTTTTTGCTGATCTCGTCGATCTTTACTATCTCGGAGGTATACTTGGCCGTTTCCGCTTTGGATATTGCCAACTGCTTTTCCAGGGTCGAAAGCGAGTGTACCTGGAAAATGTAGCTGTATATGGCCATCACGCCGATCAGGGCGAAACAACCGCTAAGAACCAATACAAGATTCTTATCGAGCTTGAAGCTGAATCGGCCTCTCTTTAGGTCTTTTGGAAGTAAATTAATCTCTATCATTATAGCCTCCGGGCGGCCAGACCGATGGGCACCGCCAACAGCGGGGCTACCTTCTCGGGCTGAAATTCACTGAACATATCCGGGTCATACTCTATATTTCTCAAGGGATTGAAGATCTCAACCGGAATACCTAACTTGTTCTGTAATAGCTCCGGGAAGTACGGTACTAACGCTCCGCCTCCGGAAAGAACGATCCAGTCAAGATTATGCACGCCGGAAGAACTCTTAAAATATGAGATAGCTACTTCCAGCCCGGCAATCAACTCTTCCGATGACGTGAAGACCGTGGCTTTGAACATATCCTGGTCAATCGAATTGTCCATCTCGCCTTTGAGCGTTTTGGCGGCTAATTCCTGATTCAACCTGAATTCCTTGCCAATGGCGTCGAAAATCAGCCTGATGCCGTTCGATACGTCCCTGGTTGAATGATACAGGCCGTCTTTCAGGAAGGTGATATTGGTGACATCAAAACCAACATCGATCAGCGCCGTCACGCGATTTGGATCGATCTCATAATTGAGTTCGTAGGCGTTCAGGATTGCAAATGCGTCGGTATCGACTATCACCGGACGTAAACCTGCATCCAGAATAAGGTCGAGATAGTTCTTGAGAAACTCATTTCGGGCTGCCACCAGCAAGACTTCCATCTTGTTGGTCTCGTTATCGACCTTAATGACGTGGTAATCGAGCGATACATCTTCCACGTCGAACGGGCTTCGCTGCTCGGCCTCGAACAGGATCGCCTGCTCAGCCTCGCTGCCCGTTTTTTTGTCCATCACGATTTTATCCGTGATAACGCCATGCCCCGCTATCGAGATGACGACATCCTTAATCTTGGGATCTGTTTGATCCACCAGATTCTGGATATCAAAAATAACCGCATCGCGATCCTTGATCTCCTCGGAGGCGATGGCGTCAAAAGGAAGCTCCTTCAATGCCAGCGACTTTAAACAATAGCCGCCGGGCTTTTTCTGAAGCCGCACAAGCTTAATAGTGCTGGCGCCGATGTCCAGCCCTACTCCTAATTTTGTTTTTCTTCCGAAGCCCATAGTTTTTCCTTGTCAAAGACTCAAGGTCTCTTAAACGAAGTCGGTTGTTATTCTATCCTCTTCAAATATCGTATCATGGTATCTCTACTCATACATGCTTATTATCGACCCCTTACTTAAAAAGTTAACCCCCGCCAAAAATTTAGTCGCTGTCGCGATTTGGAAATAAATTAACTATTGTAATTTGGTTTTTCCCGTAGCAGCCAAAACCGATATGGTAAACGGCGAATCCCCGCTGGTGCTGTTTATGCCCAGGTTACCGCTTTGCGAAGCCGCTCCGGTGGGCAGCATAACTATAACATTACCGGTAAAATTTACGCCGCTATAAACCACGTCCTGATCTACGTCGTTTTCCCTACCAATAATCGAATCGCCCACATCGAATGTCATTGCGGCAGGATTAACTATATCTTTAAAAAGAGTATAGCTCCTGGCGGTGGTATTAAAGTATACCCCGTATTGCGTATTTTCAGCGATCGCTCGGCTGCGGGCAGTCCTGATAGTATTAAGTATATTTCTGGCCTCGGCTTTGGTTCTTATCCGCGGAATTGTCCTCGTAAACATTGGAACCGCCAACGCCGCTAATATGCCGATTAAAACGCAAACTATTGCCATTTCAATCAGCGTAAAGCCGCGCCTGCCTGACGACCTTATATTTAGAGACTTCATTTTATGAAATCCTCCTGATTAACTTTTCGCATTAAATCTTTATCCTCTTTCCTTATCGGCAGTGGATACCCCCGGCATTAACGGCCATAAATTTTGATTACCGCCGCTCCTATTGAAGAGGGAAATTGACAGTCACAACCCTTGAATAGCTCCGAACCTCCCTCTCTTCCCCGTTTTTATAATGCGGCTTGACACTTAGCGTCAGGACTATAGTCTGCTTACCCAATTCCTGAACTTTAAGCGATGCGATATCGCCAATCAATCTTTGAAGATTATCGCCGGTTTGTTTAATCAGATTGCTATTTTCATCGATCAGATATTGACTCCAACGCCCGCCGTATTTTATCCGGATTTTATCGGTGCTTCCGAGGTGCTCGATTGCCAGCGGGATTGCATTTTCGGGAGGTTTTCTACGAGCTAAATATAGATCATCGCTAATCACGTCAAGCGCCTCATATAGAGCGCTATCCTGGGATGATAGTCCCCCGTCTTTTGCGGGATATATAACGAATTCATCGCGGAAATTTAAAAACGCCGCAGCCAATCCTGAAATTAAAATTATCACGATTAAAAGCTCGATTAACGCTATGCCAGTTATGTTGGATCGCACAATGCCTCGGGATAAAGCTGTTTCATTTCTAAACAGTCTTAACTGCAAGGCTTGTGCCTGAAATTGACTACCGGAACTACTTCACCGTCTGTCAATAAGTTATAAAGATTAAATCAAGTAATATATCAACTAAATAAGGGGCGCCGATCGCCATATACTATGGGAATTGGGCAAAAACTATGGGAAAATGACAATAATTTTTGCCCTCTAAAAAGAATACGGTAAAGCCCCGGAATCCGATATTGCCCCATTGAAAACAAGCCGGGTGTCATCATTATAATGACCCCGGCCTGATTATCTAATGAGATTGAAATAATAATCTGCTCTCGCTTAACTCCGCTAAAATTTCTTCAACCAACCCGTAAGAACGTTTACATGCCCTTGTTCAAATTTAGCCAGGTAAGAGTAAAAATCCGACGCTGCCTTATCGTCTGTTTTATCTATTTGCGATTTATAAAAATCGCGGGCTTCTTCCTCCAACTCGATAGCGATCCCCAGAATCTTCCTGGTATCATCGGTTTTGCTCAGAAGATTGAGCCTTTTACGATGACTTTCAGCCATCTCCTCCGGTATTTCCGGCAGGCCGTCTTTTCTCATAATGTCGTTGTATGTCACCCATTTTTCGGATCGTACCAGGCTGTCGTATTCGGCCTCCAGGGTCCAGTAGTGGTCCTTTTCTTCGCCCGCTAACTTATCCATGAGAGCGGATAATTCGGCATTTTTAACCCGTTCACCGGCCCGTTTGTAGAAAACATAAGCCGCTAATTCGGCGTTTATTCCTTTGGAAATAGTATCCATCGCTTTTTGGGTTGCCTCTTTCATCCTATGCTCCTTTTAACGATTTATCTGCAAACCTCACAAATATTATCAACCTTAATTGCAGCATCAAGATAAAACGATAGCTTTAGTTTGTCAACCAAAGCTGTAAATACCGGCATTGAAAAACTGCTCCGCTAAATATCCTAAAAATTGCAGCAGTATTCGCTTTATTAATATATTCTATCGATAAAAAGACTTGCCAGATTCTTCAAACTTTATTACCTACAGGCTAACCGTTTATGCCACTTTTCGGCATTGCTGTAATAATTAAAAGGAGTCATTAAGATGAGATTGCCTCGACTGGCATACAATATGATTAGCGCCGCTGGAGCTGTTATCGCCTCCGTCACAGCTATCCTGATCCTTTTTATGCTCGGAGTCACCATTTTTGCCCACGTGACCAACCCCTATCTTGGCGTTTTCATCTATATGATAATGCCACCCTTCCTGATATTGGGCCTGGTTCTGATTCCCCTGGGTATGTGGCGCGAGTGGCGCAAGGTGCGTCGCGGCGAACAGGCCGGCGAGCTTAAGTGGCCTTATATCGATCTCAATAAAAGAAGCCATCGAAATGCCTTCTTTATTTTTATTTCCGGAACATTCGTATTTATGATCGGCGGAGCCGTGGTTAGCTATCAGGCCTTTCATTTTACCGAATCGGTGACATTCTGCGGTACCACCTGCCATAGCGTCATGCAGCCCGAATATACCGCTTATCAGAATTCGCCGCATGCCAGAGTGGCTTGTACGGAATGCCATGTGGGCTCGGGCGCTGGATGGTACACCAAGTCTAAGCTTTCCGGTCTTTATCAGGTTTATGCCGTTTTAACTAAAGTCTATCCGAAACCGATTCCCACTCCAGTCCGGAATTTGCGCCCAGCGCAGGAGACTTGTGAACAGTGTCACTGGCCCCGGCAATTTTATGGCGCTCAACAGCGGCAGTTCAATCATTATAAATATGATTCCACAAGCACTTACTGGCCGATCAACATGCTGATCAAAACCGGCGGCGGCGACCCCAAAACCGGGCAGGCCGCTGGCATTCACTGGCACATGAATATCGGATTCAAGGTTGAATATATCGCCCGTGACGAACGTCGCCAGGATATCCCCTGGATTCGGGTAACAGACAAAGAATCTGGACGGACCACTATTTACCAGGATCAATCCAATCCCCTGCCACCTGATTCCCTTCTCAAAATGACCCCGCGCATTATGGATTGCATGGACTGCCATAATCGCCCCAGCCACATTTATCATGCCCCTGACAACGCCATCGATGTTTCGATGTTGATTGGCCGGATCAATCAGCACATTCCTGATATCAAAAAGGTTGCTGTCGAGGCTATGGCGCAAGAGTATAGTTCTTATGATTCCGCCATGACCGGCATCTCGGATAATATCACGAACTATTACAAGCAGAATCATCCCGATTACTACGCCGCCATGACCGATACTATCAATGCCGCCATCAAAGCAACGCAAAGTGCTTTCACCCAAAATATCTTTCCCGGAATGAAAGTACGCTGGTCGGCCTATCCCAACAATATCGGGCATTTTTACAGCATTGGATGTATGCGCTGCCATCTGGGCAATCATAAAAGCGATGATGGCCGGACGATCACTCACGATTGCACCGCCTGTCATAGCGTCCTTATGCAGGGCACCGGACCAAAAGAGCTTTCGACTGCTGAGAAAGGCCTCGAATTCCAGCATCCCGAGGATATTGGCGATACCTGGAAAGAAACTGGATGCTACGAATGCCACAGCGGCGTTCAACCGTAAATATAGCATAGCCGTAGGTCGGGTTCCGAGTCCCTGGGACGAGAAACCCGACACTATTATAACGACATCTTATTTTGTAGCTTGTTTATTAAGGACCCAAAGGGTCCTTACTGTAGCTCAGACCCCCACAGGGTCTTGACTCTTTAAATTCAAGCCTATGAAAAAATAATATTATCGTAAAAGCTTTATTTACTCAATCGTAGTGGCACATCTCGATGTGTCCCGCTTTAATTAAAAATTCATATTCATCGAATTCGCGTTATCCGTCTGGCGGGTCGCTAAACCCGTCGAACTATCACATCCGCTTATAATCTAATTCTATATGTAATCGCTACTGCGTTGGGACGATATGGCAGCGTATCATTGATCGCTGACGCTGTTATGCTCTCAACCAGGAAATGGCCGTAAGGTTCATATCCGGGAAATACAAAACCTCCGATAAAATCTCCGCCGCTCGAATGCGGTATCTGGCGGGCTATATGTCCGCCTGATACGGGATATCGCATCCTTATAATATTGGTGCTGTCGCTTGAATGGACTATTACCGTAATCGAATCGCCCTGCGAAAATTGAGGAATATATTTCAAAAGTTTCCTGGCCGGATTTACATGAATCAAACTATCGGCTGATTGAATATCCACTCTGGGAAGCGGCAAAACCTGACTTTGAGTTTGCGGCGTGAAAACGATATCCGAAAGCTGCATCAGCCTCCAGCCGCGTCTGGAATTATAATCGAATCCCAACTTCTCGAAAAGCGCCGTCATCGTTCCCTTCATGTCGAAATGCTTGGAGAGCCTGACCCTCTGCGATCCGCCTCCAGTGGTATCGAGCGCGATTACTTCAAGAGTTCCCCAGAAAAATTTAACCACTGTAACATTGGCATACGGAACCGAACCGATTGAGTCAGTTGGCTGCGGATTAATTATCTTGATATCGATATCGAGCGAATCGTGAGTGATATTTCGCCAAAAAAAGAGCGGCCGGTATGACGCTGACAATCCGGGTGTCGTATCGGGTATCGAGGTATCAAATTGATCCAGGTTGAATGCCGACGGACTATCATATCTGATAATATTATAGATAGCTTCATCGTCGGTAGGATCGGTCAATGGTTCAACACCGCTCCTTCCGCACGAGATAACTGCGATTAGAAGCAGGGGTAAATAAAGCAGCTTTTTCATAAATTCCTTTGATAATGGATATGCCTCAGAATAAATACGCTTTTCCTTAAATATCCTGAGGCCTACCTTAATCGTTATCATATTTTCTAGATATAGATACCAATTTGACGCGATTATATTCCCCTCGTTCTACCTCTTGCTTACCACTTTCCTCAACCTGGTAATCTCATCGCGCAACTCAGCCGCTTTTTCGAATTGCATATCCTTAGCGGCCTGTTTCATCAAACGTTCCAGCGCTTTGATACGATCCTCATACTCCAACTTCGCAACCGCATCGATCTCCTCATCGGCGCTTGCCTCCGGTAGTACGGTTTTGGCATCGGCAAACGATGTTACCCTTATTATCTCTTCGCGCGTTTTGGTGATTGTCTCCGGGGTTATTCCATGCGCTTCGTTATATTCCATCTGGATTTTGCGCCGCCTCTCGGTTTCTTCAATCGCCTTGCGCATCGAATCCGTGATGGCATCGGCATAAAGGATAACTTCGCCGGCGTTGTTGCGCGCTGCCCGTCCCGCGGTTTGGATTAAAGACCGTTCCGACCGCAGGAATCCTTCCTTATCCGCATCGAGAATTGCCACCAACGATACCTCCGGCAAGTCCAATCCTTCGCGAAGTAGATTGATTCCGATCAATACATCGAACTCCGCCAGCCTTAAATCGCGAAGTATCTCCACCCTGTCGATGGCATCGATCTCCGAATGCAGATAGCGCGCCTTTATGCCCAGGTTTTGAAGATAATCCGTCAGATCCTCCGACATCCTTTTGGTCAGCGTGGTCACCAGTACCCGCTCGCCCCTGGCGGTCTTCTGCTTAATCTGCTCGATAAGATCGTCAATCTGCGTTGCTATCGGTTTGACCGTTATCTTGGGATCAATTAAGCCGGTCGGCCGGATAATTTGCTCAACCACTACTCCGCCCGATCTCTCAAACTCATATTCTGCGGGGGTGGCAGACGTGAATATCACTTGATGCAGCCGCTTTTCGAACTCGTCGAAAAACAGCGGCCTGTTATCCAATGCTGACGGCAGCCTGAAACCATACTCAACCAACGTCTCCTTACGCGACCTATCCCCATGATACATTCCGCGAACCTGCGGAATCGACTGATGCGATTCGTCGATTATTGTTAAAAATTCCTTGGGGAAATAATCGAATAATGTATATGGCGCATCGCCGGCTTTCCTGCCTGAAAGATGACGGGAATAATTTTCGATTCCGGAACAGAACCCGATCTCTCGCATCATCTCAATATCATAGCGTGTCCGCATTTCAAGCCGCTGGGCTTCGAGAAGCTTGCCGTTTTCTTTCATGAAACGAAGCCGCTCCTCGAGTTCTGCTTCTATATCCTTGACCGCCCGCATCAGATTCTCAGGCTCCGTTACGAAATGCCGCGCCGGATAAATGGCATGTTTATCCTTCGCTGCGATTACATGGCCATCAACCAGGTTGACAATTGTAATTCGCTCGATCTCATCGCCGAAAAATTCGATCCTGACCGCTTCTTCCTCGTACGCCGGATGAACCTCGACCACGTCGCCCCTGACCCTAAAATGGCCTCGGCCAAATTCAATATCATTACGCACATAATGAATCTCTATCAGGTCGTGCAACAACTTGTCGCGTTCATAATGCTTGCCCTTTTCGAGAAAAACTAACATATCCTTATAATCCTGCGGCGAACCCAACCCATATATGCATGATACCGATGCTACAATGATAACATCGTCCCGCGACAGGAGCGACGATGTTGCCCGCAAACGCAACCGGTCAATATCATCATTTACTGATGTATCTTTTTCGATAAAGATATCAGATTGTGGTATGTAAGCCTCAGGTTGATAATAATCGTAATAGCTTATGAAAAATTCTACCGCATTTTCGGGGAAAAATCCCTTAAGCTCGCCATAAAGTTGAGCCGCTAAGGTTTTATTATGCGACATAATCAAGGCCGGCTTGCCGTAGTTGGCAATGACATTGGCCATCGTAAACGTCTTACCCGACCCGGTCACTCCTAAAAGCGTCTGGAATTTATCGCCCCGTTTTAACCCTGCGGTAAGTTGCTCTATCGCCAGGGGCTGATCCCCCTGCGGTTGAAACGTAGATTGTAATTTAAATTTTGCCATAACCTATAATATATAAAATATAAACTCATACTTATATACAAATTTGACTTCAAAATGTTACTGGAAATCTGCAATTCCCTCGCCGTGTGGTCAGGTCTCCATCCCAAACCAAGAGCGGAGAAACCGCCTAAGCGAAAATCCGGTCTAAAGATGATTCAAATTTATACACTCGGACGTAACGAAATGGTAATTCACTTCGAACTATATCTATTTGGCGCATCCGAATATTATCCCCAGCTTTATTTTTTAAATCTTTCCCTTCACCCAATTCTCTAATCCGCCCGTTAAAACCAACTCCTGGGCCGCCGTCCCAACCGGATCGATAGCGTATGCCTTTCCATCGGACTCAATAGTGGATTTACCAAAATCAATCTTCGCATCGATACCGGTTTTAACAGTCAGTTTTGCGCTTCCAAATTTGGCCTTCAGGTCTCTCACCAATTCCGGAGCTTCGATCACCAAAAATCCATTGTTAATAGCATTGCGTTTATATGTCTCCGAAAACGACCCCGCAATAACCAGGCGAATACCTCGATATTTCAACGATGTTGCCGCTTGCTCGCGCGAGCTGCCGGTGCCAAAATTAAATCCCCCGATCAGGATATCCCCCGCCTTTACGATTTTGCCAAATTCCAGATCGTAGTTTTC
Source organism: uncultured candidate division Zixibacteria bacterium (assembly GCA_963801605.1). Lineage (GTDB taxonomy): Bacteria > Zixibacteria > MSB-5A5 > UBA10806 > UBA10806 > UBA10806. Next base: position 356,708 of record CAWDFP010000007.1, read on the forward strand.
CATCACGACCTGTGCCTGCTGCTCCGGCGTGAAATCATCGATATAAGTATATTTCCCCGGAAAGATACCATCCGTATTGAGATTATCCTGATAGCAGAAAATTATCTCCCCCTTCAAGGCTTCGGGAAATCCGTCTAAAATCGGCACTTTAACTGCGCCTGCCGCCTTTCGCGTATTGATGCGAATTTCTCCTTCAAGCCGCATCAATGGAAAATCACCTGGCAGATCGATCACCCCGGCAATCGCTGACGCCGCCACCACTGCCGGCGACGCTAAATATGCCTCCGCCTTGGGCGAACCCATCCGCCCCTTAAAATTCCGATTGGTGGCGGATATGCCGACCTCGCCATCCTGCAATAACCCCTTGCCCAGTCCTATGCATGGCCCGCAGCCCGGTGGAAGAGGTATCGCCCCGGCATCGAGCAACGCCTTCCAATCGCCCCGACGTTCGCTTTCGGCCTGTACCTCGCTTGACGCTGCCGCTATATAAAACTCTACGCCTTCGGCCACTTTTTTGCCCTTAGCCGCCTCGGCCGCCTGCGCTAAATCGTCAACCCGGCTGTTGACACACGACACCAAATATGCCTTATGAATTTTAATCTGCCTTTTACGCATCTCACCAACGGATGTCATTGTCTTGACATTATTGGGACCTGATACACTCGGCTGTACGGTCCCTAAATCAAGCGTTAACTCTTTGGCATAGTATGCGTTCTCGTCGGCTCTTAAAGCTGCACTTTCAAGTGTTTTTATCCGTTCCCCATTAATTCTGGGATGGCCGCCATTGCCATCTGCATCCGATGGCGCCCCAGCCAGCCCGCGCCGGCTGATACGTTCATTTCGATTATTTAGCCAATCAATTGTAACCTTATCTATCGGGAAAAGGCCTACTAACGCCCCCCATTCTGTGGTCATATTGGCTATCGTTAAACGCTGATCAATACTCAGTCTTGCCAGGCCGTCTCCTACAAATTCGATAGCATGATTTAATACTTCATCCTTATTAAACAGTCCGCACAAAGTCACGATAACGTCCTTGCCTGTCACGCCCGGCAATAGTTTCCCGCGAAGCTCGACCCTGGCTACCGGCGGTACCTGCCACCAGGTTCTGCCTGTGGCCCAAATGGCGGCAGCATCCGTACGCACAATTGGCGTTCCCAGGCATCCCAATCCGCCATACATGTTCGAGTGGCTATCTGACGCTACCACCATCGTTCCCGGCCAGGCATACCCTTCCTCGCACATTATCTGATGCCCTATGCCGCGTCCCGCCGGATAGAAATCGATCCCATGCTCTCTGGCAAACGATTCGATCTTACGATATTTCTCTAAATTCTTCTCTCCCGTATCCTGAATATCATGATCGAGCGTAAATACCGGCTGCCGACGGTTCGCAATCTTCGTTGCCCCAATGCTCTTGAATTTCGGTATCACCGCCCCGGTGTTATCGTGAGTCATTACATACGCGGGCTGAATCGACAAATAATCTCCCGCCTGAACAATATGCCCCGGCTCCAAACCCACAGCATATTGCTGCGCTATTTTTTCAACGAGGTTTTGCATTAATTGGCCTCACTTTTAATTACATGAAAACGTCTTTGTTATTTAAACAGTATACTACTTTGGGCAGGCTTTATAAAGATAGATATTTAACAATCTCTATTTACTGCCAGATACGAAATCAAGCCTAAAAATCCCGCACATTTTCGCGATCGTTATAGTATATTGACGCCACCAAAAAATAGAGATATAAAAAGGCAAGTTATGAACAAACGACTCGACCCATCTATCTTCGATCTCCCCGTACAGGAGATCCGACGAGGCTATCGTTCGGCGGTCTATTTCTGGCGTACAAAGCGAATTCTCGAACAAGATAATAATCATGCCCGCGTCACTCATCAAATCTTCCAGAAAAAAGATAATGTCATTATTTGCGGTACTGATGAAGTCATCGCCATTCTGCGGTGCGCCTCCGGATACTACAGCGATCCCGATCGCGCCTTCAAGCTTTTCGACCGCTATATAGAACTCAAACAATTGATCCGCGAATCTCTGTTCCGAGGAGATTACCACACCCATCTGGAATTGACTGCTTCCAAAATGGAAATCTCGCGCCAGCTCGATGATCTCTGGATAGACAAGTTTTCCGATATCGAAATTTATTCGCTCCATGACGGTGATCCGCTGTCTTCCTGGGAAACCGCCATGATCATCGAGGGCGAATACTCGCTCTTCGCTCATCTGGAATCGCTTTATCTCGGAGTCCTCGCTCGACGAACCAGAGTCGCCACTAATACCCGCGCCGTCGTCGATGCCGCCGCCGGAAAACAGGTTCTCTTTTTTGCGGATCGATTCGATCACTTCGCCAATCAGAGCGGTGATGGTTATGCCTCCAAAATCGGCGGCGCTCAGGGCGTGGCCACGGACGCTATGGCGGCCTGGTACGGTGAACGCGGCCTGGGAACCATCCCTCATGCTCTGATTGTAGCGTATAACGGCGATACCCCGCTTGCTGCCGAGAAATTTCAGCATTACTATCCGGATATTCCTGCCATTGCTCTGGTCGACTTCAATAATAATTGCGTCGCTGATTCCCTCGAGGCAGCGCGTCGTCTGGGCGCTAAGCTTTGGGGCGTCCGGCTTGACACTGCCGAAAATTTGGTCGATGTCAGCTTACAGAAAGTTAATAATATCGATGATTCCGAAAAACATGGAGTCGCCCCGCTTCTCGTGGAACGGGTCAGGACTGCTTTAGACCGGGAGGGCTTCAGCCATGTAAAAATCATAGTCTCCGGGGGATTTTATCCCGAGCGCATCAGGCATTTCGAACAGCTTGGCGTACCGGTGGATATTTATGCCGTGGGAAGCTGGATTCTATCGGGCCGTTTCGATTACACCGCCGACGCCGTCAGGCTCAACGATGAGCCGTTGGGGAAGGTCGGTCGAGTCTATCGGCCTAATCCTCGATTGGAGTTGGTAAAAAGCTAAAGAGAAAGCATTAGTGCCATCTTCATAATTACGATCCGAAATGATTTCTAAAAATATTTTATAATCCGACATCAATATCCGTTTATAACCTATTATCGATATATTTTCCCTCGATTTTCTAAGCATAATTCTGAAAACAAAATACGATAATTTATATCTATCAAAATTCGGCTGCGCTCTTTATTTAATCATCGTCAAACCTATCCGATATCTTGCATTTTTTTTGGAACTGAACTGCCGCTTCCCCTCTAAAATATGCAAACAAGATTCTCAAAACAGTTAACTGGAGGGTTATATGAACAAGCGCATGGCATCATTATTTCTGGCATTGATGCTTCTTGCCTTTCTTACACCCAGGATTTATGCTCAGAACAACATGGGACTTAGCGCCTGGGGAGTCAAGGCCGGCCTTGACATGTCCAGATTTACGGGCAAAGACGCAAAAACTGCATTCGGAAAAAACCTGGAGTATGAACCGGGAGCAACCGCGGGCCTTTTCGCCACCTACAGATTCAATAACACTTTCGCCGTTCAACCGGAACTGCTGTATTCTGTAAGAGGGTCTAGATGGACATCGACTGATGATACCCCCGCGTACAAGGCGAGGATTGACTACGTCGAAATACCTATACTGGCAAAAGCCGAATTCCCGACACAAGGCAGCTTCCAACCGAACCTCTACATTGGCCCGGATTTCGCCTTTAGAGTCAGAGCCCGGGAAACAATTCCGGGGCAGTCCAGCCAGGTCAATATCAAAAGCGATGTTAAAAGCAGTGATATTGGAATGGCCTTAGGAGCTGGCACGGGATATGCCTTAAGCCACGGGCAGATTACTGCCGATGCCCGTTACATTCTTGGTTTCAGCAAGATTGACAATACTCAATCAAACCTGGCTATTCATAACGGCACCTTTTCCTTTATCCTGGGCTACTCATTTAAGTAGATTAGAGTAAAAACAATAGGGGATCGCCGAGAGGTGATCCCCTTTTTGCTTTATGCACTTAAGATAATACTTAGCGGTCTTATGGTATCCTGCTGACCGGCAAGACTTTATGCTTATTGGGATGACATCCATATTATTCCTGACGCCCGAAAAAATAGCAAAAAATAATTGTTGACATTTTTCATATTTAACCTTATTTGCGGCGTTTGCAAGAGCGTATGGGGCGAAAATGCGGCTAACTGGATTAATAAATATCAAATGCCGATCCTCTCAACGGACTTGGCTAAAATTGGAATTTTCGAGGAACAACCGTCATAGCCTGTTGGTTACTACCGTCGATAAAAATGCAGGGTATGGCGAAATTTCTATAGGTTAGTGTATATCCGGATTAAATCGAAACAAATTTATGTCGAAGATAAATGGTATGAAAATCGCTATCCCATCAAATGGTAAGTTTATTGGGATTGTATCATTAACGTAACAACCCTTTGGGAGGTTTTATGGAATGCGCGTACTGCGGTATCGATTTTAACGGTAAGCCATTTCGTCGCGACGGCGAAATATACTGCAGTAAAGAGTGTGCCGACGCCGACAGCGAGGAGCGCTTTGGAGTCGACGCCGAGGAACTCGACGATTATGGCGATGACATCGAAGAAGATGATACGGAGGAAGAATACTAAAGGGTGAATCGTTAAACCGAAAATTCTGACATCCCCGTAACAAAGGGATGAAAATCATATATCTCACCACAGGCTGCCCTGGCCTGTGGCCCGTTTTGACGGGAAATAAAAAAGGCTGGACCGTTTTCGATCCAGCCTCTGTTATTTTATCCCCCTACCAATCGATGATTGTTGTTAAATCGGCGGCGCCCATTAAAACCATGGGATTGGAATTCTTCCTGGTGGCCGGTTTCGTTTTAGCCGCCATCCCCGAGTTCGCTGCCGAAGCTGATGCCCCAGTCCCCTTTTCCATGGAGCAGCTTCCCGAATTTGCATCCGGACTAACTGTTTTTGCATTTGCCGGTTTCCGGTATTCGGTCGTCATAACCTTGACGCCCTTCCCTGCCGTCTGCGAGGCTGATCCCCTGGACATGCAGGAAGCGCTGCACGCCTGCCCCTGGCTGGTGGTAACGCTCGCCGAACTCGACTTAACGTCGGCCTTGGTTTGATTTCCGCAGGCATACGAATTTGCCGCGATAAAAACCATTGCCGCCGCCATCGCCGCTATTGATATTGTCTTCATGTAACTCCTCCGGTTTGAGATGACTATGATATTCATTTTCAACAACAATATAATACGGCCCGAGGTTTCCCCTGTCAAGCATTTTGACAATAATTATCAAAATAAACGGATTGGCCATAATAGTGATTCCCCCGGCAATACCTTTAATAAATTTCGGATGAATTATAAGCATCGCTTCTTGACTATGCCCAACGTTGCGGATAATATTGGGTTATGAGGCTTTTCAAGAACACCGAGAAAAAAGGTCCTGCCCTGATTTTCATCAGTACGCCTGCCAGGGACCTCCTGCCAATTTTTTCGCTGGATGATTTAGCCCGGCAAGCGGTAATTCAACTTGGCCGCGCCGCTCTTGACGCTAACGCCCATGTTTATGGATATGCGCTTCTCCCCTCGATTCTGTACGCCGTCATAGGCTTTCCTGACGCTTATGATTTACCGGGATTTGTATATAATTATAAATGGCTGTCGGGACGGGCAATAATAGGATTGGATCACGGCGAGTTCCACGAGCGTCTTTACCGAAAAGATAAGTTTAAGCCCTGGATGAACAGGTTTGACAACCTGACGCTCTCATCAAAGGCGCAGTTTTCAGCTAAGCTTGATTATCTTCACAACGAACCGGTCCGCCGGGGTTTGGCCGCTAGCATAACTGATTGGCAATATTCCAGCGCCAGGGATTGGATCCTTGAGCGGCCAGGCTTAATTAAGGTTCGAACAGATTTAGCGGATTTCTTCCCGGACTGAGATAGGCTATCTAAATCCGTTGCCGTCATTGCGCCTATTGTTCGCGATATTTCCATAAATATTCGTCCGCTTCCAGAGCAATCTCTTGTTCACAACCGCATCCATTTATGGTATATATGGATTTGGGAAAATTTTAAAAGGCAGATTTCTACGTTATCCATTAAGGATTAACCTGGAGGAATTTTGAAAAATCATAGAACGTTTATATCCGCCATCCTGGGCATAATGATGATCATGGGATGCGCCAAGACTGATATCGGCTTACGATATGATATGGAGAAGATGATTACAAAGGCCGACCGTCTCCAGGAGCAGATCAAGCAAAAAGGCAATGTTATCTCCGAGGATGATTTAAAGCAAATCGTCGATGCTTATTCCCATATCGCGGCCATGGTGCCCCCCCCAAACAGCATTTCTGATATTCAACTGGCCTCCAAAGACAAACAGCAGGCCTGGGCGCTGGCTTCTCTGGCCAATACCAGAATCGGCGTTTTGTATATGAGCCTGAATATGTACGATAAGGCTTACGATATCTTTAATATTATCGCCGACAACCCGGCTACAACACTGATTCAAAAAAATGCCCTTCTCAGCTACATGGCCGTTGCTCAGGAAAGGTTACAGCATTATCCCCAGGCTGCCGCGATCTATGATTCGTTGGCGCAGGGATATCTGTCATTGGTCAGCCCCGAAAACCCCAATATGGACGCTCTTGACGCCCCAGTTCAATCAGCCTCGATGTGGGCCAAAAATGGTGATAACGATAAATATCTGGCTGGAATGGATAAGGCCAGAAATTACTATAGCGATCTGGCCTCAAAATTCAAAGGTACATTGACCGAATCAGCGGCGCTGGGAAAGATTGCAGCATCATATATAGAACAGCAGAACTATCCTCAGGCTATCTCCACTCTTCGAATGGTGCCTCCGGATACATCCGGCCATACCAGCCCCAGCATTCTTCTAATGATTGCCGATATCTACATGAATAAACTGAAATCATATCCGCAGGCCGAAAACACCTATCGGGAATTTGTTCAATACTATCCCTCTAATCCGAGCAGGGCGACCGCCACCCTCGGAATCGGACTTAGCCTTTTCGAACAGGGAAAATATCTGGCCGCGCTTAAGGCGGTTGAAAATCTCGATAAATTGCCAAAAGCCGATCAAAAAAGCGTCTCCGAAGCCATTTATCTAACCGGATTATGCTATGAAAAAGAGGACAAATGGGAGCTCGCCCGCGGCCAATTCGACGTTGTCCAGACCTCCTTTCCCGGAACAAATGAGGCATTCGAATCGGCTCTCTATGTCGCCGATCATTATCGGATCGATAATCAAAAGGAGTTGGCCCAAAAAGCGTTCGATCAGGCAGTCGCCTATATCAATAAGTTTGTTGACCAGAGTTCATCCGATCAAGCCGCCTGCTCCCGGGCTCTTGGATATCTGGTGCGTGCTTATGTCGAAAATAGTAATTTCGATAAAGCCGCCGACCAATTGGCCCAAATTCACGAACGTTACTTTCAATACCCCGAGGGTAAATTCGCGCCGCTTCGCATCGCCGATATCTATGAGAATAATCTCCATGATAACGCCAGGGCTATAACCTGGCTGAAAACCTTCGTGAATGAGAACCCCGATGCTCCCAACTTGAGCGATGTTAAATCGCATATTGCCACGCTTGAGGCTCAACCGGGCAGCGCTAAGTAATATTCATTTAACACCCTTTGATAACCTCTGCTCCCCCGGGCGGAGGTTATTTTATACGTGCTTTCCTATCCGTATTCTATACCTATTTAATATTGATTGTCATTTTCAAATAAAACTTGACTCCCGGGAGTTTAAGCTATAGCATGACTGCTGAAAATAATAAAAGCGACGAGAGGATACACGACTATGGCTATTATGTCTGCCCGCTTTTGAATAAGAGATGGCAGCTTAATGATATTTAGATTCGAGATGATTCTAAAAGGGAGGAGAAAATGATATTAGTCAGAGACATCTTTCAACTTAAATTCGGAAAAGCCCGTGAGGCTATGGATCTCATGAAACAGGGGATCGCTATGATGAGGGAATCCGGATTTACGCCTGATCGGGTTCTCACCGACCTCAGCGGTACCTTCTATACCCTGGTCCTCGAAAGTACTTATGACAATCTGACCCAGTATGAAAACACCTTCAAGAGGGCCACCAATGATGAGTGGCGGACCTGGTATATGAAATTTACTGAGTTAGTCCAAAGCGGCAGCCGCGAGATATTTAATATTGTCACGGTTCCCGAAACCACCCGGGCCTCAACTGAAAGATCGTATGCCGGCGCCCAAACGCGTTAAAATTTAATTTCTCAACGATCGACTCCTTTATAAATGCAGGATCAGGCCAACTCCCTGGTCCTGCTTTTCTTTGGAGAGAAACAATCGTAATTGGTCAATCAAGCCCTTCATTACCTAATAACTTCGTATATCTGGCACCAAAATTGCCCTCAATATATCCCGGATGTATAAAAAACTTCTTGGTAGATAAGGGTTTAACCTGCATTTCGCAGTAGTCTTCTGAGGTTTTATCTGCAAGAAAATGCACCAAATAGGTTAGTTGGCAACAATAGCGGTTCCAGAAGCGGACGAACAGATATTCCGATTCTGATTCTATCGGTTATGGCCATGCTTTTGGCTGGAGTGTTATCTATAGCCACTATCTCAACCAGGACCGATAAAAACGAGATATCGAAAGTGACTGCGCCCCGCGATCTCGCCGAGGAGGCCGCCAGGGCCGGACTGGATGCCGCCAAATGGCATATTGAATGCCACGGCCGGACCTCTGCGGGCAGCCTCTCCCCTCATTATTATATTAACGGCGCCACCTACAGCATTTCCTGGGATAATCTCGATCTACGCGATTCGACCGTGCATGTAAACAGCATGGGGCAATATACGATTGGCAAGAATCAGGACTACCGGGTTAGTATAGAGTCGAAAATCAAAATTGATTTTCTACCGGCCCATAAGAATGAAATTTTATCGGAATATTATTCCCGGAACAGAACCGATCTCATCGATTCGATCCCCAAATAATACTTGAACTAATCATTCTATCTAAATTTGATAACAACGATTTCCGGATGATTTCCCGTGCGCATCGGCGGACCCCAGGTGCCGGTGCCGACACAGGTATAAATGGTATAATCGTCTTCCACGTGCAAGCCCCGGTCATAACCGCCATATACCTTGTTGGTAATATAATTGAGCGGCCAGATTTGGCCCTGATGAGTATGGCTTGCTAATTGAAAATTTACACCGGCGCGCTTGAATAGATCGATATGCACCGGGCTGTGAAACAGCACGATATTGGGTTTGGAACGGTCCAGGCTTTGCAGAGGGATTCCGATATCTTTATGCCTGTCTCTGAGCGGATAGGCGATTCCCAGTAGCTGTACGCCGTCGATATCAACCAAACTATCGTTCAGGACGGTAACTGGAAGCCCTGAGAGGGCCTTCATGGCCTTGCCGATTCCGAGATATGTCTCATGATTCCCTGTAATAAAATATGTACCTAACGACGGGGTCAGACTTGCTAACGGTTCGACTTCATTGGCAAGATCGTCTCCCTCACCATCGAATAAATCGCCGGTGATAAAAACGATATCCGGTTTTATATCCGCGATCTTCTTTACAATTCGCTCCAAAAATCGTCTTCCCCAGATTGTGCCCAGATGAACATCCGATATCTGGACCGCCGTTCGGCCCTTCCATGATGGTGGCAAATTCTTGATAGAAACCTCGATCTGACGAATCCTTGGATTGGCGGCGTTGATAAGCCCGTAAGCGCTATATAACAATGCTATAGATATTATAATTGCAGCCGCTAAGTTTATGCTGAAATTGATGCCGCTTAACGCCATTATCCCCATTACAATCCAAATCAAAATTGCGGATAGGAAAAGATAAAGCAGAACGCCCAGCCAGATCGATGAGATATAATATACGATTCTCGAAATGACATTATCTTTCCAGAAAACCAGCAGCGACGCCCCCATAAAACTAAACGCCAATAATCCCAAAATTATCCCTAACGCCCTTAATTGAGCAGGTTCGGTTATATGAAAAAATCGTACCCATGAAAAATAGAGAAAAGCATGCGCCGCTATTACTATCGCTTCCGCAATCGAAATGAAAACTACAAATCCCATTTTATTATACCTTTATAATCCTTATCCTTTTGTCGCCATTTATCCCCGGCATGATATGAAAACCCGATTTACAAAGCCACAGGTTTCCTCTGATGTTGCCTAAATATCCAGAAGCATTAACTTTATTATTATGCAACGCTCTCAAATTCCCCGGGTATTTGACGTTATTTAAAACCTCTTACGGGTTTTGACTCTTTTTTGCATTCTCAATAGAATCGGCCAAGCTCATCCCGATGAAATGAGGCTTGGCCGAATAATCCTAAATTCCAAAGGTAATCTAAAAACTACATCTTTGCGGCTACAGCCTGGGCAATCTCCAATGTTGTATTTTTACCGCCCATATCATAGGTCCTGACCTTGCCCTCTTTGATTACCGTCGCGATTGCACCCTCAAGACAATCCGCCTGTGATGTTTCACCGAGCCAATCGAGCATCAGCTTAACAGTCAGAAGTGTCGCCATCGGATTAACCTTGAACATGCCGGCATATTTCGGTGCGCTGCCATGAGTAGGTTCGAAAACAGCATAGTTGTCGCCAATATTTCCCGAACTCGCGAATCCCAGGCCGCCCACCAGTTGAGCCGCCAAATCTGATATGATATCGCCAAACATATTCGATGTTACCAGCACTGAATAATCGTTCGGATTTTTAACCAGCCACATGCACATGGCGTCGATATTAGTTTCACCCAATTGGATTTCGGGATAGTTTTTGGCCACCTCGCGGGCGGTGCGCACAAATAAGCCCGATGTTTCACGGATCACATTGGGCTTCTCAACCACCGTAACCGATTTCTTGCCGTACTTTCTGGCGTACTCAAACGCATCCGTGACGATATTTCGGCTGGCCCGCTTGGTGATAATGCGAAGAGATATCGCCAGCTCATTTGCCGGGGCATTGGCGAAACGCTTCATCTTGGAATTGGCTTTTTCGATTGCCGCCCGAAATTCATCGGACGTTGGGAAAAACTCTACGCCGGAGTAAAGATCTTCCGTATTTTCGCGGAACACGGTGATATCGATATCATCGCGGTAATTAAGCGGGTTTCCTGCATACGCCTTGCAGGGCCGAAGATTGGTGCGAAGATCGAAGTAGCTGACGAAGCTTTACAATTGGTGAGGCATAAACCAATCCTTTGCCTTTGAGCGCCGGGGATAGTTCGGCCTCAGCCTCTTCCTTCGGTTTTGATGTAATAGCGCCAAACAGAGCGCAGTCCGTGCTCTTGAGGATATTTATAGTCCTGTCGGGAAGCGCGTTGCCTTCCCTGCACCAGAACTCCCAGCCAATATCGCAGGGGATATATTCCGCATCGAGTTTGATCTTATCGAGGACGATTTTAGCCGCATCCAGAACATCTTTTCCAACACCGTCGCCCGGCATCCAGGCGATTTTGTACTTTGCCATATCAGACTCCTTTCGGTCGCCATTAATTAAACATTTGCTGCCTCAATCTACGAATCCAAAGCTTGCGGTCAACTGAAAAAACGAATGATAGGTTTTGACAAACCCGTGTAGGGTGCGCTATGCGCACCATTTTACTGCCTTAATAATGAATTCTTATTTTCGCTTTTTGTAGGTCGGGTTCCGAGTCCCTTGGACGAGAAACCCGACACTGACCCACGTGCCATCTTCCCTTTTTTTCCACAATTCGAAAAATAACTTTCTCTCCGTGAACGCTAAATTATAGACATTCCTCCACGCTCTTAAAATCCTCCAAAACGCGTTCAAAGTGCATTTTGATTTATGGAGGCTTATAAGTGGAAGGACGATTGTGCGCCACAAAACCTTCCCTACAGGTGGCTGTCCTCTCGGGACCCACAGGGGTCCCCCGGAATCGCCGTCGATTCAACCGGCAGCCAGGATCGCTTCTCCCACAGAAGGTCAGTTTGACCGCTCAGGGAGAGGAGAAACTGGAGGCAGGTCAGGACAGGTCCCATCTTGTAAAGGGTTTACCCGCCTTTTTCTGGCGGGATTATCGGTCCCGGGACCTCCCCCTTACAATACCTGCAAGGGGACCTTGAAAACTAAAGATCGTAGCTCAAATCTCCTCGGAGATTTGACAAGTCCGATGGCCGGGTTCGAAGCGTGCAAAACAAGAGAGAAACCCGACACATTCGGAAACCTTACGAAAGGAGGTTGATAATAAACACAAAGCGCCCGATCCATAAACCAGGCGCCTAAAATTAAAATCCGATAGCTTATTTCGACGGATTATATCGCTATCAACTACATTCTAATCCTTAACGTAAAACGATGGGTATCGTTTAGGTTATTATTCGATGGCACAAAGGCGTATTCGAAATAATAATTTGTATAAGTAATGCCCCCACCGAGCGAAAAATTCCGCGAATCGTATCCGAATCCATATCCCATTCGCAGGCTAATCAGGTCTTGATAGGTATATTCGCCGCCAATATTGAGCTTGCTCTTTTTGTTGCCCCATTTGGTTACTATAAAATCGCTGGAAAGAATTAATCCCGCCAACTTTGTTTCGGGAAGCATTCTATACGATGCGCCTATTCTCAATTCGCGCGGAAGATCAAAAGATACGGAATCGAACTTTGGCTGCGTCCCCAAATTTCGAACCGATACACCGAGCGCTATCTCCGGCCTGAGCGTATAAAACGCTCCAAAATCGAGGCCCAGCGCCGAGGCGCTATTTATATCGATTTTTTCATACGCCCATTTAATTGTATTGCCGATCGCCAGACGATCATTTAACGGCAACGCCCATAAAAATGACGCTGTAAAATTGTGCTCATCGAAAGTACCCAATGGTTGATCGGTCGGCACTACATCGCGCCTTTCGATATTGGCGACCTTGCCGTAATAAAGACCCAATCCATAGTGGAATCTTTTCGAATGCGCTATGACCGAGAAATGTTCCATGGTGACATCGGTTAGATACTTAACATGCATCAGGGAAAATTCGGTGCCATCCATCAGAGCCGCTGACGCTGGATTGAAATAGGGCGCTCCGGCATCACCGCTGATCGCGGTATAAGCCTCCCCCATCGCGGCTGCTCGTGAACCCGGCCCGATCAGGAGAAAATCAAACGAGCTTTCCCCCGATTGCGCTATCACCTGCCCGCTTAAGGCGAGTATTACCACTATTAAAAAAGAAATAATCCGTTTCATCGGTTAAAGCCCCATTTTCAATGTAAAGATATGGCTGGCCGCGGTCCCCGCCTGACCTACAAGGTAAGCATACTCAAGGGCAATGGATGTATTTTTCAGAGCGTACGCGTAGCTGGCGCCGAATGTCGGGTTCCCTCGATCCAGACCCACTCGCAGTCCTGCCCAGCGAACATAATAATCCACGCTGCTATATTTGCCTTCTTCGTACTCGTCCTCAACCTGCTTGGTGAGTTTTTTGGTAAACCAATACTCCGCGCCCGTCCTGAATCGAACGGCCATACTACCGCTCTTTTCAAAATCGACAGCCGGTATTAACCGTCCTGAGTACAATTCCCCGGCAAGTCCAAACCGGAATACCGGAGGAAAACTCTGTTCATACGACGATCCGCCATCATTCCAATATTTCAGGCTGTCCCAGCGAAGCCTGGAACCGAGATTCTGGAGCGATGCGCCAAGGAGGATAACCTTGCGCAAACGAGCTTTGGCTCCAAGATCAACTCCGACCGTGAAGGCATCGAGATTATCGAACTTCTCCTGCAGATAGCGAATAGTGCCGCCAAATGAAATCGTGTTATTTAAGGCCTTGGCGAACGATAGCGCAAAAGCATTTTGATTATTTTTGATATCGCCCGTGATCTGTTGTGATGACCCCCGGCCGACGACATTACCAACTCCGGCGTTAACCCAACTGGCGGCCATAGCGGCTTCATTTTTTATCGGAAACGAGATTGCTACATGCCCCAGATGTCTATCCAGCGACATCGATTTATAACTCAGGCTGACACCCAATTTCAGTTCGAATCCCAGGCCGGCAGGATTGTAATAAGTGGCTTCGGGTCCTTCGGCGATTGCGGTATAAGCCCCTCCCATTCCCAGAGGACGGGCGCCAACGCCACTGCGAAGAAACTGTCCGCCCAGTCCGGCGTCATCGCCGGAGTAGGCGTTAACGGCCATGATTGAAATCGCCAGCGCGAATAATATTAACTTCCTCATTTTATTACCACAACCTTTCCCCAGAGATCATCGCCATAATCAAGCTCGATACGATAAAAATATACTCCGTTGGCAACAGTCTTACCATCGCCGTTGGTGCCATCCCAGATAATATCGTCCGATTCAACATTCCCTGCCCGAGGCACATTTTCGGCAAGTGTTTTGACTAAATCGAGATTAAAATCATAAATTTTGATAGTGGCTTTCGTATCGGCTGTCGGCATGAAATGAATCGTAGTGCCGTGTCGAATTGAGGCATCGGGCGAGAACGGCGACGGATAAGCGTAATGATTGGTCGGGTCTTGTTGGGATCGAAATACTCTCCAGCCTCCCGGCACGGATTTCACAATGCCATCGGTGCCGCCCGCCCAAACCGCATTATCAAAAACATCAACGGCGTAAAATGGTGCTTATCCTGGTAAAAGGCTTCATGAAACAATATCCTTGAAATTCGATTGCAATGTCCAGGCGGAATAATCGCCATTTGATTTATATAATCCAAAACTCGTTGCCGCGTAAACCGTATCCCCGGCGAATGCGAAAGCCCAACCCTCAACGGAAGCGTCACCGCCGGGACCTTCGATTGGCACCGCGTGCCAGGTCACCCCGTCATCAGATGAATATGCTACGCGGCGAAGTTCTCCGGTCGAAACCGGACGACAGGCGGCCCAGATAGTTTTTTGAGAGCCTTGCTTGTTGATAGCAAGTCCGACCACGTGATTCCCCGGTAGCTTCAACGTATCGGCGAGAGTGGTATCATCCGCTACAAAGGAGTAATGCGCTATCGAATCAGGATAAGTATGGAAAGCGTGAGTCAGCGTATCGGCATAGAAGAAAAACCTGTGAATGCCGTTGGCGTTTCCTCCCCACACCGATAATACATTTGGAAATCCCGTTGTGTCGGTCGTCACCGAAAAATAACGATTGCTGAAATTCAAATATGTCGCCTGGGCGTAATCGACCGAATCAGCGTTGATCGAATCAAGCTGAGTCGCGAATAAGTTTTGCCAGGTCGCGCCGTAATCGAGGGTGCGGATCAATCCTCCATAAAAGCAAGCCGAGTACGCTATCGTATCATAAACCGATAGATCGTATGAAATCATACCGACTTTGTCGGCCTGGATCGGTGTCAGCGTTTGCCAGGTAGCACCGCCATCACGAGTGAGAGCGATTCCACTCCCGGCTGGGAATGATTCTCCGTTATAGGTTACCGAATTCGAACATCCGACCCAGACTCCCTTCAGATTCACCGCTAACGATGAGACTTCTTCGCTCGGCAAAGTCCCCGCGCCGTAAGTGGTCCAGGTGCTGCCTCCATTTTCGGAAACGACGGCGCCGCTGCCGGTGCCCAGCCAAACAGACGAGGTGTCATGTTTAATATCGATAACAGTGTTGGAGGTGATGCCGCTTCTGCCGCTTCGAGGCTGATTGACATATTAGCCCGGGCGCTTGAGCAGATCAATATGATCAGGATAGGAATAAATAGTTTTTTCATCAGGGCCTCTGGTATGCAGTGATTATTACTGCGGGATTATTTGATTTATTACCATGCTTATCTCTGGCATAAAATGTAAATGTATAATTCCCTAACTGACTTTGCGGACCGGGAGCCTGGATGCCCGATGAATAGCGGTTGTCTCCCGCGGTGGAATCTCCGTTTTGCCCCTGATCGTTCATGGGAAAGTGAATATTATTGGAGGTGCTATCGGGACGGGTTACTATAAAATATACCGAATCGATATCTCCGGCTCCATCCGGGTCGATTGCCGTGATCGCTATTAGATACAATAGAGTATCACCTCTTACGAGCGAATCGGGAGCATTGATATCGCTTAATACGGGTGCATAATTTGGTTTGTCACATACGGAAAATAATACTGAAATGATAAAAACGATTGGGAGGAGTATTTTTAATTTCATCAGGCCGCCTATTAACCTTTCGTCGCGGTGTCACTTAATCGATATCAATTAATAATAGGCGTCCTCCTTCATATCTGTAAAGCTAAAAAATACGCGACGGTTGTCAAGGCAATATTTTGTCGGGACGGAGGGCCGCGCCATACCGGAGCCCTCCGGCCGACACCATCAGCATCTTCTGGTTTGTAATACCCATGATGCTTAAAAATATTCCCAGCCCGGGCAAAATAAGTTCGGCCCGCTCGGGATCGAAAGGAATCATCCGAACTCGCCCCTCCTTATCGGAGCCATCGAATTGGCTGGCAATCCGGCGCATATCTTCTATAGATAGAATGGAGCCATGTACCGATTTAGAATCATAACGATTTTCACCGAGCTTGATCGCCGCTACCGATGTGATGGTCCCTCCGGTTGCCAGGACTGCATCCGGTTTAGCATATTGTAGACTCGTTATTCCTTCTTCAAGGATTTTGGTCGCTTTATCCAGATAGTTTTTAAGGCCGCCTGCCGCAATTTCCTTTAATTTTAACGCGCCGATTGGAATGCTGATCGAATCAGCGATAGTTTCTCCCCTGATAACAACGAGCTCCGTTGAACCGCCGCCAACATCGATTAATAAAATCATTTTGCCGTCAATTTTCAGATTAAATCGCGCTCCCAGAAAGGTCAACTCCGCTTCTTTCAATCCGGATATTATTGTTGGCGGCTGGCCAACCGAATCCATCACCATTTGCAGGAATTCCGATGAGTTTTTCGCCAGCCGAAGAGCCTCGGTACCAATCATAAAAAGCTCATCATAAAGAGCTTCTTTACAGAACAGGGTCACGGCCCTGGCGGTGCGAATCATGGCGCTCTGCCTCAGGTAGCCGCTGGCGGATAGTCCCTCGCCGAGCCTCGTCGTCTGTTTTCGATCGGAGATGACCGTCAGGCCATCTATCGAAACATCGGCTAACAATGCCAGCACAGAATTGGTGCCAATATCAATTACCAGTCTTCGGGTGCTCATAAATCTCAATATAGGGAAATTTGGAATAAATATTCAAATGCTATCTAATTAAGATTAAGATCGGATTTGAAATCTGGCGCTGATAAAATTAAGAAAGGGCGGAATCTATCCGCCCTTTCCAACAGGAACCGCTCTTGGACGATATGATTTAGAGCTATTTCCCCGCTGTCAGCTCATTATTGACCATTATCCATTCCTACGGCGTGATGGGGTGCAATCAAAGGCGCATCGAGTGGCAGCGGCGGACAATCCGCGCACGGATGGCAGGTCGGACCGCCTTTGAAATAGGCCACCATATAAGTCACATCGACACCGTTAAAATTGCAGGAAGCGTTGACATCCCCTGCTACGAACCAGGTATTGCCGACGGTGCATTCGCAACTATACGGAGGCAACGCCCCGCCCTTGAAATATGCCACACTGTAAGTGACATCGAGACCATTGAAGATGCCGGTGTTGTTGACATCGCCCATAAAATATTGACAGTTAGGCCCCGGTCCGGTAGTCACCCTAAAGAGAACCGGAACAATAATTAATGGTTGATCCGGATCATTTGAATTTACCCTGATCGTATCGTTATAAATTCCGGCGGCCCTGTGTCCATCGAATGTAACCAGAAGTGTATCACCCGAGGCAATTGGAACGCTGCCGGTATCCGGAGCGATCGTGAGCCAGTTATTGGTGCGATGTATCCCGAAATAGAGCGGTAAATTCCCGATGTTGTCGATATAAATGGAATCGATCAAGTCATTGCCGATTTGAACACTCTTATTGAAAGATGCCGGAGAAATTCTGATATCGGGATCGGGTCCGGTCATTACCGTTAGAGAAATTGGGATATTCAGCAAAGGCCGATCGGGATCGTTGCTGTTTATACTGATATTTCCCGAATGGAATCCGGGCGCGAGACTGTGCAGCGCTTAATGTTATAGCTATGGAATCTCTAAGGGTTGTGGGGACTGCTCCGGTATCGGGCACTATCGTTATCCAGGGGCTATTCGGATGCAAGCCATACTGAAGAGTTTGAGCTCCGAGGTTGCCTATGAAAATTGTATCCACAACGGAAAGATGTTCCTCGACAGTATCAACAATAGACTGATGCGAAAGGCGAATATTGGGCTCTGCTCCGGCACAGGGAAGGTATTCGATATCCAGGCGCATCATGTAATTCTCGTCGGTATCGGCGACCCAAACGGGCGGATTACCCTGGGTATTGCTGAATGAGTTGCCCAGCGGATTTTCAGGATCGCTGCCCGTGCATGGGAAGTAGAGTGAAGAATCCGGATATTTGACCACCATCCAAACGTCACCAAAATAATTATAAACGGGGACATCGGGAATATCTATCGGAATAATAACCGGTACCAGGAACGTGCCAACATGCTCGACTGTCGCAAAAGCGTTTTGAATATCGGGCACTCCCCCGGCATCCGGGCAGAACTTCACCCAATCATATTCGGCATATCCGTTTGGATCCTCCGAATAACGGGGCACGAATATATTTCCGCCAAGAATAGTAAAATCCTGATCCAGAGGGGTGTATCTCACAGCCAGCATCGAATTATTAAACGGCGACGCCACTAAACAATCATCGCTTAGAGTGTCATTGTCATCCTGAATATGTTCCACTATCGTTGAGGCGTAGAAATTGGATGATAGAGTATTATTGGCGGGGTTATCATCATGAAGCAGAGTCGTTGCCGTAACAGTAAAACTATCGGTCGGCACTCGCGTGAAGCGCGGAAAGGACAGGGCCTGTTCATCGCCGGGTTGAAGGCTAATACCCGTTAAGGTATTATCATAAACGACTCCCAGTGAATTTCCGGTGATAGTAACCTGGACATCAAACGTGGCGGGCCGAATGCCATAGTTTTTCACTCTAACTTCAACCGGCGACTCGCATCTTGTTCTGACAAAGCCGGTCGGAGCATCGATAGCATGAACACCGGGATCAATTAGAGGAATATTGTAAATACTGAGATCATCGATCCACCAGTATTCCATGACATAATCCAGAGAATCCCAATTCGCTCCTGAATTCTGCTCATAACGATAGGCCAGCCAGACATGGCTATTTCCGGCATAATAACTAAGATCAACGATCTGGGGATCTCCTGCAAATCCGTTAATTTGGTGATTAGCCGGCGTCTGAATCTCAAGGGGAGTGGCTGAAGCAGGATCGAAAAAAGTGCCTGTTGAGACATAGAGCGAATGCCTGAGGCCATTGGCAGCCCAATGGCTTTGATTTTCGTAATACTCCCAGCGCACACCGCTTGCGCCCGCTAGATTTATCGGAGGAAGAACTAACCAATCATCGGGGGCGCCGTAAGCGTCATAGCACGCCTGAGCCGAAGTCACCGGACTGCGAGAATCGATTGTGCTGCCGGTCCAGGTGCTGGAATCGCCGCTTTGATCGATGACGCTCCATCCCACCGGGGGCCAGGTGCCTTCAAAATCCTGAGAAATCGGAAGCGATACGATACCAATTGATTTCACGTAGGAGCTCATTGAATTATTCTGAGGAACTTGATCCGTGGAAAGACCTGAAGTCACTACAAGAGTCAGACTATCGGCAACGGGAATATTCCAAGACGAAAAGATGGCCAGGCCGGTTGCCCCGGGAGCCAGAGACATTCCAAGAGTATCTTTAAAAACCGGCGTCCCGCCCGAATTAAGAATATCGAGATAGGCGTTGAAATTATCAGACATCAGGCCATTGTTTTGTAAAGTGGCTCTTACAACTACGGCGCCTCCGACGATCGTTAATTTATAGGTGGGCTGATCGATGGACAATACGGCGATATCATGGTTAATAATGGGCGCGTAAAATTCAATCGCTTTACCGCTATAGAGCAGCATTTCGACGGGAAGACCATTGCATAGACAGGCCATACCATCGGTGGCATCTTTTTCAATCCCGACAGTTGCCCGCTGCCCCTGCCCATAATCCAGCG
This sequence comes from uncultured candidate division Zixibacteria bacterium, assembly GCA_963801605.1. GTDB lineage: Bacteria > Zixibacteria > MSB-5A5 > UBA10806 > UBA10806 > UBA10806. The sequence goes on from CAWDFP010000007.1 coordinate 376,816, forward strand.
AATTAATGTAGTTATAAAGGTAAAGAATATTACCGTTAGCGTAGAGGATAGCTTCCATATCCATGGGGTCGCCATATTGGCCATAGATGCTGAATTTGTGCCATTGGATAACAACGTAATCGACCGTAGAGTCAAAATACCGATAATACAATCTGGAAGTATCCGCTCCGGAAGTATCCGCTGGACGAAGATTCAGATCGTCCCAAAAGGGCGCAATCCAATTATCGGCAACCCCGGAATCAGGAACCGGGCAGTAATTGAATCGGGTGGGAGTTGCCTGCGCCATGGTGATCAAACCGTTGGTATTTACATTGAATTGCGAATAGTTAACTCCGAAAAAAGGAAAGTTAAAGCCCAGATCAATAGGGCCAAACGAGGCATCATCGCCATTTCCCAGGCGGACGCCGGTTGAGGTAATATCGATGAAACTGAAAGTTGGGCCGTCGGGCTCCAGATTGTCTTTCCAGGTGTATCCGAAACTATCCGGGCCTCCTGAATTAGCTAAGGCGGAAACCGTGAACAACAGAAGGCAGATCACGCCCAATCCGATAAATTTTTTCATGTCTCGCATCTCCTTTATATGGCTTTGCATTATAATCTACTTTCGGGTCTTGCGATCAAGTAGATCTAATGCAAGGCGCCTGCTTTCCCAAAGTCGTTGTCTTGCTCTAAAATAATGTCCTGACCTGTTGTTGAGCCGAACCTCCCAATTAAAGGATTATCTTCCGGAATCAGCGGTCGATTCCTGTCATCGATCATTTATCAAATATCAACATCGCGAAGTTGGTTGGAGCAGTTGATTGCTCCCGGAATCAGAAGACCGTTTCCGCAATAAACTAATCCTATTTAAGAAAGATCATTTTGCCGGAAGTAACTTTTTCATTCGAAATAATTCGGTAAAAGTAAATCCCACCGGCCAATTGACGGCCTACCTTATCCCTGCCATCCCAGACAACTTTGTTCAATCCCTGATGAGCAAAACCATTATAAAGCTCCAATACCTTTCTGCCTGTAATATCAAATATATCGAGAGTTGTTTTACCGGCTGACGGTAATGTAAATTCGATTGTCGTAGATGAATTAAATGGATTCGGGTAATTGCCGGCGATAATAATATCTTCCGGTAATTCCGGATTAGCATCATCAGCCGCATCGATATGATTATCTAAGAGTAGAATGTGCAAACCGTTCATTCTGTCGGCGACATAGATCGTATCGCCCCTGGTGATTATATGATGAGGATCGATGGTATCATAATATCCCACCTGGACCGGATGTGCGGGATCGGCGATATCGTATGCCACTACCTGGTCATCGAAAAGAACGATAGCGAAATCGCCGAGGCTGTCGCTTACAAATCCAATATCAACACAATCAGCGTAAGTTGCAATGCTGGCAACCTCGAAAGGATTGGCTGGATCGCTGACATTATCTATTCGCAGTCCGTTGGCATTATCGGCGACATAAGCAAATCCATTGTGGTATCTGGCGGCAAATGTCTGACCATCGGTATCTAATCCTCCAACTATCACGGGAGAATTTTCGTTGCTGATGTTCAATATGCGAAGGCCGGTATTCATGGTCCCCAGATACAAGTAATTGCCGGATAAATCCATTCCATATCCGGAATGCCAGTTACCCTCGAAATTATTGATAAGGCCAATTTCGCTCGGCGTTCTAACATCGAGGACTTTCAAAGTCGGGCCGGTATTGATATAAGCGACATCGTTTCGCACTTGATGGCCGCGCGGACCGGAGCTTAAGAGATAAACACCCTGCGAATCAGGTTGGGCGGGATTGGTAAGACCGTAGATTCGAAAATCGTTCTGGCCGCCATTGATATCGGAGTAATCAACGACATATAGTTGATTCCCGACAATCGAAATCCCCTCCCCTACACCCTGATAAGCGCCATTTTGGAAATTGAATTGTTTCCTGTAGACCGGTTTGGGAGCGTTGATATTTTGAAGATCAATTACTCTGATGCCCGCCGGTTGTTCGACCATATAAGCGTAGCGACCTGATACGGCAATATCCTGGCATTCGCTATAGGTAGCGATATTGCCGAGCAACTGCGGAAAGGCGATATTGGCGGCATTCAGAAGCCAGAGGCCTTCCTCCCCGCCGCATAGATAAATCTTGTTACCGCTGTACGAAATATTCTTTCCATAGCCGTTGTGCCAGGCGCCGATTAATCTGGGGTTGGTCGGCGTGGCTACATTCGCGATGAAAAGGCCGCCATCCTCTATTGCGGCAAAAACGTAATTGCCGCTCAGATCGATCCTATCAAAAGGATAGGTGGTCACCAGATCACCGACCACTTGCGGTACCGCTGGATTAGTGATATTGATTACCTTGAGTCCACCACCCTCGGAATCCAGAGCGTAAGCTAAATAGGCGTAGTTTCCATTGATCTTAGTATCATACACCCAAACACCGGGAGCATCGACATTCGAAAGCTGAACCGGCGTGCCGGGATCGGTGACATCGACAAAATAAAGGCCGCCATAACCGCAGGCAACAGCGGCGATACTGTCCTGCACATCAACACCGAGAGCGGCCTGGTTGACAGGGAATGTCGATGTCTGAAAGGGACTCTCTGGATCGGAGATATCGACGATGACGAATCCGCCATCAACATCAGCAATATAAGCGTAGAAATCGACAATCGAAATGCCGATTGCCTCGCTGGGAAGCTGCAGATGAGATACGATAGTTACGTTTGACGGCGTCGAAATGTCGGCGATAATCATTCCTTGTGTACCGCAGGCTATATAGGCGAGATTTGCGATAACTACAATTTCCTCCAACTGGCCTTTGAGAGCAAGCTGGCCAAGAAGAACCGGGGCGGCAGGAGTAGTCAGATCATAAATTTGAAGAACGTTGCCGGAGCCGAGATAGCAGATGTTGCCGACCTCAAAAGTTGAATTGGCCGGACCGGGCAGAGCGCGGCCCAATACTTTGAAACCATAATCGTCTTGAGCATAAGCGACGGAGCTAATGCAGCTAAGAATTACAAAACAGAATAGCCACCATCTACGCACCCTGAAATCTCCTCCGAAATCAAACCGATTCATCACCTAAATAACCAAAATATTTTATGGCCGCTCTTTATCTCCGGAATGAACAGCGACCGCTTGCGGTTTTATCATGCTATGGTAATCACGGCCTCGTTCCCAGAGGGTCTCAAAGAGGATCGTGAGGCTGCTGGCCAGAGCGTGATGCTCGATTACCAGCGATGTTTGTCTGCTGGTAGTCTTGTGGTAATCTTCCATAGCGAAAATAACTTTAAGCTCATCGACAATAACCATTTTAAGCGGTAGTTTATCAATGATGCGGGCCTTCTCACCCTCGCGGGCCGAGCGCAGAATCTGGCCGAGCATCCACTCTTTCTCCTCGGGGCTCTCGGGGATTTCATAGAGGGCTCGAATCTCGATCTGACGTTTGGAGGCCTCGATAGATTCATCGTTTTGCTTTTCAAGTTCGCGCTTGGGATTGGAGAAAGGCGGTTTGACAAAAACCAGAATCTCCTGTTGGGCGCCGGTGACAAGTTCCATGACGCGCCGAGAGACCTGTTTGGGATCGCGCAGAAGTTCGATATAATCGAGCGGATCGTTATTGGAGATACCTTTTTCGAATTCGGATTTGAGAGCGTTAGAAACGGCGGATGCGATTCGCTCTTTGATGACGAATTCCGCTTTCTGATGTTCAAGCAAACGCTGCATGGCGATCTCGGGAGCGACCGCCTGATATTTTTTCTCTCGTCCGAGAAGCTCTACACAGAGACCACTGCGGGCCAGACGATCGAGGATATCGTAGATACGGGTGCGAGGCACACCGGAGAGCTTGGATAATTCTGAGGCAGACGATGATTGTTTACGAAGCATCGCCAGATAAGCTTTGGATTCGTATTCGGTGAGGCCGAGCGAGAGAAGCTGACGAAAAGGTTCATCGGTTTTCATTAGAAGGTCCTGAGTTGAGTTGACACCACTATCAGTGACAACAGCATGAAAATATAAGATTTATAATATTTGTCAAGATATTATTGAGAGGAAATTTATGATATTTTTAGCGTTAAAAGGATGATATAATCGTTAAAATGCTGAGTTCAGACGCTGACTGATAAGATGTTATATATTATCGTATTGCGGGCTATTTCAAATAAATTAGTTTAAGTGTTTTAAAATTTGTGGCGCTGCCTGCTTTGGCGAAATAGATGCCACTGAGTTACCTCTTCTCCGTTGGCATCGGTGGCATCCCATATTATTTTACCGTGCCTCCTGCCCATCAAATTAAATGCTCTTAATCAACTTCCCCTGAATGTCATAAATTACAATTTCACCTCCTTTTTCAAATTGGATTAACTAATTAATACACGATGAATTGAAAGGGTTGGGATAAGCGGAGAAGGAAACTATCTGGAGTAATCTGGTTCATCTTCGGCTTCTAATAGCATCCGCGATTCAGCGTTTATAGTAAATATCATCCGCCATTAAGCTATCGGGGTTACAACGGTCATCATCCCAGACTATATGGATTTTCCCATTATGAAGGCTATAACAGGAGATCCGTGAAACCCTTAGCGTAAGTCAGCCCTCTCAGCACCTCCAGGCTTGACACCGAAATCTGCTACTTAGAAGAAACTATCTCAGCATATAATCCAATTAGCCAAAATCGGATATCATCCCAAACCGTACGAATGGTATCATCCGCCAAGCCAATATTGAGGATAAGCTGTCTTATGATTAGTAGTGACTTGATTTCATCTGTGCCCAAGTATAGTCCCCCGATCTGTAGTAGCTCTTATGAATATGTCACCCAGAAAATGCGGGAGTGAATATTTGCTGTCTAACCAGCATACTAGCGGGATTACCTGATCTCATTTGCGTATACCAGGCAATGCAGAGGCTGATTGATCAATTGGAGCTATGGGAGATAGTGCCAGATCTAGCCGACCAGCTGTGCCTGCGTCAGTGCTTATAAACCTCCCATAGTATCGTCCGCAACTAAAATCTGCCCGCTCACCTGTACCAGATGAACATAAATTGCCTCTTGCAATATTTCATTCTGGGCAAGCGTTTCAGATATGTCTGCGTACGCCAATGTCACTTGGCAGTCGCTCCAGGTAGTGCCTAAATTGGAGGAATCATTATGTTAAAGGGTAGCTGTAGTACCGGTGAGTCTAGCGAATGGCTGTATGACCAGAAATAATGGAATCTCCCTTAAGGCCGTGAAAAATATGACAATGATTGCGCCTATCGGTTGAGACATAAGATGGCGTGCACCAGGTTAGATTCCTCACCTGTTGAAGACTTTAATAGCCCACGTTAGTTCTACCCAGTTTATCGGGTATCGCTATCATACCAGACCGACCAAAAGCCTCTGATTTATCGCATTAGGTTTAGAGATAGGTTATTAGCCACGATGGCCAGTATCGCGTAAGATCCATAATGTTATGGCTCCAGGTCATGCCCGCCATCGGTGCTTCTAATATAAGACGATGCGCATTCGCCCAGCCAATTCATGACCAGACCACATGCACCGTATCGTTTCTGGGCAATTACTTGGGGGCTATCTCATAGCCCCTGTAGAGTGAGGCGCATGTCTTCTGACCAGCCGGCATGGGCGGTATTGTTTGCCAATAAGCAGAGCAGCGCGCAGAGCGAAAAGAGGCGGATTAGAAGAGGTTTGGTTTGCATAATATAAATCCAGGTTGTCGGGTTTCTTACTTGGTCAGGGACCTCGCTCGGAAACCGACTTACGATGGCTGTGCTCATGCTTACCTCATCCAAGGGATTCGGAAAGCATGCCACCCGGGTTAATATGTATATAACAGAATTATAGAAAGACGCAACGCATTATCTGAAGGGGCAGACCGGGGGGTCTGCTGGCCAGATTAATAAAAATCCAGGTTGTCGGGTTTCTCACTCGGCCTAAGGCCTCGTTCGGAACCCGACCTACGGGATCGGAAAGCATGCCACCCGGGTTAATGAAAAATCGAATTAGAACGGGAGGTGGGTGTAGATATCGCCAATGAAAAGTTGTTCGAATTCCTCGAGGGCGGCAATGCTCTGGGGATCGTCAGATGCCACGAAACGGACAAACGCCTTGTCGGTCGGGCGAAGAGTCAGAGAGCTAATCATGGTATTGAGCTTGAGCATGTAATCGTTGGCGGTTTCGCCGTAACGGGTGATGTACCAGTAGTCCATGACGGCGCGAGACTGGCCCATCGAAAGTCTCATGCGGTGAGCCTTGATGTTTCGTCCGGCGGCCTCGATAGGATGCGGTTTGGAATCATCGATGACCCATCCGGAGCCGGGCAGGCAGTTACGCGGCGAATGAATGGCGCCAGTGGTATTCTCAGGCGAAAAGTAATCGATAAAAAGCTGAACTCGTCTCCCCGATTGATTACTGTAGGTGGCCGAGAAAAGATTATCAGGACTGAGTAATTCCCGAATATCAACGGAGACGTTATCGGATTGACCTACCCAGCCGTTGGCGGCGAGCGGGAGTTGTTCGACAAGAACTTTCCGTCCCACGGGGGCGCGATAATATTTCAGCACGGTGCAGGCCGCGAAAGTAAAAATGAGTATCGCCAGGATCGCTATGAACGATTTCTTTTCCATCTCAATAGACCCGCTAAAATTGACATAAGAATTAACGCTAATACAAAGACCAGTATCCCGGAGAGTTCATGCAGGAAACTTGCGGCCATTTTCGGGCTGATGGCATAAGCTCCGACTCCGGTAAATACCAAACGGAATATATTAACGACGATCGCGATCGGGATTGCCGACAGAAAGAGAATGATTGGCCTGATTCTGCCGGGCAATGTCAGATTGCCAAAAAGCGCACCAAGCGCCAGCAAGGTGGCCAGGCTTCGCAAGGCCGCTGCAAGCCTCGGTAACCTCCAACTGATAAGCCGGTAAAAGAATAATATTACCCTCGCGATTAGAGGGCACTCCGATATAATGCAAAACGACGTTGGTAATCTTGGTGGCAAAAAGCTGCATCGGCAGCGTAGCGGCATAGTAGATGGTGGCCGGAATCGGAATCATAAATAGCAGGAAGAAAAAGGCAAACCAGATCTTTTTGAAATTCGCGGCGCCGAGGTAATATAACGCGAGTCCGCTGAGACATACCACCAGCGAAAATCTGGTGGTAAAGAATTCGGTGGCGGCAGTTCCGAAAATCAGCCCGAAACATCCGAGGATAAGAAGAACCAATCCGGATCGGCTGGGCGCGGCCGGGAAAACAAGCTCGCTTTTTCGGCGATAAATCAGATAGATCGAAATCGGGATAACCAGGAAGCCATGCGAGTAGTTGCCGTCATGAAGCCAATCACCCAGAAGTCCGATGAATACGGGAATGTTTAGAAGCACCAGAGCAGCCATAAGGATATAAGGCATGAGATGCCGCTTTAGGTGAGCGCTGAAGGAATGTCCGGTGATTCGATCTCCCATATAAATGTAATCGGCGTTGTCGCGGGACTCTACACAATTGGGGTCAATAATATAATCCAATGGCTAAAAATACAACCGGCATCTGAGGTTCAAACCAATAAATGATGGTCTTTTATGAGGCGTATTTGATCGTGCCAAATAGGAATCATGGACAAGTAAAATCGGATAAGTTGCAATATATTTCATATATTCGTAATAATTTTACAGGGAATCCATAAAGCAATTATTAGCGGCGGCGGTTGATGAATCGTAACTTATTGAATAATAATCGATTATCATATTTTTTAAGCATGTAATTAGGTGGCATTGTTATTGCTTAGATATAGGAGGGATACTTAGGGATAATAGTGTTTGTAGATAGAAATTCCAAAGGAGTTTTCGATGAGACACACTTTAGCACTGGCAGTAATAATCGTCCTATTCACGGCTTCCTTCGCAGGAGCGAATCCACCTCCCGGGGGATATCTTCTAAACAACTATTTTGGCGTAAATTTGTCTGTTAATTCCAATGGATTTTTCAATATGCCATGGACACCGACTCGCGGCGCATCCATGCATGCCGACTGGGGTTCAGATGGCGATCAATATGCGCCGGATCCGGGTCCGCAGTATTATCTTTCAGAAGCTTTCGATATTGAAGGGATGTATCTCGATGTCGATTGGAATAGCGAACAGATCGTATATTCGATTGTAACATCGATGCCCAGCGCCGGATTCGGCCAGGTTTCCTGGTATCCGGGCTATATCTTCAGAGCGGGTGACATCAGATTTCAGGTTGGCGGCAACACTTATGTAGTAGGCACTCACGAAAGCTTTTACAGCAACCTGTATCTCAATCCCACAATGACCTATCGCGACGGCCATCGCGGCTTTGCAGAGCGCGGCAATCCGACGTTAGGCAATATTAATCTCGGGAACGAGCGGGCCAGGTCGAATGCCTATGCATTCAATTATTACGAATATTTCGACTCTAACAATCACTCAATAATTGAAAATGGCTATAGGACTTATGTCATGGAAGGCAGATTATCGTTTTCCGATATAGGCGGAGCTCCTACCTCCCCGGTGAATATGACCCTGGGAATGAGCTGTAATAATGATATAGCCACAGTGACGAGCGTACCGGAACCGGGTACATTAGCATTGATGGGACTGGGGTTAATTGGAATCATCGGCGGTCGTCGTCGTTTCAAAAAATAGTGCGATTATCATAAGATTTCAAAGGGCTGTTTCTATATGAAACGGCCCTTTTTCATTGGCAATTTCGGGGCATATTTCCCCCTTGCCATGATCCAATGTAAGTGGAAATCGCCATTAATCTGCGGGCGCGGGAATCTTAATTCGCTGACTTTTAACACTTAAAATTAATATATCGATTATAGGCCGGAATTGGCAATCTCCGATGAAATATCGTTTTGTCCCATTAACCCTTAAAGGAGACGGGAAATATACCGATAAAATACAAGGTTCTTAGGAGAAACTCTGATCGGAGGATATTCCCATGAGATGTGAACACTGCGGTACCGACAATAATTTTGAATGGGCCAAGTTATGCAGAAACTGCCAGCAGCCTCTTCCACAAGCGGAGGAAGCCGGAGTCGCTGCATCACAGTCCCAGTTGGGTGCGACTATTAAGATCGAAGATCCCGAACAGGATATGGAAATAAAGGCAGTTGAGGAATGTGAGAAAGCGGATATCAATATAGGCGATCCCATGGATTTTATTATGGGATCAGATAAACCGGCACCGCAAGCGGCAGAAAACGAGATAAAAGATGCAATTCAACCGGAACCGATAGAACATGAACTGACATTATATCGGGATCAGGACGTCAAGCTTTCTATCACGGAGGATAATTCTAAAATCTCCGTTGAGTCTTTTAAGGATAATCTGACGATCACGGCAGAACACTTGCCAGAAGAGGAACAACCGCAGGAAAGCGCTGAGAACAACGAATCCAGCGTGGTGGCAATAGAAACGCATTCATCCGCAAATAAGACTCGTCCCATAAGTCTGACGGGTAATCCGGAATCCAATGATGAACAATCGAATACGGCGGTTACAAACGAGACCCAACAGAAGTCAGACACAGAACAGGCAAATGAGTCGACGGGAGTATCCGCTCGGATTGAAAAAATCGAAAATATTGTATTGAAACCAGTCGTAAATGAAATCAAACAAGCTCGAAGCGTGATCTATATCGCCGGCAAGAATCTTAAAATTACCGGTTCGGTCAAAGTATCTCCCGGCGATGAGATTCGGATAAATGATAAAAGCTACGAGGCAAAACGTCAACCAGCCCACGGGCGGATTTATTATATGGCAATTTGCGGCATTGGAGCGGCCGTGATTTTAGCCGCCCTGGCCTTCTTCACGTTATCATCAAGCGATATGGGCCAGTTGGTGGGAACGATCTCAAACGGCGCCGACGGCCGTCCGTTTATCGGCCAGGGGATTAAAATTGCCGAGCTTAACAAAACGGTATCGACCAATGAAGCCGGATTTTTTATTTTCAGCGATATACCAGCTGGAATTTACACGGTCGATGTTCGGATGCCAAGCGGGTCTCATATCCAGGATCGAATTAGTGTCGTAAAAAATCAGACAACCACGATAGCCTTAAGGGATCGCCAGCCGGAGGAAAACCAGCAAGCCCTTCAGCCGCCGTCACAGATAGAGGCCGCGCCGGTGGTGGCTGCCAAAACCGAAAGCAAAGCAAGCGGTAAAGGCAACCTAAAGCTGACCCTCTCCCCGTCCAATGCGTCGGTTTATATTGACGATCAGCCGGTGGGAGTTGGCTCGGGCTCATATAAACTCGATGCGGACAGCTATACGTTGACAGTAAGAAAAAGCGGTTATCAGGATTCAAGCCAAAAAATAAAGATAGATTCCGAAAAGAGCCTGTCGCTTAAGGTAACGCTTTCCGAATCGGGCCAGGCGCAATCCCGAATCAAAACTAATTCAGATTCCGGTTATGAACAGGAAACCGCCGGAAATTATCAGGACGCTATAAGATTATACGATCAGGCGTTGGCCAGCAATCCGAGAGATATCAACTCGATGTTAGGGAAAGCCAGATGCGCCAGAGCTGAAGGTATGATCGAAAACGCCACGACATATTATATGCAGGCGGCCAAGTTAGCATCGGATAAAGGCGACGCAAATTTGCAGCTTCAAGCACTCAGCGGCATGATCGATATGAAGCCCAATACGCTCACGGCCTACACATCGCGCGCAGACCTTCTCTACAATCTGGGTCAGTACGATAAGGCGGCCGATGATTTTGCCAGGGTCGTGGAGATCGATACTCGTAATTTAGGCGCATATTATAAGCTCGGAGCCTGCTATTACAAATCGGGCAAGTATTCCGATGCCGTCAAGTCTTTCAGCGCCGCCAAAGAACTGAATTTCGCGGATCCCAAAGCCAATGCCTGGTTAGCCAAGAGCTATCTGGCTATGGGCGACAAGAAAAATACCAAGAAAGCGTTCGAGAGTTTCAAAGAAACCGCCAGTTATTCCACTCGTTTGGAGTTTAAGCGCGATCCGGAATGGCAGAAGGTACTTGCCGCATTAGGCGAAAAAGAATAATTAAGATCACCCGTAAAAAACCCTCTGATGCTCAATTGACTCCCGCATCAGAGGGTTTTTCTTTTACGAAAATGCTTTTGGGGCTTATATTAATCATATGGGCGATAACGATCTGAATCCTGAAATTCTCCCGGTCGCGGAAGAACCGAAAATCGGGCGGCCGTTACCAGCGGCTCAATTGTATCTCCTGCTATTTATCTTAATCGGTTACCCGTTAATAAGTATCGTAATGAGTTTGACGAACCATGCGGATGCCACGAGGGTGATATCGCGTGTCGGTCAAATCTACCTGCCATCACTAATGATTCAGCTAATAATGCTGACGCTGGTTGTCGGGATTCTCAGGCAAACTCAAACGACGCTGGGGGGAATCGGTTTGGGCCGGGATGATATCAACTGGCCAAATGTCGTATCGGGGCTGATTTTTTTTATCGGTGCGTGGACAGTGATAATCGTTATACGAAGCGCAATTATGAAATCCGGTTATATACCTGAAAAGGATTTCATGTACCTGTTGCCTAAGACGAATCCGGAACGAGTTTTCTGGTTTTTTCTTTCGATAGGAGCGGCATTTTCGGAGGAAATCACATTTCGCGGGTATGCCATTACGCGCCTCAGAATTCTCACCGGCAGCTACTGGACAGGAGCAATTTTATCGTCGCTGGCATTTAGTGTCGGCCATTTATATCAGGGTATTGCAGGAGTAATTTTAACCTTTATCTACGGCCTGCTCTTTGCGGGATTATTTGTGGCGCGCAAGAGCGTTTTCCCTTGTATCATCGCGCATTTTCTGCAGGATGCCCTGGTGCTGATAGCCTTGATAATTATGTAGCGACGCTTTGATTTTCGGTGATAGGCTTAAAAGCATTTTCGATTGGATTCAATTCCATAAATACGAAGGCGCCGGGCAAAGGCCCGACGCCATTTCGCATGGTTGTATTTAATACCTATTTGACGGTGATATATCCTGCTTTATAGGCACAATCTACCTGCTGAGCGGCCGGAGTCCAAAAGAGATAACTGTAATCGATCTTGGGGTGCGGATAGAAAGCGTTAGGCCCGCTTTCAAGTTCGACCTTACCGATTTTAGTATCTTTGGCAGCGGTAAACCAGAGAGTAGCGACTAAACCGTCGCCCGGGTTTAGCGGCTGTACCGATTGGCTGGCGTCAGTGGTATAGATAAAGCAGAAAAAGACAGTTTTACCGACCGGTTCGATCATCGGGAAGCCAAGAGCGAAATCCTTGCAACGAGAACCAGCGAAGGTGACTGAATCGCACTTAAGATTAACATCCTCGGAACGATAATAGATAGGCACCTGCATACCCGCCAGCGTATCGGTGTTATTAACAAACACCTTTACCGGAAATGAAGCCCCCCGGGAGACCTCAACGCTCTCAGTGTAGCAAACGTTGCCCGCTTTTTGTGGCTGCTTTTCGGTTTTATCTTTTTCAACGGCGAAAGAGACGCCACACAGACCAACCAGCATCACAAAAACTACAAGCTTCCTCAAATGACCTCCTTTTATCAATTAACAGCTTCCACGAACAGGCGCTGGACCCAGGCCTTTCAGATAATTCACCAGATATATAACATCAAGACCGTTAGCAGCGCAATCGCCATTGGCATCGCCGCGCAGAAGCGGATCCGGCGCGGGACCAATCCCTTTAAGGTAATTCAAAAGAAATACCACATCGAGTCCGTTAACCTGTCCGTCACCGTTGCAATCACCGGGGCTGAAATCCTGGAAATACAGGAGTACCAGCGAATAGTAATCGCAGACATAGGAAATTTCGTTATAAACGAAGATGCCCACCGCTGAACCCGGAGTATCGTAGGAGGCGCTTCGGGACGGATGAACCTTATTGAGAACGTTAAGTACGGTGTAACCTCCCGATTGATGAGCCACATGCAGGAAGTTGGAGGAGAAATAAATATCGGATACCTGATCCGCCACATCATAGGAAGAGGTGAAGGTCGGGGCGGCGGGATCGAGAACATTGATGATGACAACGTCATTAACATCATCCGCGAGGTAAGCATACATGCCGTCAGCGACGACCGCGGAGATATTGCCGGTGGAACTGTAAGTGCCAAGTAAGGTCGGAGCAGAGGGAACGATCAGGCTATAAATCTGACATCCGCCGCTCATCGAGGCAACATACAATCTATCGTTGTTTACAAATACGTCCACAGGTGTCCCCGCAGGTGTTAAGCTTCCGACAAACCCGATATTGTAGGGGTTGCCGATATTAAATATCTGCACTGAATTATAGTCGGCTACATAGCAATAAGTTCCGAGTATTGCCAGGGACTGAGCAAAGCCGGGAGTATCGTAATTGTCGGCGATAGTCGGATTGGCTGGACTGGCAATATTCGCGGACAGGAGGCCGCTCTGTCTATCCGCAATAAAAGCATAAGAGCCGATGACTTTGATATCTTCCGCTTTGCCGGGGGTGTCGAGAGATCCGACCCATACAGGAACATTGGGGTCCTGAACGTTAACGACCTGCATTCCAGTTTCCCAGGTCGCGACATAGGCGTAGTTACCGACGGCGTCGCATTTTCTGACATAGGACGTTTTAAATTCGCCGGCGGGCACAGGAAGAGTGGGATCGTTGATATTATAAATTTCGAGACCAGCCTGACCGTCAGCGACAAAAAGATAATTAGGAACGTTCCAGAGGGATCTGGCTATACCGGGGGTTTGATATCCCCCCTGGAAAAACGGACTGCCGGGATTGGTAATGCTGACTATCTCAATCCCATTGGCATCATCAGCGCAATAGGCAAAACCGGCGGTGACCCTGACCCTATTGATATAAGAGCCGTTGGGATTGGTGTATCGACCCACAAAGCTGGGATTAAGGGGATTATTGATATTGAGAATGGTCAGACCATTAAAGGTATCGGAAAGATAGGCGTAGTTGTTCTGAGTCGTGACCGCGATGGTCCACATGCCGACATATCCATAAGCGCCGACCCGATAAGGCGCCGCGGGATTGAAGACATTGATAATTTGCATGCTGTCGCCGTCAGCCACATAGACATAGCTTCCAACAGCCTTGACGCCCCAGGCCTCGCCGGGAGTATCATAATAAACCGGAGTAGTAGGTGAACTGGGATTGGAGACATTGACAATCGCAATACCCCGTTGGACAGTGGCTATATAGGCGTAATTTCCCGAAACGGAAACATCTACGGCGCTATTGGGGGTCAGCGGCCTGACCGAAACCATCGTCGGCAGATGAGGATTGGAAACATCGATGATTCTCATTCCGGATTGTTCATTGGCAATATAAAGGTAATTCCCAACGAGATCCATGTTGAGAGCGTTATGCTCGAAGCCCATAGTTGAAATCAGGACGGGGTTACTCATGTTGGAAATATCGAATATACCCAGACCCGAGTAGAAGGTAACATAGGCATATTGACCGGAGACGCGCACGTCCTTGGCCTCGGTCCATACAGTGGACGAGAGGAAATCGACATTTTGAGCGCCAGCCGTGACGAACATAGCGAGAATGCCAATTGCGATCGCTATCCGTTTCATCGCTCTACCCTCATTTCTTTGGTTTGCCTCTCCTATCAGGAGAATTAAATAATTTCAAATATTAAATTTTTATTGACCGGAAAAATGTGTTTCTTCGAATGATTAGAATTATTTCCGCCTCGGGCAGGGGCAAAAGCTCGACGCAGGCGCAGTCCAATTTGACGACTACGCGTCGAATTTAGATATCCAATTTGGAGTTCTAACAGGGCTTTTCCACCAAAACCGCTCAAAGCAGGTCCAAAAGATCGGTTTTAAAGTTTCAATACGAAGAAGCTTGCTATTTCTAAGCCAGCCGTTGAGTACATAAGCGGCTAAATCAGACACGTATAAGATAGGCCCTGTCAAACATTATGGCAAGTATTTTTTTAGGGGAAAGTTGGCAAAATCGGGATTCAAACTTAAGGCTGTTATATTTTAACCAATAAAAAAGGCGGACCAAGGCGATCCGCTTTCCTTTCAGATTATGTTGCGGTGGCTATTTCAATAGCACCATTTTCAGAGACTGGGAGAAATTCCCGGCCTCAAGTTTGTAAAAATAGGCTCCCGATGGAACCGAGTTGCCATTTTCGTTTTTGCCATCCCAGACAACTTTATGATATCCGGCCTCCTGAGAACCCGAAACGAGGGTTTTAACATTCTGCCCGAGAATATTGAAAACCGTAAGCTTAACATCGCGAGCATCGGGTAAAGCATATTCGATTTCGGTCGTGGGGTTAAAAGGATTAGGATAATTCTGGCTTAACAAAATCTCCGTTGGCAGCGGCAAGTCCTGCGCCGACTGGGCCGAGGCGATCTCGACACTACCGTTTACGATTACGGGATTTACTCCGGTTACACCGTCACTATATCCAAATAGCGGAGCGCCGGTGCGATCGTCAGTGGTAGGCGTAATGGCGGCGATTTGAGTCGTCGGATTATCACTGATTGAAAATACCAGTTCAAATACTCCGGCTCTAAGCCCGGCGGTATTTAAAACCGGGTTGGGATCTCCACCAAGATCGGAAAATCCCAAATGTGTCGCCAGCCTATGATCTTCTTTAATACCCTGCCAATTATCATCCCAGGCCTCGAGCGGCGAACCTACCTGAAACCCCATAAATTGGATATCGCCGGATGATTCGATCCTTAAGGGCAAATTGTAATGAGTGACATCCCCATCGGTAACGAAATAAACCGGCACTGTAACTTGAGTTTGTCCGGGGTTAAAAGTGGCGGTCCCTATGATGACGCTATCGGCGTTGTCGACTAAAGTACCACCTATCGCCGGAAATGAAATGCACAAGATAATTGCTATCCCCAGCAACAATCCATATTTCATCGTTCCTCCTTGGAAAGGTTTTTTTGCAGTAGATTAATGTCTTTAACATTTTTTACAATATTTAGCGGGCAGATGTTCCCCAAGATGCCGGAAATATCGAAAAAAAAAGGCAGGCATGGCTGCCTGCCTCAAGAAAACCTTAGAAAAGGAATTTAGCGGACCAGAACCATTTTATTGGTTTGGGTGAAATCAGACGTATATATCTTGTAGAAGTATATGCCTGATGGCACGTTAGCTCCGTTATCATTCTTGCCATTCCAATGGGCGATATGATCGCCTGCCGCAACCGTACCATCAACAATCGTCTGAACTTCCTGGCCAAGCAAATTGAAGACTGTCAGGGAGACATAGGTTTCCTTTGGTAAAGAAAACTCGATGTTGGTTTCAGGATTGAATGGATTCGGATAGTTTTGCTTCAGAGCATAATTGGTCGGGATTGGATTTCCATCGTCGACACCCTCGCCCGGACGGGTAATCTGCATCGGGGTTTTAACGATGACTGGAGTAATCTGAGTTAATCCGTCAATCAAGCCGAACATAGCAGAACGATTACGGTCATCAAAAACCGTATCAATCGAAATGGTCTGCGGACGAGTACCGGGGGCGATGTTGAACCGCAAGTTCCAGCAGTTTACCCTGGCGCCGTTGGTCAATAGCGGCGGATTGTTGTGCAGAGTGTCAACGTCAGCGAAACCGATCTGCCTAATGAAACCGGTGCAAACGGAATCGAAGCGAACGTCCCAGCTAGTCAAAGGCGGGAAGTAATTAGTTTGTGAACTTGGTGTCACACCGCCTAAGGGTGCACTCCAGGTAATCGGAAGATTGTAAAACATTACTGAGTCATCCGTGACTGCCCAAAACCTGGTGGTAATAAATGTGAAACCGGAATCAATGCTCAATCCCTCAATGACAATCGTATCCCGCATGCCGGGATCCTGGGCATATACAGCGCTGCCCAGAAGCAGACATGCCGCCAAAAACAATAGCAACTTTTTCATTACCGATGGCCTCCTTAATTATTATTTACTTGTTAACTTTTACTAATACTCACCCGCAATAATGGTGTTACCACATCCCATTAACCCCATCGTTCAAAATATTACGAAATAATGTCACCTTATGTCAAGTTTTTTTTGGCAGCTTAAATATATTTTTTTATCAATAAAATGAGATAAAAGACATTAAGCTACAACATCTTCCGTTTCAGGCACCTCCCTTGAAGGCTGAAAGCCATACTTTTTAAGTTTCTCGAACAAAGTGGTATAATCGATTTTTAGAATTTCAGCGGTTTTCCTCTTATTGCCGCGAGTTTGGGCCAGAATCCGCTTTATAAGTGACTTCTCAGCATCAGCTTGCGCCAATGCGGCAACTTCCTTAAGGCCGGCGCCCTCCCTGAGTCTGATCTCATTCGAGGTAGCCAAACGAATGGCTAAGTGCTCCGGATTAATATTGCGGCCATCGCAAAGGATGATAGCGCGTTCGATGGTATTTTCCAATTCGCGAACATTGCCGGGCCAATGATATTTATCGAGCAGTGCCAGCGCCTCTTTGGAAAGCCTGACAGGCTTCTTTTTCATTTCGAGGCTGAAACGCTGAATAAAATAATCGGCCAGAGCGGGAATATCTTCTCTCCTATCGCGGAGAGGCGGGATGGTAATCGGAAAAACCGATAAACGATAAAATAAATCTTCTCTGAAAACTCGTTTGCTTATCGCCTCTCTGAGATCCATGTTGGACGCGGCGATGACCCTGACATTGACCTCAAGAGTCTTAGTGCCGCCCAGTCGTTCGAATCGTTTCTCCTGCAACACGCGCAATAATTTGGCTTGAAGCGAAATATCCATGTCGCCGACTTCATCGAGAAAGATAGTTCCCTGTTCGGCGATTTCAAACTTGCCCATTTTGCGCGCAATGCTGGAGGTAAAAGCTCCCTTCTCGGAACCAAACAATTCATTTTCCAGAAGCTCTCGGGGAATAGCAGCGCAGTTGATGGTAACATAAGGACCATCCTTGCGCGGCGAGAGATGATGAATGGCTCTGGCAAACAGTTCTTTTCCAGTTCCCGATTCTCCCATTAATAAAACGGAAGTATCCGAAGGAGCCACTTTCTGAACGAGTTCGGTAGCCTGTCGCATGCGCTCGGACCGTCCGATGATCTCGGATAGCCCGATAGTCTGAGCCAGTTCTTCTCTCAAGAGAATATTTTCGGCGAGAAGCCGCCTGTTTTCCAGCGCCCGCTTTATGAGGATAGAAAGACGATCTGTATCGAACGGTTTGGTGATGAAATCAAAAGCGCCAAGCTTGATGGCCTGAACAGCGTTTTCAACGGTGGCGTAGGCGGTCATGACAATAACCGATGCCTCCGGATCGTTCGCTTTAACCTCGGCCAGAACCTGGAGACCATCGGCACCCGGAAGCTTGAGATCGGTCAGGACCAAATCGAAGCGTTTCTCTTTGGCACGGCTTATCCCCTCGGTACCGCTCGAAGCGAGATCGACTTCATAACCTTCGCTTGAAAGAGTCGCCGAAAGCATTTGTTGCATGGCGCTCTTATCTTCAATAATTAGAATTGATGGCAAGGACCCCTCCGGTTTTTACTCCCCCATCATTATATATCGGCAAAATGCAAAAATATCTTGAGGATTATTATTGGGAAATCCCCATACCCGCCCATAGAGCAGTAAAGGGGACAAGTATTTAGGGCTTACATTCCCGGCAGGGCGACAGGCCGGCGTCAAGGGCATCGTCACGGCTTTTATAGCGTTTAGCCTTCTTCTGGTTGATATCCTTGATTCCGGGACAAAGCGGGCGATGGAATCGAAAGGCGCCTCCGGCAGCGATATAATATGGTTCGGGCGCCGGCACAGGGAGTGACCAGATACCGCGTTGGGCCTTTCGAGCCTCATTTTGAGCAGAAAGGAGCACTTTGGCGTAGCGCTGGTTTTTTGCGAAGAAATATATTCGAGCCAGACCGGCCTTGAGGAGCATTTCGTTGTAAAATTCCGAACCCAGGTAAATGTAAGCCAGAGTCCGGCCGTATTTATCATCAGAGTTTTTTTCGGTTTCAATTCTGACTGCCTGGCCTCTTAGAATTGAATCGGCGAAGGCTCTGGCCTGGTCAGCGTAAGGCTCCCCTTTTTCGGGAGTGTCGAGACACAAAAGCCTGACATGCCGGTCGCCCGTTAGAACAAATGTGTCGCCGTCAATGACGCGCAAGATGGTATCAATATTTGATGTCGGTTTGGAAAATTGCCCGGACTGCTGTGAGTTGCGACCGGATTTGGCCTGAATCGGCGTTATAAAGGTAAGGCACGATACAGCCAATATTAGCAATGAAAGCTGAGTTTTTCGAAATCGAATATTCACGGTTCGACCTTCCTTAATGAATAGATGGCCGCGATTCCCCCCATAATATTTTTATAAGAGGCATGTCGCCATCCAGAGCCGAGGATGGTTTTGACGTCATTCTGCCCGGGAAATCCTTTCAGCGAAACGGGCAGATAGCGGTAAGCATACGCTTTGGAAGTAAACAGGCGCGCGAGGAGCGGCGAAAGCCTGTAAAAGTAAAACTCAAATAGAATAGCTAATAGTTTGTTTTCGGGATGGGCGATCTCCAGATGACGGACGAGACCATCGTGGGTAAGGGTTCGATTGATTTCGCCGGTAAAGGCATTCAAATCGGTGAGATTTCGGAGGCAGAAAGCAGAGACGGCCCCTCTAAATATATCGTTCTTAAAGGGAAGTTTTTCGGCGTCACAAACGACAGTATGATATCTGCCGTTAAATTCCGAAGGAAGATTTTGCCTGATAAGAGAAAGCATTCCGCGGGAAATATCGGTGATGATGACATCACCTTTGAAATCGGCTTGAGAGAGTATTTCCCGAGACATCTCTCCCCCGCCGGCGCAGAGATCGATTATCAATCCATCTTTGGAGAGGCCGGTAATTGCTTTTTTGCGCCAGCGGTTATCCTGACCGAAGGAAAGGATGGTATTGAGGAAATCGTATTTTCCGGCGATATCATCGAACATGCGGGTAACGTAAGCTTTTTTGGAGGAGGGATTAGGTGGCATGGTGGTTTTGTCGGTTTTCTCGTCCAAGTGACTCGGAACCCGACCTACAACTCCCGATTTACGATAAAATCTATCAAGTCCAATAATATCTTTCGATATTCAGGATTGATAGCACCGTCGATAGATTCAATAAATGTCTGTCGTGCTTTTTTGGCAAGCGTCTGAGAGATTTGAGCTGCATATTTGATCGAGTCGTATTTTTTTATAAGGAATAAAAGGCGCTCAATTTCCTCCGGGCGCTTATCCTCGCGGGATTTATTTAGAACTTCAAGCACGAAAAGTTTTTCATCCGGAGAGCATTTCCGGAGCAAATCGATTACCACCAGCGTACGTTTGCCCTCCCAAAGATCGCCTGCTATCTCCTTGCCGTATTTGCCTATGTCTCCAATAAGATTTAGGATATCGTCCTGAATTTGGAAGGCTACTCCGAGATCAATGCCGAAACGCACGAAGATGTCTCTATTGGCCGCACCGGCTGTGGCAATCAACGCCCCTACCCAGGATGGGGTAATAACCGTATACCAGGCGGTCTTGTGACGGCACATATTATAATAGTCTTCATCGGTGAGATCCCATTTGGCGGCGCTCACCCAGCCGAGTTCGATATGCTGACCGGAAGTGGTTTGGGCGTACATAAACAGGAATTCCTCAATAACCCGTATCGCCAATTCGGCACCGAGGATTTCGCGATTGCGCAACAGCATTTCCCACATCTTGCCGGCCAAAGCGTCCCCAGCGTTCAAAGCCAGAGGAATACCGTGCTTGATATGGAGCGCAGGCAGGCCGCGACGAAGATCCGATTGATCTTCGATATCATCGTGAATGACAATCCAGTTCTGGAATAGTTCAAGGGCGGCGGCGGTATTGAGAGCCCGAGAATCACTGCCTCCGAAGGCGCGATTGAAGATGAGAAGGAGGCCCGGCCGGAGGCCTTTACCGGCGCGCGAGGGGTAGTCTCTCATCATACGGTAGAGCAGATCGATTTCGGGTGTCGGGTGCGTTTCGGGCAAGAAATCAAAAATCTCGCGGTCGACATCGGCTTTGAGGGCTTTTAAGAGAACAAAGATATCAGGATGTTCCATGAGGATTAAATATCGGATAATGTTAAGCAAGTCAAATTAAAATTGAAGAATAGTTATGATGTCGGATCATGTTAAGTTTGTAAGCGGCCAACCGCTGACCCACAACGGGTAATTAGCAAAAAAATGTCAAAACCAGCAACGGGTTTTGATTAACAGGCAGGACTTTTCAGGTTCTTTATAAGATTTTGGGTAAATATTACGCTGGCAGGGACACTCATAACCTTTTCGATGGCGTTTTTGATTTCATCCATCTGGAAAGGTTTCGGAAGGATACCATCAACTTTTTGCAGGGCTTCCTCGCTATCGAGTTGGGCGCCCCATCCTGAAATTAACAATACCGGCATGCCGGGATGACGTTCACGGCAGAAACGGGCAACATCCCATCCCCCAACCTCGGGCATACCCAGATCGGTTATAACCAGGTCGAATTTTTCGGTTTCAAGAATCTGCAAGGCCTCTTTGCCACCGCCGGCTTTGGTACATTGGTGCCCCAGAAAATCCATCATATCAGATACGACTTCGAGCAAATTAGTATCATCGTCAACAA
Organism: uncultured candidate division Zixibacteria bacterium; assembly: GCA_963801605.1. GTDB lineage: Bacteria > Zixibacteria > MSB-5A5 > UBA10806 > UBA10806 > UBA10806. The sequence goes on from CAWDFP010000007.1 coordinate 398,439, forward strand.
GCAAGATCGATAGATTCTGCTGCAAGCCCATTCTGGGCTGCGGCGCTGATTTTTCGGTTGCTCCGCTCACGAGGTTAAATTTAAATGTAAAGGCCGCACCGTTAGCGGGAGAAGACTCGACTCCAATATCGGCCTGGTGACGGAATAATATTCCGTAAACAACCGCCAGGCCCATGCCGACGCCTTTTTTGCCTTTGGTAGTGAAAAATGGGAAAAAGAGTTTATTCTTCACGCTTTCATCCATGCCGATACCATCGTCGCGAATCTGCAAGACCACCTTACCGCGTTCGACCCAGGTTTTAATCCAGATATTGCCGCCCTCGGGTAGAGCGTCAACCGAATTAAGAATAATATTGCAAAGGGCCTCTTTGAGTTCATCATGGCTGCCTTCGATAACCACGGCATTACAGAGTTCGCTGTGCATACTGATGGTTATTCCAGCTCTCTGGGCGGTATCTTTCCAGGCAGGTTTGGTGGTCTCGATAGCGTCCATGATAACGCGATTAAGATCTACCCTGCCAAATTGTAAACGATTGGAAACATGGGTGAAGTCCTGAAGCCTTCTGACGGTTCGGCGGCCCTTAAGCGTAGCTTCCTCGATAATGCGAAGCTCCTGCTGAAAGACAGGATCTCCTACAGTTTGAAGCAGCAATTGAGTCCGGCCGAGGATTGTACCCAGAACGTTGTTAAAATCGTGGGCCACTCCCCCAGCCATATCACCAAGGGCTTTTAGCTTCTCGGCCATGATGAGCTGCTCCTGGGTAGCGGTAAGCTCCTCATAAGCTTTTTCGAGGCTCTCATAGAGCTTGGCGTTTTCGATGGCATCCGCGGTTTGCCTTGCGAAAATGGTCAGGATTTCGAGGTCTTCCCGGGTAAATATTTTGCCATTGTAGCTCCAAAGGGTAATTACGCCCAAGACATCATCGGACCAGGTCAGAGGGGCGCTGATTAGCGATTCGTTTTCAACAGGGGTTCCGGGCACCTGGATGCACCTGGGATCGTTTTCAGAATGGTTGGATATAATCCCGACACCGGATTCGCCCACTTTACCGGTGATGCCCTCGCCAAGCTTGAGATATACGGAATTTAATTCATCTTTATAGCGATCATCAAGGGTAACCAGAGGTTTTAATAGCAGATCTTCTTTATCGAGAAGGAATATAGAGCCACCATCAGCACCCATGATTTCCGTAGAAAGTCTGACGGCCTTTTGCAGAACATCCTTGTAGTTTAAAGAGGAATAGATGGCGGTAGAAAGCTCAAGGAGAGCAGCCAGTTTATCGCCGCGTTCCCTGGCACTTCTTTTATTTTGATAGGCTTTAATCGATAAACAGATTTGATCGCTCAAAAGACCAGCCTTCATGGAATCCTCGCTGGAGGGTTTGTGCGGGTCCTGCCAGAGCCAGCAACAGTAGCCGTTATGGCCTTTATCTGTAATAAAAGGAGCAATCAAGAGACTTGAGCAATAGGTTATTTCCAACAAGCTTCTGGCAAAGCCATTTTCACTCTGACGACTGTAGAAATGAACATTGCCGTCGGTCCAGGCAGTTATCCACAAACTATCAGGGAGAGTGCGTAGACTTCGAATGAGGCCGCCACGATCGAATGAAGCGCCGGTATCATCCCCAAACAAGTCAAAATCGCGGCGCTCCTGTCCGCCAATAATAACCATCAACAGGTCTGATCTCAGAGCGCCTTTGGTCTTCTCCAGGGTCGATTTGAATATCGACTTATCAACGATAGGTTTTGTCGGATCAGATCTGATCAACAAGCACCTCGTCCGGCGAACAATAAAATACCTTATCAACCGCTTTCAAAATTTCCTCTATCTTAAACGGCTTACCAATAACTGCATTAACATGATGAACACGCAAGTTTTCAATATCGAGATTAGCGCCCCAGCCGGTGGCCATAATTATCCGCATTTCGGGATTATCTCTGTAAATGGCATCGGCCAATTCCCAACCGGACAGGCCGGTCATTCCGAGATCGGTAATTACAAGATCGTATTTTTTGCTATTAATCATTTCCAGGGCCGCTACGGGATTTGAGACAGCGTCAGCCTGATGGCCGCCCGATATCAATATCTCAACCAGGACATCGCGGAATCCCTCTTCATCATCAACGATGAGAATGCTGCGATTTTTTTCGTTAGAGCTGCCGTTCATAATCGTGTTTATATGATTTTTAATTTCCTGCCGAGCGGGTAAAATGATGATAAATTTAGTGCCCTTCCCAAGCTCGGATTCAACTTCAATGGTCCCCTTATGACGGCCAATAATGCCATAGGTCACCGAAAGTCCCAAACCGGTGCCGGCATCGCCTTTGGTGGTGAAGAACGGCTCGAAAATCCGCTTACGTGTATCGGCGGACATTCCCAGACCCGTATCTTCGACCGTTATTCTAATCATATTATCGGCATTATAGCGGGCATCGATAACGATCCTGGCGTCACTGTTTATGGCGTCAACCGCATTATTAATGAGATTGATAAATACTTCACGAAGCTCACTGGGGCTGCCGGTGGTAACGAGGTCGCCCTCGTGATTGAAAACCAGATCAATCGATTTGCCCTTGGCCAGAGCCTGATCGTGCCAGCGAGGGCGAGTTAGTTCGATAGTATCCGCGATAATCTGATCGAGATGAATTTCAACGAATTTTCCGGATGGTTTTTTCTTTGTAAATTCGCTGATCCTCGAAAGTATATGAGAACCGTCATTGGCGGCTTTTTCAATCAGCTCGAGGTTTTTCTCTAAAAATTGCCGTCCGGGCCAATCGTCATATTTTTTAATTTTAATGGTTATAATTTGTAAGCCGTCCCAGAATTGCCGCCAGGATATTATTGAAATCATGAACAACGCCCGAAGACATTTCGCCAAGAGCTCTCAATTTTTCCGTCTGAATTATACGATCCTGAGCATCCTGCACTTGCTCATAAGCAGTTTTTAACTCTTTATAAAGCTGAGCATTCTGCCAGGCGATCCGCAGATGTACAGCCAGGTCCTTAATTAACTGAAGTTCCTGCGTAGAGAATCCATCAGAACGAGACGTTCCCACAATCATAACGGCTTCGGCCCGGGACTCATCTCCGATGGGGAATAATGCCAGATTTCTGATGCCGGCGTCGACCACGGACTGCAATTTTTCGGGCACGCCAAGATTGGCCAACTGCGAGAACGATACAAATTCCGGGGAGGCGTTAAGCATAACCGATTTGAGTTTATCTTCAAGCATGGCCAACATAGCCTCGGTGGATATAATTCCGGCTGATTTAGGCGAATAGCCAATTTTGAAGATAAATGAATCACCGTCAGGCACTACCAGTGAGGTCCAGCGGTAGCCGGCATTATCGGTTATGGTTTTGGCCACTACCCGGAAGAAGCTATCGAGATCGAGAGTAGCCGAGATAGCCTTATTAATATTATCTATCAGCGAAAGTCGTTCGGCCTTTTGAATTGATTCCTCAAATAAACAGGAATTATCGATGGTAACTGCCATGATATCGCCCAAAGTATCGAGGGTGCTGATATCTTCCGAAGTGAAACCATCGAATTCCATCGACTCGACGTCGAGCACTCCAAGTATCTTATCGCCGGCGATAAGCGGAATGCAAACCTCGCTCTTAACATCGTCGACGCCCATGACATAATCCGGTTCCAATAAGACATCAGGGCTGTAAACAGTTTTTTGGGATTTGATAGCCGCACCCACCAGGCCGCATCCCTCGGCAACGGCGAAATCGGCGGGCAACTTTTTATCGCAGGACGACGCCTGATATCCAAGATAATAGCGGCGTTTGACCTGATCGAGCATAAATACGGCCACGAGTTGATAACCAAAAGCTTCCTGAATCGAATCGGCGGCAATTTTTATAACTTCCTGGACGTTTAATGATTTCGATATTTTTTTGGAAAATTCAAAAATAGTATTAAGCTTTATTCCCCGCTCCCGTTCCTGCTCGAAGAGACGGGCGCGCTCCATAGAAACGGCGATCTGGGCGGCGAGGGCTCTTAAGAAATTTTCATGCATTTCACCGAAAGCGCATTTGTTTAACGACCCTACCATAATAATGCCGGTAATCTTATTTCCCAATTTTACAGGGACCGCTAATTCGGATAAAAGCTTCGGGAACGATGGCCTGACAGCAGTTTCAACCCGGAAATCCTCGATAATTACGGATTGGCCGCTTTCAATCACTTTTTCGGAGACGGAATTGGTCAACCCGGATGCCAGCTTATCGGTACCGGGCCTCATGTTAGTGCTATTTACCACCAGGGGGTTCAGAGTATGAGTTATCTCATCAACAAGATATACGCCTGCGACGTTATAGTGCAGGTAGTCGTTAACGGCGATCAACACTTTTTCGAGCATGGAATTGATATTTGTTTCAGAATGAATAACGCCGCTGACGTTGTACAGTGTGGTAAGTTGATCGACCTTGTTATTAATAAAGGCATACAGCCTGGCGTTTTCGATGGCTGAAGCTGCTTGCGATACGATTGCCTGCACGAAACTGAGCCTGTCGGGAGCTACTCCGGCGCGGATAATTGATCTTTCCTCACCCAAAATAACGGCGCCGATAGCTTTGGCCGAATGGGAAATCGGGAGAATCGACAGAAGCTTGACCGAATCTGTCCGGAAGAAGCGCTTTTCGAGGCTGGTTAAATCGGCATATTCCTGCGGCCCCAAAATGATGGTTCTCTTAGCCGACATCGATTCTGCGACGCGCGGCAGATCGGCGATATTGATCCGGGCGGAATCAGGGACGCTGATTCCCTGCTGCCGTCGGGTATGGAATGAAGCAACCTCCATGATACCTTCGAAGTCGGTATTTAGAAGAATCAGGCAATAAGTGGCATCGGCGTAATCGGTCAGTTTACTGGCCACCACCTGCAAGACGGATTGCAAATCAAGTTTGGATGAAATGGCCAGGGAAGTTTCCTGAAGAATCTTGGTTTTATCATAACGGGCTTGCTTGCCCTTTTCAACCTCAAGCCCGTATAGCAATCCTGCCAATAACTTTTTGACAATGTCAGAACACTGTTCAGGCATCATCAGGAAAGGATTCGATTGTCCGGAGATCAGGACTAAAAGCCCCATAAATTGAGCCTTGACTGTCAACGGGATTACCGCTAAATGCTGGTCTGGTTCAAATAATTTTCGCCAGGGCTCATCGGGATAATCGCCTCCGGTGAAATAGAGGCTTTCCTCCTGATTTCGAGCATGCTTAATGAAACTTAAGCCGGCGGACGATTGACAGATGGCACTCAGGAGTTCATCGGTAATATTATTTTTGCAGGCTGCCTGCGCACCGTTGTCTGAGGGATCCAAAGTAAGGATTACTCCGGAAGCTGATCCGGTAGTGCTAACGATGAGCGACAGGATTTCCGCCAGAGACGTCTGCTCGTAACCCTTTTCCTGAATGATGGCCAGGGCGGCGGCAGTCAAATCGATTGATCTCTTTAAACCTGCTTTCTCGTTTTGATTTTCGTCAACAAGCTGGAATATCTCAGTTAGTTCGGGCATTTCATTTTTCAATGAATCGTGATCCCGTCGGAATATATCGACGCCATGTTTTTGCCGTTTGAGGATTTTTCTTAAGATCGCCGAGTGGTTGGCGAACGATTCAAAGTACCGATAAAGCAAAAAACAAAAAAGGATAAATCCTATAAAGGGCAAGAATCCCAAGGCGATAATTTCCCATCCTGAAATAATCGATTTTTTGACAGCCGCATGCTTGATATTCACTCCCACCAACGACACTTGTTTGCCATCGAAAGTAGTAACGGCGTATTTAGCAACGGAATCAGGCAGAGTGGTTGAGATAGAATTTGTCAGGGGTAAGGATTGTTTATAGATTCTGTGGTCAGTATCTACCGAGGCATACAGTTTATCGATAGGCAGGGCAATAACGAGGATGTCCTTAAGCGCTTTCGAGAAACCGGCCGTATCGCCGGTGAGCCGGTAACCGGAAACAGAATAGAAGTTATTATTATATGCGATATGGCCATTATCAAAACCGCTCTTAATCATGGCGCGATAGTTTTTTATTAATATGGAGTCGGAGTTACCCTGAGCGGAAATCAATTTATCATTTGAATCAATAAAATAAATTAGAGAATTGGTAATTCCTTTTCCTGAAAATTCCTGTTTGATAACATCGATGGCTTCCTCGGAACTCTGGCCGCGCTTAAGATGCCTCTGCAATACTCCGGCGGCATCCATAAGCATGTCGTGAGCCAGGAGATCGGAAGTCTTCTGGATATATTCAAAATAGGAATAGGTCTCGCTTTGTTCGATACCGGCAATTTGCCGGTTGGTATTATAGTTATTGATATAAATCAGAATAAACGAAAATAAGGTTATCGTTAGCCCGATGCCCGCCGTTTTAGTAAAAAGAGATTTTCTTGAACCGACTATTTTCATTTTTTAGGATTTTTCAGTAGTTCCCGCCGATATTTCATGAATTTTGGCCGCGTTGCGCTCAATTATATTAAGGTAATGCCCCACTTCCTGCTCCAAGTCAGGATGACTTTTTTGCAGGTATTCGCAGGATGCCATGATCCCCGCCAGCGGGCCGTTCAGGCGCGATTTGAAAGTTGGAGCCAGGTCGGGTGATTGGGCCCTGACCGATTGTTTTTGAATGATTGTAATCTTTTTTTTTCCTTCAATAATTTCCTGCGAAACTCTTTTCTCTTTATGCCACGACAGGACTATCGAGATCATAGCCGAAAGATTCGACGCAAAAAGCTCGGCCTGTTCGGAAGCAGGTTCTCTATCGCGTCCACGAAATTCGCCGAACGTTATTATTCCGACGGAATCAGCACCGATGACGAGCGGCAGCATCAAGCCGCGCTGGACACCCCTGGGCAGAATTAGATCGGCCTCGGGGCCGGTGATTTTTCGGGAAGAATCCGATTGATCAAATTCGATAGATTTCCCGGTGATAAGGACTCGCCTGTGGAGCTCCAATTCCGAGGTTGGGAGCAGATCGAGGGTGGCAGGCCATTCCAAATTCCTGACTTGAGCCAGGGCGGCGGTCTTAATATTTTGCTTTTGAGGATCAGTCAGGCTAATCCGGCAATAGGTTGCCATACCCAGGTCTATCACCAAATTTGCCATTTCCTGCAAAAGTGCGCTGACGTTATCGGTCGCCAGGGCTCGTTCGTGATAATGTCTGATAGCGCCCAACCATTGAGACGTTTGCAGCTTGACTTTCTCCAGATTATCGAAATTAATTTTTCTGGAAACAAGTTGGCTCCAAACGAGGAGAAGATCGGGCAAATATGACGGTGAATTTTCCAATCGTATTTCCAGCCAGGCCTGGCAATCGTTTCCGGTATCAAGCTGGATTAAGGCAGCCTTCCGCTCAAAAACCTGGTATGGCGCCTTGCTGGCGGATACTTTATACAACTGAGGGTAATCGGATTTATCGAAATGGCCTTCGATGTGATTGACCTTTCCCCCACCGGGCAGGCTAAAGTCATGGGTCTTAACACGGCCGTTAGCGGATAGGTAAAGGTTAAGTTCATCAAAAGGCAAATGGGCATAGGCTGCCCTGGCCGAATCAAGCAGGACCGAAAGGAGCGGGGCGTTCAGATTGAATGGGGCTGAAATAAGCCTGGTGAGTTCGCGGAAGCCCGATTCTTGAAGCAGTTTGTGTTCGGTCTTTTCGGTTTTAATGATATTAGTCAGGGCTGAACGAACCATCTCGAAGATAGCGAGAACGTCCCTGGAAAAATCATGCTTTTTAGAGGAAAGAACGGTTAGGACTGCCAGTACTTCGTTATCAATGATAATAGGCAAGCTTAATCCGGAAGCGATTACACAGTTTTTGGCGTCGATTCGAACCGCCGAATTCAAATCGGAGGAAGTATCGGAGATCATGATCTCCCGGCTGGTACAAACTTCATAAAAGAGGCTATTTTTCTGCGGGGATCGAAGAGTCTGCTCGGATTCCGATGATAGGCCGCATTGGAACATAAGGCTCAGATTGCCGGAGTTATCAAGTTTGTGGAGGGTTAAGGCTTGACTGTCAAGAGCGAGAAGAAGGTATTTGGAGATAGCATCAATAAAAGAATTAGCGGAATGCTCTTCCAGGACGATGGCGGTGATTCTTTCGGTAAATAGTTTGAGACGCAATTTGCCCATCGGTTCGAAAAGATTTTCACGGTGATCCTGAGACCATTCTATGACGCCCCAGAGAAGCATGGTCCATCCGATGAGATAGCCAAACAGGGTTTCGAGATAGAATGATACGCCCGATGAAAGGAGCCATTCGCCCATAAGGCCCAGGCGCGAGATAATGCCAATTACGGCGCCGGAGGCGATCATCAATAGTCCGCTTTTAAGTTTGACGGCAATTTGACTACCGGCAGGTTTTGATGAGAAATCAAGTTTTGATAGAATAATTAAGAGCGAACCGGTGCCCAAAAGCCAGATTAGCTTTTCCTGAAGTATTTGCATAATATTCCCCTTGCCCCTTCCTGAATTTGATTATCGACAGAATATTGGCATAGTTAAGGGAGCAATGAACTTGACAATTAAAATCCGTTAAAATAATATGGATATGTATGGGCAGGAAATTGGACTACTTTTTCGCAAATTCAATAACAAATTCCGTTAGAAATTCAATATTAAATCGATATTTTGAATATTTTTGGGGACTCCGGGTATCAGTATGTGAGGTATATGCTCATGGATGGTTACCCGTTGGGAATGATAAAAGCGGCCTGGATGGGAATAAGATTGCCTGAAAAAGCGGCTGCAATCGATTGTAGCGATAATGAGCTCGTTAAGCAAACCTTAAGGGGCAAAATAGCCTCGTTTAAGGAGCTTGTAGGGCGTTATCAGAAACAAGCCTATTTCTTTGCGAGGGGTATGGTTCATAACTCGGACGATGCCTATGATCTTTCGCAGGAGGCTTTTGTAAGGGTATATAAACATCTCAGCAGGTTCGATCAGGCCTATCCTTTTAAGGTTTGGTTGTTTCATATACTCTCCAATCTCTGCAAAAACCATATCCGTCAGAAAAAGACCAGAGATAAGGTGGTAGTATCATCGGATGAGGCCGCCGAATTGGCAGTATCAGGAGCGGCAGAACCCGACCGGCTTTTCAGCCAATCGGAAGTCCAGAAGCAGGTTTGGAAGGCGATCGGGCAGCTTCCCGAGAAATTCCGAGAGATTATAATTTTAAGCCATTTCGAGGAGATGTCTTACGATCAAATCGCGCAGACGCTGGATATTCCCCGCGGTTCGGTGATGTCTCGTCTCTATTATGCCCGACTGAAACTGAGGGAGATACTCGAAACAATGGGGGTGGAAATATGAATTGCGACGAGAGCAGAATGTTTCTTTCCGCCCTTGTGGATAACGAACTGGATGCCGAGCAAAAGAAATTGGTGACGGAGCATCTGGTAAATTGCGAGGATTGTCGACTGGAGTATGCCCGTATGTTGAAACTTAAGGAGGTAACCGACGACATGAAATATCTCGATCTTCCCGACCGGCTATGGGCAGGTTACTGGAATGGGATATATAATCGGATCGAGCGGGGATTCGGCTGGATACTGTTATCTCTGGGAGCGATAATATTAGCGGCGTTTGGCGCCTGGAGGCTGCTCAACGAATTCTTCCTTGACCCTCGGCCGCCGCTGTTACTAAAGATCGGATTGGGGGCCTTGATAGCGGGAATGATTGTGCTTTTGATATCGGTAATACGCGAACGGATATTCTCACGCGCTCACGATAGATATGAGGAGGTTGAGTTATGATCATCGTTTCAACCGATGATATTAAGGGAAAGAAGATTGTCGAGGTGCTGGGGCTGGTAAAAGGAAATACGGTCCGCGCCCGGCACATAGGTCAGGATTTCATGGCATTCCTGCGCAATGTAGTGGGCGGCGAGGTACGCAATTATACCAAGTTGATCGCTGAATCGCGTGAGCAGGCGATAGATAGAATGGTGGCCCAGGCAGAGCAGCTCGGCGCCAACGCGATTGTCGGCACCAGATTGATAACAGCATCGATAATGCAGGGGTCATCGGAGTTGTTGGCGTTTGGCACCGCCGTAAAAATAGTGGATGAGAAATAGCGGGGGTTTTGACCTTCGGCAAAGACCTTTCGGGTCCTTAAAAAACGAGATACAAGATTTGTTACGATAATACCGGGTTTCTCGTCCAAGGGACTTTGAACCCGACCAAAAAAACCGGGATTCACTTACGAATCCCGGCTAATTTTTTGGAAATTTAGAATGCTATCTCAATGGTGGAGGGCAATCGATGCAGTAGTGAAGCGCTCCTCCGCGCCTGAGGTAATTGACCAGATAGATAATGTCCAGGCCGTCGACGCTACAACTGCCGTTGACATCGGCGCTAACCTCCATGGCTCCGTAGGAGGCACAACTGCAGGTTTGCAGGGAATTATTGCCGCCCAGGAAATAGCGCACCAGATAGCTGACATCAAGGCCATTGGTGATACCGTCACCGTTGATGTCGCCGGCTCCATACTGGCATCCCCCCTGCGTTACAACCATGCTGACGGGGATATCGAGAGAAAGATTATTTTCGTCGTTGGTGCGAAGCTTCAGGATAACATCATAAGTACCGTCGGAAAGGCCCTCGCTGTTGAAAGAAAGGCTAACCGCCTGGTTTCCGCCAGCAGGAATGGGGCCTTCATGCGGATCGATACCCAGCCATGAAAACGAATTGCGGCCTCCCATATAAAAAGCGGTTGCAAAGTTGCTGTGTATATAATTGGAGTTGTAAGCAACCTGCAATCCGATTGTGCCTAATAGATTTTCGATACCTACCGAGCACTCGTTAAGCCGTCCCGGACCCATGTTGGCGTATTGATAAATGATCGTATCGGGGGCAATCATAATAATCTGGAAGGTGAATGTCCCGGCCTGGCGGGTATCTTTAACATTCTGCCAGGTGATAATAGCCGAATCCGATTGGTTGGAGTAGAAATAGATATTGCCGCCATATTGAAGAGTAAGATCGTCATAAAATACGGCCATCAGGTTGTTGGGCAACGCCTGGTCGGGAATAGCAACGTTATCCGGAGTATAGAAATAGGCATTCATAAAGTATGCGAGGCCGTTGACGCTAACCTTCACATAGCTATACTGGTGATCGTAGAAGTTGAAGTTAAATCCCAATTGCTGGTTGGCCGAGACTCCATCATTGGGATCATTTAAGCTGAGCTGCTGCCCGACCTGAGTGATATCTTTCCAATTATAAATCGGTCCGCCAGAGGAGTCACTACTGCGCCAATAGTAACCAAAAGCATCCTGCCCGCCGGCCGGCGCCGCCAGCAAATCGTAGCGCATTTCGCCGCTTGCCGGTATTAATGAGGTTCAAGGTTCTGGTTCTCAGGGCATGATCAGGCAGATCAATTGAGAAGGATTCCGGATCATATACGAGCGCCGGCAAACCGCCTTCTCGATAGATTGGCCGTTGAGTATAATTTCCGAACGAGGCCGAACCGTACTGGATATAGAAAAAGCCGTGCATTCCCCAGCCCGGGCCCCAGCTATTTTTAACTATCCAGGCGCCCTGTCCATCGCACATATTGTCATCCCATCCAACAATAAGTACGGCATGATTAATGGGCTCCCCGCCGGCATGGGAATAACAGCCGCTGCGATAACCGTAAAAATCATCATAAACGGTAAACGTGGTGGATAGCGGTCCATACATCAGGGCATTTTTAATGGCGTTAACATTATTAGCCACATCCACAAATCCAATGATATTGGCGATTGGCTGGCATTGATCCTGAGTGCAGGGGATTTGATCATCGCCACCGTAAGGCATACAAGTTTCAGCGACTGCGCCGTAATCAATGAAGAGGTTATAAGCATCGCTCATCCAACCGCCCCGACAACTGGATGTTCCGCTGTTGCAGGAAAGAACCTGCTGTTCGGAAAAATCGGGGACGCTATCCTCGGCAATGATATAAGCAGATTCAAAAGCGGCAGTAGCGGCAAAAGCCCAGCAAGAACCACATTGGCCCTGATCGGTGACCGGTGAGACGCCACCAAGATCACGCCAATCGAAATGGCTCTCGGTATTAAGAAGAGTCGGCGGCGCAGTGCTATCGAGTTGAGCGAAACGCTGTTTGACATATTCAGGAATTATGACACCGAGCCTTTGATGACGTTCTTCCAGCGTCAAATCCATCATGGAGGTCTGATCGGCGGTCCAGCTCAGGCCGTTGTCCTCAATATATTTTTGGATTTGCAGAACTTCCTGCGAAACCTTGGCGTTGACGGGAGACCAAATAAAAAGAATGGCCGCAAACAAAATGCCGGCAGTAGTACGCATCGAGTACCTCCAATTGGTATTTCGTAAACTCACGCCATAAACTTACATAATAATAAGGTTTTGTCAATTAAAGATATTGCCTGGCACTATAAAAAAAGCCCCCATTTAGAAAATGGCGGCTTTAATAGTTAATTATTATTGAATTTTATTGGATTTGCCCGACCCTAAATTGCCCCGGTTTACCTAAAATCGGGATACAATTGCCTCTATGGGGATTATTGCCGCTGCCTCGAAGGTAAAGCAGAAGATAGTTGACATCCAACCCGGAAACATCGCAGCTTCCATTGCAATCGGCGCGCAGAAATGGTTCGGGTGGCGTTGGGCCGCCCTTAAAATAGTTAACCAAATATATCACGTCTACACCGTCAACACTCCCGGAGTTATTAACATCACCCGGAAGAAAATAGGAAGGATCGGCGGGAGCGGAGGTTTTTAGCGGTGAATTGGAAAGAGGCGAACAATTGCCGTCATCATCATAAGCTTTGATGCAAAAATAGTAGCTGGCTCCGGGATCCAGGCCTCTGACCAGCATCGAATCTATCTGGCCGCTTAAGCCTGGCGCCGGCACTCCGCCGATTTGGATCGACCGATTCCATTGTCCTTCGTTATCAATCGGTCCCTGATCGGCCGGGATGCATCGCAAATCATAATATGCGGCGCGGCCAATATCACCATCATCACCGGTCGCAGTCCAATGCAAGATTACATCTCCGGGAATAATTTCTAATGCTAAAACGGGAGAATCGAGTTTAGTTTGAGGGTTTCCAGTCGCTGCCAGGCCGTTCTTTTGCCCCGCTATTAGAATCGAGCCTGCAATTAAAGTACTCGCAATCAGCCATCTGCCGCTAAGGTACTTCATCCATCCTCCTTGAGTACGGCATTATGGGTTAAATCAAGTTTGCCCACACCATCGAGCAAACAAACACCTCATCTTTTGTAAGGGAATCCTCGTTTCCCTACTGTTATAAAAGTTTGACGCGTTCATTGCCGTTCGCCTAACTAAAGGCCGGAGACGAAAAATCCAAGGATGATCCCTGATTTTCATTGATGGAGTTTTCGATAAGGGGAATGTATCTTCGAGAACTCGAATAGACCATTTGGCAACAATTTGCCGGTAATCCGACTCATGCTGCTATCGAGCCCTTTGCCGCTTAAGCACGTCATACATCCTCCTTGCGTACGGCAATCGACATTGCGTGGCCGCCTGCTTACACCGTCAGACAGGCAGTCTTCTTAAATTGTAATGGTTGTGACCTTAATCGGAAGAATTCACAGAAGCTAATTAATGGAGCTTCCTGCGGCCCCCACGATCGATCCCTGATCGATCCTCCCATAGCCAGCAGGCCAAGGTCACCTACCTTGTCAGGCGCAATTATACAAGCGCGTTGCCTACGGGGTCAAGTAATTTTTATAATATAATTTTATTTTAAATAGGTCCATAATTGTTACAAGGCGATATTAAAATATGTTGCGAAAAGTGAATTGTATAATGTCAGTATTTAAAAATCGAACGGCCAGGCTAAAAATTATCCCGGCCGAACCTGAAAATTACTTTAACGATAGAACGAGCTTACTGCTCAAGATCGGTAGAAAGCTTATAGCGCAAAATACGATTATTGCCGGTATCAGCAACGTACACGGTACGGCGATCGCCGAAGATATCGTAGGTGATTCCGCCTGGTGAACTCATTTGAATTGCCATCTTAAATTTAAGGGCAAATCCGTTACGAATGCCGGTAGCCGGAGTCGTCAGGCCCTTGGAACCGTTGGGGCTTTCGATACCCACTGTAGCAGAATCTCCCCATCCGGAGGAGCTTTTATACTGGAATACAATGGAGCTATCAGCGGGATTTAAGATAAGCTCGAAAGTTTTGCCAAGGGTATCGGCAGTATTTGGTACGTTGTCATACTGGATAACGAAGAGATTGGAGGCTGGATCGTGCCAATAATAGATCCCCGATGATGTCACCGACGGGTCTAAAGCCTCTCCGAAAACGGAAAGAACGGCGTTGGGAAGAACAGCGTTCGGAATTACCGGGGCGGTGGGCAATTGTGCAAGAGGAAGGAAACTGCACCAACCGTTCGAAGTTATGCTGATGCTATCATAATTAGCAGTATAGAAATTAAAAGCTCTTCCCATTGGAACGCGGACAGAGGAGTTTGGCAGAAGACCGGTAGCAGTACCGGCTCCACCCTTTTGAGGATTGATTTCAATCCAGTTGTAGGTTAAGCCTTCATTATCATCGATACTAATCATCGAATATAACTGATCAATCGGCTTTAGGAGCGCGCCCTGCTTGGAGAATTTGACGGCGCCCGCATATCTGTCGGGGCCGCCATCAACTACATAGATATTGCCCTGAGGATCGACAGTAGCGCCTTTGGGACATGCTGAAAAAGCCACGGCGCAACAGATCGGTTTCGGACGGACTGTGAGTGTAGTTAAAGACCCAATGTCTGATCCCAAACCTGACGTTCGCAGCGTAAGATCGTGAACCGGGATAGCTTCCTGAATCCTGGCAGACAATAAGATGAGTTGCACCAGAGAGCTGGTAGGCATAGATAGAGTTGGGGAGTGTGGTGGTGGTGACGCCGTTGCCGGTAATAACGATGGGATTAATTAAAGTATCACCAACGACGCCCAGCTAAGGAGTTCATGATTAGTCGAGTCAACTCCAAAAATCCGGTCAAGGAGGGAATCAGCATTCTCTCGATTATCACCGAATCCCCGGAACCATAGTACGCGGCCGTTATTCATGCGATTTGACGAGACGGCCACAAAATAAGTTTTATCATAGGCCGGAATATCGGTTATCGATATAAATCGGTCAGTCGAATCGATCATAGCATGATGTTTGACGCGAGTAGTATCGTTATAGGGAATATTGATCGTAATCGAACGCAACTTTAGGAATACCGTCTCCGCCGGGGCCAACATCAATTTTATAAACCTTCTTCTCCCCCGTTACCACCAGCAGCCGCATGAGCTCGTCCTGAGCTGACAGAAATCGGGTTATTGATGGCATATTCGGCCCGAATCGTACCGGCGGCGTCAAGCTGCAGGATACGATTGTTACCGGTATCGGCTATGTAGAGGTAGGTATCATGTCCAAAATAGATGCAGGTGGGACGTGAGAAGTTGTAGCCGTGAGCGGCGTCCCAGGGCGGATTGAGCATCAGATATAAAGTATCACCAAGGTTACCCGTCGGCGGAACCTCAGTTGGAAGTTTCATTTTTTCCCCGCAGGCGAAAACAATAGCCAGAACGAGCAAAATCAGAGGCAGTACCCAGCGTCTATTCACTAAAAGCTCCATTGTAAGGAAAATGTATTGGAGTTACCCAGATCGCCTACAGCGGCGTAAGCATAGTCGAGGCTGCTCTTGGTGGAAAACAGATCGAACTTCAGTCCCAAACCAACTGAATAGCTCTGGGTATCGTTGCTTAACTTATAACCGCCCCGAAGAAAAAGGCTTTTATTTAAGCCATATTCGGTGCCGAATGAAAAGGACTCGGCATTATCGGTGGGGTGATCGAGTTGAACCGAAGCCTGCCAGGCGTTATTTTGATTACTCATAATATCGGCGGCCACTCCGATTCTAAAAACGGTCGGAGGAGAAAACGATTGATATGATTTGGGAATTATTTCGCCGGAGGGATTGGTATAGTTATACGAGCCGCCCGGCTTGACCTGCTGGCCAAAATTTGAAAGAGTAACCGAAAAACGGGTATTATGATAGTTAGTTTGGTAGTAAGTCCCGAGATCGAGCAGGAAACCTCGCATTCTCAGGTTCTCCAGGCTCTCCTGGGCAAATTTCGCGGTGGCTCCAAATGAGAAGAAGTCAGTCAGGCGCTGACAGAAACTCAAGCCCACGGCCATATCGGCGAAACCAAACTTGTCGCCGGTACCATAAGGATGATACTCGTCGGTGACATTCATATCGGGCGTTCCCAGATAGAGGAAACTGACTCCCACCGCGCGATCATCGCTAAGTTTCATGCTGTAGCCGGCGTAGTCGTAACTGACATCAACCACCCACATATTATGCGAGAGAGCGACCATGTGAGATTCGCCCCAGACCATGGTGGCAGGATTCCAGTACAACCCGTAACCGTCCTCGCTGGCACAAGCGACAGCGTTACCCATAGCGGCCGCCCTGGCGCCGGCCCCAAGCTTGAGAAATTGCATGGCGGCGGTTCCGGAGCGAGCGGCTCCCAAACGCGGCAGTATATTCCAGGCCAATGCCAGCGACTGGCGCCAGAAAGGCGATAATCAGAACGCAGGCGAATGCCTTCATCTTTACCATGAGAAGGACACCCCCATCTTAACATTTCTTGGGTTAAGATACCTGGCAGGATTGAAAGGAAACGGAGTCAGCGGCGATGGATCGGGGTTCAAGGGATCGTTCCAGGTATCGAGGACGGGATCGCCATACTCGTAGGCCCGTCCGGTTAAAGGATTGATAATATCGGAGTTTTTATCGTTGAATAAATTGGTGATCTCGGCAAAAACAGAAAAACGTAATCCCATCGGACGGAAAAATTTCTTAATGCTGAAATCAACCCAGTGCCAGGTTTGCGAAAGCCCGGAGTTAGGGTTCAGATTATTGGCTATGTATTGAACCTGCTCACCCTGCCTCTCAATCCTGGTGTAGGTGGTATATCTCTTCCCGGACTGGAAGAAGGATCTCAAATAGAAGTCCCAATCGGAGGGCAACGTTAGGCCAAAGACATTATAGTGATCTTTGGGGCCGGCGTATAAATTTAAATCCAGCGCCAGGCGCAAGGGGCGATCCCAGGAGAGATAATTTTCCTTAATCGATCTTTCAGCAAGCTGTCCTCTGGCGACCAGAAGCTCATCTTTGGGAGATGAGGATTTGCCGGTAGCAATTGAATAGGACCCGGTCAGATCGGCCGTGAAAAATCTGCCGGCTCGCTTTTTATATTCTATTTCAAGACCTCGTGAACGGGCATAATCGAGATTGAAATACATGAGGTAGGACTGGGTGCTGGTTCGTCCGGTTTGAGTAATTTTGAGAGCGGCGATATAATCGAAAATATCGCGGTAATAAGCGGTCACGGTAAGAACATCGTTGGTGGTAACTTCATAGCGCAGATCCAAGCTCATAGGATACCGTAGTTTCGGGATTGAGATCGGGATTGCCAAAGAGCTGATAGGTGGATTGCGAAATGGAATTCAGCTTGGCATAAACTCTTTGCGGCTGGGGCAGCTTGGAAAAATGGCCGTAAGAATAGAAAAGCATGGCGTTATCGAGAATCGGGTGCGAGATGCCCAGTCGCGGCGAGAGATGGGCTTTGCCTCGCAGACCAAACATATCGAAAGTATTTTTATAATAGGATTGCCGTAAGGCCGGAGAAACAATCAACGAATCCTGTACGGCGCGATCGACGTATTTCCCGGGGAACCACCAGTCGAATCTCATACCGAGATTGACGATCAGACCCGAGGATGTCATTTTATTCTGAACGTAGGCAGCTCCCGATGATGGATAGACCCGATAGATATCGTGATTCAGACCCAATCCGGTCTGGCCTGACCAGGGCTGAATGATATCGACCATTTGCATGGTTTGGATATTTTCCTCGATACCGGATTTTAAGAGGTTCTTCTCCCCCAGACTCTTGGTAAGATCACCTTTGAGAGTATACTGTTCGAAAAAGTGATCGTGCCAGGTATCGCCATCACCATAATCGTAAAAACCGTCACCTGTAGTGACAGTATAAGCGACTGTATCAAGGCCGTGCTGGGCGTTGGGCTGAGTGATAGGAAAATAATTAATCGGGACCATATCGATAGGCTGATTATAGGCCAGCCAGTGCTTGCCGCCAACATCGCTGTGAAGCTGAGTAAAAAATCTCGACAAGCGCATTTCATAAAAGAAGGTCGGTGAAGTGGTGTGAGTCCAGGTAAGCGAGGTTTGATTGGAAATTCTGGTCTGGGTATTGTAATGATCCAGATTATACTGGTATTGATAAGGATAAGAATTGAAATCCGGCTGCGGATTTTCAAACTCATTGGCCGAGAAACCCTGATCTATATTAGCAGAGCCGCTCGTGGAAAATACCAGTCTGCGGGTCGGAGAAAAATCCCATATCGCCTTGAACAACCCGGAATAGTTATTTGAACCCCGGGGCGCATATTTATGGCCGCCGAAAATCGATGAATACAGATTATTGCTGTGGGGCAGGTAAGTATTCGAAAGGAGACCATAACCTGAAGCGAAGAAAGACCCTTTTTTGCCGGTTAATGGAATCGGCCCCGACAGAGAGATCTCGCCAACATCGGAATTATAATTAGTCAGGCCGATCTTATCGGTTTTGTAAGTGAATTGTCCTTTCAATCTTTCGGAGCCGCGCTTGGTTTTAACCTCGATAACCCCGGACATCGATTGCCCGTATTCGGCGTTGAAACCTCCGGTTAAAACCTCAACTTCCTCGATGGAATTTGCGGAAAGCATCAAGCCTGATGTCCCGCCCGAGAATGGGTCCTGAATCGAAAGGCCATCGATGAGATAGGAGTTTTCGTAAGCTCGGCCGCCTCTGATATGAATTTCATTTTTCTCGGCGACCACGCCGGGCTGATTGCGGATGAGATCGGTAACATTTTCGATGACCGAAGCCTCGATTTCTTTAGAGCCAATGGTCTTCTTTGATTCGGTCGATTCGATATCCAGCATGGGTTTCTCACCGATGACGACGATATCGGTGCCAAGAGTGAGCACGCTGCTTTGCAACTTATAATCATTGGTAAGCTGGGAGGAATCGTTAACCACCAGGCCGTTACGCTGGATAACTTTATAACCGATGAGGCTTATTTCGAGGTTATAGGTTCCCTCTTTGACACCGCTGACACGATAATTACCGTTGGGATCAGTCGCCGCGCCGTAATAGGTGCCCTTAAGCATGACATTGGCTCCAGGCAGAGCCTCACCATTTGTGGCGTCAGTGATCTTGCCTTGAAGGGTGTATGTCTTTTGTGAGAGGGCCAGCGCCGGGAATAAAACGGCCAGCAATATCAGTCTAATAAGCCGCATGTCCGAACTCCTGTTGGATTACATATCTTAACAAACTTTCAAAGTGCCCCGAACACAGATAAAGCTCCATCGAAAAATAGACGAGCTGGGCCGGTCCGGCAGCCGGATATTTGGCCGCGACAGTATCAACCCTGGTCGGAGTGGCATCGGCGCTTTGAGTATAGAGCGCCTGGACGCTACCTGGCATAAGACCGCTGGGCGAACCCGGCTTAAAGCCATAGGATTTGGAAAGCGGGTAGGAAGGAAAACCCGGTTCATTCGAGGCAAGCGTATCGGGGTAACCCGCAGGAGCGCTGCCGACCCTAACGATTCGGAAGCTTCGGCCAATACGAGGCGCGGTGACAGTATCAATTGGCAGGAAGGGATAAATGACGGTATCACCTTCATAACGTTGAGTCGAGAATGCCAATAGATGACCGCCCGATGCCAGATATCTTGTAATGGATTCGGAAGCATCTTTAAAATGAGGATAGGAACCGCCGTGCCAGATGATCACATCGAACAGCTTTAAGGTCTCCTCGATATCACGAGGATAATAGCTGAGCCTGTCAACGGTCACCCAATTGGAATAATTATTGGCGCCATAGATATGCGTTAATGAGGAATCGATATCTTTGTCAATATCGGATGCATAGCGATCATCATCTATGAACAGAGCGCTACCGACCACCGGCATCACATTCCATTGTCCGGTCGTATCGGGATAATAAACGATGTTGGAGAAAGCGCTGGCGACGTCATGACATCTCAAGAAGAACCTGTAGCTGCCGGGCTGGAGATCGTTAAAAATCTTAAAGGTTCGGAGCGAATCCAGATGTACCCAGTTGGGCGAGTTGAGGAAATCATCCTGCCAGAAAATACTGTCATGAGGCGGAGTAGTCGGAGTGGCGGGCAGATGTATGATGCTATCGATAGGCATCGTGGCCGCATCGGCCAGATAATAATCATAACCTGTTATGGTGGCATCACCATCAGGATCGCTTCCGGTCCAGCCAATCGAAAAATATGAGAAGCTGTTATAGACGTTGCCAGAGTAGTTGCGAACAAAATCAATCGGGAATTTTACAGACGGCGGCGTATTCATCACCGGGAAGGATAAATGAGCCGGTGAGGGATCGGTCAGACCGTCATCATCGATGGCCCTAACCTCGAATGAAAAAGTGTCGTGAGGCACTCTGATGGGGACAAGGAAGGTGTCGGTGACAACCGTTGTAAAAGTCCAGCAAGTATCGCAACTGAAGCTCCATTTGTATTGGTAACCAGCCACTTCGCCATCGGGATCATCTCCGTACCAGTGTAATACCTGCATACTGGCAGATTCTCCCGGAAGCTGCAGAGTATCCGAAAAGAAAAGATACAGATGCGTATCCGGCGGAAGGTTAGTGTTCGGCTTGGTGGTACGATCAGTTGAGCAGGCAAAGAGTATTGCCAGCAATATCAAACTGATCGCGGCCCACCTGCCCCAAAATGTTTTAAAAGGTAGCATTTACTTTAAAAGCACCATTCTTTTGGTATCCGAATAGTCTTTGGTTTCAAGTTTATAGAAATAAACACCGCTGGAAACTTTATCGCCCGCGGCGTTGTCACCGTTCCATTCAACATTATGCTGGCCCGGTTGGAGCTCCTGATTCACCAGACTGGTGACCTTCTCCCCCATGATATTGTAAACGGATAGGTTGACATGGGTCTTCTCTTTCAAATTGAAAGAGATCATTGTGGAGGGGTTGAACGGATTGGGATAGTTCTGCGATAAGGAATAATTTTCGGGAACGGCTACATCCTGGTCAACTCCGACAATCCACATGAAATCGGTGTAGAACCTGGGCATAAGCTCATAATAGCTATTGAACGGATCGGAGTAATCGTATTGGCTTAAAACACCCACGATATTGGCTCTGTTAGCTCCCTGAGTCTGGCCATCGATATCGGTCGAAAGATCGATACGCAAGGTGGCGCTGTCAGTATCGACAATAGTCATGGTCGCCGATGAACCCAGCGGCGGCCAGGGATTGGGAGTCGGCAGCAACTGGACGTTGTTCAGACGCAACAGGGTTCCCTCATAAGTTTCGCCAACTATGTCACCGAGGGCGCCACAGGTTACAACCATCGTATCAGGTATATGGCCGGGTCCGTTGAGGGTAATGCGGTTACCTCTATAGGCTACAACTCGGGTCTTACCGTAATACTGCTGGATGATACCATTGACAGTGATGGAATCACCGGGATTAACCATTATCTGAGTGGAATCGAAATATACCTCGATACCGGCATGGGCTTGTTCCATGTAGAAATCGGTCTGGCGGGTGTTGAAGTTAGGTGACACCGCGATACCAGTGACGATCACGGCGCTATCCAATAGATCGGGGATGAAATCAGCGTTAGCGTCGATCCTGGCCTGAGCGATTGTCAGGGTACGAGGCTGCTGCACATGATACTCATGGAAGCTAAACGGGGCCTCATAAGGTTCATTAGTGACGTTATTGGAATCATCGACGGCGCGAACATAATAGTCAACGTTCCATCCGGCGACCGGCGATGGCAAGGTGAAGGTATAATTATCAGTATTTGGCACATGCGTCATAGGAACGTTGGTCCAGCCGCCGAGATTAATTCGATAAACGAGTCTGACGCTGTCCTGCGGAAGCGGTTCGTCGTCAACCGCATAGGCGGTGATAGTAACAGGATCGTTAACCAGAGGATAGGTCGGCGAATTGGATACGGTTACGATAGGCGCTCCGCGCGACAAGCGTAAATCTCTCATATAGCGCGGTTGAAGGCTGTAGATTCCAAAACGATGATAGATGACGCCCTGTACGAAATCAAATACGGTGCCGCGGGGTGGACGGAAAGAATTGGGGATAGAATCAGCGGCTTCTCTAACGCACATACGGTGGCCGGTCGAATCATGACAAATCCAGGTGGAAGTTGTGGTATAATTTATAAGTGAATCGACGGTAAGTCCGTGAACGGAAATAAATACTCCCTCATATTGTTCGGCGGCAGAATCGGCGCCGGCAGTAGAATCGAGATCGGTGGCGCCGACTATCAGCGCTGGAGGCTCGGGCATACCATAACTTCTAAATTGAAACGAACTGGGGATGATTAGAAGTTCGGTCATGACATCATACTCCGGAGGAGGAAGCGAGGCATATTCGCTAACTAACGGCAGTGCATAGGATTGAATCGCCGGGGACGAGAGTGGGATAGCCCTGCGCGCTGGCGCTATAGGCCATTATCCCTGACCAAGGGCCACCGGTAGGGTTTTCCATATAAAATGTAACACCCGTTCCAGCGTAGAATGCGCCCGTGCCGCAGGTAATCAGGCCTCCGGTAATTACGGTGTCGCCTGCAAACCTGGAACTATCCTGGCCAACCGGCACCCACTGAATGCTGTCGATAGGCACGGTTGGGTAACTCAGTGCCAGGGCAGGAATCAGCAGCACCGCTGCCAAAAACAGAATCGTTAGCACTTTCATAATTTTTCTCCTTTATTTAATTACTACGAATCTTCCTCTTGAAACATCACCCGAAGCCAAATCTTCAACGGTAAAAAGATACATACCCGTGGCGAGCGCCTGATCGGCTTTGGTTACTAAATCCCAGGCGTGGATTCCACCTGAAAAGACTACATCTCCAGCGGCATATTGACTGAACCAGGCAACGTCGGCGCCGGTATAGGTGGCGCCGTCATGATCGATGGTGTCAACCAGGTCGCCGGCCAGCGTATAGATACGGATCGTACAGCGATCCGGGAGATTGGCGAAATAAAGAAGCCTGGCTCTCTCCTGAACACCATCATCACCCTGACCATCCCAAATAGCGTTGGCTTTATAGGGATTGGGAAATACGGTAACTTCCCTCTTAGTATCTGCCTGTGAACCGGGAAAAGCCCTGCTATAACTTAAGAGGACTCCTGATTCCAGGCTGGGAAGGTTGTTGGTGGGATCGCCCATATCGAAAGCGGTGACGGCAAATGCATATTGCCAGCCGTTAAGCAATTGATCATTAGTGAATTTATAATAATAAGCATGACCATCCAAAGTTTCCGGTTGAGCCAGCTTGATAAAATCGAGGCCGGTGTTATATCCCACCGAATCGTTTCTGTCGAACTGAGCAATTAGCTCGAAAAGTTGTTTGAGACCCGTATTCTGATTTTGCTGAGTAATGCGGGCGCGATAAATCTTGTAACCCTCGAAATCGGTTTGCCCGGTAACGGGATCGATGAAGCTCTCGGGAGAATTATCCCAATAAACATCGACTTTACCATCACCGGCGACAAGTTTCATGACGGGCGGCGGCGGAGCTTCCGGCAAAAGATAACGATCTATGCGATGGTTATAAGGCGGAAGGTCCTCGCCGGGATCGAGCCTGCCATTGCCATTTTTATCCTCACCGTTATAAGAGATTTTAGCCCAGCGTGAATTGGTGAATAAATTGAACCTGGATAGCTCGGTGTCATCTTCCATACGATCCGGACCATACTTATTGGCGCAAACCACAGCAAATACAAAATTGATGGAATCACCCGGAGCCAGATCGGGAAAAGGCCCGGTGGCCAAAAGCATAGAACGGTTGAGCGGACCCTGAGCGGCGATATAATCACGCCAACCATTAATAGTATTGAGGCCGGTTGTCATGTGCTGGTAACGCTCGGAGTCGTATTGCGGCATGAAAAGGACCGGGTCCTGATTATTCTTAAAAATCCATTCGTAGTAACTTGTCCGGGATAAATATGATTGCCCCGAATCGGGATCAATGGCGGGAGTAGTGCCTAATATTCTGAGTCCGATATAGCTTTGGGCATACCCGAAATCGCCGTCATAATCATATTCGTAACCCATCTGGAGAGAATCTATATAATTGTTGCCATCGTCGGTATAACGCCAGGAAGATGTCGGACCCCATCCCCCCGGAGGATTTAAGTCGGTGTTTCCGACCATGGTATCGACCCAATAACCTACGAATGGTTCCTGGATGACATCGCTGCTCGTATTTTTTATCGTAAAATCAAGAATGACATAAGCGTCAGCGAAAGATTGGCTCCAGGCGTAGCTCCTCTGAGTGACAGTAATCCCAGGGGACGATGATCAGGAATTTCCTCGCCTGTTTGCGGAATTACGGAGTTGGAATCGGTATAGGTACAAATAAAATCCTGGTGGCTGATGGCGTTGGGATCATAATAAGGCGAAACGGGCAAGAGCGATCGTTCGATAATTGAATCTCCCGGAGAAGTGTGAATCTCGCCGGGCACTCCGTAACCGGTGGTAAATTCAAACCCCGAGGCCGCGCCATTGGGTTTGCGGGAAACATCAATTGCCCCGGTGGAAACGCGGATCTCGTTATTCTTGAGTCCGCCGACCCAGAGGCCGCCCATATACATGTGTTCGACATGGGAACCTATGGGATATTCGCAGGAGAGCCGGCCGCGTTCGGCAAATCCCAATCCCATCGTACCGTAATTGGTTATTACCAGGCTGATGTTGCCAACATTAACAGTATGGCGTTCGTCATCATCAGCTTTGAGAATGGAGGGAAAAGTAATTATAATAGATATTATAATCGCCAGGAATAATATTGGCACACGATAAAAAATAGCGGCTTTGACAGTTTTCATTTTTTAGCTCCGCGCTCGGAGTCCTATTCAATTTTTTAAAAGATGCTCAGTAAATCAGACAGTAATATTGATTCACCCGAGGCCCCCATTCGCTAACAAATTATAACTAAAGCATCTACACAATAGCAAGGGGATTTTTCCAGACTCAAGACTCGAAACGAATCTCACTTGCCACAAAACAAATCGGGCTCCTCAATATGAGGAGCCCGAAAAATTACTTGTTCCGGTTACAATTATTGCGCGTTTTGAGTATCAACTTTGGGTTGAGGCGCAACCAGCGGAGCAAGATCAACAATAGGCAAGCAGTCGGGGCATCCATGAACCATCGGACCACCCTTGAAGTAGCTCACCATGTAGGTAACATCGAGACCGTTGAAGGAACAGGACGCATTAACGTCACCAGCGACAAACCAGGTATGACCAGGTGTGCACTCGCAGGAGTACGGCGGAGGCGGACCACCCTTGAAGTAACCAACTGAATAAGTTACATCAAGACCATTGAAAACATGGCTATTGTTGGCATCACCTACGGCATAATCGCAGCCTGTCGGCGATTCCAGCATGGTAGCGTTGACGTTAGTTGTCTGGTCGGCTGTTACAACGATATTGTTGATAATGTTGTTAACATAACCGGCTTTGCTCAGATGTTCGTGGTAAGTAGCAGGCGGAAGCAACAGACTCCAGGTACCTCCGACACCCGAGAGATTGTTACCAACCTCGACCTCGGCGGCGTTATGAGTAATAATGGTCACACCTTCCAAGGGAGTTGTGCCGTCATGATCATAAACTATGCCGGCGATTGTGCCTTCCGGTCCAGCGCACCAAACTGATGACGAATTAAAGTCGGCATTAGTACGCGGAGAAATGCGGAAGAAGCTGTGTTCAAATCTATAGACACCAGTGATTCCTCTGATGCGATCACCGAGAACCGGCACGTAGGTGTATCTGGTCCACAATCCATTCTTAACGACCATTAGGGATTCAGAAGGATTGGTCAGGCTATGGATAATCCAACCATAAGCGTCAAAAGCGGTATTGGTAACAACGAAGGAATCGCAATCGGTAACCAAATCGCTTTCATAATACTCGCCATGCGCCATCAGGTCGCTGGTCGCAATCTGATATGGTATCGGCGCGGGACCGGTGCCAACGATTTGCATATTTCCATAGACGCTGACATCGCTAAGCTCAGTTTCCTGGAAATATTCGATGGCTTTACCAGTCGCAATAATCGTATCGCCGACGACAGGACGAGGAGTGACGCCGCCGACATACATGTGGATGCCTCTGTATGGAGGACCGCTTTGGTCATATCCAAATATGTTGCTTGGCTGACTGGTTGTAGAATCAGAGGTAACAACCACCTTGGAAGTAAAGATATCGCCGATATAGATAGTTGAATCACCGCCGGCACTTGGAGTTTGAACTACTGATATCGAGGTAATTCCCGAATGGTACAGTTTGTAGTGCGGGGTTACCATGCAAACATTGACGCTATCGCAAACGCCGTTGACGATCAGGGAGTCGATTGAATTATTGGGCTGAGCTGCGGTAGTTAAAATCGCCTTGCGGTTGCCAGATGCAGCAGCGCCAAGAATCGACAGGCCGTGGACGGTCGAATAGAAGCTCGGATTGGAAATCGAGGTAGTATTCATGGCTCTATCGAAAGTTACGGCTAATTGGGTATTGTCGATCGGCCAAACTGCGACAATGTTAGGCTCGGGAATAATTCCGATTTGGTAATCGGAACCAGATCTCGGCATAAGTATCCAGCCCTGAACGTTGGGCGAGGTTGTTCTACCTTCCCAGCGAAGAACACCGATAATGTAGTCGTAAACGCCACCCGTAGAAGGAAGCGGGCTGGGAATGTTGGTTCCGCCGACCCACATATCATCGTCAATTCTGATTGAATCGGTGGAGGTATTGTCCCTGATCCAATATTTACCGTCGAGCTGGCTACCGGCCGAAAGAACGGTAACATTGTTGATTCTGATCAACTCGCTCTCCAGCGGCTCGGTTGAGTAATCGCATTTAAGAGCAAGTGTGGCGACGGTAACAATACTGGTATCGGGTAGCGGCTGGCTGGGACCGAGTACCGTGAACGATTGAATGGTATCAAGTTCGGTCCAACCGTAGTATTCGTTTATAAAGCCATTTACCTGAACATAATCGCCGACATGGGCGTTAACAGGATCGCCGTTGGGAAGAGTATAGTCGTAGGAGTAGAGGCCGCCCCAGGCAGTATTGCCCTGATCCTGAAGATAGAAAGTGCCATAGGTGGCTTGCCGGACGGCAGTCACGATACCGCATACGGATTGATAGGTGCCGGCATACGGAGACGGCCAGCAATTATCGCCGGTACCGGGATCGAGTGAATTTTCGAGCGTGAAAATATTCATACCGGTGCAGACGGTTGGAGCGGTAAAGAGATCCGCTGAAGTGCGCGGCATGATTCTATAACGGCCGTAAGTGTAGCGGCCGATACCGCGAATGTAGGTGTATTGATGATTCATCTGGAAGACGCAGGAATCAACGCCGCCCAGAGAAAGATCGTTAGAGACGATGCAGGTATCGCCAGAACCGTCAATACCCAGGAATTCGCCATTATCAGGACGAGGCAGGGTATCGATTAAGGTGATGTTATTGATCTGAATGATCATGCCTTCGTATGGTTCGGCGGTGGCGCTGCAACTATCGAGACCGAGTGTGGCGCAGGTTATTACGTTCGGCGCCGGCAATGTATGGCCCGGAGAGTGCTTGGTAAGCACGGAGACCGGACTAAGCTCTGTTTCAGCGTAATATTCACCCATAATACCGGTAACGGTTACGCTGTCGCCGACCTGAACCGTATCGATCGATTGATAAACGTATAATCCCGACCAGGGAGTTGTAGCATCCTGGAGGAAGAATCTCATATGATATCCGGCGGTCGATCGTTCATATCGTCCGACCACTATTCCGGTTACGGTTTCGCCCATTCCGAGTGAATCGGTGGGGAAACAATTTGGCAGAGTCCCTTGCACCGTGGTATGTTGAACGCTGTAGATCGGCACGTAGGGCGTAGCATAGCCAAAAACAGTATAGGTGAAAGTTTGTGATTGGCTGCGTCCACCGTCATCGTCAGTGGCAACCACATAGTAGTTAACAATCGTTCCTGCGGGTTGGAAGCCAATATGAAACCAGCGATCATTCCCGCCGGTGATACTGTCATGAGGCGCCGCAGTGAATGTTCCACCGTTAAGCTGGAGATATAAGCTGTCGGAAACGACAGTGCCGTCAATATCCTGAATAGTAGACTTGACGTTGACAAAAGTGTCGGGGTAAACGTTTCCGGCAGGTATTCTTACGGTCGGGCCAACAACGGGAGGCGTATTGCCCTGGGGAACCTGACCCCAAAGAACAACATCGTCAACCCAGATACTGTCTCTACGGCCGTAGACGCCGCCGTAGAATCTCAATTGAACAGTCAAACTTGTAGAATTGTATCTGGCGGTATCTGACCAGGTATAGAGCGTCCAATTATCAATATCAGTTGAATAAGTGGAGGGGCCGCTGCTTCCTGACGGTGAGAAGAAGAACCAAACGCGAACGCGCGGATTATTTATATCGGGAGTGTAATCGTAAACCCATAAGCTGCAGGAATAAGTGGTTCCGGGAACAACTGGTATGGGCGCGTGATCTAATCTGAGTGTGCCTGAAGAATCATAAACAACTTTAACGCTGTAAGTTCCGGAATGAACTCGTCCGGTTTCCTGCAAAGCGCTGATACGCGGAGTGGCAAGTGTCCAATTATCGGGCGGACCGCCTGGACCGTTGTTATTCCATAATTCCATACCCCCATTGGCCATTACCTGCTGGTCTTGGGCAAGCGCCGGTACCCAGGCAGATATAAGAACAATCGGGATAAGTAGCCACAGTAGATTTTTTTTCATACTGTCTCCTTCGTCGTGTGACGTTGAAAATTGTTTTGAAGCTTTCCTGATTCCTGATTCCCTAAAATTTTGTTTGGTTAAAAAGTTTAATTTTAAAAGTTAACTGAAAATTAATCGCTATTTGTTAACGAGTTATTAGCAAATGATTTTATTGCTGTGAGAATCTGCATTTTCCCAACCGAAACCGAGATTGATTTAAACCGAACATGCGCAAAAACCTTCAACCATCGCATATAGAATGCTGATTGACAGGTTGGCGCTAAAACCCCGCATCAAAGCGTTTTGAATCGGACGATTTCAAGAAGATGTCTGTCTTAAGTTTACCTCTACCCTACCGTTGCAGAAAAGGATCAGTTCGAAGACTAAATAAAACGCTATACGCAAATAATTAACATATAATAGCCTATTCTGTCAATCACAAATAGCATAATTTAAAAATATTTTTTTAACCTGATTTACTTAAATAATCGCGATTGGGAAATAATATTTAGTAAAATGGAAAGGAGAATCGCAAAATTATGCATATTTATCGCCGAATATGGCGGAAATTATCATGTGTGCCGATTTTTCGATGCTAAGTCTTTCGGAATCAATAGCTAAAAAGGGAAGTTCCTCTTTAGCGTAAGGATTACCATATCCGGCAATTTTCAATTCGCCTTGAATGGCTCGTTCATATAGCTTTTCGATTTTGGCGCGGTCGGTTCGGACTCGTTCTCTTTCGATACAGAGCTCCAATGGGCAGTGCACATAGATGACGCCGAAATTAGGAATCATTTCGCGGCAGAGAGCGCGACCGGTCCCCTCTCCGTCGACAGAATCAATGATGACATTGACTCCATGCCGGTTGAGAATATAGGCGATATAAACCGAACTGCGGTAAACATACTCCCGTTCTTCTTTGGTGAAGACCGGATTGGGAGTAATGATTTGACGAATTTCGTCAAGGCGAAGGTATTCAACCTTCGTTTGGCGCTGATTAAGAAGCTCAAGCAATGCTTTGGCGATCGTTGTTTTTCCGGAACCGGACAGGCCAGTTATCCAGATCGTCCAGGGGGAATTAAGCATGAACGCATTGTAAGGGTAATACGGAATGGTGTCAACAAAATTTGAAAAAATTATTTATACCTGGAAAATAATAAAAAATAAACGATATCGCCGGTTATGCACTGAGCATACGAACAATACATTGAGATGTAAAATTGCCCGAAATGCCCGAACTACGATTTTTTTATCATCCAGAGCTTTTGGCAGATTTCCTCAAGATGAGCGCCGAGAATGTCAGGCTTGTCGGTTATTTCGGGTTCATTTTCGAAAACGGCGTAAGGTATTTTCAGGCCTTTGACGATAAGGAACCGAGGATCTTTCGATGAGAACTTATTCCAATCGGATTCCTTATACAGCATTTCAAGCTTTTTATCCTCGAGAGCATGTTCGAGAATGCTATCCGGCTTGTTGGGGTTGAATCGTCGGCGATTCTTGCGAAGGGATTCCTCGAAAGAAACATTGATATAAATCGAGACGGCCTTTTTGAGAATTTCATCGGAGAGGAAATCGAAAGCGCGAGCAAAACCGCCATGCTCGGCGCCCCGGGAAAATTCGATAATAACGGTTTTATTTTCATGCAGCTTATTATCGTCACGAAGCTTTTTCAGATATTGATCATTGAGCTTTTCAATCAGAAAATTCCAAAACCAATCCTCTTTAAAAGTAAAGCCCTGATAACGCTGGCCCTGAAATTCATAGGTGGTATCGGTAAAATAACGGGGCTGGCCGAGTTTTTCGAAGATGTTATCATCCTGGAAGCGTTCCCAGAGAATGGGAAAATCATCGATCTCCTCAAATTCCCCAATGTGGAAGCGGCGCAGGCGTTCGGCTACCGGAATGTGCTTAAGATAATCGATAATCTCGGACTTGCCGGCGGCTGGTCGGCCATTAAGAATAATGATATCGAAATTATTTTGGCTCATATTTGATCCCTTTCTATGTTGCAAATAAACGACTTACGAGCGTGCCGTCAAGTTATTATTATTATCGGTAAGGAGGCAGGATTAATTAGAGGGGGTGTCGCGTCATTTTGTGGTCAAGACAAGGCTCTACAAGTATGCTAATAAATCTTGGTCTCGTTAATATATAATAGCGACACGGCATGCCGTGTCTCTAAAGGAAAATTCATAAAAAAACCGGGGTCCGCAGGGGACCCCGGCTACAGAATGCAATGAAATTTACTTACTTTACGGTCTTCTTCCCTTTTGGCAGGGTGATACGCGATTTGCCGTCAGGAGATGGTTCGGGCGCCTTAGCCAGAATGCGTTTACCAGGCTTTTGACCATTGCCGCTGACCTCTACAGACTTACCGCCGTAGGCAGCAATAAACTCCTCGGTCTTGTTCAGAGCTTCGACATCAGTGTATTGCTGGGGAGGAGATTTCATAAAGTATGAGGCCGGGCCGAACAGGCTGCCGGAGATTTTATTATCGAGAGCCAGTTTCACACAACGGACAGCGTCAATAACGACACCGGCGGAATTGGGAGAATCCCAGACCTCAAGTTTAAGTTCGAGATTCAAGGGAACATCGCCAAAGGTTCTGCCTTCGAGACGTATATAGGCCCATTTGCGGTCGGCGAGCCAGGCCACGTAATCGGACGGACCGATGTGAACGTTATTAGCGCCGATATCGTAATCGAGCTGGCTGGTGACGGCGTTAGTTTTGGAAATCTTTTTGGACTCCAATCGGGAACGCTCCAGCATATTATAGAAATCGGTATTGCCGCCAACGTTGAGCTGGCTGGTGCGTTCGAGACGCACGCCTCGCTCGCGGAACAGGCGGGTCAGGATACGATGCAGAATAGTGGCGCCAACCTGCGATTTGATATCATCGCCGATCATCGGGAGGCCGCGTTTGATGAAACGTTCCTGCCAGTATTTTTCACGAGCGATGAAAACCGGGATACAGTTAACGAAACCGCATCCGGCTTCGAGAATCTGTTCGACATACCACTTGGTGGCTTCCTCGGAGCCAACGGGCAGATAGTTGACGACGAGATCGGTACCGGTGTCTTTGAGAATTTTAACGATATCAGCGGTTGGTCCGGGGGCTTTCTCGATGATCTGAGAGAGATAGTAGCCCAGGCCATCATGAGTCATGCCGCGGACAACTTTAACGCCAAGTTTCGAAACTTTAGCGAATTCGAATGTATTGTTGGGCTTGGCATAAATCGCCTCGCTGAGGTCTTTGCCAACTTTATTTTTATCAATATCGATAGCGGCCGAAAATTCGATATCGGAGATATGATAACCGCCCAGGTTGACATGCATCAAACCGGGTACGAACTCTTTCTCCTTGGCATTTTTGTAGTACTGAACTCCCTGGACAAACGAAGAGGCGCAATTGCCAACTCCAATTATCCCAACTCTGACTTTCCCCATAACATTCCTCTTTTTATTGTGAAGTTAACTTTTTCCTTACGTGAACAACTCTTTGAAGCACGGTGATATTGGCCAATATGGCGATCAGCACCAGGGCAATTTTCATAGTGATGAATTGAATTCCCAGGGCGTGATCGATGGGGCCACCCAGAATGGCGGCCGTCGCCAAGAATGTAATCCTTTCCGGTCGTTGCATCAATCCGATTTTGCATTCGATGCCAAGCCCCTCGGCCCGCGCCCGAGCGTAGGATGTAAGCAATGATCCGGCAATAGCCAGAATGATAAGCATGCTGGTCAGCACGGAATTAAAAAACGCCGCCAGCCCCATAAACGTTACCAATTCCGAATAGCGATCGATAGTGGAATCGAAAATGGCGCCGAAGGCGGTGCTCCGTTTGGTATTGCGCGCCAGCCGTCCATCGAGAACATCGCAAGCACCCGAGAGAATCAACGCGATGCCGCCAGACACAAAATAACCTTTCCAAAAGAACAGCCCCGAAAGAACAGAAAAGAGAAAGCCGGCGACGGTTACAACATTGGGATGAACTCTCATGGATTCCAATAGTTTGCCTATGGGATCAACAAGGGCATAGAAACCTGTGGTAAAATGTTTGCTTAAAATTCTCACGTTGTCCATTCCGGATAAACGAAAATATCAAACCAGGCAGCGAAGTCAAGGTAAATCGCCGGCCCGATTAGATTTCGTCTCAGACCTCGATCTCAACCGCCTCACTGGGCTTAAGATCCGAGGCCTCGTTATCTTTTTCTCTGGCCCTAAGGAAACTATTCTGCCACCGAGATGTCAATACAATTGATACAGCCCCAATAATCAAGCCGACGACAACATCGGAAATATAATGATATCTGCCATACATGGTACTGATACAGAGCATCACAAAACAAAATATCAAAGGCCAGGCGGCTCGCCGATATTCTTTAACCAGAAACCAGGTAAAGACCAGGCCTACGGCGCAGTGAGATGACGGCATGGCGGCGCCATGCAGGCCTCCGCTGGAAACAATCCTATGAGCCAGCGGCGTGAAAAAAGGACCGACAAGAGGCAGGTAATAAATATCCTCGAGATAAAAACGCGGGCCATAAACGGGAAACAAAATAAATATTATATAACATATATAGAAAGTTACGCAGACACCCAGGGCCGCTCTTTCAGTTGAATTATCACGGCGCCTCAATACCAGAAAGATAAGCGCCATGAATGGAAGCAGATAATAATACATATAAAAGAAGCTCATTACCTCGTTGAGCCAGATCGTCATATATGGCTGCATGGCAAATGAAGTATCAAAACCGAGGAAATGAGTCTCAAGAGAGTTGATGAAACCATCGAATGTGCCGCGATGGAAAAGATGAATCTGTCTGGCTAAAGCTTCGTAAAGCAGCGGCATGAATAAAAGCGGATAGAACAGTCTGAGGGATTTTGTAATTCCGTATTTTCGAAAAAGCGCAAATACCAATACAATGCCGCAGGCCGAAAGATAAAACGTAAATAGAAAAAACCAGCCAGGCTGATTAGACATGAAGATTAAAACCAATAATGCCTCGAACAGGCAATAAATCAGAGTGGCGATATCGATCGGACGAAATCCGGGAGCGCCGTTATCAGTCATTTCCGGTACCGGGGGCAATGATTACAATCTCCCCTTTTATGGTTCTATTTTCAAGCAAGGCGATAATTTCCGAAATCTTTCCGCGCATTTTTTCTTCGAATTTCTTAGTTAGTTCCCGTCCAACAAATATTTCCCGATCCCCAAAAGCCTCGAGCATGACGGGCAAGCTTTTTAATATACGAAATTGGGTTTCAAAAAATATCATCGTTCGCGGTTCAACCGCAAGTTCATCCAATCGTCGCTTGAGCTTGCCCGATGATTTTGGCAGGTAACCCTCGAAACAGAATCTATCCGTAGGGAAACCGGAGGCAACCAGAGCCGCCAGGATCGATGACGGGCCGGGAATGGGGATGATTTCAATGCCCTCGGAAACGGCTAAATTAACCAGCCGATAACCGGGATCGGAAACAAGCGGCGTACCGGCATCGCTGATCAGGGCGACTGATTTGCCGTCCTTAAGAAGAGCAACGAGATCGGGCGCTTTCTGACGTTCGTTGTGTTCATGATAGCTCGTCTGGGGCGTGGGAATATTGAAATGCTTAAGCAGAATACCGCTGTTGCGAGTATCCTCGGAGGCAATGAGAGCCACACTTTTAAGCGTTTCTATAGCCCTGATAGAAATATCGCCGAGATTCCCGATGGGCGTAGATACTATATAGAGCGTCCCGGGCGTGAACTGTGTTGAGGTCATTTGCCCCAATCCCGGGGATAACGAAAATCGATCCCCACGGTACGATTGGATAGCTTGGCTATTATGGGAGTGGAACGTTTAAATTGGTTTACGACTATCATTTTAATTACCCGGTCAATAAGCTCCCGGCTGTAACCGGCTTTTTCACATTGGGCCGACGAATATCTTTCATCAACGAGCAGATAGAGCAAACCATCAACATCGTTGTATGTAAATCCATAATCAGCCTCATCGGTCTGGCCGGCAAAAAGATCGGCTGACGGCGGCTTGGCGATTATCTTCTCCGGTATGCCGAGATGCCGGGCCAAAATACGAACCTGAGTTTTGTAGAGATCTCCAATAGGGTTGATGGCGCAAGCGAGATCACCAAAGATGGTGCCATAGCCAAGGAGGATTTCGGTTTTGTTCGACGTGCCTATTACAAGAGCTTTTTCTCTGGCGGAGAGATCGTAGAGGATACTCATTCGCTCACGAGCCATTTTATTTCCGCGACGAACACGGTCAGCGTCAGGAAATCTCCCGAAATAGGAATCGATCTGGGCGGTGATATCAACCTCATATTTTTTAATACCGAGTTTATCGGCCAATTCATTGGCATCAGCGCTGCTATCCGGGTTGGAAGATTTATAGGGCATGATGGCCGCTATCACATTTTCTTGGCCGATAGCCCTGACAGAAAGATCGGCTACCACGGCGGAATCCAATCCGCCGGACAGTCCCACAATCAGGCGGCTGAAGCCGGGCTTGGAAAGTTCATCTTTAATAAAGGATGTTAATAGCCCCAGAGTGATGTTAAAATCCAAACCCAGGTTATCCGATTTAGTCATACCTTATCATCCTCCGGCCGATTCATCGACCAGATTTGCTGCAGTTCCCGAAGGCAGAAATCGATTCGTTCGTCGCGCAACAACGGAGATTTTACACGTGAGCGCCTAATGACATCGAGATCAATCTCCGCGAATATTATCTCCTCATTATTATATGATCCTTTCACCAATCGTTCGCCAAAAGGATCGACAATTTCGGAACCGCCCCAGAATACTACGCCATCCTCAACGCCCACTCTATTAACAAAAACGAGATAGACTGAATGATTCATTGCGTAGAAAGTGTTCATCCGCTCCCAGGTGCCGGCCGAACCGATGCCATCAGGACTCTGGATGCCACGGGCAGTCCCATTAGCGATACTGATGACAAGCAAGGCTCCTTTTAAGGTCAGGATCAGCGGGCAGATCGAATGCCAGATATCCTCGCAGATGAGCAGACCGGACCGTCCGAATTTGGTATCGAAAGTGCCGAGGGATGTGCCCATCGCAAAATGCCGTCCCTCCTCAAACATGCCATAAGTGGGCAGATAAACTTTGCGGTGAGCATGCACGATTTTACCGCCTGAGAGATAAAGCGCGCTATTAAAATAAAGAAATTCTTTCGATTCTTCAACCAAACCAACAACTATATCGATCTCGCGGGAGCGAGCGATAAGCGGTTCAAGCCGGGGATCATCAAGTCGAATTGCCACTTCATTGGTTAAATCGCGAAGAGTATATCCTGTCAGAGATAATTCCGGAAAAATGACTAGATCGGCTTTAGCGGCAAGGGCCCGACCGATAAAATCCTGATGTTTGACGAGGTTTTGGTCGAATCCGGCCAAAACAGATTTGATCTGGGCAAGCGCTATTCTCATAATAGGCAGATAAATATCAAATAGTTGGCCTGTCGGCAAGCGAAATCTGGGGATTGACAGGGCGTGTAATCATGGTTATAATATGGAGAATCTATTTTAAGGAGGACAGATGGCATCTGTGAATAAAGCGATCCTGATCGGCAATCTTGGGAAAGACCCGGATAACCGCTATACACCGAACGGTCAGGCGGTAACCAGTTTCAGTTTGGCCACCACCGAAAAGTACAAAGATAAAAGCGGCGTTCAGCAAGCGCGCACCGAATGGCATAATGTGGTTTGCTGGGGCAGGCTGGCCGAGATCGCGCGTGACTATCTCAAAAAAGGAAATCCCGTTTATATCGAAGGGCGCATTCAATATCGCTCTTATGACGATAAAGAGGGAATCAAAAGATATCGGACTGAGATAGTTGCGGAAAAGCTGCAGCTTTTGGGCGGCAGGCCATCATCCGGAGAGGCAGCGCGCACCTGAATCGCCTGAGCTTCCGGAACCGCAAATGTCCGCTGACGACGATGATCTTCCATTCTAAGATTTAGCGTCTATTGACGGCCGTTGGGCGGCCGTCTCACGGCTAAGCTTCTGCCTTAGTATCGGGCGGGCGCATGAATGCATAGGACAAAAAAATTATTCTTTGCACTTACCGTAATTTTATCGGGAGCCATCTATTGGGTTACCCGCTGTCCAACCGTTGAGTTAATCGATTCCGGCGAGTTAGCACTGGCGGCTAAGAATCTCGGGATTGCTCATCCCACGGGTTATCCTTTATATACTCTCATAGGAAGGATATTTGCGTTCCTTCCGTTTGGGGAATTGATATTTCGCCTTAATCTCCTGTCATTGTTGTTCACAGCGTTCGGAACGGGATTTCTTTATCTGCTGATTTCGGAATTTAATAGTCACGAAAACGAAACTTATATAAAGGATACGATATCATCCGCGGCGGCGCTGTTTGTAGCCTTCTCCCCTGTCTGGTGGGCACAAGGTACCACCAACGAGGTTTATTCGCTAAATCTGCTGTTGATATCGATTTCGATCTGGAGTCTGGCGAAATTTTCGAACGAGAGGAATCTTCGCTCGTTGGCATTATCATTATATATGTTAGGGCTAAGCCTGACGAATCATCTATCGGCGGTATATCTGATCCCCGGTTTTCTATATCTGATTATTATCACTTTAAGAACAGCGCGCCTGACGAGATTATCATTGGGTTGGTTAGTTGCGTTGTTTGTATTTCCGGCAAGTTTATATGCGGTTCTTCCGATACGGGCCGCTTTCAAACCGTTTCTCAATTGGGGCGCGGTTAACGACCCTTACTTTTTCTACAAACATATTTCAGGCTGGCAGTACCGTGTATGGATGTTTGATCGTCCAATAGGGCAGCTACTAACAGGATTGGGGCCAGCCGCCAAACTCTTTTTGGAGCAGTTTGGATGGATTGGAATTATATTTATCGGAATTGGAATATTCAATTGCGGCAAGAAACAACCGCGAATTTTAATTTTCGCGGTCTTGATTTGGCTGGTGAATTTAGTTTATGTCTTAAACTATGAAATCGGGGATATAGAATCATATTATCTTCCGATGTTCCTAATCAGCGCCATATTTTTGGCAATCGGAATGCTTTATATCAGTGAGCTTCTAATTAAGCAATTTGGGAAATCAAACGCAGCAGCCTGGGTATTGGCGGGCGCATCGTTTATTTTACCGGTATATAATTTAGCGGCAAATTTCCAAAAGTCCGATAGCAGCGGCAAGACGGCCGCCAGACAGGGCGTTTATGATATCGCCGGAGCAATGGAACAGGGCGGACTAATATTGGTCGAAAATTGGGATTTTTATTCACCATGGCTCTATTTTCATTACGAGATGAATTTCCGGCCCGATATAGTATTTTTAGACAAAGAGTTAATGCGACGGTCATGGTATATCGATTTTATCAAACGATATCATAGCGATATTTACGAAAGATCGAAACAGGAGTTTGAGGAGTTTTTGAGTCAAGTGGCGCCTTTTGAGCGGGGCAAACCATACGACGGCGGGACTATCGATAGAGCTTATTACGGAATGATTCAGGCAGTAATCAAGCATGAAGCAACCAGGCGGGCAGTCTATACCAATATTGCGGATGATACAAAGCTATTTGCGGGGATGGCGCCTGTTCCCGCCGGCTTATTGATTAAATTCGAGGCAAACGAATCGTTTGTAGCGGCGCCCCGAGTTAGCTTTGATGAGACATATTGGCGCAGTCAGACAAAATATGATCCGAAGAGGATTGCATATTTGTTATCGTTTTATGCCAGAGTATTTGAACTTAGAGGCAAATATTGCAGGTATTACCAAGAACCAGCTGAATCGAAATATTATATGGATTTAAGCGATAGAGTGAAGGCGGTTATGGGGCAATAGGCAACGGATACATACTTTTATCAGGCAATCTTGACACGGCAAGACATGCCGCCAAACAATCAACTATCATTAATAATAGGTAAAAATGCAGGGCATAATAAAGGCGCCTCTACACAATATATTTTGATTAATTGTAAATAGAAAAATTAATAATAAAATTATTATAAAATTTAATCAACGGCGTTCATACCGAGGGATTTCATCTTCTTATATAGATGGCTGCGTTCCAGGCCCAATAGTTCGGCGGCTTTGGTCATATTACCGCCGGCGCGGATAATGCATTTAGCGATATAATCGCGTTCGAATTGTTCGGAGGCCAGTTTAAGGGGTCCGCTAAGATCGCTTTCGGCCAGTTGCGGCAGATAAAGCTTTATTTCGTTTAGCGTAATTATTTCAACTTGAGAAAGGATAACGACCCGTTCCACGTAATTGGCCAACTCGCGGATATTGCCGGGATAATGATAGCGGCTAAAAAGTTCGACAGCGGATTTATCGAAACGCTTTGGGGGCCGTCCGGTCTTGCGACAGAATGAGTCGGCGAAATATTGCAGAAGAAAGGGGATATCCTCGCGCCGTTCGCGAAGAGGCGGAATATCGATGAGAAGCACCGACAGGCGATAAAAAAGGTCCTCGCGAAATTTGCCATCGGAAATCATTTTCTTCAGATCTTTATTGGTAGCCGCCAGAATGCGAGCATCGGTAGGAATTTCAACGGTTCCGCCCAAACGAGTGATCTTGCCTTCCTCCACGGCGCGGAGCAATTTGGCCTGGGTTTTAGCGGAGGTCTCCCCTATCTCATCGAGAAAAAGAGTGCCGCCGGAGGCGATCTCAAATCGTCCCGGCTTGGGCTTAACGGCTCCGGTAAAAGCGCCTTTCTCATATCCGAAAAGCTCGGACTCGATAAGTTCATCAGGCAAGGCGGCGCAGTTGACAGCCACAAAAGGAGCATTGCGACGAGGCGAATTTTCGTGAATGAGGCGGGCGACAAGTTCTTTTCCCGTGCCATTTTCACCTATGATTAGAACCCGGCTATCCTCGGGCGCAACGCGCGCTATTGTTTTCTTAAGTTCCTTTATGGCCTGCGATTGCCCGATCAGGCGGCCGGTTTCGCCAAGTTGTTCCCTGAGCGTATCGCGTTCGCTCTCAAGTTTTTTAAGGTGCGAGATATTATTAAGGATAACCTCAATTTTATCGAGCGAGAGAGGCTTTTCAAGAAAATCGTATGCTCCGGATTTTACGGCGGTGACTGCGGTGCCGATTTCAGCGTGACCGGAGATCATGACGCATACTATCTGAGGATACTTGTTTTTGATAGTGCCCAATAGTTCAATGCCATCACCGTCGCCCAACCAAACATCCAGCAAGGCAACATCGAAAGTATCATCGACGGCCTTCTCCCCTGCTTTGGCCGAATCAGCGGTTACTACAATATGGCCCATCCGTTCCAGGGCCGAACCGACCGAGGAAAGGATATTGGGTTCATCATCGACAATCAGGATTTTCACTGGTTTCTCTATTAATTCTGATGCAATGGTAATTCAATAGTCGCCACCGCCCCGCCGGAGATTTGATCGGCGATCTTGATTTTACCATCATGCTCACTGACAATTTTCTTTACAATCACGAGGCCCAGTCCCGAGCCGCCGGATTTGGTAGTGAAGTAGGGAGTGAAAAGATTCTGTTTTACGTTCGGCGCCAGGCCGGAACCGTTATCTGAAACAGTTAATATCGCGTTTTTATCGGCGAGAATGGTTCTGATTGTGACGTGACCGGTTGAGGGAATGGCCTCTAAACCGTTTTTTACAAGATTAATCAGGGCTCGTCGAATTTGCTCCCGATCAGCCATAACAGGTAGACTTTTGCGGGATAGCTCGACGCTGATCGTGCCGCTGTCAATTAGCTTAGAAAACAACGGAACGGCCGAATTAACGATTTCATTGAGATCGTCCCTGGCAAGCTTTGGCGAGGGAAATTTGGCAAATTCGGAAAACTCATCGACAATTTTTGAAAGGGAGGTAACCTCCTCAAGCACTGTCTTTGTAGATTGCTTGAAAGCTGTTTCGAAATTTGGATCGGAAGCGTCGTAAGCGCGCCTGAGATCCTCGATAGCAATACGAATGGGAGTCAAGGGATTCCTGATTTCGTGAGCAACTTTGCGAGCCATCATGGAAAAGGCCGCAATTCTTTCGCTTTCGATAAGCTTGCGCCTGTAATCCTCGAGATCGGCCGCCATTTCATTGAAGGTATCTGTGAGGTTGGCAAGCTCGCCTCGTCCGGAATAATTGACACGGGCTGTGAAATCACCGGAAGCCAACCGGTCAGCCGCCCAGGTAAGATTTTCGATTGGTTTGGTAAATCCCGATGAAAGCAAATAGCCGAAGATAATTGCCAGAATCAAGCCTCCCAGCGCAAAACCGCCATAGATAATTCTCATATTATCGAAAAGGATATCGAGGTCCTGAGTCGAGACTCCCATTAGCAGATCGGCAACCTTATTTCCGGAGTAGTCTTGAAGCGGGTAGCGGGAGAAGTTATACCAAAGCCCCTGGAGCTTGGTGCGAAAAGTCTGCTGATCCTGTAAATACATTGCCATCTCGTCACCCTGGCCGGCGATAGTTTTCGCCAGGAGGATGTTACCCTCGACAAGTAATATCTCGGCGCCCGAAAGATCGCGCAGATGCAGACAGAAATCCTGATCAAGTGACGTGCCGCCGGCGATAACGCCGATAACCTCACGATTTTCGAACCAAATCGGAGTCAGGGAAAGTATCGTGAGGATATCCTCACCGCTATCGTGAATTTTGGCCAACGATTGGACTTTCTGGCCTTTAAGCGCCTCAGCGAACACGGGGTCATTTGAAAGATCATCGCCAAACAGTCCGGGATCGTGCCCTCGCGCCAGGACTTTGCCATCGGGGGCGATGACAGCCAGATAATCGAGATTGAGAAGTTGTTTGGTATCCACCGAAAAATCGATGAGGCCCTGCTGATCGATAAAGCCGGTGGCATCCTTAACAAGGAGGAATCTTGTCAGGGTTTGGTCGCTGGCCAGCTGTTCCATTTGCGAAAGGATCGATTTGCCTATTCTCTCGTAGGAACTCACTGCGCCGCCGTAAACGGTATTGAGCTTCATGTCGACCAGCGATTGC
The DNA here is from genome assembly GCA_963801605.1 of uncultured candidate division Zixibacteria bacterium. Lineage (GTDB taxonomy): Bacteria > Zixibacteria > MSB-5A5 > UBA10806 > UBA10806 > UBA10806. The sequence continues at coordinate 440,349 of CAWDFP010000007.1, forward strand.
CGTTGGCGATTGGCATAAACAGACATTGAAATAAAAATGGCCAGAAGAGGCAAAACCGCGGCCAGTATCAGGAGCAGTATGATTCGAATTCTAAGTTTCATATAATTTTAAAGATCACCGGGTTATTTGTCTTCTCCAATAAATACGTTACGCAAATCGAGGTAGCCGGCGCTTTCGCCAGTGATACCGGAAATATCGGGTTTGGCATAAACCGAAAGATACGGTTGATATAATACTACGAGAGGCGGATCGAGGGAAATTGATTGAGCCAATCCCGCGGCAACGCTCAAGCGTCGCTCGGTGTCGGTTTCGGTGCGCATACTTTCAAGAAGGCCATAAGCGGTTTCATCGGTGTAATAAAGAAAATTGGTTTCTTTCGACAGATTTGGCGCTCAACATCGGGTAGAGCATACAATCGGGGTTGTCACCGGCCGGAAGGTAAGTCGTAAGATACAGGTCGATATCAGCATCGGTTTTGGAATCATCAAGCGGGAGGCTAAAATCCAATTTTTTCTCGGTAATCTTAATTCCCCGATATTGAAGCTGTCCCTCAATGTAACGGGCCACCTTGCCAAGGACCGGAAAGGATGAATCGATATAAAGGTTTAAATTTTTGGGAAGTAGGATCACCTGGCTAAGATAATAGGATGCTGAATCCGGCGCATAAGGATCATAAAGCGGATAGGTCATTTTCTCTTGTTGGGAAATGGTGATATTGGGTTTTGCCCCCGAACCTCCCAATATGACTCGAATTATCGAGCTGCGATCCAACAGAAATGAGAGAGCCTTGCCGAAATCCTGACCAGCCTGGTAGCTGCGACGGTTATCAATGCCCAAAATAACATAGGCGTTAGTTTCGAGATTTTGAGAGGAATTATTTCCTTTGCCAACGAATTTTGGAGGAGGCTCACCGAGAGCAGGAAACAGGTCGAGCTTGCCGAGTTCATAAGCCAGACCGGCCTCCTCGGGAGAGGCAAAATGCACGAATTTTATACTATCGAGATACGCGCCCGGGTCATCCGCGGAAGCAAGTTCCACGACAAGGCCGCCGGGATCGCTATATTTCATGCGGTACGGCCCGGCCCCAATGATATTGGCCCCCGAGGAAACATATCCCGGCACAGGCACTATATAGCCGCCCGGCCCCGCGAGATAATCCTCGAATGCCGGGAATGGCCGTCGCAGTGTTATGGCGATGGTGGTATCATCAATAACGAATAAACCGTCGATTTCATTTTTTAATCCGCTTCTGTAATTGTCGGCCCCATTTATTTCCATAACAAAGCAGGACGCGTTGGTAAGCCTGGGAGCACGCGCCAATTGCTCCAGCGAATAGACTATATCGGCGCTGGAGACAGGCTTGCCGTTATGAAATTTTGCCACAGGGTTGAGATAGAATGTATAGGTTAAATCTCTAATTTCGTAATCGGTACATAGGTCGGGCTGAATCTGCCCCGAGCGATCCGTTTGAAGCAGGCCGCGATGAATCAAGCGGGCCACCATCATATCCTCGGGGGAATAAATTTGGGATGGTTCCAGATTCAGATCATTAAAATATGCGACGGTGATGAAACCTCCACGGCCGGCATGAGCAAAGGTGAACCTGATTTTAGCGATGAGTTGATCCAGATCGGAAAATGCGGAAACCACCATAGAATCGAACGGCTCGGAGCGAGAGATATTTTGATCGGCCCAGGCGATTTTACCGGAAGCGACTACGTTGTTATCATCATAGATTTCGAAGCGCTGGCCGGGAGCTATACCGTCCTTCTGGCCAACGTCAAAATAAGCGATATCGGATTTTACCAGAATAACTCCGGCCTTGATATAATCCTGGGTATCAGCCGAGGCTATGCCCCAGAGACCAGCACAGGATAAGCGGTATTAGGATTTTTTTCATATCGTTCCCGGTTTAAGGATCTTCATTTCGGACTATTTTACGCTCTTGCGGCCCATACGGCAAATTATATTTATAAATTAATCGTCGGCTGCTTCACAATTTCGATAACGGCTGTTCTGGTAAAGTGCCGTTAAAAGAGTAAATGGGGTAACGCGCAATGATTGATTTTTCGAAATGTCTTCTGGAATTGAGCGGTAAATGAATTTCTTTCAAGCCCGCCCGTAAGCAATTATTGTATAACATGATAACTAATAGCCATGAAACGCCTAAACTCCAATAATTTTAACCAATAGCATGATAAATATGCCGACAAGGAGCCAGAAGAAGGGCTTGAATCGTTCCTGACCGCCGTGAAAAGCCTCGGGTATCAGATCAAGCGTGGCCACATATAAGAATGTTCCGGCAGTCAGACCGGTGGGAATGGAGAGATCGATATTTTTCAACGCTTGAATAAAGGGAAGCGAAAGAAGGGCGCCAATCGGAGTCATCAAGGAATAGATCAGCAGAAGAATAATAGTTTTGCGCCGGGAATACTCGGCTAAACGGAAGATGGTAGATAGCGAGAAAGCCTCGGTTCCCTTATGCATGATAATCGCCAGAAATATAACAAAACCAAGTTCGGGGTTAAGGAGTCCAACTGCCAATCCGAAGCCGCCGGCGATGGAATGAGCCGAAAGACCCACGAGGGCAGTCAGGCCTACGACCTCATGCCTGGTCATTTGGCCATGTCCGATAGCATCGTCATGGGCATGGCCGCCAAGCAGGATTCGTTCGACGAGGAGAATCCCCACAAAACCAAGAAGTACCATGCCGCTGGCCAGATTGCCGTTACCCATCGAAAGAGCGTCAGGAAGCAGGTGCAGGAATATGGCGCCGAGGATAGTGCCTCCGCCAAACGCAATGAATAGATGCAACTGTTTCTGATTCCATTTCGAAAAAAGCGGAGGCAACCCGCCGATGATGGCCACGGCGGTTACTCCAAAAGCGTAAGCTAAGAGTCGATCAACTGGTATTTGCATAATTCTCCAAAATAAATCTTGAGAGTATCATAATGGATAATCGGGGTTGAATACAAGGAGTAAATATAGAGAAATAATAATCGTGCAGCCAATAAAAAAACAAACGCATTTTGGCATTTAAGAATATCCGGTATTTTCGGATAGAATGCATTCCCCTTTTGCGATTTATAGAATGCGCCGGAATGCCATATTGACCTTGCATCCCGGCGCAAAACTTGATGATGAATTTCAACGATAGCTTATCTACTGCCTTATCAGCCAGCCTTCTTATCCTTGCAAACGATCTTATAAGTATCCTCGGCGATAATCAATTCCTCATTGGTAGGTATTGCCAGCACCGCAACTCGAGAACCATCAGCGGAGATATTGGCTTCTTTTTTCACCGCGTCGTCATTTTTGGCGGAGTCAAGTTCAACGCCGAGATACTGCAAATCCTGACAGGAAAGTTGTCTGACCCGCGGCGAGTTTTCGCCGACACCGGCGGTAAACACCAGGCAATCGAGTCCGCCCATGGCCGCGGAATAAGCGCCAATATATTTACGAATTCGGTAGCAGTAAATATCGAGAGCCAGTTTGGCCAGCTCGTTTCCGGAATCAGCGCCGGAAAGGATGTCCCGCATATCCGAGGAAACTCCCGAAACGCCCTGCAAACCAGAATGCTTGTTGAGAAGGGTATTGGCCTCATGAAGCGAAAGCTCTTCTCGTCCCATAACATTGAGGATGATGGCGGGATCGATATCGCCGCAGCGAGTGCCCATCATGAGTCCTTCGAGAGGAGTGAAGCCCATCGAGGTATCAACCGCAACGCCGCCTTTATGGGCACTCATGGAACAACCGTTGCCAAGATGCACGGTTATGATTTTAAGATTCTCTTTCGGCTGATTCAGAATCTGTGAGGCTCGTCGGGCAACATAGAAATGGGACATGCCGTGGAAACCATATCGTCTGATTTGATAGCGTTTGTACAGGATATACGGCAGCGGATAAATATAAGCATGTTTCGGCATCTTGCTGTATAAGGCGGTATCGAAAACGGCTACCTGGGGAACACTCGGTAGAATTTTAATGCAGGCATTAATACCGCGCAGGTTATGGGGATTATGCAGGGGCGCCAGTTCGATACACTCCCTTATTTTGGCAATGATCTGATCGTCGATGTAGGCCGAGTCGGAGAATGTCTCACCGCCGTGCACCACCCGATGACCGATGGCCTGGATTTCGGATTTATCCTTAATGACGCCATGATTGGGCGAGAGCAGCATGGAGACCACAAATTCGATAGCCTGAATGTGATCGAGTATTTCGCCTGAGATTTTCACCTCGGGCCTGTCGAACGGTTTATGCGCCAGGACAGCGGCCGACATACCGATGCGGGTAACATCTCCCGATGCCAACCGTCTCCCCTCCGGCATATCGAGGAGTTGATATTTAACGGAAGACGAACCGGAATTCAAAACAAGTATTTTCATCTTAACACCACTTAACAACCTTTCATATATTTATTAACTTCAAAAACCAAATCTTATGATTCTAAAGTTGTTCTGCTTCATTTTTCAAGCGTTTCAGCAGGGCTCAAATTATTATTTTACGCCCCAGATTTACATATAAATCAAAACCAGCTTTGTACGCGGTTCGCCCCGCCAACTTGAAACAAGCGATCCAGTAATCATATCCTGGATTTGAGCTTTTTCAAGAACGCGCAGGACTTTTATTACCAGTTCCTGTTGTGACATAAATCAAGACGTTGGCGGTAAAGTGCCTCAAATTGTTCTTCCGGCATTTCGGGAAAGCGTTTACGCAGCCCCTGATAAAAAAGGGATTTCGAAAATTCGGTTAGTTCAAAAGCCTTAAGCAACCGTTGTTCAGGCGTCATACTCCGCAGTACTTCAATATATTTTTTATGCGCGGCGCTATTTCTTTTTTTACCTTCCAACCTCTAAGCCTCTACTTTACCGGTTCCTTTGCAGAAGCGGCAGGCAACGATCTTTTTGGAATTGCGATGTTCACCATCGGCTTCAAGGCAATCGGCGCAAGATGTCAGCATAACCTTGGACCCGAATAAATGATGATGGCCCTTATCATAGGGCTCGCCGGCAGTGCATTTGCCGATACCATCGCAATGATCGCAATCTTTCATCGGAACATCCGGCCGATCGTCGATCTCATCTACCGGAGCCTTTTTAGCAACGGGTTTGGGGGCAGCTTTCTTAACAGCCTTTTTGGGAGCAGCTTTTTTAGCCGGCATGATTATCTCTCCTGTTCCTCAGTTATCCTATTGCCTTCGCTGTCGTATTTAAAAAACCCCTGGCCGGTTTTGACGCCGAGATGTCCGGCTCTGACCATTTTACGCAGGAGCGGGCAGGGATTATATTTATGATCTGAAAGTTCAGTAAGCAGATTTTCCATCCAGTCCATGACCACATCAAGCCCCATTTTGTCAGCCAGCGCCAGCGGGCCGATATTAAAACCATAGCCCAGCTTGATGGCGTTGTCGATATCGCCGGGGGTAGCAACGCCTTCCATGAGAACGTGCATGGCCTCATTCAGAAGGGGTACGATAATGCGGGTGGTTACATATCCGGGATACTCGAAGACCTTGACCGGAGTTTTACCGAGCGAGCGGGCGAAATCCTGGATTTGATTGTAGGTATCATCGGATGTACGCAGGCCCCTGACAATCTCGACCAGCGGAATTTTGGGCACGGGATTTAAGAAATGCAGACCGATAACCTTCTCGGGCCTTTTGGTGGCCGCGCCAATTTCGGTGATCGATAAAGTCGAGGTATTGGTTACGAAGATAGTATCAGGGGGACAAACGAAGTCGAGACGGGCGAACAATTCCTTTTTCAGAGCGAGATCCTCGGGGATAGCCTCAATCATGACGGGAAAACAACAGGCTTCATCGAGATTAGATGAAGTTTTTACTCTAGACAGAATTGCTTTCTTTTCCGACGCTGTCATGCCCCAGCGTTCGATTTCCCGATCCATTTCATCAGCCAGAGACTTAAGGCTCGATTTGAGTTGCTCCTCGTTTTTGTCAAACAATGTGACTTCCGTTCCGATGGATGCCACCGTCTGGGAAATCCCCTGGCCCATTACCCCCGCCCCAACTACTGCTACTTTAGAAAAAGACATCATTCCTCCAACAAAGATTGTCTCATGCGGCTTATTTCAACCAAAGCACCAGTCCGCATGACAAGCCACAAATTAGCACCTATTTACACAATCGGCAATGAAATTCTAAAGTAAAGTTAATCTAAATCATTGACAACAATAATAGGAATAGCTATCATCAAAATCGGTGAAATTTGTTGGATTTTGGGGAGGATTTTGTGAAGTATCTATTGATGATCGCGCTCCTGGCGGGACAATTCCTGCTGATCCAAAATGTTTGCAATGCCTATCCACAATATACGGGATATTCGGGCTCTCCGGGCAGGCAAGCCTGTTCTATCTCTTGCCATCACAGGCGGAGTTTTGCGCCAACCATCACTGTAAGCGGCTTTCCGCAATCGTATGTGCCGGGCCAGCAATATACGATTGCAGTTGGCCATAACGGCGGAAGCAATATCAGCCAATTCAATAGTTCGGTTCGGGTAGGCGCCGGCTCTGTCAATGCGGGAATAATTGCGGCAGGTTCATTTACAACAGTTTATAATGTGACCGGGGAAACTAACGGAGTGCATTTTTCATCATCCAATAGAGCGTCAGGCGATTTCCGCTGGACCGCACCGGCGCCAGGAACAGGCACAGTCAAGTTATATCTGGCGGCGCTTCAGGGAAGCTTATCCAGCGGAGCCGATACGCAGATCGTTCTGACAAGCTCAGAGAACGTTACCGGAATCGAGGAAGAGCCTGTCAGGCCGCAGAGGATTTCGTTACTACGCAATTATCCCAATCCTTTTAATTCGGAAACGACTAATCGAATTTGGGTTGGAAAAAGCAGGACAAGCGGAACTAATAATCAGCAATATTATGGGGCAATCAGTTTATCACAAGATGCTGCTTTTCGATAAGCCTGGCACATTTTCAGTTCGATGGAACGGCAGGAATGAGGCCGGGACGGAGTTACCATCGGGAGTATACTTCTATCAGCTCCGGACTTCGGAAAGCAGTCTAAGCCGTCGAATGCTATTTCTTAAGTGATGGTCGTAAGCCCATAATACCATAAGGCTTACAAAATCAACTGCTCATATTCGGGAGAATATCGTCGGGCAACTGCCTGACGATATTTCATTGCTAAAGAAATAAATCAGTTTAGATAAATTTGATACCGATACTTATATATTGACAATAGTAATTATTCCTATTTAATTTGGAGCAGGGAATTAAATAGAAGGAGGCAAAATGAAAACCACTGTTTTGACGATTATGATGGGTTTGATTGCGATTCAGGCCTGGGGGCACGCCAGCTATACCGGTTATTCCGGTGCGCCGGGACGGCAAAGCTGTTCCATGTCCTGCCATCACAAGCGTAACTTCGCGCCAACCGTAACAGTGACCGGATTTCCGCAGACTTATGTACCCGGTCAGCAATATACGATTGCGGTGGCGCACAGCGGCGGAACGACAATTAAGCAGTTCAACGCCTCGGTGCGGGTTGGTATCGGTTCGACCAACGCAGGCACATTGACGACCGGAACCAGCACGTCAATATACAATGTTGGCGGCGAAACCAATGGTGCACATTTTTCGTCATCCGATCAGAACTCCGGGACAATTCTCTGGACAGCCCCGTCAGCCGGAACAGGCACAGTCAGATTCTACTGGGCTGGTTTGCAGGGAAATCTTTCCAGCGGCGCCGACACAGCGATAGTATTAGTAAGCAACGAAAATACAACCGGTATCGATGACAACACCAATCTACCTCAAGTGCTGGCTCTGGCTCAAAATTATCCTAATCCTTTTAATGCCGAGACGATTATCAAATTCAGTTTGTCGCAACCTGGACATGCCGAAATTTCGATAAGCAATATCCTGGGACAGCAGGTTTATTCCTGGTCGGATGAAATCGAAAACCCGGGGCCTGTGGCATTGCGTTGGGATGGCAGGAGCAGTCAGGGGAATGATCTACCATCGGGAGTATATTTCTATCGGCTGAGGACATCCGAGGGCGAGCTGACGCGGCAGTTGACGCTGTTGCGTTAGCAAGCGGCTCTCCCCTGTCAGCGAGATTCGACGGGAGAGGGCAATAATAATTCCGACAGGTCTATGGCTTCCGTGACTTGCCGGTTTTAGATACGCCAGAATGAAGTTTATTCTGGCGTTTCTTTTTTAACATTGGATTTTTATTTAATTAAGATCAATTTTATTTTTTGAGGGCGGCACGCCACGCCGCGTAGGCGTCTCCCCCGGCATAAACCTCAAGCTGCGCGGGCCGATCCTCTTGCCTTTGAGAATAATACTAAATATGCGAAGCTTCTGACTACGTTTGACATCCTTTTCCCAAAAACTCTTGACTAATCAAAATCAGCCCTACATTCGCTCCTAAGCAAAGTTCAACGGCTTCATGGGGATGTCCTGCTAATTTTAAGTTGCTTGCCAAAAGGCTGGACATACCCAATTATTTTATCCCCCTCAACTTGTATCATTTTTTTAAAATAAAATAGGGGCGTATCGCCATACGCCCCAACACCAAAAAGCAATTTTATTATTTAAAATTATTGAATGCTTACATCAATAATTGCTCTTACTTCCCTACCAGCGAATCCTTCTTGGAAAGCAGATACTGGTGAATCGCCTTGGCGGCCTTCTTCCCTGCTCCAGCGGCAAGAATTACAGTAGCGCCGCCGGTAACGATATCGCCTCCGGCATAGACACCCTCGCGCGAGGATTGCATCGTTTCAGGATTGACGATGATATTGCCCCAACGGTTGGTCTCGAGACCGGGCGTTGTCTGCGGAATGAGCGGGTTGGAGGAGTTGCCGATAGCCACCACCACGAGGTCAACTTCCATAGTGAAATTGGAACCCTCGATTGGCACCGGGCGTCGACGGCCGGAATCATCGGGTTCGCCAAGCTTCATCTGGAGGCATTCCATGGCAACCACTTTGCCTTCATCATCGCCGATGAAACGGATAGGAGTGGTCAGCATGTGGAACTGCACGCCCTCCTGCTGGGCATGATGGATCTCCTCGGCCCTGGCAGGCATCTCAGCCTCGCTGCGGCGATAGACGATGTAGGAATTCTCAGAACCGAGACGAAGAGAAGTGCGCACCGAATCCATAGCGGTATTACCGCCGCCAAGAACCGCCACGTTCTTGCCCTTGATGATCGGGGTATCATGATTGGGGAAATCGAAAGCGCGCATAAGATTGGAGCGCGTTAAATATTCGTTCGAGGAATAGATGCCGATGAGGTTTTCGCCGGGGATACCCATGAAATTGGGAAGGCCCGCGCCGGTGCCGATAAAGACAGCATCATATCCCATCTGGAAAAGCTCATCGATGGTATCGCTTTTGCCAATGACTGTCGAGGTTTGGAATTCGACTCCCAACCGCGCCATGTAGTCGCACTCGGCCTGGACAATCTTTTTGGGAAGCCTGAATTCCGGGATGCCATAAACGAGCACACCACCGGTTTTATGCAGGGCTTCGAAGATGGTAACTTTGTGACCAAGCTTAATGAGATCGCCTGCCACGGTCAAGCCAGCCGGGCCCGAACCGACCACGGCAACTTTAAAGCCGCTATCGGGCGCCATCTCGGGAATCTGAGTTAATTTATTTTCGCGCTCGTAGTCGGCGACGAAGCGTTCGAGGTATCCAATCGCTACGGGTTTAAATTTCTTGGCCAGAATACAAACGACCTCGCACTGCTCCTCCTGCGGGCAGACTCGTCCGCAAATGGCGGGCAGCGAGTTGGTCTCTTTGATCTTGCGGGCAGCAGCCGCGTAATCCCGATCAACGACAAGCCGGATAAATCCCGGGTATATCAACCTCGACCGGACAACCTGCAACACAGGGAGCTTTGGCGCATTCAAGACATCTTGATGCTTCCGTGACTGCCAGTTCGGTTTCAAGACCGAAAGGCACTTCGTTAAAATTATGAATTCGTTCTTTAGGATCCTGCTCGGGCATCTTGGTCCGAGGTATTTTCATACGATCTTTTTTATCAAGTTTTTGGTCGGCCACCTTTATTCTCCTGGTCCCTTTGAATTAAAACTCTCGATTTTATCAAATCCGCCGGGTCAATATTCATTTTTACTTGCCGAGGAACATTAGCCCGGAAACTGTCATTATTTTACCAACGTTTTCACCGAATCGGCCAATTTACAGCCGGGAGCATCAAGGAATTTATGGAATGACTCGCGCTCCTGTTGTTTGTACGCGTTAAGACGCTTGGTGAGGAGGTCAAAATCAACCAGATGCCCATCGAAATCCGGGCCATCAACACAAGCGAATTTGGTGGTATTGCCAACCGCCACGCGGCAGCCGCCGCACATGCCGGTGCCATCCACCATCAGCGGATTGAGCGAAACCCAGGTAGGCACGCCATACGGCTTGGTCAGATTGGCGACAACTCTCATCATCGGTACCGGCCCGATAGCCATAATCATTCCAACCTTTTCGCCGGAATCGAGGATCTGTTTTAGGACATCGGAGACAAAGCCATGATGGCCATAAGAGCCATCATCGGTGCAAACGAATAATTTATCGGCAACGGCTTTGTGCTCTTCTTCATAGAAAAGGATGTTTTTGGAGCGAGCGCCAATTATCGTATACAGCTTGTTCCCGGCGGCTTTCCAAGCTTGTGCGATGGGATAGATAGGAGCTACACCGATACCGCCTCCGACAACAATCGCCGTGCCCCAATTTTCTACATGGGTCGGCAAACCCAACGGGCCGACACAATCCAAAATGTCACCGCCCTTGGGAACGGTGGTCATCAGGGCCGATGTTTTTCCAACTACCTGGTAGATTACAGTAAGGATGCCGTTTTCGCGATCGAGCCCTCCGATTGACATCGGGACCCTCTCGCCCGCCTCGTTAACGCGGATTATAACAAACTGCCCCGGTTTGGCCTTTTCGACCAGCTTGGGGACTTTAACGAGCATTTTCCAGTTTTGCGGACCAATCTGAACATTATCAAGCACTTTAGGCATCAAAGAACCTCCAAACGCTAAATTAACCTTGCCACCATTAAGATAAAATCTGGAGAGATAATAGGCAATATGATAATTTGGAGAAATATTAAATGCGGGGAGTATGTCTCCCCGCTAATTGTCGATATATGTCTCTATTTGAAGTAGTTAAATTAGCTCATCCACTGGGCAAACTTGACCATGATGGCCTTTTGAGCGTGCAGGCGATTCTCGGCTTCATCGAATACCACCGAATGCGGGCCATCGATAACTTCATCCGTGATTTCGCGGCCGCGTTCCGCAGGCAGGCAGTGCATCACTATATGAGACGGGTTGGCACCGGCAAGAAGATGTGCGTTAATCTGGTATTCCTTGAGCATATCGGCTTTGGATTTAGCCTGATCCTTCTGGCCCATCGAGGCCCAGACATCGGTATAAATGACATCGGCATTCCTGACGGCCTCATGAGGATCCTCGGTAATTGTGATTTTCGATTTTCCGGCTTTGAGCGCGTTTTGCAGGATTTGCTATCGGGCATGGTTTCTTTGCGGGTCCCGATACGAAAATCAAAGGGAAGGATGGTGGCGGCCTCAAGCCAGCTGTTGCAAACGTTGTTGCCATCACCGAGATAAGCGATCTTCATGTTATCGATTTTGCCCTTGTGCTCGACTATGGTTTGCATATCGGCAACAATCTGGCAGGGATGCGAAAGATCGGTCAGGCCGTTGATTACGGGGACATCGGCATATTTCGCCAGTTCCTCGACTGATTTATGTGAGAAGGTGCGAATTTCGATCATGCCGACATAACGCGAAAGTACCTTGGCGACATCGTGAATCGATTCGCGGACTCCAAGTTGAATTTCGTTATCGGTGATATAAAGGTGAGTGCCCACCTAGTTCGCTGATACCAACCTCGAACGAGATACGGGTCCTGAGCGACGGCTTATGAAAAATACAGGCGACTGTTTTACCTTTAAGTACATCGAGAACTTGCCCTTTTTTCCTTTTCAGTTCGATCGCGAGCTTGAGTGTTTCGCGAAGTTCGGTTTCGTTAAAATCTGTTACTTGCAGGAAGGATCTTTTCATATTCGTACTCCTTATTTTATTGACCATGCAATTTGATTATCCCGATTATTATTAAAGGTCGGGCGAAAAAACCTAATTAAGCCCGGCATTATAATTTGTCGATTTTCGATTGAAGAATATTCCGTCGGTTGAGCTTTTGGGTAACAGGTTTATTTTTAAAAGCATTGCAAAAGGGATCCAGAATAAAACATCTGGATATGTCCAGCCAAATCCGAGAATCCAGCCAGTTTCAAAGAAGCTCCATCCTACGAGAGCCAGAACACATCCATAAATTCCGAAAACGATGGCTTTATCTTCATCGGATTTTACTTTTTTTAAAGCCTTTATGCCGTTTATAAAAGATAAATAGTAAATCCATATCGATAGCAAAAATCCCGCTATGCCTAAATTGGCGGTTGTGTTCAAAAGAAAATTATGCGCGTGGAACAACATATGAGATGTACTCCGTAACCAGGAGTTATTAAGATATGAATACATGGCACTTTGGAAATTTCCCACGCCAATTCCCAGCAAAGGATTATGACTGATTATATCCATGGTATTTGTCCATAGCTTATCTCGATATGAAGAGCCGACATCCATTCTTAACGCGATCATAATCAATTTACTGGTTACCGGCAGCAAAAGAGATAGAAATACAATCCCCAGAACGGAATAAACCAGAACTTTTACTTTTCTGGCTCGAATAAAAAATGCGACAATACTTATCATAAAACCAAGAAGCGAAGCGCGCGCATTAGTGAAAAATAAGGCTATAATCATTATGGAACATAAGAGAATTGCCACAACTCTGAGAGCTTTCTTGCGAGACCATATTGCCAATGCCAGCCAAAATGGGATAACCGCGATTAATGCCGCGCCGAAGGAATTAACATTCTGGAAAAGCCCAGAAGGCTTGAATCTGAATAACGCTAATAAATCCAACAGGTTTCTTACATGAACATATAAATATAGCTGCTGAATAGAACCAATACAGAGTGGGAATGTAGCGGCGGCAAATATTAGAATTGTTGATTCCGGGCGGTAAATATCATAAAAAGAATATACAAAAAAGAAAAACGTTATGTATAAAAGAATAAATTTCGAATCATTTGGATTCAATCCATTGTATATGACAGATAAAATAACCAACAGCATTACCATAATGGGAAAAACAATTAAAAATGACGATGCCGGACTAAAAGTTCTGCCGTTGATCATGATACGTAACAGCCAAAATGCAATGATGAGGTCTGTAAAAATAACTACGCTTGTCCCAAAATAGGACCAATACCAATGCATAACAAAGGGTGAAACAGCTATAAAAAAACAAAACAGAAATAAATCATATTTAAAACTAAAATATAGAATCGATAATCCACCGAGAATCGCCAAAAACTTGATACCTAAAGCGATAACGCCAAGCGAGCTTATTAGAGCAATCAATATAGCAGCTTTAAGGACGGTGCCGCTATTTGTCTCTTTTGGGAAACATTTTCTAATTTCTGCAATTCAATAAAACAATCATATTAAATTTGTTAATCAAATTCGCTAAAAATTCCTTACAAAATATACCGTGAAAGATCTTCATCCTCGACGATTTCTTTCAGGGTATCTCTGACAACCTTCTTGTTGATCTTAAACTTTTTGGTATCGCTATCGGGCGAATCATACATGACATTTTCCAAAAGCTTGGTCATGACCGTATGCAAGTCGACGAGCACCGATATTCTCAGTGCGGGTGTTAACCTCGAACGCAATTCGTGGCGATCTCCTCCACGCCGGAATCCTCGAAATTAAGCTCCACACCCTCGGTTTTCATCAACGCCGAGTACTGCTTGATAAGAGCGTTTTCCGGTTCAGTTAGAATTCGCACAAAATCGGCGGCTTTGAGATCATCGAGTTCGACGCGAATCGGGAATCGCCCCTGAAGTTCGGGAATCAGATCGGATGGTTTGGAAATATGAAAAGCGCCGGCGGCGATAAAGAGGACATGATCGGTTTTCACCAGGCCGTACTTGGTCATGACATTGGTGCCCTCGACAATGGGCAGGATATCGCGCTGGACACCCTCGCGGGAAACATCGGGGCCCACGTTCGATTTCTCACCGGCAATCTTATCGAGCTCATCGACAAAAATCATGCCGGAGTTTTCGACCCGTCCGATAGCCTCGGCGATTACCTCTTCCATATCGATCAGTTTATTAGCTTCCTCGGCGGCCAGTATCTTGAGAGCCTCCGGCACCAGCACGCGACGCTTGCGAGTCTTCTTGGGCATCATGCCGGAAAACATCTCCTGGACATTGACTCCCAATTCTTCCATTCCCATGGGAGAGAAAATTTCCACAATCGGAAAACGGGTATCGGAGATATCGATTTCGACAACGCGTTTGTCGAGCTTGCCATCGTGAAGCTGCTCGCGAAGCTTCTCGCGGGCATTCAGGCTCTTCTCCAAAAGCTCATCAGGTCCATTGGCAGTCGGACCGGTCCTTCGGCGAGCCGATGATGGCAGAAGCAGATCCAATAATCGCTCCTCAGCAATTAGCGCCGCTTTGGATTCCACCCTTTCCTGCATTTCGCGCTTGACCATATTGACACCAAGATCGGTCAGGTCGCGCACCATTGATTCAACGTCGCGGCCAACGTAGCCGACCTCGGTATATTTGGAAGCCTCGACCTTGATAAAAGGCGCACCCGCCAAATTGGCGAGACGTCGGGCAATCTCGGTTTTGCCAACGCCGGTGGGGCCGATCATGATAATATTGTTGGGCATGATCTCATCGCGCAAACAGCCCTCGACCTTTTGACGACGCCAGCGATTGCGCATTGCGATAGCCACCATTTTCTTGGCGTTGTTCTGTCCGATGATATATTTATCGAGTTCGGCGACAATCTCTTTGGGAGTCAGGGTTTTATATGGGATAATCTGATCGCTATCTTTAAGTTTGGTCATAGTGTCTCCACAGTGATATTCGAGTTGGTGTAAACGCAGATCGAGGCCGCTATCTCAAGCGATTTCTGAACGATATCACCTACGGAAAGCTTGGTATTGCTTTGAAGCGCCCGAGCGGCCGCCAGCGCATACGGTCCGCCGGAGCCGATTGCGACAATGCCGTCATCGGGCTCGATAACATCGCCGGTGCCGGAGAGCATCAGGACATGCTTTTTATCCGCGATCACCAGGAGCGCCTCGAACCGTCGGAGATATTTATCGGTGCGCCATTCCTTGGCAAGCTCTACCGCGGCCTTGGGCATATTGCCGGCAAACTGATCGATCTTCGATTCGAAACGCTCGAAGAGAGTGAAAGCGTCAGCGGTGGCGCCCGCAAAACCGGTGAGGATTGTATCATTGTATATCTTTCTGATCTTGGCGGCTTTGGCTTTCATGATCGTTTCCCCCATCGTGACCTGGCCATCGGCGCCCATGGCGGCGTGCCTTTGTCGAGAATGGCAAGTACGGTGGTGGCTCGATATATATTACTCATATTAACTTTTCTCCGCGCGAGGGTGCGCTTTTCTGTAAATCGTTATTAATCGTCCGGTAGTTGTATGCGCGTATTTTTGAGTGGTTCTCAAACTGGAATGCCCCAACATCTGCTGGACCGCTCGCAGATTGGCTCCGGCCTCCAGCAGATGCGTGGCAAACGAATGCCGCAGGCTGTGAGTGGAGAGCTTTTGCTTTTCCGAGGCTTTAAGCAGGTAGCTTTTGACAATCCGTCCGGCGCTGCGAGGTGTCAGCCGGCTACCGCGGTTATTGAGGAAGATCGCCATGCCGGCTTTGGTGTTATCGGCGGTGACTTTGGCTTTCCGTATTTCGAGGTAGCGCTTGAGTGTCTCCCCTGTCTTCGGCCCCAGCGGTACAGTTCGAAA
>CAWDFP010000008.1:0-74313 GCA_963801605.1 uncultured candidate division Zixibacteria bacterium
GCCGTCCACCGCGGTTGTTGAGGAAGATAGCCATGCCGGCTTTGGTGTTATCGGCGGTGACTTTGGCTTTCCGTATTTCGAGGTAGCGCTTGAGTGTCTCCCCTGTCTTCGGCCCCAGCGGTACAGTTCGAAATTTACCGCCTTTGCCGTGGACTCGAATCAGGCGATCCTTAAAAAGGATATCCTTAATATCGAGGCCGATAAGCTCGGAGAGGCGCAGGCCGCAGCCGTAATAGAGGTCGAGCATGGCGGCATCGCGGATACCGATGAAGGTGTTGCGAAACTCGCTTTCTAGAAGCCCTTTGGCTTCCTCGGCGTTCATATACTCGGCGCGGTAGTGTTCGGCTTTGGGGTATGGGACGTCTCGAAAAGGATTGGAATCCCATTGATGCGACGCTATAAGAAAATCGCCGAAATGCTTAAGGGAATCTAACTTACGGGCCAGAGAGACCTGCTTGAGGCCTTTCTTTTTAAGATGGATCAGGAAGAGCCGTCCCTCGGTGGTGCTGACTTCAGCAGACTCGAAGTTAGCCGGGTGATTCTCTTTAAGGAAGGCTACGAAGGCGGCGCAATCGCGGGTATAGGCTAAAACGGTATTGGCGGAAACGCCCTCAACAGATTCCAGGTGCCCCGAAAATTTAGATAGATATTTCCCCCAGTCCGACATGTCGGGAGGATTATAAGCTTATGAGAGAGAGAAATCAAGGGGGGAATGGGGGGGAAAAGCGGCTGTAGTTTGTAGCGTAGGTCGCCTGCGACCTGCGGTGTGAGTTATCTAAGCTATTTTATGGAATCAGACAGGATCAAGACCTCCCGACCCCGTCGAGACTCATAGGCGTTATAGCGAAGAGTATAACCCATAATCTTTCGATTGGAATAAAGGGTTCTAATCTGCCGCTTATTATCATAGGTAAGAATCCATTTAGCTTTTGGATTGCAATTAAGTTTTCTTGCCAATCGCTCATGATCAGATTGTTTATAATGATTAAGATATAAGGTTGCACCTTTACTATAATATGGGGGGTCGAGATAAATGATAGTATTCTTTAATCTTAAATAATCCTTAATTAATTCAATGCCATCCATATTATAAATTTCAATCTGCTTTTTAAATTTTGATAACTCGCGAATACGATCTATTAGCGTATCTTTATAATATCTAGCATCGATTTTCCATTCCCCAGACTGATCGAAGCCGCCAATTGGGCCGCCGTCCAAATTTCCTGAAACATTAGTTCTGTTTAAGAAAAACGTGGCAAAACCTAACTCAAATTGGTGAGATTTGGGGTCGTCATATATTTTTTTTTGTTTTCTCCATTGATGTATCGTGACAGGTGTCTTTTGTATTTTTTCGATAAATACCCCGGAATGCAAAACGACAGATTTCCAAAATGAATAGATGGCTTTATCCAAATCATTAATTATGATTTCATTTACTCTTCCAGAGCATAAAAGTGCCAAGGCGACTCCCGCGCCTCCGGCATAGGGCTCAACATACGTAATATTATTTAGTTTTTGTTTTTCAATAACCTTATATAGAAAAGGAACAAGAGAGGATTTCCCTCCCGGATATCTCAACGGGCTGAAAACTTGCCTTTTGCCTTTTTGTAAAGCTATTTTCATATTTATTTAGGAAGAACCGTTTTAAATATTAACGTACCAAGTTTTTTCCATATGTCAATAACAACGCTTGGTATTGGCTCGTAACCTGGATTGTGTATAAATTGATTTAACTCTGCCAAAAAGGGTTCATTACTTGCTTTTGAAAGAAAGGTCCTCAAAGCCCTTCGATCCATTGGACTACTACAATGTTCTTCAGAAGAGGCTAAATATGAAAGTGTAATATGGAAACTTGGAGCCCAATCTTTATCCAATTTACGTGAAGTGCCCCTTCTTTGATTTTCTTTGGCCAATTCCTCTTTTTCTGTTCGATAATTTCTTTGATTGCTCCCTTTTCTTCTAGGTACACATACAAAGTTAGCTCAAGTAATACCCTTAACGATGTTGCGCATACATTAGGTTTTTTTGATGGCTTTATATCCTTCAGTTCGCCAAGAATTGAGTTTACTCGGTTATTATGGGGATAAACAGAAAATAATCGGTTTGAAATCCAATCTCCATCTAGTGGATTTGTTTGGGTAGAAGTACCGGCAGTCTTTTTATTTTTTTTGCTTTTCTTTTGTTTTTGATTATCAGTTGATTCCTTCTTAATACCGAGGATATTACTCACCCATTCTATTGCTTTTGCTGTTGTATAAACATCTTGTACCGAAAATTCATCTGTAGACATGCCAGTAAACAATTTCCACAAATTGTCCACGAATTGATTTGCAGGTTTAGTAATATTGAGTATCCCATTAGGAAAATCAACTCCTATAAACTCTCTTATCTTTGCGGTCGCAAGTAAACGATCAAGAGTTGTAGAATCAATCTTTTCATTTGAAATGCCATTATCTTCCGCATAATCCATTAGTTGCACAGAGCGAGATAACTTTTTCCCCGAATATTGAGCTATGAATCTTTGGCGTTGTTCGCTATCCCAACCCAATATTCCAACACCATCATTTAGACCAGTGTGTTCCAGATTAACCCATCTATACGCACTTTCTCTATCGTTAAACACTGCGCAATCTATTTCGGAAAGAAGGCTGGTACCTGAATTCATCTTCAACTCAACGAATTTTTGTCTTAATTGGTCGTCTTTTATTAAATCCGGTTGATGTAATAGTTTTAATGCAACAAGTCGCCTGTTGCCCTCCAGAGATACATATTTATTGTCATCGACATTGATAACCATTAACCGTTTTGATGGATTTAGCCCGTGTTCAGCGATATCTTTGGCAAGATTATATATCTTGACACCTATTTTTGATATCATTAAATCGATTGCTTGTAGCTCACTCTTAACCGGTTCAAATCTTGGATTCTGATGATTCACCAAGAGTTGGTTAAGCGGTATCGTTATTTTTTTCATAATTAAAATCCTTAAGGATTGTTTGTACCACAAGTACAGATGATAATATCATAAAAATGTAGCATAGAGCAATTTATCTGTCAACAAAAAAAAATATCCTAAATTGGTGATAATAAAAAAAACCGAAGTTTCTTCCGAAACCCCGGCTACAAACAAAAGCGTCAGGTTCGGGGACCTGACGCCACAGATTTTACCTATTTTACTTCTACCGGCTCGGGCTTCTCCTCGATTGCCACTACCGCGCGGCATTTGGGGCAGGCTAAGAATTCGCCTTTGGCTTTGCTGGAACGCTCCACCAAATACGGGAAGCCGCAGGAATCGCATTTGCGTTCGACCGGGCGGTACCATGACGAGTGCTCGCACTTGGGATAGTTCGAGCAGGCGAAAAAGACTTTCCCTTTGCGCGATGACTTTTCCACCAGATCGCCGCCGCAATCCGGCTCCGGGCATTTCACGCCGGTGGGGACGCTCTTGGTCGTCTTGCATTCAGGGTAATTGCTGCAGGCGATATACCGTCCGAAACGCCCGCGGCGAATCTGCATCGGAGAGCCGCAGTTGGGGCATTTCTCGTCGATAGTCTCGGCTTCGCTTTCGAGCGACTTGGTATTCTTGCAATCGGGATAACCGGAGCAGGCCAGGAATCGGCCGTTCCGTCCGATCTTGATGATCATCGGCTTACCGCACTTATCGCAAATCTCGTCGGTTTTCTCCTCGGTCTGCTTGCGGATTTTATCTTTGGACGCCAGAGCTTTGTCGAGATCGATTTTGAACGGACCATAGAAATCGTTTAAGGTATCGACCCAGGTCAGGCTGCCTTCCTCGATCTTATCAAGCTCAAGCTCCATCTTGGCGGTGAACTCCTCGGAAAAGATATCGGGGAAATTGGCAACGAGAATCTTATTGACGGTCTTGCCCAAATCGGTGGGCGCAAAACGACGTTTATCATCGGTGATATATTTACGCTCCAATAGTACCGAGATAATGGCGGCATAAGTGGATGGCCGTCCGATACCGTTTGATTCGAGTTCCTTGACCAAACTGCCGGCATTGAAACGCGGCGGCGGCTCGGTAAAATGCTGGGCAGGACGAACCTCGGATAGCTTGAGCGTCTCCCCCTCTTTGACCGCCGGGAAGCCGTTGCCGTTTTCGTTCTCATCGCCGTTATAAACGATAGTGTAACCATCGAATGTCATCTTCTGCTTGGCGGCCTTGAACAGGAACCGTCCGCCCTCAACCTCGATAGTAACGACATCGTACTCCGCGGCAGACATCTGGGACGCCATGAAACGGCGCCAGATAAGATCATAGAGCTTGTACTGTTCGCCCTTGAGATATTTTTTGATCGACTGCGGCGTCAGACTTGGATCGGTCGGACGGATAGCCTCATGAGCATCCTGCGCGGATTTGGCGGTTTTATGCTTGCGGGCTGTCTCCGGTATATATTCGGCGCCGTAAAGCTTGGTGATGATCTCTCTGGCAGCGGCGGAAGCCTCGTCAGCCACGCGCACCGAATCGGTTCTCATATAGGTGATAAGACCGACATGGCCTTCATCGCCGATTTCCACACCCTCGTAAAGCTGCTGCGCGATAGCCATGGTGGCCTTATTCGAAATGCGCAGTTTATTGAAGCTTTCCTGCTGTAAGGTGCTGGTAATAAACGGAGCGGGCGACGATTTCTTCATCTTAGATTTGTCGACGCTCTTTACCTTATATGACTGCTTTTCGATTTCAGCCTTGATGCCTGAAGCATCGGATTCGCTCGATATCTCGATTTTTTTACCATCGATCTGAGCTAACTTCAAAGTAAGCGTAGCCTGCTTTTTGGTTTCGAAATCAGCATCAACCGTCCAGTACTCGACCGGAACGAATTTATCTATCTCGGCCTCACGCTCGCAAATCATCTTGAGAGCCACGGATTGGACCCGTCCGGCAGATAGACCGCGCATGACAGTAGCCCAGAGCAAGCGGACTGACCTGGTAACCAACCAGCCTGTCGAGAATGCGGCGCGCCTGCTGCGCGTAGACCTTTTTCAGATCGATCTTGCCGGCGTTCTTGATAGCGTCGGTGACGGCCTTCTTGGTGATCTCGTTGAAGGTGACCCGATAGATTTTCTTATTAATCTTATTTATTTCGTTGGCGATATGATAAGCGATCGCCTCGCCCTCACGGTCGGGGTCGGGCGCCAGATAGATGATATCGGAATTAGCGGCTTTTTCTTTGAGTTCCTTGATCGCCTTGGTCTTGCCCGTAATAGTCACATAAACAGGCTTGAAGTTTTTTTCGATATCAACGCCAAGCTTGGATTTGGGCAGATCCTTGACATGCCCTCCGGAGGCGATAACATCGAAACCCTTACCAAGAAATTTCTTCAGGGTTTTCGATTTCGTCGGCGACTCTACTATTACTAAATTTTTAGCCAAAATAGATATCCTTAATTGACCCAGCAATTCTTAAGAATTTTCGCAAGTTAAGTTTTTATCGGAGGATCAGGTCAGGTCGAAGGACTCCTCTTCTTCCGGCTTCGGCCTTGCGTTCATACTTGACCCTACCGGAAATCAGCTCATCGAGAGCTATAGAAGTAACCTTGCGTTGATCTAATTTTCCAAGCTCCTCGACGGGAGTATTTTCTTTTTGCACAACCCGTCTGGCGTTGATCTTTCTTGCCAGTTTGGCGGCCAACAATACAGCCTCGTATTCATTCGGAATCACATCTTCCAGCCTTTTCTTTGGCTCCTCCATTGCGTACATCTCCTATTTGGCGAACTTAACGTTCAAGTTCAGCGGTTTGTTCCCTACAAGCCCAGCAGCCGCGCCTGGCCTGATTCCCAAAATCGCCGCTCGTTCCTCCTGATCGTCTTAGCTCGCTCGGCGGTAATTATCATATCGACCTCATTGGTTGCTTTCTTGAGGTCTTCATTAAGTACTATATAGTCATATCGATGCCAGTATCCTAATTCTTTGACCGCAGTCTCGAGTCGCATCTTGCGCTGTTCGGCTGAATCGGTCTTGCGTTTGAACAACCGCCTTCTTAGTTCGGTGAAGGACGGCGGAATCAGAAATATAGTGACAGCCTGTCGATATTTATCTTTTAAGGTCATTCCTCCCTGAACGTCAATATCGCACAGGAGTACTTTGTTTTGAGTGATGGCCTCGGTGATTTCCGTAAACGGGGTGCCGTAACGATGTCCAAAAACATAAGCCCATTCCGCGAGCTCATTATTCTGGATCATTTGATCGAATTGAGATTCATTAATGAAAAAATAATCGGTCCCATTTTTCTCTTTGCCACGAAGCGGTCGGGTAGTAGCGGAAATCGAGAATCTGTAATCTCTGTGACGGCGAATTAAATTGCCGCAAATCGTCGTCTTGCCCGTGCCCGAGGGCGACGATAATATGGCTACAAGTCCCGGTAATTTTATTGACACGAAATTTCCTTATCTTTCATGGAATCCGGCGAAAAGCCCAACCATCATTCTATATTCTGAACCTGTTCTCTGAGACGTTCGATCTCTTCCTTGATGACTATAACTCGCCTGGATATTTCGTAATAAGCGGATTTATCGCCAATAGTATTTGTTTCCCGATTTAATTCCTGAAGAATAAAGTTGAGACGTTTGCCTACCTGGCCATCCTCGGCCAAACTGCTCTCGAATTGCTCCAGATGGGATTTGAGCCTGACACATTCCTCGGTGATATCTGATTTGTCGGCCCAGAGCGCAACCTCAACGGCGATTCTCTCTTCATCAACGTCAGTAGCCCCCAGCAGTTCGCTGATTCGAGCTTTTAACCGGTCCTGATATAAGGTGACATTCTGCCCCGAAAGAGATTCGATTTCGGCGGTGGTGCTGCGGATGCCCTTAATCCTGGCCAGCATATCTCGCACCAGATTAGCGCCCTCGACCGAACGCATAGCATAAGTAGCATTAGCGGCAGCCTCCATAGCCTTCTGCAGAACGCTCCAGGTTCGGTCGAGATCCTCCTCCTGCTTTTCGACTTTGATCAGATCTGGCAGGGAGGCGAATTCGTGCATGCTGAGATCGCCTGTTAATGAAAAACGTTTTTTGAGAAGTTGATAGATGCGGTAGTAAGCATCGGCGCGGGCATCATCGAGAACGATAGCGCCCTCGGCCGGTTCCTGTTCCCAGTTGACAGTGACCATGACCTTGCCGCGACTGAATTTGCCGTTCAAGAGAAGTTTGACATTATTCTCAAGCTGACCCAACGATTTGGGCAACCGTATCTGGTATTCCAGAAAGCGGTTATTAACAGTATTGATCTCAACAGAGAACTTGAGATTGCCGTCTTCAATTTCCGCCCGGCCATAGCCGGTCATGCTTGCTGCCATCTTTATCCCCTAACGTTTTAACAAAACTTCTATAATATTCAAAAAAAGGGTTTTGTCAATCCCATAATGAAGGTAAATTAGGGAGAATATGAAAATTCAGAAACAAACAGTGCTCGATGCGGCTCGTTTGGCAGGTGAGTTGAATCGATACAAAGGTGCGTCTATAGAACAGGTTATGCTGGAAAATAATCAAAATCGCCTGTATTTAGTTCTGCATAACCCAAACACCATAATCAAGTTCATCGTGGAAAAAGGATACGCCTATATCGGGCTCGCCGAGATTATTCCCGATGAACTCGTTAAGCCTGAAAGAGCGCTATCGGGATATTCTGTTCTTGGGGCCATACAGCTTGAACTGGACCGGATTGTAGCAATCAAGCTTGAGCGCGAAGATCGTCTGGGACGAAAACAAACTGCCAGTCTGATTTTCGAAATTATGCCAAACAAAGGTGATGCTTTGCTTGTAGATGATTCGGGGGCAATAAAGTGGTCGCTCAAGAAAAGAGATGGTCATTACAAAACTCCACCCAAACTTAAAAAAGCGACGGTTTTAAATTTCGATAGCCGGCTGCTTCAAGCGGAATTGACAGCATCTTCTCAGATAAAAGACGAAATCTTTGGCCTAAGCGACCGCGATTTAATCAATTTGAATCTGGAAAAATATGAATCCGTAGAATCGGCGCTGGTGGCTTTGAGGTCTTATGTCGAAAAAGCATCAAGACCAGGGCCTGCCTGGGTAATATTTAAGGATGAGGAAACTATCGGATTCTCGCTCCATCCCCCGATTCTTCTGCCTGACGAGTCGACAAAGGAATTTGAATCGGCGCTTGCGATGTATGAGAATTATTATTCCCAAGGAACCACGCCAGAAAGCGAGCAGGATGATTTCGCGGCGTTAAGCAAAATACTCGATAAGGAGATTGCCAGGGAACGCAGTAAGGCGTCATCAATCCAAAAAGAACTGGAAAATGCCAAACAGGCTCATACATTCAAAAGGTATGGTAATTTAATTCTCGGCAATATCGATTCGATTAAAAAAGGCGCAAAAGCCGCTAATATCGATGATTTAATTGAAGGCGTAAACATTTCAATAGAACTTGATCCGGCCAAATCGGCGGCGGCCAATGCCGAGCGATATTTTAAGCTTTTCAAGAAGGCAGTGTCGTCGGTGAATGTATTAACGTCACGGCTTGATAGCACCCAAAAAAGGATTTCCAAACTTGAAGATGCGAAAGCCCGAGCAGGCGACAATAAAGAAATGCTTGAGATCGAATTGCTGGATCAAAATCTGCTTTCGAAAAAACATGGGCCGGCAAAGAAGAAGTTGGTTGAACGAAGGCTTCCTTATAAGAGGTTTAAAGCGTCATCGGGGTGGGAGATTTGGGTTGGCCGCACTAATATGGATAATGATGAGCTGACATTCAAGCTCGCCAGAAAAGATGATTATTGGTTCCATGCCTGGCAGGCAGCCGGATCGCATACGGTTTTGAGATTGCCGGAAAAACATGCTATCCCCGATAAGCAGACTCTTCTGGAGGCGGCGGCGCTGGCCGCTTATTTCTCAAAAGCGCGGACATCATCGAAAGTCCCGGTAGCATATACTCAGGTTAAATTCGTCCATAAGCCGAAGAAATTCCCTCCGGGCAAGGTTTTGATCGAAAAAGAAAAGCAACTTATGGTCCATCCGGCTGACCCGCAAGAATATATGATAAAGGAAGAGGAATAATTGAGGTATTAAATCGATTAATTAATATTATGCTATATCTTTCATGCGGAAATTAACCAGAACCGCCTGAACCATAATAGCGCCAACTCCCACCAACGAGATATTATTCAGAAAATTGTAGATCGTACTTCCCCAGACATCATGCATATTAAGGGCCGTGAAAACGAAACCGACGACCGCGACAATCCTCCAGGATTTCGATAGTTTCCAATAATTAAAAACGATTATAAACACGGAGAGTTCGATAAATTGAAAAGCATAATGGTTGGTGAAAGATAATATCGGTATCAAGGCTATTAAAAATCCGCTTTCAAGAAGATAGCTATCCTTAATAGACCGGCCGCGATAAAACATATACAGAAATAAAAGGCCGATAAGCGAAAGCATAATCAACTGGAATATTCTCGTTACCGCGGGAGTGAAATCGAGAAGCCTGAGCGGAGTGTATCGCGCCACAAGGGAGAAGATGGTATCGTTTTCGTTAGCCAACAGAGACTGTTTCCAGGCCATTTCAACGCCCATCTCATGGAACCAATGGCTGTACTGGCCTCCGAAATTGGCGATTCCGGTGAAAATCATTGGAGCCAATGCTAATACCGCGCTGAAAAAGACAAAATACGTGATGAGCTTAAATCGTTTCTTGATCAGAAAATATGGAAGAAAAATCAGGCCGAACGGCTTAATAAAAATTGATCCCGCCCAAAGAATCGCGGCGGGCAAGATCTCTTCCCCTGGCGGTGAGAAATACTATCAGTAGAAATAATACCAACAAGATATGATTTACCTGGCCAAGATAAAATTCCCGTTCAATATGGACGCTAAGAATCAATCCCGTTAGTAAAATAAGATTATTAATCAACTTTGGATCATCATCATGGAAATTAGGCCGGACCATGAGAAGCGCCAGATAAAATCCCAGACAGGCCGTGAGCGCCATAACTGTCCAATGCAATACCTTGGCAAGTTCAAGCGGAAGCAGCGCCGCCGGGACAAAATAAAGAGCCGCGGTCGGCGAGTATTTATAATAATAATGGCCGTCGATATCCGGCCTATAAAGGTTTTCGCTGTTAATTAAGCGCTCGCCAGCTCTGTAGTAAACTTTGAAATCACTGGAGCGGAAACGGTGATTTTTAACCTCCAGAAGCATCAGGATCATTAATACAGAAAATATAATAATAAATGAAGCATACCAGCGGGTGCAGTAGAAATTCCTCAATTTTTGGATAAGTGTGCGAATCGACATTGGGTTAGTTTATCAATAACATGGGGTGATGACAAGGGAAAATTGAGGCAACATCCTTGATTTTAACGCAGGTAATTTTTAGCGCTTCAGGGGATCGGTCTGACGAACCAATGTGCCGGTTTGAAGAACTTCCTCGATTTTATAGACTCCCAGCTTGCGGTTCTTAATAAAACCGTTTAGAGCCTTTTCGGCCAGGATGCCATCCTTCAGCATATCTCTCAACCATTCCGCGGCTTGAAGCGGCGAATACTGCGGCAGGGCACACGATTTATCCATAAGCCATTTGCCGTTTTTATCCTCCTGGGTTCCGATGGTAGGCGCCATGACAATCGGAATACCGAGTGCGGAGTAGAATGAAAGTTCGCTGGGTTTGGTCCAGAGAATATCAGTGGTTCGCATCAAACGATTGAAATGTTCGAAATAGGCGGGCCGGCTATCCTCGCGAATAACTTCGATACCATTGGTATTCTTGGGATACAACCCAATATGAAGCAGAAAATCGACGAAGGCTCGTTCCACAAATCGATTCGTGCCGGCAACAAGTTTGAGTTTGAAGCGACCATCGAGAATACCGTCTTTAAGGCTTAGGGCTAATTGCTGGCCGATCTCAACCTGGGCGCCTGCTCCGCCAACCGCAAAGGTAACGGTCACCGGCTGAATATCACCGGCGTTGGAATCCCAGGGTCCGAGATTTTGTTCGACAAGTGGACGGTAAAGCGAAATAAAACGTCCCTTTGGATCGAGCCGGTGCAAACGGGCCAGAAAATCGGATTTCAAAATCGGCATATCCGGCCCGCCAATATTTTCTTTGGGCAGAGGGAATCCCGTAATAAATATCCGCTCGTCGGGCACGCCATACGACCTTAACCGTCGCATAACTCGTCCACAGGGGGCAAAATAATAAATCTGGCTTTCCCTGGGCTTGGTAGCTACCCAGACGCGGTTGAGATCAGCGTCGCAAATAACGGTATATATGGGATTATAATGATAATGATCGGCAACCATCGAGGGTGCATAGAATGTCGAAATAATGGGAAGATGGTTGGTGGCGATTCGGCGCATTAGAGTTTTGCCCAGGCCGCGCCTGATAAAATAATCAACTATATAATTATTAGGGGCGGCCTTCGAAAGATCACGAAGCGGATAGAATGGCGGAATTCGAAGCAATGAATTCATTAACCCAAAAAGCCAATTGCCTATTATCGGGATTTCTTTGGTTCGGGATATGAATTCGTAGATGGCCCGGATGCTGCGCCAGAAACGGGCTTCGCCGCTGTCAGTGACATCGGGATCGCCAGCGGTAATAATACCACCCTCGGCCATGTAGGAAAGCGGAAACGCGGCTCGCTGGTGCCCCAGGCCCATGTCAGCAGTGACCACCCAGGCCTTTGTACTATTAGGATTCAACATGCTATTACTCGCATCGACACTATTTATATCCGTATTTGGTGTCCAGATAAAGTAAAATTATTAATTATTTAGTAATTCAACAGATTTTAACTGAGCGTTTTTAGTATAGACAAGTTAAAACCGCCGCTGTATAATACAGTTTTAATGATAGCTGATATTGCAAAAGTAACCGGAAAGCATTTGAAATTGCCGGATATGACTCTGTTTTATTCGACGCATTACTTTAAATTTCGATACATCAGCTGTATTATTATTTATTACGCTATTTTGTTTGGTCCGATGAAATTTTTATTTCGAGCGTAAATTCACGAACCAATTTGATAAAGAATTTTTCACGATAGAGAGGTTTAAATGTCTCCTAATCCGTTTGCCAGAAGATCGACAAAATCTATCAAAGATTTAATAGAGGTCTCATCAGGGCAGAAAGCGGCTGATTTAAGCCTGGAAAACGGCAAGATTATCAATGTTTTTACGGGCGAAATTATCGAGGGCAATATTACTGTATTCCAGGAGCGAATTGCCGGAGTGGGGCCGAAATATAAAACCGCCAAAAGAATCGATCTCAAAGGTAAATATGTTGCGCCCGGCTTTATAGACGGGCACTTTCATATCGAATCGTCTATGGTGACAATACCGGAGCTGGCACGCTTCATTGTACCGCGCGGGACAACCTCGGTGATAGCTGATCCTCATGAGATCGCCAATGTTTTGGGTTATGACGGCGTGCGGTACATGCTGGAATCATCTAAATATAATCCCATGAATGTTTTTCTGACTCTTCCCTCCTGCGTACCGTCCACCAATCTGGAAACATCGGGCTCGACCATGAGGGCCTTTGATATCTATCCTTTCTTCCGCGAGAAATGGGTGGTCGGCTTAGGGGAAGTCATGAACTATCCGGGCGTTCTCAACGGTGACGAGGACCTCATGGAAAAGATCGCTATTACGGAGGAGAAACGGGTCGAGGGTCACGCGCCGGGCATGAGCGGTAAGGAGTTGGCGGGATATATTTCGGCGGGGATATCGTCCGATCATGAATCCACCACTCTGGAGGAGGCACGTGAGAAGCTTCGGCTGGGAATGTATGTCATGGCCCGCGAAGGATCGGCCGCCAGGAATCTCAAAGACCTGATTCCGTTGATAAAGCCCGAAAACCGGAGCCGTTTCATGCTGGTAACGGACGATCACAACCCCAGCGATATTTTGGCTACCGGCCATATGGATGGAGTCGTGCGCAAAGCTGTGCGGCTGGGGCTTAATCCGATAACGGCGATTCAGCTTACGACAATAAATCCCGCCCAATATTTCGGGCTTAAGGACCTGGGTGCAATCGCTCCGGGATTGTTAGCTGATTTAGTGGTTTTCGACAATCTTAAAGATATTAACGCCACTGAGGTTTTCAAGAAAGGACAGCTTGTCGGTAAGAATGGGGAAGCTGTATACGACGAAGTACCGCGGCCTCGTCCGATGATAAGAAGCACGGTGAATATCAAGTGGCTCGAAGGGGACGAATTCCGTATTCCCGCTAAAAAAGGGCGAGTGCGAGTAATAGGCATTATCCCCAATCAGATAGTAACAAAGCACAAAGTTGTAACACCGAAGCTTGCCGGCCGCGAGGTTGTGTCCGATACCAAACGCGATATCCTGAAAACATTCGTTCTCGAAAGGCATACAGCGTCGGGACGAATCGGCAAGGGACTGGTGCAGGGATTTGGAATCAAACGAGGAGCGGTGGCAACATCGATAGCGCACGATTCGCATAATATTATCGCTATTGGAGTTGATGATGCCGATATTTTCAAGGCGGTTATACATATCAATAAGATCGGCGGCGGCGTGGTGGCAGTATCCGACGGCGAGGTTATGGCGGATGTTAAACTGCCGATTGCGGGTTTGATGTCGGATAAGCCGCTTCGGGAGGTGGCTGAGGCCGTGCGTAAAATCACCCTGGCAATACAGGATTTAGGTTCAGAGCTCGAAGACCCAATAATGACACTCAGCTTTTTGGCTCTGCCGGTAATACCTGAACTGAAGCTTACAGATTTTGGCTTGATAGATGCAGTGGAATTCAAGAAGATCGATTTATTTGTAAAATAGCGCTCATAACGCGTTGTAATTACGATCTGAATTTTTCAAAATCTGAGGGTATCTGCCGGCGCCGGTAACTTCCAAAAAGAATATATAGTAGCTGGAAATCCAATTATTAACGGGACTTCCGGGCAATAACCTACACAAGATATTTTTAATTATAGTCGGTAATTACGCTTTGAGCTTAGGGATCGATTGTATCGTAAAGAAGCTAATTAAAGAAATTCCACATAAAGCCAACCCACACGATACGAGGTGATTCGAGGTAAGGCCACCAGGTGGAATAACTGGAATTAAGCAGGTTTTCGTCATTGAGCCAGATTGTTAAATCTTTATAGCGGAATTCAAGTCGTCCAGAAAGCGATGAAAAACTGCCGGTAAATCCCTTCGTAATCGATCGGTAATCCCGTCGGCTTGAAACGCGGGCCTCCAGCGAGGCTCCAAGATATAATCTGGGAATGAAAACCTGTTTTAAGTATGACAATCTGGCATAAGCCAGTGCTGCCGGGCCCTTTTCTAAATTATCGGAGAAAAATCGTTTTGACCATTTGCGATAAGCCCCCGAAACCTCACCGGTAAGCGGTCCATAATCGGCGCTGGCCCTGGCGAATATCTCCATAAAGTTATCATCAAAGTTGGTGGGCGTTACTGTGAAGTTGCCAACGGAATCGGAGGCGTAAGTAAGATAAATTTGCGATTTAATTTTCTTATAGGATATACCCTCGATCGATTTTACCTGGCCCCATGACGATTCGACTCCAAAAGTTGCCTGAGTTGTCACCGGCATTTTCAGATCAGGATTCGATATAAAGCTATAGGAATTTAATAAGGTTCCGACGCCCAAGCCGCTGGCAGAATCATTAAAGTAAAGCAGATTGAGATCGGGCTGGCGCCGAGAACGAATTATCTCGATAAAAGGCTTTTGATTCGAATTCAAAGCATAAAATAATTTAGCCGATGGCAAAAAGGCGCTTTTATCAACTTTATTCCAGGCATAAACTACATTCAGATCATAATCAATTGAAACGAGCTTGCCGCGCAATCTAACTGATGGTTCAACTTCCCCAATAGCGGGATTATTCCCGGAAATTTTAGAGACGTTATATCGATAGTATTGCAGAACGCCATCGAGAATATAGTTTGAACTGGAATCGGAAAGAAGCGCTTGACCGCCAATTACCTTATAAATCTCTTTAATCTCATTTGAATATCCATCGACGAGTTTGATTGTTGTTTTGAAAAAAACCGGTCAGGGTTGCGCTGTAATTTTCCATCAATTTGGTTTTATAACGGAGCTCTCCCCTGCTGATTGAACGGTTATATCGTGATTGTTGGGCGGTCAGAAAATCGAAAGTATTAAAACCGCCTTTAGCCTTATGCTGCCAGAGATCAATGCTGACTTCACCTTTTCCTATTTGCCGGGAAATCCCTCCGGTAACATGGAAAGCCGTTATAATCGGAGTTAACTTCGTAACCACCTGATTTTTTAAATCCCGCCGTAAAATAAGTGTAAGTCTTTTTACCGAAGGGCCTGAAGAAACGCCAATGCGAAGCCTCGTAACTATAAGGCCCGCGAGCCACGTCGATATCCGACCGATTGGAGTTATCGGCAGGGCGGCCAACTTTGAAATCGAGTTCATCGGCAGATCGGGATTTAGGATTCCAGGAGATATCATTTAAGATTTCCCAGGGGATTGTATTGAGATCGGTTCCGATAACGTACGGCCTGTACAATCCCTGATAGGGAAACGGCAATCCGTTAAGTTTGATTTCAATACCGGGTACGTTGAGGTATTCGAAAGGTATGGCAGGCGAGCCAACCGTTCCCGGGGTAGAAACGAAAATATCGGGGATATCTTTAACCTCATCCTCCGGCCCTTTTGAAATACGGCTGCGGTCATGAAAGATTGAGGATGTAATCACGGTTTGAAGCGATTCGGCCGCCAAAGATTCAGGCGAGACCGTGGCGAGTCGCAGCGTTGACGCTATTGAATCCGGCAATATAAAGGAAGTATCGCTTTCAACCGGCGCGGGAGCTGCACCCAGCGTATCGGGTTTGCTGTAGGGCACCGTACTCGATGCCGTGTCTGGAGGAGCCACCTGAGCTTTGAGCGGAGCGATTAAAAACGCAATCAACGCGCAAGCGGCGGCAGTAGATATCCTATTCGTTTCCAAATCCTGTAAATGATTAATGATGAAAAAGCGAAAATAACCGTATTGCTAATCAAGTGAATTACGCCAAATCCGAGACCGCCAATGAATGATGGCCAGAACGGCCCAAAGACGATGGCAAATGCGAGATTGGTTGTTATATCGTACCACAACGTTAGAATCGCGCCACAAGCGGCCAGCAGGAGCGCCATGCGTTTAGTTTCATAATGATTGATAATAATCGGCCTGAGCAGCCCTCCTGCCAAACCGAAGAGAATAAAACCGACAAGTTGAGCCAAACCCACGAGCGGCATTATTTGAATTCCGTTCGGATTAAAAAAGATAAAGATAATTCCGGCTACGAGCGCCACACCAAGTCCATCCCAAATGCCCAAAAATACTCCTGACAAAAAAAGCGCGAGCGAAAATGTTTCCACGTTGGGGATCGCCAGAAACGGAGCGTTAACCCCAAATGCCAGCGCCGAAAAAATCCCAACCCTGGCCACATCCGAAAGCCCAAATCTGCTACGACCTTTCTCAGGCATCTCATTTGACGCCGTTAACAACGGCGAATCTTGCCGGTTGCTGTATTTCCGCCGGCTCTGAATAGGTAGATGTATATGCCTGAGGCAATAAAATCCCCTCCCGCAGTTTTTCCGTCCCATTGAATACCGTGTGCATATCGTCCAGCATCGGTAAATAAAAACCTCTCCCCCGGAATTTTCTGTACCAGCGCCCCGGATGCATCGTAAATCAGCATCTCCATTTCCGATTTAGAATACGTTTTGTCGAGCGAATAGGGAATTGTCAGAGAGTCGCCGCCGCTAATTACGTATGGTGATGGGTATGCCTGTGAAACGCCAAACACCGGTGAACCCTCACCGCCGGTAAGAGAAGCGTCATATACAAGCGTTCCACCATAATTAAAACTTGAATAATTAGGATTCAACCCAGTTACCGTCGGGATTAATACTATGGCTCGGTAGCTATTCCAATCGATCCATGGTCCCGCGCCAGCACCTGTAGTCGGGTTAACCTGGATATCTACCCAACGACTGTCATTGGCCCGATAACCAAGCAGGGCCACATGCCATCCCAGACCGCCGGAAAGGTCCTGCCCATTAAAATTGGCGATAATACCGCCTGTCGCAGTCGGGATGGAATTCATGATTACAAAATTAGCCCCAAATTCCTGGGGATAATCGA
The DNA here is from genome assembly GCA_963801605.1 of uncultured candidate division Zixibacteria bacterium. Lineage (GTDB taxonomy): Bacteria > Zixibacteria > MSB-5A5 > UBA10806 > UBA10806 > UBA10806. The sequence continues at coordinate 17,145 of CAWDFP010000008.1, forward strand.
AAATATTAGTTAGCGTAAAGGGAGTGATTCCCGGCAAATTGCCGACATAAAGGGTTGTTTCGGCGCCCGGGAAGCGGCGTCCATCAGTAAAATAATGAACCGTATCGGCCAGTGCGCCGGTTTGGAAATTCCAGACTTCAAATTCGAGGAAAGCGCTGCTTATGTCGCTGCCTCGGGCCCGGAGCGCGCCATCAGTGGCAGGCAGAGTATTGTACCCCGCAACCGCGCCGCACCTTTGCCAGATATCTTTCATGATGCTGAGATCGTCGAAACTCTCTGTCAGATACATCGGCCATACGCAACTGGCATAGGGATGAAACGCCTCGGCGCTGCCGCCGTAAGAAAATACGCCGAGACCCATCCATATATAATTGTAGAAATACGGCAAATACCCGATGTAGTCTTTAATATAACTATAGACAACATTTTCCATCCAGGTGGATGATGCCTCCTCCCACCAGGGTTTGTAGGTGGCGGGAAGCGAGTCTACCAGAGCGTCGAATTCAAAGGCGTCATATCCAAATTGAACAGCGTGGAAAAATTCGTGCGCCGCGGTTACTTTTGTCGGTTCGAGGGGATGTTGCCGGTAATTTGGATTAAGGGTTTCCTGGAAATCGTTTTCGATCTCGATAAAGCTTGTGGCTCTGTACCCGAGGATGCTGTCATCCTGAGTAAAACCAAAATAACCGGAGCCGAGATTTACGAGATAGATATCATATCGATTGTCTCCGCCGTTTCCGAAATCGGTTGGAGGCGGTAGATAACCAAGCGAATCAATTTCAATACTCCAAACGTGTTCGAAAACATCGGCGACGCGCGTAACATGTTGGGGAACCCCCGCCAGAGAATCGATTCCCGATTGGTAAACGGAATCGGATCCGGTAGTCGTATAATGGATGAGAAAGTGAGTTGTGCCGTAAGAATCGGGGAGCGTTGGACGCTGGTTTTGAAGCGTAAGCTCAACGCTTGGATATTTATGATTGTAGTACGCCAGTGCTGAAAAAACCGGAGTTCCGCATTTTAAGGGAAGCATTTCGCCCGCGGCAGCCGGCGCGGGAGCCTGCCCTTTGACCTGGGCAACCCATGACGAAATAAGTTGGACCGCCTGTTTTTGCTCGGCTTCAGCGACTGCATAAGAGAAATAACAAATGACGCAAACGGCAATAATCAGCAATCGGCGCATCATTTTTCCTCCTTCACCCTCTTGAGTTCCATAAGACAGCTATATGGCACTTTTTGAGAGCCCATCAGCACTTTTCCCTTACGAGGGCCATGACAATCGGAACCCCCTGTATATATCACTCCGAATTTTTTGGCAAAATTCTTATAGCGCTGAACCGCCGACTTATCATGCAGTGAATGATAGGCCTCGATTCCATCCAAGCCCATTCCGACCAGATCAGGGATGAATTCATCGCGTTTCAAAGTCCCCGGATGTGCCAAGACCGCTACACCGCGCACCAGGTGTATGAGACTGATACCCTCCTCGGGAATCAATACCGGTTTGGGAACGTAGGCGGGGGCATGATATCCCAGATAGCGCGCAAAAGCTTCATCATAGGTTTGAACGAACTCCTCGCGCACCAGGGCATCGGCCAGGTGCGGGCGGCCAACGGCGCTATTGCCGGCAATGAGTTTGACCGTTTCCATCGACAAATTAATGCCGAGTTCGTTCAGCTTGGCTACCATCGCCTCGCCACGCTCGTAGCGTTCTCGACGAAAGGCCTCGATCTTTCTGACAAACTCCGGGTTTTCGTAGTCTATCAGATATCCCAGAATATGAACATCCATTCCCTTGTAATAGCAGGATAACTCCACACCGGGCAGTACTTCAAGTTGATCTTCGGTTACCAGTTCATGGGCGATTTTGAAGCCATCGACAGTGTCATGATCGGTCATAGCTATGGCGGCCAATCCGGATTGCATAGCATATTCCACAACCTCCGCGGGAGTAAACAAACCATCGGAAGCGTTACTGTGAATGTGTAAATCGATATATTCTTTTTTCATCCGAGTTTCAATTCTACAATTTTTTCGGTTTTATCGAATAGCTCCTGCGCCCTCGCAAGAGTAGATTTGGCCCTGTTAGCGAGCTCGCTGCGTTTGGTTTCATCTTCAAGGCCCGGTAGATTTATTCTGACATTCATATTGGCTCCCTTGACCGCCGAAAGGGCCATAAGATTCGCCACGCCGACATCCGAGATGGAATTGACATTTCCTTTCTCGGCGATTACCGGCAGATGCTCCATTATTGCCACTGTCTTTTCCATCACTTCCAGAGGAATTGTGGATGCGAGCAGGGTAGCCTCCTGAATCTTGGCATTGCGCTGGGTAATCTCAAATTCGGTATATTTCGGCAACCGTCTGGCTGCAAGAACCTGGTCAAATCCCTGGGCATCCTTTTCGATTAGAAAAATCAGTTCCGGCCGCAGAGCATCGAGCTTCTTTAAGACTACCTTAAGCTCCTCGGAGACGTCAAGATACTTTTTCTTGCCGACCGTAAGACCACAGACCATCCCTCCCAAAGCGGCAGATAAAGCGCCCGCCAACGCCGATACCGAACCGCCACCGGGAGTTGGAGTATTGGCCGCGACGCTATCTACAAAGGCTTTCATCCCCTGCTTGGCGGATAGTTCGGGTGATTTGAGTTTGTATTCGAGTATTTGCGAGGTTTTGAAATTTTCCAGGCCAAGATAAAAATCAGCTACATCAACTAAGGCCTGCATGGGAGTCAGACCGATAATCTCCGCTGAAATGAGCGGCACACCATAACGACGGGCCTCGGATTTAATCATCTCGTAAGCGCGGAAGATCGGCGTCTTTTCAAAATTTACGAGATTCATCGAGACCTGTACCATTTGACGTTCTTTTATTTCGAAACCCAACGCTTTCACATAGCGCAGGCCGCCATCGCCAAACCTGATAGCCTTGGCAATATCCTTGGCAATTTTGAGATTGGTCGTTCCCAGGTAAACATTGAAAGCGACAAGATAAGGTCTGGCTCCGACGGCAGTGGCGCCTGCTGTGGGATGAGTCTGGCTGGGGCCGAAATCCGGTTTACGGTCGGGATCGGTTCCGATAGAAGCTTTGATTCCCTCGTATTGTCCGCGTCTCACGTCGGCCAGATTTTCGCGTTCGGGGCGGGTAGCCGCGGATTCATAAAGATAGATCGGAATACCAAGAGTCATCGGCCACCCTTTTACCCAACTGACGGGCCATTTCAACGCACTCTTCGATAGTTACTCCGGAGACAGGTATAAAGGGAACAACATCGGTGGCGCCCATGCGGGGATGTTCACCTTGATGCTTTTCCATATCGATCAATTCGGTGGCCTTGACCATAGCTTTGTAAGCCGCTTCAAGGACCGGTTCCGGCTCGCCAACGAATGTAATGACGGCGCGGTTGTGATCTTTATCCATTTCCTGATCTAAAAGCTGAACGCCGTGAACGGCTTCAATTTCACCAACGATGGCAGCGATTTTTTGGGGATCTCGTCCTTCCGAAAAATTAGGCACACATTCCACAAGCTTCGACATACTACATCCTATTCCCTTCCATAAATTTATCTTTAATGGCCGCAGCCAGAAGCGGGATCATTATTTCATGATGCCCCGTAAAACTAAATCCCTGACCGTTTCCGGCTACCGGCCGAGTCGTCACGTTTGTATTTGGCCGATAATGCTGAATCATATCGAAATTAACCGCTGTAAAATTTGTCACATCTTCCGTAAATATTGCGGGCCACCGTCAGCGCTTTCAGAAATACCTCCGGCATTATCACCGCCGAACCGATATTTAATACGACACCGCCGGAGAGATGCCCCACTGATTCGCATAAAATATGAAAATCTCCGTGAGATAGCTCGCCAAATAAGGCGCCATCAAAGCCAGGATGCTGGCAGATCGTATCGGTGCCAATAGCGATATGGACAGTGGCCGGAATGCCCTTTGTATAGCAAGCGCTTAAAACTGAATGAGAAGCGTACTGCGCCGCTTTATCGCCAAAAAACTTTCCTAAACCCTCGCCTAATCCAAGTTTCTCTTTCTGAGCTAATTGAGCGGCTTCGAAAAATGAGTTTCGGCGTTTCTTCGACCATTCCAAAGGTGCCATCGGATAAGGCCATCGGCCACTTCTTCGGAGGTCCGTCCAAAAAAAGCCATTTCGAGATCGTGAATTACAAAAGCGCCATTAACTGCCATATGGGTGATAAAGCCGCGCTCTATGAGATCAATCAAAATATCGGAAAGCCCCACCTTAATCGGATGCGCTCCCATCATCCAGATGACCGGTTTTTCCTGACGCTGGCGCCGGCGATCTTTTCGGCCACGACTAATAAATCCCTGGCCTTCAGATAATCGGGAAGGGAATCCAGGAATTCCGAAAGCGAAGTCTCAGGAGAGGAAATCTTGCCCAGCCGGGAAATATCGGCTTTGGTTTGACGATTCTCGACTTTCAGGGTCTTGATTTTGGAGATATCAATTTTTTTGAATTTGCTCATCGGAGATTTTCCCGCGGGTGAATTTGTTGAGTTGGGCGTTAATCGAGCCCAAAATATAGACTTCGCTTTTCATCATGACCGGCATTTTATATTGATCATCGGTAATCCAAATTTTTATATTGCCCTTGGCTTTGAATATTCCCTCGGAACGCATGACAGGTTCGATTATGATACAGTCGAATTCACCGGCGGGAACTTCGACATGCTCCCTGCCAAGCACTCTAACGTTGATAGGATAGTTTTTTCTATCGGAGTGGCTGTCGATCAATATATCCTCTCCCGGGCACAAGCTCCTGAGTTCTAATATAATATAAGCTCGATAACGGGTCCTGGACAAAGGCGAATGTAGGTATGGTATCATTTCCGGTGATCGCCAGGTGCTTTTTTTGATCAAACTTGGTCTGGCGATTTACCTTATATTTTCCCTCGCGAATTTGCTTGGTAAAATACCTGGGAAAAAGACCGGGCATATCGATATATGTCTGAACGGTATCGCGCACTTTGTAAAAAACCGAAATAAAATCGTTGGAATTGGCGATAGAGACGACCCGATAGCAAATATGGTTATCAACCAAGGCCGTATCCTTAATCTCCATCACAGCGTTTCCGGCGGAGATAGAGCCATATTTGACCGAAAATTCAAGCCTCTCCCCAACTCCAAAGGCCTTATTGGGAACTGTCCGGCTCCACCAGGAGGAATCAATGATTGGCTCCGCCAGCTTGTTGGAGAGCGGTAATGTATCGGTAATTTGCGGCAGCGTTTCGGCCGGAACCGGTGTTACGGCCGCGGGAGTAGAATCGATAACCGCATTAACTACCGTATCGCTGGATGGCAAGGTGCTCTCCTCGGGATTGCCTCCCAAGGCCGAAAGAATAATCAATTGGCAAAATAAGAGTGCGAAATAAATTGGTCATCAAGAATCCTTTTTGAGGGAATCGGAAAACCAATTATGCTATTGACGATCTTTCTCAGTATCTCGTCCAATTCGAGATAAGTCTGATTATACTCATCGAGAGTGCCGCCGATTGGGTCCTGAACTTTTTCCTGTGTTGCGGAGTAAGGAGCTGGAAAAGCCTTTATCAGGTAGGTCTTTCGAAAAGCATCCGAATTCCGTCTGATTATAGCCTCGACATGTTCCGGGGCCATAGCCAAAATCAGATCGGCCCGTTCAACAAGATTGCCGGTCAGCTGCCGAGCCAAATGACCGGTAATATCGACTGCCCCAGTTTTTGGCGGCCTCGATGGCAAAAGGGGTAGCCTGCATCCCGTTCAAAGCACCGATTCCGGCGGAACTGACGTGGATGTTTTCTATTCCTCTTTCCTTGAAAATGGACTTTAAAATACCCTCGGCCATCGGCGAACGGCAGGTATTACCGGTACAAACTATCAGAATTTTATATTCGGGATTACTCAAATTTATCTCCAACTACGCTGCTGATCTCATCACGAGTTATTGCTCCTTCACGCATAATCCTGAGTATTCCGCCCTCGATTTTCACCACTGTCGATGGCAAACCGATCGGTTTTACCTCGTAATCAATGACATGATCGACCTGCTTCCGAAGCGAATCGCTAATATCTTCCAGACGCTCCGGCGCCGGACGGCCATGAGGATTGGCGCTGGTGGCGGCAATCGGGACGCCGACCAAATCTATTATTTTACGCAGGAAATCGGCATCCGGCATTCGCAAACCCAAAGTATTAGCCTCGCCGCTACAGGGAAAAGGAACTTCGGATGTCATGACTATGGTCAGCGCTCCGGGCCAAAAATGATCCATTAGCAAATTGGCCAGGCGGCTTCTGCGGACCTTCAGGATCTCCAACTGCTTTTGATCGGAAATCAGGACAGCCAGAGGATTGCGGTCCATAATACCTTTAATCTTGCGGATTTTCGCAATCCCCTCAGTCGAATCGAATCGACATCCCAAGCCGACCACGGTATCGGTGGGAAATAGCACAACTTCATCGCCCTTAAAAAAGTTTGCGTAATTTTTCAGTTCGGGGGTGTTAGCCACAATTCCTCATCTTCTTAGCATATTGTTATTTCCTGATTCGCACCAGCCAGGCCTGCGGGAAACCCATATCGTTAACCTTCTTTAGTAATTCCTCGGCCTGTTCGAAATCGGAGCTTCTTCCAACGCATACCCTGTAATACGGAGCCTGATAATCTATTCTTATCTCGTCACTTGCAAATTGCGACGATACCGAATTTTTAAATTCTTTGGCCTCGGTGTTTGATTTACTGGCAAAAATCTGAACGGAAAAGTACTGGCCGGTTTGCTTTGGCTCGACTCTGTTTCCCCGGAAAATATTGAACGGTGTTATCTTCATTGGACTCTTTTGCCTCAGGAACATCGGAGGTAATAACAACATCGTCGTTCTGGCCATTAAGCGGATCAAAGTTAGTCTCCGCTAAGGTGCGCTTATCAGCGTTTTCGCCAGGCCTGAGCCGTTTGGCCCCTGCTCCGCAGGCAATAAAAAGCAACAACAGAACGCCAGTTATGCCAATAATTCTAAAGGTACTTTTCATGGTTCTTATCGGCGGCTATCTTTGCCAGCAACTCTTTAATATCGCCAACGCGGGTTTTATGAGCGACCATTATAATTTCGCCGGCTTTGACAATCACCAGATCGCTTAAACCCAGTCCTACGATTACTCCATCATCGCTATTGACTACGGTATTTTCGTAGCAGGTATCGAGAAGCACGTTGCCAATAGCCACGTTATTGTGCCTGTCGTGCTCACGGATTCGCTCCAGCGCCAGCCAGGAACCGACATCATCCCATTTCAATTCGCCTTTCATAGTCAGGACGTTGGGGGCATTTTCCAGAACGGCGAAGTCTATTGAAATACTGCTGCAATCTCGATAAAGTTTCTCGCGGGCCTGAGGTTCGTCTGATTTTCCAATACTTTTCTGGTAAACTTTGAGGCAATCGAAAATACCAGGCACAAAACGTTCAATCGACTCTAAAATGGCATCTGCTCTCCAGATAAACATGCCGGAGTTCCAAAGATGGCCTCTGTCGAGATAATATTCCTGGGCTTTGGTAGGACTCGGTTTTTCCTTGAATTGTTTTACATGAAAGAAATCGATACCGCCATGATTTCCATATTTTTCTCCAAGCTCGATATAACCGTAAGCTGTTTCGGCCCTGGTAGGCACCACGCCGATCGTAATCAGGTATTTATCCTTTGAGGCTTGATCTACTCCGGCTTTAAGGAGCGAAACAAGCTTATCGGTTGGAGTAATAAGATGATCCGATGAAAGGATCACCATAACGGCATCGGGGTCCTTATGCTTAAGATGAGCCGCGGCCCATCCGATTGCCAGACAGGTGTTTCGGCCCTCGGGTTCAAGCAGCAGATTATCATCGGACAACCCGGGGACAGCCGCCAGAATCTTATCTTTCAAATACATTCCGGTAACTACCTGAATCCGTTCCCTGGGAATGAAACCGTCGAGACGCTCAACAGTCTCCAGTATCATCGTTTTATCCGATGTAAGCTTCAGGAGTTGCTTGGGATTTTCCTGCCGGGATAAAGGCCAAAATCTTTCTCCTCGACCGCCTGCCAGGATTACGCCATAATTCATTAGCGCCCCTTTCCTAACTTACTTGAAATAGGCTCGGATTTTTGAGTGAATAAATATCGTTTGATCTTTTTAGTGGAGGTTTTCTCAAATTCATCCTCGCGAATTTTTATGTACTTTACTTTTTTAAATTCAGCCAGGCCGGAGCTCAAACGGAAAACCTCGGACTTAATTATTTTTTCGACTTCCTCGGTGGAGTAATTTTGGCCATTCTCGGCGCCCAGGCTGTTAAAATATTCATAATCGGGTACGATAATAGCCTCAATTTCCTCACCACGCATTCCTTCACCCTCGAGAGGACGACCCAAAACCAGCGATTCAAGTATATAGGGAGATTTATTCAATTCACCTTCGATTTCTTCGGGATAGACGTTTTTACCCGCGGGAGTAACGATTACATTTTTTACCCGGCCCGCGATATAATAATAGCCATCCTCATCGACCCAGCCGGAATCGCCGGTATAGAGCCAACCGTCTTTGAGGATTTCGGCGGTGGCTGACGGGTTATTGTAATACCCGATCATCACCATCGGGCCGCGGGCGATAATCTGGCCGATTCCCCGGCTATCGGGATCGACGATTTTGAGTTCCGCGCCGGGAATGGGCATCCCGATAGATGCGTCCTTGCCTTTCGCTTCAATAGGACATAACGTCAAAACCGGGGCCGCCTCGCTGAGACCATATCCTTGCATAAAGCAAAAGCCCAATAACTTGAATGCTCTGGTTACCTCAGGAGGTATCGGGGCGCCGCCGGTAATCAGGAGCCTCAGGCTGATGAGTCCAGCTTTATCCCTGAGGCCTTTGAAGATGCGTTTGCCGGGATTATCTATGAATGTTGATGCTAATAATTTGCTTAAAGCATAAGTCGCATTGAACATGACTCTGGTAAACGGCGGCTTCTTGGCGATAGCCTTGAAAATCCCGTCATGCATTTTTTCAAAAAGCAGCGGTACGCCCAACAAGATAGTAGCCTTGTTGCTGTTGATATCCTCGATAATGAGTTTGGAGGCCAGACCTCGGGCATAAGCTATGCAGGAGCCTGCCGCCAGCGGCGTTAAAAAACCGCACGTACATTCAAAAGCGTGATGGATTGGCAGAACCGATAGAAAAGTATCATCGTCTTTGATTTCGATCAAAGCTGTCATGCCATCGATATCGGATACTATATTTTGATGAGAAAGCAGAACTCCCTTGGCCTGTCCGGTAGTGCCAGAGGTGTATAAGATTGAGGCCGTATCTGTTGGTTTAACATCAGGCAAATTCGTTTTGGCCGTTTCACCGCGTGATTCAAGTTCAGTCAATGAAATGGCTTTTGCGCCTGGTTCAATGTCATCCATACAAATAACCAACTCAAGACCGGGCAGATCATCGAGGAATTGTTCCAACTCGCCCAAAAATGATTTTGAGATAATCAGGATTCTGGCCCCGGAATTCTGGATAATATGGCTCCAGGATGGCGCTTTCAGGAGAGCGTCGAGAGGAACGTTAATACCTCCTGCGACCAAGACCCCTATATACGAAACGCCCCACTCCGGACGGTTTGTAGAAAGAACAGCAACCTTATCCCCTTTTTTTAGACCGGAGGCTATTAGCCCCTTACCAATTCGCTCGGCTTTATCGGCGAATTCGGTGAAAGTAATGCCGACAAATTGGCCATCCTGATAGCTTTTCATGAAGGTTTTTGGCCCGAAAAGCTTACGGCTTTGCTTTAGGACATCAACGAGGCTTTTGCCCTTTAGTGTTACTTTATCCAAGGTTCTCCTTTCATCTAAAAGGACTTAGAATATATGATTAATGACGATTTATTGCAAGTTTGAAGATAACCAGGATATAAAGGATAAAATAAAAAAACCGGGGCTGACTTAACCCCGGTTTAGTAGATATTTAAACATTCTATCTGGTTTGAGGCAAGACCCTGGGGCTAATATTATGCCCTAAACCCTTATCGAGAATCCCTGACGGCAGACAGTCGAGACACGATGTTGGTATGGAACCTCCCTTGAAGAAAGAGACCATAAAGGTTACATCAAGCCCATTGAAGCTGCAACTGTTGTTAACATCACCGGAGACATACCAGGTATTGCCGGGAGTGCATTCGCAGGAGTACAGAGGCGGAGCACCGCCCTTGAAATATCCAACTCCATAAGTTACATCCAGGCCGTTGAATACGCCCGATCCATTAACATCTCCTGTGACATAATCGCAGCCGCCCAGGACTGTTAAATCGACAATTAACGTTTCGGCTAAGACGCCATCCGATGCAATTACCTTAAAGGTTGAACTTGAAGAACCCGGATTGGGCGTGCCGGATAAATGCATGCCGCTCGGCTCCATCCAGGTTGGATATTCGGCAAAGCTGATTATTGGGGTTGTTCCCTCGGGATCGCTGGCGGCAGCCTGATAATCGAATGGCAGGCCGACCGTGGCAGTGTCAGCCGATGGCGATGTAATAACGGGCGGATCGTTAATATCGATGACATTCAATGAAACCATCAGCGTATCGGCCAACTGGCCATCGGATGCAATTATACCGAAAGATGTATCGGGATAGCTTTCACCCGGAGTACCGGAAATGATATGACCCGCAACCGTTAGCCAATGAGGGATGCGGAAAAATGTGATTTGCGGTGTAGTGCCGTCGGGATCAATTGCCGAAGCGGTATATTGGAATTGCTCGCGTTCCGTGGCTGTAGCAGTCGCCGCCGATGTTACCTGCGGATAGTGATTATCAAATGTAATCGTCAATGTAACTATCTGCGTATCCGCGAAGACTCCATCGGATGCGATAATCCTGAAAGTAGAATTGGTGGTTGTGGAATCCGGCGTGCCGGAGATTGTATCACCCACTACACTCAACCAGGCAGCATAGTTGCTGAGCGAAATAGTTGGCGTCAGCCCTTCAGGGTCTTGAGCGGTCGCAACGTAGCTGAAATGCTGATCTTCGTGCGCCTCGGCTGTGGACGACGAGGTAATCACCGGCGGATCATTAATATCAATGATTGCCACAGCGACAATTTCAGTATCAGCGAGTTGCCCATCGGAGGCAATAACCCAGAATGTGGTATCGTGGAAACTTTCGCCGGGCGTACCGAAGATTATGGCGCCAGAGACCTGCAGCCAGGATGGGTAATTGATAAATGAGCAGGTAGGCGTATTATCAGGATCGGTAGCGGTAGCATGATAGGTAAATAGAATTCGTTCCGTGGCTGTATCCGCTATCGGTGATGTAATTACCGGCGGATCATTGACAGGGATTACAGTAACCGATACGGTTTGAGTATCGGCCAGGAAACCATCAGAGGCGATAATCCTGAATGTCGTATTTCCATTCCCGTTAAGCGGAGTTCCCTGAATCGTATCACCCAGGACGCTCATCCACGCAGGATAATTGCTGAAAGCAAGCGTCGGAACTGTCGCGTCGGAATCCGACGCGGTGGCAGTATATCGGAAGAGGATATCCTCAGTTGCCGACGCCGTGGCAGGCGACGTGATGACCGGCGCGCGATTGCGGCGTTTGAGAACCGGCGAAACATTTGTGGTATCGGCGGCGGTAACGACCACGCTATGAATGGTTGTATCGCGGTAATCGGTATGGGTAAATCTGACATTATAGGTTCCTACCGTTCGCTGTGAACTATAATAGCCGTTGACATCAGTGTACATCGAATCAACCGCGGCAATTATAGGAGTGCTTCCTCCGTTAGCGGGCGCCACCCCGGCGGCATCGATCAGGAGAGCGCCGGTATTAATTCTCACAAAGATATTCTGAAGAGGCGCTCCGGTTGTATCCCTGACCGTACCGTTTATATAGCCGGGCAATATCACCATCTGCACATTCCTGGTGGTTGTCCCTCCGGCAGTAACGACGATTCCCGCGATAGTCGTATCCCGGTAATCGGAATTGGTAAAGCGAAGCGTATAGGTGCTGTCCACAACGTTTGCGAAAGAATAGGCGCCGGACGAGTTGGTTGTATCCAAACGCGAGCTGCCGACTATTGAGACGAATACGTTGGCAATCGGGTTGGTCGGCGGACTGCTGGGGTAACGGGTTACAGTTCCGGAAATCGTTCCGGGTAGCCGCTGCATCACAACGTTCAGGGTAGTAGTATTGCTTGAGGTGATTACTACGCCGCTTATAGTCGTATCCCTCTCCCCGCTTTTTGTGAATGTTACGTTATAAGTCGCAGGCGGAAGAGACATTGAATACGCACCGCTGGTTGATGTCGTATCATAGAAATTGGTGCCGCCGTTGACCGCATGCACAAAAGCCTGATTGATTGCGCCGCGGAAATCAGTTACTGTCCCGGAAAGCGTCCCCGGAGGAGTGGTGTTGCAGCGCATTGCGGAAATTACAATATCATCGATATTCCATCCGCAAAATTGCCAGGAGTCATCAGTGGCGCCGATTCCAAATTGGATTTGGAAATTCGGATTATTAGTGGCATAATCGGAAACATCGTAAGAATACTGGCTCCAGGCGGATTCATCTATTGTAGTGCCGCCGTTTTCAAAAAGCGTCACCCAGGTACCGCTGGCATTCTTAACCTGGAAATAAGCATGGTCATATATGTTCTGTTCGACCCCCAACCAACGCCAGAAACTAACCGTGATCGCATATCTGCCGGAGAGGTTATAAATCGGTGATGTTACCCAATTGGTCTGTGTTAAACTGGCAGAATAATCGCCTCCTGTACCGCTGGTGATATCATTTCCCAATAGACGATTATCGCTGGTGGAACTATGATCGGTGGCAGGATCGGGCCCACCATAACCGTCGCTACCAGACCCTCCGGTAGCAACCCCGATAGTCCATTCGCCAAGTCCCCCGGTTCCGGTCCAACCTTGATTGGTCGAAAAGTCATCGGTAAAGAGGGTATCCCGATCAGCAGTACCGACCTGGGTAGAATAATAAACAGATGGCGCGTTTTGCGGATCAGTTACAAGAGTTCCGGTGGTGGTCAGGGCGCTGCAATAATAGTGAACGCTTATTCCGCATGTTAATGCCGGGAAAACCGCATCATAGACGTTAGGTGTAACTTGAGTCATATTGGAGGTTAGCCAGCCAGCGCCTGCGTTATAATGAAGAACGCCGGTATTGGCTTGAGGCGTAGCTCCGATGGCAGTAACTACAACGCGCATCGAGGTGCCGCCGTTGGGACTGATAAAAGTCGGCCGGCCATTGGGGTAGGCAAAGCTCAAAAGATTAAGCGCCGGGCAATCCATATTATGAGCGGTAAAACCGGCACAGATTTCGGAATGATGAGGTGTGCCGTTATTGATATTGCCATCGTCATCGTCAAGAGTTAAATAATCGATTGTAATCTGCGGAGTGATTTCGGTGCCGGAATGAAGCGTCATGGCACTGATAGCCAATGGGGCCAGAATATCGATATAGTTGGTAGGATGGGTCGCTGCTAAAGCATTGCGGGTACTCCAGACGCAACCGGAGAGCAACTGACCGCAATCGTGAATTTCCCCGGAGCAGGGATATTGTAAAGTATTGTCAGCATTACGAAGAGGCACCGCGCATTGTCCGTCGCCATAAAAACCATAAGCAGCGCCAGGATCATCGGTGATAAGCAGCCCCATGACATCACCCATACCCTCGCCATATTGCCCCTGTCCGCTTCCGGCACATTCTACAAGGTGATGGCCATATTCATGATGCACCACAGTTGAGAAGGCGGTATTTCTATAGCCGCCACCAGAGCGGCAGAAGGTTAACGAAACGCCATCATACCAGGCGTTGCCGGGGCAATAACCGGTATTATCATTTACATATACCGGGAAATTTGTTTGAGTAGCAACAGTCGGATAATTGGGAACATATTTTAGGGTAAAATCGCGGACAACATTGGCGTGTAAATAAGCGTTGACTTCAGCTCGTCTATATTCGGCATTGGCAGGATTATGCTGAAAATTCGCCGGTCCCGGCGGGGTTACCACGCGGGAAATGGTGGTATCGCTAACCGCCTGGTCATGGGTATAAAACCAATGGCCGCGCACCTGTGATAGCACCGTTACCGATGATGATCCGCTGTTATTGATCGTGAAATTACCGAGAGAATCGGTAAATGTAGAATCGCCGCCGGATATTTTTACACGGGCCCATTTCAAAGGAGTAGTAACTTCGTTACCGCATTGTTCGGCCAGGAAATTCTCGGTAGCCAAACCGGTTACCTGCCCGCTGACATTAATATCGACAACTTGATTTTCCTGATAGAGAACTTCACCGGATACAGGATCGATAATATAGAGGTCTCTGAGTACGGTCGGCTCATTGCCATCATCGGCAATAAACTCGATACCAACTGCAGGATTGACTTTATCATCGATACCCGCCCAGATTACTCTTTGGGGATCGGTAAATTTGACATATTGCGGATTTTTTATGGCAAAAGCGTCTTGAGCCGCTTTGGGATCAACAGAGGCTTTACCAGCGTCAACAGTAAAATTGCCTAAATCTTTCAGGGCTGATGCAGCCAGAACAAGCGGGTAGCCTGATTCATTTCGCACCAGAAGCCTTAAATCGGATTTATAAACGGGGATACCGTCTTTATATTGGGAATAATATACGAGCGTAAATTTGTATTTGCCGTTTTCATACATTAATTGAAGAGTATTACCGTCCTTAACAACATAGCTCACCGGCTGCAGATCACCGGGATCGACTCCCAGTATTGGCGAATACTGAGTTCTGAATTGCTCAGCGGCATCCTGCGGGCTAATGCCATGTATAAAAGCCTGACCGTAGATTCGTGTTATGGTTGAATTCTCACGGTAAAACTGTACTTCCGGATTGGAAGTCAGAAGCTGCTGATAAGCGATCTTTTGGGCATCGGCAGTAGCCCCGCTGGCGACCGAAACCAGAGCGAACATCAAAAGCGCAGTAAGCACCACGCTTTTGCCAAGGTAGTAGTTTTTCATGAAGCGCTCCACTCAGTTTGCTTATTGGGTATTGTTATCCTATTGACCTACCTATAGTTAAATATCCGAACAATATCGCGGGCAAAATTACACCCTTATAGATTTCATCGACCGTTCCAATAAGGATATTTAGGAAACGGCAAAATTTTCCGAGAAGACCAAAAGTGTGTTAAGTTCGAATTTTTCAATTCATCAACTCATGAAGACAGCTTCAAGCAGCTAAATAATAACATTATCAAGTGCTTAAGTCAAGAATTAAGGGTATAAAATGATACTTACCGAATTAATCTTATTCCCCTAAGCCGCCCTATTAAAAATTCAAAATGATTAGAGCCAATAAAGGCAAAAAGGATTATTTATGACATGTTCCCGCGTTTTGAGTACCGTCAATTTTATTGGTTGCAGCCATGCAGATCTTCACCCTTCTCGCCTGTCCATTCATAAGGCCATTTAGAATATCGCGGCTTTTCTGGACTTACATAATCCCGGCGGCCCCGATCATCGGGTTTCTGGACGGTATAGTATCTTGTTTTAGGACTTATTCAATTGAGGAGATGAGGGAATTAGTTAATAAGCTTTCGCCAAATGAATACGAATGGGTCATCGCCAAAAAAAACGCCTTTTTAAGAGTGCCAATTTTCTTTCTTATAAGATTTCCCAATAATTGATAGTGATTTTATCCTAAATGTGAAATTCGATTATATCGCCATCGGATAATACAAAATTATTCTTCACGCGCTGGCCCTCGAATTTCCCTTTACCCCAAACTTTGGCAAATTGAAGTTTGTAGGCGAAATCCTTATGCAAGTTTACGGCAGCTTCCTCGACAGTACCGCCAATCGGAAGAATGATTGGATCGATATATTCCACATCATGCCCGATCCGCTTGGTATAGACTCGAATTATATTCATGGATGCAAACACGGCAGCTTTGAAATTGTTGAGAGAATCATCGTCAAGAATTGACGTTGGCACGATTACGAAATCTGGAAAGCGTTGTTTGAGGCGGGCAAGACCCGCCCCAGATTCATCATCAAGAAATTTATTGGCGATAACTATAGTTTTCTTATAGGAAAAATGAGGATTTTCGACTTTTTCCGGCGGATCGGGTGTTAGATTGATTGCCTTTTCTTCAAGTAGTTTCAGGATAAGATCAAACTCGGATACCGGATCAGGATTGGAAACATCACCAATCATCGCAACCAGATCGGATTGACGGATCAGATTGGGAAGATAGGTTGGAAACTGTTGATCCGATATAGCTGGTGTATCAATCAATTGAAAATGAACGGTCTCGAATGTCATCATGCCGGTAAGCGGTTCTCTGGTGGTATAAGGATATTCGCCGATAAGCGGTTTAGCGTGAGTTACGCTTTCAAGCAGGCTCGATTTACCCGTATTTGGCGGACCGATCATGATGACCTGCGCCGCACCCTCCTTTTCGATATGGGAATGGAGATCGACCCGGTGGGCACCATGCCCCTTACCACCCTCCTCAGCCTGTTTCTTGAGTTTCGAAATTTTGGCCTTCATCTCCGCTTGAAGCTTGTCCGTTCCTTTATGCTTGGGCATTAAGGCCAGAAGCTCTTTGGCTAGACGAAGCTTTTCATGAGGGTCAGTTTCTTTGTTGAACTGTCTCTCAAGTTCATAATAATGGGGCGGTAGATTCGCGGGCATAGATTATCCTCCGAAATATTTTACTCCAAAAAATGAATTATTTCAAGTTTAAAGCAGGCGATAGCGCGGGGATCACAGCCCCGAATAGATGCGCGGGTTCCGCCTCCTGACCCCAGGGGTCAGGAGCAGGAAATCCGATTGTGAATATCCGCGGTATCGGTATGTCAGAGACCATCTATACTGATGTTGGGAGCTCTCGGATTTCCGCGTCCAATTGGACGAGCGGAACCCGCGCCTGTTTGTGGATGGTTCTTCGCAAAGTTATCGAATTAGGTAATTTACAAATCGCTTGCATTTTTATGGTCAGGGCGTATTATTTGTATACGTTCTGAATATAGAGGAAGATGTATAACGTTCGGAGATAAACACTTTTGAACGAATGAGGTTATAAGATGAAAAAAGTTGGAATCGCGCTGGGAATAATTATCCTGGTTATCATCGTTGTTCTGCTGGTAATCCCGATATTTTTCAAACCGCAAATCGTCAAGATGGTTAAGGAAAAAGCCAATCAAAGCATAAATGCCACGGTTGATTTCAAAGATGTCAGCATAAGTCTGCTGAGCTCCTTCCCAAATGCCCGGGTTTCGCTTGAAAAAATCTCGGTCGTAAACAAGGCGCCGTTTGAGGGTGACACGTTGGCCAGCCTCGATAAATTTGAGATCACGGTCAACCCCTGGAAATATCTTTCGAGCAAACAGCTGGAGATATTATCGCTCAAACTCGATAAGCCCGATCTTTTCCTGGTTACTCTTAAGGATGGCCGCTCGAATTATATGATAATGTCTCCGACTCCGGCTAATGCTCCTCCCGAGCAGACGCAGGGGGCAGCCATGAATCTGGCGATTAAAAATTACGCTATAAGCAACGGTCGTATCGTTTACGCCAACGATTCATCGGGAATCTATGCAGCGGTTATTGGCTTAAATCATGAAGGTAAGGGGGATTTCTCCAAATCGGTATTTACTCTGTCTACCAAGACAAAAATCGACAGCCTTTCGGTTCAGATGGGCGGCGTATCTTATCTTAATAAGGCCGAATTGAATATTAAGGCCGATCTCGATATGGATTTGAATGCAAAGAAATACGCGTTCAAACAAAACGAGGTCAGGCTCAATCAATTGGCGCTGGCATTCGATGGTTGGGTGCAGATGGCTGGTGAGGCGATTAATATGGATTTGACTTTCAAGACGCCCAGCACCGAATTCAAGAGCTTACTTTCGATGATACCATCGGTTTATCGTAAGAATTTCAACGACCTGCAGGCCCAGGGACAATTTTCACTTGAGGGCAAAGCGCAGGGTACCTATAGTAAAAAGCAGATGCCGCTTATTGATGCCAGGTTATTGGTCGATAACGGCATGTTTGAGTATGCCCAGCTTAAGACACCGGTCAAAAATGTTTCGCTCGATCTGCAAATCCAAAATCCGGGTAGAACAATGGATGATACTGAAATCGATTTGCGTAAATTTCATCTGGAGATACTGAATGAGCCGGTCGATGCCCAACTTCTTGTAAAGACGCCGATCTCCAATCCCTACGTCGATGGATTCCTCAAGGGAAATATTAATTTAGCCGATGTGCGAAAATTGGTACCCATGAGCGACAGCGTTCAACTCGAAGGTATGGTGAGATCAGATGTTAAATTCCGAGGAAACGTCGGCTCTCTTCAGCAAAAGCAATTAGGGAATTTTACAGCATCAGGAGCAGTTGCATTTGCGAATATTAAGTACGCGGCTCCGACCATTCCGGAAGCGGTTCAAGTATCAAGCGCCAATATTACATTCACTCCCGCTCAAGCCAAGTTGGAAAATTTCAATATGAAAATGGGTAAAAGCGATATTAAGGCCAATGGCGGTCTCGACAACGTTATAGGATATGTTCTCGCCGGGCAAACTCTGAGCGGAAATTTGGCAATCAGCTCCAATTATCTCGACCTCACACCGATGATGAAACAGCCGGGCGGCGCGTTGGCGGCTGTTGAGCTTCCCGATAGGATTGATTTTCAAATGTCCGGCATTTTTGGCGAAATTGTTTTGGATAACATGGATATGACCAATGTCAAGGGCACCCTGCTCTTGAAAAATAGGACTCTGACACTTTCGAATTTATCCGCCAATTTTCTGGGCGGCACCATGATCAGCAACGGCACCTACGCTTATATCAAACCATCCAAACCGCACATCAATTTCGATCTCAAGATGTCACAATTAAATATACCCGACATGTACAAAACATTCGTTACGGTTCAAACCTTTGCGCCGATGGCGGGATACATGAAAGGGCAGGTAAACGGCAATATCAATTTAAACTCCGATCTCGGGGATTCATTGATGCCGCTTTGGCAAACAATTATCGGTCAGGGGGCATTGCAGATTCCTCAGGCTCAGATCGAAAATTTCGAACCGCTTAACAAAATCGCCGATGTTTTAAAAATGAGTCAATTCAGCAATCCGACACTGAAAAATCTGGCTCCAAGTTTCAATATTCAGGATGGATTTTTCCATCTCAAACCAATTAATTT
This sequence comes from uncultured candidate division Zixibacteria bacterium, assembly GCA_963801605.1. Taxonomy (GTDB): domain Bacteria; phylum Zixibacteria; class MSB-5A5; order UBA10806; family UBA10806; genus UBA10806. Next base: position 36,361 of record CAWDFP010000008.1, read on the forward strand.
TAGTATCGGCGATATACCGGTGATAGCATCAGGCTCAAACGGTTTGGATAAGACACTTGATTACCAGTTGAAGCTTCAACTACCGGCCTCGATGATGAAAAATACGATCAATTCCGCGCTCTCGGGATTACTTGGCAACAGCGCCAATCTTGTAGGAAATGAAACTGTCGAGGTTAATGTTGGTGTAGCCGGTCCGATTAACAGCCCCAAGATTAATACATCACTGGGGCAGATAGCCAAGGGCGCCGTTCAACAGCTTCAGCAACAAGCCAAGCAGGAGCTCGAAAATCAGGCCCAGCAAAAGCTCAATCAGCAAAAGGCAGCAGTGGAGGATTCCTTAAGCAAGGCCGTTGAGAATCAAAAACAGAAACAAACTGAGGATATCAAAAACAAAATTAAGGGCCTGTTCGGGAAATAAGAATTTTAGCATTTTCTGTTAAAATCACAAAACGCCGGGATTATAATTAAATCCCGGCGCTTAATTTTTGTGATTTATCTAATCAGAAGGTAATTCGATTATGCTTAAACAGCCGCTTTATTTCCTTCCTTTTGATGTTTTTTACGGAAGATATTTATCAACCCCCCTGCCAGGATCATCTCGATTTGCCGCGCAGTCATAGAATGATGTACTTTATAAATTTCATTCCTGGTTTTATTAAATATCTCGAAAGCCGCCGTTATTTTTGATTTTCTCGATAATATTCTCAATCACCAGGTAATCGTTTTGATTGATTCTGTTATAATCATCGGTATTATCAAATTCGAGAGGCAGTACTCCGAAATTGGTCAGGTTCTGCCAATGAATTCGGGCGAATCCCTTTGCCAGAACTGCCCGAAGCCCCAGAAATCTCGGCACCAGGGCAGCATGTTCGCGACTTGACCCCTGGCCATAATTCAGTCCTGCCACCACAAAAGAGCCGATACTTTTACATTCCAAGGCCCGAGTGTAGAAAGTCTCATCGACCTGCGAAAATGCAAACTTGCTGAGCTCCTGAATATTACTTCTAAATGGCAAAACCTTCGTTCCCGCGGGAAGAATCTCATCGGTGGAAATGTTATCGCCCAGTTTGAGTAAAATCGGACCCTCGATTGTACCAGCAAGGGGATCGAGAATTGGAAGCGACTTTACATTTGGCCCTTTTTCCAACTTTATATCAATACCGCGCTCCGGCGGGGCAATCAGCATTTGCTTATTAATTATCGGATTTTCAGGTTCTACAAAATGAGGACAGGCCATATCGAGCGTTCGGGGATCGGTGATAACGCCTTTTAAGGCCGATGCCGCCGCGGTTTCGGGGCTGCAGAGATATACTAAATCGTCTTTCGTACCGGATCGTCCCGGGAAATTTCTGGGCACGGTGCGCAGGCTGATTTTGTGAGTGGCGGGCGCCTGCCCCATGCCGATACAACCGTTACAACCAGCCTGATGAATCCGTCCTCCGGAATGAATTAACATCCCAAGATACCCCTGCGCCGCCAAATTTTCCAGAATCTGCCTGGATGCGGGATTAATATCGAAAGATACATGATCGTTAATCTGTCTGCCCTTAACTATCATGGCCGGTACCGCAAAATCGCGTAAACCCGGATTGGCCGATGAGCCAATCACCGCCTGATAAATTTCCCGACCAGCAACTTCTCTAACCGGTACGACATTGCCCGGACTGCTTGGCAACGCGACCAAAGGCTCAAGAGTCGAAAGATCAATTTCCTCATATTCGTCATAGGTAGCATCGAAATCGGGCATTAATTCAACCCAGGCATCTTCTCGCCCCTGCGCCCGCAAAAATCGCCTGATTTCGCTATCCGATGGAAATACCGATGTCGTCGCACCAAGCTCCGCCCCCATATTGGCGATCACGTGTCGATCCATAGCAGATAAAGTGTCCAAACCCGGTCCGTAATATTCGATTATTCGTCCCACTCCCCCGCTTACGCCGTGCCGACGAAGCATTTCTAAGATCACGTCCTTGGCGCTAACCCAATCAGGAAGTTTGCCTGTTAGCCTCACCCCCCAAACCTTCGGCATCTTTACATAAAACGGTTCACCTGCGATCGCCAGTCCCACCTCAAGGCCACCGGCTCCGATAGCGAGCATCCCCAGAGATCCCGCCGAACAGGTATGGCTGTCCGAACCGAGTAGAGTTTTCCCGGGAACTCCAAATCGTTCCATGTGTACCGGATGGCTGACCCCGTTTCCCGGACGGCTAAACCAGATTCCAAATTTCATACAGGCGCTTTTCAGGAAAATGTGATCATCGGCGTTTTTAAAATCAGTTTGAAGCAGGTTATGATCCACATATTGCGCCGAAAGCTCAGTCCGCGCGCGCTCCAATCCCATAGCCTCAAGTTCCAGCATGACCAGAGTTCCGGTAGCATCCTGAGCTAAGGTCTGGTCTATTTTCAGCCCGATCTCCTCCCCTGCTTTCATCCGTCCGGCGACAAGATGGCTTTCAATCAATTTTTGCGCGACATTCTTCCCCACGAATCCCATCCTTTCTAATTACAACAACCGGCAACCCGGTCGAAACAGCTTCTCTTATCCATATATAACATGGATAAGAACACCGCTGGAAAAATGGTGGTTCCTGGTGATAATCCCAAAAATTTGAACGACGCGTTTGGGAAGTTAGGAAGCCAATATTAAATCAAATGATATCTTCGGAGAAAAACAATAGCCGCGGGTTCCGCCCGTCCAATTGGACGCAGAAATCCGATTGCTGTATAGGAGATGCATTATAATATCGGAATTCTACAATCGTGATAAATTGAGTTGGCGCCATTCGGATTTCTTTCTCCTGACCCTTTGGTCAGGAGGCGGAACCCGCGGAGGCATTGCTATCCAATCGTCTTTGAGACTTCAACGGTGGAATCGGAGGAATATGTAATCTCAAAACCCAGTTTTTGAAAAACCGAGATCATGGGGCCGTTATTTGTCGTAGTGACTGCTGTTACCATTCGAAGCTTCCATTTACCTGCGATTTCCAGACAGTATTCAGTTAGGATTTTGCCTAGGTCCTTTTGCTGCCAGGCATCGGCGATAAGCACCGCATACTCAACGCTTTCATGGTCGAGATCGGCAATCAGCCGGCCTACACCGATCAATTTCCTCGCTCCATTCTCCTCGATCTCGGCTACGATAGCGATTTCTCTATCGTAATCAATATAGCAGTAACGGGCCGCAACCTCATGCGAGGCCCATTGGAAAAAGTAGCGGAATCTCAGATAAATCGATTCTTTGGAGCAGCTTGCCAGAAGATTCATCCATAACGGCTCATCCTCGGGCTTTATCGGGCGAAGTATTACTTTGGTGCCATCCCTGAGCGATACAGTCTTAACATATTTTTCGGGATATGGCCTGAGCGCCAGATGTGAATAAGGTTCAAGGGCCTTTCCAATTAAAGTATTATCCATCACGATACGAGCATCAAGCGCCACTACCCCTTTGGGGCTGACAAGCAACGGATTAATATCGAGTTCGCTTATTTCCGGATAATCCGCAGCCAGATAAGATAGCCTGATAAGGGTCTCGATCAGCTTATCGGTATCGGCCGGTGGCCTGCCACGGTAACCTTTCAGAAGCGGCCAGATTTTTAGCGATTCCAACATTCTGCGGGCTAATCTTTCATTGAGAGGTGGAAATCCAAGCGCTTTGTCCGCAAAAAGCTCGGCAGCTACTCCACCCATACCCGCCATTATAATTGTCCCAAATATTGGGTCCTTTTTTATGCCGATGATAAGCTCGGTCGAATCTCCCTTGGTCACCATTCGCTGAACAGTAACACCCTCGATCCTGGCCTCGGGCTTTTTCTGACTGACGCTTGATATTATTCTTTCGAAACTTTCGCGCACCATGGCCTCATTATCAACGCTTAGAGCCACGCCGCCAACATCCGTTTTATGAGTAATATCCGGCGAATGAATTTTAAGAGCCACTGGATAACCAATCTGATTGGCGATATACACGGCTTCATCGGCTGTTTTCGCACGATGCGGACGGGTTACCGGAATGCCGTAGGTTTCGATAAGAGACTTGGAGATATCCTCGGATAAGGTGCTGTTGCCGCCGAAATTCGAGGCTACGAATTCGGTCCGAAGCTTTTCTCGGTCCACGTTGAAATCAACCCGGATATCCTTGGGAGTGTCATAAAGCGTCTCAAGGTTTTTCGAATAAGAAACTAATGTCATAAAAGCTCTGATGGCCTGCTCGGGGGTTCTATATGATGGTACACCGGAGTTAATTAGTATCTGGTCCCCCTCACGCATAGCCGCTCCCCCCAGCCAGGCGGCGAGTATCGGTTTGGAGGTGCTTTCAGAAAGTCTGGCAACGACCTTGGCTGCTGCGGTCGGGTTTGTCATGGCTTGGGGAGTAAGAATCACCAGGACAGCATCGATGGCGGTATCCTGCAAAACTATTTGAACCGCTTTTTCGATCCTTTTGGAGTTGGCGTCACCTAAAACATCGATAGGATTACTATGCGACCAGGCAGGCGGCAAATTTTCATTCAGGGTTTCCATAGTTTTATCAGACAATTTGGCCAACTCGCCACCTGATGCTATAAGCGAGTCCGTAGCCATAACGCCCGGGCCGCCGGCGTTGGTGACGATCCCCAGCCGTGGGCCTTGAGGAATCTTGCGACGGCCGATAAGTTCGACGCAATCGAATATTTCTCCAATATCGAATACCCTGGCCACTCCGATACGCTGAAAGGCAGCGTCATACACAGCATCTTCCGAGGCCATGGCGCCGGTGTGCGATGCCGCCGCCTTGGCAGATTCAGGAAACCGTCCCGCTTTATACGCAATTATTGGTTTGGTGCGCGCAAAGGCCCTGGCGGCCGTCATGAATTTGCGGGCTTGCGAAATTGATTCGATATAGAGTATGATCGATTCGGTATTTTCATCTTCTCCGAAATAATCGATCAAATCACCGAATCCGACATCGATCGTATTTCCAATAGAGACGAAATGCGAAAACCCGATTTTACCTTCAAGTGCCCAATCGAGCACCGATGTACATAGCGCTCCCGATTGCGAAATAAAGGCTACATGCCCGGCTTTCGGCATGCCGGCCGCAAAACTGATATTGAGTTTTTTGCCTGGTGAAATTATCCCCAGGCAGTTTGGACCGATTATTCTCATGCCTCGAAAACATGCTGCCTGTTCCCTGATTTTTTCTTCAAGCGCTTTGCCCTCAGCGCCGATTTCTCTAAATCCGGCCGATATAATCATCAAGCCCAAAATACCGGCCTCGCCGCATTGGCGTACCAAATCGGGAACCTGAACAGCTGGAGCGCAGATCACACCCAAATCGGGCATATTGGGTAATGATTTAATGTCTGGATAGCAGCTTATTCCCAGAACTGCCTCTCGGTCCGGATTTACAGGGTAAACTACACCATCAAAGCCTCCGCCAACGAGATTGGCAAGCAGTTTCCCCCCCACGCTGTTGGGGTTGGACGTTACCCCCATCACCGCTATCCGTCTGGGGCTGAAAAACCGATTTAAATTATGTACATCCATAGTTTTATCCTAAATTATTATCCAATCTTGTTCAACCATAACACAAAGGTAACTAATTACGCCTTTTTTATCAAGATCGATAGCCAATGAAATCGATGCTAGGATAACATTCCTTGACTTGATAAGCCGCTATGTTATATTAGCTTTGGATGAAAAAATGGCATTTCCGCTAAGCGGATTAATTATTTAAGCCAGGAATCATCCCCTCGTTAATTGGAGCTATTAATAATATTGAGTCGGTTAATTTCGGCATTGACATTTCTATGAGTAATTTAATAGTGCTCATAGAACAAAAATCAATGATTTCGTTTAGGGAGAATCTATATGATTGTCGATGAAACAAATCAAAGAGATTCGCAAAATGGAAATCGAAATCAAGGCGATCAACAAAATGCTGGTACTAATGCCATGAGCCGACTCTCTCGGCGAAATGAGCTTATTCGGAATAACTCTCCCGATGGTCTGGCCATTATAGGGCTGGATGGGACAATTGTTGACGCTAATCCTGCGCTTTGCAAATTTCTCGGATATTCAGCGGAGGAGCTTCAAAAATTGAATATCAGGGATATTGACGCCAACGAAAAACCCGATGAGACCGGACAGCGCATAATCAATATAATAAATTCCGGGGCAGATAGATTTGAAACCAAGCTTCGGCATAAAAGCGGGCAGTTGCTTGATGTTTATATTTCAGCTGATTTTTGTCAAATTGGCGACGAGCAATTTATCATTTCATTTTCACAAGATATTACAGCCCGTAAAAAAGCGGAGGAACGGCATCGGGAAAGCGAGGAAAAATACCGCAATTTGATCGAAATGTCTCCTCATACCATTGCTATTTTGCAGGATGGCAAAGTTGCTTTTGCCAATAAAAAGGCCGTAGAGCTTTTTGCGGGAAGTGTTACGGCTGATGTCATTGGCAGAGACGTTTTCGACGTCGTACCCGAGAATGAGAAGGCGCGTTTGCGCGAATTCGCGGAGAGGCGCTATACCGGGGATACATCAGTCCCGGTCCGCTATAAAACAGCTTTACGCCGCGCGGATGGCGAAGTATTCCCGGTAGAGATATTTGCCGATCAAATCATCTTTCGCGGCAGGCCTGCAATTCAATTAATGGCTATCGATATTACCGAACAGGAACAAGCCGCCGCGGCTTTGAAAGTATCGGAAAGTAAGTATCGAACTCTCGTAGAGCATACTAATGCTGTGACATACGAATTCCGACTTGGACCCAATATGGGCTTTATCTATATCAGCCCACAAATTGAAAAGCTAATTGGCTATAACGCGGATGAATTAATATCTGATCCGTCCCTATGGACCAGCTTGCTACACCCGGGGGACAGTCAACGCGCCAGAGAAAGCGCCGAAAGGCGCCTGACAGGCGGGTCGCCGCTAAGCAATGAATACAGAGTAATCGCCAAAAACGGCAGTATTGTCTGGATTAAGAACGAGGCGATCATCGAGCGCGATGATAAGGGGCAGCCGAATATTATCCGCGGCGTTATTCTTGATATTACCAGCTTGAAAGAAACCGAAGCCACGCTGGCATCATCCGAAAAACGTTATCAGGAATTGTTTAATTCGGCTCTCGAGGGAATTGTCATTAGCGATATAAATTACGTTATACAATTTTGCAACCCGGCTATCGCCAGCATTTTTGAGATACAAGATGTATCCGAGATTATCGGCAAAAGCACGTTAGATTTGGTAATTGACAGCCAGAAAGAAGTTCTCATCGATCAAATGAAGCTTCGTAAAAAGGGTTTGTCTACGCACTATGAGCTTCAAATAATAACCGCTTTAAAAAATTCCAAAACTCTTTTGGTTTCCTCATCTCCTTTATATGAATCCAATGGAGATTTCCGGTGTATATTGAGCGCAGTAATCGATATCACCGAAAGCAAGCGCGCCCAGGCGGCCCTGGCCGCCTCTGAAAAGCGCTATCATGAGCTTTTCAATTCCGCCCTGGAAGGAATAGCCATTTTCGATAAAAACCTGATTGTGCAGTTCTGCAATCCGGCGTATGCCAAAATTTTCGATATGAATACGCCCGAAGAGGTGGTTGGTGAAAATCCATTGAATTACATTGAGGGAAACCAGAAGACAATTGCTATCCGGCAAATTGAAATGCGCAAAAAAGGGTTATCATCAACCTATGAATTAGAAGTTATAACGATAAAGAAAAACAGAAAAACGCTCCTGGTATCATCGGCGCCAATGCTTGATTCCGAGGGTAATTTTTCGGGCACTCTCAATACGGCAATCGATATTTCCGAACGCAAACAAACCGAGGAGGCTTTGCGTACTAGTGAAGAATTCAATCGAACGGTAATCGAACATTCTCCGCTGGCAGTATCGGTTCGAAACCGAACAGGGAAGCTATTAAGCTGCAATCGGGCCTGGCAAAAAATATGGAATAGAACGGACGAAGAAATAAAAGAGATGTTGACGAAAGAGATCCCCGCGCTTCAATTTACGAAAGGCGATGATTATCTAAAGGACTGGCACCCAAAGGTAAGAGCCATTTATGAGCGCGGCGGTAATTTGCATATACCCGAGGTTAAATTGCTATACCATCATGAAGGTGGAGAACACTGGGTATCGCAGCATTTCTACGGTATCAAGGACCAAAGCGGCGCTGTGGGAAAAGTAGTCATTCTGACTGAGGATATTTCCGAACGCAAGCAGGCCGAAAATGCGTTGCGCGAAAGCGAACGACGGTTCCACGATCTTTTTGCACATTTTACGTCCGGGTATATGATCGGCAGGATCATTACGGATGATGCCGGCAAGCCTATCGACTACATATACCTTGAAGTCAACGAAGCATTTGAGGAAATGTCGAAGAAGAAAGCATTCGAAGTCATTGGCAAAAGAGTTACAGAGCTTTTTCCCAGCGGACACTCTGCAGGCCTCATCAAAGTATGCGGTGAAGTTGCGTTGACCGGCAAACCCATTCGAATTGAGCATGAATCATTAGTAGTTGGCCGGTTTCTTGAGGTGCTTATATATTCCACTCGCCAGGGCGAATTTGCCAGCGTCTTCACCGATATAACTGAAAAGAAAAAATCTGAAAACGCCCTTCGCGAAAGCGAGGAACGCTATAGAGCCATTTGGGAGAACTCTCCGGTTGGAATATGTATGCTGGATTACAGAGGAGTATATCAATATGTAAACAGGACCTATTGTAATATCTACGGTTATTCGTCAGAGGAGTTGATCGGAAAACCTTTTTATGAGCTTATCACACCGCCGCAGCGCCGGGTGCAGGATCGGGATAATTATATGCGAGAATTCGGTAAATCCCGAACTTCGCAAGTACGGGAAGCTGAAGTATTTGTAAGAAAAAGCGGCGAATCCGTGGCTATTCAATTCACCAACGATTACATAATGCAGGACGGTCAAGCCAGGTACGAAGTAACCATGAATATCGATATTACGCCGAAGAAACGCGCCGAGGATGCTATGCGTGAAAGCGAGGAGAAATTCAGGCTTTTGGTAGAAAATGCGGGTGAGATTATCGTAAATGCTGATCGAAACGGACGGCTCCTCCATGTCAATAAATCAACCGCCAGATATTTTGGCAAAACACCCGAGGAAATTATAGGCAAGAATATTAAGGATTTTTTTGAACCGGATACGGCAGAACATTTCATTGAAAGTATTAATAAGGCGCTGGATACCAATAAAAATCTAAGCGTCGAACGAAAGATTTTCCTCGTTGGCGAACGCAAGTGGTTCGTTACAAACCTGCAGCCTATAATCAGAAGTGACAATGGCCCGGCCAGCGTGCTGATTATTACCAGGGATATTACCGTTCAAAAGCTTGCCGAGATACGTAACCAGGCTCGGCTGCAACTCCTGCAGAACCTACGCCAGGCTAAAAATGTCGATGAATGTTTAAAATTCGGGTGCCAGGCAATCTACGATACCGAGCTTTTCAAACGAGCTGTTTTGACGCTGCATAATAGCGATAGGGCCATAATCAATTTGGGACAAGTTGGTCTTAGCGCTGCTGTTGTTACCAAAGCCAGAAAAGGTTCGGCTCCGGATATCGCCCTTGCAAAAAAAATCATGAAAGAGACTAATCGCATCAGCCACTCTTTCTTCGTTCCGATAGAAAGCGGAATAATGAGCAAAATTAAAAGCCGCTACGTCCCGCAAAAAGGAACTCATTTTCCGGGCCCGCAGAAGTGGCAACAGGAAGACGAGCTATTCGTGCCGGTGATGGGTAACGACAATAATTATGAGGGCTGGCTTTCTGTCGATACTCCCTTCGACGGGAATCGTCCCACCATGCAGACTGTCTTAAACCTGGAAGAGATAGTTGATATTACGGCCAAACAGATTCATGAAATCCAAAGTCTCGAGCGTCTAAAAAAAGAGAGTCAGGCGCTGGAGAATACTAACGTGGCCCTGCACGAAGTGTTGAAACATATTCAGGAAGAAAGGATGGAAATTCGGCAGAGTATCGGCAGTAATGTTTCTCAAATTCTGATACCTGCTTTTAACAAGTTATTCAAAAAAGATGGTACAATCAATAAAACCTATTACAATATTCTTAGAGACGGACTTCCGGAGCTTGTTACGGTCTCGGGTGCAGAACTGAACATGTTTGCGAAACTATCTCCCCGGCAACGTGAAATCTGCTATATGATAAAAAGCGATGCTACCTCGAAGGAAATAGGCGAGGCACTCAATATTTCTCTGGCTACGGTTCAAAAACATCGGGAGTTAATCCGCAAGAAATTAGGAATAAACCACAAATCAGTCAATTTGGCTAACTATCTTAAAGGTATACAGAATAAAAGGTTAGAGCAATAAATTTTATAAATGTTAAGTTCGTAACAATAGCAATTATTAATGGGTCTATTTACAGTATAAAAAGTGATTATCTAAATTACGCATATCAGCAAATAGCCAGAATAACACTTTTCAGAATCCCCTAATCGTCAAAGGCAACGCTCCTTCAAATTCGCATATATATTGTATTGTATTACAACCGTTTACAAGATTGGGCTCGTCGGTTCTTGATTTTAGAAATTAAATCCAGGCGAATTATTTTAGAAAAATCCCAAATATGCGTAAGTTTATATACGCATATATTAAGCTTTTTAACCGGATTGACAAAGCTGACAATTATCATATTATGGCGATGCAAATTGCGATAAACGCAGTTGCCAGAAAGCAAAATGGCAGGGATTTAGTAAAGGCCGTCAATTAGTAATAGGTTCTTAAGCGCGGCAGGCCGTCAGGAGGGACACTTAACAGGATCGACATCGGAGTTTGCGATCTGGACAAGGCTACAATGATTATTAGTAATTTTAGAGCGATCAGTATTGGAAAATTGTTTTCTCCCGAGTATCAAGTCGCCATAAGGAAATCAGAAGGGCTGTTCTCTCCAGCCAACGAAACACGCGTGGTTGCCTCAATTAAAGGATGGAGGAGGGTCTAAGGATCTCACGGGAGCAGGGAAGCTCCATAAGGATGATTAGATTCTAAGTTTTGGCTCGTCGCTCCGACGGGTAAACCCGGTATCCCAACCGAAAAGCCGCTCTGCCAGGAGCGGCTTTTAATTTATGGGAAAAGCTATTTTATCTGGTGGGTGGACAATCGGGACAGAAGCTAACAGGCAAGCCTCGTTGAAAACACCATTCCATGAAAGTAACATCCATACCGTTGAATACGCAGTTGCCATTGGCGTCACCGCCGGCGTAAAACGTTCCGTGAGGCGAGCAATCGCAGGAGTCAGGCGGACGGGGCCCTCCTTTGAAATAGGTTATAGCCATGGTAACGTCCATAAGATTGTAATGATCGTTGCTGTCTAGATCACCCGGTTTGTAGTCGCAATGGGTGGGATTGAAAGAATATATTTCCATCGTTTCCCAACAGGCCGCATAAACGTAATTATAATCACGCGACACTCCTTGAGCGCGTGCGGGTGTATGTGCCGACGCTACCTCGATAGGGGCCTCTGGATCGGAGATGCGCGCTACCACCAGCCCCGAATCCTCGACAGCAATATAAGCATAAGAGCCATTAACAGCGATGCTCCTGGCGTTATCCGGTGTGGCCAGGTTACCTACTATGGTCGGATTTTGGGGATCTATAACATTGACCACCTGCATACCGGCGGGACCGTCAGCAACGAAGGCATATCCGCGGGGTAAATTACCCAGAGAAACATCGGTAGCGTTGCCGGGCGTATCGCACGTTCCCAGGATCTGAATATTATTCGGATCAGCCACGTTCAGAATCATTAGACCGGCGTTACCGGCGGCGACGTACAGATAACGGTCGAATACAAGTCCGGACGCATACCCGGGAATCGTAAAGCCACTTATTAATGCTGGAGAACGGGGATTCGAAATATCAATTACTTTAATTCCACCCTCGCTAACGTAGGCGTAATTATCAGGCCAGACCGCGACAGAGAGCGCCTCCCACATAAAACTAACCGCGCTTAGCGATTCCGGATGCGCCTTGTCGCTGATATCGATAATATAAAGATCGCCCATATAGGGCTCCGATAATCCTGCCGCCAAAAAAGCCAGGTTTCCGGCAATCTCGATATCAAAAACGGCCGGTGAGGGGTTATAGCTGCCTGTATAGATCGGCGCCGACGGATTAACCACATTGTAAATAAGCATCCCCAACATATAATCACCGATATAAGCAAAACTATCAGCAACTGTTACGGACGTTGCGTAAGCCAGCGAATCAACAGCTCCCATATAAATTAAACCCTGTGCTGAACCGGTAGTTGGTATCAGAAATATGAGCGTTAATAAAAGCGTGACTATGAATGTTCTTTTTACTTAGCATAATCTCCTCCTTAACCGCAAAGGTAAGGATTTGGGACGAAACGCCAGACAAATGAGGTTTGAAATTACCAAACTAAATATATCATCGAAAAATAGACTGTCAACTTCTATTTGGATCTATTTCAAAAGCGCCTATCCCCTCAAAAAGCATTTGACAACAGTTGTACCGAGACGCTACAGATAGCCTGCAAACACGGAAATCGGCCTTACTTAAAAGGAGTTTATGTGACGGTTACACTGCGCGAAATTACCATGGCGAATTTTCGAGAGTGCATCGGGCTTAAATTGAAACCGGGGCAGGAAGATTTCGTGGCTCCTAATATTTATTCGCTGGCTGAGGCCAAGGTCGACGGCGTTTCGATCCCTCTGGCGGTTTACGCCGACGATACGATGGTTGGCTTCGCGATGTATTGCTATGATGATAAAAGCTGCAAGGGATATTTCGACCGCCTGATGATCGACCAGCGCTACCAGGGCAAGGGTTACGGACGGGCCGCGGCTATACTGGTCGTAGAGCGCTTAAAGCAAAATCCGGGCATTCGGGAGATACAGATTTCATTCGAACCGCAAAATATCGCCGCTGATACGCTTTATGGGTCGATAGGCTTTGTCAAAAACGGCCAGTTCATTCCGCCCCCGCATGTGGAAACGATAGCGATTTTGAAGATTACGTAGCCGCGGATCAAGTTGTTACCCCCGGATTACGTAAACCTGAGGGATTCATTTAAATTCATCTTGACAAGACAATCCGATAAGATATAATTAAACATACTCCCTTTTATCCACGTGCCAAGGATGAAGGAAATCTGTTTTGTACAATTATCCGTTTTGCGGTTTGTATTAACAATTTTATTCATCGGAGGCAAAGCAATGGCAGGCAAAGGCAAAACCAGGCAAATTGGCCGTTCGCAGAGCAATATGTCTCTGCGATTAATTTAATATTATTTAAAAAAGGAGAATGCTTTGAAAAAGCATCAAATGTTTGGACTAATCTTCACATTAATATTTCTATTTGTGGGATGCGGGGCAATGTTCCAAGGATCAAATCAGACTGTCAACATTCAATCGGCTCCTTCGGGTGCCAAACTGACTGGTTCCCCAGCTATTGGCGAGTATACGACACCTACCTCAGTAACGTTGTCACGAAAAAACAGCTACGATTTTCATTTCACAAAGGAGGGATATAAGGATGCTACTGCTCATATACAGGCGAGCGCTAGTTTTGGCTATATATTATTGGATGTTCTTTTCACGGGCTTAGTGGGTGTAGTTGTAGATGCGGCTACCGGTTCATGGAATAAATTGAGCCCTGAAATAATAGTTGCTACTCTTGAAAAGCAGGAGATATCGGCGCTAGGACCAGATAAAATTGAAATCCAATTATCTGCCGTTGGTCCCGATTTACGAATTGTATCTGATGGACCGCCTGTAGAGGTATCGATAACTCAATCAAAGTAGGAATTCCATTTGTGTGCGTTAGGATGTTGCGTTTTTTCGCGATATCCTGACGCCCCCCGGTCCGCCCGTCATATCCATTTTCCGCTTGACAAGCGGAGCCAGAAGGCTATAAAAAAAGCATTTACTTTGATTCTGCAACTATAGCCGACGATAAAAGGAATATTTTTTTTACTAAGGGGTAATTATGATTGAAGAAGAAAATGCCAGTGGTTTTTCTGAAATTCTAGCCAAAGTTAAATCAATCTCAAGGAGATGGGCTCCAAACCCAGCAGATAAACAGGAATTATGGTTTCGGGGTCAACGTTTTAAAAGAAATGATCTTATTCCTGGATTATATTGGCAACAAGACGCCGGATTTCGCTATGATGAGGAAAACATTTTCGAAAGATTCAAAGCTACTTCCGCGCCATTTATCGATTATAAAATAAGTTCGGATTGGGATTGGTACATCTTAGCTCAACACCATGGCTTGCCTACCAGATTACTCGATTGGACTGAGAGTTTGACGACCGCGTTATTTTTTGCATTAGAATATGAATATAGAAATTGTGATAGGCGTCAATATGATATTCAAACATCTGGGCCATTTGTAGCATCTATCTATAATAATGATTCGCCCGTGATATGGTTGTTAGATGCAGGCTCTTTGAACCAATTTTCGCGTGGATTAGACGAGGATTATATATTAACACCTGGAGGCCAGATAACTGAATCGTATCTTCCTCCCCTTGTAAACCAACCAGACATATTAAATAACTATCCTATAGCCATTCTTCCATCATATACAAATCATAGAATTGTTGCACAGCAAGGGCGCTTCACAATTCATGGGCGCGATAGGCAAGCATTAAACAATCTTGCGGTATCAGAGGAAGGAAAATGCATTAAACTTGCAACAATAACTATCGATACGGCTAATATTGCTTTCTTATGGGAAGAACTTGAGATAATGGGGATCAATAAATTGGCGATGTTTCCCGATTTAGATTCTGTTGCCCATGTTACTAAATGGGACGGACAATACTCTTAAATAATAGAAAGGCAAATTATGACTGAGAAACACACAAAAGGTAAACCCAAAAAGCCTGTTAAGAAAAAATGATAGAAAGATAAGGGTTAAATTGCGCGGCAGACGCTTTCGTCTGCCGCTTATTTTAATATTAATTAATCAATAAAACCGGGGCCCCCGTTACAAGCGCCCCGGCCACCTCTGGATGCCAAGCGTTCCTACTTGCCTTCCTTAACCTCGATGATCTCGTCAGCGACAAGGCCATGCGCCTCTTTATGAACGATCTCCCCCGCCTCCTTATTGGGCGCCTCGAAAAGGCAAAAGACAGTGCCGTCAGAGTCGTTATACCAGTACTTGAGATAGTTTACCCCATGCTTCTTCTGGGTTTGAACATCCTTGCGATGAGCATCCGCGACTGCCTCGGCTGTGAGGCCGTTAACATTTTTATGAACGTCCATGTAAAGCGGCATATTTCCTCCCTTTTAAGGTTTTACTTAGTACTAATATGACGCTATAAACAAACGTACTTTTGCGGATGTTCCTGGGAGATACAATCTCGCAATGAAGAGGAGCCGTCTGCGGCTTCAATAAAATGCTTCCTATTTTATAAACACTACAAAGCCGTTGACAAAGAACACAATTCCCACCGCACCAATACAGAGGCCGAGAATCCAAACCGGTTTCTTCCTCATCAGGGCGGCTATCGATGATAACAGTATCGCAATTTGCAGATAGATCACCGCAATACCGAAATTCTGCCCATGCTCCAGCGCATGATCGCGAATCGTCTCGAACTTGCGGGCATCCGATTGTATGGCCGCTTTCTCGCTGTCGTACCGGGCTATCTGGGCTTCGTATTTGGCGATATGGTCTTTCATCCGCTGTTCAACCTCAGGCGATGTTTGGGGAGCTAAATCCTGCAATTCGAGATTAAGCTCATCCTTTTGAATTTCGTAGAGGTATCCCTTCAAGCTTTTTGATTGGAAAAATGCCCACTGGTCGGAGGCCTGAGTCTGGCTCAGCACCGTGCGCGTGGAATAGCTGCTGCCCTTGAATGTCGAAAGCGTGGCGCAAACCGCTAAAATCACCGATGTAAAGGCGAGATAATTAAGCCAACCCTCTCTCTTGTCCTCGGCCATATAGATTTTCTCCCTATAAAATAAATCGGGGATACATCGTAGAAATATCCTCAATCTAATTGAAATGATCTCTATATAAATGTAGGGGCGTATCGCATACGCCCCTACACCATTTCCATGCGTCAACTTCGGGGAGTTGACGCCACGGGCTAATTAAAGCAGACCGTACTTCTGAATGTTGTTTTCGGCGATCTGACGGATCTTCTCAAGCTCGGCTTCGGCGCCGGCTTTGAAGAGGTGTTTGAACCGTCCCTGAGCCTTGAGGTAATCCTCAACCGGCTGACGGGTCTTCCCTATTTTGCGCACGCGGGTCGAGCTTATTCCACTCGTATTCGACGATCGGGAACAGCCCGGTATTGACCGCTATTTTCGCGATCTCAATCGTCTTTTCCGACGGATAAATCCAGCCCAGCGGGCAGGGCACGTGAACATGCAGAAATTTCGGCCCTTTGATCTTGAGCGCCTTCTTGACCTTGCTCATCAAATCTTGCGGATAGCCCACGGTGGCGGTGGCAGCATACGGAATTCCATGCGCCGCGCAGATTTCGAGCAGGTTCTTTTTCTGATGCTGATTTCCGAAACTCACCGCGCCAGAAGGCGAAGTCGAGGTGCGAGCGTCAAACGGAGTCAACCCGGAACGCTGCACACCGGTATTCATATAGGCCTCGTTGTCGTAACAGACATAGAGGATATTGTGGCCGCGTTCCAGCATACCGGATAGACATCCGATACCGATATCAGCCGTACCGCCGTCACCGCCCTGCGCGATGATATTGATATCACCTCAGTTCACCCTTGGCCATCAGCGCGGCTTCAATGCCGGCCGCTACCGCCGAGGAGTTCTCGAACAGCGAATGCACCCAGGGCATCCGCCAGGCCGATTCCGGATACGGGGTCGAGAAGACCTCGAGACACCCGGTGGACGTGGCGACCATTGTGTTGGGGCCGGCAGCGTCCATAACCAGCTTGGCGCCTAATGCTTCGCCGCAACCGGCGCAAGCCCGATGCCCGCTGGTAAAGAGCGACTCGGTGACCGGCGCCTTACCTTTTTTAGTTTCAACTGTATCTGACATTTCTATTCCTCATCATCCTATCGGGTTTTCGTTGCCAACGGGCTATTCTTGGGGGCCACTTCCGGGCGAAGGTCGATGAATTCTGTCGAGATGACCTTGCCGCGAGCGCCCTCGTAGATCTTCTTAATGGTGCTCGGCGGAATATCGCGGCCGCCCAGACCAAGAACGAAGCCCGAGATTATGGGTTGATGCTTCTGCCCGTAGAAGGCAGCGCGAAGCTCTTCCTGAAGCATACCGCCGGAGCCAAACGAGAGGGCTTTTTCAAGAACCATCATCTCTTTGACATGGCCGCAAACTTCGAGAATCTTCTCTTTCGGGAATGGACGATAGGACCGAATTTTGAGAACACCGACCTTTTCCCCTTTAGCGCGGAGATCATCGACTGTCTCTTTGAGCGTTCCAACCAATGAGCCCATCGCCACGAACACGCGCTCGGCGTCATCCATACGATAGGTATCGATCAAACCGCCGTAATAGCGGCCGAATTTGGCTTTGAAATCGTCAGCGGTCTTCTCGATCATCGCCTTGGCGTCTTCCATAGTTTCCTGGATTTTGTAGCGAGTCTCCGCGTACCACTGAGGCTCCGCCAATGCGCCGAATGTCATCGGATTTTTAACATCGAGATATCTCTCGGGAGCAAACATTGGCAGGTAAGCATCGACCTCAGCCTGTTCCGGCATGTCAACCGGCTCGAAAGCGTGGGTCAGAATGAAACCATCCATATTAACCATGACCGGCAGCAGAATATTGGGATTCTCGGCAATCTTGAAGGCCTGAGGATGCATATCCGCTGATTCCTGGTTGTCCTCGGCAAAGAGCATAATCCAGCCGGAATCACGGACACACAGGGAATCGGAATGATCGTTCCAGATGTTGATCGGGGCCGATATCGCACGATTAGCGCAGGTGATAATCACCGGCAATCTCATGCCGGCGATATTGAATAGCACCTCAGCCATCAGAAGCAAACCCTGAGCGGTGGTGGTTGAATAAGCCCTGGCGCCCGCTACGGATGCGCCCAGAACCACCGACGCCGCGCCGAATTCGGATTCGACGTTGAGGAATTGTGATTTGAGAGTACCATCAGCAACGAACTGCGACAGATTTTCGACTATATGGGTCTGCGGCGTGATTGGATAGGCGGCCACTACGTGGGGACGGCACAGCTTGACCATTTCGGCAACAGCCATTGACCCTTCAATAAGTTTCTTCATCTCACTTCACCTCCAGCACCATGTCAATATCATTGACAGGGCATTCGTAAGCGCACATTCCGCATCCCTTGCAGAAATCGAGATTGGCGTCATATTTCTTGTCGGCGCCGGTGATGCAGGCGTCGGGGCAAATCAGAACGCAGATACGGCAGTCGTTGCAGGTATCGTGCTTGAAAATCGGCTTATTGGTGCGCCAGCTTCCGGTATGGTTGGCTTTGGATGAGCCGGGCGCTACGAACATTTGAATTGGCTTAGACATGAGAGCCCTCCTTCACCATTCCAAACGCCTTCTCGGCCGCGGCCACGTTCTTCTTTCCGATGATGCCCGGGAAACGCTCCTCGATGGCGTTCTTGACACCCTCGAATGAGATCAGTCCCGTCACTCCGGCGAAATAACCAAGGAGCGTGGTATTTTGCACAGCACGCCCGATAATCTCAATGGCAATCTTGGTGGCAGGTATGGTTAAAATTGTGCCGTTGATCTTTAAGCCCAAATCTTTGGGATTCTTTTCGGTATCGACGATAACAAGTCCACCCGGTTTGAGTCCCTTGGCGACATCGATAGCGCCTATGAGAGTGGCATCCTGAATGATCAGAAAATCAGGCTCATAGATTTGATTCCTGGCCCGGATTACCGAGTCGGATATTCTCACGAACGACTGGACCGGAGCGCCCATTCTTTCCGAACCGAAAGCCGGAAAGGCCAACGCAAACTTACCGTCGGCAAATGCCGCCTGGGCGATAAGCTCGGCCGCTGTTACGACTCCTTGTCCACCGCGTCCGTGCAGACGAATTTCCTTCAATTTATCCTCCTTAAAAGCTTCTAAAAAAGCTTACTTATATCTTATACGGCCCAAACAAAAGCCGATTGTGAATTAGTTTAAGGCTCTTCTTTATTTCTCCACTTTTGGATAAGTAATTTCTTTTTGCCCCTGGTATTTGCCCTTGCGATCAGCGTAGGATGTTTCGCAAACTTCGTCAGCTTCCAGGAAGATCACCTGGGCGATACCTTCATTGGCATAAATCCTGGCAGGCAATGGCGATGTATTTGAAATCTCCAGAGTGGCAAACCCTTCCCATTCAGGCTCGAACGGGGTGACGTTAACAATAATCCCGCAGCGCGCGTAAGTTGATTTTCCCGTGCAGATGGTCAGGATATTACGGGGAATCTTGAAATATTCAACTGTGCGGGCCAAAACTATAGAGTTGGGCGGGATGATACAGGTATCACCCTTGAAATGAGTAAAATTACCCTCATCGAGTTTTTTGGGATCGACTATGTTGGAATTGTCGCCGGCCAGGATTTTAAATTCATCAGCGACCCGGAAGTCATATCCATATGACGACAATCCGTATGAAATGCCGTTGGATTGTTTTTCGGAAAACGGGGTAATCATCTCGTGTTCGAGAGCCATTTTCCTGATCCATTTGTCGGGCTTAATCGCCAATTTTTCTCCTTACACAGCCTATGAACCCAATTAGCTGATTAAGCTAACCATCCGGCTAGGAACTGTCAACAGTTTTTTGGTCAATTTGTTACTTTTTTCACAATGAATGACTGTTGAACATGGGGGAAGTTTCAATTATTACAAGATTTTAGGGATGTTATTATTGATGGGTCTATACGGCGGATAACGGGTATCTTGGGAGATGATTGATTACGGTAAAATCCTATTGGGCCGAGGGTTTATGGATAGACCTTACATCATTTATTGACTATAGCAGGCTAACGATCAATCTATTTTATCTCATCAGCTAAATCTTGCTACAAAATAGACGAAAACCGTACCCAATATTGTTAAAGCGATAGTCCATTTTGAAGAGCTTTTGCTGTGCGCTTCGGGCAGAATATCGCTGGCCCCGATATAAAGCAAAAAGCCCGCGAAAAAGCCGAGATATAAGAGCAATGAAATATCGGATAACCGGTAAAATATGGTCGATAGCGCCCCTATAGCCGGAGCTAACGCGTCCGCTCCAAGCAACACCAGCGCTTTTGTGTTGGTATTACGGTTGACCAGCATCAAACTGACAGTGTTAAGCCCATCCGAAAAATCATGAGCTATGACGGCAATTGCCACCGCGATTCCAATACCGAAGTTGATTTGAAACGCTAATCCAATTCCTACACCGTCGAGAAAACTATGTCCGGTCATCGCCAGCGCGGAATAAAGCCCTACGAGCGGATGATGATGATCACCATAGGCGTTTTCGTGGCCATGATGAATAATGGTGAGCTTCTCGATTATATGAAAGAAAAGGAACCCGACTACCATAGCGGTCATCGGGACGACGGGCACGGTTTTCGTCTCATTGCTAAGATTGAAAACCTCCGGCAATATTTCAAACGCCACGACACCGAGCAGCACTCCTGCGGTAAATCCTAAAATCCTGTGAATCTGGTTCCTAAATCGAAGGGCAAACAGACCACCAAGAGCTGTCGAAACAAATGTCGCCGCCGCAAATATCAGTACAACCACTAAGCCCTCTTTTGATTGATCGACATACAACTCCTCAGGTCGCAGGCGACCTGAGCTACATCAGCTTAATAAGTTCTTTATATCTGAAACAATCGACCAGATGATCGTTTACCATTCCCGCGGCCTGCATAAAGGCATAGCAGATCGTTGAGCCGACAAACTGAAAGCCCCGCGATTTTAATTCGGCGCTCATCTGGTCCGATTGTTTGGTTTTAGCCGGAATTTGGGAGAGGGTACGCCATTTGTTTACAACGGGCTTACCACCAGAAAACTGCCAGATATATTTATCGAAACTGCCATACTCCATCTGGATATTATTGAAGCAGCGGGCGTTGTTGATTGTAGCCAATATTTTCGCCTTATTGCGGACGATACCCTGGTCTAAAGTTAGTTTCAGAATTTTGCGACGCTCGAAACGCGCGATTCTGCCCGGATCAAAATTATCGAACGCTTCGCGGAAATTTTCGCGCTTATTGAGAATGGTGGACCAGCTTAGTCCTGCCTGGAATGAATCGAGGACGATAAATTCGAATAGCTTCTGATCGTCATGAAGCGGCACGCCCCATTCGGTATCATGGTAGGCGATCATTAATTCGTTATCTTTTGCTGGCCACGGGCAACGGGTGGGCATGGGCGGTCCTTTTTAATGCTAAATTTTCATGGCAGTATTACAAATTGGTTTTAATAAAATTAACTGTGTCTTTCCCTATTCTATTCATGTAATTAGTTGTTACGCTGTCCATAATATATTTTTGTGATAGTTCAGATAAGTTTGTGCTAACAAAAATAGGGTTCATAAAACCTGAAGATATAAAAAAAGATTTGAATGGCTTACAATCATAACGCAATACTATACATTTGTCGTTTCTTAAAGTATATTTAATATCCTTTGTTATGTTATCTTCTAATTTGGGATCAAGTATAGTAGGGTAAAATATTATGCTACCACCCGAATGGTTGATTTGATTAATACTATCCAAATTGGAATTGATATAACTCGCCAAACCGTTAAGCTTATTTAATTGAGTTAATTCCGTTAGGGAATAGAATAGCGAACTGCAATATTTTGCTTTAATCAATTCTACTTTGTAACCCAGATTTCGTAATATATCGGCAGATTGATATATATTGCCCGATTCTTCAAAGGATAATTTAATGTAATATTTATAATTTTGCTGAATAATATTAAATATTGTGTCTTGAGCAGTTGGGTCAAATGATAAATGAATGAACTCTTTTATATTATTAAAATCATTATCTATATCTACTCCAAAAAGGCTTTTTAGGCTCATATTTGCTTCATTGAATATAATATTTGACGCAGATAATGGTTCGTTTACTATATTTGTATCAGATGCAATTAATCCACAATATGATTCCACCATATCGTTTCATAAACGTTGAATAATAAGATGCAAATCTTAAATTATTTTTGCCAATGGCATTTAAAATGTGGCTCATATTGAAATCAAATAGGTATCTTTTATCAATAAAGGTATGAATTTCTAATTTTGATTTAGCTAAAGTGGTAGTATCATGTATGAATACTGATAGGGGAAATTCAACAGCCCCATAGATTAAGGCTTCTTGGCGTGATTGTAAATAAAGGGGCGAGTACAATAAGTACATTTTACTAAATCAACATCAGTTAATATCAAGCTATCCAACAAATTCGGATGACCAAAGTAATTATAATCGAGTTTTAGTTTTAATTAGGCTGGAATCCAGAGGTAATTTTAAGGCGGTATTTAATATTTCATCATTTAAATTTAATATGTTTATACGCTAGGTAATCCCGGGGCTGAAGTAATAGTTTCTTTGCCTAGCGGGAAATGCATGACACAATTCCGTCGCGAAAAATACTTAACTTAAGCAATTCTATTGCAGCATTTTTTCGTGGTGGGCTTTATGGTTATTAAATCAAATTCGCAAATAGCGAATATTTGAAGAGTTAGTCCGATATACAATTAGATTCGTAATGCCGATTTTAAACTTTGGAGGCCAAAAATAATCTCGGAGGGGATTAATTAGTAATAGAATAGCACCCAAAAGTGAGCCCAATATAAATTATAATTTTGAGCGATTGTCTTAATATTAGCGGTGACTTTTGATAAACCCTTATTTTTCATTAGAAATCGAGATTTCTTAGATGCGCCATCGTTTTCATCCAGGCATTTATATTTCTACCTCAGCATCCCCGCTTCATTGAGGAGGAATTTGGAGAGCACACGAACGCCGAAGCCGGTGGCGCCTTTGTAGCGGTAAGGATGGCCGGCCGTATCTTCGTGATCCATCCCGGCGATATCCAGATGCGCCCAGGGGTAATCAGTGAAAGCCTCAAGAAACTTGCCCGCAGTGATTGCGCCGCCCCAACGGCCGCCGGAATTCTTCATATCGGCTGCTGGTGTTTTGAGAAGCTCTTTGTAATCGTCCCATAAGGGCAAGCTGCCAGAGCCTCTCCCCCGTTTGCTGACCGGCTTCGAGAATCAAATCAAGCAAGTCCTGATCTTTGCCCATCAGTCCGCCCGCGATATTCATACCCAGCGCCACCATACATGCGCCGGTCAGGGTAGCGATATCAATCACATATTTAGGGTTGAAGCGTTTGGCATATACTAACGCGTCGGCGAGAATCAACCGCCCTTCAGCGTCGGTGGAGATAACCTCAATAGTTTTGCCATTGGACGCGGTCAGCACGTCGCCCGGACGATAGGCTGTGCCTGACGGCATATTCTCAACTAGCGGGGTGATACCGACAATATTTAATTTCGGCTTGATCCTCCCCAGCACGTGCATGATTGATATCACCGCGCCGGCGCCGCCCATATCACCTTTCATCGCTTCCATGCCGTCACCCGGCTTGAGCGAGATACCGCCGGAATCGAAAGTCACGCCTTTACCGACTAACACAATCGGCGGCGCACCCGGTTTGCCACCCTTGTATTCCCAGACTACCATTTTGGGACGATTGGCCGAACCTTGCGCCACTCCCAATAGCGATCCCATTTTCAGACGAATAAGCTGGGCTTCATCGAGCACTTTAACAGGGATTTTATTTTCGCGGCCGAGGCGCTTGGCCTCATCGGCCAATATTGACGGTGTAAGCAGATTGCCGGGAAGATTGGCAAGATCACGAGCCATACAGGTGCCCTCATCCATCGTCTGAATGGCCCTGATGAAGGCATCATTAATATTGGAGTTGCCAACAAAGAAAAAGGCGGTCTTAAGCTTGCTTTCCTCTTTTTCCGTTTTAAGGCGATCGAAACGATAGTCCCCGAGAATAGCGCCGTCGATTAGCGGTGCGATAGTTTCCGCTATATCATCAACCGGCAAAAATGCCACCGTACGAAGCTTGCGTACGTTTCGAATCGCAATCCCGGCAGCCCGGCGGATATTTTCGGGAGTAGAAGTTTTCTTCTTGCCCAAACCGACAAGAATCATCCTCGGGGCTTTGGCGTTGCTAAGCGGATATATTTGAAAGATCTCTCCGCTTACACCTCTGAAATGTTCTTTTTCGAAAGCCGATTTGATTAGCTTGCCCAGAGCGCCATTCAGGCCGGGACCATCCTGATATTGCAGCGATATCAAAGCATCGCACTTAAAATCCTCGTACTTACCCTTTGCAATCTTACATTCCACGGCATTCTCCTTTGCCAATAATGTCGATCAAAGTTGCTCGGTCGAATCCGCGCGAATCTCCCTGACTCCGCGACTTTACGCCATTCTATCAGGTCTATCACGTAATCTGTTTAAACTTTTCACTGGATGCTCCGCAGTGCGGACACCTGTCCGGCGCGTTTCCGGCAACCGTATGGCCGCAAACAGAACAAACGAAATAATCGCTTTCCTTTTCTTGCCCCAACTGTTCCAATAGACGCGAAAGCAGATTGCCATGCACTTTTTCAGCAGCCATAGCGTTGCGGAAAGACATCACCGCCCTGGGATTGCCATCCTTTTCGGCCTGCGCTAAAAAAGCCGGATACATTTGGGTATACTCGTAAGTTTCGCCATCGATGGCGCTGGTTAGATTATGCTCGCTGTTGCCTACCTCACCCATAACCGCCAAATGGCTTTGGGCGTGTACACGTTCAGCTTCGGCTAAAGCCCGGAATAATTTGGCCACCTGCTTGTTGCCTTCCTTTTCGGCAGCAGCGGCGTTGGCCAGATATTTCATGTGCGCTTTGGATTCGCCGGAAAAAGCGGTGTTCAGATTGTCATCGGTACTCAAGATTCCTCCAAGCCATACTTAACGTTAATTTTAAAACCTATCAGAATATGACAGTATAAGTCAAGCGTTATATTGATTACAAATATCTATCCTCCAATTGAGAATCAATAATAAGTTAACATATTGACATCATTTATCAAAATGATATTTACGATTTAGAATATTCAATAAGGAATTAAGATTTCAATGTATGCTTTATATTATGCTGGCCGCGATAGTATGATAATAATAATGGAGCCTGACCCCATATTAGATTTTTCGCACAATGGTTCCCGGAATTATTAATTATTTTGTTTAATTATGATTCGTAACCCATAACATATCAAAAGGTTACAAAATGGAGCCACATTTTCTTAAGAAAATACTATACTTTATTGTAAAGTATTAGTTTATATAGGTGAAATTATAGAGAAAGGGTACTGGGGAAGATGAAAATAAGCGCACTTGAAGAATATGGGATACGCTGCATGCTGTTATTGGCACGGACCGAACCGGGCGATACGCTGACGTTGCCGGAGTTCCAGGAAAAGGAAGGGCTTTCGATACCTTATGCCGCGAAGCTTCTTATGATTCTAAAAAAAGCGGGCCTGGTTAAAGCGTCACGAGGACGAAAAGGCGGATATGCGTTAGCCAGAGCAGCAGATGATATTCAGCTCAAAGAGATAATCGACGCGCTTGGTGAACCGGCTTTCTCTTCATCGCATTGTGGACGGCATACCGGACAATTCGATGCCTGTGTTCATCAGAATGATTGCCAGGTTCGCGTAATTTGGAAATCGTTTGATAGTTTTATCAGCCAGCTTTTAAGCGGAATTACGTTAGCCGATGTAGCCGCAGGAAAACTTGCGAATTTGGAAAACATACAAGTTACGATGAGTGGCGAGGCAGACTCGTCGGGCGAATTATATCAAAAATAAGGGGAAGATTGAGGCAGGTAATGAGAGACAATAATAAAATCTTCGCATTCTACGATATTCATGTGGTGGTCGAGGGGAAAGAAGTCGTTAAGGGAGTAACGCTGGAGATTGGCCGCGGCGAAAAACACGCCCTGATGGGGCCAAATGGATCCGGTAAATCAAGCCTTGCTAACGCGCTGGCGGGCCATCCCAATTATAAGATCACCTCGGGCGAGGTTTATATCGATGGCAAAAATCTTTTGGAGATGGACGCCACCGAACGTTCCCGTGCCGGTTTGTTTCTGGCGTTCCAGTATCCCCTGGCGATCCCCGGTGTAACCGTAGCGAACTTCCTTCGCGCCGCAATCAAAGCCAGAAACGGCAATGATGAAAGCGCGCTTCGGTCCTTTAGAAAAGACCTGACCGATAAATTTGAACTTCTCGAAATTGAGAAGGCGTTTGCTACCAGATATCTCAACGACGGATTCTCGGGAGGCGAGAAAAAACGATTGGAAATATTGCAGATGGCGATGCTCAAGCCCAAAGTCGCAATTCTCGATGAAACCGATTCGGGGCTCGATATCGACGCTTTAAGAATTGTCTCTCGGGGCATTAACGCCGCGACCAGCGGCGAAGAAGCTGTGCTTCTGGTCACCCATTACCAGCGGATACTGAATTATATCAAACCGGATAAAGTGCATGTCATGATGAACGGCCAAATAGTTCACTCGGGCGGAGCCGATCTGGCCTTGCAGCTCGAAGCTGAGGGGTATGATTGGATGAAGGAAAAAGAAAATATTGAGGCATAAAGATGGCAGATGTATTGAATAAAAATAGAAACGTTGCCGATATCGGCGACGACTATGAGTCGAAATACGGTTTCCATGATCCGGAGGAGTATTTCCATAAAGGCTCGAAAGGACTCAGTCACGAGGTGGTTGAGATGATCTCTCGTCTGAAAAAGGAGCCGGATTGGATGAGAGAATACCGTCATGAGGCGCTTGACATTTTCCTGGCCAAACCGATGCCGCGCTGGGGCGATACGGAGCTTCTCAACAGTATCGATTTTAGCGATATATTTTACTATGTCCGTCCGATGGAAAACCAGGGTAAGAGCTGGGAGGATGTGCCCGAGAATATCAAAAAGACATTCGACCGCCTGGGAATCCCGGAGGCCGAAAAGAAATTTCTGGCGGGAGTCTCCGCGCAGTATGAGTCGGAGGTTGTTTACCACTCACTGAAAAAGGATTTGGAAAATCAGGGGATCATCTTTCTCGATATGGATAGCGGCCTTCGCGAGCATCCCGAAATCGTCAAAAAATATTTTGGTACCATAATACCATCGACAGACAACAAGTTTGCGGCGCTAAATTCCGCAGTCTGGTCCGGAGGTTCATTTATCTATGTGCCTCCGGGAGTTGATGTCAAGATTCCACTGCAGGCTTATTTCAGAATCAATGCCCAGAATATGGGGCAATTCGAACGGACGCTGATTATCGCCGATAAAGGCTCCCGCGTACATTATATCGAGGGCTGCACGGCGCCGAGCTATACTACCAATTCGCTGCATACGGCTGTCGTGGAGCTTATCGCCCTAGAGGGCTCTTATATTCGCTATACCACGATACAGAACTGGTCGCATAACGTTTTCAATCTGGTTACCAAGCGCGCTATGGCGTATGCCCATGCTACGGTGGAGTGGATTGACGGCAATATTGGATCGAAGCTTACCATGAAGTACCCTTGCGTTTATCTCGTTGGCGAAGGCGCCAAGGGCGAAATTCTTTCGATCGCGTTCGCCGGTAATGGCCAGCATCAGGATGCCGGAGCCAAGGTGATTCACGCGGCGCCAAACACCAGTTCGCGTATCACATCGAAATCAATTTCCAAAGCGGGCGGCCGGTCATCATATAGAGGACTGGTAAAGGTCTATCCAAATGCTGTTAAGAGCAAAGTATCGGTGGAATGCGATGCCCTGCTCATTGATGAAGCATCGCGTTCGGATACCTATCCCACGATGGAGATCGATGCTGATGATGTCAGGGTTGAGCATGAGGCCAGAGTCAGCAAGGTTGCCGAAGAACAGCTTTTTTATCTGACGAGCAGAGGGCTGACAGAGGATGAAGCCAGACTTCTGATTATCAACGGCTTTATCGAGCCATTTACAAAAGAGCTTCCAATGGAATATGCCGTAGAGCTAAACCGGCTTATTGAACTTGAGATGGAGGGTTCAGTTGGATAACGATATGTCAATCGATACCTTAATTCGCGATGAAACCGCGTTTAGACCGATAGTCTCGGGCGAACCGGAGTGGTTTTATCGTCTTCGCAAGGATGCCTGGGAGTATTATTTAGCCTCTCCCCCGCCGGAACGTACCTCGAATGTTTGGCGCTATACCGATCCCGGTGGAATTTGAGATTGAAAATCCGCAGGAGCTATATGGGCAATTGCCACTCTTACCTG
Organism: uncultured candidate division Zixibacteria bacterium; assembly: GCA_963801605.1. Lineage (GTDB taxonomy): Bacteria > Zixibacteria > MSB-5A5 > UBA10806 > UBA10806 > UBA10806. The sequence goes on from CAWDFP010000008.1 coordinate 64,669, forward strand.
ATAATACACCAACGAAGCTTCGTCAAATGAACCCCGATTACGCGGCATTCGGGTATAATCAAAGCGATCTGAGGACTTACGTTCAGATGATACCGGAGCTTACTGATTCCGGAGTCATATTCAAAGACCTCTATTCGGCGATTCGGGAAAACGGTGATATAGTCGAACAGCATTTGGGGCGGCTTATCGCGACAGATTTTGGAAGGTTTGAAGCGCTCAATATGGCGCTGTGGAATAATGGATTGTTTCTTTATATCCCCTCGAATTTAGTGATTGAAAAACCGATCTACCTGCATCGTCATCCGACAGGCCAGAATACGATATCGCGTCTACTGGTCGTAATTGGCGATAACACCCAGGCAACAGTTATCGATGATTATGCCTGCCATTGCCGGGATAAAAGCTCCATTGTCAACAGCGCTGTGGAGATTTTCGCTGGAAATGCCGGCAACGTACGTTATGTTAATCTTCAGAATCTCGGACTTGAAACCAAAACATATATTACAATTCGAAGTCTGATAGGCCAGGGCACAAATATCAAATCTATCTACGGCAGCGTGGGAAGTCTCGTTACGAAAGTTAACGCCGGTACTATTCTCAACGGCAGAGGAGCTGAAAGCCAGATGTATGGCGCTATTTTCGGAGACGGCAAACAGCATTTTGACTACCACACCATGCAGCATCATAAGGCCGGTGAATCGTTCTCGAATTTGAATTTCAAAGTGGCGCTTAAGGATAAAGCCAGGTCGGCTTATACCGGTCTGATCAGGATCGAGAAGGATACTGTTAACTGCGAGGCTTACCAGGAAAATCGCAATCTGCTATTAAGCGACGGAACGAAGGCAGAATCAATTCCGGAGCTTGAGATACTGACCGACCAGGTTCGCTGCACTCATGGCGCCACCATGGGGCCGATAGACCCCGAACAGGTATTTTATCTTAAGAGCCGCGGAATCGCCGAAACCGAAGCGGTCAAAATAATAGTTAACGGGTTTATGGAATCGCTATTAAGCCAGATACCAATGGAAAGCGCCAATATTCTTCGCGAATTGATAACCAGGAAACTTTAGGGAGAGGCTGTCATGGTTCAGGAATTTATTAAGGCATGTGACGAGACTGAAATTATCGAAGGCAAAATCAAAACCGTAGAACTGAAGGATCGTCCGATAGCGATAGCGCGCTTCGAAGGAACTATTTATGCCATCGATAATATTTGCACTCATGATGGCGGCAATTTAGGTGAGGGCAATGTCGTCAAGGGGCAGGTTCAGTGCCCCCGACATGGCGCGCGTTTCGATCTCAAAACGGGACAGGTAACGCGGATGCCGGCAGTCATCGGAATTAACACTTATGAAGTAAAAGTTGAAAACGGTCAGGTTTTCGTAGCTATTCCAGAGTAAGATGAAAGCTAAAATTAAAAATATCGAACCTAAAGCGCAAGCCTCCGGGATAAAAGTTTTGGATCCCGAGGTGATTCGTGGGGATTTCCCCATATTAAGCAGAGAGGTTCATGGCAAAAACCTGATCTATTTCGATAATGCCGCCACCACTCAAAAACCGAGCAGCGTTATTCAAGCCATCGGCGATTACTATCTCGGCTACAACGCGAATGTTCATCGCGGGCTGCATACGTTAGCTGAGGAGGCTACTTCGGCCTATGAGGCCGCTCGCGCCAGGGTAGCAAATTTTATCGGCGGAGTGAAATCCGAGGAAATAATTTTTACCCGTAACGCCACCGAGGCTATCAATCTGGTAGCCTATAGCTGGGGTCGCAAGCATCTTGGACCGGGCGATCGTATTGTGGTAACCGAGATGGAACATCATGCTAATCTTGTCCCCTGGATCGCCCTTGCCAGAAAAACAGGAGCCGAACTCAAGTATATTCCTATTTCAGATGATGGTTATCTCGATTTATCCTATCTCGATGAAATTATAAATTGCAATACTCGCATTGTGGCTATTACCCAAATGTCGAATGTCCTTGGAACCATAAATCCTGTCGATGCAATTATTAAGCTGGCGCACGACCGTGGAGCGCTGGCTTTAGTCGATGCTGCTCAGAGCGCGCCGCATATCCCTGTTAATGTGCTGGAGACTCAATGCGGATTTTTTGGCGTTCTCGGCGCACAAGATGCTGGGACCGACCGGAATCGGTGTTTTATACGGCAAAGAGGCAATCCTCCGCGAGATGGAGCCGTTTCTTTACGGCGGCGATATGATTCGGGAAGTACATCAGGATTCCGCAACATGGAACGATCTTCCCTGGAAATTCGAGGCCGGGACGCCGAATATTGCTGATGCCATCGCTTTCTCCCCGGCGCTTGATTATCTCGATAATCTGGGGATGGACGCGGTCAGGCAGCACGAAAAGAATCTGACATCTTACGCCCTTGAAAGATTAGGAGAAATTAAATCGATCAAAGTTTTTGGACCGACTGATATCAATCATCGCGGCAGCGCGATATCATTTATCGATAGAGATATTCATCCGCACGATCTGGCAACCTATCTGGATAGTCAGGGTATCGCCATACGGGCCGGACATCATTGTGCCCAGGTACTAATGAGACGATTGGGCGTAGTCGCGACGGCTCGTGCCAGTTTTTATATTTATAATACGAAGCGGGAAATAGATTCCTTTATCGAGGCGCTGCAGGCTGCCAGGAGGTACTTTGGCCATGTCTGAACCACTTGACGAACTCTATCGCGATATCATCATGGACCATTATCGGTATCCGCGCGGTCATAAGAAACTCGCTGACGCTGATATCCAAAACGAGGGGCAGAATCCGGTTTGCGGTGATGAAATCACGGTGGCGTTGAAACTTGCTGATGATAGAGTTGAGGATGTTTCAGTTGATTGCGCAGGCTGCGCTATTTCGGTGGCCTCGGGAAGCATGCTGGCGGATATTGTTAAAGGCAAAACGATTTCCGAAATTAAAAAAATCGCGTCAGCTATTAAGGCGATTCTAAAGGGCGAGAATCCTCCGGATGGACTGGATTTGGGCGATCTCGAGGCATTAGCTGGCGTGCGGAATTTTCCGGTGCGTATCAAGTGCGCGCTGCTTTCCTGGACAACGCTGGTCGATGCCATTGAATCTGTTGAGAAAGGCAAAGGGATTAAGGTTTCATCAACCGAGTAAGTTATGTTTACTAAAGAAGAAGTTTTGGCGAAACTGTCGAATGTAATGGACCCGGAACTGGGGCTCAGTATCGTAGACCTGGGGCTAGTCTATGATGTCGAGGTCCTGGACGAAAAATCGGTGTATATTTCGATCACGCTGACTTTTCCGGGTTGCCCTTATGGGCAGACTCTCATTAACGACGCGGAGCAAGCGGTCAAGGAGCTTCCGGGCGCTGAAAAAGTAGATATAGAGCTTGTCTGGGACCCGCCCTGGAATCCCTCGGAGATGGCATCGGAATTTGCCAAGGATGTTTTAGGAATTTGGTGAACTTTTTGCGCTTAAGGCGTATAAATTATACCAATAGGATTGAAAACGGGCAGCCTTCGGGGGGAAGCGGCCCGTTTTTCATTTGGAGATATAATCAAATAAGACAGTAACAATAAAATTATAACTATTGATTCATAAGGGCAGTGATATAGTTATTTTAAGGCTTGATGCCCGTATTTGTTATTTCAAAATTATTATAAAATATAGGGGCGCATTACGATACGCCCTTGTACGAAAACTATAATGTAAGAGCTAATATGAAAAATAGTTTTATCGATACTCTTATTTATGTCAGACTGGGATAAGTCATTCCAAATCGTTTGCGATAGTAGAGGCGCGTAAGAATAAACAATATTACCAGAAATGGCGCGTAGGGCCAGAAGTGGATTGATGCTGCCATAGAGAGAAGCAGGATTGCTATTTTAATCGCTACAATGGCTTGACGATCGGAAGCTTTGTAAATCACCCAAATATAAAATGGCAGGCACAATACCGAAACAACGGCAAGAAACAGATCTTTGATCTCAAGCCCCATAACGAGTGAACTGATCAGGCACAATGTCATTATTATCGCAGAGCGTCTGATTCCTAATACAACACCGGGAGTAATTTTGCCGACCTTGAAATCGCCGGGGATATCTGGAATGGTTGTGCCGATAAAGACCGATACTACAGCAAAAAAGTAGGGGATTGAATATATGATTCCAGTTCGAAATATCCCTCCTGCCGCCACATATCCCACCAGGAACGGTAATATGCCGTGAGCAATGCCGTTCGATAAGGTGCTCAAGATCGGATGATTCTTTCCATAAAATGGTTTTCCAGAATAGATATAGCCTAATATTAATCCTAAGGCGAAAAGATAGCCGATTGTTTTCCCCATCAAGAAACCGCCAATTAGCGTGACGAATAGTGCGATTGCGGCCATAACATAAGCGGATTTTATGGAGATAATTCCCTGCGGCAGGAAATAGAGCTTTTTATTGATACGATCCGATTCAATATCGCTGATTTGATTTACGATATAAGCCCAACTGGCCGCCGCGGATGATAAGAGCAATAGATAGATTAGGAAGGAGTCGCGGCGTGCTCAGGTCCTGAAATATCCAAGAATAACGATTGTCCAGACCGGAGGATGGAGAGCGGGCCTTAAAAAGAAGATATAATCAAAATTTTTGGAATTGTTATTTTGATGTGAATCATCCATAATCATTAAGTATTAAACAATAATTAGCTTAGTTATAGTGCTCGGTATAAGTTTTTATTAGGGTACTTACCGGTGTTGAACTTCTCTGCCATAGTTCCAAATGCCAGTATTCTTTAATGTGAAGACCAAATCATTCTATTTAGATCGTCCCTTCCTAGTTGATTTGCGAAACAATTATACGTGCTGACAAAAAATCGAATTGAGTTCAATTTTTAGGAATATCAGGTCGGTTAAATTGATCGGGCATTTCCCAGCTGTCGAGTAATCGCTAAAGCAGCAATCCATAATGGTTCTCGCAACCAGATTCTAACATCAGCTTCCGACTTTGATTTGTACCTCATTTGAAATCCTCCTTTAGTAGCCGATGGAATTTTCTTAATTGAAAAATTGGCATTAGAGTACATTTTATTCTACAAATTAGGTTAGTATCCGCAGCATAAAATATACGGCCGGCAGCGCAATTACAAAAGAATCGAACCTGTCCAGCACTCCCCCATGTCCGGGGATCAGATTCGACGAGTCCTTGATACCGCAATCGCGCTTGATGGCAGATTCGATAAGATCGCCTATTTGACCGAAAAACGTCGCCACCAGCGAAAGGAGCATCAAAGCGGGCAATGACCAGTTGTGGAGAAATGGCATGGCCAGAAACGGTGTCAGCAAACCGCCGACAAATGAGAATACAAAGCCAGCCCAGGTTTTTTTCGGCGAAATTGTCGGAGCCAATTTTCGCTTGCCGATCCATCGTCCAAAAGCATACGCGAAAGTATCGGCTATCCAGGTATTAACGAATATAAAGAGCAGGAACACCCATCCCACCGGGGCGAACTGCGCGATGAATTAGAATCGCAAACGACAAGAAAAACGTTGGATAAATGGTAGCCAATATTGAAAACGACAGATATGTAGTATAATCTGTGATACCGCTTTCGATAAGCCTGTAAACCGCCACCAGCATGAAAAGTATGAATACGGCGCCAAGGCCGATCGGGCCGAATTTCGAAAACTGGAAACATCGATACTACCAGAATGGGAAGCACCGTTATGAGCTTCTTACTCAAGCGAATCTGCTTGGCGATTAGCATCGCGGTCAGCTCCCAACTCGAAAGAACCGAAATCAGGATACAGAAAAAATACAGCCAGTATCCTCCGAAATAGGAAATAAGAACAAGCGCGGGAATGCCAATCGCTGCGACGATTAATCTCTTTGTCAGATTGGAACTCATCTTAGTTGGCGGATGAAATCTTTCCGAATCGCCGTTCGCGCCCCTCGAAATCGAGGATTGCTCTCAGGAAATCGTCTTGAGAAAAATCGGGCCAGAGTATATCGGTCACATATAGTTCGGTGTAGGCTGTTTGCCAGAGAAGAAAATTGGAAATGCGCATTTCCCCTGATGTTCTGATGAGCAGATCGGGCTCGGGCAGACCCATGGTTTGAAGATACGCCGCAAAAAGAGCCTCGTCAATCTGATCAGGCTGAAGTCGTCCGGCGGCAACCTCCCCGGCGATCTTTCGTACTGCCAGAATTATTTCATTTCGACCGGAATAGTTGAGCGCTAGATTCAGCACCAGTCCGGTATTGGCGGTGGTGCGTTTGATGGCGTCAAGGAGGATTTCCCGGCGCTCATCAGGAAGCCTTTCAATATCACCGGTGGCGATAAGGCGAACGTTATTTTCGAGAAGCTCGGCTAGTTCGCGACGGGTGGTATCGCCCAAAAGCTTCATAAGAGCGGAAACCTCGCTTTTAGGACGATTCCAATTTTCGGTGGAGAATGTAAAGAGTGTCAGATATTTGAGGCCGATATCCCCGGCGACGCGAACTATTCTCTTAACAGTTTTCACGCCGGCCCGGTGGCCGGCAGTCCTCGGCAATCCTCGTTTTTGAGCCCAGCGGCCGTTGCCATCCATGATGATAGCAACATGAACCGGCATTTTCCCTTTGGAAATGATAGCCTGCTTGAGATCTGAGGTGCTTGAGGATTTGCTTCTCAAACAGCCATCACCTCAGACTCTTTGGCTTCCAGCATCTTATCGATCTTGGTTATATGACCGTCGGTATTATCCTGTAGATGCTTTTGCCCGAGATGCAGCTCATCCTCGGTAATCTTCGAATCTTTCTCGGCTTTTTTCAAGGCTTCGATGGAATCGCGCCTGATATTGCGAATTGAAACCTTGGCGTCCTCGCCGAATTTCTTCACGAGCTTCACCATCTCACGACGGCGTTCTTCGTTGAGCGGCGGAATTGGCAGGCGGATGATGCCCGCCTTCGGAAATAGGATTTAGTCCCAGATCGGCTTTCTGAATCGACTTGATAACCTCGGGAACCATGTTTTTCTCCCAGGGCTGGACGATCAGAAGCTTGGGGTCGGGCGCCGAGACCGAAGCAACTTGCTTGAGCGGCGTGGGCGTGCCATAATAGTCGACTTTGATGGCGTCGAGGATGTTGGTTGTGGCTTTGCCGGTGCGGATACCGCTTAGCTCCCGCGAAAGTGAATCGAGGGTTTTGTTCATGCGGCTTTCGGCATCATGATAAATCTCTTTTAGCATAATGTCCTCATTTAAACAACCAGTGTTCCGAGTTTCTCACCAAGTATTAAACGTTTTAAATTATCATTTTGATAAAGATTAAAAACTATGATGGGAATTTTGTTGTCCATGCACATCGATATGGCGGTGGCATCCATGACTTTTAAGTCCATGGTTAATGACATCGAGATAGGTCACTTCGTCGTATTTGACGGCGTCTCTTGTTCTTCATGGGATCGATATTGTAGATGCCATCGACTTTGGTGCCTTTGAGAACTACTTCGGCGTCGATTTCGTTGGCTCTCAGGGCCGCGGCGGTATCTGTCGAAAAATAAGGATTACCGGTGCCGCCCGCGAAAATTACGATACGTCCTTTTTCGAGATGCCTGACCGCGCGACGCCTGATAAATGGCTCGGCGATCTGCGACATCTGGATAGCGGTCATTACGCGAGTGAATTTGCCCGCTTTTTCAAGATACTCTTGAAGCGCCAGCGAATTGATTACGGTGGCCAGCATGCCCATATAATCGGCGCTGACACGGTCCATCCCTCCGGCAGCGGCCTGGAGACCTCGAAAAATATTGCCGCCGCCTATGACAATTCCAACTTCGACTCCAAGATTGGAAATTTCTGCCACTTGTGCGGCGATATTTCGCAGAACGACGCCATCCAAAGCGCCCAGGGACTCATCCCCCTTTTTGGGAGCGGATTTATCGCCCATGAGGATTTCGCCCGACAATTTTAGGAGAACACGACGAAACCGGACTTGGGGCTTTTGGTCCGGATCGTTGTTTTTATGGGATTGCGGAAGGTCGCTCAATTATTCCCCCAGTCTGAACCGGGCGAATCTCTTAACCACGATATTTTCGCCAAGTTTGCTGATGGCGCGTGTGATTAAATCCTTAACCGTTATATCCTGATCTTTAATAAATGGCTGTTCTAAAAGGACTACTTCCTGAAAATATTTTTCCAGGCGGCCCTGTACGATTTTTTCGAGAATTTTCTCGGACTTGCCCTCGTTGAGAGCCTGAGTCTTATAGATTTCAGCTTCTTTTTCCATCAAGGATGGATCGACTTGCTCGCGAAGAACTACCAGCGGATTGGCGGCCGCCATCTGCATGGCGACATCCTTGGCCAATCCCTTAAAATCATCGGTGCGGGCCACGAAATCGGTCTCGCAATTGATTTCAAGCAGAACGCCTAATTTATCACCGGGATGAATATATGAGTAAATCAATCCTTCGCTGGCGGTGCGCTCGGCTTTTTTCGCGGCTTTGGCCAGGCCCTGTTCCCTGAGGAACGAGACCGCTTTTTGCATATCTCCATCAGCTTGGGTAAGCGCCTTTTTGCAATCCATCATTCCGGCGCCGGTTATGTCTCTAAGTTCTTTAACTGCCTGGGCGGATATTTCCATGATTATTGTACCTCCGCTGCCGGCGGTTCTTTTGATGCCTGTTCCTGGGCAGCCGCAGCAGCCTCTTCCATCTCTTCAGCGCGCACTCTGGTTTGAGCATTAACGGCAGAATCAGCGATGGCCTTGGTGATGATCGAAATGGACTTGATAGCATCGTCGTTGGCGGCTATAGGATAGTCGACCGGATCGGGATCGGAGTTGGTGTCCAGAATGCCGATGACCGGAATTCCCAGCTTATTGGCCTCGGCAACCGCGATCCGCTCTTTCTTGGTATCGACCACAAATAGAAGTTGCGGCAGGCTGTACATATCTCTGATACCGGTTAGATATTTATCCATCCGAGCGGCTTCCTTCTCGAGTTTTTTAGCTTCCTTTTTGGTCAGCTTCTCGAAAATACCGTCCTGTTTCATCTTTTCGATATCTTTCAGCCGCTTGATATTCTTTTTGATGGTCAGGAAGTTGGTCAACATTCCGCCGAGCCAGCGTTCCGTGATAAAAAACTGATGAGAGCGCGGAGCCTGCATCTTGATGACATCCTTGGCCTGCTTTTTGGTGCCAACATAAAGGATCGTGCCGCCCGATTCGATGACATCGGAGACCTTCTGGCAAGCCCTGTTGATTGAGAGCAGGGTCTTGTTGAGATCGATGATATAAATGCCGTTTTTGGCGGTGAAGATGAATTTTTTCATTTTGGGGTTCCAACGTCGGGTTTGATGACCGAAATGAACCCCTGATTCAAGGAGGTCCTTGACCGTTATATCTGACATTTTGGTTTTCTCCTCCACCGGTCTACTGCGTGGCTCTCCGAATTTTGGAGAGACCCCACAGACCAATCCCACGAACATGGGATATCCGGTGTGCGTCGTTAAATGTTTATCTCTTAGAGAACTGGAATCTCTTGCGAGCCTTTACCAGGCCGTATTTCTTGCGCTCCACCATTCTGGAGTCGCGAGTGAGCAGCCCGTTGCGCTTGAGCACATTGTGCAGCTCTTCGTCATATTGATTCAGCGCCCGTGCGATGCCAAGACAGATTGCCATGGGGGCTG
>CAWDFP010000009.1:0-74462 GCA_963801605.1 uncultured candidate division Zixibacteria bacterium
AATGTCTAAACAAGGATGCTGTCGAATTATAACAATATGACAGGTTCTCGTCAAGATATTGCTTTACTATTTACTCTGATCTCAAAAGGCTGCGAACGGGTACGACTAATCTGGTATCGATTGAGTCATCGCACCCTCGTATCGAGTTTCTAAGGCATTGATATGTTGCCAATTAGGATAGTCCGAGGCGCCTTACTTCAAGCTTTGGGTATAAGATTAATGTAGACAATTTGAATGTCGCTACGTATATTAATGGTCAACGGGAATGATCCCGTTTTTGTTTTAGTTTGTAGGACGTTTTACCGATAACCGGGTATATTATGAAAGAAATTCCAAAAGCTTACGAACCGCATCAGGCCGAGGAAAAATGGTACCCCCGCTGGCTGGAGTCCGGTATGTTTCATGGCCGAACCGACAGTGGACGCAAACCATACTCGATCGTGATCCCGCCTCCTAACGTCACCGATATTTTGCATCTCGGGCATGCCCTCAATAATACGCTTCAGGATATTTTGATCCGCTGGAAGCGCTCTATGGGATATGAAGCCGAGTGGATGCCAGGGGTAGATCATGCCGGCATAGCAACGCAGGTGGTAGTCGAGAAGAATATCGCCAAGGAAGGGTTGAACCGTCACCAAATTGGACGCGAAAAATTTATTGAGCGGGTTTGGGACTGGAAAGAGCTAAAATTCGGCTCGATCATCAATCAGTTGCAGCGAATTGGCTGTAGTTGCGATTGGGACAGAACTCGCTTTACAATGGATGAAGGATTATCCCGGGCGGTCGTCGAAGTCTTTATACGTCTCTATGAAAAAGGGCTGATCTATCGCGGAAATCGCCTTATCAATTGGTGTCCGCGATGTTTGACATCGCTTTCAGATGACGAACTCGAGCGTGAGGATGTCGATTCGCATCTCTGGTATATCAGGTATAAAATCAAGGGTTCTAACGACCATCTGACGGTAGCCACCACCAGACCGGAAACTATGTTGGGGGATACGGCACTGGCTGTTAATCCCAACGATAAGAGATTTAAAAAATATGTCGGAAAATCCGCGATTTTACCAATAATGGATCGCGAATTACCGGTAATCGCCGATGACTATGTCGATCCCGGAATTCGGTACCGGCGTTGTAAAGATTACACCGGCTCACGATTTCAACGATTTTGAGGTCGGTGTCAGGCATAATCTGGAAAAAATAAATATCCTTAATCCCAGCGGCACTCTCAATGAAAATGCCGGACAATTTGCCGGTCAGGGACGACACGAAGCCCGAAAACTAATATTAGAAGAACTCGAAAAAGGCGGATTCCTCACCAAAACCGAGGACTACAAGATGGCAGTTGCGACCTGCTATCGTTGTCATACAGTAGTCGAGCCGTACCTTTCACTGCAGTGGTTTGTTAAGATGCAGCCGTTGGCTGGGCCTGCTATCGATGCCATTAAGAATGAGGAGTTAGTTTTCCATCCCGATCATTGGTCGAAAACTTATCTCTACTGGATGGAAAATATCCGCGACTGGTGTATTTCTCGCCAGCTTTGGTGGGGCCATCGCATTCCCGCATACTACTGTAAAAATTGTGGTGAAATCATTGTTGCTCGTCAGTTGCCATCGAGTTGCCCCAAGTGCAAATCGAACGATATATTCCAGGATCCCGATGTTCTCGATACCTGGTTTTCGTCATGGCTTTGGCCATTTTCGACATTCGGATGGCCGGAGAAGACTCCCGAACTCGAGGTTTTTTTTCCCAACTCGAACCCTTTTTACAGCCTCTGAGATTATTTATCTCTGGGTGGCCCGCATGGTTATGGCATCCTATGAATTCATGGGCAAGCTGCCGTTTAACGATGTCTATATTCATGGTACAGTGCGCGACGCCAACGGCGTGAAAATGTCGAAATCGCTCGGCAACGGAATTGATCCAATCGAGATAATCAATAAGTATGGTGCCGATGCCCTGCGAGTTACTCTCGTATTGGCTACTTCCAGAGGGCCAGGATCCTTTCATCGGAGAGAAGAGCTTTGAGCTGGGACGGAACTTTGCCAATAAGATGTGGAACGCTTCACGATTCGTTATTTCCAATCTAAACGGAACCGAGATATACGCTTGATCATTCCTCGTCTTGAGATAAATGAGTTGGCGGATATCTGGATTATGTCTCGTTTCAATAAGACTATCGGCCAGATCAACAATTACTTCTCCTCGTTCCGTTTCAATACGGCCGCCAAGACGGCCTATGATTTTATCTGGAAGGATTACTGCGATTGGTATCTTGAGATGATTAAACCTCGGCTTGGCGATGAAGATTCTCCTGAAGAGGCCAAGGAGAAGGCACGTCAGATATCGGGCTATATCCTGTTACAGATACTACGTTTGCTCCATCCTATTATGCCGTTTGTTACCGAGGAGATTTATCATCTTCTTCCCGACGTTCCTGAAACAGTCGTTTTTGAACGAACTTGGTTGGCCGGAGCCGATAATTACACTTTTCAACGACGATACTCGAGAAGGATTTCGAAATAGTCCAGACTGTTATCGGTGCTATCAGAAATATCAGGGCCGAAATGGATGTTCCTCCGGGCAAGAAGGCCGATGTTTTGGTCCACGCCGCCGATGATCGGATCGCGGAAATTCTGAAAAAGCAGGAGACTCAGCTTATCATTTTGGGGCGGATTTCCCATTTGACGATCGGGACCAGCATCAAGAAGCCGCCGCTTTCGGCCTCCAGCGTAATTCCTCAGGGCGAAATTTATATTCCTCTGACAGATCTGATCGATCTCGATAGCGAAAAGCAGCGCTTGGAGAAGGAACTTGCCAATCAGACCAAGTATCTCGATCGCATTAAGAAAAAACTCTCCAACTTCGATTTCCTCGAGCGAGCGCCAGCCGATGTTATTCAGGCCGAGAAGGATAAGCAAAGACAAGTCGAGGACAGTATCGAACGTCTGAACAAAAACCTGGAATCGTTATCGGGTTGGTAGAACAAATCTAATTCAGGGATACTTCAGATCGACAAAATTCGAAACGTCGGAGATTTGCTCGACGTTTTCTTGTTAGTAAATCAGGGAGTTATAGGCAATTGAGGCCAGTCTCGTTTGTTGCATGTGCAGAACTCTGCGACGGAGCAAAAAATACTTGCTCGTTACCTAATATTTCGGATATGTTGGGAATTCACGATGAGTTAAGGCGTACATACTAAAACGCTTTAACTGGAGGATTAGATGAAGAAGACTCTTGACCTCGTTTCGTTGTCGCGATTTGCTATTTGTAGTTTCCCTTGGCGATAATATTTCGATTACAGTTTACAACGACAATTTTGGCCTGGTTAAGCAGACCAGAAACTATTGATTTCCCCAAGGGAACCTCGGAGATTAAATTCGATGACGTCGCGGCCTCAGATCGATCCGACCTCGGTCCATATTTCAGCGCCGGGGATTTCCATTCTCGAGCAAAATTATCAGTACGATTTAGTCAATACTCAGAAGATCATGCAAAAGTATCTGGGGACAGAAATCAGCCTGGTCACTAAAGGCGGCGATATTCATCGCGGGAGATCTTCTTTCATTCGATGATAGATTCGCTATTTAAAGACATCCGGCGGCGAAATCACGATCACCAATACCGCTGAAATCGTTGATTATCGTTTCGGGAAGCTTCCAGATGGTCTGGTTTTAAAACCGACCCTGGTCTGGTTGGCCGAATCTGATAAAGACGCAAACACCGAGTGCGAGGTCAGCTATCTCACCGATGGTATCAACTGGCATGCCGAGTATGTGGCGGTTGTTGATAAAGACGATAGAAATCTGAGCCTCTCCGGTTGGGTATCAATCGATAATCAGAGCGGCGCGACATACAAGGATGCTACGTATGAAATTGGTGGCCGGCAAGGTCAATCGAATCGAACCACCGGCAACCGATGATGCCCGCGAGACGCTTTATAAAACGGTCGATATGGCGGCTCCACAATTTCAGGAGGAGTCATTCTTCGAATACCATCTCTATACCCTGAGTCGTCCAGCGACAGTAGCGGATAAAGAAACCAAGCAGCTTACGTTATTCCCGGAGGCCTCTACAACTACTCAAAAAGTATTCACGGTTGAAAATCCGGTATTCGTGGTGGGGAAATCAGAGCAACCAAGCCCAAAGTTAAGGTCAATCTCGAATTCACCAATTCCCAGGAAAAGGGCCTGGGAATGCCGCTGCCCAAGGGCAAGCTTCGCGTCTACAAGGCCGACAGCCAGGGGCAGTTGCAATTTATCGGCGAGGACTGATAGATCATACTCCCAAAGATGAAGATGTAAGAGTTTTCCTCGGTGAGGCATTCGACATAACATGCGAGAGAAATAAAACCAATATTGTCGATTTGGGTCAGGGACACGCCCGAGAGACATACGAGATTGCGTTAAACAATCATAAAAAAGATGATATCGTGGTAACAGTGGTCGAATCGACACCTGGCTGGCGCGAATGGCGCATAACCAATTCCAGTTTGGAATACAAAAAAGTCAGCGTCTATAAAGTAGAATTCCAGGTGCCGGTCAAGGCCAATGGAGAAAATACACTGGTTTATACAATTGAGTACTAAATGGAGGAAAGATGAAAAGAGGTTGGGTAATTTTGGTGGTAGGATTGGTGATGCTTCTGGCCTATGGTTGCGCTGATAAGTATGTGACATCCGCCAAAATCGCCATCAATGCCAAGAACTGGGATAAGGCGATTTCCGATTTAACTAAAGCGCTGGAAACGAATCCCCAAAACGATAAGGCGCACCTGCTGTTGGCCAAATGCTATAAGGAAAAAGGTGATTATAACCAGATGATTGTGCATCTTAAAGGCGCCGACAATCCTATTAATGCCAAAGAGGTTAAACAACTACGCGAGGATTCCTGGTATTTGCTGGCGGCCAACGCCGATACCCTGATGAATCAGTTTCCCGAATTGGAAAAGGGCGCCCGTGCCGATTTCGAATCAGCTTTGAATCAGATTAAGGCCGACCAACCGGATTCTGCCGGCAGGTTCTTCAATCGCGCAAAGGCTAAAATGAAAATAGTCGAGAAAGCCCCGGCTGAAGAGCCGTTCAATGTAGCTGTTGAAAAAGCCAGGGCTAAGGAGTATGATGAGGCCAATAAGAATTTCGAACTGACTGTCGCCGCAGCCAAGAAAAGCGTCTATATCGAGGCCAAGGATCAATTCGAGACAGCTATTGCGATCGATCCCTCAATGCCGCAAGCTTATGCCAAAGCCGCATTCGCCTGGTTTAATATTGGCGACGAGGATTCCTCTTTCTATTATTACAGAGAAGCCTACGGTTTGATGCCAACCAATACCGAAATTCTGAAAAACCTCATTCAGATCAGCTACAAAGTTGGTAAGACGAATTTGGTAGACTCTCTGGCTATGGTACTCTTAACCAACGACCCCAATAACGTCGAGGCTCTCTTGATTATTGCGGAAATCGCCGAAGGTGCCAAAAATTTCGAAAGGGCGGTGGAGTACTACAACAAGGCGCTCGCGATTAAACCGGATAACTGCACTGTATGGTTTAAGGTCGGGGTCATATATTTTAAAGAACTCAAGCAGCCGGAAAATGCGGAGCAGGCTTTTATGCAATCTACCAATCTCTGCCCCGAGGATAATAATGCATTCATTAATCTTGCTGTGCTTCTCATTACGCAAGGCAAATATGATGATGCAGTTTCCCGCCTTACAGCGTTTACGCAAACCAATCCCGGAGATTGTGCGGGATGGGATCTCCTTTCCCAAGCCCTGGTAAGAAAAGGGGAAAAGGAAAAAGCGCTCGAAGCCCAAAAAAAGTACTTCGAATGCAACGGACAGAAAAAGTAATTTATTAATATAGATTACATCGGGCAGTTTTCCCGGAACAGGGAGAACTGCCCTTGTTGTCTCAGGATAAATGGTATGTTTGCCCAAATAGCATTGCCGGTACCATACACCGACCATCTTACATATTCCATCCCCGATGATTTATTACCGCTCATAAGACCGGGAGCGTTGGCAATCGTGCCTGTCAGGGATCAGGCCGCAACCGGCGTGGTTCTCGGCATTATGGAGCAGGCACAAATTCGCTCGGCTGTTAAGGAAATCATCGGCCTGGGCGATAGCGAGCTTTGGCTTTCTAAAGAGCTTTTGGAATTGTGTCAGTTTGTTGCCAGACGCTACATGACAACACCGGGCATGGCGCTTAAGGTAGCTCTGCCGCCAGGCACTCTTCAACGGCGAGCCTTATTCTTGTATCCCGGACTGAATCAAATGCCGGAATCTGTCACGGAAATTGTCGGTCGGATTATCAGGAGAATACAGGATCAACCGGGGCATTGGTCTATAGCCGAAATGCGAAAACAAATCGGATATGATTTGACAGAAACCATTTTGCGCACAGGCGCCGTGACGCTCTCACCATTTAAAAAATCGAAATCGTCATCTCTAAAGGGGCGTGAAAGATGGCTGAGGCTGAACCACTCGGAGGCAGTTGTTGCGCTGGGCAAAAAGGGAGCGGCCTTACTGCAATCTCTTCAAAACAACAGCGGTGAAATTAAAGTATCGGCCCTAAAGGAACTCGGTTTTTCCTCGGCTATTGCATCGACACTGGTTAAAAAGGAATTGGCCGAATATTTCTATAAAACAAAGGAGGCAACCAGGCTTGGAGGCCTGAATTCTCTGGCCAAAGAAGAGACGCCCGTTCTGACACTCTGGCAGGAATCGGCGCTGGAGCGAGTTCGCAATGCTATCGATTCTAACGTTTTTGCCGGTTTTTTGCTTTATGGAGTGACATCATCAGGTAAGACTCAGGTTTATCTTGAGGCCGCCAAGTATGCCCTCTCAAAGGGAAAATCAGTCCTGATCCTGGTGCCGGAGATTTCGCTGACACCCCAGATTATATCGCGGTTTGAACGCTTTTTGGGGGTTAATCCGTATGTATGGCACTCTCATCTGGCTCCTGGGGAAAGGCTCTCAGCCTACCTTACAGCGCAGGCTGACGGGCCGACACTAATTATCGGAACCCGCTCCGCCATCTTTGCGCCGCTTCGCGGATTGGGCCTTATCGTGGTCGATGAGGAGCAGGATCATTCTTACAAACAGGATGATCCGGCCCCCCGGTATAATGCCCGAGATCTATCGATCGAGTGTGGCCGTCTCGGGAATTGCGCTGTACTGCTCGGTTCCGCTACGCCATCGGCGGAATCATACTATCTCACAAAAATCGGCTCGATCGAGCTTCTCTCTTTACCTCACCGAGTGGCCGGCGTGGGAACACCGAAGATTGAAATCGTTTCGACAGCCTTTAGGCCGGAGCCCAAACCGGATGACCTGCCTGTTTTTCCCCGAGGTTTCAGACCGATTTCAGAGAAGCTCTATGAGGAAATCAGCCTTAGACTGAAAAAGGAGAGCAGATAATTCTCTTGTTGAACCGTCGCGGTTACTCATCGGCGGTTGTCTGTTTCGAATGCGGCTGGGTCGGCAAGTGCCCCGATTGCGAGATCGGCTGGACATATCATAAAGCCAAAGATAAAATGCTCTGCCATTATTGCGGACAGGAGCAACCCGGGCCGCTTGCCTGCACGCAATGCGATTCCACCAGGCTAAGTTTCCGCAGTGCCGGTACGGAACGGCTGGAGGAAACACTGCGTATCGCTTTTCCCCGAATCAAAAATAGTCAGGCTCGATACCGACGTAGCCGTAAAAAAGTGGCAGTCGCGCGATATTCTCGATGATTTTGGCGCTGGAAAATATCAAATTCTACTCGGCACCCAGATGGTCGCCAAGGGGCATCATTTTCCCGAATGTCAGCCTGGTCGGAGTAATCAACGCCGATATTGGTTTGTCACTGCCGGATTTCAGAGCCTCAGAGCGTGTCGAACAGCTTGCTGACTCAGGCCGCCGGACGGGCTGGGCAGATCCTCGAAAAAGGGAGACCCGGGACACGTAATTATTCAGTCGTTTGCGCCTGATAATCCTCTTTTCGAATATCTGAAGGGCAATAATTACCTCGGTTTTCTGGAAGATGAACTAAAGGTCCGTCAAGCCTCGATTATCCGCCGTATAAGAGGCTGGTGCTTTTGGTGGCGCGTCACCTTATGCTCACCGGGCTGTCGATGGCGCCGAACGTCTGAAAGATGAAATCCTCTTACTGAATCGCCGATAAGAATATTGGTATCCTGGGACCGGCGGAATCCCCCATTTTTAAGAGAGGCAAGCTGTATAGATATCAATTACTTCTAAAACTCCCGCCGGATCAAGAACCGGCGGAACTTCTTTGGGGCTTAAATGATTTTATGAGACGGTCCAAGGGATTGTACATCAGAATAGATATCGATCCGGTCTCATTCATGTAAAGCCTTGACTTGAATACGGAGGATGATTAAATTTCAAGTCTGTTTTTTTCAAATTAATAAGTCAATGAGGACAATTATGATAACAATCGATGATGTAAAGAAAAATAAAACCGTTCACAAATTAGTAGAAAAGGCCGACCAGGTGCTGGGCGTTATCGGGTATACCGAACATGGCTTTCGGCACTGTTCACTGGCAGCAAATATTGCCTATAATATTATGATCAGACTCGGCAAGGGAGAAAAGCGGGCCCAATTAGCCGCTATAGCCGGGTACATGCACGATATCGGAAATGTTATAAATCGGGATTATCACGCCCAGACAGCGTCCGTTATGGCCTTCTCAGTCTTACAAGAGATGGAAATGGATATGGCCGATATACTCGATGTTATTGCCGCTATAGGTAACCATGATGAGCATGACGGATCGCCTGTATCCGATATCGGCGCCGCCGTGATTTTGGCCGATAAATCCGATGTACATCGTTCCCGCGTACGCAATACCGATATGATCAAGACCGATATTCACGACCGGGTCAACTATGCTGCCAAATCATCATTTTTAAGGATCGATGAGGCCAGTAAAAAAGCTTCGCTGGAAATTACAATCGATACCTCCATTTCGCAGGTCATGGAGTATTTCGAAATATTCCTGTCTCGAATGGTAGTCTGTCGTCGGGCTGCTCAATATCTGGATTTGCAGTTTGAATTGGAAATCAACGGCTATAAATTATTATAGGGTTTATGGGAAAGAGCAAATACAGCCGGGCCGGAGTCGATATCGATTCGGCCGACCGCGTCAAGAACCGTCTGGCGGCCCTGGTGCGGGAGACGTTCACTGAAAATGTAATTGGAGATTTCGGAGGATTCGGATCGGCGTTTTCGACCAGGGGATATGGGACGAAATACTGTGCTGGTCTCGTCTGCCGATGGTGTCGGAACCAAGCTCAAGCTGGCTTTCATGTCCGGACGGCATGAGTCTGTAGGTCACGATCTGGTCAACCATCTTACCAACGATATACTCTGCATGGGCGCCAAGCCGCTATTCTTCCTCGACTATATTGGCCTTGGCAAAATGAATGGCGATACGGTTACAGCTATTGTTAAGGGCATCAGCGATGGCTGCAAGGAGAATGGTTGCGCCTTACTCGGCGGCGAGACGGCCGAGATGCCGGGGTTTTACGCGGATGGAGAATATGATCTGGCAGGTTTTATGGTCGGTATAGCCGAAAAGAAAGCGATGCCTGATAAAAGCTCGTTCCAGGCCGGCGATTTTTTGATAGGGTTTTCGTCCAGCGGACTTCATACCAACGGATATTCTCTCGCCAGACATGCACTTTTCGACGTCGCCAAACATGCCCCTCAATTACATTTTGCCGGAGACCGGGACCCCTCTTGTCGATGAGCTTTTAACGGTTCACAGGTCCTACTTAAAAACAGTTTATCCCTATCTCGAAAAGAAGCTATTTAAGGCTGTAGCGCATATCACAGGAGGCGGTTTCGAGGGTAATATCAATCGCATTCTACCCTCGCATCTCGATGCCGTAGTCGATACAAATCTCTGGATTCCTCCGGCTATTTTTCGAGCCATCCAAAAAGCCGCCGATGTCGATTCGCGTGAGATGTACAGAGTATTTAATATGGGAATAGGCATGGTCGCAGTTGTTGCCGAAAAAGATCTACCATATCTTAAGAAAGTTATGAGAGTCCCGGAATGCGAAGTAGTACCTGTCGGAGCGTTAATAAAGGGAACTGGTAAAGTAGAAGTCAGAATATGAACAATATCCCCCGGCCGGTTACCTTTATAATCATGGATGGGTTCGGTCTCAACCCCGATACAAAAGGCAATGCTATCGCCGCCGCTCATAAGCCCAATTATGATAGGCTATCTCAGCAATATCCTTTTGCTACTCTCGGCTCTTCTGGGCTGTCGGTTGGTCTTCCCGAGGGACAGATGGGGAATTCCGAGGTCGGGCATCTCAATTTCGGCGCCGGACGAGTAGTCTATCAGGAGGTATCGAGGATAGACAAGCTTATTCGCGAGGGTGATTTTTTTAAAAATCATGTGTTTATAGAGGAGATAAAGGCGGCCCAGGCCCGAGGTGGTAAGATTCATATCATGGGGCTGGCATCCGATGGTTTAGTCCATTCCTCGCTTGAGCATCTTTATGCCCTGTTGCTGCTCTGTAAAAATCTCGATATGCACGATGTTGTAATTCACGCATTCCTCGATGGCCGCGACACCTCGCCAACAAGCGGGGCTCGATTATTTAGAAGGGATTTATGCCAGGACAAAGGAGATAGGTGTCGGCAGATTAGGTACTGTGATTGGACGCTATTTCGCGATGGATCGCGATAAGAGATGGTCGCGCATCAAGCAGGCTTATGATCTCTTGGTTTTTGGCAGAGGATTCGAAACTCCCGATCCTGTACTGGTAGTCAAGGATTCATACTCGCGTGGCATCGACCGATGAGTTTATGGAGCCTATTTCGATTGCTGGATTCGACCATCGAATTGGCGTCGACGATGCTGCTATCTTTTTTAATTTTCGGGCGGATCGCGCCAGACAGATATGCTATACCCTGTGCGATCCCAAATTCGATGGTTTCGACAGGGAGGACGGCCCCATTATTCCGGTGGCTGGAATGACTCTCTATGATATCAATCTTCCCGCGCAAGTCGCATTTGACCAGCAATTACTGAATGATATTTTTGTAGAGGTCACAAGCGCGGCCGGAATAAGGCAATTGCGGACCGCTGAGACCGAGAAATATCCTCATGTGACATTCTTCTTTAACGGTGGCGTGGAAAAGGCATACCCGGGAGAGGATCGCATACTTATCCATTCGCCAAAAGTCGCGACTTATGATCTCAAGCCGGAAATGTCAGCATTACGAGTTGACCGATTCTACTTTGGCTAAAATCGGAGAAAACATTTACGATGTCATCATCATGAACTACGCCAATTGCGATATGGTAGGGCATACAGGTGTTTTCGATGCCGCCCGCAAGGCAGTGGAAACAGTCGACGAGTGCGTAGGTAAAATTGTAAAGGCTGTCACTCGGGCCGGCGGCGTATCGCTGGTGACCGCTGATCACGGCAATGCGGAGAAAATGATCGCCGAGGATGGCGGGCCGTTTACCGCGCATACTACTTTTAGGGTTCCATTTATACTTATCGACGATAATTTTAAAGGGTCACTCCGTCAGGATGGCATTCTGGCTGATATTGCTCCTACAATACTCGAATATCTGAAGATTCAAAAACCGGCAGCCATGACCGGCCAAAGCCTCCTTATAAAGAATCGATAATTTCTCTTTATCAAGAGAACTCGCTTTTGCTATATTAATAGGATGAAGGAAATTAGGCCGTATTTAGTAATATTTTCCGCAATATTATCCATTTTCGCCTATCCGCCATTTCCGCTTGGAATACTGATATTCATATCTCTGGCATGTTTGGTATATGCAGTGGAAAATATATCGCCCTGGCGGGCATTTAAGTTTGGATATCTCTGGGGATTGGTTTATAACCTGGGGCTTTTATATTATATAGCCTGGGTCACTGTGCCTGGAATGATCGCTACGGTTATGATTCTAGCGCTTATTCCCGCATCCGGTCTTTGGATTTTCACCCGCTTGATCGAAAAAAATCGCGCTTTAGCCATAATTTCATTTCCATCGTTTATCTTAATGTGGAATTGGCTTCTGACTAAGTCAGACCTAAATTATCCCTGGACCGATTTAGGATATGCTCTCAGTTATTACACGACTTTGATCCAGGCTGCCGATATTGCGGGAATCTATCTTGTCTCGTTGTTCATTCTGGCTGTCAATATGCTGATTTATTTGTCAATATCGGACAGATTCGCGTATGAAAATCGTAAACGCTCGAGATTCATTTTTATTTCTCTTATACTAATCTTAGCATTTTACATTTACGGCGATGTAAGATTATCTCAATTGAAAAACGATCCCAAGGATGCCCTGACTGTCGGCCTGATACAGGGTAATATTACCAAGGATGTCAAATGGGCCCCCGGTAATTTGAATTACAGTTTCGATACTTATCACGAACTTTCCAGACAGGCTGTACTGGACGGGGCGGAACTGGTAATCTGGCCGGAAACCGCCATACCGACCTATCTGCTGCAGGAACCACCGAGTATGGCTCATATGAGACGAATAGTTTCCGATTTAAAAATTCCGGTTTTGACCGGCACTGTCTTTTACGAAACCGCCGGCCCGCAGTGAGTACATTTATTTCAATTCCGCTATTCTATTGGAGCCGGAGAGTGAGGATTATCAGATTTATTCGAAAATTCATCTTGTACCGGTGAGCGAGAGAATTCCGTTTTCGGAACGTTATAAGATTTTACGCGATATTCACTTGGGGCAAGCCGACTTTTCGAGCGGTCGGCAGCAGACTGTTTTTACCCTCGATGGCGAAAGATTTGGCACCTTAATCTGTTTTGAATCAGCTTTTCCGGGTTTTACCAACGACTATGCCAGAATGGGCGCGACATTTCTGGTTATTATCACGAATGATATGTGGTTTGGAAGGACATCGCTATTTGAGCAGCATGCCATGATGGCGGTTTTCAGGGCCATCGAAAATCGAATACCCGTCTTACGCGCCGGAAATACTGGAATTTCGCTGGCAGTCGATAAACGCGGCAAATTGCTGACGAAATCGGACGATATTCGAAAAAGAGTATATCGTGACAAAAATACATCCCGAAAGGTCCACAAGCGCGTATAACAAGATTGGCGACATGATGCCGCAATCCGCCACCCTGATCTCAATGATTGCATTGGTGGTTGCCATTTGGAAACGCAAAGGATATATTGAGAGGCAATATGATGAATAAAAACATCATCGCTATTGGTCCTGCTGTTGATTTTTGCAGTCTTACATCCGCTGCTACCTGGACAAGCTTTACCAATACCGATGCTGTCAGGCAGGTCATTTTCGGTAATGACCGTATCTGGGGCGCTACATCCGGCGGAGTTGTTCAATCGATGTTACATCGGGGGCAATCCACAGGATATACCAATACCGACGGGATCGGCGGTATTGATTATAGGTGCGTTGAAGTCGATACCTCCCAAAATCTTTGGTTTGGTACTGGCGATGGCTGGTTGAGCCGAATTTCGGTCGATGGCAATATCCGGAATTTCGCTTTCAGAGACAGTTCCGGCATTATCGCCAGACCTTTGACTCTGTATGATCTTAAGCGCGATGGCGACATACTCTGGGTCGCCAGTGATCTCGGTATAAGCAAATTTTTGATCTACTCCAATGGCGGTGAAATCCGTGATACCGGACGACAACTTGGAAATCTGCAATCGGGCGAGGATGCTATCTGTGTCGATGTCATCGGAGAAAATCTATGGGTCGGTACAGCGCAAGGGATAGCATTTATAGATAAAAATAATCCCAATATCCAATTCTTGGTAATTGGCGTTCATATTCAGCCGGATCTAATGGTCTGGGCAGCGGGGATATTAGAACCATAGTCTCATATCATGATACGGTCTTTATTGGTACGGCCTCGGGCGCCTATAAATTTGTGACCTCGCCGGATACCGCTTGGGTATCTTATAGGCCTTGGCAGGAATCGCAGGTTCATAAATTCTTCATGAATGGTTCGAATTTGATTGCCTCTACAAGCGCCGGCTTATTCCAATATGATCGATGCTGAATGGATTGCGTTTTACGCCAGCTCCACCAGATGTTGTCAGAGATTTTACGGTAGATTCCAATGGAGCTTTGTGGGCGGGTACCAATTCGATGGGAATTGCGAAACTCACGAATGACGCCTGGGTGTTAAATGTCATTCCCGGACCGGCCCAAAATTTTATTAAGCGAATATCATTGGATTCCACCGGCGGTGTTTGGATGACCCATGATGCTAAAGGCCTGAGCCGTTTTCACGATGGCCAATGGCAGCTTTACAATACACAGAACAGCGATCCCGATGGCTCCGGGCCTCTTAGGGGATTATTAGACGACGGAGTAATGACTGTATCTGTTGCTCGCGATGGCAATGTCTGGGTAGGCAGCTATGGAGGCGGATTATATAAATACGATTGGACCTCGTGGTTTCATTGGGACAATACCAATAGTCCTATGTATGGAGTATTCAATAATCATTCATACTGGGTTGCCGCGGGTTTAAGCGCCGATCAAAACGGTAATATTTGGGTTGGCGCATATGCCTCAGATTCATTATTGCTTATGGGAGTATATAACCCTAACTCTCCCGATTCTACCTGGTTGACATTCAAGGCCGCGGATATAGGATTATTTTCAAATTACGTCTGGGTATTGAGATCGACTGGCAACATTGTCTGGGTTGGACGCGGCGATGGTTTCGACAGGCTCGATAACGGAGGGACCCCATTCGATCCCTCCGATGATCAATGGAAGATAAGAATTAATACCGAAAATATAGCCGATATTGTAGTCGATGACGAAGGTTTTCCCTGGGTGGCCGCCGCAACCGGCCTCTACTTCGTTCCGGCATCGAATGACACTTCCCTTGCAATAGATTTACCGCCATCGATTTCCGGAGCGGTATGAGTTTATCATAGATGGGGTCGGAAATATATGGGTGGGTACTGTTGCCGGGCTCGGCGTGTTAAAACCCAATAGGGAACAGCCACAGCAATCGAGTTGGCAGGCGCTGTATACTACATCCAATAGCCCAATTCTCGATAATAATGTTAATTGCCTGGCAGTAATAAGGCGACTGGAATAGTATATATCGGCACCAATAACGGCTTGTCTGTTTTTGAGTCGGGATCCTACCGCCTACCTGCCGATCTGTCGGATATGGATGCTTACCCTAATCCCGTAATTATTAAAGATGGCGATGAATCGTGCAATTCAAGAGGGTGCCCTCGAATGGGTACGCTAAGCTATCTATACTTCTTCCGGTGAGATAGTTGATCGCTTCGACTTGGCGGAGCGAAGCTTCATGGAATCTTAGAAACTCAGAGGGAAAACGAGTGGCCGGTGGAGTATATGTATTCCATGTGAAATCCGGCGATGCCTCGGGCACCGGCAAATTTGTGGTCATCAAATAAAATATCAATTTCGGAGCGCACTATCGAAAGCACTCATCTCTCGCATTCATGGGGAGGAGTTTTTTATCACCCCGCGTTTATCCGTTCCGCCGCTAAAGCGCTAAATCTTAAAGATGATCCCCATTACTATCGAGTCCGATAATGAACCGATCACAGTCGCCAATTTAATGCGTCATCGCCCAAGGCTTTTCCATTCTGCTACCATACCGCTCCTTTTTCAGTATTATGGTTCACTGCCCTTAGCGGATCAGACAAATGAACTCCCCCGGGAGTTCGAGCAATACCTTTCAAATCATTTTGATTTTGTTTATTTGAGTCTGCCTCCGAAAGTGAAAATCAATCAATTATCAAAAAACTGGAAAGTTTTGCCGCAAAAAACTCCTGCAGTTTTATCCGACAGCCTTAAATCCTGGGGCAATAAATTCAGAGATGATGTTAAGAATAAAATACATAAGGCTCGACGAGAAAATATTGAGATAGTCCCGGGGAATACGTTTCCGTCAGCCCTCTGGCAACTAACTTTTCAACGTCGCGGAATGTCGCCTCCAATATCACCGGAAGCATTAAAGCTATGGTGCGATGAGCTAATAAAAGAATCGCTGCTTAGAATTTATCTGGCAAAGCTTCGCGACCAAACGGTGGCTTTTCGCTGCGAACTGGTATTTGGCGCTTTCGCGTACGATTGGCTGGCCGGATCTGATCCCCAGTATCATGCTACTGGCGCTAATCAATTACTTATGGCCGAAACCGGACAAGAACTTGGAGCATTGAATCTTGATGCCTGGGATCTGGTTGGCGGGCAGGTCAATGCTGTCGATGATTTTAAAGAGATCTTTCGGCGCCCAGGATATTGGCTATTTCCACATTCTCCGAGCTTTTAACTTGAAAGGTCGGATATTTGAATCATTAAGGAAATTTCGTCATGCCTGATTCGCGTATTAAGATATCATACCACTATAATAGCCGGAAATATTCGCAAGAAGTCATTGGCCATGTTTTTCGATATATTTCCGCGCTGACGGGATCAATATTTTACCCCGATGAACAAGCTCCCGCAATTAGTAATATTGAAAACGTTAACAATAAGCTTTTTATTAATACTGTAAATGATGCCATTGCCGAAATTGCATCCCGACTAACTCTTTCGATAAAGATAGGGCCCTATTCCAACGATCGCCATAAGCCATTTAATGGCCCCCTTCTTAGCGAAATAGTTAGCGGATTTGTCGATGATTTGCATGAGGCGGGATTGATTCCCAAACAAAAATCGACCATTTCACTTTGGCCGTCAACTCGCCGCTTCGGTTTGGTTGTGACTCATGATGTGGATATCATTCGCCGTACTGTCTTAGGGGGTCTGCGCTTTGGGCTAACGGCCACCTTCCCGGAGGTTGGGGCGCCGTGAACGATTCTCTGAAGTGGCGTCTGGGTTTCGGCAAAAATCCGTATAATCGTCTCGGTGATTGGCAAAAGCTCGAAGAAGAGATAGGGCTAGGTCCACTTACTTCATCTTTTCCGGTCGACGGCAGCATAATTTTGATCCGACCTACAGGCTTTCTCGGTTGCCATTCGATACAATCCCCGAATCGTTCGATTGCCTTGCATAGCAGTATCGGCTGCTATATAGGGCAGGGCCTATGCGAGACCCAGAGACGAACTCGAATTGACCGGATATAAAGTATTGGGTATCAGGCCCCATTATTTATCGGCCTATCTTCCTGAGTTTTGGCAGGCGGCAGCCGATATTGACTTTGAATACTCATCGACACTGGGATTCGATGATGCTATCGGCTATGTACGAGGGATCGATTTGCCGTTCTATCCGTTCGATACCACCAACGAACGTCCCTTGCCGATTCTCGAAATTCCAATCGCGATTATGGATTGCGGGCTAATCGGTAGTTCGGATGCCAATTCGCCAGAGATTTTCTCGATGGGCGTCAAGCTGATTGATCGTGTCGCCGAAGGCGGCGGTCTGATTGTACTGGACTGGCATCAAAGGACACTCTATAATCGGGATTATCCGGGTTGGGGTGAGTTATTTAGAAAATTGATAGAGAAGCCCATGATAAAAATGCTCATTTTACTACGGTCGAGGAAATCAGTTCTCGTATGAAGTTCAGGATTGGGTCAAGATTTGAAAATTGCTTACTTCATTCTCAACAATTTCGATTTCGATACGAGGGCCGGCTTGAGGTAGCAGTATCTCAAACTACTAAAGTATCAGGTGGATATTATCGCCACGGTCGGGGCCGAGTCTCATACCTATCTCGGCTTCCCGATTCATCGTCTGCCGCAATGGCCGGGACCAACCAGGAAGTTTAGGTTTCGTGCAATATAATTTTCTGGCCGCTCGTTTGGCCCGAAGACTCAAGCCAGATATCTGCCACGCAGTCGATTTGGATACGTTGCAGGCCGCTGTTTGGGCTGCTGGCAGTTCCGACGCAAAACTAATTTATGAGGCTCGTGAGCTTTATACCGAACTCGAGGCTGTTGCCGGTACGACCTCGCGTACAGACTATTTGGCGGAATCTAGAGACCCGGCTTATCGGCAGAGCCGATAAGGTGTCTTACGATCAATAATTCAATCGCGGATGAGCTTGCCGGTCGATATGGTATTGAGAAACCTCCGGTTCTTAGAAATGTCGCTCCCTTGACCGAAATCCTAAAGCCTAGTAGACCTGCCTGCGCTTCTGGATATCCCCCGAAAACTATAAGATTCTGATTTACCAGGGCGTCTTGCGTCGCGGACAGGGGTTATTGGCATTACTCGAAATATTGTTCCGTCTTCCCAGAAACATCGGTCTAGTGATAGTTGGCGCCGGGCCTTTGAATGATGAGTTGAAAGCGCTTTCAGAAAAACTGGGAATTATCAACAGGGTGAAATTTATCGGACAGGTAACGCCATCAGATCTACCGAATTACACTGCTGGAGCCGATGCCGGCCTGCTTCTCATGGAAGATGTCGCCTTGAATAACCGTCTCGCGCTGCCGCAAAAGCTCTTTCAGTATCTGGTCGCCGGTATTCCCCAGATTGTTTCTCCAATGCCGGAGATCGCCGGCTTTGTCGAGGCAGAGCAGACGGGTTTGATTATTGAACCATCCCAAAAGGATGAGGCGGCTGAAAAGATTAAATCATTGATGAATGACAGCGAAAGACTGAATAGAATTAAAAAACATTGTCTTGACGTTGCGGAGCGGCATAATTGGGATATGGAATCGCGAATTCTGGAGATATTTACCGCGGCCTGGAGAACGTTTCGTGATTAGCTACTCCATAGTCATCTGTACATATAATCAAAAGGAAAATCTCCAATCCGCCCTTGAGAGTCTTCGGCGGCAGATCAGAAATCCCAAAATTTACGAGATCGTTATTACGGATGACGGCTCCAGCGATGGCACCGAGAATTTTGTCAAGAAGGCAACGATATCCGATTTTCTTGAAGTATATCCGCTCCGAGTCATCTCTGGGTCGGGCAGCAAATCGCAACCGGGGTTTCCAGCGAGCCAGCGGCCAATGGATTATCTTTATAGATGGCGATATGATACCATCGCCGGAATTCATAGAGACCTATCATAGGGCCTGGGACCAGTTTCCTGATGCTGTTTGTATAGGATCGTGGAGACCGCCAGCCCAATTGGAGAAGATACCATATTTGCGTTATCTCGGCACCCGGGGCCGCCTGACAATGAAACGGGGCCAACGAGTACCGGGCAAATATTTCACCAGCAGCAATTTTTCAATTCGTAAGGAAATGTTCGAAAAGCTGAAGGGGTTCGATATTACCTATAAAGGGTGGGGTGGGGAAGATACGGATTTCGGTTTTAAGCTTGAAGCTGAAATTGTTCCCATTATTTATATCCCTGAGGCAGCCTGTGATCATCTGCATTGGCGAACATTAGATGAGGTTATTTCTGAGTATTTAAGATTCGGCCAGAGCGGTTATCCTCTGCTGGTTGAGAAATTTTCCGACAAAAATATCTTTGATAATGGCTGGCTTCTGGGGCTTCCCTGGCCGAGATCAATCGATACTAAAAGGAGCTATTTCCTGCGCGCTTTGGCCGCTTCGCTCAACCCCAGTTTTGGAAATCCTCCGGCGTCTGGCAAAAATACGACAGGGTAGCCTTTTTACTGATACTATGTTTGATTGGCTCTTCTACGGCCATCTCGCCAAAGGGTATAGAGGTCGACACAAATGAAAACTATCATTCACGTCATCATCTTGATCGTCTTATTTGCATTTACGGCGATTTATTGCTCGTATTATTTCGGCGGATATGAGGGGAGTGGCGATGGCAATGATTACGCCGCCTTAGCCAGGAATATCGTCTCCGGAAGAGGTTTTTCTTTGGGGCATGTTTATCCGCTGGGGTTGACATTCAATGCGCAGATTCCGCAGCCCAATAATATGTGGGCGCCCGGTTATCCGCTTTACTTATCGCTCTGGTTTTCGGTGATAGGCATTGGAGACAAAGCTGCGCTCTACGCTTCCATTGTGGCGCTCTGGCTTATGATACTATCGGGTTATCTGCTTGGCCGACGTATTGGCGGCGATATGATCGCTATCCTTTCCGCTATGCTGATAGGGTTAAGCCAGGTAGTGCTCTATGCCGCTGTCGAGGGTACCCCGGAGATATTAACCGGCGCCTTGATTGCATTTTCTGTTTACTTTCTCTTGTCCCCTCAGAAGAGCGTTAATCTGATTTTATCCGGATTCCTTCTGGGGCTGGCATTCTTAACCAGATATCAAATTGCCATTATCGGAATCCCCATTGCCATAATGTTTATGGATAATTACAGGCGAAACTTGTTTATCTGGATTGCGGTAATTCTTATCACCATCTCGCCCTGGCTGATACGAAACTGGATAGTTTTGGGGAATCCGCTTTTCACTCTCCAATCTTATGGCGAATTCGCCAAGGGGATGAGACGATTCGGCGATCCTCTATTTCATCGTATCGTTCTTTTACTCCGATGTCGCTCTGGTATACTATCGTCCATTTCCCGTTCGATATGGCCAGAAAATTCGTATCAGGACTCCTATTCTTTGCCATATCGTTTCCAATGCGCTTCAATTACCTTGGCATAGTCCCTTTCTTTTTTGGATTGTTTAAAATTAACAATTATCATGGTATTCAGCGAAAATGCATCCTTTTCACATTTATCTCAGCGATTCTGGTTATAATCCTTTCATCCTTGATGGCCATCACGACCGCCATCTGGTGCCGCTACAGCCGTTTTTTGTCCGTCTCGACTCTCCTGGGCGGTGTAGCACTTGCGCGAGCTATGGGATTTTATCGATATAAAATCGCGGTTGCAATCGCGACAATATTCTTGTTTATCCCGGCCCGCTATCCTTTTCAGGAGTACGGCCTGAAGCTGATCGCCGAAAAATCGCAGATCTGACCGGCAGGCTTATAAGGAAATATCGAGAATTGTCGGGCCGGATGAGGTTGTAGTCTCCGATGCCTCCGATGCCGTCTGGTGGTATGCCAATCGCAAGTCGATCTGGATACCGGTTAATTATGATGATTTCAAAACCCTGATGAAACGTCAGGATTGTCATTATGTATATTTTACCGATCCCATCACTTTTATGAATAATCGTCGCCGATCGAGGATTTGGCCGATTTTGGCGTACTCATTTAAGAGCGTCGAAAGTTTTAATGGCCCCGGACGGTTGTATATTTTATATAAAGAATCGTCGTCAGTCATAATGTAGAGATCATCGTGAATAATAGAGAAGAAAAAAATCCTGATAGTTTCGACCAGCTTTCCTAAGAGCCAGGGGCGATAGTCTCTCTCCATTTATGTGGGAATTTTGCCTCAATTTATCTCGGCTCAATTGGGATATTACCGTGCTGGTTCCGCATCACAAGGATTTACCGGAATACGAAAATTGGGATGGAATCAGATCCGGCGATTTCGCTATTTACCGGAATGATTTGAGGATGTTGGCTATTCCGGCGGCATCATGCCCAATATCAAAAGCAAACCCTGGAAAATACTCAAATTACCTTTTTATATTATCGCAATGTACCGGGAAGCGCTCAGGCTTGCTATCGATGAGAATTTGATCTTGTCAATTTTCACTGGTTCTTTCCGGCGTCATTCTGGCTTCGGCAATTTTCTCGAAGTTCCGGCTTGCCCATTGTCCTTACCGGACATGGTACAGATATTTTATGGCCTCCGGTGGCATCTTTAAGAAAATCGCAGATTACGCTTTCCCTGCCGCCGCAGCAGTGACGGTAAACAGCGAATATATGAAAAGCCGTCTGGCTCATAATAATCTCCCATCTAAAACCGAGGCCATATTTGTCGGAGTCGATAACGTCAAATTCAAACCGTCGAATATCACACCGTCGCAATCCCGGACGGTCCTTTACGTGGGACGGCTTATCAGGCAAAAGGGGATAGATCTGTTGATCGAAGCATTTATCGATCTGAAGAAACAGTTTCCCGATGCCAAGCTTCAGATAATCGGTTATGGCGCCGAAAAGGAAAATATTCAAAAGATTATAAGACAGGGCAGTTTCGAAAACGCGGTATCAATGATAGATGCAGTGCCTCATGACTCATTACCCGATATTTATCGCAAGGCCAAAGTGCTGGTGTTGCCGTCACTGATCCCAGAGGGATTGGGGATGACCCCGGCCGAGGCCGGGCTGTGCGGAGTACCGTGCATTACTTTTGGCCTGGGAGGCACTTCCGAAATCGTTGTCGATGGCAAAACTGGATTGATTGTGGGGCCATCGAATGATGAACTGGCATCAGCGCTGATACGCCTTTTCAAGGATGATGAATTTACCGATGATCTTGGTCGCAACGCCGAAGTCATCTCGAGCAAATAATTTCCTGGCCCAATATCGCCGGCCGATATGATGCTCTCTTTGAGGGACGGTGATTGAGTCGAATCAATATCGGCAAAGAGCAGGTTATCCAGATCGGCGACCGTTATTAATTAGTTTTTTAATTGCGCTTATTACGTCGGCTATTTCATAAAACTGTTCTATGATAGATTCGAAAGGCTTATGAGTCTTTTGGATGATAGGCAATATTCTAATTCCAATAATCTGGGCAGGCGGCTTGTTGAGTCTGGCGATGCTATGGCTCGAACCGAAAAAGCAAGACCGGAGCTGTTTTTCCCGGCGGCCGGTTTCCTGGGCCTGGCAATCTATGGCCTGGGGTCTAATAACGCCTTATCTCCCGGTATTTTTATGGGCATTACTTATGCTGTTTGCGGTATCATCTGTCTGGTATATTTATAAAGCGCATGTGATTCATAGGCTTATATCCGTCGTCAAGATTCATCCGCTTATCACCGTAATTATTACCTTTTTACTGTTTTGGTTTTCGCTGGCTGCGCTATCCTATCCCGGTCACTATCGATTCGCTCTATTTTCACCTGGGATTGTCGAAGCATTATGCAAAGGCCGGCGAGATATTTTTTACCGAGGGGAATCTTTTTTCGGCCGCGCCTAGAACAATGGAAATGATTATTACTGCTTTTTATTCTATGGGACTGGAGCGCGCCGGGCAGTTTTTCGTGATGCTCATAGCCGCTATTTTCATCTGGGCTGTCTGGCAGCGAGCCCGCTCGTTTGGCGGCGATGGTAAAATCTCTGCCCTGATGATTCTAACTGTCCCGATATTCACAGCTCAAGCTATTTGCTCCAAGAATGATTTCCTGCTCTGGGGTTTGTGTTTTTTCGCGATTTGTAAGTCTTGGGATTTCATGCAAAATAGCAAAATAAGTGATCTCGTCTGGGCTGGAATAGGTGCCGGGATGGCAGCCGGAACCAAGGCTATCGGTTTGGCGCTTTACGCTCCCTTGGCACTTCTAATATTGTATAATATTATTTTGGGGAAATATCGTATTCGCCATTTCGCTTATTTTTCCGTTGCTTTTCTTTTGCTTTGCTCCCCCTGGTATCTATACTCCTGGATAATTACGGCAAATCCATTCTATCCGTTTTTTAACAGCATTTTTCACTCGCCATACTTCCCCGCGGCCTATGAAAGTTTCAATAATGAGAT
The DNA here is from genome assembly GCA_963801605.1 of uncultured candidate division Zixibacteria bacterium. GTDB lineage: Bacteria > Zixibacteria > MSB-5A5 > UBA10806 > UBA10806 > UBA10806. The sequence goes on from CAWDFP010000009.1 coordinate 23,487, forward strand.
TGCCATTAAGACTGTAGAGAAAAGTATTTTGAGCATTTTCAGCTCTCCCTTTAAACTGATCTTCTAGCCCGATCTATATGATGGACGCCTCGGATTCGCCATTATTCTCTTTCCGGCCTTGCTATTGTTTGTGCGCAAAATACCATCGGGCATCAAGACCCTGGGATGGAATTTCTTTTATGTTTTATCCAATCTGGTTTTTCGGTTTTGCTTATGCCCGCTTCCTCCTGCCGATCTATCGGCCCTATCTATCGCCGGCTCATTTCTGGTTCTTGCAATATGCAGGGAAAACAAGCTCCTAAAAATTACAATATTGGCATCGCTAATCATCGCCCTTTTACTGCCATTGCCTGCGCTCGTTCGCGACATGTCTCCCAGGATAAAATCTGTTATTTATGGTGAGTCAAAGTATGAATTTCTTTCTCGTTTGGAGACTATGAATACCTATCAAACTCACAGCGCAATCACATACAAACAATTCCTGTATCTCGATGCCTGGAAATACCTCAATCAAAACTCTCCTTCTGATTCCAGAATAGGCATCCTGACATCGTTTGGAACCAGAGCCGATGGCTACTATCTTGATCGTAATTTTATCTATCTCAATCCCTCGGAACAACTCGAGTACAATTTTGCAAAATTGCGGGATTCGGCTGAGATAGCGGAAACACTTAAGGCTTTAAAAATTAACTATATCGTGATCGATTCGTACGGTGGCTAAAGGAGTTTTCCGAAACGTTCCGATTGGTCGCACTATCCTAATTTTGAGCTATTTGGCGATGGCGTCAAAGCACTATTAATTTTTGCAATTCCCGTAGCAGCCCGTCTTTTCAGATTCTCGCTACAAAATCTACAAAATATAAACCCATCCCCCGCGCCGCAGTTAGGGGATGGGTCCCAGGAGGAAGGTACGTCACCGTATCTCATTGCCTTATCTCGGCTTATCATCATCGGCTGTTCGGGCCGGGAAGCTATTCGAAGGCTCTTTCGAGTCCTCTACCTTTTCCAGAACTATAATAAAGCAGTTGGTGTGCCATCCTCGTTAAAATAGACTGGACTTTGAGAATACATGTAATCTCCATGTTTTCAATGAGATATAAGCGTTGGTAGTTTTCAGGCCCCTTTGCTTGCCCGATGTGGATAACTCGAAATTATGGGAATCTTCCCCCAATGTATAGCCCTATGACAATATAGTGTAATGATCTACGTCAATAACTAAATTTTTCTTGACTCCAATGGTAAAAAGTGGCACTATATGGGAAAATGTGGGTGAAGAGGGTTTAATTGTTCACGTTCAAAGGTACTTACAACTATTCAATCGACCATAAGGGTCGTCTAAGCGTACCGTTAAATTCAGGGATAAGACCGATATCGCCAGCCGGTGAGCATTACGTAATCGCGCGAGGCTTTGAGGGTTGTCTCTATGTTTATCCGCGCGAGGCCTGGACGCAGGTGGAGGAGAAATTGTCGGCCCTGAAGACCATTTCCGATCCGCATGCGCGCTTTTTCGTAAGAACCCTTCTCTCCAATGCCGCCGATCCAAAGATCGATAAGTTGGGCAGGATTATGATTCCCCAGAATCTGCTCGATCTGGCAGGTATTAAAAAGGACGTAGTTGTACGAGGAGTATTGGAAAAGATCGAAATCTGGGATCCGGAAATTCTCAAGAAGTATGAAGAGAGCCAGCCGGATTCCTATGAAGATGTGGCGAAGCAGCTTCTGATTTAGCATGAACCACATCCCCGTCATGGCCGGCGAAATTGTCGAACTCTTCTCGGCTGTCCCTGACGGGATATTTATCGACGCCACCTATGGATTGGGTGGCCATTCAGCAGTAATCAAAAATAAATTTAGTAGCAAATTCCGAATAATCGGGGTTGATCAGGACGCCGAAATGCTTGCCCGCAGCGTCCGCACGCCCCCGATGGCGTCACTATACATCGCATGAGGTTTTCAGAGCTGCCGGCCATGATTGAACGCGATAACATCAGCCCCATTACCGGTGTACTTTTCGATTTCGGCCTTAACTCGGCCCAGCTCGATGATGATTCCCGAGGCTTTTCGTTTTCAGGCCCGGCCCGATCGATATGCGCTTTGATCGCAGATCACGGCCAACCGGTTTCGGAGGCGCATCGATAGACCTGAGCGAGAACGAACTCATCAGAATATTGAAAGATTATGGGCAGGAAAGAAACTCCCGGGCAATCGCGCGTGCGATATCTGCGGGAGAGACCGGATTCGACCGATACCATGGCTTATCTTATAAAGAGGATTGTGGGGCCGCAGAGGTTCATCAAGTCCGCGGCGAGAGTGTTTCAGGCACTCAGGATTTATGTCAACCGCGAACTCGATGAGCTCAGGACGGCTCTCGCGGGAATAGCACCGCTTGTCACAACCGGAGGGAGACTGGCGGTAATATCCTATCATTCCCTCGAGGATGGAATCGTGAAGAGACAGTTTCGACGCGATTCGGGGAGATGTTTCTGCGGCCCCACAGTACCTGTCTGCAATTGCGGTAAACGAAATATATCTAAAAATTATCACCAAAAAACCATTGCTCCCATCGGACGAGGAGACAAGGGAAAATACCAGGGCCCGAGCCGCCAGACTGCGCTATGCCGAGAGGATATAGGCGAAAACGTCGCAGAAACTATAAAGGCTTAATCTTGATCGCGAGTGCTGTGGTCATAGTTATGACGTTGGCTATTGCCTGGGTCTGGAAATCAAATCAGGTTAAGGAATATTACTCCAGGATGAAACGTCTCGAAACCGACAAGACCAACATGATTGCCGAGAATACGCAGATTACGGGCGGCCCTGATGGATTTGAAATCAATTACCCGTATCAATGAGATCGTAACTAAAGATTTCGGGCTTACCCAGAATGTCTCTCAGAGACGGTTTCTTTCGGACCCGGTATCGAAAGAGAAAGTCGATACCAAGTTAGGTTTTGCGCTGAAGACCAAATGCCCTGATTGGCTGGAGAACGCCGTTGTCGGCTCCGGAAGGGTCCGGGCCGAAACCCAGAAGAGAAAATGATAAGCAAGCAATCGATAAATAAGAACGGCCAGATTGTTATTGGCTTTGTCGCCTTTTTCTGGGTGATATTTTTTCCTGCGTGCTATCCAGGTTCAGGTAGTCCAGAGCAAGCAGTTTAAAGATTATGCCAATTCTCAGCAGCAATCGACTATGCAACTTGGCGGCCCGACGTGGCACTATCTACGATTGCAAAGGGTCGTCCGCTGGCCTGCGACGTCGAAGCCAAATCGTATTCGGTCAGTCCCAAACATATGAAAAAACCATCGGATGGCTGCCGCCAAGCTAGCGGAGATTACCGGGACAATCAAAAGCCTATTGGATGCAGCAATTTACCAAGCGACCCGGATATCTGATGGTCGGGACGTCGGGTCTCTCAGGAGATAGCGTACAAATTCGACAATTCCGGTATAGAGACTCTAGCCGCTCGTAGCGAAACCCGGCGTATCTATCCTTATGGATTGTTGGCTTCCGAGGTTATCGGTCGCACCGATACCGATAATAAAGGAGTCTCAGGTCTGGAACTACAGTATAATGACATTCTCTCCGGCCTCAGGATGGGGAATCGATTTATCTAAAAGATGCCTACGGACGGGAAGTGACATCGTGGGAGCAGACTCTGCAGCCGCCTGTCAATGGCTCTGATATCTATCTGGCTCTCGATCTCGATATGCAGGAGATTGTTGAAAACGAATTGCAGGCCAAGCTTGATTCCTGCGGCGCCAAATGGGGAACTGGCAATTTTTCTCGATGTCGAGACCGGCGGTATTTTGTCTTGTGCCACGCTCGAAGCGGATAAATCGCTATTCCGTCGCTGCCGCGCTATTGCGGATATGAATGAACCCGGATCAACCGCCAAAATTATTCCATTGGTGACAGCCTTTCAAAATAATATTTATGAACCGGATGACATTATTAACGTAGAAGATGGCAGGTTCACTTTAGGTCAGCATGTCATAAAAGATGATCATCCGCATGGTCTTCTGCGTTGTAGCCGAGGTTGGAGTATATTCATCCAACGTGGGCGCCGCCAAGATCGGATTGAAGGCCGGGCCTGATCTGATTTATAAGACTTTGGTACAATTCGGTTTTGGCGTCAAGACCGGAATCGATTTTCCCGGCGAATCACCCGGCGCTCTTCGTAAGCCTGAATCCTGGTCGCGACATGAGTTGGCTATCATCTGTTTCGGCTACGGTATGTCGGCCAGCTCCCTGCAGATTGTAAATGCCTATGGCGTTATCGCCGGCGGCGGAGACTTCTTAAAACCATTTTTCGCCGCAAAAATGGTTACAGCAGATAGTGTCGAAAGGGTCCTCAATACCAGGACTGTCGTAAGACAAGCCACCGATGAACGCACCGTGAGAATTATGAACGGCATATTTGAGGAGGTAGTGCAAACCGGTACCGCCAAAAAGGCAATCGATGATATTTGTATGATCGCCGGTAAAACCGGGACTGCCCTCAGAGCACAAAAGGGCGGCGGCTATATCAAAGGCAAAGCGCTGGCATCATTCACCGGATATTTCCCGGCCGATGATCCGAAAATTGTCGGCATCATCATGTACGATGAGCCCAAGACAGGAGTCTATGGCGGCGATATTTCGGCCCCAGTGTTCAAGAATATCGCCAAACGTTATAGTACGCTTCCGGGTAATAATATGCTGGTTAATGCCAGACGCAGAAAGCCCAAAGAGCAGAACGGGCAATTCACATCGGCGGCGAGGCTAAAATCATGCGAAGCTCGGAAAAACGGTTTATCAATGAAACCGCCAAGAAGAAACCGGTCATTGGAGGCTTTCGCGATTTCACCGGTATGACGATCCGAGACGCTATTCGCGCCGCCAAAGAAGCCGGGTTGAACTTTAAAATATCAGGATCAGGAGTAGTCGTATCGCAAAACCCACCCGCGGGAATGGATACGACGGGAGTTCAAATCGTTGAGTTAATCGGTGAGACGCGATGAACTTTATTTTGATGAACGAAAAGACAAAATCGAAATATGCCACTACGCTGGGCGAGCTCTTTAGGGGGCTCGATGTGCAAATGCCGTCGGGCTGCGCCGATGTGGAAATCAACGGTTTGGCCGATGATTCTCGTCGGGTGAACCTGGGCGATCTCTTTGTCGCGGTTCCCGGCACCTCTATCGATGGCAGGAAATTTGTTGGCGAAGCGACATCGCTGGGCGCTGTTGCTATCCTGACAGCGCCCGGCCAGGAGATTAAAACAAGTGTGCCGGTTATTCTGGCACGCAATTTTAGATCGATTGTGGCCGCCGTAGCCGACCGTTTCTATTGGAATCCAACATCGAAGCTAACTGTAGCTGGGGTTACCGGCACTAATGGCAAAGACGACAGTCACATATCTTGATTTCCGCCATTTTTGATTCTATCGGCCAGAAGTGGGGACGTATCGGGACTACCGGTTATGATCTTGGCGGCCAGATTCTGCCATCGAGTAATACCACGCCCGGCGCTATCGATTTGCAGAGATATTTTGCCACTATGATCGAGCGAAGCTTGAGCGGCTGCGCCATGGAGGTTTCATCTCATGCTCTGCATCAGGGACGGTGCGAATCGGTGCGGTTTGCCTCGGCTACATTCACCAATCTCAGCCAGGACCATCTCGATTATCATAAGGATATGGACTCCTATTTCGAGGCCAAAGCTATTCTTTTCGAACCGCGCGCCGATTTCTATTATCGATATCGACGATGCCCACGGCCGTATTCTGGCCGGGCGCATCAAGGGGAAACTGCTCACATTCTCATCTGGAGCGCGATGCCGATCTGCAGTACCGCGTGCTCAACGCCGACCTGCACGGCTCGACTCTGGAATTCCGCTATCAGGGACATTCGGTACAATTTGAATTTCCGCTTTCAGGATGGTTCAATCATCAGAATGCGGCGGCTGCGGCGGCCACCGCAATAGGATTGGGATTGTCGCTTGAGATTGCCGCCGAGGGCCTTTCCAATGCTCCCGCCGTGCCGGGACGGTTACAGGCGGTCAAGGCTGGTCAACCATTTGGAGTTTATATCGATTACGCACATACTCCCGATGCTCTCGAAAAGCTCTTGATGAGCCTGAGGGAATTCGAGCCAAAAAACCTGCGAGTCGTATTTGGATGCGGGGGCGACCGCGACAAGACCAAGCGCCCGATAATGGGAGGAGTTGCCTCAAAGTTGGCGGATATAGTTTATATAACGTCGGATAATCCCCGTAGCGAAGAGCCGGCGGCCATTATTAAAGATATTAGTGAAAGGCGTTGATAGACAAGAAACGCTGTCATGTTTTCGAGGATAGGGCGCAGGCTATCAAGACCGCACTCTCTAATGCTATCGATGGCGATATAGTCGTCATTGCCGGCAAGGGGCACGAGGATTATCAGGTTATCGGTTCTGTTCAGAAAATATTTCTCTGATTTCGAGGTAGCAAAATCGGCGTTAGCCAAGATGGGTTATGCAGCTAATGACTGAAGAGAAAGTCTCGCTATTTAGTTTAGGCGAGATTGGTGAAATCCTGGGGTCAATTACGGAGGGGGATCCCGGATTTCACCATCGCCGAATATTTGGCATAAGCACCGATACCCGCACTGTCGGCAGGGGAGAGTTGTTCATCGCTATTAAGGGCGAGAAGCATGATGCCCATGATTTTCTGGATATCGCCTTTCGCCGAAGGGGCAGAGGCGGCTATTGTTGAAAAGCCTGAGGCCGACAAGCGCGGACTTAGTCCGGCCACAAATATTTCATAGTCGACAATACTCTCATTCGGCCCTGGGGAAGTTGGCAGCGGCATACCGTCGCAAGATGCCGGCAAAAATTATCGGAGTTACTGGCTCAAATGGCAAGACAACAGTAAAGAATATAATATATAGTATTATATCCAATCAGGGTCCGGCCCTGAAATCGTATGGTAATTATAATAATTTAATCGGGCTGCCGATTTCCATCTTCAAGCTGCGCGAGGAACATCGCCTGGCGGTATTTGAGCTGGGGATGAGCGCCCGCGGCGAAATTTCGAGGTTGGGCGAGATCGCCAACCCCGATCTGGCTGTAATTACCAATGTCGGTCCGGTTCACCTCGAATTTTTGAAGACTATCGAGGAAGTGGCATTGGCCAAGCTGGAAATTCTCGAGCATTTAAATCCATCTGGCGTGCTCGATACTTAATGGCGATGACAACTTGCTGACCTCGAAGATGAAACCGATAAAACAGCGAATCATTAAATTTGGCCTGGAAGCCGGAAAACGATATCAGGCCTATAACCCTGGAATTCGATAGCGCCCAGATGCCACATTTCAAGATTGACAATCACGATGTTACTCCGCATATTCCAGGCATCCACAATGTCTACAATATTCTGGCGGCATACGCGGTGGCTCAGGCGCTCGGCATCGATTCCGCCAACGCGGTTGCGGCCATCAACGGTTTTCAGCCGGAGGGGATGCGTTCCGAGGTACTTCACAAAAACGGCCTGACCCTGCTTGTCGATTGCTACAATGCCAATCCGGCATCAACCCGGATAGCGCTTGAGACTCTGGCTCGGATTAAAGGCGATGGCCGCAGAATCGCGGTCTTGGGCGATATGTTGGAATTGGGTGATAATGCCTCGACACTATCATAAGCAAATCGGAGAGTTGGCCGGAAAATTGGGGATCGATTATGTTTTCGCAATCGGGCCGCTATCGAAACATATTGCTGAATGTTTGGAAACAACGGTTTCCATTTCGATACCAATGATGAGTTGACAAAGAGTTTAGTCAGAATTTGTAACAAAGGGAGACCTTATCCTTTTCAAAGGATCAAGGGGAATGGCGCTTGAAGAAGTAGTGAATGTGTTGATGAACTAAAAATGCTCTACCATCTTATTGTACCCACTCAGCAAATATATTTCAGGATTCAATCTCTTTAAGTACATCACTTTTCGGATGGCATATGCCACCGTGACAGCTATGCTGATCAGTTTCCTGTTTGGAACTCTGTTTATCGAAATGCTCAGACGATTCCAGGTGAAAGAGAATATTCGCGCCGATGGCCCCAAAACACATCTGGCTAAAGAAGGTACCCCGACTATGGGTGGCTTGTTGATCCTGATGGCGATAGTTATTCCCACAATATTCTGGGCCGATCTCTCCAATCGTTATATCCAGCTTATCCTGCTGGTGACCATCTGGATGGGCGGTATCGGCTTTATGGATGATTATCTCAAGGCCAAGCGCAGAGAAAGAAAAGGGCTTGTTGCCAGGAAGAAATTCCTCGGGCAGGTTGCAATAGGGCTAATTCTCGGTACTATTCTTTATCTCTATCCTCCTGATCCCGAATTTCACGACATCGACCGATCTGCCGTTTTTCAAAAATTACTATCTCGATTTCGGTATCTTCTATATCCCCTTCGTGGTGCTGGTTCTGACAGGCGCCTCTAATGCCGTCAATCTCACCGATGGTCTCGATGGTTTGGCGATCGGGCTTTCCGGTATCTGTGCCCTGACATTCGCCGGTCTCTGCTATATCACCGGGCGAATCGATTTCAGTAATTATCTCAATATTCAATATCTGCATGGGGCCGGAGAGCTGACAGTCTTTTGCGGCGCGATGCTTGGGGCCTGCCTCGGCTTTCTCTGGTTTAACGCCAATCCTGCCAAGGTCTTCATGGGCGATACCGGTGCGCTGGCGCTTGGCGGGGCGTTGGGGGCATTGGCGCTCTTAGTGAAAAAAGAAATTCTGCTCGTGATAATCGGCGGTGTCTTCGTGATGGAGGCCACCTCCGTTATCATTCAGGTTCTTTATTATAAATTGACCAAGAAGAGAGTCTTCAAGATGGCGCCGTTGCATCACCATTTTGAACTATCGGGTTGGAAAGAACAGCAAGTGGTGGTTCGGTTTTGGATTTTAGGAGTTATCTGCGCGCTGATTACACTAAGTACGCTGAAAATAAGATAAGATGGATTTAAAGTATAAAAAATTCAGTATTATTGGAGCCGCCCGCAGCGGTGTGGCCGCCGCCGAGATTATTCTAAATCGCGGGGGCTTACCTGTTTGTCAGCGATAGCGGGCAGATCAAGGATGCATCGTTACTTCAAAAGCTACAATCGCTTGGTATCGAACATGAGATCGGCGGACATAGCGACAGGATATATGATTGCGAATTCATGATCGTCAGCCCGGCTGTACCCTCGGATTCGGAAATCATCTTTAGCGCTAAGGCTCGCGGGGTTATAGTCTGGCCTGAAATCGAATTGGCTTATCATCTTTGCAAAGGGAAGATAATCGGCATAACCGGTTCCAATGGCAAAACTACAACCACCGCTTTAGTCGGCAAGATTCTCGAGGAAGCCGGACTGAAAACCTTCGTTTGCGGTAATATCGGGTCACCATTCATTGGAATCGCCGAGCAGGTGCCCCATGATGGTTGGGCCGTGATTGAAGCTCTCGAGTTTTCAATTGGAGCAAATTGAATCATTCCGTCCCAATATCGCGGTCTTTTTAAATCTAACTCCTGATCATCTCGATCGTCATAAAAACATTGAAAATTACGCCGCCGCCAAGATGCGGATATTCGAAAATCAGGGCGACAATGATATGGCAGTTGTCAATCACGATGACGAGCTTTTGCATACACTATCCAATCAGATACCATCCTATATCAATTGGTTTTCGACTCGCCAGAATCTCGATAGCGGTGTCTGGGGAATCCCCGGCGAAGGCGTCTATGTCGGTCAGCGCGAGATAATGAAGGCCGAGGAGATTAAAGATCAAGGGTGAACACAATCTCTCCAATTCCTGCGCCGCCATAGCGGCCGCGCTTGGCGCCGGAGTACCGGAGGAAAATATAATAGAAACTTTAAAATCCTTTGCCGGGGTGGAGCATCGACTCGAGCCTGTGAGGCTCATCGGAGGGGTGAGCTTCATAAACGATTCCAAAGGCACGAATGTCGATTCTGTCTATTGGGCGCTCAAGGCGGTTTCCGCCCCGGTAATACTTATCGCTGGAGGCAAAGATAAGGATGGCGATTTCAGCGCCCTAAATGACATGATCTCGAAGAAAACCAAGCTGGTGATCCTGATTGGCAAGGCCTCGGATAAAATAGAGGCTACCTGGAAGGATTTGGTACGTTGTGTCAGGGCCGCCACCATGGATGACGCGGTCAGAACATCATTCAAAGAAGCCAAACCGGGCGATACTGTTTTGCTCTCTCCCGGCTGTGCCTCCTTTGATATGTTCGATAATTATGAGCATCGGGGACGGGTTTTCAAGCAGGCGGTTAATGAATTAGCCGAAGGAGCATCGGAATGACAGCGCTAATGAGTCAGACATCCTGAAAAGGTGCTGTTTTTCGCGGCTATTTCGCTGATGCTGGTCGGGATTGTGGTTATCTATTCGGCCTCGGGACCATATTGCCAGTTTCTCACTCCTCCCCGTCCTACCTGGCATTATCTGATACGTCAAGCTTCTGGGCGGCCGTGGCGCTAATTGCTATGTTTTTCATGTACCGTCTCAATTATCATGTTATAGTCAAATTGTCTCCAATATTTCTGGTGCTTTCGATAGTGGGGCTGGCGGCAGTGTTGATAGTCTTCCAAAGGTGAAATCAAGCGATGGATTTATATCGCCGGGTTCACCTTCCAGCCATCGGAATTTTTTAAGATTGCCTATGTCGCCTTTATGGCAAAGATGGCGGCAAAAAATGCGCACCGAGCGAGTTCAGCTATAAAAAATACGCTACAGTTCTAATCGCAATGGTTTAGGTGCGGCATTCATTATCAAGGAACCAGATCTCGGCGACAACTGCTTGGTTGTCTGCTGGCCGTGGCATTACTCTTTTTGGCGGGTTTCCCCAAAAAGGTAATTGTTATCACCAGTCTATCATTGCGGTTGGTTGCCTGTATTCCTCGTTTTCGGTCTAAAATATGAGATTGATCGCATTGATCAATATGCCGTTACCCTTACAGACCCATTTAATCCCGGTGCCAGCTACCAGACTCGTCAGGCGCTGGTTAGCTCTTGGCTCGGGTGGAGTTTTTGGTAAAGGTCTCGGAAATGGCGGGCAGAAGCATCTCTTTTTACCAGCCCGTCATACCGATTTTATTCTGGCAGCTGCCGCCGAGGAGGGTGGATTCCTGATTGTTACAGGTATTCTGGCACTTTTCTGTCTCATGGGATGGTCCGGTTATCGAATTGCCAAGTCGGCCATGGATATCGAGGGTCAATTTTTCGCCTGGGGTATCATGCTCTTTCTTATCCTTCAGGCGACTGTAAATATCGGGGTAGCTATGGGAGTTTTTCCCATTACCGGGATAACGCTGCCCTTTTTAAGCTACGGCGGTTCATCATTATTGGTATGCTCTGTAGGCGTAGGCATGATCGCTTCAGTCGCCAGGCAGTCCAAATCGCCGCAGCATTATTTCCTGCGCTCCAAGAGATGAATGGGCGAGGGGAAGCGACATAGGGTCCTCTTTGCGGGAGGAGGCACGGGCGGACATCTGATGCCGGCAATTAATATTGCGCTGGCATTGAGAGAACTCGATATGGAAATTGGCTTACTCTTTGTCGGTAAAAAAGATGGCATGGAAAAGGCCATTGTTACGCGCTTCGGTTTTCCTATCAGTGAAATCGAAGTTACTCCTATGAAGCGGAGTCTCAAAGGAATTCTTAATTTTGTTTGGAATTGGAATAAGGGATTGAAACAGGCTACGAGTACAATCAATGAATTTGCTCCCCAGGTTGTAGTCGGGACAGGCGGCTATGTTTCCGCGCCTGTAGTGCGCATGGCGCATAAGATGAAAATCCCGATTTTTATGCAGGAGCAAAACAGCCTGCCTGGTCTGGCCTCCAGAACTCTGGGCCAGATGGCGGAAGCTATATTTATCGCCTACGAGGGAGCGACTAAGATATCTGCCATCGCAGAAATGTCGTCTCGTGGGAAATCCTGTTCGTCCCGATCTCCTGAATTCCAATCGCGAGATTGCCATCACCGAATTCTCGCTCGATAACTCCCGAAAAACTTTACTTGTATTGGGCGGAAGCTCGGGCGCACGCGGTATTAATAATGCCATTACAGAGATAGTAAAGTTGAGCATGATTCCTGAAGAATTGGCAAATTTTATGGCAGGTTGGGCAAAAAGATTTTTCCGAGGTAGCTGCCGCTATTCCGGATAAATTTCGCGGTAAATATTTACCGTTTATTCATAATATGCCAGCCGCTTACGCCGCCGCTGACTTGATAATTTCTCGCGCCGGTGCTATGGCATTGGCCGAGATAGCGGTCTGGGGATTGCCTGCGATACTGATTCCCTATCCGCATGCAACAGGTGATCATCAGACTCTGAATGCCAGGGAATTTGCGGAAAGCGGCGCTGCTATAGTTATTCCCGAAGGCGCAATACCAGACGAGGCTCGCGAAGACCCTATCTGATTTGATGAAGGATACGGAAAGACGAAATGTCATGGCCAAGGCGGCCCAAATGCTGGCCAGGCCCGATGCCGCCAATAAAATTGCTAAAGTAATTTTGGAAAAAATAAATGAAGTTCAAAAGAATTAAAAGCCTTCATCTCATTGGAATCGGGGGTACCGGCATGTGTGGAATCGCGGAGGTTCTGCATAATGCCGGATATAAGAGTTTCCGGTTCCGATATGAAGAAAACCGAGACCACCGAATTTCTCGAGAATCTCGGAATCGATATTAAGTACTCGCATGAAGGCTCGAATGTAGGCGCCGTTGACGTTGTCGTCATATCATCGGCCGTGGCGATGACAATCCCGAGGTTATCGAGGCAAAGATTCAAAAGATACCGGTTATCCGACGCGCCGAAATGCTGGCCGAACTGATGAGGATGAAATTCTCGATCGCGATCGCGGGTACTCATGGCAAGACGACCACCACCTCGCTGGTAGGGCATATCTTCGCGAAGGCGGCCTCGATCCTACCGTAATTGTTGGCGGCAGGGTTCTTGGTGTCGGGTCTAATGCATATATCGGCAAAGGAGATTACCTGGTAGCCGAGGCCGATGAGTTCGATCGTTCGATAACCCGGTTTTATCCTATAATGGCGATTATCACCAATATCGAAGCCGAGCACATGGAATGTTATCGCGATCTCGATGACCTTTATGATTGCTTTACCGAGTTTGCCAATCGCGTACCATTCTTTGGAACTGTTATTCTATGTGCCGATGATCCCGGCGTCCTCAAGATTGAGCCGCGTATTACGCGACCCCAAAATCACATATGGTCTGGGAACTCAGGCCGATTTCAGGGCCACTGATATTTCATTTGAAAACGGAAATATTAATTTTACGCTCCTTTTCAGAGGCAACGAAATCGGAAAGGTGTCATCACCTCTTCTTGGATATCATAATGTAAGAAATATCCTGGCTTGCATGGCTGTGGCTTACGATCTTGAAATTCCTTTCGATTGCGCTATTAAGGCAGTCAAGAATTTCACGGGAGTCGAACGCCGTCTGGAGTTAGCCGGTGCAGTCGGTGATATTCGTTTCTACGATGACTACGGTCATCATCCAACCGAGATAAAATCCACTTTGCAGGGTCTTCGGGCTATCTACAACGGCCGAATCGTGGCGGTTTTACAGCCCCATCTATATAGCCGCACTGTCAGATTTCTCAAGGAATTTGGCGAAGCCTTTTTCGATGCCGACCAATTGGTTGTACTCGATGTTTTCCCGTCGCGCGAAAAGCCGATTGCGGGTGTTTCGGGAAAATTGATTGTGGATTCAGCCCGAAAACAAGGGCACCAGAATGTCAGCTATGTCGAGGATAAAACTACATTGCCGGATGTCATGAAAGAAATACTCAAGCCGGGCGATCTCGTTGTCCTGTTTGGCGCCGGCGATATTAACAGGTGGACACAAAAAATCATAGCGAGATTGAAAGAATAATGTTGAAAAATTTCGCAAAGCTGGTACTATTGATTCTCGCAGTGGCGGGCGGACGTCTGGCCTATGAAAAAGGTCTCGATATTCCGCCATTCGCGTTGAGCAAAATAGTAGTTACGGGCAATTGGAAAGCAACCGAGGCATCGGTATTGGCGATTACAGGACTTGAAAAAGGAAAATCGATTTACAAACAGGATCTTGATTTCGCCGCCAATAATATCATGAAGCAGCCTGGCGTGGTAGAATGCACGATAGAGCGCAAACCGCTTTCCACGGTCGCTATCCATGTCGATGTTGCCGAACCAGCTCTGCTCGTCAATAGCGGAGAGCTTAACACTATTTCGCGCGAAGGCATGGTACTTCCCATGAGCGCCGAGATGCCGATCTTGCCGCTGGTCTCGGGCTATAAATTTTCATCAGTCAAATGCTACGAGCACATAAGCGATCCTGATATCGCCTACGCGCTTGAAGCCTACGATGCCCTGTTGGCCGCGTCGCCGAATCTCTGCTCGCGTCTCTCAGAGATCAGCTTCAGGGGCGATGACGCTGTCAGGCTTTTCTTTTCGCCTGCCGGTACCCAGGTACTTATTACAAAGCAGGATATTAAAAACAGCATTAAGAGACTGGCTGTTCTCGATCAAAAGGGTATGACTCAGGATACGGCAGTCTTCGATCTCCGGTTCGGTCCGGTGATGATAGAATCTTCTGTTGGTGAGGCAATATTGTGAGGAATAACGGAATCATAACCGGTCTCGATATCGGTACATCGAAAATAGGAGTAATTGTTGCGGAGATTACCGATTCCGGATCGTTTAAGATTCTGGGAATCGGTCAAGCGCCGTCGGAGGGTCTTAAAAAAGGGGTCGTAGTTAATCTCGAGAAAACTGTCGATTCTATCAGGATGGCGCTCGATGACGCCGAGTCTGTATCAGGTCAGAAAATCGAATCCGCCTATATTGGGATTTCCGGCGAGCATATTAAAAGTATCAACAGCCGCGGCGTTGTGGCAATCGGCAAATCAGGCGCCGAAATTATCGCAGCCGATGTCGACCGCGCGCTCGAGGCCGCCAAAGATATCACGATCCCGGCAGATCGCGAGATCATTCATATCCTGCCACAGACATATACTGTCGATGAACAGAGCGGGATTAAAGACCCGATAGGCTTTACCGGATCGCGTCTGGAGGTCGATGTTCACGTCGTCACCGGTTCAGTCAGCGCCGTGCAGAATATTTTAAAGTGTATCGATAAATGCAGTATCCAGATCGATGAACTGGTGCTCCAGGCGCTGGCCTCGAGTTATGCCGTAGTTACGCGTGATGAGATGGAGCTTGGCTGTGTCGTCATCGATATGGGCGGCTTATCGACGGACCTGACCGTTTTCCACGAAGGCGCGGTTCGTCATACGGCGGTCGTCAGTCTCGGTGGCAAAAATGTCACGAGCGATCTGGCGATAGGCTTACGCACGCCGCAGGATCAGGCCGAGGTCATCAAATGCAAATATGGCTCGGCATTAGCCTCGCTGGTCGATCCGGGTGAAATGGTGACCGTGCCCGGTGTTGCGGGACGCGAATCCAAAGAAGTCTCCAAATCGGTGTTGGCATCGATAATCGAGCCGCGTATGGAGGAAATTTATTCTCTGGTGGCGCGCGAAATGAAAAAAGGACATTTCGCGGGTACGCTCGCGGCCGGTGTCATTCTCACGGGAGGCGCCTCGCAGATTCATGGCGCGGCCGAGCTCGCAGAGCAGATTTTCGATCTGCCGGTGAAACTCGGGACGCCGTTTAACTTTGAAAATTATTCCGATATCAATCCCGGCCCAGCCAATGCGACTGGCGTGGGACTGATTCATTTTTCGCTATTATCTCGCCCCGAAACAGGATCGAAACTAAAAGGGAAGGGGCTTACAAGAACAGTTGAGAAATTTAAAAGGTGGCTTAACGAATATTTCTAAGATTTCCGGCCTTTCGCTGGAGGGGAAAAAGGAAGGAGCACTATGGTCTTTGAATACGATTTCAATGACGGTACCAGATCGAAGATGAAAGTAGTTGGGGTTGGAGGAGCCGGCGGTAACGCAATCAACCGCATGGTCAATTCCGGCTTCTCTGGTGTCGAGTTTATATCTATTAACACCGATGCTCAGGCTCTGGAGCATTCACGCGCAGATATTAAGATTCAAATTGGAAGAAAGCTGACCCGTGGCCTCGGAGCCGGCGCCGATCCCGAAGTCGGACGTAAAGCTTTCGAGGAAGACCCCAGCTTAATCGAAGAGGCGTTAGGCGAGGCCAATATCGTCTTCATTACCTGCGGTATGGGCGGCGGCACTGGAACCGGGGCGTCGCCAATGGTTGCCAAGATGGCCAAAGAGATGGGAGCCCTGACAGTTGGTATCGTAACCAAGCCGTTCTTGTTCGAGGGTCACCGTAGAATAGCGCAAGCCAATGTTGGGATACGCTCCATCAAGGAATCTGTCGATACGCTGATAATTATCCCCAATCAACGCCTCTTGTCGGTTGTGGATAAAAATACTTTGTTGACTGATTCTTTCATGAAAGCCGATGAAGTCCTGCTTGCGGCTACCAAAGGAATTTCAGATCTCATCACCGTGCCGGGACTGGTAAACGTTGATTTCGCCGATGTTAGGACTATCATGCTAAACGCCGGCGAGGCTCTTATGGGCACCGGTATCGCTACGGGCGAAAACGCGGGAGAGATAGCCGCCAAGATGGCATTGCATTCTCCTATGCTCGAGGAAATTACTATCGAGGGCGCACGCGGAGTGCTCATCAATATTACCGGCGGCAACGATATGACAATCGAGGATATCCAGATGGCTACCGAGACTGTTTATGAGGCTGCTGGAAGTCAGGCCAACATCATCTTCGGCGCTGTTATCGATGAGGTCATGGCCAACAAGCTGTTTGTGACAGTTATCGCGGCCGGATTCGATAAAAGGGCAGAGGACGTCATCGAGGTAGTCGAGGATGTCGATTTATTCGGCGAGCGAGCGGTTCTTACAAAAGGCAAAAAACTTCGTCCCAAACGTCAGATTCTGGAAAAGGTAATTGCCGATAATTATGTTCCGGGTGATATTGAAAATCCCGACCTTTATTCGCAATCAGGCTGAAGCGACGATTCAGCAAAATTAACATATACGCATCCAGCGGCAGGCAGGGACTCAGTGAGTCCCTGTTTGTGTTAGTAGAATTTGCGAGGCTTACTCAGTGCCCACCGAAATAATCTCCACTCGCCTGTTTTTCTGACGGCCCTCCGGTGTCTTGTTATCGGCAATAGAAAATTCCGGATCTTCACCGAAACCCTCGGCTTTCATCCGCGACGGGTCGATCCCCTTGGATTTCAGATAGGCCATCACGGCATCTGCCCGTTTCTGCGATAGCTCTTTGTTTGCTTCATTCGTGCCGACATCGTCAGTAAATCCGCCTATTTCAATTTTCATGGCGATATAAGCTGACATAGTCTGAACCAGTTCATTGAGAATTTTCTTCGAAGCCGCGTCCGGCTCGTAGGAACCTGACTTGTATATGATATTAAGAGTAATCTTTTTCGATGGCGGCTTTACATCGACCGGGCAGCCGACGCTATCAACCTTGACTCCCGGCGGAGTCGTGGGGCACTTATCTATGCCATCGTAAACGCCATCACCATCGCTATCAATCCCTACACCATTCTCGTCGACTTGGGCCCCCTTAGGAGTATTCGGTTCCTTATCTTTGAAATCGGGGACTCCATCGCCGTCGCTATCGAGCGGGCACCCGAGCTTATCGACCGTGACCCCCTTGGGAGTGTTGGGGCATTTATCTATGCCGTCATATACCCCATCCTGATCCGAATCGAGCGGGCAGCCGGTGATATCTACCAGCGCGCCTTTTGGCGTATCGGGGCAAAGATCGAGACCGTCGAAAACGCCATCGCCGTCAAAATCAAGCGGACAGCCATATTTGTCCACCAGCGCGCCCAATGGCGTATTATCGCAAACATCGAATTTGTCTTTGACTCCGTCGTGATCAGCATCGGAACTGACACCGAAAAAGTATGTCAGGCCGATTGTCGGCTCAAAATACTTTGTAAAAGGTCGATCTTTCCATTCCGATGCTTTCCCATAGATTAGCGGACTGCTAGAAGTACTTAGATTCTTAATTCCCCAATTATATCTTCCCTGGAGGTCGAGTGTCAGACAATTACTTATCCAATAGTTTACTCCCAAGCCGAGCTTGAAATTAAGGTCTCGGAAACTGTATTCGTCACCTTTTATAGCGCTTCCATATTGAGGTAGCGTTTCCAGAACTTTCATCTTCCAGAAATCAAGCCCAACTCCGAATAGAACATAAGGCTGTGTCTTTTGCGATTGCCTGAAATAGTATTGGCCCGTGAAGCTTGATAGTATTCCCGTTAATTTCGTATAAGCATTATCCTTGCTGCGGAATTTAAATGACTTACTGCCGCTTCCGCTGGTATCGTCGTATGAGGTGGTTATCCCCAATGTAAAATCGAGAGCAAAGCTTTTGGTTACACCCCGCTTAATGTCTACCACTCCGTTTAATCCCATCATAAACGGCTCATCGACTCCAAATGCTCTATAATTATTGCCGGGGCCAAGCGGAATGAAGAATGGTCCTCGGATTCCGACCGCGTACTTATTGGCCCAATCGGCCGCCCAGGCTGAGCCGGAAATTAGTATCAACATTATCAATATTCCTGATATCATGCAGCTTTTCACTGGAAACTCCTTTTATACGGTATTTTCATGAGCTTTTATACGAAAGTAAATTATTCCCGTTTCCTGAAGTTTTCTTCAAATGCGGCAATATCCTGCTGGTATCTCCTGGTAATTTCCGCCAATATCGAATTGGTAAATACCTCGGGCTGTGGGTTTTTAATAAGTTCTACCATCACGCGTGCCACATCTTCTGCCGTTTGAGGTTGAGCCAACCTTATCCCTGCCGGCATTTGAAGCGTTCCGCCCAGGGCGTTCTTTGAAAAATCAGTCATCACGGGTCCCGGCATGAGAGTTGATATCTTGATATCGGGATAATCGGTCGCCAAGTCCATTCGCAGATTCGATGTCATGCTATTCAATGCCGCTTTCGAGGCGCTGTAAATCGATCTAAATGTCACGAATGGCACCTTACCCAGGAATGATGAGACATTGATCAGGTGCCCCTTCTTGCGTTCCTGAAAATAGGGGATAATTACTTGCATGCCATATAATGCCGATTTGAGATTAACAGTGATTATCTCATCGAATTCCGAATCGCTTAATTCCAGTACGCTGCGCCCGATACCTCGTCCGGCATTGTTAACCCAGACATCGATTACGCCGAATCTTTCGAGCGCTTTCGTTTTCAGGTTTTCGATATCAGCGCGTCTGGTGACATCGCAAACAATCGCTAACGCGTCATTTCCCAGACTCTTAACAATACTTTGGAGTTCAGGACCCCGTCTGGCCGCCAAAACCAGTTTATGCCCCTCGGCTGAGAGCTGCCTTGCCGACTCCGCTCCAATTCCGGAACTGGCTCCCGTGATGATAATTACTTTGGTTTCCATATTTCCCTCTGATTGCTTAGCAATAAAATATTTCGAGCGATGGCGCAATAATGCAATTAGACTTAATTAAGAATACAGCGTTGATGATTGTGATTTCAAGAAAAAACCGCGGCCGGAAATAACCAGGCCGCAGTTTGGCTTTTTACTGCCCGGCGCCGGTAAGTTGCTTGACCAGATCGCCGACAACAGCCTTAGCATCCCCAAACAGCATAAAGGTGTTGTTGTTGAAATAAAGCTCGTTATCGATACCGGCAAAACCGGGATTCTTGCTCCGTTTGATTGCCAGGACCATCTTGGCCTTATCGGCATCGATAATCGGCATGCCGTAAATAGGAGTCGATTTATCGGTGCGAGCAGCGGGGTTTACGACATCATTGGCGCCTATTACCAACGCCACATCGCATTCCGGCATATCAGGATTAATATCATCCATCTCGGCCAGATCGGCATAGGGGATATCGGCTTCGGCCAGAAGCACATTCATATGGCCGGGCATTCTCCCCGCCACCGGGTGAATGGCAAATTTAACTTTGATACCACGTTTGGTGAGTTGGTCGTATAGCTCGCGCACCCGATGTTGCGCCTGTGCTACCGCCATTCCATATCCGGGAATTATCACTACAAAATTGGCCTGCTCCAAATATTTGCGCGGCCCCCTCGATACTCTCCTGTTTATAAACCTTCTCCTCGCCAGTTGCCTTTGCCGCCTGTACTTTTCCAAATGCCCCGAAAAGAACATTGGCGAACGAACGATTCATGGCTTTGCACATGATGATTGAGAGTATCAAACCGCTGGAACCATCGAGAGCGCCGGCTACAATCAGTAGCTTATTATCGAGCACAAATCCCATCGCGACCGCCGAAAGTCCGGCATAGGAATTCAGGATCGAGATCACAGTCGGCATATCGGCCCCGCCAATCGGAATAATGAAGAGCACGCCGAAAACAAGCGCCAATCCTACAATAGTCAGGAATATCGCCGCCGACCAGGGCGCGGCCGGGTTGACTATCAGTACAATACCCAATGTCGCCGCCACTACCAGCAGACCGATATTAATCACATTCTGCAGAGGATAAGTCACTGGCCTTTGGGGAATCCACTTGACCTCTTGGCAGCTTTCCGGCCGCTAAAAGGCTGCCGGTGAAGGTCAGGAATCCGAGAATGATCTCGGCTATAATAGCTATCATCCGAAATGGCGTAAGATTTTCGGGACCCTCGCCCAGCCAGAGGAAATACTTGGCCGTGCCTACCAAGACCCGCCGCGATACCACCGAACGCGTGGGAAAGCGCTGTCCGTTGCGGCACCGCTGTTAACGGTACCCGCGAGAGCGGTACACCCACTACGAACCCGGCGGCTATGGCCAGAATTATCCAGCCGTGATGTATTATCAGGGGCTGGAACCAGGTTGCCAGAACGGCTATCAACATCGCGCCGACACCCGCGAATACTCCTCGACGGGCTGTCTTGGGATCGTTCATCCAGTGGAGCGAGAAGATGAACAGTATCGATGAAAGGAGATACGAGATTTGTTCTATACTGTATATCATTGTTTCTTGAACATTTTAAGCATTCTATCGGTTATCAGAAAACCGCTCACGATATTCGTCATCGAGGCGAACAGAGCGATTCCTCCAAGCAGTCGGACATAGGGGGGATAGTCGGAGCCTGTTACGACAATCGAACCAACCACGGCAATCGCCGATATGGCGTTGGTTAGGGACATCAGGGGGGTATGCAGCAGCCGCGACACCCGACGGATAACCCCCAATCCTATAAATGTCGCCAGCGCCAGCACGAACAGCATCGACCAGTAATCTACCGGTTGCGCCGTGTGAGCCACCGGCTGGACAGCGTGAACTGCCGTTTGCGCGGAATCCGCGAACGGTTCGGCTACCGGATTCGCGAGAGCCGCGCTGGCTAACACCAGTACGGATACCAGGACAATTCTAATCAGGCGCCAGTCCCGTCTACGCGGGATTTCTGGAGGCATCAAATGCTCCTTTCAATAAAATTTCAATAAAGCCCCAAACATTTCAAAAACTCCAGATTAGGGGCGGATTGTTCCGGGGGGAAAATCCTTGACAGTAGCCCGCTGGGGTGTTACTTTTTTTCAAGGAGGTAACATTATGGCGAGTTCACTTGAAAGATTCAGCGTTTCAATGAAGGATGATATCCTCTACCAGCTCGATAATCTGGTCAAGGCTAAGGGGTATGCCAACCGCTCTCATGCAATTTCAGAAATGGTCAAAGACAATATTGTTGAATATCAAGGTCAGCAAAACGAGCGAGAGATTGCGGGCTCTATCACGCTTATATATGATCACCACAAACGTAATATCCAGTCGCTTTTGACCAAAATTCAGCATGATCACGGTGCTCAGATTATCGCTGCCCTGCATGCCCATCTCGATCACAATAATTGTATGGAGGTATTGGCTGTGCGGGGAAATGCCAAAGAAGTCAGGAAGCTTGCCGATAGACTCCTTGCAGCTAAGGGAGTAAAGCATGGGAAGTTTACATTGACAGCCACAGGCAAAGAATTTCCTAAATAATATGCATATACCCGATGGATTCTTAGATACAAAAACAGTCGTTGCCTCGGCTGGGATGGCCGCGGTAGGTTTAGGTTATGCTCTCAGGCATGTCAAACAATCAAATACTGCTCGCAAGGTGCCGCTAATTGGCTTAACCTCCGCTTTTGTTTTCGCTGCTCAAATGCTGAATTTTCCGGTGGCCGGTGGAACGTCCGGGCATCTTATTGGCGCGACTCTGGCAGTTGTACTCCTGGGACCGGCTGCTGCCGTACTATCGATGACCTCGGTTATCATTTTGCAATGTTTAATGTTCGCCGATGGTGGCCTGACTGCTTTGGGAGCTAATATTTTCAACATGGCTTTGATCGCTCCGCTGGCCGCCTACGTCATATATAAATCGGTTATCGGCTTGCTTGGAGACTCCCATCGCTCCCAACTTACCGCCACTGCATTCGCAGCCTGGTGCTCGACAGTGGTTACCTCAGTTGCCTGTGCTGGTGAACTGGCAATTTCCGGTACTATCGGATGGCGGCTTGCTTTTCCCGCTATGGCCGGTATACACGCCCTTATCGGAATAGGCGAGGCTCTTATCACTACACTTGTCGTTGCGGCAATTGCCCGGCTCCGCCCAGAGATGATTGCATATCAGAATCGCCCGCAGACGAGATACCGGCAGATTCTCATATTTGGTCTCATTATCTCCTGCGGATTGATAATCTTCATAGCGCCTTTCGCATCGAGTTGGCCCGATGGCCTGGAGCGAGTAGCCGAAAATTTAGGATTCGCCCAGAAAG
This sequence comes from uncultured candidate division Zixibacteria bacterium, assembly GCA_963801605.1. Classification (GTDB taxonomy): domain Bacteria; phylum Zixibacteria; class MSB-5A5; order UBA10806; family UBA10806; genus UBA10806. The sequence goes on from CAWDFP010000009.1 coordinate 46,306, forward strand.
CATCGGAAACAGCAATATTAAAATCACCTATACCCGATTATCAAACACCCGGGATCGGATCAGCAACTATTTCTACAATTTTGGCCGGCTTAATAGGAGTGTTGATTATATTCGGGCTCTCGTATATCCTGGCCAGAATCCTGACTCAATCGAAAAAGTCAATCCAGCCGCGGGTGCAAGATTAAGCTATGAGAATACATGATCCCTATATTGAAGGCGATAGTGTTATGCATAGAATGCCCGCGGGGGTAAAACTGCTTTCCGCCTTCATATTAATTCTGACGGCGGTGATATTACCCAGTGCCTTCTGGATAGGCTATATGGCAATTGGCGCGGTTATAGTCATGGCTGCTTTGGTATCAAAATTGCCATATCTAAAAATTTTCAAACGATTGATATTGCTCGAGCCCTTTGTCCTTATTGTATCCGTCTTGTCAATATTTCAGCCAAATGGCGATACGATCTTTGCCTCATTAATTGCCAGGGGAAGCCTGAGTCTTTGTGTTATGATACTATTCGTCGCTACCACACGCTTCTCCGATATCATAAGCGTCCTTTGGAAGGCGCGTATCCCTGCTGCGCTCGTTACAACGCTCTCCCTGATGTACCGTTATCTATTCCTGATCGTCTCAGAAGCGGATCGGATGTCAAGAGCCAGGGCGGGACGGACCTTCATTTCGAATCGCCCGTTTCTTTGGCGTAATTTCGGCGATATTATCGGATATCTCTTTGTGCGGACATCTGAACGGGCCGAGCGGATTTACGCCGCCATGTGCGCCCGAGGTTGGAAAGTATGAACGCCATCGAAATCGATAGCCTCAGCTACCGTTTCCAAGATGGTTCCCGGGCCCTGAATGAAATATCGTTCACAGTGGCGCCGGGGGAGAAGGTCGGCGTCATCGGCCCCAACGGAGCCGGGAAATCCACCTTGCTCTGGCATCTCAACGGCCTCTTGCCCGATAAGCCTGGCGATAATTCGCCCGTCACAATTCTCGGCTTACCCGTAATTCATAGAAATCTACCGGCGATCCGCGCTCGTGTCGGACTGCTTTTTCAGAATCCTGATGACCAGCTCTTCTGTCCTACTGTTTGGGAGGACGTCGCCTTTGGACCCCGACAGCTTGGCAAAAAGGAGCCGGAGTTGACCGCGATCGTGCACGAGGCTCTGGCGAAGGTTGGCTTGGTTGATTTCGAAAACCGCAATACTCAGCATCTGAGCCAGGGGGAGAAGCATCGGGCTTGCCTGGCCGGAGTGCTGGCATGCGAAGCCGAAATTCTGGCGCTCGATGAGCCTACCAGTGATCTCGATCCCCGCGGACGGCGCGAACTGCGCGAGCTTCTGCGCCAGTTGCCGGTTACACAGATTATCGCTACTCATGATCTGGAGTTGGTGGTGGAACTATGCCCACGCGTGATTGTGATGGATGGCGGCCGCATTATCGCCGATGGCCCCACCTCGGAACTCCTCGATAACGAGCCTCTCATGCTCGCCCATGGCCTCGAACGCCCGCATATATTAAGACATAGGCACCCGCATTAAAAAGAAAGCTGTGCTATTTGCGCCGATTTATAGGCAATTATGTAACAATAAAAAAGAGGCCTAGCGTTTTCACTGAGCCCCTACAAACCAAACCTGCATAACGACCTATTCCAATACGTGGATATTCTTCTTGGCGCAAATATCTTTCAACTACTTCGGCTTAAACCCTCCCGCCAACGTGCGGGTAAAATGCCTCCCCATGAGCGATTTCAGTAGCCGCCCCAAATCCGAAAAAGTGCTTGCAATTAAAGTCATGCAGCCCTACAATGAAGCGTAAATCAATTTACCTAACCGGGAAGGGATTATGGGGAAATTGGTGTATTTCAGTATGTCGTGCGTAATCTGCGCCTTAGTATTAGTAGTCTGTTCCAAACCGTCATCAAACGGTGAAAACACCGATGATAGTACTCCTCCAAATACCATTACAGATCTTTCTGTAGTCAATGTCACATCAAATTCCATTACTCTGCAATGGACCGCGCCCGGAGATGACGATACTTTAGGGTATGCGACCGAATATGATCTGAGAGTTTCCTTTGATTCTATAACAACGGTAAATTTTTCGCAAGCATATCGCATTACCGGCGAACTTAACCCGGCTCCTGCCCGTTTTATCCAGCAGCATATAGTCGATATGCTGGAACCAGACAGCACCTATTATTTCGCTATCAAAGCCAGGGATGACGCTGATAACTGGAGTGGTCTTTCAAACTGCACGCACGGGCACTGCCCTGCAATCGCTACTGTCGCCTTTCCCGATTCCGCGCTGGAAAGAGTTATCCGTCAGTATATTCATAAACCAACAGGCCCCATTTTATCCAGCGATGTCGATACTGTCACTCAGGTAGATGCGCCAGGTCAGGGAATAGGAGATATTACGGGGCTTGAATATTTTACGTCATTACGCATCCTTATGATACCGAGCAATAATATTAACGACATCTCACCTCTATCATATTTACATCAGCTTGGCGAATTGGATATAACCTTCAATCATATCAGCGATTTAACGCCGCTAACGGGACATGAGAGTATTTACCTGCTGCATATAGGCGAAAATCCCATAAACAATATCAGCGCCCTATCGAGTATTACCGCCCTGCGGCAATTCTGGCTTTATGAGACGCAAGTTACTGATTTTTCGCCACTTTACAACTTGCCGCATCTCGAGGATATCCATTTTGCCAGCTGCAATCTAAGCGATCTCGGATTTATGGCTCATTTGACTCATGTGAAAATAGCCCAGCTTTCCAGCAACCATTTTACGTCAGTCGCTCCATTGGCCGGCGACACGGCCTTAGTGGGACTGGGATTGGATTTCAGCGATATCAGCGATTTGACACCGTTAACGGGGCTCCACAATCTCAACAGCCTCTCTCTTCACTCTAACAACGTAAGCGATATCCAGCCGCTTGTAGATAACCCCGGCATTGCCTCAGGGGATATTATCTACCTTAACAATAACCCTCTATCTCAGGTATCGATAGATTCGCTGATTCCGGCTCTCGAGGCCAGAGGAGTGACCGTAATACGATAATCCTGACAGATTTCTATCTTTAGCGTACCATACCGCGAACTTTAGCTTCTTGAATACGGTTATTATGACTCGCAAGCGATGCGAGTCTTTTTTTTAGGAGCGATAAATGAGCAAAAATCGTATGGAAGCCTTCAGCGACGGTGTAGTAGCAATCCTCATCACGATTATGGTGCTGGAACTGCACACCCCGCACGAATTTTCACTATATGCTTTAATCCCATTGTTTCCAGTATTTATAAGCTACACCCTCAGTTTCATTTTCCTCGGTATTTATTGGAATAACCATCATCACTTGCTTCAGGCCATCAAACATGTCAATGGGGCAACGCTTTGGGCCAACCTGCATTTGCTTTTCTGGCTTTCACTAATCCCATTTGCCACCAGTTGGATGGGATCCAGCCATTTTCAGGGATGGCCGGTGGCCCTATATGGCGTTGTCTTATTGTTGGCCGCAGTAGCGTACTTTATTCTCGTCAGGGTATTGCTTGCGATTCACGGACCGGAGTCATTGCTTAAAATCGCTATCGGCAGTGATTTTAAGGGGAAAATATCTGTTGTTATCTATTTAGCGGGCATTTCCGTGGCCTTTGTTAGCACCTTACTTTCGTGTTTGCTTTATTTATCGGTAGCAATAATATGGCTGGTACCGGATCGACGTATCGAAAAGGTAATAGAGCGGTAACGGCGATTCGCTAAATGACTGCTCGTATTCCCGGATAATTATCTACATGATTTTTCCTATAATTAAAGCATTGTAAAGATCTTATTATTTAATTCGTTTTTCTCCCTCCCATTTTGGAGACGGGAACCTATTCACGGCATTTTTGTGTTTTAAGGCCATATTGAGATCAAAAATATCGAAGGGGCCACACTATGAGAAATATTATATTGGTAATATTAATTTCGCTGGGATTGGTCAGTATATCGAAGACCCCGGTAAGAGCTTGTTCCGTTTGCCGCTGTGGCGATAATGGCTGCCAATTCTCCGAGCAAACCCTGACACCATCGAGCGATAGGGCCGATAGGCGATTTAGGCTAGGGCTTAGCAATTCCTATTCAGCTAAATCCAACGCTCTCAGTCCCGAAGAGGGGATGGGCAATGAAAAGCAACGAGAAATGCGGCCATCGCTTAAGGCGTCATATAGAATGCTAAGTCAGCTCAATCTCTCAGCGGAATTCCCCATAAGTTTTAAGAGGCTGGAGGCCGTTTCGAGCGATGGGAAAGAAATAAATAAATCATCTGGTTTGGGCGATGCCGAATTAACCGGCTCATGGATGTCGAATATCTTTTCGGGATTGAGTTCAACCTACTCTGTTGGTCTCAGCGCCGCGTTGAAAGTACCATCAGGGCAGAATGACCTGCAATTTAATGGCGAACGTCGGGATGAGCATCTGCAGGCCGGAACCGGCAGTTATGACTACACGGTCGGCGGCGGGTTGGTCATGACTACATTCGAAAACAGAATGTTTACCAGTTTTTATTATCGCCACAATGGCACCAATAAATTTGATTATCATTATGGTCACGCTACCTTGTTTAATCTCGGCCTGCAACGCGGTTTATATTCCTGGCTCGATGGTCTCTTGCAGCTTAACGCCAGATATGCCCGGGCCGATATCGATAATCATGAGATTGTCGATAATACCGGCGGTTGGGTAGGGTATCTTACGCCGGGTGTTCGTTTCTCGCTTGGGAATGTCGGCAGTTTTTCGGCCTCGGTTCAAATCCCGATCTGGCAGGATTTGAACGGCGATCAGACTGAGAAAGCGGTGCTGTTGTCGGGCTTTACCGTAGGGATTTGACTTAATCAAATAGAGTTGTAAATTCAAACGCCGGCAGAGTGATAGTCACAATATTATCCGCCGGCGTTTTATTTTTGCTAAAATGGAATTAGCCCTGCTATTTCGTTAGTTTGCTTTTGAACGACCTTTCCCTTTTTCCGGAATCAAGGAATGCCCGGTCGCCAGACCGAATATAAACAGGACTATCGTTAAAATACCGATTGCAAAAACGATATCGCCCGGGTGCTCGCAGCCATTTGAAGATTGTGACAGTCGGCGAATATAGAAAATCGCTGCTGCGGGCGAACCAGTAACCATGTTCTACCGAGGCCCAGGTCTGCAAAAAGCCGACCGGCAGAAGACTGAGCAATACCATCAATCCTAATCCTCCGTTGATAGCCCAAAATGCGAATTTTATGATATTATCTTTCCAATCTCGGGTCACATAAAGTACGCGAAGGCAAAACAGCATCAGACCCAAACCCAGAATACCGTAGACCCCAAACAGCGCGGTATGGGCATGAACTGGAGTCGTATTAAGCCCCTGCATGTAGTAAAGCGCTATCGGGGGATTAATCATGAATCCGAATAATCCGGCCCCAACCATGTTCCAGAAAGCCACCGCGATGAAGAAGTAAATTGGCCACTTATATTTTTGCGCCCATTGAGTAGAGCGTATCAAACGTATATTATCCCAGGCCTCGAAACCGACTATCGTAAGTGGCACCACCTCAAGTGCGCTGAATACTGCTCCCATCGCCATTACCACTATCGGAGTCCCCGAAAAATACAAATGATGTAGTGTCCCGATAATACCGCCGGTCAGAAATATTGTCGTCGAAAAAAGTACGGCGGCATTTGCGGTTTTTACTCTGATCAGTCCCAGGCGCGCGAATAAAAATGCGATTATAACTGTCGCAAAGACCTCAAAGAATCCTTCCACCCAGAGATGTACCACCCACCAGCGCCAATATTCTATAACCGAAAGATGAGTATTCTTCCCCCACATCAAGCCTGCCATATAAAAGCCGCCTATGGCGACAGCGGAAATCAGGAACATTATCATCAATGGCTTCTGATCGTTATTTTTTCTTATACCGATTAAGACATTCCTGCCGACAAGATAAACCCAGAGCGCCAGCCCAATAAATAATGCTATCTGCCAAATCCTTCCCAGATCGACATACTCAAGACCCTGATGTCCGAACCAGTACCAACTGTTGCCGCCCAGGTAACCCTTAACGCTTAGCCATTCGCCGGCTAAGGAGCCTAAGACTACCGTCACAAGGGCCACAAAAAGCACATTAACACCGAACCGTTGCCCTTTTAGCTCCACACCGCTGACTGTCGGGCCAATGAATAATCCGGCAGCAAGCCAGGCCGTAGCTATCCAGAATATCCCAAGCTGTGTATGCCAGGTCCGGGAAACTGCAAAAGGAATCCATTTGGCTATCGGGATACCATAAAAACCAGCTCCTTCTACACCATAATGCGCCGATATCACCCCCATGAACATCTGTATTAAAAATAAGCCCGATACAGCCCAGAAATATTTAATTATCGCTTTCTGCGATGGCGTAGGCTGAAATCCTAACAGGGGATCAGCCGCTGGAATATGATCTGCCGTCATATTTTTGGTCTGAGATGCATGATACCAGACCATGGAGCTTATTCCTGCCAGAAGCATGATGATGCTGAAGCCGGTCCATATGATGGCGTCGCTGGTTGGATTATTGTCAATAAGAGTCTCATGCGGCCAGTTGCTGGTATAAGTCATGCTTTGGCCGGGACGATCAGTAGATGCAGCCCAGGATGTCCAGAAAAAGAATGAGGCTAGCTTTCTGATTTTGTTATCGTCTGTCAACGTATTTTGCGGAATAGCGTAACGCGGCTCGCCGCCCTTAAACAATTTTTGATAATAAACTACATTATTCTCGAATGCCTCCGCTCGAACAGGGTCAACGATTATCTGTCCCGTTTGTGAGTTATAGCTGTTTTTCCGCATTAAATTTTTAAGGCGTTCTCTTAGGGCTGCCCGTTGTTCATCGCCTATTTTATCGTATATCTGACCATAATCGGTGACGGCCCATTTATCGAGAATAAATACGCATTCGCGATGCAGATAATCGGCGGTCCAATCAGGCGCTACATAACTGCCATGCCCCCAAATGGAGCCTAATTCCATGCCGCCCATACCCTGCCAAACCTCCTGGCCAGCTTCAATCTGCCCAGCCGGCAGAACAACTTCTCCGGTAGTAGTGACAACGCTTGATGGTAAGGGAGGCTTTTCATGATAGATTCTGAAGCCGGCCCATCCTAAAACCGCAAATGAAATAATTATTACCAATGCAAAAGAAATCCAGAGACGTCTCATATTGCCCAATCCTTTCTGCTGATGTACAGGTATTTAAACCAATATATTTCGTAAAAGGAGCCCAAATCAATAATAATTAGCCTATTAATTATCCCAACTCCGCTACGCGGGATATCTTTAAAAAGTAATATCGTATAGTATAATCGCATGTACATATCCAAATAGGTGATAAAAAAATATCCTATTACCTTTTCGACACCAGCTCGGCGACAGTTGTGCTTTCAAGAAACCTTAAATATTCGTCTCGTATTTTTGACCATCGATTATGAACTGCACAAGGGGAGCTGCTGGAGCATTTGTTTCGCCCCAAAAAACAGCCATTCCATTTGCTGACTTTTTCGATCGGCCCTAAAATATCCAGAAGCGTAATTTTACTTGCCGGAATTGCCAGTCTGAAACCGCCGCCAAACCCCTTTTGAGATTCTAAAATTCCCTTTTCGGCCAGCTGTTTAAGCATTTTACCGAGATAGTTTGCAGGCGCGCCTACTGCCCCGGCTATCTGCGATGCGCCGGAGTATTCTCCTGGCTTAAGTTGAGCCAGTAAGGTAAGGGCGAGAGTAGCGTGTATTCCTGTTTTTGAAATCATAATATTACCTAATCACATGTCAATATGTGATTACTAAACGTAAGTGTCAAGTAATTTGTTTCGGGAATTTGCACCTTTGCGCAACTCAGCCAGGCCGAAAGCTATTTATTTACCGAATTTGAGCTAGCTTTCAGGATGTATAAAAATATTATATAGGTTTTAACTAAAACAGTATTATGCTTATAATCGCGGTTAACAGGAGCGCCACTATTACTGAAATAGTATGCAGGGCCCCGATTAAAATCGTCTTTAAAATAGTCATAAGGCGGGATTGGCCATAAACGCTTCTCAATCCACAATAACAGTAGACGCCCAGAACTATCGGTACTACCAGATACAGAAAGTCCCAGTTAAGTAATAAACGAATGATTATAATGAGCGTCAAAAGCAGATAAATAAAGCTATGAAAATGTACCGAAAAAACCAGGCAATCGATGTAATACTCTGTCTGCTTTCTATACAGAAGATACATATACAGGGCGAAAATGGGCATCAGGACGAATGTCATATAGGATACGGCGCCACGCAGTTTATGTTTGAATTCGGCTTTTCCATCGGTTTCAATGCGTGAGAGTTGCCGAGCCATGAATTTGTTGATTACTGTCTTCTCGATATGTTGTGCATCAAAGACCGAATCTATTTGGTTTTCGTTCAGGCCTTTCAGAAGTTTTGATTGAATATTGAAAAGGGTAAGATTTAGCCCAATTGATTCGCCGCCTTCAACTGATGTCGAGTCCTGCAATGCTCCATCATTAGGTGGTTCTACCCCAATATGTCTTTTCCCCCCTGATAAGGACAATATGAGAAAGAAGATAAAGCTCAAGAAAATATACATCCTAATCGGCGGCACATAACTGACCCGCCGCCCGGCTTTAAATTCGTTTGTTAATAACCCCGGCTTGAATAGAAGCAATCCGATTGTACGGAATGACTTGCTATCGAAATGAAATATGCCCTCTAATAGTTCGAGAATTAAATGATTGAAAGGTATCCTTAAATCATGATTAGGCTGGCCGCATTGCCGACAAAACCTATCGCTTGCCTGAAGCATTTGGCCGCAATTGGGGCATACCGCTGATATCTGACGTTTGTGAGCCATAGATGATAGTATATCAAAGCGCGGTATTTATGACAATAGCATAATGCTTGATCAACTGTGCATGTCGGTTCCCACGGAGAATTATATATGATTTCATTCCTCTTACAGGAATTCCGCTACAACCAGAGCATCATTTCTTCATCATCAATATATCGACCATCCGGGAGTTTGAAGCCATGTAGAATCAGCCCGGTTGTGAAAAAGCCTAATGATGTATATAAAGTACGTGCCTCGGTCTGAGTCACAGATACTACCAGGGTTAGCATCTCCAATCCCTCAATCCTGCGCGCTTCTTCGATGAGGTGCTTCATTAGGGCTTTTGCTATGCCCTTGCCTCGCCCCTCGGGACGGGTATATACCGACCAGATCCAACCCCTGTGACGTTCCTTCAGCGAGTCTTCGCGCTTAAACGCTGCAGTCCCCATAATTCGCTCGCCATCGTAGGCTGCCAATACAAAGCTTTCCGGGAAAGTGTCGCGCGGTGACATCCACTCCAGAAGCTTTTCATCGGACATTCCTGCCACTTCTTCGGGCGTCTGACTGAATGCTTCCGGATGATTACGGCACATTTCGGTACGGATCTCCCGAAATGCGGTCATATCGAGCGGGGTAAGTTTTCGCATGTTCATTTTAATATTCTTCTCCCAATCGTCTTCTTCAGCGGATAAGCAATTATGCGGAATCATGTTATAGCAAAATCAAAATTGGCTTTTCGAAAATATAATGACAATCGGTAAAAGAAGATCCTTTTGCGCCATTGCCTAATATTTCCGAATTAGATAAACTCCCTTTGCTTTGGAAACAACCTGCCACCCTGGATTCAGTTTCAAGGTGTATCCCTCGCCCATAATTGGGTTTCCTTCGAGCTTTTCCGGCGCGGCCAGCATGAAATAAGTCCAATTATTCTCCCGGATTATCCCATTCGTGACATCGAGGACACCAAAGTCACCGGAGAGCTTGATTGTCTTATAAATTACGCCTATCGTATCGTACGGGACAAGCCTTTCCTGGGGGTTGAATGTCAGTTGCAGGTTATTATTGGGGATAATTAACTTCCCGTACTTGTCTATTCGATTCTGAATATCTTTGGCAAGCTGTCCAGAATTTTGGGTCAAGATTACAGTTCTTAGCGCTTCGACATCGTATTTGCCACCTATAGCGTTAAAGGCAATTTTCTGTTGCGCTTCTCCTTCAGGCGTGTGCCAGTTGATAGCGGCTGCCAATAACCCGGGCAGATCGGCGCCATTTTTCACTTTCTCCCGCCAATCGCCGCCAAATCGGTCAAGCAATAAGCCAATGGCCGGCCCTGTATAGTAGGCAAACGAATTAGCCAGTCCCTCGATGCTCTCACCTGACCGGAGTTTTCTGACAACAACTTTCCCAAGAAGGGAATCGGGCGCGCCGCATAGCTTCATGCCTGTGTACTCGGCAATTCCCTCGGAGCGCTCAAATGCGTTTTCGTTATTAGCGGGGAATTGAGATTGACGGTATTTCCGCAATGTCAGTGCATCGGAAATAGCGTCTGCTCGTTCTCTACTGTTTGTAGCTTGAATCGCCCGGCCAAGGGCGCGGAATTCAAGTAAAATTAATAATCTTCCCTCGTTCTCATCGAGATGCACATTCGATGTCACCGTCTCTTGTATGCCAAGTTCGTTCTGAATCCTATGCCAGCTCTCGTGAATCAGGAGCATCGTTCGCTCAATCGGGCCAGTGTTGGAAAGAGCATCCCAACGGACCATAGTCCAATGAGTCCCCGACCAATCGATAGCGGTATTGGCCATGCCAACCTCGGGATCGATTTTTCCGATAAATACCCCGTTATCTTCGGTCAATTTTTTATTACGATCCGCTTGATTCGCGACCAACTCAAACGTCTGAGGATCGACAATCATGGTCGGACCATATAATTGTACTCCCCAAAGCTTTCCACCGTCGGCATCGCAAGCCTTTTTCAACTCGGCATAGTATTGTCGAGCCAATGTCAGATCAATTATACCGGCCGCGGACGAAGCTGTGCCCGGCAATAATGACCACAGCCCGATTAGCAAAATGAAAAATATCTTTCTCACGTTTTTCCCTCGATTACCCTGTTACATCGGTTTTTAGAATATTTCAATTTACGAATTCCCGGCAAAATATTAAGTTCCCTGATAAGTATATTACCTCGTTTAAAAAGCACTGGGTAAGAACTTTTCAGTTCTTACGCAGGTTATTTATAATAGAATACGAAGAACAAAGATAAAATGTTCTCCTTTTAATATGTGAATATTGATCTATTGCTAATCGAAGCTTTTCAAGGGAAGGGTATATGAGGAAATTAATTGTACAGATGATGGTGTCCATCGATGGCTATTTCGAGGGAACTCGCGGGGAACTTGACTGGCATGTAGTGGATAGCGAATTCAATGATTTCGCTATAGAAAATCTGAAAAAGATTGATACTCTTGTATTTGGACGGCTTACCTACCAGCTAATGGCCGGTTACTGGCCATCCAAAGATGCGCTCGCCGACGATCCCATTGTAGCCGGATTTATGAACAGAATGGCCAAGGTAGTGTTTTCGGAATCGCTCGATAAAGTCGAATGGAGCAATTCGAGACTGGTAAAGAGCGACCCGGCTGCGGAGATAAAAAGACTCAAAAAATTGCCAGGTAACGAAATTGCCATCTTCGGGAGTTCCCTGCTGACCGCGGGATTAATAGACCAGAACCTCATAGATGAATATCGCATAATGGTCAATCCCGTGCTATTGGGCGACGGTAACTCTCTTTTCAAAGGGATAAAAATCAGGCTAAAATTAAAATTGGTAAATACACAAATTTTCAAATCGGGTAATGTGCTTTTATGCTATCATCCGATAGATAGTTAAGTGATTTCTGGCTATTACGTCTTATCTAAAATACTCGATTGCCTAAAAGGAGAATTACAATTCTGTGAAATTATATATTCAGTTCGTACGTAATTGATATACGGCAGTTTCAATTCTGTTTGGCATATATTACTCTCTAAGGGCAAAATCCACAGCGGCCCGGCAATGGATTTCAAGCGTATCAAGAAGGGGCAAATCCGTATCCTTGGGTTTAATTAGAAGCGGAATTTCGGTGCAACCAAGAATTATAGCCTGGGCTCCCTTTGCTCTGAGGCCCTCCATAATCTCAAGAAATCGTGATTTTGATTTTTCCAATATTACGTTCTTGAGTAGTTCTTGGATTATGGTTGCATGAATGAATTCGATGTCATTTTTCTCGGGCACAAGGACATCAATATTCTTTTGTCGAAGCTTCTCTTTATAGAATTCTTGCTCCATGGTAATCCTGGTACCTAGAAGACCGACCCTTGTAAATTGTCGAGCGTTAATTTCTTTGGCGGTAGCCTCGGCTACGTGAACCAACGGCAGTTTCGTTTTCGTTGATAATTCATCAGCGAATTGATGCAGCGTATTGGCGCATAGAAGCAGGCACTCGGCGCCGGCGGATTCAAGCTTACCTGCTGCATCGAGTACCATATTATAAACACCTCTGGCGTCGCCGCGCCTGTTAAAGGCGTCAATTTCGGAATAATTAAACGAATAGAGCACGCACTTGGCGAAATTAAGCCCGCCAAGCTTTTCGTTGGTCATTTCATTTATATTTTTATAATATTCGAGAGTCGATATCCAGCCGGTCCCGCCAATTAATCCGATTATTTTCATGTCGATTACTCACTTTTCCCGATATATCCCATATTTTAATAGAGTTCATTTACCTCAAGCTATGATTTAATTTCGCATTCGTGGTTTGAAATATTGAACTTCCGTATACTTTGTGAGCATCATCTTACGCATGAATAGGCTTGACGCCTTACTCCGCTTTTTAAATTTCGGAAAAAGCCATACAGAGTATACCACGATCAAAAGAGCTATATCAATAGTCAGGATTATCGGGTTATCCCAGCCGATCCCATTGACTTTGAAATTTGATATCGGCCAGATGAAAGGCGTCGGAAATAGTGCCAGAGAATGTGTCGGGATATCGATCAGAATATGCAGTCCCCAGGCGGCGATAACCCATACCGGTTTTTTAGCTACAATCCAGATTACAGAGAAGACCAAGACGAAAATGATCAAGCTGTGAGTAATATTATATAGATTTTGGGCAAACAAAGGGTAATCAGTGATATTGGGATGACCATGTTCCCAACCCGGCATTCCGCCTATTCCTAAAAGATAAAGAGCGCCAAAGAGCCCCTCCGTGAGTATGTCGGGTAATATAGAAATGACCGCGGCCAGCAGAAAAAGCTTTTTGCTCCTTCTTCCGAAAGAGACACCGCCCCAAAGAGCATGCGACACGAAATCCATAAGCTCATTTTATATCAACTGAATAATTTGAGCAACAATTATTAAATCATAACCCATGACGATAAATTAGAATTTCAATAAGCTACAGATTTCCTGTGAATTTAAAATTATCCCCCGGTAGGATCATAACCCGTCCGGGGGTAATTTGGTTTGTGAGTGAGATTCATCCCACCAGGAATCTTATTTAAATGATAGCGGCTATTTCCGTTTGGCAATCCATTCCTGAGCCAGTTTCTTTGCCTGTGTCAACTGTTCTGGGTTAATTCACTTCCGATCTTATCACGCGCTTCTCCCATCCCTTTTTTCTGCTCTGGGTTTTCGCACCCTTCGACAGCCGCCGAAATCAGGGCATACGCCTCAACATTATCCTTGTTTACGCCAATTCCCTTATTATAGAAATTTCCCAACATCCATTGAGCGTCCACACTGCCGAGATCGGCGCCTTTTCGAAACAATTTTTCGGCTTCAACCGAATCAGCCTTGACTCCATTTCCCCATAAATATAACTGGGCCAGATGAAACATAGCCTCAGTATGATTCTGCTCGGCTGCCATACGATACCATTTCGCTGCTTCCGCCGGATCGGCCTTGACACCGCCCGGGATTCTTTCGCCGGCCTGGTAGAACATCCCCAGGCTTGTCTGGCAGTCAGAATTCCCCTTCTCGGCGCCACTGCGGAAATAGCTCATCGCCTTGGTCATATCCAATGTGACACCCATCCCATTAGAATACGCCACTCCCAAATCATACCAGGCGCTTGTCTTGCCGACATCGGCGGCCTTCTGAATCCATTGCAGGCCTTCGACTGCGTTGGTGTCTACTCCCTGCCCCTGAACCAGCCGTTCACCATACTCCAGCATAGCATCGGCATTACCCTTCATGGCGAGTGTCTTCAATTCGTCGATAGGAGTAGTTGAGTCGATCTTCTGCGGTTCCCCAAATGCCAAGGCGGCCCATAGCATTAAGGCGGCGATCGTCAATTGCGCGAAACTCCGCCCGAACTGTTTCCTGAGTTGCATGATTGATTCCTTTGTTTGTTGTGGCTTATATCTGGGTTTCTAATATTCTGTCAAACCAATTTGAACTTCAAGGTCAGCTTTGAAGGAACATACTACCTATCGATTCCAGGCTCAATATCGGTATCACTTTTATCACCTCGATATAGATAGATTCCCGCAAGTAATAACGGGACCCCTATAACTATTGCCGTAACAAGTTGTCCCCAATTATTTCTTAATCTGACGATAAAAATCATCGATGCAATAGCTACTATAATGATAATTGCTCCGGCTAATCTCGGGAATTTTCTCGATAATAATCCTATACCGGCAATAATCAATCCCGGAATTATAGACATTATAGATTCCTACAAAGGATCCGGCGTCGAACGATGAAAACAAGCGCCACTAACAAACCAACCGAGATGATAATTTTGGGTGTAGTTTCGCGAAAATTCCTGGTAAGGATCACGTTGAATAAGGCTTTGGCCGTGAGCCCTACAATAATCGTCGTAATAAACATCTCGAAATCGTGGTTGTTTTCGGCGCTAAGCTTAATTGCGAAAATTACGCAGACTATTATCATCACGGCAAAACCGATATTACTTGAACGGTAATGGATGGTTAATTGACGCTCATCGACGTAGCGCTTGGCGACCCCCAGAGATGCCAGCGTTGGACGAAGCAGATATGACCCGATCATCAATGCCAGCCAAAATTGGTTCTGTGTCGCCGCAAAAAGCCCGAGAGCCAATATGAAAATGCCACTGGCCCACCAAAATATGGGATCTTTCTTAAACACGGTCTTTTTCCTCCAGGTAGAATAGTTGATCGACTGTTGTTCCTAATTTTTCTGCCAGGAGCAGTGCCAGCTTCACTGATGGCGCATAATCGCCATGCTCTATCGATACGATAGTCTGCCGCGATACTCCTACCATATCTGCCAATTGCTGCTGACTTAGCTCGCCGCGATCGAATCTAAACCTTCTAAGATTTGTCTTCATAACTTCCTACACCTCAATCCTCACCATTGAATTCGGCATTATATACATTATTCTTGACATATTGTCAAGAATAATACACATCATGACAAACATAATTGTCATTATTTATAAGCTATTAGGTTGCTTCACGATACGCGCATTGAGCCCAGCCGATTTTATTCGCGTCCCTTACCGGACACCATGTTTCGGTTTAAGTTGTACTATGTTGAAATTTTATGTAGTGATTTTTGATAGAATCTTTAATCCCATTGTTGCACTATTGTTTTAACATCCTGCTATGACGTCGATAAAGCGTTAGGAGAGGGTTCACTTATCTTTCTCCGATAACAAGGGCTTAGAATCGGGAAATGTAAAATTAATTAAAGGAATTTACCGATGAAGATTAAGCAGACGATATGGCAAAGGGACAAAGGCTGGGATCAGGAAGCTCTGGGCGGCCTTGATGAAGATCCGCAGCTTGTCTTAGTGTTTGGCGGTAATTCGGCGCTGGCAGATCCGAATGTTTTGGGTGAAGTTCAGGATGCTTATCATGGCGCTAATGTATTTGGATGCTCAACGGCCGGGGAAATTCGTGGAACGCGTGTATTTGATGATTCGCTGGTGGTAACTGCTGTCCACTTTGAGCATTCTGAGGTAAGAGGGGCTCGAACGAAGGTCCTTGATAGCACCTGCAGCTATGATGCCGGCAGATATCTTGCTGAAAATATCGAAAAAGCCGGATTAAAGCACGCATTCGTACTATCAGATGGGCTCAATGTAAACGGCAGTGAATTAGTTAAGGGCCTGATGGACAATCTTCCGAGCGATGTTTCGCTAACCGGGGGTCTCTCGGGCGATGGCGCCAGTTTCCAGCGAACTCATGTCATCTGGGATGGCGTACCTGAGCGGGATACGGTTGCTATCCTTGGTTTCTATGGCGAGAGGTTAAAAGTTGGATATGGTTCTAAAGGAGGATGGGATTCTTTCGGTCCTGAGAGAGTTGTCACTCGATCCAAGGGAAATGTTCTCTATGAGCTGGATGGCCGGTCAGCACTTGACCTTTATAAACAATATCTTGGGGAACACGCTGCTGGTTTACCGGCGACAGGTCTGCTTTTCCCTCTGAGTCTTCGAAGCGAGGAAGGCCGAACCGGAGTCGTACGGACCGTTTTGGCGATTAACGAGGATCAACAGAGTATGACATATGCAGGGGATTTACCCGAAGGTTCATATGCCCGATTGATGAAAGCAAATTTCGATCGTTTGATTGATGGTGCCGGAGGGGCGGCAAGTGTATGCCGTCAGGGAATCAGTCCATCATCATCTGAGCTGGCCATCCTCATAAGTTGTGTTGGCAGGAAGATGGTTCTCAAGCAGAGAATTGAGGAAGAAGTGGAAAGCGTACAGGAAGTCCTGGGCTCGCAATCGATTCTCACGGGTTTCTATTCGTATGGAGAAATATCTCCGTTTACTCAAAGCGCAAAACCCGAATTACATAACCAGACAATGACAATCACTGCCTTATCGGAGAAATAAGTAGATTGTTAGCAAAAGTTCACAGTTTGCTTCGCCGGCAGCTTGCTCGATTTTTCGGCCAGGCCGAAAATGTCCCCAGGGATTTACTGGGCTTTGTCACGGCTGTAAATGACGCTTATTGCCAGTTCGATGAAGATCGGGCAATGCTTGAACGGTCTTTGGATATGAGTTCGCAAGAATTGTTGCAGGCAAATTCTGATATGCGCGCTATTTTTCAAGTCCTTCCAGATTTATTTTTCAGACTCGATAGCGAGGGAACAATACTCGATTACAAAGCCGGCAGCGAAACAGATTTCTATGCCGATCCCAAATATTTGATAGGCAGGCGTATTCAGGATATTCCGGTTCCGTCGGCCAGTTTGATATTTGACCAGGCGGTTCAAAAAATAAAAAAATCAAAATCGCAGGTTAGTGCCGAGTATTCTTTGAAAGTCCAGAATCGCGTAGTTTTCTATGAGGCCAGATTCCTGCCGTTACCCGGAAATGAGATAATAACCATAATTCGCGATATTACGGAGCACAAAAAGGCCGAAAAAGAACAGCGCGACAGAGAAGAATTGTTTAGTGCTACACTTGAATCGACCGCAGATGGCATTCTGGTCGTCGATGAAAATGGTGTTGTCACGCATACGAATGCTCGCTTCGCTGATATTTGGCATGTTAAGCGAGAGCATGTAGAAAAGTGTAGTAGTAAAGCACTGCTCAAACACATGCTTATCCAGCTAAAGGAGCGACGGGCATTTATAACCAGAGTTCGCGAACTCTACCGGCAACCCGATGTAATATTCGATACGCTTTTCTTGAAGGATGGACGGGTTTTTGAACTGGCTGCCTATCCTCTAAATAAGGAAGGAGTGATGGCGGGTCGAGTATGGAGTTTTCATGACGTGACGGAGCGAAAGGTAGCTGAGGGACGAGTTGCATGTTTGAATCTATTAAAGGAGAAATTGCTTGGGCCAGGGGATCTAAGCGATAAACTTCACAAAATTACGGATACAGTGGTTGATGCCTTAAATGCCGATTTCGCCCGCATCTGGGTCGTTAAGCAAGGGGACCTGTGTGATTCAGGTTGTTATCATGCCACCATAAAAAACGGCCCGCATATTTGTCGCTCTCGAAAACTCTGTCTGCATCTCAAAGCCAGTTCAGGACGGTACACCCATCTCGATGGCAAATTACATCGAAGAGTGCCATTTGGGTGTTATAAAATAGGCCGTATCGCATCAGGAGACGAACCGGAATTTCTTACAAACGATGTTACCAATGATATTCGCGTGCATGATCGCGATTGGGCATCGCAACTTGGTTTGGTATCTTTCGCGGGGCAACGAGTTCTCTCTGCAGATGGTAAGCCAATAGGGGTTTTGGCCTTTTTTGGAAAGAACACTATTTCTCAGGATGAGTTTGCTTTCGGTGAAGCACTCGCCAGCACCGCATCTCAAGTTATTCAGACAGCTATGGCCGAGGATCAACGACTGGAACTGCAGGAAAAACTCGACCGTGCTGAGCGCATGGAGTCGTTAGGTATCCTTGCAGGAGGCGTTGCCCATGACCTTAACAACATGCTTGGACCCTTAGTCGGCTACCCCGAACTTATTTTAATGAAACTGCCTAAAGACAGTCCAGTTCGCAAACAAATCGAGCGGGTAGGAAACGCGGCCCGGGATGCAGCAGATGTGATTCAGGATCTTCTTACGTTGGCAAGGCGCGGACGCTACGAAATGGAACCCATCAATTTAAACGAGGTTGTACAGACCTACCTTGAATCGCCGGGTTTTGCCCAAATATGTGAACGGCATCGGGGTGTTTCAGTTAATACTGCCTTAAGCGAGTCACTTCCTTGTATTTCCGGATCTTCTGCGCACTTGTCCAAGGTTGTAATGAATCTTATTGTCAACGCCTTCGATGCCATGCCGCACGGCGGTACGCTAAATGTGGAAACATCTACAAAGCTGCTAAGCCGCCTGCAAAACGGCTATGATCACATCATCCCTGACGAATATGTACTCCTAAGTGTCCGCGATTCGGGAATAGGCATCGCCGAAGAAGATATGGCCAAAATATTTGAACCTTATTACTCTAAGAAACGCATGGGCACTAGCGGAAGCGGGCTGGGTTTGTCGGTGGTTTATGGCGTTGTTAAGGACCATCATGGATATTATGATGTCATATCGGAGGTAAATAAAGGTACGCAATTCATAGTATATTTCCCTGTTTGTAAAGACGCGCAATCGAAAACGGGGCCCGATTCGAATGTCGTAGGAGGTACCGAGAGTATTCTCGTGATCGATGATTCGACCGAGCAGCGTGAGTTCGCAGTTGATGTCTTATCCAGTCTCGGATACGATGTTAGAACGGCGGAAAACGGAACCGAAGGAGTGCGCTACCTTAAAGAGGACAGGATTAATTTGGTTCTGCTGGATATGATTATGGAACCTGGTTTTGACGGGTTAGACACTTACCGTGAGATAATCAAGTTACATCCCGATCAAAAGGTGATAATTGCAAGCGGATTCGCAGCAACCGATCGAGTTGAACTAGCGCAAAAACTTGGCGCTGGTGCCTATGTTAAAAAACCGTATACGAGACAAATAATTGCAAGGGCAGTGCGTCAAGAGCTTGATAAAATACCTTCGGCTATTATAAGTTGAATGGATTAATACTTCCTTTAATAAAATAATGCATTTTCTATACTGAATTTTTATATAGATACCGCATTCATATTGATTACTTCCCGATTCTCAAATAATTGACTGATATTTATATCAAATACTTGTACTCGGTCTTGCTCATTACTATATCGATTTTATTACTTTGAGACAATAAATCGATTTAATTATTCAAAATTCTTAAAATCTGCCCAGTCATCTTTTAAGGGAGTGTGCCGATTTTTGCAAATCCAGATTGTCTGATTATTTTCATAGGGCATGCAATAGCTATTTGAAAATACTCCTGCCGGAATAACCTCAACATATGCCTGCCTTATGTCGCCTTCCGATCCCCCTAGACGAATGACTACCTCGCCCTTGGAATTTTGGCATCCCCAAAGCCAATAATTATTATGCCCGCTGATTGTCTTAGGCAGATTGTATTTCGTTCCATAATAGTCGATAGCCCCGGCCTCTCCATAGTTATTGCATAAAATGACGCATTTTGATTGTTCTTCCGGCGTCAGCATGGCATAAGCTTTTGCGATATAAGCGGTCATTGTTTCCCAGCCAAACATGTCTGCATAATATTGAGGGAGTTTGCTAAGTTCCTTTTTCTCAGGCGTCGATGGCGCAATTCCAAGTTTTTGAGAATACTCGATAAAGGTATCGACCGGTAAAACAGGCAGGGCTAACGGCAGCAGGATAATGCCTCCCAACACTATGATTGCGAGGACTGTCGGTTTAAGCCAACCCCAGTTAATCCAGATAATGAATATTTCTACCGTATATGCGCCAAGAGCGAAAAGCATCGGAAACATCGGTCCCAGGTATTCCGACTTGCTGTTCTTATTGATCACAAGGATAAAAAATACGGTAAGAAAGATTATCGGTAATATTCGAAACTGTCTAACTGACTTTGAAAATAGGAAATATAGTAGTCCCGGAATCCAAATTATCACTGAAACCGGATTCATATTGGTGATTTGCTGGAGAGCCAATTCTATGGGCGAGATCGTTGCATACTTATTTGCCAGAGCGTTTTTCATGAACTCTAAAGTCGCGAAATTATTTGCTATTTGCCAAATGATATATGGCAAAAACAAACCAAAGGCAATTAGTGCGGCATACCAAAATCTGCGGGCTATCAATAATGCGCGGTACTGGGTCGCGAGCAGCCCAACCGTAAATCCGAAACCTAACCACAAAACACTGATTTTATTCATTAATCCCAGGCCAAGTATAACCCCAAGCAATATCCATTGACGTCCGGTATCGCGTTTAGATATCAGGATGATTATATAGAAGGCAAGTGTCCAGAATAGGAGATCGAAAGAATTCATCGAAAAATATGATGTGAAAAAAAGTGGTAGAGGCGCAAACAATGTGCAGCACGCTGCCAGCACCTGTGAATACCTGCCGCCGCCGAGTTCTCGTGTTATCAGGCCTGCCATAAATACAACTACCGCACCTGTTATCGCCGGCAGAAGGCGAATGGCGAAGAGAGAATCACCAAAAATTATACTGTTTAACCATAGTACGGCTATCGATAGTGGCGGCTGGTCCACATAGCCCCATGCCATATGATTACTACAGGCTATATAGTAAAATTCGTCGCGGAATATCCCGTAGCCGCCCGTGATATTGACTCCCAGATGAATGAACAGATTTACATACGCGATAGATAAAAGGATTAAATTGTCGCCGCGAAAATATTTATTGATTGAATATTGTCTCATAGAATCAATTATACTCATACCGCTGACGCGTACTTGCAAGTATCTTTGCCCGGCATGATCCCACTCTCGTGCAACAGAATAGGCCGAGTTCTAAAACTAAATTACTAACCGTATTTAATATTCCGGAGATCTCCTATCAGCAGATTGTCCTTATTTGCCAAGACCGATTTGATCCATATATGTTTTGTTGTCCCAAAATAGCGATTCCTCTATCATGACGCCGTTTTTCCAGTGCCCGACTGTGCACATCGGCATTTTGAATGCTTTCCCTGTCGGCTGAATGAATTTTCCTCCGCCAATTGGCATTGGCTTGGTGAAAGTCCCTTCAAAAACGCCGGTGACACAGGTCCATTCCCCATTTGCGTCGCCAAAGCGGATTGGATGCTGTTTGATTCGCGTATCGGGCGCATAAACGAATAAAGCCTTAAGGTCTTCGATATGTTTTTCCAGTCCAGACGTCTGGTGTCCATCCGGCCAGTTGACTTTGATGTCTTGTGCGTGACTCTCGTGAAAACGAATCCATTCCTGATTGCTGAACACCTCGAAATCCAAGGTATCGAATGTCTGAAGGTTTTTCTCTAAGGTGGCCTTACCCGATGTCATATCTTTCAAGACGACCTGCATGGAATCTATTTTGGCCTGCATTTCTGCTGAGAATCGAGCCTTTTCACCTGAACAGCCGCTCGTGATTATGGCCGCCGCGGTCATCAAAAGAGCAGCCAGCAACACCGATTTCCCAAATGTCATTTTCATAATTACACCTTCCCCCTGATAATTTTATGATTTTATTCGCGTTCGCTTGTCAATATTACAATATTTAATGATTTAATATTTTATACCTCCGTTTAGGATATTTGTCAAGAGTATTTATTATCTATAAAGCGGTAAGGAGAATAATGGCTTACGATTCTCAATGAGCGCGTTCTTCGATATTTGTCAAAGGCAGGTAGATCCAATTAAATTTAAAATAAAGAGGTACGCCTCGGATTTTGCCAGAGTAGACAATTCGCATTATATGTGCCTATAGAGCCCGTCTCTTTCACGCAATCGGGATGATTGTCCTGGGATCAATCCTTGGACTATCTATGGGATCCAGGTATCAGCCTTCGACAGGCATAACCTTTTGTCACTAACAATAAAAATAAATACCGGTTGAATAGTCCTGTCCATCCAAAGCTGCGATATGAAGCCCGCCCGACAGATTCAATTTATATTAATGGCTTTCTGTCGCGGCTCTGTGCGGCAATATAAATATACAAGACATAATAAAAAATAGAAGTATTGCAGATGCCGTATACCTGCTAAATGCGAGCCCGCCCGATGAAATTGGCTTATCCAAAAAATCTCCAACAACAGCACCCAGTGGCCGCGTTAATACAAATGCTGCCCAGAAAAGCGCCGTACGGGATATTTTAGACCAGAAGTAGGCTGCAACCACCAGCGCCAGCATACTGCTAAATACAAACGCGCCGCCAAGATAACCAAGGCCGGCAGTATCTGCTGTCCAATCGCCGAGAGCGGTTCCAAGCGTCTGGGAGAACATTATCGTTACCCAATAGAATGTTTCTGAACGGGGAGAGCTTACACTTTCAACCGAAATTGAACCTAATGAAAAATACCATACTAATAAGGATCCCAAAAGAAGAGTGAACAGAAGGGCGGTACCTCCAGCATATCCGATACCAAGTGATCGATCCGCGAAATCAGCCAAGGTTGTTCCCACTGTAGTCGATGCGATAATGGTAATCCAGTATGTGAGAGGATGAAAGCGTTTCGCCGATATTTGGGCTATTACGGTTCCTATAAAAATCGCGGCAAATATTCCTGTGCCGATTAAATAACCCAAATTCATCGACATTGAAACTGCGTCACCACCCGTCTCTCCCAAAGTCGTCGCGGCAATCTTAATAATCCAGAAGATTATTGTAATTTGCGGTACTTTGCTCGGACCTTCGAATTCTATACGCTTCAAGAATATTCCTTTGTTAAGTAATGATCGTGAATTTCCCAAAACTAACTTTTCGCCAATATTATTTTGACAAATGATTATTAATCATTGTCTTCAGTGTCAGTTACTTTTTCGGTGTTGATTAGTATTCCGGCGGAATCGAATACCGCCTCGATATTTTTCTTGCCGTTTTCTATTTTGACCTCATAGCTCGTTATTCCACCCTTTGTGACCTTTTCCGCACCTTCTAAATCACCCTTAGGATAATCCCTGGCGATAACCGCCCGGGCGGTATCAGGAAGTTGTTTGGCCGAGATAACTTCTTCGATCTCAGCTAAATTGCCATCGGCTGAATACAAGACGGTACGCTTCGATTTTCCGTCGATGCTTTCAATTTCGTAAAATGTTGTGTTATCCGCGTCTTCTTTCCCAACTTCTTTGATACTTGCTGTTGGATATTGCTTTTGAAAAGCCGTCATGACTGCGGCCGGCAAATCCTTTTTGGAAAGATGCTGTTCCTTATGAGTACGCTTCTCTTCATGTTTCGATTTCATTTCATCTTGAGCATTGACCCGAGATACTAACCCCAATAATAATCCAACCGCGAAAATCAGAGAAAACCTGAATGCACCCTTGATTTTAGCCATTTTAACTTCCTTCATGAACAAAATTTGACAATCAAATAGCGGATCGCTTTGCGATCGTAAATACTATTTACATTAACGTCATGAATATGAAAATAAGATGAAAATGGGAGGTGTTTTTATCGTTTTAAATAATATCACTTGTTAACAGGCAATATTATAGTCACTTCGGTTCCCTTGGCGGTCTCGCTTTTTACCTCGATTCTGCCACCTAAAATGGAACACCTTGCGGCCTCACCGCCGGAAGAACGTACCGTCCACCGCCACCGTGATCGCCTCGCCGCCGGGGAGCAGGTACCTCACCACCAGGCCGGCGACCGCCAGGCCGAGGTCGTCAGCGTCCCAGACCGCGCCGGCGAAGAACCAGCACGCCCGCCGGAACTGCTCCGCCATCCCCGCCGCCGCAGCCATCGCCACCACCGTGCGCCGCCCGGCCAGGACCATCCCGCACGCCAGCGCCATGAACAGCCGGTGCGTCGACCGGCGCCGGAACGCCGGCCCCAGCTCCTCCAGCAGGTTCCCCAGGTAGCAGGCATCGGTAGGCTCGCAGGCGGCAGCATCGGCGGACACTCCGGTCATCCGGCGGTGTAGAAGCACCGCCGATGCTGCCCTCAACGATCACTAACGGCAAACCGGCACCAAGCCGCCATCTCGCGTCGACGCCACCAGGAGCACGGGCCACCCGCCCGGTAGCACGGGCACCTCCCGACCAACCGGAACTCGGAAACACGAGAAGGGTGCCGGCGCCGTCAGCACGGCTGTCAATCATGCGCTGCCCAGCCAACGAGAGCGGGCGTTCGAACCGGCGCGTGCCCGACTGGCCGGGAGGGACCTGTTCCGCGCCCGAGGTGTCGCAGGTGGCGGTGAGGGTTATGGCGACCGCTCGCGGGCCCGCGCGGTCCGAGTCGAGCCAGAGCCGGGCCTTCCCGCTGGAGATGTCCGCGCCGCCCGCCTGCCAGCCGGGGGGCAGCGCCGCGATGCAGGGCAGCAGGGCGGCGGTCGGGACGGCCTGAGCGGTGAGGATCATCGAGCTGCCCGGCGCTGGCCGGTGCCGTCTCCCGGCTCATCCGGGGCATGCGGCACCGCGCCCGCACAGGGTGAGGCCCTCGGTGCGCCGGATGAACTCGACGAGCGCTGACCGGGGCTGGAAGGACAGCGCGCTGCCGGCGGCGCCGGCCAGGATCGGGGATGCGCCGGGACGAAGCTGAACCGGTAGGTGACGCAGCCGCCGGGGAAGGTGTAGAAGCGAAGGTCGGAGAACCGCGGCACCAGGCTCAGCGGGTGCTCGAACCGCCGCGTGCCGGGCTGGTCGGAGGGGATCTGGTGGGCGCCGGAGGTGTCGCAGGTCGCGGTCAGGGTGACGGTGATGGCCCGCGGTCCGGCCCGGTCGGAGTCCAGCCAGAAGCTGGACCTTCCCGCTGGCGATGTCCGCGCCGCCGATGCTCCAGCCCGAGGGGAGCGCGGCGATGCAGGGCAGCAGGGCCGCCGACGGGACTGCCTGGGCGCTGAGGATCATCGAGTGGCCGGTGCCGCAGGTGGGGGCGGAGGCGCCCAGATTCCGGGCCGCCGGGAAGAAGGCGTCCCCGACTCGGAACACGGCGGCGGCGGTGACGGCGAGCATCGCGGCGGCCAGGGCGACCCGCTGGATGCTCCAGCGTTGCAGCACGATCGGCGGCCGCGGCGGGGCCAGGGCGCGGAATTCGCCGAGCAGGTCGCGCGGGTCTCGTTTCATGAAGGCGCGCAGCTGGGTCGGGCTGGCCACCCCGCGGGTGGCGGCGAACGCTTCGGCGAGCTCGGCCTCGGTGAAGTAGGCCAGCGCCCGCCGGTAGACCCGCTGCGGGTCGGTGCGCACGGCGAGGACCAGCATCATGTTGCCCAGGTCGACCGCCTGCCGCCACGGTGACGGGCGGACCTGGACGAAGGCCACGTCGATCAGCAGCAGCTCCCCGGAGCGGACCATGAGGTTGCCCGGCTTGATGTCGCGGTGGGCGATCCCGGCGTCCCACAGCTTGCGGATCAGCAGCAGCCCCTGGTCGATCACCGCGTCGTCGACCTCGGCCTCGCCGATTTCGACGGCGCCGGCGAAGAACTCGGTGACCAGCAGGTACTCACGCTCGGGCGTGATCTCCACGATGCCGTAGGGCTTGGCCGTGCGGACCCCGATGTCCTGCAGCAGGCGCAGGGCATAGTCCTCGTAGGTGACCAGCCGCCGCACGGTCTTGAAGGGAGACTCGTCTTCCAGGGAGCCGTACAAGATGGTCCGCCACAGCTTGTACCAGCGGTCGGCGCGGACGTGGCCCTTGGTGTACAGCTTGGCGAACAGGAACTGCTCCGGGCCGCCCTCGACCCGCAGCCGCAGCGGCGTGGAGCCCGCGGACGACTCCAGGCCGACCGGCTTGATCTCGGCCACCGTGAGCCCGAGCTGGTCGCGCACGGCCTGGCGGATCGCCTCGCCCCGCCGGCCGGTCACATCGACGTGCGCGGTGCGGCCGCGCCGGTAGACGACCGGGAACACCTCGTTCGGGGTGAAGTACCGGAACGCGGTGACCGCGATCGCCACCGCGAACGCCACGCCGAGCAGCACATCGCCCGGGTGATCGACACCCAGGTACAGGCGGGCCAGACAGAACACGGCGACCACGGCGGCCACCGCCGCCTTGGCCCAGGTGCGGGCGCGGCCCGGCACGGCCAGGCAGTAGACGGCGCCCATCAAGAAGATCGTCAGGACTGCCACCGGGGGCGACACCCCGGCAGTACCCGGCCCAGCTGCCGATGATCGGCACGCCGTACGGGCGCGGCCGGGACAGCTCGAAGTAGATCCACGTTCCCGACGAACTCCAGGAACAACAGGCTGCCCAGGAACACCAGCAGGTGCCGCCAGCGCCGGAACGCCATCGTCAGGGCGACCACCGACAGGCCGAGCACGGTGACCCCCCAGCCGGAACCCGCCGCGTTGATCCCGTTGGCCACATCGGTCAGCCACGGCGTCCGCATCCCCGCCAGCTGACGCAGCACCCACGTGCTGGCCCGATCATCAATCCGGAGCCACGGCGTGTGCTGCGAGGCCACGAACGCACCGGCAAGGACCACGGCCGCAAGGACCAGCCAGGCGGTCGTGGCTGATGGTGACCGGGTGCGGCAGCGGCGGCGGCGCGCCGGTCGGGCGGCGCTGACGGCGGCCCTTGCCGGCGGCCGAGCCCGGCGGCAGGGGCGGCCGGCCGTCCCCGGCGGCCACATGCCCGATCGTCGCTCACCGCACCTCACCTCCCTGCCGGGATCAGCCCCTGTGCGCGCAGCCAGCTGCCGGCGACCAGCCGGGCGTTCTGCCCCGCTATCTCGACCTGCGCGTCGAGGGCACGCAGCGTGCCGGTGTCCAGCAGGGCCGACACCGTGTTGAGCGCGGCGAGCAGGCGCGGGCCGTAGCGGACGATGGCATCCCGGCCCACCAGCGGGGTGATGTTCTCGGCCGGCTGCAGCCCGCGATCGTCGGCCAGCACGACCAGATGCCGCGCCGAGACGCCCGGATCGGTGGTGAACAGCAGCGCGACGTCGATATACCCGGCCTCCAGCGCCTGCAGGGTCAGCGGCCCTCCGGCGTCCAGCGGGCTGAAAGCCTTGAAACGCAGCCCGTAGATCCGTCTCAGCCCTGGCAGGCAGTAGGCGCGTCCCGGGCATTCGGGCGGGCCGCCGAAGACCAGGCCCGGCGCCACCTTGGCGAGGTCAGCGATCGAACGCAGGCCATAGCGGGCCGCGGTGGCGGCAGTGACCACGATCGCGTTGGCGTCCTGCGCGGGAGCCGGGCGCGCCGCCACCAGGCCGTGGCCCGCCACCGACTCCGCCAGTGCCCTGTTGGCGGCCCCGGCATCGGAGGTGGCCGATTGCCTTCCCACGCTGAAGAACTCCAGCGCCGACCCCGCGTACTCCGGCACCACCTGCAGCAGGCCATCCATCAGCGCCGGATCCACCACCTCGCGCGGGCCCAGGTTCGGCATGATCCGCACCGGGAACCTGTCCGCGGCGAGCGCTTGCCCGTAGATCTCGGCGAGCAGGACACTCTCGGAAAAATCGAACGACCCGACCGCGATTACCATGCCATGCCGGTCGGCGGCTCCCCGGTGGAAGGGGAGGCGTTGCCGCCTGAGGGCGTGCAGGCTGCCAGCAGGGCCGCCAGCCAGATGCAAGCGGCGCGGATCATCGTGTCTGGCTTCATACATACTCCCACCGCTGCAGCACGCGCCAGGCCAGCCAGCCCGGTGCGACGGGGAGCCAATAGGTCGCCAGCCGGTACAGCAGCACCGCGGAAACGGCCGGACCGCTGCCATGCCGACACCTGTCAGGCCCGGCGACCAGGGCGGCCTCGAGGGCACCAAGGCCGCCGGGGGTGGGGGCGGCTGCGGCGAGAGCCGA
>CAWDFP010000010.1:0-29599 GCA_963801605.1 uncultured candidate division Zixibacteria bacterium
AGGCTGGGAAGGTAGTGAAGGGGGAGTGAGGGGGAATATTGTAAGATAATTAAATGCAGACAAAAATAATTCTTATTTCAGCGTAATATCGTCCCGGTATTGTGAATACTGCAATCAATTAGTATCATGCTTCCGATTTAGGTAAATTATATTTACGATATTTTAAAGCGTATGGTTTGCGACCACCCTCTTAAATAGCTTATTATTTGCCCTTTTATGTCTTCATTATCAATTGCACCGGAAAATATAACTCTTCCCTTTTCTGCGTCAGCCGCCATTATTATATATTTATCAGTATCAGAAGCCACGGCAACACTTGAGTTATGGGTTGTAAAAATTAATTGGCGTTTATCCTTCCCATTCCGCACTTTCGTACACATATCATTCCAAATTGCCCTAAGGTCCAAGGAATCTTCTGGTTGATCGATCAAAATAGGCATTTCCCCGTCACTAAGCGCAAGTATCAGCATCGCCGTACATTTTTGCCCAATCGATATTCTCTCTAGCTTTTCAAATTTTGGCTCATCACTTGTACCTATATTATAGCTTATTATTGGACGATCTTCTGGTTGGACCTTATACTGTAATTTAGGAAGGAAATCTTCATATCGTAAATCGCCTGATTGTAGCAAGGCTATAATATAATCAAATAGGCCCTTTATCTATCAGCAGATAACTGTGCAGTTGCTGAAATTTTTGCAATTCGTTTTGCCTTGTCTTCAGGAACTTCCATCGCCTCATATCTTAATATCTCTAACGCTAAATCTCGTGGCGAGACAACTTCAATTAATTTATCGATTTCGCTATCACGTAAATAGGAGCCTTTTTTTAAGAGCAAGTAAACTTTTCCTAAATTCATCTTTATTGGATGATTCAATGATCTCAATTCTTAGGTTACCATTTGAAGTTTCTTCGAAATATTGGCACTTGGCCTTTCTTGCTTTAAAATAATCTTCATAAATAGATTTAAGCTTATCAAGTATTCCATTCCTTTTTTCGCCAATTTGTTTAACTCGATCTGCATTAAATTTGACCGATTTTAAGCGCCCTTCAATTTGCTCTATTTCCTTCTGTTTTGCTTTTCTTTTAAGCTCAAGATCTTGAACATTTGCCCCCATGGTTAAAATAATCTTTTTAAGTTCATCTTTTTTATTGTTAAATGCCGGTGCCCATTGTAGATATTCATCATGAACATCTTTTATTGCCTTTTCGATAACTTCCACTTGCGTATCAAGGCTTGAAGCAATCTCCGTTTTTAGCTTAACGAGAACATTAAGGCTTCTTTTTAGTTCAGGGTCGTACTTAAATTCATCAGAAACGCCAGGAATAGCTTCTAGTTCAATCGACTTTCCAACATCTTTTAAAAGAGTGCTTATATTACCTAGAAATTTTCCATGTTGTCTGAAATTTTGATCTTTCCGCTCCAAAAGCGATATTTCGGTAAATATAGGATTTTTTAAATTCTCTGATAATCTGGCCAGTTCAACTTTCGAGGTTTCATATTGTTTATTTAGCCTATTATATTCATGAAATGCCCTAATCGAATTGGAGAAATCAATGTCTAGCGTATTTAATTCCGATTCAATTGAGTCAATTTGATTCCGGTAGCTGTGAAAGTCAAAAAATTTGTCTATAAATTTAATTTGTTCGTTTTCACGGTTTTCGGCAACCCTTATTATTTCGTTTTGGCTCATAGCAAGTATTGGAAATAGTTTAGCCACATCTATGTTAACCTCTTCATTTTTTGCTATATCAATGCACTTAATAGAATTATCATCATATGGATCATATATTCTTTTAATCAAATATTCTTTTCCCGCTTCATCACTTATACATATTTGAACCTCGCCATATTGTCTTAACTTTTCCTTTAATTTGCCTTCATGATCAAATTTGATATCCTCATGTGATGGAGGCTGGTCCAAAGCGAACCTAATAAATTCCAACAAAAGTGATTTTCCCGTTCCCTTTGCTCCGATAATGCTGTTTAATCCGCCATGGAAAATTAAATTTAAATTATCCAGAAAACCACTTCTAATTTTTAGACTTCTCTATCCGTGGATATACATTTTCAACAAATTCTTTTTGTTGTCTAATTCTGACCTCGGGGTCTAGAAAACATTGTCTTAAACTCTCCAAATGAATATGCTCATCTACCTTAAATAATGAATATCTATATCCTATTCCGGCTATCGAGTGCTTACCAGCATTATCGCCTGAAATATCTGCTAGCCCCTTTTCGTTCAAAGCAGGATTATCAGAGGCCTGATAGTAGGCAAGTTTTCGCTTATAATCCGGATCTTTTCCGTTTAAAAAATTATCGTTTCTATCAAGATTAACTACTTCTGCTGCGGATAGCCTTTGATTTCTAAGTAAATGAATTCTAGGCTGTCCTTTCATTCCCTTAAAGACGCCGTTTGTCGAATCGATATGAGCCGCAACCGCAAGTCCCCAATAGGGGGTATTTTGTTATGGTCCCGACGACTTTTTCTACTGATTCTTTGCTGTATGCTTCTTTTTTTCCGCGTATATCATGAGTGATTCCCAATTCTGCAAGAAGATCGTCAATATCTTTAGATGATTTGTCAATATCCAAAATTGCTACAATATGAATATGAGAATCTCCTACAGTAATCTCTACTCCGGGAAATACGGTTAGGTTTTTACTTTTTGCGGCGGCTTTGACTAAATCAATAAAGGCGCCTGTATTGTGATCCGTAATGGCTATTGCACTTAAATCTTTTGCAATAGCTTGTTTCACGATTGATTCCGCCGCTTCCTGCTTGCTATCAAAATTATCAATAAAACATTCTGATGCAGGCGTATGTATATGTAAATCGAATTTCTTGAAAGACAACCCCGGGAAATGGGTCATTTCGCCTCCTAGAAAATTGCCTGTTAGTAAAAATAAAGTATTATAATATATCAATAATAGAAAATTAGCGCAACGTTTAAGTAGAGGGGCTGATTGTATTCTGTATCAGAGTAACCGGTATTATATTCCCCATCCTTTTAATCTGGTTTCCCGCTTTCGCGGGAAAGACAGGCAGGACAGTAAGGGGCAGACAACGATGTTCTCTGTTATCGCCAAGCCATCAATACTTGTTGACAGGAATTGCGGGGTAGGGTAAACTATTATGGTTTAGTACTGTATAATATCATGTTGGCTTAGAAGATGTGAAGAGGCGCGACGGCGCAGTTTGAGTCATCATGATCAGAGGGAAAATGGCAATTGGAAAGGAGCCTCACAATGGGTGATAAAGGCGGAAAAAAGGGAAAAGAAAAGAGCCAGAAGCAAAAAGATCATAAGCAGGAACAAAAAACTACAGAGAAGCACGATAAGCAGCAAAAGAATATGCCAATTCCCGGCAGCGGGAAAAAAGGGTGAGCCCGAGATCATGGCCACGTCCGGCCCCAACGGGCCAGACGTGGCGACTATTTGCGTCAATTGACCATAACTTCAGTTTCTCCAAATAATCCAACTCCACGTTAATAAATTTCTTGAATGCGGGAACAAACCGCTGCATAATAGACTATAATAGTCTATAATAATAGATATTTGATTATCGCCGCGGCAATACGAAGCGGGTATTTCATTTTCTAAATAACTTCTTGTATTCAAAGCTTCAGTAATAACAAACGTTTATAAGGACAGTCTCTTTTCGTGGCTATTAGCTATTCTAAAATATGGGGGAATGTTAGATTCACTAAGTTAACAGCGAGGTAAAAAATGAGTACCTTAGTAATCTCAAGAGTTCAGGGAGAAAAGGCGGCGTTAGATCTGGCTACAATCGACGCCTTTAAGTACTCCCTACGCGGCCAATTACTGCATGAGGGCGACGAAGGCTATGATCGAGCGCGAACGGTATGGAATGCCATGATCGATCGCCATCCAGCCCTGATTGTGCGCTGCATGGGAGCAAGCGATATCATTCAATCCGTACTATTCGCCAGGCAGCATAGCCTGCTGACTGCTATTAAGGGAGGCGGCCATAATATCGCCGGCAATGCCGTTTGCGATGGGGGCCTGATGATCGATCTTTCCGGTATGCGAGCTGTCACAATTGATCCCTGGAAGCGTATTGCGTATGTAGAGCCCGGAGCTACTCTGGGAGATTTGGATCGAGAGGCTCAAGCGTTCGAATTAGTGACGCCATTGGGGATCAATTCCACTACTGGTGTGGCAGGGCTGACTCTCGGTGGAGGATTTGGCTGGCTTTCACGAAAGCATGGGATGACAATCGACAATTTAATCTCGGTTGATGTCGTTACCGCTGACGGCCAGATGAAGCGGGCCAGCGTATCGGAAAATCCCGATCTGTTCTGGGCGATCAGAGGAGGAGGAGGAAATTTTGGAATCGTATCGCGATTCGCGTTCAAGCTTCATCATCAGCAAAGAGATGTATATAGCGGACTGGCTGTGTACAAATTAGAGGATGGCGTACAAATTCTAAGGCGATATCGCGATTTTGTGAAAACCTTGAATAGCGATTCCAGTATCTGGGCAGTAATTCGCAAGGCTCCGCCGCTT
The DNA here is from genome assembly GCA_963801605.1 of uncultured candidate division Zixibacteria bacterium. GTDB lineage: Bacteria > Zixibacteria > MSB-5A5 > UBA10806 > UBA10806 > UBA10806. The sequence goes on from CAWDFP010000010.1 coordinate 4,532, forward strand.
CCTTTTATTCCGCTTGAAATGCATGGGAAGGAAATTGTCGTACTGGCTATGGTCCATTTTGGCGACACCAGCGAAGGTCAGAAGGTACTTGAGCCGGCGCGCAATTTCGGGGATAGAGTCGGGGAATTTTTTGGCGTACAGCCATACTGCGCATGGCAGACTTTACTTGATCCGCTGTTAACCCCAGGCGCCAGGAATTACTGGAAATCGAATAATTTCTCAGAACTTAGCGATCAGATAATTGACGTATTAGTCGGGCAAGGCTGGCGTTTGCCATCGCTCCAATGCGAAATAGCCCTGGCGCTCCTTGGTGGAGCCACGTCTCGACCGTCAAATGAAGCTACTTCTTATTCGCATCGCAACGCCAACTTTGTCATGAATGTCCATGGACGATGGGAAAGCTCGGGGGACGATAATAAATGCATAGATTGGGCTCGTACGCTTTACAGAGAGACAGCGCCGTTTGCGACAGGCGGGGTTTATGTCAACTTCCTGACCGACGATGAACCAGACAGAATTAAGGCGGCTTATGGGGCAAATTACGACCGCCTTGTATCTCTAAAGAAGAAATATGATCCTCTAAACTTGTTCAGGATGAATCAAAATATTAAGCCCGGCGCTTAAGTATCGGCGCAAAAATCAAACCGCCGATAGGATTATCCTAACGGCGGTTTTTTTATTCGGGTTTTTCAAACAGGATTAATCCCTGGGCAGACAATCTGTGCAGCCGCGAGGCTCGGGGCCAAAGCCTTTTAGATAATTGATGCTGAACGTGACATCAATACCATTGAAACCGCAATCGCCATTGGCATCGGCAGCGGAACGTATCATGCCATGATCGCGGCAATCGCAGGTATCGGGCGGAGCCGGACCTATCCCTTTCAGGTAGTTCACGCTATATGTAACATCGATTCCGTTAAACGGCGCTACACCATTGGAATTACCCGGTATATATTCACACCCTTGCCCCGCGACACCGACCCAGAAACCGCCATCGATTATATATTGCGATGTGAACGATTTCCCCGTAATGGATTGCGCGATTGTGCCATCGACCTGGCGCAGCGTGGTCTGAGAATGTCCTCCCCCTGAGGCTACTACGTACCAGTCAACCTTATAAGCTTGCGCCCAGGATGCCGAAGTCACCAAAAGTACGAAAAATATTATCTTTTTCATTCCAGCCTCAGCGTCCCTTTTCGAGTTCAAGAAGACGGCTTTCAAGTTCGGCGTTCTTCTTTTCCAGAGTCTCAATCTTTTTCAATAGCTCTTGCACACCGGCAAGGGCGACTCCGGCTACGTCGCTGGACGAAAGGTACTGGTTATCTCTTTGGCCATCGGTCTCACGAACAACGCCGACATCAAAGGCTCCTACAAAATCCTCGGCCACTGGGCCGATATGCTTTTCGGCAGAATTTTTATAATTCCACGATGTTATCGAGAGATTGGAGATTTTTGCAAGAAGTTCATCTCCTGGCAGAGGCTGGAAATTTTCTTTAAACGTGCGGGATGAGCCATTAGTCCAAACGCCGCCAGTTGATAAGTATGCGCCATTGCCATTGGTAGTGAGGGTTCCGATATGAAGCGGATAATTGATGCCGCCATCACGGTCATCGCGGTTAAGGCCCAGCCTGCCTGACGCGTGACCGTCGAATAAGACTACTCTGCTTGTAGTATTTACATAAACGCTTCTCCCAAAAACCATTGAATAGGTAGCAACGGATGTAGCGGTGTCCGCATATCCACCGGGAATTACCGAATAATCACCGGCGACAAGAGAATGGAAACCTCCTCCGGCGGCTGCCCTGGAGCCGCTGGCTATATTCCCCTCACCGCCGCCAACTGTACTGGCCTGCCCCGACGCTGTATTTGACGTTCCGCCGCCAACATAGCTTCCCCAACCGCTGGCATCGTTATCATAGCCGCCACTAATAGTGGCATTGGCATTAGTCACAGTATTAAATGCTCCGCCGCTAATAGTAGCGCCGCTGGCGCTGGCGGAATTACTGGCTCCACCGCCTATAGCGACAAATTCCTGTGAGGCGTTATTGGCCTGCCCTCCAGCAATTGTACTTGTAGGGCCGGAAGCCAAATTTGTATTGCCGCCACCAATGACGCTTTCTATTCCAGAGGCATTATTTCCCCAGCCTCCATTGATGGCGCTCCAACTGCCGTTCGCCGTATTATTGGATCCTCCGCCTATAATGCCGTACTTGCCGTTAGCATTATTATTCATGCCTCCACCGACAAAAGAAGCAGTATCGGCAGTTTCGTCGCCGGCGTTGTTGTTACGGCCTCCCGCAATTGCGGCATAAATTCCCATCGAGGTATCGGAATATCCACCGGCTACGCTCGAGTAATCGCCAATTGCCCGGTTCGCCTCGCCGCCGGCAACGGTGCTACTGATTCCTCCGGCAGCGTTATAGGCTCCTCCAGCTATTGTGGCATTGGTATTTGAAGCGTGGTTATCGATTCCGCCCAGCGAACTGGCGCCCGCGCCCCCCGCGGCATTACTGTAGCCTCCCGCGATGGTGGCGAAATCTTCGCTGGCGTTATTCCACTGCCCGCCGCCGACGAAGGTGTAGATATCTCGGGCCTGGTTATTATAGCCTCCACTGATAGCGCTGAATGACCCCAAGCCGTTGTTATACTCGCCTCCGCCGATAAATCCTCCATCGCCGGCTATATAATTGGCTCCGCCACCGGAAATTGTGCTAAAATCATTGGCAGCATTATTTGCAGTGCCGCCGCCGATAGTTGCAAAATTCCTTTTGGCTTTATTGCCATAGCCTCCTCCGATAGTGGAATAATAATAGTTTTGACCGGCCGTACCTGTCGTGCAGGCAACTCCGATGTTCACCATCGTTTGGGAACTATCGCCGAATAGGCGATCTCGAACGCCACCCTTGGAAATACCCCAATAACCATTGGTAAAGAGAACCGAATCTACTCCTGACCAATGCGAGTAACCGAGACTAATCCACGCATAAGTGGCGGTATCGGAATGAATGGCATATCCGGAAATATTGGAATATGACGCGGTATCGGCATTACCGGCCTCTGTTGCATAATCCGCCGATTCGGAATGGCCCGAGCTTAAGGCATAATTAACGCTATCTGCCCGATACGCGTAGCGGGCGGTATCGGCGCGAGCAGCGTTAAGGGCAAAAGCCGCCGTACCGGATAGATATGAGAATGTCGATGTATCAGCTCGCTGGGTGGTAAAAGCCCGATTGGCGTTGAAAGCATAAAGCGCAGTATCGGCGCTGGCGGCATATGGAGCTAACGCCAATCGTTGGCGTTGAGGCATTTCGGTATCGCCCAATACCTGGAGTGACAAGTAATAGGTCGTATCGAATGGCAGACTGACAGCGCCTAAAGCGGCATTGAACAGGCCATCGATAGTAGATATAACTATAGACGGACTCGTCCAAAGCGCGAGGCCGCCGTCCGGCCTATTGTAAACCCTGAAGATAATACTATAGCTGCCATCGACTACGGGATCGCCATCGCCATCCCTGAGAATGCCCTGGTAAGCGAGATTGCGTTCAATGGGCGCCCGGAGAAGTGTCTCACTCTGGCCCGCATCGGTAGCAAATTCCAGATTTTGGCGTTGCATCTGGCCCGATGCCAGCGGGCGTCAATAGAAAAACACACAAAACTATAAATGTTGTGCGATACACAGAGCCTCCTTCAGAGTTCGACATTATTTTCAAACGAGCTGGTCCTCAAAGAAGAATAAAAAGTAGACTTCTACTTATATTTTAATTCAAAAGACAGAATATGTCAAGAGATAATATGGTTAGAAGATTGTAAATTCCTTAATAGATAATTCGTCATGTAATTCGGCTAATTTGTGTTGAGCACTATTGGATCGGGACCATACCTGAGATGTGATTTACAACTTGATTTATGGCTCTCGTAATAGTATAAGATTATATATGATATTGAAAACTATCCTGATCGGAGCAATGGGAGGCTTATTGGCCATAACCGGCAACAGCATAGACTCCATGAGGTTACATCGCGAGGCCATTGTGGTTGACTTGCATTGTGACACGCTCTTGCGCCTGAAAAAAGGAACAGATTTTTCTAAGAGGGATTCGACGGGGCATATAGATATTCCCAGGCTTCGAGAAGGCGGTGTCGATTTGGAGGTTTTCGCATGCTGGATTCCAACCGATCTGTCGAAGGAAAGCTGCCGTCCCAAAATAGATGAGATGATCGATACCCTGCAGGCGCAGGTAAAACGCAATAGTGATAAGATCGGAATCTGTACCGATATTGCCGATGCCGATAGCCTGATATCCAGTGATAAAATCGCAGCCTTTATCGGGATTGAGAACGGCGTGGCAATCGCAGATGATATCGCCAATTTGGATCATTATTATAAGCGCGGTGTACGCTACATGACTCTTACGCATTCGGAATCGAGCGATTGGTGTATTTCGTCGGGGGATACCAACCCGGCGTTCGATGGCTTGACGGAATTCGGGCAGGACGTCGTACGAAAAATGAATGAACTGGGAATGATTATCGATGTCTCACATGCGAGTGTCAGCGCGGTAAACAAGGTACTGGCATTATCCAAAAGCCCGATAATAGCGTCGCATTCTTGTGTCTACAATATCTGTCCTCACGATCGCAATCTGACCGATGAACAAATCAAGGCTATTGCGCGCAACGGCGGTGTAATTGGAATCAATTTCTACAACGCCTATCTTTCGAAAAGATGGAACACAGTCGCGGATTCATTTATGACAGCACATCAGGCCGAGTTCGATTCCGCTGACGTACTATATAAAGGGGATTACGCGCGTAAGCATATGGCCCTGGCCGGACTGTATAGAGAGATGAATGCCAAACTGGCCGAGTACCCGGTAAGTGTAAGCGACGTTGTCGATCATATCGACTATATTGTAAAATTAGTCGGCCCCGATTATGTTGGGTTGGGCTCTGATTTTGACGGGGTTCACAGCCTGCCGAGCGATTTGGAAGATGTATCCATGATGCCCAATATTACCCTGGAGTTGGTGAAACGCGGCTATAGCGAGGCCAATATCAAAAAGATACTCGGCGGCAATTTCATGAGGGTATTCAAACAGGTTTGCGGATGAATCGCATTATCCTGGCATAGCGAGAAGAAACGAATAAAGCAATAACTCAAAGTAAACGAAACAAACAACTGCGGGTTGCGGTCGACAACCAAACATGCGGGATTTTTTCACTCCCACAAGGGAAGCCCTGCTATCGAAGCGGGTTTTGCGGGACATCACGAGGAGTATTACTAATCGATGGACTTTCCTAACGAAAATTTTACGGTGTTGGTGGCGTTTAAACCTAGGCTGTAGTTTAGCTGCAGACCCTGAGAGGCCTTATGGCAAAGCAAAATGAGATCCTGACCGCCTACAAGATCTCCAAAATCAAGCCTCTTACTCACGATACCAGTCAGTTTACATTTTCTATACCAAACCAAATGGGATTTTCATTTTTTCCCGGCGATCACATGAAGATCTACCCCGATCCCGATGACCATGTCGAATGGCGTCCCTATACGCCTACAACAGTACCCGGCCTGGCGACCAGTTTGATTTGATTATCAAGAGATACAGCGACGGTATTGTATCGCGCTATGTACATGAACGTGATGAAGACGATACGATCTGGATGAGCGGACCGCATGAAGGCGGCCACTATATTTCCGGTATGGCGCGAAAATATTGCCATGGTGGCCGGGCGGTACGGGTATCACTCCCATGATTTCCATGATACGTACCATTCTCGCAGAAAATTCGGATACCAGGATAAATCTGGTGTTCTCCAACAAGAACTATCGATGACATCATTCTCAAGGATGAATTCGATGACTATGCAGCAAAATATCCGCGATTTAAGCGATTTTACGTTTTGGAAAATCCCCGGAGAACTGGGAAATGGGAAGAGGCAGAATCGATAGCGAGATTTTAAAGAGCACATTTATTCCCGGCATCGACGGATTCGGTAGCGTTTGTTTGCGGGCCCCCAATGATGCAAATCGAGCTTCGCAAGAAGCTGATTGCATTGGGTTATGCTCCAGGATAGTGTTATTTTCCCGTAGCACAAAATTAGAGCTTGTTCAATCAAGCAAACATGGGACGTGAATAATCACGTCCCATGCTATTTTGGAATACTGCCCTGCTATTAGAATAGTATTACTGAATTCTTTCGTAAGCAGTGGATGTATTGTCCTGAATCAGCGTTAAAGTGTTGGATTCAATGCTCATACTGCACGATGCTGTTACCCATCCTGTAATATTCATATCGATTCGGTTGCCCGATACAAAATAAGTACCATCATTGACGTGCTGGGATACTCCGGCGGCATTGAAGAATTCGATCTGCGCGGTGCCGTTAGAGTTAAATGTCAATATCTGATAGTCGCCCGGAGCCTGATTATGGCGCCATTCGCCGACAACTTCAAGATAGCCTCCCGAATAATCGGCCCCGAAACTGCCATATCCTCCGATATGCCCGCCGGTAACACCCTCAGGGTCATTGCCGGCCAGATGTCCGCAACCGGAGATAAGAAGCAAACCCGCAAAGAAAACAGAAACAAGTATTATTGAGCGTCGCATAAAATTTACCTCCCGCTGGTTAGAATTTATAGGTTAATGACAGCCTGCGGGCCATCGGTTCTGTGGTGCCGCTGACGAAATTCGGGCCATCGAAGAACAACCCTTCGTTGATGGCGGCATCGAGTATGAAATCACCGAAATTGAAGCCGAGCCCGAAAGAGACGTTAAACTCCGAGGCGCGGGTCGTGCTTTTGGATTCGGTTCCGCCCTCAGGTTTGAACTTGTCAGTGACGCTCTGATAAACCTGAGCCGCGCCTAGACGGCCCTGTCAGCCAAGGCTTAATCTCCGATTCGGCACCCATATAGAGGCCCGGGAATGTTGTGCGAGCGGTGGTAAATTCTCCGTCGCCACCTGGATAATCTTTTCTGTCCTCTTTAGAGCTTTGTACACCGAGATAGCTCTACAGCCATCACCAGCAGGTTTTTATCGTTGAGTTCATGGTTGACTCCAACCCCCAGACCCAAATTCATATCGGTGTAATCGACGCTGGTGGTACCTGGCTCGTAATTAGAAGAGGTTGAGCGGTAGTTTAAGAGCACTACGGGTACGAGCTTGGTGGTTTCTCCATGGAAAAGCCGCCCAGCCAGACCGACTCCAAATCCGCCCCAGTCAGTGGAATTATCGGCGGTATCGTATTTGGCATTAGGTAACTCTATGAATGCACCAAGATCCATACCCTCGTTGGATATGCCGGCGCCTAAAGCCATATATCTGGCCGATTCCTTGATCTCATCATCGCCGACATCGCGCTTGGCGGCATCGAGGCCGATCGAGAGTCGGAGTCCAAGATCAAATTGCGACATCTGGACACCGTAGAAGAAATCGGTGGTATGATTGAGCGTGACATTCTGTACGATATTTGGCCTGATTGCAAGGGGAATGGGGCGATTCAAGTAAACGCCAACCACTGCATAATCGCCCAGGGGATAGTGAATGCCAACCGAATAAGAATTATCGTTATTCTTAACGCGGAGTTCGCCTACAACCTGCCCCGAATATGTATAGATGGCTCCGGGGAAATAAAAGATATTGGAATTATCGTGTGTGTAGAAACCAATACCGCCCATGGTCCCTACGCGCGTCTCGGTAGCTGCCGCACCGGAAAATAAGGCAATAACCAGGCCCAGCGCGACGCTTGCGGCTAATAAGTTTTTTCTCGACATTTATCAAGTCTCCTTTACGTTCGAGATTTAAGTCTTGTCAGTTGCTTTGTACATCGGCTCACAGGATCGTCTTATTTTTTGAAATCCACCTCCTTCATAATCCGTGTCTGGCCGTTAAAACCAACTTTTTGAGTACGGGTAAGTATTTATTCTCAAATTAACACTAAGCTAAACAGACTGCATTTCCGGAGTCGGCAATTATAATTATCCCATATTCTCTTTCAAGAGCATGATTATCCGAAATATATCGCCCTTCTGTCAAGCATTTTTTATCGCTTCATACTATGTAAACGGCGATAAAACACTCTCGGTTTTATTCCCGATTTTCAATCTCCAAATAATTTTGATGAATGCGGCAGTAGCAGAGCCTCGAAATGGCGCCCGTTTTCGACAGAGCGGGTTAAAACGAAAACCGGTAATCTTATGCCCGGAACTTCCTGAAATTCTACTTGTGGTAATATCCCATAGCCTCGGGAATAAGGCTTTCTATATTCCTAATCCTGGTTTCATCCGATGGATGAGTGCTTAAAAATTCCGGGGGTGCGCCACCCTGTTTATAATTAGCCATCCTCTTCCAAAAATCAACCGCTCCATGAGGGTCATAGCCAGCCATGGCCATGAAAATAAGCCCAATGCGGTCGGCCTCGGATTCTTGCAGACGGCCATATGGCAACAAGACACCAACAGTCGCCCCCAGGCCATAGGCCGACATGAAGAGGGCCTTGGTTTGCTCCGGCTTCTTATCGAGCGCGGCCGATAAGGCCATACCGCCAAATTGCGCCAGCAACCCCTGGCTCATCCTCTCATCGCCATGCTGCGCTATGGCGTGGGCGATCTCATGCCCCATTACGACAGCCAGGCCGTTATCGTCTTTGGTAAGCGGCAATATACCGGTATAGACTACAACCTTGCCGCCCAGGCATGCACCATGCGTTGACCTGCGAATCGACAACGAGATTGAATTGCCAATTATAGTTGCGTAGCTTATTGGATTGGTTTTGCTGCGCAAAATAAGACTCCACTGCCCCCTGGATTTTTTTGCCCACACGCTTGACTGTGGCGGTCGCCACGCGATCGCTACTAACCTTATTGCTATCCAAAAACTCCTTATACTGTTGGGCGCTCAGCGAATTAATGGTTGATTCTGGCACTAATGAAAGCTGTCGTCGGCCGGTAATAGGCACAATGGCGCAGGCAATAACCACTAATAAAATAGTGATTAGTCATGAAAAACCTTTTAAACATAAGTCCTCCCCAATAGTCGAATTACGTTCCTATACTTCACAAAGATATGCGTCTACAAAGCATCTATGTAAACTTTAAGTTGTCGGAAAAGGTTTTGCAAGTTTTTTCTATATGAAATATAAGAAATTGTAATTCGCCAGCCTTAAAATAGATAAATTTGAGCGATGACTTCTATTCCACGCGCTTGGAAAACCTGAGCCATGAAAAGGTAAACAGCACCAACCCGAAAACAATCATGGCGATTATCTCCGGATAAAGGACATCGAGAGAGGCGCCCTTCATCATAATACCGCGGACTATTTTCATGAAATAGCGCAGAGGATTAAGATATGTGAGATACTGAATGCTCTGTGGCATATTTGCGATAGGAGTAAAAAAACCGGATGTCAGCAATGCGAAATATCGAAAAAAACCAGGCGTAAAACATCGCCTGCTGTTGGCTGCCGGCGATTGTCGAAATGAACATACCGATTCCCAGCGATGTGAACAAGTAAATGAAAGAGAGGGCGTAAAGCAGACCCCCAGGAACCGACAAAAGGAATTTGAAACCAGGTAATCCCGAAAAAGAGCGCCACCGACATCTCTATAAAACCGAGAATAGCGAAAGGTATAAGTTTACCCAGTATCAATGCCGGAGTACTGATCGGTGTCACCACAAGTTGCTCCAGGGTGCCGATTTCCCGCTCCCTGACAATAGCCATCGAGGTCAGCATCATGGTTATCATTGTCAGTAGCAACGCCACAATCCCGGGTACCATGAAGTTAATCGATTGCGCCTCCGGATTATAGAGTCGTCGTTGCTCCAACTTGATAGGAATATCAAGCCCGGTAACTTTTTTGTTGAACTGCGATGTGATGACATTGGTATATCCCATCGCAATGGAGGCCGAATTGGCATTTGTGCCGTCAATAAGCATTCCCACTGTCACTGGCTCTCCCGTACGCAGCTTCTCCGAAAACCCTTTGGGAATAGTCATGGCTACAGTGTAATCGTTTTCTTTGAAACCAATATCGGCATCCAGAATAGTATATGGCGAGTGACCCGGTAATAAGTAATCGCCGGCCGAAAGCGAGCTGACATATTCGCGCGAAAGTTCGCTTTTGTCATTATCATAAATGGCGGTGTAGATATATTTGACATCGGTATTAACCGCATATCCCAAAACCAGAAGCTGAAAAATAGGCATGATGAAGATCATTCTAAGCATGTTGCGATCTCGAACGATCTGCAGAAATTCCTTTTTCATCACACCCAATATCATCCGCCTCATAAAATCACCCTATTTTGAACTTAAACTTTTTGGAGGCCACGAAAAGCAGGAAGCTGTCAATAACACCAGAAATGTAGCCGCAACCCAGAGAACCGAGATATCCGAACCTTTGAGCATGATCCCCCTGATAATCAGGATAAAATATCTGGCAGGTACCAGATAGGTGACATCACTGAAGGAATTGCGGCATATTCTTTATATCAAAGATATATCCGGATAACATCACCGACGGCATGACAGTCAGAAGCTGAGCCATCATCATGGCTAATTGTTGGGTTGCCACCAGGGTCGAGATGAGAATGCCGAGAGAGAGCGCGGCGATAATGTATATGACGCCGAAGAACAGTAGGAGTAAGGCCGAACCCGCAAATGGAACACCAAATATAAATAGGGCAAACAGAATTACGAGTATGGCATCGAGAAGCGCCAGGCCTATATACGGCAGTACCTTGCCGGATAATTATCTCTCGCGGAGTAACGGGAGCGGTAAGAAGCTGCTCCATAGTCCCGGTTTCTTTTTCGCGGGCGATAGTCACCGATGTTAGCAGGGCGGAAATCATCATCAGGATAACCGCAATCAGCCCGGGAACAAAGAAATGTGATGATTTTAGATCGCGTATTATAGAGAATATGCGGAGCTAATTTCACCCCCGGTATTTTTGTACCGAGGCGGCATACGATCCTGAAGAAATCGGTTGTAGGACAATACTGGAATAGCTCGACGTCGCCGCCGATGTGTTGGCATCGGAACCATCTATAAGAATTCCGAGCTGATACTTGGACATATTACTGATGGCATCGGCGAAACCCTGCTTGATAATCAGTACACCGCTGGCTGCCTCCCGAACGCATTATCTTCTCGGGATCCATTAGATCAGGTTCGTCCTCGGGCGGAATAAAATATCCGGAATTGTAAAAACCATTGATAAGCTGACGGGAATCGGATGATTTGTCGAAATCGAGTACGGCCAGTTTGATATTTTTTATATCGAGATTGATGGCATAACCATAAAGGAATGTCATCAGCACTGGCATCATAATGGCAATCATTAGTGAACGGGAATCGCGCAGGATATGCCTGACTTCCTTGCGGGCGATAAATAAGTATATTACGCATTATTTTCGCCTCCCGAAATCAGGTAGATGAAAGTCTCCTGCAGATCAGGCATTTTATACTTTTCGATCAATTCCTGAGGATTGCCGATCTCGATAATTTTTCCGCGATGCATGATTGAAATGCGGCGGCAGAATTCGGCCTCATCCATATAATGAGTTGTGACAAAAAGGGTGGTCCCCTGATCGGCCAGCCTATAGAGCATCTCCCAGAAACGGCGTCGGAAAACGGGATCTACGCCGCCGGTAGGTTCATCGAGAAATAATATCTTGGGGCGATGCAGCAGCGATGCCGCCAGGGCAAGCCGCTGACGCCATCCGGTCGGCAATGCCCCTGCGGGACGGGTAATAAATTCCTTGAGATCGAGAGTCTCGGAAAGCTCCGCGATTCTATCTCTCAGCGCAGGTCTGGGAATTTCATAGATGGAGCCGTAAAACCAGAGGTTTTCATATCCGGTCAAGTCCTGATAGAGCGAAAATTTCTGCGACATGTATCCGATACTGCGCTTGATACTTTCGCTTTCGCCGAAAAATATCGAATCCCGCGACAGTGCCGCTTTCCCGATGTCGGCAACAGCAGCCCGCAGAGCATCCTGATAGCGGTTGTCTTGCCGGCTCCGTTGGCCCCCAAAAAACCGAATATCTCCCCCTTCTCGACATTCAAGCTGATATTATCGACAGCCGTAAAACCATCGAACTTTTTTGGTGAGATGATCTAATGTTAACCGCGAAATCCATCACTTGCCCATAAACTGAATAAAGGTGTCTTCAAGCTCCGGTTCTATCGGAATCAACATATCCGGCTTGATGCCGAGCTTCATCAAATCCTCATAATAGTTTTCAATCAATACGAATTGGATGTATAAACATGAATCGATGACCCGAATCGCCGCGATGTTAAGCCCTCGATACGATTAAGATCCTGCATTCTCTCGGCAGTCGGATTAAGATCCACCCGATACACTTTTCCATCGAACAGCCGCACCAGTTCTGCCGGTGTTCCCTCGGCCAGCTTCTTACCGCCAAAAATAAAAATAGCCCTATCCGACATGGCAACTTCGTCCATGTAGGGAGTCGAAACAACTATGGTTGATCCGCTCTGTCTCAGGCTTTTAAGGATATCCCAGAATTGCCGTCGCGATAGCGGATCGACTCCGGTGGTCGGCTCATCGAGCACTAGCACTTGCGGATCATGTACCAGCGCGCAACTTAAGGCCAGTTTCTGTTTCATACCGCCTGAAAGCGCCCCAGCCCGACGATCATGAAATGGCCCCAGGCCGGAAAATTCATAAAGTCGTTTTTTCTTTCATGTCATACTGCCTTCCGCTTGATCCCGAACAGACCAGCGTAGAATGAGAGATTTTCCTCTACCGATAAATCGGGGTAAAGCGAAAAATTCTGCGGCATATATCCCAAGAGCGGCTTGATTTTGTCGAAACTGCGTATCGACATTATAACCGGCGATTTTCATCTCCCCTGAGTCATAGGTAATCAGGCCGCATATGGCGCGAAAAGTCGATGTTTTGCCTGCGCCATCAGGGCCAACCACGGCCAATATTTCGCCTTTTTCGGCCGCGAGACTAAAATCGTCAACGGCCTTAAGAGTACCATAGCTCTTGGAGAGATTCTTTATCTCGATTACGCTCATTTGACAACCGCTGCCACCGGCATCCCGATTTTTAGAACTTGATTTGGATTAGGTATGGTAATCTTGATTGCATACAAAAGGCCGGCGCGAGCTTCTTTGGTTTGTACGTTTTTCGGAGTAAATTCGGCCTCGGATGAAATCCAACTGATATGACCCTCTAAAGCGGCGCTATGACCGTCCTCCGGGTCTATCGATGCCATATCACCTAATTTGATATTAGTCAGGTCGGCGGGAGGCAGGTATATTTTCACCCAGACAGTATCGAGCTTCGCCAGACGGATAAGAGGCTTTCCTATAGCTATTAATTCTCCCATTTCCGGATATTTTTCGACAATTGTACCGTTAATCGGGGAAACGGGATAACTATCGTTAAGCTGCTTTTGCAGTATATTAATTTGGGCCTGAGCATTCGCGAAATCAGCTTTTGAGACTGAAAGCGACGCCTGCGATTGTTCGCCTGCCAGAGTCGCCTGTTCAAGAGCCGTTTTTACCTGGTCAAATTGCTGCTGAGTAGCCGATCCCGTCGTTATCAAAGACGAAACCCGGTCGTACTCCTTGCGCGCAAGCTGAAGGTTGTTTGCCGCCTGTCGAATACTGATTTGCGCCACCTGAATTCTGGTCTGAGCAGCCTCGGCAGCCGACTCCGCCTGACGAAGCCTTAGTACAGTCGTAGTCGTATCGATCATGGCTATGGTATCGCCAATAGCGACATTCTGTCCTTCATCGAAATAGATTGCCTTGAGCTGTCCGCCAGTTTCGGCTGAAAGCGTGACCTCGGTCGCCTCGATCAGGCCCGATCCCTGAGGCAGCTTGTTATTTTTGCCGCAGGATAACATTAGAATCGCGGCCAATGCAAAGGTCATTGCATTTCTCATATTAGAATCCTCCGTAAATTCTCGGCGAACCGATTGCATAAAGATATTCAGTTTCCGAAAGGAAGTAATTTATCTTCGATGCTTTATACATTTGCTCTATCGATGTCAAATCGGACTCCAGCTCCAGTAGTCTGTTTAGGGAAATACTCCCAGCCCGTTGTTTCTCGAATCCTATGCGGTATTGCTTTTCCGCAATATCGTATTGTCGTCCGGAAATGGTGTAGTTATCATAAGCCTGACGAAGATTCTCGAGAGCTATTTTTGCCTGCAAGGCCAGAGTCTCTGCCAGATCATCACGAGCGGCCATTGCGGAATTGGCTGTATTTTTAGCCGATGAAATATTTTTAAAAGCCCGCCCGCCGAGATTGAAATCCCAGGTCAGATTTAATCCGGCAGTCCAGTAATCGTTCCAGGTTTTATTGAACGTATCGCGATTTGGCCTACCATAAGAGTAACCGCCATAACTATTGAGCGATGGCAGTAATCCAGCTTTATTGAGATTTATCTGGAACTTGGCGGCTTGCGCCCTGCTTCTCAAGCGCCCTTAATTCGGGCCTGGAAATATCGGAACTGTTAAGCCTGGTATTTTGATAATTGTTTATATCTGGTAATGGCAAGGAATCAATCGGAGTAATTTCATCGTCGAGGCCAGTCAGTCGTCCCATAAGGAGACCAGAGTTTCGTTCTGATGTCTGACGCTCCGAATATGCCTGGTCGGCTTTCTGCAACGCCAACTCCGCTTCGAGAATATTCGAGGAATCGGCCATACCCTGCGAATAGAGATTAGAGACATCCATCTTGATGAGTTGAATCCGCTCCAGCGAGGCTTTTGTCGAGGCTGTCAATGCCTCGGAAATCATCATTCCGAGATATGCTCGTCGGGTGGAATAAGCGATTTCAAGCCGCCTGGCTTCGAGGCTGGCGCCACGAGACAGAGATAAGGCTTGTTGCGCCCGAATTTGACTTGTGATTCTGCCTCCGGCGTAAAGCGGCAATACCAGCTTGAAATCGGCCTGATAATTATCGTGAACGCCAAGTTCGATCGATGAAAAGCCAATTTTTGCGACGGGGATATCATCGACATAATAGGAGGTGGCGTTGAGTGAGAGCGATGGGTATCGCGCGGCTCTGGCGGCGCCATAGTCATCGGATGCCGATAATGAATCATATCTCGCCCCGGCAATTCCGAGCGAATGATCCTGGGCCAGACGTTGCGCGGCATCGAGTGTGAGTTCAGTCTCAGCCAAGGTGGATTGCGCCAATAAAAAGCCGAAAAGCAGAACGGAAAAGGCTATCACGCCTCTCATATTATTTCTTAACAAGGCCGTACAGATAGAGATCGGCGATCTCTTTTGGCCTCTCGCGGCGGAATTTTTCGACATCATCAATCTCCCAGACTTTATTCATGAATGGAGCCATTATAAGATAAAATATATTCATCCCTAAAAATGATATCATGGCTTGTTTGCTATCGAGATTTCGGAATTTGCCATCGGCGATACCCTTATCAATCATCTGTCGCATTTTCGAAATCAGGTTTCGTTCCGACATGACCTTGGCAATCGCGCTCTTAAATGTCTCACCGCCGCTGGCAACCTCGCGCAGAATAATCGGGACAAATAAAGCGGTGCCAGCCGGCATCGAGTAATAATATTCTGAGGCTTTACGAATCAGGATTTCCGGATCGGATTCTTCGATCATCGCGCGCTCCCAAAAATCTCCGATCATTTTCACATGGCTTTCGATTATGGCGCGATACAGGTTTTCTTTTGACTGAAAATGATAATAGATCATCGCTTTATTTACGCCGGCCAGATCGGCGATTTTATCGACTCGAGCCCCATCGAAACCGTGATGCGCAAATTCAGATTGGGCAGATTCGAGTATTTTTTCGCGAGTATCCATTTCATTGTCCTTTTCGACATTATTATCTAACTGTTTAGTTTAACTAAACGTTTAGATAATATAAAAGTTTCAAAAATCAAGATATTTTTATAGAAAATACTATAAGACATTACTGTCTAATGGCTTACGAAAGGGATGCGGCTGCCAAAAAAACGCCCGCGGCATCTAAGCCACGGGCGTTAATTATTTCTAAGATCATTCTATCTAATTAGACACCGATTGGCGGCATTCTTAAATAATCCGTTGTAGTTTTCTTGGTTTTAAAGTCGTGCCAGACACGCTGTACCTGATCAGTGGTCAGTCCCATGACCTTGGCTACTTCCTCAACTGGGTAGTTGTTATCCATGGCATACCAGAGAAGATCCATCATTTCGAATTTCAGACCGTAGAAGAATTCCTCCTGGCTGACCTCGGACGGATAAGTATCGGTAGTGGGAGTACGTTTCTGAATAGATTCGGGCACGCCGAGATAGGCGGCCAACTGGAATACCTGTGTCTTGAAGAATCTGGCTATCGGCATGGTATCAACTCCGCCATCGCCATATTTCACGAAGAATCCCTGATCGTACTCGTTCTTATTCGATGTCCCGATGACGGCGTAGTTGTGAGCCTCGGCGTGATAGTAAAGTGTCATCATGCGAATGCGCTGCTTCATATTGGATGCCGCTACTATCTGCAGATAGGCTTTCAACGGCAGACGTTTTTCCATCGGCTCCCCTTGCGGTGATTTCACCCACAAGCGGTAGATGTTGAAGCGATCGGAATCGAGGACATTAGTCGGCAATACGATCTTGGCTTGCCATCCGTCTTTCCACTCAGGGAACACCTGACGAAAAGCGCCATCGCGGTAATGATAGCAGCCGGCCCCCTTAAGGGCCTCAGTGATATCGTTGACCTCGTATTTATAGCCGTAGCGGTCGGCCAATTCGATTGCCAGAGCCTTGGAATCCGGAGAGGAATCCTTATCCGGCAACATAATCGCGAGCATTCTCTCGGGGCCGAAAGCCCTGGCGCAAAGGGCCGCAACAACGGCTGAATCGATACCGCCGGATGTTCCGACGATTGCCCCTTGACGTTTGAGTTGTACGAACACTTCTGACCTGAGCTGTTCGACCAACTCATTAACCGTCTTTTCACAATCAAGTTGTAGTGATTTTCTGGAAAACACCCGACTCTCCTTATTTATCTGTTCCTTTATAAGATTCCGCTGAACTTTGCCCGATTGCGTCTTAGGTAAAGATTGCACAAAGCTGACGAATTTCGGTACTTTAAAAGCCGGAAGTTGCCGGCTGCAATGAATCAAGATATCCTTATCGGTGGCCGTATGGCCATCTTTGAGGACCACGATTGCCTGAATTACCTCGCCCATAATATCATCACGCCGTCCCACAACTGCCGATTCCGCGACCGCCTCGTGCTCGGCTATAACTTCCTCGATCTCTTTGGGGCTGATACGATGCGCGGCAGATTTTATCATCTCTGATTGCCGTCCAACGATAAAGATAAAACCTTCGTCATCGGTACGCGCCAGGTCGCCGGTATGGAGACCATCAGGTCTCAACACCTGCGATGTCTCACCCGGCTGACTCCAATATCCGATCATGATATTGTCACCCTGAGCTACGATCTCGCCCGGAACACCGGGAGGACAGACCTTGCCATTTTCATCTCGGACTGTTAAAGTCACTCCGGGAATGGCCTTGCCGATTGAACCGAGTTTATCCATCAGTCGTTCCGGCTCCAAATATGAAAGTCGGGCTGAGGCCTCTGTCTGACCATACATGACATATAGCTTTACATGCGGAACGGCTTCCATCAATTTGGCGGTTAGCGCGGGTGCCATGGGGCCGCCTGCCTGAGTCAGGTACCTGAGATGATCCCAGCGGTAATGAGTGAAGTTCGATCTATGCATCAGCATCGCAAAAGTGGTTGGGACTCCCGCAAATCCGGTGACCTTTTCATTTTCCATAATGCCAAGAATGACATTCGGGAAAACAAATCTGGTATCGATAACGAGACAGCCGCCGACTCTGATATGCGTGAGAAGCAAAGACAGGCCGTAAGAATAATAGAGCGGCAGGATATCCATTACTTTATCATTCGATGTCAGATGAAGATATTCTACTATGGAATCGGTGTTGGCTCTGAGATTGCCGTGTGAGAGCATGACACCTTTGGGGACTCCGGTCGTTCCCGAGGTATAAATAATTGTAGCCAGATCGCCGGGTTGTCTCGCAACTCCCGGGGAATGCAGCTTTCCCTTCTTTAATAATTTCCTCGAAATTGGCGACCGCTATGTGGCTGATCCCTTCGAGTTGTTCCGGTTCACCATCGATAACCATCACGCGCATCTCCTTGAGCTCACCTAAAATGGTCTTTAGATGAGTCATGAGATTTTGACGGACTATAATGCCGGCGGCGGCGCAATCGGATAGCACGGAACGCAGAATTCGCGGCGTAGTATCGGTATTAAGACCGACTACGGCTCCTCCTGCTTTAAGGATCGCGAAAAACGAAATGACATAATCAATCGAGGACTCGATCAGGATGCCGACTCTGTCGCCCGGCTTGATACCGCCGGCTATGAGGTGATTGGCCAGTTTATTGGCGCTTTCATCGAGCTGCGAATAATTAATTCTGCGATTTAAATTGACGACCGCGATATTTTCGGGTAGAGCTTTAGCCTGCGATTCTAAAAATTGATGCACTAACATATGCGATCCTCAGGCTCTCTTTCTCTCTAAATAGCGGCAAATGTTGTTGATTGAATCGAGGTTTTCCGGAACCAGCTCTTCATCGGCGATTTTGATATTGTACTTTTCCTCGATAAAATCAACCAATTCCAATACGCCGGTGGAATCGATGATTCCCGTTATTGTACAGAGAATCTGAATCCTGCAATTCGATGTCATTTCTGGCCATCAAAAAGTTGTTAAAAATGAATTCTCGAAGTTCGTTTTGAGTTTCCATCAATTCTCCTATTTATGCAAACTTGCCTTTGACATCGCGAGTTAATGATATTGAAAACGTGAATTTACGAAGCAAGTGTCGTGCCGATCGAATTGTATTTGCTGCTCATTATTCCCTTGATAATCATCTTATAGTGTCCCTAAGATATTATCGTACAAAAACTAAGGATATTAATAGATGACCATACTGTCAATAAGTATTTTAGGAATAAAAATCATAATGTGTATCCGCTAAACGTCTGTTACTTTCCTGATAATCATTTATTTTAAGTGGGTTAGCGAATATACTAATTCGGCGTTTAAATGAGGTTGAGCGGATTAAAAAACCTCGATTTGCAGGCTTATGAATTCGAGCGCAGGTAACTCAGACTTTAACATCTTCCAGCAGGGTCCTCTCTAAACGAAAGCTATTGCACATTTTTGCGTAATCCTTTAGTCTTCCCATCGTACTTTATTATCTTCGTCAACAAATTATAGATCCAGATTCTTTATCTCGATAGTTACGCCGTAATCGGTAATCATGGATATTTGAAGCAAGCATAGGAACAAGGCAATGCCAGTCTTGGTTTCCTCATGTTCATGGAAAATGGATTAATTAGTTGAGTCCAGAAGACTTGCCGGCCAAAGGGATTGACAGTGGAGAAAATAGAATATATTAATGAAAATGAAAAGCGAATTTGGAGAGTCCCCATATCAGATATTCTGGCGGGTATTAGACTTGTATTACAATACATACCGGGCAGGTAATTGCATATTACTTAATCCCAGCAAGTCTGGAAAAATAACGAGAAATCCAAGTCGATATGAAAAACAGAGATGACTGAAAATATTATTTACCGTCTGGCAGGCGAGCCCGATGCCACCGCATGGGATAGTTATATCGATAACCACCCCGCAAGGACTTTCGCTCATCGCTGGGAATGGTCGACCGTACTGGCCAATTCTTTTCAAATTAAGCCGCTTTATATAATAGCGATAATAGGCGATAAGATTGTTGGCATCCTGCCATCGACTTTCATGAAAAGCATGATTTTCGGCAAGTATCTGATCTCTCTCCCCTGGCTCGATTATGGCGGACCGTTGGCGGATACTCCCGAAATCGCCCTGGGGTTGACCGATTTCGCGATTTCGCTGGCTAAAGAGAACGATTGCCGCTTTGTAGAATTGCGGGCAGTTCAACTGCAACTGCCCGGCCTGCTCGATAAGAGGCAAAAGTATTCTTTCGTTCTCGATCTCTCTGGCAGCGAAGAGGAAATCTGGAAAGGGATCGACAGTAAAGCTAAAAATCAGGTTCGTAAGGCCGAGAAATCCAACCTGACAGTCAGATTCGGCAAAGGCGAATTGCTGGATGAATTTTATAAAATTTTTGCGTTCAATATGCGTGATCTGGGAACCCCCGTTTGGCCAAAATCGCTATACTCCGAACAATTCAAGCGCTTCGGATATGACACTGAAATGGCAATTGTAATGATGGGCGAATTGCCTATCGCGGCCGCCCTGATAATTCATTATCAGAATTATTCAGCGGTTCCGTCAGCTTCCTCCTACTATAAATACAGGAATCTCTGCCCCAATAATCTCATGTATTGGGAGATCATCAAGCATTGTCATAAGCGAGGCTCAGTCAAATTTGATTTCGGCCGCAGTACCCTTAACGCCGGTACATATAATTTTAAAAAGCAGTGGGTGAAAAACCCCGTGGAACAACTCTGGCAGTATAAGCTTCTCACAATCGATGATCTGCCGGAGCTAAACCCATCGAACCCCAAGTTTAAACTGGCGATCAATATTTGGAAACGCCTGCCGCTGCCAATTGCCAACGCCCTGGGACCTAAGATTGTCACAAAGCTCCCCTGAGCCTATTCCAGTTTAATATCGGCAAGCTAAAGCGTGCAAGCAGGCACACTTTCATGAGCATATAATATTATTGATCTGATAGCTTTCATATTCATATAGCGTCCATCAGAAATCGAGAATCCATACCTTATCACATATCAGAATCTATAATCACTCAAACAATCACCTATGAATTATGAACTAATGTGGTAATTGATGCAAATTATAATATGGTCTTAAAATAAAAAAATCGATGAAGGAAATAGCTCGGGCGAGAGTTAAGACTACCTGATAACCATTAATTTTCCGCTGCTCGAACCGCCGCTAAAGCTGACATGGTAAAGATATACGCCCGAGGCTACAATGTCGCCATCGTCGTTTTTGGTATCCCAAATCCATTCGCTGGTGGCTCCGACATTATCGACATTTCTGACAATGCCTCCGGATACGGTCGCAATAGTCAATTTGGCATCGCTAGGGAGATTGCAGAAAGTCATACCGGCATTGCCATCCTGGGCCCTGAAGGGATTAGGATAAGCGTGAATATCGATAACTACGCTGAAGCTTAGAGGCGTGGTCCAGGTCTGGTTGTCGGCGCTCGCCCGCCAGAAATAAAGCCCCGGTTTGCCAACGGCTCCGGTAATTGCCAATTGACCTGATCATCGGTAGCAGCTACCTCGCCTGATGATTGCGGTGCTCCGAAGAAGCTGTTGTCATCTACCTGGAAATAGATCGAGTTTATATCGTGGAGCTCGACGCACGGTAAAAACCGGCCTGTTGGTTTCGACAATATCTCCTTGGGCCGGCGATATGCAATCATCTGCCGACAAAATCGATCCGACACCGGTGTAGAGGTTAAAATTAATAATGTCCGACCATACGCTGGTATCGGTGTTGGTGCCGGCGATTGCGCGGCATCTCCAAAAATAGCCGATATCGGGTAGTATCTGATTGAAAGTCGTCGAGGCCAGGGAATCTGCGAGAAGGCTACCTCGACTCTGGGGGCGACGAATTCGATCGAGGTATCGAGTTCGAATTGATAGTACAGGGAATAATATGACTCTACCGCCCCGCAGGTTATCACGACCAGGTTGGCCGTCGTGTCCGGCAAAGTCGAGACAGGGAGGCGACGATATTCCGGATGCGTAAGAAAATGGGACATTAGACAAAGACGAGGCGTTGGCAGCCTCGTCGTCAGATTTAACTGCCATGTAGTAGATCTCACCCGGAGAAAGGTCCGAGATGACGAACTCCTGGGTCTGACCGTGACCTACCGGCGCCGGAGTAATGGGAACAACCGTGGCGTCCGCCCAACTGACTTCATCTATAGCATTTGGAGAGTAACGAATATCATAATAGCTGACATCATCGACTCCGTCATTATCTGATGGTGCTGTCCACGATAACAATATATCTCCATTGCCGCTTGATGGAATTGCATTAAGATCCTGAATCGCTGCCGGCGGAATAACATCGCCGTTGGCTTCACGGCCATAAAGCGAGAACTCGGTAATCCATAAGATGGCCGGGTAGTTGGCGGGT
Source organism: uncultured candidate division Zixibacteria bacterium (assembly GCA_963801605.1). GTDB lineage: Bacteria > Zixibacteria > MSB-5A5 > UBA10806 > UBA10806 > UBA10806. The sequence goes on from CAWDFP010000010.1 coordinate 26,711, forward strand.
CCCATATTTGCGGGTTGCCAATATCTGATCCTGTTCGTTACAACCGGCGCAAAATCGGTGATGGTCATGCTATCGGCAGCGCTGTTATTGACGATGGTTGCATTAACGAAAGCATTGTTTGATGCGTCCCAGTATTGGATGATAAATTGGCGAGAACACATCCATGTAGAGTTGGAACTGTTCCAGGCCCAGTCAAGTTTGGCTCTCTGAACCACTTTGGGCGTACTGAAATACACTGTGACCCAATGCGCAGACGAGGGGCTTTCATCTGAAGCCCAAGTAGTCGAGGTTCCGCCGCGGGGATTTATTACACCATCGTTTACAGGCGTTGCAGGATAGCCGGGGTTAGTGCCCGATACCGAATCGGGGACATTCATCGATATGTCATCGATATTCAAAGTCCGAAATGTATTATCATTTCCAATAGCTTCATTGCCGGCAGCATCGCGTGACCTGACTCTATAATGGTATAATGTATCCCTCTGCAAGCTGCTGAGACCCAGACTATGGGTCAACACCAACGTTTGATCTAGATTGGTTATTTGACCGTAGGACGCGGTGAATCCATATTCAACCTGCGATGTCGCCGCTTCATTGGTCGTCCATGCAATTATGGCGGAACTGCTGGGAGTATTTGTCGTCGCCACCCCCGAGATTGTAGGCGGAGTGGTGTCGGGAACGAGAGTTGTGATCGAGTCGATTGCGGAAGTATCGGAAATAGCGCCCAGGTCGGATGCTATTACGCGGAAATAGTATTTTGTCCCCGAGGGGAGCGAAGGTCTTGTTGAAAGTATAGGGGTCATTTACTCCCGTAACTCTGGTATCTCTAGCCGACAGGTTGGCGACATTAGCTCTAGTGGTACTCCAGTACAGGACCAGGGAATCATATGGTGCGATACCTCCGGACAGATCATCGATGATTGTCGCGGAATTCTGGCTTGAGCTTTTCGAAATATACTGATATACTCTCGCCGGTCCTCCACCTGTTGGGTCAATAGCGCCCATAAATATTGGCCATTGTCCGCCGCGGCCGCCAGTTCTGTCCACATGCCGGCGAATTTGAAGTTAGGCGAAAATCATGGTTTGCAGTGTCGGCGAAAACGGGATTGACGTTGACACTATTTAGGTCGATATTCGCGTTAGTCCGCAACTGCGCCAGCGTGTAACTGGCGCCAACCCAATTAGCAATGATACTGGTATTGGTATTTAAATAGCAATTATAATCAGAGTATAAATTGGTATGATTGTTAGCCTCGGTAGTGAGATTGTAATTGACTGCACCTGAACCCGCGTGGCTATTGATTACCAGATTATTCCAAATGCTGGCATCCCTTACAATATTCTCAGGATAAGTTTTAATTCCCCCGTTACCGCAATTATAGAGAGTATTGTTATATACTCTGGTAGCGTTATTGTCACCCAGGTTATTTGTTCCCTTCAATGTAATGCCATCCCAGGCGAGATCAAAAATAATGTTTCCATAAACGCTATTTTGACTGCACTGGGGGCCTACAGATATCCCGTCGGAGCAATTAAATATGGTATTATTGGAAACAGTACACAGAGTATCGAGCCATTTCATACGGATCGCAGGGGCACCGGGAGCAATATCAAAAACAACATTGCTGTCTATAGTGCACTCGCGACACCTGTAAACACAGATACCGTCAGTATTGATATCGTATGTTGAAGGAGAAAATGGATAGCTATATATGCTATAAGTTGAGCAAGCTTTGACGGTGACATTGTTAGAATTACTATATAATACACCTATCCCAGCACTATTATCACCCGCTCTACCTCCGCTATAATATGCTACACAGTTTTTGACAGTGACATTACTTACAGATTCAATTCTAATTCCATGATGATAGGAGTTAGTCGCAATAAGACCATCTAGCACCACTAGTAGACGGTGACGATCGTCCCATCCGGCCGCTGCACCGTGCGCGGATAGCCCAGGTCGTGGCTGCCGCCGTCGTCGCGGAGGACGCTCATCCCAGGTAGCCCCTCGTCCGCGCTCAGCCGGGCGCGAATGCCAAAGGGCTGGGCGCGATAGCCGTAGATCAGGCACAGCCGGCCATCCTGAAGCCGGTCAGCGTCGGCGGATTGCCGCCAGCCGGTATCGGGCACGGGTGGAGGAACGACCAGGTCGCGCCGTCGTCATCCGATGCGTAGAGGTCGATCCAGTGGCGCACTCGGTTGGGGCGCTCGCAGCAGCGAACAGCGCAGAGGATGCGCGAAGAACTCAGGCGCAGGCTGGCGGGCATGATGGCGAAGCCGGACGGCTCCGGTCCGATAGGAGACAACAGATCGAAGGTCTTGCCGCCGTCGGTCGTGCGGGCGCAGAAGATGCGGCCTTCTTCGCCGTCCGCTTTGGCTGCGGTCAGGAAGAGGGTGCACGTGCTCGGACCGGAGACCAGGTAGTCGGTGCGGGCGGCAATCCCGGTGTAGCCGAACATCGGCAGGCTGTACGGGCCTTCCCACGAGCGGCAGCGATCGTATGACACGTAGAACCAGGAGCGGGAGCCTGCCTTGAGTCCCGTGCGGCCGCACATCAGGGCAAAGTCTGGGTGCGTGAAATCCACGCCGCCCGGACAGGGCATGGGCGCGTCCTCCAGCCCTCGCTCGATGGCGGCCAGCGTCCACAGCTCGGGCTGCACATGCTCGTCGGCCGACAGGCCGCGGCCGCCGGGGGTGCGGCAAGGCGTCGGCGCCACCACCCAACTCCGGCCGCCGTCCAGGCTGCGCGCCTGCATGGCGACGAAAGGCCGGCTGCGGTCACGCGCGTGGAACCCGCCGGCCGGATCGTGGTAACCCACGGTGAAGCCGACGACGATCTCATCGCCCCATGCCCAGATGCCGTAGTTGGCCGGCCAGCCGGCATAG
>CAWDFP010000011.1:0-230906 GCA_963801605.1 uncultured candidate division Zixibacteria bacterium
TGGAATCCGAATTCTATATCGCCAAACTCAATGAACAAGGTATTTCAGTACTGGTACCTGAAAAAGAAGATAGGGATTTTATTCATTATACAATTATCAGCGAGCTTTTGAAAAATATTATTCTGGACAAATCCCGAAATCGCTTTCTTGACATTATAGATGGCCTGACGAAAAAGGGCGCCGAGGGCATAATTCTTGGATGTACTGAAATTCCGCTTCTTGTTAAACCCGAAAATACTAATATAACGCTATTCAATACGCTTCAGATACATGCCGGCGCTGCAGCCGATTTTGCTTTCGGTGCTGACGACTGATTTATTTGCCTGCTCGATATTTATGGAAAATTCGGGGGGGGATAAAACTTCTTATTTCCGATACTGCTGTCTAATTCGCGGTCTTAAGTTGGGCTAAGCCCAATCGTTCAGCTCTGATTTGCCTTTATAACAGCCATATATTCCTGGCTATACTGCTTGATTTTTTGTAGAATTTCAGCGCGTCGCTTTTCCGATCGGCTATCCTCATGTGCTTTCTCGCTGGCCTTTTTCGTTCCTTTTTTGTTCGAGGCATCATACTCGCGCCGCAATTCCCTAATATCGCTCTGGATTTCATCCTGGGTACGCATGTTGCTCCTTGGTTTTTTTATCTTAACATTACATTATAACACAATTCGGCCAATTATCCTATAGATATCTAAGCCGATCTCCGTATTCCCCCTCTGCCTTTGTACGTGGTTTCTGATAGCTTTGGTTAATTTTGCCACAATTATCTTTACTATTTTATATAAGTATTACAACCTGATTAAAATAAATTGATTTAATTCCTATATTCATAATCACCCTGGGAACATCTCTGTCAATTTGGTTGTTGTCGGTTATAACGGATGCTCGGGTTAAACATCACTAATTAACCCCATTTTTAAAACCAAAGATTTAGTATTGATATTAAAAGATCTTTTTTATCAAATTAATAGAGAAGAGCCGATGGGATTACGAGCGTTTTCCCTCAAAATTCCTTTTATGGCTGCAAGCATCGAGCTTTATTAACTGTATGATTTTAAAACCGATTAGCCAAATTCAATTGCGATCCTAAAAAATATGATCAGCGGCAAGTTTCGATTAATAATATAAACCTGTTTCAGGGGAGAGGATTATGAGAAAATTGTTACACCTGTCATTTCTTGTGACGTTACTGTCCGCCTCATCCTTATTGGCTCAACAGCATATCATCATTGGATGGAATGATCTGGGTATGCACTGCGCTAATAAGGATTTTTCAACTTTCGTAGTGCTGCCGCCTTTTAACAATGTCCATGCCCAGGCGATTCAGGTGGGAGATTCTCTCCATCTCCCGCAGGTGCTGACGACAAACCTGCATGTTACCTATGAAATCCCGGGAAATACTTATTCGATAGGCAAGACTAACTTCTGGGATTATGATGTGCCTCTTTTCGGAGTCAATCTTCCGGATAATATCGGGTTGACCGGAAACGGCTTAACCGGAACAATGACCCCGGTCGATAATAATTTTGTGGTTACCGGCATACCTATTACCCCCTTTACCGATGCTGATTTAGTTAATGAAGATCCTTTTCAATTGGGTTTGCTTAAGCTGTATGACCAGTCGGATTCGCTTCTGGCGACTGCCCAGCCGGTGATCCCGGTTTCCAATGAAATTAATTGCGTTAGCTCCGGATGTCACTCCAGCGCCCAGAGTATACTGAATGATCATGCCGAAGATGCCGGATTCGATCCCAATAATACTCCTATATTATGTGCCAGCTGCCACTCCTCTAATGCCTTGGGCACCCCCGGCCTGCCGGGATTACCGTCTTTATCTCAAGCTGTCCACGAACATCACGGCGAAATAACCAACGACTGCTACAAATGCCATCCTGGTCCCAACACCCGCTGCCTTCGCGATATCATGAGCACTCAGCACGGCATGGTCTGCCAGGATTGTCATGGTAGTGTCAGCAATGTGGGGCAGAGCATCGCCAGCGGCCGTATTCCCTGGCTTCAGGAACCATCCTGTGGTGCCACCCAGTGTCACGGAGCGCGTTTCGCCGAGGAACCCGGCAAGCTTTTCCGGCAGTCTAAAGGGCATGGCGGCCTATTCTGCAGCGCCTGCCACGGAGAACCTCATGCCATCGTAACCAGCCGCGTTGCGCGAGATAATGTTGAAAATATCGCTTTGCAGGGTTACGCCGGCACTCTCAACAGATGCTCCGTATGTCACGGTATCACACCAGCCGGCCCCGGCCCGCATGAATTGAGTGGCGACCGTCCACCGGCACTGGCCAATATTCCGCCTCAGACTGTGCCGGCAGGAAGTCATCTTGCTGTCAGGGTATCCGCCTTAGACCCCAACGGCGATCCGATTACATTGTTAGCGGAATTATTGCCTCTCCATGCCGACTTTGTCGATTCAACCGGCGGAATTGGAGGATTGACTTTCAATCCCGATTCGACCCAAATCGGACCATATCAGGTACGGATTATCGCCCGATCAACCAATCTGGCAGATACCCAGATGGTCAGTATTACTGTTACCGGTCAGGGCGGTGGATGTTTCTACGTAACCGGTGATGCCAACAACTCCAGTGTGCTGAACGGCCTCGATGTTACCTACGGTGTTACCTATTTTAAGGGCGGCCCGCTTCCTCCATACACCTGCGATTGTGCGCCTCACGGCAGTTGGTTTGTTGCCGGGGATGTCAACGGCTCTTGTTCCTACAACGGATTGGATATCACCTATGCCGTCAGCTATTTCAAGGGAGGGCCGATTCCTTATCCCTGTCCCGATTGTCCGCCATCGGGTTTGGCTCCTTTGGTTCGCGGAATAACGCCGGAAAATAATCTTATTTCAATTTCGGGAATTAAGGAAGAAAATCGAAAATAGACTTATCTTAATACTGCTAAATTCAATAAGGGCGGTCTTTGACCGCCCTTTATTTTATTTCGAAAATAAATCGAGCCATCGATTATTTTGATATTAATAATGATATTTCAGAAACAATTAGACGTTGTTTGGCTGTTTATATCCCAATGCTTACGGATAGGACTCGTGGCTCTTTGATATTCACCCTTACATTTATGGAGGAGTTTTGAAAAGGATCATATTGATAATGTTAACGCTCTGCTTTGTCTCCGCCGTTTCAGTCGCCTATGCCCAAAAGAATCAGGCAACCCCTGATTTCGCGTGGGCCAACGGTTTCGTTTATAGCGCCCAGTATTCCCCCAATTACGAACCGGGAACGGGCGCTCGCAACACCCTTTATGTGTTTGACGGCCTCAAAGGCCAACGGCCGGTGGCCGAAGCCGGCCCGGGTAGTCCCAATTACGAGAATGGACGATGGCAGGTTGTCATCGTGGAATTTACGCCTCTTGGGATAGAAGCCTTCGATATTAATGGTGACGGTTATTCCGAATTTGAGATCACCAGTTGGGAAATGGCTCAACACTATATGAATGCTCACAAATTTCTGAAGGTGGTTCGTCAAGGCTCTACGTTCGATGCTGCCCTGGTTCGCCCTAAAGGATTGGAGCCGCCCGATAGCCAAACCTCAAAATAGAAATTCATATATTTTAGTATTGTGGCCGGAGAATATAGCCAAATCTCCGGCCATTATTATTTATTCCCGAAATTATCTTGTGTCTGCGCCTCGATAAATATAATTTGTTGCTGCCAATATTAAATTAAGGGAGCATCGCTGGATTAGAGGGAGGATAGATTATGGAAGCGTTCCGCTATCATGTATATATTTGCGAGCAGAAAAAGCCCGAGGGCGTCCCCGGATGCCACGCCAGGGGAGCCGCCAAAGTCATCGAGACCTTAAGACACGAGGTCATTTCAAAAGGGCTTGCCGATCAGGTCCAGATTACTGCCTGTGGTTCTCTTGGCCTCTGTGAGCGCGGTCCCAATATGGTGGTTTATCCTGACGGCATCTGGTACTCTGGATTGACTCCTGAGCTTATTACGGAAATAGTTGAACAGCATTTCCGTCAGGGCCAGCCCGTCAAACGCCTGATAAATACCGACGTTAGCGCCTTAAAAACGGAAATCGAATCCAACCGTAATAAGATGATCTCTAATATGAAAGCCAGGGATGATGCCGGCGTTCTTCCCGACGATCTAACGCAGACCATCCAGGGATTCCGCGTCAGCCGCATAATCCTGACCGCGATCGAACTCGATATCTTCTCTGCGATCGGTGATGGCGCCTCCGCCGAAAATGTCGCCATGAAGCTTGGCCTTGATGTCAGGGCTGCCGAAATGCTTCTAAACGCTCTCTCCGCAATTGAACTTTTAGATAAACGTAACCGCGTTTTTTATAACACCTCGCTATCCTCCAGCTATTTTGTTGCCGGAGGCAAATATGATTCCCGGGCCAGCCTGATGCATATTGTCAATCTCTGGGATAGGTGGTCCACCTTGACTGCCTGTGTTAAAAAGGGTACATCGGTTACATACCGGGAACAGGTTTTGCGGCCAACATCCTATACCGAGGCTTTCATCGCCGCCATGCATAAAAACGCATCTTTTAGGGCGCCTCAGGTGGCTCGAACCATTAATATCGAAAATGTTAAGCGGGTGCTTGATGTTGGCGGCGGGTCGGGGGCTTATTCAATCGCTTTTGCCCGTATTAATAAGGAACTTGTCGCTGATGTTTTCGATCTACCCACCGTCGTTCCCTTGACTGATAATTATATTAATAACGAGGGTCTCCATGACCGTGTTAAAACTCGGGTGGGGGATATGCGAACGGATGATCTCGGAACGGGTTACGATCTGGTCTTTATATCGGCAATCTGCCACATGAATAGTCCCGAGGAAAATATCAGGCTTTTCGAAAAATCATTCCAGGCGCTAATTCCCGGGGGACGGATCGTTATGCAGGATTTTGTCTTGAGCACCGATAAAACATCGCCCCAGAGCGGCGCGCTGTTTGCCATAAATATGCTGGTGGGTACGAAGTCTGGTTCATCCTATAGTGAGGAGGAGTATCGGCAATGGCTCCATAAAGCCCATTTTTCCGGTATTCGAAAAATTTCGCTTCCGGGCCCGACCGCGCTTATGGTGGCCGAACGGACTTAAGTTAACCAATTATTTTGAAAGTAATTTTCAAAAAGATTGGAACCATTAAAACTGATTTTTGGTAATATTACTTCGGGGGCGGTAAGGTTCGTTAAAGCCGAATCCGGGCTGATTCAGCCCGAGAACCGGAGTTAACGGCTAAATATCCGCCTCTTCTTTTTGGCCGGAAAACTTTCTACTCTTTATTTATCCATATTATTATAAGATACTTATTGTCTGAAACCGCCTCAAACTGTAAATTGATAGCTTGAATAATTTCATAAGCGTTTATTAAAGGGGATGTTATGTCAAACAAGAGTCGAAATTCCAAATTGATTACAGCCTCGGTTGCGGCCGGCTTTATGATCTTTGCTTTTCAAGTTTGCCTGGCGGCCGATAATCCTCTACCGCCGGTCGCCAAAATAATTCCGCGCGTCGATACTCTATTCGGCGATATCCGCGTGGATAATTATTTCTGGCTCAGAAACAAGTCCGATTCATCCGTTATTAATTTTATCAAAGCCGAAAACTCTTACACCCGGCAAAAAACCGCCCATCTCAAAGGATTAGAGGATAATCTCTACAACGAAATGGTAGCGCGCCTGAAAGAGACCGATACCACTGCCGCTCAGAGAATCAACGATTATTTGTACTATTCTCGCACCGAAAAAGGCAAGCAGTATCCGATCTCCTGCCGCAAAAAGGGTAGCCTCTTAGCGCCCGAAGAGGTCATGCTCGACATCAATGCCCTGGCCGCCAATCAAAGCTATCTGAATATGGGAGCCATGAAATTAAGCCCCGATCAAAAATATCTGGCCTTTGCCGCCGATACCTCCGGCTCCGAAACCTACACCATCAGAGTCAAAGATCTTCAGACCGGGCAAATTCTGACGGATCGTATCGAGGCCACCGGCGCGGAAATTGAATGGGCCAACGATAATAAAACCTTGTTCTACGAAACTCAGGACGCTACCCTGCGCTCCTACCGGCTTTACCGCCATCAGCTCGGATCGAAATCCTCGGATGATAGCTTACTATTTCAGGAAAATGACGAGGCTTATTATCTGAGCATATCCAAAACCAGAAGCAAAAAGTATCTGATCCTCAACCTTGAAAGCAACACCACCAACGAAAATTGGTATCTTGATGCCGACAATCCAACCGGCAAATTCCTGGTTATGGTTCCTCGCGCTCATGAGGTAAAATACTACGTAGATCACAGCGGCGATAAGTTCTATATCATGACCGACGAAAATGCCAAGAATTTCAAAGTTATGGATGTTTCTACGGCGAACCCTGCCAAAGCCAATTGGCATGAGTTCATCGCCCACAACGATTCCGTCAAGATTGAGGCTATCGATGCCTTCAAGAGCTATCTGGCGGTTTATGAGCGCTCCGGTGGGCTCCAGAAAATCAAGATCATTAATCTTGATTCCGGAAACGTGCATTATATCGATTTCCCCGATCCCGCTTATGCCATCTACCAGACTCAAAATCCGGTTTATGATACTCCCGTGATTCGTTTCCGCTATAGCTCCCTGGTTACTCCCTATTCGGTTTATGATTATGATATGGCGGCCCAAAAGTTGACACTTGTCAAGCGCAATGAGGTCAGGGGATATGATCCCGCCAATTACAAAATGGAACGTGTTTTTGCCAGGGCATCTGATGGTATCCTGGTGCCGATTGCGCTGGTCTATAAAAAAGACCTGTTCCGCGGCGATGGCGCCAATCCGCTTTATTTGGAGGGTTATGGCGCTTATGGCATTTCCAGCGACGCCGAATTTTCGTCATCGCGCATTTCTCTTCTCGATAGAGGCTTTGTTTACGCTCTCGCCCAGGTTCGCGGTGGAAGCGAGATGGGACGATGGTGGTACGATCAGGGAAAACTTCTATATAAGAAAAATACTTTCACCGATTTCATTTCCTGCGCCGAATATCTCATCGCTCAGAAATATACTTCCAAAGATAAGCTGGCAATCACCGGTGGCAGCGCCGGAGGGTTATTGATTGGGGCCGTTACCAATATGCGTCCCGATCTTTTTAAGGTTGTGATAGCCCAGGTGCCGTTTGTGGATATCCTGAATACCATGCTCGATCCCTCGATTCCTTTGACTGTCACCGAATATGAGGAATGGGGCAATCCCCACGACAGCACCTATTACTTCTATATGAAAAGTTACTCGCCCTATGACAATGTCGAACGTAAAGCCTATCCCGCCATGCTGATTACCGGCGGCCTTAACGATCCCCGAGTTGGCTACTGGGAACCAACCAAATGGGCCTCCAAGCTGCGTGCTCTTAAAACCGATTCAAATGATCTCTTTCTCAAAATCAACATGGGCGAGGGCCACTTCGGAGTTTCCGGCCGTTATGCCGAACTTAAAGATGTCGCCTTCGATTACGCTTTCTGTCTGAGTGAGCTGGGAATAACTAAGTAGAAATATACGCAAATATTCGAGGGAGCTTATTTTAAGCTCCCTTTTTTATTTGTTTTTCGATTGGTAATTTTCGGTATCGTAAATAATTGCTAACACCATTGTGGCCGGGGTTAGTGTTGCCGATTGAAAAACGTCGAAATCTGCCTGCGATTGCCCGAGTTTCAGGATACCGTAGGTCTTTTTCCATTTATCTATTAAGTCAGGATTTATTGCGCTCTGCCCGGTTCTTTTGGCGTTCTTCAACCTTTGCCATATTCTTATCAGGTCAATTCCGGTAATTCGCCAGCCCGATTTCGGTTAGCTGCAGGCTCACCGATGTTGTACAAACCACCGAGTAGTTTTTCAGATCTAAAATCAGCGACACGTCCCCTTTCTGCCCAATTATATGAGGATTAATCAATCTCTTGAATCTGTTGGCATCCGGAATTTGCTCTGTTTCGATGAAATAGCGAATTCTCTCATCGAGCATGTTTGTATATGAGGATTGCCCCGCCCAGCCCATCGGGTTTTCTCGTTCCTGAAGTTCGATATATGACCTGATCAATCCCTGAGTATTCACATAGCGGCTGAATTTCGAGTAATCATGAAAGTTGGCGGCATTAATAGCGCTATCGAACGTTTTTATAATCGGCGACGAATTAAATCCTGTAGCGCAGATAACTATCACCGCAATTAATATAATTATCGCCGCTAATAAAATGTATCGCATTTATTATTCCTCGATGAAGACAATCTATCTACAATTACCTGCACTATCTCAACAAACTTGTCATTCAAAAACAGCTTTCGCTTGTTTACCTGTCTCCGGTTCTCATACTTTTCCAAAAAGCCTCGCGATCGGTGCCGTAACGCTTTGCTATTTCCGCCAATGCCGGATTCGTATAAAGCTCGGGCTGCGGATTTTCGATAAGTGAGACAATGGCCGCGGCCGCCTCATCTGCCGTTTGCGGTTTCATGACGCCCTTTATTGGGGCACCCGATGGCATACCTCCCAAAGCGTTTTTGGAAAAATCGGTCGACACCACACCCGGCATTACCAGCGATATCATTATTTCGGGATATTGTTCCAGGTCCATCCGAAGATTGGTAGTCAGCGAATTGAGCGCCGCTTTGGAGGCGCTATAAATTGACCGGAATGGCACAAACGGCACCCTGCCTAAAAACGATGATATATTTATCAGGTGTCCCTTCTTTTGCTCCATAAAATAAGGGACAATGGTTTGCATTCCGTATAGGGCCGACTTAAGATTGACAGCCACCATCTCATCAAAGTCCTCATCGGTCAGCTCCAGCACTCTCTTGGATATCCCTCGTCCGGCGTTGTTTATCCAAACATCGATATGCCCGAAATGGTCCAGCGTGGCTGTCTTTAATCGCTCGATATCGGCCCTTTGTTTAACGTCGCAAAGGACGGTAATGGTGTTCCCGCCGGCCATACCTGCCACCTGTTTTAGCTCCGGCTCTCGGCGAGCCGCCAATGACAGCCCATAATCTTTTGCGCCCAATTGAACGGCCAATGCTGCACCGATACCACTGCTGGCTCCGGTTATGACGACAACGTTATTATTCATTTATCCCTCCGTCACACGGGCATTTTCGAATTTCTCTAACTTGAAAATTATTAGTGTCTTAGCTTGAGAATCAAAATAGTGGGGAATATGTTCCCCTGCAAGTTCAAAGCTTCTTCACCCGGTTTTTTCTTGATATTTTATTAATCTTTATTATAATTAGTATTATTAATAAGCCGGGCATTTCGCATTTCGAATATGCCTTTAATTTTGCCTCGTCTGAACGGAAAAGATCGTTACGGAAAATAGAATCGAAATCTTTCAATACTGCTGGGAATTTCATTCCAATTCCGGCGAAATTCAGGATAGTTGCCGGGAATGTATCGTTTACCGCACCCGAAGCAAACGCTGCTATGAGATGACCGTTCTACCGGTCAGGGATGAGCGCTCTCATGGTTACTGCCACGGCGCCTGTCATGAGTGCGATTACTATCTCAAGGTCCACGGGCAACGGCCCAATGTCCTGGCGGTAACAAGCAACTGCAGTTTGAAAACATCGATAAAAAAATCTGTTGAGGATGTTGGAATCAATTATAAGGCCACCGATTGCGAATATCGCTGTTCAATGCTCATCGATAGATTCCGTCCCGATTATGCCATTATTGATACCGCTATGGGAGTTGAAAAAAGCCGCGATTTTATTGAGCTCTTATACGCCGATCCCCGGTTGCCCCTGGTTCGCATCATGCTTATAGGCGAAAAGCGCGAAATGCCTCTAAGATGCGATAAGATGATTTTCGCTATTATCGATAAGCATTTTAACGGCCACCACCTATTGAACCTTATCAATAGCTCGTTGGGAATTTAACTTAGCCCCGCAAAACTCTTGTTAAATGCGACTTTAATTTTATAAAGCCCGATTATTAGAATCCCGGCGTAATATTAAACTGCCAGAATGCGTTTTTTAACGGCCTATCCTGCGCTTTGACATAGTCAGCTTCTATAACCAGATAGCCCAAAATATTAAATCGCATCAAGGCGCCGTAACTTCGCACCGGCTTTCTGGTGCCGCCGCTCATGAATGACGGTTTTATGCCCTTCTGCCAGGCTACGCCGGCATCGTAAAATATCCCCGTTTCTAACGGTAGAATTCCGTAATATCCGTTGCCAAGATGCAAGGCTCCGAACAGGGGGAAACGAAGCTCCAGATTTGCTACTGCCATCTTGCTTCCGAAAAGTTCGTTGAACACGTTATGCGCCGAATCAGCGGATAACTCAGCATCGGTAAATGATCCGGCGTCGTAACCTCGCACCAGATCCTGATACCCTATGAACAACGGTGTGAGCCTGTTATCCTCGGCGCCTGAGCCATATCGTCCATAGTGAAGAATCCGAAATGCCAGTGTGAACGGCCGAAGAGGCATAATATACTTACGATAATCGATATCGACACCCGTCAGGTTAATCGAGCCGATCATCGGCATGGCCTCCAGATGAAACCGTTGTCCTATGACCGGGCTGGTCGCCCCCATGACTGAGTTATCGTATACAAATGCCGCGCTTCCGATTCCCAAATTTAATGGATTAATGCTGTGAATAGTGGTGGTTTGATCGGAGATTGTATTTCCGGATTGATCGAACGTGATATTTCGAATCTTTTGAGTGAAGCTTACATATTCGTATCCGGTTGATAAATCTATTCTCATAACCCGATTAAATGGGTAGGAGGTGATCCCGGCGATTTCGCGATTCATCTGGCGGAAACTTACATCCTCTTCAACCAGATTGCCGGAACTATCGATATATGCTCCCTGTTGAAATAGCGTATACGGCACCTGCTGCGCTTCCACACCCCAACTTGTCCGATGTCTGAAATTTTGATATGCGGCCAGCGCTCCAACGTCAGTAAAACCTCCATCGGTTTGAACCTGTAACGCTGTTACCAGGTTATCATTGCCCAGCATATCGCTCCAGAAAAGCGCCGCTCCGCCTCCAAGCTGCAGTCCAAGCGGATCAATTCCAGCCGCGAGATATGGCTGCCCTACATAATCGAGACCTAGTCTGGTGTGATAATTATGTATGGGAAATTCCTGGACTGGGGGAAGGCCGAATAATGGATCATTGAGAAGCGTGAGAAGCTCGCCCTGCGGCCGTGGCGATGGGGGCAGCATAGCAGGATTTTTGGGGGCCATCACCGCTTTGGTCGAGTCGGCAGCCCTGGTGCTATCGGAAACTTGCGCCGTATCCTCCGGGGCCGTATATATGTAGCTGGCTTGCGAAAAATGAGCTATGGGGGTTGGATCAACTATCTTATTGGCGCTCACTGCATTTGCATTCTCTGGCATCGGTGGCCCCAGCTTTTCGCCCTGTAAGGTTTGAAGCGAATCCACGCGGTAAATATTAAACTTCGCATCTTCAAATGCGCTGAATACCAAACGATTCATACCCCGCGCGCTGGATATTGCCGGGCTTATTTCGGTGATACCGCTTACTCCCGTAAAAAGGCTGGTAATCTGATAAACTCCGCCCGCCATATCGGTTCGGTAAATATTGCTGATTCCATCTTGATCCGAGACGAAATAAAGATTGGTGCCGTCAGATGACCACTGCGGATCTATGTTTTTGCCTTTGGGAAATAGCGGTAAATGCGCGATATTCCCCGATTTTAAGTCCAGTATGGCAATTTCATAATTTCCGGGAGCGAGATCCGATAAATCGGTAGAAAAACGGTCGGTCACAAACGCAATTTTACTGCCATCTGGCGACCAGGATGGTTGCAAATCAGCGTAGGCATCGTTGGTTATCCTATGAAGGCTGTCGGCTTGAATATCGTATGTGTAGAGATCGGTAAATCCACCCACCAGGGCCGAAAACGCGATCTGCTTGCCATCGGGCGACCAGCTCGGGCCGTAAATCTCGCCCATATCTTTAAATACTTTTTCTTTAATCTTCTTATCACGCTTTACATCATAAATTGCCAGAGCCGGTTCATCTTTGACAACCGCCGAAAATACTATCTGCTTGCCATCGGGCGACCAGGAACCTGCCGAATAGATAAATTCCAGGCTTGAGAAGTGAGGATCGAGAGTTGTCGATGTTAGCTTGCGTTTGATCTTTCCCGTCTCGGCATCGGCGAGAAACAAATCAATTCCGAATAAGCTTTTCTCCGAATAGAAAATCAAGCTCTTACCGTCCGGGCTTAAAACCGGTCCAACATTGATATTCCCCGAGCCTAATTTATGGCTGAGAATTTGCGTACCATAGTCCTTGGGCGCTTTGGTGGTTTTTGCCAGGGAATCGTATTCGGCATGAATAGCGTTATGCCAGTCGCGGGACAACGTGTCAGGAGTGATACCCAAAACAGACTTGATCGTACCGTTGATATCACCGGATGTCCCCGCCACATTTAGCATATCGCCGATTTTATCGTCGCCCCATCTGCCGGCGATATATGCCAGCAGCGCCTGCCCCCAGCGATAAGGGAAATAATCCGGATTTTCGAGATTCCTTATGTTTGGCAGTTTCTTTTTGCTGATCATGGCATCCCTTAGATACATCGCCGTATTGGCATCATAAGGTCCGATCGATAGATACTCCGCCATACCCTCGATAAACCACAATGGCAGCTTCAGCACAGCCGAATTCTGCATGGCCCCGGCTCCGCCTCGTTCGCCTGTTAAATCATATTGGAAAGCATGTACCAACTCGTGTCCGATTACGTGATTGGTTTCCTTTAGCGGCCCCGCGAATGGAAGCACGATCCTGCGCTTCAAGGCTTCCGTTACGCCACCCGTTCCCTCACCCAAACCTGAAACCACATTAGTCTCAAAAAACTGAGGAGAGCTGGCATACAATATTAATGGCTGTTGGCCTCCAAGTTCATGACCGAGCATTCTGGAATGCCTTTCGTACCAGCGTTCCGCCATTCTGGCTGCGTCGGGTACGGCCTGTTCTTCCTTGGCGTAATAATAAATATTGAAATGCTTAGTCTTGAGTATTTTGAATTTGAAATTATTGTAGACTACATTGTTCTGTCCAAAATATTGGGCGGATACATTCTGGGATGATAATCCCACAAATACCAGCAAAAATGCCGGCAATAACAGCTTGCCAAATGCTTTGCGCCTTATCACGAGATCCTCCTGATTATTCCTTATACTCATTTCGAAAACCTATATAAACCACTCCCGGTTTCCATTATTAAAATAAAATGTATTCTTTTTTCCATGCCGTCCAATCGGATACGGTGGGTCATTGCGGGGTTCGGTCCTGCGGACCGAACCGTGGCGATCTCTTGATCAATGAATCTACTGAAATTGCTTGTATTTACGAGAGATCGCCAACGCTTTCCCGGCCTTTGATGGCCGGAAAAGCGCCCGCAATGACCCACCTAATCCAGATCTCAGAACAATCTGATTGCGAGCGAAATAATGTCATTCTTGGGGATATACTTTGCTTTGGACCTCTTTAGACAAAATGAAAACCCCCGCCGATTCACTTGGGACCAACGGGGGCAAAAACACTTTTATAGTGTCTGGTCTAAATTGGATTAGGCTTTGGCCTTGGCGTTATTTTTCGCCGATGCTGGATAGTATTTGTCATAATCGATTTTGCCGAGGCTCATACCTGACAACTCTTTTACCACTTTCTTGCGAAGGTCATCAAAGAACGGTGTGGCGGCGCATTGACCCTTCTTGTGCGAGCCGGTTCTTTCCTGCTCGGACATGTTGCAGAATGCCAGAGACAGCGGCCCTTCGATAGCCTCGACGATTTCAAGGAAGGTGATCTCGTTACGGGGACGAGCTAAGCGGTAACCGCCGTGAATTCCTTTCACGCTGTTGAGGAAACCTTTCTGCGTGAGTTCTTTGAGGATTTTTGCCAGATACTCTCTGGGTATATTTTCGGCTTCGGCTATTCCATCGATAGTGCAGAGGCGCTTGCCATTGATAGAGCCGATATAGAGCATGGCATGAAGAGCATAGTCTGCTTTGTTAGATACTTTCATGTTTCCCTCGAATTAAATGTTTTTTAGTTTTTCCATAAGGATATCCCCGGGCACGCGAGTATATCCTTGCTTCCTATCTTCTCTCATCCATATTTTAATGAAACTTAGAGCAATGAGTCAACTAAAAAGTTTAAATTATTCAATGAAATGCATTTTTTTAAATAATTTACATAATTTTAATGTTACCGCTATGATTCCCGATCTCGCTAAGTATCGATTTTATTGCAAGTCATTAAATGTCATATTGTTCGAAAGAAAGGCGGGTATCTACGAGGCCGAAACACCCCAATTTTGCCATCGGATGTAACATCTGGCGGTTTTCTTCAGGGCTATTGTTACCATTTTAATGAATTTCATTGGGTCGGCGGCGTCGGATTTTCCCCCCGATGGCTATAAAATCAATCTGGAAATTTTCGTATAGTTATGCTTTAATATTTACTAATAAACTGTCTTTTACGGGATAGGGAGGATTATGAAATTTACGGGCATTGGGGCCATAATAATTATAAGCGCGCAAATTTCGGTGGCTGCCGGATGGCAGGAAAATCTTGATTCGCTCCTCACTGCTGGCACGAGCGCCCGTCAGGATACGCTTATTGAATCAATAGTTCGAGCCAAACCCGATTGGCATGACCTGATTAATCAGATTCAATCACAAACATTCCCCGAGGTTACCAGGGGGCAAATGCTTCTCGGTCAGATTATGGGCATCGATGGTGTTACCCGCCCCTGGGTTATTTACGTACCATCGACCTACAATCCAAAAACCTCAACGCCGCTCATGGTTTCCCTACATGGTGGGGTATCGCGGGTCCAACTGATTGAGAATCCAATTGATTGGGCATCGAAAAATCCTATGAAAGCTTTTGGCGAAAAATACGGATGGCTGGTGCTATTTCCTTTCGGGCAGGCCGGCGCTACCTGGTGGGATGATGTTGGCATGTCAAATATCCGGGAACTGGTGCGGATCGCCAAGGAGCAGTATAACGTTGACGATGACCGAGTTTATCTGGGTGGCTTCTCCGATGGCGCCTCCGCGGCTTTTCTATTCGCTATGACCCAGCCAAACGATTTTGCCGCCTTCGTGGCTTTAAATGGCCACATGGGAGTGGGCAGTGAGGATGGCAATCTTCCCACTTATGCCGCCAATTTCTACAATACTCCCATCTATGCCGTAACGACTGATAAGGACCAACTCTACCCATCGGCTGAAATGCAAACTCTGATCGACATGGCTCGTAATGCCGGAGGCGATATCCTCTACCGCCAGCTCGAGGGCGACCATAGCTTTTCTTATGCTGACCAGGAGATTCCCTTAATCGCCGAGTTTTTAGATCGCCATCCGCGCGACCCGTTTCCCACCCGAATAAACTGGGAAACTGCCATTAAAGGCTTCGGCCAGTGCCGCTGGTTTGCCATTGATGAGATCACGGCCGATGATCCCGCTCCCTGGTATAAAGATTATAACGCGGCTTTGGTTGACAGCACTATCTCTATCGGTTTTGTGCCCGATGATACCTTTAGCGCCCCCGGCGTAAAAGTTGCCGCGCTTGTCGATGGTGACTACCTGGCCCGCCGAATTGGCCTCCAGCCGGGAGATATCATCGTCAAGGCAAATGATATTAATATCGCAAATATGGATAATCTGGGGGCATTCAAAACCACCATCAGACGAGGAGACCCTGTTAGCATCCTTATCAAGCGCGGCCAGAATGAAATACTGCTTAAAGGCCGAATGCCGGCCAACAGGAATTATTTTGTATTCAAACGGGAGCAGCCATCCGCCGTAGCTAAGGTCTCCTTTTCGGCCAATCGGATTGACCTCGAAACCTCGCGAGTGGGAGCCTTCAGGGTATTCATTCATCCGGCGATGATAAACCTGAATCAGAATCTGATTATAAACGTCAATGGTAACAAGGTCTTCGACAAGCGCGTCGAACCGGACTTGCGCTACTTATTGCGAGACTATCTCGATTCCCGCGACCGCAAAGTTATCTATATAAATGAGGTGGCTATTAAGCTGTAGAAACCGTAGGTCACGCCGCCTGCGGCCCGACTCATTTATTTGTGGATGGTGTACGTCCTCGTGCACCATCCAAATGCTTCCCATCGGACAGCGGACTCCCTCGTCTGCCGCCGATTGCTCATCAATGTTCATCCCCACGCCTGCGGCCTGACTCATTTATTTGTGGATGGTGTACGTCCTCGTGCACCATCCAAATGCTCCCATCGGGCAACAGACTCCCTCGTCTGCCGCCGATAGCTCATCAATGTTCATCCCCACGCCTGCGGCCTGACTCATTTATTTGTGGATGGTGTACGTCCTCGTGCACCATCCAAATGCTTCCCATCGGGCAGCAGACTCCCTCGTCTGCCGCCGATAGCTCATCAATGTTCATCCCCACGCCTGCGGCCTGACTCATTTATTTGTGGATGGTGTACGTCCTCGTGCACCATCCAAAACCTACAACCGACAGCACTATATTAGAAGAGTCTTGAATCTCCACCCTCCATTCGCTATAATGCTTCTCATTATGATGATTATAAAATCAAACAACTCCGCCCGGTCCGGGTGGATTGGAGGCAAATGATGAGAAAATACCTAATCGTCCTGGCCTGCCTGCTGCTTCCCTTTGAGGTCCAGGCTAAACAGGGCGACATTCAAATCAACGCTAAAACGCATACCTTTCCCAACGGCCTGCAATTGATCGTTGTAGAGCGCGACTGGTCGCCAACTGCAGCTTTCGTGGTGCGTTTCAAAGTCGGTTCGTCTGATGAGCGCCCCGGGATCACCGGCAGCGCCCATCTCTTAGAGCACATGCTCTTCAAGGGCACCAAAGATCTCGGCACCAGCGATTATAATGCGGAAATTCCGCTCATGGCCAAAATCGATACTCTGGCGCACGAGCTAACCGCCGCCATCGACAAAACCAGGAATCCCCTCTACCGCGGCGATATGAAAGAGGTTGATTCCCTCAAGGCTGCCCTGGCTGATATTCAAAACCAGGAGAAAAAATATATCATTAAAGATGAAATCTGGGAAACTTATCTTAAAAATGGCGGCAGTTCCCTTAACGCCTCCACCAGTAATGATGGCACCCAGTATTTTGTCTCGCTGCCTGCCAATCGTACCGAACTTTGGGCTTACATGGAATCCGACAGAATGGCAGGCCCGGTGCTGCGCGAATTCTATTCCGAACGCGATGTGGTCTATGAGGAACGCCGTCTGCGCACCGATAACGACCCCGGCGGCAAGCTCGAAGAGCAGCTTTCGGCCGCGGCCTTTACCGCCAGCCCGTATGGATGGCCTGTGGTAGGTTGGGCGTCCGATCTTGAAACGGTAACTCGCGAGCAGGTCGATAATTTCTTCCATCAGTATTATGCGCCTAACAATGTTGTCCTCGCCGTTGTGGGGGATGTCAAATTCGATGATATGGTTAAGCTCATCGGCAATTATTTCAATTCCATACCGCCTTCGAAAACTCCTCCGCCTCTGGTTCAAACTATGGAACCGGAGCAAAAAGGCGAACGCCGCCTTAGTGTAGAGTATGACGCTAATCCCCAGATGGTTATCGGATGGCACATGCCCGCCGGCGGCGGAATCGATCAACCGGTTTACGATATCATTTCGAGCCTTTTAAGCCGCGGACGAACCAGCCGGCTCTACAAGGCTCTCGTTGAGGAAAAGCAAATCGCAAGCTCGGTCTACGCCGGCTCCGATTTCGCCCGTTTCCCCAGCCTCTTTACAATCTGGGCAACGCCCAAAGCGCCCCATACGCTCGACGAAGTCGAAACGGCCATCTACGATGAAATCGCTAAGCTTCAGAAGGACGGCCCGACCACCTGGGAATTGGAGCGTACGCGCAATCAAATCGAATCCGATTATATCCGCGGTATGCAGTCCAATCTGGGCATGGCTTTCCGGCTTTCGGATATGCAGGCTCTCACGGGTGATTGGAATTATGTCAACAAGATCAAGGAACTTCGCGAAAAAGTAACCGCTGATGATGTCAAGCGGGTGTTATCTCAAAACTTTACCAAAAATAATCGGACTGTTGCCTTCCTGGTTCGACCGGAGAATCAAGATTCAACCAAGCAAGCGGTCATGACTCCTGATCCGAAGAAAGGGAACGCCCAATGAAGAAAACACTTTTAATATTTATATTGGGGATATTTGTCATATCCAGTGCCCAGGACGCTGTTTCTCCGGCGTCCAAAGTAATTGGCAATATGAAATTTCCGGAACTAAACTGGAAAGTCCCCGAAGTTGGTAAGGATGTTACCCGCACGGTGCTTCCCAACGGCATTATATTATATCTGAAAGAAGATCATACACTTCCCCAGGTAAACGCCCACGCGCTAATCAGAACCGGCTCCATTTACGATTCCAAAGATAACATGGATGTAGCCGATATCACCGGCTCAGTTATGAGATCAGGCGGCACCAAATCATTTTCGCCCGATTCCCTCAACACGATTCTTGAATTCATCGCCGGCTCCGTCGAAAGCGGAATCGGTACCGAATCCGGATCGGTATCGATGTCAGTCATGTCCAAAGACCTCGATATCGGTCTCAAGATATTTAATGAAGTTATGCGTTACCCTCGGTTCGATACAGCCAAACTCGCGCTTGAGAAATCACAAATAAAAGAGGATATCCGGCGCAGAAATGATCGTCCCGGCGGCATCATCTGGCGCGAATTCGCCCACACCATTTATGGCGATCATCCCTATGGCCGAATCCTCGAATGGAATAATGTCAAAAACATCACCCGCGACCAACTGGTCAGCTATCACGATAAATATTTTTATCCCAATAATACCATGATAGCGCTCTCCGGCGACTTCAATACCAGGGATATGATCAAGAAACTGGATAAACTCTTTTCCGATTGGAAAAAAGACGAGATACAATTCCCCCCGATCCCCGCAGTCGATTACACCATGAAACCCGGTGTCTATGTCATCGATAAAAAGCTTACCCAGGCCAATATCAGCGTGGGCCAGCTTGGAATCAAACGCGATAACCCCGATCGTTACGCCATCGCCCTGATGAATTTCACCCTTGGCGGCGGAAGCTTCACCTCCCGTTTGACATCCCGCGTCCGCTCCGATGAGGGACTGGCTTATTCGGTCGGTTCGAGTTTCAATATCGGCAGCCGCGACTATGGCACCTTTGCGGCTTATGCTCAAACCAAGACTGCCTCGGCCTACCGAGTGCTTGAGATCTTCATGCAGGAGTTCAAGAAAATCAGAGAGGAATTGGCCACTGAACAGGAATTCGCTACTGCTCGTGATGCTTATATCAACAACTTCGTCTTCCAGTTTGATTCGCCCGACGAGATTGTAGATCGCCTCATGTCGCTGGAATTTGACGGTTATCCTCTCGATTATTATCAAAAGTATCTCCAAAACATTCGCGCCGTCACCAGAGAAGATATGAAGCGTGTCGCCGAAAAATACCTTAAGCCCGATCAAATGACCATCATGGTTTTGGCCGATACCACCAAAATCGTCGGCGATTTGAAAGATTTTGGCGCTGTGCAAAATATCAAACTCGAAGAACCTAAGGTAGAGTGAGCGTCGAGGAACACAAACTTGTAGAGGCGCGCCTGCACCGTTATTGTCCCTGGTGCGCCTCTTCTCTTATTAAAAAGCACTACGATGGCCATGAACGCCTGGTCTGTCCCAATTGCGATTTTATCTGGTATCGCAATCCGATACCTGCCTCCGGAGCGATACTTCAAAAGGATGGGGACATCCTGCTCGTCAAACGCAAATTTCCGCCGCGTGTCGGAGACTGGTGTTTTCCCGCCGGATTTATGGAATATGATGAATCTCCCGTCGAATGCTGTATCCGCGAACTAAAAGAAGAGACTGGCCTGGATATCAAAATCACTCGTCTTTTTTGGAATTATGCCGGCCATGACGATCCTCGCTCGAACGCCGTTCTATTGATGTATCTCGCGGAAATAGTTGGCGGTATTCTAATGGCCGGTGACGATGCTCTGGATGCCCGTTATTTTGATCTCGATAATATCCCGTCAAATATTGCCTTTCAGGCGCATCGCGAGGCTATCGCCGATTATCGCCGCTATTTGGAAACTGGCCATTTCCCTGGAGAATGATGTTTCATACAGGTTCGCGCATCCTGGGAATCGATCTCGGGACCAAATGGATCGGCCTCGCGATTGCCGATTGGGAGGTCAGGATCGCAACGGGCTATGATGTTATCGAGTATAAGGGACGGGATAAACTGATCGAGCAGCTAAAACCCCTTGTAGAAAGCGAAAATATCGAACTTGTGGTTTTGGGCCTGCCGCTCAACATGGATGGTACCGAGGGCGCTAAGGCCCGGGAGGCTCGCAATACTGGCGCTCTGATAAAAGCCAGCCTGCCAGTGGAATTAGAATATATGGATGAGTCCTTGACGACTGTTCAAGCCACTAAAGAATTACATCATGCCCAGGGGAAAGTCGGCAAAAATCGCCGGAAACTCAATATGATGGCCGCCATGATTATCCTTCAAGACTATCTCGATAGCCTTCCGAGCCTGACATGAGCCTTAAGGTATTGATAGGCATAATTGCGGTTTTTCTGGTCGCTGTGGTAATAGTCTTTGCCTATTTCTATTATCTGCCTCACATGAAATCCGATTTTGGAAACGATACCAAATATTTCCTCGTTAAAAATGGCGATTCCGTCTCCCAAATTGCGGAAAATCTCGAAGGGATAGGCGCTGTTTCGTCCAGAGCGGATTTCATCTTTTTTGCCAAACTGCTTCATAAAAGCGCGTATCTCAAAGTTGGACGGTACGCCATTAAGCCTCACAGTTCGCTGTCTTATATAATTGGAGTGATTACGCGCGGTGAATCGAAACCGTTTAATGTCACCATTCCAGAGGGTTTCACTATGGGCCAGATCTCCAATTTGCTCGAAACCACTCTCGATATGGATATGACAAAATTCCGCGATATCGTCACTGATCGTCATTATCTCGATTCGCTCAAAATATCGGCCGATAATCTCGAGGGTTATCTTTCGCCGAGTACGTACAATCTCTATTATGACGAAAATCCGCGCCGGGTGGTTTCTAAAATGGTTACTCACTTCTTCCAATCGCTGCCTGATTCCTTTGAGCTCAAAGCCCGGCGATTGGGATTGACGATCCATCAGGCTGTGACCCTGGCCTCACTGGTGGAGAAGGAGGCCCGTCTCGATAATGAGCGTCCCATTATTTCAGCTGTTTACTTAAATCGCCTCAGAAAAGGGATGAAACTCGATTGTGATCCCACCGTAATTTATGCCCTCGGCGGTCTTAATCGTCCTCTTGCCAGAGGCGATCTCGATTTCGATTCACCCTACAATACTTATCGCGTTGGTGGTCTTCCGCCCGGCCCGATTGCCAATCCCGGCGTCAAATCTCTTGAGGCCGCGGTTAATCCCGCGCAGGTGGGATTTCTGTATTTTGTCGCCCGGGGAGATGGCAGCCACCTATTCTCATATACGCTCGATGATCACAACACCGCCATCGTGCGCGTTAAACGCCAAAACGGCAAAAAATAGTAACAAGCTTTTTTTATTAATTCAAATCTCCATTTCATTTCTTAGGCGCACAACTCGATGCGCCTGCATTGATAATTAAATCATATTCATCGATTTCCTGTTTTCGCAGATTGGATTCTGAGTCCTTAGACGAGAAACTCTGGCAAAATTCCGCGCTTCTGCCTCTGTTAATAATTTTGCCTTAATATTCCCCTTCAATTCCCATTGACGATAGCCCGCCTATGACTTACTTTCGTGACATGAATAAAAAATCAATGCTTCTAATTGGCATATTTATTACTGCCCTGGCATCTTCCGCTTTTGCCGGCGATTACATCTGGCCGCTGAAACTTCGTCCGGAGCTGACATCTAAGTTTTGCGATTACCGGGCCGGACATTTCCACGGCGGCCTCGATCTTCGTACCGGAGGGCAAATCGGTGTTCCTGTTTATGCTATTGATGATGGCTATGTCTGGCGGGTGGTTACATCATTTCGAGGTTATGGCAAAGCTCTGTATATCAAACTCAAGGATGACAGGATAATTGTTTTTGGCCATCTTTCGGATTATTTCAACTTACTCGACGATCGCATCTTTACCGCCCAAATGAAAGATAAAAAATATGATCAGGATCTATATTTCACGCCCGGCGAATTCCCGGTCAGGAAGGGCCAACAGATTGCGCTATCCGGCGAATCCGGCACCGGCGCACCCCATTTGCATTTTGAAATGAGATCGCCTCTCAACAATCCCATAAACCCGCTCGAATCAGGCTACGGCATCACGGATAAAATTCCCCCCGAATTCGATTATCTGGCTGTTCGATATTACCAGGGCGATTTTAATCCCGTCAGCCCCTGTGAAATTGAGTTTTTGCCAATATCAAAAAGCAAGGACGGTAAATATTATTCACTAACTGATACCATTATCAGCAATGACGTTATCGCTCTGGCGGTCGCCGGCGGAGACCGTATCGAGCGGTTCCGGTTTCTTTTACGGTTATTATGAACTAAGCCTTTCGGTTGACGATTCCCTTCTATTCCAGATGAAATCCGATAGCCTCTCATACAATACTACTCGTCAATTAAACTATGTCCGCGATCTCGAACTCATTCGTCTCTTTTCCAAAAAAACCAAAACCGATAACGATCTCGGTATTTTCTACCGCCTGTATGTACCGCCGAAAGCCACTCAATACTTCTGGCCGGGCTTTTACGATTACTCTGGCATTATTGCTCAGGATCGTGAACCTGGAAGCGTGCATAAAATCACTGCCGTCGCGTATGATGAGGCGGGTAATAAATCCGAGCTTCGTTTTTACCTTAAGACACCCGATCTTGGCGCTCCGGCTTCAGTTTCCTATTTCCAAAATCACGATACCCTTAGTATCGATTTTGTTTCCTCGACCAAAGCGAATAAGGTTGCGGTCGAATATCGCGATAATCCGGCGCAAGCCTATAGAACGCTCAAGTGCACCTCAACGAGTCAGCCGGCGCCTGATGGTAAATTCCTTAATCACGTTAAGCTGATATCGTCAGGGAACGGCAGAGAATTCCGCTTCAGTTATAATGATTCCCCAAAAACGTGCTCGCCCTGGGTTTATTTCGTAAATACTGCCTATCAATAACAAATTTGACATTAGCGGATCACCTGGAAATTTACGCGTGCGATATGGTGCTAAATGCCTTGATTCCAAACTTGAAATTACAGCCGCTGATCAACGATACGTATTCTATATGAAATCCGACGGCCCTAACAGCGTCAGAGCCGATATCAATGATAAATCACTCTCTGGACCTTTGCAGTTTTCTGTCCGTTGCGCCGGAAAGATTGTTTTTGATACTACCCTGATTCTTTACCCGGTCTATCCGGGCCGGCCGTCTGAAATAGAGTCGCCCGATTATAATCTCGCAATCTCTTTCCAATCTGGATCGGCCTATTACCCCGCCTATGTTTTCCCCTCGAAAGGAATTAAGGAATCCACTCCGGTCGGGGATGGTATCATTTTCGATATCCAGCCGGACATTATGTTGGTTGATACTCCGCTCAAATTAAATTTTGATGTCGTCAAGCTCGGTTTGGTAGGGAAGAAGATAGCCGCTTACGGCTATTCCTATAGCTCCGGCGGTTGGAATTTTATTGGGAAAATCGATAGCACGAAACTTGAGACCAGCGCGTTTGGATTGGGCAAAGTGGCGTTACTTGAGGATAACGATCCTCCCACAATCAGCTCGATTTCTCCATCGGGGCTCACTAAATCGCGGACACCACTTCTTTCCTGCGTGGTGCGGGATAAAATTTCGGGTCTGGCCCTCGATAGCGGCCTTTCAATGAAAATTGATAATACCTGGGTGCCCGCGGAATATGATATCGATGGCAGCCGCTTCAGTTATAAAATAAAAAGCCCTCTTAAAAGCGGCAAGCATCAGCTTGAAATCAGAGCCGGCGACAACCAGGGCAACACTACTACCCGGACGATTGACTTCACGGTGACCGCTAAATAAATGATACCGCTTAAGGACGATAATCCGACCAGCAGTTTTCCGATCGTAACGATCCTTATTATATTGATTAACTGCGCCGTCTTTGTATATACCGATATTCTTGGTCTCGCTACCAAAGAGTTTTATCTTCAATATTCCGTTATTCCTGTCAACATCGTTACCTTCGGTCATGCTATGGACCGCACTGTATTTTCGACGTCTGTCCACTCTAATAACATCGCAGTTTTTGCATGGCGGCTTTATTCATATCGCGGGTAATATGCTTTTCTTGTGGATATTTCGGTAACAATATCGAGGATAGATTCGGTAAAGTTTTGTTCGTGTTCTTTTACTTATTTTGTGGAATTGTAGCTGCTTTGGCGCAGGTCATGGGCAGCCCCTCATCGGCCATGCCGATGCTGGGAGCCTCTGGCGCTATCGCCGGCGTGATGGGCGCATATCTCTTGCTTTTTCCGCGCGCCAGAGTTCTGACGCTTATTTGGTTTCTGATCTTTATCAGGCTAATTTGGATTCCCGCCAGCTTTATCATTATTTATTGGATTATTATTCAAGTCTTCTTGCAGATGAATTCCGCCGGCCAGCAGGGAGGAGTAGCTTACCTCGCTCATATCGGGGGCTTTGCCGCCGGGCTATTACTCTGCTTGCTCATCAGGCCTTTCGTTGCCCGGGACAGTAATTCGTAGATCGGGTTCCGAGTCCCCCGGACGAGAAACCCGACAAATGTCTATGTAGATCAAGTACCTCGTTTATTAAGGACCCAGAGGGTCTATTGTAGGTCAAGACCCCCTCTGGGTCTTGACTCTTTAAATTCAAGATCGTAGGGGCACATCTCGATGTGCCCTGCATAATAAAATTATTATATTTTGTAGTTTTCGTAGGTCGGGTTCCGGGTCCTCTTAGGACGAGAAACCCGACAAATTGCTACTCCGTCTTCCTTAAATTCACCTTCGATTTCAAAAAATCGATAATCTCATTCTCACCGTCAAAACGCCGCACCTCGATCTTGGCCAGTTCAGCCAGTTTCATGGTCGCGATACGGGAGCTTTCCCAATCATCCCCCGACAACTCGTTCAGATATACCACCGTTTTAATGCCGGTCTGAATAACCGCTTTCATACATTCCGAACAGGGAAACGATGTCACAAACAACGAACAATCCGAAAGATTTCGCTCGGCATGAAGAATAGCGTTAAGCTCGGCGTGAACGACATAAAGGTATTTCTCGGGTCTACTTTGCGGAATTTTGTTATCATCCAGATAACGCGGGAACCCGTTATACCCTGAACTAATCACTTTGCGCGATTTATTATCGATTACCACCGCTCCCACCTGGGTGCTCGTATCTTTCGATTTCAACGATGCCACCAGGGCCAATGTCATAAAATATTCTTCCCAGCTTAACGCCTTTTTCATCGTTTCTCCAATAAGACTCTATTCGCATTCTCTCGATATTTATCTGCGAAATTGCCTTGGTTAATTATCCCCCGCGTTTTCCGACTCATCGAAATCCCTTGGCCGGAGTCTGAAAAATTGATAGCCTAACAACGAACCTGCCACAAAAAGCAGAAGCACCTCGAGCTTCTCTCCTAAAAATACCAAAATCAAACCATAAGTCGAAATAGCGGCGCACATCAGCGCAATCACCAGAGTTATATTCAGGAGCTTTTTATATTCCTCGATGGCGTTAGGCACATTCGCGTTCGACTGGCTTTTAGCAATTTTTTTCAGCATCGATTTCTTAACCAAATATATCGCTACCAAATCCGCCACGGCTACCGCGAAAACCGCGTCTCTCACGATCGTATTTCCCGCGATGGTCGTACTGCTTGTCTGCGCCAGCAAATAGCCTGCCGCTAACGCTGCTACGTCGTAGGCCAGGAGAATATAGAGCGCTATCAGGGAAAGTTTCGCCAGAATTTGATATTTTTGCTCGTCCGACTGAAATGTCATCTTATGCCCCCTTTCGCTTTTTTTTGAAAAACTCCTGCATTATCTCCGCGCAATCGTCAAGCAGTATCCCTGACGATAGCGCCATGCGATGATTAAGCCGTGGGTCCTGCACAATGCGAAAAATCGAAACACAGGCTCCGAACTTGGGATCGGCCGCTCCGAAAACCAATCTATCTACTCTGGCCAGCACCAGCGCTCCGGCGCACATCAGCGCTATCACCAGAGTTATATTCAGGAGCTTTTTATATTCCTCGATTGCGTTAGGCACATTCGCGTTCGACTGGCTTTTAGCAATTTTATTCAGCATCGATTTCTTAACCAAATATATCGCTACCAAATCCGCCACGGCCACCGCGAAAACCGCGTCTCTTACAATCGTATTTCCCGCGATGGTCGTACTGCTTGTCTGCGCCAGCAAATAACCTGCCGCTAATGCTGCCACGTCGTAGGCCAGGAGAATATAGAGCGCTATCAGGGAAAGCTTTGCCAGAATTTGATATTTTTGCTCGTCCGACTGAAATGTCATCTTATGCCCCTTTTCGCTTTTTTTTGAAAAACTCCTGCATTATCTCCGCGCAATCGTCAAGCAGTATCCCTGACGATAGCGCCATGCGATGATTAAGGCGTGGGTCCTGCACAATGCGAAAAATCGAAACACAGGCTCCGAACTTGGGATCGGCCGCCCCGAAAACCAATCTATCTACTCTGGCCAGCACCAGCGCACCGGCGCACATCGCGCAAGGTTCCACCGTGGAGTAAACGGTACAGCCCGATAGCCGCCAGGAGCCAAGATGTTCTGCCGCTGATGTTATCGCCAGCATTTCCGCATGCGCCGTCGGGTCCTGCAAGCTTTCGGTCCGGTTATACCCGCGTCCGATCACGATTCCGTCATGCACAATTACGCATCCCACCGGCACTTCGTCAGCCTGAAACGCTTTGCGGGCCTCGTTGAGCGCCTGGGTCATGAACCTCTCGTCAAAATCTATAGTATCCGAATCTAAAATACCCATAATTAATGTTTACTTAAAAATGATTGAAAAATCAATCTCAATAAATATAACCAATTCGGTATAATTTCCTCCGAATCATCATTTGTCCCAGCCTTAATAATCCCGCGCCAGCCAAAGGAAATACTTAGCGGCGATAGAAAGAACAATAAACGTCATTGAGAGACCTGCGTCAGACATTATTTTCATGGCGAATGTTTGTAGACTTAGATCCACCGCGCGAATATCGGTCTCTTGTTCGACATATGCTCCGGCAGGTATCTTGCCGCCGCCAACCCCAATTATTTCACCGGCAACACCGAAAACAGAATCCTGAGCGGCTGTTTTTGGCTTATATGAATCGAGATGCCCAAGTTCGATATGAGCAAGTTCGTGTGCAAGCAAAAAAGTGCAATGCAACTCCGTTTCGGAGAAATACGCAGACTCCATTAGCCCTGCGGTACCGAATCTGGGGAAATTATGCTCGCGGCAAGGTGTTGACCTATGGGATTTCGGCAATGGATTCTTAGAGGCGCAGTAAGTAAGAACTTGCGATGTAAGCCTTACTTGAGGTTTTCTTCTCTTAATTGCGGTAATATATACTCTATTCATCTTCGCAATAAATCCGAGAAGGCCAATGTCGACTAAAATTAATGATTTATTACGGGCAATTCTACGCACACTGGTAGTATTAACATCGGAATCAATAACTTGGATTTTTACAGAACCTATGTTACTATTTAAAGTGGAACCGGAAAGAATCCCTGCTATTATATTATTCAGATAGGGCAAGATTGTTTTTTGAAACTCATTTCCGCTGTAACTTCGTGAACATACAGCGGGTGCAATTTATCCTCTTGATGAGGCCTAATCCACGAGGAGCAGTGCTGAAAAACATGTGAAATATTGATATTCACTGATTTCTCGTAGTATCCAAATGATCAATTGATAAAAGCTGCTTGACCTCGTCGAATGGAGTATCCTTGAATTTCTTTACCGTTAATTTTAACCACCCGTTTCTGCTTAGCTTCTAACCAGGCAATCAGAATTTTGGCCAAAGCTGCGATCGTTCCAGACGTACCTAAAACGATCATAATTTCCATAAATCCGGGTCCTGAAAACGAAGCGCTTCGTGAAACCTGATAACTCTCGGCTTGCGTACTGGAATTTTGAATATTAATAACAATATCCTCTGCTTCAGCAAGAGGTGATAATGAGATAATAATTTTCTTCGACATTGAATCTCCTGGGCCCATAAAGATACTTTTTTTTGATTCTTAACACAAAACAATAAATTAACCTAATTAGATTAATATATGTATCTAATTGAGATAAGCCAGGAAAAAGCGATAAATCTTAAACCGAGTTCATTTACATTTAATTAATAACCTCTATTTAAGCTTATCCAAACAGGCATCCTGAAATTATCACGGTCTAGTCTTTACGACTATCCCCCACTTGACATTTTTCGCTAAATCCCCTTTTTACGTCAGCAATGGAAACCGCGTCGCAAACAACTCTCACATCCAAACAGATGCGCCGGGCAATCTACGCTCTGGCTCTTCCCACTATCGGCACCAGCCTTTTGCTCCGAGGCGTGGGGATTGTCGATACCGCCATGATCGGCCATATCTCCGCCGAGGCCCAGGCTGCTGTGGGCATGTCGCAGTGGATCATCGGTCTTATGATGGCGCTCATGCAGGGGGTAGCCCTGGGCGGAACGATTGCCGTAGCCAACTTCACCGGCGCCGGTGACGATAAAAACCGAATCGCTTCCGCCGATACTACTTTTTGGCTGGGTGCAGTCTGTTCGATTTTCATAACGTTTGCAGGATTGATATTCGTTCGTCCCATCTCCACCGCCATGGGAGCCACGCCCGACCTATATCGCCTTTTAGCGCCTTATATGCTCATAACCAATATCTTCTTTATTAGCAAAGGAGCCATCCAGGTCACGAGCGGCATCTTTCAGGGATTTGGTGATACCAAGACGCCTTTTTGGGTGATTATCGGTGTGAATGTTGTACACATCATCATCGCCTATCCGCTGACTTTTGGCGCTTTCGGATTCCCCCGGTTAGAGATTCTCGGAGTAGCGATTGCATCCGGAATATCGGAGAGCTTGGGCGCGATCGTTCTCGTTTACCTGGCCTATCGCAAAAACCTCCTCAAATTCCATCGATACTCTCTGGAACGCCTCAGGAGCATCGTTACTCTCGGCCTGCCGGTTTTCGGCGAACGGATTCTGACCACTGTCATGCAAATGGTTTACACTCGCATGATCCTTGTTACCGCGCTGAGCGCCTACGCGGCCCATTCAATCGGCGTCATGATCGAGGGTATCTCATTCCTGCCGGGATTGGGTTTTGCCCAGGCTGCCACCACCCTCGTCGGCCAGCATCTTGGAGCCCAGCAGCCGCAGCGAGCCAGAAAATACGGCAATCAAACAATTATAGTCGGATTTTCGATTATGGGATTTATCGGGCTGACCTTCTGGTTTTTCCCGAAACTCTGGATGATGATATTCTCAAGCGATCCCGAGGTTATCCGCTATGGCATTACCTATTGCAAAGTGGCGGCTTTTATTCAGGTCCCGATGGGGCTTACGATGGTCCTATCAGGCTCTCTTCGCGGCGCGGGGCAAACCCGCTGGGTGATGTTTGCCACTATGATCGGCGGCTGGGTATTCCGGATTCCTTTTGCTTATGTGGTCTCCTCGGTTTTTCATCTGGATATTCTCTATATCTGGCTGGCCATGCCGCTTGATTGGGTGGTGCGCTCGGCGGTGCTCTTTATTAAATACTCCGATACCCGCTGGCATCAGAACGCCGCTCTGCAGGGTAAGTCGAGTGATTCTTAAAAGTCCTCATTTCTCGCGCTTTATCGGATACTGAACATCCAAAGCAAGTGAAAATCAAAGCCACTGAAGACAAAGAGATTTAGGCTGTCTCTCACGGCGATATCGGGATGAGAATCGCCATCTAAGTCATAGAAGGTTACGTCGCGGGGATTGTGCATCTCAGGGCTGGTCCAGAGAAGAGCCCCTGTTTGGCTATTATAGACATATAAATTAGTTATGCTGGAAATTATTAGTTCTTTGGTGCTGTCCCCCTGTAGATCAGCAGCATAAAATCCGGTTATGTTGGCAGGAGCTTGGATATTGCTGATTTCGGACAACATCAAGCTGTCAGTTTGGGCTAAGGCGGCAGAAGCTGTAATTATCGCTATAAAGATAACCATCCTACCCATAAACCCACCTCTTGGAGTTAGTGGCCTTTTGTCGGGCAAAGCAGGCAATACAATGATAATCTGAAAGTAAATATATCATAGATTAGAATGTAGTCAATAGTTTTATCATTATCGAGGAATAATTATACCCCCCAAAAGTCCCGCCAAATGCTGCCGATAACAATGATGAAAGGGATATCGCGTATGCTAACAAAGAAAATTCTAATCGTGGATGATAACCCCAATATGTCAGTGCTCCTCTCGGATATTCTGGAGATATTCGATTTCCAGGGAGCGCATGCTAATGACGGTAACGAGGCGCTCGAACAACTTCGACATACCAGGTACGATCTCGTTTTCACCGATTTACGCATGCCCAATATGGACGGCCTGGATCTGCTCAAGGCTATCAAACTGGAACATCCGGATATGCCCGTGGTAGTGGTTACCGGCTATTCCGGCGCCGAGACCAGAAATGAAGTTCTTTCCGAGAAGGCTGACGGCTTCCTGAGTAAGCCATTCAAAGTAAACGAGATACAGACGTTGCTTACGTCCCTGCTCGGCCAGGCTTTTTAAGACCACTCGATATTTAAGTATTTTTTATTTGACATAATTTTATAGTTATGTATAATTTATTAGTGTTATAAACGGTTTCGTTTTAAGGTCTGAAAGGAGGCGTGTACAATGTTAAGAATTTCCATGAACGTTGTTGTATTGGCGCGCCCGCAGGAGGCTATCGGCTGATATCGTTTTGATATTTTGCTGTGATAGCCTTCCCATTGGAAGGCTTTTTTGTTGGCCGCGAGCGAGCACGATCTTTCGCGGCTTTATTATATCTGTGCAGTCGGGTCCCCGAACCCAACGCCACAGAAACGAGAACTTAAACGAAAATAGGGAAATCTACAATGAATTTGATAAATCTGGGTTGGAATCAGTTTTTCGAAAAACAATTCGAACCATACAAACCTCAAAACCTGATACCCGCTCGTATCGCCCGCGAGCATAAAAATATCTATATTGTTCTCGATCAGGACGGCGAGATGCTGGCCGAGGTCTCCGGCAAGTTCAGACATCTGGCCAATAGCAAAGGCGGCTTTCCCGCAGTCGGAGATTGGGTGGGACTCACCAGGCGCGATGACAATCGGGCCACAATCCATGCGCTCCTTCCGCGGCAAAGCGCCTTCGTTCGCAAGGTCGCCGGAGTGGAAACCGAGGAGCAAGTCGTGGCGGCCAATATCGATACTATCTTTATCGTTTGCGGTCTTGATAGCAATTACCGCCTTAGGCGGATCGAACGTTACCTGACATTGGCCTGGGAAAGCGGGGCCGTGCCGGTCATCCTGCTAAATAAAAGCGATATTTGCAGGGATCTCTCTCTACGCATCTCCGAGGTTGAAACCCTGGCTATTGGAGTATCCGTTCATGCCATCAGCGCCACAACTGGCGCCGGTCTTGACGCTCTTAGCCAATATCTCAAGCCGGGCAGGACCGCCGCCTTTCTGGGATCGTCGGGAGTCGGCAAATCAAGTATCATCAATAGTCTGTTAGGTGATGAGCGGCTGGCTGTTAACGCTGTTAGAGAGGATGATAGCAGAGGCCGTCACACCACCACCAGCCGTGAACTGCTCTTGCTTCCCGATGGCGGTATCGTAATCGATACTCCCGGTATGCGCGAACTTCAGGTCTGGGGTGATGATGAGGGCTTGCGTCAAACCTTCGATGACATCGAGGCGCTTGGCGTTCAATGCCGTTTCCGTGATTGCAGCCACCTCAAAGAGCCTGGCTGCGCGGTGCGTGACGCTATCGAAAAAGGGAAACTCGATCCCGATCGTTTCCAGAGCTACCTGAAGTTAAGAAAGGAACTTGAATATCTGGCGGCTCGACAGATATTGAAAGCAAATGCAGTCGAGAAACTCAAATGGAAACAGATTTCGCAATATCAGAAGAGCCTGAAGAAATCGAAGGGATGACGAAATGCCCCATACATTAATGGATGAGCCGCCTGCTAAAATCGGGCGGCTTTCCATATTCTATTATACTGGGTGACGCCGCGGCCAAACCTCTTGCATAATCCATTATGACATAATATCTTTCGGTCGTAATGGTTACTAAATTCGTCACCAGGACTACCGCCGATTATGTTCTCCTATAAAAATATTAAATTAACCGAATATATTAATCATACTGTCAAGCAAACGTTTATTCTATCGGCCAGTAATGTTGTAACCCGTTTTATGGGGATGGTATTTTATATCATTCTGGCCCGCTCGCTATCTGTTTCTGATTATGGATTGTTCAGGTATCTGCTTACTATCGCCTCGATGTATGCCCTGCTCTTTATCGGGATTCCAACTGCGCTTACCAAATTCCTGGGCGATAAAGATTCGAGTCCCGAACTTAAAACCGAATTTCTTTCGAACTCCCTTTTCTTAAGTATTTTTGCATTTTTGATTTTGACCGTTGTAGTATATTTATTCGCATCGTATAAAATCCCGCTGCTACTATTTATTTTTGCTTATATGGTTGATCAATACTATATCGGTTTCGCCCGAGGATTACTCGATTATCTCAAGCTCAACGGTTTCAAGTTGCTTGAAAACGCCTTGCAGCTATCAATCCTCATAGGAGCTTATCTGATTTATAAAGGAGTTTCCTTCAATATATCGGTGATCTTTTACTGCTTATCCGGAATAGCGTCGGTAGCAATTTTCGAAATTGTGAAGCCTAATCACAAAATTAAATTGAATCTATCCCTAATAAGAATTAAGGAAATTGTACGTTATGCCGGCCCTGTTACATTCGGCGCTGTTGGTTGGACTCTGCTATATGGGATCAGCAGTGTCTATATTGAAAATTTCTACGGAACCGAACAGGTCGGTTATTTTAGCGTGGGATTAACTTTGATCCAGATTTTCAGCTTTTTACCAGACGCGATATTTACGATCCTGATGCCCAAAGCTGCCGGCCTTTCGGATAGGCGCAAAATCCAACGGCCTTTGCGATTAGCTGTTTTGGCCTGCCTGGCGTCTTCTGTTCTAATTCTTATTCCGCTTTATTTGTTTAGAGTCCAAATCGTAAGTATACTTTTTTCGGCGAAATATCTGCCGTCCGTAATAATTATATTGCCCTTGACCCTCGCTCAGGTATTCCTGGTAATTTACCAAATTTACGGCACTGCCTGGCAGGGATTCGGCAAACCCGGTTTTACCTCGGCTATTATCGCCATCGCCGCTGGAATTAATATCGTGGTCGGCTTTTTTATGATAAAAAGCTATGGGATTTTCGGAGCTTCCTTGTCTCTGGCAATTTCGTCGATCG
The DNA here is from genome assembly GCA_963801605.1 of uncultured candidate division Zixibacteria bacterium. GTDB lineage: Bacteria > Zixibacteria > MSB-5A5 > UBA10806 > UBA10806 > UBA10806. The sequence goes on from CAWDFP010000011.1 coordinate 33,558, forward strand.
CTGCCTGTATTATTACCATCCTGCTCTGGCGCCGATGGGTCAAGCGCGGAGGTCTGGAAACATCGGAATCCGTTGAGCAAGGAATTTGATATGTATTTTATAGTGCGGACTAAATCGGCCATAAATTCCGTAATTAAATTTTGGATCCATCTCTTTGGTTCGATTTTTATCAGACCCTTTATCGGCAAACCCGATTTTCAAAAACTCGATCCGCAGAAACCCTATAAGATTCTATATGTTTGTCTCGCCTTTCGAGGCGACCTGGTAGTCAATTTCCCGGCGATTAACGCGATCAAAAGCCATTTCCCCAATTCCAAAATAACTTGCTGGCTGCACGATTATAATGAACCACTGGCCAGATTGATTCCTGCCGTAGATAATGTCATTTCCTACGGTGATTCCGGCCGTAGCGCCATCAGTTTATTCTTAGAATTCCTTAGAGGGACCAAGCATTCGCCTTTTTTGCAGAAACTGAAGGAATTCGATTTATACATCGACGATTCCGGTTATTCATATACAGCGCTGGCCGGATTTCGCTCTAAAATTCCTTACCGAATCGGTAGGAATTTTCAGGGATTTGGCTTTCTTAATCATCGTGAATTCCCCCTCGATTTTAACGTACAGCTTATCGAACGTCGATTGAAACTTCTCCAGCCCTTTGGCCTAAAATTATCCTTGAAAGATATTCCCAAGCCATATATGAAAATTAGCCCGGAGATTATTACCGCCGCCCGAACAAAATTTGGCATTTCAAGTAGCGACTATTTTGCAGTTCAGCCCTTTGCCGGATGGGAGGCGAAAAATTGGGGTCTCGATAAATATTGCCAGGTGACCCGGGAATTCTCGATTTTTAGCGGTCTATTGCCAGTCTTTATCGGATCGCCTGCGGAACAGCCGCTCATCAAGGAATCGCTTTCGCGCCTTGAATTGAATGCGGTTAATATCGCCGGATTAGCCAGTTTGGATGAATCCACCGCAATCATCGCTGGAAGCCGATTCTATTTCGGTCCCGATTCAATTGGCAATCATCTTGCCATTGCGCTTGGCATCAAAAGTTTGACGATGTTTGGCCCAACTCATCCGACTCTCAGCTCTTATCTGGGAGGAGTAAATATCGGAATCCGCAAAATTACTCGATGCACTCCGGGGCCGGGGCAGGCTTACTGTTGTATCGATGGCGGCCGTAGTTGCCGTCATAATGTCTGCATGATTGAGCTTCGCCAGGAGGATGTTCTTGAAACCCTTCGACAGCATTGGTCCGGCGAAAAACTGCCGATTGTGGTAGAATTTTAGCATTCTACTAAATTCCGAAAATGCTTTCATATTCGGTCGTCTTTTCAATCGAAACCAGGCGAATTCTGCTCCTCAGATAACCTTAACCATATTTCTATCTCCATATATCTCAAAGCCCTAAAAAGAGTTTGCCTATAGGTGAGGCATTGCTTATAATTTGTGGCTATAATGGGCACGAGTCAAATTGCTCGTAATATCGAGTTGGTCAGGCAAAAGCTCGAAAAGCGTTGCCAGAGCCTGGAGCGGGATGCCTCCGGCGTTACCGTTGTCGGCATCACCAAGACTTTTCCGGCTCAGGCAGCCATCGAGGGCCTCAAAGCGGGGCTGATCAACCTTGGAGAAAATAAGGTCCAGGAAGCGCTCGAAAAGATACCGTTAATCGAACCTCGACCGATCTGGCATCTGGTTGGTCACCTTCAAAAAAACAAGGTGAAAAAGGCGGTCGAACTTTTCGATATAATTCAATCCGTGGATAGCGTTGAACTGGCCAGATCGATTTCGGAAAAAGCCGGGCAGGTTGGAAAAAAAATGACGATTTACCTTCAGGTCAACTCATCGGATGAACCGCAGAAGAGTGGATTTGAACCAACCGAAATCCTGAAAGTGATCGATGAAGTCAAATCGCTGCCCAACCTGGCTATCACCGGTTTGATGACAATCGGACCGTTGACCGAGGACCTAAAAAAAATCGAAAAGAGTTTTGCCCTGACCCAAAAACTATTCGAACAGATCCGGACGATGATCGGAAGCGGCTTCGAAAAGCTATCGATGGGAATGTCGGGCGACTACGAATTGGCATTGAATTACGGGGCTAATGTACTTAGAATTGGAACCGCCATTTTTGGCGTGAGAAGAACTGATAAATAGGAGGCGCGGTGAAGATATCTCCATTAGATATCAAAAAGCAGGAGTTCGCCGTCAAATTCAGAGGTTATTCACCCGACGAGGTGCATGCTTACCTCGATATGATATCCGCTGAACTCGAAGACGCTCTCAGGAAGAATCTCGAGCTGGAGCAGAAAGTTGCCTCGCAGCAGGAACGCCTGACCAGCTACAGCCGGATGGAAACTGTTCTGCATGAGACTCTGGTTACCACTCAAAAGGCAGCCGAGGAAACCAAGGTAGCGGCCGAGCGCAAAGCCGAGGCTATCATCGCCGAGGCCAATCTTGCCGCTCAGCGAATAACCAATGAGACCAATGAGAAACTGGTCAAGATCCAACGAGAGATTGTTGAACTCACCAATCAGAAGGATTCACTTCTGGTGAGTTTCAGGTCTCTGCTTGAAACCCAGCTATCGCTTTTGGATTCGATGGAAAAACGTCAGAAGAGCCACTGAGGAATTTGTCCCAATCAAGAAGAAAAATGATTTAAGCGATGATGAATTAGAAGCTATCGTCGATGAGTTTGAGCGTAAACTCGCCAGCGAAAAAAGCGTCAATCGTCGGGCCGATTCCGAGCCGAGGAGAAACGATGGAAATTAAGACTCAACTTAAAGAGACTGTAGATTGTATCAGGGGCTTTACCAAAGCCTCGCCGGCTATCGGGATTATTCTGGGAACCGGATTGGGCGCTTTAGCCGATGAGATTCAGAAAGAGACCGTGATTCCTTATGAGAAAATCACTCATTTTCCGGTGAGCACGGTGGAATCGCATGCGGGCAAGCTTCTGTTCGGCAAACTTGGTGGACGGGATATCGTAGCAATGCAGGGGAGGTTCCATTACTACGAGGGCTACACGCTGCAGCAGGTGACCTACCCCGTGCGCGTACTGAAAGAGCTTGGAGTAAAAATATTGATTGTCTCTAACGCTTGCGGTGGTATGAACCCGCAATTTAACCTGGGTGAACTGGTTCTGATTACAGATCATATTAATCTTCAAGGAACCAACCCGCTCATAGGTCACAACGATGATAAAATGGGCGCGAGATTTCCCGATATGTTCAATTGCTACGACAAGGAGCTTCGCAACTTGGCGGAAGCGGTTGCCCTGGAGGAGAAGGTACCCTTGCAGAAAGGCGTCTATGTAGCTGTCTCCGGCCCGACATTCGAGACCGCGGCAGAGTATCGTATGTTCCGCGCTATCGGAGGCGATATGGTTGGCATGTCAACCGTGCCCGAGGTTATCGTGGCGCGCCATCAGGGAACTAAGGTGCTTGGATTCTCGCTTGTAACCGATATGGGTCTTCCCGATGCTATGGAGCCGTGCAGTCATGAGAGAGTCATGGCCGCGGCCAACAAAGCTGAACCCAAGCTGACTAAATTGGTAAAAAAGATTGTAGAGAGGATGAACGCTTAAGTAGCCATGTCTGAGCTTTATAAAAAGATTGAAGGCGAATTTGACGCCGCCGCCCGCGAGAATGAGGTCAGCCGCTTCTGGGACGATAAAGCCATTTTTCGGGAATCAATAAAACAGCGCTCCAACGGCCAGCGCTATATATTTTACGAGGGGCCGCCCACTGCCAACGGTTTGCCGCATATCGGTCATGCTTTGGCTCGCACCATCAAGGACAGTATCTGCCGCTACAAGACGATGAAAGGTTTCCTTGTGGAGCGCAAGGCAGGTTGGGACACTCACGGCCTGCCGGTCGAGCTTGAGGTTGAAAAGCTTCTCGGTATCACGACCAAAGATGAAATCGAAAAGCTGGGAATCGAAAAATTCAACGCCGAATGCAAACGCTCAGTCTTCAAGTATAAAGCTCAATGGGATGAGTTCACTCGCAGGCTTGGGTATTGGATAGATTTATCCAATCCCTATATTACCTATACCAACGATTATATCGAATCCGTTTGGAGTATCTTAAAGCGTTTCTGGGAAGCTGAGCTTCTCTATAAAGGTTTCAAGATTCTTCCCTGGTGCCCTCGCTGCGAGACGGCGCTCTCGTCTCATGAGGTGGCGCAAGGATACAAGCCGGTTTCGGATCCCATCTGTTTTCGTTACCATGAAAGTGAAGGGATCATCCGATACTTACTTCCTGGTCTGGACCACTACTCCCTGGACGCTTCTTTCGAATGTAGCGTTGGCGCTCAATCCAAACGAAAATTACGTAACGGTTCAATACGGTGATAAAAAACTCATCCTGGCTGAACCGCGGTTAGGTATTCTTAAAGACGAATATCAAATTCTCGGGAGTAAAAAAGGTCAGGAATACTACGGTACGAAGTACGAACCGCTTTATAATTACATGCCCGTGGAAAAGGGCCATTATGCGGTCACCGCGGATTTTGTAACTATGGATGACGGCTCCGGTATCGTTCATATCGCCCCGGCTTTTGGCGCCGACGATTACGATATCGGAATGAAAGAGGGTCTATCGGTTGTTCAGGCAGTTAATATCGAGGGTAATTTTGTACCGGAGGTTACTCCCTGGGCCGGATGGTTTGTCAAGAAGGCCGATCCTCAAATTATAAAGGATCTCGAAAAGCGCGGACTGCTTTTATTTTCCACGCTCTATACGCACGACTACCCATTTTGCTGGCGCTGCGATTCACCGCTCCTTTACTATGCGCGGTCCTCGTGGTTTATCAAAACCACCGCCATCAAAGATAAGATGATCGCGGAGAACAATAAAATCGCCTGGTATCCTCCGGAAGTTGGTCAGGGACGGTTCGGCGAGTGGCTTGAAAATAATATCGATTGGGCGCTTTCCCGTGAGCGCTATTGGGGCACTCCTCTGCCGGTTTGGATTTGCGAGAGCTGCGAGAAACAGCATTGTATCGGTTCAATCGAGGAATTGCTTAAAAAAGCTGTTGATCCTGATGCCGCCAGGGCCGCCCTGGGAGATCCGATAGATATTCATCGGCCTTTTATTGACAAAGTTCAAATCAAATGCCCGCATTGCGGCGGGGTTATGAGCCGCGTAACCGAGGTTATCGATGCCTGGTTCGATTCAGGCTCTATGCCTTACGGTCAAGTGCATTATCCCTTTGAACATAAAGACGATTTTGAGACCAAGCATTTCCCGGCGGAATTAATCGCCGAGGGTTTAGATCAGACACGCGGCTGGTTTTATTCGATGCTGGCAATTTCGACTTTTATCTCCGGCCGTTCCTGTTATAAAAGCTGCATCGTCAATAATCTGGTACTGGACCCCGAGGGCATTAAGATGTCCAAGCGGCTGGGCAATGTCATCGATCCCATGCAGTTTATCGAAAAACATGGGGCCGACGCTGTTAGATGGTATCTCGTAAGCTCATCGCAGGTTTGGCTTCCCAAACGCTTTGAAGTTGAATCGCTGATCGAAATAATGCGGCGTTTTTTCTCGACGCTTCTGAATACATATTCATTTTTTGCACTTTACGCCAATATCGATAAATTTAAGCCGTCGAATTCAAATTCCGATATCTCCAACAGACCTCTCAGTGATCGCTGGATCATTTCCCGTCTTAATACGTTAATCGCTGAGGTCGAAAAATCATTTTCGGAAAATGATCTTACACGCTGCACCAGGGCCATCGCCGATTTTACGGTTGACGACTTATCCAATTGGTATGTCAGACGCAGCCGCCGCCGTTTCTGGGGCTCCGATGATGAATCCGACAAAAATGCCGCTTACCAGACTCTTTTCGATTGTATTCTGACCGTTACTAAACTTATGGCTCCGGTAGCGCCATTTCTCGCGGAATATATATATTGTCGATTGACCGAAAATCTGTCCGATTTTCCTGAGTCAGTGCATCTGTGCGAATTCCCCAAAGTCGACGAGGATCGCATAATCAAGCGGATTGAGGATGAAATGGCGATGGCGCGCACGGCGGTTGAGCTTGGCCGCTCCGCCCGCAAAGATTCGAAGATCAAAGTCAGACAACCGCTGTCGCGGTTGGTGGCCGTGGGACTCAATCACCCCGAGCAGGAAATGCTGCGTACATTGGAATCGATCGTTTTGGATGAGCTTAATGCCAAACGCCTCGATTTTGATAATAAAGATGAAGCTTACTTCTCGCTAAAGGCCGATCCCGAATTCAAAAGCATCGGTCCTAAATTTGGTCCCCGGGCCTCCGAAATTGCCGTCAAAATAAAAGGTTTGACTCGCGAACAAATTGTAAAGCTTCAAATCGAGGGGCAATTGGTTGTCAGCGATGACGACCGTCCGGTTTCAATTGAGCTCTCCGATGTTAAAATCAAAATTATACCGGTTGACGGTTACTCCGTGAGTTCGGATGGTCATCTTAAGGTGGTATTGGACCTGACGCTTAATGATGACCTGATTGCCGAGGGCAACGCCAGAGAACTCGTCAATAAAATTCAAAATCTGCGTAAAAGTTCCGGTCTGGATGTCACGGATCGAATTACGCTTAGCATATCCACGAATAGCGAAACCGCCAAGGCGCTTGCGAAGTTTTCAGAGTATATAAAATCGGAGACATTGGCGGAGAGACTGGTAGATACCGGAGATTTAAAGCACACTCAGGAGTTCGATCTGAGCGGCTCCAAAACTGTTATTGCATTAGAGCGGATTTAATTGTATATATCGGTCCGGAGGATGTAGGAATGAATAAGAAAGAACTGGAAAAATACGAAAAGCTTCTCCTGGAGAAGCGCGGCGAGCTATTGGAAGAGTTCGGACATCTGAAAAAAGCCGTCATGGATAATACCATCAAGGAGAATACCGGTGAGCTCTCGTCCTACACCTACCACATGGCCGATCTTGGCACCGACTCCATGGAACGCGAAAAGCAATTCCTGATGGCCTCCAAGCAGGGACGACTCCTTTATCATATCGATGAAGCTTTGCGCCGAATCCACAGTAACACTTACGGAAATTGCGTTGAGTGCGGCAAGCCGATTTCGCCGGAAAGACTTCAAGCGGTTCCTCATGCCAGGATGTGTATAAAGTGCAAGGAGGCGGAAGAGCAGAAGAAGGCCAAGTAGTGGGACAAGTCATGCGTCGTAAAAGCCTTCTTTGTTATCTGGGGATTTCTTTAGTTATAGTTGCCGCCGATCAGATTTCCAAGCTTCTGATCGAAAATCATCTAAAAGAAAATCAGTCGGTCTCTGTAATCGGAGACCTTTTAAATTTCCATTTCATTTACAACCAGGGCGGGGCTATGGGCACCAGCGTTGGGCCGTCGTGGGTCTATGCCATCCTGACGATTGCCGCGCTTGGCCTGATTATCAGATATTTTACCAGCCCGCAATCCGATGGCGCCTTCGTCAAACTCTCGCTGGCGATGATACTCGGAGGAGCGGTCGGAAATCTAATCGATAGATTGCGCCAGGGAAAGGTTATCGATTTCATCGATATGGACATTCCCGATATCGGCTTTTTGCATCTTTATCGCTGGTTCACTTTTAATATTGCCGATGCCGCCATTACTGTCGGTTTGATTTTATTCGCCATAAGTATTCTATTTCCCAAGAAGCCTCAGGATAATGGCGACGCTAACATGCCGGAGCCTCAAGTTCCGGAGGTCTAATTTGACTCCCCAAAAACTCAAGCTTATCGTTCCCGATGATCTCGCCGGTGAGCGGCTTGATATTTTCTGCTCTCGAAAAGTCGCCGATCGCACCCGCAGCTATTTCACCAAGCTCGCTGCCGCCGGTCATATCAGTGTCGATGGTAAAATCGCCAAGCCTGCTCTGAAGATGAAGCCGGGAATGAAAGTTGAAATCGAAATTGTGCCTCCGCCTCCACTTGAAGCTAAGCCTGAGGATATACCGCTTACTATCGTTTATGAGGATGATCGAATTCTTATCATCGATAAGCCGCCCGATATGGTTGTTCATCCGGCTGCCGGTAATTATGAAGGGACCCTGGTGAACGCTATCTTGTATCATCTTGGCAGGAGCCCGAATTTAGATTCCACCAGGTTGGGCCTGGTTCACCGACTCGATAAGGATACATCGGGGTTGCTCGTGGTAGCCAAGGATGAGCGGGCATTGGCCTATCTGCAAACCAAATTAAAAGAGCGCGCAATAAGCCGTTTATATAAGGCTCTGGTTTGGGGAAATATCGAACCCCAGGCTGGCAAGATTGATCTTCCCATTGGACGCAGCGAACGCGACCGAAAAGTGATGACAGTCAATCCTCGTCATGGACGATCCGCCGTTACTCACTACGAACTGATCGAGAGGTTCAAATTCGCTGATTTTTTACGTCTGAAACTCGAAACGGGACGCACCCATCAGATCCGCGTTCATCTTTCGCATTATGGTCATCCGATTATCGGCGACCCCACCTATGGGGGACGATCCAAATATCTCCGACGTTTAACCAAAAACGAATTATCTTATGCCACCGGAATATTGGGCATTTTGGATCGCCAGGCTCTGCATGCATTTCAATTGGAGCTGCCTCATCCCGATGACGAAAGGCCGATGAAATTCGAATCTAAATTGCCCGATGATTTTATGAAGGCGCTGGAATATTTGCGAACAGCGAAATGAAAAAGACCGTTAAACAAAGAGATTATTTTAATCCTGCGATTGTAGGAGTGTTAGCCTTTGTCCTGCGGCTATGGAATACCCTCGCTCAAGGCAACGATTTCTACGCCAATTTCCTCTCTGACGCCTCAACCTATCGTGTCTGGGCGGCAAAATTGGCAGCGGGCGGCACGTATGGCGAACCCGTGTTTCAGATGGGGCCACTGTATCCATATTTTTTGTATATCAATTTGAAGCTCGGAATCGGAAATTATTCAGTCCTGTTTGCGCAGGCGATACTTGGATCGCTCGTAGCAGTGATGGTTTATTATATTGCCAAAAGCATTTTCTGCAAATGGGCGGGGTTGATTTCAGGATTGCTGACCGCAATCTATGCGCCGTTTATTTTCTACGATGGCCTCCTGCTTTCGGAATCGATACAGATATTTCTGCTGGCCGCGGCACTGCTTCTATTAGTATTGGAAACGAAAAAGTATCGCCTGCCAATCTTGCTGACTGCGGGGATATTTATCGGGTTGACGGCGTTGGGACGCGCTACAATACTTTTCTTTCCGTTGGCGCTGGCGCTGTATTGGTTGTTTCGCTTTTACAAATCGAAAGTACGATATAACAAAGAGATTATAACAAAAATCGGGATTCTCCTGGCGGGAGTGCTGATCGGCATTTTGCCCGCTGCGCTGCACAATTTGTCGTATGGCGATTTCGTATTGATATCATCCAACACCGGTATCAATTTTTATATCGGAAATAATACGGCCTCCACCGGCGCGTATGAGGTGCCGCCCGGTCTCGATCTCACCACCGATTTTACGGGCCGTCAGGTGGCCGAGCGCGAAATGGGGCATCGTCTCAAAAGCTCCGAGGTATCATCGTACTGGACGGGGAAGACGTTGGCTGATATAACGCACAATCCCGGCAAATTTGTCGGTGTATTATTCGAGAAGGCCTGGCTGTATCTCTGGTATTACGATATTTCGCAGGCGGAATCGATTGAAATCCAAAATATATTCTCGCCGGTTTTCAAGCTGCCGTTGGCGGGATTTGGCTTTATCATGATTTTGGGCTCGATAGGTTTAATCTGGGCCAAAGCCGATGAACGTCGATGGATACTGATTCTGTTGTTCCTTTCGAGCTTGGCGGGCACGGTGCTGTTTTTTGTGATTGGGCGATTTAAGTTAGTAGGGGCGCTGCCGCTCTTGATATCGTCAGGCACCGGAACGATTTTGCTATTCAATGCATTCAAGAAACGAGTCTGGAAAGCGGCCGCGAAATTTGTTATTACGGGGATTATCGTTCTGCTTATTGTATTGCTTCCGAGATCGTTCGATCGCCGCGTGAAGTTAGCGTCGGCATACGATAATGTGGGAATCTTCTATTACTATAAAAACAAACCGGCTGATTCGATCAAGTGGTATCGGATGGCGGAGAAGGTGTCGCCGGATTATTCGGCGAGCCTCAATAATATCGGCACCTACTTTTATTCGCAGGGGCAGCTTGATTCATCGGAATATTATTTCAAGAGGTCGCTTGAGGTCGATTCGCTATCGGATAAAACGCTGCTCAATCTGGGACGAATTTCTCTGGATAAGGGGAAACTCGATTTGGCCAAAGCATACTACGAGCGCGCCAGGGATGTTGCTCCGTTTGGCACCTCGGCGCAGGCGGCGTTGGCCGAGCTCGCGAAGCGGACGTTGGGAGGAGATACTATATCAGGCGCCGGATCGGCAGGATTTGAGACGTTGTTTCGCAGCGCCGAGCAGTTCGCCGCGCGCGGGCAGTTCGATCAGGCGGAGCGGTATTATTTAGAGGCGTTAAAGCTCAACGGCAACGATATCAAAGCGCTCAACAATCTCGGATTCGCCTACCAGGCGCAAAAGAAGTATATGGAAGCCGCCAGCAGTTTCGATAGGGTCCTCAAGCTTTCGCCCGACAACGCGGTTGCCTACAACAATCTGGCGGGCACGATTTATCAGATGGGCTTGATAGATTCCTCGATTACGCTCTGGGAAAAGGCGGTAAAGATCGATCCGTCAAATCAGCAGTTCCAAAACAATCTAAATTTTGTGAAGAAGAAAAGATGACCTCCGTAGGGTGAGCTAACGTGTTTGCTCAAAATCAATTTAGCCACAAGTTGTCATTGCGAGGATTGTCCGCTTCTGACAATCCGAAGCAATCCCCCCGCATAAACGCGCCATCCTGCAGTAGCGTAGGTCCCCTGGGACCTGCGAGCTAAGCTTCAATCAAAATTAATTTCATGCATGGATTTAGATAATATTGGATTTGGCTTATTATTGTGTCTCTCAATTTACGCCTTTGTAATTCTCCTTTTGCGTTTATTTCGGTTTGTCAAATCTCCCAGGCTTTAGTGGACGAAGAGATTTGAGCTACCATTTTGTCGGGTTTCTCGGAATCCGACCAACGATTCTGTTTTCAAAGCCCCTTATTGTAAGGGGGCGGTCCCGGGACCAATTATTGCCCTTTACAAGGTGGGACCTGCCCTTGCTTTCGCCGCGATTTTCCCGTCGCTCAAAGGAGGTCTTACTGACCCTCCTCATTACGAAGGGGAGCGGTGACAGCCGACTCCGAGGGGAGTCCGGAGGACCCCGATGGGTCCTGAGAGAACCGCAATGGGTCCTAAAAGGACAGCCACCAAGTGGAAAGGTTATGTGGCCACAATCATCCTTCCATCTTTATAGCCCTTAGAAATCAAAATGCACTTTGAACGCGTTTTAGGGGCCTTGCAAGAGCGAAAAGGGGGATCAGCAAAATTGGCCTCCACGGAGAGGGAGGGATTTTTCGGTTTTGGGATTTTGGGGGCAAAAATATTCTTGACACGACTTTTATTTTGGTGGGTGGTGCCGTTGTCACCTAACCCGATAGCAAAAAATACAATCATTGCGAGGTCGTTTTGATGCCGAAGCAATCTGAATGCTTTTAACGAGAGTAATTTAATGCATAGATTCAGATCGCCTCGCGTTTTGTCTGCGACAAACCGCTCGCGATGACAACGAAAGGCAGTGGCGTCGGGTCTCCGAACCCGACGCAAACGATGTTGCGGTCAGGATCGGGGTCCTGACCGCACGATTGGAGTCTGAAGGTGGCGAATTTAGTTGGCAGCAACCGGACTAATAATTCTTGACGGATGAGCAAATAAATATTATTGATAATGCCTAGAAAACAACTGAGCTTTAATTGGGAACCAATTTATATTTTGAAATTATTCTGCAAAGAAAGTTCAAATACACTCATTTGAGGGAGTATTCCAATGATAAATATGAGTAATACAAATGTCAAAGAAGATTATAACAAATTACTTTCGACAGTCGTCCGATTACATGGCTTGGTTGGTTCATTTTTGCATTAGGTTTCATTGTATTAATATTTGTTATATTAACAGTATTAAAAAGTGTAAATACGATTCGCGAAATAAACCTATTTATTGCGCCTTTGCTTGTCGGTTTTTCTTTTCTTCTATGCGGGCTTATGCTGGCCGTGTTTGGGCAGATTATTTCCTGTATTGTATCGATTGAAAGAAACACCAGAGAAACTCTGGACATTCTGGTCAAAAGAGAAAAAAATATTTCTGAATGAAATCGGAGAATTGACGAAAGGTATTCTTATGTTAAAACCGCGGGGGTTTAGCATAAAACTTCTCTCAACGCCCATTCCCCTGCCCACTCCTAACCCCGTAACCTCTTCTGAAGTTATAAAATTATTATCATGATGCGGTCACAATAAAGGTGACACGCATATATACTCAAGCCCCGTGTGCATGGCGTATGGCCTCATGCGCCATCCCACTCGCAAAAAAACGGCAGACGAGGTCATTTGACTTTAAGGAGGTGTCTGCCGACCAGATTATTCCCGTGGTGCCAGGTCTCCGCACGTGGTACCTGTTGGTGTCGGGTTCGGAGACCCGACACGACGGCGTTGCGCTCCTTGACTCCCGCCCGCATTCCCGCTATATTTAGTCTATATGGCATGCAAATATATTTGTGCCAAACACGTCTTCCTGAATTACCAAGGAGGGGTAAGCCATGAATCTCGAGGAATACCAACTTGCCATGCCCGAGGGCTGCAATGTCATCTTGGGGCACTCCCATTTCATCAAAACCGCCGAGGACCTCTATGAAGTCATGGTCAACGCCAGCGCCGCAGTCAAGTTCGGGCTGGCTTTCTCCGAGGCCTCCGGCCCCTGCCTGGTGCGTGTCGAGGGGAACGACGACGAGCTAAAAGGGTTAGCGTCCAAAGCGCTGATGGATATGGGATGCGGACATACATTCATTATTTATCTGAAAAATGCCTTCCCGATTAACTTTACGGGAGCAATCAAGGCCTGTCCCGAAGTTTGTAGGATAATCGCCGCCACCGCCAACCCTCTTACGGTCCTGATCGCGCGGACCGAGCAGGGGGGAGGCATTATCGGTGTGGTCGATGGTTCCGCGCCCAAAGGCGTAGAAGGCGATAATGATGTCGCGGCCCGGAAGAAATTCTTGAGAGATATCGGATACAAAAGATAATGCGATTAGTTGACGGCATCCGTTTCGGCGAGCATTTCGCTATCGATCCAACCAGCAAAACCAAGCTGGCGGTGATCAGCCATGCCCACAGCGACCATCTGCGTTCGCATGTCAAGCTGATCGCCACAGCGCCGACGCTCGATATGGCTCATCTGCTTTATAAGAAATTCGAGGAGGAGGAGTTACCATTCCATAAGCCGCTTGAGATCGGCCCGGCTACGGTGGAACTGGTTCCGGCAGGCCACATGTTAGGTTCGGCGCAGGTGATTATCGACTGGCACGGCGAACGGATCGTTTACACCGGCGATTTCAAACTCGAAGAGAACCTGACCTGCCCCAAAGCGGAGATTCATCCCTGCGATATTCTATTGATAGACACGACCTACGGCCGTCCACGCTACAAATTCCCGCCGATCTCCGAGGTTAAGGAGATGCTGCTGGATTTCGTCTCCAAAAATCTCAAGGACAGTATCACGCCGATGATCTTAGCCTACTCGACCGGTAAATCGCAAGAAGCGATGAAGATGTTAGGTGACGCCGGGTACGAGATGGATGTCCATCACAAAGCTTATGATATGGCGCAGATATATATCAAGCATGGCGTCAAAATTAAGAATATCCACAAGCTGGAGGAGAAACCGACGCCGGGCCGGGTGGTGATTATGCCTCCGGGCGCGATACGCTATATGAATACCTACGGCTGGGGACGATTCAAAACCTGTTTTCTCTCCGGCTGGACACTCGATAAAAGGTACGGCACTTACGGCGGCAAAGGGTACGGCATACCATTTACCGATCATGCCGGATTCGATGATATTATCCGCTATGTGGAAGAGGCTAAGCCCCGGCGCATCTTTACGCTGTTCGGGCCGCCCGAGATTGCGGAATATCTCTGCCGCCTGGGATTTAAAGCCCAGCCGGCGACCTTCAACTCCGGCCACTCGGTCACACCCAGAACGAAAACGAATTTAGAGTTATTCGAATGAATCCAATTATAGTCGCGAAATCGCTTGTCAAAACATACGATGATTTGACGGCGGTAGATAAGATTGATTTTAGCATTGCCGAGGGTGAAGCGTTCGGTTTCCTCGGACCCAACGGCGCGGGCAAGACCACAACCATGAAGATGATCTACTGCTTCGTGCCGCCAACATCGGGTACATTGGAAGTGGCGGGTCTCGATGTCACCAAACAGCCGCGCAAGATTAAATCGCTGCTGGGTGTCGTACCGCAGGACGACTCGCTCGATCCCGATCTGACCGTATTTGGAAATCTAATCACCTACTCGCGTTATTATGAGGTGCCCAAAAAGATAGCAATCGAGCGCTCCAACTCACTGCTTGCGATGATGTCGCTATCCGAAAAGCGCAACGTGGTGATCGATGATCTTTCCGGCGGTATGAAACGTCGTTTGCTGATTGCGCGCGGGCTTATCAATAACCCCAGGATTTTAATATTGGATGAGCCCACCACCGGACTCGATCCTCAAGCGCGGCATATGGTCTGGTCGAAGCTGCGCGAATTGAAAGAATCCGGGATAACGATTATCCTGACCACTCATTACATGGAGGAGGCCGCCCGTCTCTGCGACCGCCTGGTGATGATGAACAACGGCAGGATTTTGGAAGAAGGCTCTCCGCTTGAACTGATAAAAAAGCATATCGGCCAGGAAGTTTTCGAGGTTGATTATGTCGATGAGGCTCTGTTCGATAAAATAAAAGTTGCGCTGGGCGATAAAGAGTCAATCGAGCATTACAGCGATCGGGTTTACATTTACACTCGTTCGGCAAGCGAGACGGCTTTGCAGCTCCAGCATCTTAATTTGAGGGCGGTGACCGAACGCAAGGCCGATCTTGAGGACGTGTTTCTCAAACTGACCGGCAGGACGCTGATAGAATAGAAAGGAATTTGGGTATCATAATTTATTATGACCCCAAATTGGCTAAGTTGCGGTCACAATAAATTGTGACACTCAACATAGGGCATTAATAAAATAGATTATGAACCTAAACCCCTTCAAAGGCGTTTCACATCGAGCCTATTACGTATTTCTGCGGCATCGCGATGTTTTTGTCAAGATGATCGCGACATCGCTGATACCGCCATTTCTCGATCCGCTGTTTTATCTCCTCGGCATGGGTTATGGCCTGGGCAGCATGATCAGCCCGATCCACGGCATGACCTATGTGCAGTTTATCGCTCCGGCGCTGGTGGCCTCGGTGATGATGACTGCACCGTTTTTCGAGTGCACCGTGGGGACATTTGTCAGGATCGAATACCAGAAAACGTTCGACGCCATGATTTCAACGCCGCTTTCGACCGAGGATGTGGTCACCGGAGATATCATGTATGGCGCCGGTCGAGCTACGCTTCAAGGAACAGCGATTTTGATCGTTATCACGGCGTTCGGGCTGGTCCAATCACCCTGGGCGATAATGATAATACCGTTATGTTTTTTATTGGGATTGGTTTATGGTTCGATGGCCATGTTGTATACATCGTTTATACCGGCTATCAATTATGTCGATTATTTTTTCACGCTGATCATGACGCCGATGTTTATTTTCGCGGGCACGTTTTTCCCGGTGTCTCAATTACCGCATTGGGCGCAGAAAGTAGCCTGGTTTATGCCGCTTTATCATACTGTGAATATTACGCGCGCTCTGAATGTAGGTAATATCGGAGATATCTGGGGCAACATGCTTTGGATGCTTGTATGCGGCCTTATATTTTATTCTCTGGCCTTGTGGCGGATGCGGCACAGGTTGGTCAAATAATGGTAAGCTGTTAAATCGTATCGGGTTATGTAATTTCATCGGGTCATTTGTGTTGACAGGCAATTTTATATATTCTATGTTGATGAGAATAAAGGGGGGGAGTGGTTGATTTCATCATTTGGGGAGAATGAATGTCCAAACTGCTAATATCTGTTTCTGGTGTGCGCGGAGTAATTGGGGATAGTTTGACCGCGCAAGTGGCGCTTGATTACGCTGAAGCTTTCGGAACCTACCTCAAAGGCGGTAAGGTGGCCATTGGCGGGGATACCCGTCGCACAGGCCCCATGATTAAATCGGCGGCTATAGCGGGGCTGTTAGCTACCGGGCATGACGTTATCGATATCGGTATCGTTCCCACTCCGACAGTCGAAATAGCCGTTCGCGACGGTGGTTTTGCAGGCGGTTTGGCTGTAACCGCCAGTCATAATCCAGATGAATACAATGCCTTGAAGCTGATCGGTCCGGGCGGCATGTTTCTTTCGCAGCCTCAAGCCGAAAAGGTTAATGATTATTATAAGCGTAAATTTGTCAAACGTGTCCCCTGGCAAAAAGTTGGCCAGGTATCCTCCGACTATAGATGGATCGAACATCATATAGATTCAATCCTCAATCTCGATATCATTTCATCAGGTACAATTGCCAAACGAGGGTTAAAGGTAGTGGCCGATTGCGTCGGCAGCACGGCAGCGTTCATGGCGGGAAGATTTTTCTCGAGCCTGGGAGTTCAATATAAATTGATAAACTCGGAAATCGGGGAGCGCTTCCCTCATCCTCCGGAACCGGTGCCTGCGAATCTGGGCCAACTGGGCAAGGCAGTCAAGAGCGCGGGAGCCGATATCGGTTTTGCGTTTGATCCCGATTCCGACCGTCTGGCAATCGTGGACGAGACAGGAAACCCCCTCGGCGAAGAGTACACACTTGCGCTGGGATGTCGATATATCTTACAGTGCAAGAAAGGCCCGATTGCGGTCAACATTTCAAGTTCGCTTCTAAACGATTTTGTTGCCCGAGAAGCCGGAACTAAGATCTATCGTACCAAAGTTGGAGAGAGAAACGTTACCGAGAAGCTAATGCTGATCAAGGGAGTGGCCGGTGGCGAGGGTAACGGGGGCCTGATTTACCCGCGTTTACACTGGGGACGGGATGGATTTTTGGCGGCGGCGGTGATATTGCAATATCTGGCATCAACCAGAAGAACTATCAGTCAAATTGCCGGGGAACTTCCGCAGTATTCCATGCTTAAAACCAAGGTTAATGGTACCCGGCAGGATATCGAGAGAAAAACAAAAGCGATTAAAAAAGTTTTTCCTCAGGCGAAGATAAGTCAAGTCGATGGTATTAAAATTTCAGGCGATAACTGGTGGGTGCAAATTCGGGCATCCAATACCGAACCGATAGCGCGTCTGATGGCCGAAGCCCAGGATCTCAAAGAGGCAAAGCGTCTAATAGCGGCCGTCAAATCTGTACTTTAGCAAATTGGGAGGAATTATATGTGCGGTATAGTTGGATATGTCGGGCCCAGAAAAGCATACCCGCTTTTGATGGATGGCCTTCAGCGGCTGGAATACAGGGGATATGATTCCGCCGGTGTTGCTCTTCTTGAAAACGGCACTATGGTAATTCAGAAGAACGCCGGGAAGATCGCAGTATTAGCAGAGAAACTTAAAGATTGCGATTTTCAGGCAACCACCGGTATCGCTCATACTCGTTGGGCTACTCATGGCGAACCAACCGACTTGAATGCTCATCCGCACACGGGTAATTCCGGCAAGATTGCCGTTGTTCATAACGGTATTATCGAAAACTATGGCGCGCTAAAGGAAGTCCTCAAACAGCAGGGTCATGTTTTCAAGACCGATACCGATACCGAGATACTGGCGCATCTAATCGAGGAATATTACGAAGGCAATCTCATGCAGGCAGTCCGCCGCGCCCTGACTCAGGTCGAGGGAACCTACGGCATTGCAGTTATCTGTACCGATAATCCCGAAATAATGGTAGCGGCTCGTTCGGGTTCACCGCTTGTTATTGGCAGCGGGGAGGGTGAAAATTTCGTGGCATCCGATGTGGCCGCTCTGCTTCGGCATACCAACCGGGTAGTATATCTCGAAGACGGCGAATTGGCCGAAATCACTCCGAAAGGCTTTTCGATCACGACCTTAAATGATGTGGTGGTTTCCCCTCATTTGCAGGAGATCTCCTGGAGTCTCGATATGATCGAAAAGGGCGGATTCAAGCATTTTATGCTGAAGGAGATTTTCGAGCAACCCGAGACGCTAAAAAACGCTGTCAGGGGCCGTCTGAATTTTGCGGAGGCAACTGCCCGTCTCAACGGACTCAATCTTCAATATGACGAGCTGAGGCATATCAAGCGCGTCATTATAACCGCTTGCGGAACGAGCTGGCATGCCGCGTTGATAGGTGAATATCTGATCGAAGAGTATGCCCGTGTTCCGGTCGAGGTTGAGTATGCCTCGGAATTCCGTTATAGAAGCCCAATCATTCATCCCGGTACCATCGTTTTCGTAATTTCGCAATCGGGCGAGACCGCCGATACGCTGGCGGCCATGCGTGAAGCTAAGCGCAAAGGCGCCACCTGTTTGGGAATCTGCAACGTGGTTGGCTCGACTATCGCCAGGGAATCTGATGGCGGTGTGTATATTCACGCCGGTCCCGAGATCGGGGTGGCGTCGACTAAGGCGTTCACCTCGCAGATAACGGTGCTGTCGCTAATCACGATTCTACTCGCCCGTATGAGAACGATGTCGATCGAAAAAGGGCAGGAGATGATTCGGGCGCTCTATAGCGTACCCGATGAGGTCAAAAAGGTACTGGGCCTAAATGACAAGATAAAGGAGATCGCCGGAAAATATTATAACAAGAATAACTTCCTTTATCTGGGACGCGGTTTCAATTTCCCGGTGGCTCTCGAGGGCGCCTTAAAACTTAAGGAAATCAGTTATATCCATGCCGAGGGTTATCCGGCCGCAGAGATGAAGCATGGGCCGATTGCTCTTATAGATGAAAATATGCCGGTGGTGGTTCTGGCTCCCCAGGATTCAGCCTACAGCAAGATCACATCCAATCTTCAAGAGATAAAAGCGCGCCGGGGGAAAATTATCGCGATTGCCACCGAAGGTGATGAGAAGATCAAAGAATTAGCCGAGGAAGTTATTTATCTACCGAAAGTGCACGAGTTTATTCTTCCGATGGTGGCTACCATTCCGTTGCAGCTTTTAGCATATCATATCGCGGTATTAAGAGGCTGCGATGTCGATCAGCCGCGCAATCTTAGCTAAAAGCGTAACAGTCGAATAAATTCAGCCTAAATAAATTTTAAGGCGTCCGAAATATTTTTTGGACGCCTTATTTATTGATATATTTTGCTTCAGAAATGATTGAGTAAGAGCGGCCGTTGAAAAAACGGTAAGGCTACTTGTTTTCTTCCATCTGCTTTAGAACTGATAAATATTTCGCCTCGGTGCCGTCCTTTTCCCGTTCAACGCGATCAAATTCGGGCTGCATCTGATCGATGCCGTCCTCGCCAAGAGCGTTTTCGGCCATCGGATAGAGGACCATATCTTCCTTGCGAATATGCTGACGGAGAAGCTGGGCATAGCTTCTGGCATTTCTGACGATCTCGATTTTTGCGCCGGTGTCACCTGATGCGTATTTATCGTTGGCAGTTTCGATTGCCGAAATCAAATCCCGTCCCTGGTCATGTTCCTGAAGCATGACCGCAACCGGCCCGGCCTGGGTGGGAAATCCGGCTTTTCCCAGTCGCACGAAAAGGATATCCTCCTCTTTGGCGTGGTGATATTTATCGGCGTAATTGCGAATAAAATCTATCGATTTCCGAAAATACTCCGGTGCGATATTATGCCCCTTCTCGAGCTTATCCGCTCCCTTTTCGAGAAGGTCGATTCCCTTGAGAATTACCTGATGTTCAGATTTTAGTTTTTCTATCGGATTCATGATTTCTCCCTTTATCCAGCCTTATAACTGCTTAAACATCGTCAAGGTTTTCATTAATATAATATATTGGACTAATTTAGTCTACAATGAATTATGATATTTTTTCTATGGGGAGAGGATTTACTCTATTTCAATCAACCAATACTATCTTTTTTATGCTTGGTTTTACGGGTGTAGATATTCTTGTCGCTGTGAACCTTTTCGGTTTTCTTGGGCAGCGGAATTCTACGTTTTGGCTTTTTCATGTTGCCTCCGTTGGAAAGCAGAGGGCAGTTCCCATTGCGATACGGTCAGACAATCACATAGCAGAATTGCGATTCGCTATTATATTTTACTCACGACCGGGGATGTAATTTGTTCCCCTGCACAAATCATTGTTGCCAACAATTTAAAATTGGTATTTTGAAAAATACTATAATAGCTCAGGGAATAATTATCTTATCTTTTTTATAACCGATTTCGATCAGTTTTTTGCGTAATTCGATCTGCATCATCGGCGGGCCGCAGATGAATAATACGGTCTCATCCGACGGCACCGGTAAATGCTCTCTCATGATCGCCTCGTTGATTCGTCCAACTCCCATAGTCCAATTAGGCACGGCCTGATCAATCAGGTAATATCTCTTGAAATTTGGGAATTTATTTCCGTATGAATCGAATTCGTCTTTCAGGATGATGTCATCGATAGTTTTGTTGGAAAAGATGAGCGAAATTTCGGCGTCGATTCCTTCAGTTAGTATCGTCCTGATTATCGAAATCATAGGGGTGATCCCGGTACCTCCGGCTATCATCCCGACCCTGGCAGCCATCCCCTTCTCGAAATGGCCGCCGGCGTGGGGACCGCTCATCCAAACCTCATCACCGATTTTCCGGTCATGCATAAACCGCGAAACCTGTCCATTCGGGTAACGTTTGATTATCAACTGGAAATGATCTCTGGTTTTGGGCGTGGTTGTAGGAGTATAGGTCCGATATTCAAGCTCGTCGCCGTGGTCGGGAAATACCTTCATGAAATCGCCGGCCAGCATGGCAAAATTCGCATCCGATGGAATCGAAAATGTGAATTGCCCGGTGTCATGAGTGATTTGTTTGATATCGTTGAGCCTGTAAGGTGTCAGGATTTCATTTTCCGCCATAAGCACCATCCAATCTATTATAGGTTTCCCAGATTATTGCAGTCATCAGCCCCGTTAATTAACCGCAGACCGCCTGAAAGACGCGCATGAAATTTTCGCCGAGAATCTTTTTAATATCCTGTTCCGAATAACCGCGGCTGACAAGCTCCGCTGTGATGTTAGGCATCATTGAACAATCCTTAAGGCCGTTAGGGAGACTGTAAACGCCATCGAAGTCAGAGCCCAATCCGACATAGTCGGGCCCCACGAGATCTACTATATAATCGATATGGTCAACTACGGTTCCAACGTTGATATCCTCATGTTCAAGCGCTTTATCAAACTCCGCAAACAACCAGGCGAAAGCCGTGCGTTCCTTGATGAAATCACCTTTTACAATGGCATTGATAGAATCGATTTCAGCGCGATATGAATTTGCAATTTCCGTGGTGACTATGTTCCATCGGGGCGACAGGAAACCACCGAAAAAATTCACTCCGATAACTCCATCGTTATCGGCAATGGCTCTGATTTGATCGTCAGTCAGGTTGCGATCATGGTCACAAAGTGCCCGGACACAGGAGTGCGAGGCGATAATTGGACAATTAGTAATTTTGAGTACTTCCTCAATTGCCCGTGCAGAAGCATGGGAAACATCAACTATCATTCCGAGATCATTCATTCGCTTAATGACATCGCGCCCGAATTCGGTCAGACCGTCAAATCTCGGGGCCGTATCCGAGGATGATATGCACCAGTCGTGTGAGGCTGAATGAGTGAGAGTCATATAGCGTACGCCGCGACTATAAAAGTGATCCAGGTTGGCCAGATCATCTGCGATTGCCACGCCGTTTTCGATTGCGATAAAAGCGGCAATTCGGCCCGCTGAGATAATATCGCGAGCCTCGCTGGCGCTGGCGCAGATGGCTATATCATCACTATTACGGTTCACCTGAGTTTCCAGCGAATCGATCATCTCGTTAGCTCGGTCTATACATGCTTCCTTAGGGGTTTTGGCGGGTTGCCAGCAGGCAAATACTTGCA
Source organism: uncultured candidate division Zixibacteria bacterium (assembly GCA_963801605.1). GTDB lineage: Bacteria > Zixibacteria > MSB-5A5 > UBA10806 > UBA10806 > UBA10806. The sequence continues at coordinate 55,663 of CAWDFP010000011.1, forward strand.
GATTTATACCGCCCTCCTTGAGACGAGGGATATCGATACAACCAGAGCTATTTCGCTGCCCGAAATCGAATGGCGCATTCATACGCAATACAGTATCGCTATGCAAGTCAGCTACGAGAGTATCGTGGTGAAGCTTCAGGGGATCAATTTTGTTATCCAAACCGGGCACTAATCCTCCTCAACTCGGAAAGCTCTTTATAATCATAACTGATTCTATATCATTATTTTGCCGATAAATCAAGCCGTAAAAAGGGATGGGCCATTCCCGGATATTTTTTGGCTTAAAGTCGGCGCTAAACTATCAGAATAAAATCTAAGGTATCGATGGCATAATGTAATCGAAATATTTAGGCTTGACTTATAGGGGAATTAGGGTATGATTTAATCAAGAGTCCATCTTATTTGTCTTCTAAAAGGACCCGCTGATTTGAAATAACAACCTTCTCAAGGAGGCTTCGTGTTTCGCCCAATTGTTACAAGTATGTTTATTTTGCTATCCGCGCTGCTTTTTAATACACAGGCGGCTATTGCGGGTTCAAATCCGGCAGGAACAGGTGAATTATCGCGGATAGCTCTGAATGTCGAACGCGCGATTACTTACCAGGGTGTCCTCAAGGACGCCGCCGGACAGCCGGTAATTGACGGCAGCTATGAATTAATCTTTCGAATATACGAATCCTCCACGGGCCAACCAGCGCTCTGGGCAAGCGTTCCAATGGCTGTTCAAACTACCAACGGCGTATTCTCGGCGGAATTGGGGCCTTTTGAGTTGTCGTTCGATCGCACTTACTATCTTTCATTGCAGGTAGGAAACGATCCCGAAATGGCGACTCGTCAAAAAATGACGATGGCGCCTTATTCGGCAGTTTCGGATTCATCAAATTATTCTTTGCGGTCGGGGATAGCGTCAACGGCAGATAATGCCGCGCAAGCTGTCCATGCCGATCGGGCATCGGATGCTGATCACGCCGATAACGCTGATCAAGCCACAACAGCGGCTCATGCTGTTCATGCTGACACCGCCACCTATGCTTTCACGCATGGGCCGGTGACACATGCCAATCATGCTGACACGGCCAACTATGCTCTCGCTTCAGGGGTAGCATTACAATCCTCACATGCCAACCGCGCAGACTCGTCAATTTACTCCTCTGCCGCTGGGTATTCCGAGCAGGCAACCCATTCATATCAGGCTGACTCATCAAATTACGCCTCATTTGCACAGACTGCCAATCAGGCAATCCATGCTGATCGTTCTACCTGGTCCGATACGGCAGCCTATGCACCGCAGAGCGATAGCGTTGATTATGCCAGGCAAGCGATGAACGCCGCTTTAGCTCAGGAGGCGGGTCATGCGGATTTCTCCGATACCGCTCTCTACGCAAATACAGCCGGTTTCGCGGGGTATTCGGATTCGGCGAATTTCTCAAATAGCTCGAATTATGCCAATCAGGCGGCCCAGGCCAATCATTCTGTATGGGCCGATACGGCATCCTATTCTCAGAATGCCAATAGCTCCGATTATGCTATCCATGCCTCAACAGCCGATACATCGGCTTATGCTCGTCAGGCCGGAAACTCAGACACATCGCAGTATTCCATTCTGGCGCAAAACTCGGCGCATTCGGATACGGCGTCATACGCTCTGGTCAGCCCGGGATCATCAAATTGGATTGCTATCGATTCGGTTCTGTATACCAGTGTTTATATGGGACTGGCCAGGGGAGGCGCGCGGAATATGCTATTGGGTGATAGCATTCACACCATGATTAATTTAGGCGTTGCCTGCACAACCGGAGTTGGGGGACAAAATAACATTTACTCAGTCGTAAGCGGCGGCTATGGCTAATAAGGCCAAAGGAAATTATAGCGCTATATCCGGAGGCTCGAACAATCTGGCAGGCGGGAATAACAGCCTTATCTCCGGAGGGATATCCAATACCGCCAGTGGAGATTTCAGCGTAGTTGGAGGCGGACAGCTAAACAGCAGTTCGGCGCTTAATGCCACCGTAGCCGGAGGATTCGATAACAGCGCTCGCGACCAATACAGCGCTGTCGGAGGCGGGCAATCCAATCGAGCCAACGGCAGCCATGCCGTAGTCTCGGGCGGAGGCAGCAATGTCGCCGGAGGCTTTTTCACGGCCATTGGCGGTGGGACCGAAAATCACATATTCAGCAATGGTTCGGTAATCTCCGGCGGTTCAAACAATACGATCAATGCCGATGACTGCGCGATATCGGGAGGCAAGAACCACGCGGCTAATGCCATCAATTCGGCAATTGGCGGCGGCAATGCCGATACCGCTAACGCGGAATATGCCGGAGTATTTTCGGGGTTCTCGAATCTGGCAGGCGATGAAACGGTCGATACGGCGGCCTTCGTTGGCGGCGGTTATGAAAACTCCGTAACCGCAAAATATGGCGTAATCGGCGGCGGCCTGCAGAATAGGGCCAGCGGAAGCTGGAGTATGATAGGCGGCGGCTGGTCCAACCAGGCGATGGGAATAGAAAGCATCATAGCCGGGGGCAATCAGAATACTGCCAATGGCGCTACCAGCGTAATATGCGGAGGTCAGGCGAATCTTGCCAGCCAGGAGTATTCGGCGATTGGCGGAGGCGCCAATAACACCGCCAGCGGCCAGGGAAGTAATGTCGCGGGCGGGGCGTTTAACACCGCCAGCAACAGCAATTGCACGGTAGGAGGCGGCTGGGGTAATCAGGCAAGCGGTCAAAAAAGCGTGGTGGCAGGCGGAACGTTCAATATCGCCAGCGGCGCCACCAGCGCGATTTCCGGCGGTTCCGATAACACCGCCAGTGGATCGTCGAGTGCGGTAAACGGCGGATTCCACAATCTGGCGGCGGCCGATTACGCCGCAATTCCGGGGGGCTATTGCGATACGATCACAACCGCGTCAGGGTATTCAATGGCTTTCGGAAGATCGGTCTATGTCAACGTGCCATATAGAGTGATATTTTTCGACGGAGGCTCATCGGGGCGGGTTGGGATCAATCGCGACGACCATGATACCGGGATAGGCTACCCCTTTCAAGTCGGGACAAATTCGACCAATGGCAACGGCGCTTACCTGACTCCGGGCGGCAACTGGACAAGTACATCATCCCGCGAACTCAAGGAGAATTTCCAGCCGTTTGACGGTAATGAACTGCTTGCCAAAATCTCGAATTTATCAGTGACATCATGGAATTACAAATACTCCAGCGAAAAGCATATCGGTCCGGTTGCCGAGGATTTTGTGGGAGCGTTTGATGTGGGAGTTATCCGCGAGACGGATAATCTTCGCGATGACAAGGCTCTGTCATCATCCGATGTTGCCGGTGTAGCTCTGGCCGGTGTAAAAGAATTGCTTAAGAAGATCGATGATCTTGAAAATAAAAACGCCGATCTGGAAAAACGTTTGAGCCAGCTCGAGAAAGCGCGGTAGGGGGCCCGATGTTGAAACAGATTATCGGTTTAATTTTGTTTTTATCCTCCGCCGCTTACGCCCAAAATTTTAGGGTAGATCGATATGTGATCGTCTCGGGAGGAGGACATTCTCAATCGGTTAATTATTTAGTTGATGGCACAATCGGTCAGGCGATACTGGGACATTCGGCATCATCAAATTACGCTGTCGATGGCGGTTTCTGGACCGGTAGTCTCACACTTGCTCCGGTGTGTGAATATGTCGTTGGCGATATCAACGGCAGCAACAGCCTTAACGGCATCGATGTTACTTATGGCGTCACCTATTTTAAGGGCGGACCGATTCCGCCGTATTCCTGCGAATGCGCAGCGGGAAACACCTGGTATGTCGCAGGCGATGTGAACGCCTCATGCTCTTTCAATGGGCTGGATATAACCTACCTGGTGACATATTTCAAAGGCGGCCCGCTGCCCCGTCCCTGCGCCGATTGCCCGCCGGGGAGGTGAGTGCTGAGGACTGGGGACTCAGGAGTATCTATTGCCGAGGACTAAGCGACCTTTTTTAATAGCTCAGTCCTCGCAGTTCATGATTGCATAGCACTAAGACCTCAGTCCTTTCATTACGACTTCAGCACCTGAGACGCCTCGCGCAACGCCTGAAAAACCTCCGGGATTGCCTCTCCGAAAAACATGACACTATTGCGCTCCCATTTGCCATCAACTTTTTTCGATTCGCAAATCGAAAGATACTTGTCGCCTTTAACCGTTTCCCTGACATCAATAAAATAATTCTTGGTCCCAGCCTTAACACTCTTGCTGAATAACGCTTCTTTTTTCTCCGGCATTTTGTGCCTCCTTTAAGGTTAAATTGTCGTGCCGCGAGAAATATATGAGGAGGCACTGACAGAATCGGTCAGTCTATTTTTGGGGAATTATAAAAAAATGAGATTTTAATGCTGGACGATTTACTGTTTAATTGGCCGGCTGCAGTTCGTTCATTTTCTGCCTGGCATAGGCCTGGATACGCGATGAATGCTCATTAATCCGCGGCATTGAACCCTGGACAAAATTAATATATTCGGGAAAAGTCGATCTAACGGCGTCAAAAGGATGTTGTTCAACTTTGGAACGTTCATAATTTAAGATAAGAGCCATAACTTCCTGACGAGTTATCTGACAGGTTTTAATTCTGGCTATTTCCGCGTAAACGCCGTCGATGTAGGTTTTTAAGAGTTCGGCGCGATATTGGCCCAACATGAATTTGTCGAGATTGGTTGATACCATAGAAATTAGCTGTCCGACCCAGCGGGCATGATCGACCTCGTCCGATACTGCCTCCTCCCAAAAGAAACGTTCTCCGGGATAGGCAGTTATCAACTCATTATAGAAAGCTCCCAAAGCCATTTCGCAGTTTTGCAATAGGTAGAGCTCGTCAAAAAGCTGTTTTTGGTCTTTTTTCGTCAGCATAACGTTTTTTGCCAATTAGTACTGAGAATCTATTCGTTCATTTTAATATCGACAAATTATTACAATTCATTATGTTACTGAGAGAGAGGATAATTTTGAATTGATGTTAAAACGAATTGCTTTAATCTTGCCCCAGGCTTTCTTCTTTCGTATAATACGGAGCAAAATTAGAGGTTTTAGGGGCAGTAGCTCAGCTGGGAGAGCGGTACGTTCGCAACGTACAGGTCGGCGGTTCGATCCCGCTCTGCTCCATAAGGTATCGTGCTAAGCGGGGAGCTAGCGGTGCCCTGTAACCCGGAATCCGCTATACCGGGGCCGAATTCCCACCGGCGGATCGGATATTCGGACTAAGTGTCCGGCCTGAAGCGATGCTCCGATGAAAGTCGGGGAGACAAGAGCCAGATCCCGCGCAACGGACGTCCGCCTAACCCCGTCAGGACCGGAAGGTAGCAGCGGTAAGCGGTAACGGCGTGTGCCGTGGGGAAGTCTGGCCCCAGCCAAGGACCGGTTCGTTTACTCGAAGATACGAGACAACGGTGGGTGCACGGTTAATATCGAAAATGATTTTAATTCGGGCTTAAGAAAACTGGTCGAAAAGACCAACCAGGTAGGATATGTCATATTTAGCGTTGGCAAGACGGTATCGCCCAGGCGATTTTGAAAGTATCCTGAGCCAGCATCATGTAACCCGGACTCTGCAAAACGCCATCAAATCGGGACGGATTTCGCATGCCTATCTCTTTTGCGGACCTCGCGGCACCGGCAAAGACCACCACGGCCCGTGTTTTGGCGCGCGCCCTTAACTGCGAAAAAGGGCCAACACCGGAGCCATGCGGCGTATGTACCGTTTGTAAGGAGATCGCATTAGGGTCATCGCCGGATGTTTTTGAAATCGATGCCGCTTCAAATCGGGGTATCGATGATATCCGTGAACTGCGCGAGAATGTGCGCTACAGCCCGGTGGCAGGACGATACAAGGTCTATATCATCGATGAAGTTCATCGTCTGACCAAAGAGGCGTTTGACGCGCTGCTTAAGACTCTCGAAGAGCCACCGTCGCATGTAATCTTTATTTTTGCGACAACCGACCCTCAGGCGCTGCCGGCCACGATCCTTTCGCGCACCCAGAGATATGATTTCAAACGAATTCCGGTTTCGGGTTTAGCCGAGGCCGTTAACTCGGTGGCAGAAAAAGAGGGGATTAAGATCGTACCGGGCGCTTCCTTGCTAATCGCCAAGAAAGCTGACGGTTCCCTGCGAGATGCTTTGTCGCTGCTCGATCAGCTTTCGAGTTTTTCCGATGGTCCGATTGATGAAGCTCAGACGGCCGAAGTGCTTGGCCTGGTAAAAACTGAACTGCTGGCTAAATTATCGGAAGCGATTATCGGGCGCGATATCAAACAGGCGCTTGAAATATGCGGCGAATTTTCAAAGGCCGGTGGAGATTCACAGGAGTTGGCCGACAGCCTGATCGGTTATATAAGGACATTACTGCTGATTAAAAGCGGTGTCCTCGATACTGAGGTTTTGGAGCTCGATAAGGGCGAGATCGATAGCGCCGGTGCGATTGTATCCGATATCGATACAGTTGATCTACTGCGCTATTTTACGATACTTGCCGATTATAAGGGCGCGGTTAAGCAGGGACAGGACCCGGTTTATTCGTTCGAAGCCATATTAGTCAAGATGGCTACAATGGATCGGGCCGTATCACTGGAAGCGCTTCTCAATAAGATTCCATCCACACCAGTATCCAGGACGCCAGCGCAATCACAAACCAGGCCCGAGAAAAAGGTGGAACCGGAACCTCGGCGTAATATCAAAACAGCCGAAGCTCCCAATGTTAATAAAACCAGCCAACCGTCTGAGTTAATCAAGAAGCCGTCAATTGCTTCATCAGTTGTATCAGGCGAATGCATTTCAATCGATTATCTGAATGAAAACTGGGGCGGGTTCTGCGATCTGGTTAAGGAAAATAAAAGAACGTTATTCGCACATCTGGGTGTCTGCAATCCAGCCAAAATGGAGGGTGATAACCTGACTCTATCGGTGGATAGCGCCAACAAATTTCAACTTGATCAGCTCTCAAAGCCGGAAAACAAGCGTTTCCTGGAGGATTCGCTTCGGGGATATTTCAAACGAGAGATCAAGTTGAATTTAATTCAGGGGGATGCCAGCCGACGGCCGCTTAATGGGTCTCAAAATACTGACCCAAATACGCTTTTTGAGGGAGCGCCGGAGGCCCGGGAATTGTTTGATAATATGGGGGGAGAGATCATAGGGCAATGATCGTTGTAAGAGGAGTACAGAATGCACGATTATTTCTTAAGGCTAATTAAAGGAGCGTATATGGCTAAGGGACTTGGCGATTTAATGAAGCAGATGCAGGCCATGCAGGCCAGGATGGAGGAGATGCAGGAGCAGCTCTCCGAAAAGCGGGTCGAGGGGACCGCGGGCGGCGGTATGGTCAGAGTGGTCGCCAATGGGAAACAGGAAATTCTGGAGATTAAGATAGATCCGGAAGTCGTGAGCAAAGACGACGTAGCCATGCTCGAAGAGTTGGTTTTAGCAGCGGTTAACCAAGCCAGAGAAAAGGCCGCCGAGCTTCAGATGGAGGGGCTTTCCGGATTGACCGGCGGGCTTAAGATTCCGGGAATGCCGTTTTAAGGGATGCCGAAAGCGTTAGATGAACTTGTGGAGGCGCTATCGTCGCTTCCCGGCATAGGCAAGAAAAGCGCCACCAGGATGGCGTTTTATCTGCTCAAACGTCCGGCCGAGGATTCGGCGGAGTTGGCCGAGCGAATCGTGAAAGCGCGCCAGAGTCTTCGGCCCTGCACCAATTGCGGCAATTTAGCGGAATCACAGCTTTGCGATATCTGTTCAAATTCCGCGAGAGATAAATCTGTTGTCTGCGTGGTTGAGGAATCATCAGATTTGCAGGCGATTGAATCGACCGGCGAATACCGCGGGCTATATCATGTGCTTGGCGGGGCGCTTTCGCCCCTTGACGGAGTCGGGCCTGATGAGTTGAATTTGGAAAGCCTCAAGCAGCGAGCAACCTCAGGTGTCAGAGAGATTATTCTGGCAACCAACCCGTCAACCGAGGGTGAGGCGACGGCATCATATATAATGTCATTCTTGAAAGACAGCGGTGTTAAGGTGAGTCGTATTGCGCGCGGACTGCCTGCGGGCGGTTCATTGGAGTTTGCGGATAAGACCACGCTCTCCCGTGCCATGGAAAATAGAACGGCGATGAAATAGATAAATCTCAGATATTTTTTACATAGGCCATTAATAAAATTGTGATTTTATTCTAATTGAATGCATTATTTGGATTTATGTAGGGGCGTATTGCAATACGCCCCTACACCAATTTAATAAAATATTTCTTTTGATTGTGAAATAGGCTTTTTCAACAATTACCAGTTAGTGCCCCTACACAATCATGATAGATATATAATTCAGGAAATAATTAAGGCCTTCGCGGGAGATCAATAGCGCGAAGGCCTTGTTACTGCGAGAGTAGAATTTATCTCGCTATCCGGTTACCTCGAAGCCACCCCATTTTCCATATTTAGCATCAAGCTTTCAATCGATACCAACTGCTGGAATTTGGCAAGCTGATCCATTTCCAGAATAGAGCGAGCCTGGATGATAGCTTCCATTTCGGCGGTTCTATAATCGGTTTCATACTTAAAGTATTCTTTAATCAAGCTGAGAACCGCGACGCTATTCATGTTGGTCCAGTTGGATGTGAACTTCTCGATCTCGTTGAGCCTGATTCCAGATTGAAACTTAGCCTCATCCATTCTCTGCTGCGCCGTCTTTTGGATAATTTCAAGCTTCTTTACCTGCGATGGGGTCAGGTTCAATGATGATTTATAATCGAGGATTTTTGAAATTTGTGTTCCCGGAGTCTGGCCGGCGTTGCTCGGGATGGCGGCCAACATATATCCCAGGAAAATCACTGCTGTAATTGCGATAACCTTTTTCATCGCTGCCTCCTACTCTTTCAAACCTTTGCGGCTTTTATTTTTTTTCAAATATCTCAGAGAGCGAAGGGAGCTTCACTTATGTCCCGCGATAGTCAGTTTCGTTATTATTGAATTGCAGCCGATGACTATCGATTGCTCTTCTTAACTTTTAACTCTCACTATGAACTACGGAAATCGCAAGGCAGTGTTTCAAAAATTTACACAAACATTTATAAAGAAAAATAAATTTTTAGGGGAATAAAATAATTGAAACATTTGTAATATTAAAGATATCGATTACAACAAAAAATGGCGTCAGACCCTAAAGCCCGACGCCATAAAATAAAAGCGGAATTGATTTACATATCGTCCACGGTTTTAATGGTAACAGTCCCCAGAGTTTTCAAGCTATCCTGTACTGCGGCGGCGTTGGAAACGATGGTGAAATCCATATTATCGGGATCGATATACTTCTGCGCGGCGCGAAGGATATCTGCCTTGGTTACCTTTTTGACATTCTTTGTGAAATCCTGAATGTAAGAAACGGGGAGATCGTAAATCTTGATCTTAATAATTTCACTGGCGACCTGCGCGGGCGTCTCAAGGGTCATTGGATAATAACCCTCGTAGAAGTTAACGGCATCGGTATATTCGTTATCGGTAACTTCAGCCTGCCGAATCCCCTTAATTACTTTAAGCGAGGCGCGGATAGCGCTCATGGTGGAATCGTTTTCGGTGAAAGTGTTACAATAGAACGCGGCGGGATGCAGATTCCATTCGTTGGTGCTGCGAATATCGTAAGTCATGCCGCCCTTAACGCGAACCTCGTTGTTGAGACGCGAGGTAAAACCGACTCCCAGAATATAATTCATAAGGAGCATCGGATAATAATCAGGATTCTGGCGAGTGATGCCGAAATGTCCATAGCGGATATTTGTCTGGGTGACATCGGGTTTGTTAATGAGCAGAATATTGTATCCTTTAGGCGCAGGAGGCATGGTCCAATCGAGGACCGGGATCGTGGCCTGTTTCCAATCTCCGAAAGCCTTGGAAATCTTGGGCAAAATCTCAGCCGGTTTGATATCTCCGGCGATCACCAGGAAAGCATTGTTGGGATGATAATAGGTATTGTAGAAACCGGTGATATCATCCCTGGTGATAGCCTTAACCGTCGGCTCAGTTCCCTCGCCCGGATGGCCGTAGGGGTTGTCGCCAAAGAGCATCTGATCGAAACCTCTGTCGCAGAGGGTGCCGGCATCATCTTTTGATTGCACGATGCCGCTTAGCACCTCGTTTCTGTGACGTTCAATTTCGCTGGTATCAAATGCCGGATGCAGAATGATTTCGGAAAGTAGTCCCAGGCCCACATCGAAATGCTTCAGTAACACATCGCAACTGGCGTTGGTAGCATCGCGATCGGCTCCGGCGCCCAGCGATCCGCCTACAAAATCAATCGCCTCGGCAATTTGCGTGGCGGTTTTGCCCTCAACGCCGTTTCGAAGCATGCTGGCGGTGAAATCGGCTAATCCGCCCTTTGCCAGGGGATCGTTAGCAGAGCCGGCTCTGATTACCATCCTCATCGAGACAGTGGGAAGTTCGTGGTTTTCGATAGTCACCACCACCAGCCCGTTAGAAAGAGTGTCTTCGGTTATCGGAGGAAGCTTGACCTCGCTGGCATAAGCCCAGGTGAAACCGAAAAGAACCAGTATTATTATTAGGTATTTTTTCATAATCACTTCCCTTCCCCGGCGTTAGGAGCGGCGGCTTTTTGTGGAGGCTTGGTGGGTATCAGGTTAATAACCGTCCGTCCATTTTCCGTCAAATACTTGTTGGCCACCCGCATGACGTCATCAGCAGTGACAGCCTGAATTTTGTCGGGATAGCTGTAAATATTGTTGTAATCATCAGTGCTTATCTGGAACGAGCCAACCTCGCTGGCGCGGCCCTCATTCGATTGCAGACCATTAATGAAATCAGATTCCATCTGGTTTTTAGCTTTCTGAAGCTCATCGGCGGAGATCGGCTCCGTTTTCAAACGATCGATTTCCTCGAAAACTTCTTTTTTAATCGAATCCATACTGGAACCGGGAGTAGCCTGCGCGGCAACGTAAAAGAGCGAGGGGTCATGCAGCACCATAGCGGCGCCCTCGACGAAGATCGCTTTCTGCTCGGCGTATACCAAGCGGTGATAGAGCCTCGACGACTCACCGTCGAAAAGCACTTTGCCCGCAACCTGTAAGGGAACGATATCGGCGTCCTTTCCTGCGGGGATTTTGTAACCCGCCATCATGGCGGGCAGTTGAGCGACTTTGTGGAAATCAATTCTTTTCTCGCCCTTTTGTTCCGGCTCCACGGTAGTTACGAGCGGGGCCGGAGGTTCGGCCTTGATTACGGCGTAAGATTTTTTAACTAGCTTCAGCGCCTCGACGGGATTGAAATCGCCGGCAATCACCAAAAAGCTGTTATTGGGAGCATAATGGCTGCGGTAATAATCGAGGCTCTCTTGCAGAGTGATAGCGTCGATATCCGATCTGAAGCCGATCGGAAGCCATCTGTAGGGGTGCGCTACGAAGGCGTTATTGAAAAGCTGTTCATACATGGCGCCAAATGGCGAATTATCATATCGCCAGAGTCGTTCGTTGATGACCACGTTGCGTTCGGAATTCAAGTTGGCTTCGTTGATATCCAAATTGCGCGAGCGATCCGCTTCCAGTTCAACGGCGATAGCAAGCTTATCGGAGGGCATAACCTCATAGTAGGTAGTATTGTCAAAGGCGGTCCAGGCGTTATTTACGCCGCCGTTGCCGTTAACGAGGCGATCAAATTTGTCCTTGGGAAAATTTTTTGTGCCTTTGAACATCATGTGCTCGAAAAGATGCGAGATGCCGGTAATGCCCGGCCGCTCGTTTTTGCTCCCGGTTTTATACCAGACCTGTACGGTGACAGTGGGAGCGGAATGATCCGGTATAAGCAGCACCATCAGGCCGTTATCGAGCTGTTGCTTTTCGATGGGAAAAGCCAGCTCCGCGGCCGGAGCCGTTGCCGCAAAAATTAAAAAGAAAAGGACCGTCAATCTCAGGGTCATTATTCTCCTCCGATTGTTATTTTATTTTTATTTCGTATTGTGGCTTGTAATAATATTCGCCATCGCCCGCTCGGCCCAGGATTGAACTAAGCTGGCTCTCAAGCGATGGCGTACTTATCGACGGCAAAAAAGAAACACTGTATACGGGAAATGTCTCCACCTCGATCCTGTCTTTGGGATCGATATGCGCTCTCTGGCGCGCCCGCTCGATAGCGTCATATATGCCGCCGTAATTATCAACCAATCCGAATTCCTTGGCTTGATGGCCAGTCCAGACGCGGCCCTGAGCAATGGCATCGATAGAATCGTAATCGATCTTTCGGCCCGCAGAGACCTTTTTCACAAAATCATCATAATACTCCCACATCAGGGTATCGATCAGAGCCAACTCGCCGGTCGTTGCCGGACGGTTGCTCGCCCGGATATCGGCGTGTTCGCCCCTCTTAATTGTTTCGTTGCGAATTCCGATCTTTTCGTAAAACCCGGAAAGATCCACTTTGCCAACCACGACGCCAATCGATCCGGTGATTGTGCCCGGCGAGGCCAGTATCTCGTCTCCGGGGCAGGAGATATAATAACCGCCCGATGCTGCCACGCCGCCCATCGAAACTATCACGGGCTTTTTCGATTTGAGCAGCAATAGTTGCCTATAGATTTCCTCGGAGGCAAAAACATCCCCGCCCGGTGAATTAACTCTGAAAACCACGGCTTGAATTGCGGGGTTTTCTCTAATCTGCTTAAGAGTCTTTCGAAGTGTCGTCGATCCGACTACCTTGCCTTCAAGGAGACTGGTGCCGTTCTCGCCCTGCATGATCGACCCGTCAGCGTAAACGATAGCGATCTTCTTGGGCTCACTCCAACGAGGATTATAATCGGGAATATTATAATAGTTATCCAGATCGATCTGGTCCGCAAATGGTCCGCCATTCTCAGACAGTTCATCATAATTTTTAAGATCATCGATTAAGCCGGCGTTATAAGCGTCCTGCGCAGAAAAAGGGCCGGAATCAATCAGGTTCCTCATCTTTTCAGGCGATACATTTCGGCTGGCGGCAATATCGTTGACAAACTGATCATAGAGATCGTCGAGCAGCCAGTTGATCTGTTCGCGGGCGGCATCAGAAAGGGCAGTATCGACGAAAGCGTCACCGAAAGTTTTATGCGGGCCGGTCGAGAGAATTTCGGCTCTGATCCCCAGTTTATCCATAGTCCCTTTATAGAAACGAGTCGTAGCGGCCAGGCCTTTGAGTTCAAGCAATCCCGATGGATTCATGATGATTTGGTCTGAAACCGAGGCCAGATAATATCCGAGATTACCAGTCTCGCCCATATAGGTCACTACTCTCTTGCCGTTATCGCGATATTCCTTTATGGCGTTTCGCAATTCCTGAACGCTGGCGAAATCCAGATTGACATCCTCGATATTCACAAGCAGGCTTTTGATATGAGGATCGCTCGCGCCGCGTTTGAGGTCTCGTATGACCGAATAAAACGAGCGTTTGCCCGGTGCGAATATCGCCCGGCCCCTCGGCTCCTCAACGATATCGCTTTTCAAAACCATAGAGCCCGGTCGAGCGACACTGGCGAAACCGGTGCGATACTCCTCAGCTTCCACCTCAAGATAATAGGACCCGCCGCTATAGTGGCTTTCTCTGAAGATTCTGGGTTGGATCCCGATGCTCGATTGCGAGAAATCGAAGGATAAATTAAAACGCCATTGTCCGTTGGTACGATAGTCACTAACGAACGACACCCCGTTGAACGGCCCCAGGGCCACTCGAAATATGCCGTTGGAATGCGAAATGGATTTTCCTTCGAGGAAAAGGCCATCGGCGGAGAAAGTGATTTTATCGCCAAAAGGACGAAGCCCCAGGCCGGGCTGGTAGATGCGTTTTTGTTTGATTCCCCCAAGACGGGGTTCATTTAATTTGTCGACGACCAAACCCAGTGAGGCAAACGGTTTGGGGTGATATAACAAGCCAAGCTTCCAATCCTTTTTGCCCTTATATAAGACGTCGGCAGCGCCAAACCAGGCGTAGGAAACCCCGACATAAAAATTGGGAAGCATACGGTCACCCATGGCGAGCGTATATTTTCGTCTGAAGATATCGGTGGAATGATTGAGCCACTCTATCGAGAAGAAAGCGCCTCGAGACGCCAGCATCAAGCCATCGTTACCCTTGTAGGTGGAATCGGTGAAATCATGAGTATACTGCAAACCCATCGAATTCCAGAATCCGAGCGCCGCGGGATTTACAATTCCTGAAAGCGGGCGGTCAACCGTCGCCACCGATTGTGATTGATAGTCGACTCCCGACAGGGGATCGATTTGCTGGGCATTGATGTTACTCAGGGAAAAAAGCAAAGCGATTAAGGTAATCGGAATGTATTTCATTTATGCTCCTTGATAAATTTCCGGGAGGAAAATACGCAGTCGAATGAGTGGAGGCAAGGGTTTTATCGGCCCTCGATTTCAATTGTGCCGATCCCGCTGACTTTCAGCTCTATGCGGCCTGCCCCGGCCCCCAGCGTGCCCTCCAGGCGGGTGGCATCGAGGAAAGTCGGCTTCACCGGCAGATCGGTGGTGTAGATTCGCCCGCCATCATCTACAGTTGCGGCAATTTGAGAGGAGGTGTTCGGCGGAATGGCGAGAACAATATTATTATAAGTGTTGAACATGAACAATTGGCTCTCGTCTTTGAGATCGAGTCCGGCTTTGATAGGGGAGTAGCTGGTTTCAAATCGGGATTGCCCCTGCGTCAAGATGCAATCATTAATATCGATAGGGCTGAAAGAAGTTTCGCAGATTATCTCGCCGGAGACATCATTAAGCGTGATGGGCGAGTAACTGGTCCTGAAAACTGCGGAGCTTCCCTTGGCCAGAATATCCGTGGCTTTTATTGGCGAATAGGAGGTGTAAGCCTCGACTGGTCCCTGTATATTGGAAAGATCGATTGGCCCTCCGGTATTCTTAAAGATGGCGCTTCCCAGAGGCACATTAATATCAGTGGCTTTAATGATAGCGTAACGCGTTTCGGCTTTAATGCTGCCGGTGATATCCGTCAGATTAATCGCGGCGAAGGTGGTGGTCAGATCAAGCGGACCATTTATCTCGGCAATATCAAATTCGGAAAATCCGCATTGCATATCCATTCCGCCGAATGGTCCGCGGACCTCCAATTTCATAAACTGCAACTGGCCCTCGATCCTCATTTTTTCGGGGAGCTGCACGATGATATCGAGTGAAACGTGATAATTGCTTCCCTCCCAGGGGGAATCGGATGGCGTCAGGATGGTCAGCACTGATCTATCCGTACCCGGTACCAGCCTGAGATCAATCAGGTCTATAAAACGCTGAGCCTGTGATTTGTTATCGGCCTCGGCCCATTTTTTATAGGAGATATTAATTAGATTTTCGTCAGCGGGAATAATTTTGATATTGCCATTAAGATTTCGGCTGCCATGAATTTCAAACACCAACTTGCCATCAGCCGAGGCGCTTAGTTGGCCGGTTTGTTCTACCGGTTCTCCGGCCGATGCCAATGAAACCGCGGCAAAGATTGCCAGCATACAAGTTATCGTTTCTCGAACCTTTCTCATAATGGCTCCAGTTAATATACGATAACTTATGGCGGCTGTTGCAACTAAAACTTTTCGATGCGCTTATTATATATGGCGGCGACCAGCACCCGTCCCACCGCCTCCAGTGATTGCGGCGAGCATTTATCCGGTGTATCCTCGTGGGTGTGCCAATAAGGATAGTCGAAGTCTATGATATCTATGGCTTTGATGCCGCTCGACAGGAGGGGGATATGATCATCGGAAACAGAATGCTTTACCGAATCGATAAAGGCCGTTGAGCCAATCTCTTTGGCAACGCTCCAGATATAATCGTTTATTTCGCCGGCGTAACGCTGCGAAATCGACTCGCGATATATTTGAAGGTCTTTATCTCCCACCATATCGAGTAATATTGCCATTCTGGGACGATATCCTCCCAGATTTCGGGCAAAACGGGTGGAACCCAAAAACCAGCCCTTTTCTTCCCCGGCAAGCCCATAATCTTCACCATCGAATAAGACGATATCGACTCCCACTGGTGGTGGCTGCATGCTAAACAGACGGCCCATTTCAAGGAGGATTGCAACTCCCGAGGCGCCATCGTTTGCTCCGGGAATTGGTTGGTGAGCGAGGATCGAATCGGGGTCTTGATCGGCGCGCGGACGGCTGTCCCAATGGGCACAGAGCATAATACGTTTCTTCATTTTGGGATTATAGGAAGCTATTACATTTGTCAATGAGAGAGTTTGTCCGCTGGAAGAATCTAAATAAGTAAAATTCTGTCTTTGACAAAGTTCGGTAGTGTTTTTTAGCCGGTCGAATAGATATCCAAGCGCTTTTTCATGCGCCGGGCTATTGGGCACTCGGGGGCCAAAATCGCACTGCGCTACCAGGTCGTTATAAGCCCGAGTAGCGTCGAATTGCGGCGTTCCCCCGCAAGAGATAGTCAGAAAGGCGGTCGCTATCGCCGCTAATACGGTCCTCAGAATCGAATCTCCGCGTTAATACCAAGTTCCCTGATATGATGCTTACGTTTCTGAATCTTATCGTTGGAATCGTCCCAGCGCGCTCTGAGACCGCCGGTGATGGCTTTGGAGAATTGATAATTAATACGGGGCTCAACTACGGTCTGAGAGCGGTTAACGTCCATTGATCTCGAACCGCCGGAGACAGATTCCGAGGTTGAGTTTTTCAAAGTTATATCGAGACTTATTGAAAGCTGGCTGTTGAATTTAACTCTCTTTAATAACGGCAGTTTCAAGCCTTTGGGGGCGCTAAAGCTATAGTTGAAAGACAACTTGATACTTTTATCGGTGCCGTAGGTATCACGAATCGTCATACCCTCGCTTCTTAGATTTTGCGAGATATTTCGAATCAGATCGTAGCGCAGGCTACTTCTGACATTATTAAGGAAATTGATACTGATTGCCGCCAGAGGGGCCCATTGTTTGCCGGTGTCTCGTTTGTATAGTTCGCCGGTACTGGCGTCGCCGTTATTGTCAACTTTTTTAGAGTAGGATGTTTGCAGGGTGACGCCGTTGGAAACTTTTTTAAACAGCGATAATTTTTCCAGACCGGAAAGATTTACCTGAATATCCGGGAAGGTGACCGATTTTGTAAAAGTCGGAGTATTCGACGATAGCGTTTTGGTCTTTCGCATGCTATAGCCGCTATTGATATCGAGGCCATGGCCCGGCTGAAGCCCGGAATCCAATTGGTAATCATCGCTGAAAACCGATTGGTTTTGGCCGGCCAGACCTGACGTCGCCTTGGATCTGACGTTGGGGTCATTGATCAAGCCAAACATATATTGCCATGACGGTCTTCCAAGAAGCCCCTGGAGGGTCAGCTTTCTATCCTTCATGAATGACGCTTTGACAGGTTTGATAGCCCTGAAAAAGCCGGCAAAGCGCTGTAGCATCCAGGATGGCGATCCAATTCCGGGGCCGGTTTTAGGCTCATCGAGCGAAGGCGCTTCGTCGCGCATTTTTTGAGCGTCAGTAGTATCTCCCTTGACCGGATTATCACCTCCGCCGGGCAGATCGGGACGCTTGGGGGGAGTCGGAGTTGGCCGGTTGGGCGCTTTTATAAAAGAAAACAAGCTTTGCAGATTAAGCGTAACGTCAGTCTTAAATGTACCGCCCATCTGGGTAGCTCTGGTGGAATCGGGATTGCGGGTCAGATCGGAATTTTCCGCGTAGGTTGACGTGAAGGAGAATCTGTTTTCCAGGGGGTTGAATAACTTGGGCTGGAAACTGGATTCAAACCTTTGAGTGAACGATTCCTCCCGACCAAGTTTCAGTTTTGATGGGTTGATGCTGAGCTTGAATCGGTTCGGATCGCGTATATCTCTGGCGCTGGAAAGATTATATCCGGCGTGCAATGTCGAAAACAGATTCAGGGCGGTCGTGCCGTTAAGCGATAAATCTTTCACGCGCGTGCTGGTGGTAATTCCTCGATAATTAAGGGTGCTGGATTTACTGCCATTGACCTCCCCGGTAAAACTAAGCTGAGTGGGAAGATAAAATAGCTGGCTATTGTAAAATTTCGATGGCAGAAAAAGATATTTAGTCCA
Organism: uncultured candidate division Zixibacteria bacterium; assembly: GCA_963801605.1. GTDB lineage: Bacteria > Zixibacteria > MSB-5A5 > UBA10806 > UBA10806 > UBA10806. The sequence continues at coordinate 73,749 of CAWDFP010000011.1, forward strand.
GAAAAATGGTTTGAATGACGGTTTTGCTTTGGGCGAAAGATCATAAGCTCCGGTACCTCTGTAGGTATCTCGTCGGTCTGAGGGGTTGGACGGAGATGTACCTTCGCTTCGACTGAAAGTATAGCCGGCCCTGATACGGTTCAGAGTCAAGTTCCAGAGCCAGTTATTGGTGGTACGATTGATAGATTCCGAAATGCTATAACTGAACGATTTGTTTTCGGTTTTCTCGATCTGCTGGGCTGCTGAATTGAGGATAATATCCGACCCCGGCTTGAGCCTTGGCAATGCCAGATTGCTTTGCCAGGAGACCGAAACAGGAATGGTCATTCCCAACGACGGCGGGAAAAATTTCTGAGGGTTGAGGTCAATTCTCAGGGCTTTACCGATACTCGTGGAGCCAACGGCTTTACCGGCGAGAGGCGTAAAATCGGCTCCGGTTCGGTTATAGTTCCCGCTGATTGTCATGAGATCCGAGAATCTGGCGGTAGCCTGAATTCGTCCGGCGAAATCGCTTTTGCGGCGTACGCCTGTAACTCTCATTTCGTCGATCCAGACCTCGCCGCTGTAAAGCTCCGTAGCCTGGCCGCCAACTTCCACTCCAACGATGAAAGTCTTTACCTGGGAGAGAGCCGGGTTGCCATGGATATGATAATGGCCGTCGGTGGTGTCAGGCATCCAGGTGTTAGGAGCCGAATCGGGCTTGGGGGTTTTGAGCATCTCATATTTAAGCTCGGTGAGTTTGGCAAAGTCGATATCTACCCAGTTATTCTGCGACCAGCCGGTATCGAGCACGGCTCTGTATTCATAATAATTCCGGGCATCCTGATCCTGGCTCAATCTTAGAAAGAATGTCAATTGTGCATCGCCGACTCTACCGGCGGTAATCGTATCCCCATGCACATACATCTTAAGATTCGAATATTGGGTGTAATCCTCGGGGGTATACAAATTCGTATAAGCGCCGCTGAGATGGCCGGATGCCAAATTTTGATAGGCCAGAACCAGCGACTGCTCTTTTTCTCTGATGCCGGTGCTGCGATCGAGATTTCCGGCCACTCCGGGAGGAGAATAATAACTGGAGTTTTCCTGAGTATTCTTGATCGTGATTTCGAATTTTTCCTCGGGCCGCAGCGTATCTCCGGCGGGGAATGCGATCGGCATCTCCAACCATCTATTGCCCACCAATTGAACTGATGCGATGGCCATTCTATGTGCCTTTTTGCCTCCGCCAAACCAGATTCGAGCGAAATTTATCCTCTGGAAATCAGCGGATGTGCTGATGCCTCGGACTTTATATACGCTCGAATCCTGGAACGGAATCCTGAGAAGCTTCCAGCCGGTGCGAGTCGAATCTGCCAGAAATTCGGGGTTCTTAAGGTGAATCGTATATTCGAAATATCCGTTCTGCGTATCGAGCGAATTATTGTTATTGATATCCTCGGTATCGGCACGGCCCCGCCGGTCGGGATCATCATTGTTTCCCTCGGTACCGTTGATATGAGAATAATCCGGATTATTCGGATTCTGATCGGGATTCCAGATCCAATCATCATGATTGGGATCGGGGTTAGTCGCAGCATTATATCCCGGTTCCTGAGGATCAAATACACCATCGAGGCCGGTATCTTCCAGATCGGGCTCGAAAGTTCCAATCGAGCCGGCATTTTGCCGATCTTCGCTATCGAGCCGTCCATTGTTGTTGATATCTTCTGAGACAGCCCCAAAATCGAGATTTAACGTCGGGTCCTCATTTAAATCCACTGAATCGGGATAATACCAAACCTCGATAAACTTCATATCCGTCTGATCGGCTAACCCGGCGAAAAACGGCCTCATGATTCCCGTCCAGGATGATTCGGGGGCGGCGAAGGCTGTATCCGGGAAATAATTCAAAAATAAAACATCAATACGGTCGTCTTCTTGCTTTACCGAACGATCAGGCCAGATTTCGGTCAGACGAAGGGTGGTAATGGGATTATACCACCAGATATCGGATCTTCTTTCCAGAGGATATTTAACGCCGGATGGGTCAAGCGGAGGCGATGCCAGGGTCCAGATACCGCGCCTGGTGGAAAGATCGGTATAGCTTCTGGCGCCTTCGAAATCATCTATGAAAGCTTCATCCTTGGTATTGGGATTGGGAAAGCTCTGAGCAACTTCGCCTGTGACCTCAAAAGTGGAGGGAGCATCGGTCTGTATAAATGGCAGGAAGTTTACCATGTTCGTCATAAATTCGGGCTTGAAGTTGAAATCGAAATTGCTATCCCAGACAAAACCTTTTTTAGGTTCACGTCCCACGCGCGGCCGAGGATCAGAAGCCGATTCCGAACGATACATGGCGGCCATGGTGATATTGGAATTATCCCAAAGAGAGTACTGCCCGGCCACGCCGAATAAGCTTTTCTTTTCCGGCATGAAGAATGGAGCGTACTCAAAATCTATCGAGACATTTGCGGCGGGATTCAAGGCTTGATCATTCAGGAAAGTAATCTGCCCGATATCGTAATTGATGTTGTAATCGACATCCCGGCGCAGGACAGTGCCGTCACCAAGTTTGACAACCTCGGAGTTGGGCATGATGTTGGCGCGGCCCAGGGAGAAAGTCGAAGCACGCGTGGATGTTTTTACATAAATATAATATTTACTGGAATTAGGCAGGGTAGGAGCATCACGAGGTTCATTGTATATATTGGGCACTCTTTCAGCCTCGGGAAGACTGTCACTGATAAAAGGGAATCTGCTGGGGAAAATGAGATGGCCCCTGGAGGCGTCGATCTTGGTATTGTTAAAATCGAATATACAATCGGCGCCCGGCGTTTGATTGTTGGTGAGACTATCCAAGCCCAGCAGAGTAATATAGCAATGGCTGTTCAAGTCTTCGGGATCAGTAATTTGGTCATTGACAGCACCCGTGCCTTTATAAATTTTCAGCTCAAAACCGTCCGGTGAAATATCCCGGGATCCCAAATCGTAGACATTGCGCCACATGCGGTTCCAGGTCGCAAAGGCCGAACTGGCATTATGGTGCTTCAAGAGCTGCAAAACCATAGTGGTATCGTTCGTGCCCTGATTACGGCGATAATTCAGGTTTCCAATTATGACTGTATCTATTTTCTGGTAGTTGGCCGGATCATGATGATAATATTTAATATATGCTCCTAAATCCTGGCTGGGTTGAATCGGTTTATTCAATACAATGTACCAACCCATGGGGACAACTACATAATCGGCAGGATAGACGGGTGCAAAAGGAGTATAAATATATTCGCCTCTGTCATATTCCTGGGAAGTCATACAGGGCAGGCTGTCGCAAGGGTTGACCACTGCAATTCCGTAAGGATCATTGGGAGGGGTGCCCGGCACATAAAGCTCCACCGAAAGGAGTGTATCCTCAGCAGTATGGTTCACATCCAACCAGAAATAAGTGTTGGCCAGATATTCGTAATCGCGAATATTATGGGGGGTCCCCTTAGCGCCGGCGCTGATGGTAGATTTCTCGGTGGTTCCCTTTTCCTGACTGGTAATCATTGTGAGATCGAGATTTCCGATACGGGCGGTCGATTTGATACCGAATAGTCCCTGCACATTTTGAGAGTAACCAATTAGCTGAGCATTTGGCAGCGCTAGATTGGTATTACCGGCCTCGATGGTTTGAAGGATCTCATCCTCGCCGCCTTTGTAGCGCAGCTTGATGGTATTGGCAAGGTCGACATCGCGCTTGGAGTCCTGGTCAACCTCGACCGTAATCTTCGAACCGATATTGCCCGTTACCTTGAAACGCGAGGTTTGCTCCATTTGAAGGGTGGGGAATTTCGATTGTTTAAAGGTACCGGTATTCTTAAGACCATCTTCCCATTCCGAACGACCGGAAAAAGAGATCGACCGCGAGCCGTTGACCTGAATACTCGAGCGGCCCTCGCCGATAATACTGGTCACCGCCTTGGGCGGCTCCCAGGGAATATCAATACTGACAGCTCCCTTATTGTCGCCGACATCACCCTTGCCGAGAACCGTTCTGAGATCGTTTTGCCACGATTTATTGAGCGCGTACTGCCGTCTAAAACTCACATAGTTAGAAAGCTTCTCGACCTCAACGGACGGCAACAAGTACTCACCATAATAATCCCTTTGAACGATGTATTCACCGTCAGGGGAGAAGACTATATCACGTTTGTATTTTAGGGATGAAAACTTAAATAAATAACAAGGAGCGATATCATTAAGTCCCTTGCCGCTGGAGGGAGGACCTTCTTCCGCTCGAAGTACAAATCTGCTATTAATTTCCAGGGGAACTCTCAGATCACTGATTTCTGTCGCCCGCACCCCGGATGAGATGATCAGGATCGAGAGTAAAACGCCTATTCTAGTATACAAAGACAACGTACACCCTGCCGCCGTCGGCGGTTTTTAGATGCTACATTCAGTCTTTAGCGAATGTCCCTAAGTCCTCCTTTGATATTTGGTTTTCATTACGTGCTCGCTGCACGTTCTCGCTACGGGTCAATATACAATATTTCCCGTTTTAAATCCAGACCAAACTTCGCCCTGGCAGCCGCTATCATGTTGGCGACTAAAGTCTTTACATCACTTGAGGTTGCGCCGCCCAAATTGACTACAATATTGCAATGCTTTTCAAAGACAGCGGCCTGGCCGACTCTCATCCCCCTAACTCCAGCAGCTTCAAGGATTTTTCCCGCTGGAGTAACATTGGTGGGATCTTCAAGCGATCTCAGGTTTTTAAATACCGATCCGGCTGATCCCAAACCTACCGGATGGTGGTCTTGACGGAATTTCCGCCTCTCATTAATAATATCGGCTAATTTTTGTCTGTTCTCAACTTTTAATACCAGCTTGACTGTCAATACAACGTCTCCCGAATCCGAAAGGGATGATTTCCTGTACGCGAACTTGAAATGATTATTATCGACAATGGCAATTTGACCGTCATGAGTGTAAAGCACGGCGCTTCGAAGGATTTCGTTGATGGCATGACCAAAGGCTCCGGCATTACCATAAACCGCTCCGCCGATCGTGCCCCGGATTCCGGCTGCATATTCGAGTCCTCCCAGTCCGGCCTCCAGAGCGGCATCAACCATCTTATCGACCACCGCGCCCGATTGAGCGGACATTCCATCGGGATAGACCCTAAATTTCGCGCACTCGTCCTTGATGATAAGCCCGGTATATCCGAGATCATCAAAAAGGATATTCGATCCGCCGCCAAGAACAAAAAACTTGATGCCCAGATCGCGCGCGGCCCGCACTGCTCTGATTATTTCGGTCGGGGTTTTCGCTACGAAAAAGAAGTTAGCTGGTCCGCCGATTCCGAAACTGGCATACGGCGCCAGGATTACATTCTGCTCCACGCGGCCATCGAGCTTGCTATTCAAAATTTCTGCACTTGTCATTACCACGAAAAAAACTTCACTTTCTAATTTTCCGGATTCCATTCCATATTGGCGAGTTTCAAGAGCGAAATAGCCAGGGAGATGGCCAAAAATCCGCAGGACACCAGTAACATAAAGATTATCGGACTTATGAAACCTGATAGAAACCGCGAGACCAGATAGACCAATCCGTAAAGTCCAAATCCGCTGAACATCATCAAAAGAGCATAAAGAAAGGCTCCGCCGCCCTTAAGCATTCGTCGGGGATGTTCCCAGCTGAAATTGGCAAAGAAAATTCCCAGAGGCAAACCCATTGATAGCCCAACCCATGCAAAGCCAATCATAAATAGAATGACGATAGGGTCTGTTATTCGTCCGGTTACGAAATGAATAATCCCAACCAGGGCGGAAAATACTGTTACAAAGATTAGGCCGATTATCGTTTTGCTTAATATCGTCAGGTTGCGGCCATTTGGAGTTGACATATTCTGCCAGAAACCAAGCCTCTCCATGGGAATCAGGCGACTGCCGATCTGTCCGCCGAAAAAGGCCGCGAAAAGAGCGGTTACCGGCGAAAGCGAAAGTTTGGTCAGGCCTGCAAGTTCATCTTTACCGGTAACGTAAGGATAGAGCAGAAGAAACACCAACATTATCAAGCTTTGCGTCACAACGCCCGGGCTCGCGCCAGAAAATCGCGAGATCTCGTCTGATATGAGCCATGAGAGGTGAGCCTCCCATGCTAATCCCGGATATCGCCGCTGACGGTAACGCGACTTCTTCACCAATACCGTTAGCATAATGACGGGAAATCAGGATTAGCGCGATATAGATTAATGCCATTGAAACTATCGCCAGTATTCCCATGAATGCCAGGCTTTGTCCCCAATGTCCGAAGGCCGCTTCCTTTGTAGCGCCATAAGCCCATCCCGACGGCAGCCATTTGAGTATCGGCGACGATACATATTTGGCCATTCCCTCAAATGGTATATTCATATCGGGTGTTTCCGATGAAAAACGGCCGTTGAAACGGTTCATGAACGCCCAGAAAATAACACCAATCAAGCTTCCGATAATCGTGATTGCGGTTTTGAGTCTTGCTTTGGGAATTCTGCGGCTTAAAAATGATGCGATAATAATACCCAGCGCCCCGGGTATTACGGCCATTAGAGTTGCTACAATGATCACTATAAAATAATAGGGAAATGCGGCGTGGTAATGAAGACCCAGAGTGATCATAGTGGGCACAATCAGGAGAAAGGAGAATCGCATATTCTGATAGGTGGCATCTGTGATTTTGTAGATGAATATGTCGCGCGGCTTGATAGGCATAGTTAACAGCAGCTTTAAGTCATTCGAGAAAAAGATGGTGAGTATCGCCATCGATAGACCCCAGAAGCACAGCCACATAAACATGCCGTGAAAAAGCATGGCAGTCAGGAAATCTATAAATTTCTCACCCTGCTCAGGGTTTATTTTGGCAAATTCATATATTCCGATAAAAAAGCTGATAAAGGCAAATGCCACAGCTAATAAAGCAAAAAGGAATAACAGGGTCTGTCCGACTTTTTTGCCTCCCTTAAACATCGAGAGAAGCATTTTTAAACGATATTTAATGAGGGTGAGGATCATAACGATTATTTATAATGTTCCGATATTGCCTATCTTTTTGTGGTAGATTGCAGGTTGGGTTTCTCACTCGGTCAAGACCCTTGCTCGAAACCTGACTTACCTAATTCTTCAAATACTTAACAACCTCATCATATTCGGAACCGCCGGTGAGCTCGATAAATAACTCCTCCAATGTCGAGCCTTCTTTGGCGTTGCTTTTGAGCTCGGCTGTCGGTCCGCTGACCACAATCTTGCCTTTATTTATGATATAAAGATTGTTGCACATGCTTTCGGCGATTTCGAGAATATGAGTGGAAAAAAGGATGGCGCAACCGCCTCTCGACAATTCGAGCATGATATCTTTAATCTTGCGCGTTGCCCGGGGATCGAGCCCTCCGGTAGGTTCGTCAAGAAGCAGCACCTCGGGACGATGCAGCACCGCGGCCGCCAGCGAAACTTTCTGCTTGGTTCCGTGTGAGAGCGAAGAAATAAGTTTTTTACATTGATCGCCGAGATCGAACAACTCCACCAAATCGCGAAATCCTTTTTTTCGCCAGGCCTTTCTCAAGTCGGAATACCTCGGCGGTAAAATTGAAAAACTCGGTTGGAGTCAGTTTATCATAGAGATTCGGAATATCCGGCACATACCCGACCTGTGATTTAGCCCGGATGGGATCGCCCTCGAGATCGAATCCGGCGATATTGATCTTGCCGCTATCGGGCTTGAGCAGGCCGATCAGCATCTTAAGAGTGGTGGTTTTGCCGGCGCCGTTAGGGCCTAAAAAGCCAACGATCTCTCCGGCCTGTACTTTAAGGCTGACATCATCGACAGCCCTGAGTTTACCGTAGGTTTTTGAAAGATTTTCCGCCGATAGCTTAATCATTCCTTATTTTCCTGATCGGGTTCGTCGGGTTTTGGTGTTTCGCTTTTTTCTTCTTTTTTATCCGGCCCCTTTTTTAACTCATCGAGATAATTTAACCTGAGTTCATAGAGCACGTGCTGCAAATATTTATCTTCGCTTTCGGTCAGGTTGCCTTTGGTCTTGGCCTCCAGCATGCCCAGCATATCGATCGAATGCTTGGCCATCTCGATGTCGCGTTCTATTTTGCCGCTGATTACGCTGGGCACTTTTCCCAACTGCTGCCAGGCGGCCGCCTGAAATGAGAGCACAAGCTGGGTAAACATTAGCTCGTGGCTAAAATCTCCCGATGCCGATTTCTCATCATTCATAATATCAGCCTTTCTTTGCAAGTCTGACTGCAATTGCCAGCTTATGCTGTAAATCCATGAGGTCGGCCTCGATTTGTTTGAGCAGCCTCTGCAAATCGAGATCGCCGGCGTCATCGATCATGCTGCGTACCTGATCAGCCACATTTTTGGCGCCATTTAAGGCGTCCTGAAGTTTTTCACTTTTCATAATCCTATCCCCTTTATTCCCGAATATTATCCTATTTTAGCAAATTTTAGCCGTCCACCCAACCTTTTTTTCAAAATGCTTTTAATTTCGATATTTCCCGGTTTGATAAGGGAGGGATCATCCTCCACCATCTCAAACGCCAGACGACGCGCCAACTCCACCAAACGGGTATCCGTTATACGTGCCACTCGCAAATCCGGAAGGCCATGCTGACGGGTACCCAGAACCTCGCCGGGGCCTCGGATTTCGAGGTCAGCCTCCGCAATTTTGAAACCATCGGTGCTCGATACGATAACCTCAATCCTCTTTTTGCCCTCGTCGCCGGTCCGTTCGCCGGATAGAATAAAGCAGTATGATTGTACGCCCGAGCGGCCAACTCGTCCTCGAAGCTGATGAAGCTGCGATAGGCCAAATCGCTCGCCGTGTTCGATTACCATGACATTGGCCGATTTAACGTCAAGCCCGACCTCAACGATTGTAGTGGATACCAGGATATCAATCTTTCGTTCCTTAAAATCGGTCATGACCGAAAGCTTTTCCTGACTGGTGAGCTTGCCATGCAACAGGCCGAGGCGCAATTTTGGAAATACCTTTTTTAACGATTCATAGCCTTGCGTCGCCGCCTTAAGATCGGATTTCTCGGTCTCCTCGATCAGAGGATAGACGATATAAATCGAACTGCCAACGCTGACTTTTTTGCGGATGAAATCGTACATCCAGCGGCGACGATCCTCCGGAATATATTCGGTGGCAATTGGAATCCGTTCCGGCGGCATTTCGTCGATGACTGAGACATCGAGATCGCCGTAGACTGTCATGGCGAGAGTCCGCGGGATTGGAGTGGCGGTCATGACAAGAATATCAGGATTTTTCCCCTTAGTTTGGAGAAGCGCCCGCTGCATGACACCGAACCGATGCTGCTCGTCTATGACCACAAAGCCAAGTTTAGCAAAAGTGATCTTCTTTTCGATCAGAGCATGCGTTCCGATTACGACCGCATATTCGCCGGATGCAATTTTGGTCGTCGCTTCCTTGCGAGCTTGACCTTTTACCGAACTTGTCAGGAGTGTTACCTCAATGCCAAGCGGACGCAATAACTCCGATATAGAATAGTAATGCTGCTCGGCCAATATTTCCGTAGGCGCCATAATTGCAGCCTGGTAACCGGATTCAATAGCGCCCAACATAGCCAGTACTGCAACTATCGTTTTGCCGGAGCCAACATCGCCTTGAAGCAAACGGTTCATCTGATAGGGAGCGGCCATATCGACATAAATTTGATTTAATACTTTTACTTGAGATTTGGTGAGTTTGAATCCCAGGCTATCGAGAAGTTTGCGGCCATTCTTTTTGGGTGGACCCAGCATTATCCCGTTGGTTTTCTGACGGCGCTTTTTGTGCCGTCCGGCCATGATAAGCTCGAGATAGAACAACTCCTCAAACGCCAGCCTCTGACGGCCGGATTCGGCCATCTCCATCGTATCCGGAAAATGCGCTTGCTGAATAGCGCGATCCAGGCCGGCCAGGCCGTATTGCTGACGCCATTGTTCGGGAATTGTTTCGCAGGGATGCTCTGTCAGATGGTCTAAGGCAGGCTTTATTATTCGTCTGAGCGCTCGCGAGCTGAGGCCATTTTCACGAAGGCCGGCATTTCCCGGATAGATCGGAATCAGCCGTCCGGTATGGATAGTCTCGTCCTCTGCCGAATCTACAACTTCAAACTCAGGATGCGGAATATAAAGCCGTCCATACATTCGCACGGTGCCGGAAGCGCAAACGATATCACCCTCGGCAAAAGCGTCAACGAGATAGCGATAACCGTTAAACCAGATCAACTCGATATAGCCGGTGTTATCTTCTATAATGGCGATGAATCGTCTTTGACGGCCCTGTGCGATTCCGCTGGCCGATATCTTGCCCAACACTGTAACTGACATACCCTCGGAGAGGGCGTTCATGGGGACGATCAGCGAGCGGTCTACATACTTTCGAGGGACATAATAGAAGAGGTCAAATACTGTGGAGATGCCGTTTTGCCGAAGAATATCTCCCTTTTTGGGGCCGACGCCTTTAAGATATTGGATATCGGAAAAAAGATAATCAAGGCCCGGCTTGGAGCCTCCCATGTTGCTTGCAGGGCTTTTGACTGACATAGACTTATAGTAGGATTATATACGCTTCGTGTCAAGTTGGATAGTGGTTGATATATAAAGCGAGCGGCCAACTTGCATCAAAATCCGTATCGTAGCTCAGTTCCGCTCGGACCTGAGAGTTTGACGGGCTCAGCAAAAATTTGAAGCACTAAATTTCATTTAAAATCCTTGCCATCCCAATTTGAATTCTTATATTACAAGTCTGATTTTGGAGGGCAAGAAGTTTTAGGTCGGGTTCCGAGTGACCCCGATCCTATCGGGAGAGAAGGAAACCCGGCACATTCTCACGGCGGAGGACGAAGATGTCACAGATTTGCGAAATATGCGGAAAAAAGCCAGGTATCGGTCATTCGGTCAGCAAGGCTCACAACCTAACCATGAGACGATTCAATATCAATCTCAAATCGGTAAACGCCAGAGTTAACGGCAAGCCGAAGCGCGTGCGAGTTTGCACCAGTTGTCTCAAAGCCGGCAAGATCACCAAGTAACCCGCAATAATAAGCTATCGATATTTCAGAATTAGTCTGAGATATAAAGTATGCCCCGACCGTAACCAGGTTGGGGTTTTTCTTTTTATATCCGGCGTTGATATACTTATAACATGCTTACCACTCCGATAAAATCGGGGCCGTGCCAAGCCTACCACCCCATCTACGCTCCCCTTGTGTCAATCCTGACACAGCGCTTCGCTTTTGACACAGCTTTAGCTCGTCATCTGTGCAGTTAACTCGTTATCCGTCAACGCTATAAATTTCTGGCACGGTATTTGACCTATTGTTAGGCGAAATATGAAAATACCCCAAAATTTTGATTAACGGAGGACTTATGAAAAATTCAGGATCACTGGCAGCAATCATCGCGGTGGTGATGCTTGGCATACTAATAGTCATGGTAGGCAGCATCAAAAGAAAACCCGTGATTGTCGAAACCGAGGCAACCGCCAACGAATTCGCGCTTCCCGAAACGGCCGCATTCAACGATCAATCGCCTAACGCCGGTTACAGGCCGGAGGTCACCACCATGCTGGTCGATGGTCAGAGGCTTGTTGTCGGTACTGATAACGGCCTATTTCTTCTGCCGCTTTCGCACCGTAAACAAATTCCGCCTCAACAGCTTGTCCCCGAAAAGCGCGAGCTTGGTACCTGCCTCAAGAATCTTAATACCATTCTGCCAATCGGCAATGATCGTTTCGCGGGCGGCGACGGATTTTTCAAGTTCGACAGCGACTACACGGCCAATCTGGCGGCCTATTATCCCGGAGAGACTGTCAATGTCGTCATGGAATATGGCGATGGGCTTTTGGTTGGCACCGATAAGGGTCTCTGGTTTCATTGCACTGATCCCTTGGATGAAGCCGGCTGCGTGGATGCATTGGTCAAATCCGGAATCATCGTAACCGCTCTGGCGGGCGATCGCAGCGGTTTGTGGGTCGGCACTTATGGCGATGGCCTGCTCTTTTTCGACGGCCGTACCTGGCAGGAACGTTACCTCCGTCGCGATACCTTCGCCCTGTCGTTTGTCAATGCTCTCGAATATTCCTATCCCAACCTCTGGGTTGGCACTGACGCCGGAATCTTCCGATTCAATGGCGGCAAGTGGTCGCAGATGTTTGTCAATGATTCATCCGAAGTTTATTCCGTCAACACTATCCTGTGCACCTCGGCGGCAACTTATATCGGCGCCGAAAGCGGTTTGCTGCGATATGCCAATGACTGTCTCGAGAAGGTTGATGATTTCGAGGGAATGGAAGTAGTCAAGCTTTGCGCCAATTCAAAAGATGTTTTTGTGGCCACCAGAACAGATGGAATCTATACCTATAACGGAAAGGAGGAGCTCGTTTCGCCGGAACAGCTGACTTTTCAGGCAATACCTGAGAATACAAACAAAGAGGTCTTAGCCGGGACCGAAGAGTTCTACAAGTAAGTTGTGGCGCGGCCTGTGAGCAAAACGACTCTCATTCCGCGTATCGAAAAATATAGTGGCCACATGCAAGCCGCCCCGGATGAAAGGGGCGGCTTTTGATTTAATTGCTTGACTGTCCATGAATTTATGCGATATTTAAGTTACTGTTTTTTCCATTTAGTCCGGCGTGAGTGGCTCTTTTAACGAGGAGGCCTCTATGAGGCGGATAAGGTTATCTGGTATAGCTGCAGTCGCCCTCACTCTTTCAATCAGCGCTGTTACCCGGGGAACAATTGACCACATAAGCTCGACCCTTGTTTCGGGGACTGTCGAAACAATCTCTTTCAACGGACATTTTATTTATGGCGCCGGCGGTAATTTCCTGAAGGTATTTGATATGACCAATCCCGATTCCCTGAATTTGGTTAGTTTTCAGAGGTTGGGGAATCCGCATATCTTTTTCCACAACGGTTATGCGTATGTTGCATTTGATTATGGTTATCCCGAATTATACAGCGTGAACGAAGATGGGAGCCTCACATTTAGCCAGAGCCTCGATTGGGATTGCCCACAGGATATTTTATTCAGGGGCGATACTGCCTTTGTGGCATCCTGCTGGAGCGGCTTTTACATGTACGATATTTCCAGTCCGCTCAATCCGCTACCGATTGGGAATTATTATACTTTTAATTCCGGTTTTTATGATATCGAAGTTATCGGGAATTATGCTCTCCTGACCAGGGGAGACAGCCTGGAAGTGTTCGATATATCTAATCCAGGAAACATCACTCAGGTTTCATCAGTTGCTGCCGGTGGCGTTATTCACCGGCTTGAAGTGGGAGGCAACAGAGCTTTTCTCTCATGGGACCATTGGTATCCCGATCAGCACCGGGAATATGGAATCGATATGGTTGACATTTCCGATCCAGCTCATCCAATTTCGAGGGGTACTCATTCCTCTGTGGTAATTTATGATTTTTGCGAAAACAATGGCTATATTTACGCCTGCGACCATGAAGGCATTAAAATTCTACAGCCCTCCAGTTATGAGCTTGTGCAAATCGGCATGTTTGGGGCTATCACTTATTATATTGCTGGAAACGGAGACCATATTTTTATCGGCAAATCATCACTGGGGGATCTAACTGTTTTGGACGCCACCGATCCGGATAGCCTGATAGCGGATGATACTTATTCGGGGCAGGGCGCGGTGCGTGATGTCGCCATAAATGGAAATTACGCCTACGTTGCCAGCTACTCAACCGGCCTAAGCTACTTATTTGGAATGAATGTTGTAGATATCTCTAATCCGGCGTCGCCGAACGTTGTAGGGAATATTCCAATTCGGGCCAATCCCTTTCTAACCGTATCAGTTTCTTTTCCGTATGCTTACTATTGCTGGACCGGCGGTGGGGAAATAATAGATATAAGCGATCCAGCCGATCCCATTATAGTGGCAGATACCACTCTTCTCGCCGGTACCGAATGCGCAGTTATCGGGAATAACGATTACATCGCCTGCGGAAGCAGCTTTAAGATAGTCGATGTAAGCGATCACTCCAATCCTCGGTTAATAGGGGGATATTCCAACCTGGGAGGCAGCAACCATATTTTCGTAGCGGGCCAATATGCCTATATTAATGGCGGGGTTAATCCCGAATCGGGTGTCAGGATATTTAATATCAACGATCCGGCAAATCCAACTTTGGTTGCAACAGTGGACACAACGGCCGGCGATATCTTTGTTAGTGGCGATTATTTATATTTTACCAGTTATAATCCCGCACTTTTTATTTTTAATATTTCCAATCCCGCCGATCCGCAACTGGTCAGCTCCTACAGTTCGGGCCGCGCGAATTTGGTCACGGTTGACGGAGACTACGCATTCCTGGCGACGGGTTCTGGCATAGATGCGGTAAATATATCGGATCGTCAAAATCCCCGGAGCGCAGCAAATTATAATCTAACCGACATTCAGAATATTTCTGTGTCGGGTGATCTTATTTACGTGGCGGCGTTATACTCGCTCGAAATACTGCGTTTTAGCCCAACCGGCATAGAGGCAATCGGCAGAGTGCCACTGGAATATTCCCTTTCCCAGAATTATCCCAATCCCTTTAATACCAGCACGGAGATTGCGTTCGAGCTCGCCCTGCCTCGACATGTGAAATTGTCAATATTTGACATCCTGGGCCGCAAGATCATTACCCTGGCTGATGAAAACCTGAGGGCAGGATGCCAGAGCAGGATATGGAACGGGACCGATCAGGCCGGTCGAGAGGTGTCGTCGGGTATATACTTCTACCGTCTTGAAACAGGCGAACAAGCCGCCATAAAAAAAAATTAATACTTCTAAAGTAGAATCTATCTGGCTGCGGGTGTTGCCTGATTCGTTTGACAACATAATACTGTAATTCAGCCTTAACACCTCGGGTAATGCCTGGATTATTCATGAGTAACCTGGAATTAACCCGATTGATGAATTACTGTGATGATTTATTTTGAAAGAGGTTGGCATGAAACGTTTTCTATTTTTTCTGACAGCCATATTAATTTTAGCAGGCAATACGCTCGCCCAGAATGTTGATTATGTCGAATCAACATTATGGACTGGAGCGGTAGATGCCAAAATAGTTGGCAATTATGCCTTTTGTGCCCTGGAAAATGGCATGGTGATACTGAACGTGAGCGATCCCAATACACCAAGCTTCGTAAGCAGCTATTATCTTTCAGGGGGAGCTTACGAGATAGATGTGGCGGGCAATTACGCATATATCGCCGACGGTTCTATAGGGCTTCAAATAATAAATATCTCCGATCCTCAAAATCCGTTTTTTGCCGGGGGTATCGGCTTTACGGGCTATGTTCAGTGCGTAGATGTGTCGGGCAATTATGCCTATATTGCCAATACTTATTACCTTCGGATTATAGATATTTCCAATCCGGCGCAACCGTTGCCTTTGGGGATTTATAATCTACCTCAATGGGCGGAGGAAGTAATCGTGTCGGGGAATTACGCCTATATGCCATGTTATTCCTCCGGACTCTTAATTGCAGATATTAGCAATCCTGCCAACCCGACTGCGGCTGGAGAATTTGTCACGGTAGGAAATGCCTTAGCGGTTGATGTATCGGGTTCATACGCTTATCTGGCATGCAGCGATTTTGGAATTATTATTCTGGATATCAGCGATCCAGCCAATCCTGAGTATATTGGCAACTATAGCACTCCCGACAGGGCAGACGATATAGCAGTGGCCGGCAATTATGCTTATGTCGCTAATGTTTCTTCCCTGCAAATTATCGATGTCACTGATCCAGCATCGCCGGTGTTTGCCAGCAGCGTTGGATCGCAAGGCTATACTTTGGGAATATCAATTGCGGGTAATTATGCTTATGAGGTCGATAACTGGCTGGGGATTCATATCGTAGATATTACCAATCCAAATGATCCCTTGATGGCGGGAAGCTATTATACGAATGATTGGCCGGTTGATATTTCCGTTTCTGGCGAGTATGCTTTTTTGGCAGATTACACATCAGGACTTCAAGTGATAAATATAGCGAATCCCTCCGACCCGATACTGGTGACAGGCTATGATACACCCGGGATGGCCACCGGGATTTACATTTCCGGCAATTACGCTTATGTTGCCGATTATAATGACGGAATCCAGATAATTGATATCACAATTCCGTCCGAACCAAATCTGGTAGCATCATGTTATACCCCTGGAAACGCCAATAAAGTCTACGTGAGCGGTGATTATGCTTATGTTGCGGATATCTATAGTATTCGAATCATCGATGTAAGCGATCCGGCTAATCCGATCACTGTCGGGAGTTATTCCACACCTCATTGGGCTTACAGTGTCGCTGTTTTGGGAGATTATGCCTATGTGGCGGATGCTGATTCCGGTTTGCAAATCATCAATATCAGCGATCCGTCCAACCCGGTATTTGCCGGAGCCTATAACGACGCGGGCACAGCTTACGACGTTGCCGTTTCCGGAAATTATGTATATTTGGGGAATACCCAGGAGATCATGCTGATATTTAATGTCTCAAATCCGAGCGCTCCTGAACTTGTAAGTTATTTTAGAGGGGCCGGAGCGGTGGTTGGTATCTCCATTTTCGGGAATTATGCCTATCTATCGGAATTCAATGCTGGCCTTCAAATAGTGAATATTTCAAATCCGATGAATCCATCGCTGGTTGGAGGTTATGATACGCCGGGCCGCGCCATGGAAACTTACGCCGTGGGGAATTATGCATACGTAGCAGATGAATATTCACTAATGATTTTGCACCTAAATAGCGATGCGGTTGGAGAAGAATCAAAAATTCCGAAAGCCTTTTCTCTTTCACAAAATTACCCCAATCCGTTTAATGCGAGGACCATAATCAAATATTCTCTACAAACGGCGTCCGATGTCATTATCGATATTTTTGATATTGAAGGCAGAAAGTTAGAGACAATTCAGGTGGGATACCAGGAGGCCGGAGAACATCAGCTGGCTTGGAATGCGGGCGATAAGCCATCAGGAGTATATTTCTATCGCCTCAAAACGGGTAAGACCTCCCGAACTGAAAAGTGTATTTTGATAAAATAATGTCACTTAATTTTAAAAGAATATGCCGGCTCGGAGATGCAACATTACTTAAAAATAATGCTCAATCATCAGAGGCTGACGTGAAACGCTCCATTATTAGCATAATAATAGTCCTATCCTTGAGTGCCACCGGGCTGGCTCAGAATATTGATTATGTCGAATCAACCCTGTGGACTGGAATTGCGGATGTGGAAGTTGAAGGTAATTATGCCTACTGCGCTATCGGCAATGGGCTTTTGGTTCTTAATGTTAGCAATCCGTCCTCTCCCAGTTTTGAAAGCCGATTTTATCTTTCCGGCGGGTGCGTTTATCCTGAAGGGGCGTGCGGGATAGACGTTGTCGGCAAATACGCCTATATCGCCAACGGCGATTCTGGCCTTCAGATAATAAACATTCAAGATCCAGCTAACCCGACGCTGGTTGGCGGTTACTGTACCTGGGGTATTGCCTACGATGTTTTCGTTTCCGGCGATTATGCCTATGTGGCTGATGGAATAACCGGTCTGGTAATACTAAATATTTCCAATCCCGCATTTCCGTCATGGGTTGGAACATATGTAACGTCAGGCTCGGCCAACGGCGTGTATGTTTCGGGCAATTATGCTTATATTGCCGACGGCATGTCGGGACTCCAAATTGTGGAAATCAGCGATCCGGCCAATCCAGTCGAAAAAGGTCATTACGGAACACGGGATTATGCTTACGGAATAGCAATTTCAGGCGAATATGCTTATCTGGCTGATGCCAGTTACGGTCTTCAAGTGATAAATATTTCCGATCCGGCCAGCCCTCGATTATCGGGATCTTTTTATATGGCGCGGGATTACGCCCTTGATGTCCAGATTTCAGGCACCTTCGCTTATATTGGCGATGCTATGGCCGGACTCAGAATTATCGATATATCTAATCCTTCGAATCCTACTTTAGTCAGCGATAGTCCCACGGATGGATCAGCCACAGGCATTAGTGTTTTGGGAAGTTACGTATACGAGGCCGATAATTGGACGGGGCTTCGTATTTTAAATATCTCGTCGCCGGGGGTTCCGATACTTACCGGAAGTTACCAAACGCTCGATCCTCCTCAGGCGGTATTCGTATCGGCTAACTATGCCTATGTGGCCGCCTGGAATTCAGGACTTGAGATTGTTGACATATCGATTCCGAGTAACCCGGCAGTAGTGGGAGGCTCTAATACGCCGGGCTATGCCCAGGGCGTTTATGTTTCGGGCAATTATGCCTATGTGGCCGATGGTTACCAGGGGCTCAAAATAATTAAT
Organism: uncultured candidate division Zixibacteria bacterium; assembly: GCA_963801605.1. Classification (GTDB taxonomy): domain Bacteria; phylum Zixibacteria; class MSB-5A5; order UBA10806; family UBA10806; genus UBA10806. Next base: position 92,107 of record CAWDFP010000011.1, read on the forward strand.
ATCTCAGATCCGACAAATCCGGTTCTGATTGGAACGGGTGGCGCGCCAGGCTCCACATATGATGTCGTTGTTTCGGACAATTATGCTTATTTAGCAAATTATGACGGCGGTCTGCAAATCCTCAATATTTCAAATCCAGCCTGGCCAGGATTAATCGGGGGATATGATACCTCAGGTTCTGCGTTCAGCGTTTTCGTTTCGGGAATTTACGCTTATGTGGTCAATCAATTTCCCGGCTTTGAAATTATTAATATTTCTGATCCTGCTCAATTCCCGCCTTAGTTGGCACTTATACGGTATATTCAACCGTTTGGAGTGTATTTGTTGCGGGCAACTATGCGTATCTGGCTTGCGGATATTGGGGGCTATTAATATTTGATGTCTCCAACCCCGTTAATCCGCAGTTAGTAGTTAGATATGATACGCCGGGAGAAGCCTATGACGTAGCCGTTTCAGGTAATTATGCTTATGTGGCCGACGGGCTTTTCGGACTTCATATTATAGATATCAGCGATCCGGCCAATCCGTTTTGGATTGATGGCTACGATACGCCGGGGTTCGCCAAAAATGTTTTTCTCTCAGGGCAATATGCTTATATCGCTGATGAGTACTCCCTGATGATTCTGCATTTAAGAACAATTGGGGTTGAGGAGGGAAATAATATTCCTCAAAGGTTTGCCCTTCTCCAAAACTACCCCAATCCGTTTAATGCTCAAACAACAATTAAATATGGTATTCCAACATCTTCGGATGTGCTGTTGGAGATATATGATATCACAGGCCGAAAGCTCGAAACACTCTTATCGGAGTATCAGGAAGCCGGGGAGCATCAGATTATTTGGAATGCAGGGGATAGGCCGTCGGGAATATATTTCTATAAGTTAAAAGCGGGGGAGATATCTAAAACTGATAGATGCATTTTGATAAAATAGATTTCAATAAATGAAGAAGTGGTGTCAGGTTCGGGGACCTGACACCACTTGAATAGTGGTTCCGGGGACCACAGGGGTCCCCGGCTACAACTCACAACTTGCCTTATCTCCCCAAGATTTCCAAACTCGCATATTTGGCCATGATCTTTTTAACTCCGGCGCGCTCAAAACGGATTGTTACCATCAGGTTTTCGCCCGATCCTTCTCGTCCGACAATTACGCCGTGTCCGAACTTATCATGTAGTACGGATGTGCCCAGCGGGAGTAGATCATCATAATCATACTCGGGTTCCGGGAAATGTTCTGTAGGCGTTTCTTTATGCACGTGCCGGGCCTGAGCGCCGTTTTTCGCTCCCCTGGAGTAGATATCGTTCCAGTAATTGAATCGCTCTAATTCTATTAACTCCTCCGGGAGATCCTTGAGAAACATCGACGGCCCGCCGGTAAAATCACCCCAACGTCTGCGAAATCCCGCCATCGAAAGATAAAGTTTGTTCTTGGCGCGGGTCATTCCCACGTAGCAGAGACGGCGCTCCTCCTCTAAATCCGCAGGCTGATCGAATGATCGCTCCAGCGGAAAAAGACCATCTTCCATACCGGCCAGAAAAACCGTATCAAATTCCAACCCTTTGGCGGCGTGCAATGTCATAAGCGTTACCGCTGACGAGGCATTATTCCAGGTATCGATTTCAGCCAACAGCGCTACTTCCTCTAAAAAGCCTGCCAGGGACGGCGACTCGTTACGTTCGGCATATTCACGGATACCGGCCACCACTTCGCCAACGTTTTCAGCGCGCACGTCGGATTCGGGAGTTTTCTCGTCCTCGAGCGCCCGCAGATAACCGGTTTCGGTGATAACTTTGCCGGCGATATCCTGCGGCTCAAGTTTGCCGACATCATCGGAAAGAGCCTTAAGTATTTTGACTAACTTATCAAGCTCGGCTTTGGCTTTCCCTTTGATTCCCAGTGATTCCAGCGGCAGGGAAAGAGCTTCGAGCATCGGTATTCCCTGAGACAACGCGAAAGCCTCCAGCTTAGCCACGCTGGTTTTGCCGATTCCGCGCCTGGGGCTGTTGATGATTCGCAGCAGCGCCAGATTATCCGCCGGATTTAACCAGTAACCGCAGGTACGCTATGATGTCTTTAACTTCAGCTCGCTCGTAAAACCGCACACCGCCCACGATGGTATATGGAAGCCCCTTGTAGCGCAGAATATCCTCGATTACACGCGATTGGGCATTAGTGCGGTACAGCACCGCGAAATCGGATGGCGCTTTATCGTAAACCAATCCCAGGCGAATCTTTTCCACGACCGCCTCGGCCTCGTCGTGTTCATCACCGCAAAGAAGCAGCGTGATTTTGTCACCGCCGTCCTTTTCGGTGAATAAGCGCTTTTTCATGCGGCCCAGATTTTTCGAAACCACCTGGAAGGCGGCATCGAGGATAACCTGGGTGGAACGATAATTTTGTTCGAGCTTGATGAGACTTTGGCCTCGGGGTAATCATCCTCGAAATCGAGAATGTTCGATATATCGGCGCCCCGCCAGGCATAGATCGATTGATCATCGTCACCCACCACACACAGGTTATGATTCTTACCTGCTAAAAGATTTACCAGACGGTATTGGGCGTGATTGGTATCCTGGTCTCGTCAACGAGAATATATTTAAGCCGATCCTGATAATATTCCAGAATATCGGGATGCTGTACAAATAGCTCGACAACCTTCATCAGTAGATCGTCAAAATCAAAGGCATGACTTTGCGCCAAGCGCTTCTGGTATTCGGAATACACCTTAGCCACGTTTTGATCGAGGAAATCGGCGGCTTCATCCAGGAAATCGTCGGAGGTGATAAGCTGTTCTTTGGCGCGAGAAATCCGCACCTGTGCGGTTCCAAATGATGGCTGGCTATCGGGGATTCCCTTATCTTTATAAATTCTCTTTATCAACGCCAGCGATTCGGAATCATCATAGATTGAAAATGAACGTTTGTAGCCAAGCGCCTCGGAGTTATCGCGAAGCAATCGAGCGCAAAAAAGAGTGAAAGGTTGAAATCCAGACGCGGCGACCTCGAAACCAAGCAGTTCGACTACTCGTTCCTTCATTTCCCCGGCGGCTTTGTTGGTGAATGTCACTGCCAGGATTTGATCGGGGCTGGCCGTATCGGTGGCGATCAGATGGGCGATTCGATGAGTGATAACCCTGGTCTTGCCCGACCCGGCTCCGGCTACCACCAGGAGGGGACCGTCGAGCTGTTCCACTGCCTGACGTTGCGGTTCGTTTAGTCCTTCAAGATGCTTATATTTCATAGCGCGATAATATACGATATTATGACGATTTAACAAGTGGCCGGAGAAACTATCATTGAATCAAACACCGAGACAGAATTATAAATTTCACTCAATAAAAAAAGACAGGGCGGGGCGCTGTTCTTTTTTAAGTATGGATAAATTGCCCAACTACTTCAAGAGCATAATCGGAATATTCTGTACTGCCTCGCCAAATGCGGCGCGGACGAAATACCTACCCGACGTAACTACATCGCCATTATCGGTGGTGCCATTCCAGCTAATGGCGTGTTGTCCAGCCGTAAATTCGCGGTTGGCTAAGAGGGAGATTTTCCGGCCAAGAATATCATAAACCGCCAGCGATACCTTCCCGGCCTTTGGAAGTTCAAATCGAATCGTAGTCGATGAATTAAACGGATTGGGATAATTTTGAAGCAGTGCAAACGACTGGGGGAGTGTCGGAGCCGAGGGATGGTCGATTCCCACAGCCTGGGTGCAATCGTAAAATCCGAGATTGGTGTAATCTCCGACGATTGCCAGATTACCCCTTACCACCATTCCGCCGGGGCTACCGGGAGTGTCATAAAGCCCAACCAATTCCGGCCGGCTGCCGTCGGTTACATCATAAATACAAAGTCCTATATTGCTGACAGTTAAAAAGGCGAGGTTATTGACAATTTCTACGCCCTGAAGGTAATTGGTTGTCCCGTCAAAAATAGTAGTCGACGAAAGCGGCACCCAATTCGAGACGTTGGTTATATCAAAAATCCAGAGCTTATGGCTTCCTGTTATGTAGAGTCGGCCATCAGCGGCTCTGGCAGTGCGACAATATTGCATCCTGCCGATGTCATATTCCTCAATAATCGTTGGCGCCAGAGGATCAGTTAAATCGGCAACCTCGATAACCTGGGCGGAATTCTGGAAAATTGCATAGTGATCGAATGTTTCTAGAAAACCGGGTGTGGTGCTGTTATTAAAAAATCCAACTTGCGCCATATTAGCAGGATCGGAAATGTCGATTATTCGCAAGCCGCCGTTTTCAAGCAAATAGATGTAATGATCGTATTTGGCCGCCTCGTAATGCACGTCATGTTCAGCCGTATAGCTGCCCAGTAACGCGGGCGATGCAGGATTGGAAAAATCAACTGCATACAGGCAGGTATTAGATTGTTGACATGAATAGACGATATTTCCGACGTATATCAAATTCTTGATTATCTGAGCGAATTCAAAATTGCCGACTTCATGTGGATCGTTTATGTCATTAATATCGATAGCTGTAATTTTGTATTCACCCTGAACAAATGCGATGTCGCTTTGAACCGTAACAGCTAAATCGTGCCCGTAACGATTATGAACTGCCTCCTCGTGAGGATTAGTTGGTTCATAAATATCAATCAGTCGAAGTCCGTGATAATAATCGGCGACATAAATCAAATCGTCTTTGATGGCGAAGTTGACTATGTCCTGGCGGAGGATAGTAGATGCCCATTGTTTGAGGATTGTAAGGCTCGGAAATATTAACTACCGCCAGGGGGCATTCAGGATCGCCATATGTCATGTAAGCGTAGTCGTTCCTGACTTTTATTTTAAAAGCATAGGAAAGCGAATCTATTCCGGCGATAATTTGCATCGTTTTCATATTAAGCACCTGTAATCCTCTACTGCCGCAGGCCAGGTAGGCATAATCGCCGGAAACCGAAACTCCGGACACCCAGGTACCATCCTCAAAGTAGAATCGATCAACGATCAGCGGGGAAGTTATCTGAGTGATATCCATAACTTTCAATCCGTGTTCGCCCCAGGCGGCATAAGCCGTATCTCCTTTGATTTCGATATCACCCATTTCGAACTGATCCTCCGATTCCCAGATAACCTGGGAGTTGATCGGATCGCTGATATCGATGATTCTCAAACCATAACTGCAAACAAACGCGTAGTTCCCCGAGATTCGAATCGATTGAATTGTGCTGGTCGCTAAAGGTATTCTATGAATAATAGCGGGTTCGGCCCGATTGGAGATATCAATCACTAAAACACCGCTTTGAAAGGTGCCCAGATAAGCATAATTTCCGCTTACGGCCACCGCGTTGGCGCAATCAAAGGTAGTGTCGCCGATATAACACTGCCCAATATCCATGATGGCGTTGGGCTCAGAGATATTTACAATGCGCAACCCATCGGAATTGCAGGCGAGATAAGCATAATCGCCGTCGATACAAACATCTGTTACGCCATCACCCCAATTATGATAATATTGATTGACACTGGTAATGTTGAAATTGTCTTGAGCGTGAACCAGGCCAAACGATAAGGCGATGATCGCGAGAACAAATAAGCAGCACTTCCCATTCATACCATCCTCCGATCCCTTCCGAGAAACTGGAATTTTTTCAAAAGAACATAACTTACGAATTACGGCCGGTTTGTTTCTCTCCGCTCAAAGGCGTTATTCGATTTATTACAAAAAAAGATAATTACGGAAATTAATTTAATGGATAATTTTCACATCTTCAAGAATAATCTTTTGTTTTTTTACCTCCTTAATTAGTAATTCGTAGCATGACGCCGATTGTTTCGATTTTAAAGCTTTTTTTAGAATTTCAATAAACCGGATTCGCCTTTCAATCCGAGTTTCTTATCAAATACTAATCACGGAATTACTACTAAAGTAATAACAATGAAACCGTTTTAATTCTCCGGTTATTCTCGTAAACGTCTATAATTCAATAAGATAAAAGCCTAAAAAATGGAACTTGAGTTATGAAATTAAAACTTTTTAACTTTCGAACCTGAGAAGAACTGTTTCGGGGATTTTAGGCGATTATTATCGTTAGGGCATTTATCTGAAATTAAATACGAAATCCACCCAGGGTAATCCGGGGAAAATAAAATCCTCGCCGGTTGGTGTAATAAATCCCAAATCGAAACTCATGTTTTCGCCGAAAAATCGCGCTCCGTAGGAGATTAGAGGATTATCGACTTTCGGGAAAATCCAGTTCTCCGAAACAAATGATATTCTCCTGGAAATACGTTTCTCGCCTCCAATTACCCCCACAGGCTTGTTTGCGACCCGGTTATCAACAAATCCGAACCCCAGGCCCGCGGTTATGCTGCCATCGGGCCCTCCATATGTACCGACTCCATATAGTATCCCGAACGCCGGTACATTTTCGTCGAATACTTTATGCGGAATCGATATAACCAAGGCTCCCAAGGCCAGACTGGTATTCTTCGATGTGGCCAGGCCTATCTTGGGAGTAAAATAATATATCTGCTTATCGAAACCGAGTCCGGGAAATAACGAAACCCCGCCCCCAAGAGTGATATTATCGGTCAGGCCATAGGAAATGCCGGGAAAGAAAATATAATAATCGGAAAAATATCCCTGCCCTTTCTTCAGCATGTGCGCTGTAGGGGAGAAGAATAATCGAGTAGCATTTGGATTTTCAAACCAGTATTTACCATTTTTTACGCTTGATTGTGGAACCTCACGTACTTCTCTGATTTTCGTTTTGAGTATTTTCAAAACGCCCAAATCCGATTGAAAAGTAATCTCGTTTTCGTCGATAGCGGTTATCCGTCCGATAAGCTCTGAGCCATCCTGTAACTTGAGTATTTGAAACGACGTCGAATCGGAAATTTTAAAATCCAGATTAGGAATATTTTGAGCCGCGGCAAAATCGGTCATAAAACATATTGCCAAAACTAAAATTACAGTGCGGATAAGTGAATTCGTCGGAGGCTCCTTTTTCCAAAGTTGCGATTATTATCTGAAATCAATCTATGAGGAATAGCATATTATGTCAACCTTAATAACTTGTTATTACGGGGTCCATAATGTTTGATTATATAGAAGTTTAATAAGTATAAGCATTGGAGATTCGGAAAAATTAATCAGCTAAACTTTATAATTTATTACTACAGTACGATATTAATATATTACGCTGACGCTTTTACCTGAACGCCTTTAGCCTTCTTATCCTTCGAAAATCGCCTGGCGATATAATCGTCGAGCTCTTCGATATTCGAAAACTTGACTTTGGCGGTATATTCGGAATCAAATTCGCATCCTGACGGATCATGCTCGCGACAGATTTGGGGACGGTTGTCATAAATCCCACAGCGACCATCGGATGTCAAATGACGGCAAATCGAATCAATATGCAGAAACCAGATATTGCCCTTCTCTAAATAAATAGTTGTACCATGATGGCTCAAGTACCAGCGCAGATTCTCGAAATCGATTTTGCGTGTCGGGGTGTCAATTTGAAGCATAATATATCGGCAGCATTTGGCGTGGCAGCGTATGCAAACATCCGGATTATCAAAAACGACCATTTTTCACTTACTCCTATTTAGATTAAAGGTCTTAAGACTATAGAAAATCAAACAGACCAGATTGCGCTAATTTATATTGTCCCAATGCCTATTTCAAGGCATATTATCATCCGATAAATAATTGGAGGGCACGTCAAAGGAATAATGGAATTTACTTTAGAAAAACGAATCGCCCACCGGGCAATTGTCAACGGCAAAGAGGTCCTGATCTTCAGCTCTAACGATTACCTGGGGCTATCGGCTCATCCAGCGGTGTTGCAGGCCGCATCCGAGGCCGCAGTGCGATATGGCGTTGGAACAGGCGGAGCGCCCGGCACTACCGGCACTACCCAGATCCATACAGAGCTATCGGCAGAAGTTGCGTCTTTTCAGTCGCGAAAGAATGCTGCTCTTTTCCCCTCCGGCTACCAGGCCAACCAGGCGATCCATCAGGCTCTCGATAGTGACCGCACCATTTTCTATGTCGATAACCGCCATCACCCGTCGGCCATAGATGGAGTGAAACTGGCCAAAAATTCGAGGATGGTGCGATTCGATCATAACAATCTCGATATTCTCAAGGGGGCGATCCTGGCTCATCGGGGGATGGTCAATATCGTTTCGATCCCGTCGGTCTTTACGGTTGACGGCGATATTGCGCCGCTCGATCGACTTTATGAGATGAAACAGAAGCTTGGCTTGATGCTAATTTTCGATGAAGCGCACGCCACCGGCTGCCTGGGAAAAACGGGACGGGGGATAGAGGAGCATTTCAATCTAATCGGCGCCGCTGATTTTATCATGGGGACATTCTCCAAATCGCTGGGTTCGCAGGGTGGATTTCTGGCATACAACGATGACGCTGCTAAGCTGTTGCGCGCTCATTTCCGCACGCTTAGAATATTCGACGTCGCTGTCAGCCGTATCGGCTGCCGCCGCGTTGAAAGCGTTACGGCTTCTAGAAAGCGACCCTACGCTGATGGCATCTCTTCGTCACGTTAAACAAACGATTATCGAAAATTGCCAGGCGCTTGATATTCCTCTCATTTCCAAAGAGAGCATGATTATGCTCCTACCAAACGATAATTGCGACGCCCTGCAAGCGCGCTTATTTGAGGCCGGTTTTCTGACAATAGTAGTGAAGGCTCAACTGGCATCGGGCTTGCTTCATTGCTTGCGCATTATTCCGATGGCCACCCAAAGCGACGACGAGATCAAATCGTTCGCTCAAGCCATAAAGGCGAATCTATAAAACCGCTACTTCATTGCGAAGTTCGGTCGTTTCGACCGAATTGAAATAATCCCCCCGTATAAAAAGTTACTAATACCTGCCGGATGCCGCAATTTATTATTCCGGGAGGCCGATTAAGGCACAGCGGCGGATTTATTTGGCCGAATGTCGATTCTCCCGGGCATAAAAAATGGCGAGGCTTTGAATGCCTCGCCATAAGTCAGATTAATCTTAGCGATTAATAATATTCATTCGAAACAATTTCGACTCTGCGATTCATCTGACGTCCCTCAGGAGTCTTGTTATCGCCAACGAAATAAGCCGGATTCTCTCCAAATCCCTTGGAAATCATTCTGTCGGCAGCGACACCCTGCTTAAGGAGATACTCCATTACGCCCTGGGCGCGCTTCTCAGACAAAGTTTGATTGGCCGCGTCTTTACCAACGTCATCAGTAAAGCCATCGATTTCGATCTTGACGCCGGTATAATTCTTCATGGTTTCAGCCAGATCGTCGAGAGTCTTCTTGGCTGGAGCGTCGGGCTCGAAGGAACCGGTTTTGTACTTAATGTTCAGTGTGATTTTCTTGACGGGCGGCTTGACATTCAACGGGCAGCCAAGCGAATCAACCTTGGTGCCGGGCGGAGTGGTTGGGCACTTGTCAATACCGTCGCAAACACCGTCACCGTCGCTGTCCAGCGGGCAGCCGTCTTTGTCAACCTTGCAACCCTTGCGGGTATCCGGGCACTTATCGACACCATCGCAAACACCATCGCCGTCGCTATCGATCGGGCAGCCGGCTTTATCGACGACGCATCCCACCGGCGTATTCGGGCATTTATCGAGACCATCGAATACACCGTCTTTATCGGTATCCAGCGGGCAACCGGTGATATCGACTATCGCTCCCTTGGGAGTATCGGGGCACTTATCGAGACCATCGCAAACACCGTCGCCGTCGCCATCGAGCGGGCAGCCGTCTTTATCGACTATACAACCTACAGGCGTATCGGGGCATTTATCTTTCTTGTCCGCTACACCATCGCCATCAGTATCCTTGGCTTTACCTAATACATAGGTAAGGCCAATTGACGGTTCGATATAGCCTCTGAAGGGACGCTCTTTCCATTTGGAGTAATCGATGCCGGTATTTTTTGTGCCCGAAAGATTGGAAACTTCATAGGTAATCTTGCCCTGAATGTCCAACGTTACCTTTTCGGACAACCAGAAATTAATACCCAATCCGCCTTTGATACCGAAATCTGTCACGCTGATATTTTGACCCACTCCAGAGACCGGTTTGAATTTCCACATATCAATTCCGACACCGGCCAAAAGATATGGCTGTACCTTTTTGCCCGGCATAAAGTAGTAATTGGCGGTCAGGCCGATTGGAATATCGGTCAACTTGGAATTAGCCAGAGCTTTTTTCATGAATTTCAGGTTGGCGTCCTTGGTTGCTGTGGTGTCGTTGTAGGTTGTGTTGTATCCAATTGAGAGATCCACAACAAAGCTATTGCTCAAGCCGTGTTTTAAGAAAATCGAAACACCGGGGATTCCCATGCGATATGGTTCAGGTCCCCAATGATCGTCAAACGGAGTCCAAACCGGGCCTCGAATTCCAACTGCGTTTTTGCCGGCCCAATCACCGGCGTTGGCTGAGACCGAAAACAGCATTACCCCCGCTAACAACAACAGAATTAAAATTTTCCCTTTCATCTTAGCACCTTTCTCACATGTTGCATTCAAAATTAACATTTTTCCCTACTGTAATACTATATCGGCAAAGTTACTATTTTGACTACGCCGCCCTTAACTCCGATGTGCAATGGGGGCAGCGCGTGGCGTTGATCGGAATACTGGTAAAGCAGTACGGGCAATCCTTGGCGGTAGGAGCCGCAGGCGCGGCGGCAGGTTTGCGGTTCAGCTTGTTCATCTGCCTGATCAACATGAAAATTACGAAAGCCACGATTACGAAATCGATAATGGCATTAATAAATAGCCCATAACTGATCGTGGCGGCCCCAGCCGCCTTGGCAGCAGCCACCGATGGATATGAGCCTCCGGAGAGATTAATATATAAGCTGGAAAAATCCACCTTGCCCAGCAGAAGGCCGATCGGCGGCATCAGGACATCATTAACAAGTGAGGTTATGATCCTGCCGAATGCCGCACCGATTATGATGCCGATGGCCATATCGAGGACGTTGCCTCGCATGGCGAACTCCTTGAACTCCTTCAGCATAATATTTTCCTTTCTTTAGGGTTTATTATTTACACCTATCATGTTCCCGGAAAACATCAAATCATCTTGTAAGTCAGGCCCAAACCAAACGTTTCCTTGAACCGTCCTCCCAGAGCTATTTCTTTATCGTAAAGCAATTGGGTATAAAGATTGACCGTAATGATTTTGGTAATCGCCGCCGCAAACGTATTTTCCCAGTTGACATCGACAGCTTTCCAATAATTGGCGTTGGGCAGTCCCTTGAGTTCATTCTTTTTGGAATTAAAAACGGCTTTGAAAATTGTCAATTTGCCGGTGTAGGTAACATTCGATAGCAATTTGTATTGAGCATCGGTGACGGATTCAATACCGCCGTCGTTAGTAGTTAAGGTCTTAGTGTTTTTCGCCAGAGTATCAGCGGGAGTACCCGGAATAGCCCTATTGAGATTCTGACGGAACGCGAATCCCAATCGGCTCAGGATTTGATCCTTATCCTTCTGATAAATCATCCGGGCGATACCGGCTGATTCTGTTAAGAGGATGGGATTAATGACGCGATCCAGCGGCTGATAGGAATCATCGAGAAATTGCGATTGAAATCTGAAAGCAACGAAGGGATCGACAAAGGCATGAAGCGTGAATCGTCCCAGATTATCCAGATCAATTTTATCGGTTGACTTAAGGGGCTTAGCCCAATGTTTGGTGGTTTTATCCTGTTGATGAGTCTGGCCGAATTGCAGGTTGCTGGTATTTCTGAAATTAAACTTACTTGAGACCTGCTTTTCAAATGTGCCGTTAGCTAATGCCACCCAGGCGATATTTCCCGCCTCGCCGCCGGCCCAATTATCGGAATAAGAGTTCTGGCTTAGATTTAGGCCGATATTAAGCGTATTTTTCCAGGGTTGAGGGCCCGTTGTCGAATCTACTTTTGCCTCGATCCGCGAAGGCAACAACTGGTATCAAAACCAGGAGAGCGACGCATAAAATGATTTTTTTAAGAAATCTGTTCATATTAGCCCTTTCCAATACTCGTTTCTCATAAGAATCAATCTGTATTAATACAGACTATGAATATCCATAAAACGCATTGTAAACTTTCTTATAGGATAAAAAGCGCCAAAATGCAAAAAATATTTTATAAAAATCATCTTTGTTGCGTATAATGCAACAATGTCTGATTCGCGTCCTCTACAGGAAGATTACCGCCGTTATCTCGACCCGGCTACAGTCAGTAAGCTCTCATCCATCGAGCTTAAGGCCCGGCTCGTGGTTGAGGGGTTTATCGTGGGACTGCACCGCTCTCCCTATCATGGATTTTCGGTGGAATTCGCCGAACATCGTCAATATATGCCGGGCGATGATTTTAAGCATATCGATTGGAAAGTTTACGGTAAGTCGGATCGTTTTTATATCAAGCAGTTCGAGGAAGAAACCAATCTCAAGGCCTATATCCTCTTAGATGCGTCCCGCTCAATGGGCTATAAATCTAACGGTATCAGCAAGTTGGAGTATGGCTCCTATCTTGCGGCCTCGTTAGCGTACCTAATGCTTCGTCAGCAGGATGCTCCCGGGTTGCTCATCTATGATGAAAAAATCCGAAGCTATATCCCACCCAAGGGCGCTAGATCCCATATTACACCGATACTAAGACAGCTCAATAATACCGAGCCATCCAATCAAACAGACGCCGGCGTGGCTTTTCATGAGTTGGCTGAGCGAATCAAGCGCCGGGGTTTGATCATAGTTATCTCAGACCTGCTTGACGACCCCGACAAGCTTCTTATGGGCCTCAAACATTTCCGGCACCGACAGCACGAAGTTATCGTTTTTCAAATACTGGATCCTTTCGAACGCAGTTTCGAATTTAGTACTGAAGCTCGTTTTCGTGATATGGAAACTGGCCGGGAGTTGTTGACCGATCCCTGGCAAGTCAGGAAGGAGTATACCAAACGTCTGGAGGAGTATATCGGGCAGATCAGCCGCGCCTGCCGCGATTCGAGAATAGATTATCAACTTCTGGACACATCGATCCCGTTCGACCGGGCGCTTTTTGGATACTTGTCAAAACGATCAAAATTAGGTTGACGAATTGAAAAATATTGCGATATTAACAAAGATGTAATTTCTGTCAAGTAAGAGTAGGAGCAGTAGTATGAAGAAGTTTCTGGTATCATTTGTCTTTCTCGCCTCTCTGCCCGCCGTTTCGCTGGCCGGGCCCCAAATGTCGGTGCCTGAGACACATTGGGATTACGGCAATGTGCCCCAAAACAGCATCCTGACGCACGATTACTGGATCAGAAACATAGGTGACGATACCTTGAGGATTATAGATGTCAAACCTGGCTGAGGATGCACCTCAGCGCCAATCCAGAAAAAGGCATTGGCGCCGGGCGATTCCACGGTCGTGGAATTAATTTTCGGAACCAAGACATCAAGAGGAAGAATTACCAAGAACGCCAAGATTACCTGTAACGACTCTACCAGGGCATCGCTGACAATCGATTTTGCAGCCAATGTCATCCTGGATCCGGATACTGTTTCGGTAGTAAAGTATACGCCGCAGCAAATAACATTCAGCAAGGATACGACCAAATGCGCGGTGACTGTCGCAAACAATGACTCTCTTCAGGCCAACCTCGTCATGGTCGGGATACCTGTTGATAATATCAGCGCCAAGGTAAAGAACTCGGCGATTAAAAAGGGAAAAAACACAAAAATAGAATTTGAATGGAAAGGCACAGAGCCTGAATATGACGCCAACCATGTTTTAACGTTTGCGACAGGTCTTCCGGATAAAGAAAGTGCGCGTTTTTCAGTGCCGTACACTATCAGAGGTACCAAAGGCCCGAAACCCGCGACGAAACCTCAGAATTCGGCGCCAATAAAGGCCAAAGACCTCGGTAAGACCGCAGTACCCGGAACCGTTGGGCAAGTGCAGCCCCCGGGGGTAAGTGTCAAACCGTTAAAACAGATTACGCCAGATAGCATTAACACAGTTAAGCCAATGCCTAACACGAAGTGGCCGCCTAAATAGGCGTTTAGATAGCTTTTATCGATGAGCCGCGAATTAAGTTCAATCGCGGCTTTTTTATTGGGAAAAGACTTTGAGATTTTACAAAACATATCATAAGCTATCGAAGTTGATAATGAACAAATATGATATTTAGTTTGGTTTACATAAAACCTAAGGAGAGATAAAAATGAATTTCGAGCTCAACGATGATCAGCAATCGGTCCAGAAGCTTTGCAGGGAGTTTGCGGCCAAAAATGTTACACCCAATATCCGCGAAAACGACCGGGCGCAGAAATTCGATCCATCGATTATGACCAGAATGGCAGAATCTGATCTCTTAGGTCTTTGCCTGCCTGAAAAATATGGCGGGGCCGGAATGGATTATATCTCCCTGGGATTAGCCTGTGAGGAATTGGAATATGCCGATACATCGGCCCGCGTGATACTCTCGGTGCATATCGGCCTTAATTCGCTAACTCTCCTTTCATGGGGCAACAAATTCCAAAAAGAGAAATATCTCATACCGCAGGCCAAAGGAGAGAAGATCGCCAGTTTCGGCCTGACCGAACCGAACGCCGGTTCCGATGCAGTTGGAATTCAATCAACCGCTGTGAAAAAGGGGAATAAGTATATCTTGAACGGCGAGAAGATGTGGATCAGCTTAGCCGATGTAGCCGATAATTTTCTCGTCTTTGCCTGGACTGATCTCGAAAAAAAGAGAAAGCGCGACCACACCGGCATATCGGCTTTTATTATCGAAAGGGCCTTTTCCGGCGTGACCACCGCTACAATCCACGGCAAGCTTGGGGTGCGGGCCGGCAATACCGGCTCAATCGCCATGCAGGATGTTGAAGTGCCGTCGGAGAATCTTCTGGGCAACGAGGGCGAGGGTTTCAAGATCGCCATGTTCTGCCTGGAGCAGGGACGATACACCGTAGCAGCCGGTTCAACAGGATTGATCAGGGCATGTCTCGACGCCAGTGTCACCTATTCCCACACCCGTAAAACTTTCGATATGCCGATTGCCGAACATCAGCTTGGTCAAGGAGATGATTGCCGGCATGGCAGCGGGATATGAGTACTCAAGGCTTCTCTGGCTAAAAGCCGGATGGCTGAAAAACATGGGGGAGAGAGCTACCAGAGAAACCGCCCTGGCCAAGTGGATCGCCTGCGAGCAGGCTGAAAAAGCGGCTGCCGATGCCGTTCAGGTGCATGGAGCGTACGGATTCTCAGATGAATATCCGGTGGAGCGCTTCTATCGCAATTCCAAGGGGGCCTCGATTTATGAGGGCACCCGCGAAATCCAGAAACTGATGCAAGCCGATTATGCGCTCGGGTTTCCGAAAGGATAAGCCTCGCCGCTGCAACCTGCCTGCCTGGCCGTTTGGGAATGATGTATAACAACCTTGGTGGCGTCAGGTCCGCGAACCTGACGCTATACTGTTTTCCTGGCCCTCAGACTAAACATCAGCGGCAATTTCCCTCGAAGATGGGGCAGCACCCACCAGCCATCCTGATCCTTTTCCATATCGGGAAAATATTTGCTGAATACCTTGTCGTATTCATTGAAAAATTCGATTGTCAATCCGGCGGAGATGAGCGAGTTAATAATATCGGAGATCGTCCAGCGCCATTCATATGATGGATTTTCCTGCAAATGTGTCGGATCGGAATAATCGGGGGCGTGGTCATCCCATATTATAGGCTCGTCTTTGTGAAAATAGTCGATCGTAATAGCCAACGGCCCAGGTTTGGTATCGTCGAAAATATTGATTATCGGATGCGATTCCATCAAATACAACATTCCGCCCGGCTTGAGATAGCGGCCTATAATTTCTCCCCAGCGTTTAATATCTTTTAGCCAGCAAAGGACGCCCATGGTGGTATAGACCACATCGAATTTCTCATCGAGTTTGCTTTCAAGGTCATAAATATTGGAGAGAATGAATCTGGCCGGAATGCCGGTAACATCCACAAGTTGCCTGGCATTAATAATTGCCCGTTCGGAGAAATCAACGCCGGTCACAATTGCGCCCTCGCGGGCCAGCGACAGCGTATCGAGTCCAAAATGGCATTGCAGATGCAAGAGCGATTTCCCCTTGATATCTCCCAGTTCGCGAAGCTGAATCTCATCGAGCGTCGTTTCCCCGGCCAGGAATTTATCGACACCATACGATTTGATATGCACGTCGGTAAGTTCATTCCATAATATTCTATTGCCATCTTCATAATTAATCATCGCTTGCTCCCGCGTTAAAAATTTCCATGAAATAATAGGATATTAACAACGATTTGTCAAAAATAGCTGTCATTGCGAAATTCGGGCGCTTCGACCGAATTGAAGCAATCCCCCTGCATAAAGCGTCATTTATTAAATTAGATACCCCGGCTATATGCGAGGGGATTGCTTCGTCGGTCAAGTGACCTCCTCGCAATGACGATCTTACGTGTTGGCGCCTCAGGATGTCACAAAGATTTCCATCCTGAGGTATAAAACACGCTCCAATTCCGCTCGGAAAAAATCGAGTCTTTTAGACTTGCTTTTCAGGACGTTATAACGTAATTTTTTGCCTTGTGAATAACGGGCGACGGTCCGCCGCTTGCCTTTATGGTTTCGATTATCGTTTTTGGGCCGTCGATGGTGACATTAAACTAAGAGGTGCCAATGGCCTCCGACCTGTACAATGAGACTGCGTATCGGCAATTTGTCGAGAACGTAAGGCCAACTTTCAAAGGCAGTAATATAGAAGAATATTCGATGCGCAAGCTGCGCGCTCTGTCGATCAAAACCGGCACAAAAACCATATTCGGCTCGTGGGGCTGGCGCAGCGCCGTTTCCAGCCGTATCGGCCCGCGGACAGTTTATCTCGGCTCGCCGTCGGTGCGGCTGCCCAAGCTGACCGATCTGATGCGCGGCTTTGTCGAAAATGCCCCCGAGGAACTGCATAAAGTGTCTCAGGTGATGCGCGATCTGCCGTTTGTCCATGTCCGTCGCCAGATGGGCGATAACCCCGAATTCAATCCGATTTGCAATCTGTATATGTCGGTGTCCGATCCCAAGCTTTACCGCACCGCCTACCTGTGGGCCAACACCATGGGCGATGTCAACCCCAAACGCCCCGGCCCGGAATTCACCATGATCCATATCCCCGAGGAACATCCGATTCGTCAGCAGGTGCTCTCACTTCCCGAATACAATATGAATATCTGCCTGGGAAGCGACTATGTCGGCGAGGATAAGAAGGGATTCCTTCGGCAGGCGATGTGGGCCGCCGACCAGCGCGGCATGCTGGGTCTTCACGCCGGCACCAAAGTTGTCTTCATCAAAGACCCGATATCGGGCAAGCTCAGAAAATTCGGCGTGCTGTTGTTCGGTCTCTCGGCCACCGGTAAATCGACCTGGTCATGCCATCAGCTTGGGCTGAACTACAAGGAAGGCGAGATGACCCAGGTCTGCCAGGATGATATCGTTTTCCTGCGCAAGGATGGTTCCGCATTCGGCTCCGAGCGCGGCTTCTATGTCAAGACCGATGTCGATGTCAAGCTGCAGGAGGCGATGTATTACGCTCTGATCGATAAGACCGCTCTGTATGATAATGTCATGATCGATGCCAACGGCCGTCCCGATTTCCTCGATGAGCGTCTCAACGCCAACGGCCGCGCGGTGATCAGAAAAGATAAGGTAGCCATCAAGGTCGGACGAAAACTGGTTCCGATCGAGTCCGAGAGCATCAATCTGCCGCCGCTCGAGGAGCTCGACGGCCTGGCGTTCGCGTTTATTACGCGCCGTCATACGATCATGCCGTTTGCGCAGAGGCTGAATCTGGAGCAGGCGGCGTTGGCTTATCTCTGGGGCGAATCGACTCACAGCTACGCTTCCGAGCCGGCCAAGGCGGGCGAATCGGTCCGCACAGTCGGCACCGATCCGTTTATCATCGGTTCGCGCGGCTTCAAGGTCAACCGCTTCTATGAGATCATCAAGGGTCTCGATGCCAAGTACCCCGGCAAGCTGATGTTCTTCCAGTACAACACCGGCGGCGTCGGCGAGATTTTGGAACG
This sequence comes from uncultured candidate division Zixibacteria bacterium, assembly GCA_963801605.1. Taxonomy (GTDB): domain Bacteria; phylum Zixibacteria; class MSB-5A5; order UBA10806; family UBA10806; genus UBA10806. The sequence continues at coordinate 110,173 of CAWDFP010000011.1, forward strand.
CACCGAGGTTGGCGGGCAGATCAAGAAGAATCTGGTGCGCAAGGCGGTGCGAGTGCCAATCGAACTCATGGCGGCGATTGCAGCGCGGCGATCTGCGCGGCACCAATAAGTATCAAGCAGTGCATTTTCGGCACCGAGGAGGTTATCGAGACCGCGGCGGCGACCTGACCCCGTTTGACCCGCACAAGTTCTATTCGCAGGAGCAGATCGATTTCTATCTGACCGATATTGTCAATGGCCGCAAGAAATTCACCGACGAGATCAACGCCGAGGGGCTGAACCCCGATATCCTCAAGGCGGCTGAGAAATCGTTCGCCGATCTCGCCCAAGGAGAAGCCGAAATTTGTCTCTCCGGGCATGGATCTCGGCAAGGGCGCGACAGAAGCCGGGGATCGACACCTCGCCACCCGCGTTCGATCTTCTCCGACCTCCCGCCGGTCACCCGACCGCCGCGACGGTTTGCGGGGAGGTAGAATAGAATAAGGTTAATAAGCCGCCGGGTTTGAAAGGATTCGGCGGTTTGAATTTTAGAAACAGTGCCAACTACAAAATGATAAAAGGAATTAGCATGGCTGAAGAGCAAATGCCGCAGACTCTTTATAAGTATATTTCTTGGAATAATGAACATCATAGAAAGATTTTAACAGTAAACAAGATATTCTTTAGCTCTGCAATTAGATTTAACGACCCATTTGATAGTTCGCCTGATAGTATACGATTTGAAGATCTAAGTGAAGATGAGATACTGGAGACTTATCAACAAGGTCTAAACAATATTATTCCCAATATAAGCGATAAGTCTCGAAGGGAATTAGCAGAACAAATAAAACAGAATGACGCCGAACTCTATAGAAGAATTATTGCTAATACACGTAAGCGGAATATAGATATGATATATAATGAAGTTGGAATATTCTCAGCTTCAAAATTTGACGATAACATCCTTATGTGGGCGCATTACTCGAATTCTCATACCGGAATTTGTATAGGTTTAGATTTTAAAAAGCTTTCAGAATTCTTAATAAGTCATTTTCATGCTAATTCACTTACTATTGCCCGTTCAAATGTAACGTATAGAGAAAATATGCCATATATTAAGGCAATTCCTTTAGAAGATGAAAGTGCGGAAATAATCTTAACAACTAAGGCGAAATTTTGGGAATATGAAGGTGAATGGCGTTTTATTTGTTGGGGAAAAACTGATGTTGAAGTAACATTGCCTGATGGCATAATATCTGAGGTTGTTTTTGGATGCAAAACATCGCAAGATCATAAGGTTGAAATAATTAATCATCTTAAAATGAAAAATACCAAAATCAAATTAAAAGAGGCTTGCCCGAATCCAAGAGAATTTATTCTTGATCTTAAAAACATAAGCTATTGAAGCGAGAGAGCAGGCCGGGAGGCCTGCCGCCCAAAAAATGCAATTTTATGCTTTACATTTGGGATGTGCCTTATTATACTTGTTTCACTGAAACTTGGTGTTGAGAGTGACGAAGTTGTCATTAAAACTAAGTTTAAAGGGCCTTTAAAGTGGAGGTACAGTATGAAAGGTGATACTACAAAATTCACTAAAACAACGCTTCTATATGACGATCCAAAGGACGGTTTTGCTATCGCAAAAGGAATTTGGGATGGCCAAGAAACGGCTATAGGAGCTAGATGGTATGAGGAGGGTGGCCTAGGATATCCTCAGACGTACGGAAAACCCCAATGGTTTATTTTTCCTCAGAATATTGGAAAGATTATTGAATTTGTGCTATCGATATTAAAAACAGTTAAAAATATGGCATAGTTGCAATATCCCAAGTTTCAGTATTTTTTTCGAGCCATTAGGAGTCCAATCCTGATGGCTCTTTTGTGTAGCTCTCCAGCTTATCCCTTTGACCCGAATTGGGCCTGGTCGAGCCCAAATAAAAACCGGGGACCGCAGGGGTCCCCGGCTACAAAAATACCAATAATTATTAGGCTAAAGGCAACTGTGCTGGAGTCGTAAAATCTCCGACCAAATGGCTTACATAACCTCCTGCGAAGGATTTAATCGCGACTTTTTTGTCATTATCCAATTGGCTATATTTATATATTAACCAAACAATACCAATTATTACCAGCAAGATAAAAATGCTATGCCATATCTTTCGATGAGTGCATGAAGTTGCTGGCTCAAGAATATCAGGCAATATTCCACCAATTAAACCGAGCAAAGCACAAAAACCAATACCTTTACCACTAATATTCTCCTTGTTTCTCCTCTGATTCTCCACATAGATTCCGGCTCCCGTAATTGCGCCAAGAGCCAAATGCGTTTTTCCTTTCATTCAATTCCTTTCTGTTTAATGTTTCTAAATAATACAAATAATGGCGGGCAAAATAATAGGATATCTGAATGGTTGATGTCAATATCAATTTGGATAAATCGTATAAGATATTCTATTTCAAGCAGTTCTTAGCCGTAGGTCAGGTCGCCTGCGACCTGACTCTTTGATTTAATGTCAGGTGCCAGGGCACTGAGCTTTACCTGATAAACTGGACACCAAACTAAGCCTAGTTTATAATTAGGCGGGAGGTGTCAAGATGAAGGGGATTCGGCGGCAATATGATCGGGCCTTTAAGCTTTCGGCGGTGAGGCTTCTATTAAGTTCGGATAAGCCACTGATACAGGTCGCCAGGGGGCTTGGTATCTCTGGTAGCATGCTTCGCAGATGGCGGGAGCAGGTCCAGGAGCGTGGAGGAGAAGCATTCTCTGAGTCAGGCCGAATGGAGCGAAGGGAGATATTGCGTCTTCAGCGGGAGAATCGGGAGCTTCGCCGGGAGAATGAGATTCTAAAAAAAACTCTGGGCTTCGAGAAGCCGGCAAAAGGGAGAGGTACCGGGCAATAGCGGCCCAGGCGGGTGAATATTCGGTTCGGGAGTTGTGCAGTCATTTAGGTGTATCCGCCAGTGGTTATTATGGCTGGCTGAGGGGTGGGACAAGCAGGCGACAGCGGGAGAACGAGGGGCTTTTGAAAGCGATCAGGGAGATTCACAAATCAGTTCGAGAGACATATGGCAGTCCTCGGATGAGGGCGGAGCTTCTCTCCCGGGGCTACTTATGCGGGCACAACCGGGTGGCTAGACTCATGAGCGAGGGTGGTATTATATCCAGAATGACGCTACGCTTTAGACGGCTTACCAAGGCCGGGAAGAGGCGTCCTGCGGCACCCAATCTTTTAGACAGGAAGTTTGCAGTTGCCACGGCCAACTCTGTCTGGGCTTCGGATATTACCTACATTCCCACTTCCGAGGGGTTTTTATACTTGGCGGTAGTAATGGATCTGTACAGCCGAACAGTGGTTGGTTGGGGGATGTCATCGAGGCTGACGCCTGACCTAGTTGCATCTGCTTTACGACAGGCCATAGATAAGCGAGAGATTAAACCGGGGCTCGTGCATCACAGTGATCGGGACATGCTCTACTCCAGCTACCTCTATCAGGGTCTTCTCTCAGACAATGAGATTACCTGTAGTATGAGCCGCAAGGGCAATTGTTATGATAATGCGGTGGTGGAATCGTTCTTTGGGAGCCTAAAGAATGAGTTTTGCGCTTTCGAGCACTTTGAAAGCCGAAACGAAGCCACCATAAGGATATTTGAGTGGATTGAAGCGTTTTACAATAGAGTCAGACGCCATTCAACATTGGGATATTTAAGCCCGTTTGACTACGAGAGCAAAAACGCTTATGCTTAAAACAGTGTCCAGTAAATCGGGTAAACATCACACCTGACCTACGGGGTTTTGCGATTTGGTTAGCGATCAGGTTCGGGGACCTGACGCCACAACAGGGGACCTGGCACCACATAAAAAATAACTGGCTATAATCCTGTATCATTTACTATACTGCCGGTCATTAAAGTAACCGGGGGAATACCGGATAAGATTCAAACTTAGGAGGACTACATGAAAAACACGATTAAGATTCTAATTCCACTTGCATTGATTGCAACGATTTTTGCCTGCAGCAAAGACAAAACCAACAACTCTACGCCCCCCCAGCAACACATTTCGCATTGTCACCACGGTCACCGGTGTCGGCCTTGACAGCACCCTGAGCGGGTCGGCCACGTTCACTGTGACCAACAACACAACTGTGGCAGGCTTATTCCGAATCGTCACTCCGGATACGGCGTCTCATAACCTCGTTGGCACCTATATCGATACCCTCGGTGTCAATATCTTAGCGGCGTCGGGCGGCGGCTACAATTTCAGCGGCTATGTGAACGATACGACCGGGCAATTCCGGGGCGTAGCATCGGGCGCGGCCAACGCTCTGGTTATAGGAGCCCGCGACGATGACAACACATCAATAGCTTATTGCGGCACCTTCACCGGCACTGACCACGGCACCTGGAATTTTACAGTCGAGGGCAACTCGGTTTGGGGTTCGTATTCGCCTGTTGGCGGCGATGGTGGAATACTTGAGGGAACGATTACCGGAAACGTCATTACGCTCAATGAGGACGGTGTGCAAGTCGCCACCGGCACCAAAAGCGGCGATAATGTCACCGGCACCTGGAACAACGGCAATGGCGGCAGCGGCGCCTGGACCGGTTCGCGCTGTAACTAAATTAATTTTAACCTAAGCATTTACGGCAGGTTTCAGATCATTTTGATCAAAGCCTGCCGTTTTTGTTGGGTAGGCGAGGCTGTCAGCTAGTTATGTCGGGTTTCTCGTCCAAGGGACTCCGAACCCGACCTACATCCCACTTTTCAGTTGGCGCACGGGGACGTACGCCAACCACAATACATAAAAGTTCCGTCAGGTCTTAGACGCCGAAGGAGACGTGACCTGACGGATTTGCCGTTAAAAAAAACCGAGGTCCCAATCGAACCCCGGTTATGATTCTGTGGGACTTCGAACTGCCACATTTCGCATTTCCAACTCTTAGGGTATTCTGTATACCATCGAATTAATATTCATCCCCGCCCCGACCGAGGCGAAGACGATAATATTGCCGCTGTGCAGGGGATGATCGTGCATCTTGCCCTTAGTCATCATATCGAGCAGCGTGGGCAGGGTGGCCACCGAGCTGTTGCCCAGACGGGAGATGATCATCGGCATGATATGCACCGGGGCGCTGTCGTCGCTGTATTTGCTGTAGATGCGACGTAAAATTGCCTCATCCATCTTGGCGTTCGCCTGATGAATCAGAATCTTATCGACATCACCAAGCGCTACGCCAGCCTTATCCAGGCTCTCTTTCACCACCGATGGCACCGTGCTGATCGCATACTGGTACAGCTTGTGGCCGTCCATCTTGAGATAGATATTATCATCATTGGATTCGGGATTATAGCTCTTAGCCATCCATAGCATAAAGGCGTGATCGAGGGTATCGGACCTGGTGACATGCGAAAGCACCCCTACGGGCTGGGAGCTTGTCCTGGCCTCCAATATCGCGGCGCCGGCGCCGTCAGCGTAGATCATGCTGTCGCGGTCGTGAGGATCGGATACCCGCGAGAGAGCCTCCGAGCCAATCACCAGCGCCTTTTTGGCGTCACCGGATTTGAGATAGTAATCGGCCTGGATCATGGCCTGCAGCCAGCCGGGGCATCCAAACGGGAGATCGTAGGCAACCGTTTTAGGGTTTTCGATGCGGAGCTTATGTTTGACTCGCGCAGCCAGGCTGGGAACGAAATCGGATCGTCTATTGGATGCTTTAACATCGCCGAAATTATGAGCGACTATTAAATAGTCGAGACTTTCTTTGTCTGTTTTCGATGATTCCAAGGCGTCACAAGCCGCCATATAGGCCATATCGGATGTGACCAGATCATCGGTGATAAATCTGCGCTCGATTATGCCGGTTATTTCCTCGAGCTTTTCGATTATCTCGGTGTTCGATTTATCGAATTTCTTGCCGTCCGGATCATAAAACTCGCGGCTTTCGAAACTTTCATTCGGAATTTCCCTGGCAGGTATATAGCTGCCCGTACCGGTAATAATGGAGCGAATCTGATTATCAGTCATGAATAATTATCCCTTTAACTCTTGATGTGGATATCCCACCATACAAACCAAACGACCGTTATAAATATTAATAAAGTAGCTCCCATAATTCAAGTGATTAATGTTTGATGGACAACAGACATTATCATAAAAATCTTATTAAAAACGGAATATCTTTTGGACGGATATCTTGCGAATGCTTTTTTAATCACAAAAAAGCCGGGGACCATGATAGTCCCCGGCCGGAGCACAAACCCCAATTATCAGGACAAACTGAGCGTTTCAAACTCGGTATTTATGGCATCATGCTCTCTTATAGTGAGAGTCTTGCCGGGCTGCGAGAGCATCAGTTCGGGCATAGTAATCGCCGAAAGATCGGTGATCTGCGCGGGGGCAACATTATCGCCTGTAGTCCCGCTGGGAACATTAGACAGGCCCGACCAGTTGGGCACCTCATCGGCGGTCTTCATCGCAAAATAGTAGGTTCGATTCGATTGCAGACCGGTTACTATGAACGTCTGCTGAGTGCCGGCAATCTGAGGCGTTGGTTCGCCGGTGCACTGAGTTGCCGAGGACCAGTTGGCATCAGTTATCGGCGACGTTGAATATCTGATATCATACTGGCTGGCAGTACCGGAACCGCTGTCGTCACCCGGAGCAGTCCATGTCAATCTAAGGGAGCTGCTGGTAGGATTTGAGGTGATTAGATCGGCAATATTGCGTGGAGGAATCGATTCGGGCGCTGTAATGCCGGTAGCGATATTGGAAAGGGGCGACCAGTTCGGAACTTCATCGCCGGTTTTTATGGCAAAATAGTACCTGGTAGCGGATTGTAGGCCTGTCACGGTATATGTTTGGGCAGATCCGGCTGCTAATGGCGTCGGTTCGCCGGTTACCTGAGTTGCCGATGGCCAGTTGGCATCGGTGATAGTCGATGTCGAATACCTGATATCGTACTGGCTTGCCGTTCCGGACGTACTGTCATCGCCCGGCGCGGTCCAATGCAATCTTATCGTACTCGAAGTTGAATCGCTGGCAATAACTCCGGCTTTAGCTGCCGGCATTAATGCAACAATGAATGCCAAAATACTTGCCATCCTCGCAAAGTAATTCTTTTTCATTTTACTCCTCGCTCTCATCATAATGTTGCTTGCTAGATTTCCTGCGTTCACACTCTCCGCAGTAAACCTATGCAAAAACCAAACCAAGCCAATATAAATAAATTATGTTATATAAATCAAAGAGTTATATAAATGGAATATAAATATATTCTGGGACTAAGGCCTCAAAACTTGTGCTATTATTGGAATTTGTTCACTAATTAATCAGGATAATTATGACATTTAAAGCCTGACAGGCGTCATAAGTTTAAGTCTATTAGAATATTGTAGAATTTGTTTGAAATGGCGAATCAGCACTCTATTCGCAAAATAGTGACTAACGATTCAGACTGAAACAATATGGGTCGATTAAATATTTGTTAATATAGTGTAACTTATCCGAAATAATTAGAGTTTATTGATATTAGTAGAAACAAATGTTACTACTAACGATATACATGAAAAGATAAGCGAAATTTGGATTTATATGGGGGCTCAATGAAACCGGTTGAAATTCTATTAGTCGAGGATGATCCGGGTGACGTTAGATTAACCGCCGAGGCATTGAAGGAAAGCGGGTTTCCGTTTCATCTCAGCGTTGCCAATGACGGTGATGATGCGCTCAATCGACTTTATAAAGTTGGCAAATATTCAAATCAACCAACTCCCGAATTGGTTTTACTCGATCTCAACCTTCCGACACTGAGCGGTAAGGAAGTTTTAAAAATAATCAAACACGATAACATCCTAAGCCAGATTCCGATCATTGTCCTGACAACGTCCAAAGACGAAGACGATATTAATGCCTCATACAATCTTCATGCCAACTCCTATATAACCAAACCGACAGATCTGGATCGGTTTATTGAAATCATCAAGATGACCGAAAACTACTGGGTTAATATCGCCAGGCTGCCGTCGAAAGCCGCAAATAACGAATCGAATCAAATCGAGGTTAAAAAAGATGAACTGCCGAAAGGGTCGGTCAAAGTAACTGCCGGACCCGATCGACATAATTGATATATTGGTTGGGTGTTAACTAATTATCGGCGCTGGAAGGGGGTCCGGCGCCTTTTTTTATCGATATGGAAATATTTACTTTTCCAAAGTTCCCTTGCCTTTGCTTTTTAATCTAGACTGAGTTTATATTCCGTCACATTATGTTCAGGCAAGCAGCGTTTCTGGCAATACTATTCATTTTGATTTCAAATTCCGCACACGGCCAGCAACAATATTTCTACCACGGTCGAAATTATGGCAGCGAGGCTCTTTATAATCCTGTCAATCTTATCATAAATAGCGGTTATGGCATCATGCAAATGGAGGAATACAGGCGTGATTTCCTTCATTTACCATACCGTGAGGGAGCCCGGAATCTCTGGCGCAACCTGAGCAGTCCATTCGGTCCCATTTCACGCTATGGTTGGTGGAATTTTGCCTCCAATGAGCTTTTCCCGCTCCATTTGACCAAAACCCGCGCCCAGTGGCTTCCCAATTATCAGCTTCATTTGATAGGCGGCGGTATGAGCTATCGCGCTATGTACGAATGGTATGAACTGCACAACTACCCAGTTCCGCGAATAATGTCAATTTCCACAATGGCGGCCTGCCATATTTTGAACGAAATCGTGGAAAACGGCTCTTACCAGGGAGACAATGTCGATCCTATCGCCGATATCTATTTTTTCGATATCGGAGGAATTATCCTTTTCAGTTTCGATAATATCAATCGCTTCTTCAGCAAAAAGGTTGTTATAGCCGATTGGTCGTTGATGCCATCACTGGCGCTTCATGATATGACTATCCAGAATAACGGGCAGAATTTCAGCTTCAAATGGCAACTTCCTTTTGCCCGTAAATGGTCATTATTCCACTATTACGGCCTTCAAGGCTTGACCGGATTTTCGCGCCGTGTCAGGGGAGACGATGATATATCGGTCGGCCTGGGACTTCGTTCCAAAGCAATTGAAGTTATCGATCAGGGCACTCGACGGCAGACTGTCGATCTCGTTTGGAATGGCGGTCTCTTTTATGACCGCGGTAATTCGCTTCTTTGCTCCCTGCTTTTAAGCGGGCAGTATGATAAAACGCTTATTCTGAATATTTATCCGGGTGTAGTTCGAATGGGTAATTTTTCTCCCGGTTTATGGCTCGTTATGAACGGAGCTGGTAAGCCGATGATCGGCGCTATTACAACCTGGACACCCGGTCTGGCCTTAAAATAAAGCGTATCGGGATTTTGACATTTTCCATATTATTTTAATTTTCTATATTATTAGCTTGACAGATTTTCAAATATTGAATAAAAATCGTTTATATAAGTATCTCTTGATAGCATCACAGGGTGACAACATCGAGTTATTAGACGCGTTACGGGCATGAGCGGCTTTTTATCTTGCCGCGATAATCAATACGGTGGGATACCGGGTATTGATTTGTGCAACGGCCGGCAAGGTAACGTAAACCGTTAATTACGCCGCTCAATAATGTGCCCCTAATTTTGCAGCCTGCGGGGACTTCCTGAAGTCCCCGCATTGTTTTATCCTCTTATTATAGCACCATTGACACCAATATTTCAAAAGTCCGATAAATGTTATAGATGATTACAGCATAAAAAAAATGGGGCGGCATAGCAGGCGCCCCATAAGTTTATCGGATATTGAGAATATTATTGGCCGACAGTTACCGAGATGATCATGAATAAGTCGTATCTAATCGAGGCGCCTTCGGTTGGAATGGCATAAACATAGAATTGGCCGTCGCCTAAAAGCTGGTCTCGCAAGACGGGCAAATTCTGAACATGAGCCAGAGCATCAGACCAATTTAGAAAGAGTGAATCTCCGGCCGCAATCGATGGCGAATCGAACATTAGTGTGGAATTGCCAGGAGTCTCTACCTGTGTCGGAGTAGTGTAAAGATTATCAGAAATGTAGATTTTAGTATGGGCTTCACTATCGCTGGTGTTGACCACATAACCAACCAGGGAGACTTCATCAACCGATTTTAGCTTGTCTTTGTTGTCTTGGTAATCGCTGCTTTCCGATGATACGTCGACATACCTCCATTGCATCTGATTGGGAATAGGAGTCCAGCCGGAAAGCTCGACGTTAAAAACTTTTGTCCCGGACGTCAGTATGCATCCCCCTATAATGATGGGCAATAAGAGGGCAACCGCAATTAATAAATTCCTTTTCATATTACCCTCCTATATGATGCCAATGTGATAGTTCAAACCAACAAACAACAAACCATTTTTCCGCGAACCGCCGCCGCCGGTAGGCACAATCTCAAACTTTGCCTGGCCTTCGACACCGATACCAGCCGGAAAGACAAATTCGAGACCTGTTCCCAGGCTATATCCGGTTTTGGAAATAGTCTCCTGGCCGGCGCGTTTCCACTTGTAGCCGGAAATTCCGGCCATACCGTAGAAATGCGGACCGACTCCGCCGCCCGTCGAACCAAGAAGCGCTTCAAAACCAAAAACGCTGACTTTACCGCCGGTTCCTGTAAAGGTAAGATTTCCTATTGTCTGTTTAGGATCTCCAAATTTACGAGATTCATAAAACAGGGCGCCCGCCAGAAAAGGTATGGGTGCAACCTTGGCTTTGAATCCAAAACCGGAGCCGGCCTTTGCGTCCTCTTGAATTATTGGAGCATTTAGTCCGCCGTAAATACCCGCTGAAATATCGAGGACCGCCTGGGCGCTTCCGGCCATTAATAACACCAGAATGACTGGTATCAGTTTTTTCATGTTACCTCCTGTAAAAGATACTAAGTATTTTGATTATCAATATCATTAAAAAATAATTTTAGTCAAGTCATTTCAAAAATGAGACGCTGAAAATGTGCCTGTCGCCAAATTCGCTTAGAGGAATATAAGAATAATCGAGCGATAATTGGGCTGTGAAAATCCGAAATCCCAGAGAGACCGGATCGAATCTGGTGCTTCCAGCCCGGAGAGAAAAACCATTGAACGCTCGATATTCCAACCCGGCGGCAACCGATAGTCCCAAACTTCTGCGGGAGATGATATCCAGATTCAAGTTAATCAAATCGTTATAAAGCGGCGCCCAAGCCGAAATCGCCAGGCGAGTCGGCAGCGGAGATGAACTGCCTCCGATCTTAAAATCAGGTCCGATATTATCAGCCGAGAGCGCCAATCGTCCAACCATGGTTTCTATCGAAATTCCGGCGCCTAAACCCCAACCGTTGCCATAGAGATCGTCGAGTTGTTGATTATATTGTGAAATTGAAATTCCACATGAAAAATCGCCTTTGTTTATTGACCCTGCAAGGCGCAGCAGGCGGTCTCCAACGGCAATATTTCCGGTTTTTTCATCATTGTTGGAATAACCCTCGATATCACCAGGCTTAAAAAAGTACGCTCCACAAGCCAGAGTAATATCGTTCCCCAACCTGACTGCGCCGGCAAAAGCCTCCGTGCGCGTATCCAGCAGAAGCTCCTGATGACATGCGAAAGCTCCCGTTCTCTGGCCCATGAGACTGGGATTGAGGAAAATTGCCTCTGGGCCGATTATCCCCGCATAATTGCCATTTCCGAGCGCCGCTGAATAGGCGCCTGTGGGGAGATTGAGGAATTCAAGCGCATTCTGGCCAGGACCAGCCATCGCCGATCCATAACAACTGATCCAAATGCCTGCTAACAGAATCAGCTTAGGAAGCTCGTTTCCAGATTTTGATGGAAGTTTTTGAATCAATTAATTACCTCGGCGCCTAAACCGTATTCTAATATGCCGTTTCCCGTTTTCTGTCAATCGATATCGCTTAAATCTGAGCGATCATTTCAATTTCCACCAATGCGTCCTTAGGGAGCCGGGCTACCTCCACAGTGGAGCGGGCCGGGAAGTCCCTAATGAAATGTTCGGCATAGACGGCGTTAACTACAGTAAAATCCGCTATATTTTTCAGAAAAATAGTACTTTTAACCACATTTTCGAACCCGCATCCGGCGGCCGCCAACACCTCTTTCAGGTTATGTAACACCTGATGCGCCTGTGCTTTAACCTCTGGCCCGACTAATTCGCCGCTGTTGGGGTCCATTCCTATTTGTCCCGATGTAAAAACCAGGCCGCTTTTAGTTTCGATAATCGCCTGATTATATGGTCCAATTGCCTTGGGGGCGTTTTCAGTGTGAACTATTTTTTTCATTGTGTCCTTTCTAACAATTATCCTAAATTATCGAATGAATGTATATCACTTCGATAAGCCAAATTCAAGATGAAGTTAATAAAAGAACATAAACCGGAATTGTTGATTGCCTTACTGGGAATCGCAACTTATATCATTTCGCTTGCCAATACATTCCATAGCGATGATTGGCATGTACTCATTTTCTTGAGCGACGGCCATTTGCGCGAAGCGACTGCCGATTATATTAAGTAAAGGTAAAAGCTCTAACCCGGATTGGGTCTTTCTTCGAGGAAAAAAAGAGCCGAGGCAAGCCAAGCTCGCCCCGGCTGAATAAATCGTGGACAGTCCCGATTATAAATGGATCGCGCCTGCCCCAATCTCCAATTATTTTATTTACTTTGCTTTGTACTGCGTAGTCCCTTTGTTGGTAGTGGTGCTTTGATCCGTCTTATGCCACCCCTTGCTCATTTCTTTCTTTTCCATTTCCTGGTACTTCTTAAGCTGGTCTTTATTCAGTACGCCGGAAATCTCTTTGTCAGTTGAGGTCCGTAACTCGGTTCTCGCTTTTTTTAATGCATTGGCGTCGGTGGCATATTTTTGATGATCGGCCATCATCTGCTTATCCTGGTTTTCGTAGATGCCGCGGATCTGTGTTGCCTGAGCATCAGTGAGGTTAAGGTTCTCTTTCATCATGGCAACATGATGCTCGATCCGCATACTGTCGGATTCCATCGGCTTGGCCATAGTCTCCATGGATTTCGACATGGTTCCGTTAGTCTTAGACATGGTGTCGTTTGGTTTTGACATTGAAGTCTGAGCGTTGGCAAAAGCCGCAATCAGCAGAAACGTTGCCAATGACGCTAATAGTGTGAATTTTACTGGTTTCATACCTTTCCCCTTTTCTCCTGTTTATGTTATTTTTCGATTTACTTAGGCTTTGATATTCGCAGTGCCTACGTTAGGTTCCAATAAAAAAATATAATAAATGTAATATTGGGCCATTATTCAGCTTCAAAACAATAAATGGGAAACATCGCCCCAATTATCATAGTTTATAAACGCGAAAAAGACTTAAGATTAACGTAACTGTGTAAATTTAGGAGGAATCATGGCCATTCGTAACGGACAAGCAGTCTGGGAGGGGAATCTAGTAAAGGGAAAGGGGACCGTCAAGTTTGGCAGCGGGGCATTTGAGGGCCAATATTCGTTCGCGTCGCGTTTTGAAAATGGCATCGGAACCAACCCCGAGGAACTAATTGGGGCGGCCCATGCGGGTTGCTTTTCGATGGCTTTCTCGCATGCTTTGGCCGAGGCAGGCTTTACACCCATAAGAGTCGCAACAACCGCCAAGGTGCACCTTGATAAAGTCGATGCCGGATTTAAGATTACATTGATAGAGCTTATTACAGAATCGCAGGTTCCGGGAATCGATAATGATCGCTTTCAACAAATAGCAGCCATTGCCAAGGTAAATTGTCCTGTTTCGCAAGCCCTGGCAGCAGTTGAAATAAAGCTGGATGCCCGTTTGATAAATTAATCCTCCGGCTTAATATCGTAGATAACCATCTCTTGACCGGATTGCTCTAAAGCCATATACTAAAACAGCAGGGGCGAGGCAGGCGCTCGCCCTTATTTTGTTGTCAGATATTCCCGGTTTTCGGGTTCGAACGAAATCTGCTGCGAGAGGCTTGGTGCAACCGCTACCATTTTATGAAATATTATTGATAAGCCTGGGTTTGAGCGCTGACGCTTTCAGTGTGGCGCTGGCCGCCGGCGCCCAGGGCTTTACTCCCCGTCGGATATTCAGGCTCTCCTGGCATTTTGGGCTATTCCAATTCCTGATGCCTATCATTGGATGGTATGGAGGAGAGATCCTCGCGGAGCATATCGGAGGATATGGAAAGTATATAGTCCTGTTGCTTCTGGCTGTTATTGGTTGTAAAATGATCTTTGATGGTTTTAAGCCGAATTCACCCGAACCTCCTGATCTCTCGCGCGGCTGGAAACTCGTGATACTTTCAGTCTGCACCAGTCTCGATGCTTTGGGAGTCGGTTTTGGCCTGGGACTGATCGGAATAAATATCATCGAACCGGCCCTTCTTATCGGAGTTGTTTGCGCCGCTATGACGACCGTTGGTCTGTTTCTGGGCGTCTGGATGTACAACTGGTTGGGGCATAAAGCGATGATATTAGGCGGATTGATATTGATTGGCATTGGAATAAAGATGGTTTCCTAAACCGGGAAGATTACTGAAATGGGATTGACTGAATTTCTCGTTGAACATTTTACGGGCTGGATTTACGGCGGCGGGTATCTCGGCGTAGCAATATTAATGACGCTTGAAAGCATGGTGGCTCCGGTGCCAAGCGAGGCTGTCATGCCTTTCGCGGGATTCTTAATCTATGAACATAAATTCACCTTCTTAGGGGTAATATTTTTCAGCACCGTGGGAAGCATAGTCGGATCGCTAATTTCTTACTATGCGGGGGCCTGGGGCGGACGGCCTTTTGTAAAGCGTTACGGACGATACCTGCTGCTTGATCTTCATCATCTCGACCTCACCGAACGCTTTTTTGCCCGTTACGGCGACAAGACCATTTTTATCAGCCGCTTTATTCCCGTAGTTCGGCATCTGATTTCGATTCCAGCCGGCGTGGGACGAATGAAGCTCGGTAAATTCTGCATATATACAATTATCGGGGCTGCTATCTGGAATTCATTTCTGGCAATCCTGGGATATTATCTCAGGAACAACTGGACGGTGGTCAGAAAGTACAGCGAAGTTGTGGACATAGTCGTTGTCGGGCTGATGTTTATAGCCATAATATTCCTTGTCTATCAATATCTCAAGCGTTCAAAACGTGCCCGTCAGGCTCGACCGACCGAATAATAAATCGATTTTTTTAAGTTCGTCATTGACCGGCGACGTTAGTTTCGTATAAATTAAGATAATCGAATTTAATTTTATAAATTGAGGATAAAAGATGTCGGAATTCAGACAGAATATGGCCTCAAAAGAATGGGTAATCGTAGCGCCTCTTCGCGGCAAACGGCCATCGGATTTTATAAAGATAATAGCCAAACGGGAGCCGCTGCCACCCCATAAAGCAGATTGTCCCTTTTGCAGGGGAAACGAGACCCAGACTCCTCAGGCGGTCTACATAAAACCGGAGAGCGGCGACTGGCGGCTTAGAGTGGTACCCAATAAATTTGCCGCCCTGCAGCCTGATACCGCCGCAGTCAGAACTCATGTCGGGGCCTTCATGTCCGCCAACGGGTATGGCGTAACTGAGGTGGTTATCGAAACTCCCGAGCATAATAAAACTATCGTTACGATGGAATTATCTGAGGTTTCGGCTATCCTGACTGCCTATCGTGAGCGCTTCGACCAGATTTCCCAAAATAAGAATATCAACCTTATTACCATTTTCCGCAACTACGGTCCGCTGGCCGGTACATCTCTGGAACATCCTCATTCTCAAATCATCGCCACGCCGCTGGTGCCTCCTCATATACGGAACCAGATCGAGAAATCGATCCTATACCATGATGAAACCGGCCGATGCGTCTATTGCGATATTCTCGCCGAAGAGCTTCTGCAAAAGGATCGCATCGTGCTCGAAAATGATAGTTTCGTGGCGTTCTGCCCCTGGTCGGCTCGAACTCCTTTTGAGACTCGCATCTATCCAAAACGTCATGCGGCCAGCTTCCTTTCGATAACCGAAAAGGAGATAGGGGATCTTGCCTGGATTTTGCGAGCCATGCTGGCAAAGATATACAACACGCTTCAAAATCCCGATTACAACTATGTTTTGCATTGTGCTCCCGTGGATGAACTTCATACCCGCTGCCTGCACTGGTATTTTATTCTTATCCCCAAAATCGGGACTCCCGCCGGATTTGAAATCGGATCGGGGATATATATCAATACCGTCCCACCTGAGGATTCGGCTCGGTTTTTGCGAGAAGCATCAACCGAAATCGAAGGTGTAACGTTATATTCCTGAACCAATTAAGCGAACGGGGAGAATGAACTTAAATGAGGAGTAAGGTATGCTCAAAAAGATAGAATCGCTGATTATCACATCGGATAAATATGACGAAGCGATCTCCTTCTTCAAAAACAAATTAGGCTTTGAGATACCTATTGAGGGCGCCGATATGGCTCGTTTCGAACTAAATGGCTTTCCGGTATTTCGTCGCCAAAAGCGATAGCGGCAGTTGCACCTTTATCTCGCTTGAGACCGATGATATCGAAAGCGATTACCGGCTCCTCAAGGAAAAGGGTGTTGAATTTCCGGAGGAGATTAGCTCTCTCAAAAACGGCGATAAAGCCTCATTTTTCGGCGGTCCGGTCGGGATACAATTTATGCTCTTTCAATCGACAGCGGCTGCCGAGTAAATATGATCTTGATGAGTATTTTCGAGACTTAATATGCAATTCTCTAAAAAAGCATTGAACTATAACAGGCGATGTTGTAGAATTGGCAGCGACGTATTAGATTTTGCGATTTTAAGATGTAAAGGAGAATTATGGCTAGCATCGTTGATATTACCGCCAGACAGATTTTAGATTCCAGAGGCAATCCGACCGTCGAAGTCGATTGTCTTCTCGACAGCGGCGATTTCGGACAGGCGGCGGTGCCATCGGGTGCCTCCACCGGAGAGTTCGAGGCTGTGGAACTTCGTGACGGTGACTCCGCAGTCTATCTCGGTAAGGGCGTTATGAAGGCGGTTAATAATGTCAATGACGTTATAGCTCCGGCCTTAATCGATGCCGATATTGATCCGCTGGATCAGGTCATGCTGGATTCCGCTCTAATCGAGCTTGATGGCACCAAGGATAAAGGCGGTATGGGCGCCAATGCCGTTCTGGGAGTATCGCTGGCGGTTTGTAAGGCGGCGGCCAGTTTCTGCAGGTTGCCGTTATACCGATATATTGGCGGTTCCAACGCCAATATCCTTCCGGCGCCAATGATGAATATCCTCAACGGCGGCAAGCATGCCGATAACAATGTCGATCTGCAGGAATTCATGGTGGTGCCCGCCGGACGGCCCACTTTCAGCGAGGCTCTGCGCTGCGGAGTCGAGGTTTTTCATCATCTTAAAAAGGTTTTATCCTCAAAAGGATATAACACCGCAGTCGGCGATGAAGGCGGTTTTGCTCCCGATCTTCGCTCCAACGAGGAAGCGCTTCAGGTTATCATGCAGGCCATAGAGGCCTCCGGATACAAGGCAGGGAAAGATATATTTATCGCTCTCGATCCGGCCTCATCGGAATTCTATCATGATGGTTTCTATGATCTGAAATCCGAAAACAAGAAGCTCAGTGCGGAAGAAATGACCAGTCTTTACGCCAAATGGTCTGATACTTATCCTATAATTTCGATTGAAGATGGTCTTGCAGAGGACGATTGGGCCGGATGGAAGCTCCTCAATCAGAAGATAGGGAATCGGGTTCAGCTTGTGGGCGATGATCTATTCGTAACCAACACATCCCGCCTGCAAAAAGGCATTCATGAAAACGCTGCCAACTCCATCCTGATAAAGCTCAATCAGATCGGTACGCTGACTGAAACCATGAACGCCATCGAGATGGCTCGTCGGGCGGGCTGGACCGCCGTGGTTTCGCATCGCTCCGGCGAAACCGAGGATACCACCATCGCGGATGTGGCAGTCGCCGCCGGTTGCGGTCAGATTAAGACCGGTTCCGGATGCCGGACCGACAGAGTTGCCAAATATAATCAGCTTTTACGAATAGAGGAAGAGTTGGGCGATGCCGCCAGATTCCTGGGCGTGGCCGCCTTCTCGTCAATAGCGAGAAAGAAATGACCGAATATCCCAAGGTTTCCGAACGGTTTTCGAGCCGGGTAAATCACTCGACCTGGAAATCCAAACTGAAGATGTTTCTTATCACGGTCGCTTGCGTGTTTTTAATCGTTTCCTTTTTCTGGGGCGAGTTCGGATTCTTCCGGATGTGGTATCTTGTCCAAAAAGATCGATCGAATCTCGAAAGATATCGAGGTCCTCAAGGTTCAACGAAACGATTTGTTGTGGGAAACCGACAAGATGCAAAACGATCCCCAGTATATCAGACGTTACGCAGTGGAAACCTATGGATATGCCCGGCCCGATCAGAAGATAATCCAGTTTGTGCCCGCCGATTCAACCGGCGGCGCCAGGGGTATCGCTCATCGCAGCGGGCGGACGGCAAATGAGTCGGTACAAAATCGAAGCGTTCGTTATACGCACTAATCGGTTCACCGAATCATCGCGGGTGCTGACACTCTATTCCCGCGAAATGGGTAAAATCAAGGCCGTCGCCAAAGGTGTGGGACGGCCCAAATCGAAGCTCGGCGGCAAGGTCGAGCTTTTTAATCTCATCGAGGGCGATCTCTATAAGAAAGAAACCACCGAGCTTGGGGTTCTAAGCACCGCCGGTTTGCTTGAGGATTTCAAGGGGATTACGGAGGATGCCCGTAAATTCGGGTTCGCCTCGGCCTGGTGCGAGGTTTTGGATCGCACCGCACATTCCGAGGAGCCTCATCCGGAAACCTTTCAGCTTACCTTTGATTATATGAAAACTCTTCAAACCGCCAAATCAGAGGCGGCCGGGTTGGTATTCTGGGGCGCGCTGATGAAATTCCTGGTCCTTGAGGGTTACGCTCCCAGTCTCGATTCCTGTATCTCCTGCGGTAAGCCTCCGCAGAAAGAGAGGCTGATGGTCTCGCTGCAACGTGGCGGCCTGATCTGCGGCAACTGCGTGGAGTTGGATGAGCCGGTGGTGGCGATTACCTCCGAGGCGTTGGAATTACTTCGCCAAATGGGACAGCAACCGCTTTTGGAGCTCGCCGAACTGCCGATTGATAAACGCACGGGCAGGGCCGTGGCTGAGGTTATTCTTTCGCTGGCTTCATATCATC
The DNA here is from genome assembly GCA_963801605.1 of uncultured candidate division Zixibacteria bacterium. Lineage (GTDB taxonomy): Bacteria > Zixibacteria > MSB-5A5 > UBA10806 > UBA10806 > UBA10806. The sequence continues at coordinate 129,333 of CAWDFP010000011.1, forward strand.
TTGACCTGCCCCGCAATTTGAAATCGTTCCGATTTCTGGAAGATTTGACTGATTCGGGAAGGTTGGGGAGCTAATCGCAAAATGCTTCAGACTCTCTGCAATCCTCCATTTAATAGTCAACTTTTTTATATTTCAAATTATAGATTATAATTATCACTATTTAAATATGTCGACGGAACCATCGTATATCTGCATTTGTTATATGACTATTAATTGGGAGCGTTATTGTTCTTTTTACGATACAAGTTAGATTCAAATATCATGGGCAGCCGTGGATATGGGGTCAGAACCATAAAGCAACATCCAATTGCCTTTCTTAGGGGGATCAACATGAAAACAATCACGGTGACAAACTACAAAGGTGAGCGCACTTCGGTCAACCCGGATACCTTCGAAAAGTTAAATACAGGCTTTCGAAATCCGATTCTTAAACCTGGCGACGATGGATACGATAAAGCCAGGACAATCTGGAACGCTATGATAGACCGCAAGCCGGCTCTTATCGTGCGATGTACGCGGCGTAAGCGATATCAGGCGCGCTCTTGATTTCGCCAGGGAGAATGGAATATTGACCGCAATTAGCGGAGGCGGCCATAATATCGCCGGCAATGCCATATGTGACGCAGGCATGGTGATTGATTTATCCGCCATGCGCTCGGTGAGGGTCGATCCCTTCACGCGCAAGGCCTATGTCGAACCGGGGGCGACACTCGGCGAGTTCGATCGCGAGGCTCAGGCATTTGGGTTGGTTACGCCACTGGGAATCAACTCGACAACGGGCGTGGCGGGGCTGACACTCGGCGGCGGTTTCGGCTGGTTCGTCTCGCAAGTATCGGGCTGACAATCGATAATTTGATCGGCGCGGATGTTATTACGGCTGATAATAAATTCATCCACGCCAGCGAAACCGAAAACGACGACCTGTTCTGGGCGCTTACGCGGCGGCGGCGGCAATTTCGGAATTGTCACCAGTTTCGAATTCAAACTGCATGAGCTTGGTCCGGAAGTTTTAAGCGGATTAATAATTTATCCACTGAGCGAGGCCAGATCCGCTCTAAAAAAGTATAGCAGTTTTATATCCGGTCTCAGCGACGACGCCAGCGTTTGGGCTGTCATGCGAAAGGCGCCTCCACTGCCGTTTGTTCCGCAGGAGTTTCATGGCAAAGAGATAATCGTATTTGGAGTGTTTTACGCAGGAGACCCGCAATCGGCAATGAAGGAACTTGAGCCGGTGCGCCATTTCGGTACTCCGATTGCGGAAATGGTAGGAGTTCAGCCTTATGTCGGCTGGCAGACTGCCTTTGATCCCCTTCTTACGCCGGGCGCCCGCAATTACTGGAAATCTCACAATTTCACGAAATTTAGCGATGGACTAATCGATACGGCGATTGAATATGCCTCAAAACTCCCTGATGATCAAACCGAACTTGCTTTCGCCTTGCTTGGAGGAGCGATAAATAGGATTCCGGTCGGCGATACCGCGTATGGCAATCGCGATGCCAAATTCCTGATAAACGTTCATGGACGCTGGCAAAATCAAACCAATGACGACAAATGCGTCAACTGGGCGCGCAATCTTTACAAGGATTTAACACCATACGCCACAGGCAGCGTCTACGTTAATTTCCTGACTGGTGAGGAAACGGATCGCATCAAGGCCGCGTACGGACCGAATTACGATCGTTTGGTTTCTATAAAAAAGAAATACGATCCCAATAACTTTTTCAGGATAAATCAGAACATTCGGCCGAACTGATTTTGTAACCTAAATATCTGTGAGTATCCCGTGCGGTCAGGTCTCCGAACCTGACCGCTGCGCACCTATGTAATTGTGGAAGTTGTTACCGAGGCCTTGCCAGAGACTCAGGACCTCCTCCGGCATCTTGCCAAATCCCCAAATATTGATTATTATAGGCATGATCATTTTTCCGTTCCGGCAGGTCGTAGACCGTGAAGCGGCATGACCTGACGGCAAAATCAAGGCTTGAGCAATGTTATTATTTTAGAATAGGAGTCTCACTTGGCCAAGAAAGTCGCAACCGATCCATTCATGGATAAACTGGTGTCGCTCTGCAAGCGGCGCGGTTTCGTGTTTCAATCATCCGAAATCTACGGGGGCCTGGGCTCCTGCTGGGATTACGGCCCGTTGGGTGTCGAACTAAAGAACAATGTCAAACGTTTCTGGTGGGAGGCGATGACTCATCGCCGCGATGATATCGAGGGTCTTGACGCCGCTATCCTGATGGCGCCGCAGGTCTGGGTGACATCGGGCCATGTGGAGGGGTTCACCGATCCGCTGGTCGACTGCAAGAAATGCAAGATGCGTTTCCGCGCCGATCAGGTCGACAGCAAGGTCTGTCCCAATTGCGGCGGCGAACTGAGCGAGCCGCGCATGTTCAATCTCATGTTCAAAACCTTCATGGGGCCGGTCGAGGACGATACCGCGGTGGTCTATCTTCGTCCGGAGACCGCCCAGGGTATCTATGTCAATTTCCTCAACGTGCTGCAGCCGTCGCGGCAGAAGATACCGTTCGGGATCGCCCAGATCGGCAAGGCGTTCCGCAACGAGATCACGCCCGGCAATTTCATTTTCCGCACCCGCGAGTTCGAGCAGATGGAGATGCAGTTCTTCGTGCATCCCTCGGAGGACGAGAAGTGGTTCGATTACTGGAAAGAGCAGCGCTGGAAATATTATCTGGAGCTTGGAATCAACCCCGCCAAGATGCGCTGGCACGAGCATGGCCCCGACGAACTGGCCCATTACGCCAAGGCGGCTTACGATATCGAATATGAGTTCTCGTTCGGCTGGAAAGAGGTCGAGGGTGTTCACAACCGCACCGATTTCGATCTCTCCCGTCACGCCAAGGCCTCCGGCAAGGATCTGAGCTATTTCGATCAGGAGCGCAACGAGAAGTTCATCCCGTATATCATCGAGACCTCCGCCGGCGCCGACCGCACCACGCTGGTTTGTTTGGTCGATGCTTACGCCGAGGAGGAGGTCAAGGGCGAGCAGCGGGTGGTGCTGAGGCTTTCGCCCAAGATCGCCCCGATCAAGGCGGCGATATTCCCGCTGGTCAAGAAGGATGGTATGCCCGAGGTGGCCGATAAGATTTATCACGAGCTAAAGAAGCATTTCAAGGTCTTCTACGATGACGGCGGCGCGGTGGGACGTCGTTACCGTCGCATGGACGAGGCCGGCACGCCGTATTGCATCACTGTCGACGGCCAGACGCTGCAGGACGAGACGGTCACCGTCCGCGACCGCGACAGCATGGTGCAGACCGGAATAAGATTGCGGAGTTGGTGGATTTGATAGGGGAGAGGCTGAAGTAGTAATCCAAGCATATCGAGCGGGGGCGTATTGCATTCGCACAGATCCGTAGGATACGCCCTTATACTTAAGATTGGGAAATTGATAGAATTATTCTTGGGGAAATTGAAGCAAGCAAGACAAATGGTTCGAGCTGAAAAGCCCATAATGGTGTGAAATAGATTAGATATATCAGCATTTCGATCAAAAATTATGATTTTATTCAAGAATAAGGATTAGATATGCACAAAACAATAAATAATATCAACTTGGCGGGTTTCGCCGATCAGGAGGGGCAGCCAGGAGATAATATTATAAATCTTATTAAAGAAGGATTTGCCATATCAAATTCAGATCAATTCTATGTTTACGCGGAACAAATCGCAAATATCATTTTTCCAAAATTGGGTATTCCCGATGCCTGGAATAGAACAAATAGATACGTAGCTGTAATCCATCCCGACCTCACCGCTGACATTTATCTTGACGATTTTCAGGTAAAGGCTAAGGCTATCGCAAGCAGAGCTATCGAAAAGGGCCAATTAGTATCTTCGTCAGATATAAAGGAAATAATTGAGGTTAATCTTCCTGATATTCAATTAAACCCAAATGATCAATTTATATTTTTGTTACGAATCGGTTTAAGATTTGGGATATATTTTGATTTGTCGAGAGAAATTGAGATGGATAAAATGCCATTAAAATTGGCTGAATTTCATTCATCCTTATTATTTCAAAGAACTTTGGATGATATTATTGCTGACCTGCAATTAAGAAACTATGACATTTATATAATTACCGAAGGAAAAACGGACTGGAAGCATTTGGAAAAAGCTTTTCAAAAGATTAGTTATGACAAGAAAATTAGGTTTTCTAAAACAGAGGATGAACTTGGCGACACTGGTTTGTTAGGAATATGTCGCAGCGAAATTCACTTACCGTTTCACGATAAACCAATAATATGCATATTTGATAGGGATAACCCAAAAATAATTAAACAATTGACCCAAAAAACTGAGGATGGCACCGAATTCCAATATTGGGGTAATAATGTATTTTCGATCATGCTACCCATTCCTGCGGATCGAAAGGATTATGAAAATATATGCATCGAGATGTATTATGCAGATGAAGTTATCAAGCGGGAAACAAAGGACGGCAAAAGATTATATTTTGATAATGAGTTGAAAAAAATAATTATGCCAGATAATAGTATTAGGAGAATACCTATTCCCCCGGAGAATAATGTGGAATTAACAAAGAAATTAGCTTCTGATAATTCAGACAATATTGAAGACTCTTTAGGCCAAAAAAAGGGAATTTCTAAAACTGTGTTCGCCGATCTTATATATAATGAAGAAAATCCGTTCAATAATATTAATTTCGAGAATTTTGAATTAATCACGGAAGTAATTGAGAAAGTACTTAATCATAAACCTGTTTAAATTTCGATTTTTCTGATGCCTTTTTTGGTGTCGGAAAGTAGTTTCCGACACCACGGGTTGGATATCAAGCCCCGCGTGCATGGCATGTGTCCTCTCATGCCATGCTTTTTTCTAGCAGCGCGGTGAATGGGGCCATACACGGCGCACACGGTACTTTCCACATCGCGTCATTGCGAGGAGTCCATTTGGACGACGAAGCACTCCCCCGCATAAAGCCGGGGTATCCATATAAACAAGTGACGCTTTGTGCGAGGAGATTGCTTCGGTTTGTCCGAGGCGGCGGGACGCCGCAATGACATCTTGTGGTTAATGGCGTAAGATTCGGGAGGAAACGCCATTGAAAGCCACTTATATGTTTTACAAAGATTCCATTCTTGACTGCCCGATCCTGCTTGCTATATTTACCGTTGTAATAAACAAAGTCGGGATGGAATCGTAAAAACATTTAAATTAAAGGGGGCATTATGCTTTATGTTGATGGATATGTTATTCCGGTGCTTAAGAAAAACGTACGGGTGTATTTCCGCATGTCGCGCATGGCGGGCAAGGTCTTTATCGAACACGGCGCGCTGGAGTACAGGGAATGCGTCGGCGATGACCTCGAATTCAAAGGTATAACGTCGTTTCCAAGGCGCTGAAAATTAAGCCGCGGCGAAACGATTGTCTTTTCGTGGATCGTCTTCAAGTCGAAAGCGCATCGCGATAGGGTCAACGCCAAAGTAATGAAAGACCCGAGACTGGCCTCAATGATAAACCAGAGTGCGATACTATTTAATCACCCAAGCGCATGGTTTGCGGGGGATTCAAAATGATGGTGAAAGCATAACCCATTACATAAATTTCATTGCGCAGCAGGCCTCCTGGCCTGCCTCTTCGATAGTATAAGAGCTTACCCGTGCGGTCAGGTCTCCGGCACCTGACCGCTTAGGGTGTCGGCTAAAGGTGTCGGGTACGGAGACCCGACACCACCGGTAATAATTCCACTCCATTATTGGAAACGCTTTCTCCCAATAAATCGTTATAGATTATCATAAGAATAGCAGAACCGGGGGATATGGATATCCTCGATAACCGCTAATTTCAAGGGGGGTAATGAATGCGTTACATGATGATCGTCAGAGCCAATAAGGAATCGGAAACCGGTGACTTACCAGATAGTGAAATGATCGCGGCGATGACTAAATTCAACGAGGAGATGGCAAAGGCCGGGGTGCTATTATACGCCGAGGGTCTGCATCCAAGCTCCGATGGCGTCCGGATAAAGTTTTCCGGCAAGAACCGCACCGTTATCAACGGGCCGTTTCCCGATAATGAACTCATCGCGGGTTACTGGATTATTCAGGTCAGGTCCAAAGCCGAGGCGATTGAATGGGCCCGGCGCTCGCCCAATCCGATGCATGGCGATTCCTATATCGAACTGCGCCAGATATACGAAATGGAGGAGTTCGACGACGTGATGACTCCAGAACTCAAGAAACGCGAAGAGCATATCCGCGAGCAGGTAGGGAAGAGGTAAGCATGCATGTCGGGTTTCTCGTTCAAAGGGACTCGGAACCCGACCTATAAATCTATCAAGAGCAATTTGATAGTTAGATTCAGATTGCTTCGGGTTTTGTTTGACACAAAACCTCTCGCAATGGGCAGGTTATTATGGTGTGTCGGGTCGCCTGACCCGACACCGCAAGCAGGGCCGGGCATGCTCGGCCCTTTTTTTATTTAGAAAATTACTGCTATCAATTTGAATATATGATATAATAATATCAAAATAATCCGGTAACGGTTTTGATATTGGATCAGACACTATGAACAAACTCGCAATAAACGCACTTGGCGCTGAGCTTGAAGTATCAGCCGCATATTGCAGGGTAGAGGGCCTGGGACTTGAAATAACTGATTTCGCCTATCCGCAGAATCTCGATTGCGATCCGGCTCCGCTAATCAGCCGCCATATCAAGGCGGTTGATGGAATTACTCCGCTAATTTTGCATGGCCCATGTTTTGATTTAATAGTAACCAGCCTCGACCCCAAAATAATAGAGGTATCTCGAAAGCGCCATACGGCCGCTCTCGCCGCCGCAAGAGCAATCGGAGCCACTTATTATATAGCTCACACAAATTATAATCCACTTATTCGGAACCCATCTTACCAAAATAACTGGTGCTCGCGCAGTCTGGATTTCTGGCTTCCTTTCGCCGATGAGGCCGGCAAACACAACATAATAATCAGCCTTGAAAATCTCTGGGAGCCTGTTCCCGATATCCAGGCCGAGTTGGTATCGGCCGGCAATCATCCAAATCTTCGAGCCTCATTCGACAACGGCCATGCCCTTGTATTTTCCAGAATCCCCGCGAGCGGGTGGTTTGCCACTCTTGGACCTCTATTAGCACACTGCCATCTGCATGATAATTCGGGTGAGTTAGATGAGCACAAGCCAATTGGCGATGGCAAAGAAAACTGGAAAGAGCTCGTTGCTGCCATTGCGAAATATTCCCCGCAGTCCATTCTCGTGGCCGAATCCGATAAACTGCACAGTAACAGGCTGAGTATTGGAAGGCTGAAAGCTTTATTATAATCATCAAAAAAAAGCATCCGACGACCGCCGGACGCTTCAAAATCCCCCCTTGTTTTCCTGCTACCTGTTAGGCAATTTTTCGTAAGCCTTGGTTGTGGCTGGCTGGACCTGGCCGCCAAAATCCAGTAGAAGCTCATTTTGCTTTGGCGTGGGGCCGTTGGGCGATATACCCTGGCATTCCATCAGGATTTTTTCCCGGAACCAGACATCGAAAGGCGCATCCGATTTCATCAATATCTCATAGAACTTGGCGGGATTGTCAACATCGAGCGATACGATGCCCATATCTCCGTTTGGCGTTTCCTGCAGCCAGAATTGCGCGGAATGCACCCCCATATTTTTACGCGATTGTTTGAATTCATCCCAATGCGACGTTCTAATCTGTCGCATATATGTTTTCAGGTTCTCCGTTTTGCCGGGAACGATATGAATTGCGAACGCATACTTAGCCATATTAGCCTCCCTTTTAACTGTTGATGCTTAAGTTATAAATTCATATTAAAATTACAGCGTCAGATACTATAAACCTGACGCCAGTAATTAATCTTAGTTAATTCCGCTATTTCTTCCGCGCCTCGGCGAAAGCCTGAACCTTGCTCGGTTGGCCCTGGCCGCTAATATCGAGAATAAGTTCATTCCGATCAGGCGGAGGAATATCGGGCATGGCGCCCTCACATTCGATCAGAACCTTTTCTCTGAACCATTTCAGAACAGGTTCGTCGGATTTGAAAATCTGTTCAAAAAAGCTGGTCGGATTTTCGACATCCACCCAAACGACACTAAAATCGCCCATTGGTGATCTCTGGAGACGCGCCTGGGCGCTGCGCGCCCCAACTGAATGCATCGCCTTCACGAAATCATCCCAGCGCGTGGCCTTAAGCTCATGCATATATTTTAGCCAGGTTTCGGTTTTGCCCGGTACAATCGGTACCGCAAATGTGTAGATTGCCATATGGCCCCCCTTCGGATAATGTTACGTCTAAGTTTAAAATTCAATTTTCATACCAACGAACTCACAGGATAGTTCCTCTTCTTTTCAATTGTTCAAATCCTGCGAAATAAATAATATTTGCCCATGAATTTTCGAATCCGGCGATTAAAGATCGGCAGTGTTTACTATTAAGCAAACAATTCTAATAATAAAAGCGCCCGGCAACTGTCGGACGCCTCAATTATAGCCCCCTTTTAAAACTATCTCTTGCGCGTTTCGGCGTAGGTTTTCTCATCAACCGGCCGCGCGATATAGTTTATTATGGCTTCATTTCTGGGAGGAATATCGGTGACTTTCATGCCATGGCATTCGATCAATACTTTCTCCCGGAACCATACGTCAAATGGTTCATCCGACTTCATAAAGCGTTCAAAGACGCGGGTAGGATTATCGGCGGGACTTTCCCAATAGACTACAACCATATCACCCATAGGGGTGTGTTGCAGCCAGATCTGCTCGGTTTTATTCAAGCCTGCCCTTTGACGGGACTTGATGAAATCTTCATGACGGGGTCCCATCAATTCCTCGATATATTTCTTCCACGCTTCTGTTTTACCTGGTAGAAGGGGTACTGCGAATGCATAATTTGCCATTCGATGCCTCCATTTTACTTAGTTGACAATGAAACTCATATTCAATTACATACAAATAAACGAGGATATGCTGTGATTTGTTTCCTTTTCCCAATATGTATTATTATTCCACTCCTTCGATTAAAATATAATTATAGACAAGCATTATTCGGGAACGCTGTTTTTCGATAAGCAGTTTTTTGTCAGGCAAATGAAACGGAGCACCCATAAAATATAAATAAGTATCGCGCGAAACAAATTTGGCAAAAACGGAGGGCATATGCCGAAGAACGTAGAAGTAAAACCGGATATGACAACCATGTGGAAAGAGGAATTCATGCAGGTCTGGGATCGGGAACATCAGACCACCATGAATATCCTTAAAGCTTATCCCGAGGATAAAAGCGATCTCAAACCGCATGAGAAGTTGCGCAGCGCCAGAGAGTTGGTGTGGGGATTCACCAACGGCGAAGCCTGGATGATCAATGGGATTCTGGCGGGAAATTTCGAGGGCGGTGAAAGAATCGATCCGCCATCAACAATGAGAGAGGTGATTCAGAATTACGAGAAGGTTCATCGTGATGCAGTCGCCAGGGTCAGGAGGATGAACGAAATTGATCTCAACAAGACGGTCAAGTTCTTCGTCGGGCCGAAGCAATTGGGTAATATCAAAGTCACCGATCTTCTCGCCATGATGGTGATGGATCAGGTGCATCATCGCGGACAGCTTTCGGTTTACCTCCGAATGGCTAACGGCAAGGTGCCATCGATCTATGGCCCCACCGCCGATGAGCCCTGGATGTAGCAAAAAAATCGGCAACGAGGGATTAACAGTCCCGATATTGCTATCGCTTAAAATAAAAACCGGAGCCTGTTATAGACTCCGGTTTTACTTATATCGGTAAAGAAAAATTAGTCAGTTAAATAAATAACCTGTCCCATCGCACCCTTGATGGGAAGCTGTAAATATTGTAGAAAAATAACTCGATGGCCGGAATTATATAGGGTGACTCGAGCTTGGGAGCTTGAGGATCGGGAGCCCAGGAAAAATATACGAACATGCCCTTACCTTCGATATTGTTCGTGGAGACGAAACCAAATTCGCGGGAATCCTCGCTCTGATCGCGGTTATCTCCCAAAACGAAGATATGGCCGGGCGGCACCTGTTGTCGAGCCATGAAATCGCGATTGGAGAACTGAACCGGCAGGATACGGTAATCGGAATGAGTAACAGTTCCGAATTCCTTTAATGGCTGGCTATCGACATATACTACTTTAGACTTTATCTCAACGGTTTGACCCTCGGTAGCCACCACCCGACGTACCAGCTTCTCCTCAATGCGCAAAGGATGCTGAAAGAGCACCAGGTCGCCCACAACCGGCTTGGCCTTCTTGTATGCCAGCTTTGAGGCCATCAGGAAATCGCCAGGGTAGAGGCCGCCCTGCATGGCAGTTCCCTCGATCCTGAAGGGGCTAACCACAAAGAATCTTAAAATAGCCCCGATGATAACCACCAAAAGTACTCCCCGAATTATTTCCTGGGACTTGGAGAGTTTCTTAAAATGCTTTTTCTTTTTTCGCGGTTTTTCAATCATTTTATGCTCCACTATTTCATGGTCTCATAAAAAGTATCGGCAGTTTGATTATAAAATTGATGCCAGTCTGCCTTTTATTAAAATCGCGTATAAATCAAACCGACTCTTAGGATTGACTAAATTACCGCTAATGCGTATTATGTAAACATGGGGAATAAATTATTTCCAAATCTTAAACTGGCTTTTTTCGATATCGACGGTACTTTGATAAGGCGAGATTTCGATGGCACCCTGAGTGTCAAGCAGCGGGCCTTCAACCATGCAGTCGAATCGGTTTTCGATATCAAAGGCGCCGACTATACCAATATCCTGGGCAAGCGTCTCTATGGCTTAACGGATAAACTGATTCTGAAAACATTTTTGGGAAAATTGGGTATCGCTGAGAGTCAGTATTATCTTAGGGAAACCGATTTATTCCTGGCTATCGATGATTATTTCTCCATGAACCGGGATACAAGCCAGGAGCAAGGTTATTATCCGGTTCCGGGAATACCGGATTTACTGAATCGATTAAAAACCGAAAATATTCGGCTTGGACTTATCACCGGCAATATTCGCAAGCACTCGCTCTGGAAACTTGAGCCAATTGGCCTGAACGGTTATTTTACTACCGGCGGTTTCGGCGATGACGCCGAATCGCGGCGGGAGATCATGCAAACTGCCATAGATCGCAATCCCGACATCGCAGCTCCTAATATTTGCCACTTTGGTGATTCGCCGGCCGATCTCGAAGCTGCCCGCGATTGCCACATAAAATCGGTGGCTATTACGGATTTGGGCGGCGGCACCCATAGCAGGGATGAGCTCGCCATAGCTGAATACGGATTAATTATCGACGGCTGGGCCGAACATGAAAAGATTACGCGGTATCTCAGTTAGAAACTGTTAAATCGGAATCCCCTTCGAATCTTATAAATAATTTCCTCAATCCCAAACAAAGATAATCAATCTTATAAATGTTCAATCGGTAGTTGTGGTATTTATCGGGAAACAATTGAGGAGTTAAACTCGTTTAACATGAAGTTGTGTTGATAATGCAAATCAATATCAAAATTAAAAGGAGAGGGTAACATGGCTATTTACTCATTCGCAGTGCCCATTCTTTCGGGCAAGACTGAAAACTGGAAGAGATATGTTCAGGAGATGCGGGGACAGCGCCGCGAGGAATTCAATAATTCCCGTCAGAGACATGGCCTTAGAATGGAGCAGGTTTGGCTTCAGAAAACACCAAACGGCGATATAGCGGTGGTGACCTGGGATGTTGACAATCCGACGAAGACTTTCGAAAATTTCATGAAATCAAACGATTCATTCGATCAATGGTTCAGGGAAAAGATATTGATCGAGTGCCACGGCATGAATCAGAGCGATCAGATCCCGCCCTTAAATGAAGTGATACTTAATTTCACATCTCAGCCCGTTGGCGAAAAAAGGTACGCCGAGACCCGTAAAAAATAGTTAAGAGGGGGCTTTTCTAGGGCGTCCGGCTTTGCGCTGGACGCCTTTTTATTAGCGGTTTGACTTTGGAAATCATCTTTATATATTTGTCGTTATGCCGGAAAAATTAGATAGTTCGATTGAAGCCAAAATACGAGAGCGTTTCCCCGCCTATCCTTTTCCCTCATTGTTAGGGATTGAAATTGACAGCCTTGAACCCGGTCAGGCCAACCTGCATCTCAAGTGCCGTCCGGAGCTAACCCAGGGCATGGGCTTTATTCATGGCGGCGTAATCACGTCACTTTGCGACACCAGCGTGGCGGTGGCTCTGTTCACATTAATAGCCGATGACGAAAAGATATTGACCATCGAGCTAAAGATAAATTTCCTGGCGCCGGCTGCGGGTGATATTCAGGCGTTGGCCAGGATTATCCATAAGGGTCGGCGAACCGCGGTGGGCGAGGTCGATGTGACTGGCGTGGACGGCACTCTGGCGGCTAAGGCTTTGATCACTTATTATATTTACAAAGACTGACGAATATTAGAAGCGATATATGACTTTAGACGGTTACGGACAAGAAGAGGAAATCCTCGGCAAAGCGTATGATGCCCGCCTGATGAGGCGTTTGGGACATTACCTGAAGCCTTATCGATTTCATATATCTATCGCTATTGTTGTATTGATAATCGCCAAGCTCGCCGAGTTGGCCGGCCCCTTCATCACCAAAATAGTAATCGATAAATATATTACCACCGGGAATACATCGGGCCTGGCCGGCATGGTTGTCCTTCTGATCAGCATGATAATGATTCAGTTTATCATGGAGTATATCGAGGTTTATATCACGCAGTGGATGGGGCAGAAGACCATTTACGATATCCGTATGGAGCTTTTTTCTCATGTCGAAAACCTGGGGCTATCGTTCTATGATAAAAATCCCGTTGGCCGCCTGGTAACGCGGGTCACTGGTGACGTTGACGCTCTCAATGAGCTTTTCACATCCGGAGTGGTAGCCATCTTCGGCGATATCATCACTCTGTTTGGCATTATCGGAATAATGCTTTATCTCAACTGGAAGTTGGCCATAATTTCTATGGTTGTAATTCCGGTATTGTTTGTTGCCTCGATTATATTCCGCAACAGGGTTCGTGATTCATTTCGGCGTGTCCGCACCAGGATTGCCAGACTCAACGCTTTCCTGCAGGAGCATATTGCAGGAATGGGCGTTGTCCAGAGCTTCGTAGCCGAAAGCCGGACTTTTCGCAAATTCGATGATCTCAACCACGATCTGCTGAATAACCATCTCAAATCGGTGTTTTATTTCGCGATATTTTTCCCGGTGGTAGAGGTCCTCGGCGCTGTCAGTATCGCCCTTATTATCTGGTATGGCGGCGGGGAGATTGTGCGCGGTGTTCTGACATTCGGTTCGCTGGTGGCTTTTTTGCAGTATGTGGAACGTTTCTATCAGCCGATCCGCGATCTTTCGGAAAAATATAATATCCTTCAGCAGGCTATGGCCTCGTCAGAGCGCATCTTCAAGCTTCTCGATACTGCCCCTGATATCGTCGACAAGCCCCCAATGAAGCGGCTCGATAATGTTAAAGGCGCTATTAAAATTGAAAAACTCAACTTCGCCTATAACGATCAAGAGTGGGTGCTCCGAGATATCAATCTCGATATCAAACCCGGTGAAAAAATTGCTATCGTGGGAGCTACAGGCTCGGGAAAGACGTCACTCAGTAGTTTACTCCTTAGATTCTACAATTACCAGGAGGGTGATATAAGGCTCGACGGCATTTCCATCAAGGATTTGCCGATTAAAGAGTATCGCCGCAACTTCGCTCTCGTTTTACAGGATATTTTCATGTTTTCCGGCGACATTGCGCGCAACATCAGGTTGGGGGAGAAGGGGATTTCCGATAGCGATATTCTGGATTCCCTCAAAACAGTAGGCGCGGATGATTTTGTGCGAGGCTATGATGACGGCATCGGACATACGCTGCAAGAACGAGGTTCGAACCTTTCGGTGGGTCAGAGGCAGCTTCTGGCGTTCGCGCGCGCCCTGGCTTTCGATCCCAAAATTCTGATTCTGGACGAGGCCACATCGTCGGTTGATACTCAAACCGAAATTCTAATCCAGGAGGCATTACAGAAGCTGCTTGCAGGGCGGACTTCTATTATCATCGCGCATCGGCTTTCGACAATTAAAAATGCCGACCGTATCGTAGTAATGCATAAGGGGGCGATAAAAGAGGAGGGCAGCCACGCCGAGCTGTTGGCGCTTGGCGGAATATATTATCGTCTCTACCGGTTACAGTATAAGGAACAAGAGATAGCAGGTACTGTGTAATGAGCGAATTTCTGGAAATTGCAATCCGGGCCGCCAGAGAAGCTGGTAGCCTCTTAATGGAAATGCAGACGATTCATTTGACTGTGGAGAAAAAAGGTGAGGTTAATCTCGTCACTGACGCTGACCGCAGCGCGGAGGCGCTGATCAGGAAAATCATTTTCGAAAAATTCCCCGGTCATAGTTTTATGGCCGAGGAGGGGACAGCCTCGAAACAGAAATCACGATATCTCTGGGTAGTCGATCCTCTCGATGGCACCACCAATTATGCTCATCATTTCCCAGTTTGGTGCGTTTCGATTGGCTTGCTTGAGGACGGTAACCCTATCGTCGGATGTGTTTACAATCCCAATCTCGATGAGTGTTTTACGGCCGAAAAGGGAAACGGCGCCTATCTTAACAGTAAAATAATCGAAGTCTCGAAAACTTCAGCACTACTGGAATCGCTGCTGGCGACCGGGTTTCCTTATGATATCAGGCAATCATCGAATAACAACCTCGCAGAATTTTCGACCTTTGCGGTTCATGCCCAGGCTATCAGACGGGCCGGTTCCGCGGCGCTCGATTTATCTTATGTGGCCGCCGGCCGTTTTGATGGTTACTGGGAGTTCAAACTTTCGCCCTGGGATATCGCCGCCGGATCACTCCTTGTCGAGGAAGCCGGAGGCAAACTTACCAATTGGAGCGGGGCGAAATTCGACATCTTCAAAGGCGAAATCGTAGCATCCAACGGCCTTATCCATAATGAGATGCTTGCGGTGTTGCGAAAAATAAAATCCAAGTAATTTATTTCTCGGAATATGGCTCGGGTTCTTAACCGGGTCATTTGACCGAGTTGGAAACGAAGTGGCATCGTAGGATTCTTGAATCCCTGCATAAAAAAAGCCCCAGGATGTTCATCCTGAGGCTTAAAAGTTAGTTGTCTGGAAAATTACCCGACATTCTTTTGCGCCTTGAGAACATATTCCGGTTTAGCGCCCTTAATGAAAACATCCTTATTAATGATACAGCGCTTGATGTCAGTCCGCGATGGCAGTTCGTACATGATCTCGGTCATCGCCGATTCCATGATGGAGCGCAGAGCGCGAGCGCCGGTTTTGCGCTTGATAGCCATATCGACAATCGTTTCCAGGGCGTCTTTCTTGAATTCAAGATCGATACCTTCGAGTTCAAAATACTTCTGATACTGCCTCACCAAAGCGTTTTTCGGTTCGAGGAGAATCCTGAGCAGTGCCTCGCGGTTCAGGTCATGCAGCGAGCAAACCACCGGCAACCTGCCGACAATCTCCGGTATCAGGCCGAATTCGAGGAAATCCTCATCTTCCACCTGTGCAATCAACTCGCCGATATTGCCTGATGGCGTCCGGCTTTCCGCTTTGAAACCAACAACCTTCTTACCGATCCGGCGTGCGACGATCTTCTCAAGTCCATCGAACGCTCCGCCGCAGATAAACAGGATATTTCTGGTATCGATATTTATCAGAGCCTGCTCCGGATGTTTCCGTCCGCCTTTGGGAGGCACCGATGAAATTGTGCCTTCAAGAATTTTCAAAAGCCCCTGCTGAACACCCTCGCCGGAGACATCGCGGGTAATTGACGGGTTACCCGATTTGCGCGCGATCTTGTCGATTTCATCGATATAGACGATACCTCGCTGGCATGCTCTGACATCATAATCGGCGGCCTGCAGGAGACGAACCAGTACGTTTTCGACATCCTCACCAACATAACCGGCTTCGGTCAGCACCGTGGCGTCAGCGATAGTAAATGGTACATGCAAATGCTTGGCCAGAGTTTGAGCAATCAGGGTTTTCCCTGTTCCGGTCGGACCAACCAAAAGAATATTGGATTTCTCAAGCTCAACTTCATCGCCGTCTCGCTGTGGCGGCTGCGAATATGCGTTTATAATGATTATAAACCGCGACCGAGATGACCTTTCTTGGTCTTCTCCTGGCCGATGACATATTTGTCGAGGAACTCCTTTATCTCCGATGGCCGAGGCAGCGGGATATCGAATTGGGCCGCTTTATTTTTCTCCTCGAAAATGGCATCGTTGCAGATTTTGACACAATCTTCGCAGATGATGGCAGCACCACCGCCTGAGAATAGACGGGGGGTCATTGACGCCGGCCGGCCGCAGAAACCGCATCGTTTTTCCGGAGGCGGTCCGCTCTTTTTACTTTTCGGAGGCAATAAATTACTCCTACTTTGTTTTTCTTTCGTAAACTTCGTCGACCAATCCGTAAGCCTTGGCTTCGTCGGCAGTCATGAAATAATCCCTGTCGGTATCGGCAAAGACCTGTTCGATCGGTTTGCCGGTATGCTTGGCAAGGATTTCGTTCATCTGCTGCTTGGTCTTGATTATCTCTTTGGCATGGATTTCGATATCGGATGCCACTCCCTGGTAACCGCCCCAGGGTTGATGAATCATGATTTTGGAATTCTTGAGAGCCGCCCGTTTGCCCTTGGCGCCGGCTGCCAAAAGCACCGCGCCCATCGAGGCCGCCATACCGACACAGGTGGTGTTGACATCGGGCTTGATATACTGCATGGTGTCATAAATTGCGAGTCCGGCGGTAACCGATCCGCCCGGAGAATTGACATAAAGAAAGATATCCTTTTCCGGATCCTCAGCTTCGAGGAACAGAAGCTGCGCTATAATTAGATTGGCGATCATATCGTCAATCGGTGTGCCGATAAAAACGATCCTGTCCTTGAGCAGCCGTGAATAGATGTCGTAAGCTCGCTCCCCGCGCCCTGTGGTCTCAATGACCATTGGTATTAATGTCATCTGATAACCCCGTTTCTAAGCAGTTATTATTTCCGAATTGTTTATGATAAAATCCAGGACCTTGTTTTCCAGAATGGAATCATCAATGTCTTGAATCTTTTTCGACTTGCCCAGATATTCCCGAGCGGCCTCCTCGGTGATATTATACGTCTTGGCGAAGTTTTCGACCCACTTTTTGCGGTCATCCGCTTCGACTTTGATCTTCTCCGCTTTGGCTATCTCGTAATACAAATAATTCCAGCGAAGCAAATTTTCGCCCAAACCGCGGAACTGGCTCCGGATCGCCTGTTCATCGACCTTTTGATTCTTCTGTTTGTAATCCTCAACTACATTATTGAGATACTCGTCCAAAAGTGAAATCGGTACATCGAACAGGTTAACATCAACGACACGTTTTATGACCTCGTTTTTGAGCTGACGGCTGGCATCCTCTAATGCTTGATGCTCCAAATTTTCTTTGGTTTTCTGCTTTAAGCTCATCCACAGTTTTGAATTTGGATATCTTGGCTGCAAACTCGTCATTTAGCTCCGGCAGCGATTTCTTTTTGATCTCTTTAACAACTACCAGATACAAAATTTGATCACCGGCTAAATTAGATTCGCTGTAATCGTCCGGGTACTTAACCGAGATATCCTTCATCTCTCCGATTCTCATTCCCAACAAACCGCGCTGGAATTCATCGATAAGCCCCTGGCTGCCAAGATCAATTTCGACATTTTCCAGTTTATCTTCGTTGAGTTTATCCTAACTTGTCATGCTTTTTGATCAGATCGGCAATAACCCGATCTCCATTTTCAGCCGGACGCTGCACGGGATGATATTCCGCTAAGCGATCTCTCAAATATTGCAGCGATTCATCAACCTCTTTGTCGCCTACTACCGGCGTCTTCTTTTCGATTCTGAAGCCGGTGTACTTCTTAAGTTCAACTTTGGGTCTGACCTCGAATTCGGCCTTGAAAGTCAGCGGCTGGCCATCTTCAAATTTGATATCGGTGATCTTGGGAGTGTTGATCGGGATCAGGTCCTGCTGGATTAGGGCTTGTTCGTATGCCCTGGGCAACAGCGCCTCGATGACATCGCCCTTAGCATCGGATGCGAACCGCTGTTTGACTATGTTTATGGGAGCCTTGCCCGGCCTGAATCCGGGTATCTTGGCGCGCTTACGATAATCCTCAAATGTGGAATCGTATTGAATGTTGATCTCCTCGACGGGGATTTCGATTTCCAGAATCCTGATCCAGGATTGACCCTCTTTAAGAGTTACTTTCAAGTCCTTGAGAGGCTTGGTCTCATCGGAGCTTCTTTCGGTATCTAAGTTGTCGATTTCTGCCATTAAAAATTCCTTATTAAAACAATCGATATTTAATTCATTTTTATGCGAAAGGGGGGACTTGAACCCCCACCCCTTTCAGGACTGGATCCTAAGTCCAGCGCGTCTGCCAATTCCGCCACTCTCGCAGTTTAGCCCATAATAATATTTATCCGGGAGGCTTTCGTCAAGGCTAATCGGGGTACTCCCCCAAAATGGTTTTAGGTTTTATAATTCAATACCTGAAAACGTATTAAGTGAAATAGCGGCCATTTGTCGAGTTATATTCGATTATGCCTGACGCGCTCCGTTTTGGGCGATTTCCGATTCTCTGGCGTTTTTCAGTGCCGTAGTCCACCAACGTAACTGCTTGATCAGATTACCGGCTTTGATAAGCAGCCCTTCATCTTTGAGCTGATTATTCTCATCAAATGCCTTCCAAACAAAAGGAATATTGAGGCTCTCGCGAATTGGGGCCATTTGAAGCTCGATTGCCACCTGTCGAAGCTGTTCCACGGCGCGAATTCCCGCTCCCGGCCCACCCGAATAACTGACAAACGCCACCGGCTTGTTATTCCATTCGGTGTACAGGTAATCGAGCGCGTTTTTCAGCACTGCCGGATAACCGTGGCTGTACTCTGGCGTGACGATTATATACCCGTCAAACTCCTTGATCTTAGCCGACCATTTACGGGCAACTTCGCTGGTATAATTGCCATTAATTTTAGTGGGACTGACCGGCTCGTCATAAAAGGGGAGAGGCCAATCGTTTAGATCAAGAAGCTCAACTTCGAAATTATTTTGTTTGCGGGCAAAATCATATACCCAAAGGGCCACCCGTTCTCCCTGACGGTTTTTCCGGGTACTGCCCAGAATGATCGCAATTTTCATTATTAATCATCATCGCCTTTCATCCCAATTTCGCCTAAAATTATTACTAACATGCTCTCGATATTGTAAACATCGAGAAAATTAGACAAGTTCCTCTCTTAAACTTCTGACCGGTGGGTAGCATACGTTCTCGTATGCCGGCAAATACCAATAAAAAAAACCGGAATCATCTGACTCCGGCCTAAATTTCTCAAAGAGTTAAAGCCGCTATTCAATCATCTCCACATTGGCGCGAGGAATAATCGAACGCTTGCCGTCCTCGAACTCTACCTCCAGCACCCTGGCTTTAGATTCCGATTCCAGCATTTGAAGTTTCGATGGCAGATCGCTGACTTTACCAAGTTTTCCGAAATACGGCTGACGAATCACGCGCACCGGCGAACCGATTATCAACCCCATATTCTCGGATTGCGGATCAGATTCCTTACCAACTTGATTTAGAGCATCGATCTTGGGCACGACCACCTCGGGACGGATTACACCGGCCCTGATCTGCGTGGCGCCGTTGATACAGGCTTCCTGGCCCTCGTGCCGTTTGAGCTGATCAAATGTTTTCTGAGCCATCATAATCTCGCCAAAACCCTCGGTAACGACCAGCGTAATACCTTTATCTTCGTTACCGGTAATGGCCACACCGAGATCGTATCCCAGGAAGTCGCGAAGGTCTTTATCGTTGAAACCGCCAACCACGATGCCTACCGCGCCAACCTCAATCGCCTTACGCAATCCGGCCGCCGTGATCATGCTTCCGCCGATTACGACTTGGCCCTTACAGGAGGCGTCGAACTCTTTATCCGTCAAAATTTCTTTATTCGATTTCGAGAGCATTTTTATCGGGCCATGCGTTTCCGGTCCGATTCCAAAAATACCCTGTACGAAACTTCCCTTGGTGGTGACCTCGACGCCTTCTTTTTCGAAAACGTTAGTCACGATACCGTTGAGATATGCCTTAACCTCGATAGGCACCGGAGCGCCTCGGAGCAGCACCTGGCCGGTAATCGCGGAGATAGTTTCGACAGTGCCGGAGATCTTGGCTTTGGCGCTGGACGAAAACATGCCGAAAAACGATTTTGCTTTGGCGATGACCTCATCCTGCTCAACCCGGTCCCCGACTTTCTTGAGCATCGCCTCGGGTACATCCTGAGGCGGCACACCAAGGATATTGGCCACGTTGACCGGCTCCACGATTCCCGGAAGCTCAGTGCGCGCCACGACCGTATCGGAATTGACACGATCACCAATTTTGACTACGACCTGGCCCTTAAGCGGTAAGATTCGCTTTTTGACCACTGTCATTAAATCTGTGACTTTCAGACCCGGTGTATATGCATGACCCATAAAAACTACCTCGAACTATTCATCCACCAATTCTAAAGATACTACTCCATCTAATCAATCCAGATATTTAATAAATTTTCAATCTTAAAGCAAGCCCAAAGGTTAGGGAAAATGGGAAACGGAAGGGATGCCTTATAATGGCTCCCAAATTGCCAGAAAAAGCGCGCCCGAGTTTTTAAGCTATATTATATGGATATGTAGGTCGGGTTCCGAGCGATCCATCGTGAGCGAGAAACCCGACAAAATTGCTACAGTATAAATGGAAAAAAGGAGAACGAATTGTAAACCAAATCCCAAATAAAAATCAGGCCCCACCTGGAACCTGATCAATTCTAATTTCTAAGGATCGAATGCGATCTTAAATCAACTGATCCTCTTTAAGCTTCTTGATCAGGGTGTCGATTACCTCATCGGTCTCGCCGGTTAGAATCTCGCCCTGCGGGACGAGCTTTGGGAGCTTCAATTGATTTTATTTTTATTGGAGATGTCAGATCCACACCAAGTTCTGACGGCGATATCTTCTTGATCTCCGCCTTTTTGGCTTTCATCTTTCCTTTGAGCGATGGCAGCCTTGGCTCGTTGATCTCCTTGACCACAGAACAAACCGCCGGCAGTAGGGTTTCGACAATATCGTAACCGTTGTCGGTGGTGCGCCAGGCGACAATTTTACCACCCTCCACAGAGTCAAACTTTTTTACAAATCCAATTTGCGGCCAATCGAGATGACCCGCCACTGCCGATGCCACAACAGCGGAGTCATCATCGGAGGCCTGCTTGCCGGTCAGCACCAGATCGATATCGCCGATCTTCTGAATCGCCGCCGCCAGTACTTTCGCGCTGGTCTGCGAATCGGTCGGGGAGAAACTGTCAGATTCGATTAAATAGGCATCATCGAGGCCCAAAGCCAGCGTATCGCGCAATACCGAATCCGCGCTTGCTTTACCGAAACTGATCGCTACAGCCGTCGCGCCGACTTTTTCCTTAAGCCGCAGGGCTTCCTCAACGGCATATTCGTCAAATGGATTGATAATTAGCGATGCCTCCGGCCATTGCGGCCCATTTGGCCCGACTGAAACCTCGGAAAGCTGTGGAATTTGTTTTACGAGAACCGCTATTTTCATTTCTATTCCTCTCGTGCCGTTTGTTGCTCTTTTGCGGCAGCGTCTCCAGCGCCATCTTGGCGGCTCGCTGCTCCGCTTCCTTCTTGGATGTTCCCTGGCCGGTTCCCAGTCGAATTCCATCAATTGCCACCGATATCACAAAAACCTTGATATGGTCCGGGCCGATCTCCTCGATCACCTCATATTTCGGAATCCCGCGGCCGGCGCCTTGCATCATTTCCAGCAGTTCGCCTTTATAGTTGAACATCGCCTCATCTTTGATGAGGTTTTCAAAATCGCTTAACAAAAACTTATCGATTGCCTTGGCGGCGGCTTCCAAACCGCCATCGAGATATATCGCTCCCAGAACCGCCTCCATGCCGTCAGCAACTATCGAGGGCTTCGGATCGTCCACCGGATTTCTCTTCCTCGGGGCTTAAAAAGATATACTGGCCGAGTCCGAAATTGCCGGCGACCTTGGAAAGCATGGTCTCATTGACCAGCGCCGCCTTGATCTTGGTCAGGTTACCTTCGTTGTGTTCCGGGAATTTTCTGAAAAGGAAATCCGAGACAACCAAACCAAGTACGGCGTCGCCCAGATATTCCAGGCGTTCGTTGGCCAGACCATCGCTGACACTGGAGCGATGCGACAGCGCCTTGGATAGCAATCGCTGGTCCTTGAAAGAATAGCCGAGCACGGATTCGATTTCCCGTAGCGCCGGCTCTTCTTTGGTAAAGATTTTTTTAAAAAATGAGAAAGACATTAAGTACGGCTCTCAAACCTCCGGACGACGAGGGTGGTGTTGTGGCCGCCAAATCCAAAGGAATTGGAAAGGGCACATTTGATATCGGCCTTGCGGGCCTGATTGGGAACGTAATCGAGATCGCAGCGAGGATCAGGAGTGTCGAGATTAATCGTAGGATGTAACATCCCATGATAAATCTCCAGAACCGTGGCCGCTAACTCCGCGGCCCCGGCCGCTCCCAATAAATGTCCGATCATCGATTTGGTGGAATTAATTGCAATTTTATATGCCCTCTCGCAGAAAACGCTTTTAATGGCCATCGTTTCGGCGACATCGCCCAACTCGGTGGCTGTACCATGAGAATTGATATAGTCTACTATCTTCAGGTCCGATACCGGCATCTCTTGAGCGCCGCCTTGATACTCCTGGCCGCCCCATCACCGTCGGGAGACGGCGCAGTGATATGATAAGCATCAGCGGACATCCCCACTCCCAGGAACTCGGCGTAGATACGGGCGCCGCGTGCTTTGGCATGCTCCAGTTCCTCGAGGACGAGGATCGCCGAACCCTCACCCATGACAAAACCGTCACGATTCGGATCGAATGGCCGCGAGGCTTTCTCCGGTTCATCGTTACGCGTTGATAGCGCTTTGGCGGAACAGAATCCGGCCATGGCAGTCAATGTGATTGTGGCCTCCGCTCCGCCGCAAAGCATGACATCGGCCGCATCCCGCTGAATGATCATGAGGGCATCGCCGATGGCATTGCTCGATGAAGCACAGGCCGAAACAGTGGCGAAATTCGGCCCCTTGAAGACCGAACATGGATACTGACCATTCCCGAGGCCATATCGGCGATCATCATCGGGAATGAAAAATGGCGAAACCCTCAGCGGGCTGATTGTTGACCACCAATGCGTGCTGTTTTTCAAAAGTCTCGATACCGCCGACGCCAGAGCCGATTACTACCCCGGCCCGTTCCAGATTGATCGTAGCGAGATATTAATCCGGCATCCTCGATAGCGTTTCCCGCGGCGACCACTGCATACTGCTGGGAGATATCCAATCGGCGAGCCTGCTTTTTATCGAGGTAATTTATCGGGATCAAAATTCTTGATCTCGGCCGCGATTTGAGTCGGCAATATGGAGGCATCGAATTTGGTTATGCGGGAAACCCCCGATTTTCCGCGCAATCAGATTACTCCAAAACTCATCGACTAGAACTGCCGATAGGGGTAACGAGGCCGATTCCGGTTATGACTACTCGACTCGCCACGGCTTTGCGACTTCTAACCTTTTGCTTCTTGATGTTTATTGATGTAGTCGATTGCTTCGCCGACTGTCGTTATCTTGGACGCTTCCTCTTCGGGGATGGTGCAATCGAATTCCTCTTCCAAAGCCAGAATCAATTCCACCTGATCCAGGGAATCGGCATCGAGATCATCGACAAATGACGCTTCCGGAACCACCTTCTCAGCATCCACGCCTAGATTCTCGGCGATAATTTCTTTAACTCTTTCTTCGATTGACGCCATTTTAAGTCCTCCTTAACGTTGTTTAATATTATTTCTATATTAATTTCAAATCTACATCAACAATGCCACCGTCGCAGTGAATAACCTGCCCGGTGATATATTCAGCCGCATCCGATGCCAAAAACGAAACCACGGAGGCCACATCAACCGGCGTTCCGGCGCGCTTGAGCGGAATTTGTCTCCAGGAAACCATCCTTGGCCGCCTGCGGAAGCTTTTCGGTCATCTCCGTCTCGATAAAACCGGGGGCTACGGCATTGACTGTGATATTCCGTCCGCCGAGCTCTTTAGCCGCCGATTTGGTCAGGCCGATAATGCCGGCCTTTCGATGCCGAATAGTTGGCTTGCCCGGCATTTCCCATAAGTCCCACCACCGACGATATATTTATAATTCTTCCCCAGCGATTTTTCATCATAATTCTTGATGCCGCTTTGGTGCAAAGATAAGTCCCTTTGAGGTTGACTGCTACGACCAGGTCCCAATCCCGCTCCTCCATACGAAGCAGCAGATTGTCGCGCGTGATACCGGCGTTGTTAACCAGGATATCGACCTTGCCAAATTTCTCGACCGTCTGGGCAAACATGCGTTCCACATCTTCAGCTTTGGAAACATCGCCATTAACGGCCAGGGCGGTAGCGCCTGCCGTTGCTAATTTGGCGGCTGCCTCTGCGGCGATATCCCCGAGAATATCCGAAATAACCACAGAACATCCGGTCAGATGCTAAATTTCCGGCTATGGCATAACCAATTCCACGAGCTCCCCCGGTTACCAGCGCGATCCTGTTTTCCAATGCTATTCCGTTCCTTGCGTATTGGTTCATGAATTGATCTAAATCGTCAAGCGTATCGACTCCAAAAATCTCAATTTCGGAATCATCGAATGAACGTTTCACCATTCCCTGTAGAGCTTTGCCAGGCCCGATCTCGACGAATAATCTGACACCGTCCCGATACATATTCTGCATAATGGGATACCACAGCACCGGGCTTAATATTTGCGACGAAAGCAATCCTTTAAAAGCATCTCCGCTGGAAACCGGCTCGCCGCTGACATTTGAATACACCGGATATTCGAGATCGGCGAAATTAAGCTGCGATAAATACTGCAGCATCGTTTGCGCCGAATTTTTCATCAGCGAGCGAGTGATAAGCTCCCGCCACTTGAAGCGGCAGGGCGCGTTTAGCTCCCGCGGCCTTCAACATAGCGCAAGCGATATCAACGGCGCTCTTATCTCCCGAGATGACTATCTGATCAGGTGAATTATAATTGGCGGGCACGACTATGCCTTCAACGCTTCCAAGAGCTTCCACTACTTCGTCATACTTAAGTCCAAGTATGGCGGCCATCGTACCGGGCTGGCTATCGCAATCTTCCTGCATGGCAGCGCTGCGTTTAGCAATGGCTTTTAAGGCCGCATCGAAACTCAACGCCCCGGATGATACCAGAGCGGTATATTCCCCTAGAGAATGCCCGGCGGCGCAGGACGGCTTGATAAAATTCTCCTTGAGGATCATATCCAGCACGTAAGAATGCACAAAGATCGCCGGCTGAGTGTAGGCTGTTTGTTTTAATTTCTCTTCCGGGCCGGAGAAACAGACCTCGGCCAAATCGAATTTCAATATTTCGGACGCCTGATCGAAGACTTCCTTAACCGAGGAGAATTCCTCGGCCAGGTCTTTGGCCATGCCTATATACTGAGAACCCTGTCCGGGAAACAGGAATGCCATCTTTTTGTCTTTACCATTCAATTAGAGTCGCCCCCCATGTAAAGCCGGCGCCAAATGCGACCAGCATGATTTTATCGCCCTTCTTAATCCGTCCCTCTCGCACAGCTTCATCCAGAGCAATCGGGATTGATGCGGCGGAGGTGTTGCCATATTTATGAATATTGACATAAACTCGATCCATTGGCAATTTTATTCTCTTGGCGGTAGCCTCGATAATCCGAATATTGGCCTGATGAGGAATCATCAGGTCGATATCTGCGGCATCGATTTCGCAGATTTTGAGAATCCTGGTGGCGGCCTCACCCATAGCTTTTACCGCCGACTTAAATACCCCCGGACCTTCCATTCTGATATAGCGGTCCTCATGGCAGACATTGGAGGCATCAAGCGGGGTTTTAGTACCGCCGATCGGAATCTGCAGCAAATGCGCCAGGGAGCCATCCCCCTTAAGATAGGCATTAATTATGCCGCCAGGCTCCTTGGAACCTCGTACTATGGCCGCTCCGGCGCCATCGCCAAATAGAACGCAGGTGTTCCGATCTTCCCAGTTAACAAACCTCGAAAGCATCTCCGAACCTATCACCAGGACGGTCTTGACCTGCCCGACCATTATCAGGGCGCGGGCTATTGAAAGCCCATATATGAAACCGGAACAAGCCGCCACGATATCCATTACGGCGGCATTTTTGGCGCCGAGTTTGTCCTGGAGAATACAGGCTGTGGACGGTAGAGGAGCGTCGGGGCAAACTGAGCCGTATATTATCATATCGATATCGAGAACGCTTATACCGGCCATCTCAATAGCTTTTTTGGCGGCCAGGCAAGCGTAATCGGAACCAACTTTATCTTTGGGAGCGATACGGCGTTCCTTGATACCGGTGCGTTCGGTGATCCATTCATCGCTGGTATCAACCATTTTTTCTAAATCGAAATTAGTTAAAACCTGATCTGGGGTAGCCGAACCGGTCCCTATGATCCTGACATATTTTTCCATATTATTGTCTTTGTTTTACCTCGGACGGAGTGTATGAACCGTTGGCGGCCAGCCTTTCCTCAATCAAGCGGTTGATATCCCGCAGTACCATATTTTGGGCCATTCCCACGGCATTCTTGATAGCTTTAGGCGTGGAGCCGCCATGGCAAATAATTGAAACGCCATTGATACCAAGCAGCGGGGCGCCTCCGTACTCTGCTGAATCGAGATTTTTTTTCAAATCCTCGAACGCCGGCTGCAAGAGAAAGGCTCCAATTTTGGCGAAGAGATTGACTCTCACCTGACGCCTGACAAGCTCACCTAAGAAACTATTGATAGATTCCGCAAATTTCAAAATAATATTGCCGACAAAGCCGTCACAGATTACAACGTCGGCTTTGCCCTTGAGTATATCGCGGCCTTCGATATTGCCCGCGAAATTGAGATCGGCTGCCGAAAGCAGCTTGTGGGATGCTATCGTGAGTTCATTCCCCTTCGATTTTTCTTCGCCGATTGAAAGCAGTCCAACCACCGGATTTTGATTGGAAAACATCTGCGAATAATAGATCGCTCCCATCAAACCAAATTGATAGAGGTTGACAGCCTTGCAATCGGAGTTGGCTCCCACGTCGAGAACCAGCGCCGCGCCGCGCTCGGTAGGGAAGAAGGCGCCGATAGCGGGCCGGTTTACAGCCGGCAGTCTCCCTAACAATATCAAAGAGGCCGCCATGCAGGCCCCGGTATTACCGGCAGATATAAAAGCATCCGATTGGCCGTTCTTCTGCAAATTGAGGGCTGAGGAAATAGAGGAATCGGGTTTTTTGCGCACCGATTCCGCAGCCTCGTCACCCATACCGATTACCTGGGTGCTATGAACGATCTTAATGGGAAGGCTCATAGCATTGAGATTGGTAAGCTCAGCCTCGATTTGGGCCTTATCGCCTACCAAAGTCAATTCGACGTTATCACCGTAAGCCTTTTGAGCCAGCACGGCTCCGGCCACGATTGAGAACGGCGCGAAATCGCCCCCCATGGCATCTATGGCGATCCGGGTCTTCATCCTTTGACCAGTTTACTTGGTTTCAGTAACCGCTATCACTTCACGGCCGTTATACCATCCGCAATGCGGGCAGATCTGATGCGAGAGCCGGGGCTCATGGCAATGCGGGCATTCCACCAGATTTGGCTTGTCGAGTTTCCAGTGCGTGCGTCTCTTGCGGCCTCTGGTTTTGGAATGACGTCTTTTTGGAAGTGGCATACTACTCCTTTATTGTTCCGATGATACGCTGGCCCGTTCATTTGCCGGGGGCGTCTTTTTATCGCAATCGTTATTGGTCAAATAATTGTTTAAGCGAGTCCCATCTTTCGTCAGTTTTATCGGGGGTACAATCGCATTCATCCTCATTGAGATTGGTTCCGCACATGGGGCATAAGCCCTTGCAGTCTTCCGAGCAAAGCGGTTTGAGCGGCAATTCCAGCATAATCGCCTCGCGGACTCGCTGCGAAATATCATATTCGCCGGTCGTTTTCGGCAGGATCACGAAATCATCGTCTTCCGACGGTTGAGGCTCGTTGATTTCGAGAAGCTGAATAACAAACTGGATTTTGGGTTTGATATCCGATTCAAACATCTCAAGGCAGCGGGCGCACTCCATTTCGACCGGGCTCGAAACCTGTCCCTGAAATACGATTTCGTCGCCAGATTTTGTGGCCGACAGTTTTACCTCGATAGGCTCGGGAAATTCGAAGCCGTCGGCGGCTAATTCGAGGTCTTCGGCAATTTCTGAAAAGGTCATATCACACCCCTCAGGTGTGATGACTCTCAAATCCACCTTCATAGCTACCAAAATTAATTTCTCCTGCCCCCCCTGTCAAGCCAATTCTGCCCTGTTAATGGTCAACGGAGAGAACGGCTTAGCAGTCTTTTTTGCCTGAAAATCAGATTAAAACCAAATGTTATACGCTCTTGGGGTGTGGGGTGCACAATGCGAGAGTATACAAATCTTTTTTGGGTCGGCATGAATTCCATGACCCCGATTTTTTGGCTAATTCGATTATTCCCGCTAAACAGTTATTAAATCATTTCACCACTTGCCGGGTTGATTGCTATCCCCTATAATGCCCCGTCATTATGAAAGTAGGCGAGGCTAAATTCGTGGGGTCGTACCCCGATTACAAACAAGCGCCCCAAACGGGTTGCCGGAAATCGCTATCGGGGGACGGTCCAATGTCGGGAAATCATCGCTGATAAACTCGCTGCTTAACCGTAAAAAACTGGCAAAGATCGCTAAAACGCCGGGCAAAACCCGGCTCCTCAACTATTTTGTCATCTTAAATGAAAAGGGAAAAGAAGAGCTCTATTTTGTCGATCTGCCCGGTTATGGATATGCCAGGGTGCCAACCGCGGAGAGGAAAAGCTGGAAGAATTTAATCGAGGGGTATATCGAAAATTCTCCGGGATTGCGCGGCTTTGTGCTGCTGATCGACTCCCGTCGCGGAGTCGAGCCGCCGGAATTAGAATTTATTGAATATCTTCTAATGCATAAAAAGAGAGTTTGCCCGGTGCTCACCAAATCCGATAAGCTGTCCCGGCAAGCCGGCACCGAAGTTGCCAGAGAAGCCGCCAGGCTGATTATGCCCCTGGGCGATAAAGTATCTTTTCCAATTCTGCATTCATCGGAAAAGAAAATCGGCAACGATCTCGTCTGGCGCTGGATCGATGAATCGCAAAAGATCGCTAAGGAAGGATAAGAGATGCGCGTCAATAGTACCGCTGTTTTAGGTCTGCAATGGGGTGATGAGGGCAAGGGGAAAATAATCGATTTCCTGAGCGAATCGTCCGATGCGGTAGCTCGGTTTGGCGGCGGTTCCAACGCCGGCCATACTATCGTAGTTAATGGCGAGAAATTTATCTTAAGGCTGCTGCCATCCGGAGTACTGCATGAGGGCAAACTCTGCTTTATCGGAACGGGCGTAGCCTGCGATCCGGATGTGCTTCAAGCCGAGATAAGCGCGCTCGAAACGCGCGGTATCAGCACCACGGGACGTATCTTTGTCGATTTCGCCACCCAATTAGTGCTTCCCATACACAAAATGCGCGACAGCTACGAGGAAACCAACCGCGGCAAAGGCGCGATTGACACCACCAAGCGCGGCATCGGGCCGTCCTACGCTGACCGGGTCACGAGAATCGGTATCAGAGTGGCCGACCTGTTTGACCCGGAGCTTCTGCAAGCCAAAGTACTCAATATAGCGGAGTTCCATAAAAACAGCAGCGGTCACGTTACTATAGAGGGAGCAGCCGCCAAGCTGAGCGAATATTTAACGGGCTATTTGCCTCTATTGAAGAGCTTGATGGCCGATACGGCTCCGCAAATCATGGAATTGATCGATACTGGCAAGAAAGTGCTCTTTGAAGGCGCGCAGGGGTCGCTGCTCGATGTCGATTACGGCACTTATCCATATACTACCTCATCCCACACTACGATAGGCGGAATATTTACGGGCATCGGATTACCTCCGAAATATCTGGGCGAGGTTATCGGCGTAGTAAAATCATATATGACCCGCGTGGGACATGGTCCGTTTCCAACGGAGATGAAGGATGATCTCGGAGAGAAGCTTCGCGAAAAAGGCGCCGAATTCGGCTCTGTCACCGGGCGGCCTCGACGGATCGGCTGGCTCGATATGGTAGCCCTAAAACGGATGATCAGGCAAAACGGAGTCACCAGAATTGCACTGACCAAGCTCGATGTTTTAGATGGCCTAAGCGAGATTTTCGTTTGTGAATCGTACGAACTCGATGGACAACGATTTGATGTTATTCCGCCGAATCATCCCGATTTCTTCAAAGCCAAACCGATCTATACGAAAATCGAGGGCTGGTCAGGAAATGTGGCCGGAGTCACGGAACTCGATAAGCTGCCCAAACAGGCGAGGGATTATATCCATTTTATCGAGGAGCGGACTGGTGTCCCGATCTGGCTTATCTCAACCGGTTATGGCCGTGAGCATACGATTATAATAAATTGAGAAATTGCGAATTACAAATCGGGATAACGTGCAATTATAACACCCAATATGTTATAAGCCTGCGAGTAACACTGTTTTATATCCGTTGATCACGGCTTTATTATTCAGACGAATAATAATAATAAAAACGACTTGTCAGTATTTAAACTGCATAATATAATCCAAACCGCCGATAACTACATAGTAAGCTGCGGGAGAGAAGATGGGAAAGACAAAGACAATCGACTGGAAGGATTTTGAATCTGAGGTCCTCAAGGCGGACAAACCGGTATTAGTTGACTTCTGGGCGGAGTGGTGTGTGCCCTGCAAAGCTGTGGCGCCGCTTCTCGATCAGTTGGCGCTGGAATACAAGGGTAAGATGGTTTTTGCAAAAGTTGATGTCGAACGTAATCCTCAGATGGCTTCCTATCTCGGGATTCGCAGCATTCCCACGATGATCGTTTTTTCCAAAGGCGAAGAGAGAGAAAGGCTGGTGGGATCGTTTCCTAAAAGCCATATTCAGAAGAAAATCGATTTTTATGCGAGTAAATAAGCTCTCATCAAGGAGGGATTGGTGAAAAGTAAAGTTATATTGGCCCTGGCGATACTGCTACTGGCGGCCTCGACTGCGGGCGCATTAGAATATAATAGCAAATTGGGTGTAACTCTGAGAGGTCCTGTTTTTGCGCCTCTATTTAAAGGCAGCAATTACGGCACTAACCGCGGCTCATTCGAACCGTTTATGATGGGCTGGAGTCCAACATTAGAAATTAAATATGGTGTCCCTAAGAAATTTGTGGTTGAACTGGCTATAGGATATTCCAGTACATACGACGATACCATGGCTACAACTGATCAGTCTTTCAAATTGAATAAAAAAGATCGGGCTAAGGCTAAATTGAGCGGCCTTTCGCTTGGCTTGAACGGCCAGTATTATTTTCTGCCGGAGGGATCGGTTCAGCCCTATCTGCTGCTCGGTATCGGCATTAACATGTGGACAATGGAAGCGCTCACGAATAGCGATATCCAAATAGCCAAAGGTTCGAAATATAAATTCACCGATCTGGGAGGCAAAGGCGGCGCTGGAATCAATTTCTGGATAACAGATAATATTGCTCTCGATCTACAGGGAAAACTCACCTATGTACTGACCGCTCTATCAACCAGCGGCCCCAAAATATATGGTGATTTTACCAAAGCCAGCATTCGACCTTTCAACGGATATATCGAACCGTCGGTGGGAATCACATATTTTATCGGCGGTTCGCCGGATAGCGATCATGACGGCGTAAAAGATAAATTCGATCAAT
Organism: uncultured candidate division Zixibacteria bacterium; assembly: GCA_963801605.1. Taxonomy (GTDB): domain Bacteria; phylum Zixibacteria; class MSB-5A5; order UBA10806; family UBA10806; genus UBA10806. The sequence continues at coordinate 161,335 of CAWDFP010000011.1, forward strand.
GTCCGGATACGCCGCTCGGCGCGACAGTCGATCAATATGGTTGCCCGATAGACAGCGATGGCGATGGGGTATATGATGGGATCGATAAATGCCCGGATACGCCCAAAGGATGTATCGTTGATATTGTCGGCTGCCCGCTCGACACCGACAAAGACGGCGTTTGCGATGGCCTGGATAAGTGCCCTGATACACCGGCCGGTGTAGCAGTTGATGTCAAAGGTTGCCCGCTCGATACCGATGGTGACGGCGTGCCCGATTATCTCGATAAACAGCCCAATACCCCCAAAGGCGCCAAAGTCGACGCTGACGGCGTGGCAATCGATAGCGATGGCGATGGTGTCCCGGATGGAATTGATAAATGTCCGGATACTCCGGCAAACGTAATGGTAGATGAGTTTGGCTGCCCTCTGGCCAAACCGCTTACCGACAAACTGATTCTCAATATTCAATACGAATCAGGTTCGTTCGAGCCGGACGCCTCCGCTAAAGTAATTCTCGATGAACTGGTTTTGACCATGTCGGCCTATCCGAAACTCAAGATTCAGGTTAACGGCTATACTGATGCGCTTGGTTCCGAATCGGGCAATCTCAAGCTCTCGCAGAAACGGGCAAATGCCGTTAAGGATTACCTGTTAAGCAAGGGAGTAGCGCCGGAGAGAATGATATCTCAGGGTTTAGGCGAGGCCAACCCGATCTCCGATAATGGCACAGATGAGGGTCGTCAAAAGAACCGACGAATTGAAATCGTGCCAGTTGAAGAATAAAGAATAAAAGCATAGTTTTCTGGCGCCGGATATTAAATATCCGGCGCTCTTTTTTTTGGTTTTGCATTTTATTTATAGGGGTGTCGATACAATTACCGATGCAGATTCTAAATTTGCCACTGGAAATAAGATTCCTATTTACTTGGGTTAATATTTATAATATGCTTTAAGTGTGCGTGAAGATGATATCGGCGGGAAGGTCATCGCCATAAATATTATCTTGGCCAGTATCGGTTTTGTTTCTCTCATAAGTTCGTTTAATCCCCGATGGCATCTCTGGGGTCTTGATTATGTCGGATATTTCCCGATCTGGCTGAGAATTATACTTGCGGCAGCACTGGTTGCCTTTTGCATTCCGGCGCTGGTAAGAGCAGTTGCCCGTCGCTTGTCGCGCGCCGAATCAACCAATCCGAACGAAATTTTTATTTATATCACTTTAAGCGTATTGTCGATAGTTGCGTTTGTGCTTTTCTCGTCAAAAAACCATCTGTTAGGCGATGGGTATGTTATTCAGGGCACAATCAGCCAGGGCCGGGCATTTTCCCCAACCGAACCTCTCGATTACTTTCTACATCATCTGATATTCAGCCTGATAGGCGGTGCAAGGGGTGCATATCTATCTTATGCCATTACCGCCTATCTATCCGGTGCGGCGTTTCTGCTGATTCTATTTTTATATCTCAGAAAGAATGTGGGATTAATTTTCGCGTTAGCAGTAGCTTTTACTTTCGCAAATATGCAGTTTTTTTTCGGCTATGTCGAAAATTATACTCTGTCGTTCGTTTTGATTACGCTCTATTTCCTTTCGGCCTGGAAGGACCTTAACAATAAGAAGGTTTCGCCGCTTACGGTTATCGCTCTCGTACTGGCTATTGGATTTCATATCAATAACGCCATATATTTAGCGTCGCTGGGATACCTGTATCTGGCAAAAACCGAATCGCGCAAGCAAGCTACCATCCTGGCAATAGCCTTTGCAGTCTTGTTAATTGCGGGTATAGTATATATAAAGTCATTTACCAAGCTCAACATTTTGGAGATATTTGTCCCGCTGCTTCCGACCTCGCATAATCCATACTATATTACCTCGCTGGCCCACTTGTACGATTTGTTGAACATTTGGCTGCTCGATTTTCCCCTGCTCGTTATTTGTCCGTTTCTGATGAAAGGATTGAATGATTCAGGCCGGCGCTTTTTTGGCTGGATTATTATACCGGCCCTGCTATTTACTATAATTATTGATCCCCGGCTGGGTGCGCCCCGAGACTGGGATATGCTCTCTCTTCCGGCTGTGCCGATAATGGTGTTGATATTAATTTCATTAGGTATCGATGGCAACCCGTTAAAAAAATCGAGATTTGGGATTGTTATCCCACTCTTGATCTTTTCCGTGCTCCATACCGGCAGTTGGATTTCCATGAATGCCAACAAAGATGCCGGTTACGCCTGGCTCAAGCCGCTGGTTGGCCATGACATACATTATTCAAGCGCCTATTTTGAGGGGTACCGCAATAAATCCTGGTCGACTACAATCGATAAAAGTTTTGGCGATATGAACGAAGTCGTCCGCGCTAACAAAGCCAGATTCGAGGCCGAGCCGAATGATACGCTCAATACCTGCAATCTGGCCAGTCATTATTTGTCTAACGGCGATACTTTGGATGCTTTGAAAATAGCTACAGCCTATTGGCCAAAATTTATCGATAATACAGATGCGACCTCGATTTTTGGCGCTATTTTAATCACGTTGAAATTATACGGCGAGGCCGGTAAAATTTATGAAGCATCTATAGAGCATGGAAAAATCGATCCCAGGATTTATCATGATCTCGGCGTAACCAAAGAAGCCAGGGGGAAGGTCGATTCGGCTTACGCGCTCTATAATCAGGCGTTTGTGATCTGGCCTGATGCGCCGCCCGGGATCGAACTCAGTTTCTATTTAAGATGTTTACAAAAGGGATATTCGGAGCTGGCTCAAAACGGCCTTGCCAAAATCATTCCCAAGATGCCTGATTACCTGGCGCCCCCCATTGGTGAACTGGTTACGGCCTTGAAAGCGGGGGATAAGCCCAGAGCCGATTCTATCGCATATTCGCTGGTAAAAAACCTTGAATCCGCAGGACATTTATAATCGCGTTTGGATAATTTTCAAGATTGATAGATAGCCGCGTTATGGCATTATCTTTTTGGCGTCATCCCACAGCTTGTCCATCTCATCGAGATTGGAATCGGACAGGGTCTTGCCCTGTTCGCGAAGCTTATCCTCGATATACTGAAAGCGTTTGTAAACCGTCGTATGGCGCCGTTTAGCGCCTCCTCGGGCTGCATATCGAGATGACGTCCCAGATTTACAAGCGAAAAGAGCAGGTCCCCAAGTTCATGTTCCTGCTTGGCTTTCTCACCGCTGTTTAGCGCTTCCTCAAATTCCGCAATCTCTTCCTTTACTTTGGCGATGACATCTACAGGGTTTTGCCAGTCGAATCCGTATCGTCCAACTTTTTGCTGCACGCGGAATGCCTTCAGCAAGCGCTGGCAGAGATGGAGGAACTCCTTGAAGTACCGAATAGTCCCTGTTCTTTGGCTTTTTCGAGTTTGATCCGTTCCCAGTTATGCAGCACTTCTTCCGAGGTCAGATCGGCTTGTTGGGCGAAGATACTGCGGATGTCGTTCGATGAGCTTATCGACGATCTTCTCGGCTACGTACTTCGATATCGAATGCGCTCTCGCTCTTTGGCCAATTGCGAATGCATGACAATCTGAGTGAGAAGATCGCCAAGTTCCTCTGAGAATTTGTCATCATCGCCGGAATCGATGGCCTCGAGTAACCTCATAAGCTTCTTCGATAATGTAAGGCTTGAGCGATTGATGAGTCTGTTCGCGGTCCCAGGGGCAGCCGTCCGGGCGCACGTAAGCGTGGCCATGATTTCTATTAGTTTTTCATAATTTTTCATAGATTTAAGGTACTGTTCGCCGAGATGTTGTAGTCAATCATAAATAAGGCATGGATAAGCAGCTTAGTAATGAGCTAAAGGATTCTTGACAAGCGTCCATAAGGCGGGTATTTTGCATTTGAGCGATTTACGGAGAGATGTCCGAGTTGGTCTAAGGAGCACGCCTGGAGAGCGTGTAGGCCCCAAAAGGGCCTCCTGGGTTCAAATCCCAGTCTCTCCGCCAGATATCAGAGGAATGACCTTTCGAAGGATATCAAACGATATCTTGAATGCAGGGCAAAGACTTCCGTCTCATAATTTGCAGTTCGATATCACCAATTTTAGCAATTCCCTGAATCATTTCCGTTAATATAACGAGAATTAGCCATATAAGAGAGTCCTATGGCTTCTTAAGCCAAATCATAATTTATGGAATTGCCTGCTTCGATACATATCTTCAGCTTTGTCCCTGGCTTTTGCCAATTCAAAATTATGATTCATTAACGATCGCTCCATTACTAAGGTGTAATCGGTTGTTGCCAAACTTTGCCGCTTCGGGGCTGTGCGTGACCATGATGACTGTCTTTGACTCCTTGAGATTCAGTTCTTTTAGAATTTCCAGAATCTCCAGTGATAATGCCGGATCGAGGTTGCCGGTCGGCTCGTCAGCCAGAATCACGTCGGGGTCATTGGCCAACGCCCTGGCAATAGCCACGCGCTGCTGCTGCCCAATGGAGAGCTCTCTTGGCAGGTGCTCCGCCCTGCCCTCCAATCCGACCTTCTCAAGGAGCAATTGCGCCCGCTTTCGTTTATCTCCATTAGCAGATGAATTGAACATCATGGGCAGCATAATATTTTCCACAGCCGAAAGGTACGGTACCAGGTTGAATGTCTGCAGGACAAAGCCAACATTCTTGCTGCGATATTCAGCCAGATCAAGATCGGCAAAGCTAAAAAGATTTTTGCCGGAAAATTCAATCGTGCCCTCGGTGGGATGGATCAGCCCGCCCAGAGTTAAGAGGAGCGTTGATTTCCCTGAGCCTGATCTTCCAGTGACGGTTACAAAAGATCCGCGCTCAATGTTAAATGATACCTTGTCCAGGGCTTTTACCGTTCCGCGGCGACTATTATATATTTTGCTTACATTTCTTGCCTGAAACATCGCTTATATCTCCTGCATAATGAGCGCCGGGTCAAGCCGTGCCGCGCGGTAAACTGGCAGGATGCTTCCCAAAAGCGAAATTAGAACTGCCACCAGAATCGAAAGCATCAGATAAACGGGCACGGGCTGTAACCGAAAGGCCGGCGAGCCGGGGCCCAAGGACCCAGGCGGCGAAAGTCCCGACGATATAGCCGGTGATTCCCCCGACAAATCCCAGGATGATCGATTTACTTAAAAAGAGCCGGTAGATGCTTCGCTTTTTGGCCCCGATAGTTATGAGAACACCAATTTCGCGCGCCGCTCCTCGACATTGGCCCACATGTAATTGCCAATTGTGATGGCTCCCACCAGCACGATGATGACCAGAAAAATGAGGGAAATCTTCGCCATCAGATTATTGGTTTCAATCTGGGTGCTGACTATCTGATTGATGGTGGTGATACGAGTATCGGGCAGGATGTTTCGCATTTTACCCAGAAGCCCATCTGAAATTGCCGAGCAGCAACCCATGACTTCGATAGCGCTCACCTGACCTTTAATGCCCAAGAGATTTTGCACAACGTGCAGATGCGCATAAACGCGGTTATCGTCAATGGTGCCGGTTTCCGGTAAGATTTTGGCAATGGTGAAGCTTTTCCCTTCCATTGCCAAGGACTTCCCATTCGTCAAATTCAACCGCTGCGCAATGACGCTTCCAACCAAAACTTCATCGGCAGCCAATGAATCGACCGCTTTGCGCTGAAGTTTTTCATCCTGATAGCCATAGCTCTTGTTAGCCATTGAATTCGGATCGCAGGAAGCTTCCAGGCCCTCGCCCACCAACCCCGCAGTTTGCCAGATTGGCTTGGAGGCGAGCTCATTCGCGGGCAGGATGCCTGTTAAAATCACTGGGACTTCGTTGATCTTGATTCTTCGAGTCAATCTGGGGGAAAGGTTATCGACACCCGGCAGCATCGAGTTGGTCAGACGGTCGACATATTCCTCAGGAAATGTCGGGGCGTCGATATCGGCTGAATAGTAATCATCAACAGAGGCCGCCTGTGGAAGAATCATGATATTGGCGCCGAGGTTGTCGAGCTTGACCTTTACCGCCGTTTCCGACACAACCGAAACGGTCTGAATGCCAACGATTACAGCGATGCCTAACGTCACCGCCAGAAGGGCCGAAACGAGCTGCGATTTTCGAAGCCAGAGCTCTTTCCAGATAATTGTATTAAGCTTCATTTATCGGCCGCTTACTTTTTGGTTGTCGGCGCACAAGAAGCGTTCGGCTTGGCGACTGTCGATGGACAGCAACCACCCACTTTCTTGGTAGCCGTAGTCACCAACTGAGTGACTTGAACTTCGCCATTAAAGGTACCGGCGATCTGTCCCTGTGGATTAGCCACTACTGTGATAGGCACGGTAGATGCCATATTGATTTTCATTTCTTTAAGGAAATATTGTTCAGCCGGATCATCCATATCAACTTTCACCTGAACCGATTTTCCGGCCATCTGCTGACAGGCGGCAGCGCATGATTGGTCGACTGTCTCAACCGGCATGCCCTGGCGATAGGCAGTGATGAAGACCGCGTTCCCCAGAGTAAGGGCGTCGATTATTTCAGCCTTCTTGGGCGAAGGTATCATTTTGGCAAGCGCTTCTGGAGTCGCCTTCTCGGCCTGCATGGCGCCGCTTACCGTTCCATTTGGATTGACTACCAGTATCATCGGTACAGGGATTGTGGCTATTTTATATTTGGCGACGATGTCGGAATTTTCAGGTTTGCTGCGGTCAAGTTCGACCATTGTCGATTTTTTGTTTTGCTCCGTTACCCCTTTAATAGTTGCCTTGGCGCCAGATACGTCAGCGGATGTACCGTCAGTCACCAATATGAATGCGACTTGCCCTTTTTTTGTTGCCTTTTCCAAGTCCTTGGATACTGAAGCCCACACCGTTGATGACACGATCAAAAGACTCACTCCAATACATGCGACACGCTTGATAAACATACGTTTCTCCTTCTCCAGAATCACTTATTCAATTTTTTAATATTCAGCTCAATTTCTTTAGCCCAAGAAGATGCCTTTGTAGCTATTCTTCCGACAAGTGGAGCTCATGAAGCCAACCTGATATTTTACCTCTTATCAGTTCGCGCACCCGGCGATACTGAGATAACACTTCTTCCTCAGTGCCCGTAAATTTGGAAGGATCTTCGAAAGGCCAGTGAAGGCGGGTAGTTTCACCAGGAAAAAAGGGGCAAGCCTCAGCTGCCTCATCGCAAACCGTGATAACATAATCGAATTTTTGACCAGCAAACTCATTGACATGTTTGGCGTAATTCTTCGATATATCGATGCCTATTTCTTTTAAGACTCTAATGGCGTTTGTATTGACACTTCGGGGGTCGTTGCCTGCCGAATACACCTCAAGCCTCCCACCGCCCAGGGAACGCATTATTCCTTCTGCCATCTGAGAGCGATTGGAATTATGCGTGCAGAGCACAAGTACGCGAAGCTTCTTCGGGTTTGTCATTCGCATCGGTCTTTCAAGTTGAGATATTTTTCTAACTTTTGTAAATCGGACCGGTGAGGTTCATCGGCAGTAAGATCCTTTGTTAGAAACTTATGAATGTTTTGAGAAAGTCCGTTATTGACCAAGCTGTAGTGCACCCATTTACCGGCTCTGCGGTCAACTACCAATCCCGCGGATTTTAATCGGGCCATGTGTCGCGATATTGTCGACTGCGGCATGTCCAACACTTCCATGAGGTCGCAAACGCAAAGTTCCCCATGCGTTAAAAGAGCCGTAATCCGAAGCCTGGTCTTATCCGATAACGCTTTGAAAAGATGGGCGGTCTCAGGCATGGCTGGCCTCCTTTTCGCCAATGACGATTTCGGTCGAATAATAACGCTTTCTAAAATATAGGGCGACGTTGACCAGGCCAATCATGACTGGGACTTCAACCAATGGCCCAATAACCGCCGCAAAGGCAACCCCGGAGTGAATTCCGAAGACCGCTACGGCAACGGCTATGGCCAACTCGAAATTATTCGAGGCGGCTGTAAATGCAAGGGTCGTGGAGCGTCCATAATCGGCGCCGACTTTCTTGCTCAAGAAGAAACTCACCAAAAACATGGCGACAAAATAGATCAGGAGCGGTATGGCAATGCGAACGACATCCATTGGAATTTTGACGATATGCTCGCCCTTAAGAGAGAACATGACAATGATTGTAAAGAGAAGCGCAATCAATGTAATGGGTGAAATAAGCGGTATAAATTTCCTGTGATACCAATCCTTGCCCTTAATGCTTATGAGAGAGAATCGCGTGATAATGCCAGCCAGGAAAGGAATTCCCAAATAGATAAAGACGCTCTTGGCGATCTGACCGATTGTTATTTGGACAACCGCGCCGGATAGGCCGAAAAGTGGCGGCAGTTTGGTCACAAATATCCACGCGAAAACCGAATAAAAGAGAATCTGAAAGACGCTGTTGAATGCCACTAGCCCAGCGGCATATTCCGGATCGCCGGAGGCCAGGTCGTTCCAGACAATGACCATGGCAATGCAGCGAGCCAGGCCAATCATGATAAGCCCTACCATATATTCCGGATAAGCAGGCAAAAAGACGATGGCCAGAAAAAACATCAGTATCGGCCCAATGACCCAGTTTTGAACCAACGACAAGCTCAGGACCTTCCAATCACGAAATACCCGTCCCATCTCTTCATAACGTACCTTGGCCAGAGGCGGGTACATCATTAGTATCAGCCCTACGGCTATAGGAATATTGGTGGTCCCGACATTAAAGCGGTTCCAGAAAGCAGGTATATTAGGCACAAGATACCCCATGCTAACCCCAACAGCCATAGCCAGGAATATCCAAAGAGTCAGGAAGCGGTCTAAAAAGCTTAGTTTTTTTCTCATATCCTGTAGTATTTCTCCTTACATCGTATCATTAACTGGTTTTTAAACCAGCGTCATATTCACATATCCGCTTAAGCGAATATAATAATTGAAAAAATAATGTCAAGATTTTTGGTTTACAGGTGGGAGATATTATCAGCAATTTTCAATGCAAAATTCAATTGCATTTGCTTATTAGCATAGTATAATTTTAATGAAATATCTTGGCACCTTGAAATTAATCAGCTATTTGTAAAAAGGCTGTAACGAGCTAACTATTAATAGGACCTCAAAATGAATCCCGAATATTCAATCGCTCTCGGCATTTTTTTAACATGTCTCGCAATACGCACAAGCTATGAGATATTAAAGAGAGCTGGAAAGATAAATCCCAAAAGCACAATTCTTTTTCTACTGATTCTACTGGCAATGTGCCTTTTATGGATAAGCTGGTTTGGCATGTGCCCTCAGGACCCATTGCAGCTCAAAGTACCTGACCCGGTGAGATGGATTGGATTGGGAATCCTCTTGATAGGCCTGGGACTGGCGATCGGCGCCTTAATTCAGCTTAGGGGCGTTGAAAACATCGATCATCTTGTAACCACCGGGTTGTTCAGGAGACTGCGGCATCCAATGTACCTGGGATTCATCTTATGGATTTTTGGCTGGGCAATCTTTCATGGCGCCGTGGCGAGCCTTATCGCCGGTTTCGTTGGTATTGGTAATATATTTTATTGGCGGCATCTTGAAGAAGTTCATCTGGCGAAAACGTATGGGGAGGAATATTACAGATACCGCAAACAAACCTGGTTTTAGGGATAATATTCGTTAAAGGAGATTGATTATGCTTCGGGCCTGGGTGGTGACAGTGTTTCCGGTTTTATTTCTGATTATTTTATTTGGCGGAGGAACCCTTTTTAAGAAACGAAAAATCGACATGGATGGAGAACCTCCAATTAACCGCACTATCTTTATATCCAGTAAGTACCTGATTATATTAGTCTGGGTAGCGATGGTTATGCAAAATTGGGGTATAAATCTCAGTTTTTTTAGCCTTCCGAACTTTGTCAAACGTCTTTCACTGGTCTTATGGATTGTCGGTTTTTCGCTATTGTTCATCGGGCGGTTTGGCATGGGCGATTCTTTCAGGATTGGATCTCCCAAGGAAAGCACCGGCCTGAAAGTAAACGGCCTGTTCAGGATCAGCAGAAATCCGATGTATCTGGGAGTGTTTACGACTCTTCTCGCGGCCGTGCTTTGCACTCTCAATCCGCTGTTGCTGTTGATAGTGATATTTATCGTCGCAGTACATCATCAAATTGTTCTGGCCGAGGAAATATATTTGCAAAAAACATTCGGGGAAGAATATCTTTCTTATTGTCTCAGAGTTAGACGATATATATGACAGTAGAATTGTAGATTTTCGAAATAAATTCCTGTGACAGAATTATACTGGAATCACAGATGGACAAGACCAAAGTTTTTACTTTTTAATAAGTATTGCGATCCTGAGAAATAGAATATTACGGTCCTGTTTTAGGCATCTTGGACGCATTTGGGGCACTATCTGGGCATCATAATATTCAATCACTTTTCGCCGGCATTTTCATTTAATCAGCCGACATTCAGCCTATATCCCACTCCGGGCTCGGTTATTATCAATCGGGGCCGCGAGGGGTCTCCTTCAAGTTTGTGACGAAGCTGAGCTATATAGATGCGCAGATAATGCGTGTGCTCGATAGCCGAAATTCCCCAAATCTCTTTTAGAAGTTGCCTCTGGGTCATCAGCTTTCCGGCGTTCCTCGCTAGCAGGCTTAAGAGACGGTATTCAGTATCGGTTAGTTTAATTTCTTCGCCGTTCAGTTTCACCAGATGGGCCGCGTAATCGATTTCGAGTGAACTAACCTTAAAAATCGCTTCCTCGCCTGTCGATTGCGATAATCTTAGCGCCGCCCGGATTCGAGCTAACAACTCCGGTACACCAAACGGTTTGGTGATATAATCATTCGCACCGGAATCGAGTAAGGCTACTTTGTCAATTTCGGAATCCCTGACAGTTAGAATAATTATCGGAATTTGACTCCACTCGCGAATTGATTTTAAAACCTTGAGGCCATCTATATCGGGCAATCCCAAATCCAAAACGATGAGATCAGGATGCGAAATTGCCGCCTGCTCAATCCCTTCTTTGCCTCCGGCAGCTTCGATTATTGTATATCCCTGCGATTTCAAACTTACCTTTAACAGCCGCCGGATTGCAGCCTCATCATCAATTATAAGTATCTTACCTGCCATATTCTGCCTCTGGTGGTATTTCCGGTTGAATCTTGAGGGGAAGCGAAATGACAAATATCGCCCCGGCGCCCGGTCGGTTGTGTACTGATATTTTGCCACCATGCAATTCCACAATATTTTTGGCCAGCCAAAGCCCAAGTCCTATGCCGCCTGCAGGTGTCCCGGTCACTCTATAGAAGCGATTGAATATATTTTGTATCGCATATTCAGGTATGCCCGGGCCGGAATCGGAAACAACTATTTCAAGCGTTTCGGTCTTCGGTTTTACCTCGATTTTTATTTCCATGCCAATCGGGGTAGCATTGGCAGCGTTGCGAACGAGGTTGGAAAGGACCTGTTCCATCAGATGAAAATCGATATAAATCAACGGCAGTTTCTCTGGCACATCAAAATCCACCTTATAAGTTTCCAATATCTTATCAAGTCTTTCAAGTGTAATCGAAATTAAATCTTTGGGATCACACCATTCCAGTTTAAGCTTGATCATACCGGAATTCAGGCGCGACGTATCCAATAGGTTTTCGATAACCTGATTAAGCCGCTCGGATGAATCGATCAGCTCCCTGGCTAATTCATTCCTGGCGTCAACATTACTGACTATCTCCGGGTCCTGCAGCGCGGAGGAGGCTCCCATAATTGCCGTTAACGGTGTTCGGATTTCGTGAGAAATCGAATCCAGAATAGTTTGATGCAGCCTTTCTGATTCCTGCAATTGTAGCGCCTTTCGAGATTTCTCGTTAAGCATTTCTCGTTCGATACCAATGGCAAGCTGCCGCACTACAGTATTCAGGAACCCCGAATCATCGGGCAAAAGTCGGATTTTGGATTGCGATCGAAAAATAAATACGCCGACGATACTTGAAGTTCCAATCAACGGCAAATAAAGCGAATCTGCCGATGGCAGCGTATCCGTCGACCATCCAGCGGGCCGGTTATTAGCAAACGCATAGTTGGCTACGGCCATCTCTTGCTCATTCGGCACCCATTTCCTGCCGGGCGTATTCACCGGCGCAAGATTTCCGCCCGAATCATCCAGCAAAACCGCGCAATCGGCTTTAAGAATAGCCCCAACGCGATTGATGCTCACATCGATAAAACTTTCCCTGCTGCTCGATCCGGCAATCGCTTTGACAATTTCATAGAGAATATCTGTACGTTCCTCTCTTTGCCTGAGCATTTGTTCGCGGTTGCGGATTCGGTGAGTCAGGGTGCCGGTAACTACCGCCACCACAAAATAGGCAACACCCATAATGATATCTTCGGGCGCTCTGATCGTGAATTTTCCAACCGGCGGAATGAAGAAATAATCCCAAATAAAGGTGCTGAGAATGGCGGCTAAGAGTATCGGACCCAGGGATACAAATAAGCTTACCAGCAGTATCGATAATAGAAATACGAATCCAACCGCTCTGTACCCTATGGTCGGGTTCAAAATACTATTGAGAAGGGAGATTGCCGCAATGATCCAGAGCACATACCAGTAGGATAGAAATCCTGATTTAGGCATAAAATTAAAGAAACGATTCTTAGGCTTTGAAACCGGTTTCTCATGCCGCAAAACTAAAACATCGAAATGAGCGCTTTCTCTGACAAGCCTATCCAACGGCGTACCGCCGCTAAAAATATCCTTAAGCCAGTGGCGCATCGGCCTGCCGAATATTATCTGGGTTATATTCCTCTGTTCGGCAATTCGCAGTAAAGCCTTCCCCAGATCAGGATCGGCCGTTGAGACGATTTCTCCGCCCAGCTCTCCAACTAATGCCAGATTTTTAACAAGCTGCGCTTTATCCTGCTCCGTTAGGGTGATTCCCGTATCAACATAAGCCGCGATCCAGGGAGCATCCAGGCTGAAAGCGATACGCCGCGCGGTCCGGATCAGGCTCTCCGATGTTGGGCTGTGGCTGATTGCAACCATTAAGCGTTCCGTGGACCGCCATCCGGATACCCGGCCACGCAAAGCCATCAGAGTTTGAAGATCATTTTCAACTTTCTCGGCTGTCAATCGAAGCGCAATCTCGCGCAAGGCGCTCAAATGATCTTCCTTGAAAAATCCCTCGATGGCGCGTTGAGCCAAATCGCCCAAATAAACTTTGCCATCATTCAAACGCTTGAGCAAATCGGCAGGCGTGATATCGACTAACTCTATTTGTGCAGCTCGTTCTAATATGGAATCGGGAACAGTCTCTCTAATTGTAACTCCCGTGATATTTTCGACAGTATCTTTGCGGCTTTCGATATGCTGGACATTTAAGGTAGTATAGACATCAATTCCGGCATCGAGAATTTCGATCACGTCCTGCCATCGTTTTTGGTGCCGCGAACCGGGAACGTTGGTATGGGCGAGCTCATCAACCAATACCAGGGCGGGATGACGCGATAACACGGCATCAATATCGAACTCCTCGATTGTCGTATCTCGATAGGGAATAATTTTTCTGGGAATTGTTGGTAAATCCTTGATCAGAGCTTCAGTTTCAGTTCGTCCGTGGGTTTCCACCAGACCAATAATAACATCGACGCCTTCCTTAAGCCGTGCCTGAGCCGCCTCCAGCATGGCGTAGGTTTTTCCTACCCCGGCAGCCATGCCAAAAAAGATGCCAAGTTTCCCCTTTTTACCGCCAAAATCAGTTTTTTGAAGCGCCTTTAAAAGGGCATCCGGATTTGGTCTGATATCATCCATAATCGTTCTAATTTACGAAAGTCGAATCAAGCGCCAGATTTAGCAATAGGACATTTACCCTCGGCTCTCCGAATATTCTAAAGTCTGGCTGCTCAATACTATTTTCGACAAGCTTAATTAGCTTTATTTTTTGGTTATTGTCAAGCCCTCGCGCGCCTGCCACCCTTTCAATTTGAAATCTGGCTGCTTCGGGTGATATATCGGGATCAAGCCCGCTCGCGGAACTAAAGAGCAGGTCCGAGGGAACTCGCCCCGAATAAGCGTTGGACCTTTGCAAAAACTCCTTTCGCGCCTTTACCGAATCTTTGAGTGCGGCGCTGGTTGGCCCCAGGTTTGACGCTCCTGACGGCAAAGGATTATAATCTGTTGCCGACGGCCGCGGCCAGAAATACTTTTTCCCTATAAATTTCTGCCCCAGGAGAGTTGAGCCAATAGCTTTACCATCGACCTTTATTATGCTGCCGTTAGACTTGCTCGGGAAAATGGCCTGACCCAATAGCGTAATCAGGAGTGGATAAATAATCCCTGTCACCAGAGTCATTATCAGAAATAATTTTAAGGCTTGAATTATCGTTTTCATAAATATCACCTGACCAATCCAATCGTCGTAATTAACAGATCGAGAGCCTTTATTCCGATAAACGGAGCTAACAAACCCCCGACGCCATATATCAATAAATTCTTACGCAACAAGGTTGAGGCATTCTGCGCTCTATAATGAACTCCTCGCAGTGCCAGTGGAATTAAAGCTACTATGATTAAAGCATTAAATATTATCGCACTTAATATGGCGCTTTGCGGCGAATGCAGCTTCATAATGTTTAAGGCCGAAAGCGGCCCAACCGAGTTCCCCGATACTGCATAGAGCGTTCCAAATATCGCCGGTATAATTGCGAAATATTTCGCCACGTCATTGGCTATACTGAATGTGGTCAGAGCGCCTCTGGTCATCAGCAACTGCTTTCCGATTTCCACTATTTGAATCAGCTTTGTCGGATTGCTATCCAGATCAACCATGTTGCCGGCCTCGCGAGCTGCCTGAGTGCCGGTGTTCATGGCAACAGCCACATCGGCCTGGGCCAGCGCCGGAGCATCATTGGTGCCATCGCCAGTCATGGCCACCAGATGACCTGCCGCCTGTTCTGCCCGGATACGATCAAGTTTGGATTCAGGTGTTGCCTGAGCGATAAAATCATCAACTCCCGCCTCAGCCGCAATTGCTGCCGCGGTCATGGGATTATCGCCTGTAATCATAACAGTTTTGATACCCATATTTCGTAATTCGGCAAAACGCTCTTTGATCCCGCCTTTGACAACATCCTTTAAATGTACGATTCCCAGATAATTCTTCTCATCTGCTACCGCCAGCGGCGTGCCACCGGAATGCGATATTCGAACCACAGCCTCCTGAAGAGCCGTAGGAAAACTACTGCCGTTACCTTCAACATACTCGCGGATAGCATCCACTGCCCCCTTTCTGATCGATAAAGATGGTGAACCATCATCATCTAAAACATCGATACCGCTCATTCTGGTCTGGGCCGAAAATGGCACGAATCTAGCCTGGCTGGGTGTTATGGTCTGAGCGCGAAGATCCGAATTTCTCTTTGGCTAATACCACTATGGAGCGCCCCTCGGGAGTTTCATCAGCTAATGATGCCAGTTGGGCAGCTTCGGCTAAATGCATTGTGGAAATCATAGGCGCGGGAATAAATTCAACCGCCATGCGATTGCCGAATGTGATCGTACCGGTTTTATCGAGCAGCAGGATATCTATATCACCCGAGGCCTCGATTGCCCGTCCGCTTCTGGCTATTACATTTTGACGGATCAATCTGCCCATTCCGGCAATTCCAACGGCGCTTAGCAAACCGCCAATTGTGGTGGGAATAAGACATACCAACAGCGCGACAAGTACCGGCACGGTAACAATATTAGACAAATCCTGATCGCTGGCTTTACCGCTGTAATCGGCAAAGAATTTAAGCGTCGCTACTGCCAATAGAAAAATGATAGTCATCCCCGCCAAAACAATATTAAGAGCGATTTCATTTGGGGTTTTCTGCCGTCTGGCGCCCTCGATCATGGCAATTATATGGTCGATAAATGAATTTCCGGGTGTCGATGTTACCTGCATCACGATCCGATCGCTTATCACTTTTGTCCCGCCGGTAACTGCGCTTCTATCACCGCCGCTTTCGCGGATCACCGGCGCCGATTCGCCGGTAATGGCGGATTCATCCACGCTGGCAATTCCCTCGATAACTTCGCCATCGGCCGGAATGATATTGCCGGCTTCACATACGACAATATCGCCCTTTTTTAATACCGATGCCGGAATGCTCGTTTCGATTCCATTTTTAAGCAATCTGGCATTGATCTCGACTCTGGTTCGTTTGAGACTTTCGGCCATCGCTTTGCCTTGTCCTTCGGCAATAGCTTCCGCAAAATTGGCGAAGAGCACCGTAAACCAAAGCCAGAGTGCAATCTGAAATTCAAATCCGGAAAAAGCGCCGCCAAACGCCCTTAATAGGAAGATTACCGATGTCATCATCGCCCCGACCCATGTTACAAACATTACCGGGTTTCTGATTTCTTCCCGAGGAGTAAGCTTTTTAAAAGCTCCGATAATTGAGCTTTTAATAAGCTTTCTATCAAACATATTTATCGCTTTTGTTACCATAATATCACCTAAAACACCCTTCCCGCATTCATCAGAAAATGCTCTGCAATCGGGCCCAAAGATAATGATGGGAAAAAGGTAAGAGCGCCGACAATTAGAATCACCGAAACAAGCAATATTGCAAATGTGGCGTTGTCGGTGCTGAATGTACCTGCCGACGCCGCGGTCACCTTCTTTTGCGCCAGGTTACCGGCTATTACAAGAGCCGGTACAATGACCGCAAAGCGTCCGATAAGCATGGCCAGTCCCAGTGATAGATTATAGAAAACCGTATTGGCATTTAACCCTGCAAAGGCGCTGCCATTATTGCCCACCGCTGATGTAAATGCATATAGTATTTCGCTGAGCCCATGCGGCCCGTTATTTGCCAAACTGGATAGACCAGCCGGCAGCACCGACGCAAATCCCGCTCCAACCAGGATGGCGGCGCATTGAGCAAGAATCGCAAGCAATGTCATTTGCATTTCGCGGGCTTCAATCTTCTTGCCAAGATATTCGGGGGTTCGTCCTACCATGAGGCCGGCCAGGAATACAGTCAACATAATAAAGAGGAGCATGCCGTACATGCCTGCCCCTACTCCTCCAAATATGATTTCACCCAGCATGATATTGAACATGGCCACTCCGCCGGCTATTGGCGTCAGGCTGTCATGCATGGAATTAACCGATCCATTGGAAGCTACAGTCGTTGCGGTTGACCAGATAACGCTATTGGCAACGCCGAACCTCGTTTCCTTTCCCTCCATAGAAATGCCGCCATAGATCGGATTGCCCCTGTATTCGGAATATAGCGAGAGTCCGAGGCTCGCAAACCACATGACGAACATGACGCCAAAAATAATCCAGCCATGACGTTTGTTTTTTACCATTCTGCCATAGGTAAACGTAAGTCCCGCGGGGATTAGAAGTATTGAAATCATTTCAAGAAAGTTTGTGAATGGCGTGGGATTTTCGAAAGGATGGGCGCTATTGGCATTGAAAAAGCCGCCGCCATTGGTGCCAAGCTGCTTGATTGCAATCTGTGACGCTGCCGGGCCAAGTGGAATTACCTGCTTGATACCCTCGACGGTAGTAATTTCTTTATAATGAGAAAATGTTTGGACCACACCCTGGCTGATCAGGATTACTGCGAAAATCATAGTTAGCGGAAGCAATACATACAGCGTGGATTTGACAACATCCGACCAGAAATTCCCGATGAATTTAGTTGTTTTGCGGATTATGCCTCTGGTAAGCGCCAGAAATACCGCTATGCCGGTCGCTGCGCTTAAAAAGTTTTGAACTGATAATCCCAGCATCTGGGTCAGGTAACTCATGGTAGTTTCGCCTGCGTACCCCTGCCAGTTGGTATTGGTCATAAAACTTATCGCGGTATTGATGGACGAGTGCCAGGAGACAATGGGTAATCCTTGCGGATTTAGCGGCAAACGTGATTGAAACATTTGCAAAAAAAAGACGGCCAAAAACCCAAACGCGTTGAACGCCAGCAGGGCGCCCGTATAATGTTTCCAGGTCATCTCTTCCGATGGGTCAATCCTGCAAACCCGGTAAATCCATCTTTCAGCCCGCCCGAAAACACTCTGCAATAAGTGATTCTTGCCTGAAAATACAGCCGCAATATATGCTCCGATAATCGGGGTTAATGCTATCAGAACGCCTATATATATAACTACCTGCAGTAAATCATTGATCGGCATGGCAACACCTATTTCAGTTTATCCGGGTTAAAGATCACATAGACCAGATATATCAGGAGCCCGATTGAAATAATTCCAGCTATAATGAAATCCATTTATTTCTCCTTTCGAAATCGTCATTTAATCGGCCGCTATTGGAAAGCGGCTAATCAGCTTCTTATGACGACCTGGATATACTATCAAGGCATGTAAAGATTTCGTAAAATGCCGGAGATGAGATATAAGGATTTTGTAAAGAGTTATTCGGCTAATCTTAATATTAAATTAAATACCAAATTCTTAAAGATTAGTGGGTAAAAGAGGTTAATATCGACCCCATTTGAGCGCCACAGCCGTAAGCCTATATTCTGCATGGCAAAAATAGGTTTTCAATTCCTCCCTCCTCCATATATGCTTTAGGCTTCCGAACTCATTGAAAGAGTTGAGGAAGCCTAAATCGTAAAAGATAATATGAAACTTAAAAATCGATATCCACTTGAAGCGTAGCTGTATCTATGAGATTTGAATTGTTGTACAAATCATATCCAGCTAAAAGCGCTACGTTGGACGCGAATTTCCAGGAAGCGCCTACATTTAGAGTTCCGTACACGCTATTGGTACCCATATATTCTATGCAAAACCAAAACCTATCAGATAACTCCGGAAAAGTACGCTCCCAGGCGGCCATTATTCCGCTGTTATCCTTCTCAAATTTATCATTTACCAAAAGATTTTTATTGCCGGAAAAATATCCTATCGAAAAGCGCCCCAGAGTTGTCTTATTCAAAGAAACCGATTTGGCAAGCTTACCATAGAAGACATTGTAATTGGTAATATTCTTCTTGGCGCCAATATCGAACGCTCCTACCGCGAAAGCCGGGGAAAATGAACCCAGAGCATTCTCCGGTACGCCTATTTTAAAGTTGCCATATATTGGATAATCGTCGGCTATTCCCAAACCGGACTTATGATCCACTCCAATTTCGGCATTGAGATTCTTAAACGGTAATACGCCAACCGTCAACCCCAGGTTGGTAACGGTAGACAAGCGGTTGCCGAAATTATCCTTCTCAACAGGCACGTACATATCGCTTGTTACATGCCATAATTTGAATGCCTGGACATCGGTCGATGGCGCCCAAATATGTGTTGTGGCGGTGGCCCGAGCTTTGTGGTTTGAGATTATAAAAGCAAAGGCAGCTATCCAAAGGACGATAACAGTTTTTGGTTTCATGTTGAGGCTCCGGATATTTTAATTTATTGATTAGGCAAAAGCGCAGGGTGAAGCCTTAATACTTCACCCTGCCCTGTAAATACTTTTGGACTCTTTTCAAGCTATATAAATCTCGATTATATTCCGCCCTGATAAGCCGCTTCTCCATGCAGGGAAGCATCGAGGCCTTCCTCTTCTTCGCCTTCTGTAGTGCGTACGCGTGTAAAAATATTGATGATCTTAAGCATCGCGAATGTGAACCCGAAAGCGTAAATGGAGGATACTACAATCGTAAGTAGCTGGATTAAAAAGAAATGAGAATTACCATGAAATAAGCCGTCAGCGCCTGCGGGATTAACGGCCTTACTGGCCAAAAGACCGAGCATAACAATCCCAAGCGCGCCTCCGACACCATGGACGCCCCAAACATCGAGAGCATCATCCCATCCCAATCTGTTCTTGAGGCTGACGGCGAAATAGCAGACCATACCAGCTAAAATACCAATGAACATAGCGCTGACCGGAGTGACATATCCGGCGCAAGGGGTTATAGTGGCAAGACCGGCCACGGCGCCGGTTAAAAGTCCAAGGAATTTCGGTTTTTTCTCAATTATCCATGCTAAAAGCATCCACACCGGACCGGCGAATGATGCGGCTATATCCGTATTTAAAAAGGCGAGACCCGTTACGGCATCCACTCTCAGCTCGCTTCCGGCATTGAAACCATACCATCCAAACCACAGCAATCCGGTGCCCAGAGCTACCAATGGGATACTGTGCGGAATGTTATCCCCGACTCGCCGTTTACCAACATAAAGAACAGAGGCTAACGCTGCCATTCCCGCGATATTGTGAACTACTATTCCACCGGCAAAATCAAGCACTCCCCATTTGGCCAATAGACCGTTTCCCCAGACCATGTGTACGAACGGGAAATATACGAATGTCAGCCAGGCGATGAGGAAAAGCAAATATGCTCCGAACCTCACCCGGTTTGAAAATGCCCCCGTAATCAGGGCCGGAGTAATAATGGCAAACATCATTTGATAGGCCATGAAAACAAATTCGGGAATATTCCCCGAACCGAATGGCGATGGCGTCGTGAGCGTTACACCGGCCATGAAAGCTTTATCAAAATTGCCAATAAGGCCGCCCACTCCTCCGCTGAAACAGAGCGAATAACCATAAGCGTACCAGATTATGGTGGTAACGCCCATGGAAACGAAACTTTGAATCATAATCGTGAGAACATTTTTACGGCCAACCAGCCCGCCGTAAAAAAACGCCAGACCCGGCGTCATCAGCATCACCAGGCTGGTGGCGACCAGCATGAATCCGGTGTTTCCGGTGTCAAACATCATTTACCTCCACATTAAAACCGGTCTTTACCCAATTTATCATTACTGCAATTTAGGCCTCTGGAGGATAAAGCGGCAATCGGGGATTCCCTGATATTTAATAGGGAAATCCCTTAGTCCAACCAATGTCGGGCAATTATCGGGATATGGTGTTTAATCGATCGTTTATTGATCGAGGGACGTCAGCCCCTCGCGAATGGCATATTTAGTTAGCTGGGCGATATTGTGAATATCGAGTTTGTCCATCAACTGCTTGCGGTGAGTTTCCACAGTTTTAACGCTGATATTGATTTTGTCTGCAATCTCTTTGGTGCTGAATCCCTCTGCCATAAGCTGAAGCACCTCGCGTTCTCTCGAACTTAAAACCGCAAAAACCGAATCCGGCTGATTAGCATGGAGAATCACGAAATCCTTAATGACGGCACTGGCAATAGTCCTGTCGAGATAATATTGGTTTTCGTTTACGGTATGAATGGCGTCTAAAAGGGAATCGATAGCGCAATCTTTTAAGATATATCCGACCGCTCCCGCCGTGAACGATTCCTGTACAAATCTGCGATCGGAATGCATGGAAAGCATGATAATTTTCGTCTTTGGACATTCCCTGGTGATCTTTCTGGCTGCTTCAATCCCATTCAAGTTGGGCATCGATATATCCATCAAGATTATATCCGGTTTGTGCTCTTTAGCCGCCTGAATCGTCGCCAGACCATCGGTGGTTTCAGCAACAACCTTGATCTCCGGGTCCTGCTGAAGCAAAGTCCGGAGGCCATCCCGGAAAAGACGATGATCATCAGCCAGGATTACGTGAATTGCCATCTTTCGTACCTTTGCTAAAAGGGAGATTCAATATTACTGTCGTACCGGATCCGATTTTTGATTCAATTCTGGCCTCGCCGCCGAGATAACTGAGGCGCTCCCTGATATTAAAAAGCCCGAACCTGTTGGTATTTGACGAGGTCGAATCGAGGATCCCGACATCAAATCCACATCCATTATCCGCCACCTTGATACGAAGGCGCTCGGCGTTGATTTCATAATCGATCGCAATCTTCGTTGCGCCGGAATGCTTGACCGTGTTCATGAGAAGCTCCTGGATGGATTTGAAGATCGTAATCCGGCAATCATCATCTATTTCGTGGATTTCGCCGATTTTCTGAACTGTTATGGCGATATTGTGTTTTTCCCTGAACCTCTCTGCTAACCATTCCAAAGTTGCCGGCAGCCCAAGCTCATAGATAACCGGCGGACTGATTTCGATAGTCAGATCGCGGGTATATTTAATTGTTTGATCGAGTAATTTCATCAGGTTTTCGATATTGCTTTCGAACCCGCAAAAAATGGCATTCCCCCGCAGGACAGAGATGTTCATTTTAATATAGGCCAGCGCCTGGCCGATATGGTCGTGCAGGTCTTCAGCTATGCCTCGGCGTTCCCTGGATTCTGTTAAAGAAAGCTCTGATGTCAACTGCCGAAGTTTTCCCTGGTACGATTCGATTTGCCTTTGTGCGTTTTGGCAGGCAGCGACCTGTTCCAGCAAGGCGGCATTGACATCGCTGAGTTCTCGGGTGCGGGCTCGAACCTGCGCTTCCAGGTTGTCCAGAGTCTGTCGTAATTCCAGGGCGGCCTGCCGACGTTGAAAATACGACCCCAGCATATCGGCTAACGATTCGATCAGGTCTCGTTCCTCTTTTAGAAAGGGACCTTCATCGGACGCCTGGCGCATTTCAAGATAATAAATCTCGATGCTGCCGATCTGTTCGTTTATTGTCGAGAAATACGCTTTTTGACTCCATTGAGATTCTCTGAATCGAGGGGTAACACAATATATATCCCCAAATTTAATACGGGCGACTGTAATCTCCGGATACTGCCAGGCCGGAGGAAGAAGCAGGGTGATTTTTTCTACTATCTCATTGGGAGCCTTGGAATCATCTTGAATAATTCTCGCCACAGCATGGAGGGCGGTGAGCTCTTTGATTCTTTCCTGTAATTTGTGAAGGATATTATGCGTCATTAAATTTCTCCAGAAGTACCCTCAAGATCAATATAACCATACGATTTTATCAAAGCCATACTTTCTTACACCATATAGTCTTTGTCGTTAATTACAGTTTTTCAAACTTTTTAATAAGGGAAGTCAATGATAAACATTGTCGCTTTCAGTCATATTTTCGCAAGATTGATCCTTAAGAAATTCATATCAACCAAACTCTGGATAATTATTATTTAGCTGGCCTAATATTATGTTTTGAAGGTTAAGTATCATGAATTAAGAGGGAATTATCGCCATTATCATTGTTAGACTCTTTTGGTAAATAATACCCGGGGCTGTCATTCGGCTGATAAATCAGTTGTCTTTTGCCATGTAGGTGCTATAATTAAACCCGGTAATCGGGAAGTGAATTGATAGGCCTCTTTGTATTTGGGCCGGGCTGGTTATAACGGCTGGGTTTTGACAGAGGAGGATAATATGAATCGATCGTTAGAGGGAAAATCGTTTGAAATATAACGGAGAACTTCTTGAGACCTACATCGATAAATCGGTGGGAGTGATCAAACTCAAAGATAAAGTATTTGATATTGCGACAGAAATATCGCTAAAAGAAGTGTTTTTTAGCAGGATAAAGCTGGCCAGCTTGTCGCCCGAAATCAGGGTGTTGTTAATACTCAGTTGCAGGTCCGTGATGGGGGACGTAAAGCATGATCAATTCGTGAAATCGCTGTCGGGATCTCTCGATGGGGAAATGAAGCAATATCGTGAAGAGAATGCCTTGTCTCAGTTTATTAAACTGATGTGCGGTTTCGATAAGCTAATTGTAACTGGAGTCTGCGGTTCGGTTATTGGTTCATTTCTGGGAGCAATCCTTTCTACCGACTACAGAATCGTTTCCGAAGGTACCGTATTTTCCTTTCCGCATATCAAGTATGAGACAGTTCCGCAAGGCGGCCTGGCCTATTTCTTACCTCGATATTTGGGTATGGCGAAAGCAAAAAAAATCCTGCTTAGCGGTGAACCGCTTACCGCCTCCAAAGCCTGCGAATTAGGTTTAGTAGATGAGGTTGTTGCGGACGGTGTTTTCGAGGAAAAGTGTCTGGAGATTGCGGAAAAAATGACGAAAGTTCCACCGGGAGTAGTCAGCATGACAAAGCGTCTGATGGGAATTGATGTCAAGGGATTGGAAGCATATTTTAAGATGGAAACCGAACTGGCGATTTTGCATAAAATGAAAATGCCATCCGATTAAAACGAGATGGAACTTTCGAATTATAAACGTTCAGTATTTGACTATATAGCCTAAAAAATTAATAGCAACCCGTCCGCCCGGATTTTATCGTTCTACTTATATTACGTAGGTAACTAACAGCACACCTATTACCGCCAGCCCCACTCCCAGAACCTTCCTGAAACTGAGTTTTTCATTTAAGAATAGAATTGCAAATAAATATATGAATATTGTGGATGTTTGATTTAAGGCGGCTGCAATCGATGTCAGAGTGAATTTCATTCCAGCTAACCAGAGAAACATCGAAAGATAAGCTCCCATAAATGAGCCGGTAATTGTAAATCCCCAGGATCCTCGAATTTTTAAGGTTGATAAAATATCTTTTCTTTTTTTCATAAAAATGAAAATAATTAACAAACCGATAATCCCGCCCAGAATACGATAAGTCGATACCCAGACCAGGGGAGAAGCGTTGAGTATCGGTTTTATCATCACAACCGCTACAGCGTTCATCATTGTGCCCAGGGCGCCGAACGTAACGCCCTTAATGAGGTTGCTTTTAGAATAACGGGACTTTTCCTTTGTATAGGTCGCGATTATGACCGCTGAAATAATCAACACGGCTCCAAACAATTGCGATGCGGCCAGACGCTCATCCAGGAAAATCATCGAAAGGACAATGATGAAGGGGCTGTACAGACAGGCAATAATTGCAGTGATTCCGGCGCCTACCGAATTTAACGCTATAAAATAAAAAGTATCAGCTAAGCTTATCCCCATAATGCCGCTTAACAGAATCAATGAATAATCGGAAATTGAGGCTTTTATAAAAAGGCTCTCTCCAAAAATATAAATCGTGGGAATAAAAAGCGCTATCGCCAGGAAATTCTTAAACAGATTCAACGCAATAGGGTGAACGCTCTCGCCGCTTTTCTTGAAAAGAACGACCGCGATGCCCCAAACAACGGCCGTAGCCAGAGCAAAATATTCACCCATAATCAGCGGCCCGCCGCCTGGCGCCGGTAATTCACTATTTTCAAGGGTTCCAAAATTCTAAATATCAACAACGGCAAACGCCTTAACTTAAAATAATTATTTCAATCGGGATTAATTATAACCGATGCCGAAACTTCCCTGATTAGTTCGAAATAATACTTTAGTTTTATCGGTTAATCCTTCACTATTAGTACATTTACCGCTTTTGCGATAACTCTTACTTTATCGCCCTTTTTAAGCTTGAGTTCCTTGAGAGAATCAAGCGTCATCACCGAACTCATTGTTGATGCTTTGGGGATTTCGAGTTTTACCTCGCACATCAATCCACCCTTTTTAATCCCCTTGACCTTACCGATCAACTGGTTTCTTGCGCCGATTTTCATAAATGCTCCTTTCCGAACATTATTTTTCTCTGCCGTCTGCCTTTATAGCATCAGGCCTATTTGAACGCAATCCTAAAGAACGAGAATCTTCACGCGAAATAAACTCCGATTTTTTCGCACATAAGCCAAATCCCGAAAACAATGTCTTCGCATTCCAAACCATAAATTCCAGGCCCTCAATCGGAAATATAGCGTTGGTCTTGCGTAAATCGGTCAATATCGTTTTTACTTCTTAATATAATCAGATTACCGTTTAGGAAATATTTCTGAATCTTTTCGAACATTCTTGGATAATTATTTCTGCGAAAGTTCCATACCCACTTTATAAAAGGAATATCCAGTTTTTCAGGGCATCCCTGGGCCATATCGAATCGAACTTGTCCCCAACTGAATGTAATGCGCTTCAGGATTCGCCAGAAACAGATATATCGCGGGAAATCCAGAAATATGACAGTATCCGCACGCAATAATCTGATTTCGAGACTACTATCGTAAGTGCCGTCGATAATCCACTCATCACCACTTGCCAATTCGCCCACCCGGCCGCGCCATTTATCTTTCGGCATTTCAACCCAACCGGGCTGCCAGAATTCTTTGTCGAGATGAATAACAGGCAAATGGATTAATTTACCAAGCTGCACCGCCAATGTTGATTTGCCGGCGCCCGGACTTCCGATTATAAGTATTCGTTTCATTAAATCCAGAATCAGGCACTATTGTTAAATTGTCAATACTAAAAATAACCATGCTCTTAATGTCTAATATTATTAGAGTATAGGTTTGAGGTATCTCATAGCGCCAGGAACAAACTATTCTTCTATGTGGTTGCTCATTCAAAATGGTATCGTTTTATAATGATTGTACACAGTAGGATTAATTATGGCGCCGTTTTTATTCGGACGTTATAATATTTTCGTACGGATAATATAATAATATCCGGGCCAATTCAAATATAGGAGGAAAAATGTTTAAGAAAACAATTCCATTGATGGCAATGATTATTGTGATTGCTTCATCAAGCTATGCCGGTATGACAGGTCTCGGTTTTGGGATCCACGGCGGGATGGTTTCGGGCTACAATAACCTTACTTTGGAACAAAGCGTTAAAGATGCTTACGGTGGTTTCTCGCTCAAAACGAGTATGCCGGATATCGGGTTCCATTTGATTGTCGGTACCTTACGGGTCGTCACAGTTGACGGCAGTATCGATTACGGCTGGAAAAAGGCCGAAATATACCAGGGACTAAGCCTTACTTATTCCACTTTATCGGCTACGGCCGCCGTACGAGGTTCAATTCCGCTGGCTGTGGTGAGCCCCTATGCGGGAGTTGGTCTGGGATTATATCGCAACGCCTATTCTCTTTCCGGTGGGCCATTAAATCATGAGGTCATTGTGCTTCCATCTAAAGAGACCAAAGTAGGCTATCTTGTTAAAGGCGGAGTCAATGTTAATATTCCGCTCTTTCCCTTTACACCGTTTGCGGAATTTAGATACAATCATATCCCGACCAGTGGCAAGGCAACCCACTTTTATCAGGTTTTGGCGGGCATAACGCTTAATCTGCCCTAAAGTGGGAATTTGTAGCGATCGATTCCCACAATTGAAAAATAGCCGCGGACCCCAAGAACGGAGTAACACCCGGTGTTCATGAGAATGTTTTTCATTGCCTGGTCGGTATTGCATATCTATGTGTTCTGGCGTTTGACATCGATCCCGATTGTTGTTCGATATATTCCACGCAAAATATTGATTGTAATTGGCGTAATTCTCTGGACCACAATTCTGTTGCGTCAATTTGCGAATTTGCCGGAAATTTTCGTGATGAATTGGCTGGGGATTTTATTTCTTATATTTGTCAGCTTTTTGGTGGTCGATATTATCACAGCATTCGGTTTTCTATTCCGACGCCAGGCGCCATCGTTGCGCGCTCTCGGACTCTTAGCAGGGGTTGTGCTTTCTGCGACGGCCTTGATTCAGGGAATGCGGCCGCCCGTAGTGCATGATTACGAAGTCCGGCTGCCCGGCTTGCCGGTTGAGGATGATGGTCTCGTTATTGCGGTGATATCTGATTTGCATGTCGGGCAGCTTTTGGACGGACAGTGGTTAGCAGCCCGTATCGCTCAGGTGCAGGCGCTGAAACCTGATCTGGTGTTTATATTAGGTGATGTTTTTGAAGGTGATAGTCAATCTGAGCGCCAGGATAATATGAATTCGATACTAAAGGCTCTTCAGGCCCGTTATGGCGTCTGGGGGGTTACCGGCAATCATGAATCGCATGGCGGAGTAGATTCCAGTGTGCATTTCCTCGAAAGCGCCGGAGTGCGCCTGCTTCGCAATGAATGGGTCGAGGTGATACCGGGCTTGGCTCTCGGTGGTATCGATGACGGTGGGCATCAGGATTCACCGGGTGTAACGGCCGATCGTCTTAAACGTATACTGGCCGCAAAACCAAATATTCCTGCCGCTGTGTTTTTATCTCATCGCCCCCAAAATGCCGAGGAAATCGCCGGTTCCGGGGTAGGATTAATGCTGTCCGGTCATACTCATGGAGGGCAAATCTGGCCGTTCAGCTACATCACCGGATTAGTAAACCCGTTTTTGGCGGGGAGGTATAAGGTAGGAAGGATGTCGTTAATCGTCACTCGCGGTACCGGAACATGGGGACCACGTATGCGTCTTTGGGCTCCGTCCGAAATTCTTCGAATTACGCTTAAAGCAGATTCAGTTAAATAATTCTGCCCAATAAAGCGCAGACGACGCTTGACAATATTCGGGAAATAATAATACCGAGGCTTTCAAAGTAATAATAGCCTCAGCGATAATATTTAGAGCCTCCATGACCGAAGATTGAAATCGATTTAATAAAATAAGCCCTATTTCCGACAGCTTTATTTACAAATCTATTTAAATTTCTTTTTAGCTATTTAATTACTCAGAATAGCAAATCTTGATTTAGCCAAAAATCATCCAATAATCTTGGCAACCGGATATTAAAGCTCACTGCTTTTTGAGATAAAGCAGACCGATTTCCGCCGCATTTAGCGCCCCCCAAATACAAAGATGGAAATTGACAATTTTCCACTTAATTGTATATTAGTTTTGGCGCTTCTGTTTTACGCCTCAATTTGCATACTACGGCTTGTTTTGGAAAACTGATTGTTTCTGGAGTCATTAACCTGATTAGGTTCGGCACTTTCTACCCGGAGAAATTATGAGGCGCTTGTTATTACCTCGACTGCTAATTTTGACTTCAAATGCTGCTTATACGCCCCATGCTACTGATGATAAATTTGCAAAATGAAAATATGAAGACAAAAATTGATGACCTCGAAAGGAGACTTTCGGAACCTGAAAAACGCTAAGTAGCTGTTGGTGAAAAAACAACTTTGGAGAAATTTATGAAATTCTTGCTACCTCTTGTTATTGGTTTGATGCTGACGATGAGCGTTGTTGCCGTCGCGGGCGGCCCTGGGATGATAAACTATCAGGGACAATTAAATGACAATTCGGGTAATCCCGTCCCTGACGGAAATTACAATGTAGTTTTTTCGATTTACAACCAGCTTGCCGGTGGCTTGCCGGTTTGGGCCGAGACAACCTCGGTTACAGTTGTCAATGGTATCTTTACGAAGACACTTGGTTCCACACACGCCATCGCTCGCACTATATTTGAGGATGACCCCACATACCTGGGCATAAAAGTTGGAACTAACGCGGAGATGACGCCTCGCGCTCGCCTGGTTTCCGTTCCCTATGCCATACAGGCAAACAGAGCTGACACTGCCAGCGTCTCGCTCTCCGGCCCTGTAGGTAATGGCGGTTGGAGCTGATAACGGCAGCACGGTAACTTTGACCACGGCAACGGATAGAGTATTAATTAAATTCAACATCTACGACTGGTAAGCTGGCGTCTATTCGTCGCGGCACCGCAATTGTTGGCGAATGCAGCGCAATGATGGGCGCATCGGAATATGGAAAGGCATATGGCAGCTTTGGTCAGGGGTTCGAGGTTATGCCACAGGTCAAGCGGTAACGGAGTTATGGTATTGCGGACTAGCGCAACCACTATCGGTGTTTATGGCTTGCTAAAGATATTGACAAATGGAAAAGGGGTCCAGGGCGTTATCCGAGGGTGACGGTGACGGCGTTTATGGCGAGTCCCAGGGAACAGGGCGCGGCGTTGTTGCTCTATGCCTCGGGAACCGGTATGGGCCTGGTGGCTACTTCCGAACAAAGCATTGGCGTGTTTGCAACCTCAAACAAATCCATCGAGGGCATGGGTATATTCGGTCTGGCCAGCGGCAGCCACCCCACCGGAATCAAGGGTTACTCCAGTGGCACCTATGCTACCGGCGTTCATGGACAAGCCGCCAGCCGAGATGGTATTGGCGTTTATGGCCAGGCCGATAGCGCCGATGGTATCGCGGTAAAAGGCTCTTCGAATGGATTACGAGGAAAGGGCCTCCTTGGCACCGCATCCGGCCCCAGCGGCATTGGAATTTATGGTGAAAATACCTATAACAATGGCGTTGCTATAAAGGGCATAGCGACCAACGCCACAGCAGGCACTGGAGTTGAAGGCGAAGGTGCGTCAATTGGAGTATACGCCCATGGTATAAGCGCCACCGCCACCGGAATAAGGGCTGTAGCAG
This sequence comes from uncultured candidate division Zixibacteria bacterium, assembly GCA_963801605.1. Lineage (GTDB taxonomy): Bacteria > Zixibacteria > MSB-5A5 > UBA10806 > UBA10806 > UBA10806. The sequence continues at coordinate 191,243 of CAWDFP010000011.1, forward strand.
GCGGTCCAAACGCTAAGGCGGCCATACTCGTAGGCAATTTACTTATGTATGGTGTAACCTCAGGCGAAGTTGTCATGGAGCTCGGCGAGGGACTCGATTATGCCGAGGCTTTTGATATTTCCGAAGGCGTTGATATCGCTCCTGGTACAGTGGTGGCAATCGATTCCAAAAATCCCGGCAAGTTGGCGGTTTGTCAGAGTGCTTATGATAAAAAAGTTGCCGGTATTGTGGCTGGAGCAAATGGCTTGGGCTCCGGTGTTCGTTTGGGAACCGGGAAATATGATAAGGATGTGGCCTTGGCAGGCAGAGTATACTGCCAGGTTGAAGCTCTGGATGAAGCTATCGAGCCGGGCGATCTTCTCACCACATCAGTCAACTCCGGGATATGCCATGAAAGCTAACTGATCATTTGAAAGCTCAGGGCGCAATCTTGGGTAAAGCGATGGAGCCATTGGCCAGGGGGCAAAAGGGAATGATTTTGGTGCTGGTAACTTTACAGTAGGCGATGGAGGAAAAAATGAAATTAATATTATTTTTAATTATCCTCTGCGCTTCGCTGTTTGCAATTGTACCCACCGCATTTGCTCAGCCGATCACCAGTCAGGAAGCTGCCATTGTGGCCAGCAATTGGTTGACTTTGGTATGGTCTAAGACCGGCGATTGGGGTGGCACAACAAGGCCCTCTCTAGCGAATGTGGAGGAATATAAGCGCGGAAACAGAACTCTGGGTTATTTCTGCAAAGTAAACCCAAGTGGATATATACTCGTATCCCTGCTCAGAGGATTACCGCCTATTACGGCTTATTCGACAACATGCAATCTCGATCTCAGCGTTGATGAAGGGCCGGGAGATCTCTTAAAATATTGGCCCGAACGGGTCTTAAATCAAATCGAAAAACAACTTGGACCATTATCTGGTGTTACGCCCGACCGATTGCGTCCGCTCTTGGCGATTGATAATACTGACGTGTGGAATATGCTGAGCCAGAGACCCGGTAAATTTTCAATACTCAGCTCGAAAATGGCACTATCGCCCGAGGATTATTATCAAGGCGATATTCTTTTAACATCCAACTGGCATCAGTTTGAGCCATATAACAACAATTGCCCATCTAATTCTGATGTCTGCGATAATCCCCACTGTGCGGCTGGATGCGTAGCTACCGCAGCGGCTCAAATAGTCAGATATTGGTCGTGGCCTCCTGGTCGCGATTTTATGAGCATGAGAGATTACGTCTACACATCCGATTCAACGCAATGGCAGGCCACCGTGGCCGAACTGAGCTCTTTTCTCGGTTTAGCGGTAGATATGGATTATTGCGAGAACGACGGCTGCGCGTCCGGATCTTTCATTGTCGATATGGAAGTGGTTTTGGAAGATCTGTCGTATGACCAAGCCTGCTGGGTTGCCTTTCGATCGGATTACGCTGAAGATCCGATGGGTTGGTGGGGTCTGATTACGACGATCTCGATGCCAACCGGCCAATTGAATATGGTATCCCCGGTCATGCCATAGTTTGCGATGGCTATAACAATATGGGCGGCCAGTGGAATTACCACATGAATTATGGCTGGGCAGGCATGCGCGATTCCTTTAGTACTTGGTATGCCCTGGATAATTTATATTATCCCGCCGAAGGGGATTTATCCGAGGAAAAAATGCTCATAGGAATCCGGCCAAACTCAAACATCGGCTCGATGGGCTGGTTTGATTATTCTGGTTACAGCTATGTGACCCGCGATTTTGTCGGCGGCAATGCTCATTTTAATCCCGGAAGCAGAATTCAATTCCTTACTCAACCGGCGACGGTACTTGGCGCCTCAGCTAATAGTGTTAGGATAGATGGTGCACCTTCAGCAATTACGAAGCTTTATGCCATCGACGAAACGCAGGGAATAGTAATTACTAATGCGAGCATAATAATCAATAATGGTGGAGGAATTCAGATGATCCGCGAGAGGCCGGGGATATATGATTTAAGGTGACCCAAAAATCTTGAACCACCCGGCTTAATCGACTTTGATGAATTGATTGGAAATTGATGGATAGAAGAATTAAAGAAATTTGAAAGGAGTAACCATGCGCAATGTTTTAGTACCCTGTTTATTCGTCTTCATTTTCCTTATGATGATTGTGCCCGTTGTAACGGCCCAGGATGGCCGGCCGGAGCCGCCGCGTCTGCATTATCAGGCTGCACTCCACAATCAGCTCGGTGAAATCGTACCGGATAGTAATTATTTTATGACATTCAGGATATTTTCCGATTCGATAGGCGGGACTTTGTTATGGTCAGAGACCCATCCCGGTGTACCGGTTAGAGGCGGGTCGTTTAATGCCGAATTAGGGAGTGTCAATCCATGCTCCCTTAGTTTGTTCAATTTCGGACGGCTCTATCTCGAAACGCAAATCGGCGATGACGCTATTCCATTGAGCCCGCGAGCCAGGTTAGGCTCGGCGCCATCATCAGGTTCGTCTCAAAGGGTATCAGGCGATATTAGTACATCACCGGGCTTAATTCGCATGTTTGCGCCGCAGCCTGAACCGCCAGATCAATCCATTGTTGAGATCGAAAACCAATCTCGGCGGAGAAGCCAGTCTTGTTATGTTCGCTCCCCAACCTGAACCTCCGGCCCGAGCCATTCAAAACAATGGAGATAAGTTCATCACCATCCGGTGGAGCGAGTTTCGGCATGTCTGCAGTTCAAGGCAGTTACGCCAAACAGATATTCGGTGTCCAAACTAATCTGTCAGGAACTGATATGCAGTTCTTTGCTCCTCAGGCCGGTGGCGCTCGGTTGGTCAATAATAATCCTCAGATTCAGGCTTAAGGCTGGATAGTTTATATACCCGCAGGATGTTAATTCAAAGAGCCCGTTCACCTGACCGGAGGCCCATCCGACAGTACCGGAGTCTCGATGAAGGCCGATTCAATAAATAGCAAGTTTTCCTTATTCAGCAGCAATAATCCCCAGGTCAAGGTTACAGCCTACATCGAGGCGGTGGAGCAATGAACCTGTTCAGTCATGGCTCTGAGTATATGGGCATTGAACCAAGCCCGTTTAACAGCGGTGGCGCCGTAAGGATGTATGACGGCGCTGGGGCGAAATCTCTTGAAATTACATCTGAAGGGTCTGCCAGTTTTCTTAATGATGGTACCGAATACATGGGCGTCGGGCCAAGCCCATTTCATCCTGGCGGTGATTTTGTGATGATTGATACCAACGGGGTTAATACAATGGCTTTTAGCTCTCAAGGTATTGCAAGTTTCTTTAGCGATGGTACTGAGTTTATGGGCGTTGAGCCTAGCCCGTTTAATCCTGTCGGCACTCTAAAGATGTATGATAGCACTGGCGTATCTACCATTGAGCTTTCCTCCAGCGGCTCAGCCAACTTCAAGCGTAACGGCACCGAATATATGGGTATTGGACCAAGTCCGTTTAATGGCACCGGAGTTTTAACAATGTATGGCGGTGCTCCTATTGGAACTCGGGTTATTCTTTCTTCGGATGGCAAATTGAGCCTCGGCACTTCAAGCACTTCAAACATCCTGACTATCCAGCAATATTCAATTACTGATCCAATTGCCGATGCCTGGACCACATACAGCTCGCGCCGCTGGAAAACAAACATTCAACCAATGCAGGGTTCGCTTGCCAGAGTAATGAAGCTTCAAGGCGTATCGTACGATCAAAAAGAAGGTGGCAAGCATGAAATCGGCTTGATCGCCGAAGATGTTGGCCAGGTTGTGCCGGAAGTTGTCGCTTATGAAGACAATGGTATTGACGCCAAGTCAATCGACTATGCCCGCTTGACGGCGTTGTTAGTCGAAGCAGTCAAGGAGCAGCAAAAGACTATTGAAAATCAAAATCTCAAAATCGAAAAGCTTCAGAGTGAAATAAATAAATTAAGTGAAAAATAAAGGGAATGACCATGAAAACCAGAATTACCTTATTATTATTTTTAATGCTGGTATCAGTCGCATCCGCCCAAACTTACCAAATCGATTGGTATGTTATCGGCGCCGGAGGCGGCCATTCCCAATCGGGAAGCTATCAGCTTGATGGCACCATCGGCCAGCCGATAGTAGGGAAATCGAGTTCTGCCAGCTATTCTCTCGATGCGGGATTTTGGGTGGGAACATCCACCACCGGACCCGCCTGCGATTATTCCGTCGGTGACGCCAACAACAGCCATAGTTTCAATGGCCTCGATGTTACCTATAGTGTGGGCTATTTTAAGGGTGGTCCAGCGCCGCCATACACCTGCGAATGCACACCGGGACACACCTGGTACGTAGCCGGGGACGTGAACGCGTCCTGTTCGTTTAACGGCCTTGATGTTACCTACATGGTGAGTTATTTCAAGGGTGGGCCGGCGGTTCATCCATGCGGCGATTGTCCCCCGGGAGGAATGTTTGCTCCGCCTGTTCCGGGAATAGAGCCGACACCGGCAGTTCAACCGGTACTAAATTCCGAGCTTTATGCTAAGCCTGCCGCGCCCGGACAGGAGTAGCCGGGATTATAGTATTAATCAAAACATTAGGGCAGCCATGCGGGCTGCCCTTTTTGTTGCTGATATTTCCACTTAAGCTATCTAAGCCTTTGACTTTGTTGTCTATATGCTTTTGATAGCGGAAGCGCTAACCATTCCTGAAAAAATCGATTATCAATCCAATTAATGGCCAGCTCCTGTATTTCCTGAAATAATTATTTAGTTTTTTTCTATTGGCCAGGTAAAACAGGATTGCAATAACAGCAATAGAAATTAGGTTTATAAACAATTCCTTTTCAGTTCCCTTTGTATTTCCTGTCCAGATTTCGTAAATTACGTCAAATACCATGACACACTGAATGGCGCCCAAAAGGACCAAAAGAACATTCATTAAATTAAGACGCTTTCGCTCCTGATCCTCGCGCTTTTTTGTCCTTTGATTTTGAATTCGTTGAATTACAGCAGTCATGGCCTGCTGTCCCGATGTTAAATTCTGGATTTTAATTTGAAGGTCGTTAGTAAGCTCGGGCATCGAAAGCGATGAGAATGCTTTTCGAAGAAGCAGGGCATGATCGGCATATTGCGAGACTGTTGCCGAATTGACGTGATCCAGCGCAGTCAGGGCCAGCGCTCCGAATTTCTGAACATCCAGATGCATGTTATAAACTTTATGCTCGAAATCGTCGAGCTTGGCGTCATCAAGAACATCATCGATAACCGGGAATACATCGCTGATCATATTAATGGTGGCTTTAAGATTTTCCAGAGGTTTATCGCTCTCTGCCAGACAATACAAAATCAGCGTTCGTATCAGGATAATCCATTTGGTGGTTTCGATATACTGCAGGACTATAAATTCGGGATCATCCCGCATAAAAATGATGGCATAGTTTTCGGTTAGTCCAAAGAAATCACTTTTATGGCCCCTGACCTGCGCCAGGTTTTTGATATTGATATCGTCCAATGAGATTCCAATCCAATCGTCGACACTGGCCTTATCAGCGCGATGGTAGGACCAGATACCCGGCCATTCGGGGTTGGCGGCTAAATTTTTGCTATCAATCGCATTACCGTGTTCATCTGTAATATTATAGAACCTGATACTGGTAAACCAGGTTTGGCTGGGTTCCATCCAGCGATCAGGTTCAGATAACACGGCAATATCGTTCTCGGGATGTTCGGTTTTTGGCCTGAAGCCCTTTAGTTCATCCTGATAGAATTGATCTATCAGCTTATGATATTCCTCAAATATTTTTTCAGCCAATTCGGGTACTCGTCCCCATGACGTTGTAGGATATTCCGCTTTTGACGCTACTTTTTCGGGAGTATCGTCGGGATCAATTTTGTTGTCGAATGCCATTTCATATCGAGCCGCGTGGGGGCAGATCATGTTTTTGATTACTTGAAAATCAGACACGGTAAATTTGGTTTTATTTCGATCGTCCGGTTTTTCGATTTCAAAATTAATTATCCCCACGCCAATCCGGCAATGCAGTAGTTTAGGCTTAAGCTTAAGAGGAAAGACCGGATCGTTCGGATCGAATTTTTGAAATGGCAGTTTGTTGACTACCAGTGTGGGAAATTCAATAAGTATATTTTCAAAATGCTTGGACCCGATATTCGTTTCAAGTATATCGGGCGCCGGGTCGTTTGACGCTGCCAGAATTGGGAATGATCCAATGCCATGATCTACATTTAATTTTTTACGTAATTTATCGAAAATGCTGAGAGCTTTCAGTTCTGTCTGGTCGGCTTTTGCGGGTTCGTTTGAGGATATGGGCGTCGGGAAATTATTTTTTCCGGCGGCGGTACCTTTTTCCGGGGCCTCAACTTTCTCCGAATCCTCTTTCCACTGAAATCCTGATACATCCAAATAGAAACCCACCATTAACTGACCATCAATTTGGTCAATTCTTAGTCTGGGGTTTCCTCTTTGAGCGGCGAATCTATCGAGAGTAACCAGATGTCCCCGCATTTCCGATGCCGATTCAAAATCCGGAAATTTTACTTTGCCGGCTGCTTTATTATTCTCATATTTTTCGAGATAAGAAATGCATTCTATTAACTGCGGCCGGAATGATGGGTATTCTGTATAGAACCTATTGCGATCCTTCTGACAATAATCCATATATTCCGTGGTTTTAACCAGGCATTCATGATGTTTAACGGATTGCGTTATAAAGTCATCCAGATTTTCGGCGAAATCTTTCAATTCAGGATCAGGTGATGAAAATACATTTTTGAGCTTTTTTGACGCCTCATCGCTTAATTCGAGATATCGTTTGGCATGGTGCCGCATTTCGAGCGGGTCATTGGCGATCATGCCATTTTCGATAAGCGACTGGTGCAGGACGCGTTGAGCCAGAAACGAAAGCGCCTCGAAAAGATTCTTCGTATACGAATCTATACCCGGATGAGCTTTCGCGGTGAAATCGGCTATCAATTTGGATGACACCAGGCCGCAGCCGATACAATCGTAATTGAAACTGTCTTCCCATCTTTCATAAGCGGAACAATGGAGATAAAAGTAGAGCGCCAGAAATTTATCGATATTTATCGACGAGGCGTTCTGGAATATCGGTTTTAATACTTCTTTCCAGCGCTGGCATTCCCACATATCGGATTTTAACCCGCAATGCAGTTCTCCGCAGGGATGATGCTTATCCTCGCGACCCCTTTCGGGAAGCCCGTGAACGCAATCATCCACGTTTTCGGGAAGCTTATCTTTGTTGGAAAAAAGTATCTCTTCGGTAATAAGCCGGGCGTTTTCCTGCTCGCACTCGATATAATAATCAAGCATTACATTAAAATCTTTGGTCATTTTTCGTCCTCCCTAAAAGGCGGACTCGAATCAAAGAAGAGACGTTGATCTAGCGTTTTCGAGCCGACAATGCTCTATTGGCCAATACAAGTGTTTCCCGACGGTCAATAGTAAAACGATGATTTTTATAGTATTCCGGCAAGATTTTCTGAAAGTAACCGGTTTTCGACACAAACGATGGAATTGCTTCCTTTTCAGTAGGGAAAGGCACCAATTTAGTCGGCGCGTCATTCAGTAAACCGTATTTGACGTTAACTCGGTCCCATCCGATTCCTTTTCCCATTGAACCGCCTCCGCAAACCGAAAAATAATCGAGCATCAAATCGGCGGCTTCAAGCGACAGCGGGACCTTATTGCCCTGGGGCGTAAAGGCCCTGATACATAGAAACATCGGCACCGAATTCCAGGCATCCGAATCAAAATGATCGAGATGATAATCGGTATCCGGTTGAGCATAACGATATGGCCAGATTACCTTGCGCCCCGATTTGCCATGGAATGTCAAGCGACGCATGGAGCCTTCACCGCGAGGTCCGGGATCGGGAAATTCCACTTCCGATAGCTCAAACTTCAGTGCCGGCTGCTTTAGAGCGCTCCAATCGCAATCTCCCAAAGCGGCTTTGGCCTCGACTAAATGATTATTGGCAGCTTGCCAAACGAATGAATTCAAGAATGATCCCAATCCCTTAGACCTGAGCTTGTCGTCAGTGGCGATATGGGATGCATAAAAAATTGTGTTTTTTCGGTCGGCAATAACGGCGCCATCAGCAGCGCATACTACCTTGCCTGACGGATCCACCAGTACTAACATTGTCCAGCGGTACCATATCGGACGTTCGCTGCCGGGTTCACCGACGTTCGAAATTCTTCCGCCGTGTATGCGGTTTGCTTTCATAAAAGAAACGATCATACCAGGGCCGTCGATCTCATCCGGAGCAAACCAGCGGGCCAGCAGCGCATATCCCTCTTTGGCCAGTCGGCAGCTGAAATCGAGTATCTCATACGGTTTGTATCCGGGCTTTTTACGAATGAGGTCCTTGATAAAAAATGCCGTACTCGATTTTTCGATAAGTTGGACAGAATCTTTATTATTTTCGCTGAAAACCGAATCGCCGTTAACCTGCTTAATTCTTTCGAGGAAACTTTCGCCATAGCTTTCGAGACAGCGCAAAGCGTCCTTTGTTTCCGCCGAAAGATATAAATACTGAAGGGCGCCTTTTTCGGTTAGCAGCAGGTCATCATCGAGCGCATTATCCAGTGATTTAAGGATGTTTGAACTGTAATTTTTTAGGAATTCCTTATATGATACCGCCAGCTTCCTGGCAAAAGAATCGCGTTGTTTGCTGATTTCATTTATTTGGCTTACGATTGTTTTCAGGAAATTTCTAATACGAACCGAGTATAATTTCAAACCCGCCTCTCTAGCGGTTTTTTCATAACCGTTACAGGTATAGCCCAGTATATCCTCCAGAAAAAATGTCTCGTAATCCGGCGAATGACGCAGCTCCTTTTCAATTCGAACATAATCGAAATCATTCTCGTCATAGAGCATGACCGTTTTCCACCAATCGAGGGGAGCATCCAATTCACGCATGGCGGCCGTACCATTTACGGCGAAATTCCTGACATATTTTTCGTATTCGGGCCAGTGCACCATGGGGCAATCGTGCTGGTCGATTATAAACTCGATCCGTTTGCCCTTGATATCCATTATAATCGGATAAGTGTCGCACAAAATCGGCTTAACCGGCAGGGCCGTACAATGATATTCCTTATCCAGAAAAGGACAACCATTCTTCATTTTTAGGACATCGACATCGCCATAAGGGGTATTCAGGCGATCAAGATACTTGTTCTCAAAATCGTTTAGCGGCATGTTGAAATACGATGCCATATACTCTTTTTCGCCGGGGAGTAAGGTAGAGACCTTATATATTTCGCACTTGCCTCCGCAACGGGCGCAAGCGTCGTATGTATCCCCCTGAAAAGTGGAATGATACCTGTTGATTGATTTTGAGCAGTCAGGCATATTTTTCCTCGCCATTAAGCTAAGTTGTCTCCGAGACAATACCTACTCTTTCCGGGAATTTAAATCATTTTATCTATCCGGGAAAGGACGATTTAAATAATTACAGATTAAATTAAACAAAGATTCTAAAAACCGCTCCATAATAATCTTTGGGGAAAATATGGAGATCTCGATTTAAGATTAGGGTTGTAGGCGTTCAATGTCAATAATATTTATTGCGGGTTCAAAGGCGCGAAAATCATTTGCATTAGATAATTCGAAAAATTACATTAGGCGTATCGCGGGGGCAATGAGAGGCGGTAATAACGCTCTCGGAATTTGTTGTGATCTACTTATCTTCTAAAATTCAGCTCAGGTTAATTCGATACAGGCAATAATATGCATGCATCAACTTTGATTATTGTGGCATTGCTATTGTTTGCGTTGGCTTATCGTTTTTACGCCAAATTTATCATGACCAAGGTGTTGGTTTTCGATAGCGCCAAAGAAACTCCGGCTTATGCGCTTCGTGACGGCAAAGACTATCATCCCACCAACAAATATGTTCTTTTCGGACATCATTTTGCGGCCATCTCGGGAGCGGGCCCTCTGGTTGGGCCGGTGTTGGCGGCCCAGTTTGGCTATCTGCCTGGATACCTCTGGATTTTAATTGGCGCGGTGCTTGGCGGCGCAGTACACGATATGGTGATCCTCTTTGCCTCAGTGCGCTTAAAGGGGCTATCTCTAATTCACCTGGCCAAGGAGCATGCCGGCTCGGTGGCGGCGGTTTCGACGGCAATCGCCATCCTTTTTATAATCATCACCGCTTTAGCGGGCCTGGCGCTGGTGGTGGTTAATGCGCTCAACGAAAGTATCTGGGCAACCTTTACTATAGCCGTGACGATCCCGGCGGCCCTTCTGGTTGGATTATATATGTATAAGATCAGGCCCGGTAAGCTCCTTGAGGCGTCGCTCTTTGGGGTAGCGATAGTAATCCTTGGGGTCATAGCCGGTGAACCGCTTTCGCGGACGAGTTTCGGTTCGATCTTTCTCCTTTCCAAACCAACTCTTTCGATTCTTCTTCCGCTTTACGGCCTGGTAGCGTCAACTTTACCAGTCTGGATGCTGCTTTGTCCGAGGGATTATCTGAGCTCCTACATGAAAATCGGAACGATCGCGTTTTTAACGTTGGGAATTTTTATAGTCAACCCGGTTATACACATGCCGGCGGTTACCCCGTTTATTCACGGGGGAGGGCCGATTATTCCCGGCAAGGTTTGGCCCTTTGTTTGCATTACGATTGCCTGCGGGGCCATCAGCGGATTTCACGCTTTAATCGGTTCGGGCACGACTCCCAAGATGATCTCGAACGAGAAAGATATTCTCTTTATAGGATATGGAGCGATGCTTACCGAAGCCGTCGTTTCGATCATGGCCCTGATCGCGGCCACGACTCTCATTCCGGCAGATTATTTTGCGATTAATCTTTCCCCCGAGGCTTTCAGCAAGCTGGGCATGAAAGTCAGCCAGTTGGGCGAGATTGAACGAATGACCGGCGAAACGCTTGTGGGAAGATCCGGCGGAGCAGTTTCACTGGCAGCCGGGATGGCGGTGATTCTTTCGGCAATCAAGGGCATGAAGCATTTAATGAGCTATTGGTATCATTTCGCTATCATGTTCGAGGCGCTGTTCATTTTAACCACGGTCGATACGGGGACTCGCGTGGCGCGTTATGTGCTTCAGGAAATGCTCAAGCCGATTCATCCGCGTCTTGGCAGCACCACCTGGGTTCCGGGTGTATTATTAAGCGGTGCGATAATTAGTTTCTTATGGGGTTACCTCGTCTATAATGGCGATATCTCAACCATCTGGCCGATGTTTGGAGTTGCCAATCAGCTTCTGGCGACTCTGGCGCTGGCTCTGGGGACTATCTTTATTCTCAGGCATTCCGGTAAATGGTATTATGGCTTGATTACTTTTATACCGTCCGTATTTATGTTTGCTACCACCTTTGCGGCCGGGCTTGATAATATTATGGATAATTACCTTCCCAAGCACACGCTTCAAGGCAATCTCAACGCCTTACTGACGGTTGTAATGCTGGTTTTGGTGATAATTATATTTTTTGAATCAAGCCGCAAATCGGTGAAGTTTTTGGTGGATGCGAGTCGAGCTTAATATACTTATTGTTGCATAATAGCTTTTATCGGCATCTTTATAGTTATCCGAATATTACTTAATTATTAAGAGAGTATTGAAGAAATGGCAACAATACGGCTTCTTTGTTTGCGCAATATTTTAACAATACACCCAACTCCAAATTTATATGGAACCGGTTGGATAGATTAGAGCGTTCTTGAATAAAATGGATAATATGAACACGATATTGAAGAGAGGTGTATTTTGGGATTGATAATTTCCGACGTTAAGGCAAAATATCTCGATACCGGCCTGCTAATACTGAGAATCGGTTTGGGGATTATGTTTATCTATCATGGCGCCCCCAAATTGTTGGGAGGACCTGAGTTGTGGGCAAAAGTCGGCGGGGCCGCCGGCAATTTCGGATTATCGTTTATGCCTGCCTTCTGGGGATTTATGGCGGGTGTGGCGGAGTTTGGGGGAGGATTGTTTCTTCTGCTCGGAATCCTTTATATTCCCGCTTGCATTCTGCTTGTAATCGATCTAACCGTAGCCTCATCCACGCATTTCCATGCCGGACAGGGACTGGGTGGCGCCTCGCATGCCATAGAAGATGCGATTGTTTTCTTAAGCCTGATCCTGATCGGCCCGGGACGATACAATCTGGGATTATTATTTAAGCCTAAAGAAAAAACGAACTGAATGGTAATGTTTCCGAATTCAATCAAATAAAATTAGCGGCGAAGTTCATTCTGAATCGAGGCGATCCAAGGATCGCCTCTTTGCATTAAAATCAATCTATCCTTGCTTACTTAATAACTCGAAATTTCAAACAGACTTTATTAATTTACTGATTAATCAATTAAGATTCTTATACGCGCTTGATATTGTTCAATAATTTGCGTCTTCATTAATCATGGAAACTTCTTGACAACTATGGCAAAAAGCCTAAATTTGCCGCTTAAATTGTATCAGGCAATGTTTTTTGATGCAATGCTTTCGTGGGGGCATCGGGGATTTATTAGCGGGGGGAGTCTCTACCAGTATTTTATTCAAGGCCGCGACGAACTTGGTATCTGTTTATAATGATTACGTTTTTAAAGTAAATGCTTTGTTAATAAAAGGGTTGTCAGGGAGGTAAAATGAAAAGGGCTGCGATCAAAGTCATTCTTATTATAATGGTTGGGTCAGCTTGTTCTGTTATGGGACGAAAAACTATTCCCGATGGCCCGGTGCCATATAGCATTATCCTATCCGGTTCGCACAGCCAGGCTGATAGCTTTCAGGTCAAGCTAATCACCGGTCAAAATGATTGGGAAAAAGTCTGGCAAATAGTCTCCGGCAAAGAGGAACCGCTTCCCAATATCCCCACTGTGAATTTTAGCAATAATTATGTCATTGCCGCTTTTATGGGCGAACGCAGCAGCTCCGGATATAAAATTGAAATTCCGCAAATCGTAAAGCAGGGTCAAACCCTGAAAGTACATGTCAAATTGTACGAAACTCCGGGAATGTTAACCGTTATAACCAATCCTTTTACGTTGGTGCGGATACCGCGCGGAAATTTTAAGCTCGAGGTTGTCCCCGAAACGGCTCAATGAAAAAACGCCTTAAATTAGTTATTAATGTTACCCGGGATAAAAGGGTTCATAAAATTTTAGAAAACTTTATTGCCCGTAACCACGTAGTCTCTGGCATGTTTGACAGGGTGTACGTAATGAGCCGCGCGGAGCTTATCCGGGAAATAGCCTCGGCAGATGTGCTGTTTTCGTTTGCCGTACCGGAGGAAGCCATTAAGACTGCCGACAATCTGAAATGGCTGCATTTCGCCTCGGCTGGAGTTGAAAAATCGCTTAACGCATCACTGCGCTCAAAAAAAATCAAGCTGTCCTGTTCGCGAGGAATTCATGCCGCCGCAATCTCCGAATATGTGCTCATGCAAATGCTGGCCTTTTCGAAAAATCTGCGACGGGCTTATCAATTTCAGGATAAACATCAATGGCGATTCGAGGCGCTGCTCCCCGGAAAATTTGATCTTGAGGGCAAAACCATCGCAATAATTGGATTAGGTTCAATCGGATTGAGAGTTGCGAAACTGGCCAAAGCATTTGAGATGAATGTAATTGGCACTGTGAATAGGGTACGCAAATTACCGTATGTCGATAAGGTTTATCCGCAATCGAAAATTGAGACATGTCTGAAGCCGGCAGATATTGTGGTAATAAGCGCTCCCCTCACGGATCGGACATTTCACATTATTGGGAAACGCGAGCTTTCGATAATGAAACCCGGATCGTACCTGATCAATATCGGGCGCGGACAACTGATCGATGAAAAAGCGTTAATCGAAGCGCTCGAAGCCAAAAAGATTGCCGGAGCCGCCCTTGACGTTTTCGATACTGAGCCGTTGCCGTCAGATTCGCCTCTGTGGTCGATGGAAAATGTGGTGGTTACTCCGCACTATTCAGGCATGGCGGAAAATCTCTGGGAAAAGACGGCGGCTCGGTTTTGCGAAAATGCTATCAGGTTTAAAGATGGCAAACGGTTGATCGGCGCAGTTAGTATTGAAAAAGGATATTAGTAAATTGAATATAAATAGCTAACGTTTTTTAGGAGTTTGAACAGAAGTAAAATATATGATTTACCAATCAGTATCAGTAGCTAAGGTTTACAGGGGGGCCGCGGTCGAATCGATCCATTGGGGTTCGAGCGCTGTAACGGACGCCAACGGCCGTTTGCTTTACAGGGTAGGCGATCCATATCTCGTGACCTTCATGAGATCGGCTTCAAAGCCTTTCCAGGCTATTCCGGTAATTGAATCGGGAGCGGCCAAAAAATTTGATTTTTCATCAAAAGAGATCGCGATCATGTGCGGATCGCATTCGGGAGAATCATTTCATATCGAAATCGTGAAATCGATACTCGATAAAATCGGTCTTGATGAGAGTTATCTGCAATGCGGTGTCCATATTCCTCATCGTTACACGGTGCTGGAACAGATTCCAGAGCCGGGCAGGATTTTCACCCCTATCGAACATAACTGCTCGGGAAAACATGCCGGTATGCTGGCAGTGGCAGTACACAAAGGTTTCTCGCTCAACGATTATCTCTGGCCGGATCATCCGGTGCAGAAGATGATAATTAAAAGCGTTTCCGAAATCTGCCAATTTCCGGAGGAAAAACTTGCGCTGGGTATCGACGGTTGTTCGGCGCCTAATTTTGCGTTGCCGTTATTCAATATGGCCCTGGGATATGCCAGATTAATTGCGCCCAATTCTGTTCCCAAGGATCGGGCCAAGGCCTATGGAGTCATCTCTCGCGCCATGATGGAGCATCCCGAAATTGTGGCTGGAACGGGTCGTTTTGACACCGTGGCCGCAACATCTCCGGGCGAGCGCATAATCGCCAAGGCGGGAGCCGAGGCCGTGCAGAGTTTCGCTTTCGTGGATCGTCTTCAGGGCGCTGCCATTAAAATTGCCGACGGTTCGCCGCGAGCGCTTTATCCCACGGCAGTCGAATTTCTCTATAAAATGGGAGTACGCACTAAAAGCGATGCTTTCGCCGAATTTCATCGGCCCAAGATCTGGAACTGGCGCGATTTCGAGGTTGGCTATATTGAACCGGGTTTTGAAATAAACGAAATGGAACGTGAATAATAGTTTCCATTGCTTCGAAAATAATGGTAAATTCGATTTTCGAGGGGTGGCTGAGCTACGAAATTGTGATTGGATTCAATTGAGATACCCTGGTGTAAAAGTCGTTGGCGCGATCAAATAAGGAGTAATGATGATTGATTTTCCCGCTGAGCCGTATCGTATTAAATCTGTTGAGGCGATTAAGCTCATAACCCGTGAGGAACGGGTCAAAAGAATAAAGGATGCTAAATATAATATTTTCAAAGTGGCAGCCGAGGATATTTATCTCGATTTTTTAACCGATTCCGGAACTTCAGCCATGTCGGACAATCAATGGGCGGGGATTCTGACCGGTGACGAGTCTTACGCCGGATGCCGGAACTTTTTTCATTTCGATGAGACCGTCAAATCAATTACCGGCTTTAAACAGATCATCCCAACACATCAGGGACGGGCTGCCGAGCACCTTCTTTTTTCCACCATCTTAAAGCCCGGTGACAAAGTACCATCCAATACCCATTTCGATACCACTCATGCCAATATCGAATTTCAGGGCGCCCAGCCGGTCGATCTTGTAATTGAAGAGGGCTTACATGCTCAGGGCAATCATCCCTTCAAAGGTAATATGGATTTAGCCAGGCTCGAGGATTTCATTAAAAAGACCGGGCCTGAGAAAATTCCTATCGGGATGATTACCGTTACCAACAATTCCGGCGGCGGCCAACCGGTATCGCTTGAAAATATCAAACAGGTTTCGAAACTATATCATAAATACGGAATTCCTTTTTTCATTGATGCCTGTCGTTATGCCGAAAACTGCTATTTCATCAAAACTCGCGAAAAGGGACAGGAAAATCGCTCGGTACGGGAGATCGCCCATGAGATGTTCTCTTATGCTGATGGTTGCACTATGTCCGCCAAGAAGGATGGCTTGGCCAATATCGGCGGCTTTCTCGGTGTAAACGATGAAAGTTGGCATAAAAGGTTAACCACTAAGCTTATTCTAATCGAGGGTTTCCGCACTTACGGCGGATTGGCAGGTCGCGATCTGGAGGCAATTGCCCGCGGTCTGGTTGAGGCGCTTGATGAGAACTACCTGGCGCATCGGATTGGCCAGATAAAGAGCTTCGGCGAGCTTCTCACAAGTGTTGGAGTGCCAATAGTGCAGCCAACCGGCGGCCATGCGGTCTTTGTCGATGCCGCGGCGTTCTTGCCTGATATTCCGAGGAAGAATTTACCAGGTTGGGGGCTAACAGTCGCGCTTTATCGTGAAGGCGGCATCAGGGCGGTGGAAATCGGTACGGTTATGTTTGGAGCTAAGGACGATAAAGGTAATGATATATTCCCCGCTATGGAATTAGTGAGGTTAGCTGTACCGCGGCGCGTTTATACCGAATCGCACTTTAAATATGTGGCGAATGTTTTCGCTCGGATTGCATCGGATAAAAAGTTGGTTCCGGGCGTCCGAATTACCTATCAGCCTGAATTGTTACGTCACTTTACCGCGGAGTTTGAGGAGATTTAGGGTTGTACATGCCTCAGGATTGAAACGAAGTAACATGCTGAGGCTCTTGTAATTGTAGACAGTTACGTCAGGTCTTAGGCTTCCGAGACCTGACGCATAAATCAGGTAAACCGTCAGATTACACCGCCTTTGGTACCTAAGACCTGACGGAACCTTTCATGACATAAACGGAAGGACCCACTCATTGCCCCCCTTACGATATCCAATAGATAAACTCAAAGAAAAAGCCCTCTATATCCGCCGCGATATAATCACGATGCTCATGCAGTCTCAGAGCGGGCATACGGGCGGGCCGCTTTCATGCGCTGATTTTTGCACGGCGTTGGCATTTTACGAGGCCAACTATGATCCCCAAAATCCCAAATGGCCGCAGCGAGATATGTGGTTTTTCTCGATTGGCCATGTAACGCCGGTGCATTACTCGATGTTAGCCGAGGCCGGATTTTTTCCGCTCAAAGACCTGATGAGTTTTCGCACTTTCGGGGCGCATCTGCAAGGTCATCCCAGTTGTATCGATACGCCCGGCGTGGAGGTATCATCGGGATCGCTCGGGCAGGGGCTTTCGATTGCTTTGGGGGTCGCGCTTGGCAGCAGAATGAATCATCATCCCCGACGGGTCTATTGCATTATGGGTGATGGCGAACAGCAGGAGGGAAGCGTCTGGGAAGCCGTTATGGCGGCCGCGCACTATAAGCTCGATAATCTTTGCGCTATCGTAGATTTCAACAAGGCCCAGATTGACGGTTTCGTTGAAAATGTCATTGGTATCGAATCGCTCGCAGATAAATACCGTGCCTTTAATTGGCATGTGATTGAAATCGATGGGCATAATATGGAGGCGATCGTTAAAGCATTCGATCAGGCCCGGACGATCAAAGGGCAGCCCACGGTGATTCTGGCACATACGGTGATGGGGAAGGGCGTCAGTTTCATGGAAAACGATCCCGGCTGGCATGGCAAACCGCCATCTCCGGAGCAGGGACGCAAAGCGCTGGTGGAATTGGGAACGAGCTGGGAGGAGTGGTCAGAGAGGCTGCTGGAGGGAAGAGGATTAATATTGTAGATGTAGGTCAGGCGCCCTGGCGCCTGACTTTGTTAAGACAGGTCAAAAGAGTCAGGTCGCAGGCGACCTGACCTACTACAAAAGATGTTTGACGGGAACGTCAGGATGTCGCATCTCAATGCTCCATCCTGCCGCATACAAAAAAGAAGAAATGAAAAAAGTTGAATACAAACTAACCCGTGAGGGCTGGGGCCGGGCGCTGGTGGAACTGGGCAAAGAGAATCCCAACGTCGTGGTTCTTGTTGGTGACCTGGCTGCTTCAACAAGCGTCAATCTTTTCAAAGAAGCATTTCCCGATCGCTTCATAGAATGCGGTATCGCCGAGCAAAATATGGCGACCATTGCGGCGGGTCTATCGCTTGTTGGTAAAATTCCATTTTTTGCCACTTACGGAGCCTTTGCATCCTGCCGGGCGGCTGACCAGATTCGAGTCACCATTTGTTATTCCAATCTCAATGTCAAAATCGGCGGGGCGCATGGCGGAATCTCCGTTGGCCCGGATGGGGCAACGCATCAGGCGATGGAGGAGATCGCGATCATGCGTTCTCTTCCCAATATGAAAATGATTGTGCCCTCCGATTATTACGAAACGTTCAAAGCTACTAAAGCAGCCGCCGAAATTGATGGGCCGGTTTATATCAGATTTGGACGTGAAAAGGTCCCGGTTGTAACAGATGAAAATACTCCCTTTGTTTTTGGTAAAGCCAATCTCATGCGCGATGGCTCCGATATCGCTCTAATTGCTTGCGGTGTAATGGTATATGAGGCGCTCCAGGCCGCCGAAATATTAGCTAAATCCGGCGTTTCGGCGAGAGTAATTAATATGCATACGCTCAAACCTCTGGATGAGGATGCAATCATTACGGCCGCTCGCGATTGTGGGGCAATTGTGACCGCCGAGGAACATCAGATTTACGGTGGGCTGGGTTCGGCTGTCGCTCAGGTTGTGGCGAGGGAATGTCCGGTGCCGATTGATTATGTCGCGGTCATGGATCGCTTTGGCGAATCGGGTAAGCCTGATGAACTTCTGGATGCTTTCGGACTGAGAAGCCGCAATATCGTCGAGAAAGCCAACCGAGTGCTAAAGATGAAGTTAGATGGCTGGCGCGCAATTTAGCGGTATTTGTCAAATTTTCTGTTGAATCTTGCATATTACTTCCTATCTTAACAATTGATATTGATTGACAATTATCTCATAAAAACCTAATATCTGGCGCGACAAGATTTCGAGTTTCTTAGGTTTTGTTAAAGTTGGATTAAGGCTCGATTAACCGATCGCAAGCGAGATTGATATCTTTCTTTGTAATAAAAAGATATTGAACTTTTGCCATGTATATTGTTACCTTAATTAGGATGTGAATTGATTCACAACTTGTGTTACTGCTAAGAGGAGATTATGTCGATAGTACGTCCATTCAGAGGGTTAAGATCAAGACCGGAATTGGCCAAAACGGTAGCGTCGCCGCCATACGATGTTCTCAATGCCAAAGAAGCCAGGGCGATGGCTGAGGGCAATCCCAATTCGTTTTTACGCGTCAATAAATCGGAGCTCGAATTTCCGGATACTATTAACCCTTACAGCGATGAAGTCTACAAACGCGCTAAGGAAAATCTGGAGAAACTCGAAAGCCGCGGGATCATGATTCGCGATCCCAAACCCTGCTTCTATCTCTACCGTCTCACCATGAACGGCCGAAGCCAGACCGGCCTGGTGGCCCTAACATCGGTAGAAGAGTATGACGCCGGAAAAATTAAGAAACATGAGCATACCAGGCCCGAGAAAGTCGAAGATCGCGCTCATCATATCAGCATGGTTAACGCCCAGGTGGGGCCGGTCTTTACGACATTCAGATATAACGCCGAGATCGATAAACTATTTAAAAAAGTTACATCGACTCCGGCGCCGACCGATTTTGTCAGCGATGATGGCATCCGGCACGAGCTCTGGGTGGTCAGCGACGATAACACGATCAGCGATATCGTCAATGCTTTCGCCAAACTTGACGCTTTATATATTGCCGACGGTCATCACCGAAGCGAATCTGCCGCCGAGCTTGGACGTCGCATGCGCGCCCAGAATAAAAATCACACCGGACAAGAACCGTATAATTTTTTCCTCAACGTTCTTTTTGCAGACCGGGAATTGGCAATCATGCCTTACAATCGCGTTGTAAAAGATTTAAATGGGATGACCCTGGCGCAGTTCCTGGAAAAGATTAAAGATAAGTTCATGGTGACGCCGCAAGTCTCCGAGGTTAATCCTCAGAAATTGCATACATTCGGTTTCTATTGCGAGGGGAAATGGTATCTTCTGACCGCTAAAGAGGGGACATTCGATCCGAATCATCCGACGCGTTCCATCGATGCCAGTGTCTTAGCCGATAATCTCATCGCGCCGGTATTAGGAATCACCAATCCTCGGACTGACAAGCGAATCGATTTCGTCGGCGGTATTCGGGGAACGAAAGAATTGGTGAGATTGGTAGATTCCGGCGAATTTAAGGCAGCTTTTTCACTTTATCCAACGACTATAGAACAATTGTTAAATGTAGCCGATCGCGGAGAAGTTATGCCGCCCAAATCAACCTGGTTTGAGCCCAAGCTTCGCGACGGTATGGTGGTTAACCTGCTTAACGATTAACAAGGAGACCTCGAATATGTTAATCTTGATTTCAGATGCGTTTGATCCCGGTTTGCCGAAAGTGCTTTCCAAATATGGTGAAGTCACCGAAGACAAGGCAAAAGTAAATGAAGCCGAAATTATTTTAGTAAGAAGTAAAACCAAAGTTACCAAGGAATATATGGTCGGGGCCCACAATCTCAAAATGGTGATCCGCGGCGGCGTGGGGCTCGACAATATCGACTTGGCTTACGCGGCCGAAAACGGCATCATCGTCAGAAATACTGCCGATGCATCCACCACGGCGGTGGCGGAGTTGGCCTTTGGCTTGATGATCTCTCTGGCTAACAACGTGGTCACATCGACTATCGGCACCCGTGAGGGAAAATGGCTGAAAAAGGAAGTTAAGAGAGTTGAGCTTTATGGAAAAACGTTGGGTATCCTTGGTCTGGGTCGGATCGGTATCGCTCTGGCCAGTCGAGCCGCCGCATTTAAGATGAATGTTCTGGGATGGCACCCCGATGTTAATTTCACCGATTTTGCGGATATCCGTCATAGCATGACCGAGGTGTTGGAACAGTCCGATTTCGTCTCTTTGCACATGCCGGCTCTTGAAGAAACCAAGGGGATAATTAACGCCAAAAACCTGGCACATTTCAAAGATGGCGCTTTCCTGATCAACACTGCCCGCGGCAAGTTGATCGTGGAAAATGATCTGGTGGATGCTCTCAAGAGCGGCAAGCTCAGAGGCTATGCCACCGACGTATATTTCTCGGATCCTCCTCCGCCGGATTCCCCGATTCTCACCGCCCCCAATACGATTCTCATGCCGCATGTCGGCGCCGAAACAAAAGAGAATCTGCTGCGGATCGGCGTCGTAGTCGACCGTTTGATTGAAGAATACGCGAAAACGCATAAAAAATAAGAAAGGCTAAGATATGGCTAAGAGAGTATTCAATTTCAATCCCGGCCCGGCGGTACTGCCTCTTGATGTCCTGGAGACAATCAAGGCGGATATCCCCGATTATCACGGCACGGGCATGTCGGTAATGGAAATTTCACATCGTTCCAAGGATTTCGAGGAGATCAATAACGCCGCTATGGCCCTGATGCGCGAATTGATGGGTCTCGGAGAAAACTACAAAGTGCTGTTTTTGGGCGGCGGGGCTTCATCCCAATTCGCCATGATTCCGATGAATTTCCTTCACCCCGGCAAGACTGCTGCTTATGTCGATACCGGCGCCTGGTCGAGCAAAGCGGTTAAAGAAGGCAAGCTCCTGGGACAAGTTCATATTGCTGCCTCAACCAAAGATGTCAATTATACCAAGCTGCCTAAGATTGCGGATATAAAATTCCCATCCGATGCCGCTTATCTGAGCATCACATCGAACGAGACTATTCATGGCAATCAGTTTGACGCCTTCCCGGAAACCGGCAATGTGCCTCTTATCTGCGATATGTCGTCGGATTTCCTCTCCCGTCGCCGCGATTTCGGAAAGTTTTCGGTAATCTATGCCGGCGCTCAGAAGAATATCGGTCCGGCAGGCGTGACTGTGGTGGTAATGCGCGAGGAGATGCTGGCCAAATGCAAGGATGGCAATCCCACGATGTTCGATTACCGGACGCATGCCAAGGAAAACTCGCTCTATAACACTCCTCCGGCATTCGGAATTTACGTTGTCAGATTGGTGCTGGAATGGGTCAAAAAGCAGGGCGGTTTGGTAGGCGGTGGAAAAAATCAATTGCGCCAAGAAAGATCGTATCTACGGTGTCATGGATGCCAATCCTGATTATTTCAAGGGCACGGTTGAGAAAGCAAGCCGCAGTTGGATGAATATTACCATGAGACTTCCCTCGGAGGATCTGGAAACCAAGTTTATCGCCGAGGCCAAGGCCAAAGGCTTTATCGGTCTCAAGGGTCACAGAAGCGTAGGCGGCATTCGCGTCTCGCTTTACAACGCAATGACGCTCGATGGAGCCAATCAGTTGGCCGATTTCATGGAGGCCTTCAAGAAGGCGAATTAAGCGAAAATTAGTAAATTTGTTATTTTATCGTGGCGGGCAATGGTGCTCGCCACTTTTTTTAAAAGCGGTCAATTATTATGCATTTTTGATAATAAGAGGCATTTGGGGTATGCCCGTTTTTGAATCACTATAATTAATGATATTTTCCGATGGCAATCACTTCATAGTAATTAATACTAACAAGCTCACCTTTCAAACTTTGATTGAATCCGTAAGATCATCTATATCAAAAGATTAACAAATTTAAATTTAAAATATAGAATTTGCCTAAAATTTATAAAAATGCGGAATAAAAACTTAATTTCGCTGTAATGGCGATAAGGGAATTTCGTTTCCGACCGAAAAACCATTCGGGAGGGCTAAGGTGGCGAGGTTATGAAAATGAAATTCTTCCATGAAATATCTATAAAAAAACTTGACTAAAACCTCGCTTGCTTATATAGTTTTTGCAAAACGTGGAGATTTTTACACCTTTAATCTTGCGGTGCTGGTCATGTCATTTAACATAGAGCAAGGCCAATGTTCACAACAAATTAAGGGAATGGAGGGGAAATCGAAGCAGAAAAATTTCTTCAGACTTTGTAAATCGTTGAGAGAGAAAAAGTCAAACGTTTCACAAGGAGGGTGAGGTTTGTTTGTAAAACCTGCACTTAGGCTGGCCGTGTTAATGCTGATCTTAATGGCCGCTGTTTCAGCTTGGGCTGGAACCACCGGAAAGATCGCGGGCATTGTCACCGATAAAGAATCAGGCGAGCCCCTGCCAGGGGTAAACATGATGATTGTCGGAACGACAGTCGGCGCAGCCACGAACATCCACGGTGAGTTTTTCATTATCAACGTTCCGCCCGGCACTTATACGCTCAGGGCTACGTTGATCGGTTATGGCCCGGTCGAAACTAAGAACGTCCAGGTCTCAGTTGATCTTACTACCACGATCAATTTCCAACTGAGCACCCAGACGATTCAGATGGGCACCATCACGGTCGAGGCTCAAAAACCGCTAATTGAAAAAGATATCACCTCATCCAGGACGACCATTACCCCAACTCAGCTGACCAATTCGGCTGTTGACGGTATTGTGAATCGCGCCAACCTTACGGCTGGTTCGGTCCTGGGTTCATTTCGCGGAGGCCGAGTCGATCAGGGAGAGGTCATCTTCATGCTGGATGGTGTCAACCTCTCCAATCCATTAGGCGAAACCAGAGTTGGCAGAAATCCCGGTTCTGGTACCAGTACTGCCCTTTCGACCTATATCCCCAATGAGGCCATCGCCGAGGCCGAGGTTCTAACAGGGGGATTCGGGGCAGAGTATCCCAACGTACAATCGGCCATCATCAATATGGTCAGCAAAGAGGGCGGCGAAAAATACTCGGGCAAAATTAAATCGAAATCATCTCCCGAGGTCATTACCGGCAGCCATAATAATGTCAACGTCAATTATTTGATTCCCGGCGCGGAAGGCAATCAGCTTGTCACGCTTAATCAGCCCAAAGTTGATAAATATGGCCGCAACAATTACTTCAACATGCGCCAGCATGAATTCTCGTTTGGCGGGCCCATTCCAATCGCATCTGTCGACGTGCCCGGCAAACTATCATTCTTCACATCCGGTATATACTCTTCTACCCGAAGCTATCAGGATCAGAGATCCTGGAGTAAATCGCAATCGATGATGGGTAAATTGGCGTACGATATTTCGGCATCCAAGAAACTCATCGTTTCGGGCTTAAAATCTTTTGGCAGCAGTCTGCCGTGGGACAGAGGCGAGTATTTCCATCTGTCCTGGGGTGCGCCAACATATTTCCATACCTATCCGCTCAGCACCGAAAACAACCAGCGTCAGACACTCGATCAATCCTATACGCCTTATAGCTGGATCGTTGCGCCCGGCCACGTTGAAGATCAGGCCGATACCGCCTTCTTCAGATACTTGTACAACCACACATCCGACAGCACCTGGCTGACCACTCACTTTGGCCAATACGCCCTGGTGACCGATTCGTCATTATTAAACGGCGGTCGCGATAGCGTCAACAGCACCGGCTGGGCCAGAAGCTATTCGGGTTATGATATGGGCAACACCCTCGGCCGTCCTGAAACCTGGTCGAATCAATTTTCGGTCAATTTCACAAATAATTTGAGCGTGAAGAGCTTCTACACCGTTAGCTATTCCAGATTCTTAAGCGCTCAAAGAGCCAGGGTATACGATCCCTGGGATGGCCATCCGCTTTCACCCGATGAGCTCGGACAGCAGAGATTTACGCCGAAAGTCACCGCCCTCTATGGTTCAATTCTGCGCGGTAACCCGATGTATATTTCGCGCTACAGTCAGGATGATAAAGAAATCACCCAGAGCTTCAAGGCTGACTTCTCCAGCCAGGTGAATAGTTACAACTTTGTTAAAATCGGCGGCGAGAGCAAAAACTACGACCTTTTATATGATTATCGCTCCAAAGCCTCCGGTAACAACGAATACAACTCATACTACCATGTAAAGCCGATACAACTCGGATTCTATGCCCAGGATAAGATCGAAACTCAGGGTATGATCGTTAATGTCGGTTTGCGTTACGATTACTTCGATCCCAAGACCATCGTTCCGTTCAGCTTCCTGGACCCGCTCAATCCGGGTTATAACGACGTGAACAGTCCTCTTTATGGACAGGTCGCCGATCTATCGGCCAGACTTGAAGAACCCATTCCCTGCGGAAGTGAAGCAACAGGTTTCGCCGCGTGTCGGTTTAAGCTTCCCGATTACCGAAAAGGACGTTTTGCACGTTACCTACGGGCATTATTTCCAATTGCCGGTATTTGATGATTTCTATACCAACCAGGCGTTCGATTTAAGAGGCGCCTTCAAGTATATCGGCAATCCCAATCTTGGTGCTGAAAAAACCGTGGCTTATGAAGCCGGTATCGAGCATGGCTTCAACGCCTACAACAAGGTGGCGGTAACTGGCTTCTTCAAGGATATCGCGGATCTTGTCAACCACAGGAGATATATCAATCCGGAGACCGGAAACATATTCTGGATTAATTCCAATTCGGATTATGCCAGAGTCAAAGGATTCGAAATCACCTTAAGTCAAAGGCCGTGGCACAATTTCTCCGGCATCATTACTTACACTTATCAGATTGCACGAGGAAAATCCTCTGATAAGACTCAGGACTTCCTCGACAACTACTACGGCTGGACGCCAAGGACCGAGGATTTCCCGTTGGATTGGGATCAGAGACACACTGCCAAAGCTAATGTCAATTGGAGAAGTCCCAAGACATTGGGTCCGGCGTTGGGCGATTTCGGAATCGATGTGGTCTTCACGTTTGGTTCAGGCCGCCCGTTTACAGGTACCTCGAACGTGCTGCCGCCCAATCTGCCTGATATCAATAACAAGAGATTTCCGAACTCCTACCAACTCGATCTGCGCGTTGATAAGGGTATAGATTTTTACAGGGGCATGAATCTCGATGCTTTTGTTGAAATCCAGAATGTGACCAATAGAGCTAACATCAACCTGAACTCCGTCAACAGCGACAACTTCAATGTCCAGTATTATGAGGTTTCCGATAATCCCACCGGGCAATTCGGAGATCCGACCTACTATACAACTCCGAGAAGAGTTCTCGCGGGTATCCAAATGGAGTTCTAGAATGGCATTTCGGGATCGAGACTTGTAAAAAAGAGAGGATTAGTAAATATGCGAAGAGAATTGTATAGGGGATCGGGACGAATGCTAATAGTACTGGGGCTTATCCTGGCTTTTAGTATGTCGGCCCTCGCCATGAAAAAAGAAATGGCCGACAATCCCCTTTTAGGTCATGGAGGTTTAGCCAAACCTGAACTCAGCCAGGAGGTTGTCTGCCAGGTTGGCACAGTATTTAATAGAATTACAAATTCCACGGTTGAAAAGTTTAGCGGAACCAACGATTGGACCATTTTAACCGGCGATGATGCCGCAATAATGCCGTCCATGAAACGCCAGGTTCCATCCAACTATGCCGCTATCAATAATTACTTGTACTTTGCAAGTTTCAGAGTTGGTATCGGTTCCAAATTGGTGCACTTTTCAACTGATACTTCACCGGGCATCACTGTAAAATCCACTAATAGTGATACCACCGCAATCAGCCAGTATGACACCTATTATTCGATTTCGGACCAATCGCCATTGGTCGGTTCCGTTGATAAGATTAACGTCGAGGCGCATTGCAATACTTACGCCTGGTCGGAGTCTTACAGATCCAATTTCATCGTTTACGATTATTGGATTCTTAACCTTAACGCCGACACTCTCCAGCCGCTGATCATGGCTTTTCACGCGGATTGTGACGTTTCCACAGCTGAAGGCGGATCGGGCGCTCAGGCCTGGTCACGCGATGACCTGGTGGATTATTACCGCAACGATGCTACCAAGGAATATATCTCCTATATGTACGATGGTGATAATCCGAACGTAGCCGGAGATGATAACGGCGGCAATAAGATTCCAAAGGAATCGACCGGTTACATCGGTTCGAGACTTCTATTTTGTCCGGCGCGGATAGGCGATACCCAAACCGGTATTCAGGCCGGCCATGGCTGGTGGGATTGGAATTCCGACCCCGGTAGTGATGCCGACTGGATGCGCCTCATGAGCGACGGATTGTGGCTGTCGCCACCTCCATCCGTTCACGATTATCGTTTCCTTCAGAAACTGGGTCCGTTTGCCATTCCGCCAAACGATTCAATTAGAATCGTGTTCGCCTTTGGAGTAGGCGAAGGCCTTCAGGGTCTCAGAACTGATCTCGGCTGGGCCGATTCGCTTTACCGTCACAGCATTAATGCTGCCTATGGTTACAGATGGCTTGGTCCATCGGCGCCCGCTTCGCCAACCATTGATTCGCTGGTTCCCGGCGATCGTCAGGTGAGACTCACCTGGGATAGCGTCGCTGAAACTACCCCGGATCCGGCGACCGGTGAGATTGATTTCGAAGGATACCGCTTGTGGAGAAAAACCGGTAGCACTGGTAACTGGACCCTCCTTCTGGAGAGCGATGTTATCGATGATATCGGCCTTAACACCGGGTTGGTACATGAGTATTTAGATACCGATGTGAGCAATGGATTCCAGTATTATTATGTCGTAACGGCGTATGACAGAGGAAATCCTGCAATCGGCATTGAATCGTTTGAGTCTGGTAAATCTGGGGCTCGTAACGTAGAGCCCGGATTGAATGTTGGCACCGAGGGCGAAGCTAAATCGGGCATCCATGTGGTACCCAACCCATTCGTGCTATCGTCGCCGGTGGGTTTTGGTTTTACGCCTACCAACACCAATCCATCTCTTGAGAGAATACTTTTCGTCAATCTGCCGCAAACGCCCAGCGTTACCATCACCATCTTTTCTCTCACGGGTGACGAGGTTATCAAGCTCTCTAAGGCAGACCCATTGTCACGAACCCTGGATTGGGATTTAATCACCAAATCCAGACAAAAAGTCGTGGCCGGCGTCTACATGTACGTAGTCGAATCCGATGCTCCTGGTTTCAAGAATTTCATCGGTAAATTCATGGTTGTCCGCTAAGAAGTGGAGGTTGGAGATTATATGAGAAAAATACTTTTACCTGCGGTTCTAATTGCCGTCTTGGGTCTCTGCCTTCCAGCGCAGGCCCAATTCGCCAAGGTGGGCACCGTGGGATTGAAATTCCTGGATATAGGTGTAGGCGGTAGAGCGCTTGCCATGGGTGAGGCTTATGCTGCAGTCGCCAACGATGCCTCAGCCATATTTTGGAATCCGGCTGGCCTGGCCAATATAAAGAACGGCGATTTCTTTGCCGGTTATACGAACTGGCCGGCCGATATCAACCTGTATTCAGCGGCTTTTGCCAAGAAGACCAATTTTGGTCATATTGGTTTTGCTTTTACTACTCTTAATACCGGCCTTATGAACCGGACCACTGCCCGCGACCCCGATGGCAACTCCAGCGGGACTTTCGCATTCGAAGATTGGTCGGCGGGTGCGTCTTATGCCCGTTACCTGACAGACCAGTTTGCGTTTGGCACCAACTTTAAGCTGCTGCGCGAAAAGTTGGCCGATTGGGATAAAACCAGTTGGGCAGTTGATATCGGAACCTATTATGACACCGGTTTCAAGTCGTTGCGGATCGGTCTTGCCATTCTCAATTTCGGGCCCGATATGCATTACAACATTGCTAACATCGATGGCGTTCCGACTGCTCCGCCATACAATGGCCATCCCGATGGGCTGGACAACAATGGTGACGGTTTGGTCGACAACAGCGTCGAAAGCAAGGCTGTACCGCTGCCCCTGACTTTCAGGGCGGGTGTGGCTTTCGAGGTATACCAGACCGAAAATTCCAAGGCAACTGTTGCCGCCGAATTGATGCATCCCTCTGATAACGAGGAACGCTATAATTTCGGTGGCGAATATTGGTTCCAGGACTTGCTCGCTCTGCGCGCAGGTTATAAAATCAATATGGATGAGGGCGGTTTCACCGCCGGCTTGGGTATTAAGCTGCCAGTTTTGAGCGGAGCTCACTTTGATTATGCTTACACCAATATGGGTTTGTTGAAAGCTGTGCATCGCGGCTCTTTCAACATATCGTTTTAACGCAACGCCAATTAAGGAGGATTAAAAGTGAATTTACTTAGAAATCCAGTCCTGAAAGTGGTGGGGATATTGGCGTTGGCGATCGTGTTAGTCGCTGGCTGCACAAAAAAGCCAGCCGCACCAAATGCTGATATTCCACCTATTACCAGGATTACCACTTATGGAATCGCCACGGTCCCCGATTCGGCGTCTTTCTATTTAGTCACCGTTTATTGGGGAGCCTCGGATCCTGACGGCCAGGCTGAGAAGTTTCGCTATTGGGTCGATCAAGCCGGACTCGCTGATTCCATGAAAACTGAGACTTACGAAACCAGCGTGACCACGAGATTGTTGTTCAATTCAACTGTGTCAACGCATACTTTTTATGTTCAAGCCAGAGATAACCGCGACATCTGGGATCCCAACGCCGCATCGATGGTTATTAGCATTGGCAACATTAGCAATGTCAACAGATTCAATCCAACGACTTTGCCGGTTACCGTTCCCCCCGATGGTGCCTTAACCTCGCGCGGGGTACATTTCGTGATCAACGGCATAGACCTGGATGGTTCCGTTGTCAATTTCCAGCGCGCTGTCGATGATACCACCGAATGGGTTACGGTTGCTCCGTCATTTATTCTGGCCAGAGTGTCGACCCTTGAGCTCGACATAACTCCGACTGATCTTTCGCTTGGACCGCATGTTGTTTATGTCCGGGCGATCGACAACTTTGGCAATCTGGATGAGTCACCGCTAACGATCAGCTTTGTGGCGGTGGATACTCTTCGTCCGGATTTGTCCGTAGTAGCCGGAGCTATTCCGCACGCTTTCTATTTCCTGCCGTCTGGCGGAACTACGACCGATGTAGCAACTACCTGGGCCGGTGATGCGACCTGGTATTATAGTACTCTTCAGTACCGTTATGCGGTAGATGATACCGCCAATTGGTCAGACCCGATTACCGCCAGTCAGGCCAACCTTACCGGCTTGCAGGCTGGCGCCCATCAATTCTTCATTCAGGCTATCGACCAGGCCGGTAACGCCACAACCTTCTCCACCGATTTTGGTGTAGGACAATTAACCGGCGAAAGAGGCATCCTGGTTATCAACGGCATCGATTGGTCGCAATATGCATCCGAAGCCGCGCCAATGTATGCGGCGAATGGTCCGTGGGGAAACCACACGGTTCAATTCTGGGATTTCTTCTCCGGTTTCCAGAGCGATTATCCGCCGAACATCGTACCGCTTTATAAAGGCTCAGGTGCAGTCCCCGGCGATACACTGGGGCATTACAGCGCGATCGTCATGATCATGAACGAGTATGCCAATAATCCGCCGAGCGATCTCGATATCTTCAATTCGATGCGGCCCCTATTCATGTCGTATCTTAACGGCGGTGGAGACATTCTATTGGCAACTCGTTTTGGCGCCGACTTCATTAAAGAAGATCTGGCTCATTATGGCCTTACTGCCCCCGATTCTTTAGAATTTAACCAGATTGGGGTTGATCCCAGCAGTAACGGCTTGGTTGCAGCGGTTAGCGGTTTGGTGAATATCACCAGAACCGCCGGTTGGTCTCTTACCGACCTGCTGGCGCCACCTACTGATCCGGCGGTAACCGTGCTGTTTAATACGCCAAGTTATCCATCGTCTGTCGGTGGTGTCATCGTTCAGCCAACGGGCAAGGGCAAGCTTGCGTTCATAGCCGGCAGACCGTACCGTTTCGAGCACACTTCGATGGCGGCTGATTTTGACTATATTTTAACCCATTACTTTGGCGAGCAATAAGGAGAGTATTGAGATGATAAAAAAGACTCCTTTAACGTTTTGGATTGCCGGATTGCTGACGGCGCTCGCCATCATCATCTCCGGCTGTTCAACCAAGAAACCCTGGGGTACGAACCCGAATATTCCGTTCGCGGTAAGTTTTATATCGGCGCCTACGGATTCGGTTCCCGCAAATGTCCACACATCTTTTTCGTGGGCGGTTACTGGCGGAACAGGGGCGGTGACTTCTCAGTATAGAGTCGGCGATAACGCCTGGTCTGAGCAAGCCGCTATCACCACGGCCACTCTTTCGAACTTGGCGGTTGGGACATACACATTTTCTGTCCAGGCCCAGGATGCCGAAGGTCATACCGCGACTGCCAGCACCTCCTTTATCGTAAAGGAGGCAGCGGCCATACCTCCCGATACAATTCCACCGTATGTTTCAATCATTGGATCGCCGGCGGAAAGTTCATTTGTTGCCGTTGGATCGGTTGTGGCGTTTGCATGGACCGGCTTTGATTCCCTGGGAAGCGGTGCTGATCTGTTATTCCAGTACAGTTTCGGTGATGAAACATCAGAATGGCTTCCGATTCGTACGGTAACCTTCAACAATGTTTCCGCCGCCAATCCCGCCACGTTTACAGTTCGGGCCAAGGATGTCGCCGGTAATATTTCGACTACGGCCAGTATGGTGTTCTTCATTAAGATCGCCAACATACTTTATGTTGATGATTATCAATGGCTCGATACTTATGGCTATGTCGATCGTGCCAAGGAAAGAGACCAGAAAGGTTTCTATCGCGAGGCTCTCAAGGGTTACGCATTTGCTGAGTGGGATATCGCCGCTCAGGGAATGCCGGATTCGGCTTATATAATTCAATTCTCGACCGTCGTTTTCGCATCCGATACCAAATTGAATGATGGATCCGATACCTGGTGGGTAGATGTCGGCGATGTTCACGGTGGTGTGCTTCGTTATTATATGGAGCATAACGGTCACTTGCTGGCAACTGGAGCTTCAGTCCTCAGGTGGATTTATAACACTAATCCTCCAGCGGCCGGAGATTTCGAGTATGATTGGTTTGGACTCGATTCCACCGGCGGATGGGATTATTGGGCCGATTTTACATGGGCTGTTAAAGCTCCGGCCACAAACCTGGATCTGCCGGATTCCATGAAGATTGACGTTGCTAAAAATGGTACTCAGGTTGATTACGCCGAAAACATCTTCGGATTTAGACCCAATGTTCAATCGATTTTTGTTAAGGGTTTGGATGTTGATGGCGGAGAACCGAGGATTATGGAGTATCAGTAGGGCACATTTATTCTCCTGCAGGACATGCCAGGAGCGCTCTAATTGATTTCGATACGTATTCCATGCCATTACCAGCAATACGTCAAACATTCCATACGATTCTCAATCAGTTCGGTGAAGGCCCCGGGCTTTAAACCAAACCGAGATCTGTAACGAGGCCCGCCCGCCACAATCGGCGGGTGGGCCTTTCTTTTAAGATGAGTGAAATTTTGATTCGAATTATTTTAGTGCTAATTCTCTGTCTTACTGCGTCTGCCGGAGCCGCCGTAAATGATGTTTTAAGCAGGCTGCTGTCTGATTCCCTTCTTTCGAGCGCCTCGATTGGCGTTGAGCTGTTCGATATCGATGCCGACAGCGTCATACTGGAACATGAGAGCGGCAAACTATTTACTCCGGCTTCGAATCTCAAGCTGTTTACCAGCGCGGCCGCATTGGAGCGCCTGGGGCCAAGGTTTAGATTTAAAACAAATTTCTTTTATTCCGGTTCGATTGATAAAAAGGGGAAGCTCGATGGAAATCTTATTGTTGTTGGCGGAGGGGACCCACTGATCTCCGGGCGGTTTAGATCGGGTGTAACTGAAGTATTAGAATTTTGGGCTGATTCACTTAAAGCTCGGGGAATAAAAGAGATTCCGTTCGGGCTTCGGGTGGATAATTCCCTGTTTTCATCGCCAGAGTTGGGACCGGGATGGTCATGGGATGATCTGTCGTACTGGTATGCCTGCCCGATATCGGCGCTTTTCGTTTAACGATAATTGCGTGGATTTGAAATTTTTCCCCGGCAAGAAGGCGGGTGATCCTGCCAGGATCGAGTATAATCCGCAAGACTAATTATATATCGATATATAATATCGCCAAAACTGTTGCCGGCGGAATCGAGTTTCACTCTCGATTATTACCGGATGCCTCAGAGACCAATAATGTCACCTTTTTCGGAGGCATTCCTCGATTTGCGACAGCGCCGGACGGTCAGATTACGTATCGGTTTACAGGCCGGAGATATATACGCTTACAATTTTCAAGGATGTCTTACAGAGAAAGGGGATCGAGGTAAACGGCGATATATTGGCGATGACGGATATTAAGGAGATTCACACCTTCGATATGGAAAAATTAACTCCGCTGTTTACCTGGCAATCGGATTCGCTTCCGGTTGTCCTCAAGGTAATCAATACCAACAGCCAGAATTTTTTCGCGGAGCAGACGCTTAGGATGCTGGGCGTAGCGGAAGAAAGCGATGGGTCATTTAAGGGTGGCGTAAAGGCTGTGTATGAATATCTTTATTCGCTTGGAATAACAGATCGTGATATAATAATGTACGATGGTTCGGGATTGGCATATATGAATCTCGTCAAACCGAACGCAGTAATCAGGCTTTTGACTGCCATGTCAAAAAGCCCCAATTTTGGAGTATATTTGGAATCTCTGGCAAATCCCGAAAAAGACAGGGCGCTTAGAAGCAGGCTCAAGGGCGTTTCGAATAGAGGCAACGTCTATGCTAAAACGGGTTATATCTCCGGAGCCAGCACATTTTCGGGATATATCAGGGCGCCCAAAAGCGGGCACTTATTAGCCTTTTCGATAATGGTAAATAATTACGCCTGTGACAACTCCTATTCCGAGGCCTGGCAGGATTCACTTGTGGCGGCGGTGCTCGGCGAATATTAGATGGATTATTTTCAGTATCATAACGGCGAACTGTATTGCGAGGATGTTTCCATTCGGGAAATCGCCGATAAATATTCCACTCCCTTATTTATCTATAGCCTGAAGACGCTCTTACGTCATTTCCGCGTGACACAAGAGGCGTTTGGCGAAATTCCTCATATCATCTGCTATGCCGCCAAAGCCAATCCAAAATTAGCGATCCTGAAGGTTGCCGCTATTTCGGGCGCTGGATGTGATGTCGTCTCCCAGGGCGAATTGCGGGCTGCTCTAATGGCTGGTATCGAGCCGCAAAAAATCGTTTTCTCCGGTGTAGGGAAGAGTGAGCAGGAGATCGAATACGCAATCTCGTCTAAAATCCTGTTCCTTTGTGCCGAATCGCTTGCGGAATTAGAGACGATTGCAGAAATCGGCCGTCGGAAAAGAATTGTGGTTCCAATAGCAATTAGGGTCAATCCCGATATCGATCCGGGGACACATCCATATATCGCTACCGGGCTAAAGAAGACCAAGTTTGGACTTAGCGAGAAAACCGCCAAGGCGGCTTATAAGTTTGCAATGAAGGAAAAATGGCTGGAGCCGATCGGCATTTCCATGCATATAGGCTCGCAAGTTGAATCGGTTAAACCATATATAGCGGCGGCCGGAAAAGTTGTAAATTTATACAAATATTTATGGAAACAAAGCATACATTTAAGATATATAGATATCGGCGGTGGATGGGCGGCGCATCTTAGAGTTAATAATCGCCTGCCAAACCCTGCCGATTACGTCTCGGCTGTCAAAGACCTCTTTAGCGGTTTGCCGGTTACGGTTATCGCCGAGCCTGGTAGATCGCTGGTTGGCAATGCCGGGATTTTGATTATGAGGACGATTGCGACCAAAAAAACCAATGTGAAGAATTTTTGCATTGTCGATGCCGGCATGAACGACTTTGTACGGCCGTCGCTCTACAACGCCAAACATCGGATTGAACCGGTAATCAGACGAGGCGGCGCTAAAGTGGAGTACGATGTCGTAGGACCGGTTTGCGAAAGCGGAGATTTCTTAGGTCGCGCGGTCAAACTGCCGAAAATATATAAGGGAGATCTGTTGTGCCTGTTCACGGCGGGAGCCTATGGATCGGCTATGAGCTCCAACTATAACAGCCGCAGGCGCGCTGCCGAGGTTGCCGTGGCGGGCAAAAAGGTTATATTAATTAAGAAACGGGAAACTTTTGATGATCTAATCGCCGGGCAATCCATAACCGGCATAGACGATAGATTAGTGAGGGGAATTAAGTGAAAGGCAATCTCAGGCCCTCGCACATTGAAATTGACTTGAGGGCTCTTCGAAATAACCTCTCAGTTGTAAAAGGCTGGGCTGGCGCCAACTCCAAACTCATGGCTGTTGTTAAGGCCAACGCCTACGGGCACGGAGCGGTTAAGGTCTCGGAGGTTCTCTCCGAGGGTAAAGTTGATTTTTTGGGCGTGGCTTTTCTCGAGGAAGCCCGCGAGCTTAAAGAAGCCGGGATTAAGACTCCAATCGTATTACTCTATCCCGAAACAGACGAACGCAGCGCCGAGGCCGTCCGAAACGGTTTTCATATCACTATTACGGACCTCGATCAATGCGATGCCATCAAAACGATCGTGGGGAATGATTATCCCATAAATTATTTCGTAAAACTTGAAACCGGAATGAACCGGTATGGCATGCCCCCCGATGAAGTCGAAACTGCCGCCGAAACCAAAGACAGCCGGCCGGGTTCTCATCTGATGGGCATCACTACCAATTTGGCCGATTCCAATGGCAACAATTCTCTTCTGGCCAAAAAGCAGGTTGGGAATTTTATGCATGTCATGGAATCGATCCAGAGACTCTCACAGAACGGCCTGCTCTATTCTCTGGAATCATCCGGCATCCTCTGGAAAAATAAAAAGACTGATGGCAGCTTGGTACGCGTGGGGCATCTGCTTTATGGTCTGGTGCCCGGCGGCGCCTCTTCTTCTGAGCTTCAGCCAGTGATGTCCGTTAAGAGCCGCGTAGCCGAAATTCACAATCTCAAAGCTGGTGACGGCGTGGGATATGGATTCTCATTCGTAGCCTCGAAAGAGGCAAAAGTCGCCACGATTCCGATGGGTTATGCTGATGGCTATCCCTGGGCGCTTTCCAACAAAGGCCGCGTGGTAATCAAAGGGAAAAAAGCTCCAATCGTAGGGCGTATATGCATGGACGCTTTTATGATCGATATCACCGATATTCCCGGCTGTCAGGAGGGGGATGAGGTGGTGATCCTGGGGCAGATGGATGATGAGAAAATCGACGCTCATGAATTGGGACAATGGTCGGGATCGTTTTCTTATGAGATTCTATCGCGCTGGAGCCGGAGGCTTCCAAGAATTTATCTATGACAATGCGTTTTAATGTCAGCGTAGCCGATCTTCGCAAAGAGTCCTCCAACCGCTCGGAGAGAGTCAGCCAGGGGCTTTTCAACGAAATTGTAGAGGTAACTGAAGATGGGGAGAAAATGCAAAAAGTGCGTTTCTCCGGCGGCTACGAGGGCTGGGTATTAAAGCAGTTTTTAAGCGATCATAATGGCTTTTATGGGCACGGTCCCTATATAATCGATAGCGGACTTGCTCCCGCCTTTGAAAAACCCGACCTGGTTTCGAAACGAGTAACGCTTATTCCTTATGGATGCAAGCTGTATGGAACCAGCGAGGACGGCTTTCTTCGGATTAGAACCGACCGCTATGGTATAATCTTTATCTCCGGTTACAATATCATTGGCGGAGATGAGATTCAGCCTTTAACCGATGACGATCCCTATATTTTAACCAAGGAAGCTGAGAAGTTTTTGGGATCGCCTTATCTCTGGGGCGGGCGAACGATGTTTGGGATCGACTGTTCGGCTTTCGTGGGGGCGATCGCGGCCAGATTTGGAGTAATATTACCACGCGATACCAAAGAACAAATCGCGGTCGGGACCAGGATCGCCAGAGAGGATGTCAAACGCGGCGATTTGCTGTTTTTCCCCGGACATGTAGCCCTGGCAATCACCAATGATCTTTATATCCACTCCAGCCGATCTAACGGTGGAGTGGCTTACAATAGCTTCGATTTTAAGAGTTCCCTGTACAATGAATCGTTGCACAAATCGTTTATCATGGCGCGGAGAATTTTCGCGTGAGAGCATTTCTCAAATTTGGAATTATCGCTCTTACGTTTGCGGGAGCGCTCATTATACTCCTGTTATTGAAAGGAGAAAGTTTGTCGGGCAAAAAACTTCATACTATGATTTTCCTCGAAACCGCCGCCGATTGGCAGGGATGCTCAATTAAAAGCTGCCGCTTTGATGACAATTCCGTTTTTTTATTGAACTCCTCTGAGCCTGCGGAATTGACTACTCAACCGATTACACCGGGCTTTCCGTTTGACGAGCTGATTCTCACCTGGAATGCGTCAGAACCGGATTCATTATCGGTTCTGGAATTTGATCTCGAGCTCTCCGCGGATAAGGAAACCTGGTATCAATTCCATTACCAGACCTGGGGTCCGCTTATCGAATCAAAGTGGGGCAGCTCCGGCGTGTCTGAGCATAAGGGGGTTGGAAAGGTCAATACCGACTGTCTGAATCTCGAAACTCCGATGCGGTTCGTTAAGGTGCATGTCAGAGCTTTAGGCGATCCGGGCGCGAGAGACATCGAGCTTCGCAGATTAGCGTTTTCTTTCTCAAGTAAGAATTCCACATGGGATGATTATCAAACTCATCGTTGGAAAGGAAATGCCAATTTTGAGTATGTAAAATTAGCGGTGCCGTATTTTACGCAGAGGAATCTGCCCGAGGATATCTCCGGTAGTACCTGCTCGCCGACATCCGTAGGCATGGTGTTGAATTATTATGGTAAGGATATAGACCCGGAGCAGTTTGCTCATCTGGCTTACGATCCGCGCGGCAAGATATTCGGCAATTGGCCTCATAATATGGCGGCAGCCTACGCTTGTGGAATGGCCAAAACCTGGGTGGAGAGCCATTCGAGTTTCGATGAAATCTCCAATGAGGTGCGCGCGGGGAAACCGGTAATTATCAGCATTGCCTATGGTTTTGATGAACTGCCGCATTCTCCTATCCACGAGGCTCCGGACGGACACCTGATCTGCGTGGTTGGATTCAATGGCCCCGATACGGTTATCTGCAACGATCCGGCGGGGCACAATATCGATGATGGCATAATCAGCTATCCTCGGCATGAATTGGAAAAGGTGTGGATTGGGCATGGGGGCATAGCGTATCATCTATGGCCAAACTGATCAAACCAAAAAGACTCCGTGTAGGTTCGAACGTAGCGGTGATCGCTCCGTCAGGGCCTCCCAGGCCGGAGCGTTTAAGACGGGGCATCGAATTATTAACAAGGCATGGTTATAATTTACGGGTTTATCCTCAGGTAAGGCGGCAACGCGGCTATCTGGCAGGCGATGATAAAGTGCGAGCAGCAGCTCTCATGGATGCTTTCGCCGATACATCTATTGATGCCATCTTTGCGGCGCGCGGCGGTTTCGGCTGCCAGCGGCTCCTTCCATATATCGATTTTAAAATCATTAAACACAATCCCAAACCGATTGTAGGTTATTCCGATCTTACCGTTTTACTTTTATCCATATATAAAGAATGCGGGATGGTAACATTTCATGGCCCGATGGTCTCGATTGATTTCGGTTCCAGGCCGGGAAAGTTTATCGCGGGAAATTTTTATAAAGCTTTGGAAAGCACGGAGCCTATCGGCCTTATCCCCAACGCGCCTAAATATAAATATGGCAGTATCCACGGCGGAAAGGCCGAAGGTGCAATTGTAGGGGGCAATCTCTCGCTGATCTCCCGCATGGTTGGCACCGGATTTCTGCCGTCGTTCAAAGATAAAATCGTATTTCTGGAAGATACCGATGAGCAGCCTTACCGAATCGATTCCTATTTGGCACAGCTTTTTCAGGCTACCGATATTTCAGAGGGGAAGGGTTTTATAATCGGGGAAATTACCAATAGTCTGCCTCACGGGAAAAACGCCAAGAGCCTGACTATGGCCCAAGTGCTGAAAGATTATTTTGTGCCTTTGAAAAAACCGGTTATCACCGGTTATCCCTGCGGCCACGGAGACGAAAAGGTTACAATTCCTATCGGGGTAAGGGTCGCAATTGACGCCGATAAAAAGACTCTGGATATAAAGGAGGCGGGTGTTATATGAAAATGACGATCAGGGAACACGAGATTCATTTAATAAATACATTCCGAACGACTCATGGGGCCACAGATATTAAAAAGCCATTGATTGTCGATATTGATGGCGGTTTGGGCGAGGCGGCGTATGTCAATTATTATGGCGAAAGCTATGAAACCGTAAAAGCCTTTATTGAAAAAGCGAAGAATGTTATCGGCGACGATCCCTTTCAACTCGAAGAATTGGGGAAGAAGCTCGACGGTATCGCTGCCTGGAATTACAGCGCCAAGGCCGCCATCGATATGGCCATGCATGATAAAGCCTGCAAAACTCTGGGAATTCCGCTCTACAAATATTTCGGTATTACGCCCAGGGAGGATATGGAGACATCGTTTACGATATCTATTTCTAATCCGGATGATATGAAACGGCAAACCGAGGAATCCCCGGGATACCATGTTTATAAAGTCAAGGTTGGTGTGCCCGGCGATATCGAAATGGTAGCGGCGGTCAGGGAGGCTACATCGGCCAGGATAAGAGTTGACGCCAACGAAGGCTGGACTCTCAAAGAAGCGATGACGCGGATTAAAGAACTCGAAAAACTCGATGTGGAATTTATCGAACAGCCTCTGCACCGTGATGATTTTGAGGGTTTCCGCATTCTTCGCCGAAACGTAGATATGCCCCTTTTCGCCGATGAGGGAATATTCCGAGCAGGGGATATCCCCAAGTACGTAGGTTTGGTTGATGGCATCAATATTAAGCTCTGCAAATCGGGCGGATTGCGGGAAGCTTTTAAGA
>CAWDFP010000012.1:0-10500 GCA_963801605.1 uncultured candidate division Zixibacteria bacterium
TAACCGCCGGATTCTGAATGGGATCTGGCGGTTTGGTTAGAAATATTCAAAACAGCTAAAATTTTATTCTGCATTAGATTAAGCATCATTGTAAAAGAACTTGTTTGCATTTAATAAAAAAAAGAACTTGACAACTAAACATTTGTGCAGTATTTTGGGGAGTGTGTGGATTATTTCCAGACATTTCATATTTTTAGAGATCCAATCGATGGATTTATTAAGATTCATGGAATTGAACGAAAAATAATTGATTCTAGATGGTTTCAGCGGTTGAGGAATATTAAACAACTTGGAACAACTTATTTAATATATCCTAGTGCTAACCATACTCGATTTGAGCATTCTATTGGCACAATGCATCTTGCATCTAGGATTCTAGAAAATATTTATATCAAGGATCATAGTATCATTGGGGATAAAATTCTGAACTGGGATGAAGGGCAATATAAAAGAAATTGGGTGCTTTTAAGGTTAGCAACATTGCTTCATGATATTGGGCATTCACCATTTTCTCATTCAGCAGAGACTTTATTTGTAAAGGGCATAAAGCATGAGCATTATACAAGCGAGATATACTAAATGATCCAGAAATATGCAAAATTATTAATATTGAGCTTAAGGCGGATTATGGAATTGAAATTTCAACTGAGGAAATCGCAAATTATTTTTCTAAAACAAAGGGCAATATTCCTTTGATTCAGCAAATTATTTCCGGACCCTTGGACGCTGATAAAATGGATTATTTATTCTAAGAGATTCCCATCATACAGGTGTTGCATATGGGGTTTTTGATATAGAAAGATTACTTTTTACTTTAAGAATAGTAAAAGATTATAAATTTGACGAAGCCCTTGGATTCCAATTTGATCCTGCGCTTGGAATCGATGAAGATGGAATTAATGCTGCTGAGGGCTTGCTCATCGCCAGATATATGATGTTTTTGCAGGTTTATTTTCATGATATACGAAGAATTTATGATAAGCATTTGACTGATTTTATTAAGGCCATGCTAATAGAAGAGGGACGAGAAGGAGTATATCCCATAGAATTAAATGACTATTTTAAATATGACGATAATTATGTTACTCAAAATATAAAAACCTATACTTTGCAGGATGGTAAAAGAGATATCTCTGCTTTGGCAAAAATACTATCTTTCCGCAAGCATTTTAGACCAATTAAGTCAATTTTCCTTACTAGTAAAAAGGACGATCTTCCTAAACGGAAAAACAACTTCAAATTTCAAGGAGCTTAAGACTATTTTTGGATCTCTTCATTTAGATTCAGCATATGAACGCCTGAAGAATTTGATCCAGAAAAAGTATCATTTTACTTTAAGACTGAGGAAGACTATCCTGCTGATAGGGATCGTGAAAACTATAGATCAATATCTGAACGGACAAAACTTCTCCATGCTTTTGATTTCCTTGATATCTTAAGGATTTATGTATCTATAGAGGAAAAAGAAGCGGCACGGAAAGCAGTTAACGAAAAGAACTGGTAAATGTAAGGAGTTAGCCATGGAAATGGTTGAATCATATACCAAGCTCGGGTTTATTTTACGAACCCTTGATACATCATGGAGTTATTTTGGCAAAACGATAGTTCAAAAAATTGTTTATTTTTTGCAAAATATTTTACCTGATGCGGAATTAGAATACAACTATCAACTACACTATTTTGGTCCTTATTCGGTTGAACTAGAAAAAAAAGGTAACTGAATTAGAGCTTGAAGGTATTATTTCAATCGATCGGTCTACAACCGGAAAAGGGTATACTATAAAAGTTGATTATACTCATCCTATATTTGACAAAATAGATTCTTCCCCAGATCAAAAGGAATTATTCGACAAAATCAACAATTGGATTTCTATATTTAAAAATGATGGCCCGGCAGCCTTAGAGTTGAAAGCAACTATATATTACTTATGGGATAAATTATTTAACAAAGCAAATCCTGATGAATAAAAGCCGATCTTATTAAAGAAGCAAAAATCGTAAAACCAAATTTCACAGATGAATCATTTGAACGATGCTTTACTTGGTTGGTCCAAAAGGGGATAATGAAGTAACTAGCACTTTTTATGATAATATGGCGTCACCAGACAACCCTTGTATTGATGAATATATATTTGCCAGAACAAGCAGGGGATCGAAAGTTAGATAATCGTTAAAATTACTCATTCCCCGTTGAATATAACAGTTCTTAAAAAAAAATATATCGCAAAAGCCGCTATAATAATGTTATATTAACTATATAGATTTATATAGTAACTCGACGTGAACGTAATTTGATGATAAGATTTTGTGGTTTGTCTGAAGGAGAAACGCATGATTAGGTTATCGAGTCTCGTGAAATTACTGGGGGGACCTGTGTTTTATCGCTGATTTTCATTACAGCCTTTTCCGTTTTATCATCTGCGCAACAAACCGGCGCGCAGCCGAACGTTGCAAACGGCTTCGATCGTCTCCAATTCCTGCTCGGAGATTGGGTTGGTGAGGGGGGAGGAGACACCCCCGGCAAAGGCTCCGGCGAATTTCAGTTTTGCCATGGATTTGCAGAACAAAATCATGATCCGGAAAAGCTTCTCCGTATCCGGCAACTGAAAACAAACCGGCCTATCGTCATGATGATTTAACGATCATCTTTCAAACCCCCGATGATACCTTACGGGCCATCTATTTCGATAACGAGGGACATGTTATTAATTACATTGTTAATATCCCTGCGGATCAAAAGTCTGCCGTCTTCGTTAGCGCGCCATGCGATCCGAATGCTCGTTACCGCCTGACTTATTCTTTGACCGAAGAAAAAAAGGTGGCCATTAATTTCGAGATTGCCCCGCCCGGACAACCGGAGGCTTTTTCGACTTATATCGAGGCTACGGCGCATAAGAAATTGATAGGGTTTCAATTGATAAAATTATGTCTCTCCGAAAGGAGCATTTTATGAAATGGATTACACGAGAACATGTCAAGGTTGACAGGGTTGCCTGTCCGTGGCTGATCAAGAAGTTTATCGATCCGGAGGCGGAGTTTATTTTCGCGCCAAAAGAGCGGGTTTTGGAGATTGCCAAAAGAGAAAACGCCACTCCTTACGATGTGGAAGGTGTTGAGCTGGGACATTACGATGGTAAATGCAGTTTTGAGGCGATTGTCGAGAAGTATAAGATTGCCGATCCCGCTATCAATGCTGGCGCAAATTGTTCATGGCGCCGATGTCTCGAACGATTTGTATAAACGTCCCGAAGCCCCGGACTCAAGGCTATTGCAATCGGATTTGCCAATCTGGATTTAAGGATGATCATGAGGTCCTGAAACGGGAATTTATTGTATATGACGCGCTTTATGCGTATTGTAAAACGTTATTGGCAGGCTATTTCCCGATACAGAATTTCCCGAAGATATTATTTAAAATATCGTCGGTTGTGGTTTCTCCGACAAGCTCGCCAAGGTGATCGAGCGTCTCGCGAGGATAATGAGATAACTTCCTTGGGACTGACCTTCAGTTTGGTTCGGGCCTGCTATAATGCATCCACGGATTTTCTCATCGCCTGATATTGCCGCTCAGTGGCCAGAATTGCGGTATCGAGATGAAAGTTTTCGAGATGGGACTACTCGCGAGACGGTGTCGAAGTTCGTTCCAAACCATCGCCCCTGGTGGCCGAGATAAGGATCGGATTGTGAAAATTT
This sequence comes from uncultured candidate division Zixibacteria bacterium, assembly GCA_963801605.1. Taxonomy (GTDB): domain Bacteria; phylum Zixibacteria; class MSB-5A5; order UBA10806; family UBA10806; genus UBA10806. The sequence goes on from CAWDFP010000012.1 coordinate 3,694, forward strand.
TCGTGGCGATCCAAGTCAATTTTATTGGCAATGACAAGCAGTGGTTTGTCTTTAAGGGCGCGTATATATCAATCATCCGCCGTGACTCCGCTTGAAAGTCGATCATAAAAATTATCAGATCGGATTTGTCGATCTCGCGCCTGGTACGCTCCTGGCCCAGGGCTTCGATGGTATCTGGGCTATCGCGCAATCCAGCGGTATCGGTCAGGAGAATCGGGAAACCGGCGATTTCGATCCATTCGGTAAGGGTATCGCGGGTGGTGCCGGGTATTTCGGTTACGATAGCCCGTTCGTCGGAGGAGAGCGTTAAGAAGCGATGATTTGCCAACATTGGCTCGTCCTACGATAGCAATTTTGTATCCGGAGTTGAGACCTCGTCCGAAATCATAGCTTTTCAGGATTTTCGGGTGTTCGTTCAAGTTGCCGGTAATCTCATCAATGATTTCAGCAAACGGCGTTTTGTCGATTTCCTCATCGGAGAAATCGATTTCAGCTTCAATCAGAGTCAGCAAGATCCTTTATAGCGTTTCGGATGTCATCAATTTTTTCGTAAAGCTCGCCTTTGAGATTCCGCGCCGCCGCCTTGAGCGCCAATTCCGATTTGGCCTCGATTGCTGCCGCAACGGCCTCAGCCTCGGACAGCGAAATTCGTCCGTTCAGGAACGCTCGTCGGGTGAACTCGCCGGGCTCAGCGATTCCGGCACCAAGCTCACAGAGGCTGGAAATCAATACGCGGCTTGAAACCCGTCCGCCGTGGCAAATGATCTCAACCATTTCCTCACCGGTGTAGCTTTTGGGCGCGAAATAGGGAATAGCGGTTATCTCATCGAGCGGATTGTTATTCGAATCGACAGCGAAACCATGAATGAGTCGTCTGGACTGGTCAGGCCCGATACCGTGAGCTCCGGCAGGAGACGCGAAACCAAATCGATTGAACCGGCTCCGGAAACCCTGATTATAGCCAGCGCCGCTCGCCCCGGCGGCGTGGCAACGGCGACGATGATGGAGGTCACTGTCATTACAGGCAATTTATATAGTTTTAAACAAATCAGACCACTTTGGATTCATACTTTCAATAAGCTCGATTTTCTTCTTGCTCGAACCGGCGCTAATTTGTTTTTCGCGGGATATTGCAGAAAGTATTTCACCGCAAGTCTCATAGTAAACCAGCTTTTCAGATTCGATATTTTTTCGTAAAACCTTTGCCTGATTTTACCTTATTTGTGCAGGCTCTCGATTTGAGATCGTTGGTTACTCCCGTATAGAGCACCTTATGCTTATTGGTCACTATATATACGCAGTATGCTTTTTCACTCATAATATAATCCTATACATTATTTAAAGGTTTTCCAATTGTAACGATTAAGTTCAGGCGGATGCCTAGACTATATGCTTGGGGATTGCTTTGTCGGTCTAAGCGACCTCCTCGCAATGACACATCTGTCGGCCTAATTAATCCGTTTCGCCTCTTGCTCGGCTTTGATATGCCGCTGTACCAGCCATTGCTCCACGATTCCGAGAACACTGAATACGGTCCAGTAAAGCACCAATCCCGATGCCCATTTCGAAAACAGATATGTGAACAGAATCGGCATCAGATAAACCATCATCTTCTGCTTGGGATCGGTTACCGTCATCTTCTGCTGGAAGAACATGGCGATGCCCATTATGATCGGTAAAATTCCGATTCCCAACGGGATGATCTTGCCCGATGGGTCTGGCTGCGAGAGATCGGTGATCCAGAACATGAAATTGGCGCCGCGAAGCTCGATCGTGTTGGAAAGCACCGAGTAAAGCGCCCAGAAGATCGGAAGCTGTATCAGCATCGGAAGGCAACTACCGAACGGATTGACGCCAAACTCCTTGTAGGCTTTCATCGTCTCGGTGTTGAGCTTGGCCGGATCGTTTTTGTATTTTTCCTTGATTTCCTGCAGCTTCGGCTGGATCTCCTTCATCTTGTACATCGATTTGGCGCTCTTAAACGACAGCGGCCAGAAGATGACTTTCATGATGATCGAGAAAAAGATGATCACCAAGCCGTAATTCGGAATAAATTTGTGCAGGTTGGTGAAAAACCAGAGTATGGCTATTGCAAATGGACGGAAATATTTCCAGCCGAAATCAACTAAGGACGATAGTCCCTTATCCATCTTGTTCAGACGGTCATAATCGAGCGGGCCGGTGTAGACATTGAACGCGTAGTGCGCGTCCGCCGATGGATTATCGTATGTCAGCCCCACCCCAAACGCTTCCCATGGCGCGTTGCCGCCCTTGGGATTGAGATGCGCCACGCGGCCGCCCAAAACTACCACCTCGCGGCCGGGCTCATCCTTGGCGATCACAATCGCCGTGAAATATTTGGTGCGCGTTGCCACCCAGTCGATCGGGCCGGTCACGATCTCTTTCAGAGTATCGCCTTTGAGCTTGTTGAAATAGTCAAACTCGCCGCCCATGTCGAAAAAGCCGCCGAGCTTACCGCGATCCTGGCTGATATCATATTCCGATGGCTCCAGCGGCGAGAACCATCCGACCGTGACACCCTGTGCCAGGTTCAATTTGACGGGATCTTTAATATCGATATTCAGATCAAAAAGGTAATCATCATAATGGAATGTATATGTTTTGGTGACAATAGCGCCGTTGGATGCGGTATATGTGAATGTCACATTGGTTGACGTATTTGCGGGTTGAGCATGGCATCGTCGCCATCGACCTGGAAGCTCTGGCTGTTGAAGGCCGCCAGCCGGTCGTTATACCCGATTGTTAGAGCGCCGTAGCGAGCCCACTCGGGATTGGATTGATCGGCCAGTAGCTGCACTTGCTCGCTGTTGAAATTGAGATAATGTTTCAGAACAACCTGCTTGACCGTGCCGCCAATCGATGACAACACCACCCGAATATTGCGGGTATCGATCGTGATGAGCTTCTCCGGCTCCTGACAGTTGCGGCCAGGGCGGTTGATTCAGCGGGGACAAGCAGCAGGCGCTTCGGGGGTATTCAGGCTTTCCGGTTTGGCTGGTAGTTTGAACGGCTGAATGGCGTATCAGTCGGAATGGGAGCTTTGACTGGCTGAGGTTTTGGCGGAAAGATAGCATTCCAGAGCGGCATCCAGAGCAGCAGGATCGCCATGATGAGTATGAAACCGATAATTGCTTTTTTATCCATAGATCAGAATTTGCACTCGAGGTGATGGTTTATTATGGTTTGATGCATATTTATTTTGCAGTTTTATTATTTCTTTGGGCGTATTGATATCACCCTGCTCGATTATCAATATTTTTATCTAGGCGGGGTCGATGCCTCCGCGGCTCCAGGGGTTGCAGCGCAGGAGACGCCAGGCCGTCTTGGCCAGCCCCTTAAGGGCGCCGTCCTTGGCTAGCGTCTGACGGGAATACTCGGAGCAGGATGGGTAGTAGCGGCAGTGTCCGCCCAGCACCGTGCCGAGCGTCATCTGGTAGAGCTTCACCACCATCGAGAATATTTTCCCTATTATAATCATCACAAGTTTACGAGCATATCATTCAGTTCGGCCAGGAGCCCGGCTTCATCGCTCACAGGCGCTTTTATTCTTATGACCACCATTTTGTTTGCGGGCCAGCTCCCCTTATGAGTGCGCAGGTGCTCCCGGATGAGGCGTTTGAGACGGTTGCGCCTGACCGCGTTGCCTGCCTTGCGCGAGACCGAGATGCCGAACGCTGTTTCCGGGCTGCTTTCGGCGGTCTCGGCGACGACTAACTCGCACCAGCGGCCCCGGAGCGTTTTGACGCCTGACGGTCATGACCGCCAGGAAATTGCTGCGGCCGCGCAGGCGGTTTTCCCGGGGGAACGAATGGTCGTCGGGCTCTTAGGCCTCGTCGGAGACAGTGAGTTTATGACGTCCTTTGGCGCGGCGGCGCTTGAGGACGTCGCGGCCGGCTTTAGTGGCCATCCTCTTGCGGAAGCCGTGGTCATTTTTGCGTTTGCGGTTTGATGGTTGATACGTTCTTTTCATATTACCCTCTACAAATTCTCAAGAACTTACTACTTAAAAACAGATTCGCAATATAGGGATAAATTCCGGGTAGTCAAGGGAAAAGGGGAAGAATATAACTAATTGGTCTATTTTTCTATATTGAGTTGTTAATAACGAAGAAATTTATGATTAATATTATTTTCAAAAAATATTAAACAATTATTATGGGATCTCATAGCATTTGATGCTACAAAAATTAAAAAGTTTCAATTGTTTGAAATAATATCAAAAAATATCAACTTTATCGGCATTATGTTGATCTCTTATTTGCTTCTCCCTATTTTCTTTTTCTTCTATCTCTTTTAGTTTTTCTTGCCCAGTTGGCCCCAAGTTGGTTAAGATTTTTTTGATTTTATCCTTAACCATATTGCCGATATAATATTTTTTATAATGATATTTTTCTGATAAAAGTATCGCGAGTCTCTTCATCAGACCAAGAAAGCCTTAGGTAATAAGCACCTATTAGAGACGCAAATGTAATAGTCCGATTACGCCAGTCGTATATATCCAAATCTATATTCTTTTTTAAAATTTCGGAAATGTTACTGCTGATATTATCAATAGAAATTGTATCTCTATCGGTTAAGGGCAGAGCGGTGAATGCCCATGACGCAACAAATTGCAGATCTATTATATCGGTACTTAGCCATAATTTAAGTAAGGCATTAATAAATTTCTGAATTGAGGGCGGTTGCCATAAATTTCGCTCAATTAGCCATGCAAAAGCCCAACTAGCGGAGAAACGTACAAAATGCTCCCTTGCATTTAAGAGCTTATATAATTCCTCGGTTAGGTTGTTTATTAGCATTTCGTAGTTTGTATCATTTGCCTTTAAATGCGCAATACCTATACTTGACCACGCATATTCCATGATTAGTAAGGCGCCCTTAGATTGTATTAGGGGATCCTTTTCTTTTATCATATCAATAATTTTATTTACTATTTCGGTGGTGCATGGCTCGCGAAATGATAAACCCAGTTCATTAGAAGACATGGTGTTCAAAATGCTTCCGATATACGTAAGATCCGATTTAGAAGTTGTGAATAATTCAGATATTTTATTTTTAAAAACAGGGCCATATTTACAATGTTGCAATTGGTAAATCTGATCTGGAATTAAACTTAATCTGCATAGCTTAAGCAAGGCCGATTCAAGAACTTCCGGAGTAATTTGAACCTCATCAATTAAGCATTGCATCAATAGAAATTGCGGCGCATAGATCTTATAATCTTTCAGAGATTCGCTGGGCAAGCTGGCACAAAGTTCTATCAAATGAGAAATTAGTGGTTGTACTTTTTTACCGGCAAGGACTGCCGAAAGCGGAATTACCTCTTTCCAATTTTCATTATAAATATATGGAGTAAATAATGATAAAAGACTATTATCGGAATTAGAATCGGGATAATATTGATCTACTATGGCTCTGGCAGCTAAATATTCCTGAAATGTCAAGTGACGGAATTCATACATCGGTTGAAGAGTACCATTTTCGATATCATGGCCCGTGAGCATTAATAAGCTACTGCGTAATTCTATTCCACCAATAAATTCAGATACGCTAAGGGTAGTAAATCCCAATATTTCAGGCATTTGTTGGCGAGCTATATGCAGTTGATCATTTAATTGCTTGTATGAGATTCGCTGAATTCCCTCCTTCATCATATAATATGCTACAAACGCCAATTGAGGTATTGCCTCTTCTTGGTCAATTGACTTATGCCCTTCTACATTCCATGTCATTAGTAATACCTCAATTGCCTTTCCATAAAGCACACTTCTTCGGGTCGGGAGTTCCCTAACCCACCTTTTAACCAAAAGTAATGTAGTTAGCAATAAGGGATTTTGAGCTAGTCTTTTAACTCTATCAGAGTCACAAATTGTTATTGCCAAATTTTCAGCTTCCGCAATAATATCTTGCCTATTGCCAACAACCTCCTTATGCCATAAAACTGTAAGCCTATTAATATCATCATCATCAAAATCGGCAATCGTATAATGCTCACAATGCGAACTAAGCATACCGCCAATAATTCTAAAACCTGCCTCTGGGATGATACTATAACGCTAGTCATTGGATAGGTAAGAGAGGAAAATCCAAAGCTGTCGTATAAAGGCTATCCTATCACTTTCATCAGAGATTTCATCAAGTCCATCTATTAGCAATAATACTTTTGCCATCTCGTAAAGATTCATATAAAAGATAATCAAATACCGTAGACAGTTCGCTAAGTTCCGACCTTTAATTAATTCCAACAATGAATCACGTATAGGTTTTCTCGCAGTTTCACTCAATTGCCTACACCTCAAACAAGCGGAATCCAATTACCTTCTGGCAGAAAATCGTTTGATTGAGTTCTCCTTTCAGGAAATGCGTAAGCGATAGCAATTCTTTTAAGAAGGGTAGTTTTCCCTCCTCCAGGTGCCGCCAATATAGCAAGCTTTGGATAATTAGCGAGAACATCGCCAACCCTTTCTCTTTTAATTTGCTGTACTTCGTGAGGGGATTTACCAGATTGTATAGCATTTTCTGAAATTGCTTGAAGAGTTTTCTGAAAAGGTCAAAATATCTTCAAGTTTTATTCTTTTTGAACCAACTTCTTGATCGGCCGGAAGACCCTCCAAGGTTATTTCACCACATTCTAATTGAAGGTAATTGTAATATCTAGCTCTTGCTTGGCTTACAATTTCACTATTAAAACTTATCGGAGTTGTCTGGGTTTAAATAAGTTAAGGAATGGAGCTTTCCTTTTACTTTTTCTTTGTCAGCCTTTATTATTATTTTAGCCAATTCAAG
>CAWDFP010000013.1:0-15494 GCA_963801605.1 uncultured candidate division Zixibacteria bacterium
ACTTGTGTTCTGTACGATTTCTTTAATATCAAAAAGCGGTTGCAATATGGCAATCTATATCTTAAGTAATGAATCACAATATCTGAAATGATTGATAACGCTTGCTTGGATTGCCGCCTAATCGCTGGAGGAGAAATGGACACCAAACCGCAGAAGCTGTCACATGCGGAACTAATCAAACTGCGCACGCCGGTGAAGAATGCTAACCTGGCGCATAAGGAGACTCTCACCAGGCTTGAGAAATTCTCGCTGGCCGTCACCGAGCACATTGGCACAATGGGATTTTTCTTTGTGGTTTTCGCCTGGACCGCACTCTGGCTGGGCTGGAACACGTTAGCCCCTCAAGGATCACGGTTCGACCCGTTGCCCCGGCGTTTGTCCTCTGGCTGTTTATATCCAATATGTTACAGATTTTCCTGATGCCGCTGATAATGATTGGCCAGAATTTGCAGGGACGTCACGCGGAAATCCGGGCCGAGACCGATTTTGAGGTGAATGTGAAAGCGGAACGAGAAATCGAGGCGATCCTGCTGCACCTCGAAAATCAGAATGAGCTGATGCTGAGGATTCTGTCGCATTTGGAATCAAAAAAGGATAGCTGACCGCTGTAGGTGTCGGGTTCGGAGATCCGACACCACAAATAAATTGGGGTCATAATAAATTATGACACCCAGGAGGAGGTAGGCGCGCGACGACCCCGGGCAGGGCCGGGGGCCCGACCGGGTGTCGGGTTCGCGACGCGACCCCGAGCAAATTGGGGCCATAATGATTGTGCACCATTTAATGACATCCAATTTTGTCGGGTTTCTCGCTCACAAGGTTCGCTCGGAACCCGACCTACATGGGGATTATTTTACGGATTTAAACATGGGCGATTTAGACACTCTCCACAAACGGGAACCGTTTTATATTGTTTGTTCGTTAGATAGCAAATCAATATTCATCGGGGTAAAAACTGCCCCGATGACCCATAATTCAGGAGGGAGAGGCAAATACTATGAAAACCACTATCAAGATTCTGGTGACATTCGCTATGGGATTGCTAATACCGCTTACAATCCTACTGGCGCAAAATGCGGCGACATTGTTCAGCTATTGTTGGGCGAATGGCGTAATTTATAGCCTGGTCATTCCATCAAATGCCCAGATAAACACCGATTTGCGAACCAATATCTATGTTTTCCACAAACTCGCGGGCCAGCGTCCGGTAGCCGAAAAAGGCCCGGGCGATGTTGACTTTTATGATGGGCATTTTAATACGATCATGGTTGACTTTACTCCGGAGGGAATCAAGGCGCTCGATCCTAACAGCGACGGAAACTGCGAATTTGAAATCACCAGCGGTAAAATGGTTAAAGAGTATATCAAGTTAGGATATCTGAAAATAACCGGCAAGGGCGCCCCGTTAGATGCGAATTTGGTATCTCCCGGGCCATATATGCCTCCGGCCAAGTAACAGCAAATAGGATGTTGGGTTTCCAATAAAATTAAACCGGGGATCGTGGGGATCCCCGGATTTAAAAAAAGATTTATCAAGCTCCGGGAGCAAGATAATTTAGAAATGGTATCTTACGCTTTGGCCCTGGCCTTTTTGGCCGCCTTAAACGGATTCCAAACGAAATATAAAACCGCCGCTACCGTCGCCAGAACTCCCGTGATGATCAGTGCTAATTTCATATACTGCCCCCTATTCCTTGATTGAAAAAACAAAAACGTTTTCGATTTTCGTAATCGTAAACTAAGAGACGGCTGATTATGTTTCGCTATTCTCCGTTATGAACCTTAGTTGCGGTAAAATATTCGGGAGTCCGGTTACAGGAACCCACCAGACAAAACGGATCGCCGATATTCAGAGGCTCGCCAATAGCGTAACCCAATCCATATTTAACACCGATCTGACCGCCAAAGCCGCGCGCCATCGATTCCAAAAACCAGAGGTAATCATTATGTTTGGCAGGGTTGAGAAATTGCGAACGGTGCGCCGAAAGGGCTTTGATCCAGTCCTCAAATTCATTGGTGATATCCACAATAAATGTAGGGGTGACCTCCGGCGGCAGAAAATAATGGAATAATCCCCCAATAATATGCGGCGGCTCGTCGACAGGCAGTTTTTTCAGCGTGGCATAATTAGCGGCATTAACAATAATTTTCCCGCAGGCAACGTGATCGGGATGGCTGGCCCGCTTGCCATGCCCGCCGGCCGGCCAGGGCGCCAAAACGATTTTGGGTTTGTAGCGCCTGATAAAAGCGGCGGCAGCCAGCCGCGATTGGTAATTATCCTCGACCTTACAATCACCCAGATCGAGATGCCCCAGAAGCCGGGTTTCCATAATGGCGGCGGCGTCAATGACCTCCTGACGGCGGACCTCAGCCGTTCCGCCGGTGCCCATCTCCCCTTGCGTAAGAATCACGATTCCGGTTTTATAGCCCCTCTTGCGAAGCTTAATCAGCAGGCCGCCGCAGCCAACCTCAATATCGTCGGGATGCGCGCCAAAGGCCAGGAGATCGACCGGTTCATTAGTATCAGTTGCCATTTTGAAATCCTTTTAAGATAATTTGATGGATCATTCTCTTCAAACAAACGAATACAGACTATACCGCAAATTCAATATGATTAATACTAATATTTCGATGAGAGAGTTTCAACCTGGCAGGCAGGTCGGGTTTCTCGTCCAAGGAAACCGAAATTGAGATGCCCTGCGCGTCAGGTTCGGGGCCTGACGCCACGGGTAATAACACGTATTGTTTTATAGGAAAGTAATTTAATGCAAAGATTCAAATTGCCACGGTCGAAGCGACCTAGCAATGACACGTTTGTTTTTGACCATTGTCAAGACCCTGAGGGGGTCTTGATCTACCGTTACAACAGTGTCGGGTTTCTCGTCCGGGGGACTCGGAACCCGACCTACTTTACATAAAAAGCCATTAATTGCCGCCGGCGGTATCGCCCTGCAAGTCTTTGCTGAGAGCATCGAGTACGCCGTTAACGAATCGTCCTGAATCGGCAGAGCCGTAAAGTTTGGCCAGTTCGATGGCTTCATCGATCGTCACCTTTTTGGGAATTTCGGGGAAATAATTCAATTCCGCAAGACCCAGGCGCAGGATATTCTTATCGATAGTAGCCAGGCGAGCCAAGTCCCAGTTGTCTATATGACGGGCGATAATTCTATCGAGTTCAGCGATATTTTCGGTGGCTTTGCTCAGCAGCGCCAGGGCGAACTCGGAACCTTCCTTATCGAGTTGATGCCTGTCCTGAGAATAAGGAAAGATATCCTCGATTTTAACATCGCCCCGAATTTCGTAACTGTAGAGGCATTCCAGAACGGCCTCTCGCGCTTTTCGTCTCTGCCCCATCAGATTTTACCAAAGAGGTTGACCATTTCGATGGCGGTTTGGGCAGCCTGGAAACCCTTGTTGCCCTGCTTGGTACCGGCCCGCTCGATAGCCTGCTCAAGGTTATCAGCGGTGATGATACCGTAGATGGCCGGATATGATTTTTTTATGCCGATATGGGCGATCCCCTTGGCAGTTTCAGACGCGATATAATCGAAATGCGGAGTCTGGCCGCGAATCACCGCGCCCAGGCAAATAACGGCGTCATACTTTTTGGGGTCGGCCAAGTGCGCGGCAACATAGGGTATTTCAAAAGAACCGGGCACCCAGACAATAGTAATATCTGTTTCAGCAGCGCCGTGGCGCAACAGGCAATCGATAGCGCCATCTTTAAGTTTGGTCGTCAGGAAATCGTTAAATCTCGAAACCACGATCGCGAATTTCTTTCCCGCGGCATTGAGTTCTCCACCAATTTCTTTTACCATTTTGAACCTCTTACTTTATTCGTTAATATCATCATTTTATAACTCATCTAAAAGATGCCCCAGTTTATCTCGCTTGGTTTCGAGATAAAAAGTGTTGTGTTTATTGGGCTCAATCTGAAGGGGCACACGGTCTGTGACTTTAAGATTATATCCCTCAAGACCGACAATTTTCTTGGGGTTGTTTGTAATGAGCCTGATTGTCGTCAAACCAAGATCGGATAGAATCTGCGCGCCGATACCATAATCCCGCAAATCAGCAGGGAACCCGAGATCGGCGTTGGCCTCGACCGTATCCCGTCCCTGATCCTGAAGCTTGTAGGCCAGGATTTTGTTTGCCAAACCGATGCCACGTCCCTCCTGCCTCATATAGAGCACCACACCAAGCCCCTCGGCTTCGATAAGCTCCATCGATTTAACAAGCTGCTCGCCACAGTCGCATCGGCAAGAACCGAAAACATCGCCGGTAAGGCAGGATGAATGCACTCGCACCAGGACATTTTCCTTACCGCGGACATCACCTTTTTCAAGGGCCAGATGATGGTGATCGTCAACGGAACTGCGGTAAAGATGCAGTCGAAAGGCACCGTGATGAGTGGGGAATTTAACAGTTGTGACTCGTTCGACCATTTTTTCATTGACGCGCCGATAACGAATAAGCTCCTCGACACTAACGATTGGAAGATTGAATTTTTTCGCTAATTCCATCAAGCCCGGCCGACGAGCCATGCTGCCGTCATCGTCGAGAATTTCACAGAGAACGCCGTAAGGTTGAAGCCCCGCCAGGCGGCAGAGATCGACGGTGGCTTCAGTGTGACCGGCACGCGTGAGAACGCCTCCAACCAAAGCCTCGATTGGGAAAATATGCCCCGGCCGCCCAAGATCATCGGGGACGGTATTGGGATCAGCCAAAGCCTTGATGGTGATTGACCGATCCATCGTAGATATACCGGTGGTAGTACCTCGGACAGCATCAACGGAGACGGTAAAGCGAGTACCGTGCAGCGCGGTATTTATCTGCACCATTGGCTCGAGCTGCAGCTTTTGGATGCGGTCGGCCGGCATCGGGACACAGATCAGGCCGCGGCCATACTTGGTAAGAAAATTAACATTCTCCGGAGTGATAAATTGAGCGGCCATGACGAGATCGCCTTCATTTTCGCGGTCTTCGTCATCGACAACAATTATCATCTTGCCCGCTTTTATCGCTTCTATTGCTTGTTCGATTTTCGAAAAATCCGTCATATTACCTCATTGGAAAGCCGCTTCGAAGGCGGCGGCGTGTTACTAACAAGCGCATTAATAAAAAATTAAAAACCATGCTCCCTGAGAAAATCAGAATTTATTTTGCTTTCGCGCGGAGAAATCATCCGCTCGATATACTTGGCAATCATATCGAATTCCAGATTGACCCTATCCCCTACCTTGCTGTCGCGAAAGATGGTGTTTTCCATTGTATGGGGAATAACCGAGACTGTCAACGAGGTCGGAGTAGTTTGGGTAATTGTCAGGCTGACCCCGTCAATAGCGATTGAACCTTTTTCAATCACATATTTGGTATACTCCTGTGGGTACTCAATTTTAAAGAGGCGGCTGCCATCAAGAGGCTTGATTTCCAGGATTTCGGCTACGCAATCGATATGACCCTGGACGAGGTGACCATGTAAAAGATCATTCAAGCCCAGAGGAAGCTCTATGTTGACAGGAGAACCGCTTTTCAGCGCGCCGAGATTGGTACGGCTCAGAGTTTCCTTGACCGCCTCGACTTTGAAGCGCTCTCGGTCATGCGAAATAACTGTCTGGCAGGCGCCATTGATGGAAACTGAAGCCCCAATTTCAAGTTTGGGAGCGATCTTTTTGGCGGCGATATCAAGCATCAAATTACCATGAGAAAGCGCCACAGATTTGAGTGTGCCAATTTCTTGAATTATTCCGGTAAACATATTATTTCCATTTCAAATAACCGCTGATAATAAAATCCGGCCCCGATTTTTCCAACTGAACATCGCTCAGTTTGAGAGCCGCATTCAGCTTTTTTACTCCCAGATCGCCAATGGCGTCAAGGCCGTCCCCGATAAGGATTGGAGCTGTGCATGCAACGATTTTATCGGCCGCTTTCTGGGATAAAAACGAGGTGAACACTCCGGAGCCGCCCTCAACTAACACGGTCATGATGCCCATTTTCGCGAGCCTGGAAAGCAAGTCTTTAATAATGAGCCCTTTTCGACCTCCCCGGACTTGAATAACTTGAAAATTGCCCTGGCTGTTTCGAGCAGAAGCGGATAATGTCGCTACATAGGTCGGAGATTGGTTATCGGTGAACAGGTCTTTGTTGAGCGGCACTTTCCCTGAAGCCGACAGCACGATGCGAATAGGGTTGGGGCCTTTGACAAGTCGGGTGGTGAGCTTAGGATTATCGGTTTCAAGTGTTCGGCGGCCAACGATTATGGCGTCATTGATAGCGCGAAGTTTATGGGCGTAAAGCAGGGATTCGGGAGATGATATCCATTGCGAATTGCCGGACTTAGTTGCAATACGGCCATCGAGACTTTGAGCAAATTTCAGAGTGACAAACGGTAATCCGGTGGTGATAAATTTGGCATAGGGGCGATAGAATTCGTTGGCCCGATCTCGCAGGATATCGTCAATGACTTCAATACCGGCTTTTCGGAGCTTCGAAAAACCTTGCCCGCAAACTACCGGATTGGGATCGCAGGTGGCGCTGACAACTCTGACAATACCGGCTGAGATGATGGCATCAGCGCAAGGCGGAGTTTTGCCAAAATGGGAACAAGGTTCGAGAGTGGTGATAAGAGTGGCGCCTCGGGCCTTCTCCCCTGCGATTTTGAGAGCCTCTATTTCGGCGTGAGGCAGGCCGGCTTTGCGGTGATGGCCCTGGCCGATGATCTCGCCATCCTTAATGAGAATGGCGCCGACGGCAGGATTGGGCGAGGTGTATCCCAGCCCTTTTTCCGCCAGCTTGAAAGCTTTGGCCATTATTTTGTCAAATTCGCTCATAAAAAAATACCCCGCGTTCGGGGCAAACAAGCGCATGCATAACGAGCCATAATTAGCTCGATCATCTTCTCCCATCCGGACTATACCGTCGGCGCCGGGATTTCACCGGTTCAAGTCCAAAACATCTGGACGTCGCGGGCTTTGACCGCCGGTCGAGGATTTGCGCCTCGCCCCGAAGACGATGCTAATATAGCCTGCTAAAACAGACGGTGTCAATGATAAAGGCGGCCCCAACGAAGGCCGCCTTTGAAAATCAAATCTTAATCGAATATAATTATTTCAACAGCGTCATTTTGATAGTTTGAGATTCTTTGCCGTTTTCAAGACGCGCGAAATAAACACCGGAAGCAACATCGCTGCCGTTCCAGGTAACCGAATGGGTCCCTGCGATCTGGTGACCATCGGATAGCTTGGTAACCAGGCGGCCCATAATGTCATAGATGCACAGGGTTACATCGGCAGGATGAGATAAATTGTATTTGATGATAGTCGACGGGTTGAACGGATTAGGATAGTTCTGTTCAAGCATAAAGGCACTTGGCAGTTGATTGCCGCCTTCGTCAACAGCGGTCGGCCGGAAAAGCAATACCATGACGGAGAACCGATCCGCAACAAGGATGTATCCATTGGATAAGAAGACACCCTCGGCAGAGCCTGGCGTATCGTAGCTTCCAAGAATCACAGGTAAATTTTGATTGGCAATATTCAGCACTACGATTCCCTGATCTTTAATCGCCACATAAGCTACGGTACCATCGAGAAATACTTTTCTGGCGTCTCCACCGGTAATGGTTCTGCTAACCAGGGTCGGGTTTTGAGGATTGCTTACGTTGATGATAAAGAATCCGCCGGTGCTGCCAGCGACATAAGCGCGGTTGCCGGAGACGATAATGCTGGCCGCAAATCCCGTCATCGAGAAATGGCCCACATGGCTGGGATTGACAGGGTTGGAGATATCAACTATTTCCACGCCATTGTTCCAATCGGCGATATAGGCATAATTGCCGGCTACGGCAACTCCCCAGGCGGCGCCCGGAGTATCATAGGCACCTACAAAAACCGGCAGGGCGGGATTGGCAACATTAATTATCTGCAGGCCGGAGGTGTAATCGGCGACGTAGGCATAATCGCCGGCTTTGAAAACGCTGTAAGCGGTGCCCGGAGTATCGAATGAGCCAACCACATTGAAGTTGGCGTTTTGAGCGATATCAATTATTTGAAGTCCGGCTAAACCGTCGGCGATATAAGCGAAATGATCCTGAATGAAAACATTCATAGCGTTGCCGGGGGTATCATGTCCGCCGACCATGGCCGGATTAAAATGATCGGTGAAATCGAGAACATTGAGGCCGGTTTTGCCGGTGGCGGTATAAATATAGTTGCCATTGACAAAAAGATTGGTTGAGGTACCAACGGTCTGATACGAGCCTGCCAGGGTTGGATGAGTGATATCTGTGAGATTAAATACTTTCACACCGGCCTGGTAGTCAGTCATATAAGCGAAGTTACCGGTAACTGCAATGGCGGTGGAAAAATCGGTTCCGCGGGCGGCACCGAGATGCGCCGGTTCGCTCGGTATAGTAACGTCGACAATTTCCATGCCTCCGGTTGTCACTGCCATGAAAGCATGATTGTTATTGAGAGTCACGTTGAAGGCCGGGCAGTCGGCGGCGTAGCTGGCGATAATGGCCGGATGGGCCGGGTCGGTAGTGTTGACGACGCGCAATTGACCGTCGACGACATAAGCAACGTTGCTGGCATAAGCGACCGCCTGGGCTGTACCGGGAGTAGCGACAGTCCCTAACAACGCGGGGGCAGCAGGATTGGTAACATCGACAATCGCCAGACCGCGAGCGCCGATAGCGAGGTAGGCTTTGTTGCTTACCACGGTGACATCATTGGCCGGTCCGGTAGTCCCAAAAGTGCTGATCGGCTGAGGATTCAAGGGATCAGCGACATTGAAAATCTGCATGCCAGCACCCATCTCGGCAACATAAAGGTAATTGCCCTGCACTGCCATAGCGGTTGCATAGCCGATGGTAGGATAGCTGCTGTACATCTGAGGATTATTGGGAACGGAAATATCAATGACAGAAAATCCAATGTAGCCATCAGCAATGTAAGCATAGTGTCCGGAGATGGCAATTTCGCGGCCATTACCACCAAGACAAATCTGCGATACGAAGTTGGGACTTGTTGGATTGCTGATGTTAAGCGTGATCAATCCGTTTTCAAAAACACAGTAAGCGTAATTGCCGACAACTGCGACATCACGTGCGCCAGTCCAGAATGTCGATGTCACATAATCGATATTATCGGCGTAGACAACTGTGGACGCCAACAGGAAAGTCGCCAGGATCAAACCTATAGCAACGCGTTTCATTAGAACCTCCTAACCCTTATCGGCCGAACTATTTTTTTAACAAAGCTCATGGTTTGTGGCGCACCAAAAAAGAAGACAATAAGCGGTACGCATCCGAATTAATTTAAGACATGTTAATGGTTTGTCAAGCCTATACTGCAAACTTTCTGCAAGATTTAGCATCACGCGCACCATCCTTTAGCAGTTTACATAATGCCGAGATTCCCTTAATGTCTCAAATACGTTAAAAGATAATTACTTAGCTAATACTTTATAAATCTGCTCCCGATATGAAAATCCGATGTTCATCCCTATTTTAATCATCGGATAGTATAGTTGCAAATTAAGTGCCCCAGAGCAGTCAAATTTTCTCACCGGGCCAAAGGCCGAATAATTGTCTGAAAGTACGATCGGTGTTGAATATGGACTATCAAAAAAATGGAACGCGCGGTTAATATTATCTTGTTATTACAGATGAATAGGGCTATTATTTTATCCAACGCTTATTTTAGAGACAGCTTTTCTCAATGGGTGATTAGGCAGCACAGGCAAGTTAAATCACAAACAAATTGAGGAGGAAATATGAGACGGTGGATGGTCTTAATAATTCCGGCCTACCTGACACTGGGGATACTATCCAGTGCGATGTCCCAAAATTTGGAATATGTAGGCTCAAGCCTATGGAGCCTGAATTATGATGTTAAAATTGTTGGATCATACGCCTACTGCGCTTATGCCAATGGGCTTGTTATCCTGAATATCTCTGATCCCTCCACTCCAACTTTTTGCAGCAAAACCTATCTTCCGGGAAGAGCCAAGAAGCTCGATATTTCGGGAAATTACGTCTTTGTGGCTGATAGCGTTGGAGGCTTTCAGATAATCGACGCCACCGATATTTTTCATCCGGTTGTCATGTCAAGTTATAGCGCTGAAGGCAGCGCAAATGACGTATTTATATCGGGTAACTATGCGTATGTCGCCAACGATACCTCGGGGCTGATAATCCTGAATATATCCGATCCCGCCAATCCGAATTTGATTGGCAGCCTCAGACTGCCTGACGGGATCAAGGCAACAGCAGTTCATGTGGCCGGGGATTATGCCTATGTCGGCGGCATGCACCGGCCATCGGATTATTTGGGAGCGGTTTATATAATCAATATAAGCGATCCCGCATATCCCCTGCTAATCAGAAGTATAAGCGACATGTTTTCGACGGTTACTTCAATTGACGTGATTGATAGTACCCTTTATTTCGACGGGTGTCATATTTTCGGCCCGAGTCGCGAAGGCACGCTTTATCTCTACAATATATCCAATCCGGATACCCCCGCTTTAATTACGCGGATTCGCAGCGGGGCTATCGATTTTATGATTAATGGTCATTTTGCTTATAATTTGATTTCAGATGGAATATTTATTTATGATATTATCGATCCATATCATCCGGTATTTTTGGGAATATTAGGAATCAACCATTCGAAGGGTATTTTCGTAAGGGGAGATTACGCCTATGTGGCTTGCAATTCGGGATTGAAAATTGCAAATATTCTTGATCCCAATGAGCCTACCCTGAGCGGAAGTTTTGAGTCTGATTACGCTCCTGAGGACGTGGCCGTGGCCGGCGGCTATGCTTATGTGGCTGACGCCAATAATTCAATATTTGCCATCGATATTTCAAATTTGGCCGATCCTACTCTGGTTTCCAGTTGCAGTTTACCGGGCATGGCGCTAGGAATAAAAGTATCGGGCAATTATGCTTATGTTGCCGATTATGGAGATGGCCTGCAAATAGTCGATATAAGTAATCCAGATTCAATGCATATTGTCGGCGGCATTGCCACGAGTGGACGAGTATTCAATGTATTTCTTCAAGGAAACTATGCCTACGTTGTTAATTATGATCTGGGATTATTAATAGTTAATATTACCGATCCGGCCAATCCCTCATTGGCTGGACTGTACGATACCGAGCCAAATTCCTCGATGAATGTCTTTGTTAGAGGTAATTACGCCTATATCGGGGGCAGCTCAAACGGGCAAATTGCCTGCTTTAAGATAGTTAATGTTGAAAATCCAGGTGCGCCTACGCTGGTCAGCCAATCTTATTTCCAGGCAGATTTTTTTGGGGTTGACGTAAGGGATAGCCTTGCCTATGTCAGCGGCGCTCCGAATTATTTTGGCATTATCGATATTTCCAATCCGGCCACACCAATACCGCTTGGCACCTACTCAACTCAGGAAGGTGCATTTGATGTTAAGGTGGTTGGAAACTACGCCTATGTCGGCGACGGGTATTTTGGCATGAAAGTAATTGATATCAGCAATCCATTCAGTCCCAGTCTGGTCTCAAGTTATTTTCTGCCGGACAGGATTTCCCATCTAACCATTGTCGGTGATCTTTGTTATGTAACCGGCGGATGTTCGATCGTAATTTTTCGGATAAATTCCGAGGGAGTCGAAGACGA
This sequence comes from uncultured candidate division Zixibacteria bacterium, assembly GCA_963801605.1. Classification (GTDB taxonomy): domain Bacteria; phylum Zixibacteria; class MSB-5A5; order UBA10806; family UBA10806; genus UBA10806. The sequence continues at coordinate 11,664 of CAWDFP010000013.1, forward strand.
TATAAGTTGTCCCCAGAATTTTTCGTTGATGCAGAATTATCCAAATCCATTTAATGCCCGGACAATCATAAGCTATAACTTATCCGAGGCGGAACGGGTTGAGATCTTAATTTTCAACATTTTGGGAGAGAAAATAGCGGCGCTTTCAAACGGGCTGGAGCAGGCAGGTTATCATCAGGTGGTGTGGGATGCGAGTGAGGAGCCATCGGGAATATATATCGCCAGAATGGAATCGGGAAAAAGAGTTCAAAATATTAAGATGGTGCTTTTGAAGTAGATTATCCAGGAATGCCGAAACGATTATTGCAATTCGAATAAACGAATCAGGGAGGAATCCATGAATCGCCAAGCGTTTATATGGATATTGGGGTTTATTATCAGCGCAATTACTTTGTTAGCGCCAAAGGCGCAAAGCCAGGTATATTGCCAATGGTTAAATGCATTCGGTAATCTGGGTGTTTCGGATAAGCCTCTGGATTTGGTATTAGATAATCGAGAGAATATATATGTAACGGGATACAGCTCCGACGGAAGCTTCAACGCCCGAAGCCGTTTCCTGACCGCCAAGTTCGATTCCACGGGGAACATGCTTTGGAGTCAGTCTTTTGGCGGTGGTAACTCGACGCATATCGGCAAGGCATTGGTGGTTGATATCTTCGGGAATACCATTGTCACCGGACTCGGCGGGTCCAGCCCCTGGAGTCTCGAAACGATAAAATATGACAGCGAGGGTGAATATGCATGGTCTGAAGTTTTGCCTGTGAACGTGGGTCTTAACTGGCATAGTAATTATAATATTGCGGTTGACTCGTCAGGAAATGTTTATATAGGCTGTACGGATTTTAATACTAATTCAATACACGTGGTTAAATATGGTCCTGACGGCGCTTTGATTTGGGACACAGTTTTAAATATGAGCAACGGCGAAGAGGAGCCATCAAGAATAATCCTGAGCAACGGATTCTTGTATGTTACGGGATTAATCTGGAATGGAGGGCAAGGCGATATGATCCTTTTAAAGCTCAATTTAAGCGGTGACACTATATGGACGAGGAGCTATAATAATCCTACCGGTCAGGATGATTACGGGTTGAAAGTTTTGGCCGATAATAACGGAGATATCGTTGTAGGAGGCGTATCGATGATGTCTCATGGCTGGACGCCAGCTTTGCTAAAATACAATGAAGCAGGCGATCTTATTTGGGAATCCATTTTCAGCGAGCCGGGATATAGAGGCGGCTGGCTTAACAATATCGATATCGACTTCTCCGACAATATCTATGCTGAATGTTCAATCAATAGCAATCCTCCAGGGGAACCCGAACAGGATTATCTCCTGGTAAAATACAACAGCGACGGAGGCATTATCTGGTCAAGATTTGTTGACGATGCCAGAGGATTGACATCGGTTTCTTCCGATTTATCAGTGGATCGAGCCGGTAACGCGTATGTAGTGCGCGATCTCATAGTTGATAGCAGTTTGGATATCGTAACCATGAAATATAATTCTGACGGAGAGCTTTTGTGGTCGATAAATTACGATAGTCCCGGCTTTAGCGAAGATAGAGTGGGAAATATAATAGTTGCGGAAAATGGCGATGTCTATATTGCGGGATGCGCCGACGTTGACTCCACCAATGGAAATCCCCCTGACACGTCCGGGATAGACTATGATTTCGTGGTAGCAAAATATATTCAGAACGCTCAGGGAATTGAAAACGATAATGGCCTGGTTCCAGATCAAGTATCGCTTTTAAGGAATTATCCAAATCCATTTAATGCCCGGACAATCATAAGCTATAACTTATCCGAGGCGGAACAGGGTCGAGATTTTGATTTTCAATATCCTGGGGCAGAAAATAGCGGCGCTCTCGAACGGGCTAGAGCAGGCGGGCGCTCATCAGGTTGTGTGGGATGCGAGTGAGGAGCCATCGGGAATATATTTCGCCAGAATGGAATCGGGAAAGCGAGTTCAAAATATTAAAATGGTGCTTTTGAAATGAGCTTGATGGAACGAATTTCCAAAAAAATTCGAATTTCGATACAATATCAGGTAGGATCAATTTGGCCATCTTAAAAAAAGGAAGTTTTAGGAGCGGCGATAGCAGCATGAAATTTATTATATGCATATTTCTTTTTCTATCTTGGTACGAGGCCGGAAATTCGCATGGGGTCGATACTGCCTGGGTGCGAATCTATGATAGTCCAGAACATAGCCGCGATATCGGCAATACGGTTATCGTAGATAGCCTGGATAGAATCTACGTAGGAGGATTTTCGGATGACCCCAGCCGCGCTCAAGATGTGATCGTATATGATACCAGCGGCAATACGCTCTGGAGCAGAGTATATGGCTGCACCGCGCCGCTCTGGTATGGATCTAATTCGATCGCGCTGGGAGGTCTGGGAGATGTATTTTCTACAGGTCCGGAATTCTGTCATGGAACTTTCAATTTTGGAACGACGCGCTATTCAAATGCAGGAGATTCGATCTGGACAAGGCTGTATCCAAATTCGCCGAGCGGATATGGGCAGGCCAGAACGCTGGCCGCCGATAATGATGGCAATGTTTATGTTCTGGGAATCAGGGAGGACCCGGAAAATCCGTGCCTGTGGGCAACAATCAAGTATGATCGCGAGGGCAACAGGCGTTGGGTGGCAATTTATAGAGGCACTCGCTACGAAACCCCCGGTCAACCTTTTGAGATCGCCGTAGATAATTGGGGTAATGTAATCGTTACAGGCGAGGTAGCCGGTTATAATGGTATCGATGGTTTCGCCACCATAAAATATGATTCCAGCGGAGCGGAGATCTGGTCAAATATATGCAATAGCGGCATATTATATGGTGAGGGCAGGAAATTAGCGGTTGACCCCACAGGCAATATCTATTTAATCGGCTATGTCAGCGGCCAACAGCTGCTTATCAAATACGAACCTGACGGCGGTATTGGCTGGGAAAAATATCTTTGGGACAATGGCGGATTAATCGGAATGGGTGTAACAACAGATACACTTGGAAACATTTACACAATCGGAATGGCATCGGATTCACCGATGATGCTGTACTATAATATGCTGACGGACTAAGTATACTCCCAACGGAGATATTTACTGGCAAAGAGAATATGATGGGCCGATCGGGAGAAGCGATATTCCGTTCGATATTATCGTTGGAGGCAGCGGAGCAGTATATGTTGGGGGCACCAGCGCCAGCACATCCACAAACCGGGATTATTGCGCATTGAAATATACATCAGGGGGCGATCTGCTGTGGGTTGGGCGCTATAACCGTACCGGCAACGGATTCGAAAATGTTTTCAGTATCGCGCTCGACGATCAGGAAAATGTCTATGTCACCGGGGGAAGCCAGGGAATATCCGGAATGCGCGACGATTATGATATCGCCACAGTTAAATTCGTAGAAAATCCGAACGATGCTGTCCAAGAGGGGTCATCGATTCCCAACGTAAATACTATATTAGGAGCTTATCCCAATCCTTTCAATGCGCGGACGAGTATCAGTTATAGAATTGCGGCCAAAGGTCCGATCAAAATCGATGTTTTTAATATTACGGGCCAGAAGGCGGCAGTATTATTAGATGAGGTTGAATCGGAAGGGAATCATAACGTGGTTTGGAACGCATCGTCATTTCCGTCGGGGGTGTATATCGTGCGATTAGAAACGGCGATGGGGTCGCAGAGTATAAAAACGGTGTTGTTGAAATAGATTTTAGTTGAAAGCGACATACAAGGGGTATGTTGTAAAAGAGATAGTTTGGGAAGCAGGATTAAAGAGTCAAGACCGGGTTTGTCGGGTTTCTCGCTATG
>CAWDFP010000014.1:0-7448 GCA_963801605.1 uncultured candidate division Zixibacteria bacterium
TGGCGCAGAATCCGCACAGGATAAGCGGTATTAGGATTTTTCTCATTTAGTATCTCAGTTTAAGGATATTCATTTCGAACTATTTTACGCCTATAATGCGCAGACAGCAAATTATATTTATATATAAATTATCGGCGTTTTATGATTTCGATCACAGCTGTTCTGGCAAAATACCGCAGAAATGGCAGATGAGTAAATAGAAAATAGTCGATTTTTCGAAAGAATTTTTGGAATCCGGCGGCCAGAGGCAACCTCTCAAACCTGGTAATAAGCTCATATTCCACAATATGAAAGTCAAATCCATGAGTCTCCAGTTTTTGTTTCAATTCTGATTCTCTTAGGCCGCCCCCACCCGGGGATTCATTATCGGCAACGGGAATAAGTTGGCGCAGTTGGTATAATAGACGGGAGTTAGACAGGGGCTCGATAAAAATTCCCCGACCACCAGCTTTAAGGACTCGATTCATTTCGGAAAGGCTTAAATCGAGGTTGAAATGGTGCAATGCGACAAAAGCGGTAATGATATCAAAGCTATTATTTTTGAATGGCAAAATCTCAGCACATGATTTTAGCGGATTCGATCGGGGTTCAGATTTTTTAAGGAAGCCGCAGCATATTTTTGAAATATCTATTGAAAATATAGCAAAATCACGTCTAATAAAAAAACGAGATAGACAACCATTACCACATCCCAGCTCTAATATTTGCGTATCACGCAATTTTGGAAAAAGCTTAAAGAATGCATAATCGCGATCATAAGGGAAACTCGCGGAATCATTATCGAAAAAAGAGGCGAACCATTCCTCAAAATCGCTATCTATTAACGTCAAGCCATCAGAATTATTAAGTTGAGTAATATAGGATTCGGCCTCTTGGTCATACCAGGCGGCCTCGAGACAATTTTTTTCTAAGAGATACTTAGGGTCCTTCCGTAATTGATTGTCAAACAAATCGATATTAAATTTATTTTTAAACCGCATATACCTTAATACAGAGCCTATACTCCAATAATTTTAACCAATAGCATGATAAAAATGCCGACAAGGAGCCAGAAGAAGGGCTTGAATCGTTCCTGACCGCCGTGAAAAGCCTCGGGTATAAGATCAAGGGTGGCCACATATAAGAATGTTCCGGCAGTCAGACCGGTGGGAATGGAAAGATCGATATTTTTCAAGGCTTGAATAAAGGGAAGGGAAAGAAGGGCGCCAATCGGAGTCATCAAGGAATAAATCAGCAAAAGAATAATAGTTTTGCGCCGGGAATACTCGGCCAAGCGGAAGATGGTAGCTAACGAGAAAGCCTCGGTTCCCTTATGCATGATAATCGCCAGAAATATAACAAAACCAAGTTCGGGGTTTAGGAGTCCAACTGCCAATCCAAAGCCGCCCGCGAGGGAATGAGCCGAAAGACCCACAAGGGCAGTCAGGCCTACGACCTCATGCCTGGTCATTTGGCCATGTCCGATAGCATCATCATGGGCATGGCCACCAAGCAGGATTCGCTCGACGAGGAGAATCCCTACAAAACCAAGAAGGACCATGCCGCTGGCCAAATTGCCGGTACCCATCGAAAGAGCGTCAGGAAGCAGATGCAGGAATATGGCTCCGAGGATAGTGCCTCCGCCAAACGCAATGAATAAATGCAACTGTTTCTGATTCCATTTCGAAAAAAGCGGAGGCAAGCCGCCGATGATGGCCACGGCGGTTACTCCAAAAGCGTAAGCTAAGAGTCGATCAACAGGTATTTGCATAATTCGCCAAAGTCTTTCGCGGGAAATATCATAGCAGATGAACAGTCCTAAATACAAGAGGTAAATTGGAAAGTTCGGCGGTTAAAGGTAGAAGCGGGCAAAAGGGAAATTCAAGGGATAATGGCAGGTTGGCGCATCAGTAGGTGCGCCAACCATGTTAATGACAACGATTCAGGCATCGATCATCAATGATTCAAAAACCCCTTGGCTAACGCAGCAGAGTCATTTTTATCGAACAATTGACGTTATCGCCGGAGAGCTTGAAGAAATAGATGCCGCTAGGTTGTGATATTCCGTTATCATCAGCTCCATTCCAGATCAGCGAGTGCGTCCCCTGTTCAAAGAAACCGTTAGAAAGAGTCTGAACTTTAAGCGGCCTAACGAAAATTTCCCCCTGTTTATTTCAAGAGCGTAACTTTGATAGTCGCGATCTTTTGATCCACCGTCATCCTTACCAGATACGTTCCGGACGGCTGATCGATAGCATCCCAAATCAACTGATGATTACCTGCAATCTGCTCCCCCCTTTCGAGACGTTCAATCAATCTACCGGCGATATCGAAAATCTCAAAGCTGACATTGCCTGGCTCGGCCAGGCTGTAATCAATAATGGTTCTGGTATTAAAAGGATTTGGATAATTGCCACCAAGACCAACAGGCCGGGCAATCAAAGAATTATCGTTGTAATTGGCAGTTTGCTGTTCACCTTCCACTAAAACCAGGACTATATCGCAGGAATAAGGATGCGAATTACAAGCATATCCAATCAGGGCGTAATTACCATCCTGAGTAATATCAAGCGATGTGGCTTCATCAATTAATTTCAGGGAATAGGTACGATCCCAGCGAAGATGCCCCAGCGAATCCGTTCGCACCAGCGAAAGTTGAGTTGAATCGGGCATTAGAGTAACCCATTTTGATCCGGCAATTGCATAGCCGTGATCGGATGTTTGACGAACAGAGTAGGCAACTTCCCAGAGATTAGAGCCATAAGTGCGAGTCCACATTGCCGAACCGTTGGCGGAAATTTTCATAAGCAGATATTGGAGGGCATCCGGATTAATGAAAGCATAGCCGGCAACAACGTAGTTGCCGTCATTAACTTGAATTACCGATGCTGCCTGGTTATCGATTCCGGGAGAGAACGCCTGATACCAGGTAGTATGGCCAGCGGCATTTAGTTTTTCAACATAAATATTATGGTTGCCATCGGAATTAGCGGTGCGGCCAGCCAGGATATAGCCGCCATCTCTGGTTTGTTGAATGCTGCTGGCGCCATCATCAACAACACCTCCAGACCTGTGATCCCAAAGAAACTGGCCCAGCGAATCAGTTTTGACGACATAGACATCATACTGGTAGCCGTTTCCGAATGAGTTGGTGGTACCACAAAGTACGAAACCGCCATCGGATGTTGTGGTAACTGACTTAGCGGAATCCTCACCGACACCGCCAAAGGTATTGGTCCAGAGGGTATCGCCCGCTGAATCGGTCTTAACTAAATAAAAGTCGGTGCCTCCGGCTCCAAAAGAGTTGGTCCATCCGGCGATAATTACTCCGCCATCGGTGGTTAGCTGCATCGAGGATGCATAGTCTTCCTCGGCACCGCCATAGGTTTTTGTCCAAAGCGTTTCACCGTGGACATCGGTCCGGACCAGGTACATATCATTTTCGCCGTTTCCCGACCACTCGGTGGTGCCTCCGATAAAAAAGCCGCCGTCGTTAGCCTGATGAATCGAACATGCAATATCGTTACCCTCACCGCCATACAAGCGGGTCCAGAGCGTATCACCGGGATCGGCCGAAGTAATTTCGGTCGAAATTAAAAACAATGCGAAAATTAAACCAATTTTAGATAATTTCACTGCTATCCTCCCTTCATCCCAGGTTGTCAAACACGAACAGCTTCTTACAAAAGGCAAGTTATCAGTAATAATATAAACAATTTTATTAATCAATTAATTCCAGTTTTTTACAAATGCCAATAAAAACTGATATACCGGAAATCAGGCGCTCAAAAACTTATTGAATGTTCATTCATACTATTTCAATTTGCATAGCAACGCTATATGCTTTTAAGGCGAATAAAAAAGCGCCGGAATATTGTCCCTGGACCATTATCCCGGCGCATAATTTGACGATGAATTTCGACAATAGCTTATCTACTGCTTCATCAGCCAGCCTTCTTATCCTGGCAAACGATCTTATAGGTATCCTCGGCGATAATCAATTCCTCATTGGTAGGTATTGCCAGCACCGCAACTCGAGAACCATCAGCGGAGATATTGGCTTCTTTTTTCACTGCGTCGTCATTTTTGGCGGAGTCAAGTTCAATACCGAGATACTGCAAATCCTGACAGGAAAGCTGTCTGACCCGCGGCGAGTTTTCGCCAACACCGGCGGTGAACACCAGGCAATCGAGTCCGCCCATAGCCGCGGAATAAGCGCCAATATATTTACGAATTCGGTAGCAGTAAATATCGAGAGCCAGTTTGGCCAGCTCGTTTCCGGAATCAGCGCCGGAAAGGATGTCCCGCATATCCGAGGAAACACCCGAAACGCCCTGCAAACCAGAATGCTTGTTGAGAAGGGTATTGGCCTCATGAAGCGAAAGCTCTTCTCGTCCCATAACATTAAGGATGATGGCGGGATCGATATCGCCGCAGCGAGTGCCCATCATGAGTCCTTCGAGAGGAGTGAAGCCCATCGAGGTATCAACCGCAACGCCGCCTTTGTGGGCGCTCATGGAACAACCGTTGCCAAGATGCACGGTTATGATTTTAAGATTCTCTTTCGGCTGATTCAGAATCTGTGAGGCTCGTCGGGCAACATAGAAATGGGACATGCCGTGGAAACCATATCGTCGGATTTGATAGCGCTTGTACAGGATATATGGCAAGGGATAAATATAAGCATGTTTCGGCATTTTGCTGTATAAGGCGGTATCGAAAACGGCTACCTGGGGAACGCTCGGTAGAATTTTAATGCAGGCATTAATACCGCGCAGGTTATGGGGATTATGCAGGGGCGCCAGTTCGATACACTCCCTTATTTTGGCAATGATCTGATCGTCGATGTACGCCGAGTCGGAGAATGTCTCACCGCCGTGCACCACCCGATGACCGATTGCCTGGATTTCGGATTTATCCTTAATGACGCCGTGATTGGGCGAGAGCAGCATGGAGACCACAAATTCGATAGCCTGAATGTGATCGAGTATTTCGCCTGAGATTTTCACTTCGGGCCTGTCGAACGGTTTATGCGCCAGGACAGCGGCCGACATACCAATGCGGGTAACATCGCCCGATGCCAACCGTCTCCCCTCCGGCATATCGAGGAGTTGATATTTAACGGAAGACGAACCGGAATTCAAAACAAGTATTTTCATCTTAACACCACTTAACAACCTTTCATATATTTATTAACTTAAAAATCCAAAGCTTATGATTCTAAAGTTGTTCTGCTTCATTTTTCAAGCGTTCGAACAGGGCTCAAATTATTATTTTACGCCCCAGATTTACATATAAATCAAAACCAGCTTTGTACGCGGTTCGCCACTGCAAACTTGAAACAAGCGATCCAGTAACCATATACTGGATTTGAGCTTTTTCAAGAACGCGCAGGACTTTTATTACCAGTTCCTGTTGTGACATAAATCAAGACGTTGGCGGTAAAGTGCCTCAAATTGTTCATCAGACATTTCAGGAAAGCGTTTACGCAGCCCCTGATAAAAAAGGGATTTCGAAAATTCGGTTAGTTCAAAAGCCTTAAGCAACCGCTGTTCAGGCGTCATACTCCGCAGTACTTCAATATATTTTTTATGCGCGGCGCTATTTCTTTTTTTACCTTCCAACCTCTATGCCTCTACTTTGCCGGTCCCTTTCAGAAGCGGCAGGCAACGATCTTTTTGGAATTGCGATGTTCACCATCGGCTTCCAGGCAGTCGGCGCAGGATGTCAGCATAACCTTGGAGCCAAATATTTGATGATGGCCCTTATCGTAGGGCTCGCCTGCAGTGCATTTGCCAATACCATCGCAATGCTCGCACTCTTTCATGGGAACATCCGGCCGATCATCGATCTCATCTACCGGAGCCTTTTTAGCAACGGTTTTGGGGGCAGCTTTTTTAACGGCCTTTTTTTGAACAGCTTTTTTAGCAGGCATCTTTATCTCTCCTGTTCCTCAGTTATCCTATTGCCTTCGTTGTCGTATTTGAAGAACCCCTGGCCGGTTTTGACTCCCAGATGCCCGGCTCTGACCATTTTACGCAAAAGAGGACAAGGATTGTACTTGTGATCAGAAAGCTCATTTAGCAGATTCTCCATCCAGGCCATTACGACGTCCAACCCCATCTTATCGGCCAACGCCAACGGCCCTATATTAAAACCATACCCCAATTTAATGGCATTATCAATATCGCTTGCTGTGGCAACGCCCTCCATTAGCACGTGCATTGCTTCGTTGAGTAGCGGCACAATAATGCGCGTCGTGACATATCCCGGATACTCAAACACCTTGACCGGTGTTTTGCCCAATGACCTGGCGAAATCCTGGATTTGGTTGTAGGTATCATCCGATGTGCTCAGGCCCTTGACAATTTCAACCAGCGGGATCTTAGGCACGGGATTCAGAAAATGTAACCCGATTACCCGGTCCGGCCGCTGAGTGGCGGCTCCGATTTCGCTTATCGACAGGGTCGAGGTGTTTGTCACAAAAATCGTTTCCGGCGAACAGATTGCGTCAAGCCGAGCGAAAAGCTCCTTTTTTTGAGTCAGATCCTCCGGTATAGCCTCGATTATCAAGGGAGCGCCACAGGCTCCGTCCAGGTCCGATGAGGCTTTAATTCGTGATAGTATCGCCTTCTTTTCAGATGAGGTCATGCCCCAACGTTCTATCTCATGATCCATCTCGTCGGATAGCGACTTAAGGCTTGCCTTCAATAGATCTTCATTTACATCAAATAAATATACTTCTGTCCCCATGGACGCCACGGTTTGAGAAATCCCCTGCCCCATTATCCCCGCCCCCACAACCGCTACTTTAGAGAAAGACATCATTCCTCCACATCTTATGCTCATGCGGCCCTGTACTTCCAATTACCCATCCGCATGATAGTCCTAAATTAGCATCTATTTTGATAATCGGCAACGAAATTCTACAGATAAATGCGCCTTATTTTCTTGACAATAGTAATTATAACTAATATTCTCATGGTGACGAGGTGTAATGCTAATCAAGGAGGCTTCAGTGAAAACACATTTTATAACATCTATTATCGTCGCGGTGGCGATACTTTCGGTACGGGGGGCCTGGGGGCACGCATCCTATACAGGCTATTCCGGGGCGCCGGGACAGCAATCTTGCTCCATTTCGTGCCATAACACTTCCAATTTCTCCTCTACAGTTACTGTTGCCGGGTTTCCTCAAACTTATGTCCCCGGACAACAGTACACAATTACGGTGGCGCATAACGGTGGAACCACTATCAGCCAATTCAATAGTTCGATTCGGTAGGCGCCGGCTCTGTCAATGCGGGAACAATTGCTGCAGGTTCATTTACTACAGTTTATAATGTAACCGGGAAAACTAATGGAGTGCATTTTTCATCATCCAATAGAGCCTCAGGCGATTTCCGCTGGACCGCACCGGCGTCAGGAACAGGCACAGTCAAGCTATATCTGGCGGCGCTTCAGGGAAG